>OY760942.1:0-460000 GCA_963664065.1 Lysobacterales bacterium
GTATGCTTTTCGAACGTCTTTCAAAGTTAGTAGACAGTTGGGTTGGTGTGAGGAGAGAAGAACCGTTTTTCGGCACATCACCGATTATTCACGCGGCGTATATTGCCGAGATGTGCGATCTTCCCGACGAGGAATGGGACAATCTTCTCTGGACATTGAGCACTTCGTCCACAAAAATCGGCGTTTCATGCACTTTCTGTGGACGAAAATAATTCTCGCTATTTTAAGTTCAACCACTTAATTACGCGGAGTTTATCGAAGGCTCTTCGATATGATTTGAGTTCTGGTATTTTTCGCGTCTCTTGAAGGTCAGGATCCAGAACCCAATCAATCAGGAAAAATGGATCTGTAATTTGCTTCTTTTCGTCGAATGAAAGATGGGTTGATCTGTATTCTAGGCAAGGGTTTAGGTTTCTTCTGAAATCTTCGTAGAAAATGAAAGCCATTTGATCTTGATTAGCCCTTTCCCCCGCTTCTTTGAACTCGAGGGATTTTGCTGAATGGGGCCAATCAACTGCTTTAACTAAGAGACACTTCTGCTATTTTTAACCTGAAGCAGAGGAGTCTCAATATGAGCATGTCAAACACCACCAAACGGGTCAAGGAGACCCGCATCATGACCTCGATATCACCGAGGGCTTCTTTTGCTTTTCCAAGCTCAATTATCAATTGCGGTATTTTCATCCTTACTCCCCGGGTAATACCCGAACGCGACCTCGTGCTCCTCTTTCCAATCGTCAACCCATGCCCCGTAAATGTCGAGCTTTGACGTGTCGCTGTGTCCCATTTGGTAGGCCACGAGGAGCCGGTTGATCCCCGAGCTGAGCTGGTGGCTGGCGAACGTGTGCCGGGTTTGCTTGAAGGGTCGATATCGGACCCCTGCCCGCTTGAGCAGCGTTCTCCATTTGGTGTTGATCTGATCGTAGGTCCTGAAAGGGGCGTTCCGGGTGAACTGTCTCCATACCCATTCCCCATGCCAGCCGGTCTCCTCTCGCTGGCGTTTCAGAGCAGCGAGGGCCCGCGGCAATAGATCCAGATCCCGACGGCCCGAGGGTGTCTTGACGCGCTTTGTATCAGTGCTCCGGGTGTTAATCATAGCCGCCCTTTGAATCTTCACTCTCGCGGTTTTGAGATCAACGTCGGGCCATAGCAGCGCCACGAACTCCTCGATCCGGGGCCCGGAGAAAATCACGAATTCGGCGAGGTTCCACATGAGCGGCTCGAAGTCCTCGGCGGTCGTGAGGATCTGCTCAATCTCAGCCATTGAGAACGGATCCGGGCGCACCTTGTCGCGGATCGGGAATAGATCCTTGACCTCGGCCCTGTCGATCGGGTTCGAGGCGATCTCGCCGTCGCCGACAGCCCGCCGGAGGGCTTTATTGAGCACGATCGTATAGTTCGAGAACGTCTTTTTGGTGATCTGGCGCTCGCGGATAATGTCCCGAATGTGATCGGGCGCGAGATCCACGATCCGGATCTCGCCGATGTGCGAGTTAATGATCTTGACCTCGCGCTCGTACTGCTTGATGGTCTGTTTTTCTTTGGATCCTGAACGCCTCAGATCCTTGAGGATAGACTCCTGAGCTTCTTTGACCGTGACCGTCGAGACGACACGACCGAACAGTCGGAGCTTTTTGGATTCCGGGAAAAACTCCTCGTAAACGAACGATCCGCGGACCTTCCGCGCTTCTACCTCGGCTTTGACGTTGTTTGCGTGGGCCCGATGACTCGATATCTCGGGATCAAATCCGGGCAGAATCTCACGGCAAGTAACGCCGCGATAACTGAATTGAATCTGAATCGCTCGCTTGCCGGATTTGTAAGTCCGAGGCGTTACACCACGGCGGAAAGGATGCCGTTTTCTACCCATTGATCGTATGCCCTGACATTAACGAAAAGCCGACGCCGCCGAATCTGGGTGATCTTCCCGTCGGGCCAAACCCCGCGTTTTCGGTTTGTTCGGATTGCCTCAACAGTATAGCCGGTTAATTCGGAGAACCTCTCGGCGCGAATCCACTCGACGGGATAGGCGTTCACCTTCGCCTCCTGAATCGATCCGGATCGTTCATTTGGTAATCCCTGATCGCCTCGTAAGCCGCGTCGGGGTCCGGTTCGGTGTCGATTTCCTGCTCAATCGTGAGCTCCTCGTTCTGAAAGATCGTCGCGTCGTGACAATCCGATACGGCCTGATCGTTTTTGTCGGCACCGCATTGTCCGAAGTGCTCGAACGGGCCGACGCCAAAGTCGGCGATGTGCCAATCGCACTCATGACCGCAAGTTCCGCAGAACATTACTTCGCCTCTTTCACGACGATTGTGTAGTCGATGTTTTATTGTCTGTTGCTTCTGTCATGGGGTTAATTCCTTGTTCTAGACGAATAATTCGCCCGAGGATCCGTCACCGGTAAGGTGGCGCTCGAGCTTGAGTGCGCGATCGGCAATACGGCTTGACCGGCTGCGGAGATCTGCGATCGCTCGGCGGATTTCAGCCGTGGTTGCGTGGCTGGCGAGCCGGTAGCCGTTCTGTCCGGAGATCACGTCCCCGGTTTTCTCGGCAACCGCCCGGATGTTGCGATACGGGATTCCGTATCGCTTGGAAATGTCCCGGCCCTTGATCCAGTAACCGCCAGCGAGTGCGAACTTGACTCGCTCGATATCGGTGTCCGATGGCTTACCTTTTGGCATTACGTGTATCCCGGAATAGTTTCAGAATAATTTACGCAATAATTTGCGTTCGATTTACAAAACAAGTGCCCGGCGATCTCCGAGTTCTGAGAGGAACTAGGGGATGTACAGAGACCGCCGGGGCTTTAATCATTCGCTTTTTTCCTGGTCCTTGATGTCGGTCACGTTGCTGTCGCCCTGCTTGATCGCTTGCGAAAGGCCCCGTCCTTGTTGTAAATAATTTCGTCGGTTTCTTTATCGACCGCGTGAAGTTTCGGGTCGAATACGGTCCCCTCGGAGTCACGGAAATGGCCATCGTCCGGCCCCTCGTCGCCCTCCTTGAGCTGTTGTTTGAGGGTGTCGGTTTTCGCCGTCCCTGACCCGTTCGTGGCCCCTGCATCCATGTCGAACCAATCCGCCGGAACGCTCATCTCATCCATTAGCGAACGGTAGATCTGGCGGAAACGAAGTACATCGGCGGCGGTCGCGGCCTTGAGGCTTTTCCCGAGGCGCTTTTGCAACGCAAACTTAGGGACCACAAAGTTCTCACTGAACGCAGTTACGAGCTTCGCGATCTCTTCGTCGGGCGCATCCATTGAATTATTCAGGGTTAAATAAATCTGATCGGTCGCGGCCTCGATAACGTCCCGCGGGATAATCCCGAGGATGCAAGCCCGAACCCTCCGTGCCCCCTGATTCGCTGTATGCTCGTATATGTCGCGCTGAGTCGTGAGAAGGGTTCTCCCGCCGCCTTTCTTGTCTCTCACGTGCTCGGTTACAAATACCCTTTGTTGTCGGACGTTCGTCTCGAGGTCCCAACAATAAGCCATGACTTGAGAGCGTCCGCCCTCGCTCTTGAGTTCAATAATTCCATACTCGATATTCCCCCAATTTTTCGCCAGAACCTCGGCAAGTCTGATTGACGGCCCGGTTACCTGTTGGCCGCCCCGGGGAAACTGATAGAGTGCCTCCTGAGCGAGACTCACCCTCGTGCAATCGTCGAGGATCTTGTTCATTGCTCCAGCCTCGTCTCGCGGGAATTTTTTCGCCATGAGGACCATTGCTTGTACAGTCGCCATTGCTTGAGATTCGACCATAACGGCCCCGGCTGGCTGACTTTCGTTCGTGCCGCCGGAGTCGAAGGGGTTGTTCGCCCTAGCGGTCTTTGTGAGTTCTTTCGCTTGATTGTTCATTTCGTGTTCCTATGGTTTTGTCAGTCTGAGCACCCGGTATTTAGATTCCGGGACTGTGTAAGACTTCCGGGTTTGGGTGCGCCATGTTGCTAAGGTCTTTCCGGCGTATGAGATTCCCGCTCCGTCCGGGCCCTCGAGCGAATCCTCGAACTTGATCCCCGCAGCCTCAGCGATCGCCAGCTTGAGCAAAAGCTCGTTATCTTTGATAGCGCTCAGGGTCACTTTCGCGGAGGCCTTGAGCTCATGGAGTTCGTTCCAGCGTTTCACGATCTCCGGGTCAGTGACGGCCTTGATCTCGCCGTTATCCTCGGCATACAGGAACTCGAGATCGCCGAGGGTTGTCGGCGGCGGCGGGCGGCGGTCTATGACGTGTTGCCAGAACTCCGCCTCGCGCTTGATGATGAGCTCCTCGAGCTCGGCATCGTGCTGGAATGTGTAGGTCCGGAGATTGTTTCCTCCGATCAAGGCCGCGAGCTCTGCCCCCTCCGCTCCCCACTTCGCCCGGGCGATAACAATTTGGTGGTGTACTTGAATCAGGTAATGAACCGGGACGTCGTCAGATCCCTCCTCGCCGAACGCACTCCGGGCGTAATAAACATTGACGTTTTTACACTCGAGAGGCCGACCGTTGCCGACCTGCCGACGGTCCAGATGCGCGATCATAAAATCATGCTCCGGGTGAGTCAGTTGAGAGTTGACCCGGCGGACCTTGATGCCGGTTTTCTCGGACCATCCCTCGGCAATCATCGTCTCTAATTTCGAGCCCCAATACATGAGCTCATTCCCGACCACGGGATCGTTCGCCGCGTCAAGCTCCTCGGTTTTATCAAGGTATAGCTCGAGCGGTGTTTTCCATTGACTGAGCCCCATAGCAGCAGCAGCGTCGGAGGCTCCGATTCCGGTCAGTCTCTCGGTGCGTTGTGCTGCGGTTAAGGTCATGACATCACCTCGCGGGGAATTATCGCGTCCCGTTCTTTTTTCATGAGTACATCCTTCGCTTTGAATAACCCGATACGCTCACGAGGGGAAAGCTCCTCGGTCGAAGTAAAAACCTCCCCGAAAAATTCGGGCCGGTGCTCTTGCGGCTGGCGACGGGATCGGTTCACGCCCGTTCCCACAGCTCGTCGGGGACCGGGATGAAGTGGGGAGCGGAGGGGGCGAGAGCTTCGTCCCGGATAAGCTCTATAAGCTTTACGGCGGGCGTTTCTGATTCAATGGACTCGATCCAGACCGCGGCGACATTTGGTAACGTCTCGACGATAGCGAGCGCGAGGCGGTATTTATGATTGTTTTCGAGGAGAATTTTGTTCTGGCGGTTGAATTCGCTCAGCGCTTGCCCCTTGGCGGTGAAGGCGCGGTACTTGGTTCTCGACCCCATCTTGCAGATCCCGCGCTCGTTATAAGCACCGAAATCGGTAATCGTGAGGCGGAACAACCTCATGACGCCCTCCGAAATAAATGCTGTGATCCCATCGGAATACCGTTCGGGCTGACAATCTCCCGGACCTTCATTTCTACCCGGCCCACATAGGCCAGCGTTTCCAAAGTGACGAAATCGACCGGTATGTCGAGTAACGGCGTCCAGTTGCCCGGAACCTTGTCGACAAAGCGGTCGGTGGGTGAGGTATCGATTGCTTGATTCATGGTTTGTTCCTCTCGGGTTGCGTTTTTATTTTAGGTGTACCTAAGTTATTAGTCAAGCCTAAATTTAGGTATACACAATATTTGTCTGCAAAAACGACCCCATGAATCCCGCCCCATTGCGCGGAGGCGTGTTGAGCGGAGAGCGGTTAAACTATCTGGCGATGAATTACACGGTGAAAATCAGGAGGGATAAATGCTCAGGGATCTGGTACGTCCTCAGCTCAGGCGTACCCGGACTGAATGTCGAGGGTGACACCCGAGAGGAGATTGAGGCGGAGATCCGCGAGCTGGCCCCAGAGTTGCTGCACGCGAACGGATGCGGTTCTGGACGCTATGATTTGCAAATGGAAAGGTGACGCAAAACGAAGCCCTGCATTTTGCTTGTATGTATGTAATGCAATCAGTCACAATGCATGGAGGTTTGACTACTTCAGAAAGAGTACGCTAACCAGACTTTTGGCAGATGTTCGTATCAGATTGCCCATGAAAGGCCATGAAATTGACTATGATTTCATAGAAAAAGAGATGCGCCGAACATCAGGATTCACGCAATTACTAGAGCTGATCAATGAACAAAACGCAACCTGAAACTCAAGTAGATAAGGGCTTGAAACATCAGAAGCAGGATAAGCCAGTACCTGATGGCAACAAAAACGTCTTTACCGCTCTGCTTAAACGGGCTTGCCGTTTGCCAGCATCCGAATCAAAAGGTGAAACATCTGATCGGGCATAGTCCGCAGGTTATGTCTGAAATCAAACTCCGCCAGATACTTTGGCAAGTGCTTCTTTGATACATGGATGTGTGTGCCTCGAATACTCCGCTTGATATGTGACCAGTAGCCTTCAATGCTGTTAGTGTGGCTCGCGCCTTTAACCCACTGCTCTTGCCCGTGATTAACGGATTCGTGCTTGAACCCCTGCTTGCCAAGCCCCTTATATGCCCACCACTCATCCGTATGAACCTTTGATCCCGGCCGGATGTTCTCCTTGATGATCGGCTCTATTGTCTTGCGCTTGGCATCGGGAACTACCTTTGTCTTTACCGGCCCCGACCGCTCTTTCATGCCAAACACGACTGTTTTTCCGTCTGCACCGCGGCCACGTTTCCCCGGACGTCTTCCCCCCACATAGGTTTCGTCTGCTTCCACTTCACCGAACAAACCACCTACATCCAGTTCATCCATAAGTTTTCTGACTTGGTGACCTATCCGCCATGCCGTCTTGTAAGTTACACCTAGTTTTGCTTCCAGTTCTTTTCCTGATACGCCGTGCTTGGATGTGGTAAACAGGTACATAGCAAAGAACCACTTGTGCAGACCGGTTGAAGACTTTTCAAATATGGTTCCGGCGCAAGGATAAATATGCCCCCCGCAGAACTGGCAGGCGTAGGCTCTGCGTTTCGTTATTCGGTGGAATATAGTCTCACGCTTGCAATCTTGGCACACAGGCTTATCTCCATATAATAAAGCCAGCAGTGTATCCAGGCAGGCATCATCGTTTGGATAATCCTTAAGAAATTGGTAATATGTGTACTTGTTCGCCACGCTTGATCTCCTTATAATCGGTCTATGGCCAACAGTATAGCCGGTTATTTACTTGCTGTAAGGGGATAATTACCATATATATTTACTAGGATCATCAGCATGATATTAACAGTAGCACTAGTAGGAACATTAATATTCGCGGGTTATTTGCTTGCATTGACTCGACCTTCACTCCGTGAACTGGTAATCAAAAAAAAGGAGGTTAAGACTTGGTACATTGTTCTAATTGCAGCTGTTTCAAATGAATTGTTTTCAATTTATATTGCAACAATTAACGACCCTGCCAATTTTGGGATTCAACTAGCAAAAAACGGCAAGTACGGCCTTTATGTTTTGATGCTAATTCTTGTAATTCTAGCGGCGAACAAAAGGACTAGTAAGTTATTGGAATAGATTTCTGTCTCAAATGATCCAGGGTTGTCATCTTCAAATGGAAAAAGCCTTTCTCGTGGACGTTTTTGCGAACGAGCTTACGAAGGCCTTCCGGAGTGACGCTGAGTTTGAGGTTGAAGCCGGGGGTCATCAGAGCTTCGATTTAATGCTGGCCAGCATGGATTCCTCAAGTAAGCCGGTAGAATTGCACCAAACCATGTGGCTGAACTTCGGGCCGTACATTATTTCCATGACTGCGGCTGAGTATTCGCTTGCGATTGTCACTTTTTGCGTTTCGTGGTCCAGAGATTTTACGAAAACGTTGAAACTAACCGACCGATCGCCAACCGAAAGGTAAAGTCCCGGCTTCCCGCAATCAGAGTAATTCTCGCTGATACCCCCCGCTTTGGCTGCTACGAGACCCGAGTCTTTCTCAAGCGTCGTAATTGAGAGATTCAGCTCCGCAAAGGTTTCCATCACAGCCGACCAGACATCGTCATAGCTGCCTGTAAGCGTCTCTTTCGATTCAAAATCATACTGAGCTGGCGGAGTCGCGCATCCGCAAAACATAACCACTGATAGCATTAAAAAAATCTTTTTCATTTCAATCCTCCCATTTGCCAATTACCTTACCAAGCACCCGAAACTCCTCGAACATATTAGGATATTGAGGGTTCAGCGGCTTCAAAAACACCCTGCCGTCGTCTCGCGCCAGTGACTTGAATGTTACCTTATCGACGCCACTTATTTTAGCAATGATAGCCTCGCCCGTTTCAACAGACCCTCGCTTCTCTGGATCGACGAAAATAGTCGCCTTGTGCGGATACGATTTACCGTAAGGCGCTGTCATTGAATCCCCATCGACGATGAGCGCGAAGGTTGAGTCCGAGTGTGGTTCGTTGCACCATTTCCAATCTATTGCATCACCTGGGGCGAGGTTGTCAATTGCGAGATCTGCTTGCCCTGCCTTTACCCATGAAATAACAGGAACCTTGCCTTGTTTTCGTGGGTCCTCGGTGATGTCAGGCACTTCATAAACGGCCCGCTCCTCTCCGGTTCGATTCTCCTTTCCCGACATTATCCAATCAACTGGGCGGTGTATTACTCGTGACATTTTGAAAACATTCTCAACCTTGATGGAGGCAATCGTTCCGCTTTCCCAATCAGTAACAGTCGGCGCACTGACTCCGACAGCTCGCGCAAACTGTGATTTATTGAGCCCGATCTCCTCACGGCCCTGTTTGATTCTCTCTGCCAATGTACTCATTAGGTTAGCCTAACACCTAACTATTTAGGTGTGCCTTGACATTATGTTTAGGTGTACCTAAACTCATCACGCATGAAAAGAACAGCCTCAGAAATTATTGACGATCTCGGAGGCACGACCGCCGTCGCCGAGCTTTGTGAAATCAAACCGCCAAGCGTTTCCGAGTGGCGGAAAAATGGAATCCCTAAAGCACAACTCAAATTTTTGGAGCTGGCTCGGCCCGATGTTTTCCCGAGAAGCGACGGCGCAAATTCTCGGCAAGTAAACACAGCACACGCCTAAAAAATTTTACGCGCTGCGCGTGATAACGCGAGAAAAGCCACGACAACAAGTGTTGTCACACATTTTCAGAGAGCATAGATGGAACAATTAAACCTCTCTTTCGAACAGGGTATCTCCCGCAAGCATAGGACTTTGCAACGTTGTTGTTCTGCGTGGGTATACCGCCTCGGTTTCAATGATATTGCGATAGACATCGATGCCTCTCCGGGAAATCTATCCAACAAGCTCAGCGAAGATTCGAACCGCAAATTCGGAGTGGATGACCTTGAGAAAGTTTTGGACGAATACTGTGATTTCGAACCGATCTATTACTTGATCGACAAGTTCCTCAGCAAGCAAACAGACCTCAGCAAACAACAGCTCCTCGCCCGCGCTGACAACCTCATGAGCGAGTTTCGCGGTGTTATCAACGAACTACAACAGGGGGACCAATGACCAACCTCAAACCCTGTCCTTTTTGCGGCACAGAAGCCAGCTTTCAATTAGCCGTCGAGGACGATGATCTGACCTCCGAAAACGAGGAAAAGATCATCGCGGTGATTGGGGAGGAGGGCGACTAATGGCGGGCGATTGGTTCAAACTGGAACACGCAACGGTAGATAAGCCGGAAATTTTTCAGATTGCCGAGGCGTTGAATATTGATCCTGAGACCGTGCTGACAAAGATTGTTCGGGTGTGGATTTGGTTCGATCAGCACTCGATTGACGGCACCGCTCCGGTAACGCTGTCAGCGTTACTCAATCGCGCCGCTGGCGTTACCGGATTTACAAAAGCAATGGAAGATGTCGGCTGGCTTGAAAAGATCAAGATCAAGGGCAAGGATTTTCTGTTCCTACCGAATTTCGAACGCCATGTCGGAGAAA
Source organism: Lysobacterales bacterium (assembly GCA_963664065.1). Taxonomy (GTDB): domain Bacteria; phylum Pseudomonadota; class Gammaproteobacteria; order Xanthomonadales; family SZUA-36; genus JABDJL01. The sequence goes on from OY760942.1 coordinate 9,829, forward strand.
GCGCGAAAAAACGGGCACTTACGGCTCGAAGGGTAGCAAAAAGCAAGCGTAAAAACGCCAAAAGTAACGACGAGAACGTTACTAAGGTAACGCCGCCAACGTTACTAAATGCGTTACCTTCTGCGTTACCAAATGCGTTACCTAGAGTTAGAGTTAGAGAAAGACCTTATATTAAACAGGGGGGGGGAGTACTGATAGTTCGGAGGGGAAAACCGAAAACAACCCCCGCCCCACCAACTTTTCAAAAAGGAAAACCGAAAACAAAAAGCAACCCGCTGCCAAGCCAAAAGACTTTTCAGCCTTTATCCCGTTCGACAAAACCCGTGAACGAATAAAACTCAATTGCCCGAACATCACCGACGCGTTTATCGAAGGATCCTTAGCCGAGTTCATCACCTACGCCGAGGCCCACTACCGACCCGTTCAACTGCAATCGAAATTTATCAAATCCGTGACTTCAGATTTCAAGTATCGAGAGCTCAACGGACAGCGCAGAAAAGCCGAACAAAAATTCAGGGTGCCAAAGGATGTGAACAAGGTCGAGGCGTGGGCCAAAGAGCACGACTACCCGGCCCCGAAACCCGGTGAGGAAACCGGGCCTACATGCAAGAATTGAACCGCACATCGACCAGCACAGGGCGCAGATATGAATCTTACCGAACGCAATGCGCGGCTAAGGAAAGGGATAATCAGGCCAATGGAACACCCCAAAAACAGCAGTTGCCTCGGACGCTATAAAAGAAGCCACCAGGTTCGAGTCGTACCAGTAACGGATCCCTCGGTCCCGGGAATTGACCCTCCTGGGGATTACACCGGGGGATCCTACATTCTCTCAGGCGACGAGGGCCCGGAGCCGCTCGGCGAGACAGACTTTCCAGTTTACCCGCGTTCCCCGGGTAGTGAGAGACTCCTAACTCACGCACATGCATCCGGGGAGCGCGGCCTACCTGATGATGATTGAACGAATGGATACACGAAGCAGGAACTGACCGCCGTGATCTTCGCTTTCGATATTTGGTTCCGGTCGTGAACCCTCGAGACATCAAGCGACGGGCTGTTGCGCGGGCTGTGGTGCTAAGAAATGAGATTCAGCAGCGCGGTATCGCCGACGAAACATTTTCGCCCCATGACCCGATTAAGACCGCTCATTTCCGCCGCCTTTTAGAGCTCGGCTACTCGATCAACGCGGCATACCGACAGCTCGATAAGTGGGGTAATGCATGAACTCGGTTCCTGTGACCAGAAAAAAAGCCGGCCCTGGGAATAGATCCTTTGAGTAATCGTCGCTCAATCGCGCACGGCCTCACCATCGGGCTAATCTGCCCGGAGATTTCACCCGCACATTTGAAACAGGTCGCCGAGCTGCTAGCTACCCGCGTCATCAAATCCAGTAGCGGGACTGTTGAGGTCCGCAGAATCAAACTCTCAACCTATCCCGCCGGTGACCGAGGCCCGGTCAGGCAATACACGAACGCGGTCATTGCCGCGAGGAGTAATCCATGAATCCGAAAAAGAGAGCACGCATTTCGGCCCTTTCCGTTTTGGTTACCGGCCTTATCGATGAGGAAAAACAGGACCTTAGCGATACGCCCGATAACATCGAAAATTCGTCGGCCTCGGTGAAATTCAGGGCTTCAATCGCCCACCTTGAAGATGCTTACGACAGCCTTACAAAAGCCAAGCAGATCGGTACATGACGAATAAAACCATCTGCGTATTCGGAGATCGCCCAACCCCTTGAACAATCACCGCGAATGGTCAAGGTTGGCACGGGAGCTAGAGAAGGTTCCCGGCAGGCCCGCGCCTGCAATTGAAAAACACACACCCGCCACCAGCAGGGGCCTGGAGTTCAAGATTCAAAGTTCGTTCATCGATTGGGTGCGGATCATGGAACGTCAGCAGGTCCCCGAACTGGTGAATCTATACGCCATTCCAAACGGTGGTCACCGGCACCCGGCGGGCGGCGGCAAGATGAAGCGCGAGGGTGTCCGCAGGGGCGTTCCAGACCTTCATTTGGCTGTTGCGCGAGGCGGATACCACTCGCTATACCTTGAAACCAAAGCACCCGGTGGCTCCCTGAGCAAGTGGCAAGTCGAAATGATTCGCTCATTACGCGAAGCCGGAAACCGGGTTGAAATCTGTTTTTCAGTGGATGAACTCATAACAAAAACAATGAAATACCTCAATAGAGGATATCAGCATGAGCAAGGAAACATTCCCCCTGATCGGTGAGGATATAGCCGGTATCATCGAAGGTTTTTACCGGCTTCAAGGCTTCCCGCCGGAACAGGCATCGAGCCGAGGGCGGAAGTTCGCACGGCTTTTACTCGTGTCGCTCGCCGGGACAAAGGTCTGGTTCCCTGCGGACCCGTTCAAGGCAAGCAAAATAGAAGCCCGCAATGTTGAGATCAGGGCCAAATTTGACGGCAATAATACGGCTCAGTTAGCCGAGGAGTTTGATCTTTCTCGTCAGTGGATTTGGAAAATCGTCAACAAAGCGGCTGGACGCGTTGACGATTTATTTGATATAGCACCCCCATGAGTCCCGAGCACCAAAACACAGCCGACGATCTCGCCCGGGAACTGGCGGGCATTAAGCACATCGATAACCGGCTTGAACGCGTTGAGGATGAAAACCTTGACGCACGGGAACTGGTGTCTACCCTTTCGCAATCCATAAGCTCAATCGAGGCAACGCTTGTGATCTTCGGGGCGCAACTCAAAACCCTCGTTAACAAGCCCTCGCGCTTGGGTTCGATCATCGCCGCGTTCAGTGTTGGTATAACGATTTTTGCCCTCGCCCCTGGGTGGTGGCAGCGGCGCGACTGGCAGTCTGCGCCGCTGCCATTTTCCGGCACCGCCGTTACGGCGTCCAATGCCATTACCAGCGTGCCCGCCACTGCAGCCGAATGTAGTTCTCCATTTGGCAGGACAGGTGCGCACGCCGGCCGATCTCAAGTCCTGCCTCCAGATGGGAACCGGCATTGAGATTGAGGCCGAAACGCAGCGCCTGTGACGACACGCCCCCGCTTTCGGTGGCGACATACGGATACCAGAGCCGTCGCGCGCCGAAGCCATAGCCGAGTTCAGCCGTGTAGCGCTGCCCGTCGGCTGTCCGTTCGCCGTTCGCCAGGCCTCCCGCGTTCTGCAACGACCAAAGCGATTGCACGCCACTCTGGGTCGCGCCCCACTGGGATCCCGCCCGATAGCGCAACCCGCGCCCATCCCTGGCGGGCTGGTACACGAAAGACAGGCTGTATCCCCATTCCTCGTAGTTCCGGTCCCGATGGGTCAGGAGCACGCGCCCGTCGACCTGTACCGTGAGGCGGGCCATGTCATAGGCCAGACCGCCGCCGACTTCCAATCCCGCGCCCGTTTCGGCGTCGCCGCCGTCATAACGCAGCACCGCTTCCACCTTGGGCGCCAGAACGCCGCCGAACGCGGGCAGGGAGCCCGAACCTTCCAGGATGAGCCGGATTCGGCTGGTGGCGCCTTCGCCACCCGACAGCCCGGCCACGGCCATGGAGGCGGTATAGGTGAGCATCGCGTCCGTGCGCAGGGCCAGTTCGAACTGTCCGGTTTCGCCCGCGCGCATCGACAGCACGCCACGGCCCCCGAAGGCCGCCATGGCGTTGGTCATGTCGGTTTCAAGGGCCGACTCCGCCCCGTCCGGGGTCAGGGTCAGTCGCCCGCTGCCGTAGCCCAGCGTAGCCCACAAAGAGGTGCGTTCATCGAGACGGTAGCGGGCGTAGGGGTTGATCCCGCTCAGCGTGCTGCTCACCGCCCCGCCTTTTGCCGAAGCCTGTCGATAGCCGCCCTCACCCTCGCTGTAGGACAGGGCCAGGCCCGCGAGCCAGCGGCCCCACTCGCCGTCCGCGCCGACGATGGCGGTATTGACCTCGCCATCGAGGGACAGCTTGCCCTCGGCGCCGCTGAAGCGGGTCGAGGCGCTCTCGCCCCAGGCCGTCAACCGGTTCATGCCGCGCAGCAGGCTGGCGTCCGGGGAGTAGCCGTAATAAAAGGAACTGCCCATGACCATGTCCCGCAGCCCGGGCGCGCGAACGTCCCCGCCCGCGCCAACCTTCATCAGCAGCCCCTGCAGCATATCGGCCCAGGGACCGCCCCGACCCCTCGCGCCCGGTGCGTGTCCGGCGGCCGGTGCGTGTACCGCGACGGGTACTACGCCCGGCGCACCTTGCGCCATGAACCCGCCCGGCGCCCCGGGGGTTCCGCCCGCCCGGAGTTCGGCGCCGTCGCGCCCGAAGCGCGGCGACTCGAGCGCGGCCTCGTGCCCCGGTTCCTCGCCGCTGACGCGCCCGGCGTGGCGCGAATCGAACGGCGCGTCCACCCGCCAACCCAGGACGGTCACGTGCGATTCGCGCGCCCCGCCCTCCAGCCGCCGTCCGATCGCCTGCGCCACCTGATCGGAGGCCGCGCGCCCGAACCGCGACAGCCAGGCATCGGGCATGAGGTCGCTGTTGAGGATCGTCCCCTCGGCCACGCCGTCCTCGATCACCGCCCCGCGGGCGTTGAAGAGCCTCAGCGTCAGCGTCTCGGCGCCCTCGTCATGGGCGTCGTCGAGCACCGTCACCGACACGGTCCCGGACCTTTCCCCCGCCGTAAAGACCAGGGTGCCGGACACGGCGGTGTAGTCCTCGCCCGCCCTCGCCGTGGCGTCGGAAGTGGCGTAGTCCACCGTCACGTCGCGGTCCCGCGCGCGATCGAGCGTCACGGTGAACACCAGCACCGCCTGCGGGCCCTCGCGAACGCGCGCGTCGCCCACGCGCACCGCCCGCTGCGCCCTGGCGGTCGTGCCGTTGACGCTCATCAGCAGGGAACCGCTCGTCCCGTACGAATAGGGGGAGGAGTTGCCCGCGCCGACGCCGTCGATGGTCCAGCCGGACGCGCCGCCGGCGTCCTGGGCGGAGGAATTGGTGTGCTCGACACGGACGAAACCGGATCCCGCCAGCACCACCAGGTACGTCGCGCCCGCCTCCAGGCGGGTGCCGCCCGGCGCGGTGAAGACAATCGTCTGCGCGCTGGCCGCCGGTCTCGGCGACCCCGGCGCGGCGGTGAGCGTCGCCACCCGTGTGCCCAGGGTCGCCCGGGTGTCCGTCACGCTCCCGCGGTAGAGCGTTGCCGAGGGAACCTGCGCGATGTCGGGAGTTCTCGAATACAGCCGGAATTCGATGCTGTCGAGCGTGGCGCCCAGCGCCCCGGCCGTGAAGGCGCCCACGATATCCTGCGTGACCGAAATCTGCGAAGAACCGTCCACGGGCTGCCCGAAATTGCTGACCGGGAAACCGGTCCGGCGCGCCGCCGCGGGCGTGGCCGTGGCGGTGGCCGCCGCACCGGCACGCACGCCGTTGACCGCGCGCAGCTCGAAGGCGTATTGCCTGCCGTTGTCAAGCTCCGTGACGCTGACCGAGCGCTCGTCGGCCCGGCTCGTGCCGGTATCCGAACCGTCGGGCACGTCGGTCCAGGCCGTATCCGGGTCAACCCTGGAACCGGCCGAGTAGCGGTACTGGTATTTCTCGATGCCCGCCCCGCCGTCGCTCCGCGGCGGTGTCCAGATCAGGTTCACGCGCGCATCGCCCGCCGCCGCGCCCACGCTCGCCGGGGCGTCGGGCGCGGTGGCCACGGGCGCGCCGGCCGCCGTGCCGTTGACGCGCATCAGCAGCGAGGCGGTTGTCTGGTAGGAATAGGGCGAGGAGTTGCCGGCGCCGATACCGTCGATGGCCCAGCCGGGCGCCCCGCCGGCGTCTTCGGCCGGGAAGGTCGTGTTCTCGACACCGACCCAACCGGATGACGCCACCAGCACCACCATGTACGTGGCGCCCGCCTCCAGGCGCGTGCCGGGCGGCGCGGTGAAGGCGACGGTCTGCGCGGTGTCCGTCGGTCGCGGCGACCCCGGCACGGCGGTGAGCGCCGCCACCTCTGCGCCCCGGCTCACCCGGGTGTCGGTCACGCTCGCGCGGTAGAGCGTGGCCGATGGGAGCTGGGCGATGTCGGAAGTTATCGAATTCAGCCGCAATTCGATGTTGTGCCACTCGGCGCCGCGGGCGCCGGTCGTAAACACGCCCACGATATCGTGCGTGACGTAAATCTGCGCGGCGCCGTCCGCGCGCTGCCCGAAGTTACCGACCAGGAAACCGGACCCGGGGGGCAGCGGCGCGCGCACGGGCGTGCCCGTGGCGCTCGCCGCCCGGCCCTCGCCGACGCTGTTCACCGCGCGCAGCTGGAAGACGTACTCCGTGCCGTTGCTCAGACCGGACACGGTGAAGGTCGTCTCGTCCGCCGCGCTGCCGCCCGCGTCCGGTCCGTCGGGCACGTCGGTCCAGTCCGGGTCCCAGCTCGAGCCCCCGTCGGCGCTCACCCGGTAGCGGTACTTCTCGATGGCCGCCCCGCCGTCGCTCCCCGGCGCCGTCCAGGCCAGCGTCACCCGCCCGTCGCCCGGGGTGGTGCGAAGATTTCCGGGCGCGCCGGGCGCCGATGTGCTCGGCGCGTTGGTCCGGCCGGACCCGGGCGGGTCGGACCAGCCGGAGTCGCCCTCGGCGTTGGAGGCGCGCACCCGCGCCTCATAGAGCGTGTCCGCGACGAGGCTGGCAATGGTCGTGGACGTGCCCGCGACGTCCACCGGGCCGTCGCTCCAGGTCCCGGAGCTGCCCACGCGGTACTGCACGTCGTAGCTGGCGATGGCGGGCTTGCCGGCGTTGGCCGGGGCGGCCCAGCTGACCGACAGGCTGGTGGTGCTGCCGGACACTGCCGAGACCATGGGCGTCGCCGGCGCGCTGGGCGGCTCGTCCACGTCGGTGATGCTGATGGTGACATCGGCGACGGCGGTGGCGTTGCTGTTGTCCGTGGCCGTGACCGTGACCGTGTAGGAGGCCTTGGCCTCGTGGTCGTAGCTGACGCCGGCCTTGGTGCGGATCTGCCCCGTGGTCTCGACGAAGTCGAAGGAGGCCACATCGGCGCCCCCCAGCGTGTAGCTGAGGGTGTCGCCGGCGTCGGCGTCGGTGGCCGTCACCGCGGCGCCGACGTCCTGGCCCGCGGCGGTGTTCTCCGCGATTTCGCGGGACACGCTCGAGGAACTGAACACCGGCGCATTGTTGCTCGGCGCGTTGGTCCGCCCGGACCCGGGCGGGTCGGACCAGCCGGAGTCGCCCTCGGCGTTGGAGGCGCGCACCCGCGCCTCATAGAGCGTGTCCGCGACGAGGCTGGCAATGGTCGTGGACGTGCCCGCGACGTCCACCGGGCCGTCGCTCCAGGTCCCGGAGCTGCCCACGCGGTACTGCACGTCGTAGCTGGCGATGGCGGGCTTGCCGGCGTTGGCCGGGGCGGCCCAGCTGACCGACAGGCTGGTGGTGCTGCCGGACACTGCCGAGACCATGGGCGTCGCCGGCGCGCTGGGCGGCTCGTCCACGTCGGTGACGCTGATCGTGACATCGGCGTCGGCAGTGGCGTGCTGTTGTCCGTGGCCGTGACCGTGACCGTGTAGGGCTTGGCCTCGTGGTCGTAGCTGACGCCGGCCTTGGTGCGAATCTGCCCCGTGGTCTCGACGAAGTCGAAGGCGGCCACATCGGCGCCCCCCAGCGTGTAGCCGAGGGTGTCGCCGGCGTCGGCGTCGGTGGCCGTCACCGCGGCGCCTGTCACGCCCGCGGCGGTGTTCTCCGTGACACGCCGAGGCTGAACACCGGGGCGTTGTTGCCCGGCGCGTTGGTCCGCCCGGACCCGGGCGGGTCGGACCAGCCGGAGTCGCCCTCGGCGTTGGAGGCGCGCACCCGCGCCTCATAGAGCGTGTCCGCGACGAGGCTGGCTAATGGTCGTGGACGTGCCCGCGACGTCCACCGGGCCGTCGCTCCAGGTCCCGGAGCTGCCCACGCGGTACTGCACGTCGTAGCTGGCGATGGCGGGCTTGCCGGCGTTGGCCGGGGCGGCCCAGGAGACCGACAGGCTGGTGGTGCTGCCGGACACTGCCGAGACCATGGGCGTCGCCGGCGCGCTGGGGGGCTCGTCCACGTCGGTGACGCTGATGGTGACATCGGCGTCGGCAGTGGCGTTGTGCCGTCGGAGGCCGTGACCGTGACCGTGTAGGAGGCCTTGGCCTCGTGGTCGTAGCTGACGCCGGCCTTGGTGCGGATCTGCCCCGTGGTCTCGACGAAGTCGAAGGCGGCCACATCGGCGCCCCCCAGCGTGTAGCCGAGGGTGTCGCCGGCGTCGGCGTCGGTGGCCGTCACCGCGGCGCCGACGTCCTGGCCCGCGGCGGTGTTCTCCGCGATTTCGCGGGACACGCTCGAGGAACTGAACACCGGCGCGTTGTTGGTCGGCGCGTTGGTCCGCCCGGACCCGGGCGGGTCGGACCAGCCGGAGTCGCCCTCGGCGTTGGTGGCGCGCACCCGCGCCTCATAGAGCGTGTCCGCGACGAGGCTGGCAATGGTCGTGGACGTGCCCGCGACGTCCACCGGGCCGTCGCTCCAGGTCCCGGAGCTGCCCACGCGGTACTGCACGTCGTAGCTGGCGATGGCGGGCTTGCCGGCGTTGGCCGGGGCGGCCCAGGAGACCGACAGGCTGGTGGTGCTGCCGGACACTGCCGAGACCATGGGCGTCGCCGGCGCGCTGGGCGGCTCGTCCACGTCGGTGACGCTGATGGTGACATCGGCGTCGGCAGTGGCGGTGCCGTCGGAGGCCGTGACCGTGACCGTGTAGGAAGACTTGGCCTCGTGGTCGTAGCTGACGCCGGCCTTGGTGCGGATCTGCCCCGTGGTCTCGACGAAGTCGAAGGCGGCCACATCGGCGCCCCCCAGCGTGTAGCCGAGGGTGTCGCCGGCGTCGGCGTCGGTGGCCGTCACCGCGGCGCCGACGTCACGCCCGCGGCGGTGTTCTCCGTGATTTCGCGCTCGGACACGCCGGGCTGAACACCGGGGCGTTGTTGCCCGGCGCGTTGGTCCGCCCGGACCCGGGCGGGTCGGACCAGCCGGAGTCGCCCTCGGCGTTGGAGGCGCGCACCCGCGCCTCATAGAGCGTGTCCGCGACGAGGCTGGCAATGGTCGTGGACGTGCCCGCGACGTCCACCGGGCCGTCGCTCCAGGCCCCGGAGCTGCCCACGCGGTACTGCACGTCGTAGCTGGCGATGGCGGGCTTGCCGGCGTTGGCCGGGGCGGCCCAGCTGACCGACAGGCTGGTGGTGCTGCCGGACACTGCCGAGACCATGGGCGTCGCCGGCGCGCTGGGCGGCTCGTCCACGTCGGTGACGCTGATCGTGACATCGGCGTCGGCAGTGGCGGTGCCGTCGGAGGCCGTGACCGTGACCGTGTAGGAAGACTTGGCCTCGTGGTCGTAGCTGACGCCGGCCTTGGTGCGAATCTGCCCCGTCGTCTCGACAAAGTCGAAGGCGGCCACATCGGCGCCCCCCAGCGTGTAGCCGAGGGTGTCGCCGGCGTCGGCGTCGGTGGCCGTCACCGCGGCGCCGACGTCACGCCCGCGGCGGTGTTCTCCGTGATTTCGCGCTCGGGCATCGCCGGGCTGAACACCGGGGCGTTGTTGCCCGGCGCGTTGGTCCGCCCGGACCCGGGCGGGTCGGACCAGCCGGAGTCGCCCTCGGCGTTGGAGGCGCGCACCCGCGCCTCATAGAGCGTGTCCGCGACGAGGCTGGCAATGGTCGTGGACGTGCCCGCGACGTCCACCGGGCCGTCGCTCCAGGTCCCGGAGCTGCCCACGCGGTACTGCACGTCGTAGCTGGCGATGGCGGGCTTGCCGGCGTTGGCCGGGGCGGCCCAGCTGACCGACAGGCTGGTGGTGCTGCCGGACACTGCCGAGACCATGGGCGTCGCCGGCGCGCTGGGGGGCTCGTCCACGTCGGTGATGCTGATGGTGACATCGGCGACGGCGGTGGCGTTGCTGTTGTCGGAGGCCGTGACCGTGACCGTGTAGGAGGCCTTGGCCTCGTGGTCGTAGCTGACGCCGGCCTTGGTGCGAATCTGCCCCGTGGTCTCGACGAAGTCGAAGGAGGCCACATCGGCGCCCCCCAGCGTGTAGCCGAGGGTGTCGCCGGCGTCGGCGTCGGTGGCCGTCACCGCGGCGCCGACGTCCACGCCCGCGGCGGTGTTCTCCGCGATTTCGCGGGACACGCTCGAGGAACTGAACACCGGGGCGGTGTTGCTCGGCGCGTTGGTCCGCCCGGACCCGGGCGGGTCGGACCAGCCGGAGTCGCCCTCGGCGTTGGTGGCGCGCACCCGCGCCTCATAGAGCGTGTCCGCGACGAGGCTGGTAATGGTCGTGGACGTGCCCGCGACGTCCTGCGGGCCGTCGCTCCAGGCCCCGGAGCTGCCCACGCGGTACTGCACGTCGTAGCTGGCGATGGCGGGCTTGCCGGCGTTGGCCGGGGCGGCCCAGCTGACCGACAGGCTGGTGGTGCTGCCGGACACTGCCGAGACCATGGGCGTCGCCGGCGCGCTGGGCGGCTCGTCCACGTCGTCGTCGATGATGGTGAGGGTCTGGCTCGTGCCCACGGCCGGGGCCATGCCCCCGGTCCCGAGCGCCGCGTCGATGAGGACCGTCTCGTCGCCCTCGGACAGCGCGTCGTCCATCGCCGTCACCGTGGCCGTCACCGACGATGCCCCGCTGCCCGCGCCCGCCGGCAGGGTCAGGGACTTGGACGTGATGCTGTAGTCGGCCATCTCCGTGGCCGTGCCGGACAGCGCCAGCGCGATGGTCTGGGCGGTGGCGAAGGTGGATCCCGTGCCCGTGCTGACCGTGACGGTGGACGTTCCGCCTGCCTCGGCGATGGTCTCCGGATTCACCGACAGCTCCAGCACTGGCGCGGCATCGTCGTCCTCAATGATGAGGTGGGCCTCTCCGGGCTTCACATACCCGAGATCGGGGATCCACTCGAGGTCCAGCAGCTTGTCGGCGGTGTCCGCGCGGTTGTCCACCGCCGTCACCGTCAGGGTTCCCGTGCTTTGCGTGGACTGCGCGGCGAAGGTCAGCGAGCCGGAGATCACGTAGTCGTCCACCACCACCGGCGGGTCCGCGTTCGGGTCCAGAAACGTCTCCAGCATCCCCGTGAGGGCCTCCGCGATCGGGGTATCCAGCGTCCCCGTCACGATGCTCGTCCCGCCATTCTCCGAAATCGACGCGGGTGTCAGGATCAGGGTGAATTCCGGCGCGTCCTCATCGTCGAGGATGGAGATCGTTTGCTGGGCGCCAAAGGCCGTGCCCTCGCGGGATCCGGCGATCACGATGGTCTCGTCGTCGTCACGGCCATCGTAGAAGTTGTCGTCCACCGCCGTCACCGTGGCCGTCACTGACGATGCCCCGCTGCCCACGCCCGCCGGCAGGGTCAGGGACTTCGAGCTGATGTCGTAGTCCTCGGTCTCCGTGGCCGTGCCGGACAGCGTCAGGGCGATGGTCTGCGCGGTGGCGAACGTGGAGCCCGTGCCCGTGCCGACCGTGACGGTGGACGTGCCGCCGCCCGCCTCGGCAATGGTCTCCGGGGCCACCGACAGCACCAGCACCGGCGCTTCGTCGTCGTCGGTGATCGTCCCCGTCGCCGTCGGGTCCGCCGGCAGGGTCGCCGCACCGGCCGGGCTCACGTTGTCCAGGGTCACCGTGAACGTCTCGTCGGACTCGTCAATGCTGTCATCGAGCGTCGACACCACGAACGTCTGCTGAGTGTCGCCCACCGCGAACGTCAGGGTCCCGCTGCCCGCCGCGAAGTCCGTCTGCGCCGCCGTGTCGCCCGCCGCTACCGAGGTCGCGTAGTTCACCGTCACTTCCTGGGTGGCGGCGGGCGCCAGCGTGACCGTGAAGGTGACGGCGTCGCCCTCGCCCGCGGCCGAGGGCGAGAGTTCGATCACCGGCGCGGTGTCGGCGCCCGTGACCGTGCTGGACGAGGGATACGCCTCGCTGGTGAACATCTCCACGCCGCTCAGCTCGTCGGTGAAGCTCACCTTCACCTTGATGGTCTTGCCCAGATCGTCGTCGGTCAGGGTGTAGGTCGCGGCGTTCGCGTCGGTGATGTCCACCGGGTTGGACGTGCCGTCCGCGTCCACCCGCACCCACTGGTAGGTGAGGCTCGAGGGCACCCCGTCGGTGTCCATGATGGGGCTCGCGTCGGCGGCCAGCTCCTGCCCGACCTGCGCCGTGCCGGTAATCGCCGGCTCGCCCGTCGCGTCGTTGTTCGCCGGCAGGCTGAGGTACAGCGTGCGGGTCACCACCGGGTCCGACCAGTCGAGGCTTCCGGTCCAGGTGGAAGTGTTAAGTGTATTGGTGGCACTGCTAAAGTCGTAGGGCATATCGCAGACATGCAGCCGCAGCGCGGCCGATTCCCTGTTCGTCAGTGCCTGTCCAGCGGGCACTTCAAAGTAGAGAGACCCAGCAAAGCTCCCGGTAAACTGAACGTAGGTACCGTTAACCGTATAGTCGTTCGAGCCGATCGTGAAGGTCCGGTCGTCCAGGTCACCCGCGGGCATTAGTAGTGTGGGGTATCCAGCGGTGTATCCATAAAAAGTTTCTCCCGAGAATGTGAACTCGTCCACCTCCGCCGTGCCGGTCCAGATCTGGCGCCGGGTGCCGAAGTCGGGCACCCCGCAGACGGGGGCGGGGGCGTCCGTCACGTCGATGGTCATCGTGTAGGCGCTGGCGCTGTCGTCCGTGCCGTCGTTCACCTTGAAGGTGAAGGTCGTATAGGGGTCGCCGTGCGCATCGCGCGCGGGCCTGAAGATGAGCATGTCTGCGTCGATCTGGGCCGTGGTGACGACGCCGTCCGCCAGGACCGCCGTGCCGTCGAGCGCCAGCGTGCCCGCCGCCGGCACGGTCACGATCTTCACGCTCGCCAGCGTGTTGCCGGTGTTCGTGTCGGCGAAGCCGAAGTCGTCCGCCGTGAAGGTGTACGCCCTGTCCTCGCCCGTCGTCACCGTGTTGTCGTCCGCCGTCGGCGCGGTGTTGGCGCCTGCGCCCGTGACCGTGCTGGACGAGGGATACGCCTCGCTGGTGAACATCTCCGAACTGCCGAGGTCGTCGGTGAAGCTCACCCGCACCTTGACCTTCTTGCCCAGGTCGGCGTCGGTCAGGGTGTAGGTGGCGGCGTCGGCGCCGGCAATCCGCGCCTCGTTGGAGACGCCGTCCGGGTCCACGCGCAGCCACCGGTAGGTGTACTCGACGCCGCCGGGGTTGGCATTGTCCGCTTGAGTACTGAGGTCGCCGGTCAGCCCGTCCGCGTCTTCGATGCCGGTGAGGTCGACGGCCAGGTCCTGCCCGGACCGCGCCATGCCGGTAATCGCCGGCGCGCCCGTCGCCGCGGTGTTCGCCGGCAGGCTCAGGTACAGCGTGCGGGTGGTCTCGGAGGACCAGTCGAGGCTCTCGGCCCAAGTGTAGCCAGCGCTACCGGTGGAGAGGGCCGCAGTGCTGAAGTCGTAGATGGCGGTACTATCGCAGACATGCAGCCGCAGCGCGGCCTTTTCTGCGGTCGTCAGGTTGTTATCGTGGTCGCCGGTCAGGCTGAACGCCAGGTCGCCGGCATTTGCGCTGCCCGAATAGACCAAAGCCGCATCGACCGTATAGTCGTTCCGGCCGATGACAAACCCGGTTGCGGCCAGCTCGCCCTGGGATGTATCGGAATTGAATCCATGACCCAAGGTGGAACTGCCGGAGGTGACCGTCCCCACCGTCACCGCCCCGGACCAGTGGTTGCGCCGGTCGCCGAAGCTGGGCATCCCGCAGGAGACGGCCGTCACGTTGATGGTCATCGTGTAGGCGTTGGCGCTGTCGTCCCTGCCGTCGTTCACCTTGAAGGTGAAGTTCGCATGGGCGTCGCCGGTCGCACCGGCCACGGGCGTGAAGGTGAGGTCGCCCTCATCGATGTCGACCTTGGAGATGACCTCGTCCGCCATCACCGCCGTGCCGTCGAGCGCCAGCGTGCCCACCGCCGGCAGGGTCGCGATCTTCACGCTCGCCAGCGTGTCGGCGGCATCCGCGTCGGCGAAGCCGAACTCGTCCGCCGTGAAAGTGTACGCCGTGTCCTGGACCGTCTCCACCGTGTTGTCGGCGGCCGTCGGCGCGGCGTTGGCGCCGCCGGCTACGACGGTGCCCCTGACGGCGAAGAGGAAGCGAAAGGAGTAGCTACTCCAGGTCGGGCTACGGATGTCGGCCTTCGTTACGACATTGCCCATGCTCCATCCCATTGCCGCAGCGCCGTCCAACGTATTGCCGGACACTACTTTGACATAAAAGCCTTGGCCCAAGGCATCGCCAGGGTTGCTGACGACCAGCCAATAGACCGTGTTGGGGTCCAGTATGGTGTTCGGTGGAGCGTTGAAGGTGTTGATGGCATTTGCAGCTACCGTTGCGGGATTGATCAGAGTGGCGAAGAGTGTTCCAGGTGCGCCCGCACTATCCTCGAAGATCGCGACCCGCGGGATGACCCCCGAAGTGTGATTGGAGGACACATTTACATCGACGCTCGTTAGCCCATATCCCGTGGAGTTGCCTCCCGTGGTGAACGCCGTGGCGAGCACTGTGTTTGTAGATGATGAGGCCGACTGCCCCACATTGCTGATGAACGCCCTGGCCAGGGACGACGTGTCGCGTGAGAGATAGATCGTGCGCTCGGCGTGGTTCGACCAGTCGAGCCCGGAGCCGGTCCATGAGTACGTATCGCTCTCTGCTGAGTGTGTCGCCGCGTTGAAGTGCAGGGTTGTGTCGCACAGGTGCACGCTGAGGGATTGCCTGTCGCGCGCCCCGAGCGCTGAGTCGAGGGTGACGGTCACACCGCCAGCCTGGGTCACCGAGATCCCTTCTATCCTGTAGCGGTTTGTCCCGATGCTGAAGGTGGTGTCATTCAGGACTCCGGGGACGGCCTCCCCAAATCCGTACAACACGATTCCTGCCGTGTCGAATTTGCCCACCGTCAGTATCCTGCCCGCCCCGATCAGCCTCGCTCCTCCGCTCAACGTGGGTGCGGCGCAGGTCGCGCGCGCCTCGATGGCGCCGGTCGTTGGAAACGCCTCGCTCGCCGCGTACTCCTGGTAGCCGGTGTCGTCGTCGAAGTTCACCTCGACCTTGATCTTCTTGCCGACATCGGCACTGGTGAGGGTGTAGGTTGCGCCGGCGCCGATATCGGCCTCGAAGCTCGTCGCGTCGGCACTGAACCGCTTCCACTGATACCGGGTGACGTTGTCGGCGATGCGTACTACGCCATCATCGTCCATGATTGCGCTCAGATCCGCGCTCAGCACTGCGGGGACGCGAAACACGTTCGGCACGGTGATCGCCGGCGCCCCGGTGGCCGAGGTGTTGATGGAGGTGTTCGTCACCGCCTGGCTACCGAAGGCGAGCACCCGGTTGCCGAACTCGTCGCGGAGGTCGAACTCGTTTTCCACCGGTCCTCTCTGGTAGCTCACCGTCACGGTGTCGGTGGCGGCGACCGCGTATGCCAGGGTCAACGTCACGGTGTTGCCTTCGATGTCGGGGTGAACGCCGGCGAGGGGCACTGTGTCCTCCATCCCGCCGGTGCGCATCCTGCGCACGGTGAATACGCTGTTGGTCAGGAATGGCGAGTCGTCCAGATCCTCGCTGAAGGTGATGACGAGCGTCTCGCCGTCGACGCTCGCCGACGTGACGGTTGGGCTCGTGCTGTCGCGTGAGAGATAGATCGTGCGCTCGGCGTGGTTCGACCAGTCGAGCCCGGAGCCGCTCCAAGTGTACGATGCGCTCTCATTGACGTGACTTGCGTCCTTGAAGTGCAGGGTTGTGTCGCACAGGTGCACGCTGAGGGATTTCCTGTCGCGCGCATCGAGATCTGCGTCGAGGGTGACGGTCACACCGCCAGCCTGGGTCACCGAGATCCCTTCTATCCCGTAGGGGTTTGTCCCGATGTTGAAGGTGGTGTCATCCAAGGCTCCGCCTTCGCTGCCTCCGAAGTATCCGTAGTACACGGACCCTGCCACGTCGAATTTGCCCAATGTCAGTGTCCTGCCCGACCCGATCAGCCTCGCATCGTCGCTCAACGTGGGTGCGGCGCAGGTCGCGCGCGCCTCGATAGTGCCGGTCCCTGGAAACGCCTCGCTCGTGGCGCTCTCGGCCGCGCCGCGGTCGTCTTCGAAGCTCACCTCGATTTTGATCTTCTTGCCCGCCTCGGCGTCGGTGAGCGTATAGGTGCTTGCGTCGGTCCCGATGTTCGTCTCGTCGGCCATTCCCGGCCCGTCGACGCGTTTCCACTGGTAGCTTGCGCTCGCGGCGATATTGGCGACGCCGCTCGAGTCCATGATTGGGCTCAGATCGACGCTCAGCACGGCCGGGACCCGGAACACGTTGGGTACGGTGATCGCGGGCGCGCCGGTCGCGCGCTCCTCGTCGATGAGCGTCAGCTCCGCATCCGTCGTTGTCAGCCCGGAGGTGCTTGCGGTGACCGAGATCGTCTCCGCTCCCTCGCCCTCCGTATCGTCGCTTGGCGTAAGGCTGAACATGCCTGCCGCGCTCGTCGAGCCGGCCTCGATGGTCACCGTGAAGTCGTCGACCGTTTCGTAGTCGGTTCCTTCGGTGGCGCTGTCGGCGGCGTCGCCCACCGTGACTGCGACTTCGGTCGCCGCGGCACGCGGGTCCTCATCGAGCGTTGCGGTCACGGTCACCGTCGTCGTTGCGTCGCTCTCCCTCACCGCGGTCGGACTCACGTCGATCGTGACTACGGTGGACGCCGTCTCGTCATCGGCGATCGTGAGCTGCGTTCCGGTGACAGTCAGCCCCGATGCGGTCGCGCTGACGGAGATCTGTTCGTCTCCCTCTCCGTAGGTGTCGTCGGTTGGGCTCAGCCTGAACGTGGCCGTCGCGCTCGGTGCGCCTGCGTTGATGGTCACGCTCAGGTCGGCAACCGTCCCGTAGTCGACGCCCTCGCTTGCGCTGTCGCTCGCATCTCCGATCGTGACGCTCACGTTCGTCGCCGTCGACCGTACCGCTCCCTTGAGCCGTACCGTGAGCTCGATTGCGCGCTCTCCTTCATTTTCGGGCACCGATGACGGGCTCACCTCCAGGGTGATCTCCGTGGCCGTCTCGTCGTCGGCGATGGTTACCCGCGTTCCCGCGACGGTGAGATCCGGCGTCGTTCCGGTGACCGAGATCGCCTCCTCTCCTTCGTTGTCCGTGTCGGCGGTGGGCGTGAGCGTGAATGTCGTCGTGGCGCTTGCCGCACCGGCCGGGATCGTGAACGCCAGGTCCCCGATCGTCTCGTAGTCGGTTCCTTCGGTTGCGGTGTCGCCCGATCCTCCCACTGCCAAGGCGATGTTCGTCGGCGCGGGACGCGGATCCTCATCGAGCGTTGCGGTGACCGTGATCATCGTCGCTGCGTCGCTCTCGCCCACCGCGCCGGGCGTCGTCTCCAGCGTCACTTCGCCCGATGGCGTCTCGTCGTCGGTGATCGTCACCTGCGTGCCAATCACCTGCAGATCGGCGTTGCTCCCGGTGACCGAGATCGTCTCCTCTCCCTCTCCGTACGCGTCGTCATTCGGCGTGAGCGTGAAGGTGGCTGTCGCGCTCGCCGCGCCTGCAGCGATCGTGATCGTCAGATCGTCGATTGCCTCGAAGTCGGTTCCTTCGGTTGCGCTGTCGCTCGTCGCGCCCACCGCGACCACGACGCTCGTCGGCTCGGAACGCGGATCCTCATCGAGCGCTGCCGTCACCGTGACGGCGGTTGCGGTGTCGTCCTCGCCCACCGCGCTCGAGCTCACCATCAGGGTGACTTCGCTCGATGCGATCTCGTTGTCGGTGATGGTGAGCTGCGTGCCCGATACGTCAAGCTCGGCGGTGCTCCCGGTGACCGAGATCGTCTCGTCTCCTTCTCCGTACGCATCGTCGATCGGTGTCACGGTGATCGTGCCCGCCGCGCTTGTCTGCCCCGGCGCGATGGTCAGGGTCAGCTGCGTGTCCGCCTCGTAGTCGGCTCCACGGTTCGCACTGTCGGTGGCCGCGCCGAACGCGATCACGACGTTCGTGGCCTCGGTTCGCGCTCCAAGGTCGAGGGTCGCGGTGACTGTCACGCCGCTCGCCGGATCATCCTCTCCCACCTGCTCCGGGCTCACACCGAGCAGTACCTCGCTCGAGATCCCGTCGTCGTCGAACACCGTGGATTGCACGGTGTCCGGGTTGCCGACGGCGTAGGCGTCGCCGTTCTCGATCTGAACGGTGATCGTTCCGTCCGGCTCGCCGAATTCGTCGTCGACCGTCGGGACCGAGAGCTGCGCGACGCTCGCTCCGGGCGCGAAGGTGACCGTGCGGTTGCGTTCTTCGTCTTCGGCGAGGAACTCGCCCGTGTCGCTCACCGACACGTTCACTTCGAGTTCGGCGTCCGTCGCGCCGCTGCGTCTGAGTCTGAACGTCGCGTCGTTGCCTTCTTCCCCGCCCGAGCCCAGAAACCCCCACACCATCGGGACGGGCGTCTCGTCTTCGTCTTCGACGGTCACGGTCACGGGCGGCGCCGTCACCCCTTCGCTCGCGTAGTCGCCCCCGCCCACATCGTGGGTGAGGGTCACGGTTTCGTCGTTCGTGTCGGTGTCGACCTCGCCCGTCACGGTGACCTTCTGCCGTGTGTCCCAGTTTGCGGTCGTGAACGTGAGCGATGCCGGCGAGACGGTTGCCGCGGCGCTGTCGTCGCTCGCGATCGCGATGGTCACGGTGTCGGTTGGCGCAGTCCTGAGCGCCACCCAGTACTCGCCCGAACCGCCTTCGGCCACCGTCAGCTCGGTCGGCGCCACGATCACCCCCCGCGCGGTCTCGTCGTCATCGAGCACGGTCACCGACGCCGTGTCGGGGTCCCCGGGGCGATAGATCGCCGGATCGTCGGTGTCCGGTGAGATCGTCACCGTCACCGTGCTGTGCTCGCCCACCACGCTGTCGCCTTGCGTGTTCAGGGCGAGCGTCGCCTCGCCCGCTCCGGCGTCGAAGGTCACTGTCGCCGGCAGGGAGCCGGACAGCTTGCTCGCGGTCTCGCTGATCGTCACGTTCACGGTGAGGGCCTCGGCCGTGCTCTCCGTGCGGCTCAGCGTGAAGAGGGCATCCGTCCCTTCTGTCACCAGGGATGACGCTGCGGTGATCGTCACCGAGGGTTTCCGGTCCCTGATCGTGATCGTCCTGGTGGCGCCGAGTGCCGTGAGCCCTCCTGTGGTCGACACGGGCTCGACCCGGATGACCATCGTCTCGTCGCGTTCGGGCACCCCGTCGTTGATGGTGAAGAAAAACAGGACGTCCGGACGAGTTGGAAAACTCTCTGGTCCCATCCGGGTTCTCGATGAACAGGTCGCCCGTCGGGCCCGAGGTGAAGGTCAGAGATGCCGAGAACAGCAGGTCGTGGGCGAGCCCGTTGAGGAAGTCGGATGGTGTCTGGGCGGTTCCGTCCTCCAGTGTGACCCTGTACGTCACGTCTCCTCCGAGTCCGTTCGCCGCGACGCCAACGCTGAACACCAGGTTCTCTCCTTCCAAGACCACGTCCGGCGCATTGATCCGCGCCTGCGCGATCAGTGCGTCGTTTTCGCTCACCGTCACGGTGGCGCTCGAGGCCGCACCGCTTGTGTACGTAGCCCGCTCGAGTATTCTTGGCGTCACCAGCACGTCGCGGTGATATAGCGTGTCGTCGACTGTCGGCAGCGTCAGGGTGACGCTCGAAGCTCCCTGCGCGAAGGTCACGCTGTTCGGCGCGTTGCCCGATACTCTGCCCGGTGACTCCAGCCTGTCTCCGACCCTGACCCCGAGAGCCTCTCGCTCACCGCCACGTCCACTGTCAGCTCGGTTGCCGTGTCGCCCGTTCGGCTCAGCGTGAATATCGCGTCCTCTCCCTCCTCCACGTCCGCTCCGGCGACGATGGTGATCTCGGGCACGGCCCCTTGAGCGTGCGCCGGTTCCAGTGTCGACATTGCGGCTGCCGCGATGAGCAGCAGCCACGTGACCAGGGCGCCGATTCTGGCAATGACGTCAGGTTGGTTCTCTTGCGCGGTGCGTATCATCATCGGCCTGGCGCCCTTCCTCGTGAGGCTCTATTCCGCCCGCGCGTACCAGCAAGCGCATGCAGGGGTGGCCTTTCCGCATGTGAGCGTGGCCAGACCCGGTCCGCTTTCCCCTGCGACACACGGGCCAACATCGCCGGATACCTTCGAAGGTCCCAAGGCTGCATGAGAGCCGACCCTCGCGGGTCGCCACTCAGCGGATTGCAAGCGTAGGGGAAATGCGCGGCACCTCGATTCGGCCTTGCGCTCCCGCGCCCGGCGCGACCAGTGCGCCGAGCGCAAGCGCCACGACTGCCGTTGCGCATCTCGCCGCGCCGCGCAGCTAGGGTCGCGGCGTTCTCGCGCGGGTGGAGCCGCCGCCGGAGGGAGAACCGCCGCGCGAAGGGCAAGGTGCACCCGCGCAGGTCCCGTGCGGCGGGGGAAGCCGGGTCCGGGGAAAGTGACGCGCGCCCATCGGGCCGCGGCGGGGTGGTCCGTGGCAGCGGCGCGACAGCCGCCCTGCAGGTCCACAATTCCTTGCTCCCGGCGATGGCGCCGGACTCCGACAAACGATCCATTTCGTTCTCCCCTCCCCCTGACGTCCCGGCATGCTCCGAAACCGGACCGCACGATTCCGGCCGCGGAGGCCCCCGGAGCCCTCCACGCGGCCTGCCCAGCTTCCGTGGCGGCCCGCATACAGTTTCCCCTATAATTATAAGGCAACATTGTGTGATAATAGTGTTCTTTCTTTGGGTAGTTTCGCGAATACTAAGCGAATTAATCGCGAATTCAATGCGAAGGCCCGAAAACGGATCGAATCACCCCCGCCCTGGGCGGCGGGCAGAGGGAGGAGAACGGATGACCGATCACGACCAGACGGCGGCCGAGAACGCGGCGCTGCGCGCCCGCATCTCCGCGCTCAGCGCGGCGAGCCTGCGCATTAGCGCGAGCCTCGACCTCGAGACCGTGCTCAACGAAGTGGTCGAGAGCGCCCGGGCGCTCACCGGCGCGCGCTACGGCGCCATCGCCACCATCGACAAGGCCGGTGTCCCCCAGGACTTCGTCACCTCGGGCTTCACCGCGGAGGAGCACCGGAACATGAAAGAATGTCCCGACGGGCCGCGGCTCTTCGAGTTCTTCCGCGACCTGCCGGGACCGCTGCGCATTCCCAACGTGTCCGCCTATGTCCGCTCGCTCCACTTCTCGTCCGACCTTCTGCCCTCGAAGACCTTCCAGGGCATGACGATGCGCCATCTCGGCGTCCATGTCGGAAACTTCTACCTGGTCGAGAAGGAGGGCGGGGAGGCGTTCACGGACGAGGACGAGGAGATCCTGGTGCTGTTCGCCTCGCAGGCCGCGACGGCGATCGCCAACGCGCGCACCTACCGCGCCGAGCAGCGCGCCCGCGCCGGCCTGGAGGCCCTGATCGAGATCTCGCCGGTCGGCGTCTCGGTGTTCGATGCGCAGACCGGCGACCTGGTCTCGATCAACCGCGAGGCCAGGCGCATCGTCAAGAGCCTGTGCGGCCCCGGCCAGTCGGCCGAGCAACTGCTCGGGGTCATCACCTGCCGGCGCGCGGACGGGCGCGAGGTCGCGCTCGACCGGCTGCCGCTGGCGCAGGCGCTGTCCAGCGCCGAGACGGTGCGGGCCGAGGAGGTCGTGCTCTCGGTCCCGGATGGGCGCAGCGTCACGACGCTCATCAACGCCACCCCGATCCACGGCCCGGACGGCGCGCTCGCCTCGGTGGTGGTCACCCTGCAGGACCTGGCGCCGCTTCGGGAGCAGGAGCGCATGCGGGCGGAGTTCCTGGGCATGGTGAGCCACGAACTGCGAGCGCCGCTGACCTCGATCAAGGGCTCGGCCGCCACGGTGCTCCGCGCCTCGCGCATTTTCGGACCGGCCGAGGTGACGCAGTTCTTCCGCATCATCGACGAGCAGGCCGACCGCATGGACAACCTGATTGGCGACCTGCTCGACGCCGGGCGCATCGAAACCGGGACGCTGTCGGTCGCGCCCGAGCCCTCGGAGGTCGCCGCGCTGGTGGACCAGGCCCGAGGCACGTTCGTCAGCGGCGGCGGGCGGCACACCGTCCGCATCGACCTGCCGGTCGGCCTGCCCCGGGTCATGGCCGACCGGCAGCGCCTGGTGCAAGTGCTCAACAACCTGCTCGCCAACGCCGCGCGCCACTCTCCGGAATCCGCTCCCATCCGGATCGCGGCGGAGCACGAGGGGCTGCATGTGGCGGTCTCGGTCTCCAACGAGGGCCGGGGCATCGCGCCGGACCATCTCGGCCAGCTGTTCCGCAAGTACACCGCCGCCGGGGACCGGAAGGGCGACCTCGGCAGCGGGCTGGGCCTCGCCATCTGCAAGGGCCTGGTCGAGGCCCATGGTGGGCGCATCCGGGCCGAGAGCGGCGGCGGCGGCGGCGGCGCGCGCTTCACCTTCACGATCCCGGTGGCCGCGGAGTCCGGCGCCGGTCCCGCCCCGGACCGCCCCGGCGCGCCGGGCCACGCACCGGACGCGGTGCCCATCCTGGTGGTCGACGACGACCCGGAGACGCTGCGCCATCTCCGCGACACGTTGGCGGAGGCGGGCTACGCCCCGCTGGTTACCGGCGACCCCGGGGAGCTGCCGCGCATTATCCGGGCCGAGAAGCCGCGGCTGGTCCTGCTCGACCTGATGCTGCCCGGGACCGACAGCATCGAGCTGATGCAGACCGTTCCAGAGCTCTCCGACCTGCCGGTCATCTTCATCTCGGGCTACGGGCGCGACGAGACCATCGCGCGGGCGCTGGAGGCCGGCGCCGCCGACTACGTGGTCAAGCCGTTCTCGCCGACCGAGCTCACGGCGCGCATCCGGGCGGCCCTGCGCCGGCGGTCGAACCCCGTCCCCTTCGTCCTCGGCGACCTCGCCATCGACTACGAGCGGCGGCGGGTCAGCGTGGCCGGGCGCCCGGTGACGCTGACGGCGACCGAGTACGAGCTGCTGCGCGTGCTCGCGCAGGGCGCGGGCCGGGTCCTGACGCACGAGGCCCTGCTGCGCCAGGTCTGGGCCGGACGGAACACCGGCGACCCCAAGAGGGTGCGCGCCTACGTCAAGCGGCTGCGCAACCGGCTCGGCGACGACGCGGCCGATCCGACCTACATCGTCAATGAGCGCGGGGTCGGCTACCGCATGCCCCGGCCGGACGACGCGTGAGAGCTGAACGGCCGGCTCCCGGCTCTCCCGGTTGGCGAGAGCCGATGTTCGCGCGAACCGACCCGGTAATCAGGCACTTCCACATCCGCACGAGCTCGGCCGACCTCCTCTTCATGACCGCCGGTCCCTGACCTCGCCTGACTCGGCCTCGAACTCCTCGAACGCCTCCCCGGCGTGTTTCTGCGGCCCCCCCGCTCGCCTTCGGCCGGTTCCGCGACCGCTCGGGATTCGTCGCGAGGTGGCCGGTCGCCGGGGTGGTCCGATCTGCGCGCCTTGACCGGCGAGCACCCGCAGACCCACGCCGACATTGTCACGGTAACGGGTTGCCGAGGGACCAAGCCACCCTATCGAGTACTCAGACGTGGTTTTACTGCCGATATCTTGGGGCTGTCTCAGCTTGTGATGCGTTAACGTGACAATGTCCTCCCAAGGCCGTGCGGACTCAGAGACTCAAGCTGACGCTGGGCCGAGCTGTTGCGCAAGAGCGTTCTCCACTCCAGAGCGGGGAATTTCCAGGAGGATCCGGAAAAATCGGCCCCGTTCGAAGCCCTCTGACTCAATGGATCCTTCGTCCAAAAGGGGTGGAGAGCCAAGCCGCGTTCGTCACTCCTGGGATTCTCCTAGCATCCTGACTCGGATATGCTAGAGCCTGGGGAGAGGAGAGTAGCTCACATTTGAAGCCGATAAATAAAATACCAAGGCTGATCCGCATAGCTACTGCCGTGATCGTGGTGGGTGGCCTCGCCGTCATGGTGCTCTCGGCACAGGACAATCTCGACACGGTCCGTCAAGCTGCCGAGCAGGGTGATGCCGCCGCACAGTTCAGCCTCGGGTTCATGTACCACGAGGGGAAGGGTGTCCTCAAGGACGATGCCGAAGCCGTGCGCTGGTATCGGTTGGCTGCCGAGCAAGGTATCGCCGCAGCACAGTTCAACCTCGGGCTCATGTACTCCGAGGGTGAGGGTGTCTTCGAGGACGATGCCGAAGCCGTGAAGTGGTACCGAATGGCCGCCGAGCAAGGTTACGCCGTTGCGCAGTTCAATCTCGGGAACATGTGCGCCAATGGTGAGGGTGTCCTCAAGGACTTCGCCGAAGCGGTGCGCTGGTACCGGCTGGCCGCCGAACAGGGCCAAGCCAGTGCGCAGAACAACCTCGGGCTTCGGTACAAGAATGGTGAGGGTGTCCTCAAGGATTCCGTGCTCGCGCACATGTGGTACAACATCGCTGGTGCAAACGGGAATGAAGCGGCCAGGAAACTTCGAGACAATCTCGAAGATGACATGACTCGCGCCGAGATCAGCCGGGCGACTGAACTGGCACGGGCATGTGTACGTCGTCAGAGCATATGGGACCACTTGAGCCTTTTTCTAAGAGACACTTTTCTGCCCGTACTTTCTCCAGTCTAGCCTGCTAACCGCAGGTTTTGTATTTTCCTTTGCGTTAACGTTCTGGCTTTGATCATTGACCGTCGGTCCAGGATGTCGTTTCTTCTTCCGTTATACACATCAGCCGGCGTCACGTTATCCAGTGATTCGTGATACCGCTCATGGTTGTAATGAGCCACCCACTGAGCAATGGCACTTTCCAGTTCCCACGGGAAGTAATAATTCTCCAGCTTGACCACGTTTTTCATCGAACGGTGGTAGCGTTCGATCTTGCCCTGGGTCATCGGGTGGTACGGTGCTCCCCGGGTGTGCTTCATGTCTTGATCCTGCAACCATTCCCTGAGTTCTTTTGAGATATAGCAGGGGCCGTTGTCAGACAGTAACCTGGGCTTGTGATGCACCCTGACTTCGGTGAGCCCTGTGGCTTTCAGAGCATCTTCCAGAGTATCGGTGACATCATGCGCCGCCATCGTGGTCGTCAACCGCCAGCTGATGATGTAACGGGAATAGTCATCCAGGATCGTCGACAGGAAGTACCAGCCCCAGCCCACCACCCGGAAGTAGGTAAAGTCTGTCTGCCACAGTTCATGTACACGCCGTGTCGGATGCTGGAACGCATCGGCTGCGCTCATCACTATGAACTGTGGGCTGGTAACCAGGTCATGGGCCTTGAGGATGCGATAGACACTGGACTCCGAGATAAAGTACTCATGGGTATCAGTAAGATGCCAGGCCAGTTCCCGGGGTGTCAGCTCCGGTTGTTCCAGGGCCACATCAACAACCAGTTCCCGTACCGACTCGGGGATCTTGTTCCAGTGCTGACGTGATGCCCTGCTGTGTTGTTCGTCGGCGCTCGGACTATAACCGCCACCTCCGGCCCCGCCCAAGGCGGCAAAGGCTCGTCGGGGACGGGCGGCGATGGCGGAGACTATGGTTTTCAGGGCGCGGGCGGCGGAACCGGAACGACGGTCGGCGGCGGCGGGGCTGGCGGTTGGGGTCGCGGCGGTTCGACCTCCGGCCCGGTTGTGCCATTGCGCGGCGGCGGCGGGGCTGGCGGCGAGGGCTACGGGGCAAACGGTCAACGCGGAGCCCCCGGCGAATTGTTCGTTTACTACAGGACTTAAAAAATGGTCACTTATGCAGAATTGAGCCGAATCCGCGAAACGAAATTCGCGCAAGTCGTCATTATCTCATCCGGCGACGTGCTCCCGGTTTTTCGGGACAGGACCAAGTGGTTTATCGACGTGGAGGGATACACTCCCGCGCCGAAAACCGATGGCTATTACGACATACAGGCCGACGTTTTCTCGGACACTCACCCGACAGGGGGCCGGGACCCGGTAAACGCGACGCCGATCGAGCTCTGGTTCGAGCGGGTCACGGACGACGAGCGGGGGATAATCTTCGTCCTTATGGACGAGGACGCCGGGGGCGTGACCCTGACTCAAATCCAGCGCGGACGCCTCAAGGCTTACGTCCTATTTTCACTCGGCGCGGACGAACTCGAACTCGACTCGTCTGAGGCCAACTATGTTTTTAATGTACTCGAGAGCAAGAAGGTAATTGGCGCTGGTCGGGCCGCCGCGATCCTCGCGTAAATTCGACCCCGCAGCGGCGGCGAACGCCCCGGTCGCGATCGCGTGTTATCTGCGTGTTATCTGCGTGTCATTTGCGTGTCATTTTCGGGACCTATTCCAGCCCCTTCAAGCGCTGATTCCCGGAGCAGGCGAACACCCGGCGCCCCGGAAAGTGAAGCCTAGAAAGGGTTTGAGCTGGGCTGGAGTGGTTCAGATGAAACCGGGAATATGGCGGCCATCGCAGGCCTCGCTCCTACAACCCCAGAAAATTCTGTGCAATATTGTGGGAGCGAATATTAATCGCGATTGTGCTCTCCGCTCCCACAACCCAAAATTGACACTTTGCTCGATTGAACAATTCGCGAGCAGGTGCTCGCTCCCACTATTCTTTTCTACTAAGAAGAAAGTTTTTGGTCGACGGAGTACTTACCACCACCTTCGATCATCAGGCAAAAAGCTGCTGCTGCCAGAAGCAGAGCCCACTGGTAACCGCCACGGCCAGCAAATCCATTCGGAAGATGCACAACAAATACAGCAACCAGCATGGCGAAAGTTTGCGCAGCCGTCACAACACGGGTCATAAAGCCTGCGATAAGCAACGCTCCACCAAATACCTCTGTGGAACCCAGCAAGACCGCGCTGAGTGAAGGTAATGGAATCCCCCTATTCGCCAGGTTTTCCGCCAATCCCGCCAGGCTGCCTTCGCCGCCGTCCCAGCCAAATTTCGGCAGGCCGTGGGCAACAAAAACCGAACCGGTAACGAGACGCAGTGCAAGTAATCCGATGCTGTCTCTTGTTTCCATCAATTTTTTAAAATCCATGCTCCTTTGCTCCTGATTTCCTGGCATGTGCTCATGTTATATTGAGCCGATTGAATACTGATAGTTGGATCAATGGGTAATCGCCTCTCGAAAATATACACCCGTACCGGTGATAAGGGAACAACAGGGCTTGGTGATGGTTCCCGGGTGGGAAAAGACAACCCACGGGTAGACGCTTTTGGTACCGTGGATGAACTCAACAGCGCAATAGGCCTGCTGCTGGCCGCAGAGCCGGTTGATCCAGTCAATAGCCAACTCAACCGCATTCAACACGAGCTGTTCGACCTTGGCGGTGAGCTTTGCATGCCCGGCGTAAGCCTGATTCCAGATTCTTACATCACCCAACTCGAGTCCGACCTGGATAGATTAAACGAGGAATTGCCTCCGCTCAAGGATTTTATCCTGCCGGGGGGCTCAGAAGCAGCAGCCAGATGCCATATGGCAAGAACCATTTGCCGGCGGGCCGAAAGGCTGCTGGTTTCGCTTGCGAAAGACGAACAGCTCAACGAGGTCAGCCTGAGATACCTTAATCGCCTTTCAGACCTGTTGTTCGTGATGGCCCGGATTCAGGCAAAGGCTGACGCAGGCTCCGAAGTGATTTGGGTGCACGGGGATCAGCGCTAAATTAAAACGTGGAGCGATCACCTATCATTCCCACATGGACAACAATTTTTTAGTAAAGAGAAACTGGAAATGGAAATTGCAACCATCATCGTAATGCTGGCACTGGCTGAATACCTGTTTTTCACCATCAGAGTCGGCGCCAGCCGGGGGGAACTTGGTGTAGTAGCACCATCGTGCACCTGAAACGAAACCTTTGAACGGATTTTGCGTGTTCAGCAAAATACCCTCGAGCAACTGATCATCTTTATCCCTGCAACTTATGCATTTGCCTGGTTCGTCAGCTCTACCTGGGTGCTGTTGCCGGCAGCAATGTTCCTTGTTGGCCGTTATCTATACTCAATGGAATACATCAAGCAGCCAGAGACGCGTGTACCCGGAATGAGTATGACCTTGTTGGCCAATGCAGCGCTGGTTGTGGTTACGCTTGGGAACCTTGCCTGGGGAATGGTTTAGCCTTACAGGGTGGGTAGCGCAAGCTAGCAACGCAGAGTCGGACAACGATTGGTGGGTAAGCAATTACCCGCGCTACGGACTCATCCGAGTTTGGGGAAATGGAAATCCGCGCCCTGGCGTATGCCGGAATGCCATCTTTTGGTGACCGTTTTCTGGCGGGTGTAAAACCGTATTCCTTCCGGCCCGTATATGGCGTGGTCGCCAAACAAGGACTGCTTCCAGCCTCCAAAGCTGTGGAAAGCCATCGGTACCGGGATGGGGATATTCACACCGACCATGCCGGCCTGGATGCGCTGCACAAAAGTCCGCGCTGCATCGCCATCACGGGTGAATACGGAAACACCGTTTCCGTAGACGTGTGCGTTGATCAGGTCCACTGCTTCATCGAAGCTGTCAACCCTGACGACACATAACACCGGGCCAAAAATTTCTTCCTGGTAAATCCGCATTTCGGTAGTGACCCGGTCAAATAATGTACCACCAAAGAAAAACCCTTCAGGTGCTTCCGGATGACTGAAGCTCCTGCCGTCTACGACCAGTTCCGCTCCTTCGCGTTCACCGATATCCACGTAGGAACTGACTCTATCCCGGTGTTCGCCGGTAATCAGCGGTCCCATTTCCGCGCCTTCCACGTTGCCTGGCTCGATGATCAGCGATTGCGCGCGTTCTTTCAGTTGAGCAACGAGTTCATCGGCGGTGTCTTCGCCCACAACGACCGCAACTGAAATCGCCATGCAACGCTCACCGGCAGATCCGTATGCTGAACCAACCAGGGCGTCGGTCGCCCGGTCAATAGGCGCATCCGGCATCACCAGCATGTGGTTCTTGGCTCCGCCCAGCGCCTGCACACGCTTGCCATTGGCCGAGCCGGTTTCAAAAATCTTCTTCGCAATCGGTGTTGAGCCAACAAAACTGATGGCCTGGATTCCCGGGTGTGCCAGCACCGCATCAACGGCTTCGCGATCACCGTGTATGACGTTAAAAACTCCATCCGGAACACCTGCCTCTTTTACCAGTTCGGCCAGCATCATGGAGGCTGAGGGATCTCTTTCAGAAGGCTTCAACACAAAGGTATTACCGCAGACCAGGGCCATCGGCATCATCCACAGAGGCACCATGGCCGGAAAATTAAACGGCGTAATACCCGCAACAACACCCAGTGGCTGGCGCAGCGAATAACTGTCAACACCGGTACCAACGCTGTCGGAATACTCACCTTTCAATAACTGCGGTGCTCCACAGGCAAATTCTACGACCTCCAGCCCACGTGTCACTTCACCTCGTGCATCTTCACGCACCTTTCCATGCTCATTGGTTAAAATGGCGGCCAGTGCGTCGAGATTTTGTTCGATCAGGTTTTTCAGACGGAACATACAGCGCGCGCGCCTTAACGCGGGTTGCGCTGCCCATGCCGGGAAAGCGGCCTCGGCGGCTTTTACCGCCGCATCTACATCTGCGGCCGTTGCCATGGAAACCTGGCGTTGAACCTGGCCAGTAGCGGGGTTGTAAACGTCACCGAAGCGGTCTCCGGAACCGGGTTCACGCTTGCCGTTAATAAAGTGGGTAATGATGTCCATCAGTTCATATCCTTCGCTATAGCCTTAATGATAGCAAGTGCTTAGTGCGCCAGTGCTTCCCTGGCCGGCACGAAATCATAGTTCAGGTCGCGGGCCACATCTTCATAAGTCACCATTCCGCGATGGACATTCAGGCCTGCCAGAAAATGTGGATCATCTTCCAGCGCCTGTCGTGGTCCCTTTTTGGCAAGTGCCAATACATATGGCAGGGTTGCGTTGTTCAGTGCAAATGTTGATGTGCGCGGAACCGCGCCGGGCATATTGGCGACACAATAATGGACGATGTCATCCACGACATAGGTAGGCTCAGCATGTGTTGTGGCGTGCGAGGTTTCGAAACACCCCCCCTGGTCAATGGCGACATCCACCAATACTGAACCTTTATGCATTGAAGCGAGATGCTCGCGGGTTACCAGCTTGGGCGCCGCAGCGCCGGGAATCAGTACCCCGCCAATCACCAGGTCTGAATCCTTCAAATGCCGGTCGATTGCCCCGGCTGTTGAATAAACTGTTTCGATCCTGCTCAAGAACGTCGCATCGAGAAAGCGCATCACTTCGGCGTTGCGGTCAAGCACCACCACACGTGCTCCCAGGCCGACAGCCATTTGGGCCGCGTTAAATCCGACGGTACCTCCGCCGATGATCAGCACCTTGGCCGGCTCCACCCCCGGCACCCCCCCCAGCAGCACACCTGAGCCGCCTCGTGCCTTTTCCAAGCACCACGCGCCGGCCTGTATGGACAGGCGCCCGGCCACTTCAGACATGGGCGCCAGCAAGGGAAGATTGCCGCTGTCATCGGTTACTGTTTCGTAGGCGATGCAAGTTGCACCGCTTTGAACAAGGTCTTCTGTTTGCTCAGGATCCGGGGCGAGGTGCAAATAGGTGAACAAGGTATGGTCCTCGCGCAGCATGGCACGTTCCCCGGCCTGCGGTTCCTTGACCTTCACAATCATCTCCACCGCAGAGAAAATGGTCGGTGCATCACCGAGTATCTGTGCACCAGCTTCAAGGTAATCATCGTCGTCCATACCGATACCCAGGCCAGCACCTGTTTCAACAAAAACATCGTGACCACGGCTGGTCAGTTCCTTGACAGAAGTGGGCACCAGGCCCACCCGGTACTCGTGATTCTTGATCTCTGTCGGTACACCAATCTTCATAAGTAGTCTCCTGACGCCTAATCAACTATTTTAATAGGCTAAATGCAGCTTTTTATGCTGTATATTTGTATTTAATAGCCTATTATGCTTTTTAATCGTTGAAATCAATCAAACATGAAATCAAGAACGCCAAAACCACTCGACCGTACAGACCGGCGCATACTCGAGTGTCTGCAAGAAGACGGCCGAATGTCGAACGTGGCACTTGCGAAAAAGGTCAACTTGACCCCAACCCCCTGCCTTGAACGCGTCAAGCGCCTGGAAAGAGATGGTTATATTCAAGGCTACACCGCCACGCTCGACCCGGAACTGGTGGGTTCAGGTCTGCTGGTATTTGTCGAAATCGATCTTTTACACACCTCCCCCGATGTATTCAGGGATTTCAGAAAACAGGTCATTAAATTTAATGAAGTTCTGGAATGCCACCTGGTTTCGGGAAATTTTGATTACCTGATCAAAGCCCGTGTGCGGGACATGCAGGAATACCGCGACTTGTTGGGAGAAAAGATTCTTTCCCTGCCCGGGGTTAACGGTTCGCGATCCTACGTGGTCATGGAGGAAGTAAAGGAAACGCTCAAGCTTCCACTATTCAAGTCGTGATTTCACCTGATCAAGGGTATGCTTTGGTACTCCTGCTTCACCTCTGAAGACGATGACAACAATCATTCGACACGAAGAATGCCTCCAGCATGACACCGGGCCCCGCAGTCCGGAGCGTGCACAAAGGGTCATTGCCAGCCTGGGAGGACTGGAAGGACTCAAAGGCCTGGAGTACCTTCCGGCGCCAAAAGCCACCTGCGAACAGATTTCCCGCGTGCACCCGGAACTGTTCCAGGCCCGGCTTCAGGAACTGCAGCCCCGGGATGGCCGTGTATCAGTAACCGAGGAAGACAACGTCATGAGCCGCGGCACCCTGGATGCCACGCTAAGGGCCAGCGGCGCCATCTGCTTTGGAATCGACCAGGTACTCGCCGGCAAATCCGAGAATGCGTTTTGTGTCACCCGTCCGCCCGGTCACCATGCAGCGCAGGAAATCGCCATGGGTTACTGTTTTTTTAACCACGTTGCGGTGGGTGCCAGGCATGCCCAGACTCATGAAGGGATTGAGAAAGTGGCGATTCTCGATTTTGATGTACACCATGGCAACGGCACCCAGGCCATATTCGAGAACGACCCCAGCATTTTGTTCGTATCCAGCCACCAGATGCCCTTGTATCCCGGCAGCGGATACGCCGAGGAAACCGGTGCCGGCAATATTCTTAACCTGCCACTTGCTCCCGGTACCGGCAGCAGGGAGTTTCGTGAAGCATGGTCAACGCTGGGCTTTCTCGCAGTTCACAGCTTCGAACCAGACATGATCCTGATTTCAGCGGGCTTCGATGCGCACTACCGCGATCCGCTGGCGCACCTGGAGGTGCAGGATATTGACTATCGCTGGATTACCGACCAGGCCATGGAGTTGGCGAATGATTCAGCCGGAGGCAGGCTGGTCTCAATACTTGAAGGCGGTTATGACCTCGAGGCGCTGGCATCGGCATCAAGGGCCCATGTCGAAGGCTTGATATCGTAGGGTGTAGGGTGGGTAAATGTTACCCACATTGCGGATACTGATCGCTTTTGTCGCCGCGACCGATTTCTTGCCTGACAGCCGTCCAATCATATACACGAGCAAATGAAGTAGCGCAGCCGGGTCCGGCTGTGGCGCCACTCTTGCTGGCATTTGCTCAGGAGGAGAAAGCAATGAAAGACAAAAACATTATGTTAAATTCCCTTTGGGGAGCAGCCGGTGCAATCGCCGTCATGGCTGTCACTAGGGCCGCAATGGCAACCGAGCCCTGTGATGACTTTGGCGAATGCAAGGCGCTGGTCGAGATCAATTCCACGGACGGGGATATCGGCTTCCACTTCCTGATGGATGGTGACGAACTGGTTGCGGCCATGATTCACAATCCGGACGGCATTCCGATCTTCGAATATGCGCTCGGTGGTCCTTTGGCGGAGCACAAACTCACTGAAACCTTTGCCGAGAGCGTTGAGCCACTATGTTTTGACCCCTTGGGTGACGATGATCCGGAAAATGACGAAGAGGACTTCGTAACGCTGGAGGAATTCCTGGAGCTGTTTACACCCGGCACCTACATGTTCACGGGAATCGGTGACGACGATGAAATGTCAGAGGGCGCAACCGAGCTCAAGTTCGAGCTTCCCGCTGCACCCGCAGATGTCGTTTATGACGACGGCGTCATTTCATGGAGTCCGGGTGACGACCTGGGTGAATGCGCGACCAACGCGGAACTGGCCGCCATGGTGCCGGGCATGCTCCCGGTTCACCCTGAAGATGTCGAGGTCGACGCCTGGGAGGTTGTTTTTGAACCCGATGTCGAGGATGGTGACATCCTGGGATCAATGAAATTTATCGTCAGGGTACCCGGCGATATTTCGCCTCTGGCAGCGACAGTACCTGAAGACTATCTCGCCTCCCTGCCCGAAAACATACTGGTCAAGATCGAAGTCGGCGCACTGGGAGCTGAAGACAATGCAACCTTCACTGAGATTTTTGACGTCTGCGTCAATGAAGACGACGAGGAAGAGCTTCTCTCTATCTCGGCATACAATTGGCTGGGCCCGGAAAGTGATGACGAAGACGAAGGCTGTGGCAACGAAGATGAATAGCCAGTCTGAAAGTCATTGTGTACTTGAAAAACCTGATTGAAATCCAGGGCAGCAATCGCCTTTTGACACTTTGCGGTCGAGAAAGGCGATTGCTGCCCGATTAGAGAAGAAACGGACGTTCAATCTATGGCGGCGGTGCAAGAATCTGGGCATGGTCACTGACATATACCCACTGCCCGTTTTCTATTCTGCGAAAGTCTGTCCAACGAGCGCTGAACTTCTGTAAAGGACCGTCCTTTGGCTGCAATTCATACGACGCCGTACCAACAGCCATGATTGCATCCCCAGAACGAAGGTAAGTTATTTCATCGATTCCGACATGTGCCGATTCGAGTCCAGCAAAAGTTTTCTCAGTCACCTCCCGCACTGTGCCCCACCCTATGAATACGGTTCCATCGTAAAGCAAAACCACAAGATTCGGGCTGTTCCACAGGCAGTTCATGAAGGCATCAACGTCGAGACGGTTATAAGCGTCTACAAAACGCCGGTCCAGATCTTGTATACCTGCCAGTTCTTCTGTGGTCGGTTCTAGCTCTTCACTTGCAAGCGCCGGATAAGCTGTCGCGCCTGCCACGCAAAAGACGATCCAGATCGCCATTATTCGTCGGCTAAACATATTCGTACCTCTCATTCGCTAAAGTCTGGTAACACAAGTATAGAGGAGTGCTTATAAGCTGCTGTTAACGTCGGCTTTGGGTCGTTAGCACCCTGTCGCTATGGTATCAATCAAAGTTCTGCGCCATGGCCGTTAGCGGAAGTTTAAAATCGCCCAAAGACTTCTATAAAATGGGTCTACTCTCGGCCGAGGAATACGCTGAGGGTTAACTAATAGAGTCCAGGAGTTTTCTATTAATGAATGCGTCATCTATTATCGCCCGCCCGATACCATTAAACAGCATTACCCGGCATGAATATCCGGTTGCGTTATCATGATCAAGGTGGGGATCTCCGGTGCAAACGGCACCATGGGTCGGTTAACAATCGGGGCGATCGATGCTGTCGATGACTTAACCATCGGTGGGCTCTACGCACCCGGGCGTGACGATCAGGATATCCTGGGATACAGCGCTAGCGGTGACCCCGCGGCTCTGTTCGAATGCGATGTTGTAATCGAACTGACCAACCCATCGGCCTCCGACGAGAACGTTCCCCGATGGCGAAACAGCGGTACGGATGTGTTGATTGGCACCTCAGGTTATACCGTGGCCCGCGTAGACGCGTTGCGTATCGCGTGGACCGGCCTGGATTCCCGCTGCCTTGTGGTGCCAAACTTTGCGGTCGGTGCGGTACTGATGATGCGTTTCGCCGAACTGGCAGCACCATACTTCGAATCAGCCGAGATACTCGAAATGCATCATCATGACAAACCTGACGCCCCATCCGGCACAGCACTTCATACCGCCGCGCGCATTGCTGCCGCACGAAGACACGGCTCCCACAGTCGTGGTACCGAGATAGCGTCCGGTTCGTTGGGTGGTGATGCAGAAGGTATCCCGGTGCACTCATTACGCGTGCACGGCTCTGTCGCACACCAGGAGGTAATTTTTGGCACCGTCGGCCAGTACCTCACCCTGCGCCACGATACGACTGATTACGAATGTTTCGCGCCCGGTATCATTTTATCATTACGCGAAATCGTCTCGCTGCGTAAGCTTTCCCTCCAAAGTTGACAGGTAATAACTAGAGCTTTCTGGCAGGATAGCCACCAGGAGGCCAAGATGAAACGAAGTCGATTTACCGAAACCCAGATCATTTCGATCCTCAAAGAAGCCGATGCCGGCGCCAAAGTGAAAGATATTTGTCGGCGTCACGGCATCAGCGATGCGACCTACTACAACTGGAAATCCAGGTACGGTGGTATGTCTGCCTCCGATCTGAAGCGCATGAAGGAAATGGAACGGGACCTGGGCCAGTACAAGCGCATGTATGTAGAACTGGCGCCCGAAAACTTTGCCTTGAAGGACGTCATTGAGCGAAAGCTCTGAGGCCATCGGAGAAGCGCGAGATCGCGAGTTATCTGGTGGCCAAACACCAACTTCCAGTAAAGCGGGCGGTGGCAGCGGTGAAGCTGTCACGAACGGCTTACTACCGAAAGTTGAAAGGAAGACGAGTCCTGAATGATCGGCCGGTCATTGATGCACTGAACAAACCGGTCGAGGCCAACACTCGTTGGGGCTTCTGGATGTGTTTTGATCGTCTGCGCCTGGATGGTCATGCCTGGAACCACAAGCGGGTATGGCGCGTGTACTGCGAGATGAAGCTGAATCTGCCACGACGGAAGAAGAAACGCCTGCCACAGCGAGAACGACAGAGCATGGAAGTAATCCCACTGCCCAACCAGGTGTGGTCGATGGATTTTATGAGCGATGCGTTATATCGGGGTCGGCGCTTCAGGACGCTGAACATCCTGGATGAAGGGGTCAGGGAGTTACTGGCCATCGTGATCGATACCTCGATTCCTTCCGGGCGTGTCATCCGCACTCTGGAGCAGCTGGTTGAGCTGCGCGGCAAGCCAACGGCGATCCGGGTGGACAACGCTCCCGAGTTCTGTGCCCAGGCGTTTATCGACTGGTGCAAGGAACACGGCATTGAGATCCGTTACATCCAGCCTGGCAAGCCCAACCAGAATGCGTGTATTGAACGATTTAACAAAAGCTATCGAGAAGAAGTGCTCAGTGCGCACTTGTTTTCGACTCTGGAACAGGTGCGAGAAATCACCGAAAAATGGATGAAAATCTATAATGAATACCGACCGCACAGGGCATTGGGGCGCATACCGCCAGCGATGTATGTGCGCAATTTAATGCTGGAAAACTCTAGTTTAGAACTGTAACCCTTGTGGGGAAGCTTACAGCTGGGACTCAGGTGTCACTGTAGGCCTGGAAAGTCTGCTCGGGGTTTGAAATTTCTTTGGTCGTAAACGACCGCTACTGGCCGTTACTCGACCTTCAATGCGCACCAATTACAAACCCCAATTATGGCGCGCATACATTCAGTCCAGTCGAACTGCCCTGCCTCCTGGCGGAACACCAATGGCGATCACTGCACGGCCGTACTTTATAGAAAAGCTGGCCGGTCCGTCCTGGTGGAACAGGAGAAGGGGTTCTGCCTGGTCAGTCGGGTCAATGAACTCACAAACGTTGGCCCCATCAATCTCGCTGATTTGCCCCTTGCAAATCAGCTGCCCCAATTCCTCGCCGGTAATAGTGGTAACCAGGTAACTGACCTGTCCTATATCCGCCGCCCCACCATTAACAGGACTGACGCCTTCCAGATTGACATCGAAGGCAGGGGGCAAGAATTTCATCAGGTCACCGAGAGGCGGATCAGTGCCGTGGTTTTCGCTGAGCGCCCAGCGTCCTTCAAGGCCGGTTAACGGTTGCTCTCCGGCCTGGCCGAGCGGAAAGATGTTGTAGCCGTATACCAGTTTTTGATATTCCAGAAACGGGCGGTTATTGACTTTTACCTGCATCGCGCCGGGACGATCAATTAGTACACTAAGATGGCCCGTGTTGGTCATCTCTGGTGCCGAGCCGCGTGCTTCGCAATTAAAACAATCGCCGCCAGCCCAGCGAAACATATCTGCAAAGAAACTGTCTTCCACCACGCGGCTAACGCTGAATAACCATTCACCCCGGCCGAAATCATCGTAAACCAGGGGATAGATCGCAGTGACATTGTTCTGGCGTGCCACCAACAGCCCCTCGCTGGGACGACCGGGCGTAATGTAAAGTCCCCGTTCCGGTAACTGTTGATTATCGGGGGAAACCGGGCAGCTGTCCCCGGACTGGCAAACCAAATCTATCGATTGTTCAAAATTCTCCCCCAGGTAGTCGACCCGCACTTCAAGCACGTCACCGAGTGGCTTGGTGCGGCGTAGTACCTCACTCATGTCCACCAGCGACCGATAATCGGTGTCAGTGATATTGCAGGTAATATGTACGACAACGATTTTATATTCTATTTCAACGGTATGTCCGTCAAAAGATTTGACGACCGGTACTTGCTCCCCGGGGTGGCAGTCCGTGGGCCAGTTACCGCTAATTTCCAGGATAAACGGAGTGTTGCCGGGAAATTGGGGATGTAATACCAAATGTGCGCTGGAGAAATCAGCCATCAGGCTGGATGAGATCCATATCATTAAAGGCACAATGGCCTGCAGTTTATTCAAACCCGGAATCGCTTGCATGATGACTTGATGATTGGCTTTCTTTTCTTCACTTACTAAAGACATTGCAATATTCAATTAGTGCCATACCCCTTAGCGTCCACTTTTGGCTGTCGAGTAGCTACTCAGTTCCCCGGCCTATACCTTCCCTAAGTTGGCGCTCATATTCTGCGGCGTCGTAACTGCCACTCGACTCACCGATCAGGCCAACGGAACTCATGGTCCATTTTTCAAAGCCACTGATACGAACGGCATTACCGGTTCCTCCCGGCCCTGAATTTATGCCCGACAGCGTCCAGAGATAGATAATCTGCTGACCATCAAAGTCAAGCCCATCCATTTGAACGATCAAGTCGGGAAACGCAGTCATAAACCCTTGAACGGCCTCAGTAATCGCTTTCCGACCAATGCTTGGTTCTCCATTGTTGATGGTT
Organism: Lysobacterales bacterium; assembly: GCA_963664065.1. Taxonomy (GTDB): domain Bacteria; phylum Pseudomonadota; class Gammaproteobacteria; order Xanthomonadales; family SZUA-36; genus JABDJL01. The sequence continues at coordinate 47,863 of OY760942.1, forward strand.
AGTGAGTCATTCACTTCGAAAAAAGAAGCCACGCTTGAAGCGTTTTGACTGCACCAGGCTGCGGTGTATTTAGTAGCAAATTCTTCAAACTGATCTTTGGGCATCGTGTCGCTCTTGTTCGGGGAATATTTTGAGGGAGGACATGAATATTCGGCGACTGGATTATCTTTATTCCCAGAGCCAAAAAGTCGCGTTCTCACTCCAAGCCAGTAGTCGTAACTGTCCCTGGCTTTTCCTTCGAGTTGCTGATCGACATGATTGACGAAATCGTCCTCGAAGAAATACCGTCCTTCCTCACTCCACCAAGCCCGTCCAAATGGATTTCCTAAATACCAAGCAGCGTAGTCCTCCACTGATTCCTACCAGTCCTCCTCCGTGAATATACCTTCCTGTGCCAGTTCGAAGTTTCGGTACAATAAATTTATGCCTATGAACAAGTATGCATCCATTGCTATGTAATCGGAGTAAGTCATCGCTTTCGGGCATTCAACCGACTTGGCGATCACGTCCACGGGGGTCTCGCCCATTAGGTTTGCCCAGAACTGATTGCTGGCTACATTACCCTCCTTAACAAGAGCCATTCGAGCGAGTTTCGAGTTCTGATTGATCTCGTATGCCACCAGGGCTATTCCCGCCAATAATCCAACATTGGCTACAATGGATAGCCAAGACTTCAGTTTCGGCTGATTCAAGCTTATTCCCTCTATTTGATAAATATAAGCGTATAGATTATGTCCGCTTTGGGTCGCTTCCTGCCTGTCGCCATCGTATCACCTCAACAGCAGCTCTTGGCCGGGCCCAGCAGTTCACGGTGCTGATTTTTAAGTCTGATGAATATCTGCTTTCTGGTTGAATTCGCAGCCAGAACCGGACCTTCACGAATGGTGTTTTAGGAGACCCGTTTTCACCCTATTCTGGCAGCGTCACCTTGAACTCAATAGCAGCCAATTGCTCGGGCGACTTGCCAATACGCTCCAGAAACGGCAGCCAGCGCGGGTCGTCGTGGATGTTGGAAAACAGCCGTTCACCCAGGATATTCGCCAGACCCGCATTTTTATCCTCTACCGCTTTGGCCAGCCACTCGAAGGCACGATCAGCCTCACCGTGATAGGCCAGAATGAAAGCGACACCATAGGACACGGTCTGTTCATGTTGCTCGATCAACGCCGCAAGCGCGGCATCCGACTCGTCCGCTCGGCCCAATGCGTGGTAGGCCAGGGGTAAACCGACCATGCCCCAAACGGAATCTTCCAACTGTATGGCTTCCAGCGCAGCTTGCGGCTCGCCCTTGAACAATAGATTCGTGCCAATTCTGTACTGCGTACTGCTAAGGCCCGGACTCAAACTCAGCACGGTGCGAAAAGAGGCAATGGCCTCATCCCAGCGCCCGGCGTAGGTGTAATACAAGCCCAGGTAGTAGTGACTGATGTGGCTGACCGGGTCGTGGGTTATTACAAATTTATTCAGTGCAATGGCTTCATCCAGTTGGCCTAGCGACGCGCTCAGATAGGCAGCTCTGCGGATAATGTCGGTATTGGCAGGCTCCAGTTGCAGCGCACGCTCAAAGTGCTGCGCCGCAGCGGCCAGATCGTTATCGTAGCTCCGTGCGATCAAGCCGAGGCTGGCGTGCGCCAGTGCATAGCGCGGGTCGAGCGCCAGGGCTTGGTTAACCGCCTCGCGGGCCAGGGTGTAGCCTTCGTCAATGGGCCGCAGGCCGAGGTTCGGCTGGATTATGTACACGGTACCCAGCTCATTCCAGGCCGCGGCGTAGCCGGGATCAATCGCCAATGCTTGCTGCAACAGCACCAGGGCCTGCTCGAGGGACCCGGCGGATCTCTGGCGGCGCAGATGACGGCCCTGCAGGTACAGCGCGTAGGCTTGCGGGTCGATCTCACGCATCGTGGGCACATCACCCAGCAGGGTGATCTTCTGTTGCGCCACCACTGCTGAGGCGATCTCGTCCTGGATGGCGAAGATGTTGTCCAGGGTGCGGTCATAGGTCTGCGACCACAGGTGGAAGCCGTCATCGGCCTTGATCAGCTGAATAGTGATGCGCACTTGGTTACCGGACTTGCGGACACTGCCCTCCAGCACATGGACAACTTGCAGCTGCTGCGCTACTTCCGCCAGCGTGATCGTGTCTAGCTTGTCCTTGTAAAAGAATGACGAAGTGCGTGCCGCCACCCGCAGTTCTGGAATCTTGGCCAGCAGGTTGAGCAGTTCCTCGGAAATGCCATCGGAGAAGTATTCGTTGCTGGCATCATCGCTCATGTTGACGAATGGCAGCACGACGATGGATTTTTCGCCATAGGATTCCACCAAAGCCACACTGCGACCTTCCTGACGGGCCTCCTGTGTGGCTTCAGCGAGTTCCTCGGCATCCCGTGCGGGATCCAGTACAAACCTGTCGAGGGCGAAATACCCCAGTGCCAATGCTAGCACTACCATAATCATGCGATCTAACTTCTTGCCGGTCTGCGAGGCGATGGACTTGCTGGGATCTACCTCGCTTTCGCGCTTGAGGCCTTTCGAGGTAAGCTCAAAGGCCCAGGAGAAGATCAATGTGGGAATAAGACCGATCGCGAAAACAATCGTGACAATGCGAACCGCTGCGTCACCGAAACCGAAGGCCGGGAAAATAGTCTCGACCACCTGGATTGCCAGCCACGCCGTCACCACGTAGGCAGCCCCTACGCGTAAGACATTGCGACGTCTAAATTCGTCGAAAATGGACAAAGGCTGGCTTCCGTGTGTCCGCTATCACGGATAAGCGTACCTACATACTTGCCAAATACCAAAAGAATCGTCGGCCGGCGCTTTCTGGTTGCGGTTTGGAGGTCCGCTTGTGGCCGTTAAGCGACCCTTTCTAATAGGAGTATTTGGGTGAGTTTTAACTTCCGCTAACGGCCGAGGCTGTGTGAAAACTCAAAACTCGAAAAATCAAGTGGGAAATAACTTCTGGATTTTGTGCTTTCAAGTTTAAAGGTGGGGATTTTGAATCCAAATAGACTGTTAGTCACCTTGTTTGTGAAATGCTGTCCCACTTTTGATGACCGCCAAATAGTTTTCACACAGCCTCGGCCAGGAGCTGACGCTCGAGTTCACCAACTATCGTAGCAACAAGGGCAGAAAACGAGATGAATGGCCGTTCAATACTCTGGAATTTCTGGCAATATGGTGTTTGTTTTGCTTAAACGCAGTCGCTGCGAGAATGATGGAAGCCATCGGGCCTTGAGAAATAATCAATTTAAGGAGTTCCAATGCTGAGACGCCTGTGGATTGTATCCGTTCTGCTGACCGCCTGCCTGTCACCAAATATTGGTCACCCGGCGGCAATCGAGCACACGGTAATCCTCGTCTCGCTGGATGCATTCCGCTGGGACTATGCCGGGCGAGCCGTGACCCCAGCGCTCGACTCGATCGCTGCCGCAGGCGTCCGAGCCGAAGGCCTCATCCCGGTCTTTCCGAGCAAGACCTTTCCCAATTTCTACAGCATTGCGACGGGCCTGTATCCGGAAAATCACGGGATCGTCTCAAATGTTATCTATGACCCTGATTTCGATGCAACCTTTACGCTCAGCGATCGCGAAGAAGTGGGAAATTCCCGCTGGTGGGGTGGCGAGCCAATTTGGGTAACCGCGGAGAAGCAAGGCCTGACAACAGCTACTCTCTTCTGGCCGGGCTCTGAAGCAGCGGTGCAAGGAATACGCCCAACCCACTGGCGAAAGTTCGACGCCAGTATGAGCTACGAATCCCGGGTCGATCAGATCCTGGAATGGCTGGACCTTCCGGCGCAGCAGCGGCCGAGGCTTCTTACCCTCTACATTGAGGAGGTCAACACCATAGGGCATCTTTATGGACCCGATTCCCCCGAAGTTATCCAAGCGGTAGAGCTAGTAGACCGCCTCCTTGGAAAGCTCTTGTCCGGCCTCGCAGAACGCAACATGAACCGCTCTGTCAATCTCGTCATCGTCTCCGATCACGGCATGGCTGAGATGGATGAAAGTCGCGTTGTGTTTCTCGACGATTTCATCGACCTCGATAACTGTAGAGTGCTTCAAGCAGGCGCTGTGCTTCAGCTCATACCGAAATCAGGCCTGGAAGATCAAATCTTCTCGAAACTGGTGCACGCGAGTCCCCATATGAAGATCTATCGGCGAGCTGATTTACCTGAGCGATTACACTTGAAACATAACTCGCGGGTTACCCCGTTGGTCGGAATCCCCGACGACGGATGGATTATTGCGACACGCTCGATCGAGAGCAAGATGCAACCGCAATTTGTACGTGGCGACCATGGACATGACCCAAAACACCTGTCGATGCATGGCATTTTTTATGCTTCCGGGCCTGCTCTCAAGAAGGACATCCTAGTGGATCGATTCGAGAGTGTTCATGTATACAATTTGTTGGCTTCACTGCTTGATATAAAAGCAGCGCCCAATGATGGCAACCCAAGTATCATCGAACCCTTACTTGTGCACTAGCCCGAACACGGGTTGGCTCCTGGCCGCAAGCAGACCCTTTCATAAGCAAAATACTGATGGTGCTCTATTCTTAGAACAAGAAACTGAAGGTTGGTGTAATGAAAACTTCCAGATTAGTGTTTTTTATGATGGGGTTTATGTTCTCAGGTCCTGTTGTCGCCGAATTCTGCATGTGGGTGGATGAGAATGGCGTGGCTCATTACGCTGAGACCTGCCCCGAAGATGTTGAAAGCACTGAAATCGATATACAACCCCCACCCTCTCCAGCCCAGGTAGAGGCTGCAATCAAAATGTCCAAGCGGTCGGCTGAAACGAGTAAGGCTCAGAAAGAAATAACCTCTGCGGAACAACCGGTATTTATCCCTCGTCACACTCAAGCAGAAATCGAGAAAATGGAGAAAGAGCAGCAAGAAAAACAGTGTGAAATTTGGCAGTCTGAACTAGCCGAGTTGGAACGAATACGTGAATGGCACGAAAAACAAATAGACGTGAAAAAATTGCTAAATGACAACAAGTGTAGGTAACGAAAGATAAGCCATTCAAAACAGATTTGTATTTCTGAACTTCTGCTCTTGGCCGTAAAGCAACCTTTTTCTATCAACCTAAAATTGGGTGAAATGGATGCTCTGACTGACTGCTTTGACCTAAAGCGGACATCGCAAACATCATGGTGTACCCTGCATTGCGGGATTGCGTAAAGAATGGGGCTTTATGGTGGATTCGGCAAGACTGAACGACTGGATACAGGCTGTTGGTATTTTCGCGGTCGTCGCTTCACTGGTATTCGTTGGTATCGAGGTAAGGCAGAATTCCATCGCCACACGTTCGGCGACCAATGCTGCTGTAAAGGACTCCTTTCGTGAGCTAAACCTTGCTATCGCATCGAGTCCCGAGCTTGCAAGAGCAATGGTCACCAGCACGGAAACCCCCGACGATGCGTTGCCTGAGGATCGGCTTCGAGTACTTGCACTATGGCGGGCGCTTTTTCATGTATGGTCGAACGTCCATCGCCAACACCTCAACGGGACGATAGACCCGACCCTCTATGACGCCGTAGTTCAGGAGATTTCAGCGTACGCTGGAAACTCTCACGGCTCCGTGGCCCTCAATGACGTAGAGAGAAGAAAACGACAAATGCGCTGGGCGTGGGAAAGTGAGCGATTTCTCTTTAATCCAGATTTTCAATTGTTTGTCGACGATGTCATTGGCGTAAAGCGATAGTTTTTGATCGAAGCGAGCTTGTCCACTTTTGGCCGTATATAGGTATTCCGTTCCACTTTCCGTGATACTGGACACAGCTGGCAGGTAGCTGTAGCGGACTTCTACAATGCTGCTTTTCAAGACATCAAAATCATCAGAAATGTCTATCATGACCCAGTAATCGTCGTAAACAGTGACTTGGTTACACGGCATTACATCGGCACGGCGGTGTTCAAAGTATCAGACGAAACTGACCCGGTGTCAGCGACCAATCGATACCTGGATGTCCTGATCAAGGAGAACGGCACTTGGAAAATGCTGTGGCATTCTTGGGTACCTGTGAACTGGGAATGACTGCGAACACCAAGTTTGTGCACCTTCGTGCAAATAGGCCACCACGGTTGTGGGTCGACGTTAAAATTCATTCTTGATTTCAAGCATATGTTGCTTCGATCGGTTGAAACGACAGCCGAAAGCAGACCTTCAATAACCTGCATACAGCACGTTTAAATCCTCGCTGAACGACCAACTAGAGTCCGTGATAGTAATGATCTTTGCTGAACGACCAACTAGAGTCCGTGATAGTAATGATCTTTGTTGCAAACTGAAACGGGCGATGGGAATCGAACCGACCGCGTCCACGGTAGTTATTCAAAGCACAGAAACATCACGTGGTCTAATCGAAAGCGCCAGGTGATTGAAACTAGTATCCTGTGGGTGACTCCCTTGCCCATTCAAGCCAATATCCCTGAAAGGGATAATTGGCTTGGAGCGGGTGATGGGAATCGAACCCACATTAAGAGCTTGGGAAGCTCCCGTTCTGCCGTTGAACTACACCCGCGTGAGCCTGCATGTTACACCTGATATCCGGTTTGTCGTCAAGCAGATGCGACTGATTCCAATGTTTCGTCAAGCCTATCGAGTAACAGGTCTGCATTCTTTGCGCTAAACACCATCGGCCCCTGATTTTAAGTACATTTCCCCTCGGTGCAGTGTCGCTGATCAGCACTCCGCGGTCACGCATTCCATTAACCACAGCCAAGGCCTCCTCCCGGGCCCCTTCGCGACTTTCTCGATCCCGCACCAGTTCGACACCCATGAACAGGCCGGAACCCCGAATGTCTCCGATGATTTCATGCCGCTGCGCAAGTGTCGTCAGCCCTTCCTGCAGATGATTACCTACCGTCATCGCGTTCCAGGAGACCCTTGAGTTTCTCTTCCAGCTTCTCCTCAGCCCGTTCAATCAGTTTTTCTTTTTGCTTCTCCACCAGGCTGTCGACACCTGCACGGGTTGCAGCGCTGATGATGCGCTCCATCAGGGCTTCGGAAATCTCGGCGCCAATTTGTTCCGGCGGGGCTCCGTCTGGTTCACCCAGATCTGACATGAATAAAACCGGAAAATCAAAAGTCAGTTGCCGGCCAGGTTTGTGGGCCGCAATTGCAGCGATGGTTCCGCCTTTGAAATCCAGCCGGTCGATAATCATCAGTCCGGTGTCTGAACCTGATGGCGGCGCGGCGTCTTCTACACTTTGCTGAAGCACATCGATATTGGCGACACCATCTTTATCAAGTTCATAACTGACCTGCGGATCACGGATAAGAATCTTTTCAATTACCAGTACATCTTCATTGACAGATGACAGGTCGATATCTATCTCGATTAATCCCAATGTGAGCGCAGGCGCACTGGAGTAGCCTGGAGGATTGGATATGCTCAAACCGGCAAAACTTGCCTTGCCCTGGAGTAGCGTGATGCTGACCTTTTCAAGGCTGACCGGTGTACCCAGCAGTTCCAGCCCGGCCGCTTCAAAAGATTCTTTCACGATTCTGTCCATATTATTCATCAGCAATACGGTGGACACACCAACGGCGACCACGACTATTGCAATGACGATCAATACGATTTTTCCGGCTTTCACGGCCTTTACACCCCCAACCGCTGCTCTTCGAATCAAAAAGCTGCAATGGTGCAGCCAATATTTCCGAATAGCTTTGCCATTTGCCCCGGCCCTTGTTGACCACCGGTGCAATGGCTTCCAGGCGTGGCCCGATCGCGTCATCCCAGGGCAGATTCAGCAATTCGCACAAGCTTCGCAGTTCAGGTACAGCCTTGCTTAACAGGGCATCACCATCCACATCAATAAACTCAATATCAAGAATCTCGCGATACTGCTGCAAGACTTCACATTGGTCTCTGTAAATTGCAGCCATGTCCTGTAACTCGGCGTAGCCACTGCGGAACCAGTCCAGCACCATGTCACGTGGATCACGGCTGACAACCAGCACTCGTGCTGCCGGGAAAATACGGGCAATGGTGGGTAGCATATCGGCCGAGATCCACATCGAGTCCACGGTGGTTTTGTTTCCCGGTTCCAACTGCCCCGACTTCAAGTCTGTCCAGTACCGGCCTGCGGCAAGCCCCGCTGAGTCACCGCTGAAACGGTCCAGTTCTGACCGGCCGCACGGGGTGCTGATCAAGGATCTTCGCTGAATTTGTGTTTCCGGTTTGTCTGCGACCAGCATTACATCCGTGTGTGCCCCGAGCCCTGCCGCCAGCCATTCCCAACCCGACCCCGGCCAGGCGAACATGAATACGGGGTCGGCTGGCAGGATCGTCGCGTTAACACGGTTCCTGGCAACCGGGGCAGGCCCGGAGTCCAGGTATTCGCGGTTCTCATGTGCAGAGGTTTCAGCTACCGATAAAACTTGCGCGAGTCTGCCGGTCAACTTTGAATAATATCCGGCAGCCTCCTCAAACCTTGCGTCACGGTCCAGGACTTCCGCCAGTGTTTTTCGAATTCTGCGATGGTCGACATTGGATAAACCGGGCTCATTTTCAACTTCCTGCAAGGCAATAATACCTTCCTCTTTACCGCTTTGGCATAGTTGAAATCCCCGAAACATGCGCGCAAATAATGGCGGTTCGGCGCCTGACAGTAGTTTGTCGATCCAAAGGTCTGCCACGTCTTGCCGACCCGACTTGCTCAGTAATCTTACATAAGCCAATTGGCCCTCATCCGGTGCTTTCTCGCTGGTCGCAACGGGTTCAATCAGGGCAAGCGCTGCATCATGATTTCTCAATTGCTCAAAAGCCCGGGCTTTGAGCAGTACCACGCGTCCCGAATCAGCCGGGGCAGCCTTTTCCAGGATCTTCAGGGCGGCAGCTGGATTCCCCCGCGCAATTTCAAATTCAGCACCGGTAAGGTGCATCTCAGGATCGACCACTGCTTGCTCGCCCGCAATTTCCTGGTGGGCCTGCTGAACGTTTCCCTGAGCCTTTTCATATTCTGCAAGGTTTCCCAAAACTACCGGGCTCTTGCGTCCCAGGGACGATGCTTTTTGAAAACTCAAAACCGCCTCTTGGTGACTGCCATTCTTGCGTTGAGCTACACCAAGGAATTCCCAGCCAACCGCGAAATTTTTGTCAGCATCCACGATATTCTGGAAACATTGCATGGCAAAAGCAGTATTTTCGGCCGCCAGGAACGCACGCCCCAAATGAAGTTGAGCGCTTTGGTGTTCAGGTGATTCTTTCAGTGCTTCCTGGAGGTAGGCAATGGCCTTGCTTGTGTCACCTTGTTCCAGTTTTGCTGTTCCAAGGTAAACCAGCGCCTGCACGTTACGGTCATCCTCCGTCAGCGCCAGGTTGGCCGCATTTTCCGCCGCGGTATAGTTGCCGGCCATCAATTCTACGAATGCAAGACCGTTATGCGAGTCGATGTGAAAGGGTTCAGCCTGCAGCGCAGCCAGGTATGAGTTGCGTGCCTTATCAACCGCTCTTTGAGACATGTAAATGGTCGCAAGCGTGTAATGGATGTTTGCGTTATCGGGTTCCTGGTTACTGGCTTGCACCATCAAACCTATCGCTTCATCCAGGTCGCCCTGCGCCTGGCGGGCCAGTGCAAGCATAAAGACCGCCTGGGTGTTGCTTCCATCATCTTTGATGAGCGATCGGTAAATCGCCTCTGCATCCGTAAACTGGCCTGCATCCAGGTGCTTTTGTGCTTGTTTCATCATGCCCTTTGCTCTTCTAGCTCTTCCAGCCCTTTCAATGTTTCCAATTCAGTTTGACGATCAAGAAAGCGGTCCGTAATGAATTCATCGGCCCAACTTTCCAGTCGCCAGTTTTTCAGGTACCCGCAATGGCCTCCATGTTGGGTCACATTGGTCTCAAGGCATGGATTATCGGCTAAGGAGTTAATGTCTCTCACAGGTACAATCGGGTCATCCACCGATGTCAGAATGCTGCTGGGAACCGTTAGCGACTCGAGCCGGTTTCCGGCAATCGAGTATCCGTCAAAATAGTCTCCCAGCGTTTGGTAGCCGTAATATCTGGTGGCAAGGAATCGCGTGCGCTCCCGCATATCCGGCAACTGATGCCACTCATTGTAATCATAACGGTCAGGGAAACAGGCCTGTTTCTTCTTTAAGGAACGGGCCCATTTACGGTTGTAATAATCCTCATAGAATGTGGGTCCGTCTTCCATCGACTTCAATACATGATCCGGGTTCATCACTGGACAGATTCCAACGCAACGCCCGACAGCAAGGCCTGAAGCAGGGCCATGCAGTGCCACCCTAAGGGCAAAATTGCCACCCAGTGAATAGCCCGCGATAGACCAGTCCGATGCACCGGTACGTTGCTGCATATCTCCCAATGCTCCGATGACTTCTTTTAACCGGCAGGAGTGAAATACGCCCGGATTCAGGTGGTGACTGTCACCGTGGTCCCTGAAATTCAGCCGGAATACATCGAAACCTTTTTTGAACAGGTGCGCACCGGTCGACAATATATAGTTTGACCTCGAATTGCCCTCCCAGCCATGCAACAAAACAGCCAGTCCCAAGCTGTTTTGAGGCCGCGAGGAATAATGGCCGATCAAACGCACACCTTTACCGCAATCCAACAACCATTCCTGTTCTGCAGCCACCAGTTCACGGGAGCGGGCGGCAACCAGTAGACGCCGTATGTTGCCGCTGCCCAGCATTGACTGGATGTGCGGGCTACGCAAGCCGAACGATGGCTGGTATTTTTTGACTATTTCATTCATCTACGGCCTGTCTTCAAATGCTTCCGAAACTGCCGCCCAGGCCGTGGCTGCCAGTTCCTTTCTTGGACGGTCCACCACGTGAATGGCCTGCAAAAAATGAACTTCACAGACACCCGCAGGCCTGCCCAGCAAACGAATGAAATTCTGCATAAAAGTTTCCTTGTCCAGAAACGTCATACCGGTATCCCTGTGCCCATTGCGTATGTAGCGGATCATCACTGGCTGAACCGGGCATTCAACTTCCACCGCCGCCTTGAACAGGCGGGCGTGAAACACCTTGACCGTATGGCCGGGCATTATTCCACCTTCGGGGAAGATGGCGACTCGGGAGCCTTCCTTCAAGCGCGTACTCATCGCATTTGCTACGGAGCGGGAAGAATCCTGGCTGCCACGCTCATGGAAAACAGTCCTGGACAACCTTGCGAGAAAAGAGATGAAAGGCCAATGGGCAATTTCCGCCTTGCTGACAAACCCCATGGCAGCGATGCTGTGCAGGGCCAGGATGTCCAGCCAGGAAATATGATTGGAAACAATCAGGACCGGGCCCGGCAGCACCGCGCCGCTAACCTGGGTTTTCACACCAAAACTTCTGCACACCATCCGCGTCCACCAATTCAACATGAACTCGTCCAGGTGGCGATCAGCTACACGGATGGATGCGCCAAAGCGATTTACCGTCAAAAATGTAGGGATGCTGCCGAACACTGCCAGCAAAACCAGCAGGAATCCCCTCGCCAATAACCTCAAGGGTGTGTAACGATCAGTCCACATCAGCTAATGCTTCCCAGCTTCCCTAATACTGACGGTCAGTTTTGCAGAACAGCACATCCGTCCGGCATCATCACGAATGTCGATTTGCCAGAAATGCAGACTACGGCCAATTCTCACCGGCTTGCACAGCCCGCTTACACTGCCCTTCACAGCCGGACGCAAGTGGCTGCCGCTAACTTCAATTCCGGCTACCTTAACCCCCTCAATACGCGAAACCAGCAGAAAAGAACCGACGCTGCCCAGGGTTTCGGCGAGCACGATGGATGCCCCGCCATGCAGCAGGCCGAAAGGCTGGATCGTTCGCTCATCCACCGGCATTCTGCCGCTGATAAATCCGGGCCCGATCACAGTAATTTCAATACCCATGTGACCGGTGAGACTGTTTCTATGCATGGAATTAATCCTGAGCAAATCGCCGGAATATTGACTGATAAATTGTTTCAAGTTGTCACCCGTCAGCAGGACAAGGGAGCAAGGTTAGCATAGTGACTGGCATTCATATTGCTTTGGTTTACATGCGGAATGGTAGACAATACGCGCTTCCCCGCGCGACCGACTGGCACGGATAAGAATCTTCAGGAAAGACCGAAATGAAAGAGTTCCAGGTCAAAATCAGTGACAGTGCTGCAACGTTTTCCGTCCGGGATGGTGAGTCGGTGCTGAATGCTGCCTTGCGACAGGGTGTCATGCTGCCCTATAGCTGTAAAAACGGGACCTGCGGTAGTTGTAAAGGCCTGCTTGAGTCCGGCGAGGTGCATTACCCGTTCCATCCGCCAATGGCACTGGATAGAACCGAAATTGCGGATGGCTATGCACTGCTTTGCCAGGCAGAGCCGATGGAAGATTTACTCATCAAGGTCCGTGAAATCGAAGCAGTTCGGGACATTCCTGTTCGCTTGCTGCCAGCCCGGGTTACCGAAAAGACCCTTTTGGCCAGCAATATAGTCAGGGTCAAATTGCGATTGCCCCGCGCCCAGAGGCTGCAATTTTTGGCCGGGCAGTATGTAGACATCCTTCTGTCTGGCGGCAAGCGCCGCGCCTTTTCCATTGCCAGCCCCCCCCAGAATGAAGACGAACTGGAACTGCACATCAGGCACGTAAGAGACGGTGACTTCACGGGCTGGGTATTCGATGAGCTAAAGGTGAAAGATATATTGAGGCTGGAAGGCCCCCTGGGTACTTTCTTCGTTAGACATGACCAACCCGCAAGACCCATCATCATGATGGGGGGCGGTACCGGTTTTGCGCCGCTGAAATCCATGATTGAAGACCTGTTGTCTCATGATGACAAGCGCAGCATCCACCTGTTCTGGGGCGCGAGAAACCGGCAAGAGTTGTACCAGGAATCTTTACCAAAGCATTGGGAGAAGTTGCATTCTCATATTCAGTACACCCACGCTTTGTCAGAATCAGAACCGGCTGAGTCTGCTTTCAGCGGATTTGTTCACGAGGCCGTGCTGGACGCGTATCCTGATCTTTCAAGCTATGATGTGTATATGAGCGGACCACCGGCAATGATTGATGCAGCAAAGCCGTTGTTTTTGCGGCACGGCCTGCCTGAACGACGTCTTTACTATGATTCATTTGAGTTCGGTTCAGATGTTCCGGTGCGCATACTGGCCCGCCCACACTAGTATCCCTTCTGGGTGATTTAACATGACAACAGTCATCAGCATATTCGGATTAATGATCATCGCTCTCAGCGCCTGGGGAATCGTCACTTCCAAACCACTGATCAACATGGTCTTGGTTGTCTTAAACCGGCCGTGGGGCATCTATTTTGCTGTCGCTGTACGGATCGGCCTGGGCCTGGTTTTTATTTTGGCCGCCGATGAAACAAGATTTCCGGGAGTATTCCGTTTTTTGGGCTACCTGATGTTTATTGCTGCCGCCCTGATACTGTTCATTGGTAGGCAGAAACTCGGCCAATTTATCAACTGGTTGATAAAAAATCCACCCGGGATGATGAGAGCGTGGCTCGTACTCGGTGTGGCATTCGGCTCCTTTATGGTCTACGGCGCCAACTGAACTCGTAATTATCACATCGAAGGAGCACTGGCAGGGTCTTTAACCTATTCTCCGTCATCCTCCGGCGGTGACAACCTTGCCTGGTCACCGGGTAAAGGAATCGCTGGTTTGCCCTGGTTTAGCCTCAATGCGTTTCTGAAGCAGGACATCGCCAATTCAAGCTCACCCTGTCTTTCCAGCAACTGTCCCAGGGAATCATATCCCCCGCTACTGGGACGCAATTCCAGGCTTTTTATCAGGTGTTGCCTGGCCTTGCCCCATAATTCGTCTGCCGCACAAAGCCTCCCGAGCGCCAGGTGCAGGCTTGGGTCTTCTGGTTGTTGTTGCAGCCATTTTTCACACTGCTTTAATCTCAGCGACACATTGTCGGTGTCCGGATCACCATAGCGAAGCACCAGGTCCGGGTTCCATTCGGCCTTCAGGCTTGATCGCAATACTTTTTCTGCCAGGTCTGAGCGCTCGAGAATCCCGGCTTGTTGCGCAAAAATTTCTACCACCGAAGCTTCCTTTCGCATGGCTCTTGGAAGCTGCTTCCAGCCGGCTTCCAAAGTTTCCGCATTCTCACAAGAGCGCAGGCGGTTAATCGCTATCCGGACTTTGTGTTCTTCCAGTTGGTCTTCGTTCAAAACACCGAATTTTCTCAGCGCCGGCAACAAGGCTTGAAGTTGGTCCCACTCATTCAACTCGCGGTAACACCGGGCCAGCAATTCCAGCACCTGCGGATGCTTACGCCTTCGCTTGTGAAGGTCTTTCAAAATGGGTAGCGCCTCTGCCCTGGCGCCGTTCGCAACCAGCATTCTGGCCCTGGTCAACTCCACCAGGAACTTCTTCCTGGTACCGCCTGAATCCGCCTGCTCTAGGTAATATTCACGACGGTCGGCGGCGTCCTGACCATCCGCCGCCTGTGCGGCAGCAAGATAGCGCGCAGTCGTTTTGCCCTGTGTACTGGTGGACTTTTCCAGTGCTTTTTCCGCTGTATCCCAGTCTCCCTCGGTAAGGGCCAACAGCCCTTTTTCCAGTTGAGCAAGTGACCGTTGCTCGCGCACCCGCCTGGCCGTCTCTGCAGGCAGTCGCCATAGCTTCAATAAAAACTTCACAAACAGCCATATCAGCAGTACCGCTACCACCAACACTAGGACACTGGTCTCGACCGTCCAGTCCATGAAATTGATCAATACGTGACCCGGATCTGACTTGAACACAGGCGCCAGCCCGGCAGTCAACAGTAATAGAGCCAAAGTCACGAACAAGAGGACGGATTTCCTCATCCTGCCGGATCTCCATCGTCCTCAGTTGATTCAAGCTGAGGATCTTCTTTAATTTCACCAACCGGCTCTTCGATTACAGGAAGGTCACTCGTTGCCGTCTCGTTTGTTGTTGAATTTGTTGGTTCACTCTTTACACGACCTTCGCGCAATAATCGGAGCTGCCTCCAGGCCGCGCGGACATCCGGCAATTCCTGTACAAGTTCAATTGCCGTTAGCTGATTCAGCCGGTCCAGTGCTTCGCGAACCGCCTTGCTGCCTGGGTCAAACCGGCTTGAGACGCCATCGCGTGCGCGAGACAAAGACAAATCCCAAACCAGCGCGTCCTTTCGCATCAGGGCCAGGCGGGCCGACTCAAGCTGCAGCCAGAGTGCCTGACGCAGGTAATCCTTGTCCTCAAGGCTCAGATCCTGGCTTTCGTCCACTCTTCTTCTGACCTTGACCAGCGGCTTGATAGCGTTCTTGACCCGCTGCCATAGCCCTGCATCAGCTTGATCTTCAACCAGCACCTCAAGCGGTATTTCTCCAGGGAATGACAGGTCGGGAATTGAAGACTGTAAGGCGGCAATTTGGCTAGAAATTTGTACGATATCCAGCGAAGGAATCTGCTGTAAAGCTGAACGTGATTCAGCGATACGCCTGCGCACCGGCAGATACAAAGGATCATCCAATGCTTGTAAATGGGTGTCCGCCAGGCCCAGGGCGATATCCGCAGAGCCCGTGTCACCGAACAAAGCCAGGCGTTCTCCTGCCAGGCGCAGTAAATAGTCGACTTCGGCCAGGTCCATTCTTTTGCCGGGCGAATCACTACGAACAGCCAGTGCTGCGACACTGGATTCAACATCGCTGATGCGCTGACCCATATCCAGTAAAGTGAACTGAATTGCTTCTATCAGGGCATGATCTGCGGACGCTTCAAGGCCAAATTCGGAAAGCCTGACCTGCATTGCATTGATATCAGATCTTATTGCGGCAACCGGAGCTGAATCGTCATTTTCTTCCTGGGCAACCAGCCTGCCCTGCAAAGATTCCAACGATTGCTGGAATCCTGCCTGGGTCTGCTGCAAACCGGTAATTGCCAACTGCCGGCTACGGTCGTCGGTATCGGCGGATTGCCCCTGCCACCATTGATATGCGTTGTAAGCAATTGCTGCCAGCCCCATGAGCAGGGCCAGCCAGGCAATGCCGGCTCGGGCCCCGCCGGAAGAACCATTGGATTTCTTTTTGACGGGATCATTTGCGAACGGATCAAATTCCGTATCGTTATCAGGACTATTCACTGCAAGTTTTCCATTGTCCGGGATTCATTGGCCGATGATAGAGCCTGTAAACAGGGCATGCATCCAATATGCGTTACCTGTTGTTTCAAATCAATTGCAGAATACAGTCCCTGATGGCGCTGTTACCCGGCCCATCAGTCACGTATACGCGCCCGGGTGAATGACGTTCTGCTATTTCACCCAGCCGTTCTGACGTCACCAGGAACGCACCCCGGCAAATTGTCTCCCACACCTGTGAATCCAGGGTCGTGGCTAAATGGCTCAGTGCATTGGCACTGGTCCACACTGACAAAACTCCGGCGCTCTGCAACAAAGGTTTAATTACATCCGCTCCGGGCGTGATCGGAACAGCGCGGTAAACATGGGCGAATTCAGCCGCCCAGCCCTGCTCTTGCAGGCCGGAAAACAGGCTTTGCCGTCCGCCCGGCGCGGCAAAAATCAAAGCTTTCCCGGGAGCATCAAGCATTGCAGGATGAGCGAGCAACGCCTCGCTGTTGAATTCTTCGGCTGGAAGTATGGTGACCGTGTGCCCGCCGGATTCCAGTCCGTTTGCCGTTGCCGGACCGATTGCGGCGATTTCGACTTCATCGAGAAATCCGGCTGGTAACTGGCGCAATCCGAATTCAACCGCTCGCGGGCTGCAAAAAACAACCAACCGGCGCTTGCCTTTTATCCATGCATTGTTGAAATCCAGCCCGGCAAAGCCCGGCTCAAACTGAAAGGCAGGCTGAAACACCGGCACCAGTTGGGTGTCCTGGATCAATTCTGCGAGTTCAGCAGCTTCCGGCTGCGGCCGGCTAATGAGCACATGCGAAAAAACCATTCACCTGCCCTGCATAATACGCTTCGAGTTTAGCATGAGGCGTACATGTCTTCGGTCCGAATTCAGGTGCCTGGAAATTTTCAGAAGAACCCGGGTGAAAGTGCGCACAGCCGATATACAAGAGGGGCTTGCGTGTTGGCGTTTGCAGTAGATATGTACACCAAACTGTACGCACCGTTTCACACCCGGGGAAAGCTGAATTGGCCAATATGCATCGACCAACTCTCTAAAAGAGATCGGCCACTGGCCAATTTTCTTTCTAAGTACGAACACTATCGTATTTCCACACTAGCGGCAAGCAATTTTGAGCAGGGCCTGTTACTTCAGGCTATTGATGATTTTGCCGGCGCCGTCCTGAAGCAGTTTATCGGCCACCTTTTCTCCCAGCGCTTCAGGCAGATAGCTACTACCGGACTGTCGGGCTCTTACGACAAAAGACCCATCCGGCATTCCGACCATGGCTTCAATAGTCAGTTCTTCCTGTAATTGTGCATAGACGGCCAGCGGTAGCTGACAACTGCCTCCCAGGCGATAGGCGACTGTGCGCTCGGCCCTTGCCTGGATATGCGCAGATTCATCGTTTAGCACGCCGATGCGCGAAAAAACGGCATTATCGTCCGACCTGCTCTGCAGGCAGATAATGCCCTGCGTTGACGCGGGCAGCCAGGTCGGTGGTTTGAGCTGTTCAGTAATTCTGTTTCCCAAACCCAGCCTTTCCAGGCCGGCACAAGCCAGGATGATCGCGTCATACTGCCCTTCGTCAAGTTTCCTCAACCGAGTATCAACGTTCCCACGCAGGTCAGCAACCCGCAGATCTGGGCGGTCTGCCAACAACTGGCATTGCCGCCGCAGGCTCGATGTGCCTACCCGGCTGCCGGACGGCAGGTCTGCAAGCGAATCAACTCCGTTGCACACCAGTGCATCGAAAGGATTGGCCCTGGGTAATACGACGTCAAGTGTAAGACCGTCCGTCCCCGTGGCGGGAACATCCTTCATCGAATGGACCGCCAGGTCAGCATCATCACCCAGCAACGCAGATTCGAGTTCTTTCAAAAAAAGGCCCTTACCACCGATAGTAGCCAGTGGCTGGTCAAGAATTCGATCACCCTCGGTAACAATCGGCACGAGTTCCACATCGATGTCCGCCCACGCCCGCTCAAGCAGTGACTTTACGTGCCGTGCCTGCCACATGGCCAGGACGCTTTTACGGGTAGCGATCCTCAGAACCCGGTTCATCCGGAATCTCTTATGAATTTGCGAACAAAAGAAAGCTTGCGCCTGCTAACTTCAGGTTTGAATTCTGTTCCTTCCAGTATCATGAAGACAGAGCCGGATTTGAGCCGCTGGAGGCCGCGTATCCTGCCGGGCACTACCAATGCATTGCGATGCACTCTCATCAATTGTTCCGGGAAGCGCTTTTCAAGTTCTATCAGTGAATCATTAATAACGGTTTTGCCATTATTATAAAAAACAGTCGTATATTTATCCTCTGCGATCAGGCAGATCACATCACCGAGCGACACCAGTATTGTTTTACCGCCAACGATGGATCGTAAAAACCGGTTTTCAGAGGCATCTTCAACTGGTTGGGCAAGCACCCGCGATACTTTGCTGATTGCCGCTTGCAACCGATCCGGTCGAACAGGTTTGACGAGGTAATCGACCGCATCACATTCAAAGGCCTCAAGCGCCTGGTCCGGCCATGCTGTGCAAAACACTATCACTGGTGGCTCATCCATGGTCTGCAAAGTCCTGGCCAGGGCCATGCCATCCATGCCGGGCATGGAAATATCCAGCATCAACAGATCCGGCCGAAGCTCAGGAATCATTTCCAGCGCCTTGCGACCGGATCCGGCCTCTCCTGCGACTTCGCACTCCGGCAAGGATTCCAGCAGACGCCTCATCCGCGACCTGGCGGGCGGTTCGTCGTCAATGATCAGTGTTCGTATCATTCGGTAGTGTCAGCACAGAGAAAACCCGCTCCTCGTTTTGGCTGGTAATCAGGCTGGCGCGGTCGTCAAATGCCAATTCCAGCCTCTTTCGAATATTTCTTAGAGCCATACCATGGCCGGCAGTACTGAAACGGGATTCATCAGCTTCGCCCAACCAGGGGCTGGTTATCGTAATGACGATATTTTCCGCCTCGCCTCTGCCGTAAACACGAATCTGACCGCCCTTTTCACTCGGGTGAATACCATGCACCACGGCATTCTCCAGCAGCGGCTGAAGAATCAGTGGCAATACCATTGCCTGTTCCGGTAGCTCCCCGACATTCCAATCAACCTGCAAGCGGTCACCGAGCCGTCTTTGCTCCATATCCAGAAATCTCCGGCCCAAATCGAGTTCCTCGGACATGCGAATCAAGGTGTCTGCGCGACGCATGCTGCCCCTGAACAATTCGGCCAGATCCTCTGTCGCACGTTCTGCGTTTTCGGGTTCTTCGGAAATCAGGCTGGCTATGGTATTGAGGCTGTTGAACAGGAAATGGGGACGAATTCTTGCCTGCAACGCCTGTGCCCTGGCGTCTGCCTGGGCGATCAACTCGGCTTGCCATTGCGAGCGGATAAACAGGTATCGCAGCAGGGCCATGAACACCAGTCCAACCACCAGTATGCTTTTCAGCATAAATGCCGGTAGTAGTGCTTTGCCCGGCCCAATGCCCAATACCGTGCCTATTACAGCGCAAACATAACTAACCGCAAAGGTGGTCAATAAAGCAATGACCCAGCAAGCAAGCCAGGCGTCGCGGATAGAGAGGCGTTTTAACCATGGGCGGCTGATACAGACAACCACGGTGCAGGCCAGGGCCAGGCTTTGGGCATACGCGCTGATGACACTCAGCCATTGCCAACTGATCCCCTGGAATCGTCCCAGGCCGATTAATAGAACCGACAGTTGTGTGACTGCGATAATACCCAGTACCAGCCACCAGTCGCAAAATGAAGGCGGGTAAACGCTCCTGGAAATACGTGTAACTTCCGTGATTGTTGTGCCGTCCATGTCCACTTATTTTAACCGTGCCCTCAGCCATGCACCGATATCAAGAATCTCCTCCTGGATTACCGAGTGCGGCATTGCGTACTCATGCCATTCTACCGGCAACTGCAATGCTTCGAGTCTGCGTGCGAGATCCCTGCCCATGTTAACAGGCACCACTGGATCCAAATTGCCATGGCCCACAAAAACCGGGGTATCCGAATTTGACCGGTGGAGGGCCGAGGCCAGCCGGTGCGGATACAGTAAATAAGCTGACAGCACCATCAAGCCCGCCAGCTTATGCGGATAGCGCAATGCGACATGGGTAGCAACGGCGCCGCCTTGCGAAAATCCGGCCAACACGATCTTCGATGACGGAATCCCCCTGCTGACTTCAAGATCAATCAACGCTCGAATCAGGCCGGCACTGTGATCAATGCCTTCTTCGTCCTGGTCACGACTTACGCTTATGCTTTTGATGTCATACCAGGCCCGCATTCGCATCCCCCCATTCATCGTTACCGGCCGCACCGGCGCGTGCGGGAAAACGAAACGGGTGGCGGCGATTTCCTGCATACCCAGCATCGGTACCACCGGCTCAAAATCATGCCCGTCCGCCCCCAGTCCATGCAACCAGATCACCAAGTTTTCCGGGGCTTTTCCGGTGACCAGTTCTACCCTCTCAGGCAGCGGTTGAGATGCGTTTTCGTCCGGTATTACACCGGCTGATATGGTCTTATTCATAGCGTATAGTGTAGCAGTCCAATCATCGCCCAATCTGCCCATGCAACGGTTGAAACCAGTACTTGTCAGCACCATCATCCTGCTATTGGCATGCGCCTGTGGCCAAAAGGGTCCGCTGTATCTCCCGGGTGCCGAAAACCCTGTGCCCCGGAACGGGAATGAGCCGCTTGAAGGTAGCGAAGAACCTGAAAAAGAGGACGAGGAAGATGGTGGATCAAATGAAGAGAACCCCTGAACCAGAATTGATGGATTCAAAGGCCCAGACCCAGGCCTATGCTGAAGCTGATTTCTCAGACTCCAATTCACTTTTTGTTAACCGGTTTATGGAAACATTCCCCGGTCTGCCCGGCGACGGCACTTTGATTGACCTCGGCTGTGGTCCGGCCGATATCTGTATAAGATTATCTGATGCGCTTCCAGGCTGGCACATCACGGGCCTGGATGCAGGTGAAAACATGTTGAACCGAGCCAGGACCGCGATCGCCGCTGCCGGAAGGGGTGACAGGATCAGTGTGAGATTGAGCTATCTGCCGGACGAAAAACTGGAATCCGGTTCTTTTGACGCCATAATCAGCAATAGCCTTTTACATCATTTGCCGGAACCAATGACCCTGTGGCAAACAATAGCCAGGATCGGCCGGCCGGGTGCTGCGATCACCATTATGGATCTCGCCAGGCCTGACTGCGAAGCACAGGCAAAGATGCTGGTTGATAGTTATTCCTGCGACGCCCCGGAAATACTTAAACAGGATTTTTACAATTCACTGCTGGCAGCGTATTCACCGGATGAAATTTCAATCCAGTTGCAACAGTCGGGTCTCGGGCAGCTGGACCTGGAAATTCCCAGTGACCGTCACTGGATCGTAACCGGTACGTTGAGAGGGAGCCTCTGATTTATCCATGGGCTTGAAATTTCACAAGATGCACGGAGCAGGAAATGATTTTGTCCTGCTTGATTTACGTGATCAGGAATACACCCTTGATGCAGAAATTGCCCGCACCCTTGCCGATCGCCGCACCGGAATAGGTTGTGATCAATTGTTGGTGCTAAGGCCGGCGAGCGAACCAACATGCCTGGTAGATTTTGAAGTGTGGAATGCTGACGGTAGCAGGGCCCAGCAATGTGGAAACGGAGTACGCTGTATCGGCCTCTATCTCAGGTCCAGCAATGAAGCATGTGATGGGGAATTCAATATTCAGGGCCCGGTTTCCAAAATCTCTCTGCAGGAGAAGGAAAATGGCTGGTTCAGGGTCAACATGGGCCGGCCCCGCTTTGAGGCCGAGGAAATACCCTTGAGTATTGCACCACAAGATGGCGCTTATGAAATTCAAATTGGTGGGAAATCACTGAAACTGGGTGCTGTCTCAATGGGGAATCCACACACATTACTCGAAGTGCCCGATGTCAGCGACGTAGATGTTAATACCGTGGGCGCCGAAATCAGCAATCATTCAGCCTTTCCGGATGGTTGTAATGCTGGTTTTGCACAGGTGATTGACCGCGAGAACATCAGGCTCAGGGTATTCGAGCGAGGCGTAGGCGAGACCAGGGCCTGCGGCTCAGGCGCGTGTGCGGCGGTATCAATTCTTAGGAAAAACGGGAAATTAAATGAAGAAGTCCTTGTAAATCAAGTTGGTGGTACACTTATAATAGAATGGACAGGACAGGGTGAACCGGTCATGATGACCGGGCCGGCGGTTCATTTATTCGTAGGGATGCTGAGATGAATGATAAAACAAGGTCAATGACAGAGATCGTTGCCAAGTATCTTCAAAAATATCCCGATTTTCTGCTCCGTCATCCAGAAGTACTCGAATCCATCGAATTGCCTCACGAAAGCGGAAGTGCGATCTCCCTGATTGAAAAGCAGGTAGAGCGCCTTCGGGGGCAAAATAACAAGCTTTCCCGTCAGTTAGGCCAACTGGTCAAGGTTGCCTCAGACAACGAGCAACTGATGACGTGCTTACATCACCTGACACTCGAATTGATGGTGATTGAAGACCTGGGCCTGTTTTTTGACCGCCTCAGCCTGGCACTGAAAAGCGAATTCAATGCCGACATTCTGAATGTCTCGCTCATTGAACGGAAAATAGACACCCAGGCTGACACGCCTGTTTACTTCATTCGCCGGGACGATCCTGAGATTCAGCAATTCCAGACCCTCCTGGACAAGGGTGAAACCAGTTGCGGACGCCTGAATGACCAAAAACTGGAATTCCTTTTCGGAGCGCGTGCCCAATGGGTCCAGTCCACCGCGCTGGTACCTCTGAGTGAAGATGGTCTGATGGCAATTGGCAGCAGTGACCCGGCACGTTTTTATCCGGGCATGGGCACTCTTTTCCTTGATTTGCTGGCAGGTGTGGTGGTTAACCGGCTGGCACTCTCGGAGCCCCAGGATCATCGCCGCTCTGCCTGAGCGTTCTCCCGGGGCCACCTTCGTTGATGGTTGATGAAGTCTCAACTCAAGCAATATTTAAACTACCTGCACAACGAGCGGGGCCTTTCTCCGCGTACGCAATCTGCGTACCAGCGCGATTTGCGCCAGGCTATCGAATTCTTCGACTCAGAAGGTATCAGCAGGCTGCTTGATGTTAGTGATCATCATGTACGCGCCCTGGTCGCCCATCGGCACCGGCAGGGCCTGGGGGGAAAATCACTACAACGGCTACTGTCTTCAATACGTGGATTCTTCAAGTGGTTACTGCGTGAAGGCCTGGTGAAGCAAAACCCGGCAGCTTCAGTCAGGGCTCCAAAAAGCGCGCGTCACCTGCCTGGGACATTGGATGTCGATACCGTTAATCAACTGTTGAATATTGCTGATAGGTCACCGCTGGCCATCCGCGATAAGGCAATGATGGAACTTTTTTATTCTTCCGGTTTGCGACTATCCGAGCTGGCCAGCCTGAACTGGGACCAGTTGGATATTGGCTCAGGACTGGTGTCAATAACCGGCAAGGGAAATCGTAGCCGCATGGTACCGGTGGGCAGGAAAGCGACCGATGCCTTGCTTGAATGGCGAAAGACGCGATCTGCGTTCACGGCATTCGATGAAAACAGCGTATTCGTCAGTCAACGGGGAAGCCCGATTTCCACACGGACCATACAGGCCAGGATTAAATATTGGGCCATTCGCCAGGGTATCCCCCGAAATGTATACCCTCACCTTTTGCGGCACAGCTTTGCCAGCCACGTGCTGGAGTCATCCGGGGACTTGAGGGCGGTTCAGGAATTGTTGGGCCACGCCGATATCTCAACAACCCAGGTGTATACGCATCTCGACTTTCAGCACCTGGCGAAGGTTTACGACAAAGCTCATCCAAGAGCCCACAAGAAATCGGAATAGAATTTAGGCTTAGTCACTATCGGCACTTTTGTCAACTTCAATGACCTCACCAACTGAATAACGTTGCGCGGCTTTGGCGCCGAACCAGTAAGCAGCGTAGGCAATACACATCCAGATCCAGATATTATTGGAGCCGAATTCTGACATCCAGTACAGAGGCCAGGAAATCGCGGTGATGAAGTTCTTCAATCCCTCTATGAAGATGCTGATCAACACACCGACATTAAGATTGCGAATGAATGAAGCAGCACCTCCCAAATCAGAAACGAATGCACGCAGTTCATTCCATTCGACCAGGCCGTAGGTGTACATGGCCACGATGCCGTAGAACCCGCCACCAAACTTCAACCATTTACTGTGCAGGGGATTCAAATCCGGTTTGTCATCTGCCTTGAGTTTTGAAATCGCCTTCATTTCTGCTTTCAATGCCCGGACTTTGCCCTTCTCCTTCAACACGCCCTTTTTGAGTGCCCACCAGACCATCAAAAAAGTCAGCCCCGCAACCGGCACTGCCAGTTTGACAAACACATCCAGGAATTCACTTATCGATAACATGATGCTCAGATCCAGATGTCGTTTTCAGCGGTGCGATCCCCGCCGGCGTTTCCGGTATTGGCCACGCCCCGGGGTTCTATGACCATGATTTTGCACTCCTGCTCGGCAACCGGCTTGTGCTCAACGCCCTTGGGAACCACAAACAGGTCGCCCTGCTGCAGTTCAACTGCACCGTCACGGAATTCAATTCTCATTTCACCTTCAATCACAATAAAGGCTTCATCGGTATCGGCGTGGTCGTGCCAGATGAATTCGCCTTTGATGCGGGTAAATTTGAACTGGTAATTATTCAATTCCGCAACCACTCTCGGCTGCCAGGTGTCTGGAATCAACGGGAATTTTTCTGATGGTCTGATTGCTTTATATTCCATGTTCATTACCCCAGTAGCTCAGTCACGGCCACGCCCAGGAAATTGGCAATAACATATCCCAGTACACCCACCAGAACTCCGGGTGTGACAAGGTGACGCCATCCCTGGCCTGCCGCTATAGCAGCAGCAGTTGCGGGACCCATGACGCAGGCATTGGAGGCCACCAGGGCTTCGGCAAGGTCAATCTTCAACAGCTTGGTGCCCACCATTAACACCAGCAGGTGCGCGGCGACGATAATTACTGCGTATGGCACCAGTACCATCGCATCACCGGCAAGGGCCAGCAAGTTCGCCGAAGCGCCGATGGTTACAAAAAACAGGTACATGAAGAAAGTTCCCAGGGCAAAATCTCCCTGTAAGCCGGCCATCCTGGACGGCGCCAGGTTTGCCAGTAACACCGCGAAAGCGGTGATAAACAATATCCCCAGTTTTCCAATGCCAAGCAAATCGGCCACCCAGTAACCCAGTGCACAAATCACCAGGCTCAGTGCCATGCCGATACTCATATGGAGCAGGTTCAGAGTTTCATGTTCGACGTTTTCAGTGATGGTATTTTCGTCCATATTTACCTGATCGATGATCGCGGACGGAAAAATTTTTCTTACCCAGGCCAGCGCCGGAATCAGTACCAGCACCAGCAGGTAAGGTGTGCCCACCAGGTTATCAGCCGCCATGGCGGCCGCGTATTGTGACGAGTCATCAAAACCCACTGCCTTTGAAACAGCGACAAAATTCATGGAACCACCGGTGTATGTTGCTGTGAAAACTCCGGCCAGTTGTTGTGCGTTTTCTCCCAGGGGCAAGATCTTGTATCCAATGATTGCGCCGGCTGTTGCACCGGCGACACCGATAAAAAACGCGATCAGCATGGGGCCACTTTCAGAAATTATCTTGCGGATATTGGCTTTGAACAGCAGCAAGGGAATGGCAACCGGCACCAGCAAATCACTGACCATGCTGAAGGCAGGTGAACTTGCGGGAATGATTCCGAAATTAGACAGCAACAGGCCAAACAGTATTGCCCACACGGGACCGGAGGCCTGCCGGCCCCAGCGTTGGCTCTCTGCCCAAAAGGCGAACGCCGCGCCACATAACAATACGGCGGTCATTATGAAAAGGTTGTCAGCTGAAAACATCATTGCCCCTGGGGTTCACCGGTCTGTTTTTCTTTGCAGGCAGCCTAAACCGCCCCGCCCGGCAGGTCTAGTGTGGTGATTTAGCTTGTTTTCGGTAAAAGACATCCCCACTTTTCAATTTCAAGCCAAACAGGAGTCAGCCGTGGAACAGTATCGCGGTACAACAATTTGCTCGGTACGCCGTGGAAGCCAGGTAGTGATGGGCGGTGATGGCCAGGTAACACTGGGTAACACGGTCATGAAGTCAAATGCCAGAAAAGTCCGCAGGCTTTACAAAGACCAGGTAATCGCAGGTTTTGCCGGTGCTACCGCCGATGCATTCACCTTGTTTGAGCGCTTCGAAGGCAAGCTTGAAAAGCACTCAGGCCAATTGGTTCGGGCGGCGGTAGAATTGGCAAAAGATTGGCGGACGGACCGTATGCTGCGCCGGCTTGAAGCCTTGCTTGCCATCGCGGATAAGGAAAACTCCTTGCTGATATCCGGCAACGGTGACGTGATAGAACCCGAAAATGGGTTGATTGCAATCGGTTCAGGCGGCCCCTTTGCCCAGGCAGCGGCAATGGCGTTGATGGCAGACACGGATCTGGACGCAGAAAGCATTACCAGGCGCTCCCTGGGAATTGCAGCCGACATCTGCATCTACACCAACGAAAATATTGTGATTGAAACACTGGAAATAGACTAGTTCTCCTGCAAGAGCACTAGTACTCCTGCAAGATCACTGCGACGAAAGACTATATTTATTCAACGTGAGGAATAACGAACGTTATGTCACAAATGACACCCCGGGAAATTGTCCAGGAACTGGACAAACACATCATCAGCCAGTCCGACGCCAAGCGCGCGGTGGCAATCGCATTGCGAAATCGCTGGCGGCGCATGCAGGTCGACGAATCCCTGCGCAACGAAATTACACCAAAGAATATCCTGATGATCGGGCCAACCGGTGTAGGTAAAACCGAAATTGCACGACGACTGGCTCACCTGGCCAACGCGCCATTTATCAAGGTGGAGGCAACCAAATTTACCGAAGTGGGCTACGTCGGCAAGGATGTGGAATCCATCATTCGCGACCTTGCTGACATGTCCTACAACATGACACGTGAACAAGCTGTCGAGAGTGTCAAGTCGAGGGCAGAAGATGGCGCCCGCGACCGGATTCTGGACATCCTGTTACCAAAGCCCCAAGGCGCCGGTTTTGTCAACCAGCCACAGGAGGCCTCGGAAGGCGAAAACGCGACTCGTCAGAAATTTCGCAAACAACTGATGCGCGGCGAACTGGATGACCGGGAGATCGAGTTCGATATCTCTGCGAACCTGGGTGTCGAGATCATGACACCACCCGGCATGGAAGAAATGGCCAGCCAGTTACAGGGCATGTTTCAGAACATAGGTGGCGTCAAAAAGCAAAAGCGCAAAATGAAAATCAAGGAAGCATATCCGCTTTTACTCGAGGATGAATCGGGGAAGCTTGTCAATGACGAGGAGATCAAGCAGCAGGCGCTGCAGAATGCCGAGCAGAACGGTATTGTGTTTATCGACGAACTGGATAAAGTGGCCAGACGTTCCGAATACGCGGGTGCGGATGTTTCCCGCGAAGGCGTGCAACGCGACCTGTTGCCCTTGGTCGAGGGATGCACGGTATCTACCCGCTACGGCATGATCAAGACCGATCATATGCTGTTTATTGCCTCAGGCGCATTTCACCTGAGCCGGCCTTCAGACCTCATCCCCGAACTCCAGGGCCGATTGCCAATTCGTGTCGAACTCCGCGCCTTGCTGGCCGAAGACTTCAAACGGATTCTTACCGAACCACAGGCTTCCCTGACCGAGCAATACTCGGCACTGATGGCAACCGAAGGCGTATCGCTGAAATTCAATGAAGATAGCGTACAACGGATTGCGGAAATTGCCTTCCAGGTCAATGAGTCCACCGAAAACATTGGTGCGAGACGTTTGCATACCGTTATGGAACGGCTGCTGGACGTGATCTCTTTCGAAGCGCCGGACCGTTCAGGTGATTCGGTGGTGCTTGATGCAGACTATGTCAACGATCACCTGGACGAACTTGCCGGCAACGAGGACTTGAGCCGTTACATCCTTTAGCCCGGGTTTCACCGGTAATTGCCGGCCCCAGGGAATGCCTCCAGGAGCATCGATTCCTGGTTTCAAGTCCCGTTTTCAATGACCAGGTTGATCAGCGTCCAGCCATCACCTGCTTCAACATCATCATCACTAGTAAAAAACTTCAGTTTGCCTTTTTCGTCCAGCGCGAACAGCAGCAAAGCATCATTGCCCCATTTCAAACGGTGTGTCTCAAGGTCATATTCTTCTGTCAATGAAGTTGCCTTGATGACTGCACCTTGTCCCAGGCAGCTGGCCAGTTTGGACCAGGACGGTCCCTTGTCAAACGGAGTCCTTGACTTAAGCCCCCTGGCTAATTCGTCCCGGTTCCCGGATCTGCTGTCTACCTGGATACTGAACACGTTCAGGGGACCGAAATAATGCCGGTATCGGTTACAAATCATGGTGTTGGCTTCGGCATTGCGTGACATCGCCAACAAGTGTGTGTAGCCGGTAAGGTCCATGTAACGATCGGCGTATTCCGACAAGGGGTTGCCGTAAAACACTTCCAGGC
Organism: Lysobacterales bacterium; assembly: GCA_963664065.1. Taxonomy (GTDB): domain Bacteria; phylum Pseudomonadota; class Gammaproteobacteria; order Xanthomonadales; family SZUA-36; genus JABDJL01. Next base: position 76,532 of record OY760942.1, read on the forward strand.
CCAGCATCCTGGCTTCCTTAAGATACTGGTGCCGTGACTCAACCATTTTGACTTGAATACTGTTTTTCTTCAGCACCTCGCCAATCGCCAGCGACACCTTGTTGGCACTTGTAATCAACACGCCCTGCTCTGCACGGCTGGATAGCCCTAACAGTTCCGCAAGCCAGCCTGATGAAAGGCCCTGGACCACCACTGTGCCAATGATCATTACGAATGTCAGAGGCACTATCTCGGCAGCCTGGGGAACCCCTGCCCTTTCAAGCTTCAAGGCAAACAGTGATGAAACCGCTGCAGCGACAATGCCGCGGGGAGCAATCCAGGACAACAGGGCTTTTTCGCGCAGGTTTACGCTGGTGCCAATACTGGAAATCAAAACACTCACCGGTCTTGCAACAAATAAGGCCACCGCCAGGATCATCAATGCGGGCCCGCCAATTTGCATTACCAGGTCAAAGTCCAGCCTGGCGGCCAGCAAGATGAAAAATACGGAGATGAGCACGATCGTCAGGTTTTCTTTGAACGACAACAGTTCATCTACATCCACGTCCTTCATATTCGCCAGCGCCACGCCCATTACAGTGACGGCAATCAGACCGGATTCGCTTCCCAAGGCGTTTGAACCCGTGAACACCAGCAGCACAGCCGCCAATGAAGCGTAATTCTGCAGATAGTCGGGGAAAGAATGATGCTTCAATGCATAGCCAAGCCCTGCTCCCCCGGCAACCCCCCAGACCGTACCCGTGGCGATCACTTTGATGAACTCAATGATCGATTCTGACCGGTGGCCTTTGACCAGGAATTCAAATAGCAAAACAGCAAGCACTGCACCAATCGGATCAACCAGGATGCCTTCCCATCGCAGGATATTGGCAATCCTGGCAGTGGGACGAATGCTGCGCAGCATTGGGACAATTACGGTAGGGCCGGTGACTGAAACCAGCGCACCAAATAATAATGATAGTGACCAGCTCAATCCCGCCAGGTAATGCGCTAATGAGCCCATGATGCCCCAGGGCACCAGCACACCGATGCTGGTCAGGTTACGGATAATTCGGGCAACGCTGCGCGTATCTGAGAATCGTAAGGTCAGGCTGCCTTCAAACAGGATGATCGCAACACCCAGCGAAATAAACGGGAATAGCATTTCACCCAAAAGCTCATCTGGGTCAAGCACGCCCGCTGCGGGTCCCAACAACAGACCGGCAAGCAATAATGGCAGGATGGCGGGAAGACGCATGCGCCATGCCAGCCACTGGCAGAAAACACCCAAACTTAATAACAGGGCGAACTACAAGCCCATGTCTATGCCTTCCGTCCCTGATCTCCCCTTATATGCACTCGCCCGGACGGTCTTGATAATAACCCAAGGAAGTTCCGGTATCGGTACAATGGCAGATTCCGGTAAAGCCAGGGCAAGGACTGCATTCACCGGAAAATCTACCAAAAATGATGAACAAAGAAAGCCATAAAACAACACATTTTGGATACCAGGAAGTTCCGCTTGTGGACAGGAACAATCTGGTACGAGGCGTATTTGAATCTGTGGCCGGCAATTACGACCTGATGAACGACCTGATGTCGATGGGCGTACACCGGTTGTGGAAGCGGCATTTTGTGTCTACCTCTGGAATTAGCACCGGACAAAACGTTCTCGACCTGGCAGGTGGTACCGGTGATATTGCCGCTTTGATCAGTCCATTGGTCGGAAAAAATGGCCGGGTTGTGCTGAGTGATATCAACCAGGCCATGCTGGAAAAGGGACGGCGCAGATTGGAAGACAAGGGTATTGTTTCAAATGTTCGCTATACCCTTGCCAACGCCGAGTCATTGCCTTTCCCCGGCCAGTCCTTTGATGCGGTCACCATTGCGTTTGGATTGCGAAACGTAACCGACAAGGGAAAGGCGCTGCGACAGGTACTTCGTGTACTCAAGCCAGGAGGGAAGCTGCATATTCTTGAATTTTCAAAGCTGCGACCTGAACCGCTAAGGAAAATTTATGATGCTTACTCCTTCGGTGTGCTCCCCCTGCTGGGCAAGTTGATCTCAAATGATCCGGACAGTTATCAGTACCTGGCTGAAAGCATCCGCCGGCATCCTGGACAGTCGGAATTGGCCGAAATGATGCGTGAAACCGGTTTTTCTGACGTCATTTACCAAAACCTTTCCGGCGGCATTGTTGCCATTCACCGGGGACACCGTGCCTGAATACCTGACGCCACTTCCGCAAATGTTGGCCGACTTCATCGAGGCGGGCGTTAATCATGTTCTTGCACTGGACATTGAATCCGCGAAACGTCTGCTGAAGTTACAGGGAAAAGTATTACAAATTGACCTTGAGGGGCTTGATATCACGCTTTTCCTCAGCTTTGATTCGGGCAACGTTCAGGTCAGTCTCGATTCTGAATCAGAGCCGGACACCATCATCAGGGGTACACCAATGGCGCTGTTCGCGATGGCCGCACCTGGAGACACCGGCAACTGGGGATTACCCGGTTCCAGCGTGCAGATTTCCGGCGACGCCAATCTGGCCCGGGATATCGAGCGGGTGTTCAGCCAGATGGAACCGGACTGGCAAAAACCACTGGCTGATATTCTTGGTGATACAGTGGGATTTCAGATCGCATCCGGGCTAAAACAAGGCGTGGAAGCGATGCGGGACGCAGCAGAGCAGACTGCTGAAATGGCTGCTGCCTTTTTTCGGGATGAATCAGAAGCCCTGGTACGCCCTTCCGAAATGGTTGAATTCAACGATGCCGTGGACGACCTGACGGATGCAATAGAACGCCTCGAGGCACGCATAAAAAACCTCGCAAGGAAAGAAACTTGATTCATGGAATACGCCAGTTTCTTCGCCTGATGCGGGTCAGTTCCACGCTTGCACGTTACGGACTTGATGACCTTTTAATCGCCACTCACCTGTTCCGGCCAATGCGCTGGCTCCGCAGGGTGATACCTGGCAGTGGTGACATTGCAGGCCAGCCCAGGGGCGCCCGCCTACGCCTGGCTTTGCAGGAACTTGGCCCCGTGTATGTCAAATTTGGCCAGATTATCTCGACCCGTCGTGATTTGCTTCCTAAAGACATTGCCGATGAGCTTTCACAGTTACAGGACCGCGTACCACCGTTCCCGGGAGAACAGGCCCGGGCCATTATCGAGCAGGCCCTGGGCAAACCTGTGGCCGAGCTTTTTTCTGAATTTGATATCGAACCACTGGCCTCGGCTTCTATCGCCCAGGTACACGCGGTCACCCTGGCGGACGGTCGCAAGGCTGTGGCCAAGGTTGTGAGGCCCGGGATCGAAAAACAATTGCGTCGTGATATTGATTTATTGAAAGCCATTGCCGGGCTGGCGGAGCGATATTGGGAAAACGGTGGCAATGTGAGGCTGGTAGAGATTGTGCAGGAGTTCGAGACATTTGTATTCGACGAGCTGGATATGCAGCGCGAAGCAGCCAATGCATCTTCTCTGCGCAGGAACTTCGACAAATCTCCCGACCTGTACATTCCTGAAATTTACTGGCCCTGGTGCAAACAGCAGGTGCTTGTGATGGAGCGCGTTACGGGTTTGCCTGTCGGTAATATCGAACTGCTCCGGGGAAAAGGCGTCAACCTGGAGAAACTCGCCCGCCGTGGAGTTCGGGTGTTTTATACCCAGGTTTTCAGGGACAACCTGTTCCACGCCGACATGCATCCGGGCAATATCCTGGTAGATGCCAGCAATCCGGATGACCCCACCCTGATTGCAATAGACTTCGGAATTGTCGCCAGCCTGACACCGGAGGACCTGTACTACATTTCTGAAAACTTCATGGCGCTGTTCAACCAGGATTACCGGCGCGTCGGAGAACTGCATATTGAGGCTGGCTGGTTGCCTGCCGATACCCGCATTGACGAACTGGAAGCAGCTGTCAGAACCGTCGGGGAATCCATGTTCACCCGACCCCTGAACGAGATCTCCTTTGGCGAACTTCTGTTTAAATTATTCAAAGTGGCACACCGCTTCCACTTAACAGTCCAGCCGCAGCTGATCATGCTGCAAAAAACCCTGTTGAACATCGAGGGACTGGGCAGGGAATTACATCCGGAGCTGGATATCTGGGCAGTGGCAAAGCCGGAGCTGGAAACCATACTCAGGGAAAAGCAAAGTGCGGAGCACGTCGCGAAAGATCTCAGGGCCCGCTTGCCCGGCTGGCTGGCGCGGGCGCCCGAGATGCCCGGATTGATTCATGACTACCTTGTTAAAGCTTCGCGGGGACAGTTGGTCACCCGAATCGCATCCGAGGATCTCGCCGCGATCAGACACAAACACAAACTTTCACACCGCAAAACCATCCAGGCCCTGGCCGCCGGTGCCTTTGTGATTTCCGGTTCCCTGCTCACTGCAATGGAGACAGGACCGTGGTTTGTCGGGGGTTTGTCCACACCCGGCCTGGTAATGATTGGGCTTGGAGGGTGGCTGTTTACCAGGGCGTTGAAGAATTCCAGATAGACGGCGCAAACACCAGGACTTGCAAAATTTAATTTGACGTGTATACTTACCTGTAAGTAAGCAATGGAAAGAACAATGGGACGAATCACCGACACACGCGATCAGATCATGGATAAGGCGGCGGAGTTATTGATGCAACGCGGCTTTAACGGATTTAGCTATCGTGATATTTCCACCCACCTGGGTGTGAAAAACGCGGCGATCCATTATCACTTCCCTTCCAAAACTGATTTGGCGCTGGCGCTGGTAGATGAATATCAGCAGACATTGCGCAACCAGACTTCAGCCTTTATGGCCTATGGCGGGCCGGCAACGCCGCAGATGGAAGGCTTGTTTATGTTTACCGAAAGCCAGTTCTGCATGGGGCGCTGTATCTGCCCATTTGGCGCACTGGCAGTGGATTTCGACGATCTTCCTGATGAAGTCAGGACTGCTACTGAGCATTTTATGTCTGATTCAGTCAATTGGCTCACCAGGGTGCTGGAAACCGGCAAAGAAAAAAGCGAATTCAATTTTAAAGGCGATCCAGCTCAAAAGGCCCTTGGAATACTGGCAATGCTACAAGGCGCACGCCAGATGGCCCGGATACAGGGTACGGATATTCTGAAAGCTGTTATCAAACAGATTCGCATTGAAATCGGTTTGAATAGTTAAAAAAATTTGCAATCATTACTTACTTACATGTAAGTATTAATAGGAGAAGTATCATGAAAACACAAGCAATAGATTGGCAGGCAATTAACTTTACAGGGCAAAAACCTGTATCAACAATAAAACTTAATACCGATTCCGCACTGAAGGTTTTGTTACTCGTATTGGCAGCCGTCCTGCCTGCAGCCCTGGTGTCTGTGATCACCATCTGGGCGATCAGTGCGGGTGCGCTGGCATACGTGTCCGCTTTTTACTGGGCGGTCGGATTCATATTCCTCGCCCTGGTTGTTGAAACTGACGGCCGGCTTGCAGGCTTTCTTGCAACTTCGGGCTTGTCGCTGATGGCACTGGCCTGGCTGAGTTCAAGAATCGCACCGGAATTTGGCGTACTGGCCGGGTTTTTACTCGCAGCCTGGGTCGCGTTGCCGGTGATTAAGCGCTTGAATTTACAAAATTTCAGTTTGTAAGACGATGGCTCAAACTGAATCCTTTGAACCGAAGTTCCCGATTGCGCAGGGCAATGCAGGCGATATGGCCTTCAGCCGGTTTGACCATGCGCAATCGCCATTCGGCCGCATCGTCACCTTCGATCTCCAGCATCGTTGCAGAATTTGCAGGATTAATGGTCACGGTAAACCGGCATAATTGGTTAGCGATGCCATGGCCTGCAGCCTTTACGACCGCCTCCTTGCAAGTCCACGTGTGCAGGAATGAGTCGTTAACGTCCTGTTCATCCAGTTCAGCGAAACGCTGTTGCTCAGTGTCACTGAAGTAGCGGCGTACCAAAGCCATGGGCCTTGCTGTTTCCCGGCCCGATACCTCAAGGTCGACACCGATTTGTCCTGCCGTACTGATCCCTATGAGGCAGCAACCATTACTGCCGGCGGAACTGAAATCAAGTTGGTGCCGGTGAACGTTTGGATCAAGCACAGGTTTGCCTTTGACCATGCGGGAAATTCTGATGTCTTTCCCCCTCACTCCAAGATAAGCGCCCAGCAAAAGCCGAAGATAAAATCGCCTGATGGTACGTTCATGGCGAGGCTTTAAAAAAAGCTCTTCGTCGGAGTCATCGAACACCATCAATGGACTACCGAGTTTTTTCAGATCGAGAAACCACAGGTGTACCAATCCATCAGCAGGCAAGTCGAGCTTGCCCAATGGTAGACTCAGCGCTTTAAATTTTTCAGTTTTGACTTTACTTTCTCTTTATTTTCAATGTTTTGCCCGATATCTGGCGTTTGGAAATCCCCAGTCGCCAACGCCAAACCCGGCCCGGCTCAGTCTAAAGCATAGCTTGCCCCGGACGAACCGCCTGTAATCAAAAGTAAATCGGGCATGAAGAATGCTTGAACACTGACCCAATCGCGATTAGTGTAAGCATCCTCCAGCATTGGCTAGATCAGTATGCAATTTGAAAATGTAGTGATTCAATCCCTGGCAGCGATTGAACCGCCAATTCGTCTGACTTCACTCGAAATCGCGGGGCGCCTGCGCCCTGCGCTGAAACGCTTGGGTATCAAGTCAACCTTGCTGGAGGACCTGTCCGGAATCTTTGCCCGCCGAATTTGGAAAGCCAATACAAAGCCTTCAGATGCGGCCACCATGGCGGCAGAAAAAGCCATTTTGGAATCCGGCGTCGACCGCAATAAAATCGGGGTGATTATCAACACTTCCGTTAGCCGCGATTACCTCGAACCATCCACGGCCTGCATCGTTCACGGAAAACTGGGACTGGCTGACCATTGCCTGAATTTTGATGTTGGCAATGCCTGTCTGGCATTTCTCAACGGTATGGATATTGCAGCTCGAATGCTCGAGTGTAAAGAGGTCGAATACGCGCTCATCGTTGATGGAGAATGCAGCGGTCCAATCACAGAGGCAACCATTGAGCGCATGCTCGACCCAAGCATGAACAAGAAACAGTTTCGCGCCGAGTTTGCTTCTCTTACCCTTGGTTCCGGCGCCGCAGCCATGCTCATGACACGAAGTGAACTTGCGCCGCAAGGCCACAGATACCTGGGCAGCATCACAAGATCAGCCACCGAATTCAATGATCTGTGCACCGGAAACATGCATCAGATGGTGACCGACACGCGAACCCTGTTGATCGAAGGCTTGAAACTGGCTGGCAACACATTTCACGCTGCTTGCATCGCACTGGGCTGGGTCGTCTCAGAACTTGATCAGTTCGTGATTCACCAGGTCAGCAAAGTCCATACCGAATCCCTGGTTAAGCTGCTTGGACTGGATCCTGCAAAAGTACATGCCATTTACCCGGAAATGGGTAATATCGGCCCGGCCTCAGTGCCAATAGTCCTGGCCAAGGCAGTCGAACTGGGTAAAATCAAGGTCGGCGACCGGGTTGCCCTGCTCGGTATCGGTTCAGGTCTCAATTGCTCAATGGCGGAAGTGGTCTGGTAAGGGCGGAAGTGGTCTGGTAAGAAAGGACGGCACGTGACCGTCTATTCACCCCCAACTGACCTTTATCCTTTCGAATCGAACTGGCTCGATCTTCCGGGCTGCAAAATGCATTACCTGGACGAGGGGCCGCGCGAGGCACCTCCGGTCCTTATGCTTCATGGCAACCCGACCTGGTCTTTCTATTACCGGAACCTGGTGCTTGCATTACGTGACCGCTACCGGTGCATCGTTCCTGATCATGTTGGTTGCGGATTGTCCGATAAACCGGATGATGATGTCTATCCCTATCACCTCGAACGCCGGATCGAGGACATCGAGGCACTGTACCGGCACCTTGACCTGGACCAGCCAATCAGCCTGATTGTTCACGACTGGGGCGGCATGATCGGATTTGGCTGGGCTACATCCTGCAATCCGGAAATTTCCCGCACGGTCATACTGAATACTGCGGCCTTTCCCATGCCTTCGGATAAGCGCTTTCCTTTTGCCTTGTGGCTGGCGGGCCGAACGCCCGTGGGCGCCGTCCTGGTCAGGGGTTTCAATGCTTTTTCCGGACTGGCTTCAAGAGTAGCGTTCAAGAAACCGGTATCCAGGGATGTGCGCAAGTCTTACACCGGACCCTACGATTCATGGGGTAACAGGATTGCGACCCTGCGATTTGTACAGGACATTCCGCTCAAGGCTTCAAACCGCTGTTTCGACATAGTTGTCGAAACAGAATCGCGGCTGCAAATGTTTGCCGACAAACCCGCTCTCATCGCCTGGGGAGAGCGTGATTTCGTGTTTGATTTGCCATTTCTGAACAAATGGCAACAGCACCTGCCCCGGGCCAGGGTTCTTCGATACCCGGACTGCGGCCACTATATTCTTGAAGATGTCGGTGAAGAATTGATCAGGGAAATATCGGAATTTCTGGATCAGCATGAAGGTGGTCAGGTATGAACCATGCCTGGAACAATCCTGGTAGCTGCAACGTGGCTGGCGGGCTGTCCTGGCAGGCTGGCCAACAAGGCTCTGCAGCAGCCATTCATTACCCTACCGGAATCAGAAAGGTCGGGGCCAGAAGGGGCCAGATTCACTACTCAGACTGCAGTTACAGCGAACTGAATGAACTGAGCAACACCTATGCACGCGGCCTGGACGAATACGGCATTACCCGGGGAATGCGCGCTGCATTGATGATGCCGCCCGGGCTGGATTTCTTCGCAATGTTTTTTGCCATGTTCAAAGCCGGGGTGGTACCGGTCCTGATTGACCCCGGTATCGGACTCAAACCGTTAAAACACTGCCTGGCCGAAGCGGCGCCTGAAGCATTTATTGGCGTCACCCGGGCGCAGGCTGCACGCACCGTACTGCGCTGGGCGCCCGAAACCATTCAAAAGATGGTTACTGCCGGTCCGAAAGTCGGATGGGGCGGGATTACGATCACGCAACTCGCCAGGCTTGGTGAGAGAACTTCCGGCGCGGTACTGGAATCAACTTGGCCGGGAGAAATGGCAGCCATCCTGTTCACTTCCGGAAGCACAGGTATCCCCAAGGGTGTGGTATACCGTCACCGCCACTTCACAGCCCAGGTAGAGATGCTGCAATCAACATTCGGAATAAGGGCGGGCGAAGTCGACCTGCCCACTTTCCCGCCGTTTGCCCTGTTCGATCCTGCCCTGGGGATGACCACGGTTATTCCGTGGATGGATCCCACCCGGCCGGCCAGGGCCAATCCGAAACTGCTTGTGCAGGCGATCGAACGATTCGGGGTCACCAATGTTTTCGGATCTCCGGCCTTGTTGCGTGTGCTGGGCAGATACACGTCATCCCGGGGTATCAAGCTGCCAAAAATTAACCGGTTCATATCGGCAGGTGCAGCGGTCCCCATGGAAGCGGTCCAAACCATGAAGGCTGCAATGCGCGATGATGCACAGGTGTTTACCCCATATGGCGCAACTGAATGCCTGCCGGTGGCCAGCATTTCCAGTGCTGAGCTCAGCGACGAGGTGATTGAGCACACTCTGCGCGGCGACGGAATCTGTGTCGGGAAAGCGGTTTTGCCAAACCAGGTCAACATTATGGTCATTAAAGACGAGGCCGTGGACCACCTGGACGAACAGCTTTTATTGCCACCCGGCGTGACTGGCGAGGTGATTGTGCACGGTCCCACAACTACGGATGCCTATTGGCAGCGCGAAGAACAAACCCGACTGGCGAAGATGACGGATGACAAGGGCAGGATCTGGCACCGGATGGGGGATATCGGCTACCTGGATGAATCGGGCAGACTTTGGTACTGCGGTCGAAAGTCTCAGCGTGTTAAAACAAGCAATGACACCTTGTTCCCGGATCAGGTGGAGGCGGTATTTAATGCGCACCCCGAGGTTTTCAGGACGGCCCTGGTCCAGGCTGACCCGGTTGGCAGATCAGGCCCGGTATTGTGCGTGGAATTATCTTCCAGACCAGGAAAACACCAGCGCGAACGAATTCGTAACGACCTGCTGCAGATTGCCAACAGCCATAAACGTCTTTCTGCAATTGAAACCATACTTTTCCACCCGGGCTTTCCGGTCGATATCCGGCACAATTCAAAAATCGGGCGGGAGAAACTTGGCCTTTGGGCTGCAGAAAAACTGAAATGAGAATTCTGGTTACAGGCGGCGGCGGTTTTCTGGGCAGTGCCATTTGCAGCCAGTTGCGGGCCCGTGGCAATGAGGTCATTGCTTACCAGAGAAGTGCCGCTTCACATCTGTTGCCACTTGGCGTGTATAGCATTCGCGGAGACCTCGGCAATCCTGAGCAGTTGAAACGGGATTCACGCGGTTGCGATGCCGTGATTCATACCGCAGGCAAGGCAGGTGTCTGGGGGGCTTATGAAGAATATTACCAGGCCAATGTTCTGGGAACAGAAAATGTCATTTCAGCCTGTCGTGTCAACAAGATACGCCACCTGGTGTATACCAGTTCGCCCAGTGTGGTCCATGACGGAGGAGATATAGAAGGCGGGGATGAGTCCCTGCCCTACCCGGCACGTTTTTCTTCACCTTATCCGGCTACCAAGGCCCTGGGCGAACGACTTGTGCTGGCGGCAAACGGTGATCATTTGAAAACCGTTGGACTCAGGCCGCATTTGATCTGGGGCCCGGGCGATCCCCACCTTCTGCCCCGGCTGATGGCCAAAGCTGCCAGGGGACAAATTGCATTGCCGGGTGGTGACAAATTGATTGACACCATTTATATCGAAAACGCAGCCCATGCGCACCTGCTTGCACTGGATGCCATTCAGCAAAATGGCCCTGCTTGTGGAAAGACCTATTTCATCAGTAATGATCAGCCAATGCCCCAGGCAGAAATTATTTCGAACATGCTGGGCGCTGCGGGTATGGAACCGGAAATCAAGGCAATACCAACCTGGGTCGCGAAAACTGCCGGAGCGGTTACGCAAACGCTGTGGAAATTACTAAACTTGAAGTCCGAGCCTCCGGTAACGAAGTGGTCAGCCGAGCAATTATCAACTGCACACTGGTATGACATTTCCGCAGCCAGGAACGACCTGGGCTACCAGCCCGAGATCAGCATTAATGAAGGGCTGAAAAGGCTCCGCGACCATTTCAAAGAAAGTGACTAGCCGTCTCGCCACTTTCGATATTTACGCAATAAAGACTCCATCAAACTGTAATCAAGTAACTCCCGGTCTTCTTCAGAGGCTTCTTCATAGTTTCCCTGGTACTTGTGTTTGACCCAAGCATTGAAGTCCAGCTGCACCAGGTACTCAAACATCCGGTTGTTAAGCGGGTGAAATCCTTCTTTCTTCAAAACCGTCGTGCCAAAATCGATCACGCAGGGATGGCCAAGGTCTGTCACAAGGAGATTGGACTTGGATTTCAGGTCGCCGTGACTGACTCCCCGCTTGTGAATCTCCCGAATGATGTTCAATAACTGGCTGAACCAGTCGTCGCGATCAGTAAACTCAGCCTCCCGGTAGGGCTTGCCGTGAATGTACTCAAGCACAAGGTATCGATCGGCCACCATGCCATAGCACTTCGGCACGCCCTTCACCCCACCCAACCTGGAATAGGCTACGCACTCGCGAACCAGTGTTGCCTGGCGTGCCCGGCGAGCCGTTCCGCTTCCCATGGCAGTCTTGACAGCAAACTCCATACCCTCTTCCCTGAACAACAGGATGATGCCCTGGTTGCTTTCCGCCAGGATGTTTTCCCCATTCTCAAGGCTGCTTTCAGCCCACTTGGGTATAAATTTGGGAATACGGAAGTCAAACATAATGTCATCAGGCCGTGAACAGCGGTCGTCAGGCGCCTGCCTGCCCACTGCGGTGGATTGATATGGTTTCAGATTATAATTAAATTCGCAGTCTGACCCTGTTTCATTCTAACATTGCCTCCTTTGCGTCATTCCCGGGAATAGCCATTCGCATGAAGAAGCTGATTACAACCACGTTCATATTGTTCTCTTGCCTGCTGGGAACATTCGCCCGGGCAGAACCTTACCCGTCTACCTACCAGGCACTTCCATCGGAACCGACCCTGATCAGGAACGCGACCATCCTGACTGGTACCGGTGAACGACTGGATTCGGCTGATCTCTATATTTCCGATGGAAAAATCGAATTCGCCGGCGCCGGGCAAGTACCCGATGGCGTAAAAATTATTGAAGCGCATGGCCGCTTTGTCACCCCCGGCCTGATTGACGTTCATACGCATCTTGGCGTCTATCCAAGCCCCGGAACATGGGCTCATACAGACGGTAATGAAATGATCGACCCCGTAACGCCCAATGTCTGGGCGGAGCACAGTATCTGGCCTCAGGATCCGGGGTTTTCCCGGGCGCTTGCTGGCGGCATCACATCCATGCAGGTTTTACCGGGCTCCGGAAACCTGATTGGCGGGAGAGGAGTCACGATCAAAAACGTCTATAGCAACAGCTACCAGGGCATGAAGTTCCCCGGCGCACCGCACGGTATGAAAATGGCCTGCGGGGAGAACCCCAAACGCGTTTATGGCAGGGATAAAAGCAAGGCACCGATGACCCGCATGGGCAATATGGCTGGATACCGGGCGGCATGGATTGAAGCGCAAAAGTATAACGAGGACTGGGACGCTTACGAACAAAAGCTGGCGGCGGGAGAAGAGGACCTCAAGAAGCCAGAGCGCGACCTGAAGCTCGAAACGCTCGGAGCCGTCCTGCGCGGTGAAATCCTGGTTCATATGCACTGCTACCGTGCCGATGAGATGGTGACCGTCCTCGATATGGCCGATGAGTTCGGCTACAAAGTCAGCGCATTCCATCATGGCGTTGAGGCCTACAAAGTCGCTGCGAAATTGGCCGAGGCCGGCACCTGCGGCGCGCTTTGGGCTGACTGGTGGGGATTTAAGATGGAGGCCTACGATGGCATCCAGGAAAACATCGCGCTGGTGGACCGGCCCAAAGGCGGATGCGCCATTGTGCATTCTGATTCGTCCGAGGGCATTCAGCGTCTCAACCAGGAAGCGGCCAAAGCCATGACACGTGGTCGTCGCGCGGGCATGGATATTACTCCTGAACATGCGATTCAATGGATCACCGCCAACCCGGCAAAATCTATGGGCATTATCGATCAAACCGGTACGCTTGAGCCGGGCAAAATGGCAGACGTGGTGATCTGGAACGGTAATCCGTTCAGCGTGTATGCCAAGGCTGATCAGGTGTTCATCGATGGCGCGCTGGTTTATAACCGCGCTAACCCGGAGCTACAGCCAGTGTCGGATTTCGAACTTGGACAGCTACAGGGGGTCTCGCGATGAACATGATGGCGAAAGCCTTCCTGATTGCCACCTGCTCTTTTGTTTTCCAGGTGCAGGCCGATAACCTGCTTATCCGTGGTGCCACGGTGCATACCATGGGGCCAAACGGCACCCTCGAAAGTACTGACGTCCTTGTCGAAGACGGCAATATCCGTCGTATAGGTCATGACCTGAATCATCCTGGTGATGACTACAAGATCATTGAAGCCAGTGGGCGTATCCTCACCCCCGGCTTCTTCGCCGGTGTAACAACCATCGGAGTTGGAGAAGTTTCAGGTGTAGAGGAATCCATGGACGGTTCCATAGATATGCCATCGATGCGGCCGGAGTTCGATGTTGTTCCTGCCTACAACCCGCATTCAAGCCTGGTGCCGGTGGCACGTATCGAAGGCTATTCTTTCACCATGCTGGGCACCAGCCCAAATGGCACCATCATTGGCGGCCAGGGCCGCATCGTGTCGCTGGATGGTGGCTATGAAAGCTTTGCAGGTGATCACGTTCTTTTCGTCAGCATCGGTGGCAATGCGGCAAGCCTTGCCGGAGGTTCGCCCGCAGCACAATGGATGTTGCTGGAACAGGCCGTGGACGAGGCCAGTAATCCGACCGCCAGCAACGAACCAGGCCTTCTTACCCGGAACGGACGACAGGTGCTGGCTCAATATGCCGAAGGTGGTACAGTCATTTTCTCGGTTAACCGCGCCAGCGATATCCTGCAAACCATCAATTTTGCCGATGAATTCGGCTTAAGGGCTGTAATTTCCGGAGGCGCCGAGGCCTGGATGGTTGCAGACCACCTGGCAGAGGCCGATGTGCCGGTATTGCTGAATCCGTTGCAAAACCTGCCTTCCAGTTTTGACGCGCTTGGATCGCGCCTGGACAACGCCGCGCTATTGCACGCCGCTGGTGTAACAATCGCCATAAACGGCGCCGGCAGCCATAACGCCCGAAAACAGCGGCAAATGGCGGGCAATGCAGTTTCCTATGGCCTGCCGCATGCTACCGGATTGGCCGCTTTGACCACCAACCCGGCGAAGATTTTCGGTGTGCAAGACCAGCAGGGCAGCATCGAGCGCGGGAAACCGGCCAACCTGGTGCTGTGGTCCGGCGATCCCCTGGAAGTCACTTCGGTTGCAGAACTGGTGGTGATCAATGGGCAGCTCATGGAAATGAAATCCCGCCAAACCGAATTACGTGATCGCTACCTGCCTGAGAACCCGGAGATGCCAAGGGCGTATATCAAACCTCAGTTCAAATAGAGGAGCGCCAAAAAAAGCCCGGCAATGCCGGGCTTTTCATTCTTGCATTATTCTTATCGCTTGATCGATGTGATCGCTTTAACGCCGGTCAAATTCTTCAGGCACCAGGGTAACACGGTGAACCCAGTAACCATCGTTACCATCTGCTGCGATCCAGATTTCGTGGTGCAGGCCAACGTAGACAGGAAGACCCATTGGCGGTCCGCCAACAGAAGCGCCCGCACCATTCTTGTTGCAGCCTTTGCCTGGGGGCGCCTTACAACCACCACCATCGTCCGGTGGGTCACCGCCACCATCAGAGTCGTCATAGCTGTTGTAGGAATCTAGATGGCCGTAAATGAGTTCCAACATGTCGTAATCATGGGAGTTTGGCCATTGGCTGCTGATATCATTTGAATAATCCAGCCAGGTTCCCTGGCTGGAGCCATCTTCGGAGGTGTGGCCCAATCCAAATACATGCCCAATCTCCTGGCATGCAAGATGATTTCTGAATTTTTGATCGTATGAATAGAAATCGTTCATCTTGGCTGTGCCCTTCGTGATATGGCCATTGTTATCAATATATATTGTCGCTAATCCTGCCCACGGGACACCGCCGTAGTTTGCGTTGCACACGCGCATCTGGCCATTGACCATATTACATTTCTTGCGTGTGTTTCTCTTATCGTTAGCTGAATCGACTACCATTGCCAAGCGGCTGGATTGATTCCACTTTGAAAGCGATGTATCAAACTCATCCTGCCAATCATTGGTCATGCTATCGACCACCTTTAGAGGTATCGGATGAACCTTGGTTGCAATGTGGTAAACGCTCCAAGCATGCTCTGCAAGCGCTGAAGCTGATGATGCAAGCAGAACGATTACTGCGCTTGCTTTAATTAAATTCAGTCTGCCCTTCATTTTAAAACTCTCCTCGTAAGCTTCCCCACAAGGGTTACAGTTCTAAACTAGAGTTTTCCAGCATTAAATTGCGCACATACATCGCTGACGGTATGCGCCCCAATGCCCTGTGCGGTCGGTATTCATTATAGATTTTCATCCATTTTTCGGTGATTTCTCGCACCTGTTCCAGAGTCGAAAACAAGTGCGCACTGAGCACTTCTTCTCGATAGCTTTTGTTAAATCGTTCAATACACGCATTCTGGTTGGGCTTGCCAGGCTGGATGTAACGGATCTCAATGCCGTGTTCCTTGCACCAGTCGATAAACGCCTGGGCACAGAACTCGGGAGCGTTGTCCACCCGGATCGCCGTTGGCTTGCCGCGCAGCTCAACCAGCTGCTCCAGAGTGCGGATGACACGCCCGGAAGGAATCGAGGTATCGATCACGATGGCCAGTAACTCCCTGACCCCTTCATCCAGGATGTTCAGCGTCCTGAAGCGCCGACCCCGATATAACGCATCGCTCATAAAATCCATCGACCACACCTGGTTGGGCAGTGGGATTACTTCCATGCTCTGTCGTTCTCGCTGTGGCAGGCGTTTCTTCTTCCGTCGTGGCAGATTCAGCTTCATCTCGCAGTACACGCGCCATACCCGCTTGTGGTTCCAGGCATGACCATCCAGGCGCAGACGATCAAAACACATCCAGAAGCCCCAACGAGTGTTGGCCTCGACCGGTTTGTTCAGTGCATCAATGACCGGCCGATCATTCAGGACTCGTCTTCCTTTCAACTTTCGGTAGTAAGCCGTTCGTGACAGCTTCACCGCTGCCACCGCCCGCTTTACTGGAAGTTGGTGTTTGGCCACCAGATAACTCGCGATCTCGCGCTTCTCCGATGGCCTCAGAGCTTTCGCTCAATGACGTCCTTCAAGGCAAAGTTTTCGGGCGCCAGTTCTACATACATGCGCTTGTACTGGCCCAGGTCCCGTTCCATTTCCTTCATGCGCTTCAGATCGGAGGCAGACATACCACCGTACCTGGATTTCCAGTTGTAGTAGGTCGCATCGCTGATGCCGTGACGCCGACAAATATCTTTCACTTTGGCGCCGGCATCGGCTTCTTTGAGGATCGAAATGATCGGGGTTTCGGTAAATCGACTTCGTTTCATCTTGGCCTCCTGGTGGCTATCCTGCCAGAAAGCTCTAGTTATTACCTGTCAACTTTGGAGGGAAAGCTTACGACCTCTGCTCCGGCATGCACACCGGAATTCATTCCATTACAGTATGGCTCCCTCAAACCCCTATTTAATATTAGTTTAGACCTTGTTACAGGTTTTCACAATTTTGACTATGCTTAAGATGAAGAGAAATACAGGAGAAATTCCATGAAAACTGGCACACAACTGGCGATTATCGTGTTCGCACTGGTCGCTATTGGACACCTGCTCAGAATACTCAACGGCGTTCCGGTCACCATCGGTGACTGGGATGTACCACAGTGGGTCAGCCTGCTGGGTATCCTTATTCCAGGCCTGATTGCCGCACTACTTTGGCGCGAAAGAAACTAGGCGCATCCTGATTCGGGGTCAGCAGCCCAAGCAGATACCGTCAGGTCATATTTAACGGCCATAATCCATGAAAGACGGCGGGAATCCATAAATTCCCTGAACGATGGTAAATAGTTCCAAATAATAAGCCAATGCCAAATATGGTTGTAAGCATTGTCCACTGAACGGGTGTATCCGACCCAAAGTGAAAATAGTTAATATGCAAAGGGCCTGCAGTGTAGATCAAATTGGCGGCAACAATTCCTCCGATTGATCCAATTCGACGAACCAGCTCGGTTTGCAACAGCCCCCTGTAGATAAACTCCTGCGTCACCCCCCATATTAAGCCCGTAAGTACCGAAAACGTGATAAAACCGACCAAACCATAGTTACCTATAAGCTGCCTGAAGTGTTGTTGAAATAGCGCGATAAATAAAACGAGGATTAACGGGACAGTTTGTAAAAAATACACCTTTTCTCTTGATGTCCAGTCACGCCAATATCTCAATCCTATTATTCTTGAATCGCCTTTTACATACATTCGCATCATAATAAAAATGCAGATAGAAAAGTGCACACCAAAAGCAGCCGGCCCCAGTCTTGATTGCTGAGATCAAGAAAAGCAAAACCGGATTGAAGAGCGGGAATAACCAGGAGCACAAGCGTTCCGAAAGTAATTAACAAACGCCATCCTGTTGCGTCTTCATAATTGGGCAATGAAGGATGCTCGAACAGGAGAAGGTGTCCTTTCCACATATCCTGAAAACTTATTTTCATCTTTTAATGCGCTTGCAGGTAGTCGACCACCATGTGGCTAAAAGCTTTGACACCGCGCTCCATATAAGGCTCATGCATGTGGAATAAGGGTGAGTGATTGGTTGGCTGCGTTGCCGGATCCAGTTCTTCGGGCCAATTGCCGAGAAAAACGTACACACTGGGCGTTACCATTCCAAATTCGGAAAAATCCTCGGCCACGGTCTGCGGATTCAGGGACACCACCGGTTTACCGGATGCTCTTTCCAGTGCCGGCATCACCAATTCGGTCAGTGCATTAATTAATGCGGGTGGACCGGGATTCAAATACCAGTCTATTCCCGCACCTGCGCTTTCTGCGATCGACCTTGCGGTTCGTTGGACTGCTGCGTGAATGTACTCCCGCATTTCGGGATCGAATGTCCGGATCGTTCCTTCCAGCAGGACCTGATCCGGAATCACGTTGTACCTCACACCTCCACTGACGCGCCCCACGCTGATAATTGAAGGCGCCTTGGTCACGTCCACCTGGCGGCTGGCAATGGTCTGCAGTCCAATTACGATCTGTGCTGCAACAACAATGGGGTCAACCCCGTCCCATGGCCGGGCGCCGTGAGTCTGTCGGCCTTTGACAGTGATCATGTAGCGGTCAGACGCTGCCATCATCGGGCCGGGCTTAACTGCAAATTGACCACCCGGCTGGCTGATTCCAACGTGAATGCCAAATACCGCCTCCGGGACTCCATTGTCAAATATGCCTTCTTCCAGCATCAGCGAAGCACCACCTTCCTCTTCCCCCGGCGGGCCTTCTTCTGCCGGCTGAAAAATCAGCATTACAGATCCTTCCAACTCCGCTTTCATGTCATTCAGTATTTTCGCGGCACCCAGTGCCATGGCCATATGCGCATCGTGGCCGCAGGCGTGCATTACGCCAACGTCCAGGTCGTTGAATATCGTCCGGGCTGTTGAAGCGAATGGAAGCCCGGTTTGCTCGGTCACTGGCAAACCATCGATATCAGCCCGTATGGCCACCAGCGGTCCTGGCTTGCCACCTTTTATGACAGCGGTAACACCCGTTAGCGCAATGCCGGTTTTCGGCTCGAGACCCATTTCGGTCAATATCTCGGCAACGCGCTTGCCGGTATTGAACTCCCGGTTGCTCAATTCCGGGTATTGATGAAACCAGCGTCGCCACTCAACCACCTGCTCCTGAACTTCAGATGCGGCCTGGTCAATCTGGTCATGTGTGATTTCTGCGCAAAGCGGAGAAGCAACAAGAACAGACAGCACGATGGCTAGGATGATGGTTTTCATATTCTTTTCCTTACTCGGGAATTACCCCAGTGGCCTTTGGAATCGTCTCGGCACAATTAACGGCTACTGAAGGCCTTTGCACTTCGCCGATGTTTACGCCTATAGCACGGCTGTCACGCCGCCCGTCAGCGCCGCCCCAGAACAAGCAGCTCTTCGGGTCAAAAATTATCAGCTCGGATGCGCCCATAAACGCCCTTTCCCGGATGCTCCAGCCCAGTATTTCCAGCTTCTTACGCACATCCAACGGGAACTCCGGTTCCATCCACAAACTATCCGGTTTCCACTGGTGATGGAAACGGGCGGCGTTCACCGCACGCTGTGCGTCGAAGCCGAAATCGATCACATTAATCAGGGTATG
Source organism: Lysobacterales bacterium (assembly GCA_963664065.1). Classification (GTDB taxonomy): domain Bacteria; phylum Pseudomonadota; class Gammaproteobacteria; order Xanthomonadales; family SZUA-36; genus JABDJL01. The sequence goes on from OY760942.1 coordinate 95,986, forward strand.
CAGTACTGACGAGATAATCGTCGTTCCCATTGACGAACCAAGGACCATGACGGGCCTGCCGTCTTTCAATACCACGGTGGGCGTCATGGACGAGAGCGGCCGCTTTCCAGCGACCACTGAATTGGCCGCCGAGCCTACCGCTTCCCAGGCATTGGTCAGCTCGGGGCCAATCGAGAAGTCATCCATTTCATTATTCAGAACAATTCCGGTACCCTGAACCGTAATTTTGGAACCAAATATGGTGTTGATCGTTTGCGTGATCGCGATTGCGTTGCCGTGCCGGTCCATTACCGAGATATGCGTTGTACCCGCATCATCCGGAACCTGGTTGACCGCAACGCCGGCCTTTGGCTGACCCTGCGGGTTCAATCTTGAAGCTTGCTGATCCGCGTATTCTTCAGATATTAATCGTTCAATCGGCACTTCCCAGAAGTCGGTATCACCCAGGTGTTCGGCACGGTCTTCAAAGGCTATTTTCATGACACTGGCGAACAGATGAATAAATTCACTGGAGTCCTTGCCCAGCGCAGTGAGGTCATAACGCTCCAGGATGTTGAGCATTTGCAAAATCAACACACCGCCGGAACTGGGCGGCGGCATACTTACGAACTCGTAACCACGGTAATTTCCGCGGATGGGCTCACGCCATTTGGCCGAGTAGCGTGCAAGATCCAATTCAGTAATGACACCGCCCGTGGCCTTTTCAATTTTGCTGGCGATGGGCCCTACTGCGAGTGCCTTGCCGCCCTTTTTCTGAATGTGGCGCAGCGTTTTGGCCAGGTCGTGCTGAACAAAAATCCAACCCAGAGGAGGGGCAAACCCGTCAACAGTCTGAATGCGATAGGTTTCGGGATATTCCTTGAGGCGTTCAGCGACACGCTCGACTATATTGTGATGCCAGATGCTGACCTCGACCCCTTGCTCTGCAAGCTCGATTGCAGGCTCGATCAGGTCCTTCCATGGCATGCTCCCGTATTCCTGGTGCAAGGCCCAGAGGCCCTGGACCATGCCGGGCACACCAACGGAGCGCACACCGCTGCCGATGGTTTCGGGGTTCTCTTCGAAGTATTTGGCCGAAGCTGAAGATGGGGCGGTTTCCCGTGCATCCAGTGAACGGCTTGTGCTGCTTGCCGAATCATAAACCACTGCCAGCAAACCACCTCCCAGTCCGGAACTGAATGGATGCACCACTGCCGCTGCAAACGCCGTTGCGATGCCCGCATCTACGGCATTGCCACCGCTTTCCAGGATGAGTTGCCCGGCCGCGGCTGAAGGCCCGACCGTGGTGGATACCATGCCGTCCCTGCCCCACTGCGGTTCAAAGGACGCGGCCTGTGCAACCCCGCACAGCAGCAAGATAAACAAAATCGAAACCAGTTTATTTACGATTACGCCTGGCTGGTTATGCGGTGGTACTTTTCCCACAGTTGTCCCTCTGTTTCCTCGTTCAACTCGTCTTTCGGAATACACTCAACCGGGCACACCTCAACGCACTGCGGGGTATCGAAATGCCCGACACATTCGGTGCACAGGTTCGGGTCGATGACGTAGTAATCCAATCCCTGCGATATTGCCTGGTTCGGACACTCGGGCTCGCAGACATCACAGTTAATACACTCGTCGGTGATTTTAAGTGCCAAACCGCTCTCTCAGGGCTGCCTGTACCTCAATTCCGACGAAATCAGACACATTGCCATCCAGTCGGGCGATTTCCTTGACCAGCGAAGACGAAATAAAGCTGTAGTCCTCATCGGGTGTCAGGAACATGGTTTCTATGTCTTCTGCCAGGTGGCGATTCATACTGGCCAACTGGAATTCATATTCAAAATCAGAAACGGCACGAAGGCCTCGGATGATGACTCCAGCCCCCGCATCGCGGACAAAATCGATCAGCAGGTTCTCAAAACCGACCACTTTGACATTTTCCAATTCACTCAGCTCACCCCGTGTCATTTGGATTCTTTCCTGCAATGAAAATAACGGTGTTTTATGTGGGCTTTCTGCGATTGCTACGATCACCTTGCCAAACACCCGCGCTGCACGGGTGACCAGATCGGTATGACCATGTGTTACCGGGTCAAAAGTGCCGGGATAAACGGCGATCTGGTGAGAACTCATCAAGTCTGTCCTTCACGTTGTTTTAAGGGACAGGTATTTTATAGTGAGTAGTGACCAAGCGCTACCTAACTACCCGCATTACCTGCATCCGCACCTCACCTAGTACCTTTTCCCGCCAGATCGACCATCGGGGTGGCAATTTGAGTTGAGACTGGGTAGCAGGCGTTTCCAGGTATACAAACCCACCCGTTTGCAGACAGGCAGATTGCTCAATCTTCTGTAATACCAATTCATGGCGGCGATCCTGGAATGGTGGATCTACAAACAACATGCCATAACTGTCCGGCGGCTGTTTTTCCAGCCACAACAGCGCATCTCCATGATGCAGGCTCACCTGGGAGGCGCCCAGCAGTTCGCTGTTGTTTTGAAGATGTTCAAGCACACGCGAATTGCTTTCTACCATCGCTACGGCCGCAGCACCCCGGGATGCGGCTTCAAAGCCCAGCGCACCGGTACCTGCAAAAAGATCTGCGCAGTTGGTCCCGGGAATGTAGGCCTGCAGCCAGTTGAACAGTGTTTCGCGGCTGCGGTCACCACTGGGCCGCAAACCCGGTACATCGACAACCGGCAAACGCCGGCTGCGCCATTGCCCGGCAATAATTCGAACGCTGCCCCTGTCGGTTCTTACTGGCATCAAATTCTTCTCATTTAGGGGCTTCTCAGGTGGCGACAAGCTGATAGCATATCGCTTTTACTCTTTCCCGTTTAATCCGGGCACCAGGGCTTCAATGTTTCGCATTTTCAAGAAGAAAAAAGATGCCAAAGGACAAACGCTGCAGGGCGAGTTGCAGGATGTCCAGTTGCGTCCGGTCGAACAGGCCGGAGCCGAGCCGCTGGATAACAGGCTGGAACGGTCACGCAGTCAATTTGGGCAAAAGCTGAAGGCGATTTTATCCGCTTTCCCGGCACTTGATGAGAACCTGCTCGAAGAGCTGGAAACCACCTTGCTTACCGCCGATGTCGGTGTAAAAGCCAGCCTCGATATCATGGACAATTTACGTGCCGCGATCGGCAATAAGACCATTAAAGATCCCGCTTCTTTGCTGCCAGCTGTGCAGGCTGAACTCTTTGAGCTGATCGAGCCGTGTGAACAATTCCTGGTGATCGATGAGAGCAGGAAACCGTTTGTCATTCTGATGGTCGGGGTCAACGGCGCAGGCAAGACTACCACCATTGGCAAACTGGCTCAGCGATTCAAACAAGACGGCTTGTCCGTCATGCTGGCCGCGGGTGATACATTCCGTGCTGCCGCCGTCGAACAGCTGCAGTCATGGGGTCAGCGAAATGACGTACCGGTAGTCGCCCAGGGCAGCGGTGCAGATTCCGCAGCGGTGCTGTTTGACGCCTTGCAGTCCGCAAAGGCCAAGGGGATGGATGTGCTGATCGCAGATACTGCCGGGCGTCTTCATACCCAGTTGAACCTGATGGAGGAGCTAAAAAAAATCCACCGCGTGATGTCGAAAATTGATGATTCAGCCCCGCACGAGGTAATGCTGGTACTTGATGCCGGCAATGGCCAGAACGCGCTGAACCAGGCCAGGCAATTCAATGAAGCAGTCACCTTGACCGGCATCACCATTACCAAGCTGGACGGTACCGCTCGTGGCGGTGTGTTATTCGCGATCGCGGGTGAGTTGGGTATACCGATCCGTTTCATCGGCGTTGGGGAATCGGCCAATGACCTGAGGCCTTTCGATGCGGGGTCTTTCATCCATGCCATCCTGCCGTTGGAGTAGCAGGTGAGCAATGGCCTGTTTTCAGATCGCCTGCTGGCCTGGTGGGATATCCACGGCCGCAAAGACCTGCCATGGCAACTTCCACGCACACCCTACCGGGTTTGGGTTTCAGAAATAATGCTGCAGCAGACCCAGGTGTCAACCGTGATCCCCTATTTCCAAAAGTTCATGCATCGATTTCCTGATCTACAGGCACTCGCAATAGCCAGCCAGGATGATGTGCTGTCGCTCTGGGCCGGACTGGGTTATTACGCACGGGGCCGCAATCTGCACAAGGCGGCTAAACTCATCACAGACCAGTTCGGTGGCGAATTTCCTGATAGCGTGAAAGCATTGATTTCACTGCCCGGCATCGGCGAGAGCACCGCAAATGCCATTATTTCCCTGGCCTGGGACGTACCAGCCACGGTACTGGACGGCAACGTTCGTCGGGTACTGTCGCGTCATGAAGGAATCGGGGGGTGGGCCGGGAAACCGGCCGTGCTGAGAGCGCTTTACAAGGCTGCCAAAGATTATCTGCCGGTGCTGCGGGGGGCCGATTACACACAAGCCATTATGGATCTGGGTGCCACGATTTGCACCCGAAGCAGACCACGCTGCCCGGTTTGTCCGGTCAACATGGATTGCGCCGCATTCGGGTCCGACACCACAGATAAATTCCCAGCCAGGCGACCCCGTATCAAAATCAGCGAAAAACAAATACATATGCTGATTCTGTCCAGGGGTGATGGCGAGGTACTGCTAGAAAAGCGACCGCCTGCAGGAATCTGGGGTGGATTGTGGTCGCTCCCGGAAAATGAAGATGAACAAATGTTGGCAAATCGATTCGGCTACGAAGCACACCAGTTTTTGAAAATGCCGGAGATTCAACACCGGCTCACGCATATGCGCATCAAAATCAGGCCAAGAATCGCCCGCACAGATCCCAAGCCCGGAAAAATTGAAACATCGCCTGAGCAACGCTGGTTCAATCAGGATGAATGGTCCCACGTTGGGCTTCCGAAACCGGTTCTGAACTTGCTCAGGCAACATCATCAGGAATATTAATATGTCACGCATGGTTAAATGCCAATTATTGGGAAAAGAACTCCCGGGCCTGCCCTTTCAGACTTATCCAGGTGAACTGGGGAAAAAGATATTCGATCATATTTCGGCCCAGGCCTGGCAGGACTGGCTCAATCACCAGACCATGCTGATTAACGAACACCGCCTCAGCCCGATCAACCCGGAGCACCGTAAATTCCTGGAAGGGGAAATGGAAAAGTTCTTTTTCCGCGGCGGATCTGAAAAACCCGGAGGCTACGTGCCGGAATAAGCATGCATTTTTCAAGTTCACAGGTTGACTTGAAACGCGCCCGCCTGTTTAATAGCGCGCTCTCTTCCATACCCCAAAGCCCAGGTAGCTCAGTCGGTAGAGCAGCGGACTGAAAATCCGCGTGTCGGTGGTTCGATTCCGCCCCTGGGCACCAATCTTTTCAACGACTTACGACTAACTTCAATTTTCGAGCACTCGCGTTTTGTGACAGATTTGTGCCCTCGATCCTTTTCGAGGCGCGTTTGAGGTGTTCACCCCCCAAATGCGCGTAGCGCAAAACCATCTCCATGCAAGACCAGCCCCCCAATTCCATCAACTCCTGGGAGCTGGTGCCGGACTGAACATGCCACGAGGCCCAGGTATGTCGCAGGTCGTGCCAGCGGAAGTTTTCGATCCCTGCACGCTCACACGCCTTATACCAGGCCCTGGTCGAGGCCCGTGCCATCGGCTTACCCTGGTAGGTAAACGCATAGACCGGGTGTAGTCCCTCAATCCTGTGCAAAACGTTGAGTGCATCGCTATTGAGCGGCACCACAATCGCCTTGCCCGACTTGGACTCATCTGCATGAATCCAGGCCATGCCACGTTCCATGTCCAATTGGCTCCACTTAAGAAAGCAGGCATTCCTTTGCCGCAGTCCGGTTGCCAGAGTAAAAGCCGCCAGGTCTGCAAGGTGAACAGGTGACGTGGTCCAATAGATTGTACAACCCAGTTAAGAGATAATTTATTTAACTGGGAGAAGTAAATTGAGTAGCAGAAAAAAGTATTCAAAGGAGTTCAAACTGGATGCAGTCAGTTTGGTACTCGATCAAGGTTATAGCCGTGCAGAAGCGGCCAGAAGCCTTGGGCTTAATAGCAATATGCTTGGTCGGTGGGTTTCAGAACAGCGGTCCGATGGCGGTCAGGCTTTCCGCGGGAACGGCAAACTAACACCGGAACAGGAGGAAATCCGGAAGTTAAGATCGCAGGTCAAAAACCTGAGAATGGAGAAAGAAATCCTAAAAAAAGCGACGGTCTTCTTTGCCAAAGAAATGAAATGAGATATTTGTTTGTCACCCAACATAAGAAGACCTGGCCAATCGACCTGATGTGTCGAGTACTGGGCGTCAGCCGACAGGGTTATTACCACTATCGGCGAAATACAGAAGCCAGACTGGCTGATCCAGAGCACCAGGAGATGCTGGACTGGATGAAGGATATAGCCATTGCCAGCAAGTACACCTATGGCCGGCGGCGCATGAAAAGAGCAATGAATGCATTGGGTTTTCCGATCAGCAGAACGAAGACTGTGAAGCTGATGAAAGAAGCGGGTATTCAAGTTCGGCATAAGAAGAAATTCAAAGTGACCACCAACAGCAATCACAAATTGCCGTTATTTGAGAATTTGTTGGAACGACAATTTGATGTTGAGCAACCCAACCAGGTATTTGCTTCAGACATCAGCTATGTCTGGACCCGGGAAGGCTGGCTGTACCTGGCTGTGGTTATTGATTTATATTCCAGAAAAGTTGTTGGCTGGAGTATGAGCAGCCAAATGACAGCACAGCTGGTGTGTGATGCTTTGACGATGGCGATCTGGTTGCGTAGGCCAACGGCGGGGTTGATCCATCATTCTGACCGCGGATCGCAGTATGCCAGTAAGGCTTTCAGGAAATTATTGAAAGCACATGGCTTCAAAGGCAGCATGAGCCGAAAAGGTGATTGCTGGGACAACGCCGTTGTGGAGAGCTTCTTCGGCAGCTTGAAACAAGAACGGGTGCATTGGCGGCACTACCAGACTCGATATGAAGCACAGCAGGATATTCTGGATTACATATCGATGTTTTATAACAGTTACAGACTGCATTCGTACCTCGATTACAGAAGCCCGAATCAGTATGAAATGGAAATGACGGAATTAAGAAAAGCTGCTTAACTGGGTTGTATCAAATAGGTTGACCACGTCACTGAAGCCATCAGGGCCATCGCGTTCATAAGCCTGATACCAACGGTAGAAACTGCTGCGACTGACGTTGATCTCGACCAGAGTCCTGCGCACGGATAACTCCGAGTCTTCCACCAGGCGGATAATGGCCAGCTTTTCAGATGCGCTGTACATCAGTCTTCGTCCAATGTCACACCCTGCCCAGTGAGACTTTTTTTAAGCCAGTCATTGCGCAGGTACAGTTCGGCAACGGCTTGCTTGAGGGTGGTATTTTCTTTTCTGAGACCAACCACTTCATCGCTGTTGGCTTCTCTGACGGTATCTCCTGACAGGCGCTTTTTACCGGCCTCCAGAAAATCCTTGCTCCAGCGGTAATACAGATTGTTGTTAATACCTTCCTGGCGACACAGTTCAGCGATCGAGCTTTCACCGCGCAATCCATCCAGTACGATACGGATCTTTTCCTCTGACGAGAACTTGCGACGGGTATTGCGGCGGATCTCCTTGACCCGTTTGGTGGTGTTTGACATGCTCATATTGAGACTCCTCTGCTTCAGGTTAAAAATAGCAGAAGTGTCTCTTAGTTAAAGCAGTTGATTGGCCCCATATGGGCTGACGTCACACATGGCTGCGATCAACGTCTTTCTCTTTCTTGATGCCATCGGGCGTCATCTCAAATGCCCAAGCAAAGAACTAAGGCTAGCGGCAAGCCGATTATCAAGACCACAACAATGAATTGCATGGTCCAATCAGGTGAATTAAAGGTATCCAACAGCAGTTCAGCAATCTGTGCCAACAACCAGGCACCAATCAGGTAGGCGATACCCACCCGAAATACGTTACGGCGCTTGAGTTCGTTGAATAATGACAATGGCTGGTCTCTTTGTGTCCACTCTTACTGGAAAGCGTACCTGTTAAGTCACCAAATGCCAAAAGAATCACTGAATAGCACAATTTTATAGTAAATACAAGGTCCGCTTTTGGCCGTTAGCAGACCTTTTTTTGTACCAAGGATTGAGCGACATTTAACTTCCGCTTTCGGCCGAGGCTGTGTGAAAACTCAAAACTCCAAAAATCAAGTGGGAAATAACTTCTGGATTTTGTGCTTTCAAGCTTAAAGGTGGGGATTTTGAATCCAAATAGACTGTTAGTCACCTTGTTTGTGAAATGCTGTCCCACTTTTGATGACCGCCAAATAGTTTTCACACAGCCTCGGCCACAAGCGGACCTTCAGCTGGCTAGTTCTTTTACATAGCCCTGGTGAGCGCCGAGCGCCTCAAACAACGCCTCGTTGTCCTCTGCGCCCACGTTGGCGCAGATAGTGTAATTATCGTATAGAATATGAGCATGCGTAAACGATCGCCTCTCACGCTGTTGCTGTTGGCGCTGTTAATGACAGCCAGTCACGCTGCCATGGCAGCGCATGAAGCTGGGCACGCGATGGGTCCGGACGACACCCAGCAATGTCCCTTGTGTGTCAGTGGAACCCAGCCATCCGTCGAGCCGGCATCGAACGCGGTACCTGAGTTGCCCGACCTCGAAAAGTTCCATACCAACCAGGCCGGTACTGATTGCCAGCAATCCTGTGCGGCATACCACGACCAGAACCCCCGCGCACCGCCCTCAATCGCCTAAATTTCTGACTTTTCTGTTCGTACCACTGCTGCCGTGTGTCGGCAGTCGTGGGTTGGAAATCTGGAGGCGATATGAATCGTATTCTTTTTACAGGCGTGCTATTGGCATGCTGTTTCACCACTACACCACAGGCGCAGGCGCAAGATGAAATTGCACAGCTACGCAAGGACATGGAACAGATACGGACCGATTACGAGGCCCGGATCTCGGAACTGGAGCGCAGGCTGAAGACGGCAGAAGTTAATCTGGCGCTGGCTGCAGAAAACGCAGCGGCGGCGCAACAGGCCGTGCGTGCAGCAGAGCCCGTAGCCGCAGGTCCACGCGCAGGCAGCAATTCCTTCAATCCTGCTATTGGGGTAATTTTCCAGGGCCAGGCCTGGGCCTATGACAACGACCCAGGGCAATACACTATCCCTGGCTTCCCGCTCGGCGGTGAATCCCGTCCCGTGGCTGAAGGGTTTGCACTGGGCGAGACCGAGATCGGCATCAATGCCAATGTGGATGACAAGTTCACCGCATGGCTGACGATGTCCGTGGCAATCGAGAACAACGAAACAGCCGTTGAAATCGAGGAGGCCTGGATCGAGACCCTCAGCCTGCCGGCCGGTTTCTCCGCGCGTTTCGGACGGATGTTTTCCAATGTCGGATATCTGAATGAGAAGCACGCCCACAGCTGGGATTTTGTGGACCAACCATTGGCCTACCAGGCCTTCCTGGGTGGCCAGTATATCGATGACGGGGCCCGTCTGAACTGGGTGGCGCCAAGTGATCTGTATATCGAGCTGGGTGGGGAAATATTGCGCGGCGACCGTTATCCCTTCGTTGGCGCCGGCAATTCCGGATTCGGCGCACACACGTTGCATGCTCGCCTCGGTGGAGATGCCGGTATCAGCCATAGTTGGCAAGCCGGCATCTCCTACCTATCTGGAGAAAATAAAGAACGAGAGTCTGGTGATGAGGTCGATCCGCTTCTGTTTACCGGTGACACTGACGTGTGGATAGCCGATTTCGTCTGGAAATGGGCGCCGAACGGTAATTGGAAGCAGCGAAATTTCAAGTTCCAGTTCGAATACCTTCAGCGCAGTGAAAAGGGTATGTACCTCTTGTCTGACAGGCAGGAACTACCCTGGGACATAGACCAGGACGGCTGGTATGCGCAGGCGGTGTACCAGTTCATGCCCGCCTGGCGTCTGGGTGCCCGGCTGGAAGCCCTGTCCAGCAATGACCCCGGACCCGCGTTTGACGGTACAGCCCTGGCTCTTGCAGGCAGCGATCCTTCCCGATACAGCCTGATGGCGGACTGGTCAAACAGCGAATTCAGCCGCCTGCGATTGCAGTACACACGGGACGAGGCAGGGGAAATCGACGACAATCAATGGGGCCTGCAATATATCTTCAGCATCGGCGCACACGGTGCGCACAGTTTTTAGGGGACGCCTCATGCATCGATGTATTTACCTGGCGATCCTCCTGGTCACGGCGCCTCTGGTGCAGGCGGACCTGCTGGTGTTCACCTGTGAACCGGAATGGGAAGCCCTGGCGGTGGAAATAGGCGGCAACCTGGTCAAAACTGACAGCGCCACCCATGCCCTGCAGGATCCCCACTACATCCAGGCGCGTCCCAGCTTGATCGCCAAGCTTCGCAAGGCCGACTTGTTGATTTGTTCTGGAGCTGAACTTGAAATCGGCTGGCTGCCCCAATTGCTGAGCAAGGCCAACAATCCGGACGTGCGACCGGGCAATATTGGCTACTTCGAGGCCAGCAGCTTCGTGCCGCGCCTGGATGTGCCGGCCAGTGTTGATCGGGCCAAGGGCGATATGCATCCACAGGGCAACCCGCATGTACAGGTCAATCCGCACAATATACTCATCATTACGCAAGCCCTGACTGGGAGAATGGCGCAGCTGGATCCGGCCAATGCCGAGGGCTACAGGCAAGGGGCTGCGGATTTCCTTGAACGCTGGCGGGAAGCCATTGTGGCCTGGGAGGACCGGGCGGGAGTTCTGCGAGGTAAACTCGTCGTTGCGCACCACAAATCGTGGGTCTATTTGCAGGACTGGCTGGGACTGGTGGAGGTGGCGACTTTGGAACCCGTACCCGGTGTACCGCCCACCGCTAGCCACCTCGGCGAGCTGCTGCGCATGTTTGGCGAGGAAGGTGACGGCGCCGAGTACATCATCCGCGCGCCCTACCAGAGCGACAAGGCGTCTCTCTGGCTGTCCGAACGCACCGGGATTTCTGCGTTTCTGCTGCCATTGACTGTCGGTGGCAGCGAAGGCGCAACGGACCTGTTCAGCCTGTTCGACGATATCCTGGACCGCCTGCTGGAGGTAGAATCATGAACTGGGAATTCGTTGACTGGACGATCATCGGCCCCGCTGTGATGGCTGGGATGCTGGTGTTGAGCACCCATGTGCCGCTGGGACAGGTGGTGCTCAAGCGCGGCATCATTTTTATCGATCTCGCCATCGCTCAAATTGCGGCGCTCGGCGTGATTGCTGCGGGTTTCTTCGGTTGGGAGGAAAGTCTATTCGCAGTGCAAGTGGCCGCGGTCAGTGCCGCCCTGCTGGCTGCGGGTTTCCTCAACTGGACAGAAAAACACTGGCCCAGGTCCCAGGAAGCCCTGATTGGAACCCTGTTCGTGCTGGCAGCCACCGGGGCCGTTCTGCTGCTGGCTGAAAACCCTCATGGAGGCGATTACCTGAAGGACCTGCTAGTGGGGCAAATCCTATGGACCACCTGGACCAGCCTGATTCCGATTGCCGTTCTTTACGCTATCTTGCTGACAGTCTGGTTCATCAGCCAGGAAAGGATTGGCCGCGCGGGTTTCTACGTGACTTTTGCCTTTGCCATCACGGCTGCGGTACAGGTCGTGGGCGTTTATCTCGTGTTCGCCAGCCTAATCCTTCCTGCCCTGGCAACGCGCCGCTTGCGCGGTCGGCTCAGGCTGGTTGCGGGTTATGGCATCGGCGCCTTGTCATATTTTATGGGAATTGTGTTTTCCGCCCTGGCTGATCTGCCTACCGGGGCCGTTACGGTATGGACCTTGGCGCTGATCTCAGTTCTCTCTGGTTTTGCCATCGGGGTGCGGGCTAAGCGTGAGGATTAGGCCCAATTATTTAAAAGAACTAGCGAGCTGAAGGTCCGCTTGTGGCTGCGATTTCAATCGGTCAACGCAACACATTGGTTAAATCGTTCGGCCGGTGTTTCATAGTCTAATGTCTTTCTCGGTCGTTCGTTGAGTCGTCTGGCCACCGCATTCAACCGGTTCTGGTGAATGTTGGAAAGGTCCATCCCTTTTGGGAAGTACTGCCTGAGCAAGCCGTTGGTGTTTTCGTTGGAGCCGCGTTGCCAAGGACTCTGTGGATCACAGAAGTAAACCTCGATATCAGTGTCTAGGCTGAAGCGTTTGTGATCAGCCATTTCTTTGCCGCGATCCCAGGTGAGTGACTTGTAGAGTTCCCGCGGTAGCTTGTGGGCCTGCCTGATGAGTGCGTTGATCACCGTCTCGGTGTTTTTGCTCCTTACTCTGGCAAGCATCACGTAGCGAGTAAGACGTTCGACCAGGGTTGCGATCTGGCTGTTGTTGCTGCCGAACAACAGATCGCCTTCCCAGTGGCCCGGCACGGCACGATCCTCAGCCTCAGCCGGTCGCTCGCGGATCGAGACGGTGCCGGTAATGCGACCGTGGTTGGCGGTCTTCTGCGTGTGATGGCGTGAGCGACGCATCGCGCGGGTGCGCCTCAAGTGCTGTAACAGCTCTTTCTTCAAGGCCCCACGCGCTTGGATAAACAATGTGCGGTAGATAGTCTCGTGTGACACCTGGTAGCCCTCGTCATCCGGATAGGTGCGCTGCAACCAGCCGGCGATCTGCTGTGGCGACCACTCGAGTTGCAATTTCTTCGCCACCAGGCGTGCCAGCGCACGGTTCGCTGCCAGTTTACAGGTCTGTGGGCGTCGGGCCCAGGCCGCCTGATCGGCCCGGCTGGCCCGGTAGCGGCGCCGGCCACCGTTGCGCCGGATCTCCCGACTCACCGTGGATGGTGCGCGTCCCAGTGCGGTGGCGATCGAACGGATCAAGTGACCGGCGACAACACCACGCGAGATCTCCTCGCGTTCCGCCAGTGTAAGCGCCAGACCTGATCGTCGGCGTGTTGGCGGACGGATGCCACCGGTCCGGGCCAGAATGCGTTGTATGGACGGATGGTGACGGTCAAAAAGTCTGGCAATTGTATGTAGGGACTCGCCTTTCGCCCAGCGGTCCCACATCATCGTTTTATCAGCTTCGGTGTAGTAAGTCCTGTGTCGATATTTCTTCATCTGCAACATCCTCCTCTCCATGATTAGAGATTAGGTGTTGCATCGACCGGTTGAGGTCACAGCCGTTAGCGGACGTTAGAACTCATCCAAAACCATCTGCAAAAAGGGTCTGCTCTCGGCCAGTAGCAGACGTCCATTCATCTAGGAACCCAAAACCGAACTACGGTCGTTGCAACTAGCGCGACAAGAGTAATTACCGCAACTGCGATTTGTCCTTTTCTGCTTGTGGAAAAGTAACCCCAAACCGGAGCGGTCAATAAGAACAGATGACCATAACGGCCGTTATGCCAAATCGGTTCATTCGACAATAAATTTCCATCTACAACGACTGCAACTACAGCAAGGAAATACGTAGCGAAAAAGGGACGTTTCACGCGTAGGAAATGAGCCTCAATATTTGTTGCTTCATGCTCAAAATGCACTGGTGTCAACAGCGAACAAACAAAAAATAGTAAGGTTGGAGCGATAAGAAGATAGGCATACTGAGGGAAGGTCCAATCAACTGTGCGGAACTCCCAGGTTGCCCACCAAATGAGAAAGATAAAAAGAAATAGATTGAAAATCCAAATCTTCTGCGGCAAGTAGCCATTGATAGTAGACGTTGATTGAGCCATGCGGCTAACACCGGCTAGAACCTGGGCGACGGCAAGCGCAAAAATAACGGACGTTAAAATGAGAATGTATTCAAATAAGTCCAATCTTCAATCCTGATGAGTGTATTCGACTTGGGGAACTAGCGTCCGCTTCGGGTCATTTGTTGATTGTTATTACTCTACCATCAGAAGGTTGGCTTTCGGCCAATACCGGACATTCAGTAAATCAACGCGGGAAGCTCAATCTGCAATCTTCGCCTGCGCGATGAACACCTGGTATGCGGGCACATCACCGAAGAGATACTGGTAGTAAGGATGCACTGCCGTGAGGTGGTCCAATAGATTGTACAACCCAGTTAAGAGATAATTTATTTAACTGGGAGAAGTAAATTGAGTAGCAGAAAAAAGTATTCAAAGGAGTTCAAACTGGATGCAGTCAGTTTGGTACTCGATCAAGGTTATAGCCGTGCAGAAGCGGCCAGAAGCCTTGGGCTTAATAGCAATATGCTTGGTCGGTGGGTTTCAGAACAGCAGTCCGATGGCGGTCAGGCTTTCCGCGGGAACGGCAAACTAACACCGGAACAGGAGGAAATCCGGAAGTTAAGATCGCAGGTCAAAAACCTGAGAATGGAGAAAGAAATCCTAAAAAAAGCGACGGTCTTCTTTGCCAAAGAAATGAAATGAGATATTTGTTTGTCACCCAACATAAGAAGACCTGGCCAATCGACCTGATGTGTCGAGTACTGGGCGTCAGCCGACAGGGTTATTACCACTATCGGCGAAATACAGAAGCCAGACTGGCTGATCCAGAGCACCAGGAGATGCTGGACTGGATGAAGGATATAGCCATTGCCAGCAAGTACACCTATGGCCGGCGGCGCATGAAAAGAGCAATGAATGCATTGGGTTTTCCGATCAGCAGAACGAAGACTGTGAAGCTGATGAAAGAAGCGGGTATTCAAGTTCGGCATAAGAAGAAATTCAAAGTGACCACCAACAGCAATCACAAATTGCCGTTATTTGAGAATTTGTTGGAACGACAATTTGATGTTGAGCAACCCAACCAGGTATTTGCTTCAGACATCAGCTATGTCTGGACCCGGGAAGGCTGGCTGTACCTGGCTGTGGTTATTGATTTATATTCCAGAAAAGTTGTTGGCTGGAGTATGAGCAGCCAAATGACAGCACAGCTGGTGTGTGATGCTTTGACGATGGCGATCTGGTTGCGTAGGCCAACGGCGGGGTTGATCCATCATTCTGACCGCGGATCGCAGTATGCCAGTAAGGCTTTCAGGAAATTATTGAAAGCACATGGCTTCAAAGGCAGCATGAGCCGAAAAGGTGATTGCTGGGACAACGCCGTTGTGGAGAGCTTCTTCGGCAGCTTGAAACAAGAACGGGTGCATTGGTGGCACTACCAGACTCGATATGAAGCACAGCAGGATATTCTGGATTACATATCGATGTTTTATAACAGTTACAGACTGCATTCGTACCTCGATTACAGAAGCCCGAATCAGTATGAAATGGAAATGACGGAATTAAGAAAAGCTGCTTAACTGGGTTGTATCAAATAGGTTGACCACGTCAATGTGCCACTATCACAGCCGCTGCATTGTATCGAAGGGCATGTTCCGCTACCACGCGTGGATAGACGCAGGCGCCATCTATTGACCCCTGAAACAATTCTTCGTGACAAATTACACGATGCCGGGTATCAAGAAACATGCATTGGAATATTCCCCGGCGCCGGCCCTGCAGGCTGCGCTGCAGGTAATCCAGGGTGTCTTCAGGACTGGTAAGGGCTGTACCGCGTGGCAGGCTAGCACGTAAAGCGCGGGTGAAAATTTCGCCGCAAATCTGCAGTGTTTTCAGTAGGCGGCATTCTGACCGGGAATGACCCGGTTGGTGTTCCTGGTATCCACCACTTTCAACCAGTGTGATCAACTCACGCAGTCCTCCGTACCTGGTAAGCATTCACTCGCCCTGGAATCAGCCTGGTCAGATGACAGCCTGAGGGCAAATAACGAGGCCAGCAAATCATGATCTGAAAGGCTGCCGGCATCGAAGGGAACTTTATTGCACCGCGTATTGCAGGAATCTTCAACTGGCGGGGGCTTGGGAACTGTGGCGACCTGGTTCATGATTTCACTATGACTTCAGCGCGGGTTTTCCGGTAGTGAAATATGACCATGGTCTTTGTAGGCTGATTGCTTTGCAGATTTCGTAGCCATGCCTTGTTATTATGTATTTTCGCGTGGAATCGGGCTGCCCGGGAATTCACAAACTAATTAAAGAAATTCTTTTTAAACCAGGTAAAGGATGACCGAATCCAGGTGGTCAAAACACTGCACAAGCTGGTACAAAAATCTGAGGAAAGTCAGGGCGTGAATTCGATTCAAATTAAGATACTGGATCAACGTCTTGGCAACGAAATCCCTCTCCCTGAATATGCCACAAACGGCTCCGCGGGCATGGATTTGCGGGCGTGCGTTCACAGGGCCCTGGTTGTACAGCCTGGCGAAACCGTGCTGATTCCTACAGGGTTTGCAATGTACATTGATGACCCTGGGCTGGCTGCAGTCATACTTCCCCGGTCTGGACTGGGCCATAAACATGGAATCGTGCTGGGGAACCTGGTTGGGCTGATCGACAGTGATTACCAGGGGCAGGTATATGTATCCTGTTGGAATCGTTCAGGTTCGCCTTACACAATTGAAGCCGGAACGCGTATTGCACAACTGGTTTTTGTGCCGGTCCAGACAACAAAGTGGGAGGTGGTTAAAGGTTTTGAAACCAGTGACCGTGGCTCAGGCGGATTCGGGCACACAGGACAATCATGAAACTCAGGTTGAATCTCAAAGGTCTGCGCAATCTGCATATACCTGCTTTCTTAAGAAACCCTTTTATTTATATGGCTTTGGGCCTTGCACTCATGTTAATGATGACAATTCTGCTGTTTTCCGGCTCATCAGGCGAGAGAACCGGCGTAAAGGCAATGGAGCAGGCTGAACGAGCGGCCGCACAGCTTCGGGGTGCAGTGCAGTCATTTCAACTTCTGTTAAAAGATCCGCAAGTTACGAGCCTGGCCGATATGGCGCTGAAAGATGCCACAGCCAGCGGGGGATTAAGCCAGTATCTCGCAGGCCGGATAAGCGAATTTAAGAGTATTCGGCTGTATGAACCTGCCGCCTACTTGCAGGAAATCGACGAACTGGGTGAAAACGCATGGATTGCCATCGATATGATTCTGACTGCCCGGGAAAGTGGCCGGGCACCGGTGCAGATTATCAATAGCGAAGGAGAAGCCATAGTCGCAGGGATGGTAGCGATTGGTGAATCCGGAAATCTGAGCGGTTACCTGATGGTAATGGCGGAAAAGGGATTAGTCCTGTCCGGCTTCAATATGACTATGCCACTGGGGGGTTATATCGCCCTGGAGCAAGATCACGGGCGGTTTGTTGCTGACATCATCAGTTCCTATGGTGACGCTTCATCAGTTTCGGGAGGTGTCAGAAAAATTCCGGTTTCGGGCTCGTTATTCAAAGTGTTGGTCCCCCAGGTTGCAACTGAATCTTCATTTGGCGGTTTTCAACGTTTGACGATATTCCTGCTCGGCGCCATTCTGCTTGCTTTTGGTGTGATAATGCGGCAGCGCGGCTTACATCCAGTAGTTGAACTTACAGAAGATCCGGTGCAATTAAAAAGTGTGGAACTTGCACCAGAGGAAACCATGGAGCCGGAAGATTCCGGTATCAGCGTTGAAGCCGGGTTTGAGGAAAAAACAAAAGCGCCGGATGCGGTATCTGAGCCAGAATTGCCGCCAGTTTCATTGCCCGACCTGTCGTTTGACGTAGCAGCGCGGAGACGCGAGTTACGACCGCAAGCGGTTCCTGTTGAGCTGAAACCGGAAATATTTCGTGCCTATGACATTCGCGGCATTGTCGGCAAAACATTGGATAGCGGTGTCGCTCGACAGGTAGGTCAGGCCATTGGTTCACTCGCACAGGAAGAAGAAGCCACGCCGGTCGTGGTTGGCCGCGATGGGCGGCATTCTGGGCCGGAATTGGTCAAAGGCATGATCGAGGGTATTTCATCCACTGGTTGTGATGTCGTGGATATAGGCGCAGTACCCACCGGCGTTTTGTATTACGCGGCTTACGAATTCGGTAGCGGCTCAGGTGTGATGGTGACAGGTAGCCATAATCCGCCGGATTACAACGGATTCAAAGTCATGATGGGTGGCAATACCCTGGCCGGTGACAGAATTTTTGCACTTTATGATCGCCTGGAAGCTGGCGGCTTACGGATAGGAAAAGGACAGGTCAGCAGCAAAAATATGCTGGATGCCTACCAAGAAAGAATCGCAGGCGACATACAGTTGCAAAGGTCACTCAAGATCGTGGTGGATTGCGGCAATGGAATTGGGGGTATCAATGCAGCAGACGTATTGCGTTCTATCGGTGCAGAGGTGCTGCTCATGTTTGACGAGGTTGATGGCTCCTTCCCGAATCATCACCCGGATCCAAGTAATCCCGAAAACCTCAAAGACCTGATTGATACCGTAAAGCTGATGGAAGCAGACCTGGGCGTGGCTTTCGACGGAGACGCGGACCGCCTGGGTGTAGTCACTCCATTCGGTGAAATCATATTTTCGGACCGGATCATGATGTTGTTCATTCGGGAGATATTGGGGCGAAACCCCGGTGCGAAGATAATTTATGACGTCAAGTGCACCGGAAAGCTGGATGCGATTATCCGGGACGCTGGTGGCGAGCCGGAAATGTACAAAACCGGCCATTCCCTGATCAAGAACAGGATGAAAGAGGTTGATGCGCCTTTTGCCGCGGAAATGAGTGGGCACTTCTTTTTTACCGACCGGTGGTATGGCTTCGACTGCGGCATCTACTCGGCTGCACGCCTGCTGGAAATTTTGGCCAAGGACGAGCGCAGCCCGGAGCAGGTGTTAAGCAGTTTGCCCAACGACATAAGCACGCCTGAACTCAAGGTTGAAATGAAGGAAGGGGAGAATCACGCCTTCATTGAATCCTTTATAGAAAACGCCCGGTTTGTCGACGCGCGTGTAAGTACGATTGATGGTTTGAGGGCTGATTATGAATATGGCTGGGGCCTGGTCAGGGCATCCAATACGACACCGATACTCGTAGTCCGGTTTGAGGCTGACAGCAAGGAGTCACTGGAAATCATCAAGGAAGCATTCCGAATGCAGATGATGCCGCTGAAACCCGACCTGGTGTTGCCTTTCTAGGGCCGGCAACGCAGTGATCTGGCAAGTGTTAACAGGCCCTAGGCGGGGCGCGTTCAGCCAATGTTCAGGTTTCGTTCAGCTTCGACAGCGCAAGATGAGACACGAGTTAACAGGCGACTTCCTGGCCTAAAGGAGAAAGAAATTGAAAAAAACTGGACTTATGATATTGATATTGATGTTACTGCCTGCACAGGTTGTTGCTGAAGAATTAGTACTGGACAATCCTCGGGTTGTCACCTTCAAATCCAATGTCAGTTCCTGTCTGGCATCTGTAGAAATCAAGCAAATTGACGGACATCTGCGCACGCTTCCGACCATGGGATTCGAAATCGAACCAGGCTGGCACACCATGCACGGCACAGCCAAACTCAACCTGGCCAATTGTCCGGTAAAAGAAGAAAGAAGCAGAAAGCAGGTTCATGTTCCTGCCCTCGAATGGTTATTTGAGGCAGGTAAAGTTTACTACGTGGGGCTGGATCACAGCTCACCGATGCGCAAGAACTGGCGCCTGGTGGTTTGGAAAGTTGAAGATCTGGAAAGTTAATCACAATCATCATTAAACAGGGGAGCTTGAATTGAAAAAGCCAGTTTGGGGTGCATTACTGTTTTTGCCCGCTTTCGTGGCGGCAGCGGATGGCGTGCCAATGACACCTGGCAAGTGGGAAATGAAAATGACCATGGAAATGTCCATGTTGCCCCAGCCCCAGGTCAAGACGTATACCGAGTGCATCACAGAAGATCAGCTCAACCCGGACCATTTCAAAATGGATCAGGAGTCACCCTGTGATATCAGTGACATGGAAATTGACGGCAATACAGTTAGCTGGAGCATCAGTTGCCCGGGCCCTGCGGGCAATATGACTGGCAGCTGGGAATTTACCTCAAACGGTGACTCAGTGGTCGGCAGCGGTTCGATGAGTGCCAGCATGGGCACCATGTCCATGGAAATGGACATGGATTGGGAAGGCACACGCATTGGAGACTGTGACTAAGCCTACAAATCGCACCCGTTTGCCGGTTTAATACGCACACTCTTCAAAGATAGGCTCGACCGACTGGTTCCAGCGGTCGTGGTACAGGGCGAGCTTCCTGTCCGCGGGTGTAATCCCGCTTTCTGCGGTTTCCAGCAACGGTGTTAAAAAACCGGTCTCGTTATCGCCCGCGGAATTAAGGCGTGCCCGTGCGGCCAAGCCATGATGAGCAATATCAAGTAACTCCAGCGAAACCTCCTGCAGCGTGCGACCATCGATGGTGGCTTTAAGCCCCAGTCGTGCCGCATCAGTTCGCAACTTGAGGCGTTCTTCCATCGACCAGCCGGAAGCCAGGTCCCAGGCCGCGTCCAGTGCGGAGCTGTCATACAAGATACCAGCCCAAAACGCAGGCAAAGCACAAAGCCTTCGCCACGGGCCTCCATCGGCACCGCGCATTTCCAGGAATCGCTTTAGCCGGACCTCTGGGAAAGCGGTCGTCATATGATCTTCCCAATCCTCGAAACCTGGCAGTTCGCCGGGTAGAGCGGGCAGCGCCGCTTGCATGAAATCACGGAAAGACTGTCCCGAGGCATCGATATATTCCTCTCCCCGGTGTACAAAATACATCGGCACATCGAGCATGTAATCCACGTAGCGTTCGAACCCGAACTCACCATCAAACACGAATGGCAGCATCCCGGTGCGGTCAGGGTCGGTGTCTTCCCAGACATGAGAACGATAGCTGGCAAATCCACAGGGCCTACCATCCACGAAAGGTGAATTGGCGAACAGGGCTGTTGCCACGGGCTGCAAAGCCAGCGAGGTTCGGAACTTACGAACCATGTCTGCTTCTGAGGAGAAGTCCAGGTTAACCTGGACGGTACAGGTCCTGCTCATCATGTCTATGCCCAGTGTGCCAACCCTGGGCATGTAGTTGCGCATGATCTTGTAGCGGCCTTTGGGCATCCACTCGATGTCCTCACGGCGCATTTTGGGTTGGAAGCCCATGCCCAGGAAAGATGCACCCAGGGGCTCGGCAATCGACTTGACCTGTTTCAGGTGGGTGTTCACTTCAAGGCAGGTATCATGCAGGTTATCAAGCAATGCACCGGACAATTCCAACTGTCCACCGGGTTCGAGCGTTACGCTGGCGCCGGTATCATCAAGCAAGGCAATGGTTTTGCCCTGTTCGCTCACAGCCTGCCATTGATAATTCTCGACAAGACCATCCAGAATGCTGCGAATACTGCATTCACCCTCATAGGGCAAAGGAGCGCAGTCGGCCACGGAAAATCCAAATTTTTCATGCTCGGTTCCCAGGCACCATTTTGCTTCCGGTTTGTTTCCGAATTCCATGTATTCAAGCAGTTGTGAGCGGCTTTCAATCCTTGTTTTTGATTTTTCGTCCGCCAAGTGATTGTTACTCCATGAAAGTGATTGGAATGGGACCGTGCATTGCCTAGGATACACATGACCAGGCTAATCGCAAAAGAAACATGACCTCCAAACTCATTCCTTTACTCATGTTGTGCCTGTGTCACTCAGCATTGGCCGATACCCTGAGGCGCGGTCTGGGCCCGGAGCCGGACTCAATGCATATTCACCACGCCCAGGGTCTTTCCTCCATCCACCTGTTACGGGAAATCCGCGAAGGACTGGTCACTTTCGATGTTCGGGGAGAACCCTGCCCCGGCGTTGCTGAATCCTGGGAAGTACTCGATGAGGGGCGGTTATATCGCTTTCATCTACGCAAAGACGCACGCTGGTCTAATGGTGACGCCGTTACCGCAGAAGATTTTGTGCGTGCCTGGCGGCAGGCGGTATCTCCGGAAAGCGCTTCCCGTAACGCCAGCCTGTTGGCAGCCGTGCAAAATAGTGGCGACATTCTGGCCGGCACTGCAGATCCTGCAAAACTGGGAATTGAAGCGACAGGCGAGCACACACTTGAAGTCCGGTTAACACGTCGTCAGCCCTGGTTCGAGGAGATTCTGACTCATCCGGTCACCTATCCCTTGCACCATAGCGATACTGGCGCGCCGAGAGATGCGATTGTGAATGGCGCATTCATGATTGAAAAAATGACACCTCACGCAATAATCCGCCTGGTGGCAAACCCGTATTTTCATTCTGCTGATTTAGTCAGGCTGGACGCGTTGGAGTTGTTTCCGATTGAGGACCCGCCGGCCGAACTTTCCCGTTATCGTTCAGGTGAGTTGCATATTACCGAGTCCATCCCTCCCGGGCGTTATCAATGGCTACGGGAAAATTATGCCGGTGAGTTAAAGGTCGCACCCTACCTGGGGAGCTTCTGGTTGGGTTATAACCTTGCTAGGCAGCCGTTCAGGGCAGACCCTGAACTACGCAGAGCATTGTCCCTGGCCATTGATTGCGAAACCCTGGTCAGGGTCATTTTGGGTGCAGGGGAGTTACCGGCCTGGAGTATCGTGCCTCCAGGCCTGGAAGGCTATCATCCGGAGGTGCCTGATTTTGTCGCCGTTAGCCAGAAGGATCGTGAGGCGGAAGCCCGCAGATTGTTTAGCCTGGCAGGTCATGACACCGGAAAGCCGCTGCGCCTGGAGTTGCGCTATAACACCTCCAGCCAGCACCGGCGCATGGCGGTGGCTGTGGCGGCGATGTGGAAGCAGGTGCTGGGAGTGGCTTCGGTTCTCATCAATGAAGAGTGGAAGGGTTTTGTGAACAATCGCAGGCAGGGCGTATTGACCCGGGTATTCAGGCGTGGCCGGATTGCCGATTACGCTGACCCGGCGAGTTTCCTGGACCTGTTCCGGTCCGGTGAGGCGATGAACTGGAGCGCCTATTCGAACCCGCAATACGATCTCTTGCTGGACCGTGCTTCCCTGCTTACCGGATCTGAACGCATCGACTTGCTAAAACAGGCGGAATCACCGTTAATGCGCGACATGCCGGTGATCCCCCTTTACTATTACGTATCCCGTCACCTTGTGAAACCCGGGGTAAGCGGTTTCGAAAACAATGTGCGTGATATCCATCTGTCACGCTACCTGGACATCAATACAGGAGTCGAGTGAAACGAGCTCCAAATATAAGTTTACTGTTACTGGGAATCGCCCTTTTAGCCGGGTGTGGCAGTGAAAATGATGATGCTGCACTGGAGAAGCAACAACGACTGCGTGCGGTAGAACTGTTGATGGTTGATGGGCGGCCGGAACCTTCGGTGCTGGCTGCCGAACAGGTACTTCACAGGGCAAACGGGGAAGAGCCTCAAACACTGGACCCACACCTGGCCGAGGGCGTTCCCTCGTCTCATATTCTCAGGGATTTGTTCGAAGGGCTCACTTCCGAAGCGCCGGATGGCACGGTAATTCCAGGCGCAGCCCTGCGCTGGAACATCAGCCGCGATGGAAAGACCTACACATTCTATCTGCGCCGTGAAGCAAAGTGGTCGAACGGTGATCCGCTGAGCGCGGAAGACTTTGTGTTTGGTTTCCAGCGCAGCGCAAACCCGCAAACCGCTTCCAACTACGCACAGGTTTTGCTACCCATCGAGAATGCAAAGGCGGTTCTGGCCGCAGAGCTTCCACCCACTGAACTGGGCGTCGAGGTGCTGGGCGAATACACGCTGCAGATACGCCTGATTGACCCTACACCTTATTTCCTGGGCCTGCTGAATCACTCCTCAACCTACCCGGTGCACCGGCCCAGCCTCGCCGAGCACGGTAAACGCTTTTCACGGCCCGGCAACCTGGTTTCCAATGGTGCTTTTGTCCTGAAAGACTGGGTCGTGCGTTCACATATTGAGTTGCTGCGTAACCCCAATTACTGGGATTCGGAGCGTGTCATTCTGGAACGGGTACTGTATTACCCATATGAAGACCAGTCGACAGCACTCAAGCAGTTCCGCTCAGGAGACCTGCACTGGACCTATGAGGTACCCAACAACCAGTTCAAGTGGCTGCAAAAACACTATCCGGATGAACTCGTGGTATCGCCCTGGCTTGGTTCGTATTACTTTGGCTTTAACCTGACGCGTGAACCGTTCATTCAAAGCCCTGAACTGCGCATGGCGCTGGTCATGGCCCTGGACCGCCAACTGCTGACCGATAAGGTGACCCAGTTCGGTGAGCAGCCTTCCTTTACGCTGGTTCCACCGGGTATCGGAGAGTATGAATCACCGGTACAGGAGTGGGCCACATGGACCCAGGAAGAACGCAACGCCGAAGCACAACGCCTGTACCAAGAAGCCGGGTACTCTGAAGAGCGGCCGCTACGTATCGAGATTCGTTACAACACCAGCGAGAACCACAAGAAGATGGCGCTGGCCGTTTCTTCGATCTGGAAGCAGGTCCTCGGCGTTCAGACCACGATGGTCAACGAAGAATGGAAAGTATTTCTGCAAAACCGTCAACAGAAGGTACTCACGCAGGTTTTCCGGGTCGGCTGGATCAGTGATTATGGTGACCCCTACAGTTTCCTCGAGTTGTTCCGCACAGACCATGGCCAAAACGACGTTGGATACAGCAATGAATTGTATGACCAGCTATTGTCGGAGATTGCCAGTGAAAGGATACCTGCCAGGCGCCGGCGCCTGATGCAGGAAGCTGAGCGCATGTTGTTGGTCGAAATGCCGATCATCCCGGTGTACACCTACGTGACCAAGCGGTTGGTGGATCTGCATGTCAAAGGCTGGCAAAGCAATGTAATGGATCACCACTACTCCAGGTACATGTTTTTGCTGAAATCAGCCTCGATCCGTGAGCCTGTATCTGCCGGGAGCGAATCCTCTTGATCCAGGACCACAGTATTCTCCGTCACGCCATACAGCGGTTGCTGGGGGTCGTGCCAACCCTGCTACTGCTGATTACCGTGGTGTTTTTCCTGATCCGTATTGCGCCGGGCGGCCCGTTTGATTCCGAAAAGGCACTGCCGCCTGATATCGAAGCGAACCTGAATGCCAAGTACCACCTCGATGAGCCGCTGATTCAGCAGTATTTTCGCTATCTTGGGCAAATTATCGTGTTCGACTTCGGACCTTCCTTTCAATACAAGGACTGGACCGTTAATGAGTTGATCGCGGAGGGTTTTCCCGTTTCGCTCACGGTTGGTGGCTTGGCGATGTTACTGGCGTTCGTGGTGGGTACGCTTGTTGGCATTGTCGCTGCCGTGCGTCAGAACACAGCGGTGGATTACGGCACCATGGGTTTCGCCATGCTCGGAATTTCTATTCCGAATTTCGTGGTGGCTCCGCTGCTGATTCTTGTTTTTGCCGTCTATTTCAACTGGCTGCCGGCCGGTGGCTGGGATTGGTCGATACAAAGAATGATATTGCCCGTAATCACCTTGTCTTTACCGGTCATTGCCTACATTGCACGCCTGACACGCGGCAGCATGATCGAGGTTTTGCACAGCAATTTCATACGCACGGCACGCGCCAAGGGTCTGCCTGAAATTGTGGTTATCCGCAAACACGCGTTGAAACCTGCCTTGTTGCCTGTCATTTCTTTCATGGGCCCGGCTACGGCCGGATTGATTACAGGTTCGGTGGTGATAGAGCGAATATACGCAATACCCGGGCTGGGTAGCTACTTCGTCACCGGCGCACTAAACCGGGACTACACCCTTGTCATGGGCGTGGTGATCTTCTACGGCCTGCTCATCATCATGCTCAATTTCCTGGTCGACATGCTCTATGCATGGTTGAACCCGAAGATTCGATATGACGAAGATCGCTGAACCCCGCCCTGTTGATCATGCAGACCTCGATCCTTTCGAAGCTGCAATGGAAATGGGCGATATCAAAGGGCGCTCTCCCTGGGAAGACGCATGGCACCGGCTCTTAAAAAACCGCGCCGCGGTAGCCAGCGCCATCATCATGGGGGGCATGATATTGGTGGTTCTGATCGGTCCGATGGTCATCAACTGGGAGGCAGACTTCACGGACTGGGATTTCACGTCGACCGCACCAAGCTTCACCACCGGTCACTGGTTTGGAACAGATGCAGTAGGGCGTGACATCCTGGTGCGCACGCTCGAAGGTGGGCGTATTTCCCTGCTGGTCGGAGTCGTCGCAACGCTGGTCAGCCTGGTGATAGGGATAACTTATGGCTCGGTGGCCGGCTTTTACGGTGGAATTACCGACCGCGTGATGATGCGCATTGTTGATATTATTTATGCCCTGCCATTCATGTTTTTCGTGATCCTGCTGATGGTGGTGTTCGGGCGCAATATCATCCTGATATTCGTTGCCATTGGAGCGGTTAACTGGCTTGATATGGGGCGAATCGTCCGTGGGCAGACGCTGAGCCTCAAGAACATGGAATTTGTCGAGGCGGCCGAGGCCTGCGGGGTAAGTAAAAGAAACATTATCCGCCGCCACATTGTACCCAACCTGCTCGGTGTAGTGATCGTCTATATCACGCTCACTATTCCACAGGTGATACTGGTCGAGTCTTTCCTGAGTTTTCTCGGGCTGGGCGTACAGGAGCCTATGAGTTCCTGGGGCGCACTGGTCAATGATGGTGCACAGGATATGGAATCTGCACCCTGGACTTTGATTTTCCCCGCCATGTTTCTGACCGTGACGCTTTATTGTTTTAACTACATTGGTGATGGTCTGCGCGATGCGCTGGACCCGAAGGACCGCCTCTGATGGCCATTCTCGAAGTCAGGGATCTAAAGGTCAGTTTTGATACGCCCGACGGTGAGGTCCATGCGGTCAGCGGTATCGATTTCACGCTCGAATCCGGTGACGCGCTGGCGATCGTGGGCGAATCAGGGTCAGGGAAAACACAATCCATGCTGGCATTGATGGGCTTGCTGGCTGAAAACGGCCACGCCAGTGGCGAAGCGATCTTCAAGGGTAAAAACCTGATGGAGATGGAGGCCACGGAACTGAATCAATACCGGGGCAGTGATATTGCAATGATCTTCCAGGACCCGATGACGTCCCTGAACCCATACCTGAGCATTGATAATCAAATGACGGAAGTGTTAATGCATCACCGGAACATGAATCACCGTGAAGCCACGGACCACGCCGTCGAGCTATTGCGGCAATTCAGAATTCCTGATCCCGAAATGAGGATTCGCCAGTATCCGCATGAGTTTTCCGGCGGCATGAGGCAACGGGTGCTGGTTGCAATGGGCCTGTTGTGCGCGCCGGATATCCTTATTGCCGACGAACCGACCACTGCCCTGGATGTCACGGTACAGGCCCAGATTACCCGGTTGATGGCAGAATTGCGCAGCGAATCCAATACCGCCATCGTGTTGATCACCCATGACCTCGGGGTTGTGGCCGGGCTATGTGACCGGGTGATGGTGATGTACGCGGGAGAGGTTGTTGAGTACGGAACAGTAGAGCAAATTTATTATCAACCCAAACACCCCTATACGCGCGGTTTGCTGGATTCGGTTCCCAGGCTGGACAACGTGGATGATCAGGTGTTGCATGCCATTCCCGGTAATCCTCCCAATCTGCTCTCATTACCCAAAGGCTGCAGCTTCCGGAGCCGTTGCAGTAAAGCATTTGAAGCCTGTTATGAAAAACCCGAACTGGAAGATGAAGGCAAAGGACATAAAAGCCGCTGCCACCTGGGCCGAGAATCGTGAGCATGGCTAGCCCGCATATTGCACCAGTCGGCCTTGGGCCTCAGCGTAACTCACTGATTTGCGTAAATTACAAGGTAAAACTTGATCAAACTCCAAAGGTACAGTTTGTCCCGGCCCAAGTCCGACTGGTGCAATATGCGGGCTAGTGAACAAAAACCCGTGCTTCGGGTCCAGGACCTGGCGGTGCATTTTGAAATACATGAAGGTAGCCTGCTGCGCAGCCAAACACATATTCTCAAAGCGGTTAATGGTGTCAGTTTCGATTTGAAAGCGGGCGAAACCCTGGGGGTGGTGGGCGAATCCGGTTGTGGCAAATCCACGCTCGCCCGCGCCGTACTGGGACTTATTCGCCCAAACCGGGGCAGGGTGATGTGGCTGGGTGAAAACCTGGCTTTACTTGACGAAGAGGAAATGCGCAAGAAGAGGAAAGAGCTACAGATTGTTTTCCAGGATCCGCTGGCGTCGTTGAACCCGCGCATGACCGTTGGCGATATCATCGCCGAGCCTCTTTGGACTTTTTTCCCCAAATTCGCCCCCGTCCAGGTAGACGAACGGGTTCGGGGAATGATGAAGATGGTGGGACTGTTGCCCAACCAGATCAACCGTTATCCGCATGAATTCTCAGGCGGGCAATGTCAGAGAATAGGTATCGCTCGATCCCTGGTATTGAACCCCAAGCTCATTATCTGTGATGAACCTGTAAGTGCGCTGGATGTTTCAATCCAGGCACAGATCATCAACCTTTTGAAGGATTTACAGAAGAAACTGAATCTGTCCCTGATTTTTATTGCGCATGATCTTTCCGTAGTCAAGCACATCAGCGACCGGGTAATGGTGATGTACCTGGGCAGAACCATGGAAATCTCCCAACGCGAAGCCCTGTATCGCAGACCGCTGCACCCCTACACCAGTGCGCTGGTAAAAGCGGTCCCGATCCCGGACCCGATACTGGCCAGGCAGCAACCGGACACAGGCTTGACCGGCGATATGCCTTCCCCGTTGAACCCACCGAAGGGTTGTGTCTTTCATACCCGTTGTCCCTACGTGGTCAAGCGTTGCCAGATGGATGTGCCTGCGTTGCGGAGGATGGAAAATGGCGACTGGGCGGCCTGTCACCGGACCGAGGAACTGGATTTGACGATTCGAAAACAAGGCGATTCCGCCAGGTGATTCAGGACAAGGCCTGCTCATGGATTCGCGAGTGACGACCGGCGCCAAAGAGAGGGGGCAACTGGAACGCGGTATGAGCGCCCTGGGATTGGTCCCGGAACAGGCCGCTATTGATCTGCTGCTTGAATATGCCGCACAACTCAAAAAGTGGAACCGCAGCTACAACCTTGTATCAGCCGCCGACCTGAAAGACGTTGTACCGCGACACTTGCTGGACAGCTTGTCGATTCATTCGTTTTTACAAGACGGCAACTTATTGGACGTGGGCACTGGTGCCGGCTTTCCGGGCCTTCCGCTCGCTATCGTCAAGCCCGAACATGAATGCACTCTGCTGGACAGTACCGGCAAGAAAATTCTCTTTCTCAGGCATGTAAAACGAACCCTTGGCCTGGCAAATATTCATCTGGAAGAAGCCCGGGTATCTGGGTTCAAGTACGAGGCTGGTTTTGACAATATCGTCTCGCGCGCTTTCAGCTCTTTGCATGAATTTACGGCCTCGGTCAGACACCTGTCCCGCGTCGGAACACGGTTGCTTGCAATGAAGGGAAAATACCCGCAAGAAGAACTTCAGTCGCTACCAGAATGGCTACAACTGTTGTCTGCAGAAAAGATTTCAGTCCCCGATTTGCACGTGGAGCGACACCTAGTCATTATGTCGGTCTCCGGATAGATTGATCACGCAAATGGCAAGAATTATTGCGATCGCCAACCAGAAAGGTGGGGTTGGTAAGACCACAACCTGCGTTAATCTCGTGGCTGCCCTGGCAGACATGCACTATCGCACCCTACTGGTGGATTTTGATTCACAGGGCAACGCGACCGTTGGTTGTGGTGTTGACCCCCGGTCGCTGGAAAAATCGGCCTTTGATGTGATGACCGGTGAATGCAGCGTCACCGAAGCGACTATCAGACTTGAGGAGTTGGGGTTTGACCTGTTGCCCTCAAACAGCGATCTGACGGCTGCAGAAATTCTGTTGATGCAGGACGAAAGCCGGGAGTACCGGCTACAGACAGCACTGGAGCAGGTCGCGCCCCGGTACGGCTGGATCATTATTGACTGTCCGCCTTCGCTGAGTTTGCTCACGCTCAATGCACTCACTGCCGCCAACAGTGTGCTGATTCCCATACAGTGTGAATATTATGCGCTTGAAGGGTTGGCCTCCTTGCTGGAAACTATTGAACAGGTGCGGGCCAGCGCTAATCCGGGCCTGGAGATCGAGGGCCTTGTGCGAACCATGTTTGATGGCCGCAATAACCTCTCCAATGCAGTATCAGATCAGTTGCTGGAACATTTTGGAGAACGCGTTTACCGTACCCTGGTACCGCGCAATGTACGCGTCGCCGAGGCACCAAGTCACGGCCTTCCCGTGTTACGTTATGATCCCGGTTCCCGCGGCGCACTTGCCTACCTTGGACTGGCCGGCGAAGTGCTGCGGCGAAGAAGAAAACGAGAAGCTGGGTGACCACCATCGGGCTGATAACGTGACGAATGAATCTTATTGATATGGCTTCCAAGAAGAAACCCGTACTTGGCAGAAACCTAAGCTCCATGTTGAGCCAGAGCACTTTACGCCATGCGGTGGAGCCAACAGCATTGGAAGCCGGTCATGGCGGGGCTGGATTACGAACTTTGCCCGTGGACAGGATCAAGGCCGGACCGTTTCAGCCGCGCTCTGTATTTGAACCGGACAGAATGTCTGAACTGGCAGATTCCATTCGCGAACAGGGTGTCATTCAACCCATCATGGTGCGACCGTTGGGTAATGATTACGAGATCATTGCCGGCGAGAGGCGCTGGCGTGCAGCACAGCAGGCAGGCCTGGACGAAATCCCGGTCATCATCCGGAATGTTGCTGATGAGGTGGCAGTCGCACTGGCGCTGGTGGAAAACATCCAGCGTGAAGATCTGAACCCGCTGGAAGAAGCCGCGGCATTGAAACGGCTGGTGGATGACTTCCAGTTAACCCATGAAGAAGCGGCCAGGGCGGTGGGACGCTCAAGGGCCATGGTATCCAACCTGATGCGCTTACTGGGTTTGCCTTCGGAAGTGCGTAAAATGATCGATTCGCGCCAGATCGGAATGGGTCATGCCAGGGCCTTATTGTCCTTAAGCCAGGCACAGCAGATCCAGGCAGGGCGCGATATCGTAAAAAGGGAGCTTTCAGTCCGACAGACCGAAGCACTGGTTCGTAAAATACTCAACCCGCCTGAACCAGTTTCGCGCCAGGTGGACCCCGATATTCTCCACCTGCAGGACGAACTGGCCGAAACGCTCTGTGCGAAAGTCCGTATACAGCATGGCAAGAAAGGCAAGGGCAAGCTGGTTATTGCCTATAACTCCTCCGACGAACTGGAAGGAATCATCGGTCACCTTAAAAAGTAGAAGTGAGCACCTGCTCGCGAAGCTTTTGATTAAGATGAATGCAGGATTTGAGAATTTGCGAGCAGGTACTCGCTCCTACAATTCCTGAAAGAAATTACGCTCAGCCCCGTTCTGATTTCCCACCACTGCTATATCTGTAGCGCAGACTTATTTGCAGTACTGTACAGGTATGCAGCAAGAACCATTCGCCAGGATTAGGGGTCCACTTGTGATAGATATTGAAAGTGTTAACAGGCCCTGGGAGGCAGTCATGAAACTGCATATTTTGTATGAGAATGAAGAGTGGATGCCGCCGATCCGGGCCGCACTGGCCGACCGGGGAATCGAGCCTGTAGAGCACTACATGGTCAATAACCGGATCAGCATCGGTTGTAGCCCTACAACCGGCGTATATCTGAACCGGATGTCACCTTCTTCCCATACCCACGGTCACCAGGGTGGCCTGGTATTTTCACGCGAACTGATCTATCAACTGGAACAATGTGGCAACAGGGTAATTAACGGCAGCGGTCCTGCGGCCATGGAAGTCAGCAAACTCCGCCAGCATTCTGCACTTGAGGCATTTGGGATCAAGACCCCGAGAACCATTGGTTTGATGGGGACAAACAGGCTTAAGGAGGCGGCGAGGGATATGCCGTTCCCGTTTATCACCAAGCACAACCAGGGAGGTAAAGGCCTGGGCGTTCGTTTATTCAATGATTATCAGTCTTTCGATGAATATGTGGATGGTAGCGACTTCGAGGAAGCACCGGACGGCATAACCCTGATACAGCAGTACATCAAACCGAAGGGTGAATTCATTACCCGCGTTGAGATTGTTGATGGCAAGTTCCTCTACGCGATTGCCGCCAGCACCAGCCAGGGGTTTGAACTTTGCCCGGCGGATCCCTGCGAGCTTGGAGAGGATTTCTCCCCGGTAGGCGATTCAGGGGTGTTTTCCTTGCAAAAAGAAATCACGGAATCTGAACCGTTGGTGCAAAAGTTAATTGAATTCACCCGCCTGCATGATCTGGACATTGCGGGAATTGAGTGGGTGGAGAATGAAAATGGCGACCGTTATGTTTATGACATTAATGCTACCACCAACTTTAACGGGGAACTCGAGGCGGAGCACGGTCTGCACGGGATGGGCGCAGTGGCTGACTTGTGCGCCCGGGAACTGAAGCTGCTCAGCGCGAACGCTGCTTAATCAGGCGGAAGAACCGCATGAATGAACACTTGCCCGCGATATCTTGAATCGGGCCAGGTGTCAATTTGTGTTGTAGGAGCGAGCACTTGCTCGCGAATTCTTGAATCCTGCACCCACTACAAAAAAAGCTTCGCGAGGGCGTTGCGTGTCGCTACACACGCAAATATGAATTCGCGCAGCGATTCAAAATGATTTATCGTTCCTGCGATTTTTATGACACCTGAAAACCCCTAATCTTCGTTGCCCCTAAGTCAGCCGGAATGCTAAAATGCGCAGTCTTTTGCGGGCTTGTGGATAAACTACTGGATTCGCAATAAAGCAAGCAGGAAATACTTACAAATAAGAACCAAGCGGAGCGAATTTATTGGGCCTGGCAGACGTCAATCATTCGGGTTCGGAAATCAACCGTAAGGTCGGAAGGTCATTGCGGGCACAATCGCTGGCAGCAATGGCCCTTTCGCTGGGCTTGCTGATAATTAGCCCGGTAGCAGCTTACTCCTCTTTGTTCGGCAGCCTGGCGGCATTAATTCCCGCACTGGTTTTTACAGCCCTGGTGCTTACAAAAATCGGGAACGACAACAGCACTTTTTTGCGCGCGGCTGTTGTGGGTGAAGCAACAAAATTGCTCCTGACCGCCTTGATTTGCATGTCAGTTTTTTTGTGGGTAAATCCACTGGCCGCAGGCTGGTTTTTCACCGGCATGATAATGGTGATTTTTATCGGCTACTTGGGGTTGTTTTTTGGTGACTAAGACCAACATTCCAAGTGGGGATTGGAAACACGTTTGCGGTCTTTGATCAGCGGACAAAACGGGAACGGATGAGTCGATGGCAAGCGGTAGCGAAGCGCCCACTTCTGGCGAATATATCCAGCATCATTTGCAGAACCTGACCTTTGGCCAGCATCCTGACGGGCATTGGGGTTTTGCCCATGGTGCCGAAGAAGCGGCCGACATGGGGTTTTGGGCAGTCCACGTGGACACCCTGTTCTGGTCCCTGGTGCTGGGTCTTGGCTTCTATGTCATGTTCCGCAACGTCGCTAAAAAGGCCAATTCCGGCGTGCCCTCGCGCTTCCAGGCCATGATCGAATTTATCGTCGAATTCGTCGACACCAGTGTGCGTGATTCTTTTCACGGCACCAGCAGATTGATCGCCCCTCTGGCACTGACTTTGTTCGTGTGGATCTTTTTCATGAACTTTATGGACCTGATCCCGGTTGACTGGCTTCCCTGGGCGGCCACCACGGTCGGCATTCCTTACCAGAAGGTAGTGCCAACCACAGATGTGAATGCAACGCTGGGAATGGCGATTGCCGTGTTCGCGCTGACCATTATTTACAGTATCCGTTTCAAGGGTATCAAGGGGTTTCTGGGTGAACTGGTGTTCAACCCGCTGAATCCCAAAGAACTGGGCATGCCAAAAGTTTTTTGGCCGTTTGTAATGACATTCAATTTTATTCTTGAAATCGTATCCCTGTTGGCCAAGCCGGTTTCACTCGGCTTGCGATTATTCGGAAATCTTTATGCGGGTGAGCTGATATTTATCCTGATCGCGATGATATTTACTGCCGGTGCTGGTTATATTGGATCAGGGCTGAGCTTTATGTTCGGCGAGCACATTCCAGCCTGGTTCTGGATTGCTGCCACTGCCAGTGTGTTTGCCACCCTGTGGCTGAATTTGCAGGGCAAACTGGATACCAAGAGAACGCTCTGGTTCCTGCTGGGGGAAATGCTCCTGGTGGGAGGATTGGCATTCCTGGGCGGGCAGTTGATGCACTTTGGCTGGGCGCTGTTCCACTTGCTGATTGTCACGCTGCAGGCGTTTATTTTCATGATGTTGACGATCGTTTACCTGAGTATGGCTTCGGAGCAGCACTAGAGATTAAAGAACTTTGGTACAAGGATGTGCCAACGCGAGCGTTAGCGAGCGAAAGCAATTGAAAACCACGTTTTTCGATTGCGATATGCAAGTGAGTCAGGATGACTCATCTTGCTCATTGATGCAGATGGAGAGTAGTAATGGAATTTGTAATTGGTATGACCGCAATCGCAGTTGCCCTGCTGATCGGACTGGGCGCACTGGGCGTTGGTATCGGAGTGGGTATCCTGGGTGGACGCCTGTTGGAAGGGTCTGCACGCCAGCCGGAGTTGGCTCCGATGCTGCAGGGTAAATTTTTCCTGTCCATCGGCCTGTTGGACGCTGTAGCGATGATCGGCGTGGGAATCGCCTTGTTCTTTACTTTCGCGAATCCCTTTATAGAGCAGCTTGTAAAAGCAACTGGTGGATAAGACGGACCCATGCCTGCCAGAAAGTACCCGCAAGGGCTAACCGAACACACGAGGTGAAGGCATGAACATTAATGCCACCCTGATATTACAGTCGATCGCGATGATGATCTTTGTGTGGTTTTGCATGAAGTTCATCTGGCCGCCTTTGCTGAAGGCAACAGACGAGCGTCGCGAAAAAATCGCGGATGGCCTGGCGGCTTCAGACCGTGCGGAGAGGGAACTGGCGAAAGCTAAAGTCAAAGTTGATGAGCAGATTACAGACGCCCGTAACAAGGCCGGTGAAATCGTCGACCAGGCGAACCAGCGCCACAGCCAGATACTGGACCAGGCCAAGGACGATGCAATGTCCGAGCGTCAGCGCCAGGTCACGGCAGCCGAGGCTGATATTTCGCAGGCAACGAACCAGGCACGCGAAGAACTGCGTGCCTCGGTCGCATCGCTGGCCGTACTTGGGGCATCGAAAGTGCTTGAAAAAGAAATTGATGCCGACACACATCGCGAATTACTGGACAAACTCATAGCAGAGATATGAGCAGCCTGAGGACACTCGCCAGACCTTACGCCAAGGCAGCCTTCGAGTTGGCTCATGGTCAGGATACCCTGGTTGAATGGGATAGGCTTTTGGGCTCTGCTGGTGAAATAGTTGCTGAGGACTCCATGGCGAAGTTACTGGGAAATCCCTTAGCGGGCTCCGGGCAGACGATTGGGATTCTCATCGAGGCCCTTGGCGGAGACCTGGATGCCAGGTTCTGTAATTTTGTTGGCGTGCTCGGTCACAACGATCGTCTTTCGTTGTTGCCGGAAATTGCATTGTTGTTCCGTCAGTTGCGCGAGGAAGCCGAGAAGCGGCTCAGCGTCCTGGTGGTTTCAGCGATCGCGCTGGAAGACGACCAGGCTGAGCGAATGCAAGAAGCGTTGGCCAGGCGTTTCGATTGCGAGATTGAAATGGTCAGCGAAATTGACGAGTCAGTGCTGGGCGGCGCTGTGATTTACGCCGGTGACCAGGTCATCGATGGCTCATTACTGGGCAGGCTGCAGAAGTTAGAAGCCAAGCTGTCCTCATAAGCGAATTGAACATTCCGGCCTCACCACGGCGACCGGACAAGGAAAAGAAGATGCAAGTGACATTGAATCCATCTGAAATCAGTGAGCTGATCAAGAAACGGGTAGAAGAGCTGGATATTTCAGCCGAGACCCGTAACGAAGGCACAGTGGTTAGTATCTCCGACGGTATCGCCCGTATTCACGGACTCGAAGATGCCATGCAGGGCGAAATGATCGAATTCCCCGGCAACACCTTTGGGCTTGCACTAAACCTTGAGCGCGACTCGGTCGGTACCGTGATCATGGGCGACTACGAACACATCACAGAAGGCGATACAGTCAAGTGCACTGGCCGTATTCTGGAAGTGCCTCATGGTCATGGCCTTTTAGGGCGCGTGGTTGATGCACTCGGTAACCCGATCGACGGGCAGGGCGCGGTCGAAAATGACGGCTTTGCCCCGATCGAAAAAGTCGCACCGGGTGTCATCTGGCGGAAATCGGTAGCCCAGCCGGTACAAACCGGCCTGAAGTCCATCGATTCCATGGTGCCGATTGGACGCGGCCAGCGAGAGCTGATCATCGGTGACCGCCAGATTGGTAAATCAGCGATTGCAATCGACACCATCATCAACCAGGCCAAGTCCGGCATCAAGTGTATCTATGTCGCCATCGGTCAGAAGCAGTCCACCGTGGCCAATGTTGCGGCCAAACTGGAAGAACACGGTGCCATGGAGCACACCATCGTGGTAAACGCCAGTGCATCGGAGTCTGCGGCCATGCAGTATATTGCGCCCTATGCAGGCTGCACCATGGGTGAATATTTTCGCGACCGCGGTGAAGATGCGCTGATCATTTATGACGATCTCACCAAGCAGGCCTGGGCATATCGCCAGGTTTCCCTGTTGCTGCGCCGTCCGCCGGGCCGTGAAGCCTATCCCGGTGATTTGTTTTATTTGCATTCACGCTTGCTGGAGCGCGCGGCACGGGTCAACGTGGAATATGTAGAGCGTTTCACCAACGGCGCGGTCAAGGGTAAAACGGGATCCCTGACGGCGTTACCAATCATTGAAACCCAGGCCGGTGACGTGTCCGCATTCGTACCCACCAACGTGATCTCGATCACCGACGGGCAGATCTTCCTCGAATCCGACCTGTTTAACGGTGGTATCCGCCCGGCTGTTCACGCCGGCCTTTCCGTATCGCGAGTGGGTGGTGCTGCACAGACCAAGGTGATCAAGAAGCTGGGCGGTGGTGTACGCCTGGCATTGGCTCAATACCGGGAATTGGCGGCGTTTGCGCAGTTTGCTTCAGACCTCGATGCAGCGACCCGTGCCCAGTTGGAGCGCGGCCAGCGTGTGACGGAACTGATGAAACAGGCACAGTACAGCCCAATGTCCGTGGCGCAAATGGCCGTTTCTTTGTTCGCGGTTGACCGTGGCTTCACGGACGACGTCGAGCTGATCAAAATTGGCGCGTTTGAAACAGCACTGCTCGATTCCATGGGCGCCACGCAGGCTGATCTTATGAATAGCCTCAATGACGGTGACTGGAACGACGAACTCGAGGCGCAGCTACACGCTGCAGTTGAAGAGTTCAAAGCCAGCGGTTCCTGGTAAGCGACTCGTTCCAGGTTATAAACGGAGAAGGTCTACATGTCAGGCGCCAAGGAAATTACCAGCAAGATCAAGAGTGTCGAAAACACCAGGAAGGTGACCTCGGCGCTGGAAATGGTCTCTGCCAGCAAGATTCGCAAATCGCAGGCCCTGATGAAAGCCACACGCCCTTACGCGCAGATGATGCGTCGTATTGTTGGCCACCTGGGCAAGGCCAACCCGGAATACCGCCATCCGTTCACCGTCGAACATGCTGATATCAAAAAGGTGGGTTACATCATCGTATCCACGGACCGTGGCCTGTGCGGTGGGCTGAACAACAACCTGTTCAGGCTGGTGCTGGCCAGCATGGGCGAGTGGCAGGGCAAAGGCGCTGAAGTCAGCCTGGTCACACTCGGCAAAAAGGCTTCCTCCTTTTTCAAGAATGTGAAAGTTGAGATTGCGGCGCACGCCAGCGGTTTCGGTGAGAAACCTGAAATCGAAGATCTGATCGGCGCGATCAAGATCATGCTGGACGCCTACCGTGACCGGGAAATAGACCAGGTTTACATCGTGTACAACGATTTCATCAATACGATGGTACAAAAGCCGCTCATTGAGCAGTTATTGCCGCTGCCCCCGACCGAAGACGAAGAAGTCCGGGATATCTGGGATTACATCTACGAGCCAGACGCCGAAACCTTGCTGGACAGCGTGCTGGTTCGTTATATCGAAGCCCTGGTTTATCAGTCAATATTGGAAAACCTGGCTTCCGAGCATGCCGCACGCATGATCGCCATGAAGAGTGCAACGGATAACGCGAGTGATTTGATCGACGATCTGAAACTGGCCTATAACAAGGCCCGGCAGGCGGCGATCACTCAGGAAATTTCAGAAATCGTCGCCGGAACGGCCGCGGTTTAATAATTAATTGAAGGAACGAGGACCACCTCGTTACTACGACAGTTAAATAGATTTGTAGGAGCGAAAGGCAAATCGAATCGCTGCGCGATGTACTTTTCGCGTGTATAGCGACACGCAACGCCATCGCGAACGGCCCAAAAGGCCACAACTGATGGTTAGAAACGGCGTTAAGCCGAATATAAACAGGAAACAGATATGAGTACTGGATCAATTGTTCAGGTAATCGGTGCCGTTGTAGACGTGGAGTTTGTACGCGATGCCATACCCAGAATATTCGACGCCCTGACGGTCGACGATACCGATATCACGCTGGAAGTGCAGCAGCAGTTGGGTGATGGGGTTGTAAGGACCATCGCGCTGGGTTCAACCGACGGCCTGAAGCGCAGCCTGAAAGTGAGCAACACCGGTGCAGCAATTACCGTCCCGGTGGGAGAAAAAACCCTGGGGCGGGTAATGGATGTGCTCGGAAGACCAATTGACGAAGCAGGCCCGATCGGCGAAGAAAAACGCATGCCAATTCACCGCAAGCCGCCTTCATATGAAGAGCAGGCGGGCGGTAACGACGTCCTCGAAACCGGTATCAAGGTTATTGACCTGATCATGCCGATTGCCAGGGGCGGAAAGGTAGGGCTTTTCGGTGGCGCCGGAGTGGGCAAGACCGTGGCCTTGATGGAATTAATTCGCAACATCGCCCACGAGCACTCCGGTTTCTCGGTTTTTGCCGGTGTGGGAGAGCGTACCCGTGAGGGTAATGATTTCTACCACGAGATGAAAGATGCCGGCGTGCTTGACAAGGTGGCCCTGGTTTACGGCCAGATGAATGAGCCGCCCGGCAACCGGCTGCGCGTTGGCCTGACCGGCCTGACCATTGCCGAGGAATTCCGCGACCAGGGCCGTGATGTACTGATGTTCATAGACAACATATATCGCTACACATTGGCCGGAACGGAAGTATCGGCATTGCTGGGCCGCATGCCCTCAGCGGTGGGTTACCAGCCAACCCTGGCCCTGGAAATGGGCTTGCTGCAGGAACGGATCACCACCACCAAGACGGGCTCTATTACCTCGTTTCAGGCTGTGTACGTACCTGCTGACGACCTGACCGACCCTTCACCAGCGACCACCTTTGCGCATCTTGATGCGACCCTGGTACTGAGTCGTGGCATTGCCGAGCAGGGTATTTACCCGGCTGTGGATCCGCTCGACTCCACCTCGCGTTTACTGGATCCAAACCTGATCGGAACCGAGCATTATGATGTGGCTCGTGCCGTCCAGGGCGTATTGCAGCGCTACAAGGAGCTGAAGGACATCATCGCCATACTCGGCATGGATGAGCTTTCTGAAGAAGACAAACAGGCGGTGGCGCGAGCCCGTAAGGTACAACGCTTCCTGTCACAACCCTTCTTCGTGGCCGAAACCTTTACCGGCACACCCGGCAAGTACGTAGCGCTGAAAGACACCATCCGTGCTTTCAAGGGCATTGTCGAGGGTGAATACGACCATATGCCTGAACAGGCGTTTTACATGGTCGGTGGTATCGAGGAAGCCGTGGCCAAGTCGGCTGAAATGACCAAAGCCGCCTAGAGATACCAGGTAAGAATCCATGAGTAAAACCTTCCAATGTGACATCGTATCGGCTCAGGATGAAATCTGGTCCGGCCGGGCCGCCCGGGTATTTGCAACCGGAGTTGCTGGCGAATTGGGAATCTATCCCCGCCACACGCCCCTGATAACACAGCTCAAGCCGGGCCCGGTGCGGGTCGTGGATGAGCACGGCGAAGAACAATTCTTTTTTGTCGGCGGAGGCATCATCGAGGTACAACCCCATATCGTCACCGTGCTGGCCGACACGGCAATACGCGGCGAAGACATCGACGCCACGGCGGCTCAGAAAGCCAGGGAAGAAGCCGAACGCGAAATCGCCGACCGCACCGGTGAGATGGAAGTTGCCCAGGCTCAGGCAAAACTGGCCGAGGCTATTGCACAGCTACAGGCGCTGGAGCGTTTGCGCAAAAGCGTCAAGCGCTAAATTCCCGCATTAAATAATGTTCGAACATCGATCTCAACCTGTAATACCCCGGCCAGAATTTGCGAATTGCCTTCTGAATGCTTTTCTAAATCGTCGATGCTTATCAGACATGATGTAAGCCCCCGGGAAACAACAACTGAAGGACGCCTGTTTGCCGGATTCTTCGACTTCCAAGTGTAGGGTCTTGAAAATAGCAAAACGAAATACGGCTAACTGCAGATCACATATCGAGTGGTGATCGCGCTCCCAGCGTCCCCCTTGCAACCACATGTGTATAGATCATCGTTGTCTTCACATCTTTATGCCCAAGCAACTGCTGAATCGTGCGAATGTCAGTGCCTGACTCCAGCAGATGGGTGGCGAACGAATGTCTCAGGGTATGGCAGGTGACTCGTTTGTTAATGCCTGATTTAAGGGCCGACACGGCAATCGCTTTTCGAGTGGTACTGGGGTGAATATGCCAGCGGTACTGCATGTCCGAATCCCTTGGATCAGTTGAAATGTTTTTACTGGGGAAAATATATTGCCAATAAAATCGCTGACTAGATTTTCCCAGCTTGCGACGCAAAGCAAGAGGTAGCTTGGCCCAACCGAGTTCGTTGGCAAGGTCTCTCCGGTGCTCATTTCTGACACAGGCCAACTGTGCTGTGAGTGAGTCTTCCAGGTTATCCGGCAATATGGTGATGCGATCTTTTCCTCCCTTGCCGCCGTGTACCCTTATCGTATGGCGTGTAAAATCCAGGTCGCCGACTCTCAGGCGGAGACATTCCATCACGCGAAGTCCAGCACCGTACATCAGGCTTGTGGGGAGGCGCTGCGTGACAGACATGTTTTTCAATAGGCTCGAAACTTCTTCACGACTCAGAACCACCGGCACCCGTCGTTTCGGCTTTGCCCTTACAACATCATCCAACCAGGGAAGTTCCGCTTCCAAAACCTGCAAGTACAGAAACAAAATGGCTTGAAGAGCCTGGTTTTGAGTTGAAGGAGAAACTGCCCGGTTGACAGCCAGGTGAGTCAGAAATGCTTCAATATCTGACTTACCCATTTCAGAAGGATGACGCTTGTTATGAAACAGGATGAACCTGCGAATCC
The DNA here is from genome assembly GCA_963664065.1 of Lysobacterales bacterium. GTDB lineage: Bacteria > Pseudomonadota > Gammaproteobacteria > Xanthomonadales > SZUA-36 > JABDJL01. Next base: position 137,171 of record OY760942.1, read on the forward strand.
AGGAGACATAAGCTCTCTCGGTTGCAATGCTATATTGACGTAAGCGAATCGCATTTCGAACACGATCCAGAAGGCGAATGTCGGCCATATAATTTCCGTGAATTTCTTATTTAGGAAAAATACAAAACAACAACAGGATTTTCATTCGACAAACGCACAAACTATACGTAGGAATTTAGCTATTTATCAAGAACGATTCTCGCTTTCCCATTCAAAGAAGTGTATAAAAACATTGAGGAAAAACAGAAACATGCAAAAACCGAAATCCAAAAAACAACCCAAGCTGGCGTTAATGCCGCCCCTTTCCACATATTTGTAGTTATGTAGTCAGGAAAAGTGAAAATTAATGCACAATCATGGAAAAGTGGAATAGCAATAGGATTGCTAATCGCACTGGTAGTTGCGATTCCTCCAACTTTCCTGGATTGATATCAAAATCCAGGCGGTATATTTCGGGGGAGTATCGGCACAAATTGGTCGGTGGTAATTGAAACTCTTTTCAGTTGGCTTTGGCCTGTATTTCTAGGTGCAGCGCCGGCTTCGATCATAATTCACTCACGGGTATCTCAGCGTAGGTCAAACAATGCTACATAACAAATCGTTCAAGTACGTTCCGCCAGCAAGCTGGCTCCACCGGACCAGTCTGCGGCTGGCCGCTTAACTCAGACGTTATATTACTAATCGAGCCATATAACATTGACAATAACACCCATATCATTGACAATAAGAACAGATAACCTTGTCAAAACGAAATTATGGCCGGAGTAAGAAACAGGGGCGAAGCAATTAGGCGATTCATAATAGAGAATGTTGCCAATCATCCCTCTGACATTGTCGCGATCACCGCTAACCAGTTTGAAATTTCTCGCCAAGCTGTTAGTTCACACATAAATCGTTTGTTGGATCAACGTCTGATCGATGCATCTGGAAATACTCGAAGTAGAATATACAAATTACATCCCCAGGAAATGAATACGGAAGTTTTCAATCTAGATGGGCTAGAAGAAGACGTAGTATGGCGTGAGTATGATATTCAGCAACTCGGTGAACTTCCGGATAATGTACTAAACATTTGGCATTATGGATTCACTGAAATGTTAAATAATGCAATTGACCATTCAGACGGTGAAGTAGTGTCAGTGTCAGTGGAAAAGAATCCGGCTGGCACTCAAATTATGGTATCTGATGATGGTGTTGGAATTTTTAGGCGAATTCAGGAGGCCTTAAATCTAAATGATGAACGACATGCTGTTCTTGAGTTAGCAAAAGGTAAGTTAACGACAGATCCCGAAAACCATACAGGTGAAGGGATTTTTTTCTCCTCGCGGATGTTTGATGAATACGCCATTTTATCGGGTGGTGTTTATTTTTCTCATGAGCACAACAAGCCCGAAGACTGGATCATGGAAAGAAAGAACCCACAAAACGGCACTACAGTTTTTATGAAAATCGCCAACAACTCTTCCCGCACAGTGAAGTCCGTTTTCGACAAATATACGTCTGGCGAGGAACTTCGATTTGATAAAACAGTTGTCCCTGTTTCACTTGCAAGGCATGGAAATGAAAGATTGGTTTCTCGATCGCAAGCTAAGCGTCTGCTTGCCAGGATCGATAAATTCAAAATTGTCATCTTAGATTTTTCGGATATCGACCAGATTGGACAAGCATTTGCAGACGAAATCTTTAGAGTATTTAAATTGCAACACCCGGAAATTCAGCTGTACTTTTCACGGGCAAATCCGGAAGTTGAAAGCATGATAATTCGAGCGCTTGGACCTTGAAAAATATAACAACTCATTTGAGAAAGACGCCTAACGGCGCCCCTTAATTTAGACGTTAGGCTGCACCATGGACCACTTGCGAGGCAACCAATTGTATCCGACTAGGAAGCCCTTGCTCTCACACACAACGGAGGACTGAATGGCTGACGCAATGCGCGTGTTGATCGTGGGAGCCGGCCTTGCAGGAGTCTCTCTTGCAATTTCATTGCGTGAGCGCGGCGTTAGCCCCGACGTTATTGAGCGCCTAACAGCATGGCCTTCGCATGGTGCCGGAATCTACCTTGTGGGCAACGCAATGCGTGCGCTACAGGCATTGGGCGTCGCGGAAGATGTCCATCGCCAAGGCGCAGGGATTCGACGGCAGGTGCTCATGGACCGCCGGGGTCGAAAGCTTGTCGAGATTGACACGGAAAGCGTATGGGGATCATGCGGCCCTTGTGTAGGCGTTCGAAGGGCGGTCCTCCAACAGGAACTGGTCAACGCCCTTGGAGAATCCGAAGTTCAATTCTCCACAACTGTCACTTCGATTGAACAGCAGGGCGACGGGGTAGCTGTAGGGTTCAGCGATGGCACAGAGCGCAACTACGAGTTGGTCGTCGGTGCTGACGGCGTGCACTCTTCTATTCGGCAACGTCTGTTTCCCAAATCGCTGGCACGCTACTGCGGACAAGTTGGTTGGCGGTTCATCGTATCGTGCCCGCCTGCAATCGACAGTTGGACGCTGTTCAGCGGGCCCAAGGGGGTCTTTCTGTTCATACCTGTCGGGGGTGGTCAAGCGTACTGCTATGCAGATGCAATGCTCACCGAACCCATTGCGGACCCGTTGGAAGGCCGGCTTGAACGTCTGAGAACGCGCTTCTCGGGCTTCACAACCGTGGTATCTGAGGCGCTAGCCGAGCTTAAGTCATCCGAACAGATTCACTTCGGTATCATTGAGGACATCTTCCAGCATTCATGGGCAGCTGGCAACGTCTTGCTCTTCGGTGATGCCGCCCACGCGACATCGCCAAACATGGCATCGGGAGCTGCTATGGCGTTCGAGGACTCGATAGCCCTATCGGAAGCGCTGACGTCTGGACATGACATACAGAAGGTCATCGACGAGTACTCCAGTCGACGGCAGAAAAGGATTCGGTGGGTCCATGAGCAGACAAAGCGTCGAGATCGAATTCGTAACCTTCCGCCGTTAGTTCGTAACCTACTCACACGGCATTTGTTCGAGCGCATATACAGGTCGAATTACGGGCCACTGGCTGAGGAGTTCTAGCATGCATAGCGACCAAGGTACAGTGCAGTCTAACCCTTCGCTCAAGCGGAGCGCCAACGGTATGCCACCGCTAGGCTTCATTTCATTCTAGCCCAGCGTCGTCCTGCCGCTGTCGCCCGCTTAGCTCAAACGTTATGTTTAATCGAGGCCAATGAAAAAGGTAGCAATAATTTCTGGAGTAGGTGTCGCTCTGCTGCTAGGAGCTGCATATCTATACTTTGCCGGGAAAGAGTACGTTTTTAGTTTTTCTGAAGCTGAAATACAGCAAAAACTCGAAAAAAATTTGCCGCTTACCAAGGCATATTTCCTTATTATCCAGGTGACTTTGAAGAATCCTAGAGTTCAACTTCAAAATGACTCCGATAAAGTAAATGCTGGACTAGATGTTGTTCTGAATATGACAGTGAATCAAAACGCTTTACCGCTTGGAGGTTCACTAGAAGTATCTGCTGGAATTCGGTATGTGGACGAAGAAGGCGAGTTCTTCCTGACTGATCCCGCAATTGAAAAATTGCAAGTTCAAGGGATATCCGAGAAATACATCGAGAAAGCAAACTCAGCTCTTACAATGGCGCTGTCAGAATATTTCGAGAATTATCCGATTTATACATTCAGCAGTCTTGATGCAAAACAAGTGACAGCTAGAATGGTTTTAAAAAGTGTCGTAGTTGAAAACCAAAAACTTGTGGTAACACTTGGGATTTAAACATAACAAGGCATTCAAGAGCATGCCTTCGGCATCGGAGGCAGCTGTGCTGCCCCGCCTAATTTAGACGTTAGGCTAATAAAACCAGCTTGCCAGATTCAAAAACAATCGTCGTCATAGGTGGTACAGGAAACTTTGGGGAAAGAATTTGTCATCGCTTAGTTGGAGAGCCAAATTCCAGGCTGATTGTGACAAGTCGCACTCAGAATAAAGCGCAAAGGCTGGTTTCAGAGTTACGAAGTAACGATGCAGCTCAGAACATCATTGCTGCTGCCTTGGATCAGTCCTTATCAGACTTTGAAACCGATCTGCGTACGCTGAATCCTGACATGGTAATTCATACTGCCGGCCCCTACCAGGGACAAGACTATCGTGTGGCGCGTGCCTGTATCGATTGTGGTGCTCACTATATTGATCTGGCGGATGGCCGAGAATTTGTCGAAGGTTTCAACCAACTTAACAGTGAGGCTAAGAACAGGAATGTACTGCTGATTTCAGGGGCAAGCACTTTACCGGGATTGTCCAGCGCTGTGATCGACTCAATGTCCGGTAAGTTTGATGCCGTTAGCAGCATTAAGATTTCAATCGCTCCAACTCAACAAAATCCTCGAGGGTTTGGCACAATTGCTGCAGTCATGAGCTACTGCGGAAAACCGTTCAAGGTGTTGGAACAAGGCCAATGGATGACACGGTATGGGTGGCAAGACTTGCGGGTTCAGAATTACCCTTCGTTGGGGAGACGTCTTTCCGGCGCCTGTGATGTACCGGATTTGGCATTAATACCAAACTATGTGAAAGGATGTGAAACAGTCACATTTCACGCAGCACTTGAAGCTTGGTGGGAGCAAATGGGGCTGTGGATGATGGGATGGCTTACGAGAGTGGGTATCGTTAAAAGTTGGAGCAAACTCACGCCCACATTCCATTGGATAAGTGAGCGATTGAAGAGTTTGGGATCAGATACAGGAGGTATGCATGTACGTTTGTGTGGGCTGGATTTGAACGGCAAACCCAAGGAAATCACCTGGTACCTCACGGCGAAAAGCAACCATGGCCCGGAGATTCCCTGCTCACCAGCATTGGTATTGGCTAGAAAGCTGGTGAGAGGGCAAATATCAATTCGCGGTGCCGTCCCATGCCTGGGACTTATAACAATGTCAGACTTTGCAGACGAAGTATTGCCTCAATTCTCTTTAATGGATAGCTACTCTCTTATTAAGCTGATACACATCATTAGTGCCTCAATTCTCTTTGGCACTGGAATTGGAACTGCATTTTTTATGCTGAGAGCTCACTTAAGCGGTAACTCTGAGGCAATGGCTGTAACCACTAAAAGCGTCGTGCTTGCGGACTGGATCTTCACGACACCGGCTGTAGTCATTCAGGCTGGAACCGGCTTATGGCTAACTCTCCAAATGTCTATTCCGCTTGGATCGGTATGGTTTATTACGGTAGTTTCACTATTTGTATTAATTGGTATTTGTTGGATTCCAGTGGTACGTATTCAGATCAGAATTCGCAACATCATTGCCAACGGTGGAGGGTTGGAGGACTATCAGAAATTAATAAGAACGTGGGTTACATTGGGAATGATTGCATTTATCAGCATATTGATTCTATTTGTCCTTATGGTAACGAAAATTGGAGTTGGAACTAATGTGTTCGCCTAACAAAGCGCTTAACTCGTTCACTTTGATCACTCGGACCACGTTTTGCGTGGCCGGTTAGCTCAAACGTTATGCAGTCAGTTGTTGCGTGATGCGCAACACGCTATAATCTGTGTGTGATCAAGTCATTTCGACACAAGGGGCTGAAGCGATTCTATGAGACAGGAAAAGCCTCCGGTGTCCAAACGGCACACGCCAACCGCTTGAGAATGCAATTGGCCGCACTTGATACCGCCCTGAAAATCGATGATATGGATATCCCAGGCTTCAAGTTGCACCCGCTTAAAGGCAAACTGAAAGGACGATGTGCGATTTCAATCAGTGGTAATTGGCGAATCACGTTTGAGTTCCGCGAAGGAAACGCGTTTATATTGGATTACGAGGATTATCACTAATGGCCATGTACAACCCACCGCACCCGGGCGAGTTCATCCGCTCAGTTTATTTGGAGCCTTTCGGCATGAGTGCACGTGCTTTGGCCGAGAGTCTTGCTGTATCACCTTCCACACTTAATCGTGTTATTACTGGTAAGAGTGGAGTTAGCCCCGATATGGCGTTGCGTTTGTCCAAAGCACTGGGAAGGACTGCTGAGAGTTGGCTGGCTATGCAAGACTACTACGACCTCTGGATAGCGAAACAGCATGCCAAGTTGGACCGGGTGCAGCACGTTGAGTTTGCAGCTGCATAACAAGTCATTCAAGCAAGCAGCCTGCGGCAGCCGGGACGCCTAAAAGCGCCCCTTAATTCAGACGTTACCTTTACTAGACAAAACGTACGCTTTAACGTACGATATTTACATGAGCACTCTAACCGCAAGCGAAGCCCGAGCGAAACTGTACCGACTCATTGATGAAGCGGCAGAGTCGCACGTCCCTATTCGAATTACTGGCAAGCGCAACAACGCAGTGCTGGTTTCAGAAAAAGATTGGGCTTCGGTTCAGGAAACAATGTACCTCCTTTCCATTCCAGGCATGAGGGAGTCCATCCGAGAAGGGATGGATGCCGCTGTCGAGGAATGTGAAGCGGAGCTTGATTGGTGAGTTGGAGAATTGTCTATACCAGGCATGCTCAAAAAGACGCGAAGAAAATCGCTCAAAGCAATCTTAAGAAAAAAACGCTAGAACTCATTCCACTTCTTGAACAAGATCCATTTCAGAATCCGCCGCAATTTGAAAAACTGGTTGGCGATCTGGAAGGTGCCTATTCCAGAAGAATCAATATTCAACACCGGTTGGTATACCAAGTCCTAACCGAAGAGTGCGTGGTAAAGGTTTTGCGCATGTGGACACATTACGAATGAAAGATAACAAAGCATTCAAGAAAGTGCCTTCGGCACCGGACCGCGTTTCACGCGGCCGCTTAATTTAGATGTTAGGTGCTTGAGGAGTATTGAGTGAAATATTTGTCCGTACTTCGGGGAATAAATGTAAGCGGTCAAAAGAAGATAAAAATGGCCGATCTCAAAGCTGTTTATAAGGCCCAAGGATTTGAATGTGTTACTACGTATATTCAAAGTGGCAATGTGGTCTTTGAGTCGGGAGATATGTACGTCGTCAGAGCATATGGGACCACTTGAGCCTTTTTCTAAGAGACACTTTTCTGCCCGTACTTTCTCCAGTCTAGCCTGCTAACCGCAGGTTTTGTATTTTCCTTTGCGTTAACGTTCTGGCTTTGATCATTGACCGTCGGTCCAGGATGTCGTTTCTTCTTCCGTTATACACATCAGCCGGCGTCACGTTATCCAGTGATTCGTGATGCCGCTCATGGTTGTAATGAGCCACCCACTGAGCAATGGCACTTTCCAGTTCCCACGGGAAGTAATAATTCTCCAGCTTGACCACGTTTTTCATCGAACGGTGGTAGCGTTCGATCTTGCCCTGGGTCATCGGGTGGTACGGTGCTCCCCGGGTGTGCTTCATGTCTTGATCCTGCAACCATTCCCTGAGTTCTTTTGAGATATAGCAGGGGCCGTTGTCAGACAGTAACCTGGGCTTGTGATGCACCCTGACTTCGGTGAGCCCTGTGGCTTTCAGAGCATCTTCCAGAGTATCGGTGACATCATGCGCCGCCATCGTGGTCGTCAACCGCCAGCTGATGATGTAACGGGAATAGTCATCCAGGATCGTCGACAGGAAGTACCAGCCCCAGCCCACCACCCGGAAGTAGGTAAAGTCTGTCTGCCACAGTTCATGTACACGCCGTGTCGGATGCTGGAACGCATCGGCTGCGCTCATCACTATGAACTGTGGGCTGGTAACCAGGTCATGGGCCTTGAGGATGCGATAGACACTGGACTCCGAGATAAAGTACTCATGGGTATCAGTAAGATGCCAGGCCAGTTCCCGGGGTGTCAGCTCCGGTTGTTCCAGGGCCACATCAACAACCAGTTCCCGTACCGACTCGGGGATCTTGTTCCAGTGCTGACGTGATGCCCTGCTGTGGTTCTGCAAGCCATCAGGGCCATCGCGTTCATAAGCCTGATACCAACGGTAGAAACTGCTGCGACTGACGTTGATCTCGACCAGAGTCCTGCGCACGGATAACTCCGAGTCTTCCACCAGGCGGATAATGGCCAGCTTTTCAGATGCGCTGTACATCAGTCTTCGTCCAATGTCACACCCTACCCAGTGAGACTTTTTTTAAGCCAGTCATTGCGCAGGTACAGTTCGGCAACCGCTTGCTTGAGGGTGGTATTTTCTTTTCTGAGACCAACCACTTCATCGCTGTTGGCTTCTCTGACGGTATCTCCTGACAGGCGCTTTTTACCGGCCTCCAGAAAATCCTTGCTCCAGCGGTAATACAGATTGTTGTTAATACCTTCCTGGCGACACAGTTCAGCGATCGAGCTTTCACCGCGCAATCCATCCAGTACGATACGGATCTTTTCCTCTGACGAGAACTTGCGACGGGTATTGCGGCGGATCTCCTTGACCCGTTTGGTGGTGTTTGACATGCTCATATTGAGACTCCTCTGCTTCAGGTTAAAAATAGCAGAAGTGTCTCTTAGTTAAAGCAGTTGATTGGCCCCATATGGGCTGACGTCACACACCCATGAGTACTTTATCTCGGAGTCCAGTGTCTATCGCATCCTCAAGGCCCATGACCTGGTTACCAGCCATCATAGTGATGAGCGCAGCCGATGCGTTCCAGCATCCGACACGGCGTGTACATGAACTGTGGCAGACAGACTTTACCTACTTCCGGGTGGTGGGCTGGGGCTGGTACTTCCTGTCGACGATCCTGGATGACTATTCCCGTTACATCATCAGCTGGCGGTTGACGACCACGATGGCGGCGCATGATGTCACCGATACTCTGGAAGATGCTCTGAAAGCCACAGGGCTCACCGAAGTCAGGGTGCATCACAAGCCCAGGTTACTGTCTGACAACGGCCCCTGCTATATCTCAAAAGAACTCAGGGAATGGTTGCAGGATCAAGACATGAAGCACACCCGGGGAGCACCGTACCACCCGATGACCCAGGGCAAGATCGAACGCTACCACCGTTCGATGAAAAACGTGGTCAAGCTGGAGAATTATTACTTCCCGTGGGAACTGGAAAGTGCCATTGCTCAGTGGGTGGCTCATTACAACCATGAGCGGTATCACGAATCACTGGATAACGTGACGCCGGCTGATGTGTATAACGGAAGAAGAAACGACATCCTGGACCGACGGTCAATGATCAAAGCCAGAACGTTAACGCAAAGGAAAATACAAAACCTGCGGTTAGCAGGCTAGACTGGAGAAAGCATGGGCAGAAAAGTGTCTCTTAGAAAAAGGCTCAAGTGGTCCCATATGCTCTGACGACGTACAGGAGGTAACCAACATTTTTCGAAATATATGAAATGGTTATCTTCATTGGGCGACGCAGCTGTTAGTCCTGCTAATCCGCTTAGGAATACGAGCACAGTAAACTCTGATGGTAGTGTTACTACTGAAGGCACAACGGAAATGTCAGGTTTCACTATTATTGAAGCTGATTCCATGGAGGCGGCACTATTGATTGCAAAGGCTTGCCCATTTCTTGATATTGGCGGTTCACTTGAGGTGTCAGAGTTGATGCAGATGCCTGGCTAAAACGAACATAACAATTGCTCAAGCACACTCCGGCCGCAAAAAATGCAGCCTCCGCAGGACAGACCAACCTCGTTGCGCCTCTTAATTTAAACCTTAGGATTACAAGAAGGAGCTGAATGGGTTCGCAAATCATTACAAAAGAAGAGGCAGAAGTGCTGAAAGCAGCTCTGCTGGAAAAAGGAGAGCTCACGTTTCCTGTCGGCTCACTGACAGCAGGTGCCGTTTGCGAAACTATTCATCGAGCTCAAAAGCTTAATGGTCAATTCAAGCCAAAATTATCAACACGCATAAACGCATTGTGTAGCGAAAGCTATACGAGCGTTCTGGCTTTTGCTCTCTGGATTGGCCCGGAAAACATTGATGTGTGGTATGAGAGTTTGGACAGGAATTCGGTAAAAGTGGGCGTACGAATGAAATTGAAACCTGACAAAGCGTTAAAGTGCGCACTTTCGGGGCCGGACACGGCGTCGCTGCGTCGCATAACTTAATCGTTATGAGCCAACCAAGGAAGAGAGAATGGCGGGAAGTTATCCTGACAAAATAAAGGAATTACCTCTCTTCGATGGCCGTTTCGATGCCCACAAGCTAGAAGCTATAGGCAGCGACGCTTTGTTTGCTTCCTACCCAGCCGGAACCAAAATCCCAACTCATACACACGCTACTGACAATTATGGTGTCATTACTAAAGGAGAGTTAATTCTTACTATGGGTGATAAAGTGGAGAGGGTTGGCATTGGTCAGTGGTATCACGTGCCGGCCAATATTGAGCATTCAGCGATTTTTGAAGTAGAAACTGATGAAATTGAATTTTGGTTTAAGAAAAACACATAACAAGATCATTAAGCTCGCTTCCTTCGGGCGCCGGACAATGGTACCTCCCGCCGCTTACCGTAGCCTTAGGTGAATTGAATGGAAAGCATAGTCCAGGCACTTAACTCGGCAGATAATTTGCTTCCAATTTGGAGTGCCGCACTTCTTGGTCTGGTCGCTTCAATTACGCTCTTCGCAAAAACGAGAAAGCTTTCCACGGTCTTATGTTAGTCGGTTTCACCATGTTTTATGCGGGTCAACTCGGCCACCAATATGCACAATGGGAAACCTATACGCCTGAGACATCCTTAACCTATACCGCTAGCGGAGTTACCTTTCAATCTGCCTCCAGGATGACCTCTTTTCCCCGGACAGTTACTTCAATGACCAGCCCTGGGGTGACCATAGCCTTGAGCGGCCTGTTGATATTTGCTTTCAATCTTAAAAGCGGGAAGAAGAATACAGCTAACAAATCATTCAAGCAGGACGCCAGTGGTTACGATGCCGGTTGATTCAGACCTTAGGTTCTGGAACTGAGAATCGCTTTATTCAAGTTGGAAAAACAAAAAGAAAAAATAGGTTTTACTTTATTAGCTTTATCCGGGCTAATGGTACTGCTCGTATTATTGAGGCTGGAGCCAATCGCGCAAGAACCTGCCTATCACATTTTCTCGGATACGAAAGAATTCCTGCGTATCCCCAATTTTCTGAATGTTTTATCAAACCTGCCTTTTCTTATTGTTGGCCTGATTGGAATTTATAAACTCAATTTTTCAAATGGGCTTAAAATCGTGACTCAAAATAAGCTCGGCTATTTCGCTTTGTTTTTCGGTGTATCGCTTGTTTCACTTGGGTCGGTCTACTATCACTTATGGCCAAGTAATCAGACCTTGGTTTGGGACCGCCTCCCAATAACCATTGTTTCTATGGGCTTGTTTTCAATCGTAATAAGTGAATTTATTTCCGTGAAAACCGGGAAATTGCTCTTGGCGCCACTTATTATTTTAGGCCTTTTTACTGTTTTCTACTGGCACATAACAGAACTAAGAGGAGAGGGTGATCTTCGCTACTACGCAGTTATCCAGTTTTTCCCAATGTTGGCGATTCCGATAATATTGTCTGCTTTCAAACCCAGGTACAGCGGGGTAAGTTTCTATTGGTGGTTGTTGTTGGCATATGTTGCAGCAAAGTTCTTCGAGCTCTTTGACCAGGAGATACACGCCTTGTTAATTATAATAAGCGGTCACTCTCTCAAGCACATTATCGCAGCAGCGGGTCTTTATATCTTGCTGAAGTCTTATGAAAACAGAGAAATCATTTAACAAGACATTGAAGAGAGACGCCTGTTCTGCAGGCGCCCTGTAATTCATACCCCAGGTGGCGAAATGGATTCGAAAGACCTCTATCTTATCGCGGCGGACGCAATCCTTTTTACCCACGTGCTATTTGTCGCGTTCAACATCTTCGGTCTGCTACTGATCTTTGCCGGCAAGCTGTTTGCGTGGCCCTGGGTCCGGAATCCGTGGTTTCGTCTAGCGCACCTCATCGGCATCGGGGCTGTTGTGCTCCTGTCATGGCTGGGTGATATCTGTCCGCTTACCACCTGGGAAATGGCGTTCCGTTCAAAGGCTGGGGACACCGTATATACGGGCTCTTTCATATCTCATTGGCCGGAAACACTCTTGTACTATCAGGCGCCCGCTTGGGTATTTATCGTTGGTTATTCGGTATTCGGGTTGCTGGTTGCAGTTGCTTGGTTCTGGGTGCGTCCGCTTCCGTTTACTAAACCTAAAACTCATGCTGTTACCTGACAGGGCGTCGGAGTGCGCGCCTATCACATGACATCTTTTTCACGTCTACTTACCGAGGTTCGAGCCTGCACCATCTGCGAGGAGAGCCTGCCGTTCGGTCCCCGGCCTGTTCTTCAGTTGCATCCCAAAGCAAGGATTCTGATAGCAGGGCAGGCACCTGGAAAAAAGGTTCATGAGTCAGGCATACCGTTCGATGACGCCAGCGGAATTCGCTTGCGCGAATGGATGGGCGTGACAAACGAAGTGTTCTACGACCCGGAACAGATCGCGCTTCTACCAATGGGTTTCTGTTTCCCCGGCTCGGGAAAATCGGGAGATCTACCACCACGACGCGAGTGTGCACCTGCCTGGCGCAAACAACTCCTCGGGCAGCTTCACCACCTGGAGGGCACACTGGTGCTTGGACGCTACGCGCAGGACTATCACTTCGGTAATGCCAGCTCCTCCGTGACCGAGCTGGTGAAGTCATGGCGTAGCCATTGGCCACAATATGTGCCACTTCCACATCCCAGCCCGAGAAACAATATTTGGTTACGCCGAAATTCGTGGTTCGAGGCTGAACTGCTTCCATTGCTCCGGAAACGTGTGTCGGAAGTGCTTGCCCGATGAAAAAGGCCAACATCGGAATGCAGATTACGGCCTCCAGCCGCGCGTGATCGGCAAGCCCTGAGGCGCAAAATGGCATCAGCAAATGAGTGAAGCCACACAAAGCATACTGCTGGCTCCAGCGGGCTTGTATCTACCGTTGGTCGTTGCCTTGGTTTTAGCGATTGTCCGGCCGCCCCGCAGAATTGCGATAGAAGCTCGTTTGAAGTTCGTCAGGCTATTCCTGATAGGCATCGTTTTTCAATGTGCTCATATCATCGAGGAGTTTATAACCGGTATTCACTTGCTCTTTCCTCCGTTATTCGGCTTAGCTCCGATAGCGGCAGAGGTATTCGTGGGATTTAACGTTTTCTGGCTAGGGATCTGGGCCTTGGCGGCAGTTGGGGTTTTGCGTGGTTTCAAGGTCGCATACTTCCCGATCTGGTTTTTTGGACTGGCCATGTGTCTCAATGGAATCGCTCATCCGTTATTGTCGGTCTGGGTGGCTGGCTATTTCCCCGGTCTTGTCACTGCTCCATTTGTAGGCATTATGGGCGTTGTGGTCACCAGGAAGCTGTTTCAATTGACGGAGTCAAAATCTTAGACGGGATCGTGCCAGCAGGAGAAACCCGCGAATACGAGTACTGCAATTGGAACAATAACAAGAGCAATTTCGTCATTGCACCTCGAGGAAACAAATCACAATGATCAATCAGGAACTTGAACAGTTAAGACAATCCCTGCTCGAAGCAAGAGTGGAGTTGCTGACTCTCGGCGAAATATTGAGGGAGTCTGCAAAAACGGTGGAACTGGACCAGGCCAGGGTAGGCAGATTGTCCCAAATGGATGCCATGCAAGGTCAACAAATGGCTCTTGAAGCGGCACGCCGGCATGAGCAAAAAATATTGAGTATTGGCGCTGCCCTGCAACGCATGGAAGTTGGGGAATATGGTGATTGCCTGGTATGTGGAGAGGAAATTGACATTCGCCGCCTGAAGGTAGATCCGACCAATACCCGATGCATCAATTGCGCAGATTAAAAAAAGGACAAAAAAGCAAAAAATATGTGGATGATCGGTCTGTTTGAAGTATTGGTCCCGTTGCTTTTTATCACCTTGAAGGAGTACTAGGACATGAGCAGAATGACCGTGGTAATCCTCACCCTGGTGGTGTACCAAATGTTACTGCTTGGTATCGGTTGGTGGGCCAAATCGCGAAATCAGAACGAGGAGGATTTTTTCCTTGGTGGCCGTGGCCTGGGTCCGCTGGTAGCCGCAATCTCTTATTCCTCTAGCGCTTCCTCGGCCTGGACCCTGCTGGGCGTCAGTGGTATTGCCTATGTTTTGGGTGTTTCAGCGCTTTGGATTGCGGCCGGGTCATTCACCGGAATGCTGGTCGCCTGGTTTTGGATTGCACCTCGCCTGATGGCTTACAGTCGCCTTCATCAACACATCACCCTGACCGATTTGTTGTCCCATGAGACCGGTGGTTCCATGCGCCGTGCAATTACCATCGTGTCATCGGTCATTATCATTTTTTCATTTACGTTTTACGTTGCGGCTCAGTTCCAGGGTGCCGGTAATTCTTTTGCCGGCACGTTTCAGCTATCCATGACCAAGAGCATCCTGATTGGCGCGGCAATCATCATGGTTTACACCATGCTGGGAGGTTTTTGGGCGGTTAGTGTGACGGACACTGTGCAGGGCTTGCTGATGGCATTGACGGCCATCATCTTACCCATTGCTGCACTCGCAGCGCTGGGCGGGCCTGGCGGGTTTATCGAAGGGCTACAATCAGTCAGCACGCTGGAGCAATTAAGCTGGAGTGGCGGAAACGCCGGCCTGGTGGCGCTTGGCGTGGTGCTTGGTTCACTCAGTATCGGCTTTGGCACTTATGGCCAACCACATTTGCTGGTCAGGTTTATGGCACTCCGGGATGAAAAGGCCATGCGCCAAGCCAGGGTGATCACCATTGCCTGGTATTTGCTGGTGTTTCTGGCGATGTTATTCCTGGGCCTGGCCGGGCATGTTTTGCACGGCTCTATCGAAAATTCCGAGAACATATTCTTCGTGCTGACCGAAAATCTTTTTTCGCCGTTTGTGGGTGCTGTTGTTCTCGCTGCCGTGTTGTCCGCCATTATGTCAACGGCAGATAGCCAGCTGCTGGTAGCGGCGTCTGCTATTTCACATGACCTGGGCTTCGGCAAGGGAAGTTCCCGCCACAACTTGATGGTGTCCCGGCTGACGATTGCCGGACTGGTGCTGGCCGACATGGGTGCAGAGACCATCAAGGTCGAGCCCTTGTGTGGTGAACGAACCCGGAGATGGCTGGAAAATGATCCGGAATTCTCGATTGATGGCATGAGCGTTTACTTTCTGACCCTCAACCGCAACAAGAAAAGTGTAGCAATAGACCTTAAGTCGCCGGATGGCCTGGAAGTTTTTTATGACCTGGTGCGCCAATGTGATGTGGTGATCAGTAATTTCACAATTGGGGTTACACAACGACTAAAAATTGAATACGAAAGCCTGCAATCAATTAACCCACGGATCATCAGTTGCTGTATTTCAGGCTTTGGCTCGGATGGTCCGGACAATCTCCGGCCTTCTTTTGATCTTATTGCACAGGGCACCAGTGGAATGATGTCGGTAACAGGAACCGATGCAGAGCACCCGGTTCGCACCGGCACCCAGATGGGTGACATCGGTGCCAGCCTGTTCGCCGCCACAGGGATCCTTGCGGCAGTACACGAGCGTGGCCGCAGCGGCATCGGCCAACATGTGGATATTTCCATGCTGGATTGCCAGATATCACTATTGAATTACCTGGTTAGCATGTATGGATTCAGCGGCCGCAACCCCGAGCCTATGGGGAACGCGCATAGCGTGCACGTGCCCTATAACACTTATGCTGCGAGCGATGGGCACATCGTGATAGCGGTTTTGACCGATAAATTCTGGCAGCGATTCAAGCAGGTGATGAACAGTGAAGATCTGGACAAGCCTGATTTCGATACCCAGTCCGGCCGCAATGCAAACCGGGAATTTATTGAAGAAAAAATCAACGAGATTGGGGGGGGGGGGGGGGGGGGGGGGGGGGGGGGGGGGAATACCGCACAATATTGGCTGGACAAGCTGCAGAAAGGACACATTCCATGCAGCCCGGTTAACCTTATCAGCCAGGCGCTCGCGGACCCGCAGTTATTGCACCGGAACATGGTTGTGGACCTCAGGCACCCTGGCGGGGAAAGCCGGAAGGGTCCGGGAAACCCCATCAAAATGTCGCGCAGTCATGAAGAACGCTTCGAAGCGGCCCCTGTCATCGGGCAGGACACAGATGAGGTCTTGGCTTCGCTGCTCAACTATGGCCCTGCCAGGATCAAAGAACTACGATCAAAAGGTGTTATAGGATAAGCAATTGAATTCGTTAAACGGGGACCGCGTGAAATGAACCTGGCGATCATTCGTGCTGGCAGTGAACACCTGGCAGAACTCGGACTCCTGTTCAGTGGGTACAGGCACTTTTATAATCAGAAGGTGGATCGTGATGCTGAGGGGGATTACCTTGCCAAAAGGATGGCGGGTGATGAATGCGTTATATTTATGGCGGTTCAGGCAGGTGAAGCGGCAGGTTTCGTCTTGTTATACCCGACATACGACTCAGTAATGCTCAGCCCTGTTTGGGTGTTGCACGACTTATTTGTCTCCGTAGATCACCGCAGGATGGGTATCGGCCGCCAGTTGATGGAAACTGCCCATGATTTTTGCCGGCACAGTGGCGCCAGCCGGGTGGACCTGGCGACGGCTGTGACCAACACGGTGGCTCAACCCTTTTATGAGTCCATGGGATATGAGCGGGACGAGGAATTTTATTCCTACTCTTTAAATCTGTAGATAGCAGGAGCAACCATGCATCACGAAAACTGGCAATGTCCCAAGTGTAATAACCGGGAGTTCGAAACCGGGGTATTCAGGGCCACCGGGGGAAATTTTGCAAAAATCTTCGATGTGCAAAACAAAAAATTTACCACCGTCATCTGCAGCCGCTGTAAATTCACCGAGGTTTACAGTACCGACTCTTCGACGCTGATGAATGTCTTCGATTTCTTTACCAATTGACAGCAGACTCAAAAAATTGGAAGCGTAACTCCACCGGTTCGTGAGTATGATGATGCACTACACTAGTTGAAGGAGGGTTAATGAACCATGACTGGTTTTTGAAACTGGTGTCCGCCCTGGGCCTGGCCGGCATCATGTCGTTTCCTGTTTATGCCGCAGACTGTGACTCGCTGGATGAACTGGATTGGCTGATGGGCCGGTGGGAGTCGCGCACGAAAAAGTCAGTGACCACCGAAACATGGGTCCGGGTGAGTGAAGATACCGCTGAAGTGTTAGGACAGTCTTTTTCTTTACCGGATTTCAACCAGACTTTTTTGGAATCCATCCGGGTTGCTCCCCTGTCTGGCGAAATTTTCTACATAGCAAAGGTCTCCCATAATGAATACCCGATCCCGTTCAAACTAACGGACTGTTCTCCGGGATTGGCGGTGTTTGAAAAGCCGGATCAAGATTTCCCCACCAGTATCACCTACCAGCTGTTGGAGCCCGGTCGGCTGAGAGTGGATGTGTCTGGGCCTGACGGTAAAGGCTTTAGTGTGCCATTGGCTAAGAAAAGCACAGATAAGCGCATCGCGCTGACCTTTGACGACGCGCCGCGCTCCGACAGTCAACGTTTTAGTGGCACGCAGCGGACCCGTGCCTTGATTGAAAACCTGGCCGGGGAAACAGCCCGCCAGTGATCTTTTTCAGCACAGCACAGGGAATTGATGAACAGGGCGATACCCGTATGCGCGCTTACCAGGATGCAGGCCATTACATCGGCAACCACACGCACACACATCAGCGAATCAGCAGGCTTGGCGTTGATGCCTATGTTGCTGACATCAGGAAGGCCCACGAACTGCTATCGAAATATGAAAACTTTATTCCGCTGTTTCGTTTCCCGTTTCTGGATGAAGGTCATGATGTGGAATCCCGTGACCGCCTGCGGATGGAACTGACTGCGCTTGGATACAGCAACGGCTACGTCACGTTGGACAATTACGATTTTTATATGGACAACTTATTGCAAAAAGCCCTGGAGCAGGGCCGGCAAGTGAACGACGATGCGCTCCGCCGGGCCTGGGTCGAAACCCTTATGCAGGCGGTGCGTTTTTACGCCGATATCCCCGACCGTTACCTGGATCATGCTCCCGCTCATACCCTCTTGTTACATGAAAATGATATGGCTGCCTTGTTTGTCGGCGACCTGATCCAGGCGCTACGCGCAGAAGGCTGGACCATCATTGATGCGCAAGATGCTTACGAGAATCCGATTGCTGCAGTTGTCCCGGACACCTTGTTCAACAACCAGGGCAGGGTAGCCGCGATTGCCGAGTCACGGGGTGCTCGCAGGCGCAACCTGGTTCACCCCGCCGAAGATACGGAATACCTGGACCGGTACTTTGAAGACCAGGAAGTGTTTGGCCCTCCATGAGGAGAACCCGATGGAACAAAAACGTAAAGTTGTGCCGCCGGTATATTTTCTTACCTGCCTGGTATTAATGATAGCGTTTCACTACTGGGTCCCGATAAGCGATTACATACAGGCACCGTTTCATTATGGTGGTGTCGTTCTTGGAACTTTTGGATTGGGAATGACCATCATGTCCGCCGGGACTTTCAAAAAAGCGGATACAGGCATCGTGCCTTTCGATGAAGCCACGGCATTGGTCACGGGCGGTTTTTTCAGGTTCACTCGTAACCCCATGTACCTGGGCATGGTGATGCTCCTGTTGGGTACATCCGTCGTACTGGGCTCAGTTAGCACGCTGTTGCCAATTCCTTTGTTTATATGGGTGATCCATAAAAACTTTATCCTCGGAGAAGAGCGTTTCATGCAGGAAGCATTTGGCGAGGAGTACCTGGCTTACAAGGCAAAAGTCAGGCGCTGGCTGTGACGTCGAAGGCTCCAGAAAACAAGAAGCCGGCCGCATACCGCGTTGAAACCAGCCTATTGATGCTTCGTTGCTGGTCGCAGAGCGCAAAGCGCCTGTTGAGGTGATCCGGGAACTGGAATCAGAGGCAGCAATGATTCAACAGTAGATTGCGCCATACAGGCTGGTTATCCTGTGAGCCTTCCATTCGAAGAAACCAATATGCGAATGACAAAGCGACACAAAATCCGGCTTGTATTGGCAAGTTCAGCATTAATCGCGATCTGTTTTCATTCTTCAGCTTTTGCCTTACAAGCATCAAGTGAAGATACGAATAAACAGGAAGAAAAAACCGAGCCATTAAGCGGGCACGAACATATGCATGACGTGCCTGAGGGGCAAACGGCGGAGGATTGTCTGGCCCTCAGAAATGCACACAGCAGAGTCATGTGTCTGGCACCGGTTTTTGCCAGCAAACTGGAGCAAATTAGTGCTGCAGAGATCATTGAAGAGGCGTTGCAACTCCAGGGGCAGCGCAAAATTGATGATTGCCATCATATTGCTCATCACATCGGTAAGAAACTTTTTGAAGCCAAAGAATCCGTTGAAGTGGCTTTCAACGAATGTACCCATAGCTGTATTGACGGCTGCTTTCACGGCGTTATGCAAGCTTATATACCAACACTTGAGACAGGCGCTGACGAATTCATGGCGGCGATGCCATCGGAATGCCATTCGTTGGCAGATTCCAAAGAAACGGGTGACAAAGAACGCAGATACAGGCAGTGCATACACGGCCTGGGGCATGGCCTGGTGCTGAAGTACGGTGAAGAAACTTCAATTTCGAGCGATGCCTGCGTTTTACTGCCGGACAGTTGGCACCAGGACCATTGTCTAGGCGGGGTTTTCATGGAGAAGTTACATCCATACTCAATGCTCAGCAAAGATCAGCTACGTAAAGAAATACCGGGTATTTGCTCGGATGAAGAGGAAAGCGGGGATCGGAAACTCTTGACCATGTGTCTTGATGCACTGGGTGAAGCGCTTGCATTCTCAACAGGTCATAGCATGCCTCAAAGCTGGTCTTTATGCAGACAACTACCCATTGCACAACAACAGGTTTGCATGGATGCGGTGATGAAGGAAAACCAGTCAAACAGCCGGCGCACCGAAGCAATTAAATAAAGCAAATCCTTCACCTGGCTATTATTTTCCAGGGCTAGCTTGATAAAGAAATGCTTTGTGATGAAAAATTCAGGACCAGTGGACGTGAACAATCTTCCAGTCAGAACCCGATTTTTTTAGAACGAGAGTTTCCATGCTGATCTTGTCAATCAACCTCCCCTTATACTCTCCGCGCATTTTGTATTGCGTGCTTACTACCGCAATGTCACCTTCCTGAAAAATGTTTCGGCTAATGACTTCTTTTTGCATGCCAGACATAAAGCTGATGTCTGCCTGCAAATGGTGGGATGCGTATTCTTCAAAAGAAGCTTCGACATTGCCTGATTCAAATATCAATACGTCGTCGTGCAGGATGTTGCGCACGGCCTCGGTATCGCCATCCTTAATGGCCTGGTCAAATTGATCGGCAATCAGTCCGGCCGAAGTTTCGTCATCTGCTTCCAGTTGTGAAAGCGGAATTGTAAAAACCAGCAAAATTGCGAAAATGCTACAGCTGTGAAATACAACTTTGAATATCTTTCTCATAATGTGTTTCTTCAATAAATGGCTTTCTGATTCTGAATCATAATCAAATTGACAACGAAAAACCCGCATATCTACGCGGCAGGGGCTTACCTCTCACGCCTGAAAAGGTCAAAATAGCCGGATGAATCTTGGGCTTCGTGAGCTGCGGGTATTTCTGCAGCAGCATAAAAACGATCAATCACTGGTACTGGCTACGGTCACCGCGACCGAAGGCTCCAGCTACCGCAAACCCGGGGCGATGATGCTGATTCGAGAAAACAACGAGTTTGCCGGATTGATTTCCGGAGGCTGTCTGGAGGGCGACCTGGTGGAACATGCTTCCGACGTGTTTGAGGACGGTCAACCACGGCAGGTCAGTTACGACCTGTCAAAAGATGACCAGGCGATTTGGGGCCTGGGCCTGGGATGTGGCGGTACCGTACACCTGCTGTTACAGAGGCTGGAGCGAGATAAGGGCTTCGGGTTTTTCGCCAAGCTGTTCGACGCGATGAAGCGACGTTCCGCCTGTGTGCTTGCGCTGACGCACAGGGATTTTGACGATATTCCGGTTGGTGCCTGTGCGCTCGTCAATAGCGATGGCGAGTTGAGTGGAAACCCGCGTCTTTTCGACATTATTGAAGGTCGACTGACTCATTGGAGTGGTCCCGACCGCTACCAGTACGCGGGGCAGGATGAATCTGTTTTACTGGTAAAGATCGAGCCATCACCGCGGGGTTTGTTGTGTGGTGCAGGACCTGATGCTGTACCCATGGCGAGACAAGTGGATGCGCTGGGCTGGGAATGCATCGTGGTGGACCACCGAGGCGCCTATGCGAAGTCCGAGCGATTCACTGCCACAACCAGGGTCGTCCGGTTGCAAGCAGGTCAGCTGAACTCCGCATAGCCGGTCTTCTGCTTGCAGCCGGCGGCTCCGACCGCCTGGGCGAACCCAAACAGCTCCTTCAGTTAAGGGGCGAATCTTTGGTGTTGAGAGCCACACGTTTGCTACTGTCTCAAACCCCAAATGTCACCATTGTCATTGGCGCCCATGCTGCTGAAGTCGGGCTGCAACTCAAAGGCCTGCCGGTGCGAATCAAGCGTAATAAGGACTGGCGCCTGGGAATGGGAGGATCGATCGCAAGTGGAATGAGTCTTATCAGCGATGAACCGGACGGGGTACTGATCATGTTGAGCGATCAATGGCGTATCAGTCAGCAAGACCTGAAAACCTGGTGGTGGCCTGGAGAGAAAATCCTTCAGAACCCGTTCTCGCCCACTGGAAGGAAAGTCACGGGCCTCCGGCAATATTGCCAAGGTGCATGTTCAATGATTTGCAGCAATTACGCGGTGACCGGGGAGCAAAATCACTTATTGCAAAGCAATTAACAGTTCACTTTGTAGATGTTTTGAATGCTCAATTTGACCTGGACACAGATAAGGACTTGCAAACTATGCAAAACTGGAGTTCTCGTCCCTACAATGGGAGTTATTGAGTAGTGGTCTTACATCGAAAAAGTGAACACTTGAGTTAAGCCCATCAAACGCTTTTTCTGGCAAAATATGTAGTTCATGGATTTGCTTCAAGAAACCAGCATTGGCTGTCCGTACTGTGGAGAAGTGATCACCATCCTTGTGGACGGGTCGGTGGAGAAGCAGCAATATATCGAGGATTGCCAAGTGTGTTGCCGACCAATGGACATCCGGGTGATCGTGTCCGCAAATGGCAGTTGCCAGATCGACGTCCGGGACGAAAACAACTAACAGCCGGAAAATGCGCAAAGGCAAGGTTGGTTTTCAGGAGAGTAAGCATGTCGCACCACAAAGACTTCAAGACTGCAGATCAGGACCGGCTTGACGCCGCGGCTTTTCGTCGATTTCTCGACCATCTTGCAATGAACACAGACGTGCAGAACATCGATCTCATGATCCTCGCGGACTTTTGCCGGAATTGCCTTTCCAAATGGTACAAGGCTGCCGCCGATGAAGCGGAGCTCGACGTCTCCATGGACGAGGCAAGAGAGCGAGTCTACGGAATGAGCTATAAAGAGTGGAAAAACCGCTACCAGGAAGAGGCAACAGCAGAACAATTAGCCGCTTTCGAGGCGCGACGGGGAAGCAAGGACTAGTGTAGTGCATCGGGCATGCCGGAATCTACGGACTTTGCTATTTCACGATCAACCGCGAACTGCGCTGAAACGTTACATATTCGAACAACCACTTGAGTGCCACCAATAAGCGAGACTGGCGCCCGATCAGAAAGTAGATGTGGCACAAACCCCAGAACCACCACGTCAGCCAGCCTTTGGTCGAAACCCGGCCGAAGGCAGCTACCGCCCGTCCTCTGCCTATGGTGGCGAGCATACCGTAATCGCGGTACCTGAATTTACCGGGCGTTGCACGCCCAGACAGTTCGTTCTTAAGACAACTCGCAACAAAGCGCCCTTGCTGCTTGGCCACGGGTGCGACTCCTGGCAAAGGCCTGCCCCTTTGATCCAGGCACATAGCCAGGTCGCCGATGACAAAAACCTCCGGATACCCGTCAAGCCGAAGGTCAGCGGTAACCGGAATCCTGCCATCCGGCACTGTTGGAACATCCAGCCACCGGGCTGCGGATGTTGGCTCGACGCCGGCGCACCAGATCACGGTACCATTTTCCCTGGTACCGTCGGCGAGCAGAACCCCGTTGGCATTGATTTCCTCAACCATCAGGCCGGTTTTAACTTCAACATTGAGCTCCAGCAGCGCCTGTTTGGCATAACTGTTTAATTTGACGGGAAAAGTTCCGAGCAAATGATCAGCACCCTCAATCAACAGTACGCGGAATTCATTTGCTGAAATACTCCTGAAATCACTCGTTGCAGCGCGCTTGCCCAACTCTGCAATGATGCCTGCCATTTCCACACCCGTTGGCCCCCCGCCAATGACGATGAAGGTCAGAAGACGACTGCGTTCAGACTCTTTTTGGCTCAATTCAGCCCGTTCCATGGCGATGAGTACCCGCTCGCGAATTGCGGTGGCGTCGCCGAGATCCTTGAGTCCTGAAGAATATCTGGCCCAATCGTGATGGCCAAAATAGCTGGTCTGGGCGCCCGTGGCGACCACCAGGTAGTCGTATTCGAATACACCACGGTCTGTGACCACAATCCTTCGATCACGGCGGATATCTTGCACTTCTGCCATGACCACATGCGTATTCTTTTGCCGCTTGAGCAGTGAGCGTATGGGCCAGGCCACATCCG
This sequence comes from Lysobacterales bacterium, assembly GCA_963664065.1. GTDB lineage: Bacteria > Pseudomonadota > Gammaproteobacteria > Xanthomonadales > SZUA-36 > JABDJL01. Next base: position 160,780 of record OY760942.1, read on the forward strand.
ATGGTGACAGGGCAGCCCCGGCCACCTGGTAAAGAAGGGGCTGGAAAAGGTGGTAATTCTGCCGGTCGATAACTGTTACCCAAGCACTCAGGTTGCCAAGATGCTGGGCTGCGAACAGTCCACCAAAACCGGCGCCCAGGATTACGATTCGCGGCGGACCGGATTCTGAGTTCACGAGCCGGGTAGATTCCATGAAACGATTTTATCCTGAAACCGGAACAACCGGTGGTTAAACCAGGTCGGCTCAATCTGCAACACATACGGTTATATTGTATTTCAATATATAATTATTGGTAAACAATAATAAATAGTTTATTATCGATAAATACAAATTGATATTAAAGGTAATGTGACATGTCTCCTACACAGCAAAACAAGCTGACAGTATTGGTAAAACGCTTTCTCCCCGTTGTATGGTTTTTATTTCTGGGCGTTGCGGTCATTTGGCCGATCACTGTCCTGGTGGTTGGTATAAGCATCCCTTCCGATCCGCAACTGCGCCATACCGACGTCAATGCTTTGTTGAACTTTCGAATCATTTCTGAAGTGTTAACCGAACTGGCAACAACACTCGCAAGTGAAGGTGAGATTCTCCTGAAAGGGAGCGGAGATCTGCAACTCAATAACACAAGCAGCCGCTTGGGCTGGTACGTATCCGGTGCAGACTCAGAAGTCCTGCTGTTTATTTTTCTGTATGGCTTGCTGGCAATGCGCAAGCTTTTTGCTGCGCTGAAAGAAAGGGAGCACGTTTAGTGAAGAAAACGCCGAACGTATGAGGAAAATTGGCTATGTGTTTATTGGCTGGCACATTATATCGCCGGGTTTACAATATTTCGGCAGCCGGATGATGCTGCAAGACATCGCATTCAATGTACCGGGTATCCAACTTTACCCAGGCTTCGAGTTCAACATTGGGGGGGTGTTCGCAGGTCTTGCAATTATCGTTCTGTCCGGTGTTTTACGTGAAGCGGCCAGTATGCACCAAGAACAATCGTTGACAATCTAACATGGCTGCCATCATCAAGGTCAACCTGGATCTGCTGCTGGTGCAGCGCAAAATGACGTTAACGGAGTTGTCCGACGAAGTCGGTATTACACTCGCCAACCTGTCGATTCTCAAACGCGGAAAAGGGCGGGCAATTCGTTTTTCAACGCTGGTAGCTTTGTGCGAAGCTTTGAATTGTGAGCCAGGTGATTTATTGCAACTCGAAGAGGACACCTGAGGTGTTTGAGTCAAAGTAGCGTTCCATATTCTGACGATCCTTTAGTTTATTTTAGAATCTGCCAAGCGCGGTCCTCAGCCGTTTGGTTGAGATCAAAGACGTTAGTGGACCTTCAAAAATCGGATTCGATCCCCTTGTTCAGCTGTCATGAAGCCGGTACTTCGGAAATCGCACGAAGGAAAGCCATGACGTCGCTTTCATCATTGTAGGGCGCTATGGATACTCGCAGACACCCTGCGCGTGTACCACAAAGGACATTGTGTTTCCGCAAGGTTTCGATGGCGCTTTGCGTGTCGTTGCCGGGGCGGGCCAGGGAAATAATGTGCGTGGACGCGGCAGGATCGTCCAGGGGGCGAAAGGGCTGCCATCCATGCCGTGCTACGCCATCAATCAGGATATCAGCCAGCATTCGAGCGTGTTCTTCAATTTGGTTCGTCCCCAGTGCCAGTAGTTGATCCAACGCGACAGTAAGGCCGGCCACCGAAACATAGCTCAATGTTGATTTCGTGTAGCGGCGCGCATCATCGACAAATCGGACCGAAGTAGCATCGAAATCAAAGGGTTCGGGGCCCCATCCAGCCAGGCATCGGCGGCATTTGCTCCAGCAGGCGGGGGGGGGGGGGGGGGGGGGGGGGGGGGGGGGGGGGGGGGGGGGGCATGACGCCCAGGGCCACGCCCCCATGCCCACCTAGCCACTTGTATCCGCTGCAAACAACGGCATCCGCATTCCACGAACCCGTATCAACCGGTATCGCTCCCACTGCTTGTGTGGCGTCAACGATCAAGCGTGAACCGGCATGTGAAGCGGCATCACGCAGGCGTGAGACGTCCACAACTGTGCCTGTGGCATATTGCACGTGGCCAACCGCGACTATTGCGACGTGCTGATCCAGCGCGACGATCAGATTGTCCGTCAGGTCCTGTCCGGGAATGTCGTCCACCAGGTGCACGGAACAGTCCCCCAGGGCAGCCAACCGATGCCAGGGGCGCGTGATGGCCGGAAAGTCAGAAGCAACCGCCAGTATGGTCTTACGGGAATGTGTTTGAATCAGGAAGGGAAGCTGACCCAGTAATTCACTTGCGCCTGCTGTTATAGCAAGCTGAGATTCATTGGCATTCAGCATTCTGGCGGCCCGCTTCTGGAGCGACTCAAGAAACGCCACTTCCTCCCGGTCAGTCATGTTGGAGTTTCCATTGCGTGCAACCTGCTCGATAAAAACCTGCATGGCAGTGACCGCAGGCTGTCCGATGAGCCCCAGGGAAGCCTGGTTCAGATATACGCAATTGCTTAGGGTCGGGTAATCCGCGCGATTCAGAAGAGATGGGATCATGTCAGTTGAAACAAGGGCAAATTATGGGGTCAGAGTAAGGTACCAGAGTAAATACTCTGACCCCAACATCTGCGGAGATTGCAGAAGGCAGGGTTTATGGCACTACTTGCCACCCATTGAGTCTTTCCAATAAGTCGCTGTTTTATGCGTTTCATAGCCAATCGCGAGAAATACTCCAATGAGAACAACGACTCTGATCCAGCCAAGATATCCGCTGATTTCCATCCAAATCCCGGCCAACAACAAGGTGACAACCATAATAATTTGTGGCACAAAATCCCTGATTGTCGCTGGCTCATACTGATCGAAAAACTCACTATTCGCGCCGTCTTGTCGAGCACGCTTCATCGCTCGATGATCGATAAAAACCAGGCTACCAAAGGTGAGTGCCAGGACGATTATCCACAGCGCAAAAAATTCTGCCCCCATGATGTCGATTAACAAGAATTGAATAAGGCCAACCAGGAAAGGAAAAATCGAATCCATCGTCGTTGGCGTCCATCGAAACCGCATTAGCATCCCTGCGTACATCAGCCAGATGATGATGATCAGGTTAAAAGTTGCCGCAATTTGCAGCCAGTCTGGTATCACCGCAATGCTGAGCTCAAACAGGTCGTCTCGCTTGCGTGCATGGTCCCAGAGAAACTCAAGTGCCAGGGCCTGTACGATACTGAGCAGCGTCAGCAACACCATGGGAAACATGTCTGCGGCGCGATCCCGCATTGATTTCATTGATTACTCCCAGAAATCTTGCATTGATCATATTCCATAATCCTGCTATCAGCCATAATTCCGCGATGCACGGCTCCCTTTCAGTGACCCGGATATATCTGCTCACCACCCTGCTGGCCGAGTTCGTGTGTTAAGCATTAGTCCAGGGAGTTTAGTAAATGACTTTGGATTGGATAGATTATTTTTGATACCACCAATGCAGGTAACGGTGTTGTCACCGCGTAATTTGAAAGGCCTGCTTTCTGGTCTTGCATTGATAAAGGAGTGGGATACGATTTACGATGGAGCATCACGGGAAGGGACTTGAAGCAAAAGCATCAGATTCTCAAAACAATTCTTCATATCGCCGGTCTGGCCATGATTGCTAACGGGATATGGATGGTGGCTGGTGCGATCGAATGGTTTTTCAACATACCTGCTGACATGCCTGCTACAGGCGAACCAAATGGCCATTTAATCCGTGATGTTGGAATAGCCTATGTCGTTTTCGGCATCGCACTTAATTGGTGCGCATTACAATTGAAAAGCCGGCGTTTTGTGCTGTTGATGGTTGCCTTGTTCATGATCGCTCACGCGCTTGGGCACGCGGTCGAAATTCTTATTGGCACATTGCCAGCGTCATATTGGTGGATCGATTTCCCTTTCGTATTCTTGCCGGGCCTGTTTTTTGCTGTGCTGGCTATTCCCAGGGTTTGGGCATCGCTGGTAGGCTAAATTGAGTCGCGTGACTAAAGCTCGACAACTGAGGTGGTTCCCATCGCTTAATCCAGCTGGGTAGCTAACTCGTCATTCTGTGCAAGGAGTTCCTGTGTCCGTTCCCTGGCTTCATTGATCACCTTTTTATTAAACGCGTGATGTTGCACCAGGCTGGGAAGCAAATCGGTGGCATCACTATTCAGAATGAAGCTCTCTGTGATCTCCAAAGCTCTGGCAGGGCTAATGTCTGCCGTATGATATTCCGAGCCAGAGTTCTCCACTGCAACCAATTCGTCACTGGTTAGCAAGCCGGCCGTTAGTCTCTCAAATTGGTGTTGCGCAAGCAGGTCAAATCCTACCTGTGATTCGTGTTGCAATGAGGTGTAGTGGTTCGCGAGATTTCAACGCAAAGATTCCGCCTGGATCAATGCCAGGTTGCCAGTATTTTGAAGTTCCCTGTATACAAATGATGTGATATTCGGGAAAGACCGCCAGGTGGCCGTTTCAACAGCCCACGGCAAAGATCCCGTCGGGATTTCCTCTACTGCAGAGGTTTCCGTAAGTTTCTCCAGAAGCTTGACCGCCCGAATACGATCATCGGCGATTTCCAAAGCAGAATCCATTAACTCCATCTCCATCTGTAGGTCGTGTTTGAGACGAACGAGGTATTCCAGTTCAAGATACTGATTACGCTTTTGATCGGCCCATCGATCGATCTGAAAAGCCAAAAGAATGCCGACAATAACGATGGAAACGTCCACAATTACCGCAAACCAGTTAATCTCGGTCAAATTTTTGCGTAGGCGGCCAAGGAGCATGAGGAACTCGAAAAACAATGAAACCAGGTATCATTCTAATCGCTTAGTAATATGCTCGTGTAATTGAACTGAGAATTTCTGCTTGTGGCCGAAAGCGGTGACTCAACCAGGAATTACTCAAGCAAAAACTGCTGCAGGAACATATAAGTGATCGTTTGGAAATAATCGCGGGGTTCCTTTTTTTCGAACACGTGTCCTTCATTCAATGCGTTCAGGTACCAGACCGGCTGGCCGTTTTTGCGCAGGGCGTTGACCATTTGCCCTGATTCCGTCACCGGCACGACCGGGTCGTTCTGACCGGTGGCAATCAGCAAGGGTGTTCGAATTTTATCCACGTTATTCAGTGGCGAAATCGATTCAAGAAAGGCACGAATCTCCGGAATCCGCTCGTCGCCGTATTCAATACGTCTGAGGTCTCTTCGATAACCCTGGGTATTCTCCAGATAGGTGACGAAGTTACTGATGCCTGCGCGGTCTATCGCCCCCTTGATCCGGTCGCTGTAATGTACGGCAGTGGCCAGCGACATGTAGCCGCCGTAACTTGCGCCATACATACCGACCCGGGTTTCATCGAATTTCTTCTGAATTTCTATCCAATCCAGCAAAAAGCCAATGTCCTTGACAGCATTCTCTCGCAGTAGCCCATCATCCATTGCCAGGTAGGATTCACCGTAGCCCAAAGACCCGCGCACATTTGGTGCAATGACAGCGACGCCCAGTTTTTCGACCCACATCTGGATCTGGCCGTTGAATGAAGGACGGAACTGGCCCTCCGGCCCGCCATGAATATAAATCACCACCGGGAAAGGTCCTTTGCCACGAGGCTGATAAACGAAAGCCGGCATCAGGATAATTTTTTCATTGGTTAGCATCCGCGCCGGGAAATGAACCAGCTTTGGCTGTACAAATTTGTCCGCATTCAGCCCGCCTACTTCCCCATAGGTCCAGCGCACCAGCCTGTCGAAAGGCAAAGGCTTGTAACATAACTTGAGCACGAAGGCATCGCTGGGTGTGCGCGCCGTGTTCAGGGTCATGCCCAGTTTGCGGCCATCGGGACTGAAGCGCAGCGAACTGATGACCCCGATCGGGGTACGCCTGACACGCTCATAACGCATTTTCTCCGGATCAAACAGGTAAAGCTTGCTGATTCCCTCTTCGTTGGTAACAAATGCCCCCCGTCTGCCATCCGCGCTCAATTCGAATTCGGAAACGTCCCAGTTGACGGTTTCCTCAACATATTGAAATGGGCCTTCGCCTGAGGCCGGAACCAATCCAATTTCAGCAGCGTTGCCGCGCTGGTTACTGACAAAAAACACAGCCGAATCATCGTGATTGAATCCGGACGCGACGTTGCTGGTTGGCGTTTCTTCATTGCCGACCAACAGTTTCAGTTCGCGGGATTCGACATCCAACACATAAATCCTTGAATCGGTGATGCCGGCATAGTATTGGACCAGCAGCATTTTGCCATCGGCGCTGAAATCCACTGGTTTCCATAATGCACCGTTCGTGGACTCCAGCAGGATTCGGGCCTGGTGGGGCTCCTCAATATCCATTATCCAGATGTCATGGTTGTGGCCGTTTCTGCGGGTAGACCGATAAGCCAACTTTGTTCCTGAATGATCCTAGACCATGCGATTGTTGAGGGATTTTCCATCGGTTAGCAGATCTGTTTCACCATTCTCCGGATTGAGCAGAATGATCTGATCAAAGCCGCTGCCACCCTTATCCATCGCAAATGCAATCAAATTCCCGCCGGGTTGACGGACCGCCTCGCCGACCGGTTCTTCGACGAAGGTTAATTGCCGGCGTGTGCCGCCCGGACGGTCTACCCGGTGAATCTGGTTTACGCCATCGAAACGTGTCTTGATATGGATGTTTTTGCTGTCAGGAGTGAATCCAAGAAACAGGGGTGAACGCGTGTTGTGGTAGCGGGCAAGGGATTCGGCCATCCCGGATGGGATTTCCGGAATATTCTGCAACACCAGTTGGCCATTCAAGGCAGTTCGCTGCTCGACATCGGCTGCCGTTACTGTTGCCCAGGTCGTGCACATCAGCAATGGCAGTATTTTCATGCGAAGTATGTGTTTCGACCGATTATGCATGGGTTTTCACTGTTTCATCCGTCATAAAAGACCTGAAAAAAGCCACAATTCGTACATTTCTTTGCATAGAGCAACGAAAGCGATAAAGCTATACTGTTTCGCTTTACCACTAACTGACGTTATGAGCATACCGCTACACATCATAATACTGGCTGCGGGTGATGGAACCCGCATGAAGTCACGGTTGCCGAAAGTCCTGCACACGGTCGGTGGGCGGGCGATGCTGGCGCACGTGTATGAAACAGCATTGTGCCTGTCGCCGCAAAATATTCACGTGGTTTTTAATCCTGCGACGCCTGAAGTAAAGGATGCATTATCCGGCCATGATGTGGAATGGGTACCACAGGAACAACGATTGGGTACCGGTCACGCAGTGCAACAGGCAATGCCGGGTATACCCGATACTGCGGAAGTGATGGTGTTATACGGCGATCTGCCGCTGGTCACTGCAAAACTATTGAATTCCCTAAAAAATGCCCCGGAGGCTGATTTAAAGCTGTTGACCATGCGCCTGGCGGACCCAGGCGGTTATGGCCGCATTCAGCGCGATGAGCAGGGAAATATCTCCTGCATCGTCGAAGAAAAGGAAACCACGGAAGCGCAGCGAGGCATCAATGAGGTCAATACCGGCATTATTCTCACCACGGCCCGAAAATTGAAACACTGGCTTTCCGGACTCAGGAACGAGAACAGCCAGGGTGAATACTACCTGACCGGTATTTTTGCCACAGCGTATGCGGACGGTGTTGCGATTGGAAGTGTAGAAGCGAATGATCCACACGAGTTGCAGGGCGCCAATGACCGGGTTCAACTCGCTGAGCTTGAAGGCTATTACCGCCAGCGCAGGGCAGAGCAGTTAATGTTAGCCGGGGTTCACATAGCAGACCCGAAGCGGGTAGAGCTGCGCGGAAACATCAGTGTGGGGATTGATATCAATATCGATATCAATGTTGTGCTCGAAGGCGAAATTACCCTCGGTGACGCTGTACAGATAGGGCCGGGTTGCGTATTGCGCAATTGCAATCTGGCAGCCGGAACGAGGGTGCATGCCTATAGCATAATGGAGGGCGTGCGCACCCATGGGCCTTGCGATATTGGACCATTTGCCAGGCTGCGCCCCGGGACAGATTTGGGGGAAGGCAGCCGCGTTGGTAATTTCGTGGAAGTAAAAAACAGCTCGTTGGGCTCCGATACCAAGGCGAGCCACCTGAGCTACCTTGGCGACAGCACCATTGGCAAGGGCGTAAACATCGGCGCAGGAACCATTACCTGTAATTACGATGGTGCGAACAAGCATCGCACGATCATTGAAGACGGCGTATTTATTGGCTCTGATACTCAACTCGTGGCCCCGGTCACGGTAGGAAAAGACGCCGATATCGGGGCCGGGTCAACCATTACCAAGGATGTCCCAGAAGGCAAACTGAGCTTGAGCCGCAGCAAGCAGGTGACTGTGCCTGGCTGGAAGCGTCCAAAAAAGGGGGGACAGTGAACAGGGAAACTGGGAATTCGGAACCGGGAATCGGGAACTGGAAACTGGAAACCGGGAACGGTTCACAGTTCACAGTTAACCGAGCGTAGCAACCATGTGCGGAATTGTTGCTGCAAGTGCTCATCGTGATGTCAGGGACATCCTGATGTCGGGCCTGCATGCGCTGGAATACCGTGGATATGACTCGGCCGGCATTGCCATGCAGGTCAATGGCTCTGTTCAACGTCAGCGCACCATGGGTAAGGTCAATGATCTTGAAGCGGTGCTTGAGCAGCATCCGATCAGCGGTGTTTGCGGCATCGCGCATACACGATGGGCAACTCATGGCGTTCCGAGCGACCGGAACGCGCACCCGATGGCCGCCGGCGACCAGGTTGCGCTGGTGCACAACGGCATTATTGAAAACCATGACGAATTACGGCGTGAGCTGCTGGCCTGTGGCCGGGAGTTCACTTCCGAGACCGATACAGAAGTGATGGTGCACCTGGTGGCACAGATCATGGACGACGGCAACGATTTGTTTAAAGCGGTGCAACAGGCCGTCCGGCGCTTGCGCGGTGCTTACGGTATTGCGGTCGTCTGTGCATCCGAACCCGGCGTCGTGGTTGGAGCGCGTAAAGGCAGCCCGATGGTGCTTGGCGTCGGTGACGAGGAAAATTTCCTGGCGTCGGACATCTACCCCTTGTTGCCGGTAACCAATCGCTTTGTCTTTCTTGAAGAGGGAGATGTGGTTCGCCTCGATACCGGCGGCTACGAAGTACGCGATGCATCTGGGAAGGCTGTACAGCACCCGGTCAAGGTTCCGGAAGTGACCGTCGATGCAGTGCAACTTGGTGATTACGAGCACTACATGCTTAAGGAAATATTTGAACAACCGCAAGCGGTCGCCGAAACGCTGGAAGGCCGAATCAGCACAAAAAGGGTACTGCCAAATATCTTCGGCGTGGGCTCAGAAGAACAACTCAAACAGGTAAAAAACGTCCATATTGTAGCGTGTGGCACCAGTTATCATGCTGGCGCGGTAGCCCGTTATCAACTCGAGCAACTGGCGGGTATTCCATGCACGGCTGAAGTGGCCAGTGAATACCGCTACCGGAACCCCGTTGTTCCTGAAAATACCCTGTTTGTTTGCGTGTCTCAATCCGGTGAAACAGCTGACACGCTGGCTGCGCTGCGCCACGCCAAAGAATCCGGCTACATTACGACCCTGGCGATCTGCAATGTTGCGGAGAGCTCTGTCGTGCGCGAAGCCGACCTGGTGCTGATGACCCGTGCGGGCCCTGAAATAGGTGTCGCATCGACCAAGGCCTTCACGACACAACTGGTCTCATTGCAGCTATTGGTGCTGGAACTGGCAAGACTTAATGGCGCGGATGAAGAGAAGTACCAAGGATACGTATCGGATCTGAACCATCTGCCGGACTTACTCAACCAGGCGCTTGATTTGGATCCTGATTTTGCAGAACTTTCCAAATTCTTCGTCGACAAGCAGCACGCTTTGTTCCTGGGGCGGGGAAGTCACTATCCGATCGCGATGGAAGGCGCTCTTAAGCTGAAGGAGATTTCATATATCCACGCCGAGGCCTACCCGGCAGGAGAACTCAAGCACGGGCCACTGGCGCTGGTGGATAACGATATACCGGTGGTCGCCGTGGCGCCCAACAACAAGTTGCTGGAGAAACTGGTCAGCAATATTGAAGAGGTTCATGCCCGTGGCGGAGAACTGTACGTCATTGCCGACAACGGTGCGGAATCAAGCTTCAGCGAACGGCACGGAAAAATCCTGAAGCTGGATACCGGTGGCCCGTTCCTGGCCCCGGTGGTGTTGACCATTCCGTTGCAGTTACTGGCCTATCATGTTGGGGTTGCACGCGGTACCGATGTGGATCAACCGCGAAATTTGGCCAAATCCGTCACAGTAGAGTAGTTCTGAACAGTGAATTTCGGGATTCGTTTTCGAACTATCTTTGTTTCACGGTATTTGTAAGAACAAATTCGCTCACATACTTGCAGCGTTACTCAACGCGACAGCAAATTATTCATGATTTGATCTCTTTTATTCGTGAAGAAGAAGGCTGGGGCTTTGGAAAAATCGCAAACTTTCTGAATGACTCAGGAATCAAAACCCACCGCAAGAAGCGATATTCAAGCGGTAGCGTTCACTCAATACTAAAAAGGAAATTTCAAAGAGAATCTAGAATTTCTGGTTTGAGGAGCAGGCGATATGCAATTCGCCTTTCGAAGCTTGAGATGAGATTTCTTAGAGATTAGGTAAATTTACCGCTGTTTTTAGACTGTTCCCTTCTAAATTGTAGGTCACTTTCAGCGCATAAAAATTGCATCATACGTGGCATACAAGAAAGTCCCAGCAGCAGGGGGAACTGTAAGTCGTCAGAGCATATGGGACCACTTGAGCCTTTTTCTAAGAGACACTTTTCTGCCCGTACTTTCTCCAGTCTAGCCTGCTAACCGCAGGTTTTGTATTTTCCTTTGCGTTAACGTTCTGGCTTTGATCATTGACCGTCGGTCCAGGATGTCGTTTCTTCTTCCGTTATACACATCAGCCGGCGTCACGTTATCCAATGATTCGTGATACCGCTCATGATTGTAATGCGCGACCCACTGCGCAATGGCATTCTCCAGTTCCCAGGGAAAGTAGTAATTCTCCAGCTTGACCACGTTTTTCATCGAACGGTGGTAGCGTTCGATCTTGCCCTGGGTCATCGGGTGGTACGGTGCTCCCCGGGTGTGCTTCATGTCTTGATCCTGCAACCATTCCCTGAGTTCTTTTGAGATATAGCAGGGGCCGTTGTCAGACAGTAACCTGGGCTTGTGATGCACCCTGACTTCGGTGAGCCCTGTGGCTTTCAGAGCATCTTCCAGAGTATCGGTGACATCATGCGCCGCCATCGTGGTCGTCAACCGCCAGCTGATGATGTAACGGGAATAGTCACCCAGGATCGTTGACAGAAAGCGTAAGCTTTCCCTCCAAAGTTGACAGGTAATAACTAGAGCTTTCTGGCAGGATAGCCACCAGGAGGCCAAGATGAAACGAAGTCGATTTACCGAAACCCAGATCATTTCGATCCTCAAAGAAGCCGATGCCGGCGCCAAAGTGAAAGATATTTGTCGGCGTCACGGCATCAGCGATGCGACCTACTACAACTGGAAATCCAGGTACGGTGGTATGTCTGCCTCCGATCTGAAGCGCATGAAGGAAATGGAACGGGACCTGGGCCAGTACAAGCGCATGTATGTAGAACTGGCGCCCGAAAACTTTGCCTTGAAGGACGTCATTGAGCGAAAGCTCTGAGGCCATCGGAGAAGCGCGAGATCGCGAGTTATCTGGTGGCCAAACACCAACTTCCAGTAAAGCGGGCGGTGGCAGCGGTGAAGCTGTCACGAACGGCTTACTACCGAAAGTTGAAAGGAAGACGAGTCCTGAATGATCGGCCGGTCATTGATGCACTGAACAAACCGGTCGAGGCCAACACTCGTTGGGGCTTCTGGATGTGTTTTGATCGTCTGCGCCTGGATGGTCATGCCTGGAACCACAAGCGGGTATGGCGCGTGTACTGCGAGATGAAGCTGAATCTGCCACGACGGAAGAAGAAACGCCTGCCACAGCGAGAACGACAGAGCATGGAAGTAATCCCACTGCCCAACCAGGTGTGGTCGATGGATTTTATGAGCGATGCGTTATATCGGGGTCGGCGCTTCAGGACGCTGAACATCCTGGATGAAGGGGTCAGGGAGTTACTGGCCATCGTGATCGATACCTCGATTCCTTCCGGGCGTGTCATCCGCACTCTGGAGCAGCTGGTTGAGCTGCGCGGCAAGCCAACGGCGATCCGGGTGGACAACGCTCCCGAGTTCTGTGCCCAGGCGTTTATCGACTGGTGCAAGGAACACGGCATTGAGATCCGTTACATCCAGCCTGGCAAGCCCAACCAGAATGCGTTTATTGAACGATTTAACAAAAGCTATCGAGAAGAAGTGCTCAGTGCGCACTTGTTTTCGACTCTGGAACAGGTGCGAGAAATCACCGAAAAATGGATGAAAATCTATAATGAATACCGACCGCACAGGGCATTGGGGCGCATACCGCCAGCGATGTATGTGCGCAATTTAATGCTGGAAAACTCTAGTTTAGAACTGTAACCCTTGTGGGGAAGCTTACGATACTACATACTAGATTAATGCATTGCTTGAATATGAAATGCTCTATTTTTAGGAGTAGTATTGGGCCACAGGGCTAAAAAGAACAATTGGCACGGATGCATCGGGCATGGATGCAAATGAATTAATAGTTGTCAGTTTTGCAATTTTCTCGTTTACTTCCGAACGCCCGCTTATCCACTGGAGAGTCACAGCGATTCGATAATTTAATAGTCAGCATCTAGCTGGCAAGGAGCGATAGTTATGAACTGGAAGACTATTCTGGCGATTGGGCCGATAATTCTGTTTACATATGCGTGTAATGCGCAGGACACAGGAGACAAAGACCCTCAAGAGGCAGCAGCAAAGACTGAAGAGGCAGCAGCAGAAGAAACTGAAGCAGCAACAGAAGAAACTGAAGCAGCAACAGAAGAAACTGAAGCAGCAACAGAAGAAACTGAAGCAGCAACAGAAGAAACTGAAGCAGCAACAGAAGAAACTGAAGCAGCAACAGAAGAAACTGAAGCAGCAACAGAAGAAACTGAAGCAGCAACAGAAGAAACTGAAGCAGCAACAGAAGAAACTGAAGCAGAAGAAACTGAAGCAGCAACAGAAGAAACTGAAGCAGCAGCAACAGAAGAAACTGAAGAAGAAGCAGAGGAAGAGGATCCGCCCGCAAGTTCGGAAGGTGAATGAAACAGATCCTAATTTGAATGTAATCTGGAAGCCTACATATCAGGGCTGTCAATCACTGGCAGCCCTTTCTTTGCTAGTTCCGCTATTGACCGGAAAGCGGACATATTTCTTCGTAAGAAATTACGGCACATAATCGCCACATCAGTTCAACCTGGCCGACTTTAAATCATCAGCAACTTATTGAAATCGGACAGAATTGAGTGTTTCTGTGGTGAGCGGATTTTTACGATTGCGCGTTACTAATATAAATTGAGATTGATCAGCGTATTCCAATATCGTTCTGCAACCAGGATCCCAGGGGTTAGACGATTGGGTAAGTTTGAATGCATTTCTTTCAGGTATCGTTGGAACTTCTTGTCGGCCACTTGCGTATTGATGAAATAGCTCAAATGATTCTTCATCGAAGCACTTGATGTTTTATGCGAATTCAAGATAAATCGCAGCAAGGTAATGCCAGATCGTTGGCAGCCGATGATGATGATGAATGGGTTTTTCATGGATTTATGTTAGCAATTAAACCTGGCACCAAGAGATAACTGAATTTCAGTTTTATAAATGTCCGCTGCTGGCCGAAATCGGACCCTTCAATGAAGTGTTTCGGAGATCAAATTTTTTCCCAAAAAATTTCGCTTCCCAATATGAGTCAACTATGACATAGAGGGGGCAAGGTGAGTCTCTGAGAAGCGGATTTTCTGAGAGAAGATTATGGCCGTCCCCCTTTCACCAGGAAGGAGTCTCTTTCTACTTTGTTCAATCTTGAAATGTGGGGTAACTTTGGGGGTAACTTTAGTAATCAAACGCGGATTAGTTATTAATATCAAATGGATAGTTAGAACATTAAGGGGTACCCTTTACCGCAAACACTAAAGCCCCCGAATGGGGGCTTTAGTGTTTGCGGTAAAGACCACCCGTCGACACCTCATGCTTCTTCGTTAACTATGCACTTCGGATTGCGAAAAAGTAACTCACTCGCGTAAGCAAGGCTTTCCCGCGCAACCGGGTTCAAGTCCACCCATCACCACCAAATACAAAGGGCCTCAAAAAGGGGCCCTCATCTTTTGCGTTGCCGGGTGACGACACCTGTGCGATCTCCCTGGATACTTCTTTGGCCTTGTCACAGCTTTTCGGTGACGGTCTGGCATCCTATTTAAAATCTTCCTGCGAAACGCGGTTCAAGTCCACCCAAAAAGTGCTACCCTCACCCAGGTTGCTTTCCACTCCAAGTTGTCCACCTGTGTGACGTCAGCCCATATGGGGCCAATCAACTGCTTTAACTAAGAGACACTTCTGCTATTTTTAACCTGAAGCAGAGGAGTCTCAATATGAGCATGTCAAACACCACCAAACGGGTCAAGGAGATCCGCCGCAATACCCGTCGCAAGTTCTCGTCAGAGGAAAAGATCCGTATCGTACTGGATGGATTGCGCGGTGAAAGCTCGATCGCTGAACTGTGTCGCCAGGAAGGTATTAACAACAATCTGTATTACCGCTGGAGCAAGGATTTTCTGGAGGCCGGTAAAAAGCGCCTGTCAGGAGATACCGTCAGAGAAGCCAACAGCGATGAAGTGGTTGGTCTCAGAAAAGAAAATACCACCCTCAAGCAAGCGGTTGCCGAACTGTACCTGCGCAATGACTGGCTTAAAAAAAGTCTCACTGGGTAGGGTGTGACATTGGACGAAGACTGATGTACAGCGCATCTGAAAAGCTGGCCATTATCCGCCTGGTGGAAGACTCGGAGTTATCCGTGCGCAGGACTCTGGTCGAGATCAACGTCAGTCGCAGCAGTTTCTACCGTTGGTATCAGGCTTATGAACGCGATGGCCCTGATGGCTTGCAGAACCACAGCAGGGCATCACGTCAGCACTGGAACAAGATCCCCGAGTCGGTACGGGAACTGGTTGTTGATGTGGCCCTGGAACAACCGGAGCTGACACCCCGGGAACTGGCCTGGCATCTTACTGATACCCATGAGTACTTTATCTCGGAGTCCAGTGTCTATCGCATCCTCAAGGCCCATGACCTGGTTACCAGCCCACAGTTCATAGTGATGAGCGCAGCCGATGCGTTCCAGCATCCGACACGGCGTGTACATGAACTGTGGCAGACAGACTTTACCTACTTCCGGGTGGTGGGCTGGGGCTGGTACTTCCTGTCGACGATCCTGGATGACTATTCCCGTTACATCATCAGCTGGCGGTTGACGACCACGATGGCGGCGCATGATGTCACCGATACTCTGGAAGATGCTCTGAAAGCCACAGGGCTCACCGAAGTCAGGGTGCATCACAAGCCCAGGTTACTGTCTGACAACGGCCCCTGCTATATCTCAAAAGAACTCAGGGAATGGTTGCAGGATCAAGACATGAAGCACACCCGGGGAGCACCGTACCACCCGATGACCCAGGGCAAGATCGAACGCTACCACCGTTCGATGAAAAACGTGGTCAAGCTGGAGAATTATTACTTCCCGTGGGAACTGGAAAGTGCCATTGCTCAGTGGGTGGCTCATTACAACCATGAGCGGTATCACGAATCACTGGATAACGTGACGCCGGCTGATGTGTATAACGGAAGAAGAAACGACATCCTGGACCGACGGTCAATGATCAAAGCCAGAACGTTAACGCAAAGGAAAATACAAAACCTGCGGTTAGCAGGCTAGACTGGAGAAAGCATGGGCAGAAAAGTGTCTCTTAGAAAAAGGCTCAAGTGGTCCCATATGCTCTGACGACGTACACTGGACTGGATCAAGCGGGCCCAGCTGGTGCATCCAGAACTCAGGTTTGGGTGGTACAGTTTCCAGCCATTCGTCTTCCGGACCGTATGCCAGCCAGACATCCCATGCATACATGCCATTGGGTTCAAGCGTGTCCCCAAAATGTATGCCAGATTTACCAATGCCATCCCAGTAATGAAAAACACGTGGGCCGTTTAGCAATGGTAGTGCATCCGGGATGTGTTTTTCCTGTGCGCCCAGGGCCGGCACATGCACCACAAACGTGACCAAGCGCTCATCGTTTTGAGCCCGCGCAATAAACGCATCATTCAGGTCAGCCATTCCTCGCAAGCAAATACCGCAGGTGTCTCCAACGATAAACATCAGGCGGATTTTGCCTCTGTTCGCATTGAAATCGTCTTTCAATTGCTGAAGTGATTCTTCAAGGACCACATATGCATTTTCATCTGCGTTTTTTTCGCCTGCCCAAAGATCATCCTGTGAAGCCTGTTCCCCGCAAGCGGTAAGCAAGGCCATGGCGAGTATCGCGGAAATGATCGAGCGGGCTTGAGTCATTTCCTGAGTCCTTCCGGCGTAGGGTCAACGATCAACCATTGAAGTTGTTCGGCAAAAAACGCGAGTATCAGCAAAACAGCCCCGAACCACAGAAACAGCTTCAGCCATTTGGACGGCCCCGCTTCGCAAGAACCGTCTTCACAGACCTTTCTCGGTCGATAAACACGCCAGAATGCCCAGGCCATCATAAGTGCGGCAATGACAAGGATGTATGGACGTGCGGGCTGCCAGCGTGCCAGGTAGACAGCACCCGGAACTCCAAGCAAAGTGACCGCCCACGGCCCAATGCAACACAGACCAACAAAAGAAGCGAATGCACTCAATCCGATTGCGCTACCCGTCGTTGTTGCCAGGTTTTTGTCCTCTTTGTTGCTCAATTACCAGATTCCTTCGTCAAAACCGTGACAATATCCTGCTCGTTCAAGACGCCACCAGGACCCGAATAAATCCTGCAGTTGTCGGCATCACCAGGTTCAGCTCCGGAAATATCGAGGCCATTAATCAGAATCGTTGGTGAGCCCCAGCGCTTCAAAGAATCCGATGTCGCCGGATTCATAAGGTCCACATGTCTGATTGCAACACTCATTTTACCTTGAAGTTGAACAACGGCTTGTTCAAGCTGACGCAGCGCTTTTGGGGCCAGCGGGCAACCATCAAAGGCCAGGAATTCGACCGTAATGTCAGACATTCGGTTGTTTGTCTGAAATGCGGTTTCTTTCCCAGCGATCTATATTGTCAATGAAGCCAGGACAATAGTGTTCCTGGTATCCTCGCCCAGTAATCTTGCCAATCATGTGAGGAATGGCACGCAATTCGCAGCCAGGCGTAGAGAGGATTGCTGAAAGCAGAAATGAAATTCCCAGGTGGCCGTATATGTAAATCTGGGTGATCTCTATTACCGACCACAAGAATTCACTACGCAATATCCCTTCCACAACAAACCCGATCAGTCCGCCGGCCAGCCAGATACCAGCCAGGACATACCGGGGTTTCGCGCCCCTGTTGAGGCCGAAGCCGATATTCACCACATACGGCACCAATGCGACTGAAACGCCAATCCACAGCAATATGAATGGCTCGTTGTAATCACTGCTGTCAAGATAAAACAACCAGTCATAAACGAATTTCAGAATCACAATGCCGAGCAATAATCGTACGACACGGCCTATGGGACCGGGTGGCGGCAATGTGCCTTCCTTATCAAAATGAAATACTTCTTCCAACGGCCTTCTTTCGGCCATACATCACCTGTGAACTAGTCTTGAAAGAGATAGTCTAGATCCTGTAGTTACTACAAGTGCACCCCTTTTATTTCGGAGGAAAATTCCGGTGACTCATTTATCGCGAGGTCTGCTGGCAAAAAAGACCGGTGTGAACATCGAAACCATTCGCTACTACGAGAATATTGCTCTCATGCCCAATCCTCCTCGCACCGCTGGAGGCCATCGAATTTACGACCAGGTATTGCTCAAACGCCTGACTTTTATCCGCCGCTGCCGCGAGCTTGGTTTTACCATCGAAGAACTGCGCAACCTGCTGGGGCTGGTGGATGGCGGGGACTATTCCTGTGCAGAAGTTTTGCAAAACACCGAAGCGCATATTGATCGCATCAGAGGCAAGATTAAAGACCTGAAGAAAATGGAAAATACGCTCAAGGCTATCTCTGATAAGTGTTCCAGGGAGGACGTGCCGGATTGCCCGATCATCGAAGCTTTATGGCAAGCCCCGGGATAAAGACCGGCCTTTAAATGTGCCCATCGGCAGCCTAAAAATGAAACCGGGTGCTTACAAGGTACTCGGTCTGTTTCGCATTGTTGATGGTGCGAATGATTCCGCCTTCGAGTACCCAATTGTGGTGTACCCATTGCAATCCGAGGGTAAACTGATGATCGATACTCCGGCCCTGCCGCCAACGGCCATTCAGCTCGAGAACAGTGAACCATTCCGGTGTGAATCCCCATTCAGGATATTCCGCCGGACTCAATCGGTACTGCCAGGAAATATCATACTGCCCTTCATCCCCGCGTGATCCCAGCCCGCGACGATACACCGCATCCAGGTCATAACTGTTTCGATCCCGATAAAAAGTCGCCACCATTCCCAGTTGCACGGCATTGTCACGATGTGAATCGGTTGTCAGCACTCCACCTGCCAACAGCGCAATTCGACTGGTCGCATGCGAGCTGTCAACTTGCCAGAATGTACGTCGATAGAGGAAGCCAAGGTCACCCGTGCGGTGGTGGCCAGCTGGAGTAAGCCGGTAAGGTAAACCAAACAACAGCGTATCCCGGCCACTCAGGCCCCAAGCACCGCTAAATATGGCTCGACTGGTATTGAATTTGGGGCTGTTCAAATACTGCTGACGCAATACCAGGCCGCCTTTATTGACCGGCAGTGCCACGAAACTTCGAATCCCCATGGCTGCCGCTAACGACGGTGCCAAGAGT
Source organism: Lysobacterales bacterium (assembly GCA_963664065.1). Lineage (GTDB taxonomy): Bacteria > Pseudomonadota > Gammaproteobacteria > Xanthomonadales > SZUA-36 > JABDJL01. Next base: position 179,770 of record OY760942.1, read on the forward strand.
GACGAACAGGCGAGCAATGCCAGAAATAATTTAACCTTTAGGGGGGTCAATATGCCGTATTTCCATAGGTGTGTACCCGGAGTCAACTATGGCGCGCTTGATCCGATCAAGGTCCAGATCGCCTTCCTTGCTGATAATCAATGCTTTTTTATTCTTGAGACTGATCTGCACTTGCTCGATATCCGGCAATTGGGACAATTCATCTTGTAATCCTTCGACGCAGAACGAGCAGGACATACCATGAATATCAATCTCGACCCTGTCCGCAGTTGCGGCAATCGGCAGAAACATTAACAACAAAATCAATACTCTATTCATATTCATCTCACTCATGGGAATAATGGCCGTGAATCATACGATCAACGGCAACACGAAACGCGCGGTAAATCCAATGATCCACAGCATCAGAGACAGCCACCAGATACGAAGGTTCCAGATCCTGGTCCGCTCGCATTTGAGTCTCAAAACCGGATCAACCGGACATTGATAGCTCCGAAATATTACCAGCCATGCACTGATGATCAGTAGCAATGCAGATCCTCCAAACATCCATACCGCATGTTCGGAAAGCGTCACCAGTATCGGAAACTGAAACGTGGTCTGGGCAACCACAGCACCTAGCCCCAGGGTGACCAGGATTATGGGTAAAGCGCAACACAAAAGGGTACTTGCTGATGCAAACAGCGCAAGCCAGCTTCCGGAACGTTCTATGGAGATCGATGAATTCATGATTCCAGTGTAATTCCTGTAGCGGGTACAGTTGCAAATTAATAAACACCTGCCATAGAGGTTCAGTCTGTCCCGGTTTCAGGAGGGAATAAAAAGAAAAACGCTCCCAGAATCGTTTCACCGCTTGCGTCATAAGGAGCCTGTGACCTGAATAGCTCCTGGTGGATATCCGCGAACCTTTCAACATCGGCCCCGGATACGCCCTGCAGCGCATCGGGGATCAGGTAATAGTAGCGACAATTCAAGCCTTCAGGCCTGACATTTTCCAGGGAATTCCACCGGGATGCATAGGACACCTTAAGGGTCCGGATAGAGACCATTGCCGGCAACTCACTGTGAATACAGAATTCGGGCTTCGCAATTTCCTTGATGTGCTCCATGTCATTCAGGAATTGCTGCCGGACTCTCAGGTTCATCCGGCCGGTTTCCCGGTCGTCGGAACGTGTCCAGCTAGCGAGTCGCGAAAGGTGGTTCAGTTCTGCGCCGGGAGGATCAAGAAGACGGTCAAGTGATTTTCCCATACCCCCCGGTATTGATATGACCATTATCAAGGCCAGCGCAGCAATCAAAATTAATGCCCGGCGCCTTCTGTCCCCCACCAGTTCGGTACTGGTTTGTGCGGCCAGCAGGAATGCGGGGAGCAAAACCCAGAGGAAACGACTCATTTGTTCCGGGAACGGCCAGGCCATCAACATGAAGAATGAAATCGCCACATACCAGGCATCTGCCCGGGCCCGGACCAGCCTGATTATCAAGCCAGGGACGACGATTACGACTGCAAGCACGGCACCTGCAACAGAACCCCACAGTTGATGCCAACCCGCCATGATGGCGCCTGCCTGGTTCAAAAGAAACGTCCAGCCGAGACTGGACAGGTTTTCCAGGTATCCCTGCAGGTAGTTATGTGCGCCCGGAAGCCCGGCTTTCAGGTAAACGATGCCAAGCAGGCCCATTGCCAGCCCCGGCAGGTAGAAAAGCAGCAGCCGCGGTTTTCGTTGCAACACAAGCTGGACCAGCAAGGCAGCCACAAGCCCCCAGCCTGCACTCCGGGTCGCAACGGACAGGCCCGCCAGCAGCCCGGTCACAAACCAGACTGTGAAAGACTCGCGATCCAGGCTGGCAAGTAAAATTGCCATAACGGTCAGCAGGATGAATAGCGGCTCTGACATCAATGCCGGAAGAAAAGCCAGCGCTGTGGGGTTGAACATGATGAACGCACCGCCGAGGATGGCAGCCACACGCGGTGTGCCCTCGTGCATCAGCCATGCCATAGCCACACCGGTGCTGGTAGCAAGGAAGGCGGCGTTCATTAGCAACCCGGGCTTGATATCGATCAACACCTCACCGGTCATGGAAAGCAGGTACGGGAAAAACGGCGGGTATTGCCGTGCTTGCATCATGGACAAGGCGATCTGCTGGAAATCCGTTCGCCCGGAATACCATTCCGCCATCCACAGGTACCAGGTGTCATCCCAGTTGAATCCTGCAGGGGCGGCTGGAACCACCATCCAGGCCGTAAAGAGAAAAAATCCGCTCGTAACCGCCAGGATCAGGCCGACCCTCCGGTGGTCGGAAATAAACACAGAAGACTTACTCAAGCTGTTCGCCATCAATGTCGTCTTTGGGAGATCAAGAGTTCTACTCCGGGCCGTTGACCAGGGGCTTAAAAACAAATTTGGAACGCCACCCGAAGTTCCAGAAAAATACCGAAGCGGTTGCGCAAATTTTGGTAAGGAGCATTTCCCAGCCAAAAATGCCTATGCCCGTGTACAGGATGAGCTGGTTAATACCCAGGGCAATGAAACTGATCAAAAACACCAGAGAGATCTCCTGCTGGAACGCGAACCGCACGCCACTCTGGAACACGAATCGAATGCTGAGAAAGTAATTGGCGCCGGTGGCGATGATGAACCCGATCGCGCCAACCAACAGGTAGTTGAAGCCGAACCACTTGGCAAAAACGGCAAAAATCAAAAAATCAATAGCCGCGGCCACTGACCCCACAGCCGCGTAGCGAAAGACCCTCATCGCCTCAGGTTATATTTGAGGATGCACCAGATCGCCCGGATGCCATCTCTCCAGCCGATCTTCTTACCTTCGGCATAAGTGCGTCCGAAATATCCGATGCCTACCTCGTAAATCCGGTATTTGCCACGGGCAATTTTTGCGGTAATTTCGGGCTCAAAACCGAAACGGTCTTCCTCGATCGTGATGGACTGGATTACCTCCCGGCGGAATGCCTTGTAACCTGTTTCCATGTCAGTGAGGTTCAGGTTAGTGAACATATTGGACATGAAGGTCAGGAGCCCGTTGCCGATCCGGTGCCAGAAATACAATACGCGGTGCGGCCGGTGGCCCATGAAGCGTGAGCCGTAGACGACATCCGCCTGGCCGTTGATTATAGGCTCTGTGACTGCTGCGTAATCGCGAGGGTCATACTCGAAATCCGCATCCTGGACGATCACGATATCCCTGGTGGCCACCGCAAATCCGGCACGCAAAGCCGCACCCTTACCCTGGTTCCGGTCCTGGTAAATTACACTGGCCAAGGAGGAAACATTTTTTTGTTCCAGCAACTCCCGGGTACCATCGGTGGAACAATCGTCCACGACAATAATTTCACCTTCTTCGCCGATTACCTTGCTGACAGACCGCAGCAACTGCTCGATCGTCTCTACTTCGTTGTAGCAGGGAATAATGACCGACAAATTCATGTAAGTTGCCCCAAAAATACAAAGGTGGTTAATTTCCGAGGCTAGCCTATCGGCATCCATCACTGAATACAATATTGCGCATTCCTGAAAACGGAATCATGGCCGCAAGGCTTTGGGCTTGAACCTCTTTTGCGGTATGGTTGTCTACGAGATAGTTCGTAAACGATTAATCATGAAGTTGCACCCGGTTATTAGAAGCCGCCAAATCCAGCCATTCAGCTTGTTTACGCTGATCCTGATCTTTCTGTTACCAGGCTGCGCGGTACAAAGCCTGAAATACACAACACCCCCTCCTTTGCTCCAAGCAGGTCCTGCTATTGAAGTCGCCGATGTGGATCTGCTAAAAGTTTCACCGCGCATGGAAGAGTTTTTGGAACGGTATGTGCTGGAATACGACGACACCGACCTCACGCGCCAACTGCTGTCCATGGCTTTGTCCGACGGCGCCATGCTGGACTTTCACTACAATGTTGACCGTACGCTGACAGCGGAAGAGGCGTTCAATACACGCTCAGGCAACTGCATAGCCTTTGCAAACCTGTTCGTGGCAATGGCGCGTAAGGCAGGTTTGGAGGCCCGTTATCAGGAGGTTCTGATTCCACCGGAGTGGACAAGCCACGCAGATATTTTCATTGTCTCCAGGCACATCAACGTTGTTGTCGACAGCTCCCGCGGACTCTGGGAAGTTGATATCAGCGGAATAGAAATCAAGGACAACGCAAAGCGCCGTATCATTAAAGATTACGAAGCCGCCGCCATGTATTTTAATAATCTGGGGGTCGAAGCTCTTTTCAGGGATGACCTGCCCATGGCCCATGCCTACATGCTAAAGGCCATAGGGCTTGCACCGGGAATCACAGATTCCTGGTCAAACCTGGGTGTGGTGCTGGGCCGCAACGGGCAGACCCGGGATGCCGAATTGGCATACAAGACTGCGCTGCAAATCAATTCCCGTGAGCTAACAGCTATGGGCAACCTGTATGACCTGTATCTCCTGGAGGAAAACCTTGCAGCAGCCGATGATCTGAAAACCCGGGTTGAGAAGTATCGCCGGGAAAACCCTTATTACCTGTTGTTGTTGAGTGATGAAGCAATTGAACAGCAGAAATTTAAAGACTCCATCGATTTGCTGAAACTCGCCATCAGGAAAAAGGGAGACGAACACCGGCTGCATTTTGCGATGGCCAGAACACAGTATCTTTTGGGCCAACCGGACGCTGCCCAAACCAGCCTGAAACGGGCCAGGGAACTGGTGCCGGAAGATTTACAGGAAAGTTATAACCGTCCCTTGCACGAGCTTGTCCAAGCTCCGCAGTCGGGCACGCTCAACTAGTCCCAACTATTTTCCTTTTGAATTCGTTCAATAGAGGTAGCACCCTCTCAAACAACATCGGGTGCTCCATAATTTTTGAATTTTTCGATCACCCGGTCCATTTCTTCATCATTAAGGATAACAGGATCGCCCAAGGCCAGACATTGACCATAAGTCCTGGCTAAATTCTCAATCTCAATGGCAAGGGACAATACTTTTTTTAAATTCTGGTCCAGGCAAAGCAGACCATGATTGGCCATCAGGCAGGCCTTTCTGCCCTGTAATGCGGCTACAACGTTGTCTGACAGGGCCTGTGAGCCAAATGTGGCATAAGTCGCGCATCGAATATTTCGACCCCCGGCTACTGCCACCATGTAGTGGAAAGCCGGAATGGGTTTGTTTAAACACGCCAGCGCGGAGCAATGCTGGGGATGGGCGTGCAGAATAGCCTGTGCATCATCCCGGTGCCGGTAAATATCGTGGTGAAAGCGCCATTCGCTGGATGGCGTGCGGTGGCCTTGGGGCACACCGGATTCGCCGACAAGCACAATGTCGTCCGCCTGCATATCCGAATAGTTGACACCAGAAGGCGTGATGAGCATACCGCGACCACTGCGCACGCTGAGGTTTCCGGATTTTCCCTGATTGATCCGACTGTCATTCATGGCCAGGGCGGTATCAATCAGTGTTCGCCGCAGCTCCAGGCTCATGCGCTTGCCTGTGTTCGCTCCGGATACAGGAACAGCAGCCCTTGTTCCGAAGCGGCGCAGACACCGCGTTCGGTAATCAATCCGGTGACCAGTTTTGCGGGCGTAACATCAAAAGCAAAATTTCGTGCAGTAACACCATCCGGGGTAATTTGAACGGTAGAAACATCACCTGAGGATGTTTTGCCGGGAATATCAGTAATTTCCCCGGGGTCGCGTTCCTCGATTGGAATTTCGGCAACGCCATTATTGATAGTCCAGTCGATAGTCGGTCCGGGCAGCGCCACGTAAAATGGAATTCTGTTGTCCCGGGCCGCCAGTGCTTTCAGGTAGGTCCCAATCTTGTTGCAAACATCTCCATTGCGTGCTGTGCGATCGGTACCGGTAATCACCATGTCCACCATTCCGTGCTGCATCAGGTGGCCGCCGGCATTGTCCACGATCACGTCATGCGGAATACCGTGTGATTTCAACTCCCAGGCAGTCAAAGCCGCACCCTGGTTTCGCGGGCGTGTTTCATCCACCCACACATGCACCGGAACGCCTGCGTCATGTGCCTTGTAAATCGGCGCCAACGCAGTACCCCAGTCCACTGTGGCCAGCCAACCGGCATTGCAGTGGGTGAGAATATGAAAAGACCCATCTTTACGTTTGCGATTCGTCCAAAGATTCTGAATCATGGATAAACCATGTTCACCGATGGCATCGTTAATCTCGACATCCTCGTTACAAACATCCGCAGCCATGCGATAGGCGGTTCTTGCACGCCTGGAAGGCTTGTACTCTGCGATCTCCGGATGCAATCGATCGAGTGCCCAGCGCAGGTTGGAGGCCGTTGGCCGGGTAGCCAACAACTGCTGATATGCATTGCGCAGTGACTCATCGCTGCCATCAGCCTGCATGGCTAAAGCAAGGCCGTAAGCCGCCGTTGCCCCGATTAATGGCGCACCACGAACCCGCATCACCGAGATCGCTTCTGCCGCATCTTCTACCGACCGCATCGATTTCACGACAAATTCATGTGGTAAACGCGTCTGATCGATGATATCCACAGACTCACCGTCCTCATTCAGCCAGATGGACCGAAATTGAACCCCTTTCACTTTCATGGTGGATACGATATAGGGGTAAACACCGCTTTGGAAGTAAATCGCAGGGTGGCGCGGTCAGATTAACAGACCCGGTGAAACAGAAGGCGTACAGGTACTAGCTTGTACCCGAGGGGGCTTTTGACTTGAAACCGCAACTCTGGCATCGGTAAATATCTTCCGTACCCAATATGCCAAAAGCGGCGGATCCGCACCGTTGGCACTTGATTTTCTTGCTGCGAATATCTTCGCTTGACTGTTTTTCTTCTGGATTGCCCTCCAGTACCTGATTCCATGAACGGGCAGTGGTATCGGGCTTTCGAACCGACAGGACGATGAAAGCAACAGCTGCTATGAGAACAACAACTGCCAGCATAATCATAACAACCGTGTTACTCATAACTTCTAGTTCTCTTGGTTAAATTTGAAAGGGCAACGTTTCTGGCTATCTGAATTCCAGTTCGCTCTTGTACCTTACGATGAAATAGTAGCGTGTTATTCGCAAAACACAAGTCAGAAACCAATATGCATGCTGGGTACCGTGTGGATAGATAGCTTATCGGCACACCAAAACAGCCGCCGCTTAAAGAGGCGGAACATTGATATTTTGAATCGACAATCGGTGCACAAAACAACGCCGGCTAGCCAATTCCGTTTGACTTCCCGGCGCAAATTAATGAACAGTTGTTTTATGCGACTCCCATCCACTGCGGTTACAGAGGCTTGTGGTCAGAGATGCCTAAACAACCATTACATGGTGGGGTACATCCAGAATAATTACTACTGTCAGAAATAGCAGGCATTCAAGGAACAAATACGGGTAATACTCTGCTTGTGACCTGGTGATCCTGGCTGTCATGAACTAACTCAATTAATCTCAATATATCACAGCAAATATCAACTAAACTAAACTGTAATCAATTTAGTTATAATTCGCTTTGGACAAGAGATAAAGGGCGCAACACACCTTGAAACGGGCCATCGGAACGAGATGACAGTAAGAGACAACGTATTGAATGCCCAGGAGACAGCGGACTTTCTCGGCGCCCACGTTGAGACGGTTCGTCGCCTGGCCAGAAGGGGCCAAATTCCGGCGTTCAAGTTGGGTAAGGACTGGCGTTTTTGGGCGCAGGACCCTGCTTCGCTGGATCGACGAACACCACCTGCAACGCCAGCCGCCCTGTGTGCTGGTGGTGGAAGATGAAGAGATCAGTCGTGAACTGGTCAAAAACTTCCTGGAAGAAAAAGGTTTTCGCGTGCTCATGGCATGGGACGGAAGAGAAGGCCTGGCGTAGATGAACAGCGAACGCGTGGATCTCGTTCTGCTCGATCTGCAATTACCTGTCATGAATGGGCCTGAATTCCTGCGTGAGCTTCGGAAAGGGAACGAGGCTGTTCCTGTCGTTATACTCACGGCTTATCCGGACAGCAAACTGATGACAGAGGCCTTGCGTTACGGCCCTTTCACCTTGCTGGCCAAACCCTTTCAAAGCAAAATGCTCATGCAAGCTGTCAGTGCTGTAATCAACGGTGCACGTGTAAGCCCAATGCTTCAGGGACAGCAGGAATGAGTCCGGAATCCCGGGCCGGCACACAGGCTTCCGTTTTGGCCTGCCGGCAGACAGTGGGTGATCGCTGAACAATGCGTTCAGGAAATAGAGGATTGATAAAGGCAACCGAAAAATGGCGCGTATACTGATCGTTGATGATGCGAAAAGCATTCGCGTCACTCTGCGAAAGTTTCTTTCCAGTGCAGGCTACGAGGTCGATGTAGCCAAAGATGCCGACCAGGCGATGCGCTTGATGGCAAAGGCGGATTTCGACATCGTGGTGATCGATATTATTCTGCCGCGGGTCTCAGGGGTAAGCCTTCTCAAGGTCATTCGGGCGGAATCGCCTCAGGTACTGGTGATCCTTATAACCGGAACCCCCACCGTTGAAACAGCTTCGGCGGCCGTGCGCTCCGGCGCGTTCGACTACCTGACCAAACCGATAAGAAAAGAGCAAATCCTCAAGATCGTGGCAAATGCGATCAGACTCAAGGAGTTGGATGACGAGCGCAGGATCCTGGCAAAGGAAAACCAGGCCTATCAGGAGAACCTGGAGCAAATTGTTAGGCAGCGGACCACGGCCTTGCGCGAAAGTGAGGTACAACTGCGTACATTGATAAATACCCTTCCCGATCTCGTGTGGTTAAAAGACCCCGAAGGTACCTACCTGAGCTGCAACCCAAGGTACGAGCGCTTTCTTGGCGCAAAAGAAGCCGAAATACTGGGTAAGACAGATCGTGACTTTGAAGAAGCTGACCTGGCAACCGCTTTCCATGAACAAGACAGGTTAACCCTGGCTTCCGGCAACCCCTTAGTGAACGAAGTAGAAGTCACCTTCGCAGATGACGGCCACAGGGAACTACTCGAGACCATCAAGATGCCAATGTATGACTCCGAAGGGGAACTCGTTGGTGTGTTGGGTATTGGCCGAGATATCACAGAGCGCAAACAGCACGAAGCGTTAACACAACTCCAGGCCCGCCGTGCAGAGACTTTGCAGGAGTTATCCCGGTCTTCTGAGACATTGGATGAGCTTGCGTTTATGCAGCATGGCCTGGGACAGCGGAAGAACTTACCAACAGCTGTATCTCCTTTATTCATTTCGTCGGAGGCGACGAGTAGGAGACCATCGAACTTGCGGCCCGGTCGCACCGCACCCATTACGATAAACACTATCCGGCCAAAGAGGCCGGTATCTGGACGGAAGCCCTGCGCCTCTATGAACCGGTGGTTTTCAACGATTACCCCGATCATCTCGATAGGAACGGCCTGCCTGGGGGAGACGCCGAACTGAAGCGCCTGATCAGCCTGCCGGTTATCGAGGATGACAAAGTAGTCATGTTGGCAGGGGTCGGAAACAAGGACTCGGGCTACACTGACCTGGAAATGGAATCGCTACAACTGATAGCCAACGAGATCTGGCGCATCGTGCAGCGCCGGCGCACGGAGAACAAGGTGACCCGGTTCAGCCGGGTGCTCGAGCATTCATTGAATGAGATTTACATCTTCGACAGTGAGACGCTCCGCTTTGTTGATGTGAACAGGGGTGCGCGGACTAATCTTGAATATTCCATGGCGGAACTGCAAAGCATGACACCGCTGGACTTGAAGCCCGAGTTCTCGGCCGAGTCCTTTACCACGCTGATCGAACCGCTGCGTTCCGGAAAAGAACAGGAAGTCGTATTCACAACGGTTCATCGCCGCAAAGACCAAACCATGTATCCCGTCGAAGTTCATCTTCAATTGATGGAGGAGGAACCGCCGGTTTTCGTCGCGATCATACGAGACATCGGTGAGCGCCTGCAGATGGAGCATGAACTGCGCAAGCTGGCCCTGGCGGTAGAGCAAAGCCCGGAGAGCATCGTCATCACAATCTCCAGGCCGAGATAGAATATGTCAACCAAGCCTTTATGCGCACAAGCGGTTATACGCTTGAAGAGTTGGTTGGTAAGAAATCGAGTATCCTGCAATCGGGCAAGACCCCCCTGAAACCGTCCCGGACATGTGGGATGCGCTCCGCCACGGCCGGTCATGGCAGGGCGAGTTTTACAACAGGCGCAAGGACGGCAGCGAATATGTCGAATTAGCTCACCTGGCACCGCTAAGCTAGCCCGACGGTACGATTACCAACTACGTCGGAGTCAAGGAAGACATCACCGAAAAGAAACAACTCGCTGATGAACTGGAGATGCACCGCCATCACCTCGAGAAACTGGTGGATGAACGCACCAAACAGTTGGCCGAGGCCCGGCAACAGACGGAAATCGCTAACCTCGCATTGCAGAAAAGTGAAGACCAGTACAGCCAGGCCGCCCGGGTCGCTCACCTCGGCCATTGGCGCTTTGACGAACAGAAACTTAAATTCACCAACATTTCCGAAGAATATGCGCAGATTCATGGTTATACAGTTGATGAGTACATGGAGCGGTACGAAAACCTCAAAAACGACTGGGAACTGATCCGCCTGGAGGACCAGACAAGAGTAAGGGCGGTGTATGACAGGGAAGAAGATGCAACAGTGGAATTTCGTATTCTCCACCGGGACGGAAGCGTGCGCTATGTTCGTGAGTTCTTCAAAGCAATCCACGATGACACAGGTGCTCTTGTTGCGTGTGAAGGTACCATGCAGGACATCACCGAGATCAAACAGGCGGAACTCGCATTACGGGAAGCCAAAAACGCTGCAGAGGCAGCCAACCAGGCCAAGAGCAGCTTCCTGGCCAATATGAGCCACGAAATCCGTACGCCCATGAATGCCATCATCGGGCTCACCCACCTGCTACAGCATGACGAACCGGTGCCCGGGCAGATGGAAAGGCTAACCAAGATCGATACCGCCGCCGGGCACCTGATGTCCATCATCAATGATGTCCTGGACCTGTCAAAGATCGAGGCTGGAAAGCTGACCCTGGAGCAGTCGGATTTCCACCTGGACTTGATTTTCGATTACATCCAATCGATGCTGAAAGAGCAAGTTCAGAGCAGGGGTTGACCATCGAAGTGGAGCGCAACAATGTGCCGATCTCGCTTCGTGGCGACCAGACCCGCTTGCGCCAGGCCTTGCTCAACTATGCCAGTAATGCCGTCAAGTTTACCGAGCGCGGAACTGTCTTTCTGCGCGCGCGCAAGGTGGAAGAGCAAGATGATGAGATTCTGGTGCTCTTCGAGGTGCAGGACACCGGCATCGGCGTCAAGCCCGACAAGCTGTCCGGCCTGTGAGACATTTGAGCAGGCCGATACCTCCACCACGCGCAAATACGGCGGTTCAGGGCTGGGCCTGGCCATCACTCAGCGTCTGGCGGAGCTGATGGGCGGCGAGGTGGGCGTGAAGAGCGAGCCGGGCCAGGGTAGCACCTTCTGGTTCACCGTCCGACTTGGCCGTGGCCAGGTAATCAAGCCGGTCGCACCATCTGCCCGGGTGGCGGATGCCGAAGAAGCGCTGCGAACCAATTACCGTGGTTCGCGCATCCTGCTGGTCGAGGATAACGCCGTCAATTGCGAAGTGGCGCTGGCACTGTTAAGTGGCGTGGGCCTGGTGGCGGACACGGCAAAAAACGGCCAGGTGGCCGTATCGATGGCTCGTGCCAGCACCTATGAACTGGTCCTGATGGACATCCAGATGCCGATAATGGATGGCCTGGAAGCAACACGCCTGATCCGCTCCCTGGCTGGTTGTGAAGACCTCCCCATCCTGGCGATGACCGCCAACGTCTTCGCGAAAGATCGCCAAGCCTGCCTGGGGGCCGGCATGAACGACTTTGTCGCCAAGCCGGTCGAACCGAAAAGCCTGTTCTCGACTCTCGTCAAATGGTTGCCGAAGCGCGAACCCGTAAATGCGGTTGATACTGACTCGAAAACAGCGCATTAGGCCATCGAGAGTGTGTATTCTCCTGCCAAAAAACTGTCATTTTCTACAGTAGACTCACGGGGATAATCTGGGACACTTTACACTTGAGATTCATAAGGGTTCATGGACGAACGAGGAAGGGAAGCACTGACTCGGCACGGACGTCGAATGGATCCTAGGGGCGGCAAGGCTCCGACCATCGCCGGAAATCATAAGGACTTGGTTTCCGGCACTAACAGCGTGGTTATCGAGGCTTGCACTTTCAGCCTCTGACTTGTCACACATAGGTTCGTAAAACCATAGATAACACGCTGGGCCATTTGTAAAAGTGGTCGTCCGCCTGGATGAATGAAATATTCAGATTCAAGCGGAACAGCGCTATTACCTATTGCCACTCAGTGGCAAAGGCTAGTAGCTGGTATGCCAATGCAGGCAACAGGATTTGGAACGGATATGGCGAAGATACTGATAGTGGATGATTCTGCTTTTGCACGTAACAGTTTAAGCATGATTGTTGAACGCGCGGGGCATGAGGTAGTCGGGCGTGCCGGGGATGGTGAACAGGCGGTGGAACTGTTTAAAAGTCTGCACCCGGAACTTGTCACACTGGACTTCCTGATGCCGGGTAAAAATGGCGAAGCAGTACTCGAGGAAATTATCCAGCTTGACCCCAGTGCCAAAGTGATCATGATCTCAGGATTCGGCGATTACACAATCGGTGAAAAAGCCCTGCAGACCGGCGCCAAGGTCTTTGTGGAGAAACCTCATGTGCAAGAAGATATACTGAAAGTTATTGATCAAGTGATGGAAGCCTGATCACGGTGGCCAGGTCATTGAAATGGGAACCAAGGCTGAGACCAAAAAAGATGATTGCTAAGCAACAGAGCTTAACCGAGAAACAACTAAAGTCTTTTGACAGGTTTTTAGTTGATGGTACCAGGAAGGCGTTGAATGCGCTCGAGGTCATGTTTGGGCTCAACATTGACAGCTCTGATTCCACCATTGAAATAGCGCCCGCTGTTAACAGTGAAACTCTGAAACACCTGGGAAATGGAACCCTGTATGTCGTTTCAAGTTCCTTGGTGGGTGACTTGCAAGGCAGCATGCTTTTATTGATGCGATCAGACGATTTCAAATACCTGGGTGAAATGATGAGGCCGATCTTGAGTCTCCTGTTCTTGTCCGCCCCGGACGCCGACCTGTCAGAACTGGATAGCCGGAAACCGGATTGGATGCAAGACAACGACACGGGAAGCTCGGGTGACACAGCATTTGATGAACAGATGATGGATACGCTGGCTGAAATGGGCAATGTGCTTTTCGGTCTTTATACGAAAGCCATGTGCAATATTTGTGCTCTGAACTCACATCATTCCGTACCTGAAGCCTCAAGGGATCCCGAACAACGGGCTATTCAAAAGCTGCTGTCATCATCCGAAGGGAAGAGGCAATTGCGCATGATTATCGAGAATGAATTCGTTATGACGGGTAGACCCATCAAGATTTGGTGCCTGATTTCCCCTGAACAAAAATCGTTTCAGGAAATATTGGGCAGAATTGAAAATCGTAATGACCATCAGGATCAGAGACTGTTCAGGCCTGTTCAGAAATTTGTGTCAATGTAACTCCCGCTTGCCCAGAGAAGCAAATGCCAGCGCATCACCTGGCAGGCCAGCAATTGCTGCCTGATTAAAGAATTCATTGCCTTAACTGAGCGCTCCCCGTATTTATTACTGCCCGACCTCATCCGGCGAATACTTATCCGTAAATTGCATTTAAAGCCTTTCGGTCCTGCGCGCTTGTTTTCCTTGTTCAGGGCCCCTGTTCAAAGTATAAATTTTTATTTACGGATCATTGTGCAAGTTTCCGCAATGCTGGGGAAATTCAAGGGCGAAAACGATAAATATGGACGCAACTGGACTCATGAGTGATTTGATGAAAATCAATGAAGTTGCACGCTACCTGCGCCTGAGCAGGGATACGGTATACCGTATGGCACAAACCGGCAGGTTGCCGGCCTCCAAGATCGGGGCGCAGTGGCGCTTTCGCAAGTCGGACATCGACGAATGGCTGGAAGGCAACAAGATTCTGTCCAGTGTTGCAAGTGAAGACGGTTGATACCGGGAAAAATTGGCAAGTTACAGAGAAATTTAAACCAAGTGTTTAAAATCAGGAACAAAATTTCTGATTGTCCAGGCACAAACAGACCAGGGGCGCATGGATGAAATCGTGGAATGAATGTCAAAGCTCTAGCTAAAAAACAGGAACAAACAGAAGCACCTGCCAGGATCTTACTGGTTGATGACAGGCCGACCAATCTCGAGTTGCTGGAATTCGTTCTTGAGCCTCTTGAGCAGATTACGGTCCGAGCGAACTCGGGTGAGGAGGCGCTGAGCCATCTCCAGAAAGAGCAATACGCGGTCATTCTTCTCGATGTGCTAATGCCGGGGATGGACGGCATTGAAACAGCCAGATTAATCAGGGCCCAAAGGCAATCCCAGGACACGCCGATCATTTTCGTCACGGCCTCAGATAGGAATGAGGGCAGGATCAGGGACGCTTACTCGCTCGGCGCGGTCGACTATGTATTCAAACCGATTATCCCTGACATCATTAGGGCCAAGGTATCCGTCTTCGTTGAACTGTTCAGTGCAAAGCGACGACTGGACCAATTGCTGCACAAGAGCAAAGCCGATAATCGCTCGCTGCTTTCAGTTGGCCGCGCCCTGCTAACGGCAATTCCCGATACGATCTTTCGTATCCAGCGAAATGGGACTTATCTCGACTTCATTCCCGCAGCCAGTAGCACACACTCCCTGATGGAGGAACAATACCTGGGAAAAACAGTGAATGATGTATTACCCAGGGATGCCGCCGGGGAGATGATGAAGCTGATTCAGCGTGGTCTGGATGAGATACAGGTACAGCGAATGGAATGGGTAAAAAACGAACAGGGAAAACAAAGCATATTTGAGGCACGCATCAGCCCTTGCAGAACTGATGAAGTACTGGTGATTGTCCGTGATATTACACAGCAAAGATTGACGGAAAAACAGGTCGGAACGGCGCAGCGACTCGAGGCAGTGGGAAGGGTGGCGGCGGGTTTGGTCTGGCTACCGTGTATGGCATCATCAAGCAGTGCGATGGCTTCATAGCGGTGGATAGCACACCCGGTTACGGAACGATATTCAATGTTTATCTTCCCCAGGCAGCCTGAATGCATTCTATAACTTCGCAAACCAGCCGTACGCATACTACAGACCCGGAACCAGGCCGGTTGCCAGACTTCGAGTCTTTTCTCAAGCGATCAACAGCACTCGAGTTAGTGCGCCGTTCTTTTATCGGCGTACCCGTGTATACGGTGATTTCACTGATCATGCTGGTCGGAACGCCAATCTATAGGAATTTCGGCTGGGTGTGTCGCTGCCGGCACCAGTGCGTTGTCCGTCCGGTGGAGCGCGCAACTGATCTTCCTCGCTTGTGTTCTGATACCGTTTGGCTTAGCCATATTTCTCGTGGGCGGGTTGCCAAAGGCCTTGCTCATCCTTGGGTTTTTAGTGTTGATGGCCTTCCTGGTCCAGGACGGCGGTCAGGCGAGGCACACGTATGTCCAGCAGTTGAAAGACAACTATGACGATGAAATCGGCCGTCGCCGGTTAGCTGTAGAGAACCAGGCTAAAAGAGAATTTCTGTCTGATGTCGGTCACCAGATACGCACACCGGCCAGTTCAATCATAGGCATGACGACTCTGCTCATGGAGGAAAGTCTTGGCAAGAGGCCCCGGGAATTTATTAGAATCATTCGTAAAAGCAGCGAAGTCTTGCTGAAGCTGGTGGACGATATTCCTGGCGCGGTCATGTCCAGGCCGGACATACAGGAAGCTCTTTCTGCTACATGTAACCTGCGAAAATGCATCAAAAAGGTTTCTGAGTTATACCTGCCCGAGTTTTCCCACAAAGGGGTTGATCTCATATTGCAGCTGGAGGATTTGCCTGAATCCGTCAAATTTTCAGATGAAATCCACCTTGAACAGGTGCTTGTAAACCTGCTGAGCAATGCGGTGAAATTTACCGCTCAGGGTTCCATAACGGTGAGCACATCTTGCCGCAAGCCCGAGGGGAGGGGGGGCTGAGTATTGAGATATCAGTAGCCGACACGGGAATCGGGATACCGGCCAATAACCAGGAGTCCGTGTTTGATTCTTTGAGCAATGAAGATACAGGTCCCGACGCTGGCGGCCTGGGTTTGCCAATGTGCAAGGGGCTGGTCGAGTTGATGGGCGGCAAGATCTGGATTGAAAGCAGTGAAGACCAGGGCACCACTGTCAGGTTTACAGTTCTCATCGAGCTCGACTTGTCTGATACCACGTGGCAGCCGGACAAGGATGTGATAGAGGATCCTGGAGGCGAATTCACCGGAAATCTCAGCGAGAACTATCCCCACAAAATCCTGGTTGTGGAAGATGACAACATCAATCGGCGGATTCTGCGCATGCACCTGAAAAAAATGGGCTATCAGCCGGATGAGGCCGCAGACGGTCAACAGGCAGTCGCCGCTGTGATGACCGGCAATTACGATATGGTTTTCATGGATTTACGCATGCCCAATATGAATGGCATTGAGGCTACCCGGTGGATTCGTGAGCACTTCAGCAGTGCCGGGGATTTGCGCATTATTGCACTGACCGGGGACGCTACGCCTGAGATACAGGAGCAATGTGAAAAGGCCGGTTTAGACGACTTTGTTCCCAAGCCGGTGCAGGGCAAGGACCTTGAAGCTATCCTGCGTAGTTAGGGCCCATGGTTTCGAGTATTGCATCCAGCCCGCTTTTCAGCGGCAGCATCAACAGCCATGCCTTGAGGCTTTTTTGCGCGATGACGTAGTCAATCTCGATGAGGAAAGCAATGTTGGTCTCTTTTGTGTTCCTGGAAAGTGCCCTTTTGAGCACTGAGTGCTGCTCATCCACCACTGCGGTGGTGGGCACGTCCTGGTAAGTACCCAGTTTGCAGCTGTTGTACAAGGCTGTCAGGTAGATGCCGAACAGCACATTACCTGTTTCTGTGTTGGCATTGAGCAATTTTACCTGTAATTCCTTTTTATCCGGTTCATCCTGGCTATTCTGATTTAGCCAGTTAGGAATCAGGAAATCCGTCGCATTGTCGACAGTGCTTTGAACCTGACCGATCAAGGCCGGGCCGAGGGTTTGAAAATCACGCTCTGTTTGCAGGAATAGAAAATCACCCTCTACATCTCCGTGAACGCTGCTGAAAACAGTGACCAATGCATCGGGTCCGGGATCCATCAGCTTCATCACTTCCGCACCTGAAATTACCTTGATCCGGACTGAGTTTTGTTCCACATTCTGCCTGGTCAGCATATCCAGGGTACTGGAGACCTGGCTGTTGCCGCCTTCCATAACCATGTGCAAAGATTGAATCTGTGCATCGCTCAGTTGTTTTGGCGCATGATTCATGCTGGATACCCGCTGCTTACTTTTGCTTATTTATTACCTGGAAGCTTAAGAGAGAATTCTCCAGTCGCCGCTGTTTCCACCCTGGTTATTCCTTGATGCCGGCATTCCCTCAAACCCTTTGAACATCAATAATCACGGGGCCGGCTACCGGTCTATTTCCCCAATACGTTGCGGATTGCTTCCGCGAAATCTTCTTCCCGGAAAGGCTTGGAGATATAACCGGCTGCGCCAATACTGCGCGCCTCTCTTTCCTTTTCTCCATGACCCAGTGCAGAAACCATGATGACCCTGGCCTCAGGATCCAGGCGTATGATCTCCTTGAGATAAGTCATGCCATCGCCGCCGCCCATCTGAATGTCCATGGTTACCAGGTCTGGATCGAGTTCGATGTACATTTCCAGGGCTTCCTTGCCGCTCGTCGCCTGGCCCGCAATTTCATGACCTGCTTTCTCAAGCATGACGGATAAAATATTGCGCATGATCTGGGCGTCATCTACGATCAGTATTCTTGCCATTTCCTTGTTTACCGGTAAGGGATTGTATCGGCATGCCAACCATTGGCTTTCGCAGCCTGACCACATTTTGCGTGACAGTTGATAATCATCTGGCACAACAAACGATATAGTACCTTATTTGGAGTTGGTGCTGCATATCATGCCCTCCGCCTATGTGCGATCTGCGCTTCGTGTGCTTTTTGTGCCCTACTCTTCCGACACTGTTGCAATCAGTTTCTGCAATTCCCGGATGAGTTCAGCCGTAAGCCTGGTGGCAAGGTGGAGGCCACGGTCCCCTCCGGCCTGTTCCAGGGCACGCGCCCTGCTTGACGGTCTCCTGACATTCAGAAAACCGATAATCTCCGTAAGTGGTGGCCGATAGCCTGAAGTTCTGCAAGACCCCCGTGGTGGATAATTCCGCTGGCCAATCGGGATTCGAAGGTGTCATCCACAAACTTGAAGTAAAACCCGGACCAATCGGCTTATTGCCATTTTAGCCACCATTTTATTGCTACCATTCCGCCATGGGCTACATTTCACACCTGCGCTGCATCGGTTGCGGCACCAGGTTCCCTGCTGACACCAAGATGAACCTTTGCCCGGAGGACAATCGCCCGGTCGAGATTATCATTGATCTTGAGCACCTGATGACGGAACAGCCGGAGCAGGCATGGTACCAACCTGAACGCAAGGATATGTGGCGGTTCGGCGGACTACTCCCACTGGACATCAACGATCCCCAAGACCGGCGGCACATCATCAACCTGGGCGAAGGCCACACTCCAGTCCACCATTACAGCGGTCACACGCTGGCGCAATCTGTCGGGTTCAGCCTGGGTGTAAAGGACGAAGGTAAAGCGCACCCGGGTTTTGGTGCCAACCCAACCCAAAGCTTCAAGGACCGGGGAATGGCAATGACGATCTCGATGGCCAGGCGTGCCGGTATCAGAAAACTGGCTGTGCCGACCCAGGGGAATGCGGGTGATTCTCTTTGCGAATACGCCCAAGCCGCTGGCATGAAAGCCGTGGTAGCCATGCCCGATAACACACCCATGCCGATCCTCGGCCGGGTGGCGGCCTTGGCCAACGGTTCAGAAAACTTCGACCTTGAACTGGTCACCGGAACCATCCGCGAGGCCGGTGAACTGCTCAAGAAAGACTGGATAACAAGTGGATACTACAACGTGGCCACCTTCCAGGAACCGGGCTGGCGAATCGACGGCAAGAAAACCCTGGGCCTGGAACTGGCTGAACCCGCCTCAGCCGGCGAGCCCTGGTCACTTCCCGATGTCGTGATATACCCAACCGGCGGCGGCACCGGCGTGCTCGGCATGTGGAAAGCCTGGAGCGAACTGGAATGCATGGGCCTGATTGATGATCGCCGCCCGCGCTTCATCGGCGTTCAAAGCGACGCAACCTCACCACTGGTTACCGCTTTTGAAACCGGTGCCAAAGACACAACGCCCGCAGAAGCCGGCGAGACGCTCACCTACGGTGTCAATGTGACCGGCGGCGTGGGCCACTTTCGGGTGCTGGAGATCATCCGCGAATCCCGTGGCGCGGCAATCGCTGTCCCAGAAGATGAAATCAGTGCCACGCTCTCAAAGGTCTGGAAAGAAAAAGGCTGGTGGATCTGCCCGGAAGGCGCGGCCTGCATTGCCGCAATCGATCAACTGCTTGAAAAAGACATGATCAAGGCAGGCGATAAGGTAATTGCCTTCAACACCTGCTCGCTCGAAAAGTACCTGCCTGACCTGAGGCATTTGCTGTAAATGGGACCAGGACAAAAGAGAAGTTTTACTCTGACCCCAAACTTCCGTGCAGAATTCGAAGAATTGATGAAGGAAGCATGAACTGGGTCAATTTATTGATGCAGGCCCTGTGCTAACCTTCCGGCATGGCTGATCACCTTGCCCTCACCAGTCTTTCATCCTTTAATGTACTGATTCGGCTATTGCGATTCGCCCGCGGATACCGGGGCCGGATAATCCGTGCCAGCCTGTATTCAGTGTTGAACAAATTATTCGATGTGCTCCCGGAAATCCTGATTGGCGTAGCCATCGACGTGGTGGTTCGACGGGAAGAGTCCTTCGTAGCGGGCCTCGGGATTGTCGATCCTTTCGACCAGGTTTTACTGCTGGGCGTGCTCACCGTGCTGGTCTGGGCGCTGGAGTCCCTGTTTGAATTCCTTTTGCTTGTGGCCTGGCGCAATCTCGCCCAAAGCCTGCAGCATGATTTGCGCCTGGATGCCTATGGCCATATGCAGGACCTGGATATGGCCTGGTTTGAAGACGCTTCAACCGGCAACCTGGTCGCCATTCTGAATGACGATATCAATCAGCTGGAGCGTTTCCTGGATGGCGGTGCGAATGCGATGATCCAGGTGGCAACCGCGGTCTCCGCGGTTGGTGCAGTCTTTTTCTATATTTCGCCTCAAATCGCCGTTTTGGCGTTTATGCCCATACCGGTGATTATTGTCGGTGCGTTCTGGTTCCTGAGAAGAGCGCAACCGCTGTATGCCAATGTCAGGGAACGGGTGGGCCTGCTCAGCAACCGCCTTGCCATCAATATCAGCGGTATCTCGACCATCAAGAGTTTCGCGCGCGAACAACATGAACTGGAGCGATTACGCGCAGACAGCGACGCCTATCGTGAGGCAAATCGAAGAGCTATACGTGTGAGTTCAGCTTTTATACCGGTGATCCGGATGGCAATCCTGATCGGATTCGTTGCAACCCTGGTTTATGGAGGAAAGCTGACACTGGACGGCCAGATGCAGGCCGGCGCTTACGGTGTGCTGGTATTTCTCACGCAAAGATTGTTATGGCCGCTGACCCGGGTTGCGGAAACCGTTGATCTGTATGAGCGGGCCATGGCATCGACCAGGCGAATTCTTGACCTGATAGCAACGCCGTTCAGAATCCGGAGTGGCGAGCGGGCCTTTCCGGTTGACAGCGTACAGGGCAAGGTCGCGTTTGCCGGTGTGTCTTTTTCATATGCCACCGGACCACCCGTGCTGGAAGGCCTGGACATAGAGGTATTGCCGGGACAGTCCATTGCGCTGGTCGGACAGACCGGTTCAGGCAAGAGCACCATGATGAAGCTGCTGCTTCGGTTTTACGAACCCACCAGCGGTAGCATCACGTTGGACGGCGTTGATCTGAGTGACATTTTGCTCCCTGACCTGCGCGAGGCGATCGGACTGGTCAGCCAGGATGTATTCCTTTTCCACGGCAGCGTGAGAGAGAACATCGCCTATGGCCGGCCCGGTGCTACCGTTGAGGAGGTAATAGACGCGGCAGGCGCGGCAGAAGCACATGAATTCATCACGGGCCTGGACGATGGCTACGACACCATTGTTGGTGAACGCGGACAAAAGTTGTCGGGAGGACAAAGGCAGCGCATCTCGATCGCCAGGGCGGTACTCAAGAACCCACCGTTATTGATACTCGACGAGGCAACCTCCTCGGTGGACAACGAGACCGAAGCTGCCATCCAGCGTTCGATGGAGCACGTTGCCAAAGGGCGTACCACGATTGTAATCGCACACAGGCTTTCCACCATCGTGGACGTTGACCGTATTTATGTACTTGAACGCGGAAGGATTGCAGAACAGGGAGACCATGCCTCCCTGATGGCCATCGGTGGTATTTATGCTTCCCTGTGGGAAGTTCAGACCGGGATCAAACCCTAATCCTGTCAGTCGTGGCTGTGCCCACCTGGACCGTGGGCATGGCCATGGCCAGCTTCTTCATCTGTTGCATCCCTGACCGACATGATTTCAACATCGAAATTTAGTGCCTGGCCTGAAAGTGGATGATTTGCGTCTACATCAATATTGAATTTACCCACTTTAACAACGGTAACCTGGACCGGCCCCTGGTTGGTCTGCAGCCCAAGCACCTATCCCACTTGCGGCTTCGCCTTCTTCCCCAGCCTTTTGATGGGTATTCGCTGAATGTTGGCCTCGAGCCGGGTCCCATAAGCTTCTTCAGGCTGCACGGTGACGTAATACTGATCACCGGTTTTTCGTCCCGTCATGGCTTTCTCCAGGCCAGGAATAATGTTGTTTGCGCCATGCAGATAGCTCATGGGTTCGCTCTCCCGGGAAGATTCAAGTTGCTCCCCTTCGGAATTACTCAAGGTGTAATGAAATGAAACGACCTTGTTTTCTTCAACGGTCATGGATTTACCCTTCTGAGGATTATTGGGGCCCGCAGCAGAGCGGGCAGCGGATTATAGCAGTGAACAAAGAGATGGAATCGGCTGCGATATCTGCATAAGTGCGGTAAGGTTTGAAGCAGATCGAATTCCAAGGAATATCAGATGCGTATTTTTGGCCTCATTTTAATATTGTTGCTCATGCCTCCGGTGCTAATGCCCCAGGAACAAACTGCGGATCTGGCTGAAGAAGTGCCCATAGAAGAAGAAAACGTCCTTGCAGATCCGCCGGACTTTGTCACACTTGATATTTCAGAGTGGGTCGTTCCCTGGCCGGATTCTCGGCCAAGGGATCCTGACATTGCCCCCAACGGCAGTATTTGGCTGGTCGGCCAGGGCGGCGACTATGTCGCTCATTTTGATCCTGAAAGCCTTGAATTCGCGCGCAAGGACCTTCTGCCAGGAACCGGCCCGCACAACCTTATAGTAGACCGTGACGCGTCGATCTGGATTGCGGGAAACCGACAGGGATATATCGGCAGAATGAACCCCAATACCGGCGAAATGGTGCGATTTACAATGCCAGATGAGGCGCTCAAGGATCCACACACACTGGTATTCGATGACTCGGGCCATATCTGGTTTACCGCACAGTGGAGTAATTTCATCGGGCGGCTGAATAAGAGATCCGGCGCAGTTGAGTTGGTGGAAGTCCCCATCAGCAAGGCCCGGCCCTATGGCATCAAGCTGGATTCCAAAGGACATCCCTGGGTGGCTTTGCTCGGCACGAACGCGCTGGCAACCGTTGACCCTCAAACCATGGAACTTGAGATTTACCACACCCCACGCGAAGAATCACGCCTGCGGCGCATTGCTATTACCAGCGACGATATGGTCTGGTATACCGATTACACTGAGGGCTACCTGGGCCGTTTTGACCCCGAAACCGCAGAAATCAATGAGTGGCAAACCCCCAGCGAGCGATCAGAGCCTTATGCAATCGCCTCCGATAGCGAAGACCGTATCTGGTTCGTCGAAACCTGGCCAGAGCCGAATAAATTTGTCGGGTTTGATCCTGCCAGCGAAACATTTTTCAGCATAGCGCCCATACCCAGTGGTGCGGGGGCAGTCCGCCACATGGTTTTTGATGAAAAGACCAATAGCATCTGGTTTGGAACCGACACCAATAACCTGGCGCAGGCGATGATGCCGCAGAAGCAAGAAAAGCCCCAGGAGCAAGCACCTGCTCTCGAATGAGCTTGCAGTGAGCACCTGTGGTTTGAGGAATCGTAGGAGCGAGCACTTGGTTTAATGTAGCGTAGGAGCGAGCACCTGCTCGCGAATTGCTTAGCCGCTGGCACGAACCTCAGCAAAGAACGAATTCAGTTTTACAAGGTCCAGCCGGTTATCGATTCGCAACCCACTACAAAAATCCACCCCAAACGGTTGCACCTGGCTTATTGCTCCAGCCACGTTCCCAGGGTTCAATCCACCTGCCAAAAACATCGGTATTCCAATTTGCTTCCTGATCTCGAGGCTGATGTCCCAATTATGCGTATCTCCGGTTCCCCCAAGTGTTCTTAATTCCGCATTCGGCTTTCCTGAGTCCAGCAGGATCATATCCACCAGTGGAGCAACCCGATTCGCTTCTTCTACGGATTTTTCGTCAATCACATGTATGACCTGTACCAGTCGGACATCGGGTATCGCGACCCGAATTTTCCGGAGATCGTCATAAGGAACATGATCCACCAGTTGAAGGGTGGTCGTACCGCAAATTGAATGATGCTCAATGATCGCATCGGCTTCAATTCTGCTTGTAAGCAGGAATGTCTCAATGCCCCGTGGAACAAGCGGTACGATTTCAGCAATCTCTTCATCACTGATTGGCCCTGGCCCAGAGGGCATTTCAGCAACAAGACCCAGTGCCCACACACCGGCATCAACAGCCATTTGGGCTTCTTTGCGATTGGCGATGCAGCAGATTTTTTATTTTCGTGCTCACCGCAAAACCATTCGCGATAAGGTCATCGCTCCTACACCTCTACGAAGTTTGGTTCTCACCGTAGGTTCATTCGCGAGCAGTGCTCGCTCCTGCAGTTAAACAGATAGTTGGGCGGTTAAAAGCGCGAGCCGTTTACGCTGCATCTTCAGCGAGAATTCCAGTTCGCGAAACCGGGTATTGATCCCTGATGCCAGTATCTGCCTGCTTTGCTGCATTTTCTGGACTTGAAGCGCTTGCCATTTTTTAATGGTTTCCGCGAACTCCGCGTACTCCTGTTCGAGCATTTCCATCCAACGCCGGTCCTGCTGCCCAGCGTCCAGTCGCTGCCGTGCGCGTTTGAATTCCATATTGAGTTTGGCCCTGAGCACCTTGAATCGTGGAGCACGTTTTCGCTCCCGCACCAGGCCCAGCAGAGCGCAAGTTGAAATAAACCACTTGTTCATATCGAATTGCCACCATCGGATTCCATTGCGGTAGTCACTTTGAAACTGGTGATGAAAATTGTGATATCCCTCGCCGTAGGTAAGCAGGGCAACAACCCAGTTGTCACGCGCGCTGACTTCATCTGTATAAGGCTGTTTACCCCACATGTGTGCCAATGAATTGACGAAAAAAGTAACGTGATGATTAAGCACGAGTCTGGCGATACCAGCCAGAAGGAATACACCCAATATATCCCCGACCAGCCATCCTGCCAGCAGTGGCAAAACCAGGTTGGTCACCCAGACCAGGCTCCAGTAATACTTGTGTTGCCACGCGACCACCGGATCCCGTTCCAGGTCCGGCACTACACTGAAATCAATCCGACCGCTTTTGTAATCTTTCAACATCCAGCCAATATGGGCGAACCAGAAACCCCGGCCAATCGAATACGGATCTGAATCATTATCATCGACATCACGATGATGAATCCTGTGTCTCGCGCACCAAACCAAAATACTGTTCTGCATGGACATGCCACCAATAATGGCCAGGAACACCCTAAGCACGGGATGCGCTTTGTAAGTCCGATGTGACCACAATCGATGGTAACCGCTGCCGATTCCGACCCCGTTGAGAATCAGGAAAATACCAAAAAATAGCCAGGCCCAAACACTGAAACCCTCGGCAAATCCGTACCAGGGGACAACGGTAATTGATATCAGGAAAGTCAGACCCAGAACGATCGATACCGTCCAGTTTCTGGGAGCATTTTCGGGGAGAGAAGCTGTGTGTTCAGTCATTGCTTGGTCGCTTTGGAATAGTCAGCGATATTCTAGACCAGTCTGCATCCATCGTCGCCATGTAAATGTGATATGCGGCAAAAATAGCGGCCGATTATTTTAGCTATTCTTTTGGTAATTATGCCCTTGACGAAATATACTGAGGGGGCTAGTGTGCCCGGATGGATTTTCCGCGGTGGCTCCGATGGTGCTTGCTTGTTTTTGTGGAGGAAGCACTTGTTGGCTTTCTCGGGACTCGTGACATGATGACGCAGTTCTGGCCGGCGGTGGCGCCGTTTCTTACCATTCTTGGGTTTGGGTCCGGGCTGGCTGCTCTGTCAATGTTTTTCGACCGGTGGATGGCCGATTACAAAAAATGGCGGAGAGAACAGACCGCGCAGCAACAAGAAGCACTGCGGCAGCGACAGGCAGACGAACTGCGACGGCGGGACGAGGCACTGCGCAGACTTGATTATGTTAAAAAGTTTCTTAGGAGCCCAGGGGAAGGCACCACCGCCAAAAGAGAGAAGTTTAATATTGTTTTCCGGGAGCTTAAGGAAATGGGGCTCCTCGGAGGAGACCTAAAGGGAGGCGACCTCCTTGACACAGTGTATAAACGAGCCTGCCAAGCAGAGACCTACTTGGAAGAATTTGGGTGTGATGAAGCTATTAGGCGGATTGCGGGTGATGGGTAGCAAAATGAACCAATATGCTATGCCACCAATTCACGATAGGTGAGGTTTCCAGTGTTCATAATCCGCTCCAACGTATCGTGGAAGATGTGGCGGTTGTCACGATTGTTGAATCGCCACTCCAGTTCTTCAAGGTAGCGGTCCATATGCTTGCGGCTCATCTTATGGAAGGTCCCGACGATCGAACGCTTGAAAAGACTCCACACGCCCTCGATACCGTTGGTGTGGACATCGCCTACGACCCACTCCTCGATCGAGTGGTTGACCGTTTCGTGGCGGGTGTCGGCGTCGGCGATGCCGAGGTAGGACTTGAGTTCGTCGGTATAGATGGCTTCGGCTTCGTCCTTGACGGTGCGCCCGATGAAGTCATGCAGGGTTTTCTTCTTCACGTCCGGGATCTGTTCCAAGCGGACCTCACCCTCGCGCTGGATGGCGCCGGCGACGATGGTCTTGTTGCCCGTGTAGCGGCGTCCCTTGCCCTTCACCTTGCCGCCCACAAGCGTTTCATCGACCTCAACGACGCCAACCAGCACCGGGCCGGTGAGCGGGTCGTTACCCATAGCCTCACGGATGCGGTGGCAGAGGTGCCAAGCTGTACGGTAGGTCACCCCGAGTGTGCGCTTGAGTTGGTTGGCGGACATGCCCTTCTTGGACTCGCACATCAGATAGATGGCGGCGAACCACTTGCGCAACGGCAGGTGCGAATCGTGCATGATGGTCCCGCTCGTCACCGTGAACTGGTAGCCGCATGAACGGCAGTAGTACTTGCCCCCATCGGGAAGTTCACGGGAGTCAATCGCGCCGCACCGAGAGCAGAAAGGGCCATCGGGCCAGCGGATATCTTCTAGGATCTCGCGGCAATTCTCATCGCAATTGAACCGATCCATTAACGAAAAAAGGTTTACATCAGTCATGACTCAAGCTCCCAAGAAGAAACGACGGTTGCCCAAGAGCACCCACAATCTCCCCGACCATGACTTCATGGAGAAAATCGTCGGGAAACGCACCATGAAGGCTATCGATAAAGCGGTTGCCGAAAACAACAAAGGCATTGAAAAGACAGGATTATTTAAGGGCATGAAGGGATCTTAGCGGATCCCTGTCATTTCGTCAAGGGCATAATTACCATTCTTTTAGTAATTCGCGCAGGGCGTGAACCGTCGCTTCAATCCCAAGCCTGACCAAACCTTCAGGTTCTATTTTAAAAAAAGGAGAATGGTGGGACGAAATAGCTTCACCACCTGCCTGAGCAGCTTCAAGAACCTCCGGACGCGTCCCGCCGACGGCAAAGTAGGTGCTGGGAATATATGGATCGGTTGTAAAGTAGGCAAAATCCTCGGCAAACATTCCCACCCGTTTGTCTTCGTGGAAAACATCTTCACCAAAGGCTTCGCTCCATGTCTTTCTCAGGCGTTTGGTCAATGGAATATCATTCATGTTGGGCGGTGTACCATTCGATATGATGACTTCCGGCAACTTGTCTGCAGGCAGGCCCGCCACCCGGCCCATGTTTTCTGCGACACGCCTGATGCCGTCCAGCAATATCTGACGTGTTTCATAATTGTCATTGCGTACCGTTAGTTCCAAATGTGCTTTATCGGGAATAATGTTGTGCCGGGTGCCTGCGTGGAAAGACCCGACGGTAATCACGCCAGCTTCGCGTGGTGGAAGCTCGCGGCTGATTACAGTTTGCAAAGCCATTACGATTTGCGAACCGAGCACGATCGGATCGATGCCCTCATGCTGGCTGGCTCCGTGTGCACCCACGCCATGAATGATGATATCCACTGAATCCGAGCCGGAACTCGGCGAGCCCAGCACGGCATTAAGCCTTCCAATCGCAAAACCGGAGGCGACATGAAAAGCCAGCAAATAATCCGGCGTGCCAAACCGTTCCCAGATTCGGTCTTCTTTCATGTTCTTGGCACCACCTGCCCGCTCTTCAGCGGATTGAACAATCAACATCAGCGTGCCGCTCCAGCTTGCTCTTGATTCGGACATGATTCTTGCAGTGCCGACCAGGCTGGTGATGTGAACATCATGACCACAAGCGTGCATTACTGGTTTTTCTATACCGTCCTGATCGGTCTGAGTGACAGAAGATGCGTATGAGAGCCCTGAATGTTCCTTTATCGGCAAGCCGTCCATGTCGGCCCGCATCATCACCATAGGACCGGGACCGTTTTCCAAAATACCGACCAGGCCAGTGCCGCCAACGCCTTCAGTCACTTCAAAACCGGCTCCACGTAGCTCCTCGGCCATACGCGCAGCGGTTTTGAATTCCAAATAAGACAGTTCCGGATTGCGGTGAAAGTGCTCAAACAACGCGCCCAGGTGTTGCTGGTAGTCTTTCAGGATTTCGTTTGACAATTCATCCGCAACCGCAGATGACGCGAGTAACGCGCGCACGACTCCGAATTGAAGTAGTGGTTGCGTGAAGAAAGATCTCATGACCTGTTTAGCCCTCAACTGCGCAGGCCAGTGCCACGGTGCAGCAACAACAGGCAAATAGATGTGAGTCCGATCAGGAACAAAGTAATGATCAGGTAGGCGTGATCGATTTTGACATCTGAAACACCCAGGATTCCGTACCGGAACCCGTTGACCATATACAGGATCGGGTTAAATGCAGATACTTTCTGCCAGAAATCGGGTAACAGGCTAATGGAGTAAAACACGCCGCCCAGGTAAGTCAGTGGGGTCAGTATGAAAGTGGGAACAATCGCAATGTCATCGAATTTCTTCGCAAATACGGCGTTGATCAGTCCCGCCATCGCAAATACCAACGAAGTAAGCACCAGTATTGTGAAGGTAACCACCGGGTGCAGGATATCCAGGCGGGTAAAGAACAGTGACACCATTGTTACAACGGCGCCAACCATGATGCCGCGGGTCATCGCCCCGGTCACATAACCCCCAAGGATCACCCAGTTGGGTAAGGGCGAAATCAGCAGTTCCTCGATATGACGGCCGAATTTGGCGCCAAAGAATGATGAAACGATGTTGCCATAGGAGTTGGTGATCACTGACATCATGATCAGTCCCGGCACTATGAACTGCATATAGTCAAAGCCGCCCATGTCTCCAATGCGTTTTCCGATCAGGTTGCCGAAAATGATGAAATAGAGCGTCATGGTGATGGCAGGCGGTACCACGGTCTGCGCCCAGATCCGGATAATGCGTGTGACTTCCTTGCGCACAATTGTCTTGTAACCAACCCAGTTCACGTTTGAACTCATGCGCTTTCCCCTTTATTGACCACTCGCATGAATAATTCCTCAAGCCGGTTGGTCTTGTTGCGCATACTGACAACGTGGATGCCCCGGTTGTCGAGATCTGAGAACAATGCATTCAACGACTTTTTCTTGGGTAACGTCACTTCCAGCGTGCAAGCTTCGGGCAAAGTAATTTCCATGTCATCAATCCTGGGTGGTTCATCCAGGCATTCCCTCAAATCGAGCACAAAAGTCTCGATGTCCAGCTTGCTCAGCAGGCTTCTCATGCTGGTGTTTTCAATGATGTTACCGTGATCGATGATCGCAATATTGCGGCATAACTGTTCTGCTTCCTCGAGATAGTGGGTCGTCAGGATAACCGTTGTGCCCTGTTCATTGATTTCACGGATGAATCCCCACATGGAGCGGCGAATTTCGATGTCCACACCGGCAGTAGGCTCATCCAGAATCAACAATCGTGGTTCGTTCACCATCGCCCGGGCAATCATCAGGCGCCTTTTCATTCCCCCTGACAGGGACCTGGACCACTCATCGTGTTTATCCCATAGCTGTAGCTGATTGAGGTATTTCTCGGCCCGCTCAAGGGCGATTTTTCTCGGAATGCCGTAATAACCAGCCTGGTTAACCACGATCTCCAACGGTTTTTCAAACTGGTTGAAATTCAGCTCCTGGGGTACCAACCCCAAGTGGGACATGGCCTTTGAGCGTTCTGACTGCACACTGTCACCAAAAACCCGGGTGACGCCAGAGGTGGCATTAACCAGTGAACTGATGACACCGATCAAGGTGGATTTGCCGGCACCGTTGGGACCGAGAAGTGCAAAGAAATCTCCCTCCTCCACTTCCAGTGAAATGCCCTTGAGCGCCTCCACACCATTGGCGTAGGTCTTGGTCAGGTTCTGAACTTGCAGTGCTTGCATGAAATGCCTTGCAGGGATGAAAAAGCGAAGCAGCTATTATAGGTGCAGTCTCATGTCCTTGCTCAAGCAGTCGCGAGAGTTTTGTTACTAAATGCCTATGGACTCAGACCGAAACCTTCCCTAAAGTGTGTCGAGCTCAGACGATAGACACAACATGATCAAAAAACTGACTGCCGCCTTTTTTGTGGCCGCGCTTGCCTTTCCTGTCAACGTCAAGGCATTGCCGGACAACAACACCATTGAATTTAGCAACTGCATGCTGGCCTTGCCTGGCACAACGCGGACTGCATCAGCTCAATGTGGGTTTCTGCAAGTTCCGGAAAACCCGGATATCCCGGACGGTCGCAAGATTAGCCTCCACGTTGCTTACGTCAAGGCCACCACGCCCACGGTGGAGCCAGACCCCTTGTTTATATTTGCCGGAGGGCCAGGCCAGGCAGCTTCTGAGACCTGGGTGATGTTAAGGGGCATGCTGGACAAAATCCGCAAAAACCGTCATATCGTGATGATCGATCAACGCGGTACCGGCCAGTCCAATAAGTTGCAGTGCACCACGGAAGGCTCTGATGAACTTAACGCTGAAATCGACCTTGAACTCCTGACCATGCAGACAAAGGAATGTGCTGCCGAATTGGACGGAGACCCCCGTTTTTATACCACTACCCATGGCATGCGCGATTACGACGTGGCTCGCCGGGCGATGGGCTTTGAAAAAATCAACCTGTTGGGAATTTCTTATGGCACTCGATCGGCGCAGGTCTATCTGCGTATGTTCCCGGACAGTGTGCGCAGCGTGACCCTGGACAGCGTGATTCCAATGCAGCTTTCGCTGGGGCAGGAACACGCACCCATGCTTGATCGTGCCGTCAGCGCGGTTTTCAACGACTGCCGCAACGATGCCACCTGCCACGAGTTGTTTCCCAGCAACGAACAGAATCTTCAGGCTCTGCTGGCGAGTCTTCGCGAACAACCCAGGATCATCACTATCATTAATCCAACCTCCGGCAAGCCACAGGAAATTCAGCTAAGCTCCGACACTTTGGCCGTGGCTATCCGGTTTCTGAGTTACTCCAGTGAGTCCCAGGCGGTTCTGCCGCTCCTGATTCACGAAGCTGTAACCACCGGAGACCTTTCGCGACTGGCCAGCCAGGCAATACTGGTGGTAAGTGACCTGAATGAAATGCTGGCACGGGGGATGGAGTTGTCAGTGATGTGCTCCGAAGATTACCCGTTCATGGACTTTGAGGCAGACCAGGGCGATACCATCATCGGTAATATTTTTCTCGATTTCGTGGAATCGCAATGCTCGGTCTGGCCGCGTGGAGAGGTACCCGAAGGATTCCACGAGCCGGTCGAATCCGATGTCCCGGTGTTGCTGGTTTCCGGCGAGCGTGACCCGGTGACCCCGCCGCATTATGCGGCACAGGCGGCAGAAACATTTTCCAACAGCCTCGACCTGGTTGCCAAAGGCCAGTCACACTCGGTTCTACGCAACATGTGTCTGCGTGAGATCGCGACAGAGTTTATCAAGGCCGGAAATATTACTGAGCTGGATATCTCCTGTGTAGAGAGCATACAGTCTTCACCATTTTTCACCAGCCTGCTGGGGCCTGATCCATGATTAAAGTCGAAAACCTTCACAAATCTTTTGGCAAGGTCAAAGCCGTTAACGGCATTTCCTTCGAGGCCCATGACGGGCAGATTACGGGATTACTCGGGCCCAATGGCGCTGGCAAGACAACCACGCTGCGCATGCTTTATTCACTGCTTCCACCTGATGAGGGCGAAATCAGTATTGACGGCCTGAACCCGAAAACTGATGCAATTGCCATCAAGCGCACGCTTGGCGTAGTGCCGGACGGCCGTGGGCTTTATACGCGGATGACCGCACGCGAAAACATTCGCTACTACGGCGAATTGCACGGCATGAAAAACCGCGATATTCGATCACGCATAGAGGAACTGGTGGAGACCCTTGATATGGGCGATTTCATTGAGAGGCGTACCGAGGGATTCTCCCAGGGCCAGCGCGTCAAAGTCGCCATTGCCAGGGCAATGATTCACGAGCCTCAAACCATCCTGATGGATGAACCCAGTAATGGCCTGGACGTGATGTCTACGCGAGCGTTGAGGGAATACATCCTGAACTTGAAAAAAGACGGCCATTCCGTGGTTTTGTCCACCCACATCATGCAAGAGGTGGCGGCCTTATGTGACCGGATAGTGATCATCGCTAATGGCGAGATTGCGGCTAATGGTACTTCCGAACAATTGCTGGAACGCAGCGGTTGCGATTCACTGGAAGATGCTTTCGTGGCCCTGATCGGCAGTGAGGAGGGTCTGCTGGCATGAAGGGACTCATCACTGTATTCAAGAAAGAAGTCCGGGAAAACCTTCGGGATCACAAAGCGGTTTTCAATTCGGTCCTGTTAGTGCCGCTTCTGTTACCGGTCATGTTTATCGGTATAACCTATTTTGCAACGTACAAGCAAATAGAAAGGGCAGAGCAAATCCTTGAAGTGCCTGTGGTTGGCGCAGAATATGCACCCAACCTGGTCAACTACCTGGAACAACAGGGCGTGGTTGTACAGGACCCGCCCGAAGACCCCGAAGCTGTCGTCAAAAGCCAGGAGGTACCGATCGTCATCCGTATTCCCGAGAAATTTGGTGAAGACTGGACCGCCGGCACACCGGCAGTTGTTGAAGTCATCGCCGATCCTTCACGCCGGGAGTCTGAAACCCCGTTGCGCAGGGTTCGCAATCTGCTGCGTATCTACAGTGCCCAGATCGGCTCGATGAGATTACAGCTGCGTGGTGTTTCACCCAACCTGTCCTCGCCATTGTTGGTCAAAGATGTAGACCTGTCCACGCCAAAAAGCCGCGGGCTTCTGTTTATGATGTTTCTGCCTTATATGCTCATGATTTCGGCATTTACCGGCGGTATACACCTCGCGATCGACTCGACTGCTGGGGAAAAGGAACGAAAATCTCTCGAACCATTGTTGATCAACCCGGTACCACGCTGGCAGATCATGTCCGGAAAAATGCTGGCGACCATTGTGTTCGGGTTTGCTTGCCTGACACTGACGCTGCTTTCCTTCCGCATTGCGCTGCCCTATATGCCGACCGGCGCACGGGGTATTGACCTGACCCTCGATGCCAGGACGGTGCTCGGAATCCTGATTGTCGTTGGTCCGGTTTCGATATTGGCTGCAGCACTGCTGACGATGCTGGCGACCTTTGCCAAAAGTTTCCGCGAAGCGCAATCCTACATGGGCCTGGTCATCATGATTCCGATGATTCCCAGCATCCTGTTCATGGCCAACCCGGTCAAGCCTGAAACCTGGATGATGAGTATTCCGATGTTTTCGCAAAACCTGCTGATCGGGGAATTTGTACGTGGTGAGGTAGTACCAAATCTCTGGCTCGCCATGTCGCTGGGCGGTACGCTGGCAATTGGACTGGTTATGGCGGCATTCGCCGCAACCTTGTTCAACAAGCCCAGGGTGGTATTCTCTGGGTCCTGAATCAAAAACCGGGAAACAGGCAATGAATTATTTTTTAGTACTTTTAACAGCGACTGCTCTTATCGTCATTGTTTATTCAATGGGTTCTCTGGCCGGCGATCAGCCCACAGTCGGCAGTGAAGCGCCAGGTTTTGAACTGCAGGATCAAAACGGCGACTGGCACAAGCTGGAAGAATACCGGGGTGAATGGCTGGCTGTATATTTTTACCCGAAAGACGATACGCCCGGATGCACGACCGAGGCCTGCAACTTCAGAGACAACATGTATGCCTTCGAAGAAATCGGCGCAAAGGTGGTAGGCATCAGCGTGGACGATGTTGATTCACACAAGACGTTTTCTGACAAATACAAGCTGCCCTTTACGATTCTTGCCGATGAAGGCGGTGGAGTCTCCAAGGCTTATGGCGTTTTACGCGATTACAAGTTAATGAAAATCGCCAGCCGGCAGTCCTTTATCATCAGCCCGGACGGGAAAGTCGCAAAACACTATGGAAAAGCGGATCCGGATACCCACACCAATGAGGTACTGGCCGATCTGAAACAATTGATGGTTTCTGAATAGGGATTGAGTGCGTTATCATGATTTAGCCGGCCCCGGTATTATTCTCCGAACTGTGCTTCACGGGCTGCCTGCACGATTTTTTTGACATCAGCTAACAGCTCTTTTGCATCGTAAACGATGCCGTCTTTGATGGTGTATTTGACACCACCTACGCGCTCAGGCTCATTGTTCTCCCCCAGCCGGAAATGCCCTGTTCCATACAGCACTTTGAAGTTTTGAAGCGGATTGTGTTCAGTGATAACGAGGTCAGCCAGTTTGCCCGGCCGGATGGAACCGATGCGGTCGTCCATCTCCAGTACCTGTGCGCCGTGAAAAGTCGCGCTCCGCAGCACTTCCAGCGGATGAAAGCCCGCTTCCTGCAACAACTCCATTTCCCTGATGTAGCCAAAGCCGTAAAGCTTCCAGATATAGCCGGCATCTGAGCCAAGCGTCACCCTTCCGCCGTGATTCTTGTAATCATCAAGAAAAGCCATCCACTTGCGAAAGTTGTTTTTCCAGGCAATCTCATTTTCAGTGGTCCAGTCAAACCAGTACGAACCATGTGAATCCCTGGATGGCTGAAAAAACTGCCACAAATTTGGATGCGTATACTCGTCATGCCAATCGGCATTCATTTCCCGCATCAGGTCACGACTTGCCTCGTAAATGGTCAGTGTCGGATTAATGGTCAAGTTCAGTTCAATGAGTTCATCGCGCACCTTGTTCCAGATTTTTGATCCGGGTTCCGCCGATTGCGCCCATAATCGGCCCGCTTCACCGAATCGGTGCTGTTCGTTGGCATAGTTGTAATCCAGCGGGTAATCCTGGATCACCTGATCTTCGAACATCGCTTCCGGCAAACCGTACCAGTGCTCCATTGTGGTCATTCCGGCTCTCGCACTGTCCAGCACATTCCAGTTCACAACATCTAACTGCGCATGGTGCATGGCAGAGCCAAGGCCTTGCTTGCCTGCTTCATCGAGGGCGGCCTCCATAATTTCGCGTGGCGCACCAAAGAATTTGATGCCCTGGGCGCCCTGTTTTTTAATATCCCTGACCCACTTGCGGGCATCCTTTGCTGTCAGGAAAGACCCTTCCGCACCCATGCCGAATCGTGCGTAAGCAACGATTCTTGGCGCGGTGATTTTATTCTGCCTGCTTCGCTCCTGGTGACGCAGGACCCAGTCCAGGCCATTGCCACTGCCGGGCTCACGAATGGTGGTGATTCCATGCCCGAGCCAGAGCTTGGCTGCGTACTCCGCTGGCACACCCTGGTCATCGCCGCCAAAATGCGCGTGCAGATCCACGAACCCCGGTAGCAGGTAATGCCCCTCCAGTTCCATGACCTGGTCACCCGGTTTTATTTCAATTCGACGTTCAGGCTCCACCGGGAATAAGATGCCAAGATTGCGGACTTCTATGATGCGATTCTTTTCAATCAGCACATCCATGGGACCCACCGCCGGAGCACCCTCACCGTTAACCACATTCACCCCCCGCAGGACCAATCGTTCATACGGCCCGGATCCCCGTACGCGATCGGGCGCTTCCACTGGCGCGGCGGTTGCGATAAACGGCATGAATAACACGATGAGTGTTAATGCAATCTTCATGTGTAAGCCTTGAATTTGTCAGCAAAAAGGGTATTCTGGTACTACAGTATAACTATAGGAAAGGATTTCCTGGAGTTTAGTGTCAATGGAAGACGCAACCAAGGCAACAGCAAAATCATATTATGGGGTCCAGCCGGACTCTGAATTTCAAGGGCCTGAGCGCGAGGGCTTGTCTGCACCTCAGCGTAGCCCTGCACCTGAAGAAACAGCCCCGGAAGACAAAGTTTCCACGGATGAAAAGGCGTTGGATCGCTGGTTCCGCGAACAGAAAGGAAACAAACGCGTACCCAAGAGACTGGATGTCGCAAACGAGGCTCTGATCAACAGTGGTGGTCCTATCAAGATCACCGGTAACCTGACATTGAATGGGGAGGATGGCGATGTAACACACGCCAATCACCTCACACTTTGTCGCTGTGGAGCTTCCCGCAGCAAGCCAATCTGTGATGATCAGCACCAGGACATTAAGTTCATGGATTTGGGCAATATTGAGCGTGCTTCGGATTGTATGCCGGTGGTTCGGCCTCAAACGCTAACCATTACCTGCATCAAGGACGGGCCACTGAAATACAGGGGTTACCTGCGGGTATTCAACATCAAAGGACAGGAATTCCTGTCCATGCAGGGCGCTTTGTGCCGATGTGGCAAGTCGACCAAAAAGCCATTCTGTAACTGTCAGTAGTCTGAATAAGATTTGAGCCAATACCGGTCGGGCAGGCAGCGTCTGCCTGTCTCAACAATTATTGCCTGACCTGATGCTTAAGTGCACAATCCTCGCATGGACGTTTTCCGGGTATTTCAAATTGAGGCAGCTCATTACCTGCCCAATGTTCCTGAAGGGCACAAATGTGCACGCATGCATGGCCATTCTTTTCGTATTGAGGTTCATATCAGTGGAAAACCGGGTGAGACCAGTGGCTGGGTAATGGATTTTGCCGATCTGCGTGCTGCTTTTCAGCCCCTATTTGATCAACTGGATCATCACTGTCTTAATGAGATAGAAGGCCTGGAAAACCCGACTTCTGAAAACCTGGCAAGCTGGATTTGGCGTGGGATGAAGCCTCGCCTCGAAGGTTTGAGTAAAGTGGTGGTGCAGGAAACCTGTAATGCAGGCTGCGTATATTTTGGCGACTAGTTTCTGATTAAATCTGCCAACACAGAAACATGTGAATCTCGGTCATTCAGTGCGGGAATGTACTCAAAAATCTCGCCGCCATTTTGCAGAAAAAAAGACTTGTTCCGCATGGCAATCTCTTCCAGTGTTTCGAGGCAGTCCACCGCAAATCCTGGACAAACTACCTGTACGTGCTTCGTAGACGAAGCAGCCAGCTCCTTTAGCACATGGTCGGTATACGGTTGCAACCAGGGCTCACGACCTACCCGGGATTGGTAAGTCAACACCCACTGGTCTTCATCCAGTTCCAGTTCGTTCGCAACATCTTGAACACTTTGTTCGCATTGGGAGGCATAGGGGTCACCATTGGTTACGTATCTTTGCGGGATTCCATGTAGTGAAAACAGCAATTTGTCCGGCTTTCCAGCTGAAGACTGAAATTCACGAATTGAGTCAGCCACAGCAAGAGACCAACCCGGAGCGTCATGATATTTCTGAATGGATTCAAGTTCTGGAAACCACTCCATTTGCTTGAGTTCAGTAGAAACAGCATCGAAAACTGACTCTGTTGTCGTTGTGGAATATTGTGGATATAGCGGCAACACAATCAATTGCTCTATACCGGCTATCCGTAACTCACCAAGCCCGCGCCGGATACCCGGCTGCCCGTACCTCATCGCCAACCTCACCACCGCCTCGTGCTTCAGTTCCTGTTGCAGCCTTTCCGCCACTTTAATCGAGCCCGTCATCAGGGGTGAGCCTTTCGGAGTCCAGATTTTCCGATAGGCTTCGGCGGACCGATAACGCCTTAAGGGAACAATCACCAGCTTCAATACCGGAAGTAAAAGCCATCTCGGCAAATCAACTACCCTGGGGTCAGAAAGAAATTGTGAAAGATACGCCCCGACTGCTGACGGATCCGGCGCCTGAGGCGTCCCGAGATTTACCACCAGAAGGCCTTTCACAGTGGGAACTTCCATGCAGATAAAAACCGACTGATTGCTGTGTTGCTAAAAAACGACATAGGATCAAATTGTGCTTGCACACGCTTAGCCTTTCAAGCACGGATTGAGATATTCTTAACCTGGATTTCTTTGCTATTCAGACGCTTGTGCGTTTCAGGCGGTTTTAGTAAGAAAATCATTGAAAATATCCGCTTGTTGCAATCAAACAACAAGCGGATTTACGAGCTCCAATTGTGATGATAAGGCTTTGTATTAGCTATTTTTTCTGCTAGCATAAGCGCCCCGTCGCCATAGCAGATGAGGATGGGTGTTGCCCGTATGAGAAGCATTTTTTGCTTTGCCCTGTGTTTGCTGCTCGCCTTGCCTATTGCAACGGCGAGTGCTGCGCCTATGGCTTATAGCGTCAACTCGGATGCATTCGAAAACGATGACCGTCTACACCTGATCAACCTGGCTGATGGCAGCTCAGTGTCAATTGGTATCGGGGCCATTGATGTACCTCCAAATCCACTTATCGATATTGAGGGCCTGGCTTTCGCGCCCGATAACAGTCTTTGGGGTGTGGACGATGAAACATACAGCCTGTTCGAGGTTGAAACTGCATTTGGCAACGTAAAGCAGGGAACCAGGGTGACTATTTCCGGCCTGGATGCCCTCAGTAAAAATGATTTCGGATTGACATTTACCTGTGATGGCAGCTTGTATGCCTCATCGGTTATTACGCAAACGCTATACACCATTGATGAAGCGGGCGTTGCTGCTCCCGTGGGCAACCCCGGTAACCTGGGCTTCAATATTTCAGCCATTGCCTCCTTCGGTGACAGCCCGGTTCGCCTCTTTGGCCTGGGAAATGGACTGATTGACACGAATAGCCTCGATCCTGACAACCGCAGCCTGTTTGAAATCGATACGGGAACAGGCGTCGCGACTGCGATCGGCGTCGGTATCGGCGGTGCCGTAGCTGATTATCACCAGGCTGGTCTTTCATTCGACGAAAGCGGCAAATTATGGGCAATAACCGACCGTTCCGCCCTGGGTCAGTTCAGCCAGGTTTTGAGCATCGATATCAACTCGGGAGAAGCAACACTGGAGTCAACGGTTGCAGTTTTGGGATTCGAAAGTCTCGCCGTTTCACGACCGACCGGTTGTACACCGCCGAGTGGCATTTCTCCTGAACGAGCCGATGCCTTGATTCCTACCTTGGACGACTTTGGCAAGTTACTGGCCATCCTGGCCTTAATGCTGACTGGTTTCGCTGGTCTGCGCCACCGCATGTCCTGAAAATATTCTCTGCTACATAAAGCAGTCTTATCTTCAGTATTCCGCTAAACTTCAACATTAGCTGAAGCTATGGAGTTTATGACATGGTAGGTGGAATAAGTGGATGGCAGCTGATGATCCTGCTGCTGATTGTAGTCCTGGTGTTTGGTACCAAGCGCCTTCGTAATATAGGCAGCGACCTTGGAAGTGCCGTCAAGGGCTTCCGCAAGGGTATGGAAGAAGAACCCGCGTCAGAAGACCCTGAACAAATCGAATCGGAAGCTATGTCTTCCAATACCCTGGATAAAAGCGAAAAGGAAAACGACCCGGAAGCCCGCCCGCCCGGTACAGATGTTTGATGTCGGATTCGCAGAGATTTTCTTACTGGCCCTTATCGGGCTGATTGTACTGGGGCCAGAAAAACTCCCGCGCGTTGCCCGCACTCTTGGCGGCCTCATAAGAAGAGCCCGCAGCAGCTGGTACAGCCTGCGCCGTTCCATCGAGGCCGAGCTGGCCGAAGCGGACATTTCAGAACCAATTCGCAAAGCGGCCAGCGACCTGGAAGAAGGGGTCAAGGCGTTGGACCAAACCATCAAAAAGGCGGGCGAAACAGACGTTGATCCCATAGCGCAATCCCCTCAAGAAGAAGCCGCGAAAGACAGCGAGGCGTCGAAAGATGCCTGAGTATCCCGAAAGCGACAGCGAACAAACGTTTCTGCAGCACCTGGTTGAATTGCGCGGAAGGTTGATTCGAGCCTGTTTGTCGATACTCGTAGTGCTGGTCTGCCTGCTGCCATTCGCTCGAGACCTGTACGAAACACTGGCCGCTCCCCTGATGGCAAGATTGCCTGTCGGCAGCAGCATGATCGCCATCGACGTGGCATCCCCTTTCCTTACGCCGTTCAAGCTTAGCCTTCTTGTCTCTGTGATGCTGGCCATGCCGTATATCCTTTACCAGTTGTGGGCTTTTATTGCCCCGGCCCTTTTCAAGCATGAAAAACGGCTTGCCAGGCCCTTGCTGTTTTCTTCCAT
The DNA here is from genome assembly GCA_963664065.1 of Lysobacterales bacterium. Classification (GTDB taxonomy): domain Bacteria; phylum Pseudomonadota; class Gammaproteobacteria; order Xanthomonadales; family SZUA-36; genus JABDJL01. The sequence goes on from OY760942.1 coordinate 219,953, forward strand.
TGCGCTTTTCTACCTTGGTTGTGCGTTTGCTTATTTCGTTGTCTTTCCATTGGTGTTCGGTTTTTTAACCAGGATTGCACCGGAAGGTGTTGAAGTGATGACCGATATCAGCAAATATCTGGATTTTGTGACCACCTTGTTTCTCGCTTTTGGGATTACTTTTGAAGTGCCGATCGCCACCATCATATTGGTGTCCACGGGTATCACTACGCCTGAAAAGCTTGCCGCCATGAGACCTTATGTTGTCGTCGGGGCATTTGCACTGGGCATGCTGTTAACACCGCCTGATGTTATTTCGCAAACGCTTTTAGCCATACCGATGTGGGTTTTGTTCGAAATCGGGATACTTTTATCCCGCATGTTATTGGATGACGGGGATACTCCTCAAGCAACCAATTGACTGTCATCAGATACGCTCTTGGTATCTTCTTCCCCGGTGCCAAAAATTTCCTTGAAAGACAGATATTGCGCACCGAACAGTAACAATTGGTATGCGACCATCATCAGGAGCATGATCAGGGTCAAAATTGTGGACGAAGCGCCCGCACTGAGAGGATTGGCAAGTAATGTGATGGTCAGAATCGCAACTGGCATGGCCACGACCGCTAACAGACCGCCCAATACCAGGAACGGAAGCCAGTTTCTTAACATCCCCACCAGGCCCTCAAGAATGGCTGCCCCTGTTGGCCTGTTCCGAAACCAGATCAGGGGAACTGAGAAATATACGATGGCCCCACTGACCATCAACCCGAGGGCAAGAGCCATGGCCACTCTTTGAATCAAGGCAGGATTTGCCATTGCAATCGCCTCCAGGTCACCCTCTTCCAACTGTGCCAGGAACTCGGCGTCAATTGACCCGGCAATACCGGATAGCATGGCCCCGGCAGTCAAGGTTCCGATGGTGATCATCACCAGGCTCAGCACGAAAAACCGGAGGACTTTTTGCGGCTCGGAAAAAGCGCAAAACAGGGTCATGAGCGGGGGCCGGAACCCCCGCTCAACCACAGACATCGACTGCATCACTCCTGCTGTCAAGGCAGGAATCGCCACTATCAGCAAAAACCCAAGTGCGCCCACCTGGGTGAACCCCATCAATAACTGGAGAACAAGGCCTATTAACAATAATCTAGCCGGTTGTGCACGAAGCAAGGTGATACTGCCGGAAAACCAGGCCAGACCCCGGGCAGCGGGTAATTTCTTCATGCTCTGCTTGCTCATCAGACTATTGTAGTATGAACTGCCCACTGACCTTCATTGCTTTTCAATGTTGGAACTGACAAACGGCGCATCAAACAGCCTGGAGACACCATGGCAATAACGGCTAACAAAGTCACCTCGCCTCCGGTAGCAATCGGAATAATCGTTACCTGTGTGGCCGTATTTGTGATGCAGAATCTTTCCGCTTCACTGGCTCTATGGCCTTTGCAGAGCGGACGATTTGAGCCCTGGCAAATTGTGACTTACGGTTTTCTGCACGGATCCCTTAATCACGTTTTTTTTAACATGTTTGCGCTTTGGATGTTCGGCCTGCCGATTGAGCGAGTTTGGGGGAGCCAGAAATTCAGCCTTTATTACTCGGTTTGCATCATCGGTGCAGCCATTATCCAGTTAATTGTGCAACAGGCCAGTGGCGAGTTTTATCCGACTATTGGTGCATCAGGAGCTGTATTTGGCCTGTTACTCGCTTATGGTGTCATGTTTCCCAACAGTCGGATTTTCCTCATTTTCCTTCCTATTCCGATCAAAGCCAAGTGGTTCGTTTTGATTTATGGGGGCCTGGAATTGTTTTTTGGAATCACTAACGCCATGCCGCAAATTGCACACTTTGCGCACCTTGGGGGGCTTTTGTTCGGTGCAGGACTGCTTTGGCGCTGGGGGTGGCGACCAGGCATGACATGGAGGCAATGAGTATATAAAATCCCAAGGACCATTCCGGGGAAATTTATGAGCACAATTCATCCCGTTATCCCCGCAGCCGCGGCCAGGGCGCGTGTTGACCAGGATCAGTACCAGGAGCTTTACAGGCAATCGGTAAGAGATAATGAAAAATATTGGGCCATCCAGGCTCGCCGCATCAACTGGATCAAACCATTCAGCAAGGTGAAGGATGTTTCCTTTGATCGGTCCGATTTGCACATACGCTGGTTTGAAGACGGCACACTCAATGCCTGTTACAACTGCATAGACCGGCACCTTGAACTCCGCGGAGATCAGACTGCCATTTTGTGGGAAGGCGACGAACCTGACCGTGACCAAAAAATCACCTACCGGCAACTTCACGGGCGCGTTTGCAGGATGGCAAACGCACTGAAAATGTTGGGCGCAAAGCGCGGTGACCGCATCACGATTTATATGCCGATGATTCCCGAAGCCGCTGTGGCCATGCTTGCTTGCGCCCGCATCGGTGCCATTCACTCGGTAGTGTTCGGTGGGTTTTCCCCCGATGCCCTTGCCGGCCGGATCATCGATTGCGAGTCCAGTATTGTCATAACCGCCGACCAGGGCAGGCGCGGCGGCAAGCGTGTCCCCCTGAAAAAAAACGTGGATGAAGCCTGCTCCCGAGACGGCGTGATGGATACTCTTAATGCCGTGCTGGTGGTTTGCAATACCGGCGAGGACGTGCCATTTGATACGTCCCGGGATCACTGGCTGCACGAGATTGAGGCGCAGGTCAGTGAGGATTGTCCAGCCGAGGAGATGAACGCCGAGGACCCGTTGTTCATCCTTTACACTTCCGGTTCTACAGGCAAACCAAAAGGTGTATTGCATACCACGGGCGGGTACATGGTCTACGCCTCTTTCAGCCATCAATTGGTTTTTGACTACCATGATGGCGACGTCTACTGGTGCACGGCTGACGTCGGTTGGGTGACGGGTCACAGTTACATCGTTTATGGGCCACTGGCCAATGGCGCGATCAGCCTGATGTTTGAAGGGGTGCCGAACTACCCCGACGCAAGCCGTTTCTGGCAGGTATGTGACAAGCACCAGGTGAATATTTGTTACACGGCCCCGACAGCCATCCGCGCCCTGATGCGCGAAGGTGAAGATCCCGTCAGGAGCACGTCAAGGAAATCCCTGCGGTTGCTTGGTTCCGTCGGCGAGCCGATCAACCCGGAAGCCTGGGAATGGTATTTTAACGTGGTTGGTGAGGGCCGTTGTCCGATAGTCGACACCTGGTGGCAAACCGAGACCGGGGGAATTCTGATCAGCCCTTTACCCGGCGCAACGCCAATGAAACCGGGATCAGCCAGCTTCCCGCTGCCTGGCATCCAGCCGGCGCTGGTCGACCAGGAAGGAAACGAATTGGATGGCGCTGCCGAGGGACAGCTCATTATCAAGGACAGCTGGCCGGGACAGATGCGTACCGTCTATGGGGACCATGAACGATTCTTTGAGACTTATTTTTCGCAGTATCCGGGTAACTACTTTACGGGAGATGGCTGCCGCAGGGATGAAGACGGTTATTACTGGATAACGGGGCGGGTTGACGATGTGCTCAATGTTTCCGGACACCGCATGGGCACCGCCGAGGTGGAAAGCGCGCTCGTGGCCCACCCCGCTGTTGCTGAAGCAGCCGTGGTTGGTTATCCACATGAGATCAAGGGCCAGGGAATTTATGTATATGTCACGCTGGTCGCCGGTCGTGAGCCAGGTGATGAACTTGCTACAGAGTTGCGTAACTGGGTTCGAAAGGAAATCGGTCCGATCGCAACACCCGACCTGCTGCAGTGGGCGCCTTCTTTGCCCAAAACACGTTCGGGGAAAATCATGCGCCGCATCCTGCGCAAAATAGCGGAAAACGACTACTCGAATCTCGGAGATACCTCAACTCTTGCAGACCCTGAGGTTGTTGACTCCCTGGTCGAGGGCAGAATGAACCGTTAAAAAAGCGCAAGTCCGTAATTCGCGCTAAACTGAAGGACCAATCTCACAGAAGGAGGGATCGATCATGGGGGTTTTTGATTCAATTAAAAATTTGTTCGGCGGAAAGACCGAAGAACCGGAGGAGGAAGTTTCTCCGGAACCTGAACCTGAACCCGAGCCGGAACCGGAACCCGAACCGGAGCCGGAACCTGAACCGGAGCCTGAACCGGAGCCTGAACCGGAGCCGGAACCTGAACCTGAGCCAGAACCTGTAGACCACTCATTCCAGGAAGTCGAGCCGGAAGCTTTTGAGCGCTCATTCCAGGAATCTGTATCTGATGCGGAACCTGAAGCGCCGTCTGACGACTCTATTGATGATGGCGAGGCGGCTGCAGACAGTGACTCAGATGATGCCTCAGATGACAATGATTCAGGCGGGGACAATGAGTCTGTAGACGACTCGGGGTCAGATGATGACAAGGGTTGGTCTCAATAAATGACTGACCGATTTGCGGAGCCGGCACATACCGGCTCCGCAAGTTCTGCCAGCGCTAAAAATTACCCTGCTCCAAAGGCCTTTCGCGGTGCATGAGTATCCACTCGGCGTGCTCCTCGAGTGCCGCGTTACCCACGGCCATTAAAGCCCTGCGCCTGAAGCCCAGATCTTGCGAGCCATCCAGCAGGCGCCTTGCGTTTGCAAACACCCTGCTCATAAAGCGGTATTGCTTGATGAGTTCCCGATCGGCTTTCTTGTGCGAGTAGGCGTCTCGTACCCCGGCAATCAGTGGCAGAACACCCATGAATAACAGGAGCACGTGGCGCTGATCCATCGTGATCCAGCCAGCTGCGAGGGCAAGAACCACCGCGATAATAATTCCTGTCCAAAGGCACACATTACCCAGGCGAGTTGTCCTCAGGTAGGTTTCCGATTTCAGTTGGCTTTTACATTCATAATAGGCCAACTGGCCATCGCTGCCGTCTTCCCGCCCGACCCATAGCCTTGCAACCCAGTTGACCCAGCCCTCGTCCGGTGGACGCGTCCGATCCCGGCGCAGACTCGCGGAACGCATTACGTGCCGGATCCACCCAAGATCCACATCCTGTTTTTGTAGGAAATTGTCATAGGCGAAGACAGAGGATTGCATTTTGTCAACACCGGCCAGGCCCCAGTAAAACTGGACCCTTAGCCCTTCTGCAAGTGCCCGGTAATCGAGATACTTGCGATGCCACTCACGCCTGCCGCCAAGGTAATGTAATACCACTCCCATTCCGAAAAACATCAGGAACATGTAAAGCAGCAGTTCCGGACCGCCATATTCCGAATACAGGATAAAAACCAGACCCAGGATGACTGCCAGCGTGTGTGTAGCAATCATGCCCTGGTTGACTCTTTTCTGGAAATGAATAGCCAGCCAGTCAGCATGTCTGAACAGGTGGTCGACGAATTCGGAACCGCCCGGAGTGTCCAGGTCCGGCGCATCAGCCAGCAGGCTCGTGCTTTCTGACCTGATCTTGTCCTCGTATTTCTCGAGATCGGCGTTGAACTCCTGCAGGCGCAGCAACATGTTTCGGTACTCAGACGGCATTTCGTGTGAATCACCACGCTCGAAGTGAGCCGACATCCAACACGCGTCAAAGGCTTGCATTCCCTTTACCGGATTCCCCCCGGTCCGGTCGCGTGACACCACGATATGATAGGCCAGGTCGTTTTCGTTGTCGGCGAGGAGATTGGGTGATTCCTCGGCAATTGAATAGCCGGGCATGACCGCTGTCAGGTGATAATTCACCACGCCCGCTGTTCCACCCATTTCCGTACCTGGCTTACCATCCCATAAAGCCAGCAGCACCTGGCAACGGTTGGAAATGAACACGCCAAGTTGAGCATACTGTGCGTCGCGGGCCACACCCGGCATTGAAATCGCTTTCGGCGTACTTCCTGAAACCAGGGGTAAGGGAATGACTTCCGCATCCTCGAGTAATGCCCTGAAGTCTCGCAAGGAATCATCGGAGTTGAAGTCCTTCTCATACTCATCCTGCTGCATGGGTATCGGAACGATCAACGGAATACCCAGCTCGTGGGCGATTTCCGCGACCAGTTGATCGCTACCCTCGGCCAGGGGCGACAACAGCTGTAGATCGAGGCCCGGGTACTCGGCATCCAGGTCAACAAGAAATGCCCGCACCTGGTCTCTCAGAGCGGGCAGTTCATTTTCGACCAGGTCACGGTGGCCGGTAATACCAATTGTGAGTTTCATTTATTAATTTTTGGAAATCCCTGTTCAGGCATCTCCTTCGTAATAGAACCCGGAATCATATTAGATTGAGTGCGCGTTGTTTGATCGGGTCCATTCAATTGAGAGATTCAATTTAGTCACACAATTCATACCGCCTGCAAAACCGGATAAACCCGGGCTCAAAGTATCCTTTTGCCAGCAGGTAGGAAGTATAGTGTTCTGCTGCACTTTTATCTCCGTGTTGTACCGCCTGCCTGGCTGCAAGGTTAGCCTCATCACAGCCTCGAACTTCGACTTTGTCCATTAAGCCCGGACTTAAGCCCTGAACATTGATCGGCTCGCCTGAATGTTGCCACTGGCTAAATCCGGCCAGTCCAAGCTGATACAACGCTGTCTTTGAATCCGCATGAGCGGCAAGAAGCTGGTTCAGTCTTTCGGTATTTTCATTGAGCAGCCGCCTGGCAAGATCACTCTCGCCCCGGTGCCAGGCCAGGTCCGAGTAGTTTCGCAGGAATTCAGCTATTACTACACCATTAACCATGCTGATCGACCTGTCTTCTTTTTCCAGTTTACGGAGTTCACGCTCAATTTCTGAACTCATTTCCCAGGCTTTGCTTTCATTTCCAAGGATACCGATGATGTTTGCCAACCTCATTGACTTTCTGTAGAGGTTCCACCTGAAGTTAATGTTGCTGGGGTCCTGTCTGCTTAATTCATTCAACAATTCAACGGAGTGTTCAAGACTTTGTTGCGCCATGGCGCCAAGACCAACTCTAAACTGGACCCTGGCAAGCGAGGAAAGAGAATATGCATATTGCTCCTTAAGACGATTATTGAGCTGGCCTTCATAAAATTCGACAGCAAAGCTTACGTTTGCAAGTTGCGATTCAAGTGCACCGCCCAAATTACACACATCCAACCAGGCACCCGCCAGATTTGCATGGGTCTGGGACAGTTCAACCTTGAAGGAATCATCATCGGGAGCCAGTGACGATGCCAACTGGTTGTATTCCATGGCCATTTACATGTGCTCTAGAGCTTTGTCAGGGTCTGAAGGTTGCCGGTATTTCTGGATTCTCCCCAGGTTGCTTAGAGCATATGCAACCTCCATTGTCCACTCCGCATTTTCAGGCGCTGCTTCATGCAGTTTTTGGCCGACAGCAAGATAACGATTGATGTCGGTTTCAGCCTCATTCCACTCAGCTCTATCAAGATGTATGTAGGCCACCCAGAATTCGGCCTGCCCTGATTGGAACAGGACGTTCAGGTCTTCGGGTGATTCGTCTGCCAGGCGGTTGAGGACCGTTCGCGATCGCTGGAAAGCATTCATGGCATCCTCAGGCCTGCCCTGAAGACGGCTGACCTCTCCCAGTTGCCTGAGTACCAATCCTATCTGTAATTTTGATTCAGCCGTGAGATCACCCGGGTTCAGAGTATCCAGGTACCCGGCCAACTTCTCGCCAATTTCCCGCAGGGTTTCCAGGTCAACATCCTTGTCGAGTCCCTCGCTAATCTCCACGATTTGCGTCACCAGTGTTTCGGCATGTTCCCGGCGTACCTTTTCCGAGATATTTGAATAAATCGCTGTTACGAGTAAAGCGAAAACAAACAGTGATGCGAGCAAGGCGATTGCCTGCAGTTTCCGCTTCCGTTGCTGCTCCCTTCTGCGTAAATCATCCAGGCGAATCCCGAGGATTCCGGAAACAAGCTTGAGCTTGGCCAGCGTTTTCCCATCTACCTGTTTCCGGGCATCAGCAGCCAGAGGTTCACGAGAACCACCATATTCGTCGTTCAGTAAAGCGGGTGGAAAGCAGAATTCTTCAGAATTGCTTGAAAGGGGTTCTCCATCAACAATGATGCAATAAACCTGATCCTCTCGGCCCAGAGACCTGAAAATATGGATTTCCTCGTTGACCCAGCGGGACCGGGCAGCAGATGGTGAGCAGACGACAATTAGCGATTCTGAAGCCTTTAGTGCATCAAGTACTTTTTGATTCAGATCTGAAAACGAAGACAGCTCATCACGATCCCTGAAAACCGGGGACAGCTTTGCCGGCACCTTGCCAAAAGCACCCTCACTGCCCACCAGTCTGCGCGGGATCCGGTAGGTCTCCAGCGCACGGTGAAGCCATGAAGCCCAGGCTTCATCCCTGTGGCTGTAACTGATAAATGCCTTGTACCGAAAACTTGTCATGTAATCACATCTTGTGATTGAGACAGCATTCTGCACCTACCGGATCAAACACCGGATATTGGGTCACCGATTATGTAAACAATCCTGGGTTTTAACGCTTTCAGGCGCAGGTGCTAGTCATCACCCTCATTCACGAACCTGGGATCGGAATTTTCACATGAACCACCCTTGCAAGCTTCAATTTGGTATCGATAGGTATGAGCCAATTGATTCAAGTCGTTCAGCGTAAACCCCGTGCCGTCGGCAGTACCCACGTCAGTTAAATCAATGATTCCGTTTGCATCGGGATGCCTGTCGTTGCCATCTTGATCTACCACATAAAAGTCTGCGCGCATTTCTGCAGTAAAATCAGCCTGGTTTGCAAAGCCGATCTTATTGGGTCCTGCGACCAGTTGCATTCTTGTAAATTTCCAGTCAGGGATGCCGAACAACTCAAATGTCACTGCTGCCTGCTCGCCTTTTGGCACTTTGACGCATCCTACGCTGGTTGAAACGTTGCAATTACCAGGCCCAGCAAGGATCAGAAGTTTGCGATTGCCGCCCTTGCCTGTGACGACCAACTTAACGGTGTGGACTTTTAATATGCTTCTGAATGACTGGTAACTCGCAACTTGCGTTTCATCCTGGTAACCAGCTGGAACACAAGCTCCTAATGCAAAAGTTAGTGCACCATAAACTATAGCTTTAAAAATTTTCATTTTTGGCTACTTGGTTTTTCATGGCACTGTTAAAAGCGAAACGACAGGAAAGCATCCGTGTCTGTATTCTTATTGGATCCATACTACTCAAACCATAGCAGGGTTTTCCCGGTTTTTTGGCTCAACCGCCACTAATACAACCCTGAATTGCCTGGTATAACTCCAATTACCAACCTGTTCACCTGCTAACAAAAATTGATTTTGGTCTGAGCCCATTGGTATTAACATACACGGACACAAAAATGGTTTTTGCGCATGAATTGCTCCATATTTCGTTCCAATCGCAAGGAATATACCTACCTTTACTTGCCGTCAGGGAAAGTATTTAAAGATCTTCCTTCTGCATTGCAGTGCGCATTCGGCCAACCGGAGTTCGTCATTGCCCTTGAATTGTCGCCGGAGCGCGAGCTCGCCCGTGAAGACGTTAATGAAGTTATGCAGAACCTGAAAGAAAATGGTTTTCACCTGCAATTGCCGCCTGGTGATCAGCAAGGAGACCTGATTTGAGACTTTCGTTCGTGATTTTGCCGGCTTCGGGCACGCAGAATAAAGACTGATAATGCCGTCCACCGTTGTTAATGGTTGAACAAGGAAGGGGTAGCTTGATTAAAAAACAAACCATACATCGCCTGGCAGGTATCCTGCTGATGATCTTTGTTCTTGCCGGCATACTAGAGCTGGGCAGCATGCTCTATTTTCGCTTATCCAGTGGTTCATTTCTTTCAAACCGGGAGTTGCTTGCGCGCGAAGCGGGCGAATTTGTACGACAAACTGCGAAAGAAGATTGCAGTTTCCGTGATTTCCTCTTCCCTCATCCATACCTGGGTTGGGTACACCACGCCAATGAGCCCTGTGGCTGGACTAAGATCAGCCAACAAGGTCTGTACGGCCGGGAAATTCCCATGCAACGCGAAGCGGGTGTTTTCAGGGTCCTGCTGACGGGAGGCTCAGTTGCTGTTCAACTCGGTTCCGTTGTTGGTGATTATTCGCTGGAGTCAGTGCTCAACCAGGCATTCGGCACCGGGAAACTACGATTCGAGGTAATCAATGCGGCAATAGAGGGGTGGAAACAGCCACAACAACTGTTTGCCACGATCCTTTATGGAGGCGCTGTCGACGGCATCGTTTCCCTTGAGGGTTTCAACGAATTCCTGGCTACACTCAAGCATTCCGATCTTGATCAGCGGATGGATATGCCCTGGACACCGTCCTACTACGCGACAAACCCAATCTTTGAGCAAAGCAGGGAGTCACCGCTGGCGTCATGGGTCAACCAGGAGATGTACGTGTTTGCCAGGGACCACTGGCTGGGATCCCGGTCCAAGTTTTTGCTTTTACTGGCCAATGTGGTTCGCGCGAAATTTACCGAATGGGCTGTAGCATCGCGCAAGGACTGGTCAGATATGAATACCAGCCTGGACTCCTTGTTTTCTTTGAACCCGGGTAAAGCTGAGCAGAATCGCGAATGGAACCATGCACTTTATCAGCATTACCTTGAATCCATGGATGCCATCACCAGGCGTTCCGGGGCCAATCTTGCCGTATTCATACAACCAACCCCGGCACGATTTCGGAGGGTGACTGAACAGGAAGCGGCCTTGGTCGGAGACTTGTCTTATGGCCCGGATTACCGGGCCATGGAAGCCCGCTTACTTGCGCTAGAGGGAGTGTCAGTATTCTCGCTTGCCCGTATTTACGAACACGTTGATGAAACGATCTACAGCGATTCGATTCACCAGCCTGTTGATGGAATCGGATACCGGATAATGGCCGGGGAAATTGCTGAAGTTATCGGGGAAAAGTGGAACCTCGTCAACCTACAGCCCTAGCCGTGAATTCAGTTAAGTGCCACCCTGTTTATGGGTTGACCCCGCTCAAAAGCCCTTATAACAGAGGCCAGTTGATCCAGAAGAGCCTGGCGAGCGGTTTGGCTGGCCCAGGCGTTGTGTGGGGTCACGATCAGGTTCGGAATGCCGGCTGCCAACAAGGGGTGATTGGCTGGTGGCGGTTCTTCGTTTAGCACGTCAATTCCAGCACCGGCGATAATGCCGTCCTTCAGGCAGGAGACCAGGTCTTGTTCGTTAACAATCCCGCCTCGAGCGGTGTTGATCAATATGGCGTCACGCTTCATGCGTTGCATCATTGCTCTGTCAAACAGGTTCTCGGTTTCGTCTGTCAACGGGCAATGAATACTGATCACATCGGAGTGCGCGACCACGTCTTCAAATTCAAGGTGATCGGCACGGGTTTTTCTTCCCCGCCGTTCTGCAAGCAACACATTCATGCCCAGTTTGCGGGCCATGTTTGCAACACTTTTCCCCAGTACACCGTGACCGATAATTCCGAGATTCAGGCCTACAACCTGGCGTATCGGCAGATCTAGCAGGCAAAACTGATCTGTCTTGCTCCAATCCCCCGCACGCACACGTTCACGGTATTCAAATTGCGATGACAGCAGGTTGAGCATCAGGGTGATCGTGTGTTGAGTCACCGCTTCGGTGGCATAATCCCGCGCATTACACACAGTGATATCGAATTTCCTGGCGGCTTCCAGATCAACATTATTGGTTCCTGTCGCTGCAATAACGATTAAATCCAGGGCTGGCGCACTGGATAATGCGCTGCGATCCAGCACGCATTTATTGCTGATGACGACATTGGCATTGACAATGCGCCCTGGACATTCCTTCGCTGTAGTGAAGTCATGTAACTGCCAGTCGGGAAGCGTGCGGGACAGCCGGCCAAGGTCGAGATCGCCATTGTCGACAGAGCCCAGATCCAGAAACACGCCAAGCTTGAAATCCACTCAGAAAACCCTCCGGCACAACATCACACTCATGCTATCAACAATTCAGGATATTCTCCCACAGGCAATAAAAAGACCGCCTTAGGCGGCCTTTTCAGTATTTTTGTCCGAAGAGCAAAGTCAGCGCGACACTGTGGCGACACTCACACTGGCTACACCTACTGCCGCTGCGGCATCCAATATAGTGACCAGGGCATCAGTCTCAGCATCAGGATGCGCTGCAACGATCAAGGTCGAATCCGGTTTCTCGGCTTTTTCTCGTTCAAGGTTTGCCTGTACGGCCTTGCGCTCGATCAACCGGCCTTTGAGCGTAATATTGCTACTACCATCAATTTTGATCACGATCGGGCCCTTTTTCTGCTCAACCTGCTTGGGCGGTGTGTTGGATGGCCTTGAGACTTCCAAGCCCTTCTCCTTTACAAAAGAAGTGGTCACGATAAAGAAGATCAACATGATGAAAACGATGTCCAGCATCGGTGTGATGTTAATTTCTGCCTCGTCGTCGAATTTGTGTTTTCTGCGCATTGGTTAAATCTCTGGTTCTTTGGCAAACGCCATTTACTAAGCCGGGGGCACAGAATACTGATTCCGGCCTTGTTTGACCAGTGGCGGATATTTACTGGGGTTATTCTACCGTCGCTAATTTGTTCCGAACAGTGAATTGGCTCTGAACTTTTTTTTTACGCCCTCTTCCACTTCCAGTATTGAGTGTACCGGTGTTCAACTGACTCTTTCCCAATTTAATGTCATAACCTAGCGACTTTTTATTCGTGTCTTTATAAACCAGCTTGTCTTTCACTACCTTCAGATTAAAATGAATATCGAATGAGTGACCGACCTGAATGTCCTTTCCATCTCGGCTTCTCCCATATTCACTTCTTACTATAATCTTTTTAATAATTTTCCTGATGAAGTCCTTCTTAGACTCATCAGTTGCAGTCTGTAATTCGACTTTTTGACCCCACTTGTCTAGCCAATCCAGCCATTCTTTCTCTGAGTCTAATTCTTGAATGCTTTGTACTGTTTTCTGATACTCGCTTTCAAGCGTTTCAAATTCCAGATTGAGATTTTTAAGAACTCACTTCGCTACCGTTTCTTCTTTTCTGTTTTGAAGTAAGTCAGTTTGAATCAGTGAAATGTTATCTAAAGTCCGATCCATATCTAGCTGAAGCCTTCGCCCTTTTGCCTCCAGTTTTTTCTGCTGACTAACAATGTCCTTGTCTTTTTCAATTTTCCTGCTCAAGACATCCTTTTTGAACTTTTCTTTTAGTAGCGTAAGCTTCCCCACAAGGGTTACAGTTCTAAACTAGAGTTTTCCAGCATTAAATTGCGCACATACATCGCTGACGGTATGCGCCCCAATGCCCTGTGCGGTCGGTATTCATTATAGATTTTCATCCATTTTTCGGTGATTTCTCGCACCTGTTCCAGAGTCGAAAACAAGTGCGCACTGAGCACTTCTTCTCGATAGCTTTTGTTAAATCGTTCAATACACGCATTCTGGTTGGGCTTGCCAGGCTGGATGTAACGGATCTCAATGCCGTGTTCCTTGCACCAGTCGATAAACGCCTGGGCACAGAACTCGGGAGCGTTGTCCACCCGGATCGCCGTTGGCTTGCCGCGCAGCTCAACCAGCTGCTCCAGAGTGCGGATGACACGCCCGGAAGGAATCGAGGTATCGATCACGATGGCCAGTAACTCCCTGACCCCTTCATCCAGGATGTTCAGCGTCCTGAAGCGCCGACCCCGATATAACGCATCGCTCATAAAATCCATCGACCACACCTGGTTGGGCAGTGGGATTACTTCCATGCTCTGTCGTTCTCGCTGTGGCAGGCGTTTCTTCTTCCGTCGTGGCAGATTCAGCTTCATCTCGCAGTACACGCGCCATACCCGCTTGTGGTTCCAGGCATGACCATCCAGGCGCAGACGATCAAAACACATCCAGAAGCCCCAACGAGTGTTGGCCTCGACCGGTTTGTTCAGTGCATCAATGACCGGCCGATCATTCAGGACTCGTCTTCCTTTCAACTTTCGGTAGTAAGCCGTTCGTGACAGCTTCACCGCTGCCACCGCCCGCTTTACTGGAAGTTGGTGTTTGGCCACCAGATAACTCGCGATCTCGCGCTTCTCCGATGGCCTCAGAGCTTTCGCTCAATGACGTCCTTCAAGGCAAAGTTTTCGGGCGCCAGTTCTACATACATGCGCTTGTACTGGCCCAGGTCCCGTTCCATTTCCTTCATGCGCTTCAGATCGGAGGCAGACATACCACCGTACCTGGATTTCCAGTTGTAGTAGGTCGCATCGCTGATGCCGTGACGCCGACAAATATCTTTCACTTTGGCGCCGGCATCGGCTTCTTTGAGGATCGAAATGATCTGGGTTTCGGTAAATCGACTTCGTTTCATCTTGGCCTCCTGGTGGCTATCCTGCCAGAAAGCTCTAGTTATTACCTGTCAACTTTGGAGGGAAAGCTTACGGGTCCGCTTGTGGCCGAAAGCGGAAGTTAAAACTCACCCAATATCTGCTTCAAAAAGGGTCTGCTTCCGGCCAAAAGCAGACATTTCAACAAAGGGATCAGTTTACAGTCACCGATGCTCGCCTGAATTCCAAATATGGTTGTATATACTCCCTATGAAATGGTAATTATGCCCTTGACGAAATGACAGGGATCCGCTAAGATCCCTTCATGCCCTTAAATAATCCTGTCTTTTCAATGCCTTTGTTGTTTTCGGCAACCGCTTTATCGATAGCCTTCATGGTGCGTTTCCCGACGATTTTCTCCATGAAGTCATGGTCGGGGAGATTGTGGGTGCTCTTGGGCAACCGTCGTTTCTTCTTGGGAGCTTGAGTCATGACTGATGTAAACCTTTTTTCGTTAATGGATCGGTTCAATTGCGATGAGAATTGCCGCGAGATCCTAGAAGATATCCGCTGGCCCGATGGCCCTTTCTGCTCTCGGTGCGGCGCGATTGACTCCCGTGAACTTCCCGATGGGGGCAAGTACTACTGCCGTTCATGCGGCTACCAGTTCACGGTGACGAGCGGGACCATCATGCACGATTCGCACCTGCCGTTGCGCAAGTGGTTCGCCGCCATCTATCTGATGTGCGAGTCCAAGAAGGGCATGTCCGCCAACCAACTCAAGCGCACACTCGGGGTGACCTACCGTACAGCTTGGCACCTCTGCCACCGCATCCGTGAGGCTATGGGTAACGACCCGCTCACCGGCCCGGTGCTGGTTGGCGTCGTTGAGGTCGATGAAACGCTTGTGGGCGGCAAGGTGAAGGGCAAGGGACGCCGCTACACGGGCAACAAGACCATCGTCGCCGGCGCCATCCAGCGCGAGGGTGAGGTCCGCTTGGAACAGATCCCGGACGTGAAGAAGAAAACCCTGCATGACTTCATCGGGCGCACCGTCAAGGACGAAGCCGAAGCCATCTATACCGACGAACTCAAGTCCTACCTCGGCATCGCCGACGCCGACACCCGCCACGAAACGGTCAACCACTCGATCGAGGAGTGGGTCGTAGGCGATGTCCACACCAACGGTATCGAGGGCGTGTGGAGTCTTTTCAAGCGTTCGATCGTCGGGACCTTCCATAAGATGAGCCGCAAGCATATGGACCGCTACCTTGAAGAACTGGAGTGGCGATTCAACAATCGTGACAACCGCCACATCTTCCACGATACGTTGGAGCGGATTATGAACACTGGAAACCTCACCTATCGTGAATTGGTGGCATAGCATATTGGTTCATTTTGCTACCCATCACCCGCAATCCGCCTAATAGCTTCATCACACCCAAATTCTTCCAAGTAGGTCTCTGCTTGGCAGGCTCGTTTATACACTGTGTCAAGGAGGTCGCCTCCCTTTAGGTCTCCTCCGAGGAGCCCCATTTCCTTAAGCTCCCGGAAAACAATATTAAACTTCTCTCTTTTGGCGGTGGTGCCTTCCCCTGGGCTCCTAAGAAACTTTTTAACATAATCAAGTCTGCGCAGTGCCTCGTCCCGCCGTCGCAGTTCGTCTGCCTGTCGCTGCCGCAGTGCTTCTTGTTGCTGCGCGGTCTGTTCTCTCCGCCATTTTTTGTAATCGGCCATCCACCGGTCGAAAAACATTGACAGAGCAGCCAGCCCGGACCCAAACCCAAGAATGGTAAGAAACGGCGCCACCGCCGGCCAGAACTGCGTCATCATGTCACGAGTCCCGAGAAAGCCAACAAGTGCTTCCTCCACAAAAACAAGCAAGCACCATCGGAGCCACCGCGGAAAATCCATCCGGGCACACTAGCCCCCTCAGTATATTTCGTCAAGGGCATAATTACCAATGAAATAGCTTACAGAGAGACAGGAGAATGACAAAGTTAGCGCCAATTGAATACATTCGGGACTATTACGAAGGTTCGCTGAGCAAGGCGGAGGCCTTCCCCAAGGAATACGGCTACTATCAGTCTTTCCTGAGCCACGTGAAGGGAGCATCAGTGCTCAACGTCGGCTGCGGTCCGCTGTTTTACGAAGACTTATGGCATTTTAGCGAGGTGCCCCGGCACTATGTGGGCATTGATGTGAACAAGAACGCATTCAAATACATGGAAGAGAGCCAGCATCCAAGGCTCGCGGAGTGCAGGGAATATGTGAAGTCTCACAATATTCGCACCGAGTTCATCGCCGAAAGCGTGTTCGACTGGGCGGCTGGGACCGATGAGCGGTTCGATTCAGTTTTTGGAGTGGGTGTGTTCGCCACGTTCTACGGCGCCGAGTTTGATCGGCTGATGAGTCTGCTGTGGCAACTTCTCAACAAGGGCGGCCACCTGGTCAATGTGAGTTGGGACGGAACGTATTACACCGAACAGCAATACCGAGAAAAACTGAAATACCGTTTCAGCGGGACAGACGGACCCACGCCTGATGAATTGATCGACTGGGTGCAGAAAGCAGGATTCAAACTTATGGAAAGGCGCATCCTGACCACCGACCCACAGACGTACAAATGGGACTCCATCCATGTCTCTGCATTCAGAAAAGGGCCAGATCCTGGCTAGTTTTTAGGCGAGCAACGGACAGCCAGAGGCATAGGGTCGAGAAAGGATGAAGTGCCTTTGCTTAATGTTCGCTTCTGGCCGGAAGCGGAAGTTCCTGAGAGCGTCAAAATCACCAATTTAAGGCAGATTCAAAAGGGTCGCTTTACGGCCAATAGCGGACCTTTGCAAAGCATAAAAAAGGGGCCGCCAGTAATTGACGGCCCCTGTGAATCTGTTTGCTGATCAGGTGCTATTCGGACGACGTACACGCCCCGGCAGCAAGGGGGAGAAGGGGAGAGGCTGCCAAAAAGATGCATTACGTCAAAGCCACCAGCACAACCACTTTTGATGCACTTGCACAAACCCTGAACATGAATCAAAGGGAGAAAGAGGATTTGCGGCTGATCAACGGCTATTGCCCTGTCGGAGAGCCAAAGCCCGGAGAGTGGATCAAGATTATTCAGCAGTAACGAACGCTGCGCAGTTTAAATCAGAGGTCCCCTGGAATATCTGAAAATTGCCTGTGATCCAGGTACATCATTGATCTATTGCCTACGAAGATGTCGCTCATCTTTTTAAAGCGCTTAAAAACGCTTTCCTGAACATAAGGGACACCGTATCGCTCACAGAGGCTTTTGACCTTCGGCTGAATCTTCCGATAGGTGCTCATGGGAAGATTTGGTATCAGATGATGTTCGATCTGATAGTTGAGCCACATCTGTGAATAATCAATCAATTCTCCGCCGCAGGAATAGTTAACCGAACCGAGAACCTGGTTTACATAAAACTCTTTTTTATTGCGAAAATGGTAATTAAAGCAATACAAGTCTTCACCGGTATGATTCGGTGCAATGACCATAAAAGCATGAAAATTTGTCAGCGCTTCAGCCAGCAAGCGGTTGATCAGAACGAAGTACACAGCCTGTGAGCCAAGTGGCAAAAATAGTGCTGGGATCACAACAAAATGGATGGTGATATAGGGCAGGAAGCATTCCAGCCAAAGTTTGCGCACGAGGGGATTGAAGATATTGAGAAAATTGCTTGGGGTAATGTAGCTGGTGTACCTGCGATGTTTCTTTTTTGCTTCTTTTGTCTTAAGGGCGTTCAGGGTGTTTGGAGCGTAGTAGGTGAACTTCCATGTGATCGCAAACAGGAACAGGGCGATGTGTTTTATGAACTTAGGGCAACGCGTGTCACGAACAATACGGGCATTTCGCTCAACCACATCCGGGTCCGAACATTCGCCGGTGTGATAATGATGAAGATGGTTATGCTCATATTTCCAGGCCTCCGGCTGCATCCAGTCAAACCAGTCGAGGAAACGGCGCCCACCAACCGCGAAATGTTTACTGGTATAGCGTTTCGGCACTCCGGGAACACGGTCATATCCACCGTGACCGATATGGTGCATTAGAAGCCAGCGGGTCATCAAACCCAGCGTCATTGCAACAACGCTCAATGGGTTAGGAATTATCCAGGCCGTGGCAAATCCAATGATCGTCGCCAGGCGGCCCCATCGTTCAATTTTTTTCAAGTGCTTGAAATCAGATTCAGCCAAACCTTGAAAAGTCTCATCGCGAAGCTGAGTAAGCTCAGCGCAAAACCCGTCATGGTCGATTTGGTGAAGGTGTTCGGTGCTCAGCTTTTCCATGCAGGAGTATAACAACATTATTTTGTACTTTAAGAAACCCCTGATCACTTTCATCACCCACATGACACAATAACGTCGGCGAGCCTGCGTTTCTTGACCGAATTAATTGCTTGGGTTTCGGGGCCATGGGCGTTGGCAGTCATTTCCAATTGGTTGATCTTACCTGCGATTATCGTACTGGTTGGTCTCCCTTCTGTTTTTTCCACCCCAAATGACAAGCATAAAATCGTCATTTCTACGCCTGGCCCAGTTCGTGTAGGGCTTGAGTTATTGATATATGCCGTAGCTGCTGTAGCTCCCTGGCACGTGTGGCCAATTCAGGCGTCTGGATTAGCAGCAGGAATTGTTATTTTGTCACTGGTGACAGGAATTCCCAGGTTTTTGTGGCTGATTAACGGTGCCCCTTTGTCGAAATGAAAGATGATCCGGAAAAATGTCCGCTATTGGCCGGAAAGCGACCATTCGCGTGATAGGCTAATGAACGACTGCAAGTGACCCAAAGCAGCCGTTCGAAATTTGATGCAGAATTTCACGCATTAGATTGGTAAGTGAGGGCGCACTATGAATACAGACCGTGTAAACAAATGGCTTACGCTCGGTGCTAACGTTGGCGTACTCGCCGGTCTTATGCTCCTTGTTGCGGAGATTCGTCAAAATACCGAAGTCTCTGAAATTCAGTTCTACATTGAACGAAGAACAATCGTTAACGAGCTTAACCAGGTAATGCTTGATGCAGAAACGTCGGAAGTGTGGATAAAGTCCATTGCTGATCCACAGGCACTTTTGCCGAGCGAAATGAACAAACTGTGATCAATTCTCAGTCTGCGACTTAATATTTGGAGGCTCTCTTTTGTGCTGGAGGAAAGAGGGTTCAGAGATAAAGGATCTGCACTAGAGTATTTAGAACTGACAATCCAAGACTATTTCGGAAATCCGGTGGCCCAAACATGGTGGAAGCATAATCGAGCTGGTTATCCACAAGACTTCGCAGCAGCGATTGACGACGCATTGGTCAATGTTGATCCGGGTGCGAACTATCGCCAGATCATGGCTTTTCAGAACGATTTGCAGAAACTCGCCGAGGAAAAAGTCGCTCCGTAAGCCTGCGGCCGAACGACCGCTTGTGGCCGAAAGCAGACGTTTAAAAATACGAAATGTTTTCAAAAATTGCTCAACGGTGTAGTGATACCCCGTACCTTCATATACAACGAGGTGTCGAATGCTGTGATGGGGAGTGTCAGGAGGTATTTAATGTCAAGGAAAGGGCCGCTTCTTAATTATTATCGTAATCATTATGGCCGCGAAAGTGCAGTGGTTATGCGACTGGATTTGGATAGATGATATTCACTAGGCATTGAGCTGCCAGGCTGATAGAGCGGATGCACCGGCGCACCGGTGGAATTAACGGCAAGGCAATAAAGATCGGGGTAGCGGTCGACAAACAATCGGTCCTGCGAAAGATGACTGCCGTGGTTCCCCCAGCACGCCAACACACGCCCGGATACGACGATCATTGAATCCAGCCATTTGTTATTGTCCCGGCCAATTGGCATTGGTGCCTTCTTGAGATCGGCTGGACGGGTTGCTCGGAAGGCGAAAAGATTCCCAACCAGCACACCACCATATCCCCATGTGTGGGCAAAAGAGATACAACGTCGTATCGTGGGATCATCCTGGTCTTCATCGGCTGTCGAAGGGTTGAGTCCGACGAACACTATCTTCGGCCGGCTGCTGTCCCAGTTCCGCCAAAGCGCATAACGGAAAGTTCTCTTGGCTGAAAAGACAGCACCGCTTGGTGTGTCCAATTCAGCGAATGTGTCATCACTGGCTTGTACTGCTTGCTTCCTCATCATGGAAAATTGGATGAGCTATTCTTTTGACCCCATCCTGACCTAATATCCTGGCTCCTTATCTGGATTCTTGATCTAACACTGGCCGACTGGATACAATATAATGCCACATGTACATTGATCTACTGTCTCGGTCTGTTGCTGCTCGTTTGTCTCACCCTTGCATCCGCTTTGTGTCCTCGTCTTTTGCTTTCAGGTCGCACCGCAGTAACGATTCCTTTCGTTAGTATCACCATTATCATCGTCATTCAACAGGGGGTTTTGTTTGCCTTACGTAAAGGTCCGCTTGTGGCTGCGATTTCAATCGGTCAACGCAACACATTGGTTAAATCGTTCGGCCGGTGTTTCATAGTCTAATGTCTTTCTCGGTCGTTCGTTGAGTCGTCTGGCCACCGCATTCAACCGGTTCTGGTGAATGTTGGAAAGGTCCATCCCTTTTGGGAAGTACTGCCTGAGCAAGCCGTTGGTGTTTTCGTTGGAGCCGCGTTGCCAAGGACTCTGTGGATCACAGAAGTAAACCTCGATATCAGTGTCTAGGCTGAAGCGTTTGTGATCAGCCATTTCTTTGCCGCGATCCCAGGTGAGTGACTTGTAGAGTTCCCGCGGTAGCTTGTGGGCCTGCCTGATGAGTGCGTTGATCACCGTCTCGGTGTTTTTGCTCCTTACTCTGGCAAGCATCACGTAGCGAGTAAGACGTTCGACCAGGGTTGCGATCTGGCTGTTGTTGCTGCCGAACAACAGATCGCCTTCCCAGTGGCCCGGCACGGCACGATCCTCAGCCTCAGCCGGTCGCTCGCGGATCGAGACGGTGCCGGTAATGCGACCGTGGTTGGCGGTCTTCTGCGTGTGATGGCGTGAGCGACGCATCGCGCGGGTGCGCCTCAAGTGCTGTAACAGCTCTTTCTTCAAGGCCCCACGCGCTTGGATAAACAATGTGCGGTAGATAGTCTCGTGTGACACCTGGTAGCCCTCGTCATCCGGATAGGTGCGCTGCAACCAGCCGGCGATCTGCTGTGGCGACCACTCGAGTTGCAATTTCTTCGCCACCAGGCGTGCCAGCGCACGGTTCGCTGCCAGTTTACAGGTCTGTGGGCGTCGGGCCCAGGCCGCCTGATCGGCCCGGCTGGCCCGGTAGCGGCGCCGGCCACCGTTGCGCCGGATCTCCCGACTCACCGTGGATGGTGCGCGTCCCAGTGCGGTGGCGATCGAACGGATCAAGTGACCGGCGACAACACCACGCGAGATCTCCTCGCGTTCCGCCAGTGTAAGCGCCAGACCTGATCGTCGGCGTGTTGGCGGACGGATGCCACCGGTCCGGGCCAGAATGCGTTGTATGGACGGATGGTGACGGTCAAAAAGTCTGGCAATTGTATGTAGGGACTCGCCTTTCGCCCAGCGGTCCCACATCATCGTTTTATCAGCTTCGGTGTAGTAAGTCCTGTGTCGATATTTCTTCATCTGCAACATCCTCCTCTCCATGATTAGAGATTAGGTGTTGCATCGACCGGTTGAGGTCACAGCCGTTAGCGGACGTTAGAATCTCTGCAAGATAGGGCCAGTCAGTGATTATTTTGTCAGTCAGTGGCTAAGCAGGTACGCTTACCTGTATTAGTGGGCATATAGAAGCCAATCGTGTCATTTTTTGAAAAACTCAAACGCCGAAACGTAATCAAGGTGGCCGCCGCCTACCTCATAGTCGCATGGTTGTTGCTGCTGGTTTCCGACACGCTGGTGCCTGCTCTGCATCTTCCGGATTGGTTCCATTCCGGTGTTGCTTTCGTGCTGATTCTGGGATTCCCGGTTTCCATCCTCTTTGCTTGGGCTTTTGAGATAACTCCGGATGGATTTAAGCGAGAACACGAGGTGGATCGCAGTCAGTCCATTACCCATGAAACCAGCCGCAAACTGGATTTCATCATCATCGGCGTGCTGGTCGTGGCGCTAGGTTACTTCGCTTTCGACAAGTTCGTTCTGCAACCATCACGAGATGCTGAACTGGTGCAGGCCACAACCGAGGCCGTAACCGAACAGGTCAGCGAGCCCGGAAAATCAGAGACTGCTGAAAAATCCATCGCGGTGTTGCCTTTCGACAACTTTAGCAACTTGTCGGAAAGCGCGTTCTTTGCTGCCGGTATGCAGGAGGACATTCTCAACAGCCTCGCACATATCCCAGAGCTCCTCGTCACCTCTCGCACGACGACGTTGCGGTATATCGATAGTGATCTTTCGCTCCCGGAGATCGCAGCTGAGCTGAATGTTGTCTACATTATGGAGGGCAGCGTGCGGCGCGTCGGCGACGAGATACGAATCTCAGTGCAGCTGATCGAGGCTGCAAACGACAGGCACGTCTGGTCCCAAAGTTTCGATCGTACCATTCAAGACGTTTTTGCAATACAGGCTGAAGTCGCCGAGCAGGTCGCGGAGGAGCTTCAGCTCAAAATCGTCAATGAATGGCGCGGCCAAAAGCCGACGGACAGCGTCGTCGCCTACGATCTATTTCTCCGGGGACGGGAGCTCGCGAGCGAGGTTTCGACCTCAAGCCTCGAGCGGGCACTCAATCTTTACGAGTCGGCTATCGAAGTCGATCCGGGATTCGCGGACGCGTACGCTGGCAAGGCGACGGCCCTCGCACTGGTGGGGCATTACTACCCTGCGCAGTGGCAGGTCCAGCGTGACCCGGCGTTTGCCGCTGCAGAGAAAGCGCTCGGGCTCGATCCTGAATCAGCAGAGGCCAACCTCGGTATGGGCAGCATATTGACGGCGCCCGCCGAGGCTCGCTATGGGGAAGCTATTCCCTATCTGCGGCTCGCGTTGGCGAAAAACCCAAATGACGTGGTCAACCTATTTGATACAACCCAGTTAAGCAGCTTTTCTTAATTCCGTCATTTCCATTTCATACTGATTCGGGCTTCTGTAATCGAGGTACGAATGCAGTCTGTAACTGTTATAAAACATCGATATGTAATCCAGAATATCCTGCTGTGCTTCATATCGAGTCTGGTAGTGCCACCAATGCACCCGTTCTTGTTTCAAGCTGCCGAAGAAGCTCTCCACAACGGCGTTGTCCCAGCAATCACCTTTTCGGCTCATGCTGCCTTTGAAGCCATGTGCTTTCAATAATTTCCTGAAAGCCTTACTGGCATACTGCGATCCGCGGTCAGAATGATGGATCAACCCCGCCGTTGGCCTACGCAACCAGATCGCCATCGTCAAAGCATCACACACCAACTGTGCTGTCATTTGGCTGCTCATACTCCAGCCAACAACTTTTCTGGAATATAAATCAATAACCACAGCCAGGTACAGCCAGCCTTCCCGGGTCCAGACATAGCTGATGTCTGAAGCAAATACCTGGTTGGGTTGCTCAACATCAAATTGTCGTTCCAACAAATTCTCAAATAACGGCAATTTGTGATTGCTGTTGGTGGTCACTTTGAATTTCTTCTTATGCCGAACTTGAATACCCGCTTCTTTCATCAGCTTCACAGTCTTCGTTCTGCTGATCGGAAAACCCAATGCATTCATTGCTCTTTTCATGCGCCGCCGGCCATAGGTGTACTTGCTGGCAATGGCTATATCCTTCATCCAGTCCAGCATCTCCTGGTGCTCTGGATCAGCCAGTCTGGCTTCTGTATTTCGCCGATAGTGGTAATAACCCTGTCGGCTGACGCCCAGTACTCGACACATCAGGTCGATTGGCCAGGTCTTCTTATGTTGGGTGACAAACAAATATCTCATTTCATTTCTTTGGCAAAGAAGACCGTCGCTTTTTTTAGGATTTCTTTCTCCATTCTCAGGTTTTTGACCTGCGATCTTAACTTCCGGATTTCCTCCTGTTCCGGTGTTAGTTTGCCGTTCCCGCGGAAAGCCTGACCGCCATCGGACCGCTGTTCTGAAACCCACCGACCAAGCATATTGCTATTAAGCCCAAGGCTTCTGGCCGCTTCTGCACGGCTATAGCCAGGATCTGTGTGACGTCAGCCCATATGGGGCCAATCAACTGCTTTAACTAAGAGACACTTCTGCTATTTTTAACCTGAAGCAGAGGAGTCTCAATATGAGCATGTCAAACACCACCAAACGGGTCAAGGAGATCCGCCGCAATACCCGTCGCAAGTTCTCGTCAGAGGGAAAGATCCGTATCGTACTGGATGGATTGCGCGGTGAAAGCTCGATCGCTGAACTGTGTCGCCAGGAAGGTATTAACAACAATCTGTATTACCGCTGGAGCAAGGATTTTCTGGAGGCCGGTAAAAAGCGCCTGTCAGGAGATACCGTCAGAGAAGCCAACAGCGATGAAGTGGTTGGTCTCAGAAAAGAAAATACCACCCTCAAGCAAGCGGTTGCCGAACTGTACCTGCGCAATGACTGGCTTAAAAAAAGTCTCACTGGGCAGGGTGTGACATTGGACGAAGACTGATGTACAGCGCATCTGAAAAGCTGGCCATTATCCGCCTGGTGGAAGACTCGGAGTTATCCGTGCGCAGGACTCTGGTCGAGATCAACGTCAGTCGCAGCAGTTTCTACCGTTGGTATCAGGCTTATGAACGCGATGGCCCTGATGGCTTGCAGAACCACAGCAGGGCATCACGTCAGCACTGGAACAAGATCCCCGAGTCGGTACGGGAACTGGTTGTTGATGTGGCCCTGGAACAACCGGAGCTGACACCCCGGGAACTGGCCTGGCATCTTACTGATACCCATGAGTACTTTATCTCGGAGTCCAGTGTCTATCGCATCCTCAAGGCCCATGACCTGGTTACCAGCCCACAGTTCATAGTGATGAGCGCAGCCGATGCGTTCCAGCATCCGACACGGCGTGTACATGAACTGTGGCAGACAGACTTTACCTACTTCCGGGTGGTGGGCTGGGGCTGGTACTTCCTGTCGACGATCCTGGATGACTATTCCCGTTACATCATCAGCTGGCGGTTGACGACCACGATGGCGGCGCATGATGTCACCGATACTCTGGAAGATGCTCTGAAAGCCACAGGGCTCACCGAAGTCAGGGTGCATCACAAGCCCAGGTTACTGTCTGACAACGGCCCCTGCTATATCTCAAAAGAACTCAGGGAATGGTTGCAGGATCAAGACATGAAGCACACCCGGGGAGCACCGTACCACCCGATGACCCAGGGCAAGATCGAACGCTACCACCGTTCGATGAAAAACGTGGTCAAGCTGGAGAATTATTACTTCCCGTGGGAACTGGAAAGTGCCATTGCTCAGTGGGTGGCTCATTACAACCATGAGCGGTATCACGAATCACTGGATAACGTGACGCCGGCTGATGTGTATAACGGAAGAAGAAACGACATCCTGGACCGACGGTCAATGATCAAAGCCAGAACGTTAACGCAAAGGAAAATACAAAACCTGCGGTTAGCAGGCTAGACTGGAGAAAGTACGGGCAGAAAAGTGTCTCTTAGAAAATAGCTCAAGTGGTGCCATATGCTCTGACGACGTACAGCCAGCATGATCTAGGTCTTCGGAATTTCTGCGCGCCATTAATTGTCGACCACGCAGGAAGGCGTTATAGGCAGCAAGGTTTTCTGTCGGCCGGTTATTGACAAGCTGCTGTTCTTCGGGAGACAAGGTCGCTTTGAGGGCTTCGGCGATTTTCTGCGAGATTTCGCTCTGGATGGCGAACAGGTTTTCGGCAGTCATTTCCCGATCGAAGATTTCTGCCCACAGATGTTCATCGGTTACGGCATTGATCAGCTGCACGTTGATGCGAATCTGGTTGCCGGATCTTTGCACGGCACCTTCCATGATGGTTGCCACGCCCAGTTCCCTGGCGATTTCTGGAATAGGTTTCTCGGTGTCTTTGAAGCGCATCATCGAGGTGCGTGAGATAACTTTCAGCGAGCCAATGCGCGCGAGCTTGGACAGCAGGTCGTCGTGGATGCCATCGACAAAAAACTCATCCTCTTCCAGCTTGCTGCGGTTGGTGAAAGGCAGCACGGCGATTGATCTTGAATCGATTGCAGGGGCTGCTTCTTCCGCAGCAGCTGTGGACGTTTCGGTGCTTGTCACTGTATCCGCATCGACGGTGACGGGTGTTGCTGAGAACTTGTCGAACAACAGGTAAGCAACGGCCAGTGCGAGCATGACCAGGATGGTGGTGTTGAGTTTTTTGCCCGTTTGCAGCGTGATTGACTGGCTGCGATCGACGTCCTTTTCGCGTTTAACGCCATCGGGCGTCATTTCAAATGCCCAGGCAAAAAAGATGGCCACAAAAAAACCGATGCCGAGCAGGACCAGCATGGTCTGCATCACCCATTCCGGGGTGCCGATATTTTCAAACAGGATGTCGCCAACCTGTACGAGAATCCAGGCGCCAACGCCATAGGCCAGACCAACGCGAAACACATTTCTGCGTTTTAGTTCTTCGAAGAACGACATGTCGCTGTTACCCCCGCGGTAAACGACGGGCCGGCACCTGCCCCTTAAAAATCCGGGCTGGGTAACCGGCCTGATTGTTGTTGATGCTTACAGCTTTTCCCTTATCTAAATAAGTCCCTCTTTTTAAGAGTTGAATCCAAATTTCCTGACCGACGTCCATTTTGACACAAATCCACAATAATTTGGGCGCAAATGGTTGATAAAACAGTCGGTTATTCAGGCAAATTAGTCGTTTCGATCACCTGTCCCATGTACAGGGCATTATTAAAGAGTCTTTCGGTGCCCCGCCAGAACCCACGGAACAGCGGATTGTTGGCAAATCGAACCACCAGGCCGGCGCCTTTTCGCTCTGCAATTATCGCAGGCTGCCCACTCATTTCTGCCAGTCTTTGTTCGCCGATAAATCCTGCCATCAGCGGGCTATCGGTGTATCGAACAGGTGTCGAATAGGCGTTTTCACTGGCTGCTAACAAAGTAGTGCCTTTGCGGAAAAGCGACAGCTTTTGCGAGGATAGCCAGTGCCTTGCTTGCCTTGTCATCGTCCTGCAAGCCCGCGTGAATTACGATATCACCACGGTTGAACGCCCTTGCTCCCGGGCCGGAATTGGCAACGAACGGCTTGGTGGCCGCCCTGACCCTTAGGCCTGCATCCAGCAACTGTTGCAGCAATGCGGGGGCATTGAGCTGATTCCAGGGAATAATCCAGGCGATCGCATCGTCATCGGGAGCGGGCCCCGGTAGCGGGCTGATGTTATTGCCCAGTCGTGGAAGCCGGCCCAGAGTGGTGTAGGGGAGGTTATAGGCCAGCGGTTGTGTCCACGCGGACACGTCATAAAAGCTGTCATCCTCGAATTCGGTTCTCGTTTCCATGATGGCCTGCAGCAGGCCGAACTGTCTTTGTTGCGCAGGTAATACCCAGGCGTGGCCGGTTCTGAAATCCTTTCCTTCTGCGCGCACATCCTGTGCCAGCGGCGCGTACTCGATCTGGTGCTGATCCAGTAAATTCAGGAATGCCGCTGCCCGCGCAGGATCGCCGTCGTCGCCGACTAGCCAGGCCGCAAAACCTGCTTCACGGGCGCGACCATTCATGATTTTAAAAAAACTGCGTTGGTAGACTTTCAGCCGGTCGCGCATCTCGTAGGAGCCACGCAAAGTGGACAGGGTGGTGCGCAGGTGATTCTGGATGGCATTTACAAAGGTCAACAAGCCGGTATCGCGCTCCAGCACCGGGCCCTTGATATTGGGCTGCTCAAAGAGAATGCCAATGCTGCCGTTGATGTCCGGGTAGGAAGAACCCTTGCCGAAGTAAAAATCATCGTAGTCGTCTTCGGTGAAGAAAATCTCGCCGGCCTCGTCTATGGCCGCTGCATGGTACTGCGCCAGGGCTCGGGTCATTTCCAGGGTTTCAACCGGTGTCAGGGGGTTCTGGCGGCTGGGAACTCCGGGTTGAAAAAAGTATCCATCGCGGCTGCGTTCATGCTGATCGGTTAATACATGCGGCAGCCAGCGGTGAAATTCTGCGACGCGGGCCCGGGATTCAGGGTGCACCAGCGGCAACCAGTCACGGTTCAGGTCGAACAGGTAATGATTGGTACGCGCGCCCGGCCCGGCCTCGTTATTGATACGGTGGTTTCGGTCGGCAACCGGGTTCATGCTGCGATTGGAGTTGGACCAGCTGGCGAAGCGGTTCAGGCCGTCCAGATTAAAACTCGGATCCAGCAGGATGATGCCCTCATCCAGCAGGTCACTGACAAATCCGGAGCGCGAGGCGGCAAGATAATATGCTGACAACATCGCGCCATTGCTGCCACTTTCCTCGTTTCCGTGAACACTGTGGCCCAGCCAGACTACCAGCGGAGATTCCTGATCGATACCTACCAGCGCAGATCGCATGTGTTGCTGACGCAATTCCTCCAGCCGGGCATGGTTGCCCGGGCTGGTGAAGATCAATTGGAGAATCGGACGCTGTTCGTGGGTTTGGCCCACGGTCCTGATGGAAACGCGGTCGGACGAGGCGGCAAGTGTTCGCATGTAACGGACAAGTTGGTCGTGACTCACCCGCCACTCCCCGACTTCCCAGCCAAGCACGGATTCAGGCGTCGGGATTGACGGGTCGAGATCAGCATCCCGTGGCAGGTATTCAGCTGATGTCAGCGCAAAGACAGGGACACTGAGTGCCACGCCTAGCAATAATGCAAATACGCGCATTTACGTCTCCAGATTTAGACTGACAGAACGCCACATTCTAGGGTATTTGCTCCCTGATTGTGGCCTGATTGCCTGGAGATGTGGCCAGCGGGCAGTACTGCTAAAATTGTGTGCATGAGAAATACCGTTCGAAAGATCTTTTGGCTCGTAGTTTCCCTGCCAACTGCGATAGGCGCAAACATACAGTTGCATCAAATTGAATTGCCAGAAGGCTTCAGCATCGAAATCTATGCCGAGGAAGTGAAAAACGCCCGGCAGATGGCTTTGGGCGATAAAGGCACGTTATTTGTCGGTACGCGCCGCGAGGGAGTTGTCTATGCTGTCAGCGATCAGGACGGCGATCAAAAGGCGGACCGGGTTCGGATCATTGACCGTAAGCTCAATATGCCTTCCGGGCTGGAGTTCAAAAACGGATCGCTTTACGTAGGCGCGGTTAACCGCGTACTGCGATATGACGACGTTGAAGCTCATCTCGACCAACCACCGCAACCCGTTGTTGTCACTGACGCACTACCGGATAAGAGTCGGCACGGATGGAAATATCTGCGTTTCGCCCCGGCCGGCTTGCTTTACATACCCGTGGGCGCGCCCTGTAATATCTGCGACGAGCCGGATCACATGCATATTCGAAGAATGAACATTGACGGCAGCGGTATGGAAGTGTTTGCAGAGGGTGTACGCAATAGTGTGGGCCTGGCATTTCACCCCGATACCGGGGAACTTTGGTTTACCGACAACGGCCGGGATCACATGGGAGACAACATGCCATCCGATGAGCTGAACCATGCGCCGGAACCGGGGATTCATTTCGGCTATCCGTACTGTCACCAGGGTGACACCCTGGACCCTGAGTTTGGAGAGGGCAGGAGTTGCTCCGAATTCTCACCACCTGCCGTCATGCTTGGCCCGCATGTAGCGTCACTGGGGCTGGCTTTCTATACCGGAGACATGTTCCCTGAAGAATACCGGAACCAGTTGTTCGTGGCCGAACATGGCTCCTGGAACCGCTCCAAAAAAACCGGCTACCGGATCAAGCTGGTGCACTTCGATGAAGACGGGTCAGTATCCGGACAGGAGATTTTTGCGCAGGGCTGGCTACAGGACGAAGAAAACTGGGGCCGCCCGAATGATGTGCTGGTGATGCCCGATGGCGCCTTGCTGGTATCGGACGACCAGGGCGGGGTGATTTACCGTATCAGTTACGAAGGCGGTGAGTAACATTCCCGTTCAATACGGCGGCACTGACAGATGACAACCATCCAGATACTGGTTCTGGCCCTGATCCAGGGCCTCACTGAATTTCTACCCGTTTCAAGTTCCGCGCACCTCATACTCGGCAGCAAGCTGTTTTCCTGGCCAGACCAGGGACTGGTGTTCGATGTGGCAACCCACCTGGGCACCTTGTTCGCGGTGCTGTTTTACTTCCGTAAAACGATTTCTGATATGTGCGTTTCGTGGCTCAGGCCCGCGAGTACGAGATCTCAGCTGGAAAACCGTGCGATGGCGAAATACCTGGTGCTGGCCAGCATCCCGGTAATCCTGGTCGGTGCGATCGGGCACAGCTGGGTGGAAGCCTATTTGCGTGATGTGAAGGTGATCGCAATTGCGACACTGGTCTTCGGCATTTTATTGTGGATCGCGGACGCATTTTTTGCGCGGGATCGTGATTTGGAGAATATGAAGCTGAAGCCGGCCCTGGTAATTGGGATGGCTCAGGTGCTGGCATTAATCCCTGGTGCGTCACGTTCAGGAGTCACCATCACCATGGGCAGAATGCTCGGTTTTAGTGCTGATGCCGCGGCCCGTTTTTCGTTCCTGCTGGCTATTCCCGTCCTGGCTGGTGCCGGCGGCTACGGCTTGCTTCGAATGTTGCTCAATGACACTTCCCTGGCGTGGTCCCAGTTCACACTGGCCGTGGTCCTGTCCGCCGTTGCTGGCTGGGTTTGCATCGCAGCCTTTCTCGCCCTGCTCAAGCGCTTTGGTCTACTGCCTTTCGTTATCTACCGGCTGATTCTGGGCCTTGCTTTATTGATTATTTCCTTTTAGGCACTAAAATAGTGCAAAACGATTAAATGATGTGCCATAATGGTGTATTCATGGGTGCAATGTAAAATCACTAACTTCCGGGTATTTGAAAGGTCGTAATTATCCCCGATTATGTCGATATCATGTAGCTAAAAGTAGCGAAATGGATCATAGATGATTGAGTATCATTTCAGGTGACTTGGCATGACATCTGCATATATATAGTGAACCAATTTGGGTCTATTAGCTTCAAACAAGAAGGAAACTGAGCAATGACTGCAGAAAAAGTACTGAATATGATCCGGGACGAAGAGATCAGCTTTGTCGATTTACGATTCTGCGATACCCGCGGTAAAGAGCAGCACGTCAGCCTGCCTGTCTCAGCGGTAGATGAAGACTTTTTTGAAGAAGGAAAGATGTTTGATGGATCGTCGATTTCCGGATGGAAAGGAATCAACGAATCGGACATGGTGTTGATGCCTGATACCGAAAGCGTTGTCCTTGATCCATTTACCGAGCACAAAACACTCAACGTGAGATGCGATGTTCTCGAGCCGGACACCATGGAAGGTTATGTCCGTTGTCCGCGTTCGCTGGCCAAGCGCGCGGAAGCCTTCCTGAAATCAAGCGGCATTGCCGACCAGGCGTTTTTCGGCCCGGAACCGGAGTTTTTCATTTTTGACGACGTTCGCTTCGGCAATGAAATGCAAGGGGCTTATTACCACGTAGACGCAGCCGAGGGTGCCTGGAATTCCGGCAGTGAGTACGAGGGCGGCAACCCCGGTCACCGGCCCGGTATCAAAGGCGGTTATTTCCCGGTGCCTCCGGTTGACTCTCACCACGACCTTCGTTCAGATATGTGCGTGTTGATGGAAAAAATGGGTGTTGATGTCGAAGTCCATCACCACGAGGTTGGAACCGCTGGTCAGAGCGAAATCGGTACCCGTTTCAGCAGCCTGACAAGAAAAGCGGACGAGATGCTGATTTTCAAGTACGTGGTTCAAAACGTCGCACACGCCAACGGACAAACGGCGACATTCATGCCAAAACCACTGGTTGGAGACAACGGCTCAGGCATGCATGTGCACCAGTCATTGTTCAAAGATGGTAATAACGTCTTCGCCGGTGAAGAATATGGCGGTCTGTCTACGCTGGCCCTGCATTACATTGGCGGCATATTCAAGCACGCCAGGGCCATTAATGCCTTTGCCAATGCGACAACCAACAGCTACAAACGCCTGGTACCCGGCTTTGAAGCTCCCGTGATGCTGGCCTACTCCGCCCGCAACCGCTCGGCATCCTGCCGTATCCCGCACGTGGCGAGCCCGAAAGCAAGGCGAATCGAAGTCCGATTCGGTGATCCGGCGGGCAATTCCTACTTTACCTTTGCCGCCATGCTGATGGCCGGGATTGATGGCATCGTCAACAAGATTGATCCGGGTGGCCCACTGGACAAGGACCTTTACGACCTGCCGCCCGAAGAAGAGCAGGATATTCCTACCGTTTGCCATAGTCTTGACCAGGCACTGGACGCGCTGAGTGCTGACAGGGAATTTCTGAAGGCTGGAGGGGTCTTCAGTGATGACCTGATTGATGCTTACATTGATCTCAAGATGGAAGAAGTCACACGGTTTCGCATGTCGACTCATCCGGTTGAATTCGATATGTACTATTCTGCTTAAGAGAGCGTTTTAAAGATCATTGTCCGGATATTGATGCTTGAAATACTCCGCAAATACGCTCGGCCGCGTTGGCGGTCCCGGCATGGCGAACACAGGAGCAACACGATGAAGGATCATATTAAACGAAACTGCTTGAACACGGTTTTGATCTTCTTGCTAGTAACATCTTCGCAAGCCAATGCGGAGGTGTACAAGACGGTAGACAAAGACGGCAACGTAATTTATACAGACCAGGCTCCTGATGTGGATTCACAGCCCCTTGAATTGCGCGGCCTGAGTGTCATCTCCCCACAAAAGCCAAGCTCTGTTTCCAAGGCTTCCAGCCAGCCTTTAGCCACCGAACCAGTGGTTGGGGGTGAACAGGAGGTTACTTCGATCAGGGAACTGAGGCGGGGTTACAGGGATTTTGCCATTGTCAGTCCTGCACAAGATCAAAATTTTTGGGATACGGGGAATGAAGCAACCATTGCCTGGGGTACGCGTAACCGCCTTCAGGAAGGCATGACAGTAACCATTTACGTTGATGGCAAGCCGCAGCAACCAACAACGAATGCAAGCATAAACGTGACCGAGATGTGGCGGGGAGCGCACCAGGTCTATGCTGATCTGAAAGACGCCGGTAACCGGCAAATCGCCAGAACCCCGACGGTCACATTCCATATCAAGCAATACTCGGTCAATTTCCCCGTTCGCCGCAACCAGGGTGGATAGTCGCAGGCAAAGCCTGCGTGCTTCCACTTGGAGATAAACTCCCGTGTTAAACGTGCTCGATACAGCGGTCCTGGAACTTGACGGGCGTGACCGTATCAAGCAGATGAATGATGCAGCAGAACAGTGCCTGGGAACGGGTAAAGACCGCACATTTGGCGCGTCACTGGCTCAGGTGAAGGGCGTGCCAGGGAGTCTTATCGAGGCAGTCGCGTTAACCCGCAAGGATCTCCGTCGCCGACATCTTCGGGAATGCCGCCTGGCAGGCGGGCTTTATGATTGCAACATCCAGGCACTCGAAAATCAGCACGTTTTGCTTGAAATGTATGACCTGAGCTGGGAGCAACAAAGGCAGCAGTTAGAGCAACGCGAGGTGCAAACCGGCATGCTGGAATTATTACGCCGCAACCTCGGACACGAGATACGCAATCCCCTGGGTGGAATCAGGGGCGCTGCTCAAATGATGGCAGCGGAACTTAAGGAACAGGAACTGGGAACCCTGGCAAGGCTGATCATGCGTGAGGTGGACCGTATAGACGAATTGATTCAACGCTTCGGTCAGCCACAACTCAAGCACAGTAATGCTGATATTCACAAAATAGCCGACGAAGCCATAGACGTGCTTATGGCTGAATCAGGTGGAGTACCCAAGGTTGAGCGGGACTTTGATCCCAGTATCCCTCAAATCACGGGTGACGCCTCAGCGCTTCGGCAAATTATTCTGAATCTGGTGCTCAATGCCTACCAGGCAGGAGCGAAGAACATCCTGCTGCGTAGCAGGATTGAGCATGGTTTTGCCCTGATACAGCCGGGCAAAAACACGGCGGTGCGGGTTGACGTCGATGACGATGGAGAAGGTGTTCCAGAGCACCTGAGGGTCATGTTATTCCTGCCCCTGGCTACCGGCCGGCGGGATGGCACCGGACTGGGCCTGGCAATGGCTCAACAACTGGCTGCTGCGCATGGTGGTTTGCTCTCCTACGAGGCCCTCGCGCAAGGAAGCCGGTTCAGCCTTCGCTTGCCGATCCACAAAGAGCTTGTGGAGGTGGCTGGTGAATGAGACTAGTAGTGTCTGGATTGTTGATGATGATGAAGCCATTCGCTTCGTGTTGGAAAGAGCCCTTAGGCGGGCCGGACATAAAGTGAAACTGTATAGTACCGTTGATGCGGTGAGCTCAGCTCTCGAAACCGGGTCACCCCACGTTATCGTCACGGATATACATCTTCCTGATGATGACGGCCTGGTTGTGCTGGACAGGTTACGGGAGTTGCAAAAGGACATTCCAGTGATTGCGATGACCGGATACTCTGATCTGGATCAGGCCGTCGCTGCTTTTAAACAGGGAGTTTTTGAATACATACCCAAGCCTTTTGACCTGGACAAATTGCTCCAGGTGGTAGCGCGCGCCGCAACCGGGTCCAGCGCGGTTGCGGCTGCGGTTGCGGATCTGCCGAAAAACCAACTGCTGGGCGACTCGCCGGCTATGCAGGAAGTATTTCGTACCGTTGGACGGCTGTCACGTTCCAGCATCAGCGTTTTGATCACGGGCGAAACCGGCACAGGCAAGGACCTGGTTGCCCGTGCACTGCACGAGCACAGCCCAAGATCGGGCGGACCTTTTGTGGCCATCAATACCGCAGCCATTCCTGCAGAACTACTCGAGTCAGAACTGTTTGGTCACGAACGTGGAGCGTTTACGGGGGCTCATGCACGCAGGGCAGGACGATTCGAAGAAGCGGCTGGCGGGACACTATTCCTGGACGAAATCGGGGATCTGCCGCTTAGTTTGCAAACGCGCTTGTTGCGAGTGCTCGCCGAAGGCGATTATTACCGTGTTGGCGGCAGAGATATGTTAAGCGCTGATGTCAGGATCATTGCAGCAACCCACCAAGACCTGTCGGCAAAGATCCGGAACGGTGGTTTCCGGGAAGATCTTTATCACCGTCTGAATGTCATTAATATTGCCTTACCACCGCTGAGAGACCGCGTCGAAGATATCCCGATGCTGGCGCAACACTTTCTTAAACAAGCTGCGTTCGATATCGGACTTGAGGAAAAATTCCTGCGTCCGGAAACATTGGACATAATGAAGACTTTGTCATGGCCAGGTAATGTCCGCCAGTTACAAAATCTTTGTCAGCATATCTGTGTGATGGCGCCGGGCGAACAGGTCTTTCCGGATGACATTTCCATCGAAGCTGATACGTATTTGAAAAACGGGCGCAACGGCACCTGGCCGGACAAGCTTCGCCAGTGGACGCGCTCTGCTCTGGTGGAAGGCCGTTCTGATTTAATGGCTGAAGTACGAGATCAGTTGGAGAATGTGATGCTCGAATGCGCGTTGGAACACACTAATGGCCGCAAGGTCGAAGCCGCCAAGCTGCTGGGAGTGGGTCGGAATACCTTGACGAGAAAGTTGAAGGAAAGGGAAGCGGTCGATTTGTAGGAGCGAGCACCTGCTCGCGAATTTCTAAATTCTCGCCGTACCTCCATTCGCGATGTGGTCATCGCTCCTACGCTTCTACAAAGCATATTTCTCGCCGTACCTCCATTCCTGAGCAGGTGCTCGCTCCTACGACAGAGGTTGAGGCTTTACGCGAAGCCTGAATGTTACCGGCCCGTCGTTCACCAGGCTGACCTTCATATGCGCTCCAAATACCCCGGTTTCGCAACGCCCAAAGCATGCCCGTGCATTTTTATGAAAATAGTCAAACAGGCGGCGTCCTTCATCGGGTGATGCAGCGCTGGTGAAACTGGCACGGTTACCTTTGTTGGTGTTGGCTGCCAATGTAAACTGTGGCACCAGCAGCAGGGACCCTTCAACCTGCCTGACATCGAGATTCATCCGCCCTTGTCCATCATCAAACATCCGGTATGACAGTACACGTTCGAGCAGGCGGTCGGCCTGAGCTCGTGTGTCACCTTTTTCCACGCCGATAAGAGCTAGTATGCCCATAGCAATGGCGCCGGTAATCGTGTCGCCGGTCAATTCGTCATTAACAAGCACACTGGCTTCCGATACTCTTTGCAGTAATGCGATCATCCAGGTCTTCTGCGTCGGGGTTTGAATGCTGCACTTATGGTAGCAGGCCAGGTTGCGCGTGCACGCCTGAGTGGGAGCAGTGCTGATGTATTTTATCCTTAGCTTTGTTTTCCGGCTGCTGAGCATCATTCCGGCGCGAGTTTTGAATTTCCTGTCTTTTCCACTGGGACGAATGGCCTGGAGACTTTCGCCGACAAAGCGCAACAGTGCCCTGAAAAACCTGCAAGCCTGTTACCCGGATATGAGTGAAAAAACTCGCCTGGCTCTGGCCCGGGAAAGCATGCGCCATTATGTCTGTAATGCGCTTGAAACCGGCAAGGCCTGGCACTGGTCGACTGACCGGATTCTCGGCCAATTCGATGAACCCGAGGGGCTTGAACACTGGGATGAAGCACGCGCTGGGGGCAAGGGACTGTTGGTGCTGGCTCCTCACTTCGGCGCCTGGGAATTCAGCACCCAGGGACTTCGTAGCCGTAGCGGCGTATTGGCCTTGTACAAACCGGGGGATCATCAGGACTTTGATGCGAGATTACTCGCCAAGCGATTGCGCCAGGGCACCCAAATGGCGGCCACCAACCAGGCCGGACTAAAGAAGGTATATCGCCAACTCAGCGAGGAAGGTGTCGTTGTACAATTGCCAGACCAGGAACCATCTGCGGGCCAGGGGCGATTTGTCCCGTTTTTCGGAATCCCGGCATGGACTGGAATATTGGCACCCAGGTTGATTCAAAGAACCGGTTGCCGGGTCCTGTTCGTGGTCTGCAGGCGTACTACCCGGGGTCGTTTGCAAATGGTGTTTCAAGCACCGGAAGAAGCAATATATTCACCCGATACGGACGAAGCGCTAGCCGCGCTTAATCGTGGCGTCGAAAGATGTGTGGAAGTTGAACCGGCACAATATCTCTGGGCCTATAAACGCTTTAAGACCCGCCCCGAGGGTGAGCCGCGCTTTTACCAAAGCTGATGTGAAAGAGTCATTTGCACAGGGACGTGTTAACGCAAGGCGTGCTGCGAGGCAGTATCCTCGCAAATGATGACGTCGCTATGCGACTCAATTCAAAGCGCGAAGCGGGGCTAACTTGCTCCTGATCAATCCCGCCAAAACGCCGGAGTTAGCAATACCAGCAAGGTATAAATTTCCAGGCGCCCCGCCAACATGGCAAAACTCAGAATCAGCTTCGCCGGAACGTTCAGCCCTGCATAGTTCGAGCCCACTTCTGAAAGTCCCGGCCCCATGTTGGTAATACACGCTGCTACGGCTGAAAATGCAGTGACCGAGTCGATTCCGGTGGCGTTCAGCAGCACAGTCATCAGCGCAAAACTGGCGATGTAGAGGAAAAAGAACCCCCATACGGCATCCATCACCGAACTGGAGGTTTTTTGACCGCCAATTTTGACCTGGATTACGGCATGCGGATGGATCAGCCGTCGGATTTCACGGATTGACTGGCGATATAACAGCATAATCCGGATAACCTTCATGCCCCCCGCTGTACTGCCGGCGCAGCCCCCGATAAATGCGGCGCAAATCATCAGTATGGGTACAAAGCCACCCCACAGGTGAAATTCCGTGGTTGTGAAACCGGTGGTCGTCATTGCTGAAATGACCTGGAAACTCGCGTATCGGGCAGATTCAGTCCAGCTCCCGTATGTGCCATTGAAATACAGGGCAAAACTGGCGAGCACCGCCAGGCTAACCAGCAGCAAGGCATAAACCTTGAGTTCCGGATCCATGAAATAGGGCTGCGTGCTGGCCTTTCGCCATGCTGTAAAGTGCAGCGCGAAATTGACTCCGGCGATAACCATAAAAACCACGGCGATCATTTCGATAGTCGGGTTATTGAAATACGCCAGGCTGGCATCGTGGGTTGAGAATCCACCAATGGCAACAGTACTGAAAGAATGTCCCACTGCGTCAAAAAGTGACATGCCACCCAGCCAGTATGCCAATGCACAAACGACGGTAATGCCCAGGTAAATCAACCACAGGGCTTTCGCAGTTTCTGTAATCCGTGGTGTCAGCTTGCTGTCCTTGAGCGGCCCCGGTGTCTCCGCTCGATACAGTTGCATACCGCCGACACGTAACATCGGCAGTATGGCCACCGCCAGCACGATGATGCCCATGCCACCGAGCCACTGAAGCTGCTGTCGGTAGTAAAGAATCGCCCGGGGCAGTTCCTCGATGTTGGTAATGATGGTTGCGCCGGTCGTGGTCAATCCGGACATGGATTCAAACAGGGCGTCTACATAGGAAAGTTGGGGTGTCTGCAGCAACAGAAACGGAAGTGCGCCCACTATGGCAAGGGCCAGCCAGCAGCCGACAACGATCAGGAAACCATCCCGAACACGCAGCTCGTGATTGAAGTGCCTGACCGGAAGATAAATTATCAAACCAACCGTGACCAGGATGGCCGCACTGATGATGAAAAGGATAGCGGTACCGTCGTGGTACAACCATGAAACCAGGGCAGGTGGCAGCATCATAAGGCTGGACAAGGCGATCAGAAATCCAACAACCCTCTGGATGGAGGCGTAGCGCATAATCAAACGAAGGTAGCGCTGACCTGGAACAGGCTCTCGACGGCAGGAATCTGCGCCTTGTGTGGTACAAACAGCAAAACGTGATCGTATTCCCGGATCACCGTGTCGTGATGTCCAATAATCACATCTTCACCCCTGACTACAGCACTGATGGTAGTACCTTCCGGCAGATCCACATCTTCCAGCGCCCGGCCAACCACTTTTGAGCTGTGCTTGTCCCCCAGCGCAATTGCTTCGATGGCTTCAGCCACACCGCGTCGAAGAGAATGAACCCGGACCATGCTCCCTTTGCGGATATGTGTGAGTAAAGCTCCGATCGTGATCTGTTGCGGTGAAACCGCAATATCTATGACACCGGATTCGACCAGGTCGACATAAGAGGGGCGGTTGATGATGGCGATGACCTTTTCCACCCCCAATTTTTTGGCCAGTAATGAGGACAGGATATTGGCCTCATCGTCATTGGTCAGCACACAATACACATCGGTGGTCTCAATGGCTTCCTCTCGCAGCAGATTTTCGTCGGCACAATCCCCGACCAGTACAATGGCTTTTTCTAGTTCCTCAGCGATGGCTTCGGCTCTCTCAGGATCTCTTTCAATAATCTTGACGTGGTGGTCCCGTTCCAGTCGGCGTGCGAGGCTGGCACCGATGTAGCCGCCACCAGCCAGTATCACCCTCCGGATGGGGTTATCGGTCGGACGCAGCTCTTTCATCACCGTGCGAATATGTTTACGGGCTGCGAGGAAAAAGACGGTGTCATCTTCTTCGATCACGGTATCACCGTCAGGAATGATCAATTGACCCTGCCGGTAAACCGCGGCGACACGGGCGTCGGTGCCGGAAGGCATGTGCTGCCTGAGGGTATAAAGCTTTTGCCCGACCAGCAAGCCACCGGCGTCTGCCTGTGTTGCTACCAGTTGTGCACGCCCGTCAGCGAAGTCGAGTACCTGCAAAGCGCCGGGATATTCAATCAGCCTGGCGATGTGTTGGGTGAT
This sequence comes from Lysobacterales bacterium, assembly GCA_963664065.1. GTDB lineage: Bacteria > Pseudomonadota > Gammaproteobacteria > Xanthomonadales > SZUA-36 > JABDJL01. The sequence goes on from OY760942.1 coordinate 259,888, forward strand.
CAATTGCTCCGGGCTGATTAACACATCAATCGGGGTGTGCTCACGTGCAAACAGCTCCTTGTAGTCTGTGTATTCAGCTGACCGGACTCTCGCGATCCGTTTCGGCGTGTTATACAAGGTGTAAGCCACCTGGCAGGCAGCCATGTTCACTTCATCTGAATTGGTGACCGCAATCACAATATCAGCGTCTTCAATTCCTGCCCTGACCAGAACCTTGGGATGGGACGCGTGACCCTGCACAACCCTGAGATCAAGGTGATCCTGCAGTTGCTTGAGGCGGGAAATATCTTTGTCTACTATTGTTATGTCGTTATCTTCACCAGCCAGGCTCCAGGCCACGGAGGAGCCTACCTGTCCCGCGCCGAGAATCACGATTTTCACAAGTTTCCCCCACTTTTGGCCACTGACTTGGGGTCAATTCCCAGGGATCGCAATTTCCGGTACAAATGCGTTCGTTCCATCCCCACTGACTCTGACAGTTTACCCATGCTGCCGCCTGCTTTGTGAAGTTGGTAACGGAGATATTCGCGTTCAAACTGTTCCCGGGCTTCGCGTAAAGGCAGATCAAAAGAACCGGGCCGAGCAGCCGCCGCAGTGGATATTTCAGACGCATTCTGGCGTAGTGCATCTTCAACTTCATTGACGGTCACTTCACCGTCACCTCCGAGAATCAGAAGCCGTTGAACCAGATTTCTCAATTCATGAATGTTTCCGGGCCAACTGTGGTTTCGAAGACGATTAAGCGCTGAAATTGAAAACAGGCGATACGGTAATGCCTCGTGATTGGGGAACCAGTCGGCGTAGAAACGTACCATGTCCGGGATATCTTCAGGCCGTGCCCGAAGTGGAGGAACATGCAGCGGCAGAACATTCAGTCGATAATAAAGTTGCTCGGAAACCGATCCGTTCTGCACCAGAATTTCCAGGTTCTCCGGTGCGCTGGCGATAATGCGGCAACTGATATCAATGGACTCGTTTCCACCTTCAACGTAATAGCAGCCTGCTTCGAACGCCAGATTAATCAGGCCCTGCGCCTCCAGCGACAATTGTTGAATCTCGGGAATAAACAGTGTGCCGTTTCGAGCCTGATCCAAAAGCCCGGGTTCGATCTGACCGCCGTCAATTCCACCAAAAAGGTAGCGCCGGACATCGTTGCCCCTCAATCTGAAATGATCAAGTACGGCGAACTTTCCGGCGTGTGCGCCAGTCCGGTGTACGAATGCGGCTATCGTTGCTTTACCGCTTCCGATTTCACCAACAATCAATATAGGTGAACTGTGACGAGATGCCTGTTCCGCTTTTTGACGTAACAATTGCATTTGTGGGCTGTTACCGATTGGATCCACATACGGCGCGCTCGATCGCGCGTGACCCGATGCAGGTGTGCTCTGACCTGATTCAAGCGCATGATTTACAGTTGCCAGTAACTTGGCCAGTGACAGAGGCTTTTGTATAAAATCGTGTGCACCCAACCTTGTTGCCTCGACCGCAGTTTCCAGCGTGCCATGGCCGGACATCACCACCACCGGACAAGCAAGAGAGCCACTGCTGGACCATTCTTTCAGCAGCGTAATACCATCAATATCTGGCATCCAGATGTCCAAAAGTACTAAATCGGGTTTTTCATTGGCATATGCGGAACGTGCTGATTCGCCGTCTTTCGCCGAACAGACGGCATAACCCTCGTCGGCCAGAATCTCACTGACCAGTTGACGAATATCGGGCTCGTCGTCTACTACCAGAATTTGCGCTTGGGGCATGCTCGTCGGCCTTTGGATTGATGTCTTCTGCTTATTGCCACCGCTTTCGGTCGCGCAGTTTGTTTCCTGATTGGAATTAAGTGTGGTAAAGAAACAACAGAATGCCAGAATTCACCTGGAGTGGATATAGCGGCTGAAAATTGTTGGTATTCCCGGCGGGTGCTTTATGCCGTATCGCGGTGTTCCTTGTCCTGCACCAGTCCTTTTTTCAGAGGCAGGAGGATACTGGCCATTGCGCCACCGCCCGCAGGGTTACTGATGGCAATTTTTCCATCATGATCCGTAACAATTTTTCTGCAAATCGCCAGACCAAGACCACTGCCATTGGCCTTGTGGCTGACATATGGCTCAAAGGGTTTTTCCAATACCGCTAGGGGGAAGCCTGGGCCATTGTCTGAAATAACCATTTCAAGCCATGCTTCGCCATTCCTCTCGAACGTGGCTGTGCGAATGGTGATGCTGACCCGGTTGGTATTCTCAGCGGCCTCATTGGCATTGCGAATCAGGTTGTGCAGTAACTGACGAATCTGCCCGCCGTCTGCAGTCAGCCCCTGAGGCCCGGGGCATAATTCCAACTGTAAGTCCGTGTTGGGGTCACCGTCACGATAAAGCGCAACGACGACCTTGATTAACTGCTCAAGATTCAAATCGGTAACTTCAAACTCAGGCTCCCTGGCATAATCGCCGAACGCATCCACCAGCTTTCTGAGGGCCTCGACCTGGGAAATGATGGTTGTGGCAGATCGATCCAGCATTTCCCCGTCTTTGGCTTCCAGCTTGTCCATCAGCTTCATTCGCAACCTCTCGGCTGCCAGCCTGATGGGAGTCAGTGGGTTCTTCACTTCGTGCGCAAGTCGGCGGGCAACCTCTGACCAGGCAGCATCACGCTGAGCCTGGTTCAATATCGTAACGTCGTCAAAAACCACGACGTGCCCACCATCTTTATCAGTCACAGACGGCAAACTGGAACCGCGAACCAGCAAAACCAAAGGAGAGCCGGCTTGCTTGAGGCGGATTTCCTGTTGCCATTCAGCCCTGCCGCGATTGATTCGGTTCAAAACAGTTTCAGAAAATGGTTCAAGAAATGGTGCCAACCTGAATATGTCATTCAGATGCCGGTCGGCGGCGTAGCCGGCAGGCAGTTTCAGAATCTGTTCTGCGGCGCGGTTGGCGCGCACAATATTTCCCCTGGAGTCGAAAGTCAGCACACCTGAGGACAGGCTGCCGAGGACCGTTTCCAGGTATTCACCCTGCTCCTGCAAGCGTGCGCGTGCGGATTCTGCTTCCTGGCTGGCTTTCAATAATGCCTCGGTCATTTCGTTAAACGATTGTGCGAGGAAACCGAGTTCGTCCCTGGACCGTGTCTCAACGGCCTGGCCAAGGTCCCCGGCAGCAACCTTGTGGGTTGCGATAGCAAGATTTGAAATTGGCGCCACCATCCGGCGTGAGGCGTTGAGCGCTGCCAGGATGGCCAGCAAAACCGTAAGGGCGAGCACGAGGGTCAGGATCAGCAGGAAACTCTGTTTAAGTGAATTTCTCAGGTAACTGACATTCTGGTAACGCTGGTATTCCTTGCCAATATTCGCGGTTAGCGCAGTAATGTTATCCGGTAACGGGAAGATCGCCTGCAACAGCAGGTCCGGGTCTCCGGCTGAGGTGGCGGGGATTTGCTGAATGACGCGAATCCTGAGGCCGTCTCCAGTGGTCGGCTCTGCGCGTGCATATTCGCCACGCTCAATTGCCTGCAATAAAGCGTAGTCGCCGGGGTGATCGGCAAGGTCGGACAAAGCGTTAAAACTGGCCATGGAAACCACCCGGCCGGCTTCTGTCAGCACCGATAGCTCAACTGGCCCGGAAGCGCTTACACGTCTTAGCAATGCACGGCGAAGTCTCTCAGGCTCATTTTCCAGCCCCTCTATTTCCAGGCCCATGCGTTGCATCTGGTTGCGTACTTCCAGCGTTCGAACATCGAGAAATTCCTGGCCAAGCGCCAGCGAATCAGCCAGCGCTGCTTCTACCTGGACATCGAACCAGCTGTCCACGGTCCGGGTCAGGAACCAGGCGGAGAAAAAGTAGACGATCAATGCCGGGGGCAAGGACAACATCAGGAAATTTCTAACCCAGCGTAGCGATAGTCTCGCGCCCGGTGCTTCGCGTTTAACTTTGCGAACCAGTGAATAAGCCCGGACAGAGATGCTTATAAAAAGCAGGACCAGGGCCAGACCCGTTAGCACCAGTACCCAAAGGTAGTGGCGACCATAGCCGCCCGGATCCTGCTCTACGTTACTGACCAATAGCAGGGAAGTCAGGAGCACGGCCAGTGCTGCCACGATGGGCAACACGCGGAACAGCCGCTTTCTCAAGCGTTTATTACGAAAGGCCATGTAGACCACTCCGAGTCGTGTTTCCATTCGGTGGAAAACAGGGCAGGCAGATGCATGGGGGCTGGCAAGCTTGAATTTTCCAGCCTGGTTCGGGTTCGAAACTCGTATGGTCCCGGGGCCAGGGGCCCGGTATTAAAGTCTACGCTCATGTTCGCCAATTCATTGAGGACATGGCGCAATCGAGGAAAACTTTGGACGTTATCTGTCCCAGGACCCGCAAGTTGATATACCTGGTTCAGTGGCAAAAAACGTATCTCGTAGTGCCGGCTTTCATTTGCAAGCAATGTCAGGGTAAGGCTGTCCCGTAGTTCTATTTCGAGCAAAATGGTCAACGGCACACCATTCTCCAGGGCTTCCACAGCTTCACGGCTGAGGCTGAGATCCTGGTTATAACGGGCCAGGATTTTCTGGTATCCAGGGCTGACACGTATGTCCCGGACCTTAAATCCATACTCAGTTCCTGCCTCGGAACAGCCGGTGAGTAGCAGCGCCAGGCTAATCAGACTTGTAAATAACGGCGTAGTAAAAGCCATCCATACCTTCCTCGCCAGGCAGTATTTGCTGACCTGGAGACAGCGCTTGATCCGGGGTTTCACCGGGCTCGACGATCTTCGCATTTGCATGCCGGGACAGAAATCCATGAATTTGCTCGTGATTTTCACTCTTTAGTATGGAACATGTTGCATATACAAGGATACCGCCAGTGTTAAGCAGGGGCCAGAGTCGTTCCAGCAAAAGCTGTTGCATCCTGACCGCTTTTTGTACCTGTGCCGTATCTCGTAACCACTTGATTTCAGGGTGCCTGCGAATAACCCCGGTAGTACTGCAGGGTGCATCCAGCAGTATTTTGTCGAAGGGTGCTCCGTCCCACCAGTCTTCCGGTCTCGATGCGTCCGCTGATTTCAAACGGCAATCAAGACCAAGTCGATCCAGGTTATCCCTGACCATTTTCAATCGTTCCGGACTACGGTCCAGTGCCAGCAGGTCGATAGACGGTTGTCGTTCCAGCAGGTGGCAGGTCTTGCCACCGGGTGCCGCACAGGCGTCGAGAATCCGATCACCTGCCCTGGGATTTACCAGTTCAACAGCCAGTTGCGCTGCCGGGTCCTGTACCGATACCTGTCCTTCGGAGAATCCGGGAACCTTATGCACCGCCATGGCAGGTTTCACGGAAACTGCATCGGGCACCCGGGGGTGGGTAGCAGCGGTAAAGCCCTGTTGCTGAATTTCATTACAAAAATTCTGCAATTCTGTACGCTGACGATTGACCCTCAGCCAGAACGCAGCCTGCCGGTTGTTCTCTGTGACAATTTCTATCCACTTCTCCGGCCAATCCTGTTCAAGCCTGTCCAGCAGCCAGTCCGGGTGGGCATACTGACTGCGCTGCTCTCCGAGCCGCAACAAAAAGTCGGATTGTTCCCGCTGGAAACGGCGTAACAGGGCGTTTACCAACCCAACTGCCCAGGGTTTCCCCATGTCCCTGGCGCATTGGGCAGTTGCATGCACTGCGGCGTGTTCGGCAGTTTCATCTTTCCAGAGTTGGAAAATGCCAATCATTACCAGTCTTCGGATGTCCCTGTCTTTGTGTTGAAGTGGTTTATTGAGAAGTTGAACAGTCAGCCATTCCAGAGCGCCCAGCCAACGCAATACCCCATAGGCCAGGTGACGCGCAAACGCCTGGTCCCGGAGTGGGAGGCCGGATTCAGACAGGAAGTTATCAGTTAGAGAATGCCGATCATCCAGAACCTCCCCGATAGCACCGACAGCCGCCAGGCGGGCGTTGCCGGAACGCAATTGCGTTTTCATTTCGCTATACGGACGGGGTGAGCATTGAGATAGTCCGCTGCGGACATTTTTTTGCCACCCGGCCTTTGGACTTCGATTAGACGGAGTACGCCGTCTCCCGTACTGATGTCGATGCCTTCCGTATTAGCGGCCAGGACTTCACCCGCCCGCTCGTTGCTGAAGACTTCGAGCGCCTTTGCATTCCAAACCCGCAGCCGTACTCCACCAAGATCAAACCAGCAAACTGGCCACGGATTGAACGCCCTGATTCTTCGCTCCAGGCTTGTGGCTGGCAGGCGCCAGTCTATTTGAGCCTCGGTTTTGTCCAGCTTTCTGGCATAGCTCACCAACCCCTCATCCTGTGCCACTGGTTCGGGCAGGACGTGGGCATCAAGTTTGTCCAGGCATTCCAGCAGGGTAGCAGCACCCATCTCTGCCAGGCGGTCGTGCAATGATTCACCGGTTTCATCTGCCGTGATGACCGTTGCTGATTGAAGAAAGACCGGCCCGGTATCCAGTCCGGCAGCCATCTGCATCACGCTGATCCCGGTTTCATGGTCGCCGGCCTCGATGGCACGCTGAATGGGCGCTGCGCCACGCCAACGTGATAGCAGGGAAGCATGGATATTCCAGCAGCCATAACGTGGAATTTGCAATACCTGCTCAGGAAGGATCGGGCCGTAGGCAACCACGACCATTAAATCAAGGCGCATCGCCCGCAGTGCAGTCTGTATTTCCTTTCCGGATAAACTTTGTGGCTGTAAAACCGTGATGCCGGAGTTATTGGCACTCTGTTTTACCGGGCCTGCCTGAAGTATTCGTCCCCTGCCTGCAGGCCGGTCCGGTTGTGTCAGAACGGAAACAGGTTTGTAACCTCCGCTGATCATGGCCTGCAACGTGGGCACGGCAAAATCCGGCGTACCGGCAAATGCGATTCTCAGATTTGTTTGGCCAGCGTAGGCTTGCATATGGTGCCGGCGGATCAGATCAGGGTCCCGGTAGGTTCTTCCTGTAAAGCCTGTTTCCGGTTTTTTTCAAGCTTCTTTCTTACCATCTGGCGCCTGAGCGGTGACAGATAATCCACAAACAATCGCCCCTCAAGATGATCCATTTCGTGCTGCAGGCATACCGCGTGCAAACCTTCAGCATCCTCTTCAAAGATCAGTCCGTTTAAGTTCTGTGCCCTGATCCGGATGTGATCCGCCCGCTTCACATTGGCATATATACCCGGTACAGAAAGGCAGCCTTCTTCACAGATCTGCTCACCTTCCTGATTGATTATTTCAGAATTTACGTAGATTTTTGGCTGATCCCGCTCCTCACTTACATCAAGCACCAGAAGACGAATATGTTGATTTACCTGTGTTGCAGCCAGTCCAATACCATTGGCGCCATACATGGTTTCAAGCATATTATTGACCAGGAAGCCTAGTTTTTCGTCGAAGACTTCGACCGGTTTTGCCACCGTTCTAAGCCTCGGATCAGGAAATTCCAGTATTTCCAGCATGCTGACCTCTATCTGACCGTTTCACAGAAATATGTTCCTGTTAAACAATTTAGGTGAACTTTCTCACAACTTTTATTATGATAGCTAATGACGAACATGGTTCGCCACTACGAATATGACCGCATCGGTCAAAATGGCTGGATGCCTGCTGATTGGGGAAGGAAAGTCATCAGGAAACTCATTTACCTCATTCTCGCGACGATGTTGGCCGGGGCTGTAATGGCACAGGACGTGTCCCTACGCGCCGACCATCCCGACGAGTATACCGTTGTCCGAGGCGACACACTCTGGGATATTTCTGCCCGGTTTTTGGAACATCCCTGGCAATGGCCGGCTATTTGGCATGCCAACCAGCAGATTCAAAACCCACACCTGATTTATCCCGGGGACAGAATTTCTTTGGTTTATATCGATGGATCACCAAGGCTCATGGTGGACAGAGGTAAACCTGAAGTTCGCCTTTCTCCCGATAAGCGTTCGGTTGAAAGAGCACCGATCAGTGCGATTCCGCTTGGGATGATCAAGCCATTCATCCAGCACGCCCGGATTGTCAGTGCTGCGCAGTACGCGACTCTGCCATACGTTGTGAAAAATCTTGAAACACGTATAAATGCGACCGTCGGTGACCGTACCTATGTACGAGGAATTTCCGGTTCCGTGGGGCAGCGCCTGGCAATTGTCCGGTTGCACAATATTTATTACAAATCTGATGAAGAAAAGAAGCGGGCGATAGACCAGGGCTATGGCCTTCATTCACCCGGAGACCTGGACATTCCGGCAGGCTTCTGGCGGCCGGTGAACACCTGGGGCGATAATGTTGAAATTATTGGTTATGAATTATATGAAGTCAGCACTGCAACCCTGGTCAAGACAGGTGCCCCTGCGATTTTGAGCATTGATGCAGGACGCACCGAAGTTCAGGAAGGTGACTTTGTCCTGCCCATAGATGATCACAGTTTCCCGACATATTTCATGCCCCGAGCGATGCCTGGTGTTCCTGATAACCTGAAAGTGCTGGCCATAGAAGGAGCCCATTATGGTGTGGGCCACTACATGACCGTTGCTATCAGCGGCGGTGCCAGGCAGGGAGTTGAACCCGGACATGTATTTTCAGCTTTCCGTCCGGGAGAATACATTCGCGATCGTGTCAAATATCCTGCAGGAAGTATGGCCGATGCCCGTACATGGAATGGGGATAAAGTCCAATTGCCAGATGAGTATGATGCGCACATCATGGTATTCCGGGTTTTTGATGAAGTAAGTTATGCCCTGGTAATGGACGGCGCGAGGCCGGTCCGTGAACACGACATACTGCGTCATCCGGACGAAAAACTGTAAGCATTCGTTACACCACACTAGAGAAGGGTGCGGTTTCGCACCCTTTTTTTGTCCCGGCTATTCTCAGGATTTGAGTATGGCCCATGGAAAAATCAGAGGTTCTTTGAATTCCAGGGCTTAAGATTATTGAAAAGCACAGTCATTGGCTGACAGCAATCAGGGCACCCGGGCTGGCCGGGCGAAAACTGATTAACGCGGTTGAAGCAGCCGGCAGTATCGAAGAACTGGTTTCTTCCACTGCGTCACAGTTACGGAAGCTGGGTTTGAAAGGGGATGTTATATCTGCCATCTGGCAGCCGGAAGAATCATTACTGGAAGCAGATATGGCCTGGCTTTCGGTTGCTGGGCATAGTTTAATCACCTGGGACAGTGACCACTATCCCGCCCTGTTACGACGGATCCCTTCACCGCCTGCTGCCTTATACGTCGATGGCAACCCGGACGTTTTGTGGCAGCCTCAGCTGGCAGTGATCGGCAGCCGGAATCCCAGTGGTGGTGGTGGATTGGAGCACGCAAAGGCATTCGGTTCTGAGTTCCGCCGCAGGGGCATGACCATCACCAGTGGACTGGCGAGTGGTATAGATTCGGCAGCCCATGAAGCCGCCCTGCTATCGGGCGGGCAAACGGTCGCCGTTACCGGCACCGGCCTGGATACAGTTTATCCTGCCAGTAGCCATTAGCTGGCTGGGCGCATCCGGTCAGGTGGGGCACTGGTCAGTGAGTTTCCCATAGGCGTCCCTCCCCGGCGTGCGCATTTTCCGTCCCGAAACCGGATAATTTCTGGCCTGAGTCTTGGAGTATTGGTGATTGAAGCAGGTCTCAATAGCGGCACTTTGATCACTGCACGAATGGCAGCCGAACAAGGCAGGGATGTGTTTGCACTGCCTGGCTCCTTGCATAACCCAATGGTCAAAGGATGTCACCGGCTGATCAGGGAAGGCGCTCGCCTGGTTGAGACCGTTGATGATGTATTAACAGAACTGGCGCCCATGGCTTCCGAACTGGCTCGCGAGTTGAACTCCCGGATCAACGCCATGCCGGAGTCCGGATCTGACCTGCGGGAGAACCATCATGAACTGCTGAATGATCCGGATTATCTGCGATTGTGGAAAGCGCTGGAATTTGACCCCCGCAGTGTAGACGAACTTATTCGCGTATTTGGCCTGCCGGTGCAGTCTGTCTCATCCATGCTGTTAATGCTGGAATTGCAGGGGCTGGTGAGCCCTCATAGTAGCGGCAGGTATTGCAGAAAGACTGGCGTTCGGCTTGAGTAATGACCCGTTCAACCCTATGTGAACTTGCTGGCTGGCAATTCTGTGCCCGTTTTACGAAAATTCGACCAGAGGATTGACGGATTCGACGATCTCATCCATGCTGCATATGTTGGAGTTGAGAGAAACGGCTACACACAAATTTAGTGTGATAGTCACAAATACGAGACATAAAAATGAAAGAAAATGTACTCGAAGTACTAATGTTTCTTTTCGAGAAGTACTATTACGATGAGCCCGAGCAAGAACCTGATCGTGCATCAATGGAAGAAAATCTGCACCAGGCCGGGTTTACCAATGGGGAGATTGATAAGGCTTTCGCATGGCTGGATGGTCTGGCAGATCAGCGCCACCAGCCCGAACTGATCCTGCAAGCTGATCGCCCGATCCGTGTTTACGTTGATCATGAAGTGAACCGTCTTGATACAGAATGCCGTGACTTTCTGATGTACCTGGAAAATATAGGCATGCTGGATGCCCAGCGTCGTGAATTGGTGCTTGATCGCTTGCTGGCACTTGAGACACATGAAATTACCCTGGAAGACATGAAATGGGTGGTCTTGATGGTTCTGTTCAATCAGCCTGGCCAGGAAGCTAATTACGCCTGGATGGAAGACCTTATGTTCGACAACGAACAGGAATACAGGCACTGAGGAACCTCCAATTTGCCCTTTCTGTTTCTGCGCAGGTTGATATTTTCCGAAAGTCTGGGTAGGTTGCCTAACTTTTAAGCGGTTCTGATTAATTCCGGAACACTAGTGCTGACTTGAATCGAGAATGGCAAAAAATCTTCTAATCGTTGAGTCTCCTGCCAAGGCGACTACCATAAACCGCTACCTCGGCGAAGAGTTTGAGGTCATGGCGTCCTACGGTCATGTCCGTGATTTACCCTACAAAGACGGTGCAGTTGACACCGAAAACAATTTCGCAATGCGTTATGAGTTGGGTGAAGGCAGTAAGAAACATGTAGACCGCATCGTCAGGGCAGCGAAAAAGGCCAAGGCCATTTATCTCGCAACCGATCTTGATCGCGAAGGTGAAGCCATTTCCTGGCACATTTGTGAAATTCTCAGGGGAAAAGGCCTTGCTGGGAAGTTGCCGTTTTTCCGGGTAGAGTTTTCTGAAATAACGCCCCGAGCTATCAAGGAGGCCGTTGAGAACCCCAGGGAATTGTCCATGGACCTGGTCAATGCCCAACAGGCCCGTCGTGCGCTTGATCATCTCGTAGGTTTCAATCTGTCTCCCTTATTGTGGAAAAAAATCAAGACCGGACTATCTGCCGGCCGGGTTCAAAGCCCTGCATTGAGGATGATTGTCGAGCGTGAACGGGAGATCGAAAAATTTATTGCACGCGAATATTGGAGTATAGAAGCCGATCTGAAAAAAGGTGAAAGTACTTTTGGTGCTAACCTGGCCAGCTTGGATGGTGTTCGTTTTCGTCAGTTCGATATTGATAACGGCGAACGCGCAACAGTCGTCAGGGATCGCCTGCTGGCAACTGCCGCGGGAAGACTGACGGCGGATCGCGTCACCCGAAAAGAACGAAAGCGGAGACCGGCGCCACCGTTTATTACCTCGACTTTGCAACAGGACGCATCGAGAAAACTCAGGTTTTCCGCTCAAAAAACCATGCGTACGGCCCAACAACTTTACGAAGGTGTAAAAATAGGTGGGGTCAGCGAGGGTTTGATTACTTATATGAGAACGGATTCCGTCTCTCTGTCCAAGTATGCGCTGCGGGACATCAGAAGCCAGATCAAGTCACAGTTTGGCGAGGCTTATGTGCCGGGAAAGCCAAATTTCTACAAGACCAGGTCCAAGAATGCACAGGAAGCGCACGAGGCTATCCGTCCGACGTCAGCGGGGCGGGTACCTCAAAAAATCCGTTCTTTCCTGAACGAAGACCAGTTCCGGCTGTACGAACTGATATGGAAACGCTGCCTGGCCAGCCAGATGTCACCGGCTCTACTCGATACCGTAGCAGTTGAGTTTGATTGCGGTTCGGATGCGACATTCCGCGCCAATGGTTCCGTCATTACCTTCCCCGGATTCCTCGCTGCCTATGAAGTCAGTGCACCAAAGGGCGAAGAAGAGAACGAAAAAAGGCTGCCCGAATTAAACCAGGGCGATACTGTCATGGTTGAAGGGATCAGGGCGGAACAACACTTTACGGAGCCGCCACCACGATTTTCAGAAGCAAGCCTGGTGAAGACGTTGGAAGAATATGGAATTGGCCGTCCGTCTACCTATGCCAGCATCATCTCCACGCTGGTGCGACGCAAATATGCCGAGTTGGTTCGCCGCCGTTTTTACCCCACGGATACCGGGCGGGTAGTAGAGCGATTCCTGGAGAATCACTTCAGTCACTACGTTGATTATGAGTTCACGGCGCGTTTGGAAGATGAACTGGACGCCGTATCTCGAGGCGAAACAGACTGGATTCCCTTGCTGGAGAAGTTCTGGAAGCCATTCATCGAAAAAGTCCGGGAAAAAGAGGAAACCGTCACCCGGGACGAGGCCAAGCAGGTTCGCATTCTTGGAAAAGACCCGATAACCGGTAAAGACGTCACTGTGCGCCTTGGCCGCTATGGACCGCATGCTCAAATTGGCCATCGTGACGACGAGGATAAACCCCAGTTTGCAGGTTTGCGGCCGGGGCAGAGCCTCGAAACTATTACGCTTGAAGAGACCCTGGAACTGTTCAAGCTGCCGCGTGATCTGGGTGTCACTCCGGAAGGGGAAGAAGTAGCTGCGAGTATTGGCCGTTTCGGCCCCTATATCCGCTTTGGCAGCAAGTTTGTTTCCATGAAAGAGGATGACCCGCATACGGTTACACTTGAGCGTGCCCTGGAGTTGATTGCCGATAAGAAAGAGTTTGATGCCAATCGCATAATTCTACAGTTTGAGGGCACTGAAATGCAGGTGCTACGCGGACGTTATGGCCCTTATATAACTGACGGAAACAAGAATGCCCGCATTCCCAAGGACCGGGAACCCGAATCGCTGACACTTGCTGAATGCGAAGAGTTGATAGCAGCAGTGCCTGATCGTAAGCGCGGACGCAAGAAAACGTCCAAAAAGAAGGTCAGCAAAAAGAAAACAAGCAGCAAAAAGACCTCCGGCAAGAAGACAGCCAGGGCAAAGACCGTGAAGAAAGAAACAGCTACCGGGGCTTCTACGGGATAATCGGGCCCGATGCGGCATATGCTGCTCAACACCGAACAAGCCGCAAATTGTTTGCGCAAAGGGCAAATCATTGCCTACCCGACAGAAGCCGTTTTTGGCCTGGGCTGTGACCCGAGAAATGAAACCGCGATTGGCAATCTTCTTGCCTTGAAACACCGGCCTGCCAGCGTAGGACTGGTCCTGATTGGGAGCCGCTTTGAACAGTTTTCCAGCTGGGTTGCTGAGGTAGCCTCAGGCCAATTCGAGGTGGCCGCGAAAACCTGGCCCGGACCGGTCACATGGCTGTTCCCACGAGGTGAAAATGTGCCGGATATTATCGCCGGAGAACATGACACGATAGCCATCAGGGTGACTGCGCATGAGCCGTGCGTGGAATTATGTGAAGCATTCGGCGGTCCGTTGGTTTCCACCAGCGCCAACCCCCACTCTTCACCACCTGCCCGAAGTGCCGGAAAAATCGAGGAATACTTCGGGACTTTCCTTGGAGGTATCCTTGCAGGACCGCTGGGGGTCCGGAAAAGCACCAGTGAGATTCGTGATATCAAAACGGGCAAAGCTATTCGCGGGGGATAAATGACGTTCAAAGCCGTTAAAGCCTACCTGCTTGAATTACAGAACAACTTTTGCCGAGCGCTGGCCGATGTTGACGGCCAGACGGACTTTGTTGAAGACAGTTGGGACCGCGAGGGTGGCGGCGGGGGCCGAACACGGGTATTGCGCAATGGTTTGGTATTTGAACAGGCGGCTGTCAATTTCTCACATGTATGCGGCGACAATCTGCCACCTTCGGCCACGGCAGCCAGGTCGGAGCTTGAGGGACGGGGGTTTGAGGCACTGGGGGTGTCGCTGGTCATTCATCCGAGAAATCCTCACATACCCACCAGTCATTCGAACCTGCGCTTTTTCACTACAGACAAGCAGGACTCTGATCCGGTTTGGTGGTTTGGTGGTGGATATGACCTGACACCCTACTACCCGGTTTTGGAAGATGTGGAGCACTGGCATCGTACCGCACGGGCCGCCTGTGCCCCGTTTGGAGATGATGTTTACCCGCGCTATAAGAAGTGGTGTGATGATTACTTTTTTATCAAGCACAGGAATGAATCTCGTGGTGTCGGCGGCTTGTTCTTCGATGATTTAAACGAATGGGGTTTCCAGCGCTGTTTTGATTTCATGACAGCGGTTGGAGACAGTTATCTTGATGCCTATCTGCCCATTGTGCAGAAAAGAAAGAACACGCCCAGCACAGAGTCACAACGTGAATTTCAGTTGTATCGCCGGGGACGTTACGTAGAGTTCAACCTGGTTTACGACCGCGGCACCCTGTTCGGATTGCAATCCGGGGGACGCACGGAATCCATCTTGATGTCGTTGCCACCACGGGTGAGTTGGCGTTACAACTGGCAGGCTGAGCCTGGCACACCAGAAGCTGAATTGACGGATACATATCTAAAACCAACCGACTGGCTGGCGTAGATAGTTATTCGGGGCATTAAAAAACCCCGAAAGACGAATCTTCCGGGGTTAAAAAAGGATTCGGTAAAAAAGGGGGACTGACCGAATCCATTGTCGATTCGTCCAGGGAGGGGTCGAATCTAAGCTGAAAGCTCAGCCTGTGGGTTAAGACAACAGCTACGCCGGATATGTTCCCGCCCCGGAAATTTTTTTACATGAACCACCGCTGGCGATTCTGCTTAATCATCGCTTCTACGATCCTTTCAGCACCATCACACCCCTTCATCAGCATCAATGAGCCGAATCCCAATCGAGGCCATGCCCTGCATCAACCACCAGCGGAACATTCAGGCTGGCAGCCGCTGACATCCGTTTGGTGACACCAGCCTTGATCTGCTCCAGTTTGTGTTCCGGCACCTCAAGTACCAGTTCATCGTGGACCTGCATGACAAGGTAGGTATCGGTGTGCTCATTCTGAAGCCATTCATCAACACTCAACATGGCACGCTTGATAATGTCCGCTGCTGTACCCTGCATGGGCGCGTTTATGGCGGCCCGTTCGGCGCCCTGGCGTCGTTGCATATTGCTGGCATTGATTTCGTTGAGGTAGAGACGGCGTCCAAACAGTGTTTCTACATAGCCCTGTGTGCGGGCCTGGCCCCGTGTTTTATCCATGAAGGCCTGCACATCAGGATAACGGGTGAAATAACGGTCCATGTATTCCTGGGCTTCTCTGCGCGCAATATTAAGCTGGCGGGCAAGTCCAAAGGCTGACATGCCATACATCAGGCCAAAATTAATCGCCTTCGCAGCACGGCGCTGGTCTGCGCTGACGGTCTCATACTCAGTGCCAAATACTTCGCTGGCGGTTGCGCTATGAATGTCAACACCGTCATGAAAAGCTTTCAACAATCCAGCATCGCTGGATAAATGAGCCATGATTCGAAGCTCAATCTGAGAGTAATCCGCAGCCAGGACCAGCTGCCCTGGCGGCGCGATAAATGCTTCGCGAATCTTTCTGCCCTGCTCGCTGCGAATTGGAATGTTTTGCAGGTTCGGTCCTGAAGAAGACAATCGACCGGTGGCAGCAACTGCCTGGTGATAGGAGGTATGAACACGGCCGGTACGCGGGTTGATTTGTTCCGGTAGCCGGTCGGTGTAGGTCGATTTCAACTTTGACAGGGTGCGATATTCCAGGATCAGTTTCGGCAAGGGGTAGTCCCTGGCCAGTTCCTGCAACACATCCTCGGCGGTTGATGGCTGTCCTTTGGGCGTCTTGCGGATGATGGGGAGTTCCTGCTTTTCGAACAGGATCTGCTGCAATTGCTTGGGTGACCCAAGGTTAAAAGGCTGGCCGGCTTCGGCATATGCCTGTTCTTCCAATGTGAGCATCTGGCTGGCCATTTCCCGGCTTTGTTCCCCAAGCAGCTTTCCGTCTATCAGGACTCCACGCTGCTCCATTCTTGCCAGTACGGGAATCAAAGGGATTTCGAGCTCTGTCAATACGGCTGCCAGGCCGGGCTCCTCCTCCAGTCTTGGCCAAAGGTGTTGATGCAATTGCAGGGTGATATCCGCATCCTCCGCGGCGTAATGACCGGCGTCCTCGACCGGAACCTGGCTGAAGGAAATCTGTCTGGCACCCTTGCCGGCAATGTCTTCGTAATGAGTGGTTTGCCTGCCCAGGTATTTGAGCGCCAGCGAATCCATATCGTGGCGGCTGCCGGTACTGTTGAACACGTAGGATTCAAGCATGGTATCGAATGCCACGCCTTGTATCCCGACGCCATACCCCGACAGCACATTCATGTCGTACTTGATGTGTTGGCCTACTTTGAGGATCCGGGGGTTGTTCAATAACGGTCCGAGGGCTTTCAGTACCTCATCGCGATCCAGTTGTGCCGGAGCGCCGGCATAATCATGGGCCACCGGCACGTAGGCAGCCTCCCCGGCCTTGATGGAGAAACTGACTCCCACCAGTTCAGCCTGCATGGGGTCAAGGCTGGTGGTTTCAGTATCAAAAGCAAAGAGATCACAGGTCTCCAGGCGTTTTATCCACTCATTCAGTTCATCCTGATGGGTCAAAATAGAGTAGCTGAGATCCGGTTCCTGCTGATGCCCGTCCTCGCCCAGTTCCTGTAGCCAGCTGTTGAATTCATATTGCTGCAGAAAGTTTCGAAGGGCATCTTCGTCGACAATGGCCTGTTGTAAATCATCCGGGGCGGCGTCGAGGTCCAGGTCGCAGCGGATCGTTGCGAGGTCCCGGGACAAGGGCAAAATGTCCAGCGCTTCACGCAGGTATTCACCGATTTTCCCGCCGATTTCTCCGGCGTGGGACATTACCTGATCCAGGTCGCCATATGCCTGCAGCCACTTGGCCGCTGTCTTGGGGCCGCATTTCTCAACACCTGGAATATTGTCGGATTTGTCACCGGTAAGCGCCAGGAAATCTGCGATCTGCTCCGGAGTGACACCGAATTTGTTCTTCACGCCTTCCCGGTCCATGCTGCTCTCGGTCATGGTGTTTACCAGCGTGATGCGGCCGGTAACCAGCTGCGCCATATCCTTGTCGCCGGTAGATATGATGCAATTCATGCCTTCTTTATCCGCCTTTGTGGCAAGGGTTCCGATCACGTCATCAGCTTCAACACCATCGACCTGAATTAAAGGCAATCCAAGTGTTTTTACTAACTCATGAATCGGTTCAATCTGTTTTTGCAGATCGGGAGGCATCGGTGGCCTGTTCGCCTTGTATTCGGAGTACATTTCGTGACGAAATGTGGGTCCCTTTGCATCAAATACGACCCCGATATGGGCCCCATCGGCCTCCCTCACCAGGCGGCGCAACATGTTGGCTACGCCAAGCAATGCGCCGGTTGGCTCCCCGTTCGAATTGCTGAGCTTGGGCAGCGCATGAAAGGCCCGGTACAGGTAGGAAGAACCATCAACGAGGTACAGTGTCTTCCCCGGCATATTCTGTTCGGTCATACGGTGTGTAATCCAATGATGCTCTTGGCGATCTGTTATGTTGAGCATACGCAAAGCCACGCATATGATACAGGTCAGCGATTTTGACGGCGTGGGATTGTTATCTGAAATCGGGAAATCCGGGACAAAAACTGTGAAAGTATTGGGTAAGACAGCAGTGGGCAGGTTCTTTTTGGTGGCTGGCTTTTTCATGGTCGGCCCGGGGTTTGCCCTGGATGAAGCAGAAGACGTGGAAGACCTGGCAGCGCCTCCGCCAATTCCGCCCAAGATTGTGAGAGAACAGGTCGAACCCAGTGTGGTAATCAGGAAAGAGGAAGAAAATATTATCGAGGAATACAGTATCAACGGGCAGATATACATGGTCAAGGTAACGCCCGAGAATGGTCTTCCCTATTACTATTTCGATGAAGACGGTGATGGCCAGTTGGAGCTTCAGCCAGGCGATGAGGCGCTCAACCCGGTTCGACCGGTGTACTGGAAACTCAAAGAATGGAAATAGGCGCCTGTTTACGGGACAGGAGCGCTGATTCCGCAATTATCACATTGAAGGGGCACTAGCTGCATCGAATCAAAATGGGGTTTCTTGAAAAAACCGTTTCGCTGACCGGGAAAGCCGTAGCGTGGCTCACTCTGGCCATGGTACTGCTGACATTCGCAATTGTGGTTCTGCGTTACGGATTCAACCTCGGCTGGATCTGGTTGCAGGAGTCTGTCACCTACATGCATGCAACGGTATTCATGCTCGCTGCCGCCTGGACACTACAGCAGGACGAACATGTCCGTGTTGATATTTTTTACCGGGGCCGTTCTGCCCGGCACAAGGCAATAGTCAACATGGCCGGCACAATAGTGTTCCTGATCCCCCTGTGTGTTTTCCTGTTATTGATTGCCTGGGAATATATTTTTTCCTCCTGGCAGCTGCTTGAAAAATCACGAGAGGCAGGCGGATTACCACTTGTTTTCGTCCTAAAATCATTAATTTTACTGTTACCTGCCCTGTTGTTGATCCAGGCGGTACCGAATCTGCTCAGATCAGTGTCCATTATCCGTGAACAGTCTGAAGGTGGCGCTTAGGCTAATTAGTGCATGACACCAGAGCGCCTGGAAAAACTCGATGGAGTCCTGATGCGCAGGCAACCGGATTTGACCATCCTTGCGGAAAATCTCCACAAACCCCGAAATTTCTCCGCGATCATCAGGACCTGTGATGCAGTTGGAATCCACGAGGTCAACGTCATTCCGGGTGATTTCCATCCACGCCGCCACTGGCATACATCATCCGGTACAGAGAAGTGGATGGGCTTGCGCACACATAAGACCATGGGGGGTGGCAGCCCGATGGCTCAAAGCAAAGGGTTTTCACCAGGTGGCTGCCCACCTTTCGGATCAGGCCTGTGACTTCAGGGAAGTGGATTACACCAGGCCAACGGCGCTTCTGCTCGGTACCGAATTGTTCGGTGTGAGTGATTTGGCGTTGGATTGTGTCGACCAGCAAATCAGTATACCCATGCATGGCATGAGCGAGTCCCTGAATGTTTCGGTTGCTGCTGCAATCGTGCTGTATGAAGCCCAGCGGCAAAGACAGGCTGCGGGAATGTACGCGAGTAGCCGTATGCATATCGCGACCCGCAATCAATTGAGGTTTGAATGGCTGCACCCGACCGTGGCGGAATTCTGTCAAAAACGGAACCTGGATTATCCGGCTCTGGATGAGCGCGGGAATTTGGCCGAACCGTTTGCTGTCAGGTCTTGAGCGCCTTGAGCACTGACTTGGCATCCGGCACAAAACCTGTCCAGATACGAAAGCTTTCGGCTGCCTGTTCGACCAGCATGCCGAGGCCGTCAAGACATTGGATTTTATTTTCAGTGCACCATGCTTTCGTTAATTCATGTGCCGTGCCATAACTCAGGTCATAGCAGCAACTTTCGACACCGAACAATCCAGTAACGAGTACGGGTTGCTGCCGGTAATGGCCAGTTGATATGGCGTTAATCACAAGGTCGAATGGTTCTGTGCCATCGATTCCATCCAGGCTTTCAGCTTTGATGGTTCCCAGCTGAGAAAATCTGTCGGCAAGCAAGGTGGCGCGTTCCACGGTCCGGTTAAACAATGTCAGGCTTGCGGGTTTCTGTTGCAGGAGGTCATAGAGAATTCCGGCAACTGCTCCGCCTGCACCCACCACGCAGATACTACGGCCTGTGAGTACAATTCCAGCGTTTGAAGTTAAATCGCGAACCAGTCCGGGACCATCGGTGTTATCCGCCGACCACCGGGTTGGTGTCTTGAAAAACAGGGTGTTGGCAGCCTGTGCCAGCTCCGCCCGCTCACTGGACCGGTTGGCCAGTTGGAATGCCCGGCTTTTCAATGGCAGGGTTATATTACAACCCCTGCCGCCGTTATCTGCGAGTTTCTGAACCTCTCGTGAAAGGTAATCTTCGCTGACATCTATGGCCTTGTATTCCACGGGAATACCGGCCTGATCAGCAAACAGCTGGTGAATCCGGGGAGAAAGTGAGTGCTTGACCGGGCTCCCGAATACTGCCAGCCGGGTCAGTGGTGCTGCTTGATCCACACGGCAGCCTGTAGTGCGTAATAAGTCAGAATGGCATCGGCTCCAGCCCGCTTAATTGACGTCAAGGCCTCCATCACGACCGCTTCTTCATCCAGCCAGCCATTTTGGGAAGCGGCCTTGAGCATCGCGTACTCTCCGGAAACCTGGTAGGCAAATGTGGGTGCGCCGAAAACTTCTTTGACGGTTTTGATGATATCCAGGTAGGGTAGTCCGGGCTTGATCATCACCATGTCAGCGCCCTCTTCGAGATCAAGGCCCACTTCCCGGATCGCCTCATCCGAATTGGCGGGATCCAATTGATAGGTATACTTGTTTCCGCCTGCAAGGTGTGCTGCGGATCCGACTGCATCCCTGAACGGTCCGTAAAAGCCCGACGCGTACTTGGCTGAATAGGCGAGGATTCGGGTGTTTACATGGCCATTTTCTTCCAATGCCCGTCGAATAGCACCGATTCGTCCATCCATCATGTCGGATGGTGCAACTATGTCAGCCCCGGCTTCGGCATGTGAAATGGCCTGGCGCGTAAGCACTTCAACGGTTTCATCATTGACGACATAGCCCGATTGGTTGATCAGCCCGTCCTGGCCCTGGGTGGTGAATGGATCCAGCGCCACATCGGTGATAACGCCCAGTTCGGGCAGTTTTTCCTTAAGTGCCCGAATGGCCCTTTGCGCCAGGCCGTCCGGGTTAAACGCCTCGCGGGCATCCTCAGATTTTGCGTCATCCGGCGTAACAGGGAACAGCGCGATTGCAGGCACCCGCAAGTTCAGGCACTCCTCGGCCTTCTTCAGCAAGCGGTCAATGCTCAGACGCTCAACACCAGGCATGGAGGCGACAGGCTCGGTCACGTTTTGCCCTTCCTGTACGAAAACCGGCCAAATGAGATCATCCGCAGTCAGCACGGTTTCACGCATCAATCGACGTGAAAAATCGTCAGCCCTCATTCTTCTTGGGCGGGTGTCTGGAAAACTCATGTTTTCGCTGTCCTTTTCATAATTGCAACCCGCATATTGCATGAAGGCGGGTTAGTGTAAAGAACCTTGTTGGTGCTGTCAGGCAGAATCTTGCTGTGGGCTGTCCTGTGTTATTCCGAACCAGGCACACAAGTGAGACACCAATTTGTCCAGGCCCTGGTGATTTTTTGCAGAGAAAACCTGCACGCTTCCATCACCAGGCATTTCGTTTTTTACTTTCAAAAGCGTTGACTGCGCCGGGCCCCGCTTGAATTTGTCTGCCTTGGTCAGTAGCACGTGACATGGCACTGCTGCAGCGTGGCACCAGGCGAGCATTTGTGCATCAAATGGCTTGAGGGGATGACGAATATCCATGACAAGGACAACGCCTTTCAAGCACTGCCGTTGCTCGAAATAGTCCTGCATTACAGATTGCCAATGTTCCTTTAGCGATCTGGATACCTTGGCATAGCCATAACCCGGAAGGTCTGCAATTCGGCGATCCTCGTCAACTTCGAAAATCACAATCTGTTGTGTACGACCGGGAGTCTTGCTGGTCCGCGCCAGCGATTTCTGATCGGTCAGCGCGTTGATAGCACTGGACTTTCCGGCGTTCGACCGTCCTGCTATTGCGATTTCAACACCCTTGTCCGGTGGGAGTTGGTGTAACTGGTGGGCACTGAGTACGTATCGCGCGCCACGAAAGGGGTTGACCCTGGTCATGTGTGCAGTGACCCGTTAAGCATTATCAAACCCTCAATGAATCCTTCGTGCAAAATGCGGATTGTTTCGGGATAATAGCGACCCGCTTCGACCATTGTAATCTCGGAGAATATGAAATGAAGGTTTTATTCAGGGCCCTGGCTTACATGACGTTACTTGTCGTGACGCCCGCGATGGCCGGAGGCGACCCGGCCAGGGGAGAAGAACTGTCAGGCACCTGTGTCGCCTGTCATGGTGTTGACGGTAACAGCACATTGACGATGTGGCCCAAGCTGGCCGGCCAGCACGAGGCTTATCTTGAACGTCAATTAAGACTGATCAAGAGCGGTGCGCGACTGGTGCTGGAGATGGCCGGAATACTGGCTATGCTTACCGAGCAGGACAGTGCTGATCTTTCTGCGTATTTCGCAGCACAGGAATCCAAACCCGCCGTTGCCGATCCTGCACTGGTTGGCCAGGGTGAGCTTCTCTACCGGGCAGGGAATCCCAAGACCGGTGTTCCTGCATGCATGGCGTGTCACGGTCCGGCAGGAAAGGGCAATCCGCTGGCCGGCTACCCGGCGCTGGCAGGACAACATGCTGTCTACCTGGGCAAGATGCTGACCGGGTTCAGATCCGGTTCAAGCTGGGGTGAAGAAGATTCGCAAAGCATCATTATGGCTGAAGTGGCGGCGCGCATGAGCGAAGGGGAAATAACAGCGGTTTCCAGTTATATTCAGGGCCTGTACAGCAGAGATGAACAATAAGCAATATAAGCATGATAACGGTTATTGGAACCGCCGCAC
This sequence comes from Lysobacterales bacterium, assembly GCA_963664065.1. GTDB lineage: Bacteria > Pseudomonadota > Gammaproteobacteria > Xanthomonadales > SZUA-36 > JABDJL01. The sequence continues at coordinate 282,593 of OY760942.1, forward strand.
TTTTGTACGGTCTGTATGCGTGCAGGTCATGAAGGCCAGGGGAGTTCAAATGAAAAAAATTGCATTGCTTGGGATGTTTTTGCTTGGCTGGGACATTAGCGTTCAGGCACAGCCTGCGGCAAATGAACCGTACAGTGAGGGTGTTCACTACCTGCGGTTGGTACAAGCGCCATCAGCGCGAAAGTCAGATACTGTAAACGTAACCGAGATATTCAGTTATGGCTGTCACGCTTGTAATGACTTTGAACCGCATATGCAAAACTGGAAGGGAAAGCAGGCAGGAGACGTCAAACTGAACCGGATTCCTGTTGGCTTTGGACGCGCGGCCTGGGATCTGCTGGCCAAGGCTTACCTGATAGCCGAAATCATGGGGATTGAAGAAGAGGCTCATGTGCCGTTGATGAATGCGATCTGGAAAGACCGTCGCCAGATGCGAACCCTGGAAGATCTCGCAAGCTTCTATGCCGAGCAGGGTGCGGACAGGGAAAAGTATCTCGCGCTTGATAACAGTTTCATGTTGAACATGCGCCAAAAACAGAATAATGACAAGCTGGGCATTTATGCACCACGTGGAACTCCTACCATGGTAGTCAATGGCAAGTACAAGATCCAGACCAACCAATCGGTTCCGAATTACGAGGCTATGTTGTCTGTCGTTGATTACCTGGTGGCAAGGGAACGGGCAGAGAGCGAGCACCCGGCCTGCCGAAATTGCAGATTTTCTGGAGCAACATGCAGATTGGGCGTTTACAGCAGGGCTTAGACAAGCCTGGCTCAAGACTCTTGGTCGGCAGGAGAAGCGGTCTGAATTCCTTCAATTCGCCACCCCGACATCAAGCACGGAGTTACGCTGCTACAAGGCTCGCGCCCTGATTGACACGGGCAAGGCTGACGGCTTGATGAAGGAAGCACAATCTTTGTGGACAGCTGGAAAATCACAGCCTCCTGAATGTGACCCGGTTTTTGCCTGGCTGAATAAGACTGGCGGTATTACGCCGACTTTGGCGTGGGAAAGGATTTACCTGGCAATGGCCGAAGGCAATCCGCATTTTACGCTTTACCTTGCACGTTTTCTCCCTGCACCGGATCGGGTCTGGCTGGAGCGCTGGCAGGATATGAACAGGGGCGGTTACCGGAAACTTGGCCAGGCGATCAACTGGCCGGACCAGGAAATCACCCGGGAGATAGTGGGTATTTCTCTAAAACGCTTTGCGCGAGATGATGCGCAGAGCGCCTGGAAGATATTCAGGAAGCTGGACAAGTACTTTAGCTGGCCAGCCAATGCACGGGGGGGATTATCCGGGAAATCGCGCTCCAGTCGGCTGTAGCCCTGAGCGATGATGCTCTGGATGTCCTGGCTGCACTGCCCGATTCGCATCGCGATGACCAGGTTCTGCAATGGTGGGCTCGAGTGGCCCTGGTATCAAAAGAATGGTCTACGCTGGATAGCATAATTGAGCAATTACCGGCAGAGTCACAAGCAGATGGTCGATGGCGTTACTGGCGCGCAATTGCCCTGGAGAAACTCGGAAAACCCGATCTAGCAATGCTTATTCAGGAATCCCTGTCCAAAGAAGCCAGTTATTACGGTTTTTTAGCGGCTGATAATTTGAAAAAACCTTATTCCATCTGCCCGCTAGAGCCAGCTGTCAATCGGCAGGCTATTGATGCTTTGAAGCAACAGGCCGATTTCTCAAGATCATTGGAATTACGAGCCGCCGGCCTCGAAGACTGGGCATTGGCTGAATGGTCATTAGCGACAGGACGGCTGGACACCGAAGGGCTGAGAACCGCCGCCGCCCTGGCAGTGGAAGAGGGTTGGCATGACCGGGCGATTTTCGCTCTCGGAGATAGTGGTGACCGGCAATTTTACGAATGGAGGTTTCCGGTTCTATGGGAACAGGAAGTTATGCTGGCGTCCGGGCAAAACCGCCTGGATGCTTCGTGGATTCACGGTGTGATGCGCGCTGAAAGTGCTCTTGTTGATTCTGCCCGCTCCCCGGCGGGGGCCCTGGGCTTAATGCAGATTACACCTGTTACTACCCGTCGATTGGCCCGTCAGCACGGTCTCGCTTACAAGGGGAGCTCCCAATTGGAAGAAGCAGACGTGAACATCCGGTTTGGCACACTATCTCATGCGGGATTTACTGGACAAATACGGGCAAACCCCGGTGTTGGTTTCGGGGGCATATAACGCCGGACCAGATGCGGTGGATCGCTGGCTCGATACCAGGCCTGTTGAAGATGCGGCTGTATGGATCGAAACCATTCCCTACTTTGAAACCCGTGATTACATACCAAGGGTGCTTGCCTTTACCGCCATATACGACTGGCGTTTACAACAGCCCGTAACCAGGGTTTCAAGCAGAATGCCTGGCCTGGATTCTAGTAACATGAAGCCGGTAGAGACCGCCGAGGTGATTTGTGAGGCTTAAGTAATGAAAGTCGTTCTGGTTGGTGGTAGTGGTTTCTTGGGCCGGTACCTGGTGCAGGAACTGGTGGCAGATGGTCACCGGTGCATGGTGCTTAGCCGCAATACCGACCGCTGCAAGACGTTCAGGCTTGAACCGGGCACCGAACTTGTCCAGGCCGATGTTTACGATCCCAAAACATTGAGCAAACACTTCGAAGGTGCAGGTGCAATCATCAGCATGGCCGGGATACTCAATGAAAGCGGGTTTGGCGGAAAGGGATTCAGACGGGTGCATGTCGAGTTGACTCAATCGATCATTGAAGCCTGCAAAACCGTCGGAGTTCAGCGAATTTTGCACATCAGCGCTCTCAATGCCGGTAAGGGCAGGAGCCATTACCTAGCGAGCAAGGGTGAAGCCGAAATCCTGCTAAGTTCGGAACAAGAACTACAGGTCACGATATTGCAACCTGCGGTAATTTTCGGGCGTGGTGACAGCTTCTTTAACCGCTTTGCAGAACTGCTCAAATGGACGCCGGTTTTGCCGCTGGCCTGTGGTGATTCACGCATGCAACCGGTTTACGCCGGTGATGTTGCGGCAGTAGCGGCAGCCAGCCTGGGAGACCGGTCCACATTCAGCAGAACTTATGAACTTGGCGGGCCACGCGTGTATACGCTTTTGGAGTTGTTAAAGTTTACAGTCGCAACCATGGGCATCAAGAGGTGGGTTTTTGGTTTGCCGAACCTGGCATCAAGGGTCCAGGGTATTTTACTTGGCCTGGTGCCGGGGAAGCCCTTCTCGCTGGACAATTATCATTCTTTGCAGGAAGAAAACACCACCGGACAAAATGCCCTGGGGTATTTCGGGATTGTGCCGGCAGCGATTGAAACCCTGGTTCCGGACTACCTTGTGAGCTCCACGCGCCAAAAAAGACTGCGTGAGATCCGGATGCGGGCGAGGCGCTAATGTCTTCCAAAACCTACCTGGTAGGTGGTGCAGTCAGAGATGAATTGCTGGGCCTGGATGTTGCTGAGCGTGACTGGGTAATAACCGGAACCACGCCGGATCAGTTGCTTGAAGCAGGATACAAGCAGGTAGGCAGCAGTTTTCCGGTATTTATTCACCCGCAAAGCGGTGACGAATATGCTTTAGCCAGGACCGAAAGAAAGCAGGGTCACGGTTACCACGGCTTTAGTGTTGATTTTGACCCGGGTGTTTCGATTGAAGATGACCTGTTGCGGCGTGACCTTACCATCAATGCCATCGCAAAGGACGAGCAAGGAAACCTGGTCGATCCTTTTGCTGGCCAGTCGGATATTGAGCAGCGGATTCTCCGTCATGTTTCTCCGGCATTTGCCGAAGACCCGCTGCGCGTATTGCGGGTGGCAAGATTCGCTGCACGCTTCGCCGGTCTGGGCTTCAGAATTCACGCCGATACCTTGAGCCTAATGCAGGACATCACCCAAGCCGGCGAACTCGAACACCTGGTGGCTGAGCGCAGCTGGAGCGAGATATTCAAGGCACTGGGAAGTATTCGTCCCAGCGTTTTTCTTTCCACCTTGCGTGCATGTGGTGCGTTGAAGGTTTTGCTGCCCGAGGTCGACAAGCTATACGGGATACCGCAGGATCCAAGATGGCATCCGGAGATTGATACCGGTCTGCACCTGGACCTGGCGATGGATCTTGCTGCGGCCAGGGGTTACGGGCCGAAAGTGGTTTTCGCCATCATGCTGCATGATCTTGGCAAGGGCCTGACACCCGAACAGGAACTGCCCGCTCACCATGGGGACGAAAACAGTGGGCTGCCGCTGGTGAATTCTGTTTGCAAGCGTTTCCGTGTGCCTTCGGCAGTTCAGAAATTGGCCAGCCGTGTATGCGCCGGGCATATACGATGTCACCGGGTACTTGAAATGCGCCCGTCGAATGTAATGAAGCTGCTGGAGCAGCTGGACGCAATTCGCCAGAACGACCTGTCAGAGTTTGTACAGGCTTGCGAAGCAGACTACCTGGGAAGGGAAGGGCTGCAGGATCGTGATTATCCCCAGGGCAGGTTTCTGTTGATGGCGCTAAAGGCTGCATTATCAGTGCAGGCACGGGATTTACAGTCCGAGGTACTGGAACAGGGGCCGGAGCTAGGGGAAAAACTAAGGATTGCCAGAATCCAGGCTATCAGTGAGCTTGATCCCCGTCCATATGCGGGTTAGCCGGAAAACGCAGGTTTCACAAATGGTATCTGAGATCGAGTAAATCAAATCCGCATAAATTCAGGTCCAGGCCGCGGCTCAGGGCCATCACCTGGAATTTCTCTCCCATCTCTGCGGGCAAGGTCAGGCGCTTTATCTCGGCGGAGAGCACCAGGCGTTTTTTATCCGGCAGATGTTCCAGGCTTTGCAAAATTTCCTCCAACCCGGACCCAAGCAGGAACATCGCCTGGTTTGTGTAGGCTGCGCAATCGAGCTCACAGGCATCTGCAGCCTCAGAGACCGCGGTGAAGTCTACGAACGCACTGATATCCTGTAGCCCGGGATACCAGAATGGGTTGTCATGTGCCCGGTGGCGGTAATGACAGACAAGGCTTCCATTGTTGCGCTCCGCTGCGTAATACTCCCGGCGCGGATAGCCGTAGTCAATCAATAGAACGTAACCTTTGCTCAGGCCTGAAACCAGGCCTTTTAGCCAGGCTGAGAGCATCAGTGATATTTCAGAGGTGTAACCGTCCGCTAGAGGGACCACTCCATTTCCATTTATCCGTCTAACGGCCTCAATCAGTGATTCCGGGGCTTTTTCGTACGTCCATCCAAGCATGTTGTCGCTGAGATCGACCATGGCCCGGAGAACTGTTCCCCGGGAAACCCGAAATCGCTCTACCGGAAGTGCGTCAATGACTTCGTTTGCGATTACCACACCTTGCCAGGGCGCCAAAGGCGGCTCGTCCAGCCATTCCACACGTTCCGTCCATTCCGGGTGTGCCGTCCTAATGGATTCGAACTGCAGTTTTCGCAGGTCCGCGCTTCGTTCCAGAATCAGGTAGCGCGATGGGAAATTGCTGTCATCGAGCGCGCTCAGCAAATCCACGGCCAGCTGGCCGCTCCCTGCACCAAGCTCCAGGATGCAATAGTCTTCCATGTCTTTTGCGATCTGCTCGATTTGTCTTGCCAGGCAAAGTGCGAAAACGTTTCCCAGTTCGGGTGCCGTGACAAAATCCCCGCCCGCACCGAATTTTTCAAGGCCCGCGTTGTAATATCCCAATCCCGGCTCGTACAAGGCCATTTCCATGTAACGGGAAAACGGCATCGGGCCATCTGCCCGAATCAGCGAACGGATACGTTCTTCGAGTTCTTCACTGTGTTGCTTGAGCTCAACAGATGGTTGGGGCAGGATGGCCAGGGAATTGTTGACAGGCATGGGAATTAGTTTCAGTGAGTAAAGACGCAAAGTCCAGAACCTGTACCGCACTGGTTACCGGTGCCGCCCGGCGTATCGGCGCGACTATCGCCCAAGCCCTGCATGAACGCGGTTGCCGGGTTTTCCTGCACTATCGTTCCAGCGAAGGTGAGGCAGCGGAATTGGCTGATAAACTTAACCGGATTCGTGCTGATAGTGCAGTTTTAATGCAGGCCGACCTTTCCATTCCAAACGGGGCGGAGGGCCTGGCTGAACGGTTCAGGGAGCAGGCTGCTCATCTGGATCTGCTGGTTAATAATGCCTCCCGTTTCTATCCCACACCTGTAGGAGAGGTGACAGGAGAGACCTGGAAAGACCTCATGGGCAGTAATGCCCGGGGCCCGTTTTTTCTTTCCCAGGCACTGTTGCCGGAGCTCAGAAACGCTCGTGGCGCAATTATCAATATCCTGGATATCCATGCCGAAAGGCCCATGCGCAGGCACACCCTGTACTGCATGTCGAAATCTGCCCTGGCGATGATGACGCTTTCTTTGGCAAGGGAACTTGGCCCCGACATTCGTGTGAACGGGGTCTCACCTGGCGCCATTATGTGGCCCGAAAACGAGCTTTCCCAAAGCGTAAAGGATTACATACTGGAACGGACCGTGATGAAGAAAACCGGATCACCCGAAGACATTGCCGGGGCGGTGGTATTTCTCGGCCTGGATGCGTCTTATGTTACAGGCCAGATCCTGGCAGTGGATGGTGGCCGCAGCCTGAATATTTAGGGGTGAGGTTTCTTTTCACTCAGTGTTCAGGGCTTCGCAAAGCGCCGAGTTTTCCGCCAGTGCGCGCGTGATCGTAAATTGACCGGACTCTCCTGCCGAGGGAAAGTCAAATTCAGCCGTGGCCTCGTTACAGTTATTGAAGTCCAGGTTGATCGTGCCGTAGTTGGTATCCTGGCTTGGCAGAGGCACAGATGCGTTGAATATGCCACCCGAGGTCAGCTCTGCTTTCAGTTGCGCGCTTTTACCGCTGTAAGGACCGACAGCTGTTGCCCAGCGCTGGTCAGCGGCCCCGAACACTGCCGGTGTGCCCATCGGTGGTGGCACCGTATCGAAAGTGAACCAGGCCAGGAAAATAATCCCAAGGTCCGGGTAGACCGTGATAAACATTCCCTGTTTATCCGCTTCGGCATTGACCCAGGCATCATTCATTCCAGCATTGATAGCGAAGGTATCACCGTGATCCGCTTCGTGCTCTTCGGTTGTGATCGATGTCACGTTTCCCTGGTATGTACCCGTCGTGCAAATTCCGCCACCACCGGTGATTCCCGAACAAGGGATGCCATCTCCCGGCACGCGCCAAACGACAAAGCATGCTGCAGTATCGAACATGGACGGGTCTATCACTTCGGGATAATTTAAATGGTCATCCAGAACGGTACCGTCGTCCCTGACAAAAACGACGCTGTATTCTTCTACTACATAACCCTCATATTCAACTGTTTCGGTGCTTCCGATCGCCCTGACTTCCAGCTCATCGCCGACTACCCCGTAGCCATCCAGGATCTTCGTTGCAATGTTTCTGGCCTATTCGGTGCGCACTCCTCCTTCGAGTGGGTAAATATCCAGCTCAAAACTGCCGTTATCAGCGAATTTGGCCTGGCTCCAATAGCTGGTTTCGATATTTTCGATGGGGTCTGATTCAATCACATGCCTTCGCATTGTGAATTTGAAGTCAAGGGAATCGATGGGCAGAGGGCTTCGTGGCAGGAAAATGTTGCATTCGAATACCTGCACTGGGGATGCAAATACGGGAATGCAGGAAAATATACTTATGGCGCACAACAAAAGCCTGAAAATTTCCCCGTGTTTTTCATGGGGCCAATGTTACCGTTTACGGCTCAAGTGCGACAGTATTCGGATGCTCAGGCGTCACCTGGATTGTTCACCACTCGTCGTGACCGGAAATCGAGAAAACCCGGATCCAGCAAAATCAATCCGGCACCCGCCCAGTCGCCCTTGGCCCACAATTCATTGTAGGTCAATCCTTCAACAGGGTGCCTGAGGTCCGGTGCAATATCGGCCAGCGGTTTGAGCACGTGAGCAAAATGTACGATTTCGGCCCGGGGTAATTTGAGGCCGCCTGAATCGATCACGAGGTCATCATAAAGCAGGATATCGATATCCAGTGTTCTGTCAGACCACTTGGGTGCATCACGATTCCGGCCATGGGATTCTTCCAGCGTGCGCAGGTAGTGGCGCAATTCCTGCGGTTTGAGTTCTGTCTGTACCCGGGCAACAAGATTGATGAAATCATCGCCTTCAAAGCCAACGGATTTACTGCGGTAGATCGGGGATATCCCTGCATCGCCAAAGCGGTGGATCAGTGCGTGGACAGCAATCTTAATGTGGCGCTTCGCGTCCACGTTGCTGCCCAGGCCAAGGTAGGCGGTTTTCACTCTCCGCTGTTACCCCGTTCGATGACCACGCCCACGGCACTGGACCCGCGCACAGCGCCTGGCTTGCTGAGTTTCAGGCGCAGCCAATGGACCGGGAATTCTGCAAGCACAACACGGGCACATTCCCCGGCCAGTGCCTCAACGAGCTGGTAGTCACTGTTTTCGACAAGGCTGATCAGTCGCTTGGAAACCGCCTTGTAATCCAGAGTGTCGGCGATTGAATCTGTTTCTGCTGCCCGGCTGATATCAAAACCCATTTCGAGGTTTAGAGAGACGGTCTGGGTAATTTCCCTTTCCCAGTCAAAGATCCCGATGATGGTTTGTATTCGCAGGTCTTCAATAAAAACTCGGTCCATGGTCATTAGCCAATTCCTTCAATGTTCTGTACCTCACCAAGGGGCCAGCGTGCGCGTGCCGTGATGCCCAGTTGTTCGTGCTGCCCTGCCAGCAGTCTTTGACAGCCGGCAAAAGCAATCATCGCACCATTGTCAGTGCAAAATTCCAACCTGGGAAAGAATACTTTCCAGTGACATTTACGCCCTGCCTCCCGCAGATTCTCACGCAAAGCGAGGTTGGCGCCGACACCCCCGGCTACCACCAGGCTGTTCGCACGTGATTCCTGCATGGCCCGTCGACACTTGATAACCAAGGTCTCGGCCACGGCTTTTTGAAAACCAGCAGCAATATCTGCCCTGGCTGATTCATCCCCTACGTTGTTCAGCCATAAATTCCGGGTATGGGTTTTCAGCCCGCTAAAACTGAAATCAAGTCCGGGCCGGTCTGTCATCGGGCGCGGGAATTTGAAACGGTTTGCATCTCCGGATTCGGCAAACAGGGCCAATGCCGGTCCGCCGGGGTAGCCAAGACCCAGCAGCTTAGCTGTCTTGTCGAACGCCTCGCCTGCCGCATCATCCAGCGTCTCACCCAAAATCCGGTATTTACCCAGGGCCTGGACTTCGACCAGCATGGTGTGACCGCCGGAAACGAGCAATGCTACAAAAGGAAAATCGGGCGGATCTGTCTCAAGCATGGGCGCCAGCAAGTGACCCTCCATGTGATGAACCGCAATTGCCGGGCATCCCAGGGCAAATGCCAGCGCCCGTCCTACCGCAGCACCAACCAGCAGGGCGCCGATCAGTCCGGGACCGGCAGTAAAGGCAACGCCATCGATTTGCATTCGTTCCAGGCCGGCCTGGTTCAGACATTCATTGAGCAACGGAAGCAGTTTCCTCACGTGATCCCTGCTTGCGAGCTCAGGCACAACACCGCCATATTCAGCGTGCAATGCAACCTGGCTGTACAGTGTGTGAGCCAGCAGACCGCGGTCGCTGTCATACACCGCGATGCCGGTCTCATCACAGGAAGTTTCTATACCCAGAACACGCATGGCTGTCCAGAACTTAAAGCCTTTATCGGAAAACGGGAATTGTAATCCAAGGATGGCCGTATTGCCCTCCTGCATTGCAGCTGCGCAGGTTAAAATGTGAAGATTCAGGGCACAGCAATAATGCGGGGATAACATTTGGCTGACCGGTCCGGCATTGCTGCCTCAGGGCACATGGAAACATCGCGAGCTGCAACACTCCTGCTTGAAGCTGGTGGAAATGCTTTTGATGCAGCGCTTGGCGCACTATGTGCCGCCTGTGTCGCCGAGCCGATGCTGGGCAGCCTTGGGGGCGGGGGTTTTCTAATGGCCCAACCGGCCAACAAGCCTGCCGTATTGTATGACTTTTTTGTCCAGACTCCCTCGAAAAGACGACCTGAACCTGAGATAGAGTTTTATCCTATCCTTGCAGATTTCGGTGCAGCCACCCAGGAGTTCCACATAGGCGCGGGCTCAATTGCCGTGCCGGGTGTTGTTGCCGGAATGTTCGAAATTCAACGGCAACGATGTCGTCTGCCTATGGCCGAAATCATGGTACCTGCGATTGAGCTTGCGCGTACCGGAGTTAAAATCAGCCACTTTCAAAATTACATCAGTCATATTCTTACGCCCATTCTTGAAGCTTCGGAACAGGCAATGCAATTGGTTGCCACCAGCGAAGCCCCGGGCGTTATTGCGGAACATGGACAGGTCGTCTGCAACCATGAACTGGCCGACGTCATGGAAGCCCTGGCCAGCGAAGGACCAGATTTATTCTACCGGGGGGGAATTGGCACAAAAACTTGCCGCAGATTGCAGGCAGCTTGGCGGGCAACTATCGCTGCAGGATTTGGAAACCTATCGCGCCATGCGTCGCGAGCCGGTTCGTTTTTCCAGTCACGGCGCTGATTTTTCTTTTAACAGCCCGCCTTCTCCCAGCGGGTGCCTGGTGGCTTTTGCGCTGGGGTTGCTCGAGGATCGGGACCTGAAAGCTCACCACTGGGGCCGGGCATTTCATTGTCTTTCCATGACCCGGAGCATGCAGGCAGCCGGGGCCTTGCGCAGGGAATACCAGCTTGATACGGATCTTAAAGAAAGCCAGGTGGCCGAAATACTTGAACCTGGGCACCTGGCTCAATGGCGGGACTCCGTTCATCATCACACAGGTTTTTCACGGGGCACTACACATATGAGCATCGCAGATGCTGAAGGCAACCTGGCCAGCCTGACGATATCGAATGGGGAAGGGAGTGCATACGTACTGCCAGGCACCGGCATCATGTTGAATAATATGTTGGGGGAAGAAGATCTGAGTCCGGGAGGATTCCACCGTTGGAAAGAAAACCGCAGAATGGCTTCAATGATGTGCCCGTCGGTAGCCAGCCTTCCGGATGGTGGTTGGGTGGCTTTGGGTTCTGGAGGCTCCAATCGAATCCGAAGCGCCATCCTCCAGGTGCTGGTTAATCTCTTTGAGTTTGATATGACCCTGGAGGATGCCGTGATTGCACCCAGAATGCACCTGGAAGGCGCCTACCTGAGTATTGAACAGGGATACGAGCAAGCTTCCGTGGATGCCTTGTTTGGCCAGTGGCCGGACCACAGATTCTGGCCCGGGCCGAATATGTTTTTTGGTGGAGTGCATGCTGTGGAAAGACTGCCGGATGGAAGATTACGGGGCACGGGTGACCCGCGCAGAGGTGGTTCGGTATCAGTGGCGGGGCAAGCTTGAACAAGCCCTTTGTTCCTGGGCGTACTTGTTCGTTACACCACACTAGTTTTCTTTTGCAAGAAGGGTAAATAAAAGGGTAAAATTACCGGCTACGCCCAGTGGGGGCGGAATTAAAAGATCGGAGTTCTAATGCCCAGCGTAAAAGTTCGCGAAAACGAGCCTTTTGAATACGCATTGCGCCGCTTCAAGCGGTCGTGCGAGAAGGCCGGTATTCTGGCTGAAACACGTCGCTGTGAATACTATGAGAAACCTACCCAGGAGCGTAAACGTAAAGCGGCTGCAGCCGTGAAACGTAACCTGCGTCGCCTGGCGCGTGACGTCAACCGTCGCACTCGCCTGTACTAATTCTGTTTTGATTTACCCGGTACAGGATCTTTCCTGTACCGGGCCCATCTCAATAAAGTCACGGCCATGTCACTTAAGAATCGTATCCAGGATGATGTCAAAGTCGCCATGCGCGCCCGTGAAAAGGCACGCCTGTCCGTTTTGCGCCTGATTACAGCTGCGATCAAGCAAAAGGAAATCGATGAGCGCATTGAGCACGACGACACTTCAGTATTGGCGGTGCTCGACAAAATGGCCAAGCAGCGGCGTGAATCACTGCAGCAATTCGAGAAGGCCGGACGTGAGGATCTCGCCCGGCAGGAACGATATGAGCTGGAATTGCTCAAGGATTATCTGCCGGAACAATTAGCTGAAGAAGAATTGTCGGCATTGATAGCACAAGCCATAGCTGATACCGGTGCCAGCAGTATGCGCGACATGGGTGCAGTCATGAGTCAGCTGCGTGACAAAATCCAGGGGCGCGCCGATATGAAGGTGGTCAGTAACACGGTCCGGGCAAGCCTGTCCGGCTAAATACACGGCCACAATACCACGTTACACTGCTGTCATGAGTGGCCGAATCCCCGAATCTTTTATCGAAGAATTGCTGACGCGAACCGATATCGTCGAAGTAATTGAAAAGCGGGTTGAGCTAAAGCGCTCCGGCAGTGAATTCCAGGCACTTTGCCCCTTCCACGAAGAAAAAACCCCCTCGTTTACCGTCAGCCCGGGTAAGCAGTTTTACCATTGTTTTGGATGCGGTGCCCACGGCTCGGCAATTGGCTTCCTGATGCAATATGAAGGTCTGGAATTCGTCGATACAATTGAAGAACTCGCCAGGAATGCAGGGCTTGAGGTGCCGCGAACAGGTCCAACTCAGGACCGAAAACCAAGGAACGACCTTTACGATGTACTCGAAAAGGCTGCGGTGTTTTTTCAGTCCCGGATGCGTGAAAATGAGACTGCCATCAGCTACCTGAAGTCTCGTGGGCTTTCCGGGGAGATTTGCCGCGATTTCGGAGTGGGTTACGCACCAGCTTCCTGGGATGCACTGCAGCAACATCTCGCAGATGGCGAAAATGGATTGAAACTGATGCAGCGGGCCGGCTTGCTCAGCCAGGGCAAGGGGAAAGCCTACGACAAGTTTCGCGACCGAATCATGTTCCCTATCCACGACCGGCGCGGCCGGGTTATTGCCTTCGGAGGAAGGGCAATGGGCGAGGACGGGCCCAAGTACCTGAATTCTCCAGAGACTGAGTTGTTTCACAAGGGCAGGGAATTATATGGCCTATTCCTTGCGCGCCAGCGCATTGGCAGGCTGGACACCATTATCGTGGTCGAAGGATATACCGACGTTGTGGCGCTTGCACAGTTTGGTTTACGCAATACGGTTGCAACTCTTGGCACCGCCACTACGTCCAATCATGCGGAATTGTTATTCAGGGCGGCAGAAACCGTGATCTACTGTTTTGACGGCGATGAAGCTGGCCGAAAGGCTGCCTGGCGTGCTCTTGAGGCAACCTTGCCTAAGCTCCGCGAAGGGCTACAGGCCAGGTTCCTGTTCCTTCCCGATGGAGAAGACCCTGACAGCCTGGTTCGAAAACAGGGCAAAGAAGCCTTCGAAACATTACTGGATAACGCACAGGCTTTGTCTGATTACCTGTTCGACCATTTCGTAGTCCAGGTTGATTTGGAAAGCATCGATGGCCGCGCAAAACTGGTGCAATTGGCTTTGCCATTGCTACAGTCACTTCCCGAAGGTGTCTTCAAAAACATGATGATGGAACGTCTGGAAACGCTCGCCAGGCACCGGCTGAACCAGCAGCGTCGCGGTCAAAGTGCTTCATCCCTGGAGACCTCCACGAGGCGACGTCCAGCGCAGACACGCACCCCCTTGAGACTGGCATTGGCTTACCTGGTGCAAAACCCCGGATTAGCAGAACTGGTGGGGGATCTGGATGAAATTGCGGAATGCGATCTGCAGGGTGTGGACATCTTCCTCAGGCTTATTGACTTCTGCCGCAAACGCCCCAATATGACTACCGCTCAGGTCATGGAACATTTACGCGATCATCCTGCAAATGAACACCTGGGAAAACTGGCGGTCTGGGACTTGCCGGGGGACTCAAACCGACAGGAATTGGAATTCAGCGATTCGGTAACAGGGATCAGGCTGACTTGGGTGGACGCATTGCTGGCCAGGATGCCGAAAATCGTTGAGCAAAGCGCGAAGCAGAGGGTCGAATACCTTGCCTTGCAACAACGCCGTCAGGTATTGAAGCAGAGCTTGCAAGGCGACAATATCTGATAGAGGAGAATTCCCGGAAACCCCAGGTCGCCGGGCTGAATTTCCTGAACGAAAATTACCTCGTGACATAGCGAAAACTGATGAATCAAAAGCAACAATCACAATTAAAACAACTCATCATGAAAGGTAAGGAGCAAGGATTCCTGACCTATGCGCAGGTTAATGATCACCTGCCCGATGACATCGTCGATCCGGAGCAGATTGAAGACATCATTAACATGATCAATGATATGGGTATCTCGGTGCATGAAAAAGCGCCGGATGCCGATACCCTGATTCTGAATGATGCAGCGTCGTCCGATGCAGATGATGATACTGCGGCTGAGGAAGCCGCCGCCGCCCTGGCTGCTGTAGAAACCGAGATTGGACGCACCACCGACCCGGTTCGCATGTATATGCGTGAAATGGGGACAGTGGAGTTGCTGACCAGGGAAGGCGAAATTGCCATCGCCAAGCGAATTGAAGCTGGCCTGAAGCAGGTACACCAGTCTCTAGCCCGTTTCCCGGGGACGTTTATGATTTTGCTGGCGAGCTTTATCCGTTTTCAGGAGGGCAGGCAGCGTCTTGCGGAGTTGATGGCTGATTTTATAGACCCGCACGCGCCCGAAATGCCTATCCCGCAGGCAAAGAAGCCAACCGATAAGAAAGATGAGGATGAAGAAGAAGAGGAGGATCCAGGTCCACAGGGACCGGATCCCGAAGAAGTTGTCGCGTTTTTTACCAAAATGGGCAAGCTCAATTCGCGGTTTGTAAAACTCAATGACAGGCACGGGCTAAATTATCCGTGTGCCGACAAGATCAGGGCCGAAATGGCCAATATGTTCATGCATCTCAAGATGCCACCGAAAATGGTGGATCACCTGATCGACCGGTTGCGTTTCACGGTTTCACAACAGCGTAATCTCGAGCGGATGATTCTGCAGTTGGCGGTTCATCAGGCCAGGATGCCGAAGCGGACTTTCATTACCAGTTACACCGGCAGTGAAGCCGATCTCAAGTGGTTGAACCCCATTCTTCGCGGCAAGCAGAAATGGGTGCCGGCACTGAAGCAGGTTGCTCCTGATGTCAAGCTTATCCAGGAAAAGCTGCTCAGGCTGGAAGGCGAGACGCGTATTACCATCTCGGAACTGAAGGACATAAATCGTAAAATGTCCATTGGTAAAGCCAAGGCGCGCAGGGCCAAAAAAGAAATGGTTGAGGCCAACCTCAGGCTGGTGATTTCAATAGCCAAGAAATATACCAATCGTGGCCTTCAGTTCCTGGATCTTATCCAGGAGGGCAACATTGGCCTGATGAAGGCAGTGGACAAGTTTGAGTATCGCCGCGGCTATAAATTTTCAACCTATGCAACCTGGTGGATACGCCAGGCAATTACGCGTTCTATTGCTGACCAGGCCCGCACCATTCGTATCCCGGTTCACATGATTGAAACGATCAATAAACTCAACCGCATCTCCCGCCAGATGCTGCAGGAGATGGGCCGTGAGCCCACGCCTGAAGAGTTGTCCGAGCGTATGGAAATGCCTGAAGACAAGATTCGCAAGGTTCTGAAAATTGCCAAGGAGCCAATTTCCATGGAAACCCCGATTGGTGATGATGAAGATTCACACCTTGGGGACTTCATTGAAGATGCCAATATCGCATCACCGGTTGATTCCGCCACCGGTTCCGGACTTACCGGCACTGTGCAGGACGTACTGGGTGGATTAACGCCACGAGAAGCCAAGGTGCTTCGTATGCGTTTCGGAATCGACATGAATACTGACCACACGCTTGAAGAAGTTGGCAAGCAGTTTGATGTAACAAGAGAACGTATCCGGCAAATCGAAGCCAAGGCTCTGCGGAAGTTGCGTCACCCGACCCGTTCGGAACAGTTGCGCAGTTTCCTCGATCTCGAATAGGCAATGATTCAGACATAAAAAGCCGCCGAAGGGCGGTTTTTTTATATCCAGTCGAAGTCCAAACCGGTAAGCTCCGACAGCTTTGCGTTCCAGGGCCTGAAAAAAGCCTCCAGCAGCGAACGGGTTTCAGGTTTCATTTCCGGGTAATTTCCTGGCTGTTTCCACGCGTTACTTGCTCCCCCGCCCCAGCTTTTTTGGGTGCGGGGAGAGGATGTAAAATCGAATTCTCCCAGGCCCAGGAATGCAGCTGATTTTGACATTTGTCCGGCCGGGTCTTCAAAAAACATTTCTGACTTCAGGATCAACACTTGATCAGCTGGAAACAATGCCAGCCATCGTTTCACCTGGTCATGGTAAATCGATCTGAATACATAACTCTGGAAATAGTAGTTCCTCAAATCCTGTTCAGATGTCAGTGCTTTTCTGCTGCCGCCTGCTCGATGGCTGGTGACGTGAATCGGACTTCCATCGGGAGTAGTAGTGCATGATTCAATTCTGCCCGGTGGGTCTGAATAGCATCGCCGATGCGCTTCTACCAGGAGCGGTGCTTCTTCGATTTCGTGCCGTATGATTTTGTCAAAGCTACAATCGGGCTCCAGGCCGCCCCGTTTTGACATCACAAAATGCGAATATGCCCGGTCAACCGGGTTGCGCAGCATCACGATTATTTTTGTATCAGGCAAGGCCGCGTGAACCCGCCGGGGTGTCAGGGGGTGCAGCAGGTAAGAGCTTGAAAATTCGCCACTGATCCGATCATTCACTTCAGGATTGGCAATCGGAAACTGGTTAATAAAAAAATCCTGGTATTTCTTCGGGTATTTTCCCCAGGACCAGAAGTTGGGTTCCTTGGGACCATTAAAAACAACTTGTGGGTGTGCTCCGAGGTAGATAGCGAAGGAGGTGCTGCCGCACTTGGCGCCACCAACGAACAGGAAGGCCGGCCTTGTTCTGCCGTCTTCCATCTGGAATCGGGGGTCGGTCAGAACGGCGGGGCGATCGCTCAATTGGTCAGCCTGCCTGGGCCATGGCCTGTTCCAGGTCCGCCCGTAGCTCATCAACCAATTCAATACCCACGCTGAGCCTGATGAGCCCCGGGGCGAGGTGTTCCTGTCCCGCCTGTGCGCTGCGCCGTTCCATGGTGGACTCGACCGAGCCTAAACTGGTGGCATGGCTGATCAAATCTGTGCTCTTGCACAACAGGTCAGCTGCACCGCCGCCGCCTTTCATCTCGAATGAGATGAGCGAACCGAAACCGTTCATCTGATCTTTTGCCAGCTGGTGCTGCGGGTGTTGTTCCAGTCCGGGGTAGCGGACGTTTTCGAGTGCTGGATGACCTGCGAGGAATTCAGCAAGTACCTGAGCATTTGATTGTGCCCTCTCCAGTCTCAGGGAGAGGGTACGTAAGCCACGTACAGCAAGAAAAGCTTCGAGTCCGCCAGGCGTTGCGCCGTGCAGGAGACGGGCTTTTCTGAAGGTTTCCGCCAGTTCCGGGTCACGGGTGCTCAATAAGCCCATCAACAGGTCCGAATGTCCGCCGATAAACTTGGTGCCGGATTGCATGCTCACAGCAGCCCCGAGTTTCAGGGGCTGCTGGTTGAGCGGGGTGGCCACCGTGTTATCGATCGCCAGCAGCGTGCCCTGCTTCCTGGGTGCGCTGCAGATAGCAGCAAGGTCCGCCAGTACAAGCAAAGGATTGGAAGGTGATTCAAGCCAGACCAGGTCGCATTCCATCAAGGCTGTCTTCCAGCCTTTGGTATCTGTTACAGCGACCTTGCGCACCGACCAGCGGCCCTGCGCTTGGCCAAGATTGGCCAGCTTGGTGACGCCGTGGTAACAGTCATCAGCTATGGCGACTGCTGTGCCTGTAGAAAGTTGATCGAATACCGCTGCCGCCGATGCCATGCCGGATGAAAAAGCCACACACTCTCCGCCTTCCAGCCCCCCGATAATCGTTTCAAGCGCATTCCAGCCGGGCGTTGAGTCTTCGCGAGAATATTGAATGCCTGCACCTTTAAGGAAATTTGAAGAGGGTACAATCGGAACATTCAGGGGCGCCCCGGGTTCTTCGGGGCGAGCGGCCTTCACCAGCCAGGATTCGGTGCTGAGTTTGGGCATGGGGTTCTCCAGAGCAATAGAAGTGCCGGAAAAGTAATTCTATAGAGTTGCCAGGAGAAAACACATGTACAGATAGAGTACTTCTTGAAGGGGATGCCCGAAGCGCGGGTTTTGAATTGTCAACTCAATTCCGTCAATCAGTGCTCATGGAAAGGATGGTGGGCCCTGCTGGACTCGAACCAGCGACCTATCGATTATGAGTCGACTGCTCTAACCAACTGAGCTAAGGGCCCCTAACGCGCTATTTTACGCTATGACAACCAGGAATCTGCTAGTGGATCTTCGGGAGGGATTTGCTTTTTTGTTTCCTGGATGTGTTCCAGGTTGTTTCTGTATAGTTTTACGACTTTGTCTACGCCCGAAGGCTCCAGTGCACCGGAGTTTCCGGCTGCAGTGTAAGTTGCATAGACTCCCGATGCCGACATTAATGCTGCCGAGATCAGCTGGACGTCATGTCCCTCGTCTTTGAGGTTGTTGGCCAGCTCAATAAACTGGCCCGTGCATTGTTGATGCTCTTCCCGATTACTCAATGGACTCTCCAATAATTCAGAATGTTGATACCAGAATTATAAAAGACTTTGGGGCTCAGGGCGTACAGTCATGGCCATCCATATTCGTTATTTTGAAAACATTCTGCTGGCCGGCGTCGAAGCCATCTTCAACACTGGTGTATACAGCGGTGCCGCCTTCACAAGCGAGATCAAGTTCCAGCGTCCCCCAGTGGGTTTCGGTGACATCGCCGGGATCAAATTCGTCACCAAATATCCCTCCGGTGGTGGTCAACATATTGTCAAACACCAGTTTGCCATCGACAATGTCGCCGATCCCAAAATACCAGCGGCGTTTTCCGTCCGGCCCAAAGCTGAACCAGAACACCAGTGCCTGGTTATTGGCGAGTATTTCAACCGTAAATCCTTCGCCGTCGTGGGTCGGGTCACCCCACGAGCCACTGAACAATGCTTCCTCGCGAATCGGTGGCCCCATCGGTGGCAGACCGCATTCCATGCCCAGGATGCTGGTCAGGCGAGCCAGGTTCTGGCGTCCGTGCCTGGTTCCAATTCGCCAATCCATCGACCCGTGATCGCAATCGGACCAGATGAATTTCGCGGATCCTACAATTTCCTCGCTTACCAGGTCCGGGTCAAAATCTTCCCCGAAGACCCCACCCGAAACCCGCAATACCCTTGGAAACAGAATCCGGTTGCCACGGACTTCACCGACACCGATATACCAGTCCTGACCGCCCTCGTCGTCGTTGGTGAACCAGAACATCACGGCGAGCGTTTCTGAGAGCATTTCCAGAATAAATCCTTCGCCGACCCGATCCGGATCGCCCCAGGCAGCTGCCGTACCGGGCTCCAGTACAAATGGTGAGGGAAGTTCTTCATCGGTCAGTTGAAGCTTGACCGTGGCGTCCTCACCACCGTAGTCCCCTTGTACACCTGCGGTATTCTCGACATTGTTCCAATGCCCGCTTTGCCAGTAAGGGATGGTTGCCGGGTTTGAATCAATGATCGCTGCAGTGATATCCCAGGTCAGGTTCCTGATCGTGCCCTCAACCACGCCATTCACAATAAAACTGTTATTGACATCCAGGGGATAGTTAAAGGCGATGGCTACCGCATCGTCCTCGTAGTTCAGATACCCCCCCGGCGCGTCGCCCGGTTGGTTCCGCCAGGCGGTGCTCGCAATATTGGTGGTCAGTGTCTGATCATTGACATCTGTTCCCCCGAAGACACTCAGGAAGCCTGAAGAAAGGCCGGGGAATGCCGAAATCTCGCCATTTATTCTCCAGCGCATCGGCTTGCTGTATGCCACCCAGAAAATGTAGTCGCGGCTTATTTGCAGAGGCTGAAGCTGATTCGTGTAAAGAACGCGGCTCGAATCATCAACCCGGTCCCACTCGGCTTCAAAAACCACTGCCTGGGTTTCCACATCGATAAAACGCATAGCCTGGATGTTGGCCGGTCCCGCCTGGTGGTAATAGGTAGCTGCAAAAGTCTGGGCCAGCCCTTCCCGCACACGCTTGATCTCGGATTCAGGAAGAATAAATCCATCATGGCCGTTTACATTCTGGCCACCGTAATCCGCACCTGCGCCTGGCAGGTTTGGATGTCCCTGTGATGGCTCAACTTCCAAAGTCCATGAGGGTACCTGGTAGACCTGCGTAAAATGTTCTGCCGTTGTTCCTATACCGCTATTAAAAGCCACGTTGTTCTGGCCATTAAATGCATAATATTTATTGCCCGGCAATGTCTGGTGATAGTTGCTAAACAAGTTGAGTACGTTTTCTGTCAGTGTGGAAAGCCGTGCGTTGCCATTGTTGTGCCAGAAATGTACCTGTGAAAATGAATGCACATCGGTGTACAGGCGTAATTGCTCTATGGGGCCAAGATTGGCTGCCGCTTCCAGCGCCTGGGTTTCCGGTTCAGATTGCGGGCTGGCCCCGTGGTGGACCAGGGACCGGCTGTCGGATGAGGAGCGACTGGGATTGGTATTCCAGAACGGTGCATTATTCCGGTTACCATCGACACCTTCCAGGTGATCACCGACTGTAAACAGGTCTTCGTCAGCGCCCAGCATATTTTTCCGGCGCATCCTGCCGTCACGCGGAGAAAACGAGGGGTCATTTATATCTGATTGAAGGTAATTCAGCGACGGGAATCGCTGGGTTTGCATAAAACCGTCAATGTTCAACGACGGAATGACGATCATGTTCACATTGTCCCGCAGGTAATCATAAAAATGATTATCGTCTTCGTGCGTGGCCATCAGCTCGAGAATGCCGGTCACAACTTCGGGGGACGGCCACTCCCTTGAGTGAATACCTCCGTTAGTGAGCGTGGCAGGTTCCGGCAGGCCATAAATCATTTCAAAGTCTCCATCCCCCAGGCGATAGGCCCAGATGGTCCGTCCCTTATGCGTGGTGCCGATTTCAACACCATGCACCCACGGTGTTGTGGCGGCCAGATCCTGGTGGCGCATATGGATACCGGCGTAGGTTCTGAAACCGTCAAATGGCAATGGTGTATCTACAGGTATTGGTGTTGGATATCCCAGCGCTATCTTTGCCGGGTCGTTGCCGGGGTTGTTTTCAACCCATTCGGTTAACACCTGGCCCATGGCAGCAGGCATGACGACAAGCGATACAATCAACAAGCTGATTCTGAATATCATGGTTGCGCCTTCGACCTGAACCGGGACGCATGGATTTGCAAAGCAAGACGGGCCCTGGAGACTGAAACTTCGTTGCCTTTGGAATCGGCCATTCTTTCAAGGCTTTGCAATACACGGGGGCTCGGGTTCATCGCCAGTGCCAGCGCTGCTGAAGCCCCCAGGTTGCTGTCGCTGAGTGTTCGCAGTAACAGTTCCTCGGTTGGCGCATGCCCGGTAAGCGCTGGGGACAGTTGGGCAATGGCTAAAGCGCCGATTTCATGCGATGGATTTCTAAGTGCAGCCCGCAACAGGCGAGTGTTTTGGGCAGCGTCAAACTGCTCAGCACTTCGGCGAAGCAGGCTGTTCATGTGCGGACCCCGAGCCCTTTCAGCCAACTGTTCCAGCGTGTCCAGGTTCGAAGACAGCAAGGCAGCCTGGCCAGCCAGTGCAACCAGTTCCGGGTTTTCGCTGATTGCGTTCATCGCCGAAATCGATATGGCTTTCAACTGTGCGGCCGTGGCGGTGGATAATGAATCCACCAACCCTTGCCTTCGTGGCAGGTTTTGCTCAGCAAGGTAGGTTTGAACCAGGGCCTCCGGATTGGCGGAAATCTGAGCAGCGCCCAGAAAAGCGGATTCCTGCCTCGACCAGGCGTTCACAACACCGGCTGCTGCGCCCTTGATGTTAAACATGGGCACACTCGAAGTCGCGTGATCTTCGTGCGGTATAAACACCGTTGATTGATAACTTCGCAGGTATTCTATGACCTCAATACCTACTGCCTGCGGCGTTTCCAGTCTCAGGCTGGAAACGTATTCGAATATCACGCGCTCGCGTGCTGGTGCTGGCCAGTCGCCTCGGTGCTCAATTTCCCGGATCAGATTGAGCGATCCGTTGTCATCGCCCGCTTCAAGTAACCGGTACAGCTGGTCTTGTTGTTTTTCAGTGTTCACGGAAGTGGACGCGCGCCAGGCTTCGTCTTTTCCCCATGATTCCGGATCGCGGGCCTTTTGTGAAACAGCAAGCCCTGGCCATAGCAGTGATAAGGCCAGAATGGTGCAGGTAATGTGTAGATTCATTAAGGATCCTCGGGTCGCAGGCACTATTATACGAAAAACTTCGTTGATCTTCACCAAAGTCAGGGAATTATTGATTTCGAACACAGACCTGAAAGGCTGTCTGCTTCTTACAGTGGCATGAAACTAGCCTTTCAGGGCTTGCTTGCCAGTAATGCGTCGTAACCGCTGGCGTTGAACAGGCCGGTGTAACCCAGTTGTTCCAGTTGTTCCTGTGCCCGGCCTGCGCGGCGACCACTGGCGCAATAAAACACCACGCTTCGGTCCAGGCCAGGGCCGATGGCCTGCGCCAATGTCTCAATTTCTGTATGCGGAATATTGACAGAACCGGGTATATGACCAACTTCGAATTCTCCGGCCGAACGCACGTCAATAAGTAAGGCGCCACTTTCGATCAACGCCCAGGCCTGGCTGGCAGCGTTGATATCACCCTTGATTTCCTTTTTAGAAGATTCAACGGATTTCTGTGCGATTGTTTCTTGGCCGGCAACTGACTGCTGCGACATCAGGCCAAAGCAGTAAACGGCGAAAATCAGTTTCAACAAAATGCGGGTCATCCCGGCCTCCGTGTTTGTAAATGCAATTCTGGACTCTGCTATTTTACCCCGGCCGGCAATCGGCCTGTCATCTTCATTGTGTTATCTTTCGGCTCCGGTTCTCAATCCCTGACCCCGTATATGACAAAAACTGATTGCATTTCTGTCAATGAGTATTCAGGTGGCGTGTTGTGCGTTGATAGCGGATTTTTGCGCGACCGAATGGCCAGCTGCTACCTGGTCGAATCGGACTCTGAAGTTGCGATTATCGAAACGGGCACCAACACCAGCGTTCAGAGACTGGTAGAAGTCATC
Organism: Lysobacterales bacterium; assembly: GCA_963664065.1. Classification (GTDB taxonomy): domain Bacteria; phylum Pseudomonadota; class Gammaproteobacteria; order Xanthomonadales; family SZUA-36; genus JABDJL01. The sequence goes on from OY760942.1 coordinate 305,675, forward strand.
AAGCGGCGTGGCTGGGGTAAAAGCGCTGTCCGCTACGTGATTGTCACCCATGTTCACCTTGACCATGCCGGCGGTGCGGGCGGCCTAATGCGGGAATTTCCCGAGGCGACCTTCCTCGTTCACCCGCGTGGCGCGGCACACATGATTGATCCATCCAGGCTGGAGGCCAGCGTACGCCGTGTGTACGGTGACGCAACATTTGATGCAAGCTATGGATCCTTGATTCCTATCGACGAAAAGCGTGTGAGACAAATGGACGACGGTGACTCCTTGGAACTGGGAAACAGGGTTTTATCATTCATGGATACACCGGGTCACGCGCGGCATCATTTCTGTATCTGGGATGACAAGACACGAGGCTGGTTTAGCGGCGATACTTTCGGGCTTTCCTACCGTGAACTGGATACCGGAAAGGGGGCTTATGTATTCCCGACAACCACGCCCATCGAGTTCGACCCTGAAGCGCTCAAGGATTCAATTTCCCGTTTGCTGGAGAAAGACCCCACATACATGTACCTGACGCACTATGGCCGGGTGGAGGGAATAGCTGCATTGGCTGCGCAATTGATACCCGCTATCGACGCCGTCGTTGAAATAGCGGAGCGGCACAAGCACCGTGATGATCGCAGCCGTCGCTTCAAGCAGGATTTCTCAAACTGGCTCACTGGTTCAATTCGGGCTCACGGTGTCACGCTTGACGAGCCGGCGCTACAAAACCTGCTTTTGCCCGATATAGAACTCAACACGCAGGGTGTTGAAGTCTGGCTAAGCCGCCGGGAAAAAGAGGTAAATGCAGCTGGCTAATTCCCCGGGTTTAATGAGTAGAACTGCGAGAGCGGAATTAAGAACGCCCCGACTGACAAAGGGACATCAGTCGGGGCGCAGGTAGCCGATTTGGGATCGTCGGTCAGACGATGATCAGGGAGAAAACATGACCCCAAATCAGCTAAGAAAGCTCATATTGCGCCTGGGCCCAGGTGCAATATGAGGGTTGAAAACTTCTGAATCTAACTCTCAATGATCCTTACCTCCTGTCCGGCGCGCAAACGCTCACCTCCACGGGTTACGATCCGGTCACCCTTGCTTACATTGCCAATCACTTCTACAAAACCACCCAGGCCGATGCCGGTTTCAACATCAATCTTTTCTACCGTGTTGTCCTGGTTAACCCGCATTACGAATATGTCAGAACCGCGTAATACCAGCGCATCCCTGGATATGGCAACCAGTTCCCTGGGCTCGCTATTGGGCAGTGCCACCCTGACCGGGCTGCCGATGATCCACCCAGGGTCGTCCGCTGCTATGCGGACTTCAAACATACGTGAACGCTCATCACCAATCGGAATCACATGGCTTACCGGACTAAGGGCCTCGACCCGTTGATGCTCTACTGTTACTTCCATCCCTTAACGGATCCAGCTGGCAACTGAAAGTGGCGCCTGTGCCCTGATTTCGCGATGTTCGGTGTCTACCAGCCGTGCAACCTGCGCGCCCCGGTTAACGAATTCACCCACCTGAATCAGTCTTTCGGCAACCATACCCGGGAAGGGTGCCAGTACTTCAGTCTGTCTGATGCGGCGCTTGATCTGCGCAATTGAGACTTCGGCACGCTTGATGTTTTGCCGGATCATATCCAGCTGGGATTGAGCTTCATCCAATGCGATGGCCGATACGTTATCACTGGCCGCGAGTTGCTGAAGTCTGTTTAAATTGCTGTCCTGAAAATTAAGTTGGGACTTAAAGCTGTTCAGCTGTGCTTTGCGGTCGATCAGGTCCAGCTTGAGACCGGCGGCATCAACACGTGCAATGGCCTGGCCCTGTTCGATACGGGAACCGACATCCGCTACCCAGGTGATACGCCCATCGGTCTCGGCTGCAATGCGCGCGTCATTCTTGCTGATAACGGTGCCCGACACCCATAAAGTGGCAGAAAACGTATCGCGCTGAGCTTCCTCGATAACTACCGGTGCGGCCGGCGCCTGTGGAGCCTCCAGCGCCACGGATGCAACGGGGATAAAACACGCAAATAGTGCAATTTTTATCTGGCGTCTCTTTAGATGCTCCTTGTTCAGGCCACTGATTCCAGTACGGCCTTGCCGGATATTTCAGTTGAAGTGATTTCGACCTGTCTCGACTTACCTAGACGCAGCAGGCACGGTAAAAGTAACAATGTGAAAAACAGGCTAAACATCATGCCGCCGACAATCGAGGCAGCGAGGCCACGATAAATAACACTGCCTTCACCGGGTAGCAGCAACAGGGGCAGCATTCCGAAGATACTGGTCAGCGTGCTCATGAAAATAGGGCGAAGTCGTATATTTAGTGCATTTTCCACGGCCTCGTCACGGTCCATGCCTTTGCGCTCAGCCCGGCGAGTCTGGTCTACCAGCAATATGGCGTTATTGACCACCAGTCCCAGCAAAATAATGAATCCGATCATGGTCAGCAGGTCCATGGGCTGGAAAGTGAACAGGTTCAGTGTCTGCAAGGCGACTACACCACCCACTCCGGCCAAAGGTATGGTCATTACGACCAGTGCGCTGTCCTTGAGTGAACGGAACAGGCCGGCCATCAGCATGAACAAGATGAACAGGGCCATGATGAAATTGCGGCTCATTGTGCCGATGGCCTGGCTCAGGCTATCCGCGCTGCCGCCATACTGGATAGAGCCATCAGCCGGTAACGCTGCTCTCAGGCCAGGTTCAACTTCATTCCTGATCTGGGCAATAGCCGTTTCAAGCGAAACGTTATCCGGGGGACTCAAGTTGAGACTGATGGTTCTTCTGCCGTTCACTCTTCGAACCTGTCCGGGGCCGGTAGCCCGCTCGACGCTAACAAGTTCACCCAATGGCACGACCTCGCCAACCGGGGTCATGACGGGTGTGTTTTCCGGTTGCTCGGGTGTCGTCCATCCATCGGCCCGCATAATGATGTCCATGCGGTTTTCGCCATTGAAATATTCGCCCAGCCACAGGCCGTTACCCAGAGTGCGTATTAAGGTCGCTACACTGTTCCGGTCCATGCCTACTTCGTTGATCCTGGAGTCATCAGGGAAAATTCGAAGTTCCGGCGTCGCGAGCTCAGTGCTGGGGAAAGCCTGAACATTGGCGCCCGGGAACGATGCCATCAGTTGTTGCTGTCCCTGGGTGGCAGCTGCATACAGGCCTGCCTGGTCTGCGGACTGTATGTGCAATGTAATATTACGCCCACCGCCAAACCCGCCGAACAGGTTGCCCTGCTGCGCGAAACCCCGGAAGTCCGGAATATCCACCATCACCTCGTTTCTGATGATCTCTTCCAGTTCCTTTGCCCTGCTTTGATCCAGCACCCTGGCACCGATGGTTCCACCTTGCGGGAATGAAAAAATGTAGTAATTTTTCAGCGCAGGTTCTTTTTCGCCATCCATGTAAGGCTGGAGACGCTCAACCAATTTACTGACGACTTCGTTTTCATTGGTGTGGGTATTGGATCCGGGTGGAAATTGTAAAAACGCATCTACTGCATCGCGCTTGACCGGCGGCAGGTAGTCGAGCTGGGGAAATAGCAGCCAGGTAAGCAGCAACGGCACGGTCATCAGGCTTGTAATTAAAATGATGCGGCGACGGCCCGTGTTACTGGTGCGCATCAGCAATCCTGCAAGTTTTGACCATTTAGTGGCATGGTCCCTGGTCAGTTTCTTGGGTTTGAGCCAACTGCTCGCAACGGTCGGAAGCACCGTCAGTGCGACGGCTAAAGACATCACAACCGCAATAGCAATGGTCAGCGCAAGATCAGAAAACAGTTGGCCTTCAACGTCCTGCAGGAATAATACCGGCAGGAAGATCGCAACCGTGGTCGCTGTCGATGCCAGCAAAGCGCCCTTTACCTGCCTGGTGCTTGCCAGCGCGGCAAGGGATGGTATCTCACCCCGTTCGCGCAGCCGCACAATATTTTCGGACACGACAATTGCTGCATCCAAAACCATGCCAACTGCAAATGCTAATCCAGCCAGTGAAATAACATTCAGGCTACGGCCGGTCAGCTGTAAAACAACAAAAGTGGATAACAGGGAAATGGGAATTGCAGTGGCAATCAACAGCGTTGCGCGCATATCCCTGAGGAACCACCAAAGCACGCCAATTGCGAGCAGCATGCCCAGGATGATGTTGCTCGTGACCATGATAACAGCACGATTGATAAACACCGATGCGTCGAAGGATTGCTCAATTCCGAGCCCCGCATCTGCCAGCGGACCTTCCCGTAATTCGGCAACCGCCTCCTTTACCAGGGTGAGCCTTCCGAGCACATTGGCCCCGTTCGCACGATCCACTCGCAGCGCCATGGCCGGGTTGCCATTCTGGATGACGATGCCGTTTTTCTTGCCGCGTGCAACTTCCATGTCTGCGATATCACCCAGGCGAATCGGGCGGCCATCACGCCATTCCAATATCAGATTTTTAAACTGCTCAGGATCGTAGCGGCCTTCAAAACGCATGGTGTACTGGCGCCGCCCCACATCCACGAAACCACCCGAAACATCCGTTGATCTTCCCGTCCTGGCAGCCACTGTGCCCAACTCAACACCATATTCAGCAGCACGATAGGGGTCTATCGTGATTTGAAGCTCTTCGGCAGCGCCGGCCATAATCTCCACGCCCGCGACGCCATCTATTGACTCCAGCCTTGGCTTTACCGTGTCAGTGATGTATTGGCCATAACTTTCAATCGTACCATCCGTGCCAGGAAGTAATTGGACGAAAAACCAGCTCAAGGCCTGATTGGCACCGCCACCGCCACCACCTCCGAGCTGAACCACCGGCGGATTGGCATCGACGGGCATGGGTGGTAAACGATTCAGTCGACCGATCACATCCATCAAGGTCGCTTGCATGTCGGTGCCCAGTGCAAACTGCATATTGATATTGGCGCCACCGTTAAAGGCGTTGGAGGACATGGTGTCCATGCCGGGAATGCCCTGCAGCACTTCTTCCATGGGCTCAAGGATTTCGGATTCCACTTCCTTGGGCGAGGCGGCGCGCCAATTGGCGTTGACGTTAATCTGGGGGAGGTCTATATCCGGAAACAGCTGCACCGGCAAGCCATTCAGGCTGAATAAGCCAAACAAGGCAATAATTGCAACAGCTACAGCGACACCGGCCGGATTTCTAACCGCTCGTTCGGTAATGCCCATGGATTCTCCGCCTCTCCCAATAGTGCTTGCCGGCTTCCATATTGGACGCGCCGGAAAGTTAAAGCGTTGCCTTTTTGTAATCAGGTCGGGCAGCTTAGAGCGGTTAATCCCGATTTGGTTGTGACCAAAGTCACGACTTGCGATGAGTTGTTATCCCTCAACGGCGAAGCGAATTTAACTTGCGGGTTTTATTACAGGTGCAGGTTTTTCAGTTTGTTTTTATACGTGCGTGAAAGCTTGACTGTATTACCGCCGTTCAGGGTAAGAAAATATTCACCATTGATATGGGATTGCATTTCCTTGATGTGGTTGACGTTGACAATAGTCGAGCGATGGATACGCTGGAGGAAGTCTGAATCAAGTTCATTTTCGAGTTCCTTCATTGTCCTGCGCATGATGTGGGTCTCCCCGAGCGCATGTACGCACATGTAATCACCGGCCGCATCGATCCATTCAATATCTTCCTGCTTGACCCAGGTGGTTCTCCCGCCATCCCGGATGGCGAGCTTCCTGGCTTCTTTGCGTTTGATCTGGTGAATCCCTTTCTGTTTCAGCTCGGTGATACTCTTGACGGATTCACCGATGATTTCGCTGACCAGTTTGAGCAGCATGTGTTTCTGGGCAGTAGCTCGCTTGCGTTTTTGCAATTTTTTGACCTTCGCCAGGGCTTCTTCCAGTCGTTCGTCCTCAATTGGCTTCAGCAGGTAATCGACTGCGCTTACTTCGAAGGCTTTGATGGCGAACTCATCATAGGCAGTAACAAACAGGATGGCCGGCAATTCTTCGTCCTTCAGTTCCATGATGACGTCGAATCCGTCCATGCCCGGCATCTGGATATCCAGGAAAACCAGGTCGGGAGACAACTCACGGATTTTCCGTACTGCTTCCCGGCCGTTCTTTGCCTCGTCGATTACCCGGATTCCGTCCAAAAGTTTCAGGCGAAGTTTGAGGCCTCGTCGAGCGAGCGCCTCGTCATCAACGATCAGGGCACTAAGTTCAGTCTTGTTTGCTGCGTTCAAATGAATTACTTCTGGTAATTTCCAGACCATCGGGCCCGGAGTGGAGACACAGCTTACCATCTTGATTCACCACTGCAATGCTTATCGTCATTAAGGATTTATTTCTGCATTTCAGGCGAAATTTTCTCTTTACCGGCTTAGTGCCAATGCAGCACCACAGGGCATCATGCCCGGCCTTCTAAGTGAGATTGCTTCGGCCAGGTGCCTGGTTTCGATCTTCTCCGCGGCTTCGAGGTCGGCGATTGTCCGGGCCACTTTAAGCACCCTGTGGCAGGCGCGGGGCGAGAACTCCAGTTGCTCGGACACCATTTCCAAAAGTTTGCGTTGAGCCTTGCCCAGACTGCAATATTTCTGAATCTGTCGCGCTTCCAGTAGTGCATTCGGTCGATTGGCCCTTGCTAATTGACGTTTGTGCGCCGCCAATATCCTGGTCCTGATGCTGGCTGTTTCCTCTCCGGCCTTACAATTGAAATCAAGTACAGACACAGCGGGCCGTAACACTTCTGCCTGGATATCAATCCGGTCCAGCAGCGGTCCAGACACCCGGTGACGATAGCGTTGTATTTGTTCTGAACTGCAATGGCAATTGCCTGTCCCGGCACCGGCCATACCGCAAGGGCAGGGATTCATAGCAGCCACCAGCTGAAACCTCGCAGGAAATTCCGCCTGCCTGGCCGCGCGGGAAATTAGGATTCGTCCGGTTTCCATGGGCACCCGAAGTGCTTCCAATGTGTGGCGGTTAAATTCCGGCAACTCGTCCAGGAACAGAACGCCATTGTGCGCAAGTGATATCTCACCCGGCCTGGGTACGGGCCCACCACCTACCAGAGCCACTCCACTACAGCTGTGATGCGGTGCACGAAAGGGGCGCTTCTTCCAGTTCCGGGTATCAAGCCCTGTCTGGCTGATCGAAGAGACCATTGCGGTTTGCAGTGCTTCGGTCTCGGTCAAGTCAGGCAGAATGCCCGGAAGGCGGCTGGCCAGCATGGACTTTCCGGTCCCTGGTGGTCCCGTCAACAGGACGTTGTGCGAACCCGCTGCAGCAACTTCCATCGCTCTTCTTGGCCCTGCCTGGCCTGCAACGTCGCCCATGTCCGGAATGAAGTTGTTGTCTCCAAATGGGCATTTTCCCGGTTCAGACAATGGCGCGCGATCATGCAGCCAGGCTACCACGCTGAGCAGCGAGTCAGCACAAAGCTGGATTCCGGAATTCACCAGCGCCGCTTCGGATTGATTGCCCACAGGGAGGACAAGTGTCCTGTTTAATTTGGCGCAATGGACAACCGCAGGGAGGATCCCCCTGACCGGTCGCAGTTTTCCCCCCAGGGATAATTCACCCAGAAATTCGGTGTCTTCCAGTCGTGTTTCCGGAACCTGGCCTGAGGCCGCCAAAATACCAAGTGCTATTGGAAGATCCAGGCCGCCGCCTTCCTTTGGCAGTTCGGCAGGTGCCAGCGAGATGGTGATGCGTCGGGCGGGAAAATCAAAACCGGCATTGAGCAAGGCTGCGCGAACACGATCCCTGGATTCTCTCACCGCCGTTTCCGGCAATCCAACAATTGAAAGGCTGGGCAGACCGCCTCCCAGGTGAACCTCAACCGAGATTTGCGGCGCGCTGATACCGACACAGCCACGGCTGCGTACCCTGGCAAGGCTCAAAGCATTTCTCCCCTGTGGGTCTACAAATCGATAATGACGATTTCTTACGAGGAGATCAGTCGCAGAATGCAGGGGAAGAGGGTAGGCAATCGTCCCGGCAAACTGTCGGACGGCCAGAACTGGTGTCCTGTCCTGCTGTAGTGGCAACTACTTACAGCACACTAGAATTCCAGTTTTTCAAGTTGCCGTTCCAGGGCTTCAAGCTTGAGCTGTGTCCGCTCAAGCACCGATTTCTGAATATCAAACTCTTCGCGGGTCAGCAGATTCATTTTTTCAAATGCAGTTTTCAGGATGGAACGAAACTGCTTTTCCAGGTCTTCTCTCAATCGCCTGGCTCCAGGCGGAAGAGAATCACTCAGGCGGTTAACGATGTCGTCAATTTTTCCCAGGTCGATCATGATTATTCCACTATATTGATTGCGAGCCTGCAGGGGGCGCATTAAAGTCACATATGAAACTGCAGCGGAGCACTTAATGTGAAGATGATAACCGCGATCATCAAGCCATTTAAACTGGATGATGTTCGGGACGCGCTGGGCGAGGCCGGTGTCCAGGGGATGACCGTTACCGAAGTACGGGGCTTCGGCAGACAAAAAGGCCACACAGAATTGTACAGGGGAGCAGAATACGTGGTCGATTTTCTACCTAAACTGAAGCTGGAAATAGCGGTTCCCGAAGAAAGGGTTGAAGCAGTGGTGGACGCCATCGCAGAGTCGGCCATGTCCGGGCGAATCGGTGACGGCAAGATATTTGTCCACGAACTTGAGCACGCTTTAAGAATTCGTACCGGCGAAGAGGGCGACGAGGCCCTTTAAACCTGAAGGTCACGCATATTATGCCTACTTCCATACGTGCAGGCGTTGTTGGCCTGGGAGCCATGGGTGCGCCCATGGCGCGTCATCTCGCGCGGGAAGGATTGCTGGTCAGTATCTGGAACAGAACCACAGTCAAGGCTGAATCGCTGGGCGCCGAGCTAAAAGTAAAATCACCATCCTCACTGAAACAACTGGCAGAAGCATGCAACCTGATCCTGGTCTGTGTTTCCGCTGACAATGACCTCCTGGAAGTGGTCCATTCCCTGTTACCTGGTATTAAGGCCGGGAGCGTGGTTGTAGATACCTCGACGGTAAATCCTGCGACGGCGATCAAGACTGCTGAACTACTGGCCGCAAAAAACGTTCGCTTTGTCGATGCGCCGGTTTCAGGCGGTGTAGAAGGCGCAATCAACGGTACTTTGTCAGTCATGGCAGGTGGCGATTCCGCCGATATGTTGCGAATTCAACCAGTCCTAGAGGCAATCTCCGCTAATGTCACTCACATGGGTCCGGTCGGTGCCGGCCAGGCTACCAAGGCTGTAAACCAGGTCATTGTCGGAGGTATTGCAGAGGCAGTTTGCGAAGCCTTGGCACTTTCCGAGAAACTAAATCTGCCTTCAGAGCGTCTATTATCAGTATTGGGAGCAGGAGCCGCAGATAGTTGGTTCCTCGAGCACCGTGGTCATTCGATGTTGCAGGACCGGTTTGATAAGGGTTTCAAACTGGAATTGTTGCTCAAGGATTTGAAAATAATCAGAGCGTTGGCACGGGAATTGGATATATCAATGACAACAGTGGAGAATGCGATCAGCGAGTACGAGAAACTCGTGGACGCAGGCGACGGGGGTAATGATATCTCCGGCTTAATCAAGTTGAAGCGAATACTGGTTAACCAGGGAACAGTATAGTAACGATGTCAGAAAACCATTCGTTCTTATCGGCTGTGGTGGCGGAACTATCGCGGCGTAAAGTGTTGCGCACGATGGGTGCCTACGCCGTTGCCGTGTTTGCCATTCTGCAATTGATAGATGCAGCGGTTGAACCTCTGCGCCTGCCTGATTGGCTGCCAACGGTTGTGGTGATCACGCTTATTCTCGGTTTTCCGGTGGCATTCCTGCTGGCCTGGCAATTTGACGTCACCAGCGGCGGAATCAAACGTACCCGCTCCGCCGGACTGTTAACACGAACGCAAAGTTTCATGATGTTCAGCTTTATGCTGGTTGCAACCGCCGGTCTGGGTTTCGGTTTCTACCAGTATTATTCCAGCGCTTTTGAACTCGATGCAGAGCGGGCAACCGGGTCCCTTGTCGATCAGCGTGCGTTTGCAGCACCTGAGAATTCCATCGCCGTTCTGCCTTTTTCCGACCTGTCCGAAGATGGCGACCAGACTCATTTTTCAGACGGTATCGCGGAGGAGTTATTGAATCTGCTGGCCCAGGTCAAAGGCCTGCACGTGGCAGCGCGAACTTCATCTTTTGCGTTCCGCGACCCGACAAAAGATATTCGTGAAATCGGCCGCCTGCTGAATGTAAGTACAATACTCGAAGGCAGCATACGCACCGCAGGTAACCGCATTCGTATGACGGCACAGCTGATCAACGTTGAGGACGGTTACCATATCTGGTCACAATCCTACGATCGTGAACTTGATGATGTGTTTGCCATACAGGACGAAATTGCGAGTTTTATTGCCGAAGCCCTGGTGGATTCTTTTACCGGGCTGACCAACAAGCCTGCCGGGCGTACCAGAAATCTTGCTGCTTTTGAGGCGTTCCGGACCGGCCGCCTGCACTGGTGGCGCAGGTCGCCACCGGAAATTCAAAAAGCCATAGAACTGTTCGCCAAGGCGCTTGAACACGATCCCCAATACGCACCTGCTTATGCTGCAATCGCTGATTCAATGGTGCTCCTGTCTCTTTACGGCAATATCACCCAGCTTAAAGCTATCGAGCGTGCTCAGCCAATGATTGAAAAGGCACTGGCCATAGACCCTGAGTCTGCCGAGGCATTCGCTGCACTTGGACTTGCACGCTGGCAAATCGGCCAGACAGATGCAGCCGAGTCGGCTTTGCGGCAGGCCATTTCCCTCAATGAAGATTACGTTCCTGCACACCTGTGGCTGGGTGGTTTGCTAGGCGAACTGGGACGCATACCCGAACAAGGCATGGTATTACAGCAAGCCATGGCGATCGACCCACTCAATGAATTGCTTGCCATCAATTATGCAGGAAACCAGTACGTACAGGGCGACTATGACTCCGCCCATGATTTGCTGACCGGCTTAATCCGACTTCGACCTGATTCAGTGACACTTCTGCGAACCATGTCAGGATATGCTGCAGCGCATGGTGACCTGGTTGAGGCTTGGGAATACGCCCAACGATCCTATGACATTGAGCCGGAAAGCCCGGTTGTTATTGGCACCATGGCCAGAGCATGGATGGAACTGGGGGAAGTTGATCGTGCCGAACAGTTGCTCCACGCCGGCCTGGAAATGGCCAGTGATAATACAGAATTGAAAGTTCAGTATTACTTCCTGATGTTGGTCTCAGGACGTATCGAAGAAGCAGAGAGAGTGGTGCGTGAACAATACGGTGAATCCATCGCTGACCTGCCAGATCGCTTCCAGCGTTTTTATCATTTCCAGATGGGCATGATCAGTGTGGTGAAAGGTGACTTGGTTTCAGCCAGGGACAGCCTGGAACTGGCGATCAATTTTGATGACAGCCAGAGTTTCGACGGCGATCAGTTGATTACCCTGACGATGGCTTCATTTCTCAATGACCGTCTCGGGGATTCTGAACGCGCAGAACAGCATCTGCTGTCTGCCGAAAGGGCGGTTCGCCGGGCACGTATCAACGGTGTTGACGACGCTGGAATTTACTACACAGAATCCAGTATTTTCATACTCAGAGGTGAGAAAGAACTCGCTATTGCGGCTCTTCAGGAGGCCTATAACAGGGGCTGGCGTCAAAGCTGGCTTTTGAATCTTGATTCCAGGCTGGATCCGCTACGCAATGAACCGGCATTCCTCGAAATTGAGCGCCAGATTAATGAAGATGTCAGCAAGGCCCGGGCCGAAGTGCTGGCCCTGAAAGTGGTTGGGCTCTGAAGCCAGCAACAAATCAAAGTTATCCCAGTAACTCCCCCAGCGCTGTGCTGACTTGTTCGGGCAACAGTTCATGCATGCATCGGTTGAACTTGCAGGTTTTTCGCAAATCCGTGCCATAGCAGGGCTGACACTCGATGTTACTGCTCAGAATTCTGCCCGGGGTGACCGAGAGATAAGGGCCGGTCAGGTACGGTAACGAGGGTCCGAACAGCGCAATGGTTGGTGCACCCATGGCGGCTCCGAGGTGCATGGTGCCCGTATCAACCGAAATAAGACATTCAGCATCCCGTACTGCATTCACAAGTGCGGGAATCGATGAACCGAACATTGAATAGACTCCTGGCAAGGCCAGTAATGAATTGAAATGGGCGCCCTCGTCCGGGCTGCCGTTGATTGCCACAGACAGGCCGAACCGGCCGGTGATGATTCCTATCAACTCGTGCCAGTGTTCCATCGGCCATCCCCGGTGAATGTGATAACCCTGGCCAAGTACACCGCTGAATCCCGGGTTCAGCATGACGAATTTTTCGTCTTTGGGCAGTATGGCGAGTTCCGAACTTTCCGGCATTTGCAACAACGGTCCGTCAGGCGTGCCGCTGTCAACTTCCAAAAAGTCACCGTATAGTACTTTTTCGGCATCCACGGTGTGTTGCCCGGGTTGGTGCTCCGGCTTGACTCGCGGCCGGCCGCAAAACTTTTTACAAACGATAAAATTTACAAAATCGTCGCATTGGGGAGTGAATTCAAGGTTAATCGCCAGCTCATAGGCTTGCTGTCGTGAGCGGCGGCGTAACTCCCGTTTGACCGCATGAAGGGGCCACGGAAGCCTCCTGTGAGCGATCGGGAAAACGCCGTGAATTCTCGGGTCCTGTTTCAGGATCACGTTGCTGCTTCCTGTGCCTGCAGCCCAGTCAATTTGCACATCCGGGCCATAGCTGCGACGAATCGGTTCAATGATGGTGGTCGCCATCACGGTGTCACCCAGGCGTCCAACCCGGATTACCAGAACACGGGGTATCTGATTGTTTCCGGTTTCTGCCATATTTAAACTCCGACGTAGCGGGCCGAATCCCCCACCCAGCGTTGTATCAGTTTATCCACCTGTTGCGGGTGATGCTTGAGAAGGCTGTCGGCAACCGGCGGGATCCGGCTCAGCAGATGCGCGTCCCTGGCCAGGTCTGCAACACGGAATTGCAGCATGCCTGTCTGTCGGGTACCGAGAACCTCGCCCGGCCCCCGAAGCTCCAGGTCTTTTTCCGCAATTTTGAACCCGTCGCTGGTCTGGCGAAGGATTTCCAACCGTTGCCTGGCAAGTTCGCCAAGAGGGGCGTTATACATCAATACGCAGGAAGACTGCCTGGAGCCGCGGCCTACGCGGCCGCGCAACTGGTGCAATTGCGCCAGGCCAAGTCGCTCAGCATTCTCAATGATCATAAGTGATGCATGGGGGACATCAACGCCCACCTCGATAACCGTGGTTGCGACCAGTAACTGGATTTTGCCGGATTCAAATGACTCCATTACTGCCTGCTTTTCTGCCGCTTTCATCCGGCCGTGAATCAGACCGGTTTTTAGCCCGGTCAGGCGCGCGCTCAGGTCAGATGCTACCGCCTCGGCAGCCTGGGCTTCGATTGCGTCAGATTCCTCGATCAGGGTGCAGACCCAGTAAGCTTGCTGGCCACCTTCGCAGGCAGCCTCAACCCGTCTGATGACTTCGCTACGCCTTTCGTTGCTGACAGCGACCGTTGTGACGGGTTGTCGGCCCTCGGGAAGTTCGTCAAGAACAGAAATTTCCAGACCGGCGTAAGCCGTCATGGCCAGGGTTCTCGGGATAGGCGTTGCAGTCATGATCAGCTGGTGCGCCTGGGATTCCTTTTGACGTCCTTTGTCTACCAGCGACATTCTTTGATGAACGCCAAAGCGGTGCTGCTCGTCTACGATAACCAGCCCGAGATTTCCAAAGCTTACGCCTTCCTGCATAAGCGCATGGGTGCCGATGATGATCTTTGCGGAACCCTCGATGGCAGAAAATGCTTTCTGGCGCGCCTTGCCTGTTACTTTGCTGTTCAGCCATACCGGTTCGATACCCATGGGAGATAACCATTCATTGAATACCCGAAGGTGTTGCTCGGCCAAGAGTTCGGTTGGAGCGACAATGGCTACCTGGCGATCATTGCCCATCACGCGCAAGGCAGCCAGTGCAGCAACTACCGTTTTGCCCGAACCCACATCGCCGTGAAGTAGCCTCAGCATTGGATGGTTTTGAGAAAGGTCATGCTGAATTTCGCTGATCACTCTTCGTTGAGCGGCGGTTAATTCAAATTCCAAGCGATCCATGAATTCATTTTCCGACCTGTCTTCAATTTTCATTGGTACTGCAGATAATTTTCGCTGTTCCCGGTGCATGCGCTGAACACTGACGTTATGGGCCAGCAGCTCTTCCATGGCGAGTCGGTGTTGTGCTTCGTGATCCCGGTTGATCAGCGCATCCACATCGGCACCGGGGGGTGGCCGGTGAATAAAATCAATCGCATCTGCCAGTGAAGGCAGTTTAAGGTCGCGGGTCATCATCTCCGGCAGCAGTTCTTCAAGCGCCAGCTTGCCTTTACGCATATTTTCCAGCGCTTGGTCCGTGAGTCTGATCCAGGTGTTTTGACCCAATCCTTCTGTTGTGGGGTAAACAGGGGTCAGCCGGTCCGCGACCGGGGGTTCCCTGCCGGGTGTCAGCCGCTGGTAGCTGGGATGTACCATCTCCAGACCCTGGTAGCCGGCCCGCACCTCGCCAAAGCATCGAATACGGGTTCCGCGGGATAATTGCCGACCCTGGTGTGCTCTGAAATGAAAGAAACGCAGTGTGATACGCCCGGTCCCATCAGAAACCACGACTACCAGCATGGAGCGGCGGCTCCGTACGGTGGCTGAGTGTTCGATCTCGCCTTCAATCAATGCCCGGGTTCCGGGCAAAAGAGCGCCGACCGGCGTCAGGCGGGTGCGGTCCTCGTAACGTAATGGAAGGTGAAATAGCAGGTCCTGGACTTTGTGGATACCGAGGGCCTCAAGGCGCTGCTCGAGCTGCGGGCCAACTCCGCGAAGACCGGTCAGACTTTCCTTATTTGGCAGGTCCAAGGGCTTGAGAATCCTGGAACTCAGAGTCCGAGCACAGCTTCCATTTCAACTGAGGCTCCTTTCGGAAGCGAGGCTACACCGACCGCTGCACGCGCCGGGTAAGGTTCTGAAAAATACTCGCCCATAACGGCATTTACCCTTGGGAAGTGGCCCATGTCAGTGAGAAAAACCGTCAGTTTCACAATATTCCTCAATCTTCCACCGCTGGCCTGGCATACGGCTGACAGGTTGTCGAATACCTGCCGGACCTGGTCTTCAAATTCTCCACCCACCATTTCCATGCTGGACGGATCCAATGGAATCTGGCCTGACAAAAACACCAGGTCCCCGTAGCGTACGGCTTGTGAATATGTGCCGATCGCTGCCGGTGCGCCGTCTGTGTGAATAATTTCCTTGATCATGCAAACTCCCCGGTCAGGCGTTGATACGGCTGACTTTGATGACATTCTTATTGCGTCTCAGTCGACGCATCACACGAGCCATGTGATCGCGATCGTGTACGCTGATAGTGAACAAAAGAGTAGCGGCTTCAGGATTTGCTTCGGGCTGTTCTACCTTTTCGATATTGCTGCCGGCTTGCCCGATACTGGCCGAGATATTTGCCAATACACCCGGTATGTTCCTGGTTTGAATGCGCAGTGCGACCTCGAACATACTGTGTGTTACCGGTGCCCATGCAACATCCAGGCATCGGTCCGGGTGTTTTCTGAATTCACGTGTATTGCGGCATTGGGCCCGGTGGACCACAACGCCTTTACCGGCCGAGACGTATCCCATGATGGCATCGCCCGGTACCGGATGGCAGCAGGCGCCGAAACCAACCGCGCTGCCTTCCGAGCCGGCGATTGTCAGCGCTTCGGCTTTATCCTTGCTTCCGGGTTTCAGGCCAGAATCCGGGGAAAGCTTGGCGGCCACAACATTTGCCAGCAAGTTGCCCAGCGCCAGGTCCCTGAGCAGATCTTCCTGCCGCTTGTGTTGGTTGTCTTTCAGGAACCGGTCAAAGTGTTTCTGCGGCACGGCTTCCACGCTGCTGCCCCGTGCATTTAAAGCGCGTTCCAGCATTCTCAGCCCAAGTGCTACCGTATCCTCCTGCTCAAGGCTCTTAATGTAGTGCCTGATCGCAGTCCTTGCTCTTGCGGTGTTGACAAACTCCAGCCATTCAGGGGTGGGGAATACCTTGGGATCGGTAATTACTTCAACCATCTGGCCGTTGTCCAGGCGCGTGGACAAGGGAACGGCGATATTATCGACCATGATGGAGGTGGTGTGGTTGCCCACATCTGTGTGGATCGCGTAAGCGAAATCCAGGGCGGTGGAATGGCGGTGCAGATCAATGATTTTGCCTTTCGGTGTAAAAACAAAAATCTCGTCCGGAAAAAGGTCTGACTTGGCGCCATCGAGAAATTCCATTGAATCCCCGGTGTGACGCTGCACATCCACGAGTTGCATTAACCACTCCCGGGCCCGTACCTGGGAAGAACCGCCGGTAGTCTCGCCACTCTTATACTGCCAATGGGCAGCGGCGCCTTTCTCTGCCAGTTCATCCATTTCCTCGGTTCGAATCTGCATTTCTACCGGTAAGCCAAAGGGGCTGTTTAAAATGGTGTGCAGAGACTGGTATCCATTGGCCTTGGGCAGGGCAATGTAATCCTTGAACCGGCCAGGTTTTGGCTGGTACAGGCTGTGAACGGCTCCCAGTGCCATGTAACAATGAGGTTCTGAATGTGTGACGATGCGAAATGCATACACATCCGTGACTTCTGAAAATGTCAGGTCTTTGGATAGCATCTTCTTGTAAATGCTGTAAGGCGTTTTTTTACGCCCCCTGATGTGGCAGGGGACACCCGCTTCACTCATCTTTTTCTTAAGTGTTTTCTTGATATTCTCGATGACTTCGCGGCGGTTGCCGGTGACCGTGCTGATGTGTTCGGCGATGGTGCGATGCCGCCAGGGGTAGAGGTTTTCAAAACCCAGGTCTTCGAGTTCTGACTTTATTTTGTTCATGCCGAGGCGGTCAGCAATCGGCGTATAAATATCAAGCGTTTCGCGGGCAATTCGCCGGCGTGATGTGGCATCCATTGAGCCCATGGTCCGCATATTGTGCAGGCGGTCAGCCAACTTGATGAAAATTACCCGCAAATCGCGGGACATCGCCAGCATCAATTTTCTGAAGCTCTCTGCATCCGCCTCTCCACGAGTACGGAACTTCATCTTGTCCAGCTTGGTCACGCCATCCACTAATTCGGCAATTTCCTCACCGAATTGAGAGGCAATCTCTTCCTTGGTCAGCGGTGTATCTTCGAGTGTATCGTGCAGAATTGCAGCGGTAACGCTGAGATTATCCATCCGCATATTGGCCAGGATGCTTGCCACTGCCAGGGGATGGTGGATATAGGGTTCGCCGGTTCTTCGGGTTTGGCCTTCGTGCGCCTTGGCTCCCAGTTCAAATGCCCGGAGGATGATGGCGACCTTGTCCGGCTCCAGGTAGGTATTGAGCAAGTCTCTCAGCTTGAGGACCGGCTCCGGTAAACTAGGGTTTGTTAACACCATGCGAACATCCGTCGACATCGGCCATTATTTCACGGGACAAGACGCGCCGAAAATTCGCATGATGTTAACAAGCCCTTGAGGTCGCCAGCATGAGTTACTCCTCAGGGATCCAGTTCGTCCTCCAGATCAGAATCGAATACTTCAGCGGCGTCCAATTCAGCCTGAAGTAAGTCAACCCGTTCACTGTCGATATGACCGTCTGCTATTTCGCGAAGCGCGAGCACGGTTGGGTTGTCATTTTCTTCCTGGACCATCGCATCAGCGCCGTGCGCGATCTGGCGAGCGCGCTTTGTTGCCGTGAGCACAAGCTCAAAGCGGTTGTCGATTTTATCCAGACAATCTTCTACGGTAATTCTTGCCATGTTGTAAATCCCATTTCAGTAGCTGTTATAAGTAGCTGTGTATTATGTTTGACGAAACCAACCATTCTATCCATTTCCAAGCAACTCCGCCAGCAACAGGGCATGTTGATCCTGTTGATGGTTCCGACCCTGGCGAGTGCAATCCATGATGGTTTTCATCTCCAAAAGCGCTGTTTCGAAATCTTCGTTGATCACCAGGTAGTCGAATTCCGCCCAATGTGAGATTTCGGCCTGGGCATCGCGCATACGCCGGTTGATAACTTCCTCGCTGTCCTGTGCCCGGCGGGAGAGTCGTTGTCGCAGCACTTCATATGAAGGCGGCAGGATAAAAATGGAACAGCAGCCAGGAAATTTTTTTCTAACCTGCGCGGCGCCCTGCCAGTCAATTTCAAGAATAACGTCGAATTCCTGCTCCAGCTGAAGTTCCAGGGCACCGGCGTGAGTTCCGTAACTATTTCCGAATACCGTTGCGTGTTCAAGAAACGCTCCCTGGTCAAGCAGTTTCCGGAATGTATTTGTTCCAACGAAGTGATACTGTCGGCCGTCTTCCTCACCCATTCGTGGCATTCGGGTGGTATGCGAAACGAATAATGCCAGGCGAGGGTCTGCGGCCAGTAAGGCACTGACAAGGCTGGTTTTACCACCGCCTGACGGCGCAGCGATGATATAAAGATCCCCCCTGATGCCCTGGTCCGAAGCGTTCCCGGCAAACTCCTTTTTACTCAATGTTCTGAACCTGCTCGCGTATCTGCTCAATCAGAACTTTAAGCTCCACAGCGGCCCTGGAGGTTCTCTGGTCCGCCGACTTTGAGCTCAACGTATTGGACTCCCGGTTGAACTCCTGCATCAGGAAATCAAGCCGGCGACCGACGGGTTCATCCAGGTCTAATGCACGACGAGTCTCTTCCACGTGTGCATCAATCCGGTCGAGTTCTTCATCAACATCAATCTTTTGTGCCAGGAACGAAACTTCCTGTTCCAGTCTCCCGGGTTCCAGTGGCTGCTCAAGGTCAGCCACCCGATCCAGCATCTTCTCGCGTAAAGCGCTGCGGATTTCAGGTAGCCAGGTTCGAATCTGCTCTACCCAGCCTGCTATGCCATCCAATCTTTCAGTGATGGCCCTGGCCATCTGTTCACCTTCCCGGCTTCGGCCAGCTTGCAGTTCAGCCGCTGCCTCCTCAAGCAAATCAAGGGCCGCCTGGTGAAGGGGTGCTGTATCTGCGTGTTGTTCTTCTACTACGCCTGGCCAGCGCAGCAGAGCGGTCAGACCCGGCTCTTGTTTACTATCTGCAAGCTCTTGCAATTGTGAATGCAGGCCAAGCAGGTTTTTTGCCATTTCCGGATTGAGGGTTACCTGGCTGCCTGCAGCACCGGGCAACTGCTGGAAGCGCAGGTTTGCATCTATTTTTCCGCGGCTCAGAAATTTGCCCAGACTTTTCCTGATATCAGGTTCGAGAACGCGGAATTCTTCCGGTAATCTGAGGCTGAACTCAAGGTAGCGGTGGTTGAGCGAGCGCATTTCCCAGGTCAATCGTCCAAACTCGTATTGGCGTTCAAGGCTGGCAAAGCCTGTCATGCTTCGAATCATGCCTGTTTCCGTGTTGGCTGCGATGGCACAATGGTACTTGCTTGCCCGCCAGAGGAATAGAGCATTGGCGGCAGGCATTCGACACCAGACACCAATAAGGAATCTTTGATGAGACCCAGCGGCAGGCAAGCGGACGAACTCAGGTCCGTCAGTATTGAACGTCAATTCACAAAGCATGCAGAAGGATCAGTGCTCATTTCATGTGGAGGTACACGCGTTCTTTGTACTGCATCCATTGAAGAACGGGTGCCGCCTTTTCTGCGTGGCAAAGGAGAGGGTTGGGTCACGGCGGAATACGGTATGTTGCCCAGGTCTACCGGATCCCGAATGCGGCGCGAAGCCTCTGTTGGTAAACAGGGGGGTCGTACATTGGAGATCCAAAGGCTGATCGGGCGCTCCATGCGAGCAGTGGTAGATCGTGCTGCACTCGGCGAGCGAACAATTACGCTGGATTGCGATGTGATTCAAGCTGACGGAGGCACCAGGACCGCGTCTATTACCGGCGCATACGTTGCCTTGAAGGACGCTTGCAATTACCTGAAGAAACAAGGAAACATAAAGAATGACCCGGTCCACGGCCAGGTTGCCGCAGTGTCCGTTGGAATATTCGAAAACACCCCGGTTTTGGATCTTGATTATTCCGAAGACTCAAATGCCGAAACCGATATGAATGTCGTAATGAATGACGGTGGTGCTTTCATAGAACTGCAGGGAACGGCGGAAGGGCACGCATTCAGGCGCGACGAACTTGATGCCATGCTCGCGCTGGCGGAAAAAGGTATCCGCGAACTGATGGCCGCCCAGACCGTCGCGCTCGGCTGCTGACATCAGCACCAGAACCTGCCCGAATGTCTGACCCTGTTCCCATGGCACTGGTACTGGCTAGCGGCAACCAGGGAAAGCTTGATGAATTCTCAGGCCTGCTGGAGCCACTTGGATTCAAGTTGACACCGCAGTCAGCCTGGAAAGTACCCGAGGCGATAGAAGACGCACCCACATTCCTTGAAAATGCCCTGATCAAGGCGCGTAATGCGAGCGCACACACCGGACTGGCTTCACTGGCTGATGACTCCGGCCTGGTGGTCCCGGCATTGGCCGGTGCCCCTGGAATTCATTCAGCGCGTTATGCCGGAGTAGCGGGCGATAGCAAGGCTAATAATCGCAGACTGCTACATGCAATGGAAGGTATTGAAGGTTCAGGCAGGGGCGCATACTTTCGTTGTGTGACAGTCCTGATCCGCTCGGCCCACGACCCTGTGCCACTGGTGGCCGATGCCAACTGGCACGGCGAAATTGCAATGTCTGAATCCGGCACAGATGGATTTGGATATGATCCGCTATTCTGGTTGCCTGATCTGGCTTGTACAGCTGCGGAATTATCCCGCGAACAAAAAGGCCGCCTGAGTCACCGGGGGCAGTCGGTTCGCAAACTTTTAGCCATGATTTGATTCCGGCGTGGTCAAGTCTTCCTCGACATTGCTAACGCCCCCGTTGGGCCTCTACGTGCATTTACCTTGGTGTGTGCGCAAATGCCCATATTGTGATTTCAATTCTCACCAGGTCCGGGACGGTGTTCCGGCCGCAGAGTACTCAAGCGTATTGATCGAAGACCTGGAACAGGATCTGTCCATGGTGTGGGGAAGGACGGTCTCAACCGTGTACTTTGGCGGTGGCACACCCAGCTTGTTTAGCGCGGCTGAGATTGATCATCTGCTTTCTGCTTTCCGTGCACGCATGATAATTAGCCCGCATGCTGAAATAACACTTGAGGCCAACCCGGGAACCATCGAGCGGGACAGTTTTTCCGCTTACCGTGATGCCGGTATTAATCGCATTTCACTGGGTGTGCAGAGTTTCGACCAGGATTGCCTTCAGCGCATCGGCCGGATCCATGGCCGGGATGATGTATTTACTTCGTTGGATTCGCTACACCGGGCCGGCGTTGATAATTTCAATATTGACCTGATGTTCGGTTTGCCCGGCCAGACCCGGGATCAGGCGATCAGTGATATCAGCCAGGCGATAGATGCCGGTGCCGCACATATTTCCCATTACCAGCTTACACTGGAGCCGAACACTGCATTTGCTGCCAACCCGCCTGAACTGCCACCGGATGATGAGTCCTGGTGCATGCAGGCCGTTGCAGCTGAAATGTTACTGGGCAGTGCTTATGAGCAATACGAAATATCGGCCTGGTCAAAAGCGGGCCGGAGCTGCGAACATAATCTGAACTACTGGCGTTACGGTGACTTTCTGGGCATTGGAGCGGGGGCGCATGCCAAGCTCACCGATGCTGCGCAGGGAAATATCAGAAGAGTGTCCAAACAAAGACATCCGCGGCATTACCTGGCTGACGACCGCATAGCTGAAAACCGTTCTATTGACGACCCCGAGAGGATTTTCGAGTTCTTTCTGAACCAGCTCAGGTTAACTGAGGGCATATCGCCCAAAGACTTCAGTGCACGTACCGGACTTTCCTGGAGCCGGGTAGAAAGCAGGATAGAAGAGGCCTTTGAACTTGGCTTGCTTGAAGATCGGAACCATCGCATTTGTCACACCGATACAGGTTGGCGATTCGTGAATGATATCCAGGCCATCTTTCTTCCCTGATGGGCCAACGGATATGGGCTGTAACCGGACCAGCTGGCCAGGATACCGGTGTAATATGCAGGCTTGCAAAGCCCCTGAATCGCCGTTAGAATTGCCGGTCCTTGATTCAGGTCCACACCAGGCAAACGTCATGAAAGCTGACATTCATCCGGACTATCGTGAAGTGGTATTCCAGGACATTTCTTCGGATTTTTCGTTCCTGACCCGCTCCACCATGGGTAGTAAAGACACCATCAAGTGGGAAGACGGTAACGAATATCCACTGATCAAGGTGGAGGTCTCAAGTGCCTCTCATCCGTTTTACACCGGGCAGCACAAAGTGCTGGATTCCGGTGGTCGTGTTGATCGTTTCAAGCGTCGATACAACAAGTAATTAGAAGCCTTCTAGTCAAATTTTCCAGAACCCGGAGCGGCCCGCTGAACCGGGTTTTTTTGTGCCTGTAATATTTTGCCAAGTTTAATGATCTGTGTTTCTGGCACGGTACAGTGTGCCATGCGATACTTTGTTGGCTTCCTGCTCTTGTTCCAAGAAGGCTTCAATAGGCCCTGATTGTAGCTAGTGTGGGTCTCTGATATGCACACCTTATTCGTTACACCACACTAGTCCGAGACAGTTCCAGATCTAACAAGGAGATTCCGGTGTCACAAAAACCAGTCATTCTCAGCGATGGAAACAGCGGGAAAAGTATGGAGTTGCCTGTCATTCGGGGCAGCGAAGGAGAACCAACACTCAAAATAAAGTCGATGCCCAAAGAATTGGGTTACTTCACCTACGATCCCGGGTTTACCGCAACTGCCAGCTGCACCAGTAACATCACATTTATTGACGGTGGAAAGGGCATCCTGAGATACCGGGGTTACCCAATCGAACAACTTGCAGGACAAAGCACTTTCCTCGAGGTGGCCTACCTGCTTTTGAATGGCGAATTGCCCAATCGTGCTGAGTATGATGAATTTCTAAACGATATTACCTACCACACGATGGTGCATGAAAAGCTCAACACCTTTATCAAAGGTTTTCACTATGACGCGCATCCCATGGCCATGATGGCCGGGGTGGTTGGTTCGCTTGCGGCCTTTTACCATGAACGCCTGAATATGAGCGACCCGGCGGCACGAATACTGTCCGCCAAGCGCATGATTGCCAAGATGCCCACCATCGCAGCGGCATGTTATCGCCATCACATGGGATGGCCGGTCTCATATCCGCTTAACCGGCTGGATTACACACAACGCTTTCTCCACATGATGTTTTCGATGCCGGCCGAAGACTATGAAGTTAGCAAAGTGGCGGCCAGGGCCTTTGACCTGTTGTTCATCCTGCACGCTGATCATGAGCAGAATGCGAGCACTTCGACAGTCAGGCTGGTGGGTTCTACCGGCGCCAATCCCTATGCCTGCGTGGCTGCAGGAATTTCAGCGCTTTGGGGCCCGGCACATGGCGGCGCCAACGAGGCGGTGTTGAATATGCTCGATGAAATCGGTGGAGTGGCAAATATTCCAAGGTATGTTGCCAAAGCCAAAGACCGTGAAGACCCGTTCCGCCTGATGGGTTTCGGACACCGCGTGTACAAGAACTATGACCCGCGTGCCTCGATAATCCGGCAAGCAGCGCACGAAGTTCTGGAGGATCTGGGCACTTCAGATCCCCTGATGGACCTGGCCATGGAGTTGGAACAGGTGGCACTCAAAGACGAATATTTTGTTGAGAAAAAACTTTATCCAAACGTGGATTTTTATTCGGGCATCATTTACCGGGCGCTGGGGATTCCAAAAAGCATGTTCACCGTGATGTTTGCGATCGCCCGGACTGTTGGCTGGGTCGCCCATTGGCTGGAGCATTGTGAAAACCCGACGCCGATTGGACGCCCTCGGCAGGTTTATTCAGGTCCCGGTGAGCGTGACTACACAAACATTGACCAGCGCCGATAAGTTCAAATTCAATCTCCTGCCAGCAGGCATTCAACCTCGGCCAGGCGCGCGCGTTGTTGGGGTTTACCATCAATCGGGCTCGGTGGCGCCTGGCGAAGGTCAACCATGTTGAACAGGGCCATTTCCACTGCGATGCCGTCAGCATCAGTAACCAACAGTGGAATCAATCGGTGGCTGCCATCATGCCAGCGGATTTTTCTCGCTTCCTGGCGGTAGTTCAATCCTTTTTCAGCAAGGTGAAGCGCCACCGCGTCAGGAGGGTCGTTAAACAGGTGTAGAGATACCCTTGAATGACAGTCAGCAGTTCCGTCCAGTACGGGACCGACCAGTCTTGGGCAAAAGGAATCCAGTGCACGCATGACCTTCAGTGCGGTCTCTCGAAGCGTTTCTACGTGACGGATGTGTTGATCGCCACCAAAAAAACCCTGGTAGGCACGCAACGCCAATTCAACTTCCTTGTTACTGGGCAGCGCAAGACGGGAACTGATACCGATACGCTGAGCGGCTTTTTGCTTTGCCGCACGGTAGTTACGCTGTTTTTCGGTGACCATGATCCGCGCCGCTTCGGCAGCGACATCACGTCGGAAATGGCTTCTAATTGTAAGGGTCCTCTTCTTCCGTGGCATCAGGGTCATCTCCTGTCGGCTTGTCTTCCATCCGTGGAAGATGTCCTGCCTGGAATAATTCCATGATTGCATCCGGGTTATCAAGTTTTGCCAGCAATCCGGTTTCCGGATCGATACGGGCCTGGGCTAATCCCTCGGGCATTTCCGGTGGTTCGTCGGGCACGTTCCGCAGCGCGGTATCCATGTACCCTATCCAGATCGGCAATGCAGCACGACCGCCAACTTCAAGACTGCCCAGGGGTTCGTGAGAGTCAAAACCAACCCAAACGGTAGTCACCAGGGCACTGTTATACCCGGAAAACCAGGCGTCCCTTTGTTCGTTAGTTGTGCCGGTTTTCCCGGCCAGGTCCTGCCGGCCCAGCTGCATTGCTTTTACCCCGGTGCCTCGTTTGACCACGTCCATCATCATTGAGCGGACCAGGTAGGCATTTTGTTCAGAGATCGCCCTGGGAGCATAATTTCTTGTTTCCCTTGCTTTTGCTTCCCTGTCGGCCTGCTTGCCTTCCGGGCTTGCAAGCATGATATCGGATTCACTTTCACTGGCACCTATGGCCAGGGGCCTGAATTCCGGCTCATCCCTTTCCGCAAATTCCTGTTCAGTTTCACTACCACTATTCATTTCGCAGTTCCTGCAAACGGTGCTTGGATTCGACTGGTAAATTACTTCTCCAAGGTTATTTTCAATTGAATGGATAAAGAACGGCTCAACCAGGTACCCGCCATTGGCGAATGTTGCATAACCCCGGGCCATGCTGACTGGCGGAAGGTTTGCACTGCCAAGCGCCATAGAAAGATTTGGCGGGAGTTCGGCAGGATCAAAGCCAAAGCTACTGATGTATTCGCGGGCATAGCTGACACCGATGGCTCTCAAAAGACGAATGGATACCAGGTTACGTGATTTCACCATGGCTTCACGCATGCGCGTGGGGCCAAAAAACTTTTCGCTGAAATTTTGAGGTTTCCAGGTTCTCTCCAGTTCCTGGTCATTGAAAACGACGGGGGCGTCATTAATGATACTGGCTGTTGTGAATCCCTTCGCCAGAGCTGCCGAATACAAAAATGGTTTAAATGAAGAGCCAGGCTGACGACGGCTCTGGACTACGCGATTAAACTTGCTGCGGGTAAAATCGTAACCACCGACCAGGGCACGGATCGCGCCGTTTTGTGGATCGATTGAAACCAGCGCCGCTTCGGCTTCCGGCAACTGGCCGAGTAGCCAGTGGCCATCATCATGCCGGCGTGTACGGATGACATCGCCGGCATTTAATACATCGTTGACCTTTTCTGGTTTTCTACCCTGGCTGTTGCGATTGATAAACGGCCTGGCCCATTCAAGCTCTGCAAGCGAAAGAGCAATGGTTTGCCCATCCTTGAGAAAAACCAGGGCAACCTCCTCATCCGACTCTATGACCAGCCCGGGAACCAGTCCTGCCACCGGGCGGTAAGGGTTTAGAATTTCTTCCCAGGATCGGGTGGTCTGCTTTTCTGTGATGTCCAGTTCGGCTTCGGGCCCCCGGTAACCATGCCGGCGGTCATATTCTTCAAGTCCTTCCATTACCGATTCGTTTGCTGCTACCTGAAAGCGTGACTCAATGGTGGTATGCACTGAATAGCCCCCCGTGTAGGCCTCTTCTCCCAGCATTGCCACCGCTTCGCGCCTTACCATTTCCGCGAGATAAGGCGCCGAAACCTCGGTGGTTGCACCGTGATAGAAAGCGTTATCCCGTTCCGTAAGCGCTGACTCATATTCTTGATCTTTAATGTAATTGAGTTCACGCATGCGCCTTAGCACGTAATTACGCCGTTCCAGTGCCCGTTCCGGGGAAGTAATGGGATTGATGCGCGAAGGTGCCTTGGGTAGCGCGGCGATCATGGCGCACTGGGCCAGCGTCAATTCGTCAACCGTTTTGCCATAGTACACATCGGCAGCGGCGCCAACGCCATAAGCCCTGTGACCGAGCAGGATCTTGTTGAAGAACAGTTCCAGGATTTCATCTTTGGACAGTTCCCGTTCAATCTTCAGTGCGAGAAAGATCTCCCGGGTCTTGCGCGAGAATGTTTTTTCAAAGCTGAGGAAAAAATTTCGCGCAACCAGTTGAGTGATGGTGCTGCCGCCAATGGTTTTCTCGCCGGTGGTAGCCAGGTTCCAGACTGCACGGGATATGCCCTGGTAATCGATGCCCGGATGCTCGTAAAAACGTGCATCTTCCCCAGCGATAAAGGCGTACTTAAGGAAGTCGGGAATGTGATCAATGGCCACTGGCATCCGGCGTTTTTCACCGAATACGCTAATCAGTTTACCGTCTTCACTGAAAACCCTGAGCGGGACCTGAAGCTGCACATCTTTTAATGAATTCACATCCGGTAAATCCGGTGCGACGACCATATAGGTAACAGATACCGTGACTATTCCCAGCAGCGCTGAAATCAGACCCAGTCGTAAAATCAGCCGAAAAAACTTCTTCACACGGTAATCCTGCAATGATTAAATCCGAGAAAAGGATATTCTTGTTGCAGTTTTAACACTGTTGCGCAGTGTAAAACAGAAAAGATACGCCGCGACGGACAGGGAAGCAGCCGGTATCGATGAGTGTTGACCACACCAGTGGCCAGTAGTTTCCTAAGTAGCCCGCCGGATATTGTTGCCGGCCGAGCGCGTTTTCCGACAAAGTAACAAGCTACTTTTTGATGTTACGGCATTGAGAATTGGTATGTTTTCTGTTAAAAACAGCTATAAGAAGTTTCAATAAGCCATTGGCGCAGAAAAGGATTAGGGAAATTGAAACTGTTCGGTAGAAAGAATGCACCTGTAATCGGTTTGGATATCGGGTCTTCCAGTGTTCGTGCACTGCAGTTGTCACGACACGGCTCTGGTTTCCGGGTTGACCATTTTGCCATTGAGCCTGTCGGGGCCGGGGCGGTGGTGGAAAAATCGGTACAGGATATCGAGGCCATCTCCAGTGCCATCGAAAGAGCGGTTAAACGCTCCGGCTCCAAAGCCAAATCCTGTGCTATTGCCGTTTCAGGATCGGCTGTTTTCACCAAGACTATCAGCCTGCCATCCAACCTGGCTGAATCGGACGTAGAGAGCCAGGTTCAGATCGAAGCCAATCAATACGTGCCTTATCCTCTGGATGAGGTCAGCCTTGACTTTGAGATACTGGGGCCATCGCCGCGTAATGCAGATCTCGTTGACATATTACTGGCTGCCAGTAAAAGCGAGAATGTGGAAAATCGTCAGGATGCGCTTGATGCGGTAGGTCTGCATGCCAAAGTAGTTGACGTTGAGGCATTTGCGATTGCTAATGCTTTTGAGTTGATGCGGGAGCGGGACGGCTTGAGTAAAAGCGAGGCTGTCGGTGTTTTTGACATCGGGTTTGATTTAACGACACTGATTGTATTGCGTGGCGGCAGGGTTATATATACACGTGATAATCTGTTTGGCGGTCACCAGTTGCTCGAAGAAACCATGCGTCGGTTTGAAATGACTGCCGAGCAGGCCAGCTTCTTTGAGCGTGGTGAAGAAGGTCCCGAAGATTTTGATGAAGAAGTGCTTGAGCCATTCCAGCTAAATATCGTTCGCCAGATCAGTCGGGCGCTACAGTTTTTTGCTTCATCCAATGAATATTCACCCATAAGCACCATTTACCTGTCTGGCGGCTCTGCTTCGCTGCAGGGACTGTCATCCATGGTCCAGCAGGAGTTGGGCCTGACAACGCGTGTTGCAGACCCGTGTGCGGGTATGGATCTTTCACCTTCGGTCGCCGTTTCTGCTTTAAAAAGGAATGCGCCAAACCTGATGGTGGCAATGGGATTAGCATTGAGGGGATTTGACTGATGGCAAGAATTAATTTACTTCCATGGCGTGAGGAACTTCGCCGGGAGCGCCAACGGCAGTTCATGCTTTCAACAATGATGACGGCTGTTTTGGGTGTCGTCCTTGTTTTCGTGATCGGCCTGGTGTTTGTCCAGAAGATCAGCCATCAACTATTCAGGAATAATACTATCCAGGCTGAAATCGATTTGCTGACCGCAGATATCATACGGATTGAAGAACTGGAGCAAACCCGTGCACGTCTGTTATCACGTAAGCGAATTATCGAAGAGTTGCAAGCCAGTCGCTCGCTCACGGTAGAAATGCTGGACCAGATGGCCAAAAGCATTCCAGTAGGCGTGACACTGAATTCCGTACGCCAGCAGGGCATGAATGTAAATTTCTCCGGTTTCAGCCAGTCAAGTGTCCGCGTTTCGGCTTATTTACAGAGTCTGGAAAGGAATGAACTTTTCATGGCGCCTGATCTGAATGTCGTTCGTACGGCCAGTTCGCCAATGTCCAGAGTCGAACCCTATGAATTTACTATAAATGCAAAATTGCGCCCCAAGATAAGTGAAGAAGACGAAGGCTATGACGAACTGATTGAGGGGGAGATAGACTGATGCTACGGGAATTTCAAGACATTGAATGGTCAGATATCGGTAGTGCGCCAGCCATCGTTCGCTACGTTTTGCTTTCCGTACTGCTGGTTGGATTGATTATTGCTGGTTATTACGTGCAGATCAGCGATAAATGGGATGAGCTGGACAGGGTAAAACAGGAAGAATTTGCACTTCGTAGCGAATTTGAGACCAAGCAGCAAAAAGCCGCCAATCTGGATGAGTACGAAAAGCAACTTGTTGAAATGCAGGATCTGCTTCAAACCATGTTTCGTCAGTTGCCCAGCAAAACTGAAATGGACAAGTTGCTGGTAGATGTATCCCAGACTGCTCTGGCGGCAGGTATCGATGTTCAATTGTTTCAACCAATGACCGAGGAACCCAAGGATTTCTATGCCGAACGCCCGATCACTATCCGTATGCTTGGAGACTTCCATCAATTCGGAGATTTTGTGAGTGGTGTTGCAGAGCTCCCCAGGGTTGTAATATTGACCATGCATGACATTTCTCTTCGCCTTGCGACTGCACAATTTTCCGGTCGACTGATATTGGAAGGTCAGGTGAAGACTTACCGCTATATCGACGAAGAAGAAGCGGCTCAAATGGCAGCGGAGACCGGACCATGAACAGGCTGCACGCTGAAGTAAAAACCAGGAGCTTGTTACTGGTAATTCTCCCGGCCCTGGTACTGTCCGCATGTGGTGGTGAGATTAACGACCTCAATACCTACATCGAGGATGTGAAATTAAGGCCGGCGGAACCGATTGCCCCGATTCCTCCGGTCAAAACATGCTCACCATACGCCTATGAAGGCCAGACCGACCGCGATCCGTTTCGTCCTTCCACCTCCGAAGGAAGTGATGACGAAATGGCAGGCAGTAGTACAACCGGCCCAAAGCCAGACACTAACCGCCCCAAGGAATACCTGGAACGGTTTGAATTGGACACCTTGGCAATGGTGGGAACATTGTCAATGGAAAATTTTCACTGGTGCTTGATTCGAGATCCCGATGGAGTAGTACATCGGGTAGCTGTTAATAATTACCTGGGCAGGAACCATGGGCAGGTAACCTCAATTCGCGAAACGCAGCTGGCACTGAGCGAGTTGATCACCGATGGTTTGGGTGGTTGGCTGATCAGAGAGGCTTCAATAGCCGTTGGTGAGGGTTAATTGTGGGAGCACAAAGAATGCGACAGCCAGAAGGTATTGTCATGCGCACAATAAATGGATTTAGGATGAATCAATCGCTGACCGGAATATGGGGACAGAACATGGAAAGCAAAATTTTCGGTATTCGCGCCAGCTTGTGCTTGATGCTGGTTTTCACACCGCTTGCGTCGTGGGCTGAAACGGAAGTCACTTCTGCCAGTCACAGCGTGTCAGGCAATGGTGATATTACGATTACGTTGCGCACCAGCGGGGATAAGCCCAGCGTGAGCGTTTTTTCAACGGAGAGCCCGGCAAGGATCGTTCTGGATCTGGCGGAAACCAACAGCTTGGTGGATTCATCACCTGTAGTCGTTGGCCAGGGTTCTGTAGAAAGTTATACGACACTGGCGGCCGGGGGGAGAACTCGGATCATGGTCGACCTGACCCAGCCCGCCAGTTATGACTACAGTGCGGCAGCCGGCCAGGTTGTTCTTTCTATTGCAGGCGGTGGTTACCGGGCTGCTTCGTCCAGTAGCGGTTTCAGAGTTGAGAACGTTGATTTCAGGCGCGGTGAAGACGGCCAAAGCCAGGTAATTGTCAGCTTGAATCGTAGCGGCGCGAACGTAGCGGTCAGTACGGGAAGTAATGGATTGACGGCAGATATATTTAACGCTGAACTGCCTGACCACCTCAACCAACGGCTCAATGTGGTTGATTTTGCCACACCGGTCCGGTTGATTGATGCCGGTCAGCGAGGCAATGGCGTTCATCTTGATATGACCATTGATGGTGCGTTCGACCATCAGTATTACCAGTCAGGAACCGACGTCATTATCGAAGTCATGGAGCGTGTCCAGACCGTTTCATCTGAAGCTGTCCGGGTGGAGTTGTATGCTGACAAAACATATTCCGGCAGCCGTGTTACGTTTAATTTTCAAGATATACCGGTACGTTCAGTATTGCAGCTAATCGCTGATGTTGCGGATTTGAATATTGTTGTTGCCGACAATGTTTCCGGCAACTTGACTCTTCGCCTGACCAACGTTCCATGGGACCAGGCACTGGATATCGTTCTTGATGCACGCAACCTTGATAAACGATCCAATGGAAATGTTATCTGGATTGCGCCAACTGCTGATATCGCCAATCGCGAACAGCAACTGTTGCAGGCCATTAAGGACCGGCAGGAACTGGAGCCTCTTGTGACAAGGATGATCAGGGTCAGTTACGCCACGGCAGACAGTCTGCGTGTATTGATCGAAGAATCCTCCCAAACCTCCGGGGCAAATGAAGAACATGGCCTCCTGTCCGAACGAGGTTCTGTAACCATAGACGAGCGCACCAATACCCTGCTCGTCACGGATACAGCAGACAAGATCGCCGCAATTGAACGCCTGGTTGCCGAACTGGATAACCCGGTACGGCAGGTGCAAATTGAATCACGCATCGTGGTTGCCAGTAGCGATTTCAGCCACGAACTGGGGGTTCGATTCGGAGTGACGTCCTGGCACGAGGGCGGCACGAATGACCTGTATTTAGCCGGTGACGGTTTCGGTGCGGATTTGCTTAATCGTTCTACTGATCCACGGGAAGACGGCGCTTTTGATATTCCGGGAATTCCGCAGCGATACAATGTGAATTTACCAACAGCCAGCTCCAGTGCTGGCACTTTTGGCATTTCATTCATAAGCAGCAGTTACCTGCTGGATCTTGAATTGTCCGCACTCGAAGCAGAAGGTGAAGGTGAAGTTATTTCAACTCCACGTATCGTCACAGCAAACCAGCACGAAGAATTCATTCAGCAGGGTGTGGAAATTCCCTATGAAGAGGCCTCTTCTTCGGGTGCTGCAGCCGTTTCATTCAAGGAAGCTGTGCTGGAATTGCGTACAACCCCATTGATTACTCCGGATAACAGGATTCAGCTGGAACTCGGAGTTAAACAGGATACGGTAGGTGAAATTTTCCAGACAGGACGTGGTGGCTCAGTTCCTTCAATAGATACCCGGGAATTGCAAACCAGTGTTCTGGTTAACAACGGTGAAACTGTGGTCCTGGGTGGAATTTTCCAGGATGAGCGCAATCGCAAAGAAGACAAGATTCCCTACCTGAGCAGTATTCCCGGACTCGGTAGCCTTTTCAGGCGGCGTTCGAATGAGAACAAGAAGAGAGAACTGTTGATCTTCGTGACGCCAACGATTGTCGAAGAGCGCCCGGTGATAAACTGACACTGGAAGCGAAAAAACAGGAATACCCGGGTTCGCCCGGGTATTTTTTTGTCTGCCCTAAGCCGGTATATTGTTGGTTCTAAACTTCAATCGAAGCCGTTCAGAATTAATCAGAGGTGGCTAAACTGTCCGATCTTTTTAAATTTCAGGCTTGTCGGCGTCCTTTGCTTGTCAGTGTTCCGCATGCGGGTATTCGCATGCCGGAATCAATTGCAGCACAGTTAAGTTCCGAGGCAAGCATACTTCCGGATACAGATTGGTTTGTAAATCGTCTTTATGACTGGGCACCTGACTTAGGCGCCGGTCTGATCACCGCCAACTATTCGCGATATGTCATAGATCTGAACCGGCCTCCGGATGATGCCGCCTTGTACCAAAGCGAAACGCCCGGGCTGGTTCCTGTACGGACATTCTCGGGCGCGCCCATCTATAAGCGGGCACCTCCGGATGCTGTAGAAGTTCAGTCAAGGATCAGCGAGTATTGGCAGCCCTACCATGATGCAATCAGGAATGAACTGGAACGTATGTGCACACAATATGGTTATGCGATCCTTTTTGATGCACATTCAATTCGCAGCCAGGTCCCCGCCCTGTTCAGAGGGATATTGCCAGACCTTAGTCTTGGGAGCTATGAGGGCCGGAGCGCGGGGCCGGGACTGATCAATGCTGCTCTGGGAGTACTCAATGGGCAGGATGATTTCAGTCATGTAAAAGATGGACGCTTCAAAGGTGGCTTTATCACCCGTCACTTTGGCAGACCCGATCAGGGTATTCATGCACTTCAACTGGAAATGTCACAGACTGTCTATATGCGTGAAGACCCACCCCAATACGACAGTGAGGCTGCACTGCATGTCCAGGAATTTCTGAAGCACCTGATTACAAGCCTTTTGGACTGGAGACCCGGCAGTGACTAACCCGCATATTTCACCAAGGCGGACAATATAATGACAGTGATCAATTTCATTCAAGGCATTACAGGGTGTTTGAGCGATTTCCCAATTTACCGTTTGTCCTATCCGGTTTTGCACAGCATCTGGCTTCACATTTCGGCAAATCCTTCTCAATCCATGGCTACGGCCATGAATTTTCAAACGATTTACCAAACTGTTTCGCCAGCTACAGTGCAAACTCCGGATCCTTGATGAATTATGCGGGCTAAGCAGAGAATCTATTGCCGGCGGGCCTTGCTGCCGGAAGGTTGGCTGGACCATGTAGTGCTCGACATTGATCCCGGGGGACTGATCGAGCAGGCGTGCTCCGGCAAACCTGAAGCATCCGACATTCAACTGGGCGGTGCTGTAATTCCGGGCATGCCAAACCTGCACAGCCACGGTTTCCAGAGAATGATGAGCGGGTTGACCGGGACTGGCTGGCATTCCGGCGACAATTTCTGGGGGTGGCGTGACGCCATGTATCATTTCGCAAACAGGATCACGGCGAGGCAAATCGAGGATTGCATGGCCTGGGTTTATTCGGAAATGCTGGCGGCCGGTTTTACGTCCTGCGCGGAATTTCATTACCTGCACCACCAGCCGGACGGCAGCCCTTACGCGCATCTTGCTGAGACAAGCCTTCGCGTACTGGCTGCTGCAGATACGGGTGGAATCGCTGTCACTTTGCTACCGGTTTTCTACAGTGTTTCGGGTTTTGGCCAGGAATCTGCCGGCATCGGGCAAAGAAGGTTTAAAAACAGCCTGGACGATTATCTGCAACTGCTTCAATTTTGTAGGCGCGCAATGGATGGGCAAAATATGCATCGTCTGGGAATTGCGCCACATTCTTTGCGCGCTGTGCCTGCGGATGAACTGCGAAATTTGGTGGAGTCAGTTGAAGATAAGGAGATGCCGGTACATATTCACATCGCCGAACAAACGGCCGAGGTGGATGCCTGTAAAGAATACCTGGGTGCAAGACCTGTACAGTGGCTGCTAAACAATGTGCAGGTTGATGAGCGCTGGTGCCTGGTACATGCAACACATATGGAAGATTCAGAGCGCCTGAACGCAGCGGCTGCAGGCCCTGTCGCTGGCCTTTGCCCCACTACGGAAGCCGACCTCGGCGACGGGTTTTTTGATACCGCCAAGTGGTTGCAGGCAGGTGGCTGTTTCGGCATCGGTTCCGACAGTAATTTGCGTATTTCGGTATCTGAGGAATTGCGCTTGCTCGAATTTTCAGAACGACTCAGGCAAAGGCGGCGTAATGTCCTGTGTGAAGAATTCAAAAGCTGCGGGCGCTTCTTGTACGAGCATGCCGCCGCTTCAGGAGCGAAGGCACTGGGTCAGAATTGCGGCGTAATCAAGGCGGGCTGCCGCGCAGACCTGGTAGAACTGGATGTATCACACCCTCTGCTTGAAGGGCGGCATGGAGACACGATTCTCGATTCACTGGTTTTCGCCGGCGGCAAAGAAATGGTTCGTTCAGTTTACGTCGCAGGAAAACAGGTGGTAAGCGAAGGGCATCATGTAAATGAGTCTGCCCTGAGTGAAAAGTTTTCCAACACCATGAAGGCATTGTTGAATTGATGATCACACTGCCCTTTTCTGCCGCGAGCGATCGCAACAGGCATCCCATTCTGGACCAGCTAAAGCGCTTATTGTCTCCTGAGGCGATAGTGCTGGAGATAGGATCGGGATGGGGTCAACATGCGGTTTTTTTCTCTGAGGCGATGCCGCGTGTAAAGTGGCAACCCAGTGATAAGCATGATGCCCTGGCGGAACTGAGTCTCCGCTTGGCGGCGGAAGGGAATGCATCGATCAGGCCGCCATTGAGCCTGAATGTACTGGAGGATTCTTTTCCTCACGCCAGCTTCGATGCTGTTTATTCTGCCAATACTGCCCACATCATGTCGTGGGAGGCCGTCGTCGCAATGTTTGCCGGAGTTGGGAAATGTCTGAAGCAAGGCGGGATATTTTGTCTTTATGGCCCTTTCAATATTGATGGTGTTTTTACTGCGCCCAGTAATCAATCATTCGACCAAAGCCTGAAGTCCAGCAACCCCGAGATGGGTATCCGAGATATTGCAGCACTTGAAAGCCTGGCTTGCAGCCATCAATTGGAACTGCAAGAACGTATTTCAATGCCGGCAAATAATTTACTGCTGGTATTTGAAAAATGCCCGGATTAACCGTAGAAAATCGAGCACAGGCACCATGAACACAAACCTGCAGGTAAATTATCGGTTACTGGCTGCACAAGCCGAAACATTAATGTCCGGTCAAAGCAACCGTATCGCCAACGCCGCCAACCTGGGGGCGCTGTTGTACCAGGAACTTCCGGATGTGAACTGGGCGGGGGTTTATTTCCTTGCCGGCGATGTGCTGTTACTGGGTCCATTCCAGGGCAGACCGGCCTGCGTGGAAATTCCGCTGGGGCAGGGCGTTTGCGGTACCGCAGCGCTTACGGGCGAGGTGCAACGGGTAGCCAATGTGCATGACTTTGAAAGCCATATTGCCTGTGATGCAGCATCTGAATCAGAGTTGGTCATTCCGTTGATCAGAGACGGTGAAATGATCGGCGTACTTGATATTGACAGCCCGCACCCCGACCGGTTTAGCGAAGCAGACGAGGCTGGAATTCTCAGAATCTCGGAAATTTTTCTGGATTCAATTTCCTGACAGATTCTTGCGCGTTATCCAGTGGCGTAAAACACCCTGTCCGCAATCTTGCTTATAGCTGTTTGGAAATTCTATGACTGCCAATGTACCGGTAGCCATTTTGGTGATGCCTGTTGCGTCGGAATCCCGTAATACTCCCAGGGCCAGGTATTCGAAACCGGGGTTATGACCAACCATCAATATTGAATCAGCGGAGTCGAAGGGACTTTCTGCAACAGAATAAAGCATCCCGGTCGAGGCTTCGTAAATCTCATCAAGGTAGTGGGTGCTCAGCTCCAAACCACGCCAGTTTGCAAAAAAAGGCCTTAGGGTTTCCCGGGTTCTTTTCGAAGATGAACACAAGGTGGCGCCGGGAACAAGCAGGTTTTTCAGCGCCCATAACGACAGGTGCGCCATGTGTTTGTGACCGCGCTCGCTAAGGCTGCCCTCGAAATCGTCGTCCCCAGGTGACCAGGGCTCGGCCTTGGCATGACGTAGAAGGGATAAGGTCTGAATCATGTTGTCTTTTTTATCAGTTTACCCTGTTTCGGCTCAGAAATTACCGCGCAGTTCTGGCAAGCTTTTGCCATAATGCCCGCAATGAATTCCTTTATGCAACGAATGATACGGGTCGCAGGCCTGCTCCTGTTATTTGGTTCGGAAACCACCTGGGGGCAACAGGCCGACACGGCGGAAGTATATGCCAACTGGCGGGACAGGATCGCACAAATCCAGGTGATCGACCGGCAGGCAGATACCAAGGCTGGATTAGGCTCGGGATTTTTCACCGGTCAGGCTGGCTGGGTCGTGACCAATTATCACGTGATTGCTGAACTGGTCAATGAACCGGGCCGCTACCGGGCACGATATCTGTCGGATAGCGACATTAAAGGCGATCTTGAGTTACTGGCAGTGGATGCCGTGCATGATCTTGCACTGTTAAGGACCGATGGTTTGGAACAGCGACCCCTTGAATTGGCTGCCGACAGCCCGCCCAAGGGTACGCGTTTATGGTCACTGGGCTATCCATATGATATTGGCCTGACGATCGTGGAAGGCACCTACAACGGACAGCTGCAAAAGTCGCTTTATGACAAGCTGCATTTTACCGGCTCCATTAATCCGGGCATGAGCGGCGGTCCGACTTTGAACAGTAAAGGTGAGGTGGTCGGTGTCAACGTTTCTACAGCCGGCAACCAGGTCAGTTTTCTTGTGCCGGTTCAGCATGTCGCGGCTTTACTGGAACGCGCCGAAAACAAGGCCGCAAATGAAGAGCAGCTGAACCGTGAGGTCGCGCATCAATTGCTGGAAAACCAACAATACATTCTGGATCGCCTGTTTGCCGAAGAAGTGCCACTGACGCGATTGAACGAATTCTCAGTTCCCGCCGGCCTTGCGCCTTTCATCAACTGCTGGGGCAATAGCCAGGAAGAACAGGAAAACGACCTCGCTTTGGTTTATTACCGTTGCCAGACCAACGATGACATTTTCCTTTCCGGAGCACTGACTACGGGCATAATTCAGTATCAGCATGACCTGGTGAGTACAAAAGGGCTGGGTGCCCTGCGTTTTTTCCGGCAATTGGAAAAGCGCAGTATCTATCCACAGCTGAGGCTGAACGGCGATGAGCGCAGTGTGAGTAATTATGAATGTCAGGATGGGTTTGTTGACCAGGACAAGCTTCCCTTAAAAGTCACGTACTGTGTTCGTGCCTACAAAAAGTTGACTGGCCTGTATGACGGGTTTCTGAACATTACTTCTCTGACCGGGAATCGCGAAGCCCTGCAAAGCTCCATGGTGCTTGCCGGTTTCAGTTGGGAAAACCTGAACCTGTTCGCCAAATATTTCCTGAAAGCCTACTCCTGGGATCCGACCGGGGAAAATCGTGATGAGTGAGGCCACAGTCGGCAGCAAGACAGATAGCCGGTCAGGCGTGGTAGAAATCCTGAATCGATCGGGACAGGTTTTACAACGGTTTATGTATGGCGGTGGAAGGATCAGCATAGGCCGCGCTTACGACAATGACATCATTATTGGTGATGCATATGTCTGTCCTCACCACCTCAGGATTAGCAGTGAAGGGGGAAAGATTGTTCTTGAAGATCTGGACAGTGTTAACGGGACATGGCACAGGAAAGGCAGGGATCGGCTGCAAAAGACAGAACTGCCGGAAGATGAGTTGTTACAGTTCGGACACAGCCAGCTGCGATTTAGATCGCTGGGGACCTCGGTCGACCCCACCCGCAAGGACACTGCAAGACGTGGACTGTTCGATATGCTGGGCAGGACATGGATGTTACCGCTGGCCGTGGGTTCATGCGTGTTGACCCTGGCGCTGGGCAATATCCTGGACAACCCCAGGGAACTCAGCCCGGGAGCATTGGCGACGCAAATAGATTACCCTTTGCTGGGTGTCATGTTATGGGCCGGTTTCTGGTCATTGATTAACCGCCTTATCGCGCATCGGGCCAATTTCAAAATTCACCTGTCCATTGCGTCTCTTGCAGTTGTGGCTCTTTTTATCAATGGACAGGGTATTCCCCTGATCGGCTTCGCCTTTGGGTGGAGTGAGTCGGTGGCCTGGATTAAGACGCTTGGACAGATCCTGGTGACGGGTACAGCGCTGATCATTCACATGAAGTTTGTCGCGCACGGCAGGACCTGGGTTCAGGCACTCGGTGCGGGTGTATTTGCGCTTATCATGATGGGAATTCCCCAATACGAGCAACTGTCTCAAAGAAGTGAATTCAGCAGCCTGCCCAAGCTCACCCCCTTGTTAAAGCCACCGGCTGTCAGGCTGGTAAATGGTGTCAGCGTGGAAGATTTCTTTAGCCGGGCGGATACCCTTCGTCAGAAACTCGAAAAAGATGCGCAGGAATAAAATTGTCCAGGTTTACGGAGCCTGGCATTCCTTGTAGCGAAAACAGCTGGTCTCGTGGTCATTGACCAGTCCGGCGGCTTGCATGAAGGCATAACAGGTTGTGGGGCCAACGAACCTGAAACCTAGTTTCTTTAGGTTTTTACTGAGTTGTTCCGATTCGGTAGTGGAGGCCGGTATTTCAGAAAGTGATTTCCACCGGTTGATCTTTGGACTTCCATCAACTGTTTCCCATACCAGCTTTTCCAGGCTGAGGCCCTGTCCCCAAAGTGCCAGGATCCGGCGCGCATTATTGATGGTGGCTTCAATTTTTCGGCGATGCCTGACGATACCTGCATCCTGAACCAGGATTTCAACGGTACGATTATCGAATCCTGCCACTCTTTGCGGATCGAAACCGGCAAATGCTTTCCTGTAGCCGTCTCTTTTTCGCAGTATGGTTAGCCAACTGAGTCCGGCTTGAGCACCTTCAAGAGTGATCATTTCGAACAGGTGGTTCTCATCATGTACCGGCATGCCCCACTCTTCATCGTGGTATTGCAAATTGAGCACCTCGGAACCTGCCCAGGCGCAACGGTGTCCTGTTTCAGTCATTTCTTACTCCAGTCAAGCCGGGGAACTGGCTGACGTCGACATTTCCACCGCTGAGAACCATACCCACTTTCTTGCCTGCAAATACCTGTGGATGCTCAAGCATTGCGGCGATTACGGTTGCCGATGAAGGTTCAATGATCATCTCCATGTGTTTGGAAATCAATTCCATACCCCTAACCAGACCTGCTTCCGTTACGGTCAAAATATCGTCAACCAGATCCAGGATAATCGGGAAAGTCATCTCGCCGATCAGTGCTCTCAATCCGTCTGCGATGGTGTCGGGCTGCCATGATGAAACGCGCCTGCCCCGTAAAAAACTGGCGGCGGCATCGGCTGTTCCAGTGGGCTGTACACCAATTATCGTGATACCGGGATCCAGGTGCCGGGCAATGATTGCCGAACCACTGATAAGGCCACCACCGCCCACAGGTGTCATCAGGATATCCAGGTCGGATTTTTCGGTGAGCAATTCCAATGCCGCGGTTCCCTGTCCGGCAATGATGTCCAGGTGATCGTAGGGTGGAATCGGTATAAATCCCTGTTCAACCAGTTCGGCAAGGCCATCTTCGCGTGCTTTCTGATTCGGCTCACAAAAAACAAGCTTGCCACCGAAACTTTTGACTGCCTCAACTTTGGTTGGGACTGCATTTCGAGGCATGACAACCCAGGCATTCCGGCCGTCAAGCTTCGCGGCATGGGCAAGTGCAGCACCGTGGTTTCCGGAAGAATGCGTAGCGACATCTTCGGCTATTCCATTCTCCCTGAGGCACAGAATTGCATTGCTGGCACCGCGAAGTTTGAAAGCGCCCGTCTCCTGTAGATTTTCGCATTTACACCAGGCATCGCATCCCAGAATTTTGTTCAGTTCCGGGTTTCCGGAGACCCGGGTATTTTTCACCCGCTCCGGTAAGCGGCTATGAGCTGCAATAATATCCAGGTATCCCGGACGCTTCTGTTCTGTCGCAGTGTTCATAAGCCTATAATACTGGCCTTGATAACAGCTTCACCAGTAAGGATTCAATTTATGAAAAAGGGCGTTTCAGCAAAGGCCATTTATCGCAAGGATTACACGGCCTTTCCTTGGAAAATTGAAAGGGTGGAATTGCGTTTCTCCATTGGCGATTCTTTTACCAGGGTTTGCACAAGCATGCAGTTAAAAAGCAAAACCCGGGGTTCAGGCAATCAGCATCTTGAGCTGGATGGAAAAGACCTGGATCTACGTTCCATTTCCATCGATGGAACTAAACTGGGGGAGTCAAGTTACGAGATTTCCGGTGAAAGAATGCGCATCAGCGACTTGCCCGAACGGTGTGTGCTGGACACTGAGGTACACATAAAACCAGCGGAAAACACCGCGTTGGAAGGATTGTACAAAGCCGGTGACTTTCTACTCACGCAATGTGAGGCGGAGGGGTTTCGCAAGATTACCTGGTTCCCTGACCGTCCGGATGTCATGACCTGTTACAGCGTTCAGATCGAGGCCGATGCTGCGATTTACCCGGTATTGTTATCCAACGGGAATGCTGTTGATTCGGGTACATCTGAGGGAGGACGGCATTGGGTGCGTTGGGAAGATCCTTACCCCAAGCCTTCGTACCTGTTTGCCCTGGTTGCAGGGGACCTCGCACATATTGAAGATCATTTCCTTACCCGAAGTGGCCGGGATGTGACTCTGAAAGTTTATGTGGAGAACGAAAATATTGACCGTTGCGATCACGCAATGGAGTCTCTGATCAATGCCATGAAATGGGATGAAGATCGCTTCGGCCTCGAATACGATCTGGATATCTACAACATTGTCGCCACCAACGATTTCAATATGGGGGCAATGGAAAACAAATCCCTGAATATCTTTAACTCCAAATATGTATTGGCCAGCCCGGATACGGCAACCGACGCTGACTACCAGGGCATCGAAGGCGTGATCGGGCACGAGTATTTTCATAACTGGACCGGTAATCGTGTTACTTGCCAGGACTGGTTCCAGCTAACCCTGAAGGAGGGGCTTACCGTGTTCCGCGACGAAGAATTTTCAGCGGACATGCAATCCAGGGCGGTGAAGCGGATACAGGATGTACGCGACTTGCGTGACCGGCAATTTCCCGAAGACGCCGGTCCCATGGCCCACCCCATCCAGCCTGACCGGTATATCAAAATTAATAATTTCTATACCGCAACTGTTTACCAGAAAGGTGCAGCCATTATCCGTATGTACCACACCCTGCTCGGGGAACAAGGATTCCAAAAGGGTATGCGCTTGTATTTTGAACGCCATGACGGCCAGGCTGTCAGTTGTGATGATTTCCTCGCCGCCATGGCAGATGCAAATAGCACTGACCTGGACAGGTTCGGGCGCTGGTACAGCCAGTCGGGAACACCTGAAGTAACGGTGGAAACCCGGCATGATGAAAGCAGTGGTAATTTTCACGTGGTGCTGAGTCAGAGTACGCCGCCCAGCCACGACCAGGCTGAGAAAGTACCGCTGGTTATTCCTTTTGCAATGGGCCTGCTGAACCCTGACGGTTCAGAAGTTCAGTTGCAACTCGAAGGTGAGCCCGAAGCCGGCGGTACCACCCGTTTGCTGTTACTGGAAAAAGAAAGTCAGTGCTTTTCCTTTATCAATGTTCAGCAAACAGTTGTGCCGTCATTGCTGAGGGATTTTTCAGCACCGGTCAAAGTTCATTATCCGTGGACAGTGCAGGAATTGAGTCACCTGATTGCCCACGACCCGGATACATTCGCCCGTTGGGAAGCGACCCAGACTTTGGCACAGATGTGCATACTCGAGCAGGTACAAAGCAGAGCCGATGGAAAGGAAATGCTGTTGGAGCCTGGCCTTCTGGCTGCATTTTCCGGTCTGCTCGCAGACCGTGCAGTGGATCCTGCCTTGCTGGCAGAAGCGATGATACTACCCGCTGAAGATTACCTTGCAGAACAGATGGTTGTTATCGATGTTGATGGGATCCACGCGGCCCGGCAGTTTATCCGGACAGAGTTGGCGAGGGCGCTCTCAGTGCCATTTCGTCAGCGATTCAGTCAGCTTAACGATGGTGCCCGGTACAACAAGTCCCCGCAGGCCATAGCTGAACGCAGCTTGAAAAATGTGTGCCTTTCATACCTGGTGAAAGCCACCGACGGTGACCACCTTGCACATGCCCAGTTTGTCGGCAGTGACAATATGACCGACACGCTTGCCGGATTACGTGGACTGGTGCTCGAGGGATCCACGGGGGCGGCGGATGCGCTGAAAACGTTTGAAAAAAAGTGGAAAGATGACGCATTGGTGATGGACAAGTGGTTCGCAATGCAAGCCATCATGCCTGCGCACGATACCGTTCAACAGGTAAGGAAGTTAATGAAACATCCGGCGTTCAGCATCAGAAACCCAAACAAGGTCCGTTCGCTGATCGGTGTATTTTCAATGCTCAATCCGACCGGTTTTCACACACCGGATGGTTCAGCTTATCGGTTTCATGCTGATCAGGTGATTGCACTGGATGCGATCAACCC
Source organism: Lysobacterales bacterium (assembly GCA_963664065.1). Lineage (GTDB taxonomy): Bacteria > Pseudomonadota > Gammaproteobacteria > Xanthomonadales > SZUA-36 > JABDJL01. The sequence continues at coordinate 348,631 of OY760942.1, forward strand.
TCAAATGGCGGCGCGAATGGCATCGGCATTCAACCGCTGGGCTCGTTATGACGGGGAAAGAAAAGCCCTGATGAAACAACAACTGAAACGCATCGCTGCGGTTCCCGGCCTGTCTTCGGACACCAGTGAAATTGTTAGCAGTGCATTAAAGTAATGCCGGACCATGGATCGGTCAGGCTAAGACTGATCAGGCCTGTTTCGTGCATTCTTGTATCTCTGCTAGTGGTTAATTTGCCGGCTTGCCGGTTTAACGGGATTTCAGATCCGGAATCTGTGTCTGCCGGAATTGAAATCCGGGGGCTCAGAATCCAAAACCAATCTTTCAGCCTGGTCACTGAAGTCATACTGCTGGTGACTAAAACCGGGGAGTTTATCAGTTGCGGGAATATTCCCATGCGCGGTGAATGTTCAACCACCTTTCCATTGCGGCAATACCAGGGCAATCAAATTGAAATCAAATGGAAACAGGGCGGCTCGGAATGGTCGACCGGGAAATTCGTTGTCGAGGCTTCTGATCAGATCAATCTGTCGAGGCCTGCAATAGTCCGCGTCATAATCACTGCGCAAGGCCTGGCGCCCACACAGCTGGTTCAATAGATTTTCAATATGCGGGACAGGACACTAGCAGCTTTTAATCGCCTTGATCAGTAATTCGCGGGCCAGTTCTGCATCGTGGCGGGTTGGGAATTGCGGTGCCAGTCGGAGGTCCCCGCTAAACCGGATGTTGAACTGGTAACCTTCTTCACCCTCTGCCTTGAATATTCGTGTCACGAAGGCGATTTTATTCAGTACGATTGAATAACCCTGCAGTTCGTAAATGTTGTTTGGCATCGTCTGCTTTTCCCCGCTCTCATTCCCAAGGCGCCATTCTATCCTAGTACTCCTTCAAGCTGATAACTGTGGGTTCAGCGAGTTGGGAAGTGGTTGACCGAAAGGCGCGCCTCGCGGGTAATGGCCCGGTCCTTGCCAAGAGGCGTACTAGTGTATGTCAGGAACCATCTGCAGCGGTTCTGTTCCAAGCATAAGTGACGAATGAATCAGTGGAGCCGGGCAGCGCCTTGTTCAGCCTTGGTTCACCTATCCCGTGATAGGCTTTGTCATGAGTCGGAAATATGTGCCGTGGATATAACGGCAATGGAGCGAAAATGAAGAAATTATTACTCATCCCGCTTCTCGCGATCCTTTCAGGATGCGTGTCTTATTACTATCCCGTCGCCGGACCCGACGACGAAGTTTATTACATAGAAGAAGAGCCGGAATACACAGAATATACAGATTATTCAGGTAGTTACGAAAACGCCAGTTATTACCCCTGGTGGTCGGTGGATTATTTCTACCTGGGGTCGCATAAGCGGCACAGCGGTTTTTCATTCGGGTTCAATTACGGCTACGGCTACAACTCCGGCTGGTACGACCCGTTTTGGGACAGTTACTATCCTTACTCTTATTCCTACTACTCTCCACTCCGGTATTCCTTGTGGTACTCGCCATTTTACGACTATGGCTACAACCATTATGGTTGGCATGACTACTATTGGAGACACCGTTACAACCGCCATCATCGTTCCAACCATTATGATCACGACTGGTGGCAGCGGCACAATCGGGATCGATACTCGCATGATGACCGCAACAGGGACCATGATCGTAATCGCGATGGCCATGGTGGTCACCGCGGCGATACCGGTAGCGCAGACTTTAACCGTGAGCATGCTGCGCCCAGGGACGTGGGCCGGTTTGCCGGTACTGACCGCAATCGCAATCGTAACCGTAACCGTAACCGCCGAAATGGTGAGGACGGGCCGATTCCACCTTCAGCAAGGGCACCTGATCCAGGACGGGGTAGCAGGGGTAACCAAGCACCTGTAAGCCGTCACGTTTCAAATGCACCAGGACGCAGAAACTCGGAAAGAGGAATGGAGGTTCGAAGTCGTGAGGGCCGGAAATCTGACCGTACACGAATGGAACCGGATAAGCCTGAGATTCGCTTATCACCGTCGACCCGCGTGGTGGCCAGTACTCCCGGGCGTCGCAATACTCCCTACACTGCGTCGCGTTCCACATCAGGTGAAATTCGAAGCTACTCTGGCGGCAAAGACCGTGGCACTCGGCTGTCACCGGTGAGATCACAGCCTGCCACTCAGGGGATCACTACAGGTTCTGTATCAGGTTCCGCAGGTCCGAGCCGTGTCGTTTCTTCCCGCAGCGGTAGTTCAACTGTACGTTCACGGCCGGAAACGAAAGACAGGCAAATGAGAACGCAGCCGGTTCGGCCGCAGCCTGCCAGGCCACAGGTGACACAGATGCCTTCAAGGGTAATATCCCGCCCGGCGGTCAGATCAGCACCTGTGAGGCAACAGCACCAGGCACCACCCAGGGTGCAATCAGCTCCGGCCAGGCCGCAATATTCCCCGCCCCAAAGGACTCAAAGACCTGCCCCGCCACCAAGAGCGCAAAGGTCGTCACCGCCTCCCCGGCAGAGTGCAGCCCGGGGCCAATCTCCAAAGTCCAGTGGCCGCAGCAACAACTCGTCTTCGAACAGGAAAGGTTCAGCGCGTAGTGAGACCCGGCCGGAAAGCAGGAAACGCCGTTAAACCACCAGCTTAATCTGCCTGCCAAGTCCCAAACCAATGGCACTATGGCGCAGCTTTTGCTGTGCTAGAGTGCTTTTTTATTACGGACAAGAATATTATTTGCCATGGCTGACTTTATTCAGGAAATCAGACTCCGGCGCGTGCTGCCTGCCGTCGGTTTTTACGTGGGCAGTTGTTGGGTACTGGTCGAAATTCTCGACCGCCTGGTGGAGCGCTTTCTGTTATCCCCGTATTTCACAGATATTGCGTTCTGGGGGCTTTATTCCCTGATTCCGGCCGTGGTGCTGGTGGCATGGACACATGGTAAGCCTGGCAAGGACAAATCTACCTCGGCCGAAAAAGTCGGGGTGCCCATCAATATCATTGCAACACTGGGTTTGTTGATTACGGCCTTCGGTGGTAAGAATCTTGGTACTACGGCTAATTTGGTTACCGTGAGTAACGAACAAGGTGTAGTTGAGAAACACTATGTTCCCAATCAGTCATTCCGTCGCCGAATGCCCGTGTTCTTTTTTCAGAATAAATCAGGCAATCCTGAACTTGACTGGTTGCAGTACGGGATCACCGAAATCCTGGTTCAGGATTTGACCCAAAGTCCTTTTATTTCTGCATCTTCGCCCTGGTCAAACATGGGTAACGGGTTTTATGCGCGCTTGAAGCAGGCTGGGTTTGAAGATGGCCTGGGAGTACCCCGTTCACTGATGAGTGAAATTGCGAGCGATGCCAACCGGCAGTATTTCGTTGAAGGATCCATTGACCAGAATGTGGATGAATACCAGATTACAGTCAGGGTCTGAAAATCGCAGTCACTGGAGCAGGTGGGTACCTTTACTGAATCCAGTTGGGATCTTTACAGCACAATTGAGAGTCTCACGGACCAGATTCGCGAGGTTCTTGAAGTTCCCGCAAGTTCTGGAAAGATGGCACAGGATCTGCCACTTGCCGAGACTTACGGTGAATCTCTGGATGCGTTCAAAAGTTACGTTGCGGGACTGAATGCCCGCTTATTCAACAATGTTTTGGACGCTTCTAATGCGTTTCTGAATTCCGCACTTGAGTCCGATCCAGGCTTCGTCAGGGCGTGGTTCTTAAAGACCATAAATCATGTCGACTCAGGTGATCTGCCTTCTGCACAGGCGGCCATAAAAAAAGCCCAGGAACTGGATTACCGACTGCCTGGCTTGGACCGGGCGAGGGTCAAACACGTCAATTATCGTTTGACCGGCCAGACCGAAAAACTAATATCCTCTTTGGGGTTGCAGGTACGCCTCAGGGATGACGCGGTTTCGCACAGCCAGTTGGCAGGCATGCTGATGGCGACAGGGAATCTTGAGGAGGCCAAGCAGGAATTTCTGGCCGCGCTCAGCAGAGATGCTTTTAATCTCGGGATATTCCTGCAACTGGCAATACTCGAGAAAGGTATCGGCAACATGGACGGCGCTATTTCGTATGTTCGCGATTATTTGCAGGAAAAACCGGAAGATGCCGATGCCCAGGTGCAATTGGGCGACCTGCTGCGCGATACGGGCGATCTTCCCGCTGCCGAAGAGCATTACCTGGAAGCATCCTTACTCGACAATCAACCTGTTGTACCAACATTGAAGCTAGCCCTGCTGGCCATGCGAAAGGGCGATGAAAATGATGCCCGCGCATTGCTGGAGCAAGGCGAGGGATATGCAGATACACCACAGGGCAGAGCACAGGTTCGCGCTGCTGCGGTTTATATTGAGTACAGGCTGGGCAGATTACGTGCAGCTATTGAACAGCTGTATCGCCAGGAAGAATTCCTGCAACAGATCCTGCCACCGTTTCAGGTCGCGCTCTCAACCTACGCGCCGTTGATCAGGTACTACGTAGAGCTGGGTGATAACGAAAACGCCAGAATTGCATTGACCAAGTCCATGGACATGGTTCAGCCACCATTGGACCAATTCCTGGCATTCAGTGAAGCGGCGATCCTGGTAGGAGAGAAAGATCTCGATGCTGCTGAAGAAGCCGTTGGACGGGGAACAGAAATTATCGACCAGTTTAAGCTGGAGGAATTGAGATTCCAGGTCGATCTGTTAATGGGGTTTATCCTGCATTATCGGGAAGATCATGCAGGCGCTGCCGATGCTTTCCAGGGGGCACTGACACGCATTGAACACTCTGTGCTGGTTGGAGCTGACGTTAACCTGATTTTGCCGCCACTGATGGCGACATTGGCAGTATGCCAGGTAATGAATGGCGATCTTGAAGCGGCACAAAGGACTCTCGACAGAGGTCTTGAGCAGGATCCTTCAGAACCCACATTGTGGCTGGCCAAAGCCCGATACCAGTTCGAGTCCGGGATGCACCAATTGGCCCTGGCCTCGGTGAATTATGCACTTGCAATTTGGAAGAATGCTGACCCTGAGTACCGGGAGTTCCGAAGGGCACAGGAACTGGTTGAGGGAATACAGGCAGCACTTTAATTGTGCGGCTTTTAATTACAAATCCTTTTCTTTTCAGTACAATGCGCGTCCGTTCAGGTTTATATTGAATATTGATGCTTGATACTTATTCATACGATGTCATCGTCATCGGTGGCGGACATGCAGGCACCGAGGCCGCATTGGCTTCGGCGCGCACCGGTGCACGCACGCTTTTGCTCACCCACAGCATCGAAACCGTGGGCCAGATGAGCTGCAACCCGGCGATTGGCGGGATCGGCAAAGGACACCTGGTTAAAGAAATCGATGCGCTCGGCGGGATTATGGCAAAAGCCGCAGACGCGGCGGGTATTCAATTGCGCACCTTGAATTCACGAAAAGGACCGGCGGTTCGGGCAACCCGTGCCCAATGTGATCGTAACCTGTACCGGGCCTTTATCAGGAGGGCAGTTGAGAACCAGTTAAACCTCAGCCTGTTCCAGCAGGCAGTGGACGACCTGCTGATTGAAAACGGGCACATTGCCGGTTGCCGCACCCGCATGGGCCTGGAATTCCGGGCGCAGCAGGTAGTGCTTACCACGGGTACATTCCTGGCAGGAAAGATCCATGTCGGGGAAACGCAATACGGCGGCGGCAGGGCAGGAGATCCCGCCTCCAATTCACTGGCTGCGCGGCTGCGGGAACTGCCGTTTGAAGTTGGCCGGTTGAAAACCGGAACACCACCGCGAATTGATGGCAAAACCGTTGATTTCAGCAGCCTTGAGCGGCAGCCGGGTGACGATCCCGTGCCGGTGTTTTCCTACATCGGTTCAGCAGATGACCATCCTGAGCAAGTGTGCTGCTGGATTACCCACACCAATGAACGCACCCATGAATTGATTCGTAAAGCACTGCACCGCTCGCCGATCTACTCGGGCAAGATAGAAGGAACAGGACCGCGTTATTGTCCATCTATCGAGGACAAGGTCGTACGGTTTGCCGAACGTAATTCTCACCAGATTTTTATCGAGCCTGAGGGCCTGCACACTCAAGAGCTCTACCCGAATGGAATTTCAACCAGCCTGCCTTATGACGTGCAGATTGATTTTGTGCATTCAATACCGGGATTCGAGAATGCACATATCACGCGGCCTGGTTATGCCATCGAATATGATTTCTTTGACCCGCGGGGACTCAATGCCAGCCTCGAGACCAGGGCGGTTGAGGGCCTGTTCTTTGCTGGCCAGATCAACGGGACTACCGGATACGAGGAAGCGGCAGCCCAGGGTCTGATTGCAGGACTGAATGCTGCTCGAAAAGCGCAGAGCCTTAAACCATGGACACCGCGGCGTGACGAGGCCTATGCAGGCGTATTGATTGATGACCTGACCATCCAGGGCACGCTGGAGCCTTACCGCATGTTTACTTCGCGTGCCGAGTACCGGCTCCATCTGCGCGAAGACAACGCCGATATCAGGCTGACTGCCAAAGGTCGTGAACTTGGCCTGGTGGATGATTACAGGTGGGATACCTTTAAGCAAAAGCAAGAAGCCGTGGCCGCTGAACAGAATCGGCTGGGTGCTATCTGGCTGACACCGGACAACGAATTGGGCGCGTCTCTGTTCCGCTCCAACAAGGTTTCACTGAGCAAAGAGTCATGCGCGCTTGATTTGCTCAAGCGTCCGGAACTGGATTACGCCGCTTTGATGCAGGTGGCCGGGATCGGGCCGGGCGCGACGGATTCAAGTGTGGCTGAACAGGTCGAGGTCCAGGTCAAGTACGCTGGTTACCTTCAGCGCCAGGCAAGGGAAATCGAGCGCAATCGCCGTAACGAAGGAAAGGCCATACCGCCGGATTTCAACTACTCCTCTGTTCGCGGATTGTCGTTTGAGCTTGGTGAGAAATTGCAAAAGACCAGGCCTGCAACCATAGGCCAGGCTTCACGGATTCCCGGCATGACACCGGCAGCCATTTCGCTAATGCTGATACACCTGAAAAAGCAGGTCAAAAACCGCCAGGTCGCATAAAATCACGAATTCCGAACGTTAGATTCACAGTTTTTTAACCGGCATTGGATATCCTAGGCTTGCAAGATGACTGTGCTTGGTGCATCGCACCTCTGTACAGGCAGTCCCCGCACTTCTATTGCCTTAGCGATGCACCGTTGAAAACCCCGGTATCATTACCGGGGTTTTTTTAATTGAAGGAACATATCTTGATTGACGATTTTTATACGCTTTACGGTGATCACCGCTCAGGTAACTGCTACAAGGTTGTACAGATTCTTTCTCACACGGGACGGGAGTTCGAGTGGGTGGAAACCGACGTGCTCAAACAGGAAACCCGCAGCGCGGCGTTCCTGACCGACAATCCGAATGGGAAGGTGCCCCTGTTGAAATTTTCCGATGGCAGATGCCTGGCTGAATCCAACGCAATGTTGATTCACCTCGCGGAAGGCACCCGGTATCTGCCGGACGACAGTTATCAAAGGGCGCTGGTTTACCAGTGGCTGTTTTTCGAACAGTATAGCCATGAGCCGTACATCGCGGTTTTACGTTTCCTTCTGCATTTTGATCATGGGCTGGTGCCTGGCGCTGCGCGGATTGCGATGTTGAAAGAAAAGGGCGAGCAGGCCCTGGGTGTTATGGACAAGGTGTTGTCTGACCAGGATTTTATTGCAGGTGATGAGTATACGATTGCCGATATTGCGCTGTTTGCCTACACCCATGTTGCGGCTGACGGAGGTTTCGATATTGGCAATTGGCCGGCGGTTACCGCCTGGCTTTCCAGGACTTCCTGCATAAGCGGACATTTCGATATGCTGGATATGCCGCTTTGATTCTGACTGGAAAGTGCCACTGCGGGGCAATTCGTTACGAAATGAATTGGCCAGATGAAGCAGGAGTGATTCCTGCCCGGCGCTGTACCTGCAGTTATTGCACTCGTTTCAAAGGCACCTGGACTTCGCACCCCGAAGCCCACTTGGAGATCGTAACCGATAAACAATCAAGGCCCGGACGATACCGGTTCGGAACGAAAACCGCGAATTTCCTGTTTTGCAGCCGCTGCGGTGTGACCGTAGCAGCCGTTTGCGAAATCAAAGGTGATATCAAAGCCGTAATCAATATTGCAACACTTGATGGCCGCGATCTGCTTGCTTTTGACCACACCGACAGCGACTTCGATGGTGAGTCAACGGAGCAACGACTGAACAGGCGCATGGCGCGATGGATCGGGCGGGTAAAAATCAGCTGAGAGTCACGTTTCCCAAACGTCAATAAGATAGAATTAGTCGCTTGCAACGTCGCATGATTCGAACATCCAGAAAAGGCAAATAAAGTGAGCAACGACGAGCCGGTAAAGACAACTAATTTCATAAGAAATATCGTGATCCGGGACCTGGAATCCGGAAAACATGAAACGATTGTGACCCGGTTCCCTCCCGAGCCAAACGGGCATCTGCACATTGGGCATGCCAAGTCTATTTGCCTGAATTTTGGGCTTGCCGAAGAATTTAACGGCACGACCAACCTTCGTTTTGATGACACGAATCCCCTTAAAGAAAGTGAGGATTACGCTCAGGCAATCATGGAAGACGTGCGTTGGCTGGGTTTTGAATGGCAGGAACTGAGAAACGCCTCTGATTATTTCCCGCAACTTTACGATTACGCCATGCACCTGGTAAAAGAGGGCAAGGCTTACGTGGACAGCCAGAGTGCGGAGGAAATCAGCGCGGGCCGGGGGACCCTGACCGAAGCAGGTGCAAACAGCCCGTATCGCGAGCGGCCCCGTGAGGAAAATCTCGAGCTCTTTCAGCGCATGAAGGCTGGAGAATTCAAAGACGGATTGCACGTATTGCGCGCGAAAATCGATATGTCCTCGCCCAATATCAATATGCGCGACCCGGTTATTTACCGCATTCGAAATGTACCGCATCACAAGACTGGAGACGAGTGGCACATCTATCCCATGTACGACTGGGCGCACGGCATTTCCGACGCGATCGAAGGCATTACGCATTCCCTTTGCACTCTTGAATTTGAAGATCACAGGCCCCTGTACGACTGGTTTCTCGAAAATATTCCGACGCCTTGTCATCCGCGTCAGATCGAATTCGCACGCGGTAACCTCGACTACACGGTCATGAGCAAACGCAAACTTCTGCAACTGGTCGAAGAGGGGCATGTCTCGGCCTGGGATGACCCCCGCATGCCTACCATTGCGGGCTTGCGCCGCAGGGGGTACACGCCTGAGTCCATCCGCAATTTCTGGAAGGAACTGGGAATATCAAAATCTGAGAGTATTATTGAATTGGGCGTGTTGGAGAACGCGGTGCGTAATGACCTCAATGAGCGCGCTCCGCGCGGCATGGCCGTACTGGATCCGCTCAAGGTGGTTCTCACCAATTATCCGGACGCTGAGACCGAGTGGCTCGAGGCTGCCGTGCACCCGCAAAATCCGAAAATGGGTACGCGTAAAGTTCCCTTGAGCCGCGAACTGTGGGTTGAACGGTCAGACTTCATGGAGAATCCGCCACGAAAGTTTTTCCGGCTCAGGCCGGGAGGCGAAGTACGATTGCGCAACGCTTTCATTATTTGCTGCGATGAAGTGATCAAGAATGTAGAAGGTGAGGTGACCGAATTGAGATGCAGTTTTGATCCCGAATCCCGCAGCGGTCTGCCGGGTGCATCCCGAAAGGTCAAGGGAACCATTCACTGGGTTTCAGCGGTGCATGGCGTCACCGCGGAGCTTCGGCTTTATGATCGTCTGTTTACTGTACCGAACCCGCTGGCCGACAAGGAGAGGGATTTTATCGAGTTCATTAACCCGGATTCCCTGAAAGTCGTCACGGATGCGGTCATTGAACCTTCTATTGCAGCAGGGACGGCCGGGGATTTTTTCCAGTTTGAGCGGACCGGCTATTTTGTCCATGATGAACAGTCCGAAGATTCGGATAACCCGGTCCTCAACAGGACAGTAACCCTAAGGGATTCATGGGCTAAAGTGAATCGGGGCTAAGCCTCTCCGGTAAAGAATATTACTAGAGGCACGTACCCGGTTCGCCATCATTTGCTAGACTTGGACCATTGTTTTTTGGCTTGCGTTGGAGGTTTTTATGGGTTGGTTTTTTCTTGCACTCATCGTTGGTGCGGTGCTGTTTGCGATTTCTATCTACAATCGCCTGGTTGCCGGGCGAAACCGGTTTAAGAATGCATTCGCACAGATCGATGTACAGCTAACGCGGCGGCATGACCTGATTCCAAACCTGGTCGAGACCGCCAAGGGTTACATGGCCCATGAGCGTGAGACCCTGGAAGCAGTGATCAACGCGCGAAATACGGCAGTTGCGGGCCTGAAAAATGCGGCGGCTGACCCCTCAAACCCCGAAGCCATGAAAAACCTGGCACAGGCTGAACAGGGGCTGTCCGGTGCACTGGGCAGGCTGTTCGCTTTATCGGAAGCCTACCCCGACCTGAAGGCGAACGAGAACATGATGCAACTCTCCGAGGAGTTAACCACCACGGAAAACAAGGTTGCATTCGCACGCCAGGCTTACAATGACAGCGTGATGCAATACAACACGCTGCGTGAATCATTCCCGAACAATTTCTTTGCAGGATGGTTCAGCTTCCTGGCAGCGGAAATGCTGGAAATCGAGGACGAAGTCAAGCGTGAAGCGCCGGAAGTTTCATTCTGACAAGCCCCGCGATCAATGGTTGAATCAGGGAGTTCGGCGAACAGTCGGGCGCACCTGTTTATAAAAACAGAGTGAATTTTTTCGAACACCAGGACCACGCCCGGCGCCAGACGCGCTGGTTGGTGGTCCTTTTTATTCTCGCTGTACTTGCAATCATCGTGGCAGTGGATTTTGCCCTGTTACTGGCATTTGGCCTTTCCGGTGTGGAGCCGGGTACGCCTGTGTTCTCGGCCCGGATACTGACGTCCAACCTGTCATTGCTGGCAGGCGGAGCAGCAGCCACCGGTTCAGTAATAGGCCTGGCAAGCCTGTTCAAAACCGCGTCCCTTCGCGGCGGTGGCGGAAAAGTAGCACGGGATCTTGGCGGTACACTGGTTGACGCCGATGCCCGGGACCCCCTGCGCCGCCGTCTGCACAACGTGGTTGAGGAAATAGCGCTGGCATCGGGTGTCCCTGTTCCTGAGGTTTACGTGCTGGAACAGGAATCAGGCATCAATGCCTTCGCGGCCGGCTTTACGCCCTCGGACGCGGCGGTCGCGGTGACACGAGGGGCAATGGAAAAACTGAGCCGCAGTGAATTGCAGGGTGTGATTGCGCACGAGTTCAGCCACATTTTCAACGGTGATATGCGTTTGAATATCCGCCTGATGGGGTTCCTGTTCGGTATTCTGCTGCTGGCGCTGATCGGACGTCGCGTGCTGCACAGTGCACGCTATATGGGCCGCTCCCGGGACAGCGGCGGTGGCGCAATTATTATCATCGCGATCACGCTGACCCTGGTCGGCTATATCGGCTTGTTTTTCGGTCGCTGGATCAAATCAGCAGTGTCCCGTCAACGCGAATACCTGGCCGATGCCTCGGCTGTGCAGTTCACTCGGGACCCTGACGGCATATCCGGCGCCTTGAAAAAAATTGCGATTTACAGCGAAGCCTCCTACCTGGATGTCGAGTCGGAAGAAGTGGGCCATATGCTGTTTGGTTCGGGCCAGAAAATGAATCTGTTTGCCACCCATCCGCCTTTGACAGAGCGAATTCAGCGTATCGACCCTTCATTCCGGGAAGAGGAACTCGAAACCATCTCCAGGCGAATTCAACGCGATGAAAGCCGGCAGGCAAAACGCCAGGCAGATCTTGCTGCCGCTGAAGAGAAATCTAGAGGCAGCGCAGGGGCTGAAATTTTTGATGCAGGCCGTTTCATGGAACAAATCGGCAGTCCGCAATGGGATCGCCTGTTGATGGCAACAGCGGTTGCGGCCTCGATCCCGGAAGCTGTGAAATCAGCTGCACATTCTGCGGACTGGGCGCCTGAAGTGCTGTTTTACACCCTGCTGGACAGTAATCCCGAACTACGGGAACAGCAAATGCTGATCATCGCACAGCGCATGGGAAGTGACAGCGACACCCGGGTGCGCGGCCTGGTCGGTGCTGCAGACGAACTTAAGCCGGAGCAAAGACTGCCATTGGTGGAATTGGCCTTACCCTTGCTCAAGCGGCATCCGCCTGACTTTGTGCAAAAGGTTTTGGAAACCATCAATGAACTGATCCATGCCGATGGACGTGTCGATGTTTTTGAATATTTGCTGGCCCGTGGTGTTTCACAGTACCTGTGGGAATCGATGAATCCCCAGTCTGTTCGTAATTCCGGCCGGAAAAAACTGGCGGGACTCGTGCAGGAGGCCGTCATGGTCGTCGCGATACTCGCCCGTCACGGCCACCAGACGGAAGCCGGGGTTCAGCAGGCCTTCGACAAAGGAGTGTCCCAATTCGGATTCGGGACGGTGCCCTCCATGCTTGCGACCGGTGACTGGATAAAATCTCTGGATGAATCTTTGGCAAAACTGGACAAATTAAGGATGGCGGATAAGGAAATCCTGGTCAGGTCACTGATCGAGACTGTCACCGCAGATGGCAACCTGGTTGCCGAGGAACTGGAACTGCTGCGGGCAGTCTGTACCATGCTGCATGTTCCGGTACCTATCATTCCCGCAGAAACAACTGATCGCAGCTAAAGCACAGCTAATCGGATAATGGTTTCCATGGCCCCTTTTGGGCGTTATAGTTGATTGATCGATCAATCAAGACCGGAAGCCTTAGTTTGTACCGCCTGGAACATATTGCATGAATACCCGGGAACGAATCCTCGAAACGGCCTCCCGGCTTTTTCATGAGCAGGGCTATGCTGCCACCGGTGTCGCAACAATTTTGCGCGAGGCAAACGTTAATTCCGGCAGCCTTTATCATTTCTTTTCCAGCAAAGATGCGCTGCTGGAAGGCGTATTACGCTGGTACCTTGAACGGCTATATCCGGAAATTATGCTACCAATGGAGGAAGCGGAGCCAGACCCGATCAGGAGAGTACTCGGCCTGGGCGACTGGTATCGCGGATTTCTGCTTGAGAACGATTGTCGCCTTGGCTGCCCGGTTGGCAACCTGGCGCTTGAAGTATCTGACACACATCCTGAAATAAAACACCTGCTAAATGAGAATTTCAGGAACTGGACGAAAATTATTCACGGCTGGTTGCTTGAAGCAGGAGAACGGTTACCGGTTGAGCTTGACCGCCAAGAGCTGGCAGCATTTGTATTAACGGTAATTGAAGGTGGCATTATGCAGGCGCGTGCGGCGGGAGAAGTGCGACCTTTCGATCAATCAGTCAAGCAATTACACGCCTATATCCGCGCCCTGGAATCGCAGGCGGCACATATGCCGGCACCCATGGCACAAACAGCCTGAAACAGGAACAGGACAGATACAGTGACTTTGACTCGAATATCTCTTGGTAACCCGGTAGCCGTTATCGTGGCAGGAATACTACTGGCCATTTTCGGCATGATGAGCCTGTTTCGGCTGCCCATCCAGATGACGCCGGAAATTGAGCGTCCACAGATATCCATTCGCACCTCGTGGCGGGCGTCAGCGCCATCGGAAATCGAATCCGAGATCATCGAGCTGCAGGAAAACGTACTGCGCAGTACGCCGGCGCTGATGCGGATGGAGTCCTCGGCCAGTTATGGCAGCGCTTCGATCAATCTCGAATTCGCGATCGGCACGGACCTGAACCGTAGCCTGATCGAGGTGATGAACCGGCTTAACCAGGTTCCGCGATACCCGCTCGATGCCAACGAGCCCATAATCAACGTGGGTGGCAGCCAGTTCGACAAGATCGCTGCCTGGTTCGCCATCAAAACAGCGGAAGGCAATGATCGGCCCATTGCTTCCTACCAGGACTTCGTAGATGAATATGTTGTCACCCGCCTGGAGCGTGTTCCGGGGGTCTCGCGCGTCAATGTCTTCGGTGGGCGGGGCCACGAAATCCGAATTACCTTCGACCCCTACAAGGCGGCCAATATCGGGCTTGACCTGACGAGCATCTCACAGGAACTTGGTGCAAACGCCGACGTTTCCGGAGGCAACCAGGAAGTGGGCCGGCGCCAGTACACCATTCGATTCAGCGGTAAGTATGAAATTCAATCGCTCGGTGACCTGGTGCTCGAATGGCGCGAAGGGAAACCTATTCACCTGCGGGATATTGCGCGGATTGAAAAGGTCATGGTCGACCCACGAACCATTTTGAACCAGAATGGCGGGCCGTCCATGGCCATGCCGGTCACACCTGAAACGGGCGTAAATGTGCTTGATGTCCTGGAGCGCGTACGTCTTGAGGTTGCTGATCTTGCGGCCAATGAACTCGCTCGTGCCGGCTTGACCATTGAGCAGGATTACGATGAATCCGATTATGTCAATGCGTCGATACGCATGGTGCGGAATAACCTGTTACTGGGTATGTCACTGGCCGTGGTGGTGCTGTGGTGGTTTTTGAGGAAGTTCCGCGCCACCATTATCGTAGCCATGTCCATCCCGCTCTGCCTGTTGGTGGCCTTCCTGGTGATGAACATTGCTGGCCGCACCCTGAACATTATTTCGCTGGCGGGCCTGGCCTTTGCCACCGGGATGGTGCTCGATGCGGCGATCGTTGTACTGGAAAACATTTTCCGGCAAAGGGAAGCAGGTTTGTCGGGTAACGAGGCTTCCGAGCGGGGCACACGGCAAGTGTGGGGTGCGCTGCTTGCATCAACGGCGACCACGATTGCGATCTTCATGCCGGTAGTATTCCTACAGGATGAGGCCGGGCAGCTATTTGCCGACCTGGCCATCACCATATCTGCGGCCGTGGCTGCATCGCTGGTCGTGGCGGTGACTGTCTTACCTTCTGCCGCCGCCAACTGGATTAAGGGTGACGCCATCGTAGACCTGCACCAAAGCTGGTGGCGTTGGGTGACGGACCACATCATGGCCTGGACCGATACCTCGCGTAAGCGATGGACCTGGGTCGGGGTGCTGACGATCACACCGGTATTACTGGTACTGGCGCTGAAACCCGCTGCGGATTACCTGCCGGAAGGGCGCAAGAACTGGATTTCAGGATTCATGATTGCGCCACCCGGCCTCGGTGTGGAAACCAGTAAACGTGAGCTGATAAATGTCATCAGCGAAAGACTTGAGAAGCACATGAACGGTGAACACCCGGTTCAGCTCTCAAATTACTACCTCGGCTCCTCTCCCGGTTTCGGTACTTTTTTCGGCGGGAAAACAAAAGATCCGGGTGAGTTGGATGAAATGCTCGACATCTTCAACTCCGAGATCCTGACCGGTTTTCCGGATATTATGGGTTTCGCAAGCCGCGCCCCGCTGTTTGGAGGACACCGTGGAGGCCGCCAGATCAATCTCGACTTCCAGGCCGAATCGTTCGAATCACTGCTTGCCGCAGGACGAGCAGGGTTTTACAAGGTCTTGGAAGCGCTGCCTGGCTCCAATGTACGCCCGCTTCCAGGTCTGGAACAGGCAGAGCCTGAACTGCGACTGGTGCCAAACGACAGGCGCATAGCGGAGGTTGGCTGGAACCGGGCCCGCATGGCGACCATCGTGCGTGCCATGGGAGATGGGGCTTTTCTCGGCGAATATTTCGACGGCAACCGGCGCTACAACGTGATCATGCGCTCCGAACAATGGTTCACACCGGAAGAGCTGGCTGGGGTGCCGGTCGCTACCGCCAGCGGTGAGATCCAGACCATCGGGGAACTTGCACAATTGGTGCGCACCGCCGGCCCGACACAAATCAGGCGGGTGGACCGGAGACGCACGCTGACACTGCAGATCACGCCGCCCTCTGACCTGGCCATTGAAGAAGCGTTAGCGGTTGTACGGGAACAGGTATTACCGGTGGTTTACGAACAATTGCCGCCCGATGGCTCGATTAAACTGCGGGGAACAGCGGAAGCGCTGGACGAAGCACTCGGTAGCATGGCCAGCAGTTTCGGGCTCGCCATCGTCATCCTTTATCTGCTGATCTCGGCCCTGTTCCGGTCATTCAAAGACTCGTTGCTGGTCATCATGACGATTCCGATGGCTACGGTGGGCGGAATCATTTCCCTGCGGCTTATGGACCTGTTCCTTAGCGGCAGCGGTGGGCAACAGATGGACCTTTTAACCATGATAGGATTCGTCATTTTGCTTGGGCTGGTTGTGAACAATGCCATCCTTTTGGTTTATCGCGCCAGGGATGCTGAACGTGAGGGGATGAGCCGCCGGGACGCCGTGGAAAGTGCGGTCCGCTTGCGACTGCGGCCGATCCTGATGAGTACCATGACCAGTATTTTCGGCATGTTGCCTTTGATGCTGATGCCCGGTTCCGGCTCCGAACTGTATCGCGGTATGGCATCAGTTATTGTTGGCGGTATGCTGGTCAGCACATTATTTACCCTGGTATTGCTACCAAGCTTGTTACGTATGAATGAAGAGCGGAAAATGGCCGTTTTTGCAGCTGCGGAAACTGCATGACTAAAGGAACTCACAGATTGCAAAGAAAAGTTACATTTTTGTTTTTTCTGCTGTGGCTCGTGCCTGCTACACAACTATTTGCCCAGGATCAAATGCCACCTGCGATTGTGAAAGTTGCAATTGCGCAGCAGTTGGCACTGGCTCCGGTAACACAGGTGGCCGGCACGGTTGTCAGCCGCAATGATGCACGCCTGTCTGCCGAGGTTGAGGGTCGCCTGGTCAATGTCGTGGATGTTGGAACGAGGGTCCTCAAAGGTGATGCCCTGGCCAAAATCGAAGACACCACTCTGAGATTGCGCCAGGACGAGTTCCAGGCAGAAATTACCCGCGCGCAGGCACGTCTGAAATTTCTTGAAGGCGAGGAAAAACGGTTCACCAGGCTGGCAGAGTCAAACCTGGCTGCTGCAACCCAACTTGACCAGACGCGCTCCGACCGCGACATCGCACGCGGTGATCTGCAGATTGCCCGCTCGCGACTGGCGCAGAATAACGACAAGCTGGCACGCACCACGATTTCTGCGCCCTTTGATGGAATAGTGGTTGAGCGACTGATGACCCCGGGCGAGCGGGTCGACGAAGGCAGTGTTGTGCTTCGGCTGGTCGACCAGCAGAACCTGGAAGTCATCGCACGCGCACCGCTGGAAAACTACCCCTATGTCAGGGAAGGATTGACCCTGGAGCTTCGTACAGGTATGCAGATATCAAGCGGCATAGTCCGCACGGTAGTTTCGGTAGGTGACGAGAACACCCACCAGTTTGAAATTCGTCTCGACCTGGTAGGCGCTCCGTTCCCGGTCGGACAAACACTGCGCGTAGGGGTGCCGGTTTCAGAGGTCAAGGAAGTCCTGGCGGTGCCCCGGGACGCATTGGTCCTGAGACCGGAGGGCATCACGGTATTCATTATCGATGCCAACGACCAGGCGCAACAGGTTAATGTCACCACGGGTATCGGAGCAGGCGACAAAATCGAAATTTTCGGTGCCGTTTCGCCCGGAGACCGGGTTGTCACCCGGGGAAACGAGCGTCTTCAGCCGGGTCAGTCGGTCGACGTCATAAAAAGCTGAGCGGGTAATACGTTCAATATGACTGACGGCCTGTCCGCAACTGCCAACCAAAACTTTCTCGAACGCGTTATCCAGGTCAGGCATGGCGAATGGCCACGTTTCCTGATGGCATTTGCCTATTTCTTTTTTCTGCTAGGTGGTTATTTCATGTTGCGCCCCATGCGTGGCACCGTCGCATCCAATAACAGCGAAATACTGCACCTGTTGTACACGGCCACGTTTATCTCGATGCTGTTATTGGTGCCGGTATTCGGCTGGCTGGTGTCGAAGTTCAGGCGCAGGCACTTCATTCCTGGTATTTACCTGTTTTTCATCAGCAACCTGGTGTTTTTCATCTATGCATTTGACGGTGACGCAACTTCGATTTGGGTCCAGCGTGGTTTCTATGTCTGGCTGAGTGTGTTCAACTTGTTCGTGGTTTCCATATTCTGGAGCTTCATGGCGGATATTTTCCGGCCAGGCCAGGCCCAGCGATTGTTCGGCAGCATTATGGCCGGTGGCAGTCTTGGCGCTATTGCCGGTCCTCTCATGACAGCAAACCTGGTAGCGGATTACGGATCCCGGGGCATTATGACGGTTTCGATGACCTGCCTTTTGATCGCTACCGGATTGGCGGTGGTGCTGGGACGATGGGTACGCAAAGAGAGGAGTCACAAACCCGCAAAAGTTATCGGCGGCAAAATACTGGAAGGTGCGATCCAGGTATTTAAATCGAAATATCTACTGCTTATCTGCCTGTTGATGTTGTCCCATAACCTGGTATCCACCTTCCTGTATAACGGATTGGCGGTACTGGTCGACCAGAATATTACCGGCTTTGCGAAACGGACGGAGTTTTTTTCCTGGATCGACCTGGCGGTGCAGCTACTGGCGTTCACATTCCAGTTCCTGATCACTTCCCGCCTCGTGATTGCCCTTGGCATGCCTCGAACAGCACTGTTACCTCCGATATTGCTGGCAGGTGGATTTACCATCCTTGGCAGTTCCATGGGGCTGGTGCTGTTCGCAGCAGTGCAGGTGGCACAGCGTTCACTCAATTACGGCGTACTCGGGCCGATCAAAGAAATGCTGTTTACGGTTGTTGACCGGGAGACCAAGTATAAAAGCAAGAATTTTATCGATACCGTTGTTTACCGGGGTAGCGATGTGACTGCGAGTTGGCTTTTCAAGGCCTATATGACCATGGGAATGACGATGGCGAACATCGTTTGGTTATACCTGCCGATATTGACGATCTGGGGCTTTGGTGCCTGGAAACTCGGGCGTAAATTTGAGCAACTGAAACTTCAACTCGAGGAATCAACGAAGGAAGGGTGAAAACGTTTGCCATCCGGTGTGTCCACCATCTGCACCGGACACTGGTATAAGCGCTCCAGTCGGGGTCCGGTAAACATGTCAGCAGTAGGCCCTGCGCTCCATTGTCCATCGCCAAACAACATCAGAACGTGACTACAATAGCAGGCTGCAAGATTGACGTCGTGCATGGCTGCAATAGCCAGTTTGTTCCCGCTGTAGACCTCATTTCCGATCCTGCTCATGATGCTCACCTGGTGCTTGAGATCCAGGTGATTCGAAGGCTCATCCATCAACATGATTGCGGGTTCCTGAACCAATAGCGTGGCAAACGCCAGGCGCCGCGCCTCACCTCCGGACAGACTGGTCACACTTCTGTTTTCGAGACCTTGAAGCCCGACCTGACCGATGGCAGTTCGGGCCTTCTCGACATCGGCAGCTGATTCCCGCTGCCAGTTTCCAAGGTGGGGGTGCCGGCCTGTAAGCACGGTCTGCAGAACACTGGCATCAAATATGTAGACCGTGTGCTGTTGCATCATGCCCAGCTGCCTTGCGACTGTTTTTCGTTTTAATTCCAGAACAGCCTGTCCTTCCAGTGTCACCGCGCCTTTGCCCGGGCGGATCAGGCCGGCCAGGCATTTCATCAGCGTGGTCTTGCCGATTCCATTGGCACCCATCAGGCCCCAGAACTGGCCCGGTTCAAAACCCAGTTCAAGCCTGGTCACCACTTGCTTTCCGGCAATCGCAAGATCGACTGAATGACAGGCCAGCCCGGTCATGAGTCCTGCCCTTTCAGTCGCGTCCGGTTAAGCAAAACGAGGAACATGGGGACACCGAGCAGAGCCGTAATTACACCGACCGGTAATTGCCGGGGAGCCAGCACCGTGCGCGCCAATGTGTCTGAGAGAACCAAAAATAATCCGCCGAACAAGGTGGCTGCCGGTATCAACATCCTGTGGTCAGATCCCACCAACTGCCTCATCAGGTGCGGAATGATCAGGCCCACAAAGCCAATGCTGCCGGCGATGGAAACAGCAGCAGCGGTGAGCAGAGAGGCCAGCCCATAGACCAGCCACATCAGGTAATGAGTGGATTCCCCAAGCAGCTTTGCGGTGGTTTCACCCATAGCAAGCACATTCAGGCTGCGGGCCAAGCCCATGGTCAGCAGCACACCGAGTCCGAGCGCGGCGACAGCCCAGGCAGGCAGGTTGGCATAGCTGAAATCACCCATCAGCCAGAACAACATGCCGCGCAGGCTGCCATCCGATCCTGTGGCCAGTATCAGGCTGATCAAAGAAGCCCAGCCAGCGGCCGTGACGACACCGGTCAACAGCAGGCGTGTACCACTCCACGGGCCGCTACGACGGGCCAGGCCAAATACAATCAGTATGGATACCAGCGCGCCGCTCAAGGCGAGCACCGGAATGAAATTAGCGGCAACGCCAAGAGTCATTCCTGCCAGTGCGGCAAAAGCAGCACCTCCCGATACTCCAAGAATATACGGATCAGCCAGCGGGTTTCTCAGTAGTACCTGCATCAGGACCCCGGACATCGCCAGCATGGCGCCTACAGTCCAGGCCGCGAATGCTCGCGGTAACCTGAGTCTCCAGAGCATTTCACCGTCCAGGCTTTGCGGGTTTAGCAGTGCCGACCACCAGGTCGCCAGGTCCATGGAAACAGAGCCCGCAATGCTTGCATAAATGATACTGACCACAGAAAGCAGGAGCAGGGTCGTGAGTGTTAACGGTCGGGATGCAAATCGCTTCATATATGGTTTGGCGTCATAGGGGTATTGGCATCGTCTGGTTGAATTGATTACCATGCAGCGCGTTGAAGGCGCAAAGTACCACATGGCAGTACACTAGGTGCCGACCAAGATTGTACGGAAATCATGATAGATCCTGATGGGTTCAGACCCAATGTAGCAATTGTCATCATGAAGGATGACGGCCAGGTTTTCTGGGCGCACCGCAAGAATAATGATGGCTGGCAGTTCCCGCAGGGTGGGATGCGCTCGGATGAAACGCCGGTTGAGGCTATGTACCGTGAATTGCACGAAGAAACAGGTCTCATGCACGAGCATGTCGAAGTACTGGGATCTACCCCGGGCTGGCTACGCTATAGCTTGCCAAGACGTTACCAGAGAGCTTACAGCAAGCCATTGTGCATTGGGCAAAAACAGGTCTGGTTTCTATTGCGACTATTGGGTGACGAATCGGCGGTAACGCTGGATACCAGTTCTGATCCCGAGTTCAACGAATATCGCTGGGTGGACTTCTGGTACCCGGTAGAAAACGTGATTCCGTTTAAACGTAAGGTCTATTACAAAGCGCTGTCATTGCTGGAACCCATGTCCGTACAAAGCTCTCAATCCGCCTGACCCTGAAACTTCCACGCTGGAAATCACAAATGATTCGAAATGCCTTGCTGGTCGCAGTACTCATCCTGTCCGGATGCGGAGAATCTTCGGAATCAAGCGCTCTGAAAGATTCCGTTGAGGATCTGCAGGCAAAAGCAATGCAGGATCAGACAGCCTGGCACCTGCTTGAGTCGTTGACCACCGAGGTCGGGCCGCGAATGGGTGGTTCCGAAGGAGACGCAAAGTCCATAGCCTGGGCAAGAGAACACATGCAGGAACTTGGTTTCGACAGGGTCTGGCTGGAGTTTGTTGATTTTCCAAGATGGGTGAGAAATAGCGAAAAAGCGATGCTCACCGGCGTCCAGGCACAGGTGTTGGATGTGACCGCGCTGGGGGGAAGCCCTGGAACCGGTGGCGCTGTGCAGGGCGAGGTAGTCCATTTCGAAAACCTCGAAGCGCTTGAAGCCGCAACTCCGGAAACCGTTGAGGGGAAAATCGCATTTATCTCTGAACGAATGTCCCGCAGCCAGGACGGCACGGGCTATGGCATCACGGCCCGCCAACGCAGCCGTGGTCCGTTCGTGGCCGCCCGCAAAGGCGCACTTGCACTGCTGTCGCATATTCGCTCCGTGGGCACGGATTATGACGGTGTTCCGCACACCGGCATGATTTCAAGCTCCGAGCCCGGTGATCCCCTACCTTCTGCTGCTTTGTCGCACCCTTCTGCCGATCTGCTCGCAGGATTGTTCGGTGCAGGAGAACCGGTTAGCGTGGAGTTGGATCTGGATTGCGGCTTTGATGGCAGGGCAGTGTCCCAAAACGTCATCGGTGAGTTTGATGGCAGCGGGGATAACGGTGAATTTGTCGTGGTTGGCGGTCACCTGGACTCATGGGACCTTGGAACCGGTGCAATTGATGACGGAACGGGTGTGGCCATTACCATGGCGGCCGCAAAACTGGTGGCAGACCAGGTGCCAAGACCCCGGCGTGGAACACGTGTTGTATTGTTTGCCAACGAGGAGCTGGGCGTTTACGGCGGCAAGGCTTACGCTGCAGCCCATGCGGGTGAACTTGACTCGCATATTATCGGTGCAGAGTCCGACCTGGGCTCCGGAAAGATTTACCAGTTTCGCAGCCGGGTCAGCGAAGAGTCAGCGCCATTGATCGCAGAGCTTGAAGATTTGCTTTCCCCTTTGAATATTCCGCTAAATACCCAAGCACTTGCTTCGGGTGGTGCTGACCTTGGCTAAATGCGCAAACTGGGAATGCCGGTGATCGATCTCCGGCACGACACCACCTTTTACTTTGACTTGCACCACACGCGTAACGACACCCTGGACCAGGTCAATCCGGCGGATTTGCAATTCAATGTGGCTGCCTACGTCACCCTGATCCAGTGGGCCGCATCAAGCGACGCCGTGTTTGGGCCGGTCGCTCCTTCTGAATAACGGATTTTCAGCGTATGGGGCTTTTATTTCACTCTATACGCTGAAAGTCTGTCATTTCTGACAGTGGATTCATCAGGCTGTATGGGACACCCTATGAAATCTCCTTTAAAATCAGGGGGGGGGGTCGTTAGCTATTGCACTTCATTTGAAGCTGCAGCGTGAGTTTCGCTGATTTTCTACCACAAAGGGATCTTGTCGCATGAATACTACCCCCGCTGCTGAAGCTGTCATTCCCGGCACCCCCAGCCAATTCGAAAGCCCTGCCGCTGTAGCGCTGACACCGGAGAACCAACTGGCTTTCCCACGCTCCTTACTTTATGGCGTGCTGGTCATTTGCATAGCGCCTTTCTTATTGCACCTGGCAGGCGTGGATTTTAGTTCTCACGCGAAAGCATTTTCATTGCCCGAAGTAGCAACCCTGCCACCTGGTGAACTGTTGGATGCGATGTTCGGGCGTCTTCACCGAATCGGTCCTGGCTAACAGACTCGTAGCGATATCGCAGGCCGAGTTTGAATTTTCCTTTGGATGCATTATTGAATTCATCAGCGACGGCAGCTTGTGAAAACCCGGATACCATGCCGAAAATAAGCGGCACCGCGACCGCCAAAAGGTTCATTTCAAGTTTCATAACTCGCTTGATGCTAAATCCGGCAGGCGTCCCAGACGCGTTTGCTGTGGCAATAGGCGTGAAAAAATATTGAGGGAACGTCTGAATAACAACGCTTTAAGCCGCCCTTTCAAACCGCAGTGTGAATACGGACCCTTTCCCCGGCTGGCTTTCCACCCCAATAGTGCCGTTCATCTCTTCCACCAGCGTTTTGCACAGGGTTAATCCAATTCCGGTTCCGTCGATGGCATGATTCTCCGCATACGCAAGGCGAGTGAACGGTTTAAATATCTCCAACTGCTCGTCCGGCTCCATTCCAACTCCTGTATCCCTGACACGAATCTCGATATGTTCTTCACCGGACTCACGGGCCCGCAAAAAGACAGATCCCCCTTCATGATTGAACTTGATCGCATTGGACAACAAGTGAACGAGCACCTGACGCAAGCTTTCCGGGTTGGCTTTGGCAAACAAGGGACTTGACTCAGTGCGGATCTTAATGCCGGCTTTGGCTGCGGAGGCCTGTACTTCAGCGGCACTGTCTTCGATGAACCGGTCCAGATTGCAATTTTCTGAGGCGAGACTGTTCGGGTGTTCGCTGACAGCCACAATATCCATGATGTCACTGATCAGCGAATCCAGGCTCCTTCCCGCGCTGATGATTTTATTGGCGAAATTCTCCTGTTTTGCCAGTGAGTCTTTCGTCAAACCCATTTTCATGAGTTCTGAAAAACCGATGATTGCGTTCAGGGGCGTGCGCAACTCATGGCTTATGCGTGTCAGGAACAGGCTCTTTTCCTTTTCGGCCGCAAGGGCAACTTCGACGGCTTCGGCCAATTTGGCGGATTTTCTGCGCTCCATTGCGTAGCGTATGGATCGCAACAGTGTTTGTGCCGTGACTTCAGATTTGATCAGGTAGTCCTGGGCGCCCTGTTTCAGGCATTCAACAATCAAATCCTCGTCATCAAGACCACTTAGCATAACCACCGGTGTATCGGTAAGCTCATGTTTTTTAGATTCTTTTAATGCCTCCGCGCCGCTGAGGTCCGGCAGGCGAAAATCCAGCAAGACGCAATCGAAGCGGTTGTTTTTAAGCAGTTCTACGCTGCTGGTTGCATTTGCTGCCTCGGTAATACTCACCGGTGGCTGAGCTTGCCCGAGTGAACGTTGCACCATCAGACGATCGGTTTCATCGTCATCCACCAACAGGACCTTTAGTGCATGTTCTCTCATCGATTGGCTATCCTGAGCTTGATATTGGTATTCATGCTTCGAGGCCCCTTTTTGACGAAGAATCAGCTAAGAATAATCAGCAGATTTAATTGTTGGCGCAACAGTTAACGGTGTCCTGATTTCGAAGGATACAAGCATAATGTCCTGAAAAGCGTTATGAATCCACTGTAGAAAATGACAGTCTTTCACAAGTAAATGAATAGCATAGCTGGGCTGGCCCGGGATAAATGCGCAAACGGGTATGCCTGTGGGAGGTCTCAGGAATGGTCTGAGTTTAGAAATCCAGGCGTGCGCCCAATAACCAGTTTCGATCCTTACCCGGTCGTGCGCCATACGGCTGGCGGCCGGCAATCTGAAGTTGCCCCGCCAGGTTTTCTACCACGGTAAACAGTTCGAGATTGTCTTTCACCTGGTAATGAACTCCAAGATCGAGTGTGGTGCTTGGGTCGGTTTGTTCAAAAACGCCACAACGCGCCAATGTACACACTGAATCCACGTAACTTCCACTGAGGTAGGCAGACCAGAGGCCGTGTTCAATTCCCAGTGATACAAATAGCTGGTGGTCCGGAATATAGGGTACAGGGTCACCGCTGGAAACATCACCGAAGAAAGCGGAGTCCGCAATATCGCTTTCGAACCGGGCATGCATCCAGGTGTAGGTTACCTGTAGCGGAATCGAATAGTTTCTGCCGGGGGCGAGCTCATTCGATAAGGTGAATTCGAGTCCGGGTATTGAAACCGCATCGCCATTGAAGACATCTCCAATTTCACAGGTAGTTCCACTTGACGCGGTACAGGCGCCCTGCAAATTCATGTAATCCTGGAAAAAGGCAATGGCCTCCAGCTTAAGATCACCTGATTGAAATCGAAATCCCGCCTCGTAATTGATGCTTTCCTCGGCATCCACACCATGCTTGTTCCCCGGCGCGCTAAAGCCCTTGTGCACACCGGCCAGCCAAGACCAACGGTCGTTAATATTGAAAAGCACGCCGACTCCCGGTATCCAGAAGTCATCGCTGTTATTTCTCATTGACTTGATATCACCGGCATCTCTGCCAGCGGGGTTGCCGCTGTCTGCACCAAAATCAATTCGCGTCTGCTTGATGTTTTCGTAACGTATGCCAGGTGAAATGACCCATCGGCCAAGCTCGATTCGGTCCTGTACAAAAAAGGACCAGGCCTCGGCTCCCTGAATACGGTTTCCCGCATCGCCTTGTAAGCCGCGATCACTTAGCAGCAATGCCCCATCCAATTGCTGGTAACTGTCATTGCGCTGCATGCGATCTTCCTGGTCGCGGTGCAGCCGGACACCAAACTTCAGCTTGTGCAGCGCATTTCCGGATTCGAAATATTTCTTGCCCCCACCCTGGATACCTCTCGAATAGTATTTCCGAGCGTTATTTCTCAGCTGTATGGCGCCGGGCAGGGTATCCGCGCCGCCCAGTATCGATTCCAGTTCACCACTGGCCAGCCCGTGAAGCGGGGTGTTGTTGTTAATGGCATCGATGACGGTTGACCAGCTTGTGCGGTTGAATTCACCGCTGCTTTCACTGCCGTCGAAATCAATACCCTCGGTCTTGTACCAGGCACGAGCCGTATCATTGCTATAAGCAGTAACAAAAAAACTGAGACTGGAGGATGGCTCGACATGCCAGCCGACCACCAGTTGTTGGTGTGTATTGTGCAAATTGTCCAGGCCGGACAGGCCGTAGCGACGAATGGGGTTCTGGTTGAAATCGCGGTCACCGAGGCCAAGATAACTTTGTTCAGAGTTCTCTTCCGAGCTTTGCAGTTTAATATCCAGGTGCTGGTAAAAGTCCGCTGTCGGGTCCGATGAGAAGCGCAACCTGGCCACGTAATCGGCTTTATTAAAACCGGTGTTTGCCGTTGAACGGTCAATTTCCTGGTAGCCATCCGACTGCCATTGGTGCGTTTCAACCAGCCATCCGACGCGACTGCCCGAGTCACCGTACCAGGCGTGTGTTCGCCAGGTGCTGTCAGTGCCGGCCTCCATCCTGAGTTGGCCACTCCTATGGTCTGGAACCGGCGTAGAAAGCAGGTTGAGAGCCCCGCCAATGGTGTATGGTCCCTGTGAAATCGCTGCCGGACCTTTCAGCACTTCCACCGAGTTGATTCGTCCGAAAGTCGGGAAGTAATAGGCAGAAGGTGCGGCATAGGGCGCTGGCGCAATTAGAATGTTGTCTTCCAGCAGCGTGATACGACTGGAACGCTCGGTCGGTGTGCCCCGGATGCTGATATTGGGTCGTAAACCATAGCCATCTTCGGCCTGCAAAGAGGCGCCCGGGACTCGTCGCAGTGCCCTTGAAACATCGCTGGTGGCAAAAGCTTCCAGGTCCGCTGATCCAATCACATTTGCAGCGCCGGGAATCTCCCTGCTTTCCTGGACAACTCCGAAAATAGTGACATTTTCCATTTGCCTGCAAAGCGGGGAACGATCAGCAGTAACTTCCAACTGTCCGGACTCGCAATCCGCCAGTCCGTGGACCGGAAGGATCAACAGCATGAATAACCATCGCTTAAAACTAAAACTGGGCACGAATACTTTTTCCTGTTGACTCGTTTTGTTATTGAGAATCGTTCTCGTTTGTGAAAATGCATGATAACCGTCCTATACGCAATTGACAATCATTCTCATTTGCATTTAGTATGATCCGGCTCAACTTAAGGAAGCCATTTGTGTATATCTGTATTTGCAACTCAATTACCGACTCCGATATCCGTCGCGCCGCGGATAATGGCGTTCGTAACTTCAGGCAATTAAAGCTGCAGACCGGTTGTGGATCTACTTGTGCAAAGTGTGTTGACTCGGCCAGGGAAGTTCTTGGCGAAGCCGTGGTTGACCGGCGTGAATATCTAAGCCTGGTAAGAAATTCGCCCGCAGCCTGACGTTCAGTCCCTGTGTTGGCCACCCGGCCGCTCCTGTCTTCAAATCGTAATCATTCTCATTTCATCATTGAAATGTTGGATTGGATAGAATGTGTCTACACCAACGACACGGTGATTCAGATCGGAGACTTTGAATGAAAGGCGAGACCAGGGTAATCGAGTTTTTGAACAAGGTATTGCGCAATGAGCTGACTGCTATCAACCAGTATTTTCTGCATTCAAGAATGTACGCGGATATGGGTCTTAAGGAGTTGGCGGAACACGAGCATGAAGAGTCAATTGATGAAATGAAGCATGCCGATGAATTGATAGAGCGAGTCCTGTTTCTCGAAGGCCTGCCAAACCTGCAGGATATTGGCAAACTCCTGATCGGTGAGCACCCGCATGAAATGCTGCAATGCGACCTGAGGCTGGAAATGGAAGCCTTACCCGTACTCAGGGAAGCTGTCGATTTCTGTGAGTCGTGCCAGGATTTTGTCAGCAGAGATCTGTTCAGCGCTATCCTCGATTCTGAAGAAGAACACATAGACTGGCTGGAAACACAGCTGGACCTGGTAGACAAGGTGGGCATCGAGAATTATCTGCAGGCCAAAATGGGTTGACCGGTTTTTACGACCCCAATAAACCTGCTAGAGCAGGGATTTTAGATTCAGCAGGACGTAACAGGCATGTAGCGCCATTCATTTGAATTCAATGTAAGGCTTGAACTATATTGAGATGATCCGCATTTGAAGGATAGTTCAAGGCCTTAATACGATATGTTCAGCCAAACAAGCCAGCCCTGCCAGTTTGAACGCGATTGTGAAGTCGTGATGATCCCTTCGGGAGATGAACTGACCCTGCCGGTGGGCACAGTAGGATATATCACCCAATCCCTGGGAGGCAGTTTTACGGTATTTGTGGATGGCAACCTGTTTCGTGTGTCAGGTATGGATGCCGATGCAATAGGCAAACAACCGGTGATGCCGCTAAGCCTGCCGGTAGACGCTACCATCGATGATGTTGAAAAACTGGTCTGGTCACAGGTCAGGACCTGTTACGACCCGGAAATACCGGTCAATATCGTGGAACTCGGGCTGATTTATTCCTGCGAGCTGCATACCAGCGAAGAAGGCCAGCACCACGTTTCGGTGCAGATGACACTGACAGCACCGGGGTGTGGAATGGGCGATATCCTGGTGGAAGACGTGCGCTCAAAAATCATGCTCATTCCGACCGTTTCCAGCGTAGATGTTGAACTGACGTTCGAGCCGCCCTGGAACCACCAGATGATGTCTGACGTTGCAAAACTTGAGACAGGAATGTTTTAAGCTGTTTGTATCCGAGTATTCGGAATACTGGGTGTTGCAGGTTTTAGTTGGCCGGAAGTGGTTCCACGATCGTAGTCTGTAATTTTATGCCTGGCGCCATATTCAGGCGAGCCTTCATTTTCGGTGTCATGAATAATTCACCCTGATCATCAATCAGTAAAACGGTTTCCAGTTCAAAGGCCTGAACGATGTCCAGCCAGGAATTTCGGCCTGCGACAATCAAAGCGGTGCAGGCGACATCGGCAAATAGCCCTTGTTCCGCAATGACGGTAACCGAAGCAATGCCCTGAACCGGTATGCCGGTAAATGGATCCAGTATGTGAGGATATCGCCGTTCGGGCTGAAGCATATACCTCTGGTCCACCCCCGAGGTAAAAACAGCCTCGGAGCCGGTAATTTCGATCCCGCCGATCAGGCCGCCTCCAGGTTGTCGGATCCCGACCTTCCAGGGTTGATCCTTCGTGCCTCCGGCAGCTCTCAGGTCACCGCCCGCATTGACCAGTGCATTGTCGATTCCATGTTTTGCAAGGATATCCATCGCAAGGTCCACTGCATGACCCTTGGCAATTGCGCCAAAATCGAGTTGCACAAAAGGGTTATTACTATAGGCAATATCGCCGTCAAGAATGATATCTGTGACAGAAGGAGCTGCATCCAGCAGTATTTGAATGGCTTCCTTCCCCGGTGCCGGGCCTGCTACCGGAAATTCGTAGGTATGAAACCCCCACAGGCCGATAAGGGCACCCAGGGCAGCGTTAAAACGCCCTGCACTAAGCACTTCCAGTTCCTGGGAATGTCGGATCAGATTTCTAATGTCTGGTGGGACTTTTACTTTCCGCCCAGAGGCAAACGCCTGGTTTATGCGCGTCAGCGCACCGGGCTCCCAGGCGTGCCAGTCCCGGTGCATGGCCTGGAAGCGCTGCTGCAGCTCAGTGAAAGCGAGAGCAGCAGTTTGTTGATCAACATCCCGAACTACAACTTCTACAAGCGTGCCAAATACGAAGTATTCCGCGCGCTGTTCGCCCGGTCCTGAACACGAGCAAAGCAGGAGCGTCAGGACTGCAACAATTTTAGATTTACTAGTAGCCATCATGGCCAGCCTTCAATTTTCTGCCAGGGGAATTTTGGCAGATATGTGAAATTTTCGCTCCTCGCTTGACTCACCATGGGTGATCCTGCATTCTCGCTCAGAGTCTGCAGGTGTCCCCATGACCGCCCGGTCAAGGGATTAAACGGGAAGACGGTACGCAAAAAGCAATTCCGTCACTGCCCCCGCAACGGTAGGCGAAGGCCAGGTCAACGCAGCCACTGTGCCACGGCATGGGAAGGCGACCGGCATCAGCGATTAATTCGCTCTTCGCAAGTCCGGAGACCGGCCAGCAGTTTTTCACTTTACGCAATCGCGGCGGGCGAGGCCAGTGAGATTTGACGATCTTTGACCAAGTCTAATCGCTCGACAGAACTCAAGTCGCAAAATGGCTGTATGGCCTGCGCTCGCCGACATTGCTCCCAACGCGTTCGGGTGAGAACGCCGTGGAGAGAATCATGAAAGCTGCTTTCGTTTTGCCAATTGCCGGCCTTTTTTTGCTGGCCGCCCCCGGAACTGTTTCTGCTGCTGAAAAGCCACTTGAACTTGAAGCGCTTGTGGTGACTGCTGCATTGGAGCCGCTGGCCGAGAAGGATGTTGCGGGCTCAATAACCATTATTACCCGTGAGGAGATTGAACAGCGACAGTATAAATACCTGTCCGACCTGCTGCGCTCTGTGCCCGGATTTGCAGTGAGTCAGTCAGGTGGACCAGGCACCCAGACCCAGCTAAGGGTGCGCGGCTCCGAGGCCAATCACATCCTTGTGTTGGTCGACGGCATCATCGCGAATGATCCGGCTTCTGCCGATGAGTTCCAGTTTCAGTATGCCCTGACATCCAACATTGAAAGGATTGAGATTTTGAGGGGCCCCCAAAGTGCTACCTGGGGCACTGATGCCCTGTCTGCCGTGGTCAATATCATTCAGAAAAAGTCCTTCGATGATGAAGCAGTTTCATTCAGTGTGGAGACGGGTTCATTTGATACCAGTTCAGCGAATGTCGATGCTGTGCATGCGACGGATAAATACCGTGCCTGGGCGGGTATATCGAGTTTGAAATCGGACGGCACGAACATTTCCAGGCTTGGAAATGAACGCGATGGGTCAAACAACACCAGCCTCAATGCTGGGCTGGATATCCGGTTGAGTGAGACTGTGAGTATCGGCTTGCTTGGACGGCACGTGGATTCGGAGAGTGATTTTGACGACATCGATTTCTTTGTCACAGGGCTGCCTGTAGATGCGGACCGCGAAACACGCGCCAACCGGACCTATTGGCAGGGTGAAATCAGGATCAGACCCGCTGGCAGTGCCTGGTCAGGAGCACTATCAGTCAATCATATCAGTACAGACAACCAAAACTTTGCCAATGGTTCTTGGTCAAGCAGCACGGCTGCCGAGACCCTGGAATTCAGGGCCCGCGCCAGTGTTACCCTTGGAAACCAGCAAAGCGGTTCTCACCGCCTGAGCTTTGCCCTGGACCAGCGTGATGTTGACTATGAGCAACGGGGGTTTGCTTCTTTTTTTGGTGATCCGAACCAGGATCAGTCTTTCGGTGTAAACGGTTATGCCATGGAATACTTCGCTAAGCCTTTCGAAGGATTTTCCTGGTCGATCAGCGGCCGCGTAGACAATTTCAGTGACTTTGACGATGCCAGGACCTGGCAAATTGCGGCGAGCGAGCAGGTGAACGACGCATTACGAGTACGCGGATCGGTCGGCACCGGCTCAAAAGCGCCCACTTTCACAGAGCGTTTCGGGTTTTTCGAAGGCTCTTTCATTGGTAACCCCGGGCTCAAACCTGAATCCTCAAGCGGTTGGGAGCTCGGTCTGGACTACAGTTTCGGTGATGACCGGGCATTGTTCCAGTTAGTCTATTTTGATCGGGAACTCGAAGACGAAATCGATGGTTTTGTATTTAGTCCCGGCTCCGGCTTGTTTACCGCCAGCAATAAAACGTCGCCGAGTGATCGAAGTGGTTTTGAACTTGCTCTTGAGGCCAGCCTCGGGGAGAGCTTAAGCCTGGGATTGAATTATTCTTACACCGATGCCACGGAATTCAACTTTAGCGGGATGCCGGTGCGGGAGGTGAGGCGTCCGAAACATCTGGCCAACCTCAATGCCAACTACAGTTTTTTGAATCAAAGGGCCATGCTGAACCTGGATATCAATTACAGCGGTGATCAACTGGACCTGTTCTTTTCTCCCACTACGTTTTTGTCGGAGCGTGTCGTTCTGGCATCCCATGCCGTGGTAGATATTGCAGGCTCATGGCGCATTAACGACAAGCTGGAGGTTATTGCCCGGATCAACAACCTGTTTGATGAAGATTACGAAGAAGTACTTGGTTTCGCCCGTCCCGGTCGTGCAGCTTACGCAGGTTTGCGTGGCCGGTTTGAGTATTAGCCCGCAATATCACATTGAAGGAGCACTAGGCTCAGGCAGCATGTGGGGTTCGCATATTACTGCTTTCAGTCATGCCAAGGCGCAGCGCGTCAGATTCGAACTCATCAACAGCGATGATTTCCAGCGTCAGTTCCCTGCTGTGCCTGAGAACAGATGCTTCTTCTGCATTGATAACGAATTTATCCAGCGCCTGTTGCAATTGATCTTCCCAGGTAAGTGCGTCAAGTTGGCCGGCTTTTTGCGCTTTAAGCATTCTTCGCTCCAGCGGTTCAGCGGCAATGATTTCTGGTAATGCTTTTTCCATCATTCCAATGGGGTGGCCAGTGGCTGTGGATGTGTAAATGCCATTGGTCAAGCGGCTCCTGGTTTCGGATGGAGACAATAACAACTGCGCCACCTTGTGTCCGAGACGGTCGCCGGGTTCGCGTTCACGCCGTCCCAGCGGAAAGACCACAAGTTTCAGGAGGCCGCGTAGCCATTTATAGGGAAAGTTGTCTGCCATGCTACCCAATGCCACCTGAATTTTGTAAATGGAATCATGGAAGGCCCAGGCCAGTATCGGCTGGTCAGCAGAGGGCCGGCCCTGCGCTTCAAAACGGCCAAGCATGGCAGAGCAAATATACAACTGGCTGAGTACATCGCCCAGGCGGGCTGAAATGTGTTCTTTCTGTTTGAGCTTGCCTCCCAGGGAGGCCATTGCGACGTCTGAACAGAATGCCAACGCCGCTGAATACCTGGAGAGCTTTTTATAGTACCGGGCGGTACCCTCGTGCGAGGGCACGCTTGCCAGGTGACCCAGGCTCAGGCCGAGCGTAATGCTTCGAACAGCATTCCGGATGCTGTAACCGATGTGCCCGAACAGTAAACGGTCAAACTGCTCCAGGCTTTCTTTTTTGGACTCGAGTCTCGCTGCTTCCATTTCTTTCAGTACGAACGGGTGGCAACGAATAGCACCCTGGCCGAAAATCATCAGGCTGCGGGTCATGATGTTTGCGCCTTCAACAGTGATCCAGATCGGCGCACCCTGCCAGGCCCGGCCCAGGTAGTTGCGCGGGCCCAAAACAATGCCCTTGCCACCGTGAACATCCATCACATCACGAATCAATTCCCGGGCCATTTCAGTGGAGTGATACTTGGCAATTGCTGAAGGAACTGC
Organism: Lysobacterales bacterium; assembly: GCA_963664065.1. Lineage (GTDB taxonomy): Bacteria > Pseudomonadota > Gammaproteobacteria > Xanthomonadales > SZUA-36 > JABDJL01. The sequence continues at coordinate 382,021 of OY760942.1, forward strand.
AGGTTTTTCACCCAGGTCCACCGCCGATACCGTCATCCTGGAAAGTGCAGAAACAGCGTAGGTTTTTCCGGCAATCCGGGCCAGCGCTTCTTCAATGCCTTCAAAACGCCCTATTGGCATGTTGAATTGCTTGCGAATGCGCGCGTAGGCGCCGGTTGCCAGTGCACCCATTTTCATCCCGCCGGTTGAAGAAGACGGTAAGGTGATGGCGCGTCCCACAGAAAGCGCTTCGACCAGCATCCGCCAGCCATGGCCCACCATTTTCTTGCCGCCAATCAGTGCATCCAGAGGCAGGAAAATATCCTTGCCACGCACCGGACCATTCTGGAATGGCACGTTTAAAGCGAAGTGACGGCTGCCGATTGCCAATCCCTCGGTATCTCTCGGCATCAATGCCAGGCTGATACCCAGGTCTTCGACCTCGCCCAGTAATGCATCGGGGTCATAAAGTTTCACTGCCAGGCCGATTAGTGTCGCCACCGGCGCCAGTGTGATATAGCGCTTGTCAAAATTCAGCCGCATACCCAGTACTTCTAGACCCTGGTACATGCCTTTGCAAATGATGCCGTAATCCGGAATGGACGTGGCATCTGAACCTGCTGTCGGGCCGGTTAAAGCGAAGCAGGGAATTTCCACTCCTTTGGCGAGACGCGGAAGGTAGTGATCCTTTTGTTCGGATGTGCCGTAGTGCAACAACAGTTCTGCCGGTCCCAGAGAATTCGGTACCGCAACGGTTGTGGCTGCCACAGCGCTGACCGAAGAGATCTTTTGCAGCACAGCCCGATGCGCGAGGGCCGAGAAACCAAGCCCGCCGTAGTGCCTGGGAATGATCATTCCGAAGAAGTGGTTATCTTTTATAAAGGTCCAGATTTCCGGTGGGAGATCTGCCTGTTCATGCGTGATTTCCCACTGTCTTAGCATGCCGCAAAGGTCTTCGACCGGACCGTCGACGAAGGCCTGCTCTTCAGAAGTCAGGGTAAGCCACGGCCGTTTGAGAAGGACCTTCCAATCGGGTTTGCCGGAGAATAACTGTCCCTCCCAGCCGACCGTACCCGCTTCCAGTGCAACCGCTTCAGTGTCTGAAAGGCTAGGCAGCATGGCTTTGTACCGGGCCAGGAATGGTTCGCTGAACAATTGTCGCCGAATGGAAGGGGTGTGCAGGGGCACCAGGATCAATGCCAGCAGCAATGTGGCGACGATGGTGGCAAAAGTGGATAGCTGTCCGCCAATGCTGAATGTGATCAGCATGGCTACAAGCGCCAGGGACCAATTCAGCAGGCGTGTACCGAGAAATGCGCAAGCCAATGACACGGCAAGAAGGGAGAGTAAAAGGTAGATGCCCATCAGGCATGGCCTCCTGTATCAATCAATTTCCAACATAAGTTCCGGTCCGTGCTATCAGCGATAACAGCTTCCCTGGTTATCCGGCTATAGAATGGATTTTCCATACGCCAGAGTATGGAAAATCAAAGTACAGAAGTCAATGCTTTGAAAATTTCGCGAATGCGCATGAATTTTAAACAATTAGATGTATTCGAAACCCACTAGGGCTTATGGCATCGACAGTCGGCAGCGCCAGTCTGGCGATATTGCTGGCAAGTCGGGTGCGAATTCATCAAAATGACCGCTTAGTCCAGTAAATTCAGACCAGATGCATTCAATCACAAACAAGAAGGTACGAACCACCCTGACCGCCAAGGACTGGGAGCGTGAAGCCCTGGAAATGATTGCGGGAAAAGGTATATCTGCGCTTGCCGTGGAGCCCCTAGCCAAGAGAATGGGAATAACCAAGGGCAGTTTTTACTGGCATTTCACCAATCGCGATGCGCTGCTCAAGCAAGCCCTGCTTCGTTGGGAAAAACATGATGCGCGAAATTTGAATACCGCATTGGGTGCAATTGCTGAACCCAGGGAGCGGCTGATTTCGTTTTTCAGAAGAATCACGCAGGAACGCCTGACACATGATGTGTTCAGTTCGCTGTGTGCAGCGGCAGACCATGTCCTGGTTGAGCCTATCCTGGAACGCGTAGCCAAGCGGCGTATCAACCACGTTGCTACCGCATATGAAGACCTGGGCTTCGAGCCTCAGAAAGCTCAACACCGTGCCAGGATGGCGTACTCGGTATACCTGGGGTTTTTACAGTTGCAGCGACAACAACAGACACCCAGCATCACCAGCCAGGAATTTGAGGCGTACGTTGAGCATACTATTGCAACCCTGGTACCTTCATAAAATTTTTGTCTAAATTGAATTCCTCGAAGTCAACGGCTATCCTGCGCACCTTTCCAAGCACCATGCAACGACAGTAACGGAGCGTCAAGAACAGTGACCAGCAATCAAAGACTCAGTGCCTGGGTAGACTCCATCGCTAATCACACCCGTCCCGAGCGGATTCACTGGTGTACCGGCGACCAGGAGGAATATGACCGCCTGACAGGTGAAATGCTGGAAAGCGGTGATCTGATCGAATTGAACCGGGATACCCATCCGGGGTGCTATTTGCATTATTCTGACCCGGGTGACGTGGCGAGGGTTGAACATGTCACCTTCATTTGCACATCCAACCGCGACGATGCCGGGCCCAATAATCACTGGATGGATCCCGTACAGGCAAAAGAAAAGATGCAGGATCTGTTCGATGGCTGTATGCAGGGAAGGACCATGTACGTCATTCCTTATTGCATGGGCCCGATAGATTCGCCTCTTTCGCGATGCGGCGTAGAAATCACGGACAGCGCCTACGTAGTTGCCAATATGCGGTTGATGACCCGGATGGGGAGTGACGCATTGGTGCGAATTGAAAATGAAGGGACGTTTGTGCGCGGCCTGCATTCTATTGGTGAACTGGATCCCGAGCGTCGCTTTATCATGCATTTTCCAGAGGACCTGATGATCCAGTCATATGGCTCGGGCTATGGCGGTAACGCTTTACTGGGCAAGAAATGCCACGCATTGAGAATCGCAAGTTACCAGGCGCGGACAGAAGGATGGCTGGCAGAGCATATGCTGATCGTCGGTGTCGAAAACCCGCATGGAGAAACGCATTACATCGCCGCGGCGTTTCCTTCAGCTTGCGGTAAAACCAATCTTGCAATGTTAATTCCGCCGGAATCCTATAAAGGGTGGAAAATCTGGACTGTGGGCGATGACATCTGCTGGATGCGCCCTGGCGAAGATGGCCGGCTATGGGCCATTAACCCCGAAGCCGGATTTTTCGGCGTTGCACCGGGTACCGGGGCGGGAACCAACCCTAATGCCCTGGCCATGCTGGACCACGACACCATTTTTACCAACGTGGGCATGACCGCGGACGGCCAACCCTGGTGGGAAGGCAAAGACGACGGTAAACCTTCGAAAGACTGGCAGGGCCGCGAGTACGACCCCCGGGCGGGGAAGGCCGCACATCCGAATTCCAGGTTTACAGTTTCTATCCGGCAATGCCCATCATATTCAGATCAGGCCGAGGCTCCGCGGGGTGTACCCATATCCGCCATTGTCTTTGGCGGGCGACGTGAACGTCTTGTGCCCCTGGTATTGGAAAGCAAGTCCTGGGCGCATGGCGTGCTGCTGGGTGCCAGCATGGCGTCTGAGACCACGGCTGCCGCAACCGGCGCAGTTGGAGTAGTCAGGCGTGATCCGATGGCAATGAAGCCGTTTTGTGGCTACAACTTCGCAGATTATTGGCAGCACTGGCTGGATCTCGGAGAACGGATAGACAAACCACCCGGTATTTATCATGTCAATTGGTTCCGTAAAGACGCAGATGGGAAATTCATGTGGCCGGGCTTTTGCGAGAATATGCGGGTGCTGGAATGGATCATTAATCGCTGCAAAGGCGAGGCAGAAGCCCGGGATACCGCCATCGGCCAGTTGCCATCAGTGGCCGCGATCAACCTGTCTGGCCTGGATACCAGCAACGATACCATGGCTGGTTTGTTGGAAGTAGACACATCTGCCTGGGCTATTGAGCTCGAAGACATTCGCTCTTATCTTGAAGGCTACGGTGAACGCCTTCCCCGGGAGCTTCTTTACCAGCTGGACCAGGTGGCTGCGGAACTCCGGGAATAAGTCCTCCAATATATTCACCGGAATCATTCAGCAGTTCCCTTTTTCTCAACTTTTTACAGTTGCACACTGCACCGGCCTGCCGGACACTGTTTCTCAGGAATTTGTTCCGGTTTAAACCCCTGGCCACTTTATGCCATCAAACTATTCATGGGAGGACGCCAAGCAGTGTCATCGCGGGAACCAGGTCAGCCTGTAACGGGCGATGATGAGTCTTCATGGGCTGAACAGGCCCGGGAAGGCGATGCCGGTGCGTTCGAACGGCTTTACCGACTGCACCACGGCCGTATTTATGCATTGTGCTGGAGATTATGTGGTGGAGACGCAGCCCTGGCCGAAGACCTGTTGCAGGAAGCATTCGTCAGGGCCTGGAACAAATTGCATCTTTTCAGGGGTGACAGCAGTTTTGGAACCTGGATGCACCGTGTAGCGGCCAACGTGGCCTTAAGTGACCGAAGAATTCGCTTGCGCAGGGTAAAACATGAAACACACATGGACGAGTCGATTGAACGGACGGCAATGGGTGCGTCAGACATTGGCCAGGGGCTCAGGAATGACCTGGAACAGGCGATAAGCCAATTACCGGAAAGGGCCCGGACCGTTTTGGTTTTGTATGACGTTGAAGGATACCAGCATGCCGAGATCGCAGAAATGACCGGAATGGCCGTCGGTTCTTCCAAGGCACAACTTCACCGGGCCAGGAAACTGGTACGAAAGGCATTGAATCATGAGTAGATTATTCAGCAATGACAAAGAACTGGTAGCGGCAATACAAAAATTGCCACAGGCCATAAATCCTCGGAGGGAATTGTGGCCGGGAATCGCCGCTCGCTTACTGAATGGAGGTGCGCGGGGGGAAGATTACAGGCGGGATCGCCAGTCCAGTAAGCGTTCTGGGTGGCGCAACCAGGCCGTTGCCGCCTCGATTGTTATCGCTTTTTTTGCCGGGCTGATGTCCGGACGGCAAATCGGGACTGAAGATTTTCCACAAACCAAAGGCCCGGTGATGGGCCTGGCCATGCAGGCAGCCCATGAAGCGAGCGAAAGGGAATACCTGGCAGCATTCCGTGAGTTTATTCCGGTTGGCGCTGCGCGAACTTTGCTTGAAACCCAGGCCGTAGAAAACATTGAAAACAGCTGGGCTGATTTGCAACAGGCGGAATCTGCCCTGTTGGCGGCTCTGCGTGATTATCCCGAAAACACCTATCTCAATCAAAAGCTTCTTGATCTGCGCGCTCAGCAGCTAGGGTTTATGAGGCAACTTGCGATGCTGGATCAGTTCAGCCGGAGAAAAACATGAAAATACTGTCACCAACTTCCCTGTTTTGCATGCTTGCCTTGTTGCCTGTTCAGGCATTGGCAGAAGATGTGGACGAATCCCGATCCATTGCACCTGACGCCACCGTGTCGATTAGCAACGTGGCCGGTGAAATACAAATCAGCGTCTGGGATCGTAACGAAGTCCATTTGACCGGTATCCTTGGTAACAACCAGGAGCTGGATATTACAGAGAACGCGAATGGCATCCAGATTGAGGTGCTTCATATTGATGACAATGAGGATTTTGATGAAGCCGAATTGGTACTGGTCATTCCCCTGGGGGCGAGCATCGTAGCCGAGGGTGTCAGCGCTGATATCTTAATTGAGGGTAGTAGTGGCGCAAGCATTAGTGCCGAATCCGTCAGTGGTGATGTCACGGTGCAGGCGGATACCAGTAGAGTGGAACTGTCCACCGTCAGTGGTGACCTTGAATTCAAAGGGTCATCCAGGCGCTGTTCGGTAGAAACCGTTTCCGGCGATATTATCCTGAAAGGTATTAGCGGTGAAATTTCTGTCAGCACCGTATCCGGCGACACAGAATTACAGGCTGGTGTGATAGACCAGGGCAAGTTTGAGACCGTATCGGGTTCGCTGGACCTTAGCATGTCGGTTTCCGATGGAGGCCGCCTGACCGTTGAAGGCATGAATGGTGACGTAGAGCTGTGGCTGCCGGCTTCACAAACCGGGGATTTCAGTGCGCAGACCTTTAGCGGAGATATCAGCAGCGATTTCGGTAGTGTAAAAAGTGAGTCTTTTGGTCCCGGAAGCCATTTGAAGCACTCAAAAGGTGACAGTGGAACCGGTATTCGGGTAGAAACATTTAGTGGAGATATTCATATAGGCCACAAGTAACTACCGGTGTCTACAGCAATTATCGTACTTAATAGGGCCCGGCCGGGCATTCCCGGCCGGGTTTTTGTACGTTTATAGAGGGTAAAATGGGCTGTGTACCGCATGGAATAAGGAATCCATGCCAATTTAACAATTCGTTAACAAAGTCTTTTCTTTATACTGTACTTAGTGATACTATGCACGCCAAGTTGGGGGAATGCCCAGCAGGCGGTTTAATGCATGTATCAACAAAACCACTGCAGGGAATCTTCGATCAAATCTACAACCAACCAATCCAAAGTAAATTTGGGAGATATGAGAAATGAAAATCAACCGTAATCCACTATCTAATGCTGTGAGAAACGGCTTGAGCAGTGTGCTGGTCCTCGGACTTGCCTCTACTCCTCTGGCTGTTCTTGCGCAGGACGATGCAGATGACGAGGAAGGCGTTGAGCTTGATCGCGTCCAGGTAACTGGTTCACGAATTAAGCGTACCGACGTCGAAGGCGCACTGCCTGTAACAGTCATCGATCGCGACATGATCGAGTTGAGCGGTGAAAGCTCAGCTGCAGACATGCTGCGAAACCTTACTTTTAACACCGCCGGATCACGGCGTCCGCAATCAGGTAGCTCTGCTCAGGGCACATCCTCAGTTGCGTTACGCGGTATCGGTTCCTCACGCACCCTGGTGCTGATCGATGGCCGGCGTTTGGGGCAATCACCATCAACCGGTTCGGACCAGGATTTGAGCCAGATTCCTCTGGGCGCTATCGAGCGTATCGAAATTCTGTCTGACGGCGCATCTGCTATTTACGGGTCTGATGCAATCGGCGGCGTAATCAACGTCGTACTCCGTGAAGACTTCCAGGGCGCTGAGTTGATGATTGGCCAGGCCAGCATCACCCATGAAGGCGGCGACCGCGAAGAAGGTTCAATTGCCTTTGGTGCTTCCAGCTCCACATCCAGGCTCATCGGTGGTATTTCATGGAATGACCGCGACATTATCTTTGCTCGCAATCTTCCTTGGACCGTCCCAGGCGCGTCCGTCTTTGGCAACAGTTTCACCACCGTGATCGGTGGTTTTGACAACTTCAACTGGACGTCTTATGGTGGTGGTAACGCTTGCGACTATGCGGGAACCGCCTATTTTACAATCCCTAACCCCAATTCGGTAAACGGCACGCGCTGTGCTTATGACTTCACTCGGGTGTCTGCTGACGAAGGTTCGACCAGTAACAAGTCTGTGTACCTGAAAGCGTCTCACGAGGTCAACAACGACTGGAGCGTCTGGTTGAATGCCATTGCTGCACAGTCCTGGTCTTTCGGCCGTTACGCGCCGGTTCCGGATTCAAGCTTCTTCTCAGAACCCTTGACCGCTGCCAGCCCGAACAACCCGACCAACCCTGACAGTGCGCTGTACGATCCTGCGTTTGGACCGCCAGCATTTGTTAACTGGTGGCACCGTTTCGATGCCCTCGGCAATCGCGACAGTGAAGTTGAAAACCTGGTGGACGACTTTACCGTCGGTATGACAGGTTGGGTTGGGAATGCGGAGGTTGACTTCGGTGTCCGCAAAACCAAGAACAAAACCTATGATATCGGTCGTAACTACCTGTTGCGTTCAGCGGCTGTAGCTCTGATTGAAAGTGGTGAATACGACCTCGAGTTCCCGCATCAGAATCCAGCCAGTGTGCTGAATTCAATGAAGGTTGTGATCTCGCGTATCTCCAACTACGACCAGGACGAGGCTTTCGCTTCCGTTGCCTGGGATATGTTTGAACTGGACGCGGGTCCGGTTCAGTGGTTCGTGGGTGCTGAATATCGCGAAGTCCGTTACTTTGACGCCTATGACTCGCTTTCAGAAGCGGGCCAGGTGGGTGGTTCTGCCGGCAACAGCGCTGGTGGTAATCGCGACGTGACCGCGTTCTACTTCGAAACCCTGTTGCCGTTTGGCGACAACTTCGAAATTTCACTGGCGGGCCGTTCGGATGACTACAGCGATTACGGCAGTGACTTCTCACCGAAGGTATCCATGCGCTGGCAGGCTAGCGATACCCTGGTGCTTCGTGCATCAATCGGTGAGGGCTTCCACGCCCCGGGGCTGGACATCATCACGCAGTTGGATGCTTTCTCTGCTGATTCAGTCAGCGATCCGGCGTCCTGTCTGGCACAGGGCCAAACCGAAAATTGTTCACTGCAGATCAACGCCACACGTACCGCCAATCCGGACCTGGAGTCTGAGCAATCAGACCAGTACTCGTTTGGATTCGCATGGGCGCCAACTGATTGGTTCAATGGAACCGTCGATTACTACGACATTGCGGTCGGCAACCGTATCAGGTTCTTTAGTTCTCAGGGTTTGATCAGTCTTACCAATGCTGGTGATCCGATTCCTGCCGGTCTCGGCGTTACCCGTAACCCCAACAACGATGCGATTGTACATATCACCTCCGGTTATGGTAACGAGGGTGACCTGGAAACAGCAGGCTTTGATGTCAATGCCAAGTTCAGCTTTGAAGTGGGTGCAGGACGTCTGAGCTCTAACTTCCAGTATTCACAGGTTCTGGATTACAGCCTCGATAAAGGCCGTGACCGGGTCGATGATCCTGGTCTGCCCTCCTACCGTGCGGTGATCTCCAACCTGTATGAAGTTGGTGACTTCAGCTTTGCCTGGAACACCAATGTGATTGCTGATCAGTGTGACGAGGGTACATGCCCGGCTGACGATGTGGGTGTTCCGACATGGGCCACCAATGATGTCCAGGTGAACTACTTCACACCCTGGGATGGCAAGGTGACCATCGGTGCTCGTAACATCACCGATAAAGAGCCGCCCATCAATGTGGGTAGCTTTGGCTCACGCCGTTACGACTTCAGCCTCTACGACGGTTATGGCCGTATCGTTTACGCCCGTTACACTCAGACTTTCTAAGATCGTCTGAAGCTAGACAAGAAACGGGCTCTTCGGAGCCCGTTTTTTTTGGCATGTAGAAAGCTGAAAAGGATGTGGGAGCGATCACCGATCGCGAATGGGGAATGGGGGAGAACCGCGTACCTTTTCATAAACCACGCCATAAATACATCCATGTAGGCTCGAAGCATTCATCCATGAATGCTACGGTCTTATGAAAAGTCACCCGCTTCTCCCCCTACAAACCACGGAGATACCCCGCCTCGTCCAGCATCTTCCTCAATGGCTCCAACTGCTCCTCATAGTCTTTCCATTTGCCTATGGAAGATGAATAAAGCTTCTGCCTGACCTGGCTGGCACTGGCTGTTGTTGATGCCTGTGTGTTTTGATGAAACTCCAGGCACTGGTCCTGCCAGGGGAGGCCGCAGAACTCGAGTAATTTCCGGATTTCTGTTTCAGGTTCAGTAACCAGGTCTTCATAGTGAGCGACATGAATAGCGTCACCTGCCACATCCAGCCAGTGATCCAGCAGCCGCTGGTGCGCAATAAAGTATTTTCCCAACTCTTCCAGGTCATAGGAAAACTGGTATATATCGGTGAACAGCTGTTTGTACATTGAATAACAACTGTCCATTGGATTGCGTTGCAGCAGCACGATTTTCGTCTCGGGCAGGGCCAGCCGGATCGGCCCGATGTTCAAGGTGTTCTGGGGGAACTTGTCGACAAAATTCGGACTTTGCCCTGTCAGCGGCCTCGTGCTTTCAATATAAACCTGGCCCAGTTGTGCGAAATTGATCTGCGCGGTCATGCGCACCATATCGTTGCGGTCAGCGGTCTGAAAATCCGGATTCTGCTGGCTCACGGCCTGCGCCATGCCGGCGATACAGCGCGTAAAATTGGTCAATTCCCCGGCGCTGATGACGGAATCATGACTGCCCAGGATGCGCTCGACCAGGGTGGTTCCGGTCCTTGGCAAGCCCAGCACGAATATTGCTTCACTGTTCGCATGCCCCGGAGCGTCCCGGGACATAAAGTCCCTGTTATATACCTCGATTATGGTATTGATGAAATCCAGGTCTTCATCAAGCTTGTAATGTAAACTACTTCGCCTGGCTTTCGCTCCCCTTTCCAGCGAATTGAAACTCTTTTCGCTTTCCCCCATGTCTTCGTATTCCTTGGCCAGTGAGTAGCTGATCAAGGCCTCACCCATCGGGTTGGCAGATATGGTGGACAGGGTGGCTTCGAGTTCTTCGACATGGTTATCGTCGGAGGATTGCTTCCGCAATCCACTGCGCAGAAATCTGGCGTCATGGTCCTGCGGATTGAGCTCGATTGCCTTGTTGCAGGCAGCCTCTGCGCCTTCCAGGTCCCCCTTGAATCTCAACACGGTCGCCAGGTTGAAGTGAAGGCGACCTTCATCAGGATTTTGGTCAATCGCATTAAGGAACATTTCCAGCGCGAGCTCGTATTGTCCCAGGTTACTTGCCAGCAGCCCGAGCTCACCCAGGATTGTCTTGTCCTGGTGATCTGAACGGGCCAGCTCCTTTAGCATGGCAATGGCCTGATCGGGATGGCCCCCTGTCTGCAGGCAGGTGGCTTTGTGCAATAACCAACGCTGATTCCCGGGCTGGAGATCCAGGGCCTGGTTTATGGACTTGAGAGCATGGTCATGACCACCGAGTTGCAGGGCGAGAAAACGCCGGCATACCAACCGTTGGCATCATCGGGATAGCTGCTGTTCATTAGCTGACAACCATTCACAGCACGCTGAATATCCTTTTGACGGATTAACTCCCATATCTGCGCAAGCAGCTGATTTGCCGACGGTATTTGAGCTTGCATCTGGCTGGTTAATCCCCGGTGGCAGGCTGGTTGGAATTGTTTGGATCATCATAACATTCGTAGTGTTGGCCTTATATACACCGGCCTTTTATCATGAGTCTTTTATCATGAGCTTGGCCCCGATATAGTTCCCGTCCGGTCCACGGCTCCGCTGGTATCAGAAGAGACTATGACAACAAGACATTCAGATCACTGGAGCGACTACTGGTCCCGGGCTTGCCTCACTTCGCTGCCACAGGATTTTGCTGTCAATTACGACGGCGAGGTGGCCGAATTCTGGGATCGGGCCTTTATTGATATACCCGCCGGCGGGGCCGTGATAGACCTGTGTACCGGCAACGGCGCCATTGCACTGTTGGCAGCGGCATTTTCCGAAAAGCAAGCTCACGATTTTGGCATCACTGCCGTGGACGCGGCCACGATCGATCCGGACGAGATTGCCGGTCATTTTCCGGACCTGTCAACTTTGTTAAAGCGGATCAGCTTTATCGGAGATTGCCGCGTGGAAGACAACAGCCTTCCTGATGCGAGCTTTGACCTGGTGACCAGCCAATACGGTATCGAGTATTGCGAATGGAAGCCGGCGGCAGAGCAGGCAGCCAGGCTGCTCAAACCGGGTGGCAGACTGGTCATGGTTAACCACACGGCAACCAGTGACATCATGAAGTTCATGGAACAGGAGCACCGAGAATACTCGATGCTGGAGCAATCGGGGTTTTTCTCCTCGATTCGCGGATACCTGCAAAAAAGGATCGACTACAGCAGCATGCGGCACACCCTGGCAGAACTGCATCGGAACCTGGACATGGTTGTGCGAGGCGGCGGCACGCCCCTGTTCCGGTCCGTTCATGACATGCTTACCGGGGTGCTGGGGATGGATCAACAGGCGCTGGAAAAAGGGCGGGTTCATCTCGAGGCGTATTACGCACAGACACAACACGGATTTCACCGCCTGGCAGATATGCTGCGGGTTAACCGGGCAATCCAGTCTGAGCCAGAGTGGTACCGGGTGTTCGAAACTGCCGGGCTCGATTTACTGGAAAGCGGTGATATCCGTTATCGTGAAAAACATCATGCCGGCGCCTTTTTTGAATTTATCAAGCCCGGGTCCGGCGAATCATCCTGATGGGAAACCTGCTTTGGATAGCCTCTTATCCCAAGTCCGGGAATACCTGGATGCGGGCATTTATCGAGAATTATCTGCAAAACCGGGCGCAAGCTGTGGACATCAACCGTCTGCTCAAACTATCCAGCGCGGAAGCCAGGGCAGACCGCTTCAATTCGTTCATAGAAGAGGGAAAGTGCAGCACAGATCTGAGCACCGAAGAAATTTGTTCAATCAGACCCCTGGTACACGCACATATCGCCAGGCAGGCGAAAGGCACTGTATTTGTCAAAACACATAATTTTCTGGGTGAATACAAGGGCTTTCCATTACATAACTCATCGGTAACATCCGGCGCCATTTACATGGTCAGAAACCCGCTGGATGTGGTGGTGTCCATGGCAAATTACTTTGATTACCCGGCGGACGAAGCCATCGACTACATGGCCGAGGAAATGACCGGAACTCCGAACGAGCCGGAAAATGTGCCACAAATTATCAGCTCCTGGTCGTCACATGTGCAAAGTTGGACGGGAAAACCCGAGAACCAAATACTGATTCTGAGATACGAGGACATGCTAGTTAACCCTTTGAAAGAATTTAGGAAAGTCGTTTCCTTCCTGGGTCAGCCACGTGATCCGGTCCGTTTAAAAAAGGCCATTCGCTTTTCTGCCTTCGATCAAATGAAAGCACAGGAAAGGAAACGCGGATTCGTGGAAAAACACGAGAATGCGCCTTCGTTTTTCAGGCGTGGACGCCAAAACCAATGGCGCGAAAAACTCTCAAATCAACAGGTTCGAAGGATTGTTGATGTTCATGGCGAACAGATGGCAAAATTCAAATACCTGCCGGCGGCTTATTCATAAATATTATCTACATTCAAAACAGGCTTTAAAAATTGCAAGCAGAACGAATCAGGAAAATCGTTATAGTGGGCGGAGGAACCGCCGGTTGGATGACAGCCTCGGCGTTTATCAGGTACCTGGGCCCGGAAACCTGTTCCATTCGCCTGGTTGAGTCGGACCAGATCATGACCGTGGGTGTCGGCGAAGCGACCATACCGGCAATCCGCGAATTCAATCGTCGCCTTGGCCTCGATGAAACAGACTTCATGCGCCAGACCAATGCCAGCTTTAAACTTGGCATCCAGTTCGAAAACTGGGCTCAGCAGGGTGATTCCTATATTCATGCTTTTGGATATTATGGCCAGCCGATTAATGACGTTCCTTTTCAGCACATCTGGCTCAGGATGCGCGAACTGGGCGACAACTCTTCGTTCAATGACTATTGCATGCCACACGTCGCTTCTGAGCTTGGCCGGTTTATTCATCCGGCCGATGATCCTGCCTCGGTACTGTCACGGTACTTCTATGCCTTTCACTTCGACGCGACGCTGTACGCGCAATATCTTCGCGACTGGTCGGAACAACGTGGTGTGCGGAGAACAGAAGGGAAAGTCACGGATGTCAAACAGGATGGAGAAAGCGGCTTTATACAGTCCGTAACGCTGGAAAGTGGCGAAGAGATTGAGGGTGAATTGTTCGTGGACTGTTCAGGTTTTGGTGGCTTACTGATTGAGCAGACTCTGAAAACGGGCTATCACGATTGGAGCCACTATCTTCCCTGCAACAGCGCCTTCGCTGTATCTGCAGCCTACCGGGATGATGCCACCCCGATACCGCCATATACCCGCGCCAGGGCACTGCAGGCAGGCTGGCAGTGGCGGATTCCTTTGCAGAACCGGACCGGTGATGGCCATGTTTTTTGTGACGAATACATCAGTCACGACGAAGCAGCGTCTACTTTGCTTGAGAACATCGAAGGCGAAGCACTGACCGAGCCCCGTTTGCTGCGTTTCACCACCGGTATGCGGAAGAAAATCTGGAATAAGAATTGTGTATCCATCGGTCTGTCCGGCGGTTTTCTGGAGCCCCTGGAATCCACCAGTATTTACCTGATTCAAACCGCGATCCTGAAGCTTATCAGGAGTTTTCCTGACCGCAATTTCGATCCTGTGCATTTGGATGAATACAACCGCCAGATGGCGAACAAATACCAGGAAGTCAGAGATTTCCTCATCCTTCACTATCACGCCACAAGCCGGGAGGACACACCATTCTGGAATTATTGCCGGACGATGGAAATCCCGGAGGAATTGGCGCGCCGGATAGAGTTGTTCCTGAATAGCGGAATGGTGTCCTTCAAACAGTCCGAGTTGTTTATTGAGCATAACTGGCTGGCCGTTTTGATCGGACAAGGGGTGATACCCGAGCGCTACGATCCGAGGGTCGATGGAATGCAGGATGAAGAAATAAAACGGATTCTTCAGCAAATGCGCGCGGCGATCAGGCAGCAGGCCGAAGCCTTGCCGGTTCACGCCAAGACACTGGCCGATTATTGCAAGGGCGAATTGCTGACCCGCCACCGTTAAGCTTCCCTAAAATTGAGTGTAATAAGAATTGCAAAGGAACTACCAGCTGCTAACCAGCCTAAGCCATATATTCGGCAGTTCCGGTGTTTACTGCATCTGATACAGACTTGGCCCGGGCCGTGGGGGAGCGCAGTTCCCAGAAATACTGATGCGAGTCGTACTGGATATAGTCCATGTCTATACTGGCCATTGAATCGGGATCGTCCACAATGAAATTGCCGGGTGGATAGCTGGACAGTGGCTTGACCTCGTGAATGGGCTTGCTGTTGTGGTCGTGGAACCATGCGCTGATATCGTGTTCAAGCGTTGTTTCCAATGGGTAATCCACGGTGTCGTCCGGCATGGCCAGTTCGTTGACCAACAGTACCGTATTGAACGCACCCTCACGTGAGATCCCGTACTTCCTTTCAATCAAGACGGCAATTTCATCAAAGAAAACTTTCCATCCACCGGGCATGAACTTGTCGGTGGTAAAAAACTTCATTGCCCAGCTGATGGCCGGGTACAGTCCGGGCGAGGTGGTGATTTCGTCAAGCAGGGTGTGTAAAAAACTCAGTGCAGGAACGCCGTGTTCCCATTGCAGGTATCGCAGGACATATCTAAGCGCTGAATAGCCGTCAGCCACCGTAAATACATTGTATATAGCCTTCATTCCAGCCAGTTCAGATTCAGAGAAACTGTGGCAGGAAATGATGAAATCGTCTTCATCGACCTTTATCTGGTACTTCTCCATGTAATCCGGATCCGCCATGGGACTGTTTGGCAGCAACATTGTCGGATAAGCTTTGGTTGTCACATCAACGTCGAAATAACGTTGCAGGTCACGGTCAAAAGCAACTGGTGTTATGCCGGGCAGCCCGATCATCAGGTCGGTGGATAGCGGCAGGTTTGCTTCGGCAAACACGGCGCTTAATTCATCGTATATATCGGTTTTAATGTTCTTGCGATTGATGACTTCCAGAGTGGCTTCATCGGTGGTCTGGATGGAGATGATGCCCTGGCTGATGATGCCGCCGGCCGAAAATGCCTTGATGATTTCAACCAGCCTCCGGGTGGTGTTTTTTGTATAGTTCACCACCACTTCCTGCGGAAAACGGTATTTCTTCTTGGTTGCGACGATATGTTCTGAGAGCTCAATATCGCGGTCATACATGCCGAAATTGGCATCTGCGATCCATAGCACGCGAACCTTGTTACGTCCGATCCACTCGATTTCCTGCTTGACCCGTTCCAGCTCGAACTTGCGGACTTTCTGCTTGGTGGCTGATCCCCAGTCACAGAAAGTACAACCAAAGGGGCAACCACGATTTGACTCGATAATCGCTGCCTCGACGTTGCCATCATAGGAATCAAACACACCGGTCAGGTAAGGTGAGGGGATACTATCCGGTTCTTTGAGCCTGGTCCTGGCCTTGCTGTTTACCAGGCCGCCTGTTGCATTAGCGTCGCGGAAAGTCAGCCCTTCAACAGTCTCCAGGCTTTCTGGTGAAAATACGATCTGTCCATCGTCGTTCCGATGCAGTTGTTCGAGCAGATCGGCGACCGCTACTTCGCCCTCACCGTGGACTGCAATATCCACCGAGCGGTTGCGGTTCATGAAATCGGCGCAAGCTGCCGGGTATCCGGGTGTGCTGGGCCCGCCGTGTATGGTCAGGCTACCGGGGTCCCTGGCCTTGAGCATATTGGAAATCTGAAGATTGACCTCCAGCGACCACATGTAGTTTGAAAACAGCCAGATACCCGGGCCAAATCGCTGGTATGGGCCGGTAAACAATTCCTGCGGTGTCAGGTAGGAAATGGGCAACAACTGGAACCGCTTGAGCAATTCCCCGTCTTTATGGGCTGAAATGGCCGCCGAAATCATGCCCAGGGCCAAGGGGTAGTGATTTTCCATGTGTGGTGTGAAATATACCGGTATGCGATCATCTGGCTGCAGGTCCTGCCAACGAACACCTGTAACTGCGGGCCTGGTTTGTGCTGATTTGTCGGGCGTTCGCCGGGGTATTATCGGTTTGCTGTCAGAGAGTATCAACAATCCTGCATCGAGCAGCCACTGGATTCCTCTTGCCCGCTCAACCGCATTGCCAAGCAGCGGTTTGGCGGCGATCACCTCACCGGCTGCAATATCGCTCAGAAACGAGATCATCAGCAACAATAACTCGATACCCGGATAGTAGTGCTCGCGTCGTGCAGGGCTCCAGACCTGGAAACTGTTGCCGGCCGGCCTGATTGCAATATTGACGCCGAGGCGCAAGCGGTCATTTTTGTGGAAGCTTGTTATTTCGGAGCAGTCTTCCAGGCTTGCGGTATCTCTATTGACGGAATTTACCGGTGCCGCCATATCCCCCTCAACCAGTACCTGTGCCTGAAAGAGCTGTTGAATCCGGCTCATAAGCGTTTCGGCGGAAGGTACGGCGGGCAATAAAGCTCGGGTGCTGCCGTTGAGAATTTCTTGCAAAGCTTTTTGGGGATCAACAGGCTCCAAGAAAAGGTTGAGTATCGTGATGTCGAATTCCAGCAATTGCACGGGTTGAGCCAATCCCGAAAGCTGTCCGGCAAACAGCACGCCCTTCCGGTGAAGGATCTTTATTTTTGGATTTATCTGGAGTGTGCGCGAATTCAATTTGTCTGCCTGGAAGCCACATTGCGAGCGGGGCGGTCAATCAGTGTAGCGATTTCCTCGCGCGCGGTCAGCAGAATTGAATCCTGATCCAACGAGTCGAGTATATTCCGCACGGTCTCTCGTGGCCCGCCTTCTCCCCAGGACTTGCCACGTGCAAACCAGGAAGCAGCAACGATTCCGGTAAGGTAGGTTGCATACCAGGCTAATGCACCCTGGGCTGTAGCAGTCAGTGCCGTGGATAAACCGGCACTGACTGTTTTCAATGCAGCGGAAACCAGGTTGATTCCCCAATAGGCACCCATCAGGGCGGCCAACTGGGTGGCAATTGTCAGTAGTAGTTTTGTGGCTTCGCGACGGGACAATTGAAAGCCATAAACATCTCCAAGGTGAATGACTAAGGGCAACGTCAACACCGGCGGCTGCCAGCAGATCAGCTACAGGCACAGGGTTGATAGCCACCGCAATACCTTTCGTGATGCAGTAATTCCGAATTACGCGCTCGGCGACTTTTTGTCTGGCCTCGACAATTCTTGCCGCCACCCGGGAATCCAATTCGCTGGCAAATAATGCAGCATTGAGTGCGGCCAGTGTCTTTCCTTCGCGCTCAAGTACCGTCCACAGCAGTGTTCGCAGTTCTGAAACATCCGGCTTGCGGGGGCGACTGGATTCCTGTTCCGATCCGTCAGACGATTGCAGGATGATTTTTAACGGCCTGGGGTCTGCAGCAGAAGTCAGAATCCGGTCCGGTGGCATTAGCCCGGTGCATCGCTCACGCAGTCGCTGAACCAGTAACTGCTTTTCATCCTGGCTGTAACGGTCCGACTTGTTGAGTACCAGTAGCAGAGGCCGTTTACGTGCAGCCAGGGTTTCAAGGGCTGAAAACTCCCGTTCCGTGAGATCACCCTCGCAGACCATGATCAGGATGTCTGCGCGCCGCGCGACCTCCGTGGCCAGGGTCTCCCTTTCCTCACCGTCCAGTTCGTCGATTCCGGGAGTATCAATCAGTTGTACATGATCCTGATTGACAGCTTTCCAGTCCACATGCTGCGCATCGCGGGTCATGCCGTGCAACGGACTGGTTTCGAATATCTCACTTCCCACCAGGGCATTTAACAAAGATGACTTTCCAGTTCCAACCCGGCCAAATACTGCTATGTGTATCTCCTCACGGCGAAGTTTGTCCAGGATTTCCTCGATTTCGCGAAATTCGGATTCCATCTCGAGTCTGACCGGCGAAGGAATGCTGGTGTCTTCCAGCAGATCCCGCAGATTACGATTGGCTTCGAGCAGGTGCTGGTCAGGTAGAGTCCGCACGGGAATTTTGCGAAACCGCAAGTTTCGCAAAATTCCCGTGCCTGATTCAAGATTTTCACGGAGTAAATCCTCAAAGGCCTGTGCTGCCGGATAGGGCCGAAG
Organism: Lysobacterales bacterium; assembly: GCA_963664065.1. GTDB lineage: Bacteria > Pseudomonadota > Gammaproteobacteria > Xanthomonadales > SZUA-36 > JABDJL01. The sequence continues at coordinate 400,566 of OY760942.1, forward strand.
TGCCCCCCGGCTCGAAAGAGTACTGGCGGCAGCACGACCCAGGCTGTCAAAAATCAGGCCGTAGGCAATGGCATGCAACAGCCCGCCCGAAAGTGTGCCGATCCCCGGGAATGCCTTCATGGCATTGCCGGCAATGGCCATGGTGATAGCGCTCATGTTTCTGAGCTTACCACCGGCCAATTTAATAAAAGATTCAATTTGGACCTCTTTTACCGAAACGTCATAGAGTTGGCATAGCTTCTGGATCAAGCGGGTCGCCAGAACACCCTGTATGACGAGGTCTGAACCCGGAGCCACTGCGGCCATGGCGCCGACTATGGCCCGTTTTGAGTATTTTCGGACCAGCGCCTGTGCCCGTTGTTCACGGTGTTCATCACGGGCAAAGTCCAGTTTTTCAAAGGCAAGGGTCAATACTGCTGTATCTCTCAAGGCTTCCATTAATTCCAGGTTTTCATCCAGATGCCTTTGAATGGCCTGTGTCAAACCGCTGATGTCAGCAGGCCGTGCCCGGGTCCCGGCTGCCTCTGATCCATCACTGAGTAATCGCACCACCTCTTCACGACCACCGGTTTGTATCGTCACGACGTCCGGCGCCGGCAGGCCACTTTGTTCGCTGATTCTTTGGAGGATTTTTTCTGCCTCCTGGGCGCTATAGCGGTCCATCTTATTGACAGCGAGCAGCAAGGGTTTACCCAGCTCTTGTAGTGCTTTGAATTGTTGCGCCTGTGTTGCGGTGAGGACCCCATCGCAAAGAAAGACCACCAGGTGTGACCGCCGTGCTTCTTCAACAATCCGGCTGTCTTCCTGCAGGTTGAAACCCGGCAGGTCTGTGATCGTCACTGCATCACCGGATTCAGAGGTCCAGCGGTAACGCTGAATCTTCACCGTCGTGCCTGCCCGTGGATCACTATCGACATCCGCTCCCGGCAACAGCGCATTAACCAGGCTGCTTTTGCCGGTACTGACTTCACCGAATACCGCGATATGAATTTCCGCAGCCTGTTTACGGCGTCTTTGCTCACGGATTTCGGCCAGCGCAGCGGTGACATCTACGCCTGCCTGCGCTGATTCAAGAAGATCATCCTGCAGGGAGTCCGAAGTTATTGTCTCGCTGCGTGGTTTGGCGGAAGTTTTCTTTGCCGGACGAAACCAGCGCCAGGCAAGGGCGGTCGTTGCAGCAGATACCACCGCCAGTAAAAGTACGTAAGCTATCTGCAGCCACAGGGGAGCTTCCGCCAGCCGTTGCCAGACAGACAGCGCGGTATCGGTTGCCACCAGTGCGAGGAACAGCGCCAGCATTGCAACCAATAGCAGAACGATAAAAACAAAAAACCTGACCGACATGTTCTGATTTTAGGTGGCTTTGTAGAGTTCAGCCATGTGCCATAGGCTTATGGGCCAGCGCGTAAGAAATTGATCAGGAATGATACTGCGGACTCAACTCGGCAACTGCATTTACCAGTGCTGCCAGGTGTTCAGGCTTTACATCCGGTGTGATGCCGTGTCCCAGGTTGAATACATGGCCGTTTCCCGGGCCGAAACTCTTCAGGGTTTCTGCCACCTGCTCATAAATCACATCCGTTGAAGCCAGCAGGACAGAAGGATCCAGATTTCCCTGGATTGCGACCCGCTCACCGATCCTGTTTCGTGCCTGTGAAAGGTTGATGGTCCAGTCGATACCCACCGCATCGCATTGGGTATCGGAGATTGACTCCAGGTGGCCATTGCAGCCTTTGCAAAAGAGAATTACCGGCACTTTTGTCCCATCGGGTGCCGCATTGAGTCCCGCTACGATTTGTTGCAGGTAGTTCAACGAAAACTCCCTGAAGGCATTGTAGCCAAGCACACCGCCCCAGGAATCGAATATCTGTACAGCTTGTGCGCCGGACTCTATTTGTGCATTCAGGTAGTCGGTGACCGAGTCTGCGAGCTTGCCAAGCAGTGCATGGGCAGCCTCAGGTTGGTCGTAAAGCATGGCTTTCACTTTCCCGAAGCTCTTGCTCGAGCCGCCTTCCACCATGTAGGTGGCCAGTGTCCATGGGCTGCCGCTGAATCCGATCAATGGCACCTCCCCTGCCAGCTCCTTCCTGATCAAGCTCACGGCATCCATCACATAGGATAAGGATTCGTTGGGGTCCGGGCGGGGCAAGGCGGTCACGTCTGCAGGGCTGTCTATGGTCCTCTCAAATTTGGGACCTTCGCCCTCAATAAAATACAGGCCCAGGCCCATGGCATCCGGAATGGTCAGGATGTCAGAGAAAAGTATGGCGGCATCCAGGGGGAAACGACGCAGTGGCTGAAGGGTGACTTCACAGGCCAATTCAGGATGGGTACAAAGCGACATGAAGCTGCCGGCTTCAGCTCGAACTTTGCGATACTCGGGAAGGTAACGACCTGCCTGGCGCATGATCCAGACCGGTGTGCGATCCACTGCCTGGCGTTTTAACGCCCTCAGGAAGCGGTCATTTTTCAGTGTTGTCATTCGCCAGTCCTTGTCGAATCTCAGTATCCAACAACTTTACATAAGCCGAGCGGAATCTCTTGTCCTTGCGTAATAAGTCGCGGGATTGCACCGCCAATTCGCGGTTTTCAAACGGCCCCTTGATGCATGCCCAGAGCACGTGGTCTCCACGGTCCAGCGGCACGATCCGGACCAGGATTGGCGAAGAGCTAAGGGATGCCGCCACCGATTCAGCAACTTCCCTGGAAGAAAATGCGCCGAGCTGCACAATAAAACCGCTTGTCGGCTCAGCTGGTGCCACTAAAGGCTCCGTCAAAGGTTCCTTGGCTGGCGGGGCTGGAACGGTAGCCGGTTTGGCGCCGACTCTACCCGGCATCATGCTCTTGCCCCTGAACCGGGTAACTCTTCGTTTTTTCTTTTCGGTTTCAGTGACCGCCGGCGGCAGACTCGCACAGTAATCACCTATGTCAACCTCATCGGGCTGGCATTCGTCAATCTTTGGGCGGGTTTGAGCACCAAGGAGACCGAATACCAGGCTGCCGATAAGCACTACCACGGTCATGGTTGTGCATTTTCCGGAAATTCTCATCAGCGGCATTGGGCCAGGGCAGATCTTATATGCTCCGGGGAACTGCCAGTGTCGATGATTGCGCTACCCAGGGCTTCGAGCAGTACCAGCCCGGTTTGTCCGGCCTGTGTCTTTTTGTCGAGCGCCATGGCTTCTACAATCGCATCCGTGCTGGTACCGCCAGGTAGGGCTGATGGAAGCCCTAACTCCTCTAACAGCTTGGATAGGCGATTTGCCACTCCCGGGGCGCACAAACCCCGGGACTCTGAAAGCCTGGCTGCGACCACCATGCCAATTGAAACTGCCTCGCCATGCAGCAACCGCGAATATGCGGTAATGGTTTCCAGAGCGTGACCAAATGTATGACCGAAATTCAGGTGTGCGCGAATGCCGGACTCCAGTTCATCCTCGGCAACGACCTGTGCTTTATTGCGTACTGAGCGTTCGATTAAACTGACAATCACTTCAGTGTCGCGCTCCACGATTCGGCTGACCTTTGCCTCCAGCCAATGAAAAAACTCCAGGTCGCGAATGGCACCGTATTTTACAACCTCAGCCAGGCCAGCCCTGAATTCACGCGCCGGCAGGGTGTCAAGCGTATCCGTGTCAATAAGAACTGCCCGCGGCTGGTGGAATGCGCCGATCAGGTTTTTGCCTCGCAGGTGATTGACGGCCGTCTTTCCGCCAACCGAAGCATCTACCTGGGCCAACAAGGTGGTTGGTGCCTGGATAAAAGGCACACCACGCATGTAGGACGCCGCGGCAAAGCCACAGATATCGCCGACCACACCGCCGCCCAACGCGATAAGACAAACATCCCTTCCAGCCTTCATTTCGATCAGTCGGTCAATAATGGCTGACCAGTTTGAGACCGTCTTGGCCGACTCACCGTCTTCCAGAACCACGGATTGCACAGACAGATCTTTGAGTGCATTGCACAATCCTTCAAGATAGAGTGGCGCAACCGTTTCATTACTGACCACAAGCACTTTTCCACCCGGCAGGAACTGGCGCCACTGTGAGGCTTGGGCCAGCAAACCGTTGCCGATGAAGACCGGGTAACTGCGATCTTCCAGCGCGACTTCAATGCTGAGCACGATTTTCTCCTGGAGATTCACGCTCCCAATGATTCCGGATTTGCTTGCACAAAGTCTTTGCAGAGAATCTCTTATTTCGATTGGGTGAACTAAATATCAAGTCAGCAACTTTCCGGTACAAAGGATCCCGTTCCCGGGCAAGTTTCTGCAGTATGGCCTCACGGTCAGGTGTTTGCAGAAGCGGCCGGGATTTATCGTGGTTAAGCCGTTCAATTTGTTGATGAACTGTTGTTTTCAGCCACACCACCAAACCACTACGCCGTAACAATTTTCTATTCTCAGCGCGGGTAACCACGCCACCACCAGTGGCGATCAGCAAACCCTTCATTTCGGAAATGTTTCGTAGCAGTTGAGTCTCTCGTTCGCGGAACCCAATCTCTCCTTCAACGTCAAATATCAGGTTAACGCTGGCGCCGGTGATTTTTTCAAGATCCTGATCGCAATCATGGAACTCCAGGCCGAGTTCCCGTGCAACCAGGCGTCCGATGGTGGTTTTGCCCGAACACATGGGTCCTATCAAAAATATATTTTGCCCGGAATGATGCATGGGCCTTAATGAATGATGCACTCATGCATGGCTTTCGGTAACATGAGCTGAATATTCGGGCTCGGAAACAAAGGTTTAATAATGTTACGGTTTTTTGTCATATTTTCAGTGCTTTTGGTAGGACTGTTCACGCTGGAGATTCTACAGCCGACGGAAAGATTCGTCATCCTGCCATTCACATCCATGATTGCTGATATCAGCGTTTGGATCGTGGAGATATTTGATGACAACGTCATTGCAACGGGTAACGTAATTCGTGACAAGGTAAGTGGATTCGGTGTCAAGATTGAGCGTGGGTGTAACGGGCTGGAGGCTGTAATTATCCTGTTCTCAGCCATATTTGCCTTTCCTGCACCTTTTAAGAGCAAAATGATCGGTTTTGCAATCGGATTTTTCGCAATTCAACTACTCAACCTTGTCAGGATTATCAGCTTGTTCTATCTCGGTCAGTGGAACTACACGGCTTTTGAGTGGTTCCATCTTTACCTGTGGCAGGCGCTGATTATTCTAGATGCCCTGGTGGTGTGGTTAATCTGGCTGAGAACCCTGCCCCGGGTTGAGCCGGACATTCAGCCACAAGCTGAACCTGCCTGACAAGCACAGACACACATGGTAATACCGGCGCATATTTTGCAGGAATTTCGTAACTGCATGGATGCTGCTGTCGAAGCCGGAGAGCTGGAACCTACTTCAATGACGGTTGCAAGTCCGGGCCTGACCGGGGGAGTATCTGCCAGAACGGTGTTGTTAAAGGCGCTGGATGAGCGTGGCTTTGTTTTTTATACCAACCTCAGGAGCAACAAGGCAAAACAATTAGCGGTCAAGCCTCAGGCAGCGCTGGTTTTCCATTGGAAAGCCACCAGGCGCCAGGTGCTGGTCGAAGGTACGGTCGAGCCGGTTTCAGACCAGGAAGCCGATGGCTACTTTGCCAGCCGTGACCGTGGCAGCCAACTGGGAGCTTGGGCTTCACAGCAATCGGATCCGATGAAAAACAGGGCGGAATTGCTGAAAAATGTGGTCGTGATGGAAGCCCGCCATGTTGGCCGGCCAATACCCCGGCCGCCGCACTGGTCAGGATTACGCGTGATACCTCACATGATCGAATTCTGGATTCACAGGAACAACCGCCTGCATGATCGCTTCCGCTATACCCTGGGTAAGGATGGCTGGAATAAACAGAGGCTGTTCCCCTGACCCGAATTTGGTTTGGTGCTAGGCGAAGCAATTCGCGAGCAAGTGCTCGCTCCTACATTGAGAATCATTCCGGGTACATCAGGGGAGAAACTGGGAACTGTTTTTGTGACCGTAGCATTCATGGATGAATGCTTCGAGCCTACATGGATGTATTCATGGCGTGTCACATAAATCGTTGCCGGATTCTCACCCTACCCCATTCTCGAGGACGTTGCGTGTCGCTATACACGCATATATGAAATCGCGAAGCGATTCAACAAGCTACCCCGCTCCTACGACTAATATCCCAGCAGCAGAATCAAAAACCGAATGGCTATGAGCGCAAACAAAGGGGAAAGGTCCATTCCCCCGATGGGTGGAATCAGTTTGCGTACAGGGCCAAGCACCGGCCCGGTTAGCTGGTACATCAAGGGAATAATCGGATGACGCATGCGTCCGCCCACCCAACTCAGGATCACTACGGCCAATATCAGGAAAAAGTACAGCCAAAGAACCGCCATTAGAAGTTTGGTAATGGCCAGGCCGAGCAATTGTGGCCAGCCCAGGGTCAGCGAATTGATAGTGCTGATGATTAACAGGCTGGCAACTTCCAGCAGTACAGCCAGGACAACGGCTGCTGTATCGAGTCTGCCGATAGGAGGGATCATCCTCCGCAGCGGAATGACCAGCGGGTTGGTAATCTTAACCAGGAACTGGCTCAGAGGGTTGTAGAAGTCAGCCCGCACCCATTGCAATATCAACCGCAAAATAACGGACATGATGTAAAGATCAATAAGTGTACTTATCAGGTAGGTAAGCGCACGGACACCGTTCATTTGATTTCTCCGTTCGCTGCCAATTCTTCACCACGCTTTGTTGCAGCTCTGACTGCCCGGAATACCACCTGCTTGAAATCATCGGATTCAAACGAGTCCAAAGCAGCCCGGGTGGTGCCCCCGGGCGAGGTGACCCTTTTTCTCAATTCTGAAACGTCTGCATTGCTTTGCATGGCCATCGCACCGGCACCGTAAGCCGTATGCACGGCCAGCCAGGCTGCCTCAGTCTGGGGCAAGCCCAAAGCCTGTCCAGCTTCGCTAAGCGCTTCGGTGAGGAGAAAATAGTAGGCCGGGCCGCTACCTGAAACGGCGGTGATCACATTCATTAATCCCTCTTTCTCTACCCAGACAGATGCTCCAGTTGCGGATAAAACCTGTTCTGCTGTCTCCCGGTGAGCAGCTGAACATCCAGGGCCGGCAAACAGGCCGCTGATACCCTTGCCGATCAAGGCGGGTGTATTGGGCATGGTACGGATTACAGGAATATCTGCGCCGAGTGTCCCGCGAATCGAGTCAATAGTGACCCCGGCTGCGATTGAGATGACCAATTGCCCAGGTTCGATCAAGCCTGACAACTCAGCCAAAACGACCGGCATCACCTGGGGTTTTACCGCCAGAACTATGGTGTCAGACTGCATGGTGGCTTCTGCGGCTGTGTTAAAACACTGCACCGGAAATTCAGACTCCAGTCGCTTCCTGGCATCCGGATTCGGTTCACTGATATGAATCCACTCCGGGCCTGGTGTGGTTTTCGTAATACCGCTGATCAGGGCTGTGGCCATATTTCCACCGCCGATAAAACTAATTCTCATGCAAATATTCCTCATTTTTATTGCGGTCGGGGACCGAACAGATCGGTGCCGATCCGAACCATGGTGCTGCCTTGTGCGACCGCGGATTCGAGGTCCGATGACATGCCCATGGACAAAGTATCAAGATCGTAGCCTTTGCTGCGAAGGCCTTCATAGAGTTCATTAACACGCTGGAAACTGTTGCTCACTTCCGTCAGGTCTGAACTGGCTCGTGGTATGGACATTAGTCCTCGAAGCTTAACCCCCGGGAGACGGTTGGCAAGCTGAGCGAGTTCTTCAACCTGTTCCGGCAGCAAACCGGATTTCTGAGCTTCCCTGTCGATATTAACCTGCAGGCAAATATTCAGGGCTGCAAGCGCCGGTGGGCGCTGTGTGGAAAGTCTGTTCAAGACCTTCGCACGGCCTACGCTTTGTACCCAGTCAAAATTTTCAGCAACCTGCAGTGTCTTGTTTGATTGCAGATGACCAATGAAATGCCACTCGATTTCCAAATCGGTTAATTCTAGCTGTTTTTGGCGTGCTTCCTGTAAAAGATTTTCACCGAATTGCCGCTGTCCCTGCTGGTAAAGTTCACGTATACGCACAGCCGGGTGTTTTTTGCCAACGGCAAGCACTTTTACTTCGGAGGTTTTTCGATCCGCCATTTCACAAGCATTTCGTAGCCTCAATCTTAGATTTTCAAGACCTTGCATTTTAAAGTTAATCTTGCACAGTAATTATGCTATGTTTTATGGTTGACACCGTTGATTACGTTATTGAAACGGAATTCATGCTGATTGGGCCATACCGCTGGTCATGATGCATTGTAACGCGGCCCGATGCACTGTCAGGAGGGTTTATGGATATTGCGGAATTATTGGCCTATTCGGTAAAAAATAAGGCTTCTGACCTGCATCTTTCTTCTGGACTACCACCCATGATCAGGGTGGAGCCAGCTTAATGTTCCGGCGCTGGAAAATGCGCAGCTGGTAGAATTGCTATACAGCACCATGAGCGATCACCAGCGGCGCGATTTCGAGGCAGAGTTGGAGGTTGATTTTTCCTATGAGGTGCCGAGCCTGGCGCGTTTCCGCGTAAACTGTTTTCATAAAGACAAGGGTGTAGGAGGTGCATTCAGAACCATACCCATGGCGGTTTGGACCCTGGAAGACCTCGGTGCACCGCCGTCGTTCAAGGACATCATTGATATTCCGCGCGGCCTGGTGCTGGTCACAGGGCCTACCGGTTCCGGCAAATCCACCACTCTGGCCGCGATGATCGATCACCTGAACACAACGATATCTGGCCACATCCTGACCATTGAAGACCCCATCGAGTTCGTACATACTTCGAAAAAATGCCTGATTAACCAGCGCGAAGTACACCGTGATACGCATGGCTTTAACGAGGCTCTGCGAGCAGCGCTTCGTGAAGACCCGGATATCATCCTGGTGGGTGAATTGCGCGACATTGAAACCATCAGGCTGGCGCTGACAGCAGCCGAGACCGGTCACCTTGTGTTTGCAACCTTGCATACCAGTTCAGCAGCGAAGACCATTGACAGGATAATTGATGTATTCCCTGCTGGTGAAAAGGCCATGGTCCGATCCATGTTGTCGGAATCCTTGCGTTCGGTGATTGCGCAGACCCTGCTGAAACGCCAGACCGGTGGCAGGATCGCAGCGCACGAAATCATGATCGCCACGCCGGCGATCCGCAACCTGATTCGGGAAGACAAGGTTGCGCAGATGTATTCGTCCATACAGACCGGTTCAGCCCTGGGCATGCATACGCTGGACCAGTCCCTGGAAGACCTGGTCAAGCGTGGTCTTGTCTCAAGGCATGAAGCCGCCAGGATAGCCGTTGACCGCAAACTCTTTATGTAGGAGAAATTGAAATGAGTGCCGTTGAAAGCTGGCTACGCCAACTTCACCAAGAAAAAGGTTCAGACCTTTTCATCACTGCCGGTGCGCCGCCGTGCATCAAGGTGCACGGCAAGATCAGGGCCGTTTCCACCGAGGTATTGCTACACGAAGAAGTCGATGAAATCGTCCGAAGCGTGATGAATGATCGTCAGGAAAAGGAATTCGAAGACACCAACGAGTGCCAGTTTGCAATCGCACTGGAAGAAGAGGTTCGGTTTCGAGTGAGTGCGTTTTGCCAGCAGGGTCACACCGCCATGGTTTGCCGCCGTATCGAGACAAAGATCCCGACCTTTGAAGACCTGGGTCTGCCCGAAATGCTCTCCGATCTTTCCCTGGCCAAGCGCGGCATCATTTTATTTGTTGGTGCGACCGGCACCGGTAAATCAACTTCCCTGGCCGCAATGATGGGTTATCGCAACAAGCGGATGAGTGGTCACATCATTACCATTGAAGACCCCATCGAGTATGTGCATTTTCACAACAAGAGCCTGATTACGCAACGCGAAGTCGGTGTGGATACGGAATCATTCGAGGTCGGCCTGAGAAACACGCTCCGGCAGGCGCCGGACGTCATTATGATCGGTGAGATTCGAACCCAGGAGTCAATGGAACACGCGATTACTTTCGCCGAAACCGGACATCTGGTCTTGTGTACATTGCATGCAAACAATGCCAACCAGGCCATGGATCGCATTCTTCATTTCTTCCCGGAGGATGCCAAGGAACAGGTTCTGTTGGATTTGTCCTTCAATATGCGTGCCATTATCGCCCAGCAATTGCTGCCATCCACAGATGGAACCCGTCGCTGGGCAGCCGTGGAAATACTGTTGGCCACACCCCTGGTGAGTGAAAAGATTCGCAACGGCGAAACCAATGAATTGAAGTCCATCATGAAAGAGTCTACCCACCACGGCATGATTACCTTCGACCAGTGCCTTTTCAATATGTACAAGGAAGGCAAGATCACTTATGACGATGCCTTGAGACATGCGGATTCCGCCAATGAAGTCAGGCTTGCTGTGAAGCTTTCCGAAGGTGGTGACGCAGAAAGTCTCGCAGAAGGCTTGAAAGATGTGGAGCTGCTGGAAACTTAAGGAGTCTCTGATTTATTTCTGAGTTTAGTATCACAGTTTTTATCGCCCAAATAAACCGGAGCTTCCTTAACAATAATTTCGGTTGCTCGTAACGAATTTTTAACGTCGGCAGGCATAAACTGACCATGCATTGTACAGGGTTTACATACGCCCATACCCTTCAGTGCCAGCACACGCTGCTGTGATTACGGTTAACGGGGCACTACAGGCCCAGGCAAGGTGTTGTTATCATCATGCTTGGGCCTTTTCTATGAGTAAACAGAATCCATGCGCATACTGATCATTGAAGACAATCCGGACATCGCTGCCAATCTTGGCGACTATCTTGATGAGAAAGGTCATACCATCGATTTTGCAGGTGACGGCATTACCGGCTTACACCTGGCAGTAGTCAACGAGTTTGATGCGATTGTTCTTGACCTAGCTTTGCCGGGAATGGACGGATTGAATGTTTGCCGCAAGTTACGCGATGAAGCCGGAAAAGACACACCCGTGTTGATGCTCACTGCTCGCGACCGCCTTGAGGACAAACTTGCTGGCTTTGAAACCGGTGCAGACGATTATCTCGTCAAGCCGTTTGCCCTGCAGGAGGTTGAAGTCAGACTGGATGCTCTGTTTCGCCGCGGCAGGCGTAAGACCAGTCGAGAACTTCGCGTGGGTGACCTTCAATACAATCTGAGTGCACTCACGGTGAACAGGGCCGGCATGGATATCGAGTTGAATCCTATTGGTCTTAAATTGCTTCGCTGCCTGATGGAGTCTTCACCCAATGTGGTTTCCAGGGCTGAACTTGAAAAGGAAGTGTGGGGCGAAGAGATGCCGGACAGCGACAGCCTGAGAGTACACATTCATTCCCTGCGTTCAATGATTGATAAACCATTCCAAAGCAAAATGATCCAGACTCGCCACGGGATTGGCTACCGTCTGGTGGAGTCAGATGCAATATCGGCGTAGGCTTCGAAGCCGAATTGTTTTCTCATTCCTGTTGCTTGGAACTGTTTTGAGTGGTCTTTTCGCTCTGAGCACACTTTTTCTGCAGAACTACCTGGAAGACCAGTTGATCGGTACAACGCTGGAACAGGAACTGGATGACTATGTCGAACAGTTGCGAATGGACCCATCAGTTGTCGAGCCCTTTTATACCCGCATCCAGGGCTATGTCACCCGCCCCGGTGACCCCAACGAACGTGTCTCGGTGCAGGTCAGGTCGCTGACTCCCGGTGTTCACGACGTACAGACAGATGAAGGATATTTCAAAGCCGCCGTGGTGAAGGAAGAAGATTTGTGGGCGTTTCTGATTTATGACATCAGTGAAAACCGGCGTCTGACAAAGCAACTGCTTTGGGCCTTGATGGGTGTTGTTTTACTGTTTTCATTTATGTCGCTGGCCATCGGTGTCTGGTCGTCAAGACGTGTCATGCGCCCGGTGTCCGACCTGGCGGAACGCCTGGCCGGTATTGCCGAGCAAACACCCCCACCGAAGCTTTCTTCTTATTTTGCAGACGACGAAGTTGGCCAATTGGCCGCAGCGCTTGATACCTACGCAGAGCGGTTACACCATCTTGTCGAGAGAGACAGGGAATTTAACGCCGATGTCAGCCACGAACTTAGAACACCCCTCGCGGTGATATCCGGCGCGATCGAATTGTTGCTGGCACAGGAAGATCTGCCCGAGAAAACCCGTACACGATTACTCCGAATCGCCCGTGCTTCTCGCCGGTCCACGGACATTACCACTGCATTATTGCACCTGGTTCGCGCTGAAAGGGGTACGCATGAAGACAGTGAAGCGCATAATGTTCGGGCAATCGCTGAGAAGATTCTACACTTGCATGAACCATTATTGGGTAACAAGCCCCTTGAACTGAAAGTTGTAGAGACGGATCGCTTGAGTGTTATAGCTCCTGAATCTGTGATTGCTGTAGCGATGGGGAACCTCATCGGTAACGCCGTTCGGTATACACCCTCAGGTGAAATTGTAATTACCGTGGGCAATGGCCGGGTACTGGTGGAAGACACCGGGCCCGGCATACCCGAAGATGAATTGGCCCACGTATTTGAACGCCATTACCGGGGTGAAGACGCATCGGGCAAGGGATCCGGACTGGGACTGGCGATAGTCAAACGTCTGTGTGAGTTATATGGATGGTCAATCAGTTTCAGTAACCGGAAGAGCGGTGGACTCAGGGCTGAATTGAAATTTTTTGGGAACTAACCCGCATATTGCATGAAGGCGGACCGGTGAATGATCAAATTGAACATATTCTGAAGCTTATAGAAGGAATGACTGTTTTACGAAAAGCACAGTTTGTCCTATCCGGTTATACACTGCATCTGGCTGCACATTTCGCCCGATCCTTCTCAAACCATAGCTACCGCTATGGTTTGAGAAGGATCGACCAAACTGTTTTGCCAGCTACATGCAAAATCCGGATCCTTCATGCAATATGCGGGGCTAGTGTCCTGTCGCGCTGAAATGACACTTATTTGCGGGACAGGACACTAGAAAATGGCCATCATTAATTGCCCTGGTTGCGGCAAAAAAACCACAGAACTCTCTTCAAAGTGTCCGCATTGCGGTTTTGATCGTGGACAGGGAGACGACGAGCGAACGGTGGAGATGAACCGCCGGCGAGTGCGGGATCATGTATACCATCTGAAAATGACCAGTTACGGGATCCTCAGCCTGTTTTTGGCCGCTTTTGGATGGTACTGGTGGGATACTTCAGGTTTCTTGAATCAATCATCTCGCGGACCGATTTTGCTTTTTGCTCTGGCGTCGGTAGCCTACCTGGTCATCAGGGTCCTGATGTTTCACGCCCAAAAAAACTGAAACAGCTAAGCCACTAAAATTAAAAGCTCGCCGGTTTTTGCCTACTGGATTCGTTTAACCTTTACATTTCTATTGTAGCCTTCTACCGTCAAATGCCAGGAATTGAACATACCGGATTTGATGGTGATGACCGGGTTGAACAATTGCTTGGTAATCTGACGGCCTTTCTCAGACTGTTTCCAGACCATACCGTTTTGCAGCTTGAACACGGTCTCTCCGTCCCAGCCGCTGAACTCGCCGATAAGCGGAGAGACTATAGTGGTCCTATCCAGATTTCTACCTTCAAAACCGCGTTTATCAATACTCCCGGTCGCGTCGCCTGCGGTTGCTGATGAAGATGCAGGAGCAGGTGAAGAAACAGGTGATGAAGATGCAGGTGTTCCACTGGACACCACCCTGTCTTCCATCGTGGCGACAGAATGATCCCGTAACCACTTGTTCAGAGCTGCCAGTTCTGAATCGGTCAGTTTGCTGAGACCGGAGTCCATGAATTCTTTACCAGTCATGCGTTCTTCAACGGATGAGAAACTTTCCTGCGCCAGAACAGAATAGCTGGTCGTAAACAGGAAGATAAAGATAAGGACTTTTTTCATAAGGAATTACCACTCAGACAATCAGAATATTTCGTGGAACATCATACAGACCATTTCACGGATTAAAAGGGTTCAGAAAAGTGATCAGAGATCCTGTTGGTAGCGCACATAAGGAATGCGCCCGTAAACCGCTTCAAACGGATCAATGATGGTGTTTTCACCATTACCCGACTCATCCACGCCGGAATTCAAAAGGTTGCTGGCCCCGACGATGAGGCTGGCATTCCAGGGGGCGCGCCAGGTGAAGTACACATCAAACATGGTGACGCTATCCAGGCTGCTTCGATTCAGGAATTCAACCGGTTCACGATAGAATCCCTCGAATCCACCGCTGAAGGAATTCTTCTGCCAGTCGAAACTGACTTTGGCGCTGTCAAAGGGCTCTGCGATGGTCCAGCTGGTGTAGCCGTTGCGAGCCATTGATAGCCCATCGTATGAACCGTCCAGCATGTGTGTGAACTGCAGGCCCAGTTGCATATCGCCCGCGTTGTCCGTGCTGACACCTACCTTAAAAGCGAGGTCGATTCCTGTGACGCTGGTTTCAAGATATTCAAAGCCAGACCCGTTGTTGAATCCGGGCAGCAACGGATTGCCCAGAACCGGCCCTCTCAAACCGGCATCCAAAACCGGTGAAACGACTGGACTTGCCTGTACACCACCTGAGCCCAGGCTGGCTTCCTGCCGGAACATATTGATGGCTGCCACCGCGTTGTTGCCGAAATCATAATCGGCACCGATAGAAATAACACCTATGTTCAGGTCGTTCGAGTCGTCGGTGAAATAGCAGTCTGATGCACGATATGAACCTGCTTCAAGGATGCCATTCTGGCAATGAATGCTCCCCACGCTCTGAAACTGAACCTGGCTGGCGCTGTGTTCAACGCGTGCGCGAATGCCGAGACCATCCGTTGCCATCCATTCCAGTGAAGTACCCGCGAGAAGTGAACCGCTACCGCGGTTCAGCCAGCGGGATTGTGTAGTGGCCTGCAGACTGAGGGGTTCGGAAAGCTGTAAATGTAATTTGCGGGTTTCACTACCTGCCATGTCGAAAGCCAGGATGGAGTCATTTTGGAATAGGGCGAAAGGGCTGTAACTTTGTTTTTCGCTAATCAGGCTTGCAGCAGAAACACTGGAGTCCTGTGCAAAAACGGATCCCGCAATCATGCACAGGAGTGCGCCGGCGCCAATGCCTGACTTCATTCCCCGTGTCTGATTTTTGATCTTCCTGTTCACTCTTCCTCACCATTACCGGAATCAATAGCAAAACTTAGAGCTACAAAAGCGTAGAAAGTTTTGCTGAATCCCAGATTTTATTGTAAATCCGGAAAAGAGTTTCCCGTCCATAATCATAGCAAAGAAGTTGCGTTATGGGAGCGTAAATTAACAGATTTTCACTGAATTTCTGATTTATACTGCACTTTTCGTAGTTCCGGTTTGAAGAAATGGTTGCTTTGACTACGCCGGTATGTAATTTCGGTGAAAAGGCGCATGCTTTTTCACTCGACAGTTCCGATGGAAAAACCTGGACGCCTGATAAATGTCGCGGTGAAAAAGGACTGCTGGTGATGTTCATCAGTAACCATTGCCCGTATGTGAAGGCGGTGCGCAAAAAAATTGTCCGCGACACCCGGGAACTTGCCGGCCTCGGTATCAACAGCGTAGCAATCATGTCCAACGATACCGTTAACTACCCGGCCGATTCTCTGGAAAACATGGAGCACATCTCGCAACAGTTTGGTTTTACATTTCCGTACCTGCTGGATGAAAGCCAGAATGTGGCCAGGATCTACGGTGCGGTATGCACACCGGATTTTTTTGGCTATAACGCAGACATGGAGTTGCAGTACCGGGGGCGCCTTGATGGGGCAGGCACCCGGCCTGACGCAGAAAACGAACCGAGGGAGTTGTTCGAAGCGATGAAGAAGATCGCCGAGACAGGATATGGCCCCAGCGAACAGATACCATCGATCGGTTGTTCAATTAAGTGGAAGAATAGTGGCTAGGTGGCTAGGGGCTAGGCGGCAAAAGAATTTTTACCTCGCCACCTCGCCACCTCATCACTTGAAGAGCTTCGCAAATTTGCCGTTACCGCTTTAACTCACTCTTTTCCACGCCATGCACCGTTTACGCTAGACTATCGCGACTTTGCATTCGAGAAGCAGTACCGATGCACCTGGTTTTTCTCACGGAGGTAGATTGTAGCGATTGAGGTAGCAGGGCTTTGGAAAAAGCTGCCGACCGGGCTGTAACCGTCGTTCCATAAGCAAAGGAAACCAGGATCTGCTCATTGTCCGGAATAGACCAGAGATTCCTTATTCGGAGAACAAGAAAATGACTAAAAAAACAGCGGGATTTGTATTTCTTAGCAGCCTGTTGGCCAGTTTTCCGGCCTGGGCGCAGAAAGGTATCGACGAGAGAATCAATGAATTTGTCAAGCCAGCATCGGATGCGGTGGCCGGATTTGTCTTTACTTCATTCCCGCTTTTCGGAGTGCAGATTCCCTACGTGCTGGTGTGGCTGATTGTCGCTGCCAGCATATTCACGTTCTATTTCAAATTCATCAATATCCGCGCTTTCAAACACGGCTTCTACTTGGTTCGCGGTGACTATAACGACCCGAATGCCGTCGGTGAAGTGACCCATTTCCAGGCCCTGGCTACGGCGCTTTCGGGCACTGTCGGTTTGGGAAATATAGCCGGTGTGGCTGTTGCGGTTTCCCTTGGCGGTCCGGGGGCCACGTTCTGGATGATCCTGGCCGGTTTGCTCGGCATGTCTTCCAAGTTCACCGAGTGCACGCTGGGCGTGAAATATCGCAATGAATACGAAGACGGCACCGTGTCCGGTGGTCCGATGTACTACCTGACTAAGGGCCTGGCCGAGCGAGGATTTGTAAAACTGGGCAAGGTGCTGGCGGTACTGTTCGCCGTTTTCTGTATTGGCGGCTCATTTGGTGGCGGAAATATGTTTCAGGCCAACCAGAGCTTTTCCCAACTGGTTTCTGTAACCGGTGGTGATGCAAGCTGGCTGGCCGATAAGGGCTGGTTGTTCGGACTGGTCGTGGCTTTTGCCGTTGGCATGGTCATCGTCGGCGGAATCAAGGGTATTGCCCGCGTTACCTCCAAGATTGTGCCATTCATGGCGGTGACCTATGTATCGGCCGGTCTGGTAATTATTTTTATGAATGTATCAGCGATACCTGATGCATTTATGGCGATCTTTAACGGCGCATTCACCGCGGAAGGAATCGGAGGCGGTGTCATCGGTGTTTTGTTCCAGGGCTTCAAACGCGCCGCGTTTTCAAACGAAGCCGGTATTGGTTCAGCGGCGATCGCTCATTCTGCGGTTCGTACCAGCCGTCCGGTGACCGAGGGTTTCGTCGCGCTTTACGAGCCATTCGTGGACACGGTCGTGGTTTGCACCATTACCGCGCTGGTCATCATCATCACAGGCAGCTGGGATCCCAACGTGGACCCAAGCGCAGGTGTTCAGCTGACTTCCAGGGCTTTCGAATCAGCCATCAGCTGGTTCCCCTGGGTGTTGACTGTGGCTGTGGTGCTGTTTGCTTTCTCAACCATGATCTCCTGGTCATACTACGGATTGAAATGCTGGACATTCCTGTTCGGTGAGTCCCGCGCCACTGACTACACATACAAAGGCCTGTTCCTGATATTTGTCGTGATCGGTTCATCCATGAAGTTAGGCGCTGTCATCGATTTCTCAGACGCAATGATTTTTGCCATGGCCTTCCCCAATATTCTCGGCCTGTACTTCCTGCTGCCAGTTGTTAAGAAAGAACTGAATGAATACTGGGCCGATCTGCAAGCCGGCAGGCTGGAGAAATTCAACTAGGCTGTCCGGGGTCGGAGTAAAAATTGCCCTGTGCAAGGCAATTTTTACTCCGACCCCAATCTTTGCAAAATTTGATGTTCTCTGACCCCAATTTTGTTTCCGGGTCATTTAATCACCAATTCAGGCTTGCCCGCCCACATTCGATAGTGGAGAATTGACCGCTCATTTTCCACTACGGAATCCCGCCCCAGATGCGACATCCGGATGCCATAAACACTTAACACCAGGGAACCCGAATGCCCACCCGACGTGAACTTGCCAACGCGGTACGCGCACTTTCCATGGACGCAGTACAGCAGGCCAATTCCGGCCACCCCGGTATGCCCATGGGGATGGCAGATATTGCAGAAGTCCTGTGGAACGATTATCTCAAACACAACCCTGCCAACCCGGGGTGGTGGGATCGTGATCGTTTCGTTTTATCCAATGGCCATGGTTCCATGCTGCTTTACTCGGTATTACACCTGAGCGGATATAACCTGCCGATTGAGGAATTACAAAACTTCAGGCAGTTGCACTCCCGAACAGCAGGTCATCCCGAAGCCAGTGAGACACCGGGAGTGGAAACCACCACCGGCCCCCTTGGACAGGGCATGGCGAACGCGGTTGGCATGGCACTGGCAGAGAAGGTCCTGGCCAACCGGTTCAATCGCGACGGTCACGAATTGGTAAATCACAACACCTGGATGTTTCTGGGTGACGGCTGTCTGATGGAAGGCATCTCGCACGAGGTCTGTTCACTGGCAGGCACCCTTGGCCTTGCGAAGCTGGTGGCTTTCTGGGACAACAACGGTATTTCTATCGATGGCAAAGTGCGAGGATGGTTTACCGACAACACGCCTGCCCGCTTTGAGGCCTATGGCTGGCAGGTGATCCGCGATGTAGACGGACACGATCCTGAAGAGATTCGCCAGGCGATTAAGACAGCCCGGTCAGAGACCAGGCGCCCCACCCTGATCTGTTGCAAGACCATCATCGGTTATGGTGCACCCAACAAGCAGGGGACGGAAGCGACTCACGGCGCACCCCTGGGTGAAGAGGAAATCGCTGCAGCGCGAAAGTCACTGGACTGGAATTATCCGCCCTTTGAAATACCGAATGAGATTTATGCAGGTTGGAATGCTGTAAATACAGGCCAGGCAGCCGAAGCGCATTGGCAGCAGGTGCTGAACGGATACCGCGACGCGTTTCCGCAACAGGCCGATGAATTTGAACGTCGAATGAGTGGCGAACTGCCGGATAACTGGCAGGAAGAAAGCTCGGCTGCTATCGCAAATTTGCAGGCCAATGGCAAAGACATGGCAACCCGAAAAGCGTCACAGGCGTCGCTAAACGCCTTTGGTCCTCTGTTGCCCGAGTTGATCGGCGGCTCCGCTGACCTTGCCGGCTCCAACAACACGATCTGGGCTCAAAGCGTTGATGTATGTGATGGTAGCGAGGATGGTAACTACATTTATTTCGGGGTACGTGAATTTGGAATGACAGCAATCTGTAGCGGTCTAGCCCTGCACGGCGGGTTTATTCCCTACAACGCGACATTCCTGGTGTTTTCAGACTATGCCCGCAATGCGGTGCGCATGTCGGCGCTGATCCCGGCCCACAATATTCATGTCTACACCCATGATTCAATCGGCCTGGGACAGGACGGGCCCACGCACCAACCGGTTGAACACGTTGCCAGTCTGCGCCTGATTCCCAATCTCAGTGTCTGGCGGCCCTGCGATGCGGTTGAGTCAGCAGTGGCCTGGAAGAGTGCAATCGAGGAAACCAACAGCCCGCACGCCCTGATATTCACCCGTCAAAACCTGCCCCATCAGTTCCGCACGGCCGAAACTGTGTCCGAGATTGACCGGGGTGGTTACGTATTGCGCTCCAATGACGGAATGCCCGATGCAATCGTCATTGCCACCGGATCAGAGGTTGGCCTGGCGATAAGCGCGGCGGATCAACTACAGAATGATGGTTTTAATGTGCGTGTGGTTTCCATGCCGAACCCGGGCAGGTTCATGGCGCAGGAAAGGGCCTGGCGGGAGTCAGTTCTACCGTCAAACATAAGAGCACGTGTGGCAGTGGAAGCGGGTGTCAGCGCCTACTGGCACTCATTCGTTGGAGACCAGGGAAAGATTATCGGTGTGGACAGGTTTGGCGCATCAGCGCCCGCCCCGCAACTTTTTGAACATTATGGCCTGACCGTGGAAAACGTTGTAGCAGCCGTGCACACAGTCATGGAACCGAATAGAAATCAGGAGCAATGAAATGGCAGTAAATGTCGCGATTAATGGTTATGGCCGTATTGGCCGCAACATTATGCGGGCTTTGTACGAGTCCGGACGTACCGATGAGATTCGAATCGTGGCCATCAATGATCTGGCTGATGCGGCAACCAATGCGCACCTGACCCGGTACGACACTGCGCATGGCCACTTCCCCGGTGAAGTCAGCGTTGAAGGTGGCGACCTGGTGATCAACGGCGACCGCATCAAGGTTTTTGCCGAGCGCGATCCGGCCAAACTGCCCTGGGCTGAGCTTGGCGTAGATGTCGTTCATGAATCCACCGGTTTCTTCCGCAGCCGTGAAGCCGCTAGTGCTCATCTGACGGCAGGAGCGAACAAAGTAATCATTTCCGCGCCCGGGCAGAACGTAGACAACACCGTGGTTTACGGCGTGAATCACGACAGCTTGAAATCCACAGATGAAATCATTTCAAACGCCTCGTGTACCACCAATTGCCTGGCACCACTGGCCAAGGTTTTGCATGATAGCGTCGGCATAATACACGGCCTGATGACCACCATTCACGCTTATACCAATGACCAGGTGCTAACCGATGTGTTCCACAAGGATTTACGCAGGGCGCGTTCAGCAACGATGAGCCAGATTCCGACCAAGACCGGCGCAGCAGCGGCGGTTGGCCTGGTGCTGCCGGAACTCAATGGCAAACTGGATGGCTTTTCCATGCGTGTTCCTACGATTAACGTATCGGTGGTGGACCTGAACTTTGTCGCCAGCCGCCCGACCACGGTTGAAGAGGTAAATGCCGCTGTGAAGTCAGCTGCAGAAGGCAGCATGCGCGGGGTAATGGAATACAATGACCTGCCGCTGGTATCCGTGGACTTCAACCACAATCCGCATTCCTCGATTTTCGATGCCGGGTTGACCCGCGTTATGGAAGGCAGCCTGGTCAAGGTATTAAGCTGGTATGACAATGAGTGGGGATTCAGCAATCGCATGCTGGACACCACGTTGGCGCTCATAAATGCCTGAGTAAACAGCTTTATACAGGAGTTGGACCGTGTCGTATCTGCGCATGGAGGATCTGGATCTAGATGGAAAGCGGATCCTTATTCGCGAAGATTTCAACGTGCCGGTGGCGGACGGCGAGGTTACATCCGACAAACGCATAGTTGCGGCACTGCCAACAATACGGCAGGCGCTGGCCAAAGGCGCTGCAGTCATCCTCATATCGCATCTCGGCCGTCCGGTCGAGGGTCAATTCGATAAGCAATTTTCACTGGCACCGGTAGCCGCATCACTTTCCGCACATCTTGGACAAGAAATTCAGCTGGTTCAGGACTGGCTCGGTGGCGTGGAGTTGAAACCCGGCGAAATCATCCTGTGTGAGAACGTACGCTTCAACCCTGGCGAGAAAACCAACGGTGAAGCACTGGCCCGACGCATGGCAGCGCTGTGCGATGTGTTCGTGATGGATGCATTCGGCACGGCCCACCGGGCCCAGGCCTCGACAGAAGGTGTTGGCCGCTTTGCCCCGCTTGCTTGTGCTGGTCCGCTGTTATCGTGCGAACTCGAGGCGCTGGAACGCGCACTTGACGAACCGCAAAGGCCGATGCTGGCCATCGTGGGGGGTTCCAAGGTCTCGACCAAGCTTAAGGTGTTGGAAACACTGCTCTATCGTACTGATCAATTAATTGTCGGTGGTGGCATTGCCAATACCTTTATCGCGGCAAACGGTCATGAAGTGGGACAGTCTCTTTATGAACCCGGCCTGATCGGGAAGGCACAAGCGCTGGTTCATCTGGCGCGTGAGAGGGGCAGCAGCATCCCGATTCCGGTGGATGTTGTAGTCGCCAAATCGTTTTCAGCGGACGCCGGGGGCATTGTCCGCCCGGTTGATAAAGTACAAGAAGACGAACTGATACTCGATATTGGCCCGCTGACTGCGGCTGAATATGCGGAAATCATCCGGGGTGCTGGTACCGTGATGTGGAATGGTCCCGTAGGTGTGTTTGAGTTTAAAAACTTCTCTGGAGGAACCAGGACCATTGCCGAGGCCATAGAAAAGTCCCGTGCTTTCAGTATCGCAGGTGGCGGGGATACGCTGGCAGCTATCGACCAGTTTGGCGTTGCGGACGGTATCAGTTATATCTCAACCGGGGGTGGCGCCTTCCTTGCGTATGTTGAAGGCAAAAGACTGCCAGCAGTTGCCATGCTGGAACAGCGGGCCAGCACTTAGTCGGGAACCCCCAGAGATCGGACCAGTTGTTGCGCTCCGATATCAGCCGGGTTCAGTTCGACCAGCCTGACTGCCCAGTGTCTGGCTATTTCCAAATGGCCTGAATCCCGGTTGATGGTCGCGAGTGCCACAAGAATGTCACGGTCATCGGGGTGTAGTGAGTTTGCTTTTTCCAATACCAGGATACCTGATTCGGTGTGCCCGGTTGAATTCAGTGCGATTCCCTGCACGTAGGCATAGCGGGCGGCTTCCGGGGCGAGCTTTGTGGCTCGCCCGAGTGCTTCCAGGGCCATTGGCGTGTTGCCTTGCCTGACCAGGGCCAGGCCAAGTGAATGGTGCAGGGCAGCGGCGTCCGGATTCTTTGCGATTCCTTCACCCAGTACCTTGATTGCCTGATCATTCATCTCCTGGCCCCGGTACAGGTCGGAAAGATTGATATAGGCGGGAACGAAGCCGGGGTCCATCGTGATGCCCTTGCGGAATTTCTGTTTGGCCTGCACCGGTTCACCCATGTTGAGATAGAGATTACCCAGGTTGATCTGGGATTCAACCTGGTCTGCATGAAGCTCCTGCGCGGTGATGTACTCGGCAATGGTCTTATCCAACGGTGCCCCCTGAACAAGACCTGGTTGCTGGGAGTTCATTGCTGCCAGAACTCGGCCTGCTTCGATTCGTACCGCCAGAAGCGGGTCGCTCAACAGGCCGGAGGCGACGCTATACCTGCTTTGTGGCGCGAATCCTTCAAGTGCTTGCAAAGCGGCAATCCGAACCAGCGGGCTTTCATCACCAAGAGTTGTTTGCAGGATGCTTACTGAGGCAGGGCTTAGGTAATTTCGCAATTCCAGTAAAGCAGTTGCACGTGCGATATCCGGGGTCTCCAGATCGCCGATAAGCCTGGTCAGCATGGGTTCTGCGCCCGGCAAGCCCTGCCTTGCGCTGTGAAATGCTCTTGTCCAGGTTTGAAAAGGCTCCACTGAATTGGGATACCAATTGCTAAAGCTATCTACTGACCAATTTGCAGACTGGTCCTTATGACAACCATTGCAGGCATTGGGCCTGCCGAATTCCACCGAATGATCCGGCCTGGGAATACGGATACTGTGGTCGCGACGTGCGTCTACGCCCATGTATGTGGTCTCAGGCATATGGCAGTCCAGGCAGTTGGCGCCGGGCGAGCCCGTCGGGTGTTTGTGATGATCCGTGGTGGCAAATTTTTCAGGCGAGTGGCATTGCGCACAAACGGCTTGACCCGGTGCCTTTAGTTCCAGGCTATGGGGATCGTGGCAGTCGCTGCAGCTAACGCCAGCGGCATACATCTTGCTCTGCACGAAAGAGCCCTAGACATACACTTCGTCGAGGATTTGACCATCCGCGTGATACAGGCCCTCAGTCAGCAAGGCCGGCATATGGTGGTCCAGGAATGCTATATCGGACTCCGGGTCAGCCTTGACCGTGCTGCGTCGAGAGTGGCAGCTCGCGCATTGCTGGATTTCCTTGTGGGAGACATTTGGTTTACTGCGTAATGCTGTTTTGGTACCACTTTGAACCTGCCAAGTGATTCCCTTTCGATCATCAAGTAAAAACCCCAAGCCTTGATTCATGTCCCTGGTTTTTAGTTCATCACTTAATTCGGACCAGGCAATATGATTTTCTGCTGGCCCGTGACAGGCTTCGCAACCGACGCTGATTTCTGACCAGGTGGTTTTGAAAGTGTCACTTGTTGCCGAATAGCCTTTCCTGAGATTAGTGGAGTGGCAATCCGCACACATGAAGTTCCAGTTCTGCTGCGGGCCTGTCCAGTGCAAAACATCTGTGTGATCAATTTCCTCATCCGGGTAAAGATGAAACCAGCGCTGTCCCTCGGATTCTGCAGGTCTCGAATCCCATGCAATACCCAGTACTTGTACCCGGCCGTCAGGAAATTCCACCAGGTATTGCTGTAGCGGAGTCACACCAAATGTGTACTTGATCTCGAAATCCTGCAGTGCGCCGTCCGGCCCATCAGTGTTGACGAAAAACTTCTCGTTTTTACTAAAAAATCGTGAAGTTACACCGAAGTATTTGAACTCTGAATTATTGAAATCACCCAGAACGGACTGCGCACTGGCATGCTGCATGGCGAGTTCGTGATGCGAGCCTTTCCATTTGCTGTATTGTTTTGCGTGGCAGGAACTACATGCATTGCTGCCGGCGAAACCATCGGCCGCAAACAAATTAGAGCTTGTAAGAAGTGTTAAAGCGACAGCTGTAAATTTTGCGGTAACTCTCATCATGTGTTCGACATACTAAGACACATCCATTGTTGGTTGAAGCGTATAAGTTCTGCGTTTACTTTGCATCGGGCCGGTGTTAAAAGCCCTGTATGAATGCGGACGCGGCTGAAATAATCCTGATCGATCTTGACGGCACCCTGACCGATCCGTTTTTGGGTATCAGTCGGTGCATTTCGTATGCACTGGACAAGCAGCAGCTTCCGTCACTTGACGAACTGCAGCTTCACAACTGGATAGGTCCGCCACTGAATCAAAGTTTTGCGCAGTATTTCAAACGCTTGGGCACAGGAGATGCCGGGCTTGCCGTCGAATACTATCGTGAGCGATTCACGCATACAGGATGGCATGAAAACACGGTCTACAACGGTATTCCCGAACTTCTTGCCTCGCTTGTGAAGTCGGGGCGACGCATATACCTGGCGACGGCCAAACCTGTTGTCCATGCAAAGAAAATCGTTGATCACTTTGGGCTGGCTCAATTTCTGACACATTCCTACGGCGCTGAAATGGATGGCAGGCGAACCGACAAAGTCGAATTGCTGCAATACATTGTTGATAAGGAAAAATTGAATCCGGCACTGTGCGCCATGGTTGGTGACCGTAAACACGACATGCATGCGGCCCGTTATCACGGCATGCAGGCCATCGGGGTTTTGTGGGGTTACGGCTCGGAGGAGGAATTACTTGAGGCTGGTGCAGAGATGTTGGTAGAAACCCCAGCACAACTGTTGGATCTGTTGTAGAAGCGATGGTTGTTATGGGAGCGAGGACCACCTTGCGAACGGAAGTGCGACCTGTGCCATCTGACACAATTCGCGAGCAGGTGATCGCTCCTACGGTCGTTCATTCTTCTATCGAATCTATTACAGTAACAGGATTTAATTCGCGATCAGTGATTGCTCCTACGCAGCAATTACCTGATCACCCGCCGCTTGATCTGTCATAATTTGCTGTTCAATTACCAGAAATCCAAAAGAAAAAACTGATGCAGATACGCCGTACCAAGATCATTGCCACGCTCGGTCCTGCTACTGATCAGGACGAAGTGCTTTCCGGGATAATCGAGGCGGGGGCAGATGTCTTGCGAATCAATATGTCGCATGGAAGCGCGGAAGATCAATTGGCCAGGGCGGCCCAGGTTCGTGCCATGGCCAGCAAGCTTGGTAAAGAGGTCGCAATTCTCGTAGACCTTCAGGGGCCGAAAATCCGCGTAGAAAAATTCAAAAACGGTTCGATAACACTGGATTCGGGCGACATTTTTACGCTGGATGCCAGCGATGATCCGCCACCGGGAGATGGTTCCCGGGTGGGCGTTACTTACAAAGGTCTTGCCGCCGACGTAAAACCCGGCAATGTACTGCTGTTGGATGATGGCCTGATCTCGATGAAGGTTCTGGAAATTCGCGGTGCACAGATCGAATGTGAAGTGCTGGCCGGTGGGGTTCTGGGTAGCCGGAAAGGACTCAATCTACAGGGGGGCGGCCTGTCCATTCCCGGTCTTGCTGAGCATGACATTCTTGATATTCCACGTGCTGTTGAGATGGGTGCAGACTACCTGGCGGTTTCTTTCCCACGCAATGCGGAAGACATGAATGAAGCAAGAAAATTGCTACGCGAAGCCGGAAGTGATGCTTACCTGGTGGCCAAGATCGAGCGCACCGAAGCCATCGAAAATCTCGAATCAATCATCGATGCGTCCGACGCAGTGTTGGTGGCCAGGGGCGATCTGGGCGTTGAAATCGGAGATGCGGAACTACCAGGCTTGCAAAAGCGCATCATCAGGTTGTCGTTGAATCAAAATCGTATCGTCATTACGGCCACACAGATGATGCAATCGATGATCGAGAATCCGATTCCGACACGCGCGGAAGTTTTGGATGTTGCAAATGCGGTAATCGATGGTACGGACGCAGTCATGTTGTCCGCGGAGACCGCGATCGGCAAGCACCCACAGACCGTGGTGGAGGCCATGCACCGGGTGTGCCTGGGCGCGGAGCGCCACTGTGATACACGTGAAGATATTCAACATTTGCATGTCCACTTTGAACGTATCGACCAGGCTATCGCGATGGCTGCAATGTTCATGGCCACCAATGTTTCCATACAGGCCATCGTGGCTCTGACTGAGTCCGGTTCAACCGCGCAGTGGTTATCGCGGGTCAGGACTTCCGTGCCGATTTTTGCGCTTTCACCGCTGGAACCCAGCCGGCGGCGCATGGCACTGTACCGGGATGTCTATCCTATCGCCCTGAAGCATCGTGAAAATCTGAATCAGGCCATAATGGAAGCCATTCACACATTATCAGACAAGGGTCATATCCATCCTGGTGATCGCGTGGTCCTGACTTCGGGTGACTCGCTGGGCAACGAAGGAGGCACCAACACGATGCGATTGTTCCAGGTCGGCGAGGAAGGCAGCATTGACTACGAGACGGCGCTGGAATCGAGTTGAACCCTCCAGGCTGCCAGACATAAATTACGGCATGGTTTTGAGTGGCATCAGCCAGTAAAATGACCGATTAGCCACATATTTTTTTCTAAAATTTCGGGAGTTTTTAATGAGCAATATGGAGCTGGTGAAAGTCGCCCAGGCGATGGTGGAAGAAGGTAAAGGCATCCTCGCAATTGATGAAAGTACGGGCACCTGCCAGAAGCGGTTTGATTCGATAGGTGTTGAATGCACCCAGGAAAACCGGCGGCAATATCGCGAGATGCTGTTGACCACCTCGGGTCTCGGTAAGCACATCTCCGGCGCCATATTGTTTGATGAAACACTTCGCCAATCGACTACCGAAGGCGTCACTTTTATACAGGCGATGCAGGACGCAGGCATTTTACCGGGAATTAAGGTAGACAAAGGCGCTCACCCCCTGGCTGGCCATGAGGGTGAAAAAGTGACCGAAGGTCTCGACGGCCTGCGTGACCGGCTGTCGGAATATGCATCACTGGGCGCAAAGTTCGCCAAGTGGCGTGCGGTGATCACGATTGGTGAAAACATACCAACTTCTGCCTGCATTGATGCCAATTGCCACGCGCTTGCCCGTTACGCAGCGCTTTGCCAGGAAGCTGGCATTGTTCCAATGGTCGAGCCCGAAGTGTTGATGGACGGAAATCACTCCCTGGATGAGTGTTACGAGGTAACAGAAGCGACCTTGCGCAACCTGTTCAGCCAGATGTACGAACAAAACATTCTGCTCGAAGGTGCCATACTCAAAGCCAGCATGGTGGTTTCCGGTTCTGAAGCAGATAACCGGGCAGGCGTTGGTGAAGTAGCCAGCGCGACCGTTCAATGCCTGCTCAATTCGGTGCCTTCAGCGCTTGCCGGCGTGGTATTTCTTTCCGGCGGCCAGAGCGATGAGGAAGCAACTGCTCATTTGGACGCAATGAATCGCCTTGGGTCGTTCCCCTGGCCCCTGAGTTTCTCCTATGGCCGCGCACTGCAGGCGCCTTCGTTGGCGACCTGGGGAGAGGACACGACTGCCAACGTGGCTGCTGCCCAGCGCAAGCTGGCGCATCGTGCAAAGATGAACGGCCTGGCGACAACCGGAAGTTACGAGTCTTCGCTTGAAGCTGCCTGATTCACATAGCAGCAGTAACGGATACTGCGAATGAACGACAAACTGAAGGAAAGCGCGCTCGAGTACCACCGGCATCCTGTGCCGGGGAAGATCAAGATAACGCCGACCAAAGCACTGACTACGCAAAAAGATCTTGCCCTGGCCTATTCGCCCGGAGTGGCAGCAGCCAGTGAACTGATCCAGAAAAATCCGGCAGAAGCCAGCAATATGACCGCGCGCGCCAACCTGGTTGCGGTTGTGACCAATGGGACCGCGGTACTCGGCCTGGGTAATATCGGCCCGTTGGCTGCCAAACCGGTGATGGAAGGCAAGGCAGTGCTGTTCAAGAAATTTGCAGATATTGACGTGTTCGATATCGAGATAGATGAATCAGACCCGGACAAACTGGTCGACATCATTGCTTCGCTGGAACCGACTTTTGGGCGCATCAATCTTGAAGATATCAAAGCGCCGGAGTGTTTCGAGGTCGAGTCCAAGCTCAGGGATCGACTGAAGATCCCGGTTTTTCACGATGACCAGCATGGAACCGCGATCATCACTGCGGCAGCCATGATCAACGCGCTCAGGGTTCTTGTAAAAGATCTCGCCGATGTGACACTGGTGACCTCCGGTGCCGGGGCAGCAGGCATGACTTGCCTGGATTTGCTGGTTCGTCTCGGCTTGAAGAAGGGCAACATCACGGTTTGTGACAGCAAGGGTGTTGTTTTCAAAGGCCGTAGTGAATACATGGATGAGCGAAAGGCCGGCTACGCACGAGATACGAAAATGCGAACGCTGGCTGAAGCGATAAAGGGAGCGGATGCTTTCCTGGGTGTTTCAGTAGGTGGTGTGGTGACAAAGGAAATGGTGTCGGACATGGCTGACAGGCCCATTATCCTGGCCCTGGCGAATCCCGATCCGGAAATACTTCCCGAAGATGCGCTGGCGGTACGCCCGGACGCCTTGATCGCGACCGGGCGGTCAGACTATCCGAATCAGGTGAACAATGTTCTGTGTTTCCCCTATATATTTCGAGGCGCGCTGGATGTTGGCGCCACTGCGATTAATGCCGAGATGCAAATGGCCTGTGTACACGCATTGGCTGAACTCGCGCGTATTGAAGTCAGTGACATCAGCGCTGCCGCCTACGGCGACAAACCATTGCAGTTTGGGCCTCAATACTTGATTCCCAAGCCATTCGATCCGCGTTTGCTGGTTCAACTGGCTTCCGCCACAGCGGAGGCTGCGATGAAGAGCGGCGTGGCTACCCAACCGCTGGACAATCTCGCAGATTATTGTGAAAAATTGAGGCAGTTCGTCTGGAAAACCGGCCTTTTGATGAAGCCCGTATTCGATGCGGCCCGGCGTGATATCAGGCGGGTTGTCTTTTCTGAAGGGGAAGAAGAGGTGGTCCTGCGTGCTGTTCAGTCCGTGATTGACGATCAACTTGCGGTACCGATACTGATTGGGCGTCCTTCGGTTGTACAAGCCCGGATTGATAAACTCGGGCTTCGCATCAAGCCGGACGAGGATTTCGAACTGGTCAACCCTGAATCTGATCCACGTTTCTGGAACTACTGGACAACTTACCATGCCCTTATGGAACGGCACGGCATTTCTCCGGATACCGCCAAGGCACTGGTACGCACTCAGGACAGCGTAATTGCGGCACTAATGGTCCACCTGGGCGAAGCGGATGCGCTGATTACCGGCATCGTCGGCAGATTCCGCAAGAAACTGGAATACGTAATGGATGTGATAGGCCACCGGCCTGGCGGCAAAGTGATTGGAACCCTGGGTGTGCTTTCCACGGATGAGGGGGCGTATTTCGTATGCGATACCCACGTAAACGCGAATCCAACGGCCGAGGAGGTCGCTGAAATCACCCTGATGGCAGCCGATAAAGTACGAATTTTTGGCATCGAACCGCGTATTGCGTTGTTATCGCATTCCAGCTTCGGCAGCCACGCGGACCAGAGCGCCACCAAGATGAAAACTGCGCTCGAGTTAATTCACAAAGCGGATCCGGACCTTGAAGTAGAAGGAGAAATGCCTGCTGATATGGCATTGAACCCGGAATACCGTAAAAAGGTCTTTCCGAATTCCAAGTTGCGAGGGCCCGCAAACCTGCTGGTGATGCCGGATCTGGACTCCGCACATATTGCATTCAACCTGACTCGTGTTGTCAGCAAGGGTGTTACGGTTGGGCCGATATTGATGGGGGCGGCGAAACCGGTTCATGTTTTGACGCCATCGGCCACGGTGAGGCGCGTCGTGAATATGACCGCGATCGCAGCAGTTGATGCGCAGATTCTCGAGGCGAGGCTGCAGGATAAAGATGCATGAGTGAGAAACAGGACCATCGACGGTCGAAGTCTCTGGCAGATGCCGATCCAGAGGAAACCGGCGAGTGGCTGGAAGCACTACAGGCGGTCATTCAGCGAGATGGTCCGGATCGGGCACATTTTCTGCTGGAAAACCTGGTGGACTTCACCCGGCGTTCCGGTGGCCACCTGCCGTACGACGGGACCACAGCCTACATCAACACCATTCCGCCCCACCTGGAAGCTAAGAGCCCCGGTAATTACGAACTGGAGTGGCGTATACGTACACTGGTTCGCTGGAATGCCATGGCGATTGTTTTGCGCGCCGGCAAGAGAGGTGGTGAGCTGGGTGGACATATAGCCACTTTCGCCTCGGCAGCGACTTTGTACGATGTCGGTTTCAATCATTTCTTCCGTGGTTCGGACCACGCGGGTGGTGGTGACCTGGTGTACATCCAGGGCCACTCATCACCAGGAATCTATGCACGTGCATTCCTTGAAGGACGCCTGAGCGAAGAACAACTGGACAGGTTCCGGCAGGAAGTGGAAGGTGGCGGACTGAGTTCCTATCCGCACCCCTGGCTGATGCCGGATTTCTGGCAGTTGCCTACCGTTTCCATGGGTCTAGGCCCCATCATGGCAATCTACCAGGCCCGGTTCCTGAAGTATCTGCACAACCGCGAAATTGTCGACACCTCCGACCGCAAGGTCTGGTGTTTCCTGGGTGACGGTGAATCCGATGAGCCGGAATCCCTTGGTGCGATCTCGCTGGCGGGGCGCGAGCACCTGGACAACCTGATCTTCGTAGTCAACTGCAATTTGCAGCGGCTCGACGGACCGGTGCGCGGCAACGGCAAGATCATCCAGGAACTCGAAAGTGTGTTCCGTGGCGCAGGATGGAACGTGATCAAGCTGATTTGGGGTTCGTACTGGGATCCGCTACTGGCCAAGGACGAGAAAGGATTGTTACGCCACCGCATGGAAGAAGCGCTGGACGGCGAATACCAGAACTACAAGGCCAAGGGCGGTGCTTATACCCGGGAACATTTCTTTGGCACTTACCCCGAGTTAAAGGAAATGGTCGCCAGCATGTCAGACCGGGACATCTGGCGGCTGAACCGCGGCGGGCATGATCCGCATAAGATTTACGCCGCCTACGATGCTGCGACCCGTCATGCGGGACAGCCCACTGTGCTGCTGGCCAAGACAGTCAAGGGTTATGGCTTGGGCACCGCCGGTGAAGCACAAAATATTACGCACCAGCAGAAAAAGATGGATGTGGAGGCCATTCGACAGTTCCGTGACCGTTTCAATGTCCCCATAGACGATGAAACCCTCGAGGAAGTGCCGTACTACCACCCCGGGGAGGACAGCCCGGAAGCAAAATACCTGAAGGAACGACGTGAAGCGCTGGGGGGCTTTTTACCCAGGCGCGTGCACGAAACCGATCCTCTGCAGATACCCGGCCTGGATGCCTTTGAGTCCTTGCTCAAGTCCACTGGTGAACGCGAGATATCCACCACCATGGCATTTGTACGCGCGCTTGCCATCATGCTGAGAGACAAGAACCTCAAAGAGAAAATCGTACCCATCGTAGCGGATGAAGCGCGCACCTTCGGAATGGAGGGCTTGTTCCGGCAGCTTGGAATATATTCGTCCGTGGGACAGTTGTACACGCCAATGGATTCTGACCAATTGATGTTCTACAAAGAAGACAAGAAGGGACAGATCCTGCAGGAAGGCATTACCGAGGCCGGAGGGATGTCATCCTGGATAGCCGCAGCCACGAGTTACAGCACCAGCGGTAAGCCGATGATTCCGTTTTTCATTTTCTATTCGATGTTCGGTTTCCAGCGCGTGGGTGACCTGTGCTGGGCGGCGGGTGATATGCGCTCCCGCGGTTTCCTGCTGGGCGGCACGGCCGGGCGGACCACGCTTAACGGTGAAGGCCTGCAGCACGAGGACGGCCACAGTCACATGATTTCCGGGCTTGTACCCAACTGCGTTTCCTATGACCCGGCGTTTTCCTATGAACTGGTGGTGATTCTCCAGGACGGTCTGCGGCGGATGTATGCCGAGCAGGAAGATGTGTACTACTACATCACCGTCATGAACGAGAATTACAGCCATCCGGATATGCCGGGGGGTTCCGAACAGGGTATCCGTAAGGGCCTGTACCTGTTCCACGAGGGTGAGGATTCTGAACTCAAAGTGCAGTTGATAGGCTCAGGCACCATATTGCGGGAAGTGATTGCCGCAGCAGACACACTGCAGCGTGAATACGGCGTGTCCAGCAATATCTGGAGCGCAACCAGCTTTAACGAATTACAGCGTGACGGTGAATCAGTGCTGCGCCATAACCGTCTGAACCCTGGCGACGAGCAGACTTCCTGGGTGGCTCAATGCTTGGGCGGGCACCAGGGCCCGGTTGTTGCATCGACCGATTACGTAAGCAGCCAGGCCGAGAAAATTCGCGCGGTTTTGCCCCAGGACGACTATTACGTTCTCGGTACCGATGGCTTCGGCCGGTCGGACACGCGTGAAAACCTGCGCCGGTTTTTCGAAGTGGACAGCCGCCACGTCACTTACACCGCGCTGTACGGCCTGTACAAACGGGACAAGTTCAGCGAAGAAGACCTGTTGAAAGCGCGGAAACACCTGGAAATCGACCCGGCAAGAACAAACCCGGCGCGTTTGTGAGTAATCGAATAGAAATAAAGGTGCCCGATATCGGTGAGTTTACCGATGTGCCTGTTATCGAGGTCCTCGTATCGGAGGGAGAGCAGGTCGATGCCGAGCAATCCCTGGTGACGCTGGAAAGCGACAAGGCAACCATGGAGGTGCCATCCCCGGCTGCCGGCGTTATCGTCGAATTACGGGTTGGCCTGGATGACACGGTATCCGAGCGTGACGTGATTGCTGTAATCGAAGTTGAAGAATCCGTTGCTGAAAGCCCGCAGCCGCAAGCGGAGCCAGAAGAACTAGAGTCCAAAACGGCTGAGCCGCCGAGTAGCCCGGCGAAACCTGCCCCAATCCCGGTCCCGGAAACAAAAACCGATGCAACAGGCCCAGGTGTCGGCCCCAGGCAGTCACCGCCAGTGAGCACAGGTGTAGATACCACGCTGCCAGCAGGAATTCCGTATGCCAGTCCGGCGGTGCGGGCATTTGCGCGGGAACTGGGCGTTGACCTGTTGCGGGTCGACGGCAGCGGTAGAAAGCAAAGGATTTTGCGCGATGATGTAACCGCATTTGTGAAATCCGTGATGTCTGGTACTGCTGCACCGGCGGTAAGCCCGGGCTTTGAAGTTGCGCCGCAGCCCAAGGTCGATTTCAGCAAGTTTGGCGATACCGAGTTGCTGGCCCTTTCCCGCATCAACAAGATTTCTGCCAGGTTTCTGCACCGGAACTGGGTGCGCATTCCGCATGTCACGCACAACGACCATGCGAATGTCACCGAAATGGAGGTCTTTCGAAAGGCCAACACCGCCAGGGCACTGGAACAGGGATATAAATTGACGCCGTTAATGTTCCTGATCAAGGCCTGCGTCGCGGCATTAAAGGAATTTCCGAGATTCAACGCTTCCCTGGATCCCGATGAGGAGCACCTGGTACTCAAGAAGTACTTTCATATCGGCATTGCCGTTGACACGCCGGATGGCCTGGTCGTTCCGGCGATCCGCGATTGCGACGAGAAGAGCCCTTCAGAACTGGCCATGGAACTGCTTGAAACCAGCAAAAGGGCCAGGGATGGAAAGCTGACACCCAAAGACCTGCAGGGTGGATGTTTTTCGATCTCGAGCCTCGGTGGAATTGGCGGCTCATCGTTTTCACCGATTATCAATGCGCCGGAAGTAGCCATCCTGGGCGTGTCACGCTCGCGCATGGAGGCGGTCTGGGACGGAGAAGAATTTCAGCCCAGGCTGATGTTGCCCCTGTCGCTTTCCTACGATCATCGTGTCATTGACGGTGCGGCGGCGGCGCGTTTCACCCGTTTTCTTGCCGAATGCCTGGAAGATCCGGAACACCTGGTGCTTTGATGGCACAAAGACCCCAGCAAGGTGATTCCAGAGCCGGCAGGCGCATGTTGTGGCTGGCAGCCCTTGGCATGCTCGCCGGCCTGACCACCCTGTTCCAGTTCTCTCTTGGCCAGCGCGGCGAAGTGGTTAGCAGCGTCAATGATTCCGGTCACGCGATGGTTGTGCTGCAGCGTGACCGTAGCGGACATTACCTGGCCGAAGGCGAAATCAACGGCCAGGTGGTGACCTTCCTGGTGGATACCGGCGCTACCGATGTTGCATTGCCTGAAGCTATAGCCAGGAAACTGGGCCTTGATTTTGGCCCGCAGGTTGCCGTTATGACCGTTGCGGGGCCGGTGCGGGCCTGGCGAACCCGTCTCAGGCGGGTAAGCCTGGGCAGCGTCTCGCTCGCGAATGTGAGCGCATTGATTACCCGCGGACCGATGCAAGAGGTCTTGCTGGGAATGAGCTTCTTGAAACACTTCACGCTTCGCCAGCAAGGCAATGAACTCATCATTGAAAGCGGGACCGGATTGAAATCGTGAGCAAGTCGATTGAAATCCGTGTTCCCGATATTGGAGACTTATCCGATGTTCCGGTGATCGAAGTGCTGGTGGAAGCGGGCGATCACGTGATTGCTGAACAGTCTCTGGCAACACTGGAAAGCGACAAGGCCACCATGGAAATCCCTGCTCCGGCCTCAGGAACCATTTCATTGCTTTGCGTCGCGCTGGGAGACACGGTTTCAGAAGGTACGGTGATCGCTGTGCTTGATGCAGAGGAGGCAAGTATTCAGCAAGGCGGGACAGATACACCTGCTGAAGCTGAATCCACTGAAGAAACCACCCCAGGGCCGCTAGCCCCACAAAGTACCCCACCGGCCGTTCCCCAGGGGGATTTTGACTTTGATGTCGTGGTGCTTGGCTCAGGACCGGGTGGTTATACCGCGGCATTCAGAGCCGCTGACCTTGATTTGAAGGTGGCATTGATCGAACGATATTCCGTGCTGGGAGGCGTCTGTCTCAACGTTGGGTGCATTCCATCAAAAGCGTTGCTGCATGCCGCGGCGGTGATTGATGAAGCCGATCAAATGGCCGCGCATGGCGTGGTTTTCGGTAAGCCAAAGATTGAGCTCGAACAATTGCGCGATTGGAAAAACAAAGTCGTTGGTCAATTGACGGGCGGACTGACCGGTATGGCCAGACAACGCAAAGTTACGGTATTGCAGGGCACCGGTAACTTCAGCTCTGCAAATGAAATTGAAGTGACCAATGAGGAAAGCAGCGAAACTGTCAGTTTCGCCCAGGCCATCATCGCCGCCGGCTCACAATCATTTCAGTTACCCGGCTTGCCGTGGGACGACCCAAGGGTGGTGGATTCAACCGGGGCATTGGATCTGGAGGATATTCCCGATCGATTATTGGTGATTGGCGGTGGAATCATCGGCCTGGAAATGGCCAGCGTGTACTCTGCACTTGGCAGCCGTGTGACAGTGGTAGAGCTGATGCCGCAATTAATGCCGGGAACGGACAAGGACCTGGTGCGGCCCCTGCAAAAACGCATCACGTCGCGTTACGAAGCAATTTATCTGAACTCAAAAGTCACCTCGGTAAGCGCTAACGAGAACTCGCTGACCGCTGAGTTTGAGGGTGATAATGCACCCGGTTCTACCGAATTCGACCGGGTGCTGGTTTCTGTCGGGCGGGTTCCGAATGGCGACCGGATTGGCGCTGAAAACGCCGGGGTTGAAGTTACAGACCGCGGCTTTATCCCTGTCGATAAACAGATGCGTACCAACGTGCCGCATATTTTCGCAATTGGCGATATCGTGGGCGAGCCCATGCTGGCGCACAAGGCAACACATGAAGGCAAGGTTGCGGCAGAAGTCTGCGCCGGCATGAAGAGCGCTTTCGAGGCGCGTGTTATTCCATCGGTTGCTTATACCGATCCTGAAGTTGCCTGGGTTGGCACCACGGAGGCCGAAGCGAAAGAAGCAGGCATTGATTACGGGCTGGGAAAATTCCCCTGGGCAGCCAGCGGCCGGGCATTGGGCCTCGGCCGGCCGGAAGGATTTACCAAGCTATTGTTTGACAAGGCGACCGATCGGATTATCGGTGCAGGAATCGTTGGAGTACACGCCGGCGATTTAATCGCCGAATGCGCGCTGGCTATTGAAATGGGTTGCGAGGCTGCCGATATCGGCCTGACGATTCACCCTCATCCAACCTTGTCAGAAAGCATCGGCATGTCGGCCGAAGTGTTCGAAGGCACAATCACAGATCTCTACATTCCTAAACGCAAATAAGATGCTATTAAGAAGGTAGGAGCGAGGACCACCTCGCGAAGCTTTTTATTGTAATGAGTGCAGAATTGAAGAATTCGCGAGCTGGTGCTCGCTCCTACGCTTTATAATTAGCGCCTGACAAATTTATAAAGAAACCGGTCCGTCTTGCCCCTCATATCGGGATTGATGGCAGGCGTACTTTGATCGTCGGTGGTATTTCGCAGTAGATTGCTCTCTGCTTCCAGGTCGAAACAGGCGCCGGTCATGTCTGATATGACGCGCTGGGGATCCACCCGGTGGAGTGTAAGTGCAACATTCGTGACGTCACCGCCGCTGTCAGCAACATGATCGGCCACGCCGAGCACTGCCCCGGGCTTCATGGCTTTACACAATGATTCCAGAAACACGGTTTCATCGGCATCCTTCCAGCCGTACTGCTCACTGCCGTAAAAGAAATCATGGTAAGCGAGGATCATCAGCGCACCATCAAGGGAATCGTCTTCAAGTGTCAGCTCATCGGCTCCCGCAATCACCTGCTCGCTATTCTTCAGACGACCATCCGCGAAACGCTGTTCCAGTTGGGGGCCGACGAAATTCAGGTAGGCATTGTTGTTATGAGAAAGAACCCTGCCTTCCTCCCCAACCAAAGAATCCAGTATTTCAGTGTAATATCCCCCGCCCGCGAAAACGTCCAACACTCTCATGCCGGCATCGATGCCTAAAAAGGAAAGTGCTTCGGATAGTTTTCTGTCTGCATCCCGCTGGACGTCCGTCTCAGGGCGGGACGGGTTGGCTACCGCAGCTTTAACGGCTTCAAGACCGCTAGCGGGCGATTCGCAGGGTGAGAGCAGAAACAAGCTAAGCAAAGCGTTTGCACAAATTATAAAGATGACCCTCTACATCGTGACGGTGGCGATTATAGCTGTCCGGACAGAAAAATCGCCCGGGGGTCCGTTTGAAGGACCGAAAACCGGGGCAGTAGGAGCGAGCAAGTGCTCGCTCCTACAACTACATTGAACTTTTGGGATGCCGACACAATTCGCGAGCAAGTGCTCGCTCCAACATTCTAAATAAGCTCAGTGCCTGACCAATGCTTCAGGTTAGCAGCCACCAACTCACAATGCTGATTACTACCGCTCCCATGAGGTTTAACATCAGGCCCGCCCGCGCCATTTCCTTGATGCTTACCTTGCCGCTACCGTAAATAACAGCATTCGGGGCAGTCGCCACCGGCAGCATGAACGCGCAGCTTGCACTCAGGGCTGCCGGAATCATCAACAGCATGGGGTTGATATCCAATGCTACAGAGGCTGCGGCCAGCAAGGGCATCAATAAACTCGCGGTTGCAGTATTGCTGGTCACCTCGGTCATGAACGTCACGACCAGGCATAAAGACAGGATCATCAGCCAGACCGGAATGCGGGCAAGCAGGTCCAGTTGCGATGCAATCTGGTCCGCAAGGCCGCTTTGCATGAATGCATTTGCAATACAGATACCGCCGCCGAACAGGATCAACACGCCCCAGGGTATGGTGCGCGCCGCTTGCCAGCGGAGCAGGCGCTCGCCGTTCCCGCTGGGCGTTACCGCCATCACTACCACAGCAAGCAATGCCACCGAAGCGTCATTGGCATGTGGTAAACCCAGCCATTCACTCCAGCCGCCAAAAGGTGCCTGGCGTGTGACCCACAGCACAGCGGTGAGTGCAAATAGCGACATCACCCGTTTTTCAGCGGGCTGCCACCGGCCCGTGGCCGGTAATTGCACGGGGCGGTCGAGCTTTAGACCCCGGGTCAGCCAGAGACCGGCAAGGGGCACCATGATGATGACCACGGGCAGGCCCCAGCACATCCACTCGGGGAAAGTGGGCGTACTGCCAAATTCATTGGCGTAAACCTGCATGAATATCAGGTTGGGGGGAGTTCCAATAGGTGTGCCAATGCCGCCAATGCTTGCCGCATAAGCAACCCCAAGTAACAACGGTACTGCAAGGCGGGTTTGCGTGTTTTCAAGGACAGCCAGGGCCACCGGCAGCAGCATTAATGTAGTGGCGGTGTTGGAAATCCACATGCTCAGCAACGCCGATGCAGTCATGAACCCCATCACCAAAGATCTCGCGTTACCACCGCCAAACAGGTTAACCATGTACAGGGCGATACGCCGGTGCGCACCGGATTCTGCCATGGCTTTTGAGATCATGAATCCACCGAGTAATAGAAGAATCAAGGGGCTGCCATAGGATTGTCCAACCTGTGCAGGTGTCAGTATCCCGAACAGCGGGAACAGTGCGAGTGGCAACAGGGAAGTAAAAGGAATGGGTATGGGTTCAAAAATCCACCAGAACGCACATAACAATGTGACGGCCGCAGTGATGGCCGGCGCTAGCTCCCATCCCCTGCCGGTCAAGAGAGCCAAGAGCATCAAAGAAGCGGCGGGCCCAACTAAAAGTAACTTGTTTTTCATGTTTTTCTACTTCCTGGAACTTTGGTTTTCGGCCCATATTTCGGGTCTGTTGACCTGCATACATGTTGCAAGGCCATACGCATGTGTATGATGGTCGGAATGAATTGGTCATTGGCCCAATTTCACAGGACGGTCAATACCGGTTTCGTCGGTGTATGGTCGACTTGCAATGCCCGAACCATCATACCTATTATAAGTAGTACAACCCTCCGAAAAGTCTTTAACGGGGACTAAGAATATGAAGATGCGAACAATCCTGTATCTGCTCTCACTTTTTGTTTCCAGCGCTTTTGCCCACGATGAATCGAAATCAAATGCAGGGGCGGTACTGAACAAGGATGGAAGTATTGTTACAGGCATACTGGCGCCGGCTTTTGATCCGCTCAACCAGGTGCTGCCTTTCCCGCACAATCTCTTTTTCCAGGGGACCGGGGATCTGACCATTAACCTGAGCGGGGCGGATCCAACCGATTTCAGTGATCCGTTCAATGTACTCGGGGCCCTGGACGGTTTCAGTACCACCGAAAAGTGGACCGCCGGTTTTGTTGATCGTCTCGGAAATACGGGCGACATTGATCCATCAACCGTGATCCCGGGCCATTCGGTCAGGGTATTCCAGGTCACCACTCAACAAATTGTTGTGGTAACCGGGATCGTAAAAGAGTTAATAGCGGGGGTTGATTTTGTCGCGGCAGTAATAGCCCCCGGTGTGATTGGCATCATTCCGTTGAAACCATTGGCGGAATACTCAAGCTACATGGCTGTTATGACCAACGATATAAAGGATATGGATGGCAACGATGCCACGCCGGACACCTTCTACCACCTGGCCAAGTCCCATACACCGTGGATTGGTGCTCTTGGGAACAGCACCACTCCCTTGCTGGATAACGCATCAGCCCAGGCATTGGAAGGATTGCGACAAATCACTGCGACCCAGGAAGGCGCGGCTGCAGCAGCGGGCATTGCCCATGAAGACATTATCATCAGCTGGACCGTTCAGACCCAGTCCATCACACCAACCTTAAAGCTGTTGCGCAGCATCGCTACGCCTGCGCCGACCATCATCGTTCCGTCAGGCTTGAACACCTCCGTAATTGGCGCCGCCGGTATTGCCGACATCATGATTGGTGTTATTTCATTGCCCTATTACCTGGGCGTTCCAAGTGCAGCGAATCCGATTGCGCCACTGACCGATTTCTGGACAGCACCCCCGGGCGGTTACGTACCACCGTTTGACCAGTTTGGTTTTGATCCGACTTCGACACATGTAACTGCGATTAATCCATTCCCGGTCCTGACCAGCGTGCAAACCGTACCGGTGCTTATGACGGTGCCGAATGCGTTCAGCGGTATGAGCAAACCCGTTACCGGCTGGCCCGTCGTTATTTTTGGTCATGGCTTAACCCGCAACAGGACCGATATGCTGGCGATGGCGGACGCGATGGCACTGGCTGGATACGCGGTTATTGCTATTGATTCTCCACTGCACGGTGTTGTGCCTGAAGTACAGCCCGAACTGGCACCGTTCTGGATTGGAGCAACACCGTTCGCCGCGTTCGCCAACGAGCGAACTTTCGGTGTTGACTACGTCAACAATACCACTCGCGCCCCGGGCCCTGACGGTATTCCGGATCCTTCGGGAACGCACATCTTCAACCTGTCTAGCGCTCTGACCTCACGCGACAATCTCCGCCAGGGAGAAGCAGATATCTCGATACTGGCCGTTTCGATTTCGAGCATCGATATTAACGGCGATACCATTCCGGATCTTGACGGCAACAACATCGCATATGTGGGTCATTCCATGGGTGGAGTCATGGGTACAGTATTTACCGCGATTGAGCCCCTGGTCAGCCGCGCGCTTCTCAGTGTCGCTGGTGGCGGAATTGCCCGAATGCTCGTTGTCGGGTCAGAGACATACGGCCCACCCCTTCGTGCCGGACTGGCTGCAGCTGGAGTTGAACAAGGAACCGCACTCTTTGAGCAGTTTCTAACGGTATTTCAGACGGCCATTGATTCAGGTGATCCGATAAATTGGTCGGCCGAGGCCGCTGCCAACAATGCAATCATGTTGCACGAGGTGATTGGTGACACCGTGGTTCCCAACTTTGTAGCCACGGCGCCCTTGTCCGGCACTGAACCGATGATCGCGGCAATGGGCCTTAATGCCTACAGCACATCCCAGGCCGATCCTGCCGGGCTTAAAGTGGTGGCACGTTTCGTACCGCCAGCCACACATGCATCCCTGCTCAGTCCAGCATCGCCGGCCGCCTTTTTCGAAATGCAGGGCCAGATGGCCTCATTCATCGCTTCGTTTGGCACTTTTGTTAGCGTGGGTGACGAAACCACCATGGTCCAGGTGCTCGGCTTGTCCGAAATACTGTTCGAACGACCGGTGGGCAACCTGGGATCGGGCAAAAAAGGACGAAGATCGGGAGGGGCGTTTGACTCGCCAACCCGGGCGACAGGTGACCGTCGAGGACGTCGGGAGGGCACGAACAAATGAAAATGTTCACATCGATGATTACAAGCAAAAGATTGTTGCTGAATACGGTGCTGGTTTCAGCTCTTTCAGCACTTTGTGTCACTCCTGTTTTGGCCAAGGAATTCTCCAGCGGAGACTGGTACGGAAGTTTTGATACCACCATTTCCTACGGTGCTTCATGGCGTATGAATGACTACGACCCGGCCGATGTTGCCAAGGCTGCCAACAATCCGGCAGTAGGCGCCACCGGCCTTTCCTACAGCGCTGCACAAAGATCCGCAATTGGCCGCTGGTCGAGTAATGATGATGATGGTGAACTGAACTACGCCAATTCACAGGACCTGATCACGCATAATTTCAAAGTCACCACGGAATTCGGCTTTTCAAACGGTAATTTTGGTGGATTCTTCCGGGCATCGGCATTCTATGATTTCGAAAATGCCGACAATGAGGTTTTATCGAACGTGGCACAAGAGCGTGTCGGCACTGATGTTCGCCTGACCGACGCCTATATCTGGGGTAATCGTCAAATTGGCAGCCACTTCCTGAACTGGCGCCTTGGACGCCAGGTGGTAAGTTGGGGCGAATCCACCTTTATTCAGGGTGGATTGAACGCCATTAACCCGGTCGATGTTTCCAAGCTCCGCCTGGCTGGAGCGGAACTTAAAGAAGCTTTTGAAGGCATTAATATGCTTTGGGGTTCGGTTGACCTGAGCGATACAGTTTCTATCGAAGCGATGGCTATTTTTGAATACGAGTCGATCATCCCGGACCCGGCCGGCACGTATTATTCTGCAAGCGATATTGCCACTCCGGGTGCTACATACGCCATGCTGGGTTTCGGCCTTATTCCGCAGCCGGTGAACAATCCCGATCTGTTCAATTCGGTGTGCCTGCAGGCTAATTATGCTGCGACGGATATTATATATGGACCAGCAGCCGCAGCCGGTGGGTGTCGGGTGGCTATCCCCCGCGGCCCGACCAGAACTGCGGACGATGATGGGCAGTATGGCGCAGCCCTTCGTTGGTTTAGCAATATTGGCAACGGTGCCGAATTCGGGTTCTATTACCTGAAATACCACAGCCGCCTGCCCATTATCAGCGGTGCTGCGGTAGCAAGCGACCCACGAGTTCCGCCATTTTTTGCAAGTGCCAGTTACTGGACCGCGTATCCTGAAGACTTGGATCTCTACGGGATCAGCTTCAATACCACCATCGGCACATGGTCGCTGGGAGGTGAAGTCTCCTACCGGCCGGACCTGCCTTTGCAAATCGATGACGTGGAGATTCTGCTTGCTGCGTTAACGCCTCTGAATATCCTGATTGCAGCTCCGGTGGCCCGTTATCAAAGCCAGTTGGGCGAGTTCGCCCCGGGTGAAGAAATCCAGGGAGGGCATCCAAATGATTCATGGCAGGCCCAGATGACCCTGACCAAGCTGTTTGGTCCGGGTGTCCTGTTTGGGGCCAGCCAGATCGTATTTGTCACCGAAGTCGGTTTCAATGCCGTGCCTGATCTGCATGACCAGAATGTACTTCGGTACAACGGGTCAGGTACCGATTCCGGTGGTGGCCCGGATGTCACCAGCGGTCACTTCAACAACCCGGAAACCGAACTGGCCGGCTTTGCCGACGATTTCAGCTGGGGATACCGTATGATTGCGCGTTTTGACTACTACAATGCAATCGGAGCGGTCACGGTGAGCCCGAGAATCGCGTGGGCACACGACGTGGACGGAACCACCCCGGGCCCTGGTGGATCCTTTATCGACGGGCGCAAGACCCTGACGGTCGGCGTGGGCTTCAATTATCTGGATAAGTGGATATTTGATCTTGCCTACACGGATTACAAGGGCGGCAGCAGGTATAACCTGCTGCGCAACCGTGATTTCTTCGCGGCTAGCGTCCGCTATTCATTCTGATTGCCGGAGGATTCCATGCATAAGTTGAACACGTACACCATTTCAGCCTGCCTCGGATTGATTCTCGGCATGGGACAGGCATTCGCCGGCGCCAAGCCGGACCAAATCCATCGCTTAAGCGAAGACCTGACCCCGATGGGATCGGAACGGGCCGGTAATGCCGATGGCACCATTCCCGAGTGGACCGGCGGTATCACTTCACCACCGGCAGGATATTCGCCGGGAGACCATCATCCTGATCCGTTTGCAGATGACCAGGTACTGTTCCGGATCGACGCGAGCAATTTTCAGCAAAATGCGGATAAATTGAGTGTGGGCCAGAAAGCAATGTTTGAACGCTACCCGGATACCTATTACATGGAGGTCTATCCGACCCGGCGCTCTGCATCATTCCCACAGCGCACCCTGGACAAGACCCTGGAGAATGGCAGGACCGCATCCCTGGCTGCAGACGGCGAGGGCGTGATTGATGCAGCAGAAGGATTTCCTTTCCCGTTCCCGGAAAAT
Source organism: Lysobacterales bacterium (assembly GCA_963664065.1). Classification (GTDB taxonomy): domain Bacteria; phylum Pseudomonadota; class Gammaproteobacteria; order Xanthomonadales; family SZUA-36; genus JABDJL01. Next base: position 444,632 of record OY760942.1, read on the forward strand.
GCCTACGAACTGATGTGGAACCACAAACTGAAGGCAAAAGGCACTGGCGGGGTTCGCTACAACAACCAGGTTGCGCCGACCACAGATGGTAAATACACCTTTGTGAAGCTGCGCGAAGAACTGCTGGGACTTTATTACAAAGAAGGCGTAACGATTGCCGACATCAATAACATACTGCTGTATTTCTTCCAGGAAGTTGAATCTCCTGCGCGCCTGGCCGGCAATATATTGCTGGTTCATGAAACTCTGAACCAGGTCGAGTTGGGCAGACAGGCCTGGATTTACAATCCGGGTCAGCGCCGGGTTCGCCGTGCTCCTAATGTTGCCTATGACAACCCGGGCACGGCCTCCGACGGCCTGCGTACCAATGACATGACCGACATGTTCAATGGCGCCATGGATCGATTCAATTGGGAAGTGGTAGGCAAGACGGAAATGTATGTGCCCTACAATTCCTATTCTGCACACCAGGCTGATGTAACGCTTGATGACTTCGTAAGACCGGGTCATCTGAATCCGGAACTGTTCCGCTACGAATTGCACCGGGTTTGGGTTGTGGAAGCGCGTCTGAAAGACGGCATGCGGCACATCAATTCACGCCGGACTTACTACATGGACGAGGATAGTTACCAGATCCTGCTGATTGACCATTATGATAATCGTGACCAGCTGTGGCGCTTTTCCGAAGCCCACTGCATCAACTACTACGATCTGCCCACTTTCTGGTCGACAATTGAAGCCCACCACGACCTGCAGTCAGGCAGATATGTAGCACAGGGTTTCGACAACCAGGATCCGATCAATACATTTAATATTGAAATGGCAGCCTCGCAATTTACACCACAGGCTTTGCGTACACGCGGGCGCAGGTAGCAAAAATCAGGAAAGGCCGGCACACTCCTTGTCGGCTTTTTTTAACCAGCCTTAGACCACAGCCCATGCATCGCCTGTCACTACACCGTTTTGCACTGACAGCTATAACAATTCTTGCGGTCTGGCATCTGTTCGCCATAGCGGACGATAGCTCCGGCAGCGCTCTCGATATTGAGTATTCTGAGGCTGCCCGTCTCAGCACCCGGTCTTTAATGCTGGATATAACGGCGCTACCCGGTGGTGGTTTTGTCGCGGTGGGCGAACGCGGCCATGTTATTTATTCCGCCGCTGGAGAAACCTGGCAGCAGGCGGAAGTCGTGCCCACGCGCTCTACCCTGACAACGGTAACTTCCTGTGGTGATCGTCTCTGGGCAGCTGGCCACGACAGTGTCATTCTGACCTCCGGGGACGGGGGCACAACCTGGACGCGCCTGTATTTCGATCCGGATCGACAGCAGCCCATCATGGACCTGCACTTTTTTGATGCAGACAAGGGTATGGCGGTGGGTGCCTACGGCCTGGCGCTTTTCACCACGGATGGCGGTTCGAACTGGTCTGATCACATCATCAATGAAGAAGAATGGCATAACAATGCAATTCTGGATGTGAATGGCTCGGACATTATGGTCGCCGGCGAAGCCGGTTTCAGCTACCGGAGCAGGGATGGCGGCAAAACCTGGGAAACATTAGATATGCCATATCCCGGATCCATGTTTGGGATCGTGGGTGGAATTGATTCTTGCATCACTGTGTTTGGCCTGCGGGGTCACGTCCAGGAAAGCTGTGATTTTGGCGACACATGGACGGAACTGGATAGCGGCACGGAATCCAGCATTGCAGGAGCGCTGCATGCCGGCGGCAAAACCATCATGGTTGGAAACAGCGGACTGGTATTAACCCGGGAAGGGAACGGGCCTTTTACTTCCATTACACATTCCAGCGGGGTGGATTTCGCTGCAATTGTCGCTGCGGGTCATGGATAATATCTGTTGGCAGGTGAGGATGGAGTTCACCAGTATCCCGAGACAGGGCACGCGAATCAGTGAAGGGCTCAGATGAAAAGACGATGCTGCACAAGATTGCAACGTTTCTGATCAACGTCCGTTATGCAATCATCACGCTTTTCCTGTTCATCACGATCGGCATGGCATTTGCAATGTTACAACTGCGGATCGAGACCGGTTTCAAGAAGCAATTACCGCTTCAACATGAATATATGCAGACTTTTCTGCGTTACGAGAAGGAATTTGGCGGTGCGAACCGAATTTTGGTGGCGCTGATTGCCCGTGACGGCAACATGTTCACCCCGGAATTCTTTGAAGCATTTGAAACCATATCCAACCAGGTGTTCTTTATTCCTGGCGTAGACCGCGCCAGCGTACGATCCATCTTCACTCCCAATGTTCGTTTCGTTGAAATCGTCGAAGACGGGTTCGCAGGGGGAAACGTCATACCCTCGATTTTTTCTCCTTCGGAATCGATGTTCGAAAGGGTACGCAGCAATATCGTCAAGTCTGGCGAAGTCGGCAGGCTGGTGTCAGAAGATTTCTCCGGTTCCATGGTCTGGGCAAATTTGCTTGAAGAAAACCCAATGACCGGCGAGAAGCTCGACTATCGCGAAGTTGCTGCTCAATTGGAGGCAATCCGCACCCGTTTCGAAGGGGATGACTACAGCGTTCATATCATTGGTTTTGCGAAGATCGTGGGTGATATTTCGGACGGTGCGCAATCGGTATTGTGGTTCTTCATGATCGCGTTAGTGATCACCGCAGTGCTTTTGCTCATCTATACGCATTCAATCTGGTTGACTGTTTTGCCGCTGGTCTGCTCGCTTGCCGCTGTAATATGGCAAATGGGCACTCTGAGCTTGCTCGGCTATAGCCTGGACCCAATGAACATCCTGACGCCGTTCCTGATTTTTGCCATCGGTGTGAGTCATGGTGTGCAAAAGATCAGCGCATGGGTAGTTGAAAAAGAGTTCGGCGGTAAGACGCCCGACCAGTGGGCCAGGGAAGGTGTCACCAGTGTGGATCACCTGTCGCGACGTTCGCCCATGCATGGTTCCAGAGAAACCATCAAGAAACTACTGACACCGGGAATTATTGCTCTGGCCAGTGACACGATCGGTTTCCTGACCATCCTGTTTATCAAGATTCGAATCATCCAGGAATTGGCTATAACTGCCAGTATTGGCGTTGCGGTCATCATTTTCACCAATTTGATCCTGCTCCCCCTGCTCCTGTCTTTCGTCCATCTTAAAAATCCTGATCGCTATCGCCGTCGCCTGCTTGCCAAGGCGCACAAGAAATCCGGTTTGTGGAATACCCTGGCCAGTTTTGCAGAACCTCAAAGAGCCAGGGTGACATGCATGGTGGCGGTCGTGCTGCTCGCATTCGGTGTATGGAAAAGCCATGACATGAAAATCGGCGATTCGGAAGTGGGTGTGCCCGAGTTGCGCAAGGAAGCACGATATAACCAAGGATGCTGTATTGATTTCTGAGAGATTTTCACTGGGCGTGGACCTGTTAACTGTTGTGGCGGAAACCGTGCCGGATGCGTGCACTGAGAACTACGAGGTGATGGAAAATATTGACCGCTTCGCCTGGCACCTGGCTAACGTGCCCGGGGTGCAAAAAGTGATCACCTTGCCGATGGTGGCCAAGGTCACCAATGCCGGCTGGAATGAAGGCAATATCCGTTGGCGAATATTGCCGCGGGACCGTTACCTGTTGCGCCAGGCCCTGGGTGGTATCGATACGGATACCGGTTTGTTGAACCGGGATTGCAGCGCGATGCCGATAATGGTTTTTACCTCTGACCACCGGGCAGAGACGATTGCAAGGGTCGTCGCGCGGGTCAAGGAATTGAGCGAAGTAATGAGTATTGGCGGCCTGGGTTTCCGGCTGGAACACGAGGTTTTGGATAAACTGGCCGCTACCGGTGACGTTACGGCCGAAAACCTGAATTTTCAACTCGCTACCGGCAATGTCGGCGTGATGGCCGCGACCAATGAAGATATCGAAGCCGCTGAAAAACCGATGCTGATGCTGGTGTTCGGCTCCATTATTGTGCTTTGCCTGTTCACCTACCGCTCTGTGCGTGGCACGATCTGTATCGTCCTGCCACTGGTGCTGGTTTCAATCCTGGCAGAATCATTAATGGCGATTTACGGCATTGGGCTGAAGGTCAATACTTTACCGGTTGTGGCGTTGGGCGTTGGTATCGGTGTTGACTATGGAATCTATTACTACAACCGCCTGAACGACCTGCTGGAACAAGGGCTGCTACTGGATGAAGCCAATTACCAGACTCTGCGTTTGACAGGGCGGGCAGTCATTTTTACCGGCTTTACCCTGGCTGCAGGTGTGGGCACCTGGATGTTCTCCGACCTGCAGTTCCAGGCAGATATGGGCATCCTGTTATCGTTTATTTTCCTCGCCAATATGGTTGGCGCGATTATTTTACTCCCGGCCCTGGTACGCCTCTTGTTGAAGAGCAAATTTGATGACTATGGGCGGGGAATGGCTGCTTGATGGCAGCCGTGGCAATATTTAGTACAACCGTACAAAAAATTGTTGCATTGACTGCACAATTTCCGTACATTCAGATGTATGAAGAGTGTCATTCAGATAATCAGTCCGCGACGCCTGCGCCGAATCCGATTAAAAGATTCGGCTGGGTTGCCGTGAATATCTGAAAAACATTCAAAACATTGGTAATTATGCCCTTGACGAAATGACAGGGATCCGCTAAGATCCCTTCATGCCCTTAAATAATCCTGTCTTTTCAATGCCTTTGTTGTTTTCGGCAACCGCTTTATCGATAGCCTTCATGGTGCGTTTCCCGACGATTTTCTCCATGAAGTCATGGTCGGGGAGATTGTGGGTGCTCTTGGGCAACCGTCGTTTCTTCTTGGGAGCTTGAGTCATGACTGATGTAAACCTTTTTTCGTTAATGGATCGGTTCAATTGCGATGAGAATTGCCGCGAGATCCTAGAAGATATCCGCTGGCCCGATGGCCCTTTCTGCTCTCGGTGCGGCGCGATTGACTCCCGTGAACTTCCCGATGGGGGCAAGTACTACTGCCGTTCATGCGGCTACCAGTTCACGGTGACGAGCGGGACCATCATGCACGATTCGCACCTGCCGTTGCGCAAGTGGTTCGCCGCCATCTATCTGATGTGCGAGTCCAAGAAGGGCATGTCCGCCAACCAACTCAAGCGCACACTCGGGGTGACCTACCGTACAGCTTGGCACCTCTGCCACCGCATCCGTGAGGCTATGGGTAACGACCCGCTCACCGGCCCGGTGCTGGTTGGCGTCGTTGAGGTCGATGAAACGCTTGTGGGCGGCAAGGTGAAGGGCAAGGGACGCCGCTACACGGGCAACAAGACCATCGTCGCCGGCGCCATCCAGCGCGAGGGTGAGGTCCGCTTGGAACAGATCCCGGACGTGAAGAAGAAAACCCTGCATGACTTCATCGGGCGCACCGTCAAGGACGAAGCCGAAGCCATCTATACCGACGAACTCAAGTCCTACCTCGGCATCGCCGACGCCGACACCCGCCACGAAACGGTCAACCACTCGATCGAGGAGTGGGTCGTAGGCGATGTCCACACCAACGGTATCGAGGGCGTGTGGAGTCTTTTCAAGCGTTCGATCGTCGGGACCTTCCATAAGATGAGCCGCAAGCATATGGACCGCTACCTTGAAGAACTGGAGTGGCGATTCAACAATCGTGACAACCGCCACATCTTCCACGATACGTTGGAGCGGATTATGAACACTGGAAACCTCACCTATCGTGAATTGGTGGCATAGCATATTGGTTCATTTTGCTACCCATCACCCGCAATCCGCCTAATAGCTTCATCACACCCAAATTCTTCCAAGTAGGTCTCTGCTTGGCAGGCTCGTTTATACACTGTGTCAAGGAGGTCGCCTCCCTTTAGGTCTCCTCCGAGGAGCCCCATTTCCTTAAGCTCCCGGAAAACAATATTAAACTTCTCTCTTTTGGCGGTGGTGCCTTCCCCTGGGCTCCTAAGAAACTTTTTAACATAATCAAGTCTGCGCAGTGCCTCGTCCCGCCGTCGCAGTTCGTCTGCCTGTCGCTGCCGCAGTGCTTCTTGTTGCTGCGCGGTCTGTTCTCTCCGCCATTTTTTGTAATCGGCCATCCACCGGTCGAAAAACATTGACAGAGCAGCCAGCCCGGACCCAAACCCAAGAATGGTAAGAAACGGCGCCACCGCCGGCCAGAACTGCGTCATCATGTCACGAGTCCCGAGAAAGCCAACAAGTGCTTCCTCCACAAAAACAAGCAAGCACCATCGGAGCCACCGCGGAAAATCCATCCGGGCACACTAGCCCCCTCAGTATATTTCGTCAAGGGCATAATTACCAAAACATTAACCCAGCCAACGGCTGGGTTTTTTCATCCCGGCTGGTTTGACTGCAAATAACGGGTGGGACGGAATACGGGAATGAATACCGACTGATGAAACTTTTTCTGACAAGCTCGGACTGGTCAAGAGAAGAACTTGAAGGACTGCTGAGGCTTGCAAGCGAGCTCAAGCAAAGTCCGGTCAACTCAGATTTGGCCGGACGGTCCATCGCCTTGCTGTTTTTGAACCCTTCGCTTAGAACCAGAACCTCTTTCGAACTCGGAATGCAACAGATGGGTGGCATTGCGATCGTTTTGCAACCGGGACGTGATGCCTGGGGCGTTGAATTCAAACCCGGCACGGTAATGGATGGCGATGCCGAAGAACATATTGCGGAAGTTGCAGGCGTGCTTTCCCGATATTGTGACCTCATTGCCTTGCGAGCGTTTCCGGGATTTTTGAACTGGCAGGAGGACAGAAACGATTACGTAATCCGGGCCATGGCACAGTTTTCTTCTGTTCCTGTAATCAATATGGAAACCATCGTTCATCCCTGCCAGGAGCTGGCACTGATGATGACCCTGCGCGAGAAACTGGGGGAGGTAGCGCATAAAAAAATGCTGATCACCTGGACATGGCACCCCGTCCTTTGAATACAGCGGTGGCCAATTCTGCCTTGCTGATCAGCAGCAAGTTCGGGATGGATGTCACACTGCTATGTCCGGAGCCGGCATACGTCCTGGATCAGCAATTCATGGACCAGGCAAACGAATATGCACAAGACAGCGGTGGCTCGGTGACGGTCAGTCACGATATCGAGTCCGCATATGCTGGTGCCGAGGTTGTTTACGCAAAAAGCTGGGGTGCGCTTCCACATTACGGTCAGCCCGAAGAAGAGTGGAAACTCCGCCAGCATTACCGCCATTTCATGGTGGATGAAACAAAGATGGGCCTGACCAATAACGCCTTGTTCAGCCATTGCCTGTCACTAAGACGAAATATCAAGGCCACGGACGCTGTGATGGATGCGAAATACTGCGTGGCCATCGACGAGGCGGAAAACCGCCTGCATGTTCAAAAGGCGGTCATGTCCAGGCTTTTGGGGGAAGGATAATGAGTATGGAAACTGTAGTACTGGCTTTTTCAGGTGGTCTGGACACCAGTTATTGCATCCTGGCGCTCCGCGAGCAGGGTTTCAGGGTCGAGACTGTATTTGTCGATACGGGCGGGCTTTCACCTGAAGAGTTGCTATGGATTCACGACCGTGCCATGCAGCTTGGCGCCAGTCATCATCAACTGGATGCCAGTCAGGCTATTTGGGATGAGTTCGTGATACCGCTTGTTTGGAGCCACGCCAGGATGCTGGGTGAATATCCCATGTTGTGCTCGGACCGTTACCTGATTGTCCGGCTTTGCCTCGAACTCTGTGACGACCTGAAAACCAGGCACTTTGCCCACGGTTGTACTGGCATGGGAAATGACCAATTGAGGTTTGACCAGACGGTCAGGAGTACAGGCAATTACACGATTCACGCCCCGGTACGTGAGTTGCAAAAAACCGCCAGTGATGTTCGGGTCCACGAAATTGAATTTCTTGAAAAAGCCGGGGTGGAAGTGGCCGGAAAATCAGGCAGCTACTCGATCAACGAAAACCTCCTGGGGGTCACTATTTCCGGCAGCGAAGTTGACCGTTTCGAAGCACCTGGGCCCAGTACGCGCCAGTTATGCAGGCCCCGGGAGGAATGGCCCGAATCGCCACTTTCCGTTCAAATTCGGTTTAAAAAGGGCGTCGCCACGCACCTGAATGACACAGAGCTGCCGGGACCCGGGATACTGGGCGTATTGAACCAGGCATTCGGGGAATACGGTGTTGGCCGCCATATTTACACCGGCGATGTCAGCATTGGTCTCAAGGGCAGGATTGTGTTCGAGTGCCCCGGAATTGATGCATTGTTAACAGCACACCAGGCGCTGGAGGACGCAGTTAACACGCGAATGCAGAATCAATTTCGCCAGCAGGTAGCTCAGCGCTGGGCGGAATTGGTGTACACCGGCTTTTTCTATGAGCCGCACAAACTTGATCTCGAAGCATATCTCAGGAGTTCCCAATCCGCGGTCACCGGCAGTGTCACGCTGATGACAGAAGGCGGCTCGGTGTTTGCGGTGGCTGTAGATTCTCCCAATATTCTGCAGGACGACTCTGCGGTATATGCCCAAACCTGTGACTGGACACCTGAAGAAGTGGAAGGTTTTATCAAGTTGCTGGGGAAAAGCTCCACCATGGCAGCGAAAATCAGGGGCCCGGATTCATGAGCGCCAAGGCGCACATGGGAAGACTACTGCGCCACCTCAAGGCGCTGATAGCGTTCGACACGCAAAACCCACCCCGCAACCTGGTGGCAGGCTCGCTGATATTCGAATATCTGCGCACCGCAGTAGGTCATGATTTTGAAATACGGCTAACAGACCACAACAAGGGGCGGGTCAGTTTTCTGGCATTGCGCGGAAAACCCGATCGACTGTTTAATGTTCACATTGACACGGTGCCTGTGCTGGATGGGCAAAATTTCCGCCCCTGGAAATGACCCAGCATGAAAATCGTATTTACGGCCGCGGTGCCTCTGATATCAAGGGCGCAGCTGCCTGTCTTTTGACCGTTGCACAAACAACCACGGAGCCAATGGCATTCCTGTTTACCACCGACGAGGAAGGCGGCGAAGGATGCTGTATTTCACGGTTTATCGAGCAGGGTGAATGTGAGCCCTTTGAGCAGGTGATTGTTGCTGAACCCACCATGTGTAAAGCGGAACCGGTACACCGTGGCTACCTGTCGGTTAAAGGCCAATTCAAGGGGAATTCGGGACATTCCTCCGAACGCAGGTCACTGGCAGATAACGCCATTCACCGCATGACCCGCTGGTCTGCTGCCGCCATTAACGAAGCCAAGCGAATGGACGAAGAAGGACTTCGAAGCTGTTTCAATATTGGCACGATCGGAGGTGGTCTCATGTCTAGCGTAATTGCCGGCCAGGCCAATTTACACTGGAGTGCGCGTTTGCTTCCCGGGCAAAGTAACGAAGATTTTCTTGCCAAAATGTTAAAACTGGATGCGGCCGAGTACGCTGAGTGGGTGGTTCCATTTTCGGGGCCGCCATTACCCACAGAAGATATTGAAACAGAAAAGGCACATTCTTTTGCCAGTATTAACGGTCTGGATATCGGGATCGGCCTGGATTTCTGGACTGAATCCTCCCTGTTTTCCGCAGCCGGGGTACCGGCATTGGTATTTGGGCCCGGTGACATCGCCCAGGCGCATACCGTGGACGAATGGGTCAGCCTGGAGCAACTGGAACAGGCACTGGGCGTTTACACTAAGATGATAAGCGATCATGCCTGAAATCCGGGAGATCGTCCTCGAATTGCTGGCTCAGTTGGGCTCCAGCCGGGAAGCAAGACAGTACCTGAAGGAGTTTTCCTCGGTAGACGAGTCCCGCTTTGCAGTTGTCAAGGCTGGTGGGGGAATTCTCAGGGATCACCTGGATGAAATGGCTTCAGCACTGGCGTTTCTTCACCGCCTGGGTTTGCGTCCGGTGGTCTTGCATGGTGCCGGTCCCCAGATAGATCACGCCCTGGAAGAAGCCGGAATTGAAAGTGAGCGGCGTGACGGCCTGAGGGTCACATCCGAAGCGGTTATGGGTATCGCGCGTCCAGTGATGTATGAACAAAACTTACTCCTGGCGGAAGCCCTGGAGGAACGCGGCATACGGGCACGTGGAATCCAGCATGGTGTATTTCAGTGCAATTACCTGGATCGTAAAAAACCGGGCCTGGTGGGAGAGATCAATCTCGTCAAGCTGGATGCCCTGCATAGTGCAGTCAGGGGCGGTGCATTGCCGGTACTGACCTGCCTGGGTGAATCGCAATCAGGCCAGGTCTTGAATATCAATGCAGACCTTGCCGCCGGTGAACTGGTCAAGGCCATCAAGCCGTACAAGATCATTTACCTGACGCCAACCGGCGGCCTGCTGGACCGAAATGGCCGGGTGATTTCAGCTATCAGCCTCGACAATGATTACGAGGCACTGATGAAAGAAACGTGGGTTCATTCGGGAATGCGCCTTAAGCTGCAGCAGATCAACGAGATGCTGAGTGGTTTAGACAGTGACACATCGGTTTCAATCACTTCGGCAAATCAATTGACCCGTGAACTGTTCACCTACCGTGGTGCGGGAACACTGGTGCGCAAAGGTGAAGAAGTGCGGGTTTACGAAGCACCTGACGCCGAAACGCTGGGCAAAGCGACCGGTCGGATCGAAAGCTCATTTGGGCGAAAACTGGAAGGCAACTGGGTAAGCAGTCTTAGCCAGCCCATTGTGCTCCTGTCTGAATCCAGCCGGGCAGCAGTCGTTGTGGTGGAGGGCCTGGACGGCATTCCCTACCTGGACAAATTCGTCGTTACCCGGGACGCGCAGGGCGAAGGTCTCGGTGCTGCAATGTGGCAGGTGTTGCGGGCACGATACTCCCAGATGTACTGGCGTTCGCGGACATCCAACCCGGTAACTAGCTGGTACTTTCAGCAAGCGGAAACCAGTGAGCGGCAGGGTCGCTGGGTGGTCTTCACTATAGGTGTTACCGATGCGCGTCAAAAAGAGCGCGTAATCAGCGATGCCGTGTCCAGGGACTCCGGCTGGATAAAGGACACCCAATGACTGCGTCGATAGCCCTGGTCGGCGGCCGTGGATACACCGGCTCCGAATTTCTAAGCTTGCTGACTACTCATTCTCAGATGGAATTGGCATTTGCCAGCTCAGCCAGCCAGGCTGGGCTTCCCTTGACCTCTGCCTGCCCCGACTGGCCGGACACGAATGCCACATTTATTGCACTGCAAGCAGCGGACGTCGCTGAACATTCTGCAGATGCCTGGGTTCTGGCCGTGCCCAATGGCGAGGCCGGTGATTGGGCGGAATCCATCCGGGCCGCGCATCCTGATACCGTAATTCTGGATCTGAGTGCTGATCACCGGTTTGATGACGCATGGACTTACGGTCTCCCGGAACGATTCAGAGATGCAATAAGCAAATCCCGGCGGATTGCCAATCCGGGTTGTTATGCGACCGGGACGCAGTTGGCCCTGATACCGCTTTTGGACAAGATCGTTGACACGCCAGTGGTGTTTGGCGTGTCGGGATACAGTGGGGCGGGTCGTACACCATCGCCAAGAAATGACCCTGAACGCCTCCACGACAACCTGTTGCCGTACTGCCTTAACGGACATCTACATGAGCATGAAGCCAGCATCCAGCTCGGCTTCGATATCAGGTTTATCCCACACGTAGCACCCTTCTTCAGGGGCATCTCGCTGACAATATCAGCCAGGCTGTCTGAGGCGGTGACAGCCGGTCAACTGCTTGAGAATTATGATTCCGTGTACTCTGATGAAGCACCCGTCCAGGTAAGCCGGGAAATTCCTGAAATAAGTGCGGTGCGTGAAACACCGGATATACACATCGGTGGTTTCAGTGTCGATGAGCGCGATCCTTCAAGAATTACCCTGGTTGCAACCCTCGACAACCTTTCCAAGGGGGCAGCGAGTCAGGCCATGCAGAATCTGAACCTGTCGCTGGGACTCAAAGAAAACATGGGAATAGAACATGAGTGACCTGTTGTGGAAAAAATCCGGCACTGCCGGGCCCGATGGCGACGTTATGGAGTTCTTGGCCGGAGAGGACCTTGTGCTGGACCGCGGGCTTTTGCTGTTTGATATCCAGGCCAGCGCGGCGCACGCAAACGGCCTCGAATCGATAGGCATATTGGACAAGGATGAAAATACGCGCATGCAGGAGGCACTCTTAATCTTGTCCGGTGAATATCGAAACGGCAAGAGGACACTGGGTGAGGAATTCGAGGATGGGCACTCTGCCATCGAGGCATGGCTGATCGACATGCTTGGCCCGTTGGGCGCAAAAATCCATACCGGGCGCAGCCGCAATGATCAGGTCGCGGTTGCAATGCGCCTGTATCTCAAGGACCGCCTGGCCCGACTGTCAAAAATATGCACGCGAATCGCTACTGTTTGTCTTGACCGGGCAGAGGCCGAGAAGGACCTTCCCATTCCCGGACACACACACATGCAAAAGGCCATGCCTTCAACTGCCGGGCTGTGGCTGGCGGGGCATGCTGAAGCCTTTATCGATAATGCTGAATTTTCTGCCAGGGTATGTGACTGCATTGATGCAAGCCCCCTGGGTACGGCCTCGGGATTCGGGATCAACCTTCCGCTGGCCCGCGAACTGGTGGCAGAATAATTGGGATTTTCCCGCCTGGTCATCAATCCACAATACGCTCAGAACAGCCGCGGCAAGGTGGAATTGCAGGCGCTTTCGGCGCTGGCTGTCGCAACACTTGACCTGCGCAGGCTGGCCTGGGATTTCAGCCTGTATACCACTGCAGAATTTGGATACATTCAGTTACCGGAACGCTACTGCACCGGCTCCTCCATCATGCCCAACAAGAGCAACCCGGACGTGGTTGAACTGTTGCGCGCAGTTCATGCCGTTGTGGTGGGTGCGCAGGCAGAGCTGAACGATGTGCTGTCACTGCCTTCCGGATACCATCGCGACCTGCAGGCCACCAAGCCACCCGTGATGCGGGCATTCGCCAGGGGCTTGCAGGCATTGGCGCTGTTACCAGGCTTGCTCAAGGATTTCAGCTGGAATGAAGAACGCCTTGCGGCATCCATTTCGCCGGAGCTGTTTGCCACTGACCTGGCCACCGACCTCGCGGTACAGGGCACGCCATTTCGTGAAGCCTACCGGAAAGTGGCTGATTCATTACCAGATATGGCCGGAAGCGACCCGCAAAAGAGTCTTTCCGAACGGATATCTCCCGGAGGTTGCGGCCAGTTGGTGCTGGGTATTTTGCGGGCCAGGCTGGAAAAATTGAAGACAGAGTAAAGTGCCAGAGTAAGCGGGCTAGCAATTCTTTACGCTTATTTACACCTTCCTGACCCAATGTTGAATTGGCAATATATAGACTGCTCGCAAGTAATTACGAGTATTGAACCATGCACATCAGGCCTCGCGTATTTGAAGGGAAAGCGTGCTGACCAAATCCAGCTTTGTTCCCGGACCGTATTGTTCTTCCAACAATAGGCTTCGATACAAACCCAAAGCAGTTCACGCCTGGCATTTTGTTATAGGAGTCCTTTGGGCCCTGATTTCCCTGCCCGCATCCGCAGACAGTTGGCTGCAGTTTGACGGTGTTGATGATCGGGTCATGGTGCCTTACAGCGACTCGTTTCCCACAGAGGTTTTCACAGTTGGCGCCTGGATCAATGCCGAGAACATCACACAACGCAGTGCAGTCATCGCTCGCGGCGAAGATGACAATTCATTCAATTTGTCCTGGCAATTGTATGTCGCCGGGGACGGTAACCTGGAGATCATGCTTGAGGATTCCAGGGAGAACAATTACTGCTATCCGAGAACCTGTATGGGTGAACCGGTGTCCTCATGTACCGGTGATCCGGTAACTGTGGACGATGGCGCCTGGCGACATGTTGCAGCAACGCGGGATGGCGCTGGCACATTGGTGCTTTATGTGGACGGAGTGCAGCACATCAGTTGCAGTGCAACAGGAGTACCCTCGTCCAATAACTTTCATGACTTGTCTATCGGCAGCACTTTTGGCTCCATCGGCCCGTTGCCACCCGGTGGTGTAGAACCGCCGATCTGGTTTTTTGGCGGGCTTATCGATGAGCCGTTCATGTGGAATGTGGCACTGAATGGGCAGCAAATCGAGCAGATTTTCACAGATGGTGTGGATCCAGACTCAGCACAACTGGTGAGCTATTGGGAATTTGAAGAAGGTGCCGGTCAAACGGTGTTTGACCTTTCGGCAGCTGGTAATGACGGTTTTCTGGGCGCCTCATTGGAACAAGACAACGCTGATCCCGAGTGGCAAGGCAATCCTGCACGTGAGTGCGATATTGGTTTTTACAACGGCAGCATCCTGACCATGGATCAGCAGGATACGGTGGCATCATCAATTGAAATGGTGGCTGGAAAAATCAGTGCCATCGACGCCCCAGAAATGGCAGCTTGTGTACAAAAAATCGATCTGCAGGGCCGGATGATGATTCCAGGCTTGATCGACAACCACGTACACTGGTTTGATCGTGCGGGGCGTCCGGGAAACAACGTGGCGCAGATGGACAACGCTTTTTCCTGTCAGGACACTATCGACATTCTAATCCGTGAAATTCAGGTGCGATCAGTTCCGGTCGTATCAGGCAGTGCCACCGCAGATAATTTTATAACCGCAATTGGCGGTATTACGACCACACAGTTTTCGCAGGAGGGCGATGCTGCCAATTTGACAGGCGCTGGCCTTCCCAGTCGCCAGTGTCTTGACAACATTGACCGGCCGGTATTTATCTCGGCAGGATTTAGTGGCCCCGGCACGGCCAACTCTGCCGCCGAGAGCTATTTCGAATCACGCGGCATCACTATCGAAAGCGATGGGACCATAAGCAATGACTCAGCAGCCAGGGGTGCACTGGCACTGGAACACAGCACGGATGATCGAAAGCGTGAAACCATGGCGCTTATGGGATGGTCGGCCAGTGTCGGTCTGACCACCATATTCAGTTTCTCGGGTGACCCGGGCAATGATGATGCCGTAAGCCCGCTTTACGATAGCGGTGTAGCATTTTTGAGAGTGCGCCAGGCACTGGGTTCACAGGATCGAAACTCCTCATTATTCAACCTGAATAACAATGTCGATCGCTTACTGAACGATTCGTCCGGCACCCCCATGTTCCGGAACATGTCCCTGGGGGAATTTGTAGTGAATACCGATCTGGGCGGATCAATACCGCTTCCTGCCTATTATGCGGATGCGGAACTATTGATGGCCCTTAATGGAATCAACCACCATCAGCATGCCATTCCCGACAGCCAGGCTTCCGCCTTCCTGGATGTATGGGAATCGACAAACTCAATGACATCTATTGCCGATCTCCGTTGGCAGTTATCGCACGTGTTCGATATATCACCGAACTCCCTTGATCGTTTACAAGCACTGGGAGCGGGCTTTTCGTCTCAAAGCCATAACT
>OY760942.1:465000-2876442 GCA_963664065.1 Lysobacterales bacterium
GAACCCCGGAGAGGGGAGTGAAATAGACCCTGAATCCGTGTGCGTACAAGCAGTCAGAGCTCATCTTCGGATGGGTGATGGCGTACCTTTTGTATAATGGGTCAGCGACTTACTTTCAGTAGCAAGCTTAACCGTCTAGGGTAGGCGAAGGGAAACCGAGTCTTAATAGGGCGCATAGTTGCTGGGAGTAGACCCGAAACCGGGTGATCTAGCCATGGGCAGGGTGAAGGTGCAGTAACATGCACTGGAGGCCCGAACCCACTTATGTTGAAAAATGAGGGGATGACCTGTGGCTAGGAGTGAAAGGCTAATCAAACCCGGAGATAGCTGGTTCTCCTCGAAAGCTATTTAGGTAGCGCCTCGTGTATTACCCTGGGGGGTAGAGCACTGTTATGGCTAGGGGGTCATACCGACTTACCAAACCATGGCAAACTCCGAATACCCAGGAGTATGAGCACGGGAGACAGACTGCGGGTGCTAACGTCCGTAGTCGAAAGGGAAACAACCCAGACCACCAGCTAAGGTCCCTAAATCACTACTCAGTGGGAAACGATGTGGAAAGGCCCAGACAGCCAGGAGGTTGGCTTAGAAGCAGCCACCCTTTAAAGAAAGCGTAATAGCTCACTGGTCAAGTCGGTCTGCGCGGAAGATTTAACGGGGCTAAGTTGTGTACCGAAGCTGTGGAATCGCAATTTATTGCGGTTGGTAGAGGAGCGTTCTGTAAGCCTGTGAAGGTAAACCGGGAGGTTTGCTGGAGGTATCAGAAGTGCGAATGCTGACATGAGTAACGATAATGCGAGTGAAAAACTCGCACGCCGAAAACCCAAGGTTTCCTAGCGCAACGTTAATCGGCGCAGGGTAAGTCGGCCCCTAAGGTGAGGCTGAAAAGCGTAATCGATGGGAAGCAGGTTAATATTCCTGCACCTTTTGTTACTGCGATGGAGGGACGGAGTAGGCTAGATGCGCCTGGTGTTGGTTATCCAGGTACAAGCGTGTAGGGAGTGACCTTAGGCAAATCCGGGGTCACGTTAATCCTGAGGCGTGATGTGGGGTCTCAACATAGAGACGAAGGCGTTAATGCCATGCTTCCAGGAAAATCTTCTAAGCATAGGTAACGAAAGACCGTACCGTAAACCGACACAGGTGGGTAGGTTGAGAATACCAAGGCGCTTGAGAGAACTCGGGTGAAGGAACTAGGCAAAATGGTACCGTAACTTCGGGAGAAGGTACGCCCTGGCCGGTGATTGGACTTGCTCCATGAGCCAGTCGGGGCCTCAGAAACCAGGCCGCTGCGACTGTTTATTAAAAACACAGCACTCTGCAAACACGCAAGTGGACGTATAGGGTGTGACGCCTGCCCGGTGCCGGAAGGTTAATTGATGGGGTTAGCACTTGTGCGAAGCTCTTGATCGAAGCCCCGGTAAACGGCGGCCGTAACTATAACGGTCCTAAGGTAGCGAAATTCCTTGTCGGGTAAGTTCCGACCTGCACGAATGGCGTAACGATGGCGGCGCTGTCTCCACCCGAGACTCAGTGAAATTGAAATCGCTGTTAAGATGCAGCGTAACCGCGGCTAGACGGAAAGACCCCGTGCACCTTTACTATAGCTTCACACTGAACTTTGACTAGGTTTGTGTAGGATAGGTGGGAGACTTTGAAGCCAGGACGTCAGTCCTGGTGGAGTCAACCTTGAAATACCACCCTGATGTAGTTGGAGTTCTAACCCAGGCCCGTAATCCGGGTCGGGGACCGTGTGTGGTGGGTAGTTTGACTGGGGCGGTCTCCTCCCAAAGAGTAACGGAGGAGCACGAAGGTGGGCTAATCACGGTCGGACATCGTGAGTTTAGTGCAATGGCATAAGCCCGCTTAACTGCGAGATCGACGGATCAAGCAGGTACGAAAGTAGGTCATAGTGATCCGGTGGTTCTGTATGGAAGGGCCATCGCTCAACGGATAAAAGGTACGCCGGGGATAACAGGCTGATACCGCCCAAGAGTTCATATCGACGGCGGTGTTTGGCACCTCGATGTCGGCTCATCACATCCTGGGGCTGTAGCCGGTCCCAAGGGTATGGCTGTTCGCCATTTAAAGTGGTACGCGAGCTGGGTTTAGAACGTCGTGAGACAGTTCGGTCCCTATCTGCCGTGGTCGTTAGAGATTTGAGGGAAGCTGCTCCTAGTACGAGAGGACCGGAGTGGACGAACCTCTGGTGTTCCGGTTGTCACGCCAGTGGCATTGCCGGGTAGCTAAGTTCGGAAGGGATAACCGCTGAAAGCATCTAAGCGGGAAGCCTCTCCCAAGATTAGATCTCTCAACACTTGATGTTGTAAGGGCCCTTGTAGACTACAAGGTTGATAGGCTGGGTGTGGAAGCGCAGTAATGTGTGGAGCTAACCAGTACTAATTGCCCGAGAGACTTGGTCATATAACACCAAAACCCTTTTGGCTTTGTCTTTTTCACGAATGACAGCGTTAGATTGTTCGCAGACAGCGGTCATGGACTACATGTCCACTCCCGCAGTTCTGCTGCACAATCTGCCTTGTCCTCGTAAGAAATACATCGCCAAAAGTCATCTTTGTTAGACACTAGCTTTTGACAGAATTACCTAATGTAGGGAGTGAGATTTAGTTCTTGCTCCTGTGGTTGAGCAATCAACCGACAAGCTTGCCTGGCGGCATTAGAGCATTGGTCCCACCTGATCCCATTCCGAACTCAGCAGTGAAACGATGCATCGCCGATGGTAGTGCGGGGTTTCCCGTGCGAGAGTAGGTCACTGCCAGGCATTAAACAGAAAGAGGCCCTGCGTGAAAGCGTGGGGTTTTTTATTGCCTGCATTATCGTTTTATTAAATGTCTTGACATTTCTTGACATGTCTTGATATTGTCTCTTCATGGCTAAAATCAAGATTAGTTCCAAAGTCGAGCAGCGGGAATGGGAAGCCTTGCAGGCGATTGCATATGAATCGCAACAGAGCATTGCAGGCTTGCTTTCCGAGGCAGTGGCGGACTATGTGCGCAAGCGCAGGCTTCGCCCGACTGTTCTTGCACATCTCGAAGATTCCATGAATGAAAACGAGGAACTGGGACGCCGCCTTGCCGAATGAGCGAATTCAGTTTCTGTCGCTTGATGAAGCCATTGCCATCCACCAGGGTTTGATTACGCGATTCGGGGGTTCTCCCGGTCTGCGCGATAAAGGACTTTTGCATAGCGCGCTGTTTCGCCCGCAAACAGGCTATTACAAGACCTTGCCCGAGATGACCGCTGCCTTGTTCGAATCACTGATCATCAATCACGCATTCCTTGATGGTAACAAGCGTGTCGCATTTTTCAGCTGCGATGTATTTCTTCGCCTGAACGGTTGGAAATTGCGGGTGAAACCAGACGCCGGTCATGAATTCATAATCGGCACATTGAAGAGAGGTGAATGTACATATGAGAATCTACTGCCGTGGATACAGGCGAACATCAAGCCCTTGAGCTAGCAGTGAAACATTGCTCGCAGCAGTTTAAGATCCTTGCCATTATTAGGAACACGGAGTCAGAGTAAAGTGCCAGGGTAATTACTCCGGCGCTTTACTCACACCCCGTCTTCTCGGTATCTTTTCTCACCTTCTGGCAAAACTGAAAACAATCCATCATGTCTTTTAAGCATTTCGAACAGGATCATCCAGGGTATTACGCCTCTTTCGACAAAGATAAACGCCGTTTTTACCGGCGAGTTTGCCTGGTGCCCGATGGTACCCGAATACCGGGATGCGCCTGCCTGGGTGACAAACGTGTGCGGGATTTCGACGGATTTTTTCATTTGCGTGAAATTTACAATCACCTGGAGGCCACGGGCGTTGAACCGCAAACGGTCGCTTTTGAGGACATCTGGTACAACAGTCAGTATCCGGGAAACCGGGAAGACGAGATTCAAAAAAATGATGCCCGTTTTCAGAAAGCCGATATCAGGTTTCCGGGCATCTTGTCGCCGATCAAAAATCCCGACAACAAGCCTTACCGTATGCTTGATGGCCGAAGGCCCTTGTGGAAGCAGCAGGAAGCAGGTGCCAATGAAGGATTGTTCTTTGTCGTTCCTGAAGAAGAAGCATTTGATTTCTTTTGGATGGTGCTGTCACTTGAGGCAGTCATGGAACACATGAAGGGAAAGCTGGGGTCAGAGTAAAGTGCCAGAGTAAATCACCAGATTTATGCTGACCTCGGATATGCCACCATGCTAGCCGCCATCGTACTGACAGTTACCATCGTATTCTGTGTGGTTTTCTTCCTCGTCTCGTGGCGTGTCAAAGACTCGGCTAGCAGCAGCTTTGCAATGTATGCAATCGGCGGTGGCGCTTTGCCGCTGTACCTGGTTCTGTTCAGCGATATCGCGACAATCATGGGTGCCGGCAACTTCATTGGGCACGCCACATCCGGCTTTGAGAAAGGCATCAGTCACATACCATTTATCATCGGTGAACAGGGTTCAAAAATCGTATTTGCCCTGGTGTTCGCAGGCTTCGCCGGCCGGTTTGCCTATATTACGGTGTCCGACCTGATGTATGACTTGCTGCATCGGGACAGGATCACCAAGGCCATCACCGGCATATTGACCGGCTCGATCATGCTGGCCTGGCTGGGAGGACAGGCGATGGGCCTGGGGTATATTTTTTAGCAATTCACGGATATCAATCCGGTACCGGTGATCATATTTTTCAATGCAGTATTCATACTCTACACGTACCTGGGTGGTGTCCTTTCAGTCGTCTGGACCGATTTTATACAGGGTGTCATGGTTGTTGTGTTTGGCTTTATTTTCTACTGTTTTGCACTTGCACCAGTGCATTGGAATATTGCGGAGCTGGGAACAAATCTGACCGAGGTTGCAGGGCCTGAGTTCTGGGATTTCAGCCGTGTGCCCATCAAAACCATGCTCGCCAATTTCACGACCGGCATCTTTGGTGTGCTGGCTGCCCAGGTGTACTGGCAACGATGTTTTGCGGCTAAAGATGCAAAAACAGCCCGTAACGCAATGCTGATCAGTGGTGTCCTGGTCATGGTGCTGGTCACCCTGACCGCCTTTGTGGGAATGACCGCGAAGTCTCTGAACCCGGACCTTGATCCGTCACTGGCGATGCCGTGGCTGATGATGAACTATGTACCAATGTGGGCCGTCGCAGTAGTTTATTCGCTGGTGCTGGCGGCGGCGATGTCATCGGCTGATTCCATGTTAAATGCCAATGCGATCATTGTTGTTAATGATGTCATTCGCCCGTTCAGGCCGGATACACCAGATCATTTGCTGGTCGCATGGACAAAGCGAGCTACAATAATTATCGGAGTTGTTGCATGCGGGCTGGCTTTGTACGCGGAGTCCATCATTGGAATGTTTGCCAAAGCCTACACAATGGCCGGTGGTGGTGGTGTTCCGGTCCTGATTGTGGGTCTGTTGTGGAAAGCTTCTCAAGACCCCTTCCGCCCCGGCGAGAAAAACTCCAGATTGACGCCCCGGGGTGTACGCACTGCCGTGGTCACTGGTGCAGCCGTGTCTTTGTTGTTCGGGATTCTCTGGGGAATCCTTGTTTCAGCCACGATGGCTGTCCTGGTATCCATGTTGACAAAAGACCCCGTGCTGTTTCCGGAATAGGAACTCGGCCGGTCTCTGTTTTTGTGTTGATAGCCCTTTCAAAATTCAGTTCGAGCCGTCCTTTCAGTGTGTACTTCCAATACTGATATATACTCGGCGTGCGTAAGTGATTGAGTGGTGTTATGAGAATCGAGAACGACGTCAAGCTGGATTTTGCAGATGTACTTATTCGTCCCAAGCGCAGCACTTTAACGAGCCGGAAGAATGTCGAGCTTGAACGCAGTTTCACGTTCATTCACAGCGGTCGTGACTGGACTGGTATTCCGATCGCAGCAGCGAATATGGACACCACAGGCACATTCGAAATGGCTCGTGCGCTGGCCAGGCATAAAATGATCACCGCCTTGCACAAACACTATTCTGTGACGGATCTGAAAACGTTTTTTGCTGATTTTGACCAGCCCGACTATGTGGCCTACTCGCTGGGCATACGCGATGAGGATTTTGCGAAATTAAACACCGTACTTGATGCCGGCATCGGGGATCAATTCAATTTCATAGTCCTGGATGTGCCCAATGCCTATCTCGAAAGGTTTATTTTGAATGTCGAAAAACTTCGGAACCTTTGTCCCGGGCACACGATCATTGCTGGGAATTGTGTCACCAATGAAATCACCGAAGAAATCCTGCTGCGCGGCGCTGACGTTGTCAAAGTGGGCATTGGCAGCGGAAGTATTTGCACCACCCGCAGGATGACCGGGGTGGGCTACCCGCAACTGAGTGCCGTGATCGAGTGTTCCGATGCAGCGCATGGGATCAGCAACCCCGACACAGGGGTTGGGCTCGTCATGTCTGACGGTGGTGCTGTGCATCCAAGCGATGCGGCGAAGGCGTTCTGCGGAGGCGCCGATTTCCTGATGAGCGGGCAATTTTTCTCGGGCTTCGAGCAGTCAGGTGGAAAACTCATTGAAAAAGACGGACTCAAGTTCAAACAGTACTATGGAATGAGTTCGACCGAGGCGATGAACAGACACTACGGGAGTGTTGCCAAACATCGTGCTAGCGAAGGCCGCGAGCTAATGTTGCCCTTTAAGGGGGATGTCAATGATTTTGTTGATGAATTGTTCGGTTCATTGCGAAGCACAGCGACTTATATTGGTGCCCTTAAACTCAAGGAGTTCTCAAAACGCACAACGTTTCTTCGAGTGAACAATCAATTGAATCTCTCTCTGGAGAAATACGAGTAAGGCTTAGCCTGATTTATTTTTGAATGGCATTATTCCCCGGAGTTTTTATTCAAAGCCTGGTTTCGACCACAGGCCAGTGAAGCACTCAAGAGCTGAGCGTGCCCGCCCCGCCTTGCTCGAATTCGATTCCGATGCCTTCGGAATCGACAGACTTCCCGTGCCGCCTCCCTGATCTTTTTGACTGCCATTTCCGCTTCAGTGTACGTGGCCTGCAATGCCAGTGAAAGTTTCGAATCCGCAGTGCCGGAAGCAATTGTTATTCAGGTCTCGGCCGAATAATAATCCATCAATATCTGCGCCACTTCCGGTCGCGAAAACTCCGGTGGTGGTGCAATGCCGTCTCCCAGCATTTGGCGAACCTTTGTGCCTGATAGCAAAACATAATCCTGCGGAGTGTGATCAGGCGCTTCACGCATCATCACCACCTTGTTAAGTTTTTTTGACCAGGCCGTGTGGTCGGCACTGAAGATCTCGATGTCCAGCCCTCCTTCCGGAACCTGTTCAAAAATGGCCTGCGCATCAAACGGACCATAATAGTCACCGACACCGGCATGATCACGCCCGACAATCAGGTGAGTGGCACCCATGTTCTGACGGAAAATTGCGTGAAGTATCGCCTCGCGTGGACCGGCATACAGCATGTCAAAGCCATAACCGTTCACCATTACCGTGTTTTCAGGGAAATACAACTCAACCATTTTACGGATGCAGGCATCACGCACATCGGCAGGGACATCGCCGGGTTTCACTTTTCCCAGCAGCATGTGAATGACAATACCGTCTGCAGCGAGGCGGTCTTTGGCCATACGGCACAGTTCTTCGTGGGCCAGGTGCATCGGGTTGCGTGTTTGGAACGCCACTACTTTTTCCCAGCCCCTCCTTGCGATTTCTTCGCGAATTTCCACAGCGGTCTTAAAGGTGCCTTCAAACTCGGATTCAAAGTAACTCAAGTTGAGGACCTGTATGGGTCCGGATATGCAATAGCTACCGAGCCCTTTGAATACAGCCACACCCGGGTGAGAATTATCCGTAGTGCCGTAGACCTGCCGGGTCATGGTTTCGATCTGTTCGGCTGAAACTGCCTCGACGACTGCAACATCCATGATGGCAATGACCGGTCGGTGTTCAACATTCGGGTCACGCAAGGCGATGCGATTGGCGCCTTCGATGGCAGAGATGTCATTGCTCAGGTTCAGCACGGGCACCGGCCAGAACAGGCCATCAACGGTTTGCATGTACTCTGAAACACTGAGTGCATCGGCCAGGTTCATGTAGCCATTGAGAGGTGTAAAATAACCTCCGCCAAGCATTACGGCATTGGCCGCAGCCGCTGAATTCAGTTCAAGCGACGGCAGGTTTTCAGCTTCGACGAGAAGTTGTTCCCTTTGCCTGGCATCTGTTACCAGCAGGGGATTAAGGACATCCGCCCGGTGTGGTCTGATCATCTTAGTAAAGCGCAGCGGCGTTCTTGAGTGCTTCTGTTTGAATGAAGCCGTTTGCCTGCAAATGATCCAGTATGATTTGCACTTCCTGTTCCAGGGTCATTTCATCGGTGTGCAGATGAATCTCCGGATTAAGCGGCGCTTCATACGGGTCATCGATGCCGGTAAAGTTTTTGATCTCACCGGCACGTGCCTTCTTATACAGACCTTTAGGGTCGCGTTTCTCAGCTACTGCCAGTGAGCAATCAACAAAAACCTCGATAAAGTCGAGACCAGCCTGATCGTGCAACTCGCGCACTTCATCCCGGTCGTTCTTGTAAGGGCTAATAAAGCTCGACAGTGAAATCGTACCGGCGTCACCAAACAACTTGGCAACCTCACCGATGCGTCGAATGTTTTCAGAGCGGTCTGCTTCCGAAAAACCCAGGTTCTTGTTGATACCGAGGCGGACATTGTCACCATCAAGCCGGTAGGACAGCTTGCCCAGCTTGAACAGGGCACGCTCGAGCGCTATTGCAATGGTGCTCTTCCCACTGCCGGACAATCCAGTGAACCATATGGTTGTGCCGCGTTGTTGGAGAATCTGGTAACGGTCCTGGCGCGAAACCTCGCCTTCCTGCCAGGTCACATTGGTCGCTTTCTGATCGGTCATATTTCTTATCCTGTAATTTCCAATTCAATCCTGTTGCTGCTTCATTTGTTGATAAACCCGTTGCTCAGCAGGGCAGTGCATTTTTGGATCACATCAAATAAATCCATTTCCGGGTCCCGAACTATCAATTCCCCCCAGGCGTTACATATACCTATGACGGCCTGGGCGGCAAAACGGCAATCTGTTGTTTCACGCACCGCACCGCTTTGGACACCCTGTTCAAAAATCCCTTCCAATTTCTGCCGGTAACCACTGCCCAGCCTGTAAAGTTTCTCGCGCTTGGCCTTGGGAAGATAAAGCCGTTCAGCGTGGTACACCTTCAAAGCACCGTTGTGCTCGCGATATTTGCTGACGTGCGAGGTAATCGTTGCAATCAACTTGGCCTCGAAAGGCTGTTCACTGGCCGCAATGGTGTCCATTTGCTGTACGTAGTCACGCATCGCATAAAGGCAGACTTCAACCAGTGCTTCCTCCTTCGACTTGAAGTAGTAATACAGGCTGCCTTGCTTGATGCCCAGGTGCTCCGCAATGTCACCCGTACTCGACCCGTGGTAACCCTTTTCAGCAAATACAGCAGCCGCAGAACGAATGGCGTCCTGCCGGTGTTGATGGTATTTGCCGGTGGCTGTGTTTGGCACGCTGGTGTCTTCCAGGTAAATAAATTCTAATTCTATAGGTCTATTGAAAATATATCAATGGCTTTAATTAATAGTTATATAACAATCATGTAAAAATATAAAATATCAATAAATCAGTTGAAAAGGAGTTTTTCGCGAGCTCGTGACGGAAAGCATAGATAAGAAGATCCAGGAGAGATATTTATGTTTATTAGTCCGGCCAGGATGGCAAGCCGATTCCCTTGGCCCCTTGATCGTTTGCCATTTCGTTATTTTCCTGTGATGGTGACAATCCTGCATGTAATGGACCGCGTGTCGTCGTTGTCGATGAACACGATTGAAGCATTGAACATATTTCTGGAGTGAGGCATGTCACCAGTCAGCTATGAAACCGTGAATGAAATTGGGCTTATCCGGATTAACAATCCACCGGTAAATGCCCTGGGACAAAGGGTGCGTGAAGGCCTGATTTTTGCAGTCAAGGCTGCCCAGGGTGATGCCAGCAAGGCCCTGGTAATTGTCGGTGAAGGCAGAATGTTCACTGCTGGTGCTGACATTACGGAGTTTGGCAAGACGCGGCTTGATCCATCTTTACCGGACGTACTCGACTGCATTGAAAATTCCTCAAAAACCGTAGTTGTTGCAATCCACGGCACGACGATGGGTGGTGGCGTGGAGTTATCACTTTGTTGTCACTACCGTTGCGCCTCGTCTTGCGCAAAATTGGGTTTGCCCGAAGTAAAACTGGGCCTATTGCCGGGCGCCGGTGGAACACAGCGGGCTCCACGGCTCATGGGTGTACATGCGGCCCTGGAAATGATCACCAGTGGCAGGCCAATTCCTGCCCGGGAAGCATTGGAAACCGGCTTGATTGATCGCGTGATTGAAGGGGATTTACAGGAAGGCGCACTGGCCTTTGCCTGGGAATTACTCAGCAATGGCGCCCCGCTCAGGCGGGTGAGGGACATCGCGATTGCTCCTTCAGATGCGCCCGCTGAAATGTTCGAGGGCTGGCGCACAAGACTCGGCAAGCGAGCCCGCGGGCAGATCGCGCCGGGGCATATCGTGAGTTGTGTTGAAGCGGCCGTGAAATTACCCTTTGATGAAGGACTGGCCTTTGAGCGTCAAAAATTTATTGAATGCATGCAATCGTCTCAATCGGCCGCCATGCGATACATGTTTTTCGCCCAGCGTGAAGCTGCGAAAATCATTGGGCTCTCCAGGGATACCCCTTTGCGCGAGATAAATTCTGCCGCTGTCATCGGTGCGGGCACCATGGGTGGCGGAATCGCGATGAACTTTGCCAATGCAGGCATACCGGTCACCGTGTTGGAAGTCAATGACGAGGCGTTGCAGCGAGGTTTTAACGTGATTCGAAAGAATTACGGCATTACTGTCAGCAAAGGCAAGATGAGCCAGCAGGCCATGGAAGCCAAGCTGGGCCTGATATCCGGTACCACCAGTTACAATGACCTGGCCGATGCAGATATCGTAATAGAAGCTGTGTTCGAGGATATCGAGCTCAAGAAAGACGTTTTCAGAAGAATAGACAAGGTCTGCAAACCCGGCAGCATCCTCGCTACCAATACCTCCTACCAGGATGTAAACCTGATTGCGGAGGCAACAGATCGTCCCCGGGATGTGATTGGCCTGCATTTTTTCAGCCCCGCCAACGTAATGAAACTTCTGGAAGTCGTGCGTGCGGACAAGACCGCCGATGATGTGATTGCGACCTGCATGAAGATGGCCAGGGCTGTTGGCAAAATCCCGGCGCTGGCCAGGGTTTGTTATGGCTTTATCGGCAACCGCATGTTGCGCTATTACGGCAGGGAGTCCCAGTTGTGCCTGATTGAGGGCTCAAGCCCGGGGCAAATTGACAGGGCAATGCAGGAATTCGGCATGGCTATGGGGCCATTTGCAGTTTATGACCTGGCCGGACTGGACATCGGCTATACAGCAAGAAAAGCGCTGAGCGAAGAAGAAAAGGGCGATCCCAGGGCTTATTGCATCAGTGATGCGATTGCAGAAATGGGGCGCTATGGTCAAAAAACAGGAGCCGGTTACTACCAATACGATCCTGAAACCCGCGCTCGCACGAATGATCCGAAAGTCATGACTATTGTGGAACGCCAGGCACAAGCACAGGGTGTTTCGCGCCGTGATATCGGTGACAGGGAAATCGTTCAGCGACTGATTTATGCGCTCATCAACGAAGGAGCCAGGGTCCTTGAAGAAGGCATAGCACAACGGTCCGGGGATATCGACGTAATTTACGTCTTTGGCTATGGGTTCCCGGTGGCTCGTGGCGGCCCGATGCATTTTGCGGACAGTGTTGGCTTGAAAAAGGTGTATGACACGATTTGCAGTTTCCACGAAATACATGGATCAAAGCACTGGGCTCCGGCGCCATTACTTGAGCAATTGGCAAATGAAGGTGGTTCTTTCGCAGAGTGGGGGAAATAGATGACGCTACCAACTTTATTGCAGAAGCTTCGCCTACCGGCGATCTGGAGCAGCAGATGAAGAACGCTTATTCCGGTCTGGATAAGGTTCGATGAGGCCCGGACTAGAGCGGAGTTTCTTGGACTTGGCCGCGCGTCCGCTATTGGCAGAAAGCGATAACTTTTAAAAAGCGTGAAAACGGGCGATCTTGAGGCTCTCAGGAATTTCTGCTTTCGGCCAGATATAGGTATTCCGTTCCACTTTCCGTGATACTGGACACAGCTGACAGAAAGCTGTCAGTGGAAGCGGGACATGCGCCCGCGGATTACGAATATTTTGGCCGAAACACTTGATGTTCACCGCTTCCGCTTTGAATCCGCGGGTGCGCTTGGGTTCGATAACAAATACTCAGAATTCGTTCCGTTCCAATTGCTTCACCATGTGCCGGTAAAAGGCACTGATGCACGATTCCCACGCCGGTGTCAGCACGCCTCCGTCATCAACAGCGACGGACTCGACGCCCGCCTGAACCTCCGATATGACACCCATGTCTTCTGCCATGACCTGCTCTTCGAGCTTTCCCATTCCGCCACTTCGGTAATCGTCGGTTGGTAACCGGAGGTCGTGTACCAGGCCTGTTCGAGCCAGCACTGCCGCGGGTTCATTGCATCGGGTATCAGCATGGTGTCGGCGATGATGTCAGGTGTATAGCTTGTGAGAAAGAAGTTGGGTGCGCGCAGGAGATAGCGTGCACTCATGTCGAGATTTGTCAATTCACCATTTTCCGCCGATGATTGGTTGGTGTACTCCGAGCCCGGTATGTCGATAGCGCAGCCGAAAACCGGTTCGTCCTCGATGACGTAGTGCAACTCGAGGGGTTGGCCGGCCGCTGAAGACTTGTGGATTACAGGCACGTGGTAGGGCTCCATGGTGTTTTCCATGCAGATTTTCCAGTTCGCAGCAACGATTCTCCGGCTCATGCTCAGAAACCGGCGGAGATTGCCGAAATCCACAAACGAAAGTCTCTCAGCCAGGGGTGCCACAAACCGATCGAGTGGTTCGGCGTTGCCGTCGATGTTAATGAACACCCAGTCGTACCAGGTTTCACAGCGCACCGGCAACAGGGAGTGTCTCTTCTTTTCCAGGCCTTCGAGTTCATGCATCCTGGCGCCGCCTGCGTTGGGTGTGTAAACCAGTTTACCGTCAAGGGCATAACTCCATTGATGATACGGGCACACCATTTTTTTCAGTCCCTGGCATAGCTCTGCTATCAGTCGATGCCCGCGGTGCCGGCAGGCATTCTGGAACGCCAGGATTTGCCCGGACTCGTCACGAACCAGAAATATCGTTAATCCGGGCACTGGCGCGGCATCTCCGGAATCCGGCAGGTCGGATGCCCGCCCGACGAACAACCAGGTGCGGTTCAGCCAACAGCTGTATTCGAGTTCCAGGAATCCGGGCGAACGAAACACCAGCCCTGGCAGTCGCCGCCCAAAATGACCATTTCCCAGAACCGCCTCGCGGGCGTCGCTGGAAATAAAATCCGAAAGCTCAGCCGGCACGGCCCGTTACGCCTACCATTCACCGATGCTCGGCATTGACGCCCAGGGTTCGATGGGCGGCAGCGCCTCTCCATCCTGTAACAACTCCACGGAAATGTTGTGTGGCGAGCGGACGAAAGCCATGTGTCCGTCACGGGGTGGCCGGTTGATGGTGACACCGGGGCCCATCAGGCGCTGGCATACGTCGTAAATGTTGGACACGGAATAGGCAAGGTGGCCAAAGTTACGGCCGCCTTCCATGGCTTCCGGGTCGTAGTTGTAAGTGAGTTCCACCTGGGCCTCATGGTCGCCGGGAGCCGCCAGCATCACCAGTGTGAACCGGTCCTCGGGATAGTCCCATCGCTCGACTTCCTCGAGACCGAGCATGTTGCAATAGAAATTCATAGATTCGTCCAAGTTCGAAACCCGGACCATGGTGTGCAGGTACTTGAGGCTCATTGACAGCACCTCTTTTAGGGGATCACCAGATACGATTGGATCAATTATAGTCTACGGGGATGAGGCGCGCTCACCGGGAGCCATGCATCCTGATACACCCTGCCAGGCAACGACACATGTCCTCCATTAGCCTTTGGCTGACGTGCAATGAATGGTCGCTTTTCGGTCAGAAGCGGAAGTTCACACAAGCAAAGAAAAGGGCGGCACGGTGGCGGCCGCCTCATCGCGCGCTCGCACATGCCCAAAGGTTTTGTTGATCAGCTGCGAATCCTCGATACAGGCAAACACCCGCAGTTTGCCTCCGTAGTCCGGGCAAATCTCGTTATCGATCGCAAACACCCGCTTGAGTCGCGAACGGCAATCGTAGTGTTCGACATCGCCAGCAGACTTCTCGAGAATGACCCAGGGCAAGTCGTTCTGGCCATCTATCTGGGCGATCCCGTTCATATCGATGCTTGCAGCGACCTACACAGTGCACGCACAATCGCGATTCCTTGATACTTCGGCCAGACAATGCTTGATACCCTGAACTCGATCTCCCCTTTGCTGCCGCCTGCAGGTGGTCTCGTCGAGCTGCTGCTTGTTGCAGTTCTTGCAGACACCATCGTCAAACGGGTTTTAATCCGAGCGGTTCGCATAATCGCGAAACGTTCCAGTGCTGCCTGGGACGATGCGCTGATCGAACACAACGTGTTCGGCCGTCTGGTGCAAGTCGTTCCGGCGCTCATTATTTTCGCCAGCGTGGCCTTCGTGCCGGGCCTGCCGGACAAATTCGATCTGATCATCAGAAACGTTGCGACCGGTTACATGGTACTGATGCTGACAATGGCGGCGACGGCGTTACTCAGCGCCGGCAATACCATCTACTCGGCATTGCCAGTCTCCAAAGACCGCCCAATCAAGGGATTCGTGCAGTTGCTGCAGATCGTCGTGTGGGTGCTCGGCGGCGGTTTGATCGTCGCAACGGTGCTGGGACAATCGCCGCTGGTGCTGCTCGGCGGATTCGGTGCTATGACCGCGATCCTGCTGCTGGTATTCAAAGACACGATTCTTTCGCTGGTGGCCAGCGTGCAATTGACCGCCCAGGACATGGTTCGCGTCGGCGACTGGATAGAGATGCCGCAGTTCGGTGCGGACGGCGATGTCATTGACGTGCAACTTCATACGGTAAAGGTGCAGAACTGGGACAAGACCATCACCACCATTCCGACACATCGCCTGGTCACCGACTCTTTCAGGAACTGGCGCGGCATGTCGCAATCGGGTGCCCGCAGGATCAAGCGTGCAATATACATTGATGTCTCGACCATCCGCATCCAGACCGATGACGAAATCGAACACTTCAAACGTTTCGCCCTGCTGGCGGACTACATACAACGGAAAGAATCGGAACTCGCCGAATACAACGCCAGGCTGACCGGGGAGGTGGACAACGAAGTCAACCGGCGGCGGCTGACCAATGCCGGCACGTTTCGCGCCTACACTTTCAACTACCTCAAAAACCGTCCCGACATACACAAAGGCATGACATTGCTGGTTCGGCAACTGGCGCCGGGCCCGGAAGGGCTGCCGCTGGAGATCTACTGTTTCACCAGCACCACCGTATGGGCTGAATACGAAGATATACAGTCGGACATATTCGATCATCTGATCGCGCTGATACCGGAATTCGGTCTGCGCCTTTATCAAAAGCCAGCCGGTTCCGATATCGCCGGACTAGTCGGTCGACCGCCTCTGTGAGGCTACCACGCGATACCGTAGTCATCGCCCATAAAAGGGGCCGGATACATTTTTCTTTGAATGTCGGCTAATTGCTGAAAAGCGACCTTTTTGAATTTGCTGAAAATGGGTGATTTTGGAGCCGCCGGGAACTTCCGCTAACGGCCAATAGCGGACATTGTGAAATAGGCTCTGATACCTCCTATACTCAATGGGTATTCATCCTTACCATGCTCCCAAATAGACTAATTGCTTGAATGCGGAAACAATTTGGAAAAAGCGATGGCCAAACAATATTGCAAAGCTGAGCAAGCCCTTACACCCAAGCTAGTACCAGCTGTCGCCGTGCTATGCCTCCTGAGTGTGGCGGTACTGACACCGGCGGGCGCCTTATCCGCCACGCAGAAACAGCCACAACTCCAGAACACTGAACTAACCCAGGCGCCTGAACAGCCCATAGAACCCGGTGAGGTGCCTGATGGCTTGTCCAACGGCGACTGGGCCAACATCCAGGGGCAGATTGCAGCGGGTAAGTACCGCGCCTTTCAGCATGAGAACGATGGCTATGTTTCATCCAACCCGGCCCAGGGCTGGCGGATTCGTTATGCTGGGGACGGTACTACTACCCTGAGACCACGCGATCACCAGGCGCAGGCCTGGCATTTGGGTCTCACGCTCAGCGCAATAGGGTTTGCCGAGCTGCAAACCCTGGATCAGCCCGATCAGATTACGGCCAACAATATCACCGTCACCTATCAATGGAACGATTACTTGCGGGAATGGTGGGTGAATACTGCAACCGATCTGGAACAATGGTTTGAGCTAGAACAGCGGCCACCGGGTGCGCAAAGCGGCCAGCCCTTAATCCTCGAAATGACACTGGCAACCGACCTGGCGGCCAGCCAACAGGGTAATGCGCTGAGCTTTGTAAACGATTCCGGCACCGCCATTGCCTACAGCAAACTGAAAGCCTGGGATTCCAGCGGCCGTGCACTGCCGGCACGCATGCATCTGGCAGCCAACCAGTTGAGTCTGATCATTGATGATTCCGCAGCCACTTATCCACTCACCATTGATCCTAGCCTCGAGCAGCAGGCATATCTGAAGGCTTCCAATACCGATATGGGGGATTGGTTTGGCTATTCCGTGGCCATTTCCGGCGACACGGTGGTAGTTGGTGCGGGGGGAGAGGACAGTAACGCCACCGGCATCAATGGCGACCAGAGTGATAATTCAGTGACCAATGCCGGGGCGGCGTATGTATTTTTTGATTTATTAGGATTCACATTCAACGCCGGCCTGAATGACGCCTGGGTAAGTGCCGACGCGCCCTTACAGGGGTTTTTCTTCACCGTTTTTCCGGAGCTGGAATTTTTCTTCCTAGCAATGTTCACCTTTGATTCCGTACCTCCGGGACCGGGCGTGCCACCCGCAGTTTTCGGCGCAGTGGATCAACGCTGGGTGACCGGCCTCGGCGCCTATTCCGGTAATTCAGTGTGACAATCAATGTTGAATTGACCAGCGGCGGTATATTCAACGCCCTCGAACCACTGGCAAACCAGCAAGCGGGCTACGGGACTATCACCATCGTTTTTATCCACTGCAATGAGGCGTTGCTGACCTACGACTTCCCGACCCTGGGGTTATCCGGGCAAATGACCCTCACCCGTGCTGTGCCTGATAATGTGGCACTTTGTGAGGCACTCAATACGCAGTAATATTAGTGTTTGCTAAAGGTCTGCTTTTGGCCGTTAGCTGACCCTTTTTGTGAAAGGATTTGGGTGAGTTTTAACTTCCGCTAACGGCCAGAAGCGAACCTATTGCCAGCCCAAATGCAGGTCTCATTTGGCATTGTGTAATTGAACAGCTAGGCTTGAATACAACAACGGCCACCAACAAGTCAGCATTTGTCTTTATTCAACGAACTCAAGCGTCGTAATGTATTCCGGGTAGCCGCTGCTTACGTGGTGGTGGCGTGGCTTGTCATCCAGGTGGTAGAAACCATCTTTCCGGCGTTTGGTTTTGGTGATGCAACTGTCCGCATAGCGACCATTGTCTTTACCATTGGCCTGATTCCCGTCCTTATCTTCGCATGGGCCTTCGAGCTGACCCCGGAAGGACTGAAGAAGGACAAGGATGTCGACCGGACACAAACTATCGCCCAACAGACAGGAAAAAAGCTGGATCGCATGATCATGGTAGTCCTTGCCCTGGCGCTGGGGTACTTCGCCTTTGACAAGTTTGTGCTCTCACCGGAGCGCGAAACGGAAATTTCCGCCAAAGCCAGGCAGGCAGGCGCCGAACAGGCTTTGGAGAAGGCCCCCTGGGTATGTGGAATGAGAAATCGATCACGGTGCTGCCATTCATCAATCGCAGCCAGTTGCTCGAAGACGAGTATTTCACAGACGGCATGCATGATGAACTGCTGACCCGTCTGGCGCATATTTCAGCGCTGAAAGTGATCTCCCGGACTTCGGTCATGCGCTACCGCAACACCGACAAGTCCCTGCCGGAGATTGCCAGGGAGCTTTCAGTTGCAACCATCCTGGAGGGCGGCGTGCAGCGCGCCGGTAAACAGGTACGTATTAATGTTCAGTTGATCAACGCACACACCGATGAACACCTGTGGGCAAAGATCTTCGACCGTGAACTGACAACCGAAAACCTGTTCGCCATACAAAGTGAAATTTCCAAGGCCATCGCAGACGCATTACAGGCCGAACTGCCCCCCTGCGACATTGGCCAGTATCGAGGAAGTGCCGACCGACAATGCAGAGGCATATGACCTTTACCTGCAGGCGATTAAAGAACGCAGCAAGTGGCGGGGCTCCGCTACTTTCAAAGCGATGAAACCGCTGCTGGACCGAGACGTAGCACTCGATCCGAACTTCCTGCGGGCCCAGGTTTTGCTGGCCGAGACCTATGGCCGGCTGCTGTGGACGGGCGAAGATCCCGATCGCATTTACGGCGCCAAGACGCTGGAACTTGTGACTGATATCCGCAGACGCTGGCCGGACCGGATTGAGGGCCACCTCGCACTGGGGCACTACTACTACACGGTCGAACGCGATTATACGCGGGCACTTGCGGAGCATCAGGCGGTCGAGGAGGTCTTTCCAAACGATATGGAGGTGCTCAATTCGCTGGGCGCGAGCCTCAAGCGCCTGGGTCGATTTGAGGAGTACTTGCGGTACATGCGGCGCCTCGTTGTACTTGATCCAGAGAACGCCCTCGTCGCCTGGAATTTAATTGAGGCGCTTATTGGGAACGGGTTGCTGGAAGAGGCCCTGGTAGCAGCAGATGAAGGGGTTAAAAAGTTTCCGGAAGATTACCTTTGGCCCCTGAACCACGCATGGTACCGGCTTTTCTTGCTGGGGGATGTCAAGGGATTCCTCTCCTTAGGTGAGCGTCTGCGTAAGGAGGGTCGTTGGGCTCAAGCGGGTAGTGATCTGACGTGGCTCCTCTACGGTCAAGGTTATGTCAAAACGGCACTCGAACATGCTGCTGCGCGAATGAGCGGTAAATATGGCTGGAATGACATGTTCGCGGAGACCGATCGCGCCATGATCCTGCGCGTGGAGGGCCAAGATGACGAAGCTCAAGCTGCCGCAGAACACGCGCTGGATTTCGTTAGATTATGGATAGAAACTGAACGCCCTTTCCCCAACACAAATACCAGGTCTTGGTACACCTTGGCTGCTTATTGCGCTGCGATCGCCGGTGACCTTGAAGCAGTTACAAAGTACCGGGCGAGTTCCTTTGCGGCGCCCGTCGACGAGTACGTAATTGAGGATGAGACCTTATTGACTAACGTGCAGATCGACGCCTTGCTTGGTGATGCTGCGGCCGGGTGGACCAGGATCGTCTCTCTTCTGGGTACCCATTACCCCCTTCTAATTACCGCTGAGTACGCGGTGACGTGGTCAACCTATTTGATACAACCCAGTTAAGCAGCTTTTCTTAATTCCGTCATTTCCATTTCATACTGATTCGGGCTTCTGTAATCGAGGTACGAATGCAGTCTGTAACTGTTATAAAACATCGATATGTAATCCAGAATATCCTGCTGTGCTTCATATCGAGTCTGGTAGTGCCACCAATGCACCCGTTCTTGTTTCAAGCTGCCGAAGAAGCTCTCCACAACGGCGTTGTCCCAGCAATCACCTTTTCGGCTCATGCTGCCTTTGAAGCCATGTGCTTTCAATAATTTCCTGAAAGCCTTACTGGCATACTGCGATCCGCGGTCAGAATGATGGATCAACCCCGCCGTTGGCCTACGCAACCAGATCGCCATCGTCAAAGCATCACACACCAGCTGTGCTGTCATTTGGCTGCTCATACTCCAGCCAACAACTTTTCTGGAATATAAATCAATAACCACAGCCAGGTACAGCCAGCCTTCCCGGGTCCAGACATAGCTGATGTCTGAAGCAAATACCTGGTTGGGTTGCTCAACATCAAATTGTCGTTCCAACAAATTCTCAAATAACGGCAATTTGTGATTGCTGTTGGTGGTCACTTTGAATTTCTTCTTATGCCGAACTTGAATACCCGCTTCTTTCATCAGCTTCACAGTCTTCGTTCTGCTGATCGGAAAACCCAATGCATTCATTGCTCTTTTCATGCGCCGCCGGCCATAGGTGTACTTGCTGGCAATGGCTATATCCTTCATCCAGTCCAGCATCTCCTGGTGCTCTGGATCAGCCAGTCTGGCTTCTGTATTTCGCCGATAGTGGTAATAACCCTGTCGGCTGACGCCCAGTACTCGACACATCAGGTCGATTGGCCAGGTCTTCTTATGTTGGGTGACAAACAAATATCTCATTTCATTTCTTTGGCAAAGAAGACCGTCGCTTTTTTTAGGATTTCTTTCTCCATTCTCAGGTTTTTGACCTGCGATCTTAACTTCCGGATTTCCTCCTGTTCCGGTGTTAGTTTGCCGTTCCCGCGGAAAGCCTGACCGCCATCGGACCGCTGTTCTGAAACCCACCGACCAAGCATATTGCTATTAAGCCCAAGGCTTCTGGCCGCTTCTGCACGGCTATAACCTTGATCGAGTACCAAACTGACTGCATCCAGTTTGAACTCCTTTGAATACTTTTTTCTGCTACTCAATTTACTTCTCCCAGTTAAATAAATTATCTCTTAACTGGGTTGTACAATCTATTGGACCACGTCACATAATCACCCATCCGGGGTGACCGAACCAAGCCTTGCAGATCAAGCCATTACGCGCCGCCTCAAAGATGCGCTGGCATTACTCGAAATTCGATTGCTTGATCACTTTGTTATCGGGGATGGTTCGCCGGTTTCCATGGCTTCCAGGGGAATGATTTAGAGCGGGACTTCGACCGGTTTTCCTTGCATGTAAAGGACGCTTGAGGTATAAAGTCCCGCTCATTTTTACAGCGACAGCAACGGATCAGAAAGATGGCCAGAGTCTGCCAGGTAACAGGAAAACGCCCGATCAGTGGAAACAATGTGTCGCACTCTAATATCAAGAGTAAGCGACGTTTTCTTCCCAATCTTCACAGCCATCGTTTTTGGGTGGAAAGCGAGAATCGTTGGGTAAAGCTTCGTGTATCCACAAAGGGTTTGCGTATTATTGACAAGAAGGGTATTGATACCGTTCTGGCTGACATGCGCGCCAACGGCGCCAAGGTCTGAGGAGTACTGAAACATGGCTAAATCATCACGAGAAAAAATACGCCTGGTTTCTTCAGCGAAAACGGGACATTTTTACACCACGGACAAAAGCAAGAAAAACATGCCCGGCAAGATGGAAATCAAGAAATTTGATCCGGTTGTTCGCAAGCACGTGATCTACAAGGAAGCCAAGATAAAATAAGGATGGGAAAATAGATCCGGGCAAGTAACAAGTACCCGGTTCTTCCCGAAACCCGCCTCCATGAGTGCGGGTTTTTTTGTGCCCGTCTGGCGGCAGATTCCGGTATGACAAAGAATTTGTGTTTCAATATCGTGCATGATTTACCCAGACATGGTTATAGGCAAAACGATAAAAACGGATGAACTGGGATCGGATTGAGAAAATTGTCATAGTGGGTGGCGGAATGGCCGGTTGGGCTGCTGCGTCTTGCATTAGCAATGCCTTGCGCGGACAGCTAATAG
Source organism: Lysobacterales bacterium (assembly GCA_963664065.1). GTDB lineage: Bacteria > Pseudomonadota > Gammaproteobacteria > Xanthomonadales > SZUA-36 > JABDJL01. The sequence continues at coordinate 486,818 of OY760942.1, forward strand.
AAATTATCGTGCTGGATGACCATCCTGATCACCAAGCCCGTATCGAAGCAAGTTTGCCTATTACACAGGCATTTCACCAGCGGCTTGGAATCAATGAACAGCAACTGATGCGGGAAACTGCCGCATCTTTCAGCCTGGGCACTCAGTTCAATGATTGGATTGCTCCGGGACATCACTATTTCCAGCCAATAGCCGCACACGGGGCAAGCATTGAGTTTGTCATGTTTCACCAGTATGCGATCAAGGCACGCCTGGCCGGGGACAAGGCCCCGTTTAATCACTATTCCCTTTGTGCCATGTCTGCGCAAAAAGACAAATTTGTTCATCCGGGAATAGACCCTGAATCAATTCTGTCAACTTTGTTATATGCCCATCATCTAGATGCCGGGCGCTATGTGCGATTTATGCGCGCTTACGCGAGCGCAAATGGAGTTGCCGGGCTGGACGCAACGGTGATCAAGACAGATGTGCATCCCGGAAACGGCTTCATCAATTCGGTAGGCCTTGATAATGGCGATGTGATGAAAGCCGACCTGTTTATTGACTGTTCGGGCCAGAACGCTGTGCTTGCTGGTACGGCGATGAATACAGAATTTGGGTAGTGGCTCAGTCTCAAATTTCTATGCTTGACCGCTCATGCTATAATGCCCTGTATGGGCAATCCAAAAAGACCCCGCGATACTAACCTGCTAGCCAAGGCTATTGTAGACCTTTCTACCGGCGAAGCTGTTGATCCTGATCCCAACAAAGGGAAAGACCCTGCTGCTGTTGCACTGGGGCGAAAAGGTGGCTTAAAGGGTGGAAAAGCCCGTGCCGCAAAGATGACCGCAGAGGAACGGAGCGAAGCCGCTAAGAAGGCTGCTAGGGCAAGATGGAAAAGATCGTGATTATTTAAAAGCAACGAGCGCCACGAGAGCTAGCAATGTGGCAATTAGTATCGGGATCACCCATTTAAAATACGCGAATCCGTCAACCAATCTTTCAACCGAGCGTTCCAACGTTCCTACGTTGGTACTTAGAGAGCGCAAGGTTGTTAGCACTTCCGACAAGGCCATACCTTCACTTTCCGTAATAAATTCGATCTCGTCTGCGCCAAGTTCTAGTCTACCCTGGTAAGGGCCGGCATAAGGACGGGTAGTCGGCTCCTCCAAGCGATGGAACTCAACGGAAACCAAATCATCTTTGTACGGTAATGTAATGGACCTGGGAGTCAAGTTTGTTAGCCCTACAATTAAACGCCCGTGATAGCCATGATCGATTTGTGGGCCAGTTGTAGCAATCAAGCCTTTTCGCGCATATTTTGCCCTCAGGCCAAAGCGAGCCGCATATTGTGAACTAAGTTTATTTCTTCTAAAACAGTTACAACACCAAAATCACCCGGAAGAATACTTATATACCCATCAGCCTTAATATCAATCAGCTTCTTAGTGCTCGTCGTCGCTCCTTGTGGTCCAACGCGCAAATCATAGGTCGCTGCTTCTACTTGGCTATCCTCAAATGGAATTATTTCTATTTCCTTTTCTTCGCAAGTTTCGATAATTTGTTGGGCATTTAAAAGCATTTGCTATCCACTCCTTAAAATCATTCTTAGAACCCCGGCTTAAAATGGATGAGGTTATCTGGTTGCACGGGAAGTAACAATTCTTCAGGAACAGAATAACTACTTTACGAGCCTTAACTTTTTATCTGGTAATAAATTAGAAGCATATAAATATTTGAAATCACCGTTACTTATTCTCGCCATTCTTGCAAAGTCATCTATAGAATATTCCAATTGGGATTCATGTAACTTGATAATCTCAGATAAGGTTTGAGGAATCTCATGCGGAAACTCCGTATTAATTGGCTCCTGTTTTCTATACCCATACATACTCATTTGACGCCATAAATACTCAGATTGATTTCTTGAGATGAGACCGAGGGTTTTAGCTCGCATCAATAATGCCTGCATTGCAACCCGCCATACACGCTTTAATCTTGCAAGTTCTGCTAATGTAATTTTGCCGCGCAGGTCTGGAATAATACTTTCAGCAGGCATTAGAAGTTCAGCCGCAAATGCATTTGCTTCATTTTCCATTGTTACGCTTGTTTGCCTATGCATGACAAGATGCCCAAGTTCATGGGCAAGAGAAAACCGCATTCTATCGGCTGGTCTGTCTCTGTTGAGGAAAATGCATGGGGGTAACCCAGGAATCCTTAATGACACACCATCTACCATGGCATAACTAAAATCACACCAAAAAATAACAACACCTGATTTTTCTATCAAGTTTGTCAAATTGGTAACAGGGCCATTTTTCAATAACCATGTATTCCGAATCATTTTGGCGATTGCTACGGAGTCATGGTCGTAATCTTCAATGTCATACTCTGGCAGTCTCAGACTTGCATCAATATCAACCGAACGAAGTAATGCTTTCAGGTTCAAAAGTCGTATGCTTAACTCAGCGGTTAGTTTGTTTAACGCTTTCACGCCCACAGATGCTCTTTTCCGAAACATGGCATGCACACTCATAGGCTGCCCAATTGCCCGTCCAGATTGGTAGAAGAAATTAACAGGGAAGTTCAATTGCTCTGCAATTGCTTCAATGACAACATCGTCTGGCAATGAGACACCATTTTCGATTTTGCTAAGCCTTGCTTGTGAAATTTGAGATTTCTTTGCAAGTGAAGACTGGCTATCTCCGCGGTATTCACGCGCCACCAAAAACATTTCTGGGTTGAATGCAGCAGCCTTCATTTTTAGTCTTTAATCAAAATTTCGTTGTCAACAATTACACCCTTTTTAAGTTTTGCTACTGGAGTTGATATCTGAGTCGCGGAAGCATCGGGTTCAGGTAGTTCAACAACATTGCCTTCTGTTTCTAGTATGGAAAATAGCCAGTGAATAGTTTTCCCGTTTCTTGCAACTACAATAATATCCTCGATGGCGGTTTCGGTTACGTTCAAGACATATTGTATTTCGATCCGCTGAATATCTGGGATAAGACTGCTTTGTGGATCGTGAAACGCTAGTGAATTTTGAGTTGGGTAATTTCGGCTATAGCCAGCATGATTACCTTTCTTGAATCTGAAAACTAAATTATCCCCTACGCAAAACCAGAGAGAACCCTGAATTTTGACAATTTGGATGTTTTCATAGCGTGACAGTCTGTCAATAGCATTTATTCCCATCCGTTCCCAAACAATGTTTGCGCGTGTCCGTTTAAATTGCATTCGCTCAGATTCTGGCAAGTCTTGAAAGTATTTCCAAGCAGCCGTAATTATGAAATTAATGTCTGATATAAGGTTACCAAGAGCCTGTTTAACTGAATCTTCTGTCACCGCCTTTCCTCGTTTTATCGCTTGTAAAAGAAACTATCATTATTTACAATAATAAGCAATAATTATTCCGAAACTATTCACAAAGTGTTGTATTTGCATAAGCGGTCATGTATAATATTCAGTATGAATAAACTACATATAAAAAAACGTGCACAGATACTTCATATGCTGGTAGAGGGTAATAGCCTTCGCGCTACCGCAAGAATGGCAGACGTAAGCCGTAACACGGTTGATAAGTTGCTTCGTGACGTTGGTTCAGCCTGTTTAGACTATCAGGACAAACCCCTTCGCGATCTTCCCTGTAAGCGGATTGAATGTGATGAAATCTGGTCTTTCGTGTACTCGAAGCAAGAAGAAATGAAGGAACTGTTCGGTGTGGGCGATATATGGACATGGACTGCTATCTGCGCTGACACCAAAATTGTGCCTTGTTGGCGCGTTGATTATCGTGATGCGGACGCAGCCAGAGGCTTTATGTACGATCTGGCGAGCAGGCTGAGCAATCGTATCCAACTGACCACTGATGGCTTGAGAGTCTACATAGAAGCCGTAGAAGACTCATTTGGCGACAACGTTGATTACTCTCAGTTAATTAAGATATATGGTGATGCGCCTAAATCAGAGCAGAAGCGTTACAGTCCAGCAAAATGCACTGGTACTAAGAAAAACAAAGTTAACGGAAAGCCCAATCAGTCTCATGTTTCAACTAGCTTTGTTGAACGCCAAAACCTGACCATGAGAATGTCCATGCGCCGCTTTACAAGATTAACCAATGCGTTCAGTAAGAAAATTGAAAATCATATGCATGCAATTTCATTGCACTTTATGTACTACAATTTCGGGCGCATACATCAAACGTTGAGAGTCACACCGGCAATGGAAGCTGGCGTTACGGATCATGTGTGGTCACTGGAAGAAATTGCTAATCTCGTGCCAGAAAATCAACCTAAAAAACGTGGCCCTTACAAGAAGAAAGTTTCAGACTGAGCCACTACCAGAATTTGAAGACTGGAGCAGGTTTCTTCCTGCAAACCGTATGGTCTCCTTCTCCGGCTCACTTGTGTATACGGCTCCTTGTACGAAAATCAATGCGCTGGACTCCTGTTGGTACCAGACACTTGCTACCCAACATGGCCAGGAACACCGCCTGATTTACTGCGACCGGCACCTGGATGACGATGAGGCTGTGCATGTACTTCAAAATGCATCTGGAACAGAAGCGGTTGAAGCTGAACCCAAGGTTCTGAGCTTCCTTTCCGGTCACCGAAAAAAATTCTGGACCGGAAACTGTATCGCACTCGGCTCAGCAGCCGGTTTTTTTGAACCGGGTACCGGCACCTCGCTGGCGCTTTTACAGTCCGGCTTAATGCGGTTGATCAATATGTTTCCGGACAAGGACTGCAACACATTGCTAGTTGATGAATACAACCGGCTGACGAACGCAGAATATGAAAACATCCGTGATTTCCTGATTCTTCATTACCGTGCAACGCAACGAGGCGAATCTCTTTTTTGGGGTGATTACCTGGCACAGGATGTACCCGAAAGCCTGGCACATAAAATCAGCCTGTTTCATGCCCAGGGCCAGGTGGCATCATACGAAGAAGAATCATTCCCTGACTCTATCTGGGCTTCGGTCTGGCTGGGTCAGGATCAGTGGCCTCCTGCATATGATCCTGTGCTGGACAATTACGATTTTGATCGATTGAAAGAACGATTCGACCAGATGAAACAACTGATTGGGCAAGCTGTCGAGGCCATGCCTGCACACAGGGACTTTTTGTAACGGTTTTGCCCTGCCAGCCCCAAAAAAGCAGGGCTTTAAAACCGTAATTGGTTTGTTCCTTCAGCTTACTGTCCTTTGTTGCCTTTCCAGTACCAGGCTTCCCCATTGATCAGTTGAAGCTCTCCAGCCGGCGGCAATCCAGGCAGTCGAGCCGGCCTCAACAATAATCGCCGGACCCGTCAGTTCCCCGCCCTGCAAGAGGTTTTCCCTTTCGTGCACTGCCACCAATCCCTTGATTTCGGCCATGTATGTCATCCTGGGCTCGACAAAGACCGGTGCAACCGTGACTCTTTCAATCCGGTTCACAGCTGCCGCTGCACGGGCACCCAGGCGCACATTCACCAGTTCAACCTCCAGTTTGAGACGATGGCCACTGGCCTCTTGGTGAAGCTTATGAAATTTCTCTGCGTGATCGTCGCCTGGCACAAAATCCAGCAAAAAGACCGCGCTTTGACCCCGGTACCGTAATTCGAACCGGCGGCTGAAACCAAGCCCGGTAATATCTATGCCTTCTTCTTCAAGTTGATTGCAGGCTTCATCCTGAAGCTGATTGAAGTATGCCTGTAGCGCGTCATCGTCCAGATTGTCGATATTCTCCAATACAGCCATAGACAAGTCCCTGCCCGGCTGGCTGGCCAGCATGCCCTGTGCTGACAGCACGCCGGCACGTGCCGGTAACATGATGCGTGGAATTTCCAGTAATTCAGCAAGTTCGCAGGCATGCAGGCCCCCGGCTCCACCAAAACAGAAAAGCGTGTAGTCCCGCGGATCATGGCCGCGTTCAGTCGACATGACCCGTAGTGCGCGCGCCATGTGTTCGTTGGCCAGGCTGATTACGCCCCGTGCTGCTTCCAGACGATTGCAGGACAGGTCTCTTGCAAGACTGTTCATGGCCGCAGCCGCGGATTCACTGTTCAACGGCAGGTAACCGGCCAGCAGTGTATCTTTCGGAATTCGGCCCAGCACGAGATTGGCATCGGTCACGGTTGCATCTTTTCCGCCAAGGGCATAGCAAGCTGGGCCAGGCTTGGCGCCAGCTGATTCCGGGCCCACCAGTAACATTCCACCACGATCAATTCGGGCAATGGAGCCGCCACCGGCGCCGATGGTATGGATGTCGACTGAAGAGATGGTTAACGGCCAGTCTCCAATCCGGTTTTCAGTGCTGAGTGGGATTTCACCAGCCAACAATGAGACATCTGTTGAAGTGCCCCCCATATCAAAAGTAAGCAGATGAGTATTGCCGGTTACTTTTCCGGCAAGTAACGCAGCCGACAATCCGCCTGCAGGCCCGGACAAGAGTAAACGTACCGCCTGCGAGCCGGCCTGACTGGCTGCGATGGTAGTGCCTGAACTCTGCATCACCGATATGCCGGCCTTTGGGATTCGTTGCGCCAACTGTTCAAGATACTTCGAAATAACCGGGCCAACAGAGGCATCCAGCCATGTGGCTATGCCCCGTTCAAACTCTCGCAGCTCCGGAAGCACACGACTGGACAAAGAGATAAACCAACTGTTGCCCAGCACTTCGGCAATCCGCTGCTCTTCTTCCGGACGGAGGAAGGAGAACAACAGGTTTACTGCAACTGCTTCGACCTGCAGCGATTCCATTCCCTTTCTGAGTTCTTTTAGTTCGGCATCGGACGCACGTTCAAGAATGGTGCCATCAGCTGTGATTCGGGTAGAAACTTCGAGGCACAGTCCGGCAGCGACAGGCGGTTCAATTTCCGGTTGGCGCAAGCTATAAACTTTTTCACGATTTTGCCGGCCCAGTGCAAGTACATCGGCAAAACCGCGGCTGCTGATATAAGCCACCCTGGCCCCCTTTTTTTCCAAAACTGCGTTGGTCCCCACCGTGGTGCCATGGATGATCTTTATCTCTTTGTCCGCCACGCCAAGGCGGTCCAGACCTTCGAAAATAGCCTTTGATGGATCATCCGGCGTGGACAATACTTTGCATTGACGCATGCGTCCGTCTGCAAGCACGACTATGTCGGTAAATGTACCGCCAGTGTCAATTCCCGCCAGTATGGGTTTGGAGTTTGGAGACAAGATGCATCCTTGTGAATTTCCGCTATTGTATAAGAGACGGAATGGTTCATTGTCCGAATTTGAAACGGAGTTGAGAGCAGAGAATGCCCGAATTACCTGAAGTCGAAACCACCTTGCGCGGAATCGAACCTTTTCTGGTCAACCATGTAATCCGTTCGATTGATGTTCGGGATTTCCGCTTGAGGTGGCCGGTTCCGGAAGCAATTCAAAAGGCTTGCGGCCAAACAGTGCTGAGCCTGGAAAGGCGGGCCAAATATATCCTGATCAACCTGGCAGGTGGCAGCCTTTTGATCCACCTGGGTATGTCTGGTTCTATCCGTATTCTCACCGACGCCATCAAGCCGAGGGAACATGATCCAGAAAAACATGATCATTGGGACATGGTGCTGGACCATTGCATGGTCCGTTTTAATGATCCGCGTCGCTTCGGAACCTTTTTGTGGCTCGAAAAGCCGGTCATGGATCACCCGCTGCTAAGCTCGCTCGGCCCCGAGCCCTTATCTGGCGAGTTTAACGGAACTTACCTGCATCAGCGTTCACAAGGCCGCAGGCTGGCGATCAAGAATTTCATTATGGACGGAAAGATCGTAGTCGGGGTGGGCAACATCTATGCGTCCGAGGCCTTGTTCATGGCAGGTATTTACCCGATGCGTGCAGCCGGCCGGGTTTCACTGGCGCGTTATGAAGGCCTGGTGACTGCTGTTCGGGATGTGCTCAATCGTGCAATCCGGCAAGGCGGGACAACATTGAGGGATTTTGCAGGTTCGGATGGCTCGCCCGGGTATTTTGCGCAAGAGTTACTGGTTTATGGCAGAGCCGGAGAAGCCTGTTTTCAGTGTGGTGCACAGGTCTGTCAAAAAGTGATCGGTCAGCGATCAAGCTTTTATTGCAAGACCTGTCAGCGCTGAGAAGGATTAAACGAATTTATAGCTTGTTTTTAATACCTTGTATTTCGGCAGCTTACGATATATCCAATTTCCTTCTGCGGATTGTATCTACTCAGAGCTGGTTAGGCGTGTTTGTAGTTCACCCTCGATCGCTTCGGCGTCGGATTCTGATATCCCGAGCGAATCGCGCAGCGGCCAGCTCAAGAATAGCCAGCGGGACAAATTGAAACATGAAAAGATTCTACATCACCTGACGAATGGAGCCGGCGGGTTATTTGTCTCTGGTTAAAACCTCAGAACCAAACAAATCGACCAGCGCATTATCGCGCCTTTTTTAGGTGTCCATGAAACAGGGAGAAAACCAAAAAGCGGACATTGGGTCGGACGTGTTGCCTCTGTAATAAATACCTAAGTCAGGCCTGGATGTTACGCCGAGTTACGGATCATCAGGGGCTGTGGACACTTGCCTGAATTCCGATAAGTTGGTTTATACTTCCTATCCACCTCATGGCGGAATACAGTATCGTTGGCGTTGCATAGGACATAAGCGCCTGAAGTTTTCACCAAGACGCTGCCGGAACACAATGACCATCGACATAGATCATTACAATCTGGCTGGACGTTTCAGTGAGCGCCTAAAGGCGATGCCCGAGGCGCCGGCCCTGTGGATGGATGGCCGCACATCCAGTTATGCAGAACTGGGCAATCTCAGCCGACGAATCGCTGGATGGCTCGAACGGGAAGGCGTCGAAGCGGGGTCCCGGGTCGGAATTCTCGCTGGTCGCGGAACGGCCGCCTATACCGGGATACTCGGAGTCTGTTGGGCCGGATGCACCTGGGTCCCACTCAACCCCGCACACCCACAGGATCGACTGCGCAATCTCCTGCAAAAAGCCGAACTGGACGCGTTGATCGTGGATCAAGCCGGAGCCGCGTTGCTCCCCGGGCTCGAACCACTTTTGCGAGTGTTGGGTCCTGAGATGGCCCTCACAGAACCCGTCGATCACCCACCCGTCCCTCGCAACGGGGATGATCTCGCATACCTGATGTTTACCTCGGGCACCACGGGTGAACCCAAGGGCGTCATGATCACTCACGCAGCCATTAACCATTTTCTTGTCGTAATGCAGGCGCGCTACAGCATTGGACCCGGTGACCGGGTGTCACAGTTTTTTGAACTCACCTTTGACCTCTCTGTGTTTGACGTCTTCATGAGCCTCAACAACGGAGCGACTCTGTGTGTGCTGCCGGAAGCATCACGCCTGGGGCCGGCGGGATTCATATGTGAACAAAAACTGACGGTGTGGTTTTCCGTGCCATCAGCAATGGTGCTCATGGATCGTTTCCGGCAACTACGACCTGGGGCCTTTCCCGATCTGCGCCTGTCGCTATTTTGCGGAGAGCCCCTGCCGGCAGACCCGGTGGCAAACTGGATGGCCGCCGCCCCGAACTCCGTGCTGGAAAATCTATATGGACCCACGGAGGCCACACTGGCCTGCCTGCTACAGTCCTGCTCACCCGAGCTTCGGGTTACACATGAACGGGGATGTGTCGCCATCGGGCACCCATACCCGGGAATGCAGGCGGCGATAATGGATGCGGAAGGACAGATCATACGGTCGGGTGGTGAACCGGGAGAACTGCTGCTGGCCGGGCCGCAACTGGCCGCGGGTTACTGGCGCGACCGCACCCTCACTGATGACCGGTTTACTACGCCGGATGGGACGCGCTGGTATCGAAGCGGAGACCTGGCCCGTCAAGATGCGGATGGCTGCGTTCATCATCTGGGAAGGACCGACAACCAGATCAAATTCTTCGGGCACCGGGTGGAACTGGAAGACATTGACACGCACCTGCGCCACGTCTGTGGTTGCGAATCCGTCATGGCGGTTGCGTGGCCCGTGGCGCACGGTTCTGCCCAGGGAATCGTCGCCTTTGTCGCCGGCAGTGATCTCGGCGTAACAGAAATACGCGACGGAATGAAAAAACGGGTTCCCGAGTACATGGTCCCCAGGCAAGTGATGTTTCTCGACACCCTGCCCCTGACCGCCAACGGCAAATTCGATCGAAATGCGCTAGTCGAATTGCTGAAAACAGCAAGCCTTCACCAGGAAAACGCGTGATTACACTGGTACCGCCGCTGGATCGCTTTGAGCGAGTCGTCACTTTCTCGCAGACGGTCGCCGGTCGCGTCGTGCTGATCGCCGTGTTTGCCGCGGGACTCGCTCTGCACGGACGCAGCTGGTGGCCTGAGGTCAGCGTGCTCCTGTTGCTGATGAGCTTCCTGCCCGATTACCGCCGCCAACTGCTGCTGGCGGGAACCATGTACTGGCTGTGGCAGCACACCCCGTTCAACTGGTCACTCATCATGAGCCTTGCGCGGAACGAGGGAGTTGCGGCGAACATCGGGAACTCGTTGGGCTGGCCCTTGTTCCAGGTCCTCGTGGTCGCGTCCGTGCTGGTGTTCTGTGCCATTTTCTATTCGGCCGCCGTGCGCTGGCGAAATACCGCGCCCATGAATCGCCCGTTGCGCACGCTCCTGTTCAGCTATGTGGGCTTGCTGGCTTTGGCCACATGTCTGCCCCTGCCGTCATTGATGGAAGTGACCCTGTGGGCATTTCTCGTTGTGCTGGGACGCTATATCTGGTTCCTGGCCTATTCCCTGCTGGATATCCCGTCCGATGCCCGTTCTCCCTTCATACTCCAGCTGGGTCACTACCACCCGTTCTGGATGGCGACCACCACCAGCCCGGTACCCTTTCCCAAGGGGGCGGTGTACCTGCGCAAGATTGAGGCAAAGGACCCGTCGGAACTAGCTGTTACCCAGCTCAAAGGTGTCAAGCTTTTGTACTGGGCGGTGCTGCTGATGATTGCCCAGACTGTGTCCCTGGGACTCATCTACACGGGCACCATCCGATTTTGGGACTGGTCCTTCACCCTGCCGTTTTTTCTGGCTGCACCGCGTTTCGGCGAAGTGTTCGGTTCTTCAATTGCCGGGACACCAGCAGACTGGTACCTGAACTGGCTGGCCCTGGCCACCCGGTTCCTGCTGGACCTGCTTAACATTTCCATCTGGGGTCACATGATGATCGCGGTTTGCCGGATGGCCGGTTTCCGCGCGCTGCGCAATACCTACAGACCCCTGCGCTCCGCCACCATCGCCGAGTTCTGGAACCGCTACTACTATTACTTCAAGGAATTGCTCGTGGAGTGCTTTTTCTATCCCACGTTCTTGCGTTACTTCAAACGCTGGCCCCGGTTCCGCCTGGTATTCGCCACCATGGCGGCGGCGGGCTTCGGCAACGTTCTTTATCACTTTCTCCGGGATAGCAGTTACATCGCCCGCCTGGGTCTATGGGATGCTTTCCTTAGTTTCAACGTCTATTTGTTTTACGGCGCTTTGTTGGGCGCAGCCATCGGTTTGTCGCAACTGAGACATCGCAATCGCCGGATTGACCGGACCTCCCTGCGCGCGCGGGTCCTGGCCCCCTTCTCGGTGCTGGCCTTCTACTGTGTGCTGAGCATCTTCGATGGCCCGGATCGGTCCCTCCCGGCAATAGAATATTTTTGTTTCGTCATGCATCTGGTACCGGGTCTGTAACATGGAGTCACGCCAGTCGATCCGAGAATTCATCACCGGTCTTCTTGAAATGAAGGGCGAACGCAGCGACGTGAGCGATACTGAGCCCTTGCTCTCGGCGGGCCTGCTCGACTCGCTGGATGTAATGCAGACCGTCCTGTTTCTGGAAGAAAACTTCGGCGTAGATTTTTCAGTTCGCCCCTTCAACCCGGACGATTTCGACTGCATCGAGAGCATCAACAGGATGGTGGAATGACAAGGCGTCCTGGATGACTCCAAACAGCGACGCCGTTAACAAAACCGCCAATCGCCCCCCGGTGCCTATCGTCACATGGTCTCCATGGGTATGCCCGACTGTAAACTTTTCCGGCACCGGGCGGTCTCATTCCGCGATATTCTTGTTCCGGCACCACAGCTTCAGGCTTTGGGCCGGGAGCAAAGCCCGGCAATCGTGGAAACTGACATAGATTACTGCATCCTGCATATGCTTCGAGTACTGAGCCAAAAACTGCCTGTTCTTGCGTTCCTGGTCGCCGGGACGGTGTCCATCACAGCGACCGCTGCCGACGGACTGACTTTCATTTTTACGTCGGATCCCCAGATCTGTGGCGAGGCAGTCAACCGTGTCCGCAGTTGTCAGATGTGGGGGCGCAACGACGTGTACGTCGACTGGCAGGTAGCCGGAATCAACCGTATCACGGGCTATACCTGGCCCCGAAACTGGAAGACCCGTTTTGGAGCCGGAGGTGCATTCGATACGCCACAGGGGATTGTCCTCGGTGGAGATCTCACGGAAAGCGCGGGAGGTTTTGTGGGCCGCAACGGAGGCGGCGGCCAGTGGCGGTTGTTCACTGACCGTTATGAACATGGCCGTGACGACGCCGTGCGTTACCCGGTCTATATCGGTCTCGGAAACCATGATCTGGAAATCGAGCCGCGTGATCGGCGATTCCCCCGTAACCTGTATCGTGACCGCATGTGGGACTATGTGACACGACGCCACTCCGGGGCGAACGCGCCGGTGTCGGTGGAAGATTTTGATCCGAACTCTCGCAGCTACTCGTGGGACTGGGGCGGTGTACACCTGGTTCAGTTGCATCCTTTTGCGGGTGATACGCGACACGGTCTGCCCAGCAGTCTCCCCTGGCTGCGTCGAAATCTGAAGCGCCATGCCGGCGATGGGCGACCCGTGATCTTTTTTCAGCACTACGGTTTCGAGAGCGGAAATTCCATAGGTTTCAACCGACGGTCTCGCTCGAAGTGGACGCGCAACGAGATGAACCAGTTCGCAGAAGCCATCCGGGGCTATAACGTTTTGGGTCTGTTTCACGGTCACGACCATTGGACACAGCGACCCTATGAGTGGCGGGGTTACAATGTTTTTTCTCCCGGCGCCGCTCATTTTGGACAGTTCGCCATTGTGCACATTGACCACCAAACCATGGATGTGGTTTATGCAGAAGTCGTGAACGACGAGGGCAATGTGCGCCTTGTCAAAGAATCAGCCTTTAGCAAAAAAGTGCTGTGGCCGTCACAACATGTTGATAGCTCTGCTGTAAGCGAAACTGTTGCGGGCAAGTAAGACTTCCGATTGCGGCAGATCCCGGTTCCGTTATCGAACCCAAGCGCACCCGCGGATTCGAAGCTGAAGCGGTGAACATCAAGTGTTATGGCCGAAATATTCGTAATCCGCGGGCGCATGTCCCGCTTCCACTGACAGCTACCTGCCAGCGCATTATCGCGCTAAAGTCAGGTGCCCACGAAACCTATGTAAGACCAGGAAGCGGAAGTTAAAACTCGCCCAAAATCTCCTACAAAAATGATCGCTTTCCGGCCACAAGCGGACCTTCAAAAATTGGATTCGACCCTTTATGGCGACGTTTCCACTTAATTGACATGTCCGCGCTTCTGCAACCATCTGACGATCGATGAGAAGAGGGTTTTCGGTTCGACCGGCTTGGCCACGAAGTCATTCATGCCGGCCTCCAAGCAGGCTTGCCGATCCTCAGCGAAGATATTGGCGGTCATCGCCAGGATGGGGAGGTCTTCACAACCTTCCAGGGAGCGAATTTGGCGTGTTGCTTCCAAACCATCCATTATCGGCATCTGTATGTCCATCAGGATCAGTTCGTAAGCGGTGGTGCCAACCTTGGTTACAGCCTCGCGGCCGTTTTCCGCCGTATCCACCGCCAGGCCCGTACCACTCAGAAGTGCCACTGCCACTTCGCGGTTGATGGCATTATCTTCCACCAGCAGGATGTGCGCACCACTGTAATAGGTGTGCAGCGCCTCCTCGACATCCGCCACCTCGTCCGATGGTGTGACCGGCTGGACACCGTGGCCACGGCCAAGCCGGGCGGTGAACCAGAAGGTACTGCCCTGGCCCGGTTCACTTTCCACACCCACCTCACCGCCCATCAACTGTGCCAAGTGCCGGGTGATGGCCAGGCCGAGCCCTGAGCCGCCGTGCTCACGTGTTGTAGAGGCATCGGCCTGTTCAAATGCCTCAAACAGGCCGGACAGTTGGTCGGATTCGATACCAATACCCGTGTCCTGCACCTCGAAGCGCACCAGGAACTCCTCACCGACCTCTTCCAGTGTCTTTGCGCGCAGCAATATCGTGCCCCGCTCGGTGAACTTGACCGCATTGCCGGCGTAGTTAAGTAAAGCTTGTCGCAAGCGGGTCGGGTCACCCCAGAGCCAGTGGGGCACGTCGTTGCGTTCCACTTCGATGCTTAAACCCTTGCTGCTTGCCTGCTCGCTCAACAGCGATTGGATGTGATCGAAGATCGTGTCCAGGTGGAAATCCGACTGCTCCAGGCGCAACTTGCCGGCCTCGATCTTGGACAGGTCCAGGACATCATTGATGATGGACAGAAGGTACCCGGCGGAGGTATTGATCTTGGCCAGCTGTTGTGCCTGCTCGGGCACCGGCTCGGCATGCTGCAGCAGATGGGTGAGACCGATGATGGCGTTCATGGGCGTGCGGATCTCGTGGCTCATATTGGCCAGGAAGGCGCTCTTGGACTGGTTGGCCACCTCGGCGGCGTTCTTGGCGGCGAGTGTTTCGAGTTCCGCCTGCTTCCTGTCGGTGATGTCGCGCACAATGGCCTGGAGGAACTTCTGATCTTCGAATGCGATGGGTTTCAGTAACACTTCGGTGGGGAATTCTTTTCCGTCGCTGCTGCGATTAGTCCATTCAAAAAATGCGCTGCCTTCACGATACGCCTGGTCAATCCTCGCAAAACCGGAAATCCGGGAGTCGCTTCCATCGGGCTGGGTCGGGGGGCAGGGAGCCGGTAGGCAGGTTCAGAAATTCCTCTTTGCTGCCAATGCCGAACATGTCCAAGGTCGCCTGGTTGCAATCGATGTAGCCCTCACGGTTCATGGTCATGACGGCGTCCTGGGAGAGTTCAAACAAGGCGCGGTATTTCTGCTCGCTTTCCTCCAACACCTCCTGCGCTTTCTTCTTGGCAGTGATATCCTGCAGGATCCCAACCGTTCGAACGCGCTGGCCTTGAGAATTGACTACCGGATCCCCGGTTTCACGAACATGGCGCTCCTCACCGTCCGGAGTGATAATCCGATACTCGTAGTCATAGCTCCCAGCGTGATTATGCCACTTCGCATAATTTGCTAGTACTCGCTCCCGGTCATCCGGATGAACCAACAAAATATCTTTGTCACGGTTGCTGTATTGCCTAAAAACTTCATCAACGGTCAGGCCCAAAATTCGTGCGTATTCTTTGGATACGTGGAGGCATTGGTCTTCGAAAGCATCCCATACGTAATGCCCCAGTCTGGCAATCTGGGCAGCCTGCTTGAACAGTTGTTCGCTCTCCGCCAGCGCTTTCTGGCGCCTTAAAATCGTCTCGCGCAGTGACTTGCCGATCATCCCCAGCGCGGACAGACGGATCAGAGTGGCGACGAACCACAACCATGCGATGACAATATGGCCGGATGTAGCCTCCAGAAAGTATGACTCAGAGGGTGAGAAGTAGAATATAACCCCTGTGCCACTCACCATAACCAGCGCCATCAGGGCCGAATCTCGTAGCGACAGCCTCAGGCTGCCGAAACCGCTGACGATGAAGAGTGTTCCAAGAAACATAAAACCCATCGACGGTACGTAGGCAAAGAACAACAGCAGGATCAGGGTCGATACACAAACCTGGGCAAGCGTGAGATAGCGGTCGCTGAAGCGCTCGCTGTACCCGGATATGGACATGTAAATGAACACCCCGGAACTGCCGATACCGGTAGCGACGTAGGCGCCTGGAACCCAGGCAGACACGGTGCCCATCACGGCGAAAAGCGTTAGGAACACCCCATCAACCAGGTACGACAATAAATAAGCGCTCGGAAATCTCGCGCGAAACGAGCGCCGTCGGCGTAACTCTACTGCGTCGAGGTTCTAGTAGTCTTGTCGCCCCCGCTGGTTTTTTCTTCGTCTCGCATTTCAGCAATTCTCTGGGTCGAGTATTGCCATCCATTGTCTTAAAAACACCCTGTTGGTCCTGGCAGGACGTGTGTTTGGTGTAATCCGCTTGCTTGAGTCAGTCTGTAGGAAGCTTACCCAAAATTGGCAGTCTTTGAACAGTGTCAGTATTACCAGTATTGCTCTTCAAGAGTGCCTTTCAACATCATTAGCAAATTTTCAATGGGTTCAAGTTTTCTGCAGAGTAGTTCACCAGTCCAGTCTGCCACCTCATTCTCACGATGAATCACCAGCAGAACGATTTAAACAATGTGTTGCGTTGACCGATTGAAATCGCCGCCGAAAGCAGACCTTTTGCTTGGCTCCTGATGAGGTAGAAAACTGCCACACTATTTCACCTGGGAAACAGTAAGTTTTCATCATGTCGCTAAATTAATAGAGGACTAATTCTGGCCGAACATAGGATTACCAGGACCAAATGAACTAAAGGAGACCAAACCCTTTGTTTCTGCTTTCCCTTTCACCCGCCAGATTCCCTTTCCAGTTGTTCTTCCATCTTTTTCTGTTGTTCCTTGACCGACTTGAGATACTCATCTTCAAATCCCTCCGCTTTTCGCAGCGGCTTGATCTGTTCGCCTATAAAGGTTTCTTCTATCGGCTTCGGTACACGTTCCGGCAGAAAGTAGAAATATGCCAGCACTAAGATTATTAACAACAGCAGCCAACGCATGGTTTTGCTCCTCAAAGTAAGTCTTCCGGGTCTTCGCCTTCTTCCTGTGAATTATCGTTTGCAGGTGGCTCAATAAACTTGACGCGTTTACCTCCAAAAAACACGTTCTTGAATTCTTTCCTGCTGATCGACACGTAGCGGTCATTGCCGCCGATCTCCACCTGCACACCTTCGCGAACGGCATAGCCTTTATCATCCACGCGTACCACCATGGTGGCCTTTCTACCGGTATGGCAAATGGTTTTGAGCTCGGAAAATTCATCAGACCAGGCCAGTAAATACTTGCTGCCCTCGAACAATTCACCCTGAAAGTCAGTACGCAGGCCAAAACACACAACCGGGATATCGAGACGGTCTACCACCTCGGTAAGTTGATAAACGTGTTTCCGGGAAAGAAATTGTGCTTCGTCCACCAGCACACAATGAATATTGTGCCAGTCAAGCTCAGCCCTTGTGGCCTCGAACAAATCAGTATCAGCTTCGAAGATCAAAGCTTTGGACTCCAGGCCGATCCTGGACTTGATCACACCGACTTTAAAACGATCATCCAGTCGCGGTGTAAACAATAGCGGATTCAAACCTCGCTCACGATAATTGTATGCCGACTGCAGCAATACCGTGGTCTTGCCAGCGTTCATGGTTGAATAATTGAAAAAAAGTTTGGCCATCAGGCAATGTCCGGGGTATCAGGTCCAATATACCGGATTCACTGGCTCTTCATCACTCTTACGTTGGCCCATCGGAGTCACCATTATCCTGTGGCTGAAAAAACTGGTCTGCCACCTGCCATAGTCGCCACTGCGCGGAATCCTGCTGAATGTGTGCCGTCAGGAAGTCACAGTATTCGCCCATCATCTGCTGCTGGGATTGTGGCCGCCGGGGTGGCATGAGTTCCAATGTTCTGAATGTGCCCTGCTCATTAAAGCTTATCGCGTAAAACTGATATTCACGTCCAGACTCCTCGAGAATCGTGGGAAACCCGGCATTGAATTTCACCTTCCGTCCCAACACCGTGCCGTTTATGGTCGAGCGATCAGGCGCCGGCGGCGCATCAAGGACCACAACCGACGTACCGGGCAATGGCAACTCGTGCCTTAAGGCGTCACCTGCTCCTTTAATGGTAATGGCGCGATCACCGCAGGTATTATGAATGTAGCGAACCGAACGCTTGAGAAAATAGTAATACCAGCGTCGCTGTTTCAGAATCGAAGGTTCAACCGGCCGGTACACCAATAAAGGGCCGAGGCCTCTGCTTTGCAGAAGACTTAGTATTGCGATGGATGGTCCCCAGTGCATACCAACCAGCACCCGATCCCGTACCTGCTCAATATATTCAGCACCGGAGATTTCATTGAATACCGATTTTCGTCGCCCCCAGCTCATCAGGGTCAGGTCCCGCACCTCCAGAATAACCACCAGGCGCCATCGTTGTGTCCATTTCCGCCTGTCAGTGATTGCGGTATATTCTGCCGCCCGGGAACAACAATCATTGGCCTCCCCGGACAACAACCATTGCCAGGACGATATTAGGATAATGAGTTTCCGGGAAACTGAAGCAGGAACAAGCAGGGAAATCGCGGGGACCAGGCAATAAACCAACAGGTCGGAAACGTGCTTTGAGAGGAAATTTGGCAGTTTCATGATCTCATCGATAATTTCCGGGATCTCCATGGCCACTTGTGCCATAAAAAGATTTTGTGATTAATGCTGCGACATTACGCCGCCGGAACAGCGGAAAAGTATATATCATCAACAAGCCAGGCCTGCTCACCAAAACATAAAGGATTTACAGCGCCAGATGTCTTTCTCTACCACTATCCTCACCTATCACTCGCAGAATATTGGCGGGCAATCAACCAGCGACAATGATCATGTGGCATTAGAGCATGATCTTGAGGCTTTGCATGCTTCGGGAGCCAAGATTATTCCGCTCGGGGAACTGGTTGACCAGCTTGACGGCAACGGATGCGATGAAGGTGTTTCCGGGGCCGTGTGCCTGACTTTCGATGATGGTTGCGATTTCGATGTCCGGGATCTGGACTACCCTGGCTTCGGGATACAAAGAAGCTTCATGGGAATTCTTCAGGATTTCACTAAAAAACACGGTAAAGGTGCTCAGCCGGGGCTGCACGCCACATCCTTTGTCATCGCCAGTGATGAGGCCCGTCGAATCATCGATACCCGCTCGCTATTTGGGAAGGGCTGGATCAGCGACGGCTGGTGGCGCGAAAGTTCAGAAGGTGGCCTGCTTTCAATCGGCAACCATGGCTGGGATCACAACCACCCTGACCTTGTCGCCACCGATGAGCCCCTGGGCGGATTTAGTTCAGTGAACACTGTTGAGCAGTGTGAAAAACAGGTGGTGCAGGCGGCGCAATTTATCCAGCACAAAACAGGTACCTGGCCCGGCCTGTTTGCCTACCCTTTTGGTGAATCCAGTGAATACATCAGGAACTGCTTTTTCCCGAATGCCCGGGCAAAACACCGCTGCCGGGCTGCGCTTGGTACCGATGCAAGTAAAGTGACCGCGCAAAGCGACCGTTGGAACCTTCCCCGCTATGTCTGCGGCCGGGACTGGCAGACCCCCGAACAATTACTAATCCTTTTGCAGTGAGTGATACCTGGACCGGGATTCGAATTCATGAATAGATCAGCGCCTCCTTTAAGATTTGTAGCAGTCGAAATACATGCTGCCCGAAGTTTCGGGGCTGCGTAAATCCAGACCTTGTAGTTCCTGCACTTCGCTTTTTTGAAAATCCACCTGGCGGGCTTCGAATCCGCACTCTGCACACAAGCTGGTGAAAGTCTCGGAGTCATATAAAAACGTGTGGCCGGCAAAGCGCATTCCAGTATTGAATATCTCGCCAACGGTACCTGTTTGCAGGGGAACTCTGACATGTTCTTTCCACAGATATTTCAATTGATCATGATCGTGAAGGTAAAGTTGTGCCAGTCGTTCAAGGTCTGGTGTCAGAACGCGAATGACACCGTCCGGTTTGAGAATCCGATGGCATTCGGTCAGGAACCTCCTGGCTCTATCCAGTTCCAATTGATCTATAAAGTCTTCAGTGAACATCAAGTCTGCCACACCACTTCTGAACGGCAGGTCTTTGGCAAGATTGGCACAAATCTGGGGCAGGCTTTCCATATCGAGGTCGACATTAATCCAGGTTTCGAATTTCCAGTGTCCTGATCCCAGGTTTATCTTGACCGATTGTGTCACGTATTCTGCTCTCGATGTTTTCCGCTAATCAACACCCAGTCTTCCAGGGTGGTCTGTTTAATGCCTTCCAGCCAGCGTGTGAATTCGCCACTTACTTCCCCGGCTTGCTCTTTCAAAATGCCACTGAGTACGATTAAACCACCCGGCTTTAAAGCTGAGCACAATATCGGCGCCAACTTTACCAGTGTTCCTGCCAGGATATTAGCCAGAATCACATCCGCACAGTTCTCTCCGAGTCGCGTAATCTCTGCCGTCTCTAAACGGGTTTCGACCCGGTTACGGGTGGCATTATCTCTAGTAGCAACCAGGGCCTGGGGATCATTATCAATTGAAAGCACCGCCGCGGCTCCTTTTAGGGCTGCAGCAACGCCCAGAACGCCCGAACCGCAGCCAAAATCAATCACTGAGCTATCCTGAAAATCCTGTGAGTCAATCCATTCCATGCACAATCGCGTAGTGGGGTGCGTACCACTACCGAAAGCCAGGCCCGGGTCTAGCTTAATAACCGTTGCACCAGGGTCCGGGGCCCACTGCTCACCGGGAACAATCCACGTATCCTTGCCGAATTTCATCGGCTTAAAATCCGCCAGCCAGGCCCGTTCCCAGTCACGATCATCTAGCGGTGAAAAACCAAGCTGATGCGGTGATTCAACCCCGGGTGCCCGGCAGAAAATGGACTTGAAATCATCAACGTCGGCCGGTCTTTCAAACAAACCGGTCACCACCACCTCGGGCCATATTGGAGTCTCACCCACGCCTGGTTCCAGCACTGGTGTGTCTGCCAGATCTGTCAGGGTAATCGAGAGCGCTCCCAGGCTTGCCATCAAGGATTCGATCTGCGAAGTGAATTGGCTTGATACCTGGACCTTAATCTCTATCCATTGCTTCACTGAAACATGGCCCGCAGATAAGGCTCAATCGGTGGCGCGTTCTGCGAGGCGTTTTTCCAGGTAGTGAATATTGAAACCGCCTTTGATGAACCCCGGATCCCACAGTAGCCACTTGTGTAGTGGCACATTGGTCTTGATGCCATTGAGAACCAACTCATCCAGTGCCACCCGCATTCGTGCCAGTGCGATCTGGCGGGTTTCTCCATGCGCAATGATCTTGCCGATC
Source organism: Lysobacterales bacterium (assembly GCA_963664065.1). Lineage (GTDB taxonomy): Bacteria > Pseudomonadota > Gammaproteobacteria > Xanthomonadales > SZUA-36 > JABDJL01. Next base: position 507,954 of record OY760942.1, read on the forward strand.
ATTGAGTCGTAATTTGGCGGGACCTTGTAGCCATCGTAAATATGTGAATCCACCCGGATACCCGGGCCGCCGGGTGCGTGAAAACCTTCAATGGTTCCAGGACACGGCATAAAGGATTCAGGATCCTCGGCATTAATACGGCATTCAATCGCGTGTCCGCGCACCTGGATGTCATCCTGCTTGTAGGAAAGCCTTTCTCCCGCCGCAATCTGGATTTGCTCGCGTATCAGGTCAACGCCGGTAATTCGCTCGGAAACCGGGTGTTCTACCTGGATGCGGGTATTCATTTCTATAAAATAGAAATGTCCCTCGTCATACAGAAACTCAAAGGTACCGGCACCCCGGTAACCGATCCGTTTACAGGCCGCTACGCAGATACTGCCGATTTTTTCGCGTTGTTTCGGGCTAATTCCAGGTGCCGGAGCCTCTTCGATTACCTTCTGGTGACGCCGCTGGGTGGAGCAGTCCCGTTCTGCGAGGTGAATCGCGTTTCCGTGCTGATCAGCCAATACCTGGATCTCGATATGGCGGGGATTTTCCAGGTATTTTTCCATATACACTGTGCTGTCACCAAAGGCAGTGCCTGCTTCCTGGCGAGTAAGCTGCAATGCATTGGCAAGATGGGCTTCGGTATGAACAACGCGCATTCCCCTGCCGCCACCACCAGAAGCCGCCTTAATGATGACCGGATAACCGATGTCCCGGGCAATTTGAATACATTGCTCCTGGTCATCAGACAGCGGGCCACCTGATCCTGGCACACATGGGACGCCGGCCTTTTTCATGGCTGCGATCGCTGATACCTTGTCGCCCATTAGCCGGATGGTTTCAGGGCGCGGACCGATAAATATAAACCCACTTTGCTCTACCCGTTCAGCGAAATCGGCGTTTTCGGCGAGGAATCCGTATCCGGGATGCACGGCAACGGCGTCTGTCACCTCGGTCGCTGCGATGATGGCAGGCACATTTAGATAACTATCCGTTCCCGGTGCAGGTCCGATACAAACTGATTCATCCGCCATTGCCACGTGTTTCAGGTTTCTGTCCACCGTGCTGTGAACCGCAACGGTCTTGATGTCCATGGACTGGCAGGCGCGCAGAATTCTCAGCGCGATTTCACCACGGTTGGCGATGACAATTTTGTCAAGAATGGCCATATAAGCGGTGCGTCCGAATCAGCGTATGACAAACAACGGTTGGTCGAATTCGACCGGTTGCCCTGTTTCAACCAGCACCGCCACAATGGTGCCCGCAATATCGGCTTCAATCTGGTTGAACATCTTCATGGCTTCGATAATACAAAGGGTGTCGCCCACGCCCACTTGCTCGCCCAGACCCACAAAAGGCTGGGCCTCAGGACTGGAGGCAGCATAGAAAGTACCCACCATCGGAGCGCGCACCAATTCACCATCAGGAATGGACTCTTCTTCAGTCTCTGCCAGAGCGCTATCTGTCGTCGAGGGCATAGAACCGGTCGCAGGAACCAGCGGCGCAGCGGGTGCTGGAGCCAGAGGTATCGCCGTTTGCGCTGCCAGTGCGGCAGATCCTTGCCTGGTCAGGCGGACCGACTCCTCGCCTTCAACAATCTCAATCTCTGTCAGGTCGGATTCTTCCAGAAGCTCAATGAGCTTTTTGATTTTTCGAATATCCATAATGACTCGCTATAGCTGAATTTTTTCTGCCTTAGGGTTCTATTTTGTTGATGATGGCCTGCAGCGCCAGGAGATAGCTTTCTCCCCGGAATCCACTGATAACGCCAATGGCGATGTCGGCAAAATAAGAGACCTGCCTGAATGGCTCTCGTGCTTGCACCGCTGACAGGTGCACCTCTACAAAGGGAATTTTCACAGCCAGCAGCGCGTCTCGGATCACAACACTGGTGTGCGTATAACCCGCCGGGTTGAGAATGATGTAGTCGACACCCGTCCTGCCTGCTTCCTGTATAGCATCCACCAGTTCACCTTCGGAATTGCTCTGCATCGAGGAAAGGGAAAGGTCGCATGCGGTGGCGACCTGTTCCATTTCCTGCATGATATCGGCCAGGCTGCGGTGTCCGTACTGGTCGGGTTCACGCTCGCCGAGCAAATTCAGATTGGGTCCGTTGAGAACAAGAATATCGACCAAGACTCTGCTCCCTGAAAGGGCCGTGTAGTCTGACCGAATGAGCACGATTTGTCCACAGTTCGCTGCTGTATTGGCGAAGATCACAACAAATCAGCTAATCTGGAGCAAACAAAAGTTTATTAAAGAAGCGCAGTGACCCTCGCCTCCAGTTCCGATGCTTCCAGCTCACCCAGCCTGGTCCAGCGCACCAGGCCGTCACGACCAATCAGCACGGAATAGGGTAGCAATCCTACCTGGTTACCAAAAAGCACAGCCGTCGCCATTACATCAGCGCCGCCTACTGCATTCGGGTAGAGAATACCTAATTCGTCCAGGAAATCACGAGCTTGTTGGACATCATCCAGGGCAATGCCAAGCACTGTGACCCCCCGGTTATTCATACGCTCGTGCAAATCTGACAACATCGGCATTTCTTCCCGGCAGGGCTTGCACCAGGTTGCCCAGAAATTGATCAGCAATACCTGCCCGTCAAAATCTGCAGCAGCGATAATTTCGCCTGAGGTGCTTCCAAGTGAAAAGTCGGGTCTTGCTTGGCCAATCAGAGACAAAGCGGCGGGTGATGGGGCTGGAACAGTCTCTACCGCAGATTTGTCTCTAAGCACGGTTTCTGTAAATAACCAACCGCCGCCTGCGCCTGCCAGTCCGGCAAGCAGTAATAAAAGGGCTTTTTGCTTCATTTCAGGGTGTGCCCACCACCCGTTGAAGGTGTTTGCTGAACTCTGCCGGTTTGAAATATCCAATCAGCCGATATGAACGCATTTCTTTTCCCCGTCGATCAAAAAACAGGATGGCGGGCGGGCCGATGATGCCAAACTGTTTCATCAGGGCCTGGTCAATTTCATCGTTCTGAGTCACATCGGCCTGCAGCGGCTGGATTTGTTCAAGCAATGCCTGCACAGAGTCTTCGGGGAAAGTATTGCGTTCCATGCGAATGCACTCAACACACCAGTCTGCATAAAAATCCAGCATGGCAGGCTTGCCCGAGGCGCTGGATTGAGCGAGTGCTGATTCCAGGTCGTCTAAAGATTTGATACGGCGAAACTCCACGTAATTTGGATTGATTCGGCTTCCGGCAAAAATCCTGTCCAGCGGTTTCATCCAGTTGTCTCCGCCGGTCGCGGCGCCAGCCAGTTCGGCAGCCCCGATAATCAGCAAGGCAAGACCCAGCGTCTTCCAAAGCCGGCGCCAGCCGGAAGCATCGTACGGAATTGACTCAAGGGCTCCCATGTAGACACCGCTACCGATCGCCAGCAGGCCCCACAGCAACAAAATTACGGGGCCGGGGATAATTCGTTCCAGCATCCACACGCCCAGCGCGAGCAAACCAACGCCGAATACTGCCTTGACTGCGTTCATCCACGCGCCCGCACGCGGAATCAACTTGCCGGCCGACATACCGAAAAGTATCAGTGGAACTCCCATGCCCATGGAAAGTGCAAACAAGGCGGTACCCCCGAGAACCGCGCTACCGGATGCACCGATTACGATCAGGGCCGCGGCCAGGGGTGGCGCTACACAAGGCCCAACAATCAGGGCGGAAAGAAACCCCATTACGGCTACACCACCAAAGCGTCCTCCGGAAGCCTGGTTGCTACGATTTCTCAGTGCTGTTTGCCATCTACCCGGTAATTGCAATTCGTAAAAACCGAACATAGACAGGGCCAGTGCCACGAACACCGCAACGAAGCCGGTGATGATCCATGGATTCTGGAAAGCCGCCTGCAGGTTCTGTCCGAACAGGCCGGCAAGCACGCCTGCAATCGTATAAGTTGCTGCCATGGCGAGCACGTAGACCAATGATAATGAAAAGGCTCTTGCGGTGGTCAGGCGGTCTCCCTGACCGGCGATGATCCCGGAAAGGATAGGCACCATCGGAAATACGCAGGGCGTAAATGCCAATAACAGGCCTGCAATAAAGAAAGCAAAAATTGCAGTTGATGGACTTTCCAACAGCATGCGCGCGAGGCGGTCCTGCTCGCTGACCGGCGGCACATATTCAGCAACTGCTGTTTCAATGGCAAGTTGGGGCGCGTAGGTCACCGGCAGCTTGACTGGCTCGGCTGAACCTTCGATCAGGAAACTGACTTCGGTGCGTTGTGGCGGATAACAAATCTCACCGTCCAGGCAGCCCTGGTAATCCGCTTCCAGCGTCAATTGTTGCCCAGGGCCCGCCGGGCGGTTGATTCGAACGGGAATCTCAACCTGACCGTAAATTACCGGCACCGGGCCGAATTCGGGGTCATCTTTGATGGTTCCCTCCGGCAAATTGACACTGCGAACCTCGAAGCCATCAGCGCCCACAACCCGGAATACAAACTTGTCCACGTATAGGTAATAACCCGGTTGAGCGGTAAAACGCACCAGGATGGTTTCAGGACTGATGCCAATGGCCTCGTAAACAAAGGCATCATCAGGCTGTAAGGGTTGTGCTGACTCAATCGGGCCCTGCGCGTTGAACGTCAGTGGGGCACCAACTATTTGAGAAAGGCTGGTTGCGGGGGAAGATTCTGAGTCAACGGGCAGATCCACGCTTATAGTCTGTGTGGTTGGCGGATAACACAACACCGCTTCAAGACAGCCCTGGGACTGCACATTCAGTGTCAGCGAAGCAAGTCCAACGGCTACCGACTCCAGTGGCAGGCTGACCGTTATCCGGTCGTGAAACTTGATGACCTCCTCGCCGAGTAATTCGTCAAATTTCTTCTCCCCCTCGGGAACAGCTGGCTCACCGAGTACTACACCCGGTGTTTCTGAGGTGAACCTAAGGAACTTGTTGTGATAGAGATAGTAATCCGGCTCGATGTCCCAGCTGACTTCAACGAGATCCCCCGAAATCGCCACTGCCGAGATACGGAATACGTCCTCGTAATTCCTGACCTCGTCGAACTCGATTGCAAAAGCGGTAAGTGGCGTGCTGAACAGTAATAGTACGGCAACGCGGCCCAGCAATGTATTCACGAAGTTTTTTGTTTGCTTAATCTTCATTCCCCACGCTGGCTTCAATCCATTCCAGGTATTTTGCTGAACCCTTTTCAACCGGCAATGCAAGCACTTCCGGCACCTCGTAAGGATGATGTTCCTGCAACCAGGCCTCCACTTCTTCGAACCACGATGCCAGGCTCTTGATCACCATCAACACCTCGGGGTCGTCGCTGACCATGCCCTGCCAGCGGTAAATAGACCGGATTCCGGGCAATATGTTCACACAGGCAGCCAGTTGATTCTCGACCAGGCCACTGGCAAGACGTGAAGCTGTTTCTTCATCCGGGCAGGTACATAAAATAACAATGGCTTCAGACATGGCGCGGAGTTTACTGGAACAGGGGGCACAAGACCCCAGTCTTGGCAGCTAATTCATAACAGGCCTGAATCAGTGCGAGCAGAACTAATGCTGGAGCCTCCAAATTCAAGGACAATCCAGCGTGTCCGGGAATTTTTTGGCGAGCTGAGACTCTCCCTGATGGGATTAGTGGTCAATACTCCTATATATTACGCCGCCTTCCGGACTTTCAGCCCTCCCTTGAACCAGGCCAGTTTTTGTCCAAGCGCTGTAACCTCACCGATGATAAACAAACCCGGCGCTCCTTTTTGTGCGCGCGCCGCCAATACCGGGAGTTCATCAATCGAGCCGTGCAACACTTCCTGGGTCTGGCGTGTTCCGTCAGTGATCAGGGCTGCGGGCAATCGGGGGGTCAGGCCGGCGGCGAGGAGTTTTCTCTTGAGTGTCGCTGCCTGCTTCACGCCCATGTACACAGCCAGGGTTCGGCCAGGTCCGGCAAGTTGCCTCCAGTCCGGTTCTTTTCCGTCTGCAGAGCCGTGGCCGGTTACAAACGTGAGGGCACTAGCGTGTTCCCTGTGGGTCAACGGGATGCCTGCAAAAGCGGCGCAGGCAACAGCCGCGGTAATGCCGGGTACCACTTCGTATTCCAGCCCGAGAGACTGAAGGTATTCCAACTCCTCACCGCCGCGGCCGAATATAAAAGCATCTCCACCTTTGAGCCTGACCACCTGTTTACCCAATTGCACCTGCTCTCCCATCAGTCGGTTAATTTGCTCTTGAGTTTTATGGTGGCAGCCTGCTCGTTTGCCGGTATCGATAAATTCGGCATCCCGGCGCGCCATGTCAAGGATCTCCTGAGGCACCAGGCGATCGTGCAGGATAATATCGGCCTGGCCCAGCAATTGCAGGGCTCGCAATGTAAGGAGGTCTGCCCGGCCCGGTCCCGCACCGACAAGGTAGGCCTTGCCCGTGTCAGGCTTGGAACCGGCTAACTCCTTTCGAAAGCGCTTTTCAATGGCCTTAACTGTCATCAGGCTCAGGCCCTGAGCTGTTTCCATCGACAGTCTTCGGTCCCAGAACCGCCGCCGTTGTTCCACGCTCATCGATGCACGAAGTTGCTCTCGCATATTGCCTGCTGCCCTGGCGACTTTGCCGATTCCCTGCGGCAACAGCTGTTCGATCCAAGCACGGATTCGCCGTGCCAATACCGGTGATGTGCCCGCGCTTGAAATAGCAATCTGAATCGGAGATCGTTCAATGATGGCGGGCGTGATGAAGCGGCAATGCTTTATGTCATCCACCACATTTACCGGGATACCACGGGCTTCGGCATCAGCAAAAATCTGCCGGTTAAGCTGTCCGTCACTGGTTGCTGCAAATACCAGGCGTACGCCATCCATGGATGACTGCATGTATTCCTTTGCCGCCCAGACAATTTTGTCTTCCTTGTGCCAGGCCTCCACAGTTTGGTTCAGCTCCCGGGCAACAACGCGGGGCCGTGCCCCCGTCTTTATCAATAATCGGAGCTTGCGCTCGGCGATGCCGCCGCCGCCAGCAACCAGCACTGCCTGGTCGCGGATGTCCAGGAAAAGCGGAAAGTATTCCATGGTGAAGTTCCTATAAAAAATAAATCTGACTATAGGCAGCCGCTGCTCAGGACAGAAATAAAAAATATTTTTACCTTTAGATCAATTTGATATAAGCCGCCTGTCATAAAGTCTTGATCAGACCGGTATATTTACTTATGCTGGGTGTAACTTTGCTCGGAACCGTTTGTATATGTACTATCAAAAGAACATGGTTTGCATGTGCATCTGTCTGCCGCCTCCGAGGCGCGTGGCTTAGCTGTACTATTCCTGACAGAATGAATTACAGAAAACCACCCGCCTTAGAGGCGGGTGGTTTTTTTTGGCGCAAAAAAAGTGTTTAACAGGATTGATTGAAACAGGTACCAGGCTATGAAACTTCAACAGCTGCGTTATCTTGTCGCGATTGTCGACAATGGGCTGAACATTACGGCGGCGTCCGAAAAGCTGTTCACTTCACAACCCGGGGTGAGCAAGCAGGTACGGATGCTGGAGGAAGAGCTTTCACTGCAGTTGTTTGTGCGTAAAGGTAAAAGCCTGACGGCACTGACAGATGCCGGCCTGCAGGTCGTGGAAAGGGCGCGCCGCATTCTTTCGGAGGCGCAAAACATCAAATCACTTTCCAGTGAGCTGGCAGAAGAGCAGCAGGGTGAACTGGTGATTGCCACCACGCCCACGCAGGCACGCTATGTGCTACCGGACATGCTGGAATCGTTCCAGCGTAAGCATCCGGGTGTTTCCCTGCGCCTGAACCAGGGAACCTCGGAACAGATAGCCGGACAGGTACAGAGCCGCGAATCCGACTTTGCGATTGCATCTGGTGAAAATGAATTGTTCGAGGACCTGCTGACCCTGCCGATCTACAGCTGGGAACGGATCATCATCGTCAGGCACGATCATCCGCTGGCAAAACTGACGAAACCTGACTTGGCCGACATCGTGAAATATCCGATCATTTCCTATACTTATTCTTTCAGCGATGAATCATCACCGGGTAATGTATTCAGCGAAGCTGGCGTCGAACCCAATGTGGTGTTCACCGCCCAGGACCCGGACATCATCAAGACCTATGTGCGCAAGGGCATGGGTATCGGAATCCTGGCCTGCATGGCTTATAACAGGGAACTCGACCATGAGCTTGTTGCAATCAGCACAAGAGGTCTTTTCCCAACACTCACAACCTGGGTGGGTTTTCGCAAAGACCGCTTTTTGAGCCAATACATGTTCGACTTCCTGGAAATGGTCGTACCGGGCACATCTCGCCAGAAAATTGAACAGGCTCTGCAGGGTAACAACCAGGAGGACAACGTGGTCCCCTTTCCGGGTCCAAAACCGGTACAGGATCACCCGACCTTCGGTGAGCAGTCCGGCAACTGCTGCGGAGGTTTCAACCTTTGACTATCAGGCGCCGGTACGGAACCGTTCCGGCTGATGCAGCCCGCATTCCCTGACCAGTCCGAAAAAACGCACTTGCTCTTCACTCTGGACTTCGCTGAGCAAATGACTGGTGTGGTAATCCCCTATTGAGACATAACCCTTTTCCCATAGCGGATGATAGGGCAGGTCATTTTGTTCCAGGTAGTGGTGAATATCACGATCGGTCCAATCAACGATGGGATGAACCTTGACCACATCGCCATGCAACTCCAGCACGCGCGTCTTGCTTCTGGAGCTGGACTGAGAACGCCGCACTCCGCTGAACCAGGATCCCGGTTGCAATTCCGCCAGTGCCCGGGACATGGGATCAACCTTGTTCAGTTGGTTGTATTGCTCTATGCCTTCCAGGCCCTTTTCCCACAGACGCCCAAAGCGTTTTTCCTGCCACGCAGGAGACATGTCGGCACTGAAAATGTTTAGCTTGAGTGACAGCCTTTCGGCCAGAGAGTCGATGAACCCGTATGTTTCCGCAAATAAATAACCGGTATCGATCAGCACCACGGGGATTTCCGGCTTGACCTGCGTCAGCAGGTGCAGCATTACTGCCGACTGTGCGCCGAAACTCGAGGTCATGATGGCTTTGCCCGGCAGGAAATCCAGCGCCCAGCAAACCCTCTCTACTGCATCCAGTCGCTCAAGGCAGGGTGTGACCGAGTCGAGTTGCTGGCTGGTCCAGGCCTGTCCGGGCCCGGGCACACAGAGCTTAATGGCGGCATCAGGCATGGCTTAAAACTCCTTCGGTAATTTCCGCTTGAGACCGGGTCAGGAAATCCCCGAAAGTTTCAGAAGTTTCGCGCTGCTTGCGGAACCGTGCGAACAATTCATTGAGCAACGCCAGAATTTCCCCGGAATTTGCATTTTCACGTGCCAGGTAGTTCAGGCGAGTGCCGTTGTGGGCGGCACCAAGGTGCAGGTTGTAGCGTCCGGGCGCCTTGCCTACGAGACCGATTTCAGCCAGGTAAGGCCGAGCGCAGCCATTGGGGCAGCCGGTCATGCGGATGTTGATGTCCTCTTGCGCGAGGCCATGATTTTCCGTTTGAATCTCGATCTCGCTGACCAGTTCCGGCAGATAGCGCTCGGCTTCGGCCATCGCCAGCGAACAGGTAGGCAGGGCCACGCAGGCCATGGAATGCAGGCGAAGCCGGGAAAGTTTTTCATGCGCATCGAGGCCATGTTCACGCACCAGCTTGTTAATTTCCGGTTTTTTCGCCGCACTAATGCCCGCAATGATGACGTTCTGGTTCGCAGTCAGGCGAAATTCACCTTTGTGTACCTGTGAAATGGCACGAAGACCACTGAGCTGTGTACCTGAAGGGCCATCGGCAATGCGGCCGTTTTGAATAAACAGGGCCAGGTGCCAATTGCCATCGTCAGTTTGTCGCCAGCCGTACTCATCACCACGGCTTGTGAAGTGATATGGCCGGGCCGGTTCCAGGGCATATCCAAGGCGTTGTTTGAGTTCACCACGTAACCAATCCAGGCCCCGATCTTCAATGGTGTATTTGAAGCGCGCGTGTTTTCGTTCGCTTCGGTCACCGAAGTCGCGCTGAATCCTGACAATGGCTTCACCCACCTCAACGACCTGGTCGGGAATGATAAAACCAAGCGGCCGGGCCAGTAATGGATAGGTCGCAGGGTCGCCATGGGTGACACCCATGCCCCCTCCAACCGTTACGGTGTACCCCACCAGCCCGTCCTTGTCTTCAATGGCGATGAATCCCAGGTCATGTGCCAGGACATCCACATCGTTGACCGGGGGAACAGCGAAAGCTGTCTTGAACTTGCGGGGTAAATAACGATTGCCGTAAATCGGCTCATGATCTGCAGTTGCGGCGACTTTTTCTTTATCCAGCCAAATTTCGTGGTAGGCCGTGGTATTCGGTGTGAGGTGATCGCTGAAGGCTGCCGCGTCTGCAAAAACCTGAGCATGCACATCGGACCGTTCCGGGAGTGCGGTGCACATCACGTTGCGGTTGACATCTCCGCAGGCGGCGATGGTGTCGAGAAGGGAGTCGTTAATGGCACGAATGCTGTCCTTGAGTTCGTGCTTGAGCACGCCATGAAACTGAAACGCCTGTCGTGTGGTCAGGCGCAGGCTGCCGTTGGCCCAGCGGGTTGCGATGTTATCCAGGGCCAGCCATTGTGCCGGTGTGCAGATGCCGCCCGGCACTCGCGCGCGGATCATGAAGCTGTGCTCCGGCTCCAACATCTGGCGTCGCCGCTGTTCCCGCACATCGCGATCATCCTGCTGGTAGATGCCATGAAACTTGGTCAGCTGGGTATCATCGTCGGCCAGGCTGCCGGTCGCACCATCCGCAAGCCCCTGCCTGATGGTGCCGCGCAGGAAATTGCTCTCCGCCTTGATGTCCTCAACAGGGTTGGCGCTCATCAGAGAGAATCCTTGTCAGTACGAAAGAACTGGGCTTCTACAGATTTCTGGTCGAGTTCACGTTGTTCATCCATGATTTTCCGCAGCTGCTGGACCATCGAACCCAGTAGAGAACGAATGGTTTGGCGTTCCTGTGCAAAACGATTCATTTTGCTTGAAGTAAAATGCAGCCTGGTCTGATTCACTAGTAAAGATCCTTGTGAATTCGTTTGGATCTGCGCAACTCCGTCAGTGCGCTCTCTGCTTCCTCGAATGAAATTCCACCTTGCGCTGCGGTGGCTTGCTGGATTGCGTCCTGTACGGCTCGACCCATGGCCAGCCCGCCACAGATGTAGATGTGTGCCCCCCGTTGCAGCCAGCGCTCAAGCCGCTCAGTCTGGTCGGATATCAAGTGCTGAACGTATTGCTTATCGGCGCCATCACGGGACCAGGCGGTGTCAATCCGATCCAGCAGGCCTGTTTCCCGCCACCTCAACCAATCCCGCTGGTACAAAAAGTCAGTGCGCAGGTGTGGATTGCCGAAGATCAGCCAGCTTTGCCGAGAGGCACCCGTGCTTTCGAGTTCCTGCATGAATGCACGAAACGGGGCAATGCCGGTACCAGCAGCAATCATGACAATCGGTGAGGTAGGGTCTTCAGGTAGATGAAACCGCCGGTTAGGATCATGAAATAACCGAACGAGACCACCCACACCAATACGGTGATTAAGAAATTGACTGGCCACGCCGGATCGTTGCCTCCCCGTCGCGTCGCTGTACAGCGTTGCCACGGTCAGGTGTACTTCCTCGTCCACCAGGGTTCTGGAAGAGCTGACTGAATAGGATCGCGGCGCCAATGGACGAAGAATATCGACCAGTGCCTGTGCTTCAATTTCTGACGGAAATTCCTGAACCAGGTCGACGAACTGGCGTTGTTCTATAAATTCGCGTCGTTGCTCAGGGTCGAATGCCTGGAATAATTCACCCAGTTCGGCCTGGCCGCCTGTCCTGGCGTAGGCTTCAATGGTCTCCACTGACAGCCTCGTGAGCTCACGGTAGTCTCCAAGCGCTTCTGACAGAGAAATCCTGCTATCGTCGACTTCCACCATGGTGGCTCCGGCAAGGACCAATGAGTCCAGAATCTCGTCGACCGTATCCGGATCATTGGGTGCCCACACACCGAGTGCGTCGCCGGGATGATAATCGAGCCCCGATCCTTCCAATGAGAGTTCCAGGTGGCAGATATCTTTTCCCGAATCAGCACCTGTAATCTTTTGAACCTTGAGAATCTCGGCCTGGAATGGCTCATGCCGCGTCCACCTGGGCTTGCTGGGCACCAGGCTCAGACGCGTGGCAACGGCTGGCTGAGAACCTTCAGCCCAGTGTTCTTTAACATGTGCGATTACTTCACTGGACCAGTTACCTGCATCTGTTTCGTAATCGACATCACATTCAACACGCGCACCAAACGGCCTTGCCCCGAGTACCTGCAAGCGTTCATCCAGTTCACGACCGGAGGCACAAAAATGTTCATAGCTGCGGTCGCCCAGAGCCAACACGCGGTAGCTAAGCGTTGTCAGCCGGGCTGCTCGCTCGCTCGACAGGTACTCAAACAGCTCCACGGCTTCCTCGGGCGGATCACCCTCGCCATGGGTGCTGATAATGAACACTGCACGCTCGAGTTTCTTCAATCCTGCAGGTCTGAAGTGATCGAGCGATTCAAGCCGGGCGGTGATGCCGGCTTGTTCAAATTGTCCCGAAAGCTCCTGCGCCATTAACTCACCGTTTCCGGTGTCCGATCCATAAAGAATGGTCAATGCCGGCCCGGTGCCGAGCGCTTCCACGCCCGTGAGCGCAGCGGCATCACCAAGACGGCCGGCCAGGTAACCGCTCAACCACTGCGACTGCGACTGATTCAGCGTGCCGATACTGCGCTTCAACAAACGTAGTTGTTCTTCATTGAAGGGAGAATTGTCGGCACCTAATGCGCTCAACATGTTCGTTCACCAGGAATAGTCATTGGCTGCAGCTTATGTGTGCAGCCTGAAAACGCGAACGAAGTTGTTTCTATGAAGATATAACGAAGGGGAATATGTATGTTCGCAGGCGTTTAGATCTAAATTTCATAAGTAACATAAAATTGCCCGCCAGGTGTTGACGCGTATATTGAAGTGCACATACACTGAACAGAACTCATCGAGACCGGCAGAGGGATAGGCCCTATGAAGCCGGGGCAACCTTCAGGACCAACCATCCTGAAAAGGTGCCAACTCCTGCGGAGACTCCGAAAGATATCTCCGAATGATGAGGAGCAGTGCAACACGCCATTAAAATGGCTGATGGGCACGCTTCCTCCCTTGCGGCCTTCGCGGGGTTCCGATGAGAACTGACATTGGAACTGATATGCGGAGACCGGCCATGACTTCCCAAGCAAGTAAAGCAACCAGAGCGGTTCGCGCTGCTATTGAATCGGATACGCAATACGGCGCAGTTGTACCGCCTTTGCACCTGTCGTCAAATTTTACCTTTGCCACCTTCGGTAAAAAACGACAATACGACTACACCCGTTCGGGCAATCCGACCCGTGATGCCCTTGGCGATGCGCTGGCCCAGTTCGAAAAAGGTGCGGGTGCAGTCATTACTTCATCGGGTATGGCAGCGCTCAATGTGCTGGTTCAACTGCTGGAGCCGGGTGATCTGTTCGTGGTACCGCATGATTGCTATGGCGGCACTTACCGGCTCTTTGAGGCCCTGGGCAAGAAAGGGCGTTTCGAGGTGCTTTTCGTCGACCAGACTGATGATGAAGCCCTGGCTGCGGCCTTTGCACGGAAACCAAAACTGGTACTCACCGAGACCCCGTCCAACCCGCTACTGCGGATTGTCGATATAAAGAAAGTTGCGAAACTTGCCAGTGAATGCGGTGCCTTGTTTGCAGTTGACAATACCTTTCTGTCGCCGGCATTGCGGCAGCCTATCCCCCTTGGCGCCGACCTGGTTATCCATTCGACAACCAAATACATCAACGGCCATAGCGATGTTGTCGGAGGCGCCATTGTCGCGGCAACTGAAGAACTGGTTGAGACCTTGACCTGGTGGGCCAACTGTATCGGCGCAACCGGAGCGCCGTTTGACAGCTACCTGACATTGCGGGGCTTCCGTACATTGCTGGTACGCATACGTCAACACGAGGAGACTGCAAGATTAATCGCAAAGCTGTTGAGTGAGCAGCCTGGCGCACTTTTCACTGGCTGAATCGCTAGGCGGAGTTGAAAGCCTGGTCTGCCACCCGGCGACCATGACACATGCGCCGGTAAGTGAGGAAGCTCAGGCGCAGGCCGGTATTAGCCAAAACCTGGTCCGCCTGTCGATAGGGCTGGAGTCCGCTGAAGACCTGGTCGCCGACATTCTCGGGGCGCTTGAGGCTGCGAGACAAGCTACCGCTCTCGCTTCAGTTTGCTCGGCCTGACCTGACAAGAACCCAAAAAGAACGCCGGTCAAACAATGTCTGATCGGCGTTTCAATCTGAATATTGACACAGGGATGTGTAAACGCGCATCGCGCGGAAGCGTAGCAGAACCACGCTTCTGCGGAGCGATATGCGAATGGGTCATGGACGACCCATATCGCTCATTTTCTACAGCAGCGGAACGATCAGCAGTGCCACAATGTTGATGATCTTGATCAGAGGGTTGATCGCAGGTCCCGCGGTATCTTTGTAGGGGTCCCCTACGGTGTCACCGGTAACCGCTGCTGCGTGGGCAGGTGTACCCTTACCACCCAGGTTTCCATCCTCGATGTATTTCTTGGCGTTATCCCATGCGCCGCCACCGGTGGTCATGGATATGGCAACGAACAATCCGGTCACGATGGTCCCTACCAGCAGACCACCCAGTGCCTGCGGGCCAAGCATCAAACCAACCACGATCGGAACACCAAGGGGTAACAGGGAAGGAACGATCATTTCCTTGATCGCGGCTTTGGTCAACAGGTCCACGGCGCGGGAATAATCCGGCTTTGTGGTGCCTTCCATGATTCCTTCGATTTCTGCAAACTGGCGACGAACTTCCGTCACCACAGCGCCGGCTGCGCGTCCTACCGCTTCCATCGCCATGGCGGCGAACAGGAACGGTACCAGGCCGCCAAGGAACAAGCCAATAATCACCAGGTGATTAGACAGGTCAAAAGTCAGCTCAACGAAACCGGCTTTGCCCAGGCTTGAAGTGTAATCCGCAAACAGCACCAGTGCCGCAAGACCGGCTGAACCAATGGCATAACCCTTGGTGACCGCCTTGGTGGTGTTACCCACCGCATCCAGCGCATCGGTGGTTTTGCGCACATCCTCCGGCAGGTTCGCCATCTCGGCAATACCACCAGCATTGTCTGTAATCGGACCAAAGGCATCCAGCGCCACGATCATGCCGGTCATTGACAGCATTGAAGTTGCCGCGATTGCAATTCCGTACAAGCCGGCGAAGTGCTGCGCACCCCATATGGCAATGCACACTGCCAATACCGGCAGCGCCGTCGCCTTCATCGAAACACCCAGACCGGCGATGATGTTGGTCGCATCGCCTGTCAGCGAGGCTTCCGCTATTTTTTTCACCGGACTGTACTCTGTACTAGTGTAATACTCGGTAATTACGACCATCGCTGCTGTTAACGCAAGGCCAATGAGTGCGGCGTAGTACAGGCCACTTGCATGTGCACCCATCATTGCATTGGTGACCGGGTAGAAGGCGATTGCCGCCAGCACACCGGAAACAATCACACCCTTGTACAGGGCGCCCATGATGGAACTACTCTTGCCGGTCTTGACGAAAAAGGTGCCCAATACCGAAGCAACAATTGAAATTCCACCCAGAACCATCGGGAACAGAACCGCGTTCGTACCCAAGGTTTCTGCTAATAAGCTGCCCAGCAGCATGGTGGCGATCAAGGTTACCGCGTAGGTTTCAAACAGGTCAGCAGCCATACCGGCGCAATCGCCCACGTTATCGCCCACGTTGTCTGCAATAACTCCCGGGTTGCGGGGGTCATCCTCCGGGATGCCTGCTTCAACCTTACCCACAAGGTCAGCGCCTACATCCGCACCCTTGGTGAAGATACCGCCGCCCAGCCTGGCAAAGATGGAAATCAGCGAGCCACCGAATGCCAGGCCAATCAGCGCGTGGATGGTGTCTTCAGAACTGAACCCCATGTTTTCGAGCAGCATGTAATACCCGGCCACACCCAGCAGGCCCAGGCCCACTACGAGCAGACCGGTGACAGCGCCGCCTCTAAATGCAATATTTAATGCCGGGGCTACGCCGATACGTGCTGCCTCGGCTGTACGAACATTGGCACGAACAGAAACAAACATGCCGATGTAGCCGGTCAGTCCGGAAAGGATTGCACCAATGGCAAACCCAATCGCTGAGGCCCAGTTCAGGAAAGCCCCAAGCACGACAAACAGAACAACGCCAACCGCACCAATCGCCCCGTATTGCCGGTTCAGGTAAGCCTTGGCGCCCTCCTGAATGGCGGCTGCAATTTCCTGCATTTTGTCGTTACCCGCCGGCCGAGCCAGCACCCAACGAGCGGTGAAAATTCCATACAGGATTGCCAAAACGGCAGCCCCCAGGGTCAGCTGAAGCGCCAACTCGTTACTCATTTATCTCTCCTCATTCTGCCCAAAGGCATTACATGCGATCGTATTATTGTTTATACGGGCCGCGCTTTGCGTCCCGCCAAAAAAGCGCGCCATCTTAGCATAAAATGGAGCCAGATAATGGCCTGCAGGCCATGAATATCAACGGCTGAAGGTGGTGCCAAAGAAATCCCCTTCGTGCCAGCCGGGTCGCTCAGTTTTGTTAGCGACAATTTCACCAGCCCTTGCGTTGATCCGGGTAAAGCGTGCTGCAGCTTTGTAATTGATCGGAAGGTTCAGATCGTCACTGACCCGGTGATAATGATCTTTCAAAAATCCCTTGAAAATGGGCAAAGTGTCTATTTCCCCGTGCAATGAACTTGGACCTGTCACCAGGAAAACGGAAGGGATGCCTTTTTGAACAAAACGATAGTGATCGCTGCGCACGAAAATATTCTGATCAGGAAACGGATCTCGAGTCAGGGCAATTCCAAATTCTCCTGCAGCCTGCTCAATAGCCTTGCCCAGGGTGGAATGCTCGGCACCAAACGCGATGACATCACCAAACTCGTAAAGCAGCAGTGGCATATCGAGATTTATCACGCCAACCATGGAATCAGAAGGCACAGTGGGATTTTGCGCAAAATACTCTGAACCCACCAGGCCCTTTTCTTCTGCAGTGACTGCTAAGAACAGAATGGATCTCCTCTCCCCACCAGATTCTGCGAACATTCGGGCAGTTTCCAGCATCACGGATATTCCCGAGGCATTATCCAAAGCCCCGTTATTAATGGCGTCTTCGTGTCCATCGCCATGCAATTCGCCGATATGATCAAGGTGTGCCGTATAAACCAGGTATTCGTTGCTGAGAACAGGATCCGTTCCGGGTAACAGGGCCACGACATTTGGGCTATCTATGGTTTCGTGACGGCTTTTCTGTGCCAGCCTGAGTGTTCCTTTCAGGGGAAATGCCGGCAGGTTCTGTCCGGATTCATCCATAGCAATCAGCGAATCTACCGTATGATCGGATCCCTTGAACAACTCAGCGGCTGGTTTGTAATGGACCACCGCACCGCCTTCCAATTGCGTAAATGCAGCATAGGGCTCGCCCGATTGCGTTAACCAGCCCATGGCCGCTTTGCCCACGGAGTTCTTCAGACGTCCCCAGTCATAGCGTTTTTCGTTGCGGGGCGTGTAGACCGTGACCCAGCCAACTGCACCATGCGCAACAAGGGCCCGTGCCTTTTCCCGCCCGGATGAGAAATGCGCGCCTTCTTCACTGGGAAAGCTTAATGGTTGACCTCCTAATGTAACTGCGATTTTTCCTTCAAGCTCTATTCCCTCAAAGTCGTTGTATTCAAGCTCCGGTGCGTTGATACCGTAGCCGGCGAAAACCATTTCTGCAGTCAAATCACCACTGGTGTGGCCCACACTGGCTTTGCGATAGAATTCATTAACGAATTCAAAATCCCTGCTCATACCGCCATTGACAAGTTTCATCGTCGCAGAGCCTTCTTCCAGGAAGGCTCTGCGCAGAGGAACCTGCTGGTAATAATTCTCTTCCGATCCAGCAGCTACCAGGCCCATCTGCCGGAACTGGCTGACCACGTAGGACGCTGCAATGTCGTAGCCCTCGGTGCCGGGCTCACGGCCCCGCAATTCATCCGCTGCAAGAAACTCAATATGCGCCTTGAGGCGGTTTTGGAGCAACAAATCCGGGCTGTCCTGTGCCTGGACAAAGCTACCGGTCAGAAAAAACAGTAATGCCAGTAATCGCATGTGCGAGTGTTCCTTACGGCCAATCAGAATCAAATGCTCGTGACCCAAGGCCGCGTGTCGTCACGGACCATGCTTTCAAGCACATATTTGGGGCAGACAAAATCATTCAGGAAACCGGAAATTGCATGCCCCACACCGCGCAGTGCTTTTTCGCTGCCCTCGTCCAGGCAGTTTCCATCATCGTCGAACATCTGCTGAATACCGGCAATGGATACAGAACCGGGAATAACGATGGCTCCAACGTGCGAACAGATTCCTTTCAATTGCTCCAGTGACTTGATCGCTCCTATACGGCCGTCAGCTACGCCGACTACCGCGACCGGCTTACCTGCCAATTTTGATGGAAAACCCAGGTTTTCTATAATCAGCTTGGTGTTGGCGCAAATGCCACCGTGGTATTCCGGGCTGGCCAGGACAATTCCTGAGGCATCCGTTACCGCTGCCTTCAATCTGTTCGAATCTTCGCTCGCCGGCTGGCCGGGAAAAGGCAGGTCCAGGTCACGTGCATCGAATACAGTATGGGTCTCGCCGGCCTTTCCAAGTTCGTTGACCACCAGGGCCAGGGCCCTGGATGTGTAGTTATCCGGCCGGCTGGTGCCGGATATGCAGACAATATTTCTCATTTTATTCCTCATGTCCCCTGGTAAATGGCGGAAGTTTGGTCGCGACAGCCAGGTTTTTCAGGCGCACATACATTGGCAGCCCCTGGCGGTCGTACGGCGGATAGTCTTCTCCCAGAATCAGTGGCTCCAGGTATCTACGCGCTGCCGCGGTTATCCCGAAACCGTCCGCCGAGATAAAATTCTTTGGCATCTTCTTTTCGCGATTGGCTGCCTTGCTTAATTTCGCCTCGCCAACCTTCCAGCGGTAGGGCCGGTCAGAAGTGCGCTCAATCACAGGCATAACGCCGGTTTTCCCCTGTAAAGCGAATTTCACGGCAGCTGCACCCATGGCATAGGCCTGGTCAACGTCTGTTTTGGCCGCGACATGGCGCGCAGAGCGCTGCAGGTAATCAGAAACGGCCCAATGATACTTGTAGCCGAGTTTTTCTTTCACCATGTTGGAGACCACCGGTGCCACGCCGCCCAGTTGCACATGACCGAATGCATCACGGGTGCCGGCATCAGCCAGAAATTGTCCCTTCCTGTTCTTGACACCCTCGGAAACCACTATCGAGCAGTAGCCCCAGGTTTTTACCGCATGGTCGACTTTTCTGAGAAACGCTTTTTCATCTAGAGGTACTTCAGGAAACAGAATAATATGCGGCGGGTCTCCCCGCTCACGTTGAGCAAGCCCGCCGGCAGCAGCAATCCAACCTGCATGCCGGCCCATGACTTCGAGTACGAATACCCTGGTTGAACTGGACGCCATCGACGCCACATCAAGGCTGGCTTCCATAATCGAAACCGCCACGTACTTGGCCACCGAGCCAAAGCCCGGGCAGTTGTCAGTAACGGCCAGGTCGTTATCAATGGTTTTGGGAATGCCGATGCACTGCACCGGAGAGCCAAGCTTGTCACTGATCTGTGAAACCTTGTACGCGGTATCCGCGGAATCACCGCCACCGTTATAAAAGAAGTATCCAACATTATGAGCCTTGAACACATCGATCAGGCGCTCGTATTCCGCACGGCTTTCTTCAATGCTCCTCAGCTTGTACCTGCACGACCCGAAGGCGCCACCCGGCGTGTGGCGCAGTGCAGCAATGTCGGCTTTTGTTTCTCTTGAGGTATCAATCAACCGTTCATCAAGTATGCCGATTATGCCGTCTTTTCCGGCCAGGACCTTGCCGATTTCACGACTGTTTTGACGAGCAGTCTCGATCACTCCGCAGGCCGTGGCATTGATGACCGGGGTCACCCCGCCGGATTGGGCATACAGGATATTTTTCTTTGTCATTAATCATCCCTTAGGAAAGGTTTTCGATGTAAATCATAGCCGCACAGGTACAATATACGGGTTGCCTATTCTAGAGGACGGGAACCGTCTTATGCGAATCGTTTTACTGGGCGCGCCGGGATCAGGAAAAGGAACCCAGGCAGCTTTACTCGAAAAGGAACTCGGAGTGCCTCACATATCTACCGGCGTGCTGTTTCGGGCAGCCGTTAAGGAGGCTACTCCCCTGGGGTTGAAAGTGCAGTCTATCCTGGACTGCGGCGAGCTGGTTCCCGATGGCCTGACGCTTGAATTGCTGGAAGAACGCATGATCCTCCCGGATGCCAGCAACGGTTTTATCCTTGACGGATATCCTCGCAATCTTGCACAGGCTGAATCCCTGGATGAACTGCTGGATAAACTCGGCCGGCCGGTTGAAGAGGCTATTCAGATCGATGTAGATACCAACCAGGTGGTTGCCCGCATTGCCAAAAGAGCGGCAGGGGAAGGCCGTAGCGATGACTCGGAAGACGTGGTCCGCAATCGAATGAATATATACGAAGAGCAGACAGCGCCGGTAGTGGATTACTATGGCACAAAAGGTCTCTTGACGCGGGTTTTGGGTACAGGTTCCATCGAGGAGGTCCTGCAGCTTATCCTGAGTGTTCTAGCCATGGAAAAGCTGGAGTCTTCTGCCTGACCAGGCAGTCCTTTTACGAATGAATCACCCATACGAGCCGGTGCAAAACGATTTGCACAGCCGCCGATTCTGGAACCCATCTCAATAATGAACAGTCTTTTTAGCAGCCTGCTCGGCATCCTGAGGTTGCGATCAGGTCCCGAAGATTTACCCTCCTCCTGGTCAATAACACTGGCGATCGTTGCCGCTTACCTGATGCTGGGTATCTTTACAGGCCAAAGTCTGGGAGACGATAATTCGGCCGCTGCGGCTCTTGCCGCTGCGGCGTTGCAGTTCGCCGCAGTAATTGTGATGCTCCAGTTTCGAAAGTACCCGGAGCGTCTTTCTCAGACCCTGAGTGCGTTGGCGGGAGTGGGTATTATCTTCACGATTTTGTCATTCATGTTCCTTTCACAGGCTAATCCTGCCCGCCAGCAACCGATACTGGCCCTGGCCTGGTTTGGCATATTTTTCTGGAGCATGGTGGTTGATGCGCACATTTATAAAAACGCACTGTCTATTAGCATGGCCCAGGGCATGTTGGTCGCAGTTTTACTACTGGCAAGCAGCTACGTGCTGGTCGAATTTGCGTTTAATTGAACCCGTCTCCAGAGAACGCTTAATGCATATACATATCCTCGGCGCATGTGGAACTTTTATGGGCGGCGTTGCTTTGCTGGCGCAACGTGCAGGCCACAAAGTCACCGGGGCTGATGAACATAGCTATCCACCGATGAGCACTTTGCTGGAATCGGAAGGAATCCGTTTGACCGAAGGCTACGACCCGGTCCAGCTTGATCCGGAACCTGACCTGGTCATTATTGGAAACTCACTGAGTCGTGGAAATGCGGCAATAGAGCACGTGCTCAACCAGGGAATCAGGTTCACCTCCGGTCCCCGATGGCTGGGTGAGAACTATCTTCGAGGCAAACGGGTCATCGCTGTTGCCGGTACCCACGGCAAGACGACGACCTCCAGCCTGATAGCGTGGATACTGGAAAGCGCAGGTCTGAATCCCGGTTTTCTAATTGGGGGCGTGCCTCTGAACTTCAATATGTCAGCGCGCAATGGCGAAGATTTCTTTGTGGTCGAGGCGGATGAATACGACACAGCGTTTTTTGATAAGCGCGCGAAGTTTGTTCACTACCGTCCGGGTATTGCCATCCTCAATAACCTCGAGTATGACCATGCGGATATCTACCCTGACGTGACGGCCATTCAAACCCAGTTTAATCACCTGGTTCGAACCGTTCCGGGTAATGGCACCATCATCAGTAATGCGCATGACAACAAGCTCGAAAGCGTGCTGGAGCAAGGATGCTGGAGTGATTTACAGCGTTTCAGCCTGGATGGAGATTCCGACTGGCAAGTGAAAATGGATAGCCCGGATGGCCGGCAACTGAGTTTCTCGCATTCCGGATCTGAGCTGGGAAGCGTGAGTTGGCAGTCAACCGGTCGGCACAACGCTCAAAACGCCTGCGCTGCGATCGCCGCGGCGGTTGCGGCAGGCGTTGAGGCGACAGCGGCCATCGAAGCGCTCGCAACCTTCAAAGGCGTTAAACGCAGGATGGAACTGCTCAGCCAGCTACATGATGTTTTTGTCTATGATGATTTTGCGCACCACCCCACCGCCATCAGGTTAGCCCTTGAAGGTGTGCGGCGAAAAGTGGGGAATGCCCGAATCCTTGTGGCACTGGAGCCTCGCAGCCACACCATGCGGGCCGGGGTACACACAAATGAACTGGGTCCCGCCCTCATCGCCGGCGATTTTATCTGGCTAAAAACGTCGCTGGGTATCGATTGGGACCCCCAGGTAGCGCTGGCGGCGCTGGACGGCCGGGGAAGAGTAGTCACCCGCACGGATGATATGCTGGGTCAAATGCTGGACATGGTGAAACCCGGCGATCACGTCGTCTTCATGAGTAATGGGGGGTTCGATTCCGCTCCTGCGCGCTTTAGCACCAGTATCCAGGAACGTGACTGGGCTTATTAGGGCCCGTTAACATTTAACAGGCCCTAAATCATGCAAATAGCAAGTTCTGGCCCTGATTCTGAGATTCCGTTATTTCCACTGCAAACCGTCCTGGTTCCCGGTGGTTTTCTGCCACTGCAAATTTTTGAACCGCGTTACCTGGACATGGTGCGCGACTGTGTGCGTGATGAAAGTGGTTTCGGCGTCTGCCTGATCATGGAAAACAATGGGCCGGAATCTGCCTCGCAACATGCCAGGATTGGGACAATTGCCCATATCCGGGACTGGAACACCCTGGAAAATGGTTTACTGGGCATAACTGTCCAGGGCCAGGAACGATTTATGATTCGTTCCACGAAGATGCGGAATAACGGCCTGATGATAGCCAGGGTTCAATGGATGGCTGATCCGAAAGCCCAGGCAGTTCCTGATTCTCATCTGTTGTTGTCCACGTTTGTAGACCGGTTCATGGACAAGCTGGCAGCAAATTACCCTGAATATGCTGCCAACCGCCTGGAAGATGCTGAATGGGTGGGATACCGGTTGACAGAACTACTACCTTTGAAAAACATGGAACGCCAGGGATTGCTGGAGCTTAATGACCCGGTACAGCGTCTCCAGGTTTTGTTGGAGATACTACCGCGGTTTCAGTGACGTTGAGCCCTGAACAGCAGCAGGTCCGGTTCAACAACCCGGATTTCAAAACCCGGTAATTCATTTTTCAATTTTTGAAGTTCCTGCCCGCCGGCGGGTAATGCACGCCAGTAACTGAAAAATGCCAGCCTTTGCTTCAAAACCTCTTTCGAGACCTGGGCCAGGTACAGGGGTTGCTGCCCGGGTGTGATGCGAGCGCCGGAATCCCAAACACGAACAGTCAACTGATTGTCGGGATGATCGCCCTTCAATCTCAGCTTCAGCACTTCAGCGCGACCGAGATAGTCCTTGCTGATCAACGGCAGGCTATCTACACCAGCCGATGGGCTCAGCGCCCGCATCAACCACTGCCAATTTGCTTCCGGTGCATGCTCCCAACCTTTTAATATTAAAGCGCTTTCAAGTTCTGTCAGGCTGACCGCAAGCTGTGCATTAAATCTCCGCGCTGCCACCGCCTTGAAACTGGTTCTTTCGCTGGGTAATTGAGACCACCCTTTGTCCCACCATTGCATCTCCTGAAAATAGGTTTGTGGCAAGTCCGGCTGCAATGAATCCAGGTCCTGTCTGAGTCGTTGTTCAATCTGCCAGGCCATGGTGACGGCCAATGTACCGAAAAAGATAAGGCTTACCAGAATTGCTGAAAAAGACTGGGAGACACGTTGTCGATAAGCGATACCAATAATGACTGTCCAGGTAAACCCCAGCAAGATTCCAACCAGCCCACCGCTGAGCCAGTCCAGTCCCAGGTAGACGCGTGCCAGTAAAAGGAGCACCAAAATCAGAGCAGATGCCATGTAAGACCATTTCCTGTGGCGTTCCGGTAATTCACCGGCAACCATCACAGAAAAGAACCCCAACACCACCGTGCACAGGGTCAGGGCGGCACTGGGTATGTAAAATTCATCGATCCCCGCACTGTGCAGCAGGGGTGTCGCTCGCAACGTCCAGCCTAAGCTTAATTGCAGCAACACACCGCCACCGATTGCCACCAGCCAGTGAACGGCAGCCGTAACCCTCCCCGCTCCGAATAACCAAAGCATGACGGCAAACGGGGCGGGTAAAAGCACCCACCACCGGGATATCTGTGTTAAGGCCACCATGGTTGGATCAGCGATGTGATTTCGAAGTGCCAGTGCCTGGGTCATCACAGCCTGGTCAATGGCTTCAGGGCGCGCGGCAAACGGTGAAAAAAACAGCAATAGTGCAAGGCTCCACAATGTGACGACCAACAAGCCCCCCAATATGCCAACAGAAAGTGCCTCAGGTTGGGCAGGGTCCAGTACTGGCCCCGATAATTTTCCCATCATGGGATGACGTCGGGACCAATTAATGGCCTTTCCCAGCCAGATTGCAGAGCGACTGACCAGTAATTCGTAAACAGCCCAGATTAACCACCAGGTGAGCCAAAGCGCCACGACAAGGATAACCAACACCAGGCTGAGACGGCCGGCATATTCGCCTGCAACCTCCAGGGATGCCCCAAACAGCATCCCTGGTAGCAAGTAGGCAGGTGTCCAGATAATGCTGGCCGGTATGTCTACACCAAAGAATCGTCCAGGTCTCATCCCCAGCATACCGGCGGTGGCCGGTATGACCGGACGCAGTGGTCCGATAAACCTGCCGGCGATCACACTTTTAGCCCCGTGCTGGTTGAAGAAAGCGGTACCACGCTGCAACATTGAAGGGAATCGTGAGAACGGCCATATGTCGACCAGGTGCTCCCGATAGCGGCGTCCGACTGCATAGCTGATGAGGTCACCGAACAATGCACCCAGCGATCCCCAGATCCAGATCGGGGTAAAGTCTATAACACCCAGACCGATCATGGCGCCAACGCCGAACAGAATCACAATGCCCGGAACCAGGATCCCGATTACCACCAGGGATTCACCACAGGCTATCAGGAACACAAGGACTCCCGTCCAGCCAGGGTTACCGCTAACCCAGTTCAACAAGTCCTGTGTCCAGGTGTTATCCATGCTCCCCCAGAATAGTCTGGCGTTTTGCGCGGCGATATGCCGCACGTACGGTATGATACGACAAGCCATCCGGCGCTGGGGAGAACAAATAAAATGCAAAGCCTGAAAAACAAAACCCTGTTTATTTCCGGTGCTTCCAGGGGCATCGGCAAGGCAATTGCATTAAGGGCAGCAAGCGACGGCGCCAATATCGGCATTGCTTCGAAAACCGACACACCGCATCGCGTCCTGGAGGGCACGATTCACACAGCAGCAGCCGAAGTCGAAGCAGCCGGCGGGAAGGCTTTGGCGATCAAGCTGGATGTCCGGGATGAGCAGATGATCTCTGCAGCCTTTGCGCGGGCCGCAGATCATTTCGGCGGGATCGATATCCTGGTCAATAATGCCAGCGCAATCTCTTTGCTCGGCACACAGACGCTGGCTATGCGACGTTTTGACCTGATGTTCTCAGTCAACGTACGGGGCACTTATGCCTGTTCAGCTGCAGCGATCCCCTATCTTTTGAAGGCTGAAAACCCACATATTCTTAACCTTTCACCGCCGCTGAATCTTAATCCGAACTGGTTCAAGGACCATGTGGCTTACACCATGTCGAAATACGGCATGAGCATGTGCGTGCTTGGCATGGCCGAGGAGTTCGTTGAAGAAGGAATTGCTGTTAATGCCTTGTGGCCACGCACGGTGATTGCCACCGCGGCCATCAGCATGCTGGGCGGAAGGGTAAATCCCGAAAACTGCCGCAAGGAAGAGATCATGGCTGATGCAGCGCACGCTATCCTGACCCGAGAGAGTCGCGAATGCACAGGAAACTTTTTCATTGACGAAACGGTGTTGATTGAAGAGGGTGTAAGCGATTTTACACGCTATGCGGTAAAACCGGGTGTACCGCTGATGAAAGACCTTTTTCTGGATGAGTGAACTGCAGCCAGAGCAGGCTGATGCAACACCGGTAACTGTTACCGAATCGATCGGTTTGTGGTGGACTCTGCCGGTGGAACTGCGAATCTGCCGGGGCAGCCTCATGTCTTAGACACAAAGTGTCAAAATCAGCCTGCCATCCGGGCCAAAACAGTCGCGGCGGCATTGATCGTGTCTTTAATGTCTTTCTGGCTGTGCGCCGAGGAAACAAATCCCGACTCGAACGCGGATGGTGCGAGGTAGATACCAGCCTCCAGCATCCCATGGAAGAAGTGCTTGAAGGCCTCAACGTCGCACTTCATCACCTCGGCAAATGAAGTTACCTCCGCCAGGTCAGTAAAGAACAAACCAAACATTCCGCCGACCTGGCTAAAAGCCATCGACACCCCTGCTTGCCGCGAAGCATTCCGGAGCCCGTTTACCAGTTGTTCGGTCCTGCTTCCCAATTGTGCATAGAATCCCGGCGCTGAAATCAGGTCGAGATTGGCCAGGCCTGCAGCCATAGCTACTGGGTTGCCCGACAGGGTGCCGGCCTGGTATACGGGCCCGCTGGGTGCGACCAGTTCCATTAACTCCCGCTTTCCGCCAAAAGCGCCCACTGGCATTCCGCCACCGATTACCTTTCCAAATGTAGACAGGTCAGGCCTTACCCCAAACAGCGACTGAGCTCCACCAAGCGCAACCCGGAAACCGGTCATCACTTCGTCAAAAATCAGGACACAGCCGTGTTCGTCGCAAAGACGACGTAATGCATCAAGATAGCCTCCGGCCGGCGGGATGCAGTTCATATTGCCGGCCACTGGCTCAACAATAATGGCCGCTACTTGCTCCCCTTCAAGCTCCAGGGCCTGTCGTACAGCTTCTGCGTCATTGAATGGCAGCGTTATCGTGAGATCAGCCGTGGCGGCTGGCACCCCCGGGGAATTGGGAATCCCCAGGGTCAAGGCCCCGCTGCCGGCCTTGACCAGGAAAGCATCCGCATGACCATGGTAGCAACCTTCAAACTTGATGATGCGATCTCTGCAGGTGGCGGCCCTGGCAACCCGGATCGCACTCATGGTTGCCTCGGTCCCCGAGTTCACCATGCGAACCATGTCCATGCTGCCAACCAGTTCACACAAGCGTTCTGCCATGGTGACTTCTGAGGGCGTGGGTGTACCGAAGCTCAGACCCCTGGCCGCGGCATTCTGGACCGCACTCACAATGTCCGGGTGTGCGTGGCCGGTAATCATAGGACCCCAGGAGCCGACATAATCAATATACCCCCGGCCCTTGAGATCGTAGAGGCGTGACCCCTCCGCTTTTTGGAAAAACAAAGGTTCCCCGCCAACCCCTTTAAAGGCTCTTACCGGTGAGTTCACACCACCGGGTATTCGCTTCCTGGCCCTTGCCAGCATTTCAGCGTTTTTTGTCATGTTGTACCGGATCCTTGTTAAGCCTTTGCTTATCGAAAGTTTTGTTCACAAATAAGCATTTTACCTGTTCCCGCGGCGGCAGCGGCGTGGCAAAATACGCGCTCTCAAATTTTTGCAACCAAAACGTGAGCGATTACCAGGTGAATGAACTTCAGGATAGGGCTGCGCCGGAAAACGGCGAGGAATACAAAGTCTGGATGTGCATCATTTGTGGATGGATGTACGAAGAGGATAAAGGCTGCCCGGAAGAAGGCCTGGCTCCCGGTACGCGTTGGGATGATGTACCTGAAGATTGGTCTTGCCCGGATTGCGGTGCCAGCAAAGAAGATTTTGAGATGATTGAAATTTGAGATGGTTCCAGTTTGCAGGACAGGACTCTAGTTCTGCACGCGCAATATCCCAGTTTCAACCTGGCCTTGAGCACCCAGTTCCAGCCAACGGCACGCCGGCCCCGCCTGGTCAGGCGTGAATTTCTCCTGTTTTGCAAGGCTGTTTGCTGCCGTAGAGGGCGCTCCGAGGAGTTTTACGCCCTTTCGTTGATCTGAAAAATCGTGATGAATGTGTCCCCACAGCACTGCCCTGACATTATTTGATCCTTCCAGGCAGTCCCAGAACTCATCTGGCTTCAGCAAATCGAAACGATCGATCCATGGACTGGCTGTCGACACCGGTTGGTAATGTAGAACTACCAGCACTGGTAGTTTGTTTTCTGCAAGCAAACATTCAAGCTCCCGGATTTCCGGCTTAGTCAGCAAGCCCCCTATCTTTCCAGGTTTGGCAGTGTTGAGCAGAATCAACTGCCAACCACGGTGCAGAACAGCAATGGGAAGGTCCCGCGGTGTTACAGCGAAAGTTTCACGCTGCAACGCAGGCTCATCATGGTTACCTGGAATGGTTAATACCGGCGTGCCAAGCGTAGCCAGTTGTTCAGAAAGGTAGTGATAGGCTTCGCGGCTTGCGTCTTCAGCAAGGTCCCCTGTCGCCAGTACCAGGTTCGGCTGCCATTTCCGAACCTCCGGCAACAGCTTTTCGAACTCTGCCCGAGGGTTAACACCCCGGTAAATCGCACCCGGATCTGAAGAAATGTGGCAATCCGATATTTGAATAACTTTTATCATTTCCTCGTACGCGGTTCAGCCTTTGTGCAGCTTACCACCGGTCTCTTTTCTAAAAACCCGAAAGGCACCGATACGGTCTATCGGCGTCCTTGTCATCCCGTTTATTATTACCAGTGCCTGTACAAGGTTTAGACTGGACCAATGAGTCCTTGGTCTTTTACGCCTATCAGATGGTTACTTGGATATGCCACGCGCCTGCGCTTTCCGCAGCTTTTTCTAGTTACCGCTGCCGTTTTTGGTCTGGACCTGCTAATCCCTGACGTGATTCCCTTCCTTGATGAAGTTCTGTTGGGTTTGGTGACTGCGCTGCTGGGTTCATTACATAAAAAAGGTCTGGAACTGCCCCCCGGCAAAGAACCACCCGACGCAGACCCGCCCGAAAACTGAGTTTGGAAGTAAAACTTGTCCAATTCCTGAACTGCCCCGGGATTGGCACAATTCTGTCTCCGCGCCGTCACACTGGCGGCAGATACTTGGCTCATGAAAGTTTTTGTGCCGTTTGCTGACGAGATGATGGATCAGCCAGGTTTTGCAGAATTATTGATCCCCTAC
This sequence comes from Lysobacterales bacterium, assembly GCA_963664065.1. Classification (GTDB taxonomy): domain Bacteria; phylum Pseudomonadota; class Gammaproteobacteria; order Xanthomonadales; family SZUA-36; genus JABDJL01. Next base: position 537,315 of record OY760942.1, read on the forward strand.
CAGGCTGGTTTTCACACGCTCAACCAGATCACGGACTTAAAATCCGCTGATCAGAATCTTCCTAGCTGCAAGGTCATTTCGTCGCCGGCTACCAGCCCAAGTTCCGAAGCTTTGCCGGCATTAAGTTCCAAAACGTACCGGGCGGGTCCCTTGCTCGGATAGATTGGGCATTGCTCCACCCGGCAGGGTTTTGCACTGGCGACACTTACCAGCTTCAGCTCACTGCTGAAATAAATGATATCGAGCGGAATTCGTGTATTTTTCATCCAGAAGCTGCGTGGCGTTTCATTTTCGAAAATGAACAACATACCCTGGTCTTGCGGCACGCTGTCGCGGAACATTAAACCTAAAGACTGTTCCTCTCTGTCATCCGCGATTTCCACCAGGAATTTCTGGCCTTTCAGTTCCACGTAAGAATTCCCCGCCGCACAGGCTGTACAGCCAACCAGCAGGCAACTGATGATCAACAACCGTTGGATAGATGACATGCCGCGCATGATAGCAAACTGCAGGTACGCAGAAATTAACCTAAACTGGAAGAGGCACACTAAGAACAAAAGGATCATTGAGATGGATACTTTCGTAATTTCAAGACGCAGTGCATGGGCTGATGCGCCTGAACCGGGTGCCGCAGCCGAGGAATCAACCCGGGTTGGGAACGAAGAGATGCCGGATGATGTTCGGTGGATTCGATCTTACGTTCTTGCCGAGCCGGATGGCCGCGTGGGTACGGTTTGTATTTACCAGGGCAGCAGCGAGGCCAAGGTTCGCGAGCACGCCGAACGTGCCAGATTGGCCTGTGATGAGGTGATTGCGGTGGCAGATACGGTGGTTGTTCGCGACGATCCCTAGAACCATTCTGTAGGAGCGATTTGTAATCGCTCCCACGGGACAAGACTATTCCAGCGTGGCTACCTTTACATCCGGGGCGTCCACTTCCAGCGCATCCATCACATCGGTAAAGTGCCTGGGGTCGAGGTGACCCATCAGGTTGATGACCACCGCTTCTTCGTCGTCGGAGGTGATCAACGTTAAGCCCTGGATTTGCTCGCCTTTGGAGCGCATCAGCATATGCGTTTGTTCATCATCTTCCTGGACCAGCATCACCGGTTGCCAGTTTTCCTTCCGCAGCCGGGAGCTCATGTTTTTTACTTTTAAAGCCACCCGTTCCGCGTCCCCGTCAATCTCGTAAATCCGAATTCGGACTCCGTCCAGACCGCGCAACAAGGCGGCCGTTTCCGGCTCATCCTCATCCATGGCGAAAGCAGCAAAGTTAAGTACAGCAGGGCCAATAGACAAGGCAAACTTGCGATCGGTGTCAAACAAACCGAGGGAATCCAGATTTGCGTATCCTTCGTTATTGCGAGGCGCTGTGATGCCACAAGCTGTGAGCAACGCGATGATACTCAAAATCAGACCGGCCCTGAGCAGACCAGTCTTGTGAACAAGAGTTCTCATTTCAATCAATGTCCAGGTCAGTCTATGTCAATCTCCATGGCATCCTCGATATCAATATCGAAGTTATCCATTACCTGCGACAGTTCTTTCGGATCCAATTGACCGATCACATTGATGAATACGGCTTCCTCGCTATCAACCGCCATCAGGGTCAGGCCGTCCATCTTGTTGCCGTTCATCTTCATGAATATCTGCACCTGCTCACCATCGTCGTTGACCTGCACAATCGCCTCCCAGTTAGAGTTCTGCAACATGCTTTTGACGTGATCTACCTGTTCCAGCGCGGCATCGGCGCCCGCATCTTCGGTTGAATAGACACTGACGCGTATACCTTTCAGCTTGTTGAAAATAGCTGCGGTTTCCGGGTCATCGTTCTCGGTCATCGCACCGACAAAGCCCAACAGAGCGCCACCGATGGAAATCTTGACCTTGGGTTCACCATAGATGCTGTTCATTTCACCGAAGTCCACGAACCCTGGAAGATCTTTCAGGGCATCTTCCTGGGCCATGGCCGGCAAGGTCAATAAGGTACAAACTGCTGTGATAAAAAAACGTTTCATTTTAAATCTCCTGTTCATAAAAGTTTCTGATGTTGAATAGTCTTAAAAATACTGCCGGCGACGGCATCAGACATTTCGCCGCCAAGTTCAGATTCAATTCGGTTGCCGGTGATATCACTAACCTTGTCTACGTAGGCGAAAGCAACTGCCAGATCCTGCCTGGCCTGTTCGGGCCTGGCCATCTCGGTATTAACAGGCTGCGCTTGCGTGACCGAAGGCTCCGGTGACCTCAGCAAAAACACACTTAGGATCACCAGTGGCACAACCGCAAATGCCATCGCCCAACGGCGCTGCAAAAATACCGGCCGGTTTTGCCGCGGTATCTGTTTCAAACTGCGTCGCAGGCTGGCCGGCGCCTTTTCCGCCTGCACATGCTCCATCGCACGTTGCAGCTGGTAGGCCTCAATGATAGCCCGTGCCAATTCCTGATCTCCGGTTGCCGCCCGCTTCAGGGCTTCAGATTCGTCCTGATTGAGCTCCCCTTCCAGCAGGGCGTTGATCCGCTCTTCCCTGGTTTCTTTGCCGTTTTCATTGGGGCCGTTATGTTCAGTCATGGTCTTACCTCCGCCAACTGCTCCCGCAGCTGCTTTCTTGCCCTGTGCGGGTAAACCTTGACCTGCGACAGGCTTAATTCCGTAACGCCTGATAATTCTTCGTAGCTGTGTTGCTGTATGTCCCTCAGCACCACCAGGGTGCGGTAGGGTTCTTTAAGCGCGGCAATCGCGCTTTTTAGAAACATAGCCAGTTCGCTTTGCTCTGCTCCCCGCATCGGACCGTGTTCTTCCACGGCCTGGTATTCTTTGAATTCCTGTTCCGGCCGCCGGCGTCTCAATCGGTCCAGGCAATGGTTCCGGGTTACCCGCATCAGCCAGGGTTTTACGCGATTACGATCAATTGCGTTCCGGTTGTTCCAGAGCTTCACAAAAGCCTCCTGGGTGGCGTCCTCAGCCTCGCTTGCATCCTTCAATATGTAGCGCGCCAGTGTCCACGCCTGGTCCTGGTATTCGACTACCCATTGACGGTATTCCCTGCTCATCTCATGAGAATATACGCACCCCCGATCATTTGGTTACAAAAAACACTTGAAATGATCACGGGATATCCCAATCTAGCGTGCAGGCTGTGGCTAAAGCCGATTTCGGCTGCCACAAGTGAAATGCGTTAGATTGCCAATAGAGCATCTGCGTCGATTCAAACAACTACTTGTAAATCTGGGGAGAAACTCCAATGAAACTTCGTCCTTTACACGACCGTGTGATTGTAAAACGCATGGAAGAAGAGCGTCTGTCTGCCGGCGGTATTGTGATTCCGGATTCGGCGACTGAAAAACCCGTCCGCGGTGAGATTCTTGCTGCAGGCAATGGCAAGATCCTGGAAAACGGCGATAAGCGGGCCCTGGATGTACAGGTCGGCGATACCGTCCTGTTCGGAAAGTATTCCGGCACCGAGGTCAAGGTGGATGGCGAGGAACTGCTTGTCATGCGCGAAGAAGACATTATGGCCGTGATCGAAGACTGATCAGGCTCCCGCTAAAGAATTCATATTGAGGATATAGACTATGAGTGCGAAAGACGTACGTTTTGGCGAGGACGCCCGCAGCAAAATGATGCATGGCGTCAATGTATTGGCGAATGCCGTCACGGTAACCCTCGGCCCCAAGGGCCGTAATGTTGTACTGGACAAAAGCTTTGGTGCACCAACGGTAACCAAGGACGGTGTATCCGTCGCGAAGGAAGTGGAACTGGAAGACAAGTTCGAGAACATGGGCGTACAGATGGTCAAGGAAGTCGCTTCCAAAACCTCTGATGTTGCCGGAGACGGAACAACCACCGCCACGGTGCTCGCGCGAGCCATCCTGTCAGGTGGCCTCAAAGCCGTCGCTGCCGGCATGAACCCGATGGATCTCAAGCGTGGTGTCGATAAAGCAGTTAGAGCGGCAGTTAAAGAGTTGGGATCGCTTTCCACGCCGTGCGAAGACAATGCTGCGATCGCCCAGGTTGGCACCATTTCTGCCAACTCTGACCATGAAATCGGCAACATTATTGCCCAGGCAATGGAAAAAGTCGGTAAAGAAGGCGTGATCACCGTTGAAGACGGTACGGGCCTGGACAACGAACTGGACGTTGTTGAAGGCATGCAGTTTGACCGCGGTTACCTGTCGCCCTACTTCATCAACGACCAGCAAAGCATGAGCGTTGAACTTGAAGAACCTTATGTCCTGTTACACGACAAGAAAATCAGCAATGTTCGCGACCTGCTTCCGGTGCTTGAAGCCGTGGCCAAGACCGGTAAATCATTGCTGATCATCGCTGAAGACATCGAAGGCGAAGCACTGGCAACCCTGGTGGTCAACACCATTCGCGGTATCGTCAAGGTTGCTGCTGTTAAAGCTCCCGGGTTTGGCGATCGCCGTAAAGCCATGCTGGAAGACATCGCTGTCCTTACCGGTGGAACCGTAATTTCCGAGGAAGTCGGCTTATCTCTTGAGAAAGCCGCGCTGGAAGAACTGGGTTCTGCCAAGAAGATCCAGATCACCAAGGAAAACAGCACCATTATTGACGGCGCAGGTGAGCATGACGATATCGCTGCCCGGGTTAACCAGATCCGCGCGCAGATAGAGGAAGCCACCTCAGACTACGACCGTGAGAAGTTACAGGAACGCGTTGCCAAGCTGGCTGGCGGTGTTGCAGTGATCAAGGTTGGCGCTGCTACTGAAATCGAAATGAAAGAAAAGAAGGCCCGGGTTGAAGACGCCCTGCACGCCACCCGCGCTGCGGTTGAAGAAGGCGTGGTCCCGGGCGGTGGTGTCGCATTGATTCGTGCCCTGACTTCCATTGCGGGTCTCAAGGGTGATAACGAAGATCAGAATGTGGGTATTTCAATTGTCCTGCGTGCTATGGAAGAGCCGCTGCGCCAGATTGTCATCAATGCAGGCGAAGAAGGCTCCGTGGTCCTTAATAAGGTCAAGGATGGCACAGGCAACTTCGGATACGATGCGGCTGCCGGTGAATATGCCGATATGGTCAAGACCGGTATTCTCGATCCGACCAAGGTCGTCCGTTCTGCGCTGGAGCATGCCGGGTCGATTGCTGGCCTGATGATCACCACCGAAGCCATGGTCGCTGAAATGCCCAAGGATGATGCTCCGATGGGGGCTCCGGATATGGGTGGTATGGGCGGCATGGGCGGCATGATGTAAAACATCTGGCTCTTTTGGCCCGTGGCGTTGTTGCGGGATTTTTCTCGCTGGTCATTACCTGTTTCGGTAACTCCCAGCTCGAAATGCTCCCACGCCTACCCACGAACCAAAATTGCTCACCTGTTTGAAGCTCATATGCTGAGTGAGATAAGAAACCCCGCTTTGGCGGGGTTTTTGTTTCCTCGGGGCGAAACTGAAAACAACATTGGCTATACTCCACGCTTCAATTCCCGAGCAAAATAATGTTTCAGAAACTCTGTAGTTCCCTCGCGATTCTTACCTTGCTGGGCAGCCCCTGCGCATTAGCACAGGAAGAAGGCCGAGCCTTCTTTTTTGACCTGGGCAGAAGTTCCTCAAACGTTTCGCGGGGGCATTCTGAATTTGATATATATCGCTTCGGTATGCAGTGGGATTTCAAGCATACTTTGTGGCAGGGTAAGAGCAGCCGTTTGAGCGGGTATTACGAGGGTTCAATCAACTACTGGAACGCGGAAAGAGATGATGTCTTTGCTGTCGCTTTATCGCCGGTATTTGTACTCACTTTTGGTAATAACAAAGGAAACTACCGTCCGTTTGTTGAAGCAGGCATCGGGCTCGCGGTCCTTTCCGAGGACCTGGTTGGTGGCCGGCAAATGGGTTCCTCGTGGCAGTTTGAAAATCGCATCGGCTTTGGAGTACGCTCAGACCGGCTCGGTTTTCATTACCGGTATATGCGTTATTCAAATGGCGATCTTTCAAAACCCAACCAGGGCATTGACGCGCATGTCCTTGGTCTGACTTACCGTTTTTTAAGCAGCAAACGACTTCGTCCTGGAACAACTCAGTTTTGGAGGAACCTTTGGAAAGTTATCTCATTTCAATTGCCGGCAATATCGCAGCCGGTAAATCCACGCTGACCCAGGCCCTTGAAGACCGGTCCGGCGGAAAAATCGTTTCTTTTCTTGAACGCGTCGATTACGTAAAAAAGCATGGTTACCTGGAAAAATACTACAAAGCCGTCAGCTCTTATGATGCCCTGAAAGGCACCAAGCTGGACGGCAAAGACCCGGAAGGTTTTCTCAAGATCAAAGAGGAGGCTGAATACTGGGGCTACAAAATCCAGGAAACCTATTTCCTGTCCCGTCTACTGGATCTGGGGGTTCTTAACGAATTGCTGCGGGAAAGCCAGTCGGTTGTCCAGGACCGCAGCATCTACGAAGACCGCATCTTTACCAAGAACTCCAACAATAACGAATACATCACTGACCGGGATTACAGGAAATACCAGGAGCTGTTCAAGCTGGTAATGACCAACAAACCAATGCCCGATCTTATTATTTACCTGGAAAGCGATGTAGATGCCCTGAAAAGTCGAATATTGGGTCGCAGCCGGGGGGAAGAAGCTGAGCTTGCACATCCGGAAAACAGCTACCTGAGCAATCTCAATGATCTCTACAGGCCTTGGATCATGAAATGCGGTTTCCCCTATCTCATTATCGACACCGAGGCTATTGACTTCAGAACAGGTGACGGACTCGAACAGGTAGTCGCGGCATCATTAGCAGAGTACCGGGCACCAGGAGGCTGTTCGAATGAAGCGGATCATAGCTGTTATGGGCAATATATCTGCGGGCAAAACCACGCTTTGTAAATTGATCGAGAAAAACTGGGATTACGACTTTTACCGGGAAGAGGTCGATGAACTGGTGCTCAATTTCTACTACGGCGACCGTAAAGAGCATGCCTACAACACCCAGGTGTTTTTCCTATCCAGCAGGTTCAGGAACTGGTGGCACATGACCATCTCTCCCCGCCCCGCAGTGACCGACCGCATCAAGGAAGAAGACATCTACATTTTCACCGAGAAGAACTACCACGATGGCTTTCTTTCCAAAAGGGAGAAAATGATTCTTACCCACCAGTACGACGCGATGAAACTCAAGATTCCGGAGCCCGACCTGGTGATTTATCCCCACACCGAGGTGGATGAGCTCAAGGTAAGGATTGAGAAACGTCTCATCCAGGAAGGTAAGGTCCGGGAGAGTGAGCGTGGCCTGCTTGCCGCGGGCGATACCTACCTGGAGGATCTGAACGGCCTTTACGAGGAGTTCTTCCCCCGCTATGAGAGCAATAAACTCATGATCGAGAGCAAGGACTGGAAACTCGTGAATGATGACGGCTCAATCAGGTACGACAGCGGGGATGCTGGCAGGCTGCTGCAAGTGATTAAGGAAGCGCTCGACCAAAACCATAAACAAATTTAAGGTTTCAGGTCCTCTTTCCTGGTGTTGATTGACGGAATCATCGTCGACCGCTTTGGCGATAAGATCACTCCTCAAATGTCCTTTGGATATACTCAAAGTATGTCTGAATGGTCTTCGAGTATTGCGCGTGAATGCAGCCCCTTCCTTGATGGATTAATCACCCGTCAGCCGCAGTGGTTTGAAGATCTCAAGCAGCAGGGCCGATTGAATGGTCTCGCACCGCCGGCTTCAGGAGAGCTGGAATCCACTATTGATAAACATGGCCTGGACACCGGGCTGCGTAAATTCCGGAACCGGGAAATGTTGCGCATCACGTGGCGGGAGCTAAACCGCCTGGCCTCGCTGGAAGAAACCATGTCCGACCTTTCCTTGCTGGCTGAGCATTGCCTTCAGGCATCCTCGACGCATCACCACGACCAGCTAATCAGCCGGTTTGGAACCCCAAGGGACAGCGAGGGCCAGGGTCAGAAAATCGTTATTATCAGCATGGGAAAGCTGGGCGGAGCGGAGCTTAATCTTTCATCAGATATAGATATCGTTTTTGCATTTCCTGAAGCAGGGAAGTGTGACGGCCGCGGCAGAATTTCCAATGAGCAGTTCTTTATAAAGCTGGCGCGGCAAATTGTTCGCAGTCTTTCAGATGTGAGTGAACATGGCTTTTGTTTTCGTGTGGATACCCGGCTGAGGCCTTTTGGCGAATCGGGGCCGCTGGTCTGCAGTTTTGGTGCCATGGAACAGTACTACCAGCGTAAAGGCCGGGGCTGGGAACGGTATGCACTGATCAAAGCCCGGCCGGTGGCCGGTGATCTTCAGGGCGGAGCGGACCTTCTTTCTGCCCTGGCGCCGTTTGTTTATCGCCGTTACATAGATTTTGGCGCTGTCGAGATCCTGCATGAAATGTACCGTGCTCTGCGCGAGGCTTCTGCCAGGAAGGGCCGGGCTGAAGATATCAAGCGTGGTCCCGGTGGTATACGCGAGATTGAATTCCTGGTTCAGGCTTTTCAGTTGCTTCGTGGAGGTCGCGAGCCTGGCTTACGAACGCCTTCATTATTGACGGCGCTACTGGCCCTGGAACGCCTGGAAATCCTGCCGGCGGAAACAGCGCAATCCCTGCAACGGAGCTACGAGTTTCTGCGCAGACTTGAAAACGCAATCCAGGCTCTGCACGACCTGCAGACCCCCCTGCTACCACCCGGAGATGATCTGGAACGTGTGGCGCAGCTCATGCGGTTCAATAATGCCGGCTCATTGCTCTCCGCACTCGAAGACACTCGCAAACGTATTTCTGCCCATATCGAAGTGTGTTTTCCGGAACGGCTTTCGCCAGATGAGAATACTCAAGCTCAGGAACAGTGGCCAGCCATCAAGTCCGGTATCTGGCATCCTGGCGAACCGATGGAAGGGTGTTTAAAGAGTTTCACGGCCACTCTTTCCCGTCTCTCGTTGAGTAACCGGGCTGCGCAGAGACTCGATCAATTTATGCCCGGGTTGCTGGCCCGGCTCGATGATGCCGGCTTTACCAGGCAGGTGTTAACCGATGTTTTGAACCTGGTACTGGCAATTTGCCGCCGCAGCGCCTATCTCTCCCTGCTGGTGCAAAATCCGTCTGCACTGAACCGAATGTTGTCTTTGTTCGCTGAGAGTGATTGGGTTTCCCGGGTCGTGATTCGACATCCCGCTCTGCTCGATGAATTGATCGATCCTGGCCTGGGCAAATTGCTACCGGACGAACAGGAAATGCAGCTGACTGCTCAACGCATCCTTGACTCAAAACTCGACACCGAGAGCACTCTGTTGGCTCTGAATCACATGAAGTTGGCCTTTGGTCTTAGAATCGCCGTCGCCGAACTGGAAACCACATTATCTGCACGACAGGTACAGAGAAGCCTTAGCCGGTTGGCGGAGGCCATTATCCACAGCTGCCATGTGCTTGCCTTGAAAGACGTGGAAGCAAAGCACGGGGGTTTGCCGGGCAATGGAATCGCAATTATCGGCTATGGCTCTCTGGGCGCTGAGGAGTTGAGCTACGGTTCCGACCTGGAACTGATCTTCCTGTATGAACAGGCCGATGATGCTTCTGATGGCAAGCGGCCATTGGAACCGGAGCGCTTTCACACGGCTGTCGTGCGCCGCTTGTTGAGTTTCCTTATCTCTTCCACGGCTTCCGGCCGCCTGTTTGAGGTGGATACACGACTACGGCCCAACGGCCGTTCCGGTTTGTTGGTTTCTTCAATTGCAGCCTTTGAAAAGTACCAGAAGAAAAATGCATGGATCTGGGAATTACAAGCCTTGACCAGGGCCCGCCCCTGCGCTGGCAGCACCATGATCGGTCAGGTATTTGTTCGGTTGCGTGAAGAAATTCTGCAGATTGACCGGGATCCAAAGTACCTTCAGAGCCGGGTTAAAGAAATGCGCAGCCGTCTGCGTGAAGCGCACCCGGCAGGCGATGATTTCAAACATGGCGAGGGCGGCCTGATAGATATAGATTTTGTCGCTCAACTAGGCGTACTGACGGTAGGTTCCTCCGAATTTTCCGTCACCGGGGCCAGTGGCACTCATGCACAGCTTCAGGCCTTGAAGGGATCTGGATGGATAGGTTCAGATCAATATCAATCCCTCATTGAAGCCCTGGCATCCCTTACACGCGCCCGTCACATGGCCTTGCTTTCCCGCAGCCCTGCTGACGCTTCTGCTTTTTTGGCAGCCTCTCGGGACATTTGTCGCTCTTACCTGCATCAGGAAAATTAAAGTCGATTTCGCAACGGCCTCAACGCCTGTTAATGCCCTGTTCATCAAACCACCGCAGAATGGTTCTGTTTTCGCCGCATAAGGTGGTTAAAATGTACGACCATGATCTGTCCGGAGAAGGATTTGTGACACACCAAACAGATGCCAGTAACACCTCACTGGAAACCGCCAGCACCGATAAAACCTACAAGGTGAAGCGCGAGGATCTGCCGCTGTCCTGCCCGATGCCGGGCCAGAAACTGTGGGATTCCCACCCCCGTGTATACCTTCCCATTGAGGAAACCGGAGAAGCCTCTTGCCCGTATTGCAGCGCGCAATACGTACTCGAAGCTTGACAGACCAAAACCCTCTGACCCGATGCATATTGTCCAGGCACTTGCTTCCCTGAATATCGGCGGCTCAGAACTGGTCGCAACAGAACTCAGCGAATTCCTGGTTAAACAAGGCCACAAAGTCACCGTCATTGCGACCGACGGCCCCATAGGTGAGCGCGTTCGGGCTGCAGGTGCGCATCATCTGGACTGGCCTATTGGCAAGAAGCGACTCTCCGCTTTAAGTTTTATCAGGCAACTCAAAAATTGGCTGGCGTCTGCAAAGCCGGACATCGTGCATGTGCATTCCCGTTTTCCGGCGTGGATATGCTGGCGCGCGATAAAAGGTCTGACCCCAGATGATCGCCCTGCTTTTTTGACCACCATGCACGGCCAATATACCGTGAGTTTTTACAGCGCCATCATGGCCCGGGGTGACCGGGTAATTTCTGTTTCAGACCACGTTCGTGATTTCAGCTTGAGAAACTACAGCTTTGTCGACCCGGAAAAAATTGTAACTATTCACGGTGGAACTTCCCGTTCTGTGTTCCGAAAAGCATACCAACCGTCGAAACAGTGGCAAAACCAGACCTTTTCAGAGTTCCCGGAATTAATAGGGAAACAAATATTGTTGCTGCCTGGCCGGCTGTCCCGTTACAAGGGTCATGCGGTTTTTATCGAATTGATTGCCAACCTGTATTCTGATTTTCCTGACATTCACGGGGTGATATTGGGCGAGGCCCGCGCCGGTTCACGCTACTTGGCTGAGCTTGAAGGCCTGGCGCAACGAGGGAGAGTTCTGAATCGAGTCAGCTTTACCGGTCTTCGCAGCGATATTAGAGACTGGATGTCGGCATCGAGTATCGTATTCAATCTTTGCAGTGACCCGCCGGAGGCTTTTGGAAGAACCGTTCCGGAGGCTCTTTGCATGGGTGTGCCCGTGCTTGCCTGGAATCATGGAGGAGTCAGGGAAATATTGTCAAAGATGTTCCCAGACGGTGCGGTTAAACCCGACAGTTTTGAGTCTTTACTGGCTAAAACCCGGCTGTTTCTGGATCATAAACCCCTGGTTCCGGAAAGCGACGAGTTTTTACTACGTCGTTCGATGGAAAAAACCCTTGCTCTGTACCAGGAGCTCGTTAATGAAAATTTTGATTAAGCAATGATTCTGATACTGCAAAGACTGAAAACAGAATGGCCCGGATGGATGGTGCTGGCGTTTTTTGCGCTACTGCCATTTGGCCGTTTTTCGGAAGTTCCCTTGTCGGTTTTTGCTTTTTCGCTTCCATTTCTCTGGAAATCAACACAACATCGGCAACGAATAAAGCGGATCGCCGTCATTTTGTTGCCGCTTTTCCTGTGCTTTTGGCTACCGATGGTCTTGTCCAGTTTTGACTCTTACATGCCTGAAAAAAGCAGCCTCAGATCCCTGGCAGCGCTGCGATACTTTGCTGCTGCCATAAGTGTTTCTGTGCTGCTAAGGGCAGATTCCGCTCATTGGCGGGTCTTGCGCTGGACCTCGTACTTGCTGATTTTTTGGGCCTTGGATGGTTTTGTACAACTGTTCGTGGGATACGACCTGTTTGGTGTGGTCATGCATCCAGACAGACTGAATGCGATGTTTGTCCACCAATACCAGTTTTTTGGGCCAACCCTCGCTATGCTTTCGCCATTACTGCTCGAATACGCGAGAAGGCGCTGGCCAGCTTGGGCCTGGATGGCCTCCTTCAGTCTGATTCTTGGAGCAGTGCTAATCGCCGGCATGCGTTCTGGTTGGCTCATTATGGGTCTGGTCATGCTGGTTTACCTGCTGCAAATGTTGAACCGGGAAAACCGCCAAATTCGGATCAACACTGTCTCAATTCCAGTATTGGCTCTGGGTGTGATTCTTGCGGGATACATGGCCTCGCCGTTGTTTCAAAACCGCGTCGAGCAGTCCCTGCAGGCTTTCGAAGGAACGGGTGCAGCGGTGGACTTTGCTTCTTCCGAGCGATTGCCGATATTTTCTGCCGCTTTGCGAATGTATGCGAAGCATCCGGTAAACGGCGTTGGTGTGCGTGCTTTCCCTGTGGCTTATCTGGACTTTGCAGCACCCGATGACATCCATGTAGTGAAGTCTGGAGGTAAAACCGGAGCTAAACATGCTCATAACCTGGTTCTGGAAGTTTTGGCCGATACCGGAACCATCGGCCTGGCCGGTTTACTGTCAGGCCTGGTGCTGATGTACGGTTTCTGGCGAAAAATGCGACCCGCCCATCGACAGGAGGCGTTTCCCTACCTGCTGGCACTGGTGCTAATCCTGTTCCCGGTTAATTCTCACTTCGCGATTTACGGCACTTACCTGTCGTCTCTGATCTGGATAATCCTGGGCCTGTGGGCGGCAACCTGCCCGGATGATCCCTGATCACGGCCTGCTTTCAGTCACAGTAAAAAGGTGGCTCACCTTCGGGCCGGGTTTTGAAGCGCCGGTGAATCCACCAGTATTGCTCAGGTGCTTTCCTGACCTGTTCCTCGATCATTGCATTGATTCGGGCCAAGTCGGCCACCGGGTCATTGCTTGGATAATTTTCCAATGCCGGTGATACATGTATGTCATATCGCCCATCTTCCTGGTTATAGATCGGATACATGAACACCACTGCACATCCGGTCATTTTGGGTAATCGGTGTGTAGCAAGCAGGCTTGCTGTTTGAATATCGAAAAAAGGCGCAAAAGCGCTTTTTTCCAATCCAAAATCCTGATCCGGTGCATACCAAAGCGTACCGCCTGTCCTTAATGTTTTTACTGCCCTCTTGGCGTTTCGTTTACTGATCATAAAGGCTACATATCGCAACCTTCCGCGATTCTGGTACCACTCCATTACCGGGTTTCGCAAAGGCCGGTATACTCCGCCTCCTTTTCTGCCGTGCGCCATGATCCGGGCGCCTATTTCCAGGCAGGTTGAATGGCCGGTTACCAACAACACCCCGTTGCCGTTTTTCTCAGCCAGCAGCAGGTTTCCCATTCCATGGACCCGCCCAAGGTTCAACGATCGACTCAAAGGCCCTGACCAGCACCAGGATGTTTCGACGATCATGCGGGCAATGGAGTCGAAACTGGAGCGAAGCACCTGTTGTTTTTTCTCTTCACTCCACTCAGGAAAACAGCGATTCAGGTTCCGTAGCGCTATTTCTCTTCGCCTTCGAGCGAAACGAAAAGCCAGCGGTCCTATCGGGGCAACCAACCATAATCCCAGGCGCCGGGGTAGCCAGCCGAGTACCAAAAAAGGCAGAACGCTCAGCCAGCCCTCCCAATTACGGGGCGCAAATGAAGGTCTTGAGAGATCGTTCGAAGACATGAACCCATTGTCGTTGCTGTCAGGGCTTTATCCAAGGGTCGCGATGATATAATTCGGGCGGTCCTGCATCACAGGAATTTCCGGCAACTCCCATATGCGCGTTCTTTACACCATTGCCTTTTATCTCAGCACGCCTTTTATTCTTTTGCACTTTGCAATCAGGGGATTGAAAGACCGGGCGTATCTGCGTCGCTGGGGAGAACGGTTTGCTTTTTACAAAGGACAGTCTTACAAAGGCGGAATCGTGATACACGCAGCTTCTGTTGGAGAGCTCAGTGCTGCTGTGCCACTAATTCATGCCTTGTCCTCAAAGCCATATGCATTTCCATTAACCATAAGCACTTTCACTCCAACCGGCTCTGGACTGGCACAATCTATGACGAACGGGAACACAACTAATGGGAAAATCGTTCATTTTTACGCACCACTGGACCTGCCGGGTGTTGTAAATCGTTTTTTTGAGCACACAAAGCCCGGTTTGTTAATCATCATGGAAACCGAGATCTGGCCTAACCTGTTCCATGCGGCCAACCGGCGAAACATTCCGGTGCTGATGGTAAATGCGAGAATGTCCGGGAAATCCTTCATCAGCTATCGTTGGTTCAGTTCACTGACCAGGGGTGCTTTGTCGAAGGCCAGTCATGTGGCGGCTCAAAGTCTGGTTGACTTGAACAGGTTGGTTGCTTGTGGAGTTCGTCCTGATCGAATTACGGCGCCGGGCAATCTGAAGTTCGATGTATCTGTACGCGACGGACTTGTACAGGAAACCTCCGTTCTCCGGCAACAATGGGGCAGCGATCGGCCGGTATTAATCGCGGGCAGCACGCACAAGGAAGATGATATCGTCGTGCTGCGTTCCTTCGGCATGATTCTAGAGGAGCTTCCTGAAACGCTCCTGATACTTGTGCCACGGCATCCAGAGCGGTTTTCTGCAGCAGCGAACCTGGCCGGCGAGATGGGGTTCAGAACAGAGTTGTTCAGCAACGGGCCGGCCTGCTCACCGCAAGCCCAGTGCTTCGTCATTGACGCGATGGGAGAATTACAACACTACTACTCCTGCAGCGACCTGGCCGTGATCGGCGGCAGCTTTGGACCGGTAGGTGGTCATAACGCGCTGGAAGCTTCTGCTCTTGGTGTACCGGTAATCGTTGGACCAAATACAAAGAATTTTACCGTGATTACTGATGGCTTGATCAGTAATGGCGCCGCTATCAGGGTTTCAAATTCGGAACAACTGGGAAAGCAGGCCATAAAATTGCTTTGCGATGCCGGCAGAAGACAGGCGATGGGCGAAGCTGGCAGGAAGATTGTTGCGCAGGGTCGTGGGGCCCTGCGGGATACTATGGATATCGTAGAACGCCTTGTAAGTTAGACAGCATATTTCACCAAGGGGAAGGTGAAATATGCTGTTTAGTCCAGTATCGAATTAACTGCTTCCAGGTCTGATTCAGACAGTACGCCTGCAGCCGCTTTCAACCTCAACTGGTCAACGACATATGTATGGCGAGCATTCGAATTATCTCGTTGTGCCTGGAAATAACGTTGTTCGGCAATCAGCACATCAACGATAGTCCGGGTACCAACTTCAAAACCAGCCTGCGTAGCTTCCAGCGCGCTTTCGGCTGAAATCAATGCCTGACCGAATGCTTCGACCTGCTGAATTCCAGCCACTACCCCCCTGAATGCATTGTGCGTCTGGCGCACGGTGGCACGCTGCTGTGCATCGAGATCCTGGTGGGCAGCGTTGAGTTCAAAACGGGCCTGGCGGGACCGCGAAGTCACAGCGCCACCCTGGTAAATAGGTATGTTCAGCTGGAAGCCGTAACGGGTGTCTTCATTGACCAGTTCCAGCGCTGTTTCGCCCGGTTGTCCGGTGAACGGGTTAGCACCAAAAAACTGGTTGTTGGTGAATTCGCTCTTGCTGGCGCTAAAACTCAAAGTTGGATAATGCCCAGCACGTTGCAGGCCGGCGTTACCTTCAGCTATTTCAACACCAAAAAGGGCTTGTTGTACTGAAGGATTATTGGCCAGTGCAATCCCTACCCAGTCCTCAGGGTTCGCCGGCTCAGGCTGCACCATTGGCAAAACTTCCTGCAAAGGATCAAGTTTTGAAAAATACCGGCCTGTGAGTTCACGCAAGCCCTCTTTCTGGTCTGCCAGGTTGTTGCGTGAAACAATGGCCCGGGCACGCGCATTGTCATAACCGGCACGCGCCTCGTGTACGTCCGTAACCGCGGTCAAGCCAACTTCAAATCTTTGCTCAGCCTGCTCGAACTGGCGCTGGAGCGCCTTTTCCTCTGCCTCTGCAAAGGTGACGCCGTCTATGGCGGTCAAGACGTTAAAGTACCTGTCCGCAATCCGCACCAGAAAATCCTGGTAAGCCTTTTGGTATATGGCCTCACCCTGGCTGACTTGTCCCTTGGCAATTTCCAGGCGCTTATAATTCGCATTGTCGTATATGGTCTGGCTCAGATCCAACCGTAAATTTTCATTGTCCGTGTCAGTGGACGGAAAATTGAAACCGGAAACGCTGGTTTGTGAATCACCTTTTGTTGTCGATCCAGATATAGACAGCGTTGGCAAAAGGCTGCTGCGTGCCTGGTTCCGGTTTTCAGCGGTGGCATCTCTGCGGTACATAGCCGCCTGTAATTGTGGATCGTTTTTAACCGCAAGCCTGTGAACGCCAGTGATGTCCACGGTAAATGCTGAAGACGCGGCCAAAATTCCAGCCAGTGCAACTACAAGCGGTTTTATTCTGTTAGACATGGTTCTACTCCAAAAATCTTTTAAAATTCAAATTCTAAAATTCAAATCTGGGTGCCTGCTCCGCATTGACCAGCCTTGGCAGGTCAGTTTCAAACAGGCTCTCCTCACGCCATTCCGACGCATTTAAACGGGTCAGCAGCCTGGCTTCCATCGCCGGCGCTTCTCCATTCACAATAAATAACCTTCCGCCTGGATTTACCCAGCCACGAAAGATCTCCGGTACAGCAAGTACCGAACCGGTGACTACAACCACATCGTGGGCCTGTTCCGGTTGCCAACCGCGCATCACATCACCCGTGAACAATTCGAGGTTGTGCACTTCCTTTTCTTTCAACGTCTGCTGTGCAGCAACTGAAAGTTCATTAAATATCTCAACACTTACTACATGGCGGGCAAGTTGCGCCAGGCAGGCTGTGATGAATCCGCTGCCTGTCCCGATTTCCAGCACAGTTTCGTCCTCCCTTAGCTCAAGAGCCTGTAACATCCTACCTTCGACGACCGGCTTCATCATGACCTGGTCTTGAGCAAGCGGAATGTTCAGGTCTGCAAACGCCAGTTTCCGGTAGCGAACCGGAACAAAATCTTCACGCTGAATACCTTCAAGAATTTCCAGAACTTTAGTGTCCAGAACTTCCCAGGTGCGTACCTGCTGTTCAACCATATTGTAGCGGGCGCGCTCAAAATCCATGCTCATTTGCCTATACTCCAGTCACTCTGGTGGTGCTTATTTACGGTAACCGACAAGAGTAAGGCCTCCACCCGAACGTAGCAAGGCACAGCCTGAAGGCTGAGGGTGTATCTAATTAAGTGCCATTAGTCACGACACATTGCTATTATCGGCCATCACGACAGACAACACCCCTGAACCCGTTGCTGGCCCGATCATGGGTCCAGGGCGCGAGCAGGGCAGAGTCAACTATTGGTTATGCATTTTAGTGCAAGTAAATCCTCGAAAAACCGGTCATGAGCACTGAAGCGGAAAGGAATATCCGTTTCGAGAAACTGGCGCGGCAATTTTCCACCGATCTGTATCGATATGCGATGTGGATTTGCGGCAACGATGCACTGGCCAAAGACCTGGTGCAGGAGACGTATCTCAGGGCCTTGAAGGCCTTGGACAGTCTTAAAAATGAAAAGGCGGCCAAGAGCTGGCTGATCACTATTTTACGCAGGGAATATGCGCGGACTTTTGAGCGCAAAGCACCAAAATTTACAGATATTGAGTCTGTATCTGTACAAGAAGATGACGAACTGGAGCCGGATGAGCGCGTAGAGCGCCAACTGCTCCGACAGGGAATGGCGTCCCTGCCGCCAAGGTATCGGGAGCCGCTTCTGCTACAGGTTGTCATGGGACATTGTTGTGCGGAAATATCGGCACAGTTGGGCGTCAGCAAGAGTGCAGTGATGACACAGCTGTTCCGTGCACGGGAATTGTTGAAAAAGAAATTGCAGGAAGACGGAGTAACGGGAAATGTCCATGAACTTTTCTGAGTTCAAGAAGTTTTTGGGTGCGGATCCGCTGAACAGCGATCCGGAGACCCTGCGCGCCCGTGCATCCGGTCCCGAGTTCGAACAGGCGGCAATTGACGCGTCAGATTTCGAACAAAAGCTTCGGTCAGCTCTTGGTGTCGCGGCGCCGGGTGAAGAGTTTCTCGAACAGATCATGTCCGTCAGCCGTCGGCCATCTCCCAGACCACGGTGGTTTGCGATAGCGGCCAGCGTGCTAATCCTGATTGGAGTTTCGGGAGTTACCTGGTGGCAGGTCAATCTTCCAAGAACCATCGAAGAGTATGTGGCCGTGCATTATGAATACGATGGTATGGAATTGACTGGAAAAGCCAGCACTGATTTTGATGTTTCCACAATCTCTGCCGTGCTGGCCAAACTGGATATGGGCACCGAAAAGGAATTAAGTGATCGGATCCTGTTTATTAAGTTGTGTCCTACGCTCAACGGACGAGGCGCACACATGATCGTGCAAAGCGACCGGGGTGTTGTCAATATTATTTATATGCCGGGCACGATGGTCGAAGACCAGCGTACCATTGAGTTTGGTGACATGGAGGCATACATGGTGGCTTTTGAGGGCGGAACCGCCGCGATCATCGGCCGTGCCGACCAGGATGTTTCCAGCATGGACCAGTTAGTACGAAACTCCCTGTCCAAAACGATTTAATCCCACCATTCACAGCAAACTTCCAGCACATGTCCAAGCCGGCGTTTCTGCTAAGGTTGGGGGATGAAAAAGTATCTTTACATCGGTATTCCATCAGCCCTGGCCGTGCTGTGCCTGGGTTCAATGTATTGGTTCAACCACGAACCTCCGCTTTTCGATGCTGTTGAGGAAAGCAGATCGCACGGGTTATCTCATGGCCATTCCGTGGTGATTGGCTATACCACCACCGCCGTCATGATCAAAACGGTCGACGTTCTCCTTAACAAGCGCGGAGGATACATGTCCAATGACATCCTTCCTCCATGGGTGTTTCTCGACAACCTGCCTAACTGGGAGTTTGGTGTGCTGACCCAGGTTCGCGACCTGGCCCGCGCCATGCGTAATGATTTCAGTCGTTCGCAGACCCAATCCACCGAAGACCTTGACCTGACCGAGGCCAATCCCATGTTTCACTACGACAGCGAGCGCTGGATACCGCCAGACACGGAGGGTCGCTATGAAAAAGCCTCGGATGCCCTGGAGTTGTACCTGACCCGACTTTCCGATCCCTCTTCCCCCAATGCCCAATTTTTTGCCCGTGCCGATAATCTGCGTGATTGGCTGGCCATCGTTGAAAAGCGCCTGGGTTCCCTGTCTCAAAGATTGTCCGCCAGCGCCGGGCAGCAGCGCCTGAACACCGACCTGTCCGGTGATCCTGAAGCAAAACAATCCACGAGTTCACCGGGAGTGGTGGAAGTTCAGACACCGTGGATGCAGATAGATGATGTTTTTTATGAATCCCGCGGTACTACCTGGGCACTGATACATTTCCTTCGCGCCATAGAGGTAGACTTCGACGATGTGCTGCGGAAGAAGAACGCACTCATCAGCTACCGTCAGATTATTCGGGAACTGGAAGCAACCCAGGAACCGCTGCACGCACCCATGGTGCTCAATGGTGATAAATACGGGGCGCTGGCCAACCATTCCCTGGTCATGGCCAACTACATAGCGCGCGCCAATGCTGCCATTATTGATCTGCGTACCTTGTTGTCCCAGGGGTGATAAGTAGCTCCAGTGTAATGCGGTATAGTTCGTTTTGACTAAGGCCTGAGAAGAGTGCGCTTAATGCCCGGCGTCAAATTGAATATAAAAACCACACCCCTGCCCTATGTCGGCCAGCTCGAGTTCAGACCGCTGAATGAAATTGACCTGGTGGTTATCCACTGCACCGAACTTCCTGACCTAGCCACCGCACGAGAGTATGGCGAGCAGATTCATTATGAAGGCTCCCGGACAGGCAACTCGGGCCACTATTATGTGGACCGCGACGGCAGCGTCCATTGCTGGGTAGCTCCCGATCGCGTTGCGCATCATGCGGGAAACTACAACAGGCGAAGCATTGGGATAGAACTGGTCCATCGCGGCAGGTGGCCGGATTGGTTTAACTCCAAGACGCAGCTGATGACTGAGCCCTACCCTGCAGAACAAATTGATGCCCTGCTTGCGCTTATCCGGCTTACAAGAACCGAATTGAAAAACCTGCGTTGGATCGCGAGCCACCAACAGCTGGACCAGAGCCGCATAGCAGCGACAGACGCACCCGGAAAGCTGGTCAAGCGCAAGCTTGACCCTGGCCCCGAGTTTCCCTGGGATATGGTGCTGGCTTCAACCGGCTTACAGGCTGTCCCCCTACAGGAAACGGGATGAAGAGAATCTGTGTTTACTGTGGTTCCAGCCTCGGTAAAAACCCCCGTTTCCGTGATGCTGCTATCGAGTTGGGAAACGAGTTGGTCGACCGGGGAATGGGTCTGGTCTACGGCGGTGCCAGTGTTGGGATTATGGGAACCATTGCCGATGCAGTACTGGCTCGCGGCGGTGAAGTGACCGGTGTTATCCCAAAAGCGCTGAACAGGAAAGAAATCATACATCCAGGTCTGACCGCATTGCACGTGGTCAAATCCATGCACGAACGAAAAGCTCTGATGGCAGAGCTTGCCGACGGATTCATTGCTTTGCCGGGCGGCTGGGGTACCATCGAGGAAATTTTCGAGATTCTGACCTGGGCGCAGCTGGGCTTTCACCGCAAGCCCTGCGGCCTATTGAATGAACAGGGGTATTACAACCACCTTTTCGCGTTTCTTGAACACGCCATCGATCAGCAATTTGTAAAAGCTGAGTATTGGCCCATGCTGATTATGCAACCGGACGCAGGCGCTATCCTGGGTTCCTTCAACAACTATCAAGAGCCTGAAGTCACAAAGTGGACATTTTCTGCCGAGACATGAGCATCCGGGTTCAAGACGGGAAAATTTTACCCAAACTGGCTATGCTTAAGGTGTAATCAACAGCAAATTTGAATTACCTGAGGAGTAAAACATGAAGAAGTCAACAATAAGCAGGCGTGGTGTATTAAAAGCGGGCGCTGGCGTAGCTGCCGGTGCGCTTGCATCTCAGGCCATCGCAGGCTCGCTGCCTCTTACTCCGAATAATCCCGAAGGTCCGTTTTACCCTGTTCATCAGCAAACTGATATGGACGCCGATCTGACCGTGGTTGAAGATCGCAGCGACCACGCGGAAGGTGAAGCAATACGCGTAAGTGGCCAGGTGCTGGATGAACATGGTCAGCCTATCGAGGGCGCATTGGTCGATATATGGCCGGCAACCGCTCATGGCCGCTATCACCACGAACAGGATACTTCTGAAAAACCGGTTGACCCGAACTTCCAGGGCTGGGCCATGATGAAAACCGATGCCAGCGGCCGGTACAGTTTCAAAACGATAAAGCCTGGCGCATACACCGCAATGGGTGACTGGTGGCGACCGCCCCATATTCATTATAAGGTTTCGCGCAGGGGCTTATCGGGAATTGACCCCCCAGATGTACTGGGAGGGTGAGTCCCTGAATGACAAGGACCTGTTGTTTCAGGAAGTGCCGGAAAACCAGCGAAAACATCTACTGGTCGCTTTTGATGAAAGTGGAGAAATTCCGGAAGGTGAATTTAACGTGGTATTAAGTACTGTGTCTGCGGCCTGATTAGGCCAATCCTGCCAGGCGGGAAACTAGTACTCCTTCAAGGTGATATTATCGTGTTCAGTGTGTGACGTCAGCCCATATGGGGCCAATCAACTGCTTTAACTAAGAGACACTTCTGCTATTTTTAACCTGAAGCAGAGGAGTCTCAATATGAGCATGTCAAACACCACCAAACGGGTCAAGGAGATCCGCCGCAATACCCGTCGCAAGTTCTCGTCAGAGGAAAAGATCCGTATCGTACTGGATGGATTGCGCGGTGAAAGCTCGATCGCTGAACTGTGTCGCCAGGAAGGTATTAACAACAATCTGTATTACCGCTGGAGCAAGGATTTTCTGGAGGCCGGTAAAAAGCGCCTGTCAGGAGATACCGTCAGAGAAGCCAACAGCGATGAAGTGGTTGGTCTCAGAAAAGAAAATACCACCCTCAAGCAAGCGGTTGCCGAACTGTACCTGCGCAATGACTGGCTTAAAAAAAGTCTCACTGGGTAGGGTGTGACATTGGACGAAGACTGATGTACAGCGCATCTGAAAAGCTGGCCATTATCCGCCTGGTGGAAGACTCGGAGTTATCCGTGCGCAGGACTCTGGTCGAGATCAACGTCAGTCGCAGCAGTTTCTACCGTTGGTATCAGGCTTATGAACGCGATGGCCCTGATGGCTTGCAGAACCACAGCAGGGCATCACGTCAGCACTGGAACAAGATCCCCGAGTCGGTACGGGAACTGGTTGTTGATGTGGCCCTGGAACAACCGGAGCTGACACCCCGGGAACTGGCCTGGCATCTTACTGATACCCATGAGTACTTTATCTCGGAGTCCAGTGTCTATCGCATCCTCAAGGCCCATGACCTGGTTACCAGCCCACAGTTCATAGTGATGAGCGCAGCCGATGCGTTCCAGCATCCGACACGGCGTGTACATGAACTGTGGCAGACAGACTTTACCTACTTCCGGGTGGTGGGCTGGGGCTGGTACTTCCTGTCGACGATCCTGGATGACTATTCCCGTTACATCATCAGCTGGCGGTTGACGACCACGATGGCGGCGCATGATGTCACCGATACTCTGGAAGATGCTCTGAAAGCCACAGGGCTCACCGAAGTCAGGGTGCATCACAAGCCCAGGTTACTGTCTGACAACGGCCCCTGCTATATCTCAAAAGAACTCAGGGAATGGTTGCAGGATCAAGACATGAAGCACACCCGGGGAGCACCGTACCACCCGATGACCCAGGGCAAGATCGAACGCTACCACCGTTCGATGAAAAACGTGGTCAAGCTGGAGAATTATTACTTCCCGTGGGAACTGGAAAGTGCCATTGCTCAGTGGGTGGCTCATTACAACCATGAGCGGTATCACGAATCACTGGATAACGTGACGCCGGCTGATGTGTATAACGGAAGAAGAAACGACATCCTGGACCGACGGTCAATGATCAAAGCCAGAACGTTAACGCAAAGGAAAATACAAAACCTGCGGTTAGCAGGCTAGACTGGAGAAAGTACGGGCAGAAAAGTGTCTCTTAGAAAAAGGCTCAAGTGGTCCCATATGCTCTGACGACGTACAAAGAGGCGAGGTTCCGGTTAGCTTTTATGAGGTATATCACGGCCAGGAACCTAGGCATCTGAGGGTTCTCACCCGGCATGTCATCAACCTGCTGGAAGTGCCTTTGCTCTTTTACCTGGGTGCTGTTATTGCTTTTGTCACCGGCCAGTCTGGTGCTTTATTGCTGGACCTGGCCTGGTTGTATGTCTTGCTGCGCATGGTACACAGTTTCATTCATCTTGGGCCCAACGTGGTGATTTGGCGCTTTCGCGTATTCGCGCTGAGTACGCTGACTCTGATGGTGTTCCTGGTCGTGGTTTTATCCGGAGTAATCAACCAGCTTTAAGTGCCAGCAAAGCGGCCCGCACTGGCGCCGGGTGACCTTCAATTGTCTTTGTACTGTCGTCGGGGTCCAGGCTCTCAGCCAGCGATTCAAACCACATCCATTGCGTGCTTTTTTGTTCCTCGATACTGGTGCGGCAGATGTCCAGCGTGTTTGTGGTTTCAAAGCCCGCCTCTTTTATCCACGATAAAAGCTGGCCTGTTGTTGGCACCGCCCACACATTACGCATGCGCGCATAACGTTTTTCCGGCTCCAGGATGTGTCCACCGCTACCCTCCAGGACCAGCGTTTCCAACACTAACTGGCCACCCGGCCTTAGCAGGGACTCCAGGCGCTGCAAGTGCGAAACCGGATCGCGACGATGATACAACACCCCCATTGAAAACACCGTGTCGAAACCGCCGGCATAGGAAGGCAGGTTTTCAATGCCCAGCGGCAATACGTAGTTTGGCAGGTCGCCCGAAAAATGTCGGCAAGCCCGCCATTGCATGACATATACCAGGGTCGGATCGATACCAATCACATTGGCAGCGCCGTGGTGCAACATACGCCACCCGTAATAACCATTCCCGCAACCGATATCCAGCACTCGATGTCCATCCAGGCTCAGGTGTGGCGCAACACGGTCCCATTTCCAATCGGATTTCCACTCAGAATCGATGTGTACACCACCGATGTTCAGCGGACCTTTTCGCCAGGGGTGAAGCTCTAGCAGTTGCCTTGTCAGTGCGTCGGTATCGGCTGTCTTGTGTCCAAACACCGGTGCAGGCCTGCTGCCATCAAAGCCATGTTCTGTATCCGGCAGGCTTTCCAGCACCTTTAACCATCCCGGGAGGTCTCCATGAGCACCTTCGCTGATGATGTAATCGGACTGGTCAATTAATGCCTGCAGCCACGGCAAAGCTCTAAGCGAATTAGTTCTCAGGCTCTGGTACGGACTGCTCACCCTGGGATTGTAAATAAGTTGTGTGTTGGCTGGGTGTTTTTATCCAGAGCAGGCTCCGGGCTGATATTGCTCCTGGGGCATCGAATTCAGTCGGGTTTCTGTTATCTTTATCACAGGAGAAAGCCCCTGAAAGCGTTACCAACAGTATTGCACAGGATTTGGGTCAACATTTAAAGCGAGTAGGTTTGAGATGATCGACAATCCACTGATCTGGTCAGTAATTCTTGTCTTCCTGGCTATCGTAATTGTCCGTAAAGCGGTCATTATTGTGCGCCAGGGTTTTGAGTACACCGTAGAACGCTTCGGTAAGTACCGGGTAACATTTGACCCGGGTTTCACTTGATCCTACCCTTTGTTAACCGTATCGGCCACCGCGTCAACATGATGGAGCGTGTGCTCGATGTGCCTTCACAGGAAGTGATTTCCAAGGACAACGCTGTTCTCAAAGTTGATGTCATTGTGTTTTTCCAGGTACTGGACGCAGCTAAAGCAGCCTATGAGGTGTTCAGGCTGGAGCACGCCATTTTAAACCTGACCGTAACCAATATACGTACAGTGCTGGGTTCCATGGACCTGGATGAGTCGCTTTCCAAGCGCGATGACATCAACGCACGACTTTTGTTGGTTGTCGACGAAGCCACCACTCCGTGGGGTATCAAGGTTACCCGTATCGAGATCAAGGACATCAGTCCGCCGTTGGACCTGGTGGATGCCGTGGCGCGCCAGATGAAGGCAGAACGTGACAAACGCGCCACCATTCTGGAGGCTGAGGGCCACAGGCAGGCGGCCATCCTGATGGCCGAAGGCGACAAACGGGCAGCAGTGCTTGAAGCCGGGGGTCGCAAAGAAGCCGCTTTCCGGGACGCCGAAGCGCGTGAGCGTTCGGCGGAAGCCGAAGGTAAGGCAACCACCATGGTATCGGATGCAATTGCCGGTGGTGACATCCAGGCGGTTAACTATTTCATCGCCCAGAAATACGTAGAGGCACTTGGTCAATTTGCCACCAGCAGCAATCAGAAGACCCTGATACTTCCGATTGAAGCAACCAGTGTGCTTGGCAGTCTGGCAGGCATCGCCGAGGTAGTGAAAGCAGCACTTGCTAAGGATGAAAATTGAGGTTGGCGTAATGATTGAATGGGTTGAAAACATCGTCTTCTGGCACTGGTGGATCGTGGCTGGTTTGTTATTGATTCTGGAACTTACCGCGCCCACTTATTTTTTCCTTTGGCTGGGTATTGCAGCAGCCGCTACCGGCCTGTTACTGCTGGTGTTCACGGGCATACCGCTGGAAACCCAGTTGGTATTATTTGCGGCGCTGTCCGTCGTTGCCATTGTTGTCTGGCGTAAATATCGAGAAACCAAACCGGTTGTTTCTGATCAACCCAACCTCAATCGTCGAGGCGAGCAATATGAGGGCCGAGTGTTCACGCTTCAGCAGCCCATCGAGAATGGTGTAGGCAAGGTTACAGTTGATGATTCAACCTGGCGCGTAAAAGGTCCGGATCTGCCAGTTGGCACCAAAGTGCGCGTGGAAGGGGTTGATGGCGTTGTATTCGATGTCGTCGAGGTGGTTGACCAGTAACCTGTGCGTTCAGCCTGATATCGGAGACAGAAAAACTCAACTGAATTTTCTGCACCTTATGTCTGTGGCACCGCTTGGCTATACTAGCCTGCATCAAAGCCTCCGGACTTTTCATGAATTTTCAGGACTTCATTAACTGCCTGCTGAGTTACTGGGCGGACCAGGGTTGCGTACTCATTCAACCGCTTGATATGGAAGTGGGCGCCGGCACGTTTCACCCTGCGACTTTCCTGAAAGCTATCGGGCCGGAGCCCTGGGATGCTGCTTACGTGCAGCCTTCCCGGCGTCCGACCGATGGACGTTATGGAGAAAATCCGAATCGACTACAACATTACTACCAGGTCCAGGTGGTGATGAAGCCTTCACCGGAAAACATCCAGGAATTGTACCTGGGCTCACTTGATGCCCTGGGTATTGACCCCGAAGTTCACGACATTCGTTTTGTGGAAGATAATTGGGAGTCACCCACGCTGGGCGCCTGGGGTCTGGGTTGGGAAGTATGGCTAAACGGCATGGAAGTCACACAATTTACCTATTTCCAGCAAGTCGGCGGCCTCGAATGTAAACCGGTAATGGGTGAAATCACCTATGGAACCGAACGCCTCGCGATGTATCTTCAAGGTGTGGACAGTGTTTATGACCTGGTGTGGTCTGACCGTGGCGGGCGAACCGTTACCTATGGTGATGTTTATCACCAAAATGAGCTTGAACAGTCCGCCTATAATTTTGAACACGCAGATACCAAGTCGTTATTTGCATGGTTTGATACCTGTGAACGACAAGCCGCACACCTTGTCGGGCTTGGACTGCCCCTGCCCGCTTACGAACAGGTCCTCAAAGCTTCACATTCATTTAACCTGCTTGACGCCCGTCGGGCCATCTCTGTTACCGAGCGCCAAAGATTCATTCTCAGGGTCAGGGACATAGCCAAGGCGGTTGCTGAAACCTATTACGAAAGCCGGGAAAAAATCGGTTTCCCGTGTTTACGCGTATCCCCAAATGAGTAGCCAAAAAAGCTCTCCGTCCAATATGGAGCTTTTGGTGGAACTCGGCTGCGAGGAACTTCCTCCCAAAAATCTCCAGCGTCTTGCACGCTCTTTTTACGACTCCACCGTAAAAGGGCTGACTGATGCCGGAGTCGAAGTTGCTGCAGAAAATGGCAGGGTTTATTACACCCCCCGAAGGCTGGGTTTCCGGCTTCCAGGTGTATCTTCAAAGCAGGCGGACCAGGTTCTTGAACGGCGAGGCCCCGCGATCAGTGCAGCTTTTGATGATGAAGGCAATCCTACGCAAGCTGCCCTGGGATTCGCCCGGTCCGTGGGGAAAGAGCTTGGGGAACTTGATCGCCAACAGACCGACAAGGGTGAATGGTTATTCTGCAGAGTCAAAAAATCCGGAAAGCCGCTTGGGGAAGTTATATATCCTGTCATGGAAAAAGCACTGGCTACGCTCCCGATTGCCAAACCCATGCGTTGGTCAAATCACGATTTCAGTTTCGTCAGGCCGGTTCACTGGCTGGTCGTTCTTCACGGTAGCGAGGTTCTCGAAGGCGAATTATTCGGTAAAAGAGCTGACCGGAAGACCTGGGGGCATCGCATCCATAATCCCGGGCCCCATTCAATTGGATCGCCTACGGAGTATGAAGCTGTTCTCGAAAAAGCCTTCGTGATGGTAGAACCTGTAGCAAGGAAACGGAGAATAGAGGATCTTGCTGTCAATGCAGGACAAGAACAGGGCGGCCAAACCCGTATTACCGATACCCTGTTAGACGAAGTTACCAATATTATTGAATGGCCGGCAGCAGTAAATTGCTATTTTGAAGAGCCCTTTCTCGAAGTGCCCAGAGAAGCTCTTGTGGCCAGTATGGAAGATCACCAGAAGTTTTTTCCGGTATTGAACTCAGTTGATGGCAAGTTGACCTCCGGCTTCGTAGTCATCACCAATATCGAAAGCAAAGATATCGCCGCATTGCAAGAAGGATTTGAGAGGGTAATACGTCCTCGCCTCGCCGATGCTCGCTTCTTTTGGGAACAGGACCAAAAAACAGATCTGCATGCCTATTCCGGCTCTCTTGACGCGGTTGTATTCCAAAAAGACCTCGGATCTGTTGGTGACAAATCAAGGCGTATCGCAGCAATTACGAGCACGTTAGCCGAACTTAGTGATCTGGACCCTGTTGCCGCTGAACAGGCTGCCTTGTTGTGCAAATGTGACCTGGTCACTCATATGGTGGGTGAATTTCCTGAGTTGCAAGGCACGATGGGAGAATATTACGCCTTGAAATCAGGAGAATCTCCGGAAGTTGCGCGGGCTATTGGTGAGCATTATTCACCCCGTTTCGCCGGCGACGATATTCCAGCCAGCGTACTCGGACAAATTCTTTCAATTGCTGACCGAATGGACACGCTGGTAGGAATTATGGCTGCTGGCCTGAAACCGACGGGAAACAAGGATCCTTTTGCCCTCAGGAGAGCAGCTTTAGGTGTCGTTCGCATTCTGACCGAAGCTGGGATCCTCATTTCACTGGATCAACTACTGGATATGACCATTACTGCACTTTCCGGGCAATTATCAGTGTCCGGTCAGTTCCGGGCCGATTCCCGTCTATTTATGCTGGAGCGGCTTAGAAATTATTTCCTGGATCAGGGATTCAACACTAACGTTGTCAATTCGGTATTTTCCGCACCGATTACAACACTTCCAGACCTTCAGGCACGGCTCAATGCTCTCAATCATTTTATGACATTACCGGAGGCTGAAAGCCTGGTAGCCGCCAATAAGCGTATCGGTAATATCTTACGTAAATCAGGATCTGATGTTTTGGGGGAGATAGACGAAAATATCTTAAGCATCAAAGAAGAACGGCTGCTTTTCGACAAAGTTATTAAAGTGGAAGATAAACTGGACCCGCTTTTCCAGGAAGCGGATTATACAAGCGCGCTCAAGGTACTCGCCAACCTGGATCAGGTCATTACAAGCTTTTTTGATCAGGTTATGGTGATGGATGAAGACCTTATTGTGCGCAACAATCGCCTGGCACTTCTGAAGCGGCTGAAAGGACTTTTTGACCGTGTTGCGGACCTGGCAATGGCGACATAAATGCCGTTTTCTTCGACTGAATCCAAACTACTGATTATCAGTCGGGATGCGCTCCTTGGTGTATTAAATGATAGCTCATCTGTCAAGGTGTTCAGAATCCTGGCCAGTTTGTCGCGTCGCGGTCTGCATATATTATTGAGCGCACCCGAACCGGAACGATGGGTTCCCACCAGGGGAAACGTTGATAACGCACTTAACAGTCAGAAAATGTTGATGAAACTAGCAAATGAGGCTGGCGGCACACTAGAGGGTGTTTATTATGTTCCCCGGTCTCTATTGACCCAGGACCGCAACAGGGAGGGTGCGTTGAAGGACATATTGAAGAGATATTCTGTTTTAGCTGGTAAAACCGCACTGATCAGCTCGAGTGCGCCTTTTATTAAGGCAGCCAATCGCCTGGGAATTACCGGCTACGAAATTGCTTTGCCGGGCAAACAGGGAATGACCATTCCGGAGGCACTTGAAAACTTTAGTTAGTCTTTACTAATCAATGAGCTGTAATAATTCTCATCCCGCATATTGCACCAGTATCCCGACCCGTTATATATCCAGATTGGATACTTCCAGAGCATTGCGTTCTATGAATTCCCGCCTGGGTTCAACCTCATCCCCCATCAGCGTGGTAAAAACTTCATCTGCCACGTATGCATCTTCTATGGTTACTTGTAAAAGGCGCCGGGTTTCGGGGTTTACCGTAGTGTCCCAAAGCTGTTCAGGATTCATTTCACCCAGACCTTTGAAGCGTTGAATGGCCCGTCCCTTGCGGCTTTCCGCCATCAACCATTTGTAAGCCTGGTCGAAAGATTCAACGGCAGTTTCGTTGTTTCCCCGGTGTACAGTCGCTCCATCATGAATAAGCTCAAAAAGGGTATCTGCAACACGTCCTATTAACCTGTATTCAGGGGAACGGAAGAAGTCTCTCTTGATCAGTCGGGGTTCTGTCACGCCATGTGTGGTGCGCACCAGGTTCAAGTCAATATCTTCCTCGCCCTCAAGCATCTCAAGCCTGTAACTTACGCTTGGCGGTGTTTCCTGGTTCATTTTTTCACAGATAACATCACACCAGGACCTGATCTTGTTTTTCTCCCAGTCTGTTGAATATCTTTCAGAATCAAGGAGTTTAGATAAAAACACAGGATCATAACGAAGCGCGAGTCTTTTATTTGCCGACAACGACGCCATGTAGTCCCGCATCAGGCCTTCTAGTCCTTTCCCGCTTAAAGCAGGAGCATCCGGCTCAAACACCAGGGCGGCGCCATCAAGTGCCCGCGCCAACAGGTAGTCATTTAACTCCGCATCATCCTTCAGGTATTGCTCTTGTTTCCCCTGTTTAATCTTGTAAAGCGGCGGTTGACCAATATAGATATACCCTCGTTCAATCAATTCTGGCATTTGCCGGTAAAAAAAAGTCAGTAACAGCGTACGAATGTGAGATCCGTCCACATCAGCATCTGTCATGATTATGATTCTATGATACCTGATCTTTTCTATATTGAATTCATCACGCCCGATACCACAACCAAGTGCGGTAATAAGGGTGCCGACTTCAGCGGATGAAATCATTTTGTCGAACCTGGCTTTTTCAACGTTCAGAATCTTGCCTTTCAGTGGCAAAATAGCCTGATTCTTACGGTTTCTACCCTGTTTTGCAGAACCGCCGGCCGAATCACCCTCCACAATAAACAACTCGGACAATGCCGGGTCTTTTTCCTGGCAATCCGCCAGCTTACCGGGCAAGCCTGCTATATCCAGCACACCCTTTCTGCAGGTCATTTCCCTCGCTTTTCTCGCTGCTTCCCGTGCTCGGGCAGCATCTACTGCTTTGGCAGTGATGGCTTTTGCCTCACCCGGGTTTTCCATCAGAAAATCTTTCAAAAACCGCGTCACCATTGACTCTACGACCGGTTTGATTTCCGATGAAACCAGCTTGTCCTTGGTTTGCGCGGAAAATTTCGGATCGGATGCTTTTACCGAGAGCACCGCGATCAGTCCTTCCCTTGCATCATCGCCTGTCATGGAAACTTTGCTTTTCTTGGCGATGCCGTTTTCTTCAATGTAGTGATTAATTGTTCTGGTAAGTGCCGCTCGAAAACCCGCGAGGTGGGTACCACCGTCCTTTTGCGGGATGTTGTTGGTAAAACAGAATACCGCCTCCTGGTAAGAATCGGTCCACTGCAATGCAACTTCGACACCTACACCGTTTGTCTCTCCCGATAAATGTATCACGGTTGGATGTAATGGGTTCTTCTTACGCCCAAGGTGTTCTACAAAAGATTTAATTCCTCCCTCATATTCATAGACATCCGACTTTCCGTTACGCTCATCGCTAAGCTCGATACGTACACCGGAATTAAGAAAACTGAGTTCCCTTAAGCGTTTGGCCAGAATGTCATAATGAAATTCGGTATCCGAAAATATTTCCAGGCTTGGAAGAAAGCGAATTTCTGTTCCGGTAGCCGGGCTCTTACCTGTTGCTTTTAACGGCCCTTCGGGCACGCCAAGGTGATAAGTTTGTCGCCAGACCTTGCCTTCGCGGCGTATTTTCATCTCCAGCGGGTCTGACAAGGCATTAACCACAGAAACGCCTACACCATGTAATCCGCCAGATATCTTGTATGAATTGTCATCAAACTTTCCGCCGGCATGAAGGACTGTCATGATCACTTCGGCAGCTGAAACACCCTCATCTTCATGAATATCTACCGGAATACCGCGTCCGTTATCCGATACACTCACTGAACCGTCCACATGAATAGTCACCGTAATATTGTCGCAATGCCCAGCCAGGGCCTCGTCTACGGAATTATCAACCACCTCGAACACCATGTGGTGCAGGCCGGTTCCATCGTCGGTGTCACCGATAAACATACCAGGACGCTTACGGACTGCGTCCAGTCCTTTGAGTACTTTAATGTTCGACGAATCGTATTCCTGATTACTCATAAAACTCTATCTTCCTTTACTGGAAATTCAGCGTCCTTACCCGGCTATCCAGGTTTCAATTCTTATCGGAGTTGGTGGCGCCCGGGAGTGTTTCAAATTCAGTGATTATTATATCATTTTAGAGCCTCTGAAGCTTGAATAAGCTACTCTTTAAGATGTGGTTTTTGTAGTAATTGTTCCCTGTTCCACGTGGAACATTGCATGCACCCCGTCACCCATTGACACATAGGGTACATAGCTGGTGCCGGTAATCCAAATCTGAGCATTCAATAGCCGCGCTGCGGCAAGTACCCTGTCGAGATGCGACTCATCAAATTCAGAAGCAAGATCATCCATTAACAACACGGGTTTTTCGCCCGTTTCAGACATTTGTCTAGCCTGTGATAACAATAATGCAGCGGAGAGACTTTTCTGCTCACCCCTGGATATTATTTCTTTTGCCAATTTTTTATCCATGTATACAGGCATGTCAGCACGGTGTGGGCCAGGTCCTGTCGCCCCGCGCTCCAGGTCTTGAGGTAATGACTTTTTAAGCGCCGAAATAAGCTGATCGCCCTGCCAACCCTTGTCGTAGCGCAGTTTTATCCCGGAAAGACCCGGGCTCAACTGTTTAAGCATGTCCTGTAAACGATCTGAGAGACTTTGTTGCTGTTTACGCCGCGCATGGTCAATGTTCTCACCCAGTCCGGACAAAACCTCATCAATGCTTTCCACTATTGCTTTGTCCTGTTTTCGAAGTGCAGCATTCCGTTGTTTAAGAGCGCGTGAATATCTTCGCCACAAAACCAGGTAGTCCTGTTCCACGTGGAACACTCCCCAGTCAAGAAAACGACGTCGCCCATCAGGGGGTCCGCAAACCAGTAAATGACTATTGGGCTCGATTAAAACAAGCGGCAAATGACGTACCAGGGCACTCAATTGTTTGACATCTTCACCATTTCTTCGTGCTCTCCATTCGTTCCTGGAGCGTTCAATTCCCAGCGTCTGACGGCGACTATCGTGGTGCTCTGTCCATGCGACTACCCTGAAACGTTCCGATTCCGGACCCAGCAGGGTGTTGATCTGTCCTGAACGGAATGATCGGCCCTTTACAAGTACCACGATTTATTCGAGCACGCTGGTCTTACCCGCACCGTTATCCCCAACCAGGTAATTCAATTCCGGATGCAGATCAATATTAACCGACTTAAGATTTCTTAAGTTATTGATATTTAACATTTTCATTAACACAAATATACCGGCTTTGCGATGATTACAAAACCGGTTTCAGGAAAGACCTGGGTATCAGGCAATTACAGTTTTAATGGCATCACCACGTGACGATTAAAATCCGAATCCGGTGCGGAAACCAGGCAACTGCTGTTCGCGTCTTTGAGTTCGAGCGATACTGTTTCTGTATCAATCGCAGAAAGAGCATCCAGAAGATAAGTGACGTTAAAACCAACAGCAAGCTGTTCGAAATTCATTTCTGCTTCAATTTCTTCCACTGCCTCTTCGTGCTGAGGATTATGTGCAAGAATTTTCAATAAACCATTGGTAGCTTCCAGTCTTACACCCCGGTATTTTTCATTGGAGAGGATGGCAGCACGCTGCAATGCGCGTGTAAACGTTTCTTTATCCACAAGTATTTGTTTGTCAGCACCTACTGGGATTACGGCTTCATAATCCGGAAACCGCCCATCGATCAATTTTGAAGTAAAAACAGTTCCGCCTTTTACCAACCGCACATGGTTACGCGCCAGGACCAGAGAAACCGATTCTTTACTATCATCCAGCATGCGGGACAGTTCCAGCACGCCTTTGCGCGGCACGATAAGCTGCCGGTCCTGTGAAACAGAGACTTCTTTATCATGATCACAAACGGCCAGGCGGTGCCCATCAGTCGCCACGCTTCGTAATTTGTTATTGCGGAAATCCATTAGTAATCCGTTCAGGTAATAACGTACATCCAGTTTGGCCATGGCAAATGCAGTCTTGTCCAACAAAGTTTTAAGCGAAGCCTCATCAAGCGCCACATCTTCAAGCGTTTCGATCTGATCGGTTGCTGGAAATTCAGCTGCAGGCAGTGTTGCCAGGGTGTATCGACTACGGCCAGCCGTCATAGTGGCCTTTTCGTCCTTTACGGAAAAATTGATCCGGGAACCGTCCGGGAGTGCACGAACAATATCCACCAGTTTCCTTGCAGGAACAGTAATCTCACCTTCCTGGGTGATATCAGTATCTACCAATCCAATCAGTTCAACTTCCATACCGGTTCCGGTCACGGACAAACGCCCTTCTCTTGCGACCAATAAAAAATTAGCCAGGACCGGAAGTGTTTGCCTCCGTTCAACGACCCCCACAACCTGGCTCAAAGGTTGCAGAAAGACTTCACGTTGAATACTGAATTTCATAACTGTTTCCTTTATTACTGTTTATATATTATATATAACAATAGTAATAATAAGCGTTGTTAGTATCTCTAAAAACTCTTTTTTTATCAATATAATCAGAAACTTAAATAATAAAAATCCTGTTAATATTCGTGGAACTTCCTGTGCATAATCTGTGTACTTTTGTGTTTGAAAAAATAGTCCAGAGATTATTCACAGCTTTCACAACACTTATACCCTATTTAATGCACATCAGGCGGTTAGCGACCGCAGTATCCTGGCCTTGTCTTCCCGGATTCGACCATCAGTTTCACACAACTCCTGAATTTTACGACACGCGTGCAGCACGGTGGTGTGGTCGCGCCCACCAAATGCATCGCCAATTTCCGGCAGGCTGTGCTCGGTGAGTTCCTTTGCCAGCGCCATGGCGACTTGCCTGGGCCGGGCTATCATCCTGGTACGTTTGCGGGACAGTAGTTCAGCAACCCGGATTTTGTAGTATTCCGATACTGTTTTCTGGATGTTTTCTATCGTTATCAAGCGATCATGGACCGTCAATAAATCGCGCAGAACCTCGCGAGTGAAGCTTTCGGTAATGCTGCGGCCGGTGAAACGGGCATTGGCGAACAAAGTATTAAGAGCCCCCTCAAGATCCCGAACGTTGGATCGCATACGTTTCGCAATAAGGAAAGCAACAGACTCGTCAAGTTGCACGCCACGTTCTTGCGCTTTATTCATCAGGATCGCAACCCGGGTTTCAAAATCCGGTGGCTCGATGGCAAGGCTAAGACCCCAGCCAAAACGAGATCTTAAGCGCGATTCAAGGCCCACAACCTCCTTGGGATAACGATCGCAAGTTAATATTATTTGCTGCTTACTTTCCAATAAAGCATTGAAAGTGTGAAAAAATTCCTCCTGGGTCCTATCCTTTCCTGCGAAAAACTGAATATCGTCAATCAACAGCGCTTCAGCGGAGCGGTAGTGTGTCTTAAAAGCGTCTATCGTTTTCTTTCGAATAGACGTAATCATCTCAGAAACAAACCGTTCAGAATGCAGGTAAAGCACCTTGGCGGAAGGGTTGGTTTCCCGGATCAGGTTACCGGCTGCGTGTAAAAGGTGGGTCTTGCCCAGGCCGGTACCGCCATAAAGCAATAAAGGGTTGTAAGCTCCACCTGGTTTTTGGGCCACTTGCTGGGCAGCGGCGAGCCCCAACTCGTTGGATTTACCACTGACAAAATTGTCAAATCGGTAACGGTTGTCCAGACCGGACTCAGCGAACGGTCTTGATAATCTGGCTTGCGAAACAGGAGCATTGCCGTTATTCGCTTCACCAACCTCGACCACGGCGGAATCACGGGATGCTCCCAGGTGCTCAAAAATATCCCGGATGCGCTCAAGGTAATTCTTTGAAATATGATCTCTGACGTAAGCATTCGGAGCCAGCAATCGAGTCCGGGTTTTCCCGGAAACTTCCTGCAGGGGACGAATCCATGTATTGATGTCTTCGGCCGGGAGTTCACGCTCCAGGTGCTTGAGACATAATTGCCAGATGGTTTCAGACATGCCTTCGGGTGGCCGCTTTAGTGTTTGGACAAGACAAGACGCAGCGCTAGTCTAACGCCCTGTGGATAACTTTGTCACCATCAAAGTTCATACCGGTGCCAAAGGGGCACAAATCGAGGGGTTTTCTTGTGTAAATTGAGTTTTCAGGATACTATTCGCCTCTTGTGTTGACCGCCCTGATATCATATCAGGCGGTCATTTTTTCGAACAGGTAGAGGTTTTTGAAATGAAGCGTACTTTTCAGCCCAGCCGCTTAAAGCGAGCACGCCGTCATGGTTTTCGGGCACGCATGGCTACCCGCAGTGGTCGCGCCATCATCAGTGCGCGCCGCGCCAAAGGCCGCAAACGCCTTTCCGCCTGAATTGTCAGGCCGTGCTAACGGCTGCCAGCTTACAGCAACCTTTGCCCTTACCCAGGTGACATATTTTTCGAACTTCACCGACCGAAGAACAGGGCACCAAGCAATGATGTTTCCCCGCAAGCAGCGTTTGACCACGCAGGCAGATTTTCGCTTTGTGTTTTCGGGGTCAAAGGTATCCCGTGACAGGTATTTCAGGGTTTTGGGCAGGGAAAATGGTAATGAGCTCTGCAGACTGGGCATGGCAGTCTCACGAAAAAACTGCCGCAAGGCCGTCGGAAGAAACCACTTGAAAAGACTGATCAGAGAGAGTTTCAGGCAACACAGCGGGCAATTGGCCATCGGTGGTGGATTTGACTACGTAGTCTTGCCCACGGCCGAGGCAGCCACCATATGCAACCAGACACTGGCCAGATCTCTAAGCAGACACTGGCGATTAGTGCAGGGCGGGATCAATAGCGCTGCAGGTACGGATGACAGGAAAAATCTTAATGGCTAACTTTCGCCCGATGTTACTGCTAAGCCTGGTTTTCCTCGGTTACATGTTGTGGTTCGAGTGGCAAAAAGATTATGGACCCAGGCAGGCCATGCCTGGTCAGACTGAACGGGTGGAAAGCAATCAGACGGATTTACTACCCCCTGTTGCACTTCCATCACTAACGGACACGCCAGACCTGCAAAGTGAGCCAGGAGATCTGCCCCAACAAAGGGAGGAACAAGCCGCCACGATTGAACCACGCCAGCAGGAAATGAGCAGCGATTCTCCGATGGTGACGGTGACCACGGATGTGCTGGAGTTGAAAATCGATCTGCTTGGCGGGACAGTTGTTAGCTCCCGATTATTGGCTTACCCGGCTGTACAGGAAATCGAAACAGATAAGGTCATGCTTTTTGACCGGAGAGGGGAAAGGTTGTTTGTCGCTCAATCTGGATTGCTTAGCCGCCAAGCCCACCCAAACCACGCAAGTCGTTATTCATCCAATCGCATGGATTACCAACTCTCTACGGGTGCAGACGAATTGCGAGTGCCTTTAACCTGGTCCGACGAAAGCGGATTCAGAGTAACCAAGACATTTATTCTTGAACGTGGCCGATATGACATCCATGTTCGACACACGCTGAGCAATGAAAGTGGGTCAAACTGGGTTGGAAGTCGCTATGAACAGCTGCAACAAGCAAAACAACTGGACGATGACGACGGTGGATTCACCAACCCGGGACGCTATAGTTTCAATGGCATAGGATTTTATAGCCCGGAAGAAAAATTCGAGAAAATTGATTTTGAAGACGTTGGTGATGAACCCTACCAGCGTGATTTCAGCGATGGCTGGCTGGCAATGATTCAACACTATTTCTTTGCAGCCTGGATTCCTCCCGCAAATGAGATCAACTCTTATTCCACGCAGGAATACGCTCCTTCAGGTTGGCCACGATATATTGCCCGATCGGTTTCTCCCCTGGTGAGTGTGAGCCCGGGCACCAGTCATGAATTCACCAGCCAACTTTATGTTGGGCCCAAGTTGCAGGATGAATTGCCAGATATCGCACCTGGCTTGCAACACACGGTCAATTACGGAATTTTCACGGTGTTTTCAAAACCATTGTTCTGGTTACTTTCGAACATCCATAAGTTCGTCAATAACTGGGGCTGGGCCATTGTTTTCCTGACCGTATTGATCAAGCTGGCCTTTTTCAAGCTGACCGAGGCTCAGTACAAGTCGATGGCGCGAATGCGCAAGCTCCAACCGCGGATCGAGGCGCTCAAGGAGCGTTATGGGGACGACAAGCAGCGTATGAGCCAGGCGATGATGGAGATGTATAAAAAGGAAAAGGTAAATCCACTGGGCGGTTGCCTGCCTATACTGGTACAGATTCCGATTTTCATCGCTCTATACTGGGTTTTACTGGAATCGGTCGAACTTCGCCAAGCGCCCTTCATGGCCTGGATTACCAACCTTTCGGTGCGGGACCCTTACTTCATTTTACCGGCACTCAACGCTGTTTTCATGATCCTGACCCAACGTCTGACACCCACCACCGGTATGGACCCCATGCAAGCCAAAATGATGAAAGCCATGCCGGTGGTCTTTTCCGTCATGTTTGCATTTTTCCCTGCTGGCCTGGTCTTGTACTGGGCGACCAACGCAGGTCTGTCCCTGGCACAGCAGTGGTACATAACGCGTAAGATAGCTGCTCAGGACTAAATCCCGCTAATGCAGGCGGTGCCATGGCCAGCAAGCAGACACACTCCGACGACACCATTTTTGCGATAGCAACACCGCCGGGTGTCGGGGGTGTTGGTGTGATTCGAATATCCGGCCCCGGTGTTTCTGCCATTGCGAAAAACATTCTCGGTCTGGAGCCCCGCCCCCGGTTTGCGCATTTGACAGGGTTCCTCGGCGATGACGGTAAGGCCATAGACTCCGGACTGGCACTTTACTTTCCCGGGCCGGCGTCTTTCACCGGCGAAGATGTATTGGAATTACAGGGCCACGGCGGCGCGGTGGTTCAACAACTGCTTTCACAACGCCTGATGAAGTTGAGCGCCCGCCCGGCCCGTCCGGGTGAGTTTTCAGAACGTGCATTTTTAAACGATAAGCTGGACCTGGCACAGGCCGAAGCAATTGCTGACCTGGTGGAATCGGGCACAGCTGCGGCCGCGCGGGCTGCTCAACGGTCGTTGGAGGGTGTTTTCTCCTCTCGCGTTAACGAAGTCCAGGCGGAACTGACCGCTTTGCGGGTGTTTATCGAAGCCGCACTGGACTTTCCTGAAGAGGAAATTGACTACATCGCAGAAAGCGACACGCTGGATCGCCTGGGCCGCGTCAGGGCTGATACGCAGACCTTGTTGGATGACGCGCATCAGGGCCGGCTACTGCGTGACGGAATCACAATCGCAATTATCGGACCCCCAAACGCGGGTAAATCCAGCCTGCTCAATGCACTGTCAGGGACAGATTCAGCGATCGTGACCGCGACACCGGGCACCACGCGGGACGTGCTGCGGGAAACCATATCCATAGATGGTTTCCCGGTGCATATTGCCGATACTGCAGGAATCCGGGAATCATCAGACCTGATCGAGGCAGAAGGAATCCGGCGGGCAAGAGCGGCGCTGGGTCAGGCGGACCTGGTGCTGCTGATTCTGGATCTGGCCGACATAGGCGACGCGCACAGCAAACTGGATAATGAATTACTACCTGACACTCCAGTCATCCGCGTCTGGAACAAGCGTGATATTGCCCCGTGCCGGGAAAAAGAACGGTCTTGTACGGTTAACATTTCCGCCAAGACAGGCGAAGGTATTGACCTGTTGAAATCGATGATTCGGGAAACTGCAGGAGCGGGCGCGGTCTTTAAGGGCAGCTTTTCCGCACGCACCCGCCACCTCGATGCGCTTCGACGCACTCGTGAGCACCTGAAAGCCGGCTCATTACAACTCAGTGTGAATAATGCGGCTGAAATGCTGGCTGAAGAATTGCGCCTGGCCCAGAAAGCGCTGGGTGAAATCACAGGGGAGTTTTTGCCGGACGATCTGCTGGGCGCCATCTTTGCCAGCTTTTGCATAGGCAAATGAAGCATCGGGCATTGGTCGCAATGCTGGCAGGCATTTTGCCTGTTTTAGCTGCGAACATTGCGTTGTTAATCAATATCAATGCCGGGCTCGATGCCTGTTTTCCCTATTGGGACGGTTGTTTATCGGTCAGTCGCGCCGTTCGTTCAGGTCCTGGCTTAATGATTTTCAAAATACTGGCCTGGCCAGCCGCTGCCCTGATGATTTACTGCTGGTACTTGAGTGGAAACTGGATTACCAGGCAAAACCCATCCGGAGAAAACCTGGAAAAACCCATTGTCTGGATGGGTATGCTGGGGGCCGTGTTTTTTGTCGTCTATGCCAGTTACTTGGGCACTGACGGTGAAATCTATCGGTGGCTGCGACGATATGGCGTGGTTTTCTACTTCGGGCTGACGGCGCTCGCTCAACTGATATTTGCATCTTCATTGTGGAACATTCGAAAAAAGACACAGCATTCATTGCCCGGCTGGCCGGTAAATTTGTATCTTGGCATCATCTTTGTGAGCTGTATACTGGGCGTGGGATCAGCATTCAAACGCACACTGATCGAAAACCCGGTACTTCAGGACCGGGTTGAAAACCTGCTGGAGTGGAACTTCGCTCTGATGATGTCGCTGGCTTTCGTGGCGCTCGGGCTTGTGATCCGGTCAGATAAACCAGTGACAGAAGAAGAGAAGCCCTGATTGTTCAAGGCTTTTCGGGTTTAGTCGCCCTCCAGCCAGGCTTCCGCCTGTGGCCAGATGTACAGCTGTTCCAGCAGATTATCTGACCAGGCTACACCCAGCTGTTTAAGAGTTCGAACAGCGGTAACCTGTACCACCGGCAATTCCTGCCAGGCGGTTGTTTCCAAAAAGCGCCAATACTTGTCATCCGGAGTGCCTTTCCGTTCCAGCTGTTGATCGCATTGCTCACACAGTAGCAGGCAGTGATCCAGATCGGGTTGTTCCGGAACAGGCGCAATCTCGCGGTTGGTAAATTTGACGCCAGAAGCATCACAGAGCTCACATTTGCTGCGGGCCCGGCGCGCCAGGTCTTTGCCGAGCATGCTGAGTGCCTGCAATCGCTCCTGATTTTTCTCATATCCCCGAACCATTAGGCCAGTCTAACCCGAATAGACCGATTCTTTCGTTACCTGCTGTATGTAAATAGCGCCATTTTATGCGCGCGCAATCGCGCTTCTGGACGTACCTGCTTGCTGAATGAAGACGACTTAAGCTTCAAAAACCATTGACTTCTCAGGCCGGAAACATAACCTTATATCCCCCTTTGATTTTGACCATACGGAAATACCTCAAATGCTCGAACTGAAAAACACGGCTCTGTTCAGAAACCAGGCTTATATCAACGGCGAATGGGTAGGTGCCGATAGTGGAGAGACCTTCCCGGTTATCAATCCTGCAGACGGTAGTCAGATAACTGAAGTAGCCAACCAGGGTGTCGATGAAACGCGTCGCGCAATTGAAGCGGCAAATGCTTCATGGCCAGCCTGGAGCGCCAGAACAGCAAAGGACAGAGCCGCCATTCTGCGAAGCTGGTATGAGCTTATGCTCGAAAATAAAGACGACCTGGCCAAACTAATGACAGCAGAGCAGGGTAAACCAGTGGCAGAGTCTGCCGGCGAAATCATGTACGGAGCTTCGTTTGTTGAGTGGTTCGCTGAAGAAGGCAAGCGGGTATACGGTGATGTAATTCCAACCCACATGCCGGATCGCCGGATCGTGGTGATCAAACAATCTGTCGGCGTTGTGGCGTGTATTACGCCGTGGAATTTCCCCAATGCCATGATCACCCGTAAAGCCGGCCCGGCGCTGGCTGCGGGTTGCCCGATCATCATCAAACCTGCATCGGAAACACCACTGTCTGCTTTGGCACTGGCAGAACTGGCAGAACAGGCTGGCATTCCGGCAGGAGTGTTCAATATCGTTACTACCACCAATTCTCGCGATGTGGGTATAGAACTGACAGAAAGTCCGCTGGTTCGAAAGTTCTCCTTCACCGGCTCCACCAGAGTGGGCAAGCAATTGATCAGGCAATGTGCTTCAACCGTCAAAAAAGTTTCGATGGAACTGGGCGGAAACGCACCATTTATCGTTTTCGACGATGCTGATATTGATTCAGCAGTGCAGGGCGCCATCATCTCCAAGTACCGCAACGCCGGCCAGACTTGTGTTTGTGCCAACCGGATCTACGTACAGGACGCTGTTTACGATGAATTCG
Organism: Lysobacterales bacterium; assembly: GCA_963664065.1. Lineage (GTDB taxonomy): Bacteria > Pseudomonadota > Gammaproteobacteria > Xanthomonadales > SZUA-36 > JABDJL01. The sequence goes on from OY760942.1 coordinate 579,674, forward strand.
TCCAAAAATTCATCATCGCCTCGCAGGAACTGATGGTTGGCCGCGGTGACGAAGCCGGTGTCAATATTGGACCCATGATTTCTATCAGCGCGGTAGAAAAAGTGGAAAAATTACTCGGTGATGCGGTTGCCAAAGGCGCGTCTGTCGCAATCGGTGGGAAACGCCACGCCCTGGGCGGACAATTTTATGAGCCCACAGTTGTCCGCGACGTCACCGCCGACATGGCATTTGCGACCGAGGAGATTTTCGGCCCGGTGGCACCGATATTCCGTTTTTCGGATGAAAAAGAAGTCATCGATCTTGCCAATGCGACCGAGTTCGGACTGGCCTCCTATTTCTACGCCCGCGACCTGGGCCGAGTCTGGCGGGTGGCCGAAGGTCTGGAGTACGGAATGGTGTGCATTAACGACGGCATCCTGTCGACCGAAATTGCCCCGTTTGGCGGCATGAAAGAATCCGGCTCCGGCCGGGAAGGCTCGAAGTACGGAATCGATGAGTATATCGAGATCAAATACATCACCATGGCAGGCCTGGGTACATGATGTAGCAGCGACGACCCGTCGCGATTGGTTTTGTGGGAGCGATTTTTAATCGCGAATTGTTTCGGTTGGCGCTTGGTTTAAATAAAAACGTAGGAGCGAGCACCTGCTCGCGAATGAGCCTACGGCGAGAACGCGGCAACTGTTTCTGTGACACGCCATGAATGCATCCGTGCAGGCTCGAAGCATTCATCCATGAATGCTACGGTCACAGAAACAATCACCTGCTGCTCCCCTGAACAATAGGTGCAGATTCAATTTGTTTGGTAGATTGTGGGAGCGAGCACCTGCTCGCGAACGAGGGTACGGTGAGCACTATCTTTCTGGATAAAATATATGACCAAATTTGATACTGAATTTGTTCGATCCCAATTCCCCGCCTTCGCTGAACCGTCACTGGAAGGCTTTGCGCTCTTTGAAAATGCGGGAGGTTCTTATGCCTGTAAGCAGGTAATTGATAGGCTGAATGGCTATTACCGCGAGACCAAGCTCCAGCCTTATTATGATTTTGGACCATCCCGAGACGCAGGTGCGCAGATGGATTTAGCGCGCAGACGGATGGCGGCCTGGTTGAATTTTGAAACCGACGAGGTTCACTTTGGACCCTCGACTTCACAAAATACCTACGTTATTGCACAGGCCTTGCGCCAGCATTTGCAACCCGGGGATGAATTCATCGTCACCAACCAGGATCACGAGGCGAATGTCGGCGTGTGGCGGCGACTGGAGGCTGATGGTGTGGTTATTCGCGAATGGCAGATAGACCCGGAAACCGCGGAACTCGATCCTGCAGACCTGTATGGACTGTTGAATGAAGACACCAAGGCGGTGGCCTTCACACACTGCTCCAATATAGTCGGCTCCATACATCCGGTGCGTGAGTTATGCGACAACATCCATGCGGCGGGTGCAATAGCGATCGTCGATGGCGTGTCGTTCGCCCCGCATGGCCTGCCGGATGTGGATGCTCTGGGCGCGGATATTTACAAGTTTTCACTGTACAAGGTCTACGGCCCACACCTGGGTGTGATGGTGATGCGCCGTCATGTAAATGAAGCATTGCCCAACCAGGGTCATTTTTTTAATGCGCCGCTTCCAGGCGCTCGCTTTACTCCGGCCGGTCCGGATCACGCGCAGATTGCATCGGTAAATGGTGTGATCGATTACATGGAAGCAGTACACGATCATCATTTAGACGGGACAGATGATGCGTCAGCGGAAAAAGGGCGCCGGATTCACAACTTGTTTGAGCAGCGCGAACAAGAACTGGTAGAACCGCTGCTCAATTTTCTCGACGCGCACCCTAAAACACGAATTATGGGAAAACACAGGGTTGAAAACCGCGCGCCGACGGTGTCATTTACGGTATCGGATCAGTCTTCAACAAAGCTTGCTTCAAAACTCGGTACAGAAAACATTGGTGTGGGGCTGGGGCACTGTTACGCCTATCGATTGATTGAAGCGCTGGGAATTGACATCGAAGACGGCGTAGTGCGTACCTCTTTGGTACATTACACCTCGGAGGCCGAGGTGACCCGCCTTATCCAAACTCTGGACAAACTATGGTAGGGCGTTGCGTGTCGCTAAACACGTATAGAGTTTGTCGCGAAGCGACACCTGATTGTTAGTGATCGCGAATTCTATCGGCACCACGGCTACGAACTTAATGCGGTAAGCCCATCCGGGGCAGCAGATCAGACCAGCGCGGGTCATCATGCAAAGAAGCAAAGGACCGCTCTAACAGGACTTCGGACAACAGACCGGAACGTTCCTGGTAGGCCTGATCCAGCCAGGTGAAAGCAGGCTCGGTATCGCCCTGCCAGGCTTCCTGTGGTTTATCCTGCTCCAGTAAGATAATCGCCACCTGGGTATGCGAGCCCCAATCCCCGGGGTTTAGCGCCAACAGTTTTGCGTAAGCGGCTTTCGCGTCATCAAGCCGGCCTAATTGATGCAGGATGTTAGCCTTGTTGTATAAGACAACCAGGTCAAGTGGGTCCTGATCCAGGATGCGTTGGTAAAAACCCAAGGCCTCTTCTCCTCGCCCAAGAGCAGAGTATAGTGAGCCAGCGTAACTCAATACCCTTATATCAAATGGGTCCAATTTCGGTGCTTTTTGAATCGTTGCTTCAGCGCCTGCCCAGTCCCAGTCAAAGATAGTCTGAATACCAGCAAGCCGGGCGAGCACGGCGGGCCGGTTCGGGTCAATTGCCAACGCATGGTCAATCGCATCACGGGCCAGCTTGACGCCTTCATCGCTATCGCGATAGCCGCTTCTGGTTTGGCTAATGTAAGACACGGACAGACTGGCCCATGCCTCTGTATAGTCGGGCTCAATAACCAATGCTGACTTGAGTGCCTCAATGGCGAGGGCGAAATTTAGCTTGCCCCATTTTGCATGCAGGTAGCGGCCTTTTAACCACAACGCATAGGCTTCGGGGTCTACCGCTTCAGAATTTGGCACCTCACCCAGCAGCGCGACTTTTAGCGCTTCCACCACAGCTGCCGAGATTTCATCCTGGATGGCGAAAACATTGTCCATTGAGCGGTCGTATGTCTCAGACCACATATGGTATCCATCGTCAGCCTTTATCAGCTGAGCGGTAATACGCAGCTGGTTGCCCGCCTTGCGTACACTGCCTTCCAGGATGTGTGCAACATTCAGTTTCTGCGCAACTTCGGTGAGGTCTGTTTTTTCACCTTTGAACTGAAAGGCCGAACTGCGCGAGGCGACCTTCAGTTCTGGAATTTTGGCCAGCAGATTGAGCAATTCTTCGGACAAGCCATCGGAGAAATATTCCTGCTCGGGGACGGAACTCATGTTGACAAAGGGCAATACTGCAATGGAATGGTCGGGTTCAGAAACTGCCCCCGGTACACTGGTCGTCGTCGTTTTTACGGCATCGGTGGTGGATTCAACAAGGGCATCACCCCTGTCATCCGAGAGCATGAACTTGTCGTAGGCGAAATAACCCAGCGCCAGCACCAGGATGCCAATGATGACAAAGTCGAGTTTGCGCCCTGTCTGGTGTGCAATGGATTGGGAACGGTCAACCTCGCTGTCACGTTTTAAGCCTTCAGGGGTGAGCTCGAACTCCCAGGCAAAAAACACCGCAACCACGAAACCAATCCCCAACAGCAAAAGGATCGTCTGAAACACCCAGACCGGTGCCTCGATGTTATTCAGGATGACATCGGCCACCTGCATGATCAGCCACGCCATAATAATGTAGGCGATAGCGACCTTGAAAACGTTGCGGCGTTTGAGTTCTTTAAAAAACGACATAAAGAGGCTTCTTCCCATCCTTAGTAGCGGCTTAGGGCACGCACTTCATTGACGTATAGCCAGTTTTAGCCCCCCACTGAAACCTGATCAACATAACCCGGTACGTGAGCCTGTTGGGCCTGGCTAAAGACCTGCTAGCACTGCTGCGTAGATTTCTATGGCGTCCCAGAGATTCTGCAGCCGCAGGTTTTCGTTGGCGCCGTGCTGGTTGTTGTCATGGTTGGCAATCGGCAGGATTAACACGGGCGTTTTTAATACTCCATCCACGATGTAGATCGGCAGACTGCCGCCCATGGTGGGGGTCTGGATCAGTTTGTCTCCGGAGAGATTATTTAAAATAACCGAAATTCGCAGAGCCAGTGGCTCGTTAAATGATGCTCTATATGCAGGGTAACCGCCGAAAGACGACCATTCGACTCGCGCAATGCGCCCATGCTCTGCTCGCTGCTCAGCAGTGGGCTCCGCAGATGTCACAAGATAACCCTGCTCCCGGATATGCTTTTCTATAACGACACGTAAATGCTCCGGCGTCATATCCGGCACCAGGCGTAGTCCAATAGAGGCGGAAGCTGAAGGCTGAATGGCGTTCCGCGCCAAGGCGCCCACATTACCACCGGAAATGCCGCGCAGGTTCATGGCCGGGCGGGAGATGGCGATTTCCAGGCGGCCTTCGGTTTCGGGCCGGGCAATGCCCATTTCCGCCATCATTTGCTCGTCCATGCGAGGCGTTCGGGCAATTGCGGCCTTTTCTGCTTCGCTCAATGGCTGGAATTGCTCATAAAAACCGTCTATCTACACGTTGCCGTTGGTATCACGCATGCTGCCGATCAGATCGGTAAGCAGGGGAATCGGGTTAGGTGCCCAGTTCCCGTAATGACCGCCATGCAAAGGCCGGTTAGGCCCATACACGGTCAGGTTAAAGCCATAGGATCCGCGCACCCCGTATACCAACTGCCATTGCCGGCTTTGGTGGGCAGGGCCGTCACAGAATAACCAGAGATCCGCGCCTAACTTATCCTTATGCTTTTCCAGCATCGCACGGAGATTGGGAGAACCGGCTTCCTCTTCACCTTCCATGAACACCTTGAGGTTGACAGAAGGCTGAAACCCTATCGAATCCAGCGCGACAAGGGCCGACTGAAGCGCCACCACCGGCGCTTTGTCATCCCCGGCTGAACGGGCGAATATCCTGTGTTGAGGGTCAAATGGTGCCTGCATGGCTACTTCTTTTCCTCCGTTCTCGACCATGCCATCTCGCATCACCGGTTTCCAGGGATCCGAAGCCCAGTCCGCCGGGTTTACTGGATGGCCATCGTAATGAACATAGAGCAGAAGGGTGGTTTCAGCGCCGGGGGTCATGAGTTCGGCATATATTGCCGGATTGCTGCCGTCCAGCTCGAGCAATTCTGTATCCATTCCTGCCTGTTCCAGCATGGCCATGATGTGATCGGCATTGCGGCGGATATTTTCCGTATCGCTGGCTACGTTCGGGATACTGAGCAGCTCAACAAAACGATCGACAATAACTTGCTCGTTAGCTTCGCGCCAGGCGCGAACATGATTGGCAGCATCGTGAGGACCGGCGTAAACAGGCAGGCATAAAAGGGCGGAAAACAGGCAAAACCAGCGGCGCGACATATTGAAATTATCCATAATTTGAACGGCTTCACCTTAGGCCAGCGTCTACGACTCCGCAATACTTTGTTGCACAGGGGTAAATAATCATTTAGAGCCCGGCAAAAAACAGTTATCCTTGCGCCAACCCCTATTCAAGGACAACCGCTCTGGCGGAGAGGGCATTACCAGGATGAAGCGGACGAATACTTCGAATCCGGACTTTTTTCACAAGGTCGTTGATTGCCAATGGGGGTGTCCTGCTCACACGGACGTGCCGGAGTACATTCGTCAGATTGCCCAGGGCAAATTCACCGAAGCCTATATGCTCAACCGGGAAAGCAATATATTCCCCGGTATCCTGGGCCGTGTCTGTGACCGCCCCTGCGAACCCGCCTGCCGGCGGGGACGAACCAACGAAAAGCCGGTGGCAATATGCCGCCTGAAACGTGTTGCTGCCGACCATCGCGACGACATTACCGATCTGCTTCCGATCATCCCCAAGAACAAAATCGGCAAGAAAATTGCCTTGATCGGGGCGGGCTGCGCATCGTTGTCCGTGGCCAATGACCTGATGCCCATGGGTTATGAATGCACGGTTTTTGAAGCACTACCGGTTACCGGTGGACTGATGAGATCAAATATCCCTGCATTTCGTCTGCCGGCGACCGTTCTGGATGAGGAAATCAAGCAGATTGTTGACATGGGCATCGATTTGCGCCTGAACAGCCCGGTTAACAGCATGAAAGAAATGCTGGATGAAGGCTTTGATGCGGTGTTTGTCGGAACCGGAGCGCCGAAAGGCAAAGAACTCAGGCTGCCCGGTCGCAATGAAGGCAATGACAACATCCATATTGGCATTGCCTGGCTGGAATCGGTGGCGTTTGGCCACATTGACAGTATTGGCAAAAAAGTACTGATTATCGGTGTCGGCAATACCGCGATGGATTGTTGCCGTACATCATTACGTCTTGGCTCGAAAAACGTGAAGGTGATGGCGCGCAAGCCACGGGATTTTTTCAAGGCTTCTGACTGGGAACTCGAAGACGCTGAAGAAGAAAACGTTGAGATAGTGATCAATCGCTCACCGAAAGAATTCGTGATTGAGAAAGACAGGCTCATCGGCATGAATTTCGACATCATGGAATATGACATCGAAGACGGCCACATCAGGAAACAACGGGTCGTTGACGAGGTGTTTATACCTTGTGACGACGTGGTGCTGGCGATTGGACAGGAAAACGCCTTCCCCTGGGTGGAGCGGGACATTGGCATCGAGTTTGACCAGTGGGACGTACCCGTTGTTGATCGCGTCACTTTCGAATCAAGCCTACCGGGTGTTTTTTTTGGCGGTGATGCGGCGTTCGGACCGGAAAACATCATCTGGGCGGTTGAGCATGGCCACCAGGCCGCCATCTCAATTCACCAGCACTGCTTTGAGAAACCCCTGACTGACCGCTTACCGGTAACCATGAACCTGGGCAGCCGCAAAATGGGCCTGCACGAATGGAGCTACTCCAACGATTTTGACCCGGCGGCACGACGGAAAATGGAACACGTATCACTGGAAAGCCGGTTCAAAGAACTGACCACAGAAGTAGAGTTGGGATTCACCTGGGAACAGGCCAAACAGGAAGTGGAGCGCTGTCTGAACTGTGATATCCAGACGGTGTTTAACGATGACCTGTGCATTGAATGTGATGCCTGCCTGGATATCTGCCCCACGGAGTGCCTGACCATCACAGCAGGCGGCGAAGAAGAGGATATTGTCTCGCGCCTGAAAGCGCCCAGGCAGGAACAGCAACAACCCTTGTTCGTATCCGGTGAACTGGTACAGACCGCCCGGGTGATGGTGAAAGATGAGAATCTTTGCATACATTGCGGACTGTGCGCTGAACGCTGCCCTACGGCGGCCTGGGATATGCAAAAATCTCTTCTCAACTTTCCCCGTGCGCACGACCACCGGGCGAACGGCGCATGACTGAACGAATCAACGATTTCGTCCTGAAAATTGCCACGGTCAATGGTACGGGTTCGGCCAGCGCGAATGGCCTGTTGATGAAAGCGCTGTTTCGGATGGGTGTGCCGGTAACCGGAAAAAACATGTTTCCATCCAATATCCAGGGTCTGCCCACTTGGTACGAGGTTCGCGCCAACCTCAATGGTTACATGTCGCGCTCCGGTCGGGTGGACGTGATGGTGGCCATGAATGCCCAGACCTATCAAAAGGATCTCGAAGAAGTCAGCCCGGGTGGGCTCCTGATTTACGATTCCACCTGGCCACGAGGTGACACGCTGAATCGCCAGGACATAACGGTGCTGGGCGTGCCGTTGGCTGCCTTGTGTAATGAGCATTTCAGCGTCGCGCGGATTCGCATTCTGATGAAAAACGTCGCCTACGTGGGCGTACTTTCCGCCCTGATGGGCATAGACCCGGACATACTGCGCAAGCTGCTGGAAGAAACGTTTGCTGCCAAACCCAAACTGATCGACGGAAACCTCAAAGCAATCAAGCTGGGTTACGATTACGCGATGGAAAACTTTACCTGCCCTTTGCCGGTCCGTGCTGAGACCATGGGCGATAACGCCGGGCACATCCTGATTGATGGAAATTCCGCCGCCGCCCTGGGATGTGTTTACGCGGGGGCAACGGTCGGTGCCTGGTACCCGATTACCCCATCAACGTCCCTGATGGACGCCTTTCAGGGATACTGCAACCGGTTCCGAAAGGATCCCGAAACCGGTGAAAACCGTTTTTGCATCATCCAGGCTGAAGACGAACTGGCCGCAGCCGGCATGATACTGGGGGCAAACTGGAGTGGTGCCCGCGCATTCACACCCACATCCGGGCCCGGCATTTCACTGATGAGTGAATTCATCGGTTTTGCCTACTACGCCGAAATCCCGTCAGTGTTTTTCGATGTTCAACGCGTCGGTCCTTCAACCGGTATGCCAACTCGCACCCAGCAATGCGATGTCATGCTGTGCGCCTTTGCATCGCACGGAGATACCCGGCACCCGCTGCTTTTCCCTGCAGATCCACGCGAGTGTTTCGAAATGGCGGTCATGGCCTTTGACCTGGCTGAGCGTGTGCAAACACCGGTATTTGTTTTATCCGACCTGGATATCGGTATGAATGACTGGATGATCCCGGAGCTGGAGTGGGACGATGATTACCAGCCGGACCGTGGAAAGGTGCTTACCCCGGATGAGCTCAGAAAGATGGAGAAATTCCATCGCTACCTGGATAAAGACGGAGATGGCATTCCTTACCGCACCTATCCCGGCACCACCCACAAAGGCGCTTATTTCGTCCGTGGTTCCGGACATAATCGCTATGGTGCATACACGGAAGACGCAGATGAATATCAGGACGTTCTGGATCGTCTGCTGGTCAAATGGGAAACCATGCGCGGGCTGGTACCCAAACCGGTATTAAGGAAAGCCTCCCGGGACACCAGCTTTGGCGTCATTGCCTATGGCAGTTCGGATGGCGCAGTGAACGAAGCTCTGGACCGGCTGGCAGAACATGATTTTCATGCAGACTACCTGCGCATCCGGGCGTTCCCGTTCAGCGACGAGGTACTGGAATTCCTGGCAACACACGACACCATCTTTGTCGTGGAGCAGAACCGTGATGCACAGCTACGATCCTTGCTGATTATCGAAACACCGGCCGATGATGAAAATCTCATCCGGGTATTGCACTATAACGGCATGCCAATCCCCAGCGATAGTGTGTTGAACGCGGTGCTTGACCATATCAAGCCGGAGGTCGCGGCATGACCTATATTGCAAAACCGCGCATCGATATGCCCGGAGAGATGCTCAACGAGATTGGATTAAAGCGGCGGGATTACGAAGGTGTGCTGTCCACGCTTTGTGCCGGCTGCGGACACGATTCCATAACAGCGGCCATCGTTCAGGCGTTCTGGGAACTTTCCATTCGACCTAAAACGGTGATCAAGTTATCCGGCATCGGTTGCTCGTCCAAGACCCCGGCTTATTTCATTGAAGGAGCACATGGCTTTAACTCGGTTCACGGCCGCATGCCGTCGGTCGCTACCGGTGCGCTGGCAGCCAACCGCGACCTGGTTTGTATTGCCATTTCCGGAGACGGGGATTCGCTGTCCATCGGCTTCGGCCAGTTTGGTCACGTGATCCGGCGCAATGTGAATATGCTTTATATCATCGAGAACAACGGCGTATACGGGCTGACCAAGGGTCAATTCTCAGCTTCGGCAGACCCGGGCAGCAAGGCCAAGAAGGGCGAAGTCAATCGCATGAAAGCCATTGATCCGGTTGCCACCGCGATCGCCCTGGGCGGCAGCTTCGCGGCACGCAGCTTTTCCGGAGATCGTGATCAACTGGTGCCGTTGATCAAGGCGGGTGTCACACACCCGGGATGCGCGATTCTCGATGTCGTTTCCCCATGCGTGACATTCAATGATCATGAAGGCTCAACCAGGAGTTATGCGTACACCCGCGAACACTACTATTCGGCGATTCAAACGGATTTTGTTCCACCATCCTCCGAGATCAAGGCCAAATATGATGAGGGCTCTACCCTGCCGGTCACCATGCACGATGGCAGCACCCTGCTGCTAAAAAAAACCGACCCGGAATATGACCCCACAGATCGTAGCGCGGCGATGAAATACCTTGAAACGCACAGCCGGCGTGGTGAGGTGGTTACCGGCCTGATGTTTATGAACCAGGGTTTGCCGGAAATGCATGCGATATCCGAGACCGCTGTACAACCGTTGACGCACATGGATTTCGAAACGCTGAACCCTGGCAGTCAGGCACTGGCTGATCTCCAAAAGGGTTTGCGCTAAACCGCCTGAGCACGAGAATCACCATGACCCATCGAATACTACAGCTCAGCCTGTTGACGATCGGAATTTATTCCGGCCTGCTTTTTTCGGACGATCAACAGGAAGCGGATCTGGTTTTTAAAAATTTCGATTGGCTGACCAATGGCGTCAAGTCCGGCAGCCTTCGTCTCACAATAAATCAAGATGATGGTACCCGGACAGCCAGGTTTGAGTTTAACGACCGGGGCAGGGGGCCGAAGATTCACGAAGTCACCCGTTTTGCTGCCGATGGGCAGGTCTCGGAACTGCAAATTTCCGGTCATTCCTACATGGGAGCGCAAGTGGATGAGCATTTGCAGCGCTCGGATTTCATGACACGGTGGCGCAGTAAGCTCGAGCAGGGTTCTTCGGACAAATCCGGGGCTTTCTACCTGGCCAATGACGGCACACCCGAGCAGACAGCCATGCTGGCCCGGGCATTACTGGCCAGCGATGACGGCAGCCTCGGCCTGCTGCCCAATGGCCGGGCCAGCATCAGCGAGCTTGATGCGTTTGACAGGTCAACAACAGCCAGAACCGTGACCCTCAGCCTCTATGCCATCAATGGCATTGGCATGGATCCCCAATTTCTTTGGCTTGATGAAAACAAGGAGTTGTTCGGCATTGCGTCCGGCTGTGTCGGCATGGTGCCGGAAGGCTGGGCCCATATCATGGGAGAACTGCAGGCCCGACAGGAAAAGGCGGAACAGGCGTTTCACCGGGCGCGCTCGGTGCCGCTGACGCACAAACTGCCTGCCAAATATGCGATTACCCATGTAAATGTTGTAGATGTAGTGACGGGCACGCTGCTTGAAAACCAGTCCGTAACGGTTAAAGACGGTTTGATTCAAAGCGTTTCTGAATCAACACCGGATACCGATGGCCTGAAACTGATTGATGCAATGGGAAGCTTCCTGATCCCCGGGCTATGGGACATGCACAGCCATATTTCCCTGGAACAGGGGCTACTGCACGTGGCTGCCGGAGTCACCACCATTCGCGATATGGGTAACAACCCGGAGCAATACAGCGCTGTTCGTGACAGCTTTGATTCCGGCGCCGTGGTCGGTCCACGTGCTTATGCCGCGGGTTTCATCGATCGCAAAAGCCCCTATTCCGCGCCCATTAAGGCACTGGCGGAATCGCAGGAAGAAGCGCTGGAACTGGTGCGCAAATATTCAGATATGGCCTATCCCCAGATCAAGATCTACTCGTCCATTGAGCCGGACTGGGTAGCGCCCATCGCAAAAGAGGTTCATGCCCGCGGTATGCGCCTGTCGGGACACATACCGTCATTCATGACAGCCGAGCGGGCTGTCATGGACGGTTTCGATGAAATCCAGCATATCAACATGTTGTTCCTTAATTTCCTGGCCGGCCCCGAAGACGACACACGCACACCGCTACGCTTCACGCTGGTGGCGGAAAAAGGGGGGGCACTGGACCTTGACTCGACTGAGGTCACAGCTTTCCTCGGACTGCTTAAGACCAATGAAGTAGTCATCGATCCGACCGTGGCCATTTTCGACAATATGTTTCGGCACCGCTCGGGTGATTTGAGCCCCTCGTTTGCAATGGTGGCAGACCATTTCCCGCCCGCAGTGAAACGCGGCATGCTGGCGGGGCGAATGAATATCAATGAAGAAAACGCAGCACTTTATTCAAGCGCGGCCGATGCGTTGTTGAAGATGCTTCGCAAACTTTACGACCATGGGATCAAAATCGTCGCCGGCACCGACAGCCTTCCGGGTTTCGGCCTGCACCGCGAACTGGAGTTGTATCAAAAAGCAGGAATCCCGGCAGCCGAGGTCCTGAAGCTGGCTACGCTGGGTGCTGCCGAACTGATGGGTGCGTCAGGCACATCCGGGTCAATTACGGTGGGTAAACAGGCCGATTTTGTGCTGCTCGCGGCAAATCCATTGCAAGACATCTGTGCAGTACGTACTACACAACTGGTGTTCAAGGGCGACCGTTACTACAAGAGCGCCCAGATGTACCAGGCAGTGGGTATAAAGCCCTTTAAGTAGCCAGTAGGTGCGACCACTATTAACTAAAACCTGAATGTATACGTTCCCTTCACTACTGATTCCTGCAAATTGCTGTGAAAGCGATCATCCAGGTCGCGCAGCATGTTACGGCTCCACACCACGTACAGGTCGCTACCACGCGAAGGGTGAAACCTCAGTCTCAGGTTGATCCCCAGTTCTTCCGAAATATTGTCGAACTGAAAAAGCGGTGTAAATGACCATTGTTTGTTAAACGCAATTTGAGACTTCAAGGACATAACATGGGCTGTAAATTCACCGCTAGGCAAGCTGACTTTGTTGTTTTCATATTCCACCTCAAAATTGAAGCGGGCCGAAGGTTTCCACTTGATTTCAAGGGCAAGTTTTTCACGCGTGCCGTCCAGAAAACCGCCGAATTCGATATCAGCCTCCATTTGCAACTTGCGGTAACGGGCAGTCTCGATCCTTGCACCATATCGCGTATATTCATAATCACCTGCCGGCACTTCAATCCGGCCGAACAGATCAAAACCTTCTTCGAGCAGCTCCCGTTCGCGCCTTACGAAAATAGTAATCTGGTCTGATTTACGGCTAAAGGCAGACCAGGGCACAAAGGCTATGGCTTCGGTCAATTCCGAGTTGAATGTAGATACAATTCGACGAACAGAGATTTGCTGGCCGTGAAACTGCCAGTATGTTCCCTGTTTTCGGTTGCGATGACGGTAGTTAAAGCTGTAGTCCCTGATTCCGGTGCGGTTGACAAAACCCATGGCCGGGTCGAAATCTTTTCCGAACTGGTAAATCCGGGCATCGAGCCTGTGAATATCATTGGGCAAAAGGGCATGAATTCCCCATGCATCATTATCATCACCGGCAAGATCCTCGCCGGGAATTGGATCATTATTTGATTGCAGGTACCAGATCTCGCCCTGGAAAATCTGGTCCCCCAGGAAATGGCTGTTGCGATAGCGAAAATCTACGCCCGAGGTGCGGGCAGTTCTTTCATTTTGCGGGTCTCCATCGGTGATCATAAAGCCCAGGCTTGATTCTTCAAAGACATTAGCCACTGCGCGGCCAACGAACAGGTTCCTGCGACCTAATTGGGCGCTACTTTCCTGCTGCACACCCAAGAAGCCGACATTCCAGCCACCAACACGACCGGCGAGCTTGGCACCCGCATTCAGGTTCAGGGGATCGCCTTCGCCACTCAGACCGATGGTCCGGGAGAAAAACGGCCGGCCGTTGAATACCAGTTTGGCGAACTCGAAAATACCGGCATCCTGTAGAAAGAAATCACGCTTTTCCGGAAAAAACAGGGAAAAGCGGGTCAGGTTTACCTGTCGATTGTCCACCTCGGTGGCGGAAAAATCCGTGTTCAGAGTCAATTTGACCGTTAACGAAGGCGTGATGCGATAAGTAGCATCCAAAGAGGGTTCAAAGCTACTGTCATCCTGCCCGGAAACAAAATCCTGTTGATTCTTGATTGAGACCGAGGGTACCAGGTCCAGACCCAGGCCCTGCTCCAGACCCTGAATTCCTTCCAATGTGCCACCGGCGGATGGGGCCGCCATGATTTCCTGCAGGCCCTGGGAAGACCAGGCCAATCGTTCCTGGGTTTGTTTGAGATCGCGGAGCACATTGAAACCCCAGTCTTTGTCTTGCGGGTCAAACGATACTGTTGAGAAAGGGATTTTGAATTCAACACTCCAGCCGGTGTCATCCTTCGAAGTTTCTACGCTCCAGACACCTGTCCACTCGTTGATTCGCTGGCTGTTATTTTCCAGCAGGGCGTCACCCTGGATACCATGGGCATTGGATTCGAATATGTAACCATTCCGCCGGCTCATGAACGGGTCTAGCATAATGATCAACCGGTCTTCAAGGTAGACACGCTGCTGAGGAGTCATGGTGTTGGCTGTCAGCATGCTCATGTCGGAATAATGCAGACGACCGGCGACATAAAGGTTTTCTGAGTCATAAAGCACCCACACCTCCGTACGCACCGTTGGCTTTCCGAATTCCTCAGGGGCAAGTTGATGGAAATCGGTAATCAGGGGCGCGTACTGCCAGACTTCGTCATCGAGTATGCCGTCTATGACGGGCGGGGTTTGGGCTACCACGGCTTTAATCGATTTGCCGCTGTATTGCCCTTGTACAGGAAAGGTAGCGAAAAGGGAAAGTACCGTGATTAAGGTGCGAATATTCAAACAGGGGAAAACCCTTTTGTGAGAGATTAAAAAGTCCCGGACAGCGCTTGATTTCTGGCTCAGCGGCTGGGGCAAAATGTGGGTTGATCGGGCAGAATAGCCTTTTATACCCATTACAACTACCAACCCCGGGGTGAAAGCATGCAATGTGGCCATGAAGTGAGATATAGATGGCCGGCCGGGAACAGGTAATAAAACCCTAAGCCACGTATGATTGGACAATTAGTGTATAGACCGCAAAGCCAGTTGCAAAGGCTATTTGAGTGATAAAAAAGGACCCGGGCGATGTGCTCAATTTTTGGCGTACTTGAGATCCGTCAGGATCACGCCGCAATACGAAAAATGGCGATCAAACAATCGCGACTGATCCGGCACCGGGGGCCGGATTGGAGCGGTGTGTACGCGCATCCCCGTGCGGTGCTTGCGCATGAGCGTCTTTCAATTGTTGATGTGAACGCCGGCGCTCAACCGCTTTATTCCGAAGACGGGCGTAAAGTCCTGGCGGTCAACGGCGAGATTTACAATCATCGCGCGCTTCGTGCCTCACTGCCCGGGACCTACCATTACAGTACCGAGTCGGACTGTGAAGTGATTTTACCCCTGTACCAACAAAAGGGCACCGGGTTCCTGAATGATTTGCAGGGCATGTTCGCATTTGTTTTATACGACGAGACCAACGACAGCTACCTGATTGCCCGGGACCCGATCGGGATTAATCCGCTTTATTACGGCTTTGATGATGTGCAGCAGTTGTATGTGGCATCCGAGATGAAAGCACTGATGGACGTTTGTGGTGAGGTGCACGAGTTTCCACCCGGCCACTACTGGGCCAGTAGCGATGACGCCCCGGTAAAATATTATGAACGACCCTGGCTGGATTACGCCTCGGTGTCTGAAACGACCACTGAAAGTTCAGTGGTACGTGACGCTCTGGAGAAATCGGTAATCAGTCACCTGATGACCGATGTGCCCTATGGCGTACTACTCTCCGGCGGGCTCGATTCATCCATTATTGCGGCAGTGACACAGTTGCACGCCCGCCGTCGGGTTGAGGACGATGAGCAAAGCAGAGCCTGGTGGCCACGTCTTCATTCATTTGCCATCGGCTTACCAGGCTCGCCCGACCTGGCTGCGGCACAAATTGCTGCTGATCACATCGGCACGGTTCACCATGGCTTCGAATTTACCGTGCAGGAGGGTCTGGACGTACTTGATGAAGTGGTCTATCACCTGGAAACTTACGATGTAACGACCATACGGGCGGCCACCCCCATGTTCCTGATGGCGCGCAAGATCGCCGCCATGGGCATAAAAATGGTGCTGTCCGGCGAAGGCGCTGACGAAGTCTTCGGGGGGTACCTTTATTTCCACAAAGCACCGGATGCTCGGGCCTTCCACCAAGAAACAGTGCGCAAACTCACCCGCCTACACTGGTATGACTGCCTGCGCGCCAACAAGGCCATGGCAGCCTGGGGTGTAGAAGCCCGGGTGCCGTTCCTGGACCGCGAATTTCTTGACGTCGCGATGTCGCTTAATCCGGCTGACAAGATGATCGGTCCCGGGAAAATTGAAAAGAATATTTTGCGCGAGGCTTTTGCAGACCTTCTACCGGATGAAATCACCTGGCGACAGAAAGAGCAATTTTCTGATGGGGTTGGATACAGCTGGATTGACGGAGTGAAAGAATTTGCTGAACAACAAGTCAGCGAAAAACAGATGGTGCTTGCCGCAAGGCGTTTCACGCTCAATACACCCGAAACTCCTGAGGCTTATTATTTCCGGCGTATATTCGAATCACATTTTCCTCTTCAGTCGGCGGCTGAATCGGTTCCCGGAGGCAAGTCTGTGGCCTGCAGTTCACCCGAGGCGATTTTGTGGGACAAGAGCCTGCAGGAACTGAACGATCCTTCCGGCAGGGCCGTTCGTTCCGTGCACCGGGACGCTTACTGATGCTGGTTCAGAAATTTGGCGGAACATCACTGGCTGACCTGAAAGGCTTTCAGGCCAGTTCGGCCGTGGTGAAAAAATTTGCCAGGGATGAGCCGGTGGTAGCGGTATTTTCTGCTGTCGCAGGCGTAACTGACTTGCTGGCTGAGGCGATTGATGCGGCTCAAGCCGGCGAAGAATTCTCTCATGTACTACAACAGATAATTGAACGAGAGCGGTCGGTATTGAATGAAGTGAGAACAAGTGGTACGGAAACGCCGCTTTCGGAAGCCAACCTGGATGACCAGGACCAGATGTTGAAATCAAGGCTGGAAGGAGTCCGTTTACTGGGAAATTGCCCGAGTGAGGTCAGGGCAGAAATTCTTGCCAGTGGTGAAGGGTTTAGTAGCCGCCTTATGGCTGACTTGCTCGCCGGTGAAGGAATCAAGGTCCGCTGGTCTGACACAGATGTTTTGCCGCCGGCGAATGAGGAATGGCTGGACTCGCTGGTGGATATCGAGGCTGCGGAAAAGCGGCTGACCGCAATCATGTCGGAAGATATCCAGGTTCTGGTACTTCCGGGATTCTATAGCCGTAACGCTGCCGGGGCCTGTCAATTGCTGGGGCGGAACGGTTCTGACTATTCCGCTGCTGCTGTTGCTGCAGCGCTAGGTGCCAGGGCCTGCCAGATATGGAAGGACATAGACGGATTCTTTACGGCAGATCCGCGGATTGTGCCGAACGCACGCTGCCTGGAAGAAGTCAGTTTTGAAGAGGCCATGGAGCTATCATTTTTCGGTGCCAAGGTCATCAGTTCCAAGGCCCTTGCGCCATTGGCGGCCGGTGAAATCCCATGTGAAGTTCGTAATACCTACAGGCCCGATGCACCAGGCACCACGATACGAACCAAAACAAGACGCCAAAGTGCCGTACGCGGACTCTCGCTGCTTGATCATGTTGCTGCGATCACATTAGAGGGAGGGGGCATGAGGGGCCGGGTGGGTATTGCGCGCCGTGTCATGGATGCGCTGGCCAGTGAGTCCATTTCCATCTTGCTGATCGTACAAACCTCCTCTGAATACAGCATCACCTTGTGCGTACGTATGCATGAATCTAAGCGTTCTCTGAAAGCCTTGCGTGAAGAATTTCATTTTGAGCAACTGCATGAACTCATTACCGATATTTCAGTACAGACTGACCGTGCAGTGATTTCGCTGGTGGGCGATGGCATGAAGCGTAACCGTGGGATAGCGGCTCGCTTCCTCACAGCCATATCGTCTGCAGGGGTTAACGTTGAAGTGATTGCACAGGGCAGCAATGAGTGTGCAATCGCGGTCGTAGTCGCACACGATGATGCACGATCGGCAACCCGCGCATGCCATACGGCGTTTTTCAGCCACACCAGCCAGATTGACGTCATACTTCTGGGGTGCGGCAATGTCGGGTCTGCCCTGCTGGCACAAATTCACCGCCAGGAGGAAGACCTGGTCCGGAACCACATGAAACTGAATGTTCGAGCAATCGCCAATAGTCGCAAATTACTGGTAGCCGAGGACGCAATTGACCCGGCTAACTGGCAAAACCAAATGGAGACCTCGGGTGTCGAATACAAGCCGGACGACGTGATTGCTATTCGCGGAAAACAGGGTCTTCTCAACGTCACCATTATCGACTGCACGACCAGTGAAAGCCTGGCGGGACAGTACACTCGCTTCCTGGCCAATGGTTATAACGTGGTCGCGGCCAACAAAAAGGCCAACACCTCGGACATGAGTTATTACCGGGAACTGCGTGACCAGGCCGGACGTTCATTCAGAAAGTTCCTGTATGAAACCAATGTAGGAGCAGGCTTGCCGGTAATTGATACCCTGCATGCACTGATTCGATCCGGCGATCAACTGGATACCTTCCAGGGTGTCTTATCCGGATCCCTGTCTCAGATTTTCGGATTACTGGAAGACGGTAAGCTGTTTTCGGATGCAGTCAGGCAGGCCATGGGCCTGGGGTTTACGGAGCCCGATCCCAGGGATGATCTTTCCGGTATGGACGTAGCGCGAAAACTACTGATAATCGCGCGTGAGGTAGGGCTGGAACTGGAACTGGATGACATAGACGTGGAGTCCGTCATTCCAGATGGCTTTGCTGCCGGAAAAACCCCGGAGGAACTGCCAACTGAGCTTGCCACACTGGACGGCGATTTTGCACAGCGTATTCGCGAGGCCACTGAAAAAGGCGAAGTTTTGAGATACGTAGGTCGTATTGATGGCGGTCAATGCCGCGTGTCGATCGAAAGTGTGCCGCCGGACAACCCACTGGCGGCCATCCGCGATGGCGAAAACGCATTGGTCCTCCACACACGTTATTATCAACCAATTCCGCTGGTTTTGAGAGGTTACGGGGCGGGTGCAGAAGTTACCGCGGCAGGGGTTTTTGCAGATTTGCTACGCACAGCGTGGCGTCCGCTGGATCAATAAATAAGGAAAAACATTCCAGGGAATGAATAAAAAAACGATGAGCAAGGGAAGATGAACAGGGGGTTAACCGTATACGCACCGGCAACGTCCGGGAACCTTTCGGTGGGGTTCGATGCCCTGGGCCTGGCGTTGGCACCGATTGACGGAACATTGCTGGGCGATCTCGTACACCTTAAAAACACCAACCAGCCCGAATGGGAATTGCATGTTACCGGGCCATTCGCAAACGCTCTGTCAGATGACCGGGAGGGAAATGTCGTGATGACCTGCTGCCGCAGGTTTGAAGCAGTGGCGAGAAACGTTATCGATGACGTCTTCCCACTGGACGTTACCCTCGACAAACGATTACCGGTTGGAAGCGGGTTGGGATCAAGCGCCAGCAGTATCGTGGCTGCACTGGTGGCTCTTAACCAGTGGTATGGCCGACCACTGAACCGGCCGCAACTGCTATCGCTAATGGCTGAGGCTGAAGGCGGAATCAGTGGCGAAGTACACCTGGACAATATTGCACCCAGCCTGCTGGGCGGACTTCGATTGTGCATGCCAGGTTCTGCACAGCAGGAAGGCTTACCCTGGCCCGGGGCGTGGCAGATCGTGATTGCGTGGCCCGGTTCACGCCTCGACACACGGGCAGCCCGCATGGTTTTGCCAGACAAATTCGATCGTCGCCTTTTGGTTGCCCACGGCGCCAAGTTTGCCCGGTTTGTTCACGCACTTCACGTGGGTGACAGCGCGCGTGCAGCGGAATGTATCACTGACCTGGTCGCTGAACCGCACCGCCAGCGCTTGCTGCCGGGTTTTGTGGCCGCTCGTGCAGCATTACTTGGCATGGGCGCACTGGCTGTCGGGATATCAGGATCAGGCCCAACCGTTTTTTGCATTGTCAACGACAGTAAAATTGCCAGAACCGCTTCCGGCTGGCTGGCAGAAAATTACCGTGACTCCGGACGGGCTTTCGTACATATCTGCCGGGCCGATCTGGCGGGCGCCAGGAAAGTCTGAAATCCTTCCTGGACGTAACCACACATGCCGATTGTCAATATTAAACACCCGGAACAATTGGTATCGTTTCAGGAGGCAGTTGAGATGGGTATCGGCCGGGATCAGGGTCTTTTCATGCCTGAATCCCTGCAGAAATTGCATGATATTCCGTCGCTGTTGCAACTGGATTTTGTTGAGCGTAGTGCCCGGATCCTGGGGCATATTATTGGCACGGACATGAGCCAGGAATCCCTGGAATCCATCGTTTCTTCTGCTTTCAATTTTTCTTTACCGCTTGCGCAAATATCGTCCAATTGCCATGCACTCGAGTTGTTTCACGGCACTTCGCTCGCTTTCAAGGACTTCGGCGCGCGTTTTATGGCCCACTGCCTGGCTACATTCCGGACAGGTGAGAATAGCGACAGGCCGATGACCATACTCACCGCCACTTCCGGGGATACCGGGGCAGCGGTAGCGCAGGCATTTTTTGGACAGGCGGGAATTGATGTGGTCGTGTTGTATCCAAAAGGGAGAATCACGCCGTTACAGGAAAAACTGTTTTGCACGCTGGGCGGCAATATTCGAACTTTCGCGGTAGAAGATGATTTTGATGCCTGCCAGGCGCTGGTCAAGCAGTCTTTTACCGACCCGGAATTGGTGAAAACACTGGGCCTGAACTCTGCCAATTCTATAAATATCGCGCGATTACTGGCACAGGTTTGCTATTACTTCGAAGCGCTGGCAAGACTACCTGCAGGTACCCGGCCTGTATTCAGTGTTCCTTCGGGTAATTTTGGAAACCTTACTGCATGCCTGGTGGCTTGTGCCATCGGATTGCCGGCGGTACGGGTGATCGCAGCTACCAACAGTAACGATACTGTGCCCAGGTATTTACAAACCGGTCATTGGAATCCACGGCCGACCGTCGCAACCATAACCAATGCGATGGACGTCTCCCGGCCCAATAATTTTCATCGAATTCTGGCGCTTGCTGAGCACGAAAGCGTGGATCTGAACTCCTTATTTCTTTCTGAAGCCCTTACGGACAATCAAACGCGGGAAGCCATAGCCGCTTTGTACGACCTGGGATACCTAGCCGATCCGCACAGCGCACTGGGCTGGCGTGTGTTACAGGATCATCTGGGTGATGACGAAACCGGTGTATTCCTGTGTACTGCCCACCCGGCAAAATTCCGCGAAGACATCGAGAACATACTCGACATGAAACTCAAACTACCGCCTGAGTTAAAGGAAGTCGCAGAAAAGAAAATATTGTCTGAGATCATACCTGGCGACTTTGGAGCATTACGATTGGCGCTGTTAGCCATGTAGGCTCGAAGAATTCATCCATGAATGCTACGGACACAAAAACAGTTCCCGGCTTCTCTTCTGAATCCGCGTGCATGAATTCTGGTATTTGACTGATCACAGGTGCAACCACCTCCAACTTTTCTCAGGCCGAACGGTAGTTATTAATGGTAGTTACTTAACTGTTGGTTTTTATCTCTCACAGAAGACTATTAGCCCCGGTTTTACCGGGGCTTCTTTTTTGACTGGCTCTTTTGCTTTGTAGCGGTATTGCAGGGATCTTATACCTTAGGCTCCGCTTATCCATTGGCTAAGCACAAATATCCCCACCATCAGGAAAGCTATGGCCAGCTTGGCGGCAGCACCGAGAACCACGCCAATCCATGCACCATAGCCGGAACGGCTTGCCTCGTGAACACTACGGCCAACGCTGATTTCGGCGACGACGGCACCTACGAAAGGGCCTAGAATTATTCCGGGAATACCGAAGAAAATTCCGACAATAGCGCCAAAGGCGGCACCCCAAAACGCACGTTGACTGGCACCCAGTCGTTTGGCACCCATGGCGGCAGCAAGAAAATCAATCAGCCAGGAAAGCACGGTTAAAGCGCCCAGGATACCGACGGTTGTCCAGCCGACCTGGTTGAAATCACCCGCCCATGCCGCAAGCAGCAGGCCGGCAAAAACCAACGGCACACCTGGCAAAGCAGGAAAGATGGTACCGACGAGGCCGCCGACCACGATCAGGGCTGCCAGCACCCACCAAAGAATTGTCCAATCCATAAAACTTCAATGGGGTCGGGATATGTGTTTTAAAAGTCAAGTCTGGGGATATAATTCAAATTTGCCATCATGAATTTGTGAGCAAAGCATGAAAAGCCTGACCATCATTCAGGAGACCCGTGCCGGGATGCTGGCGGAGATCACCACGCTCCTGGAGCGCCACAAGATTGATCTTCGCGGCATTGGCGGCAGCACTGTCGGCTCCCTGGCCGTGATTAACCTGACGGTAGAACGGGGCCAGACCTGCTTCGACATCCTCACTGAAGCTGGTTTCAAGGTATTTGCCAACGAACAAATCCTGATTCGTGTGAAAGACAAGCCTGGAGCGCTTGCTGAAATTTCACGCCAGCTTGCAAATGTGCAGATAGACATACAAAGCGTTCACGTGGTCGGCCACGAAGGCGAAATGGCTATAGTGGCACTGGCTACGGAAAACGACTTCAGCGCCCGACAGATACTGCTGGACATTCTGGTTTGAGCTTACAGTCCGCCTGCCAGGCAATCCAACCAAAAACAAGAGCAATAAGCATGCATGAAGCCCGCAAAACAGAACCACTTATTGCCTTTCTCATACTGGCAATTCCCTTGTTTTTGAGCAGTTCGGTTATGGCTACAAACGTTATTATTCAGACGAGTCTTGGTGCCATTGAAGTAGAGCTTTTTGACGCTACACAGCCTCAAACCGTGGCTAATTTTCTCAATTATGTAAATGATGGTGATTACGACAACAGCTTTATTCATAGAAGCGTACCGGGTTTTGTCATTCAGGGTGGGGGATTCACTTTTATCGACGGCAGCATTGCTTCGGTGCAAGCGGACCCACCGGTGGTGAACGAGCCTGGTATTTCCAATTTGCGCGGCACTATCGCGATGGCCAAACTTGGAGGTGATCCTGACAGTGCCACCAATTGAGTGGTTTATCAACCTGGCGGACAATTCAGCTAACCTGGATACTCAGAATGGTGGATTCACCGTTTTTGGCCAGGTAGTGGGCGATGGAATGGAAGTCGCAGATGCAATTGCAGCCTTACGGGTGTGGAATGCAGCCTCACCTTTTACCGATTTACCTTTGATCAACTTTCCAGGCGGTGGCGCTGAAATTACTTCCGATCACCTGGTTTTCACAAATCCAGCAGTTGTGAGTGATTTTGTGATAAACGCGGGCGTTAACGACGCCTGGGCAAATGATGAGGCAGCATTGCAGGGCATTTTTGTCACAGCTTTTCCGGGGCTGAACCTGGTTTTCCTGGCATGGTTTACCTTTGATTCCGTGGTACCTCTCCCGAATGACACTTCAGGTTTCGATTCAGCCAGTAAAACTGTAAAAAACCCTTCGAACTCCGCCGCTGTTTTTGGTGCAGATGACCAGCGCTGGGTTACGGCATTAGGCTCTATGGAAGGGAATCGTGCAGAACTTAAAGCCGAGCTGACAACGGGTGGGCTGTTCAATAGCTCTGATCCTTTACCGACACAGGACACGGATTACGGAACCATCACATTGGCGTTTGAAGACTGCACCAAAGCTACAGTGGAATTTGAGTTCCCGGCAGCCGGCCAATCAGGGCAGTTTGATAT
Source organism: Lysobacterales bacterium (assembly GCA_963664065.1). GTDB lineage: Bacteria > Pseudomonadota > Gammaproteobacteria > Xanthomonadales > SZUA-36 > JABDJL01. Next base: position 603,226 of record OY760942.1, read on the forward strand.
TCATCGTGTTTTAAAAGACAACATTGCTTTTTGCGAAGCCCTACAACCGGAAAAAACGCCGTAAACAACCAAGGGTTAAAGCGCTTCATTCTTCCCTTTTTACTTTCCCCCTCATTGCCTTAAGCTTACCCCGCCGAGTCTTGTTGTCCACTCGTTTGCGTTTCGCAGCCCGGCTGGGTTTGGTCGGAACGCGTTTTTTTGGCTGATGCAATGATTTACGGATGATCGCCTGTAGACGGACCAATGCGTCTTCACGGTTCTTTTCCTGGTCACGGAAGCGCTGAGCTTTGATCACGATAACGCCATCACGGGTCAGGCGCCGGTCGCGCAGAGCCATCAGCTTTTCCTTTATCTCAAGAGGCAGGGATGAACCGCCGATATCAAAGCGCAGATGAATGGCGGAAGAAACTTTGTTGACGTTTTGCCCACCCGGCCCGCTGGCGCGAACTGCCGTTAAAACAATTTCAGCACGTGGAACATAGACATTATTCGTAATCTCGAGCATGCCTTATTGTAAACGAGGCATGACCAATCAGACTGCAGAAACAAGCAACTGTTGTGGGAGCGATCATTGACCGCGAATGGGGCCCGGCGTAGGATGTGGTTTGTAAGGCCGTAGGAGCGAGCACATGCTCGCGAAGCTTTTAAACAGCCTGAATTTTGCTTTCAGACAGGTAAGTTGCCTCGACCCGGGATAGTTTCAGCAAACGATCATTGCGGAGTTGAGGGCTTATTGCCCGAAGGATCCGGTAATCAATTTCTGCATCGAGATCCAGTCCCAATTCCAGCTTTAGCCGGTCGGAGAGAATTTTCTGACTTAATCTTTGTATCCTGTTCATTTCTTAACTTCCGTAGTTCATTTGCCGGATTGTTACAGGCTTAGACGCCAAACGGGTCAGCAAAGTTACGTTTGATTCGTCAAAAAGGCTGAATTAGTCGTCCAACCGAGGAGCAGGGCGGAATTCGTTGTTGCAGTCGTTTTATGGTAAAAATTCAGAAATACACAATAAACCCATTTTTTCAGTGTATTCGGCGGTTGTTCAGCTGAAATTCACGTTTTTCAGTAATTTTCTATCCACAAGGGGCATAAAAAGGCTATTTGTCAAGGAAATCCTGCTCCTGATACGGAAAAAATGGTGCATAGTGGGCAAAAACTGGTGTCACATAAGGTAAAAGCCCGGCGTCACGGCAGTAATTTACTGACTTACAGATCGAAAACACACCAATTCGGCACTAAATCACAGGAATCTAACAGCCAGTGTACTTTTCAGAATGAACCTGCCGGCCCGGAAAACACCACCAGGCTTTCGTTTCCATCTTGGGCAACACTGGCAACGCCGAAGAAATAGTTGTCGATAACGACGTTTTGCATGGTGTAGTAGTCCACTTTTCCGACAAAACGGTTGTTGGTCCACTCCGGAGCAGTGGTTGAACGCCAATAGACCCGATAACCAGCCAAGTTTTCGTCATTCCCTGCCGTCCAGGAAAGCGTGGTGCTGTGGCTGACCATACCCTTAATCGAAACATCTGCCGGAGGTGCTGGTCCCCGGGCCATTGCCGCCAGTGAAACTGCGTTGAGCGCGGTCAGTTTGGCCGCAAAGTCAAAATCCACGTACTCGAAGGTATCGCCGAAGTGCCGGCCTTCTTCATTTCTGAGGTCCTGGTGCTGGCGATCGTAATGTTCATTGACTTCCATGATGCGCACACCCGGGAATCCTGCTGCGTTGAAAGGCTTGTGATGACCGCCACGACCAAAACGATCGAGGCGGTAAATCATCATTAGGTCCAGGTTGCGCATATACTGCTCACCGACCCTTTTGATATAACGCGCCAGGTTACGCGATGCTGAATCCACCTCGCCACCGGTCCTATATCGCAACGCCGCCTCTTCGTCAGTTTCGGCCGCCCGAACACCCTCCGAGAAAATCCGTGCACTGTGATTGTTGATTACGCCGTTAATCCCGGCAATGTTTCCGATCATGTCATTGTTGAGAACTGCATCGATATTCCAGCCGTCTTCTATGGCATGGGCAGCCACGATTTTCCCGCCAAACAATCCCTGTTCCTCACCGGCCAGGCCAGCGTAAACGACACTGCCTGAAAATTCGTACCGGGTAAGAAGTCGAGCTGCTTCGATCACACCAGCCATACCCGATGCATTGTCATTTGCACCCGGAGAAGAATCGGTGAAATTCAACGGATCGGAGATGCGTGAATCAATATCACCACTCATCATCACCATTCGATTGGGGTCGTGCTTTCCGCGCTGGATGGCTATAACACTGATGATCTCTGTCGGGTCCGGGACGCGGTACACACCACTGACCGTGTCACCGATCATCATGATCTCCAGACAAGCACCGCATTCTTCGGGAATGGGCTCGAACTGGTCACGAATCCAACGGCGCGCCGCACCGACACCATGCGTTTCCGATTCGGTTTCAGATAGCGAATGGCGGGTACCAAAGCTCACCAGCGTTTCAATATCGGCCTTGATCCTTTCTGCTGACGACGCTTCGGCAATGTCGAACAAGCGAAGGGCTTCGGTCGGCGGCACCCCGGCAACAAGGCTACCTGAAAGGGCTAATACAAAAAACGCAGTAGTTGTCTTTAGCATGATGGTTTCCGGTGTTTCGCAGATAACACCAATGTACACCTTCTTGATAAGAAGTGAGAAATGAGCACCGATAGCTGTCGCTGGGCGACTTCGGTAGCTGCATTTTGAGGGACGCCCACAAGTACGTCCTGTAGGGCTCTGGCGCATCATCCCTGATGCTCAAGCCCTCAAAACCAACTCCCCGCGTCTCCCTCGACAGCTTGCCATTCTTTTCTGGGAGACAAAAAAAGGCCAGGCGCATTTCTGCGCGTGGCCTTGAAGGGAGAGAGATAAATCAACCCTAATGGGATAGGGGAGCCCCGTAATCAATGCGGCTCATAAGGATAGACATCGTTAGAGACAAAATAGTTACGCAAGCTGCGGCGAAAGGCCCGAATATTCTGTTAACCAGACCGCCAAACCGGTAATCTTTGCCCTGGTCTTTTCATGCGGAACCACAATGGCAAAAGTTTTCCCCGGTGTCGGTTTGGCGCTGGCGCTCGCCCTGCTCGGCGGCTACCTTGCTGAACTGATTGGTGTCAACTGGATGGGCCTGGCCAAGAGCCCTGTCAGCCCGATTATGATGGCCATTCTGCTTGGTATTCTTGTGCGTAATACTGCTGGCTTATCCGATACATTCAAGCCAGGTGTTCGCTTCAGCCTGGTTCGAATATTAAGAATTGGTATTGTCCTGCTCGGAATCCGGCTCAGCCTGGGCGAAGCAGGCGCCATAGGCCTGCGTAGCCTACCGGTTATTATCGGCTGCGTTACAGCGGCGCTGTTGCTGGTGACATGGATCAGCAAGCGTGTGGGCCTGAGTGCACGACTCGGAACATTGATAGCGGCGGGTACCGGAATTTGCGGTGCGACAGCGATCGTGGCCCTGTCCCCGGCCATCCAGGCCAAAGAGGATGAGACCAGTTATGCGGTGGCATGCATCACCCTTTTCGGTGTAGCCGCAATGCTGGTCTATCCATTTGCTGCGCACTGGATGTTTGCCGGCGACTCATTTTCCGCCGGACTCTTTTTAGGTACATCGGTACACGAAACCGCGCAGGTAGCCGGGGCCGGCATGGTTTACCAGCAGTATTTTGGTGACGCACAGGCATTGGATATAGCAACGGTTACCAAGCTGGTTCGTAACCTGGGGATGCTGGTGGTCATTCCCTTGCTGGGTTATCTGTATCACCGCAACACTAACGAACAGGCGGAATCCAGGCCCTGGTATTCCATGGTGCCTTTGTTCGTAGTTGGATTTGCCGCGATGAGCCTAATTCGAACGATTGGAGATGTGGGTGAGACACCGTTTGGTTTCCTGTTGCCCGCACAATGGTCTGAAATCGTTGGCTGGATCAAGAAGACAGCCGAAATGTTTTTGGCGGTGGCCATGGCGGCAGTCGGCCTGGGTACCAGTTTCAAGGGACTAGTGGCCATTGGAACGAAACCCTTCGGGGTCGGGCTTTTCTCAGCCCTGCTGGTGGGTGTGGTAAGTTTCAGCCTGATCATTATTTTGTACTGATACGGATCAAACTGTTTTTTAAAGAACATGTATCATTCGCGGTCACAACATTAACGAACAGGCAGGCACATGGCAGGACAAATCATCAGGCCATTCGGTCCGACCATATTCCGGGCGAAGTTTTCGGACAGAATGCGACTTGAGGTGATGCAGAAATCGATCGAATCTTCCGAGGACGCTAGCGGAAACCTGGCCGGCAATATTGTCGAAGAAAACTTCATAGACCTTTCACAGGATAGCGGCAACGAACTTACCGGCATCATCCAGGATTTCCTGCAGCAAATGCACGCCGCCGGCGTTTACAAGCCCAAGAAGGAACTGAAACGGATTTCCTACGAAAGGATATGGGTGAATCACCAGAAAAGGGGCGAGTGGAACCCGCCGCACGTGCATTCAGGAGATTTTTCCATGGTTGGTTATTGCCAAGTACCCGCGGAACTCAAGGACGAGTGGAAACATGAGAACCAGAAGGGCCAGGATCCGGTTGCCGGAAAGATTCAGTGGAATTATGGTGATTTTTCTCCACATTCTGTATCGATGTTTGGCCCGATTGAACCCGAGGAGGGGGATTTGTACATATTTCCGGCCTGGTTACTGCATTTTGTTTTTCCGTTTAACTCGGATGTTACGCGCATCAGTTTCTCAACCAATTGCGAGCTTATCTACGACGAATAAAAATAGGGCTGGACACCCATTCAGGTGGACAGCCCTAACCCCTGTTTTGGGGGACTCAAGTATCATTTGAAGCGTGCGCCTCCTAATACATGCCCCCGCAAGGAATGAATAGCTTTCACTCTTTACGGTACTTTTTACACACGCCGCCTCGAGCCTGATTCTGATATCATCCTTCGGCTTCGTAATTCAGTGCTTTTCGTAACGCGAAAAGCACTGAATGCGTCTGAATGTGCATACCTCCAACGATTACTACGGGAAAACCGATGAGAGAGTCTATTTTCAAGAAATCATTCCTGCATTTTCTGATCCTTGCCCTTGCCCTACCGACTGCGGCAATGGCTGAGGAAGAAAGCAAGGGTGAAGGCAAAGAAGAAAGTAAAGACGAAGAGAAGAAACCCAAGACTATTGCCGAGTTGACCGAAGATTCAGAACGATTTGACGGTTACTTCACGCTGTTTCGGGATAAAAAGTTCGGTGAAACAAAAATGCTGATCAAGGCCGACCAGGTGGGTGAGGAATTCCTGTACTGGGTTCAGATCGCCAATAGCGTGGTGGAAGCCGGTTCATTCAAGGGCGCCTACGGTCCCAGCGGCATGGTTTCGGTGCAACGCCATTTCAACCGCATCGAATTCATCGCAGAGAATACAAGTTTCTACTTTGACCCGGACAACGCCATTTCCAGGGCATCTGAAGCAAATATCTCGGACTCTTTATTGGCCACTGCGAAAATCCTGGCCGAAGACGAGGAAACCGGTGACATCCTGATCAAGGCGGACAAACTATTCAAGTCAGAATCACTCGTCCAGATCACTCCCACACCTGATCCGGATGCTGACCCAAAAACAGCTTTCTCCCTGGGCAAACTGGATAGTGATAAAACCAAGATACTGCACCTGCGCAGCTACCCAAAGAATACCGACGTTGAAGTGGAGTATGTGTTCAGCAACCCACAACCAAAGGTGTTTGTCGGCCCAGCTGTTACGGATGAGCGCAACGTATCAATCCGCGTGATGCACAGCTTTATTGAAGCCCCAGATAATGACTACCAGCCGCGCTTTGATGATATGCGCATGGGCTTTTTCTCGCACCAGGTTACCGACCTGACCTCTACCGAGCCAACACCGTATCGCGACATGATTAACCGCTGGCACCTGGTAAAACAGGATCCCAATGCGGAGCTTTCCGAACCCGTGGTACCCATCCTTTGGTGGATAGAAAATACCACGCCGGTTGAATGGCGAGAGTTGATCCGCGATGCTGCGCTTGAGTGGAACAGCGCCTTTGAAAAGGCCGGTTTCAAGAACGCCCTGGTGGTCAAGATTCAGCCGGATGACGCCGATTGGGATGCCGGTGATATTCGCTACAACGTATTACGCTGGACTTCATCGCCCAACCCTCCATTTGGTGGTTACGGCCCCCATTTTTCAGACCCGCGTACCGGCCAGGCGATTGGTGCAGACGTGATGCTCGAGTTCTCGTTCATGAACCGCACCATCCGCGCCCGAAAACTGATGCAGGATGATCCTGCAACCAAGTTCTGGGGAGACGAAGCAGGTCTGCTGTGTACCTTGGGGCACAGCCTGCAAATGAATTCCGCCTTCGTAATGGCGGCAGCAGAAGTTGCGGGCTATGCCGACGATGACGAGCTGAATCAAAGGTTGACGCACGACACCATGCATTACCTGATTCTGCACGAAATCGGGCACACGCTGGGCATGAACCACAACATGAAAGCCACCCAATTCCTGTCGCCGGAAGAGGCATTTGATGCTGAGGTTGTCGCAGAGCGCGGGCTGGCAGGTTCTGTAATGGACTACCCGGCGGTTAATTTCGCGCCGACCCGTGAGCAACAAACCCAGTTTTACCAAACCCGCCCCGGCCCGTACGATGATTGGCTGATTGAGTTTGGCTATTCAACAGCGCTCGATGATCCGGAAGCCGAAGCGGCACGCCTCAAGGCAATCCTGGCCCGCTCAACTGAACCGGAACTGGACTTTGGTAACGATGCAGATGATATGCGCAATGCCGGCAAAGGCCTGGACCCCCGCGTCAATATTTATGACATGTCGACCGACGCCGTGACGTATTCATCTAACGCGATGACCCTGATGAAAGACACGCTGGAAGGCATGGTGAATAAATTCCCGGACGAAGGAAAGTCTTACGAGGAAACCTGGGAAGGCGTCGCCCTTATGCTAAGCCAGTGGAACCGCCATGCTGCCGTTGTGTCCCGCTATATTGGCGGCGTTTATGTTGACCGTGCGGTCATTGGCCAGGAGGGAGCAACCCAGCCATTCACCCCGGTTGAAACATCCAGGCAGCGCCGGGCCATGAACGTATTGGCCGACCAGGTTTTTGCTCCGGAAGCATTTGATTTGCCGGGCGAGCTGTTCGCGCACGCTGCGCGACAGCGCCGGGGGTTTGACCACTTTGGTGCTACGGAAGACCCGAAGGTTCACGATGCTGTCCTGGCCATTCAGAAAAACGCATTGGATCACCTGATGCACCCGGTGGTGCTGAAGCGCATCACCGATACTGCCCTTTATGGCAATGGCTATAGCCTGTCGAGCATAATGAATGACCTGACCGATGCCGTTTTCAAGGAAGATGCGCGCGGCAACGTAAACAGCCAGCGCCAGAACCTGCAGATGGAATATGTTGTTCGCCTGGCCAAGATGGTCAAGGGTGGTTATGACACCCCCAGCCAGTCAATGGCGGTTTACACATTGAACGAGATTGACGATCTCCTGAATCGCAAGCGTGGCAACAACGTATCCACGCAGGCACACACACAAAATCTCAAACGGACCATTGAAATTGCGCTAGATACTTCTGCATAAAGACAAATGCAGGGGTGAGGATTATTGTGGGAGCGAATATTAATCGCGAATGTTTTCAGTCTTGCACCTGGTATCTACTGGATGTGGGAGCGAGCACCTGCTCGCTCCCACATCCAGTAGCCAACTTCCGACAGGTTCTTAGCTAGTGGCCTGACTTCGCCAGGGCAAAAAACTCCCGCCGGGTTTTCGGCCCATAGGTTTTGAATGTTGGATCTGCCGCGGGCTGATAATTGGCTTTTGCGCGGCCGAGAGCGTCATTCTGCGCCAGTCTGGTCACCCTGGCCGGTTCGATTCCATAAATCTTCGCTGAACTCAGGCCAAACACCTTGGCCAGGATCTCATCGGTAATTTTTGGATAGCCGAATTTCTCCTGGAACTCTTCGGATATCTGGAACGAACGGAAGGCCTGGATCTGGTCCTGTGGTGAACCGTAAAACAGGCAGTCTGTTCCCCACAATACGTTGTCTTCACCAACATATTTAAGCAGTTTACCGATTACGTGCGCGGCCTGGTCCGGCTCGCGCATCACCTGCCACCAGGTGGAGCCAAGTTCGGCAAACACGTTCGAACCATTGCCCAAACCGGAATCCACGACCGATTGCACCAGGCTATCGGTGCCGGATTGTGGCTTGCCGGGCACGAAAGGTCCTTCCGGCATCCCCGGATCGTAGCCAGAGTGGAAAATAAAAAAGTTGATATCCTCATACTCTTTTGCGGCCGGCCCGACATCGTGCGCAAAACGATATTTGAGGTTGCCTTCACCCATCAACGGGAACGGAAGCGGTAATCCCTTGTGGCAGGAAATGGTCTTCACGCCGGATGCGCGCACTTTCTCCAGGAAGGCCCGGCCGTGACCGTCGTCATTCAGCCACCAGCCGCTGTCATAGTCCTCGCCATACTGGGTATAAGTTTTCCAGGCGGCGATATCCCATTTTTCCTGCAACTCATCCATACGATCAAGATCGCCCGGCAGGTTTGGAATGACCCGGCCATGCAACAACAGTCGCTGGCCGCCCGGCGTGGCATCAACCAGTTGCCTGGTCGCATATGCCTCCTCGTGGGACAGCGGCATCTTCTCTTCACTGGTCGGCACAAAGGTCAAGACACCTGCGTCGGTATCACTGTCGAGAAAGATTTCGCGCATAAAAGCACGGGCATCCGTACAGCTCAAGTGACCAAATTCATGATCGGGAAGAATATTGCAGCCGGTCGCGTCAGCGGTCTGGCGAATTGCTTCACTCCATGGTGTTGCTTCAGTAAAGCTGTCCACAGGGTTGAAGTGGTGGGTCTGTATGTCAAAAACAAATTCCTTCTTGCCGATTTCAGCCTCGGCCAGCTGGAAATCCAAAGCCGCTTCCTCGGGCAGGTCGAACAGTCCGCCGGTCTGGCCGACAGCCGCTGCCGCACGGTTCATGGCCAACAGGCAGGTCACGGCGCCGCTCATGGAAACCAGGAACTCGCGTCTTCCCTGGTTCAGGCGTTTGGCGTTTTCAGTAGCCCATTTCGAGGCGGTTTTTATGGTCTTACGAACGTGTCCGGGAAGAGGTCGTGGCAGGTATTCGCCATTGGTGGCCGCGTCCATCTTGATCGGAAGCAGTACACCGTCAGGATCATTCTGATATTTCCTCTTCATGGGATCACCTCGATTGTGTCACTTCTAGCATAGCGTAAAACCACTTTTATTCAGAATCCAAGTCATCCCCGTACCCTTCCTCTTCGTACACATGCGAAGAAGTCAGGGCGGAAGTCAGCGCATCGCTGAAGTCTACGGTCTGATCAGAGGAAACCGCTTTTCTGCGCAAACTCACAAATACGATATAAATAGCCAGCACACCATGTACGGCCCCTACATATACATAAAGGCCGGTCGCACCAATCACTGTCATCACTGCAGAAGCCAGAAACGGCCCGGTAATCGCACCTACGCCGTACATCAGCAGCAACGCACTGGATAAGCGAACGTAGTCTTCCGGAACCGCCCGATCATTGGCGTGCGCCACCGATATTGAATAAATAGGGAATGACAGCGCACCCCAGACAAATCCGAGGGCAAGCACAATTGATTCGGAAATATCAGTACCCATCATCCAGATCACCGCAGCGACCGTGCTGCCTGCAATAGAAATCCCAGCCAAAACATAACGGCGGTCGATTTGATCTGATAACCAACCCAATGGAAATTGTCCTGCTGCCCCACCAAGCACACCAGCAGTCATAAACCATGCCGCCAGCGAAAGGTCACCGGAATAAACTGCCGTGAAAACCGGCGCCAATGCCCAGAACGCGCCATTGGCCAGACCGGTGGCAAGGCTACCCAGCATGCCGGCCGGCGAAGTTCCGTAGGCGTAACGAAAATAAAGTCGCGAATCCTCGATTTGTTTTGGAGTCTGGGAAGTTGAAAGTGCCACAGGTACGGCAGCCAGTGAGACCAGCACAGACGTGATCGCAAACAACTGGAGGTTCATTGGGTCGTCGAGCAGCAACATTTGCTGGCCGACGGCCAGCACTGTCATGTTGATCAGGATGTAAGCAGAGAAAACCGTGCCGCGGTTTTCATTGCTGGACCGTTCGTTCAACCAACTCTCGATGACCACGTACAGTACAGCGAAACAAAAACCGGACAGGAAGCGCAGAACGCCCCATGACCAGAGGTTAACCCATAAGCCGTGTATCAGAGGACTGGCGGAGGCGATGGCGGTCATTGCGGCAAACACTCGCACGTGACCGACCCGTCGGATCAGGGTTGCGCCTTTCCAACAGCCCCAGGTAAAGCCCAGAAAGTAGACCGCACCAATAAAGCCAACAGCCAGTGTGGAAAAGCCTTCCAGGTTGGCACGCACCGGTAACAGTATGCCCTGGAGGCCCTGTCCGGTAAGCAAAATCGCCACGCCAATCAGCAGCGCAGCAACGGGTGTAATGGCACGAATCATGGCGCTTGGTCAACATAGAAATTTCGGTTGGCGGAAAGGCGCTAATGTAACTGAAAATAATCCCGCAAGATATCAAAATCGACGGTATTTTTGCCTGCAATTAAGCCAGGGTTTGGCGGTTAAATAAGCAACTCCTGCTCTACATTGCAAAATGAACTATGGTTAGTGCAACAACACCAGAAGAGGGACACCAATGAGTTCCAATATCCTTGCGCGACGCCAGTTTGTCAAATTCCTTGCCGCCAGCCCCTTGTTCGCCGCGCTTTCCCCGGGGCAGTTACTGGCAGCCACTCCTTCCAGTGTGAGTTCCGGCAAACCTGGCAGCCTCGTGGATTCGTTGTTTGCGCTGATCACTATTCCGGACCAGGCGCTGGATGTATTCGATTTTGAGCGCGTTGCCGAGCGGGTATTGCCACCGGCTCACTGGGGTTACATGGCTACCGGCACAGATGGGGATGAATCGTTGCACGCCAACCGAACGTCATTTGAAAAGGTGTATTTACGGGCGCTGCGCATGGTAGATACCTCAAACATTGATACCGGCCTTGAGTTACTGGGCGAGGCACTGTCTTCACCAATTGTAATTGCCCCGGTCGGCGTCAGCGGGCGTTCCACCCGCAAGGTGAACTGGCCGTTGCGCGTGCAGCAAGCACACGTGACCACCTGCAGATTCTGTCAAACGTCTCGACCACCTCGATAGAGGATGTCATCAAAGCACGTGGTGCACCGGTATGGTCGCAGTTATATCCGACCTCCAACTTTTCAGTGGCTGAAAAGATGGTCCGCAGGGCAGAAAAAGCTGGCGCAGCAGCAGTAGTACTGACGGTGGACCTCAACTCCGACAGCATACGCGTCACGATGATGCGGTATATCAGGATGGATGAGCGTGACTGCTCCTCGTGTCATGCCCCGTCAAACCCAGATGATTTTCTTGATCGCAAGCCCATGTACCAGGGTACCGGCGCCAGCGGCGCAGAATTCATTACACCGGGCATGACATGGGATTACATCGGTAAACTGAGGGGCATTACCAGCATGAAGGTGGTTATCAAGGGAATCGTGACGGCGGTAGATGCTCGCAGCGTGGTAGAGCACGGCGCTGATGCCATTATTGTTTCCAACCATGGTGGGCGGGCGGAAGCCAGTGGCTGGGGCACATTGGACAGCCTGCCGGAAGTGGTTAGAGCGGTTGATGGCGCCATCCCGGTGATGGTCGACAGCGGTTTCCGCCGTGGCAGCGCCGATATTTTCAAGGTACTGGCCATGGGGCGTCAGCGGTGTGTATCGGCAGGGCCTACCTGTGGGGCCTTGCGGCATTCGGACAGCCAGGCGTAGAGAAGGTATTGGATATCTTGCGCGCCGAGCTCGCCATGGTGATGGGTCAGATGGGTACGCCGTCTTTGTCTGACATTGGCCCAAACAGTATCGGAAGGCATTAAGCGAAAGGGTTTCGGTGCATTGGCTCACAATTGGGTTCTTGTGTTTACTGTTATGAGAGAGAAATCCAGTTCACACGTTGAAAATTCCTGATACAGCCGTTAAAAAAGGCCTCCAGCTGTTCATCGGGCAAGCCCTGTCCCTCCTTGAGCTCAATAAAAACCGACTCAATATCATCATGCGTTTCAAGCAACTGCCAGAGGCTTCCGGCCAGCGCGTCAAGACGGATGTAGACCAGCGTCTTGACGTTAAGCAGCATGGTTTCTTCCAGGTATTGCTGGGAAATTACATCTGGTGAAACAGTAAACTTGCCGGAAAACAAGAGGGCCATATTGGGGTGGGTTCATACGTGTTAAGTCTGTTACATTATGCTATACATTCGAGCTGACTGTTCACGATAACCCGACTAGGACCTGTTAATACTTACCAGGTCCTAGTTATTCCGGAAATATTGAATGGAACCACGTATTGATCTCGCATCACACTCTGTGGGCGATCCCCTGCCACAGGAACTGGTGGAAAAGGCTGCCAACCTTTTCAGGGTCCACGGCTGCCTGTTGATCGAAAACGTGTTTCCGGTCGAGCTGGTGGAAGCCATGCGGGATGAGTTTCGTAACCGGTATGAAAATTTGCCAAAAGATGAAATTGGCAAGTACTGTCTGGACGTGGGACATGAGCGGTATAAATTCACCGTCAGCATGAAGCAGCCATTCAACGATCCAGGTTTGTACGCATCGCCGAAGTTGCTGCCCATAATGAAGGAAATTTTAGGGCATGACTGTGTGATCCATAGTTTTGGCGCAGTGTGCGCTTTCCCCGGCTCGGAAATGCAACATTTCCATAAAGACCATGGGCCATTGTTTGTTGAAGCAGGAGGGTTGAATGCCTTCCTGCCACCTTATTGCTTACGTGTGCATTTGCCGATGATCGATCTCGATGAGGCTTGTGGCACCACGGCTTTATGGGCGGGCTCTCACCGTGAAAAAAACAATGCAGAGACAAAAAAACTGGGGGATGCGGTTGGGGATGGGGTTGAAGGCGCTTTCATGCCTTACCCGAAAGCGGGGGACTGTTACCTAATGGATTTCAGGCTCAGCCACCGGGGCACAGCTAACAAGTCTGATCGCGCCCGCACCGTGCTGTATATTCTCTTCAGCCGAAGGTGGTTCAAAGACCACAAGAATTTCGACAGGCAGTCCCGGCTGGATATTGAAGCTGCAGAATACGAGAAAATCCCCGAGGAATACCGGGATCTGTTCCTCAACGCCAGGCTGGGAAACCACTGAATGTAGTTTTCGTTTCTGTCTTATGAATATTATCGTGCGCTAGGACCTAAAATTTGACGGGCGACATCGTTCATTAATTTACGTCGTTCCGCTATCCACTTTGCATCATCCGATTCACTATCACGCTGAGCCGCAGCCTGGTCGCTGACATCCTTGATGGTTTTCTGCAACGCCTTGCCTTTCAGGGCATGATGCTTGACGTACCTGGCCCATTCCTTTTCAAACTTTTCTTTCTCTTCCTTGGCACACAGCACAACGATGCCAGCCAGTTCAAGAACAACCGATTCAACGGGTTCGGCGGATGGGCTAACAGCTATAGATGCCGTTCTGTTTGCCATCCCGGGATCACTTTGCTTGTGATCCGTCCATTTGGGATTGTGTTTTGCCGGACTGTTGGGATCAGCCAACGCCAGTCCCGCCAATATGAAAGAAATCACGGCAATCAAAATAACTTGCTTGTTCTTGCTGCACCCGATGAATTGATTCCTTAACTACGAGTGCATGAGATTGAAAAAAGCTTCAACCCAGAAATATTTCTTGCACTCCACGAAGACTCCACGATTGTGCAGTTCAGGGAAATCACAGGATTTCTACAGGACACGGTTTAGTCGCATTTAAGCCGGCGCATCGCTAAGATGAAAACCTGGACAGGACAATACCAGCACAAGGATCAACGGCATCACCAGTCAGCAACAGTGATCAGCTTTGGGGATATACGCCAGGCCCATGAACAATTCAATCGTACTCACCGTTATTTGCGAACACCGTCCGGGCATTATCCAAACGGTTTCCAGCACTTTGAAAAAACACGGCGGTAACTGGACCCATAGCAGTATGAGCACCCTGGCCGGACAATTTGCGGGAATCCTGCTGGCATCAGTTCCATCTGCCAACGCCGATGCCTGCCTTGCCGAATTGCGGGACCTTGAAGACCAGGGGATTCATATCACGGCCGAGATTTGCGAATCTCAGCCGGAGCCTGAAAATACAGGTAGGTTTTCACTAGACCTGGTCGGCAACGACCAGCCGGGTATCGTGCACACCATCACAAGTTTGCTGGCCAAGCACAATATCAGTGTGCATAACCTGGAAACATCGGTGGAAAGCGGCTCCATGGCCGGAGGCACAATATTCAGGGCCAAAGCGCAGCTACAGGTGCCTGAATCCACCGACATCAGTGATCTCGAACACGAAATCGAGGACCTGGCTAACGACCTGATGGTAGACATCAACTTCGAAAGTTAATAACGGCTCCGCCGGTTTCGCTTCATTGCATTCGCAATCGCCAGGCAGCGATCAGCAACATCAAAGCACCCATTAGCAACATCGGCCAGCCACCGAGCATCGGAACTGCCTGGTGGAAACGGCCGACGCTAAGGAGGATCTCGCTGGTGAAATTACAACCGGGCAGGTTGTCTTTCAGCAACACTTTGCCGCCAACATCCGGGACAGCGCCCGCTCCCGGCCCGGGTGCTGCATGATCTATAGAATCAACCAGCCTCCAAAGCCCTTCACAGGACAAAAGCGAAGCATTGCTCTGAATCACCAGGTCAACACCAACGCCGAGTAATGCAGCCAGGCCATTCAGATTGGTGAGCGTATCGTTGCTAATAATATTCACGGCCACGCCTATGTTGGCCAGCGATTGCAGGCCATCAACACTAACCAGTTTCGGGCTGTTCTTGATAATGAGTGAGCCACCGATGCCAGTAATTGATGTAAGGCTGTCGAGATTGGTCAGTTCGGCATTCAAATTGAAAACGAGGTGAGTGCCAACCTGGGTAAGCGCGCTTAAACCATCAATATTGGTCAAGGAGTGCAGATCAGATACCGACAATAAGCCTCCTACCGAGGCTAGGGAGCTCAAACCATCAATATTCGGCAACTTCGGGTTGGCGTAAAGGCCAAAATTACCGCCCACCTGGGCCAGGTAAGACAATCCATTGATATCGATCAACTCGAAGTTGTGGAAAACACCAAAATCTCCGTCAATCCTGGATAAGGACGACAAGCCGTTCAGCGTGGACAGGCCGAAGGTTTCGGTAATAAACAGATCGCCATCGACACGGCTAAGGCCTGACAATCCACCCAGGCCGGTAATATCGGCACCCTGTATATCAAGGTTCGAAACTACCCGGTCGCATGGTCCGTGGCTGGACTGGAAAGCATCGATCTCAGCCTGGCTACCCAGGTTGATGTTATCCGGCACGCAATCGGCCGCCCACAATGCAGGGGAAACCAGGGCAAGCGAGACCGCCAGGCCTATCAACAAGTCCGCCCAGGGCCAAAACACCCTCTGCCGGCCGGTCATTGAATTGTGCCTGACACCCATAACATAAAGACCCTACCGTAAAACAGGTTCTTTCATCTATGGTGACATGGATAGCCCTCGCAAAGTTCTTGCTCTTGTAGGAACGATCACCGATAGCTAATCAGAAAAGACTGCCAACATACAAAGAGCGACGACTTTCCGCGAATCCTGTTCTATTTGCTAGACTAAATAGAAGCATTCAATAAAAAACACGCGGAGTTTGGCAAATCATGAACAATCATTTCATCAGACAATTCATACTCGTATTGCTGGCTGTTGGTCTGTCGGCTTGCTCGAATGAGGAAGCGGCACAGGGTCAAGTGGAGCACGCATAACCGGAACCAGCGCCAGAACCTCAGGTTCGATTGGTGCAGGGGGATTGCGGAACCGTGTTCGGCGGTGAAATCTGTACCTGGGCAAAAATGCAGGGTGATGAGCTCATAAAGTTTGGTGCAAGCATCCCCCTGGCAGTTGCAGAAAATGCTGAACTGGAGGGCGAATTCGTTTTTCCACCGGTGTTTTTCGCTCGTATTTCGCTGCCGAACGAGGTGAAAGAAAAAACCGGCATCGATCACCTGGGTGTCAACTGGGAAGTTCATGGTCATCCGCCGGGACCGTTTCTCACGCCACACTTTGATTTCCATTTCTATACGCCCAGTCGTGCTGATGTGGATGCCATCGATTGCTCAGATATCACCAAACCGGATATCGTTCCTGCGGGATACTCACTTCCAGATATGGATATACCCGAACTGGGCTTGCTCGTAGGCTTATGTGTTCCGCAAATGGGCATGCACGCATTGGCGGATGAGGAAATGAATGCCACCGACTTGTTTGGTGGTTCGATGGTCATTGGATACTACGCCAGGGAAACCATCTTCATTGAACCCATGATTGCACGCGACAAGCTGCTGGCACGTGAAAGCTTCCCTCTGGAAATCCCCGGCTTAACCCCTCTCGGGGAAGGCCTGAGCTGGCCAGCCGGCTTTGAAGCTGTCTACGATGACCAGGCTGATTCCTACCAGTTCGTATATTCGATGGTGTCCGCCGATTAGATTTCCATGGTAGCTTAAAAAAAGGTAGGAGCGAGGATCTTTGTGGGAGCGATCACCGATCGCGAAGCTTTTTAAGCCTTTTTTCCCCAACCTTGCCGCCTGTCGACTATGCTTATAGATACCTATGATCTTCCGTGTATCACAACTGCTGCGCGTCGCACTACCGATACTGCTGTTATTGCTGATCCCCGGCATCCACCTGCGCGTCGCACTACCGATACTGCTGTTATTGCTGATCCCCGGCATCCAGCAGGCTGACAACGGGGAGACCCGTTTCGTCGAGGTACTGGAAATCGACGGCGCCATTGGACCAGGTGTTGGCGATTTCCTGATAGAGGCAATTGAAGAAGCCAACCGGGCAACTCCGGCCCCGGAATTGATCGTTATAACAATGAACACACCCGGTGGCCTGGCGACCACCTTGCGGGATATCAATCTCGCCTTGCTGGCATCCGATATACCGGTTGCCTGCATGGTTTATCCGCCGGGTGCGCGCGCAGCGAGTGCCGGCACCTACATACTCTATGCCTGCCACGTGGCGGCCATGGCCCCGGCCACCACCCTGGGAGCGGCGACACCCGTGCAGATCGGTGCACCCACGCCCGCAAGCAGGGAAGACGAAGAACAAGCCAAGACGCCTTCGGCGATGGAGAAAAAGATCCTCAATGATTCAATCGCCTATATCCGCAGCCTGGCTCAATTGCGCGGCAGAAATGAGGAATGGGCCGAACTCGCGGTACGCGAAGCCGCCACCCTGACCGCCGAGGAGGCGCTGGCGGAAAACGTGATTAATTACGTTGCCGACACACCTGCCGAGTTGGTGGCAGCGATGGACGGGATCACACTCGAGGCGAACGGCGTTGAAATCACCCTGGATACGGCCAACGCGGTGTTGCAGACACGCCAGCCTGACTGGCGCAACCGCTTTATCACCGCCATCACCGACCCGAACATCGCCTACATCCTGCTGTTGCTGGGCATTTACGGCCTGGTGCTGGAATTTTACAACCCGGGGATCGGCATCGGCGGCGTGGTGGGCGGCATCTGCCTGCTGGTGGCGCTTTATGCCCTGAATATGATGCCGGTAAGTTTCATTGGCGCCGCCTTGCTGATTCTCGGTGTCCTGCTGTTAGCGGCCGAGGCGATGATGCCCAGTTTCGGCATCCTTGGTTTTGGTGGACTGGTGGCCTTTGTGCTGGGCTCGATATTCCTGATCGACACGGAATTCAAGCCATACCGTATTGCCATGCCCCTGATTATCGCGGTTACTGTCGGCTCGGCCCTATTCCTGAGTGTGGGCCTGGGCATGATCTGGCGCGGGCGCCGCAAGCCGGTGGTCAGCGGCCGGGAGGCCATAATTGGTGCACAAGTGGAGGTGCTGGAGGACTTCGAGGTCGATGGCGAGGTACTACTGGCGGGTGAACATTGGCATGCACAATCAACAGAGCCTCTGAAACGCGGACAAGGCGCGGTGGTCACATCCATCGAGGGTTTGTTACTCAGAGTGCGGCCGGAAGCTGAAAAGGAGAAAGATGATGGAAGCGATATTCGGTAGCGGTTACATTTTCACCGGGGTTCTGACATTCATTGTAATAGCTTTCCTGTTGCGCATGTTCCGCGTGTTAAGGGAATATGAACGCGGTGTGATCTTCCTGCTGGGAAGGTTTTACAAGGTGAAAGGCCCGGGCCTGGTCATCGTCGTGCCGGTTTTCCAGCAAATGGTGCGGGTGGGATTACGCACCGTGGTGATGGACGTACCCACGCAGGATGTGATTACCCGGGATAACGTATCGGTGCAGGTCAACGCGGTGATTTATTTCCGCGTGGTGGATGCGCAAAAAGCCATCATCGCGGTGGAGAATTTCCTCGAGGCAACCAGCCAGCTGGCGCAAACCACCCTGCGCTCGGTACTGGGCCAGCACGAACTGGACGAGCTACTGGCCAGCCGTGAAACGCTGAACGCCGACATACAAACCATCCTTGATGGCCAATCCGATGCCTGGGGTATCAAGGTCTCGAATGTTGAAATCAAGCACGTGGACCTGAACGAATCAATGATACGCGCCATCGCCCGCCAGGCAGAGGCGGAGCGCTCAAGAAGGGCCAAGGTCATACACGCAACCGGCGAACTCGAAGCCAGTGAGCAACTGGTCACCGCCGCCGGCCGCCTGGCACAGGAGGACAACGCCATCATGCTCCGCTACCTGCAGACCCTCACCGAAATCGCCACCGACAATCACTCGACCATCCTGTTCCCGTTGCCGCTGGAGCTGCTCAAAGGCCTGACCAGCAAAGGTCCGGGAGAGGACAAACCCGGCGATGGCTAAGCTGTAGGAGCGATAGGGCTTGTTGTGGGAGCGAGCACCTGATCGCGAATATACTGCCCCCATGCGTCTCAAGCACTGCCACAACACAAACGACTTCCGTAAACTGGCAAAACGCCGCCTGCCCGGCCCCATATTCCACTACATCGACGGCGCCGCAGACGACGAGGTTACCTACCGCCGCAACACCGAGGCCTACGAGTGCTGCGACCTGGTGCCCAATGTGTTGGCCGGGGTCGCGAATATCGACATGCGCACCTCCGTCATGGGCCAGCAACTGAACATGCCTTTTTTTCTATCCCCCACGGCCCTGCAAAGGCTGTTTCACCACGATGGCGAACGCGCGGTGGCAGCGGCTGCGGAAAAGTTCGGCACCTTCTTCGGCATCTCGTCGCTGGGAACCGTCAGCATCGAGGAGATCGGCTCCACTATCAGCACGCCAAAGATATTCCAACTCTATGTGCACAAGGACAAACAACTCACGCGCAGCTTGGTTGACCGCGCGAAGGACGCCGGCTTCGAAGCATTGGTCCTGACGGTGGACACCATCGTCGGTGGCAATCGCGAACGTGATTACTACACTGGCTTTACCAGCCCGATGCGCCTGAACCTGCGCAGCATACTGAGCTTCATGACCCACCCTGCCTGGGCCACAAATTACTTCACCCACGAACGCTTCGAGCTGTCTCAATTAAAGGATTACATCAAGGAAGGTACCAGCGTGTCGGTTTCCGTGGCAGATTACTTCAACACCATGCTGGACCAGTCCATGGACTGGAAAGCGGCAGAGGAGATCGCGAAATACTGGGG
Organism: Lysobacterales bacterium; assembly: GCA_963664065.1. Classification (GTDB taxonomy): domain Bacteria; phylum Pseudomonadota; class Gammaproteobacteria; order Xanthomonadales; family SZUA-36; genus JABDJL01. Next base: position 623,009 of record OY760942.1, read on the forward strand.
TGGTCAGTTCGCGCTCAAGGGCGTGATGTCGGCCGCGGACGCCAGGCACGCAGTGGATATCGGCGCCACCGCCATCATCGTGTCCAACCACGGTGGCCGGCAACTCGACGGCTCCAGATCGCCTTTCGACCAATTGGAAGAAATCGTCGATGCCGTGGGTGATAAGGTTGACATAATTTGCGATGGTGGCATTCGCAGAGGCACACACGTACTCAAGGCCCTGTCCCTGGGTGCCAAAGCCTGCTCAGGCGGGCGTGCCTACCTATATGCACTGGCGGCCGCCGGCCAACCCGGCGTTGAACGTGCCCTTTCACTGCTACGTGAGGAAATCGAGCGTGACATGAAACTCATGGGCGTACGCTCCATAAAAGATCTCAACCGGAATAATCTGACGTTCCGTTAGTTTTCATGTAGGAGCGAGGACCGCTGTGGGAGCGATTTTCAATCGCGAATTCCCTTGCTCTTTCCCTCGCCACCTCGCCACCCTCACCACCCGCTCTTCCCCCTCCCATGTAAAATCCCCTGATGGTTCACTTCACCCGACCCGGCCCCCCACCCGACGCCACCAACCGCTGCTTCTTCGGCGTGTTCCGTTACAGCCGCAGGGCGATGGAGCTAGTGTGGACCACCAACGGCCGCCTCACCGTGGTCCTTGCCCTGCTCACACTGATTGCCGGTGTGTTGCCGGCGGCCATGGCCTACGTGGGTGCACTGATCATCGATGCGGTGGTCGCAGCCACCAGGCTCGCGCAGGACTCTGGCATTACCACCATGAAGCGGATTTTCACATTGGTGGCGATCGAAGCGCTAATCGTCGCGGCCCTGGCCGGTGCCCAGCGCGGCATCTCCTTGTGCCAGGCATTGTTGCGCGCGCAATTGGGCCAGCGCGTGAACGTGATGATCCTGGAAAAAGCGCTGACCCTGGAACTGGCCCAGTTCGAAGATTCAGAATTCTATGACAAGCTCACCCGCGCCCGGCGCGAAGCATCATCCCGGCCACTGTCCCTGGTCACCCGCACCTTCGGCTTGGGACAAAACATCATTTCCCTGCTCTCCTACGGCGTGCTGCTGGTGCAGTTCTCACCATGGGCGGTGCTGGTGCTGATGATTGCCGGCCTGCCGGCGTTTTATGCCGAGACCCGTTTTTCAGGCGACGCCTTCCGTCTGTTCCGCTGGCGTTCACCCGAAACCCGCATGCAGATTTACCTCGAATCTGTGATCGCGCGCGAGGACAACGTCAAGGAAGTTAAGCTGTTTGGCCTGGGCCCGTTATTGTTGGAGCGTTACCGGGATATCTTCCGGCGCTTGTACAAAGCCGACCGCGCGCTGGCCATGCGCCGCGACGGATGGGGTTTCGTGCTGGGGTTGATCGGCACTGCTGCACTGTACGGCGCCTACGCCTGGATCGCCGTAGCAGCAGTGGCCGGTCGCATCACGCTGGGCCAGATGACCATGTACCTGATGCTGTTCCGCCAGGGCCAGTCTGCGGTTTCGGCCATCCTGGCCGCGATCGGCGGCATGTACGAAGACAACCTGTACCTGTCCGCCCTGTACGAGTACCTTGAAACCCCGGTGGCCAGATCAGGCACCGGCCAGCAGAGTGGCCCGAACCCCAACGACGGCGTGCGCTTCGAGGGTGTCAGCTTCACTTATCCTGGCGCCAGCCGCCCTGCGCTCAAGGATATCGACCTTCACATCCAGCCCGGCGAATCACTGGCGCTAGTGGGCGAGAATGGTTCGGGCAAAACCACCCTGATCAAGCTGCTGACCCGTCTATACCACACAGAGACTGGCCGCATCCTGCTCGATGGCATGGATCTGGCCGAATGGGACGAAAACGCACTGCGCCAACGCATCGGCGTAATCTTCCAGGATTTTTCTCGTTACCAGTTCCTGGTCGGTGAAAATATCGGTGTGGGCGACGTACGCCACTTTGAAGACGAACAACGCTGGAAGGACGCGGCCGGCAAGGGCATGGCCGATGCCATCGTCGAAGACCTGCCCTCCGGCTATGAGACGCAACTGGGCAAATGGTTCAAGGACGGCCAGGAACTGTCCGGCGGGCAATGGCAAAAGATAGCACTGTCGCGCGCCTTCATGCGCACCGAGGCCGACATCCTGGTGCTGGATGAACCGACCGCGGCCATGGATGCCGCCGCCGAGGCCAAAATTTACGAGCACTTCCGCAAGCTCACCCAAAATCGCATCGCCATCCTGATCTCGCACAGATTCTCCACCGTAAGAATGGCCAACCAGATCGTCGTCATCGAAAACGGCAGAATCATCGAACGAGGCACCCACGAGCAATTGATGAAACTGGACGGCCACTACGCCAGGCTGTTCTCCCTCCAGGCCGCCGGCTACAAGTAGCAGCGAATTACTCTTGTAGGAGCGAGCTGCTCTTGTGGGAGCGATTTTCAATCGTGAATGATATCAGCGTTGCACTCTGTTGATCGAAGGATGTGGGAGCGATCTATGATCGCGAATGCTCTTGCTCTTGTAGGAGCGAGTCACTCACTCGAATATTGTGATAACGCCCCAGGTACCAGACGATGCGAATCGGCCCAAGGTGATATTTGCGTCGCAAATGAACAATCTTTGCAACAATTTCTGCTGGCACCCTACGTGGATGGTTGTTGGCCGCTGTCGATTTTCTGCCAAGTCCTGACTCACCATGTTTATCGTACTCGGTTTTCCATCGATAAAAGGTGGATCGCGCAAGGCCGAAGTAACGGCAGGTCATACGGACATTTCTAATTTTTCGGCGTGTTCCAGTATGCGTAAACGGCGCTGTATTTCACGTTCTTTCGATCCCATCATTGCAGTCTCCTGAACGGTGTAAATTCAGATTAGACTGTCCCGTAGGGAATGACATATCTACACCGACCAGACTACAAAATTAAAGTTTGAAGAGACATACTGGAAGAGGTAGACGGTCCGATGTTAAAGCATGGATTACAGGAAATCGAAGGAATTAGAATCCTTGTCCCAATTAAAAAACCAGACCGGCCCGATCCAGAACGGCTGGAGACACGTTATGAACAATTCAAAGCTGTTGCATAAGAGCATCACTATGGGGCGTAGTTTTACTTCTATAGCTTTGCCAATTCGGAACAGTTTTCGGCGTCAAGCCTTGTATGAATCAAGTTTGGGGGCGCTTGATCAACTAATTCAATATGTGAATCAGAACCAATCAGATTTTCCGTAAATACTACAATGCATTTCCCTTTGCCCTTGGTTGAAGGATAAATAATTCCGTTGAATCCGAAGGAATTGAACAGTCGTCCAAATACCTGGGAGTTCGAAGGAATTTCAAATTGAGCTGGGCAGTTGCGCCAGTTTGAACAGAGAAAACTACCGCGCAATTCTTTGGACGTGCTCACCAACATTGGCTTTGACGGATCAATCAACTTTGCAATGTCCTGGAGTTCTTTGGGCGCCGGAAAACTCGCGATGACTTTGGCAAACGCATTTAGGTTTGAGAGGTTCGTCAGATCACATAGACTCTCCAGTTTAAAAGACAGTTTAACTGCGCTAAATGAACCGGGATCTCGAAGCGCTAGTTCATGGCCATTGAAACCGCCAATCGATGTATTCATGGTCGCACCAAAATATTCTAAGTACGCAGTTGGATAATCCTCAGCAATGTACAGAGCAGGAAAAACAGGAAACTTGCCAGGATTCAGGTCTTTTCCAATATTAAATCTTCCTCCCTTAATCAAGCTGCCTTTGGGGGAAAGAAATTCAGCAGAGTATTTGAAATCTACGAGTCGAAACCAGGAACTTTGGGCCACATGCTGAGTACCAGAACAAGCGAGAGCATTTTGTAAGGCATCACTGTGAATTTCACGAAGACTTTCCAAGTGGTAAAAAAGCCGAATATGGTACTGCTCAATTAGATCTGAGGCTTTTTTCCATTGCCTTATGTCAGCCTGGCTAAATATGTCGAGCAGGTAACCACTAGTGCTTATTGGTGGGCTAGGCTTGTGTCGGCGCATGTTCGCTGCGCGCCTCTGTCACAAATTTCAGCAGTCTCTTATAGCGTCCCAGTCGGATCATATCCCGAGGTGAAATGTCACCTAACATTGGATTAATAGTGTGAAACCATAATGCAGTTTTTTGACTATCTGCTGCAAAATATTCAGCAACCAAATTGCAGATGTTGGCGATCTGTTCAAGGCGTTCTTTGAGATCCCGTGGGATTCGGTTATCGAGCCTGACAGATTTTTTACTAATCCCGCCAAGTTTCGATAGCTCATTTGTATCAAAATCCAGAAAATCGGTAACCCGGCTGTAATTGAGACCATGGTTTGCCCAGAACTGGAGGGGGTCTGATTTATGAATGTTTGCGAATAGCTGATTATTTGTTGAGGACATAAATATTCAAATCCATTTGTGAGGACTCTCACAATATATTGGGTTTGGTAGCCAAGTATCAACCAAACTCTAACCAGAATCAAGCCAAGAAGTTCAGTCGGGTTATTTTCATCTGATCGCTATCACAATTAACATCGCAGCGGTCTCGATCTACACTTCCTGGCGAGGAATAAGCCTCCTAATACCTCGGTATTGGACTCGCATTTGATCATTAAAAAACAATCCGCCAATGATCTTTAGGTTCGCCCTTAAGAAAGAAGCCATCTCGTTAACCTCCGGTCCGGCCCGGAGGGCAAGGTCATCACTAACAGGTTTTCTTCACCGCACAAAAAACGGGCTGGATATATTCATACAAATTAATTGTTAATCAAGTTCAAGTTAAAAGAATAGGTCGCAGACTTTTAAAATTTCTATACGCCTTAAGCAGTGCCCTGGCTTGTATCTGGACTTCCCGGCACCAGTTCCGCACAATCACGACACGCTGAAATTGATCAAGGAACTGAGACAACGCGGTGTTTTCAGGGTGACAGTTATCAGCCTGATCACGGGGTGCGTGCTGCTGATTAACGGCGCCTGGGCGCATGCATCACCACTTGATGGCGGAGAGGCGGGTTCGGGAATTGATGTTGTGGGTACCTGGGTATCCGTGCCCGTGCTCGGGCAATTAGGGATGATTGAAAACAGCTTTACCTTTCACGAAGAAGGTACTTACGCACACAAATAGGACTTCATCAGCTTTTATACAGGACCTGATCTTGGCCTTGATTGTGAGTATTTCTGGATGACAGGCTGCTTTTCAAGAAAGCCGGGATAGATGAAGCATTAGTGCTTAAACGCAGCCATTGAAAAGTAACGCGATGGGTCGTCATTCCATTTTATATACCGCTTAAGGCTTGACCAATGAAGCCTTCAATTCCAGCAGGTCGGTGGTGTCTGGGTTGATCTCCAGTCCGGCCTCGACCAGTGACTTGTCTTTTTCGGTGTCGCCCGCTGCCATCACGCGGCGCGCATAATCGCGCCAAGCCCGCCAGGAGTTGGGGTATTGGCGGACCAGCGACTCGAACCCCAGCTCACCTTTCACCTGCTCGCCATCATCGTACAGTTCGCGGGCCGCGTAGCGCATATCGCGCTCGTCGAACGGTTTCCACCAATCATATCGGCCAAACAGCTCCTCGCGCCGGGCCGATTCGGCTCGGAATTCATCCGCGCTGCCTGAGCGCAATAGTTCCGGCAGGCTGAGGTAGGGCGCATCAAGGGCCAGCAGGTACTCCAGGGCGCGATCCTTGCCCTGCACGTAGTCAGGTCCGGAAAACTCAAACGGCAGGTCGATCTTGGGATACCAGCTTTCATCAAGGGGATGGCCCATTTGCCAATAGGCCTTGGAAATATTCAGGTACATGCCGCTGTGGGTCAGGTGGTAGGTGCCCGGGGCACCGTAGCCGTTCACCGGCGCGCCGGCAGGTTCGCCCACCAGCAGGGCGTTGGTGTGCTTGAGCATCTCGGCATAGATCATCTGCGCCGCGCTGTAGGTTTTGCGACCGGTCAGTACAATAAAGCCGGCCTTTCTGGTTGATCTCCTCGCGCTTGATGAACTCGTGGACCAGCGGCAGCGTGATCGAGCCGTCGCCGCCCGGGTTGAAGCGTATATCGACGATGAACTTGTCGACCGGTTTGGCATCCACCGCGCCAAACACCTCTTCGAGAAAGCTTCCAAAATTCTTAAAGTCGTGCCGGGCATCGTGCGTTGAATAGGCCACGGCCAGGTACATGGCCCGTTGATCAGGCAGGTATTCATACCAGTAACCGCTGCGGGTGCGAAGAAAGTGCGGTATGTCGAATTTCTCAGCCATCGGCTTTTTCAGCCACTCGGCAACATTGAGCTGCCGGTAGGCCATGTGATAGCTCGGAAACAACTCGCGATCCGTGGGGCCGAACATCTCGCCGTAGGTGCGCGTATCGTGCAGGTTAAAAGGGAATTCCACGGCTTCGATCCGCTGCACCACTTGCTCGCCGCCCTCGCTTTCAAATGTGAGTTCGACCGCTTCATCCCCGGTTGCAAAACCGAGTTGGTGCAGTACCTCAACACTGCTCATGTAATAGGTGTTCTGCAGCCGGCCAAAATTATTGTCGCTGGAATGCAGGTCGGCGGTGGCCTCGAACACCTCCGAAACGGGCGCCTTGCCGATCCGCAGGATTTTCTTGCCCAGCAGCACTTTGGATGGCGCGGTGGCGGACACGATGTAAAAGCCATCGCTGAACCGGTAGATGTACACAGGCAGCCAGTGGTTGAAGCCGCCCGGGTCAAGCGGCAGAAGGACGGTGTGCCGGTCGCGCAATAAGCTGACCAGGTACATCAACTGCATCTGGGTTTCGATCGCTGTGGCGGAAGGAATTCCCCCTCTGATTTTTTCGACCCGCCGGTAAAATTCCTGCTGGCTGACGTGGTGCCAGGGATCCGGGTGCACCGCCTCGATTTTCGAGACCAGCTCGCGTAGGTCGGATTCCCACTGCTGCGCGGTCATATCGGCATAAAGCATCTGGCACGTGAGCAAGCCGGCCAGCAATGAAATGTACAAGCGCATCCTATTGATACGATCTTCCGCGGGTTTTGTTACAGGGCTGTCATCATTCTTACAGGAATTCCAGCTAACAACTGATTTTTCCAGGCGCCGTATGAGCGCATATTTGGTGCAATGCCATTTTCTACCAGCCCCGTGTTGCTAATGTGTATCCACAAGGATACAACCCTGTCCTGAACACAATGCTCCGTACAGAGGCTTTTGGTTCATAGCTTTGCATTGCCAGGGCCTTGGAATTGGCCCATTTGATAAAAAACAGTTAATGCACCGATGAAAAAGAACGCTTTAAATATTGCTCCTTTCGACGCCAGTGAGTACCTGGATAACGAAGAGGTCATTGCCGAATACCTCACTGCGGCTCTGGAAAATCCGGGTCCTGATGTTTATTTGGTGGCCGTGCGAGATTTTGCCAAGGCGCGTGGCGTTGCAACGGTTGCGGCCAAAGCCGGCGTTGGTCGCGAAAGCCTGTACAAGACGCTCAGGCCCGGGGCCCAGCCGAGATTTGATACAGTGTGCCGGTTGCTCGAAGCATTGGGCGTAAAGCTTGATATTTCACCGCCGGAATAAGCAGCAGCGGGACAATCGCAGCGCGTGCGCTGCTCATACAACCAACAGATAACCCGTGCGAGACAGACAAAATTCGCGAGGTGGTCTTCGCTCCCACAGCTAAAACATAGGTCAGTGCCAAGCTGAGAGCATTCGCGATTGAAAATCGCTCCCACAAGAGGTCATCGCTTCCACAATCTGTAGTTACATCCAGCAAGGTGGAAACTATTCGCGAGGTGGTCCAAACTCCATCATGAGTCGCTGCGTGACTGAATAATTGCGTGTTTAGCGACACGCAACGCCCCACAAAAGGTCTTCGCTCCTACAACTAATCGGTTTCAAAGATCCGGTCCATTTCGGTCATGACCTCAGGCGTAAAGCTGTCGATGAACTGCAGGGCTTTCATGTTCTCGTGCACCTGTTCAACCCGGCTGGCGCCGGTCATAACGGTGCTGACCAGTGGATTTTGCAGACACCAGGCCAGGGAAAATTGGGCCAGGCTTGCCCCCATCTGATCAGCCAGCGGTTTTAATGCTGCGACCTGCTCCAATCGTTGCGCATCGGTAAACTGGTCCCGCATCCACCCAAAGTTAGGCAACGCCCCGCGGCTGTCATCCGGAATACCGGCCTGGTACTTGCCCGTCAACAGGCCGGATGCCAACGGACTCCAGGTGGTGGAACCGTAGCCGTAGTCGCGGTACATGTCCTGGTATTCCTGAGTAAACCGATGGCGTTCAAACAGGTTGTATACCGGCTGTTCCACTATCGGTTTGTGTAAATGGTGGCGTTCGGCACAAACAATCGCCGCAATGACATCTGCAGCCTCCCATTCAGAGGTACCCCAGTAAAGCGCCTTACCCGATTCGATGATGCTATGCATCGCCCAGACGGTCTCTTCTATCGGTGTGGTGGGGTCAGCCCGGTGGCAGAACAACAGGTCGACGTAATCCAGATCCAAACGTTTTAACGAACCGCTGATACCCTCAATCAGGTATTTTCGATTCAACGTGTTGGATTCATTGGGGCCATCGTGCAGGCCCCAGAACAGCTTGGTTGATACCAGGTAACTGCCGCGGCGCCAGTTCAGCTTGTTAAGCGCTGCACCCATGATTTCTTCGGATTTCCCTTGCGCATAAGTCTCCGCATTATCGAAGAAATTTACGCCGGCATCATAGGCTGCAGACATCATCTCGACGGTGGATTCAACGCCGGATTGATTATGGAAAGTGACCCAGGATCCAAACGATAATTCGCTAACTTGAATACCTGCCTTACCCAGATGGCGATATTTCATGGATGGTCCTGCCAAGCTTGATGTGTCGATAAGAAGAATAGCAGGTGTTATGGATATTTTGGGAAAGCTCAATTGTGATCAGTGATCGCTTGCTTCAGATTGCGCAGCGATGCCTTGCTCCGACGAATCGGTTTGGGTGTAAAATCGAGGCCATCGGGCATTTCTGACGAGCCAAGAGACTGTTGTGTGCGATACCTTTGTAGCTCTATCCGATGCGACACTGGGCGGGGGAGTGATCTTCGGAAAAAACAGCGCCCGCCCTGCCGGTGAGGTCCAGGACGTGGTGGCGTTTCCTGCGCAGCGGCACGTAGTGGGCGATACGGTGCATTGCACCATCCTTCAAATTCCCCAGGCCAGCCAGACATTCGCGGTAATTCTTTCCAAGCCACGCTGGATGTGGGGCGCTGAGATGGGGGCGAACGAACACGGCGTAGTGATCGGCAATGAAGCTGTTTGGACCACCGAGGCCTATGCGGATACTGGTTTGCTGGGCATGGACCTGGTGCGACTGGGACTGGAGCGGGGGGCGACGGCTTTTGATGCTCTGCAATGGATCATTGACCTGATGGCCGAACACGGCCAGGGGGGTAATTGTGCCGAGCATTTTGCCATGAACTATCACAATACTTACCTGGTTGCAGACAGGACTGAAGCCTGGGTGCTGGAAACCGCAGGGCGGTATTGGGTGGCCGAAAAAATTACCAGCGGCACGCGCTCCATATCCAACAGCCTCAGCATCCATGGCATGGGCGACTTGCGGCATCCGGAGCTTTATCACGTTATGGCCCAAGGTCATAAAGGGACAGAAAAGACTGCAGACAGGCCAGTGTTTGATTTCGCCGTGTACTTTTCCGGAGTGGAGGATGGAGGCACTCTGTCACCCTTTTCCAGGGAAGGGCGTGTCAGGCAGCTTTGCCTGAGAAATGAAGGTGAATTTACCGTGGAAACCGCCAAGTCCATCCTGCGGGACCATACGGGCAATGTGTGCATGCACGGTGACTTTGAAACCAGGGGCAGCCAGATTTCAGCCCTGAGCGAGGGGCGTCGAGAGCACTGGTTTATCGAGGCGCCGTTTCCGTGCCGAGAAAAGTACAAGTTGAAAATCTTACGTAAATAAAGCCTGAATTAAAAACTTCGTGACTGCGTTGTGTGTCGCTCTATAGATGTGCTGTGGCAGTCGTTCTACAAGAAGGATTTTATTGAGATTTACTCCGGTCTGGAAAATACCGTACCGTGCGGGACTGCCGGTCCATTGTCGCCGTGTGGCCAGGATTCACGGTTCATGTCTGCACCCGGGAGGTCTGAACCAGGGCTGCGGAAGTCCTCAATCACGCTGAGCTCGCCATTGTCCGGGTTCAGCTGCAGCAATATCACCCGCCCGTCCAGCCAATCACCGCTGCCGGTAAGCGCGATGCGGTTGCCGCCAAGCTCACCGGAAATCCAGTGAGGGTTTTCGTCTTGGCCGAAAAACAGTTCACTCACCGACCGCGGCTGGTGCGGGTCCGAGATATCAAGCACATGCAGAGAACTGGTTTTTTGCACCGTCTGGATTCAGTAATCACCGATGCGCCAGGGCAGACCGCATTCATCGCCTGCCTGGTAGGATTCAAACGGGAAGCCGTATACGAAATCGATGACGGGGTCATCGGTATCCACGCCCGTGAGTGCGTACATGCCGCAATGGAAAGTAGTGACGATTACGGTTTTACCATCATCGAGCAAACGCGCCTCAGCAACATCCAGGTGTTCATTACCGCGTGGCCCTGGTGGCAGCAGAACGGTTTTGAGTAAGGACAGGTCCGAAAGCCGCCAGATCTGCACGGATCTGCCTTCGAGCTTAATCCACATATCCCCGGTGGTGGTGACCACCCTGTCCAAGCCGGGAATCGGCGCCAGGCTGTAGGGCCGCAGTTCCGGGTCTACCGGGTCGGCCGCATCGCTGCCGCGCACGAACTCACCCAGCGGGTCAAGTTCGACCAGGCCGCCGGCGCCGGACTCCGGCTCGCCCATATTCTGAAAAGTGGCCAGCACATTGCCGCCGGGAATGCGCTCGAAACTGTGCGGATAGGTGTACGGCCCAGCGTTGGTGAATGCGGCCTCGACCACCGGAACGCGCGGGTCGGATACGTTCACCACGAAGTTGTTGCCAGTCATGAAGCCGTTCATGAACAGGCGGTCACCCTCCGGCATGAAGTGTTCGCTGTGGTGCGCGTTGGCCACCATGCCCATGGGAACAGTTGATAGTAATTGTCCATAAGTCGCGGAACCGGGATCAACATCAAACACGGAGAAGAAGTCGGTCTGTTGCTGCCCGCGATCACGGGCCCACACGTAGAGGTACCTGGCAACAAGCGCAGGTTTTTCGCCAGCCTCAGGGAAAGGCGCTGTTAAGGGCTGGGCAGTCGAATCTTGACCTAGTGATTCTGAGTCCAGGGAGCAGGCCGTGAGCGCAAGAAAAATAAGAATAAGCGTGTAAAGGTATGTTTTCATCAGGGTGGCTGCCGAGTACTTCTTCAAGGTGATAAATAGGGGTTCAGCGAGTTGGGAAGTGGTTGACCGCAAGGCGCACATCGCGGGTAATGGCCAAGTTCTTGCCAAGAGGCGCAGTAGCAGTACAGATCAGACATTATCGCGGCGGGGCGCCGCTCCCACAAGCACAGCGGTCTCTGTAACGAAGCAAAAAAACCCCGCCGGAGCGGGGTTTTCCTTTATTGCTTGCGAATTGTAATTAGCTAATTACTTCGACGCTCGTGGCTTGCGGGCCCTTAGCGCCATCTTCCACGTTAAAGCTCACGGCCTGTCCTTCATTGAGGACCTTGAAGCCTTCTGCCTGGATAGCGGAGAAATGTACGAATACATCTTTTCCACCGTCTTCCGGAGAGATAAAGCCAAAACCTTTAGCTTCGTTAAACCACTTAACTGTACCTGTAGCCATTTTAATTTCCTTGATTACTGATTAAAAAAAATGATCAATCGCTGATCTCAAAAAAATCAAAATAAGGGTTTACCGATTTGAAATTCTGAGAATACCATGAGGACTTGCAACTAATCTTGATGTCGAACCTATGCTTCCAATAGTTAATAAACGGGCCATCAGGTCCGAGGGGCGCACAATATCGCTAAGCACCGATGAATTCAAGGGTTTTCTTTTATAAAGGGCTACTTATTTAGCAGATTCCCCCCAGGGCGACTGAAATAGCCTGTCCGCTTACACCGCTGGACTCTTCGGAAGACCGCTCAGCCATTTGCGTACGTACCCAGCCCGGGAAACTGCGTTTGAGGTAACCCCGTTATTACAGGAATGGCAGTCAAGAAGTGAGGTATTGCACACTGAAATGCTGCTTCGGATCGGTCCAGACTCGCCTGACCTCAAAACCAGCAACAGTGACCATTTGGGCAAAAGAATCCAATTCATATTTGTGTGCATACTCGGTGAGGATTCGCTCGCCTTTTGCAAAACGGATGCTGTGCGCATCAATGCGCACTTCCTGAGCCCTCTGGCTAACCAGGTACATCTCAATGCGCCTGGCCTGCACGTTGTAAACCGCCAGGTGGCGGAATGCACCGAGATCAAAATCGGCCTTGAGTTCGAAATTGATGCGTTTCAATAAATTCAGATTGAATGCGGCCGTGACCCCCTGCTTGTCATCGTAGGCTGCTTCCAGGGTGGGGGTGTCTTTTGCCAGGTCGGCGCCGATCAACAAGGAACCGGCCTCACCGGCGACCTGGTGCATGACTTTGAGCAGGCTGATCGCCTCATCCGGCGAAAAATTGCCAATGGTTGAGCCCGGGAAAAACACCAAGCGGCGCCTGGCGCCGGCAATCGGCGGAAACTCGAAGGGCCGGGTAAAGTCCGTACACACAGCGACAACCTCCAGCTGCGGATAATCAGCTGCTAAATCCCTGGCGGAGTTCAGCAGGTGAGCACGCGAAATCTCTACCGGTACACAGCCTACCGGCGAATCCAGGTGTTTCAACAGCCGGCGAATCTTCTCTCCGCTGCCGCTGCCGAATTCAACCACTGTCGCCCTTGGCCCAACCAGATCTGACATTTCATGAAGGTTTGCCTCCATGATGGCGTCCTCGGTGCGGGTCAGGTAATACTCGGGCAGGTGGGTGATATCTTCGAACAGATGGGAGCCGCGTTCATCATAGAAGTACTTGGGCGAGAGCTCTTTTTGTTCTTTTGAGAACCCTACGAGCACGTCATTGAGCATATCTGCCCGCGGCGGATGAAAATCAATAAGCGTTGGCTGAGGATCATTCCGCGGATATCGTTGTGTTTGGGTAATATTGCTCAATTCAGTCGTCCCTTGCCACGCGGATACCGCTGAATTGCCAGCGTGCACCGGGATAAAAGAAATTTCGATAACTTGAGCGAATGTGATCCACGGGCGTCACGCAGGAACCGCCGCGCAGTACCAACTGGTTGCACATGAATTTGCCGTTGTACTCACCCAGCGAACCGCCAAGTGGTTTAAAGCCCGGATAGGCATTGTAGGCAGACTGTGTCCATTCCCAGGTGTCGCCATAGAGTTGAGACATACCTGTTTCTGTTCCGCCACCGGGGTGATACTGCTGCCCTCCTAGCAGATTACCTTCAAGGGGATATTGTGAGGCGGTGTATTCCCATTCGGCCTCTGTCGGCAAGCGTGCGCCGGCCCAACGGGCATAGGCATCGGCCTCGAAGTAGCTCAGGTGGCAAACAGACCGGTTGTGGTCCAGTTCGATCTCACCAGCCAGGGAAAACTCGCTGCATAAATCTTCCGTCCAGTAAATGGGACGCGTCCATTGTGAGTTCTGAACAACCGCCCATCCATCGGACAGCCAAAGCTCGGCTCGCTTGTAAGCGCCGTCCTCAATAAATGCCTTAAATTCACCGTTATTGACCTGGCGCGAGGCAATTTTGAACTGATTCAAGAGCACTCGATGCCTGGGTGTTTCATTGTCAAAGCAAAACCGTTCAGCAGATTGGGCACTATCGCTGCCAATTTCCACGATCCCGCCGGGAAATTCCTGGAATGCTATTTCAGAGGACCGGGCGGCAGGAATTTCAATGTCAACCCGGTATGCCGGCTTCAGTGGGTTCAGTGAAAAAGCGTGCTTGATGTCGGTGAGCAGCAATTCCTGGTGCTGTTGCTCGTGGTTGAGCCCCAGTGTCACCAGGAACCCAAAATCCTTGTCGTCCCCGGACGCCTCGATCAATGCGCTCATCCGGTCATCGACATGTACACGATAATCAAGGATTTCGGCCACGCCCGGGCGTGACAACAGGCCACGCGCCGGCCTCTTGTACATTTCCCCAACCGTGTAGTAATAGGAATTGAACAAATAACCCCAGCCTTCTCTGTAAGCTTGGAAACCGCTTTCCATTGACAACAGAAAATGCTCAAAAAACCAGGTGGTATGCGCCAGATGCCAGCGCGTCGGGCTGGTGTCGGGCATGCTTTGAATCACCATGTCTTCCGTGCCCAGCGGGGCAACCAGATCCATGCTGGTTTGGCGCACACGCTGGTAACGTTGAAGCAGCGATCCGGGTGTGTTTTGTTCAGAAAACTGGTGTGACATCTGTTTAAATTAGCTCAACGTCAGACATGATTTCAACGATAGCAGGGCCGCTATATTCCAGTGCCTGCTGCATGGCTGATTCCAGATCTTGTGCTTTGTTCACCCTGATGCCAAAGCCTTTGCATAGCTTGGCATAGCTGGCGAAGTTGGGGTTATGCAGGCTGGTTTGCCATACCGGCCACTCGCCGGCCCGCTGCTCTTTCGATATCTTTCCAAGCTCATCGTTGTGCAAAAGAATATGGGTGATGTCCATGTTGTACTTTACCGCAGTGGTGAATTCCGTCATGTACTGCCCAAAACCGCCATCGCCGGACACGGAAACAACTTTCCTGCCGCGGTAAGCTGAATGGTCCCGGGTGGCTGCCCAGGCACCCATCGCGGCCGGAAAAGCGAAGCCGATTGAGCCCAGGTAACCCGACATCAGGATGCGCTGGCGTTTGCACTCGAAGTAGCGGCCAAATGAATAGGTATTGTTGCCGACATCGACCGGAATAATGGCGTCATCGGGAACCGCCTTGCCCATGGCCTCGAAAATGGATGCTGAGTTGAGACCCTTGCCGCGGTCATCGCGCCTGCGGCTTTCTTTTTCCCTGCGCCAAATTCCCCAGCGTTCGGCAATTTCAGGCCGCTGATCGACCGTGTTGGTATTTCCGATCTCGATGGTAAGGATATGGGCAGTAATGCCGATCTCACCCCACACTGGCACGGTGAACGGGTGGAATTTGCCCAGTTGTATGGCCTCGAAATCAACCTGGATGATCGGGCGCTTTGATGTAATGCCGGTGTGGTTTGAAAAAGACGAGCCCAGCGCAATAATCAGGTCACATTCATTCATAAAACAGCTGGCGATGGGGGTGCCAGACCTGCCAAGCACCCCTGCAGAAAGCGGGTGATCGTCCGCGACCTGGCCCTTGGCCTTGAAGGTCGTGAGTACCGGTGCATTGAGCAACTCGGCCAGCGCCAGGACTTCGTCCATGGACTCACGCGCGCCGTAACCGACGATAATGATGGGGCGCTTGCTTTGCTGGATCAGCTCCAATGACTCCATTACGGCAGCCGCAGGAGGGGGAATGCGCTCATCCGCCAGGCGCCCTTGAGGTTTCCCTGCGAGGGCATCGCCGGCCGGCAAAGTCTGCACATTATCTGGAAAGATCAGGCGTGAGACATCGCGATGCACAATGGCATTTTTCATTGCCAGGTTGACCAGCTCTGCATGCTTCGATAAATGCAATACAGTTTGTGAAAAACGCGCTACGGGCGCGAAAGCTGCAGCGAGGTCAATTTCCTGGAATGCTCCCGGCCCGAATACCTGGACCTGCACCTGGCCGGTCAAGGCCAGCACCGGAGCACGGTCAACCTTGGCATCGTATAAGCCGGTCAAGAGGTTGGTAGCGCCGGGACCGGCAATGGCCAGGCAAGCAGCAGGCTTGCCGGTTAGTTTGGCATAGCCAGAGCACGCAAAGGCCGCAGCGCCCTCGTGCCGGATGCCGTAGTAATTGATGTTGCCGGAAACTTCCTGAAGCCGTATGGCATCAGCCAGGCCCAGGTTGGAATGTCCAACCATGCCAAACACCGACTGAATACCCCAGTTGACCATGGTTTGCGCCATCACGTCCGAGACGGTTGCCTGGTGTTCCGGTTCAGCTTCCAGTCCGACGAAGATCTCACAGTCTCGAACCTCTACCGAAAACAACTCCTGACCGCTGTCTTCATGGCCCCCGGGCGGCAAACCGGTGAGTGGATCAAAATCCCAACCATGCCATGGACAGCGCAACCAGCACTGGCCGTCCTCATCGCGCTCAATTGAACCTTCCCCCAGGGGGCCGCCCTGGTGGGGGCAGCGGTTTTGCATCGCGGTATATTGGCCATCGATGTTGGTTAGTGCCATGCCGGTGGTTCCAGCAGTGATCGTCATCACGCGACCGTCGGGTAGGTCGTCAATGTGTGCGACGCGGTGCCAGTTGAGTGTGGTGTCGGTCATCAGGGGTTACGGCCGGGCTTGCCGCTTTGCGCAATGCGCTTGGTGGCAGCGACCAGATGTTTGGTGATACCCGGCTCGTGTGATGAGTGCCCTGAATCGGGTGCGATGGTGTAATCCAGCTCCGGCCACGCCTGTGCCAGGTCGAGCAGGCTTTTTACCGGGCAAATAATGTCATATCGGCCGTGTACCGCGAATGCCGGTATATGACGTATGCGATCGACACGATCCAGCAACAAAGTATCGGGCTCCGGATGGACGTTGCGAAAGTAGTGCGCTTCTAACCGGGCCACCGCCCATGCCGTGTCGGGGTCTTGAAAGTGGGAGGTGAATTCCTCATTCGGGAGCAGGGTGCAGCAGGAGCCTTCATAAATTGCCCAGTGTTTGGCAGCATCCAGGGCTAACTCGTGATCCTCGCTAGTCAGCCGCTGCCAATAGGCTTCGAGCAGGTCTCCGCGTTCATCTTCAGGAATAAATTCAGCGAATTTACGCCACAGTTCGGGTTGGATCATTCCCACGCGATAAAGCCACCAGTCGAGTTCCTCGTCGCGCAATAACCAGATGCCGCGCAAGGTCAGGCTTTTGCAACGCCCGGGGCATTCCTGTGAATAATAAAGCGAAATCGTGCTGCCATAAGAGCCGCCGAATACATGCCAGCGATCTACGCCCAGCAATTCCCGTAATTGTTCGATATCCCGCACGGTATCTGCCATCGAGTTGTTGCTGATATCCCCTACCGGCCGGGAGCGGCCACTGCCCCGCTGATCGAATAACACTGCTCGAAAATAATCCGGGTCGAAAAAGCGCCTATCCATACCGGCGCAACCCGAGCCCGGCCCGCCATGCAGAAAGAGAATCGGTTCGCCACCCAGATTTCCGCATTGCTCCCAGTACAGTTCATGGGGGCTGTCCACCGCCATAATTCCGGTTTCAAAAGGCTCGATCGGGGGATAAAAGTATTCGTTCGCCATTTTTTAAAGCATACGCTGCCCGGCAGTAGTTGGACAGTGGCTTCAGCAGCGATCTTCGCGATTGCAAATCGCTCCCACAAATACACCAGGCACCATGGGAACCCGCATTAAAAAAAAGCCGCTCCTGGTTGGGAGCGGCCTAACTAGGGAGAAGTGTGTTAGATCGAATCCGGTCGGGAATCGTCCCGGGCCCGGCGGTTTGAACGCGGTAACCGGCTCATAACCCAGTTCTTTATCCTGACTGCAAAATCGTGGATATCGATGCCGATGACATACATCGCCGGCACCAATAGTAGCGTCACGAACAGTGCAATCATTACCCCGAAGGCCAGCGCGACAACTACCGGCTTCAGGAATGCTGCCTGAATAGACCGTTCCAGCATCATTGGGCTCAGGCCAACAACCGTGGTCACAGTGGTCAGTAGAATCGGCCTGAACCTTGCAACCCCGGCTTTTACAATCGCCTCTTTGGCTGCCATGCCTTTATCGGTCAAGCGGTTGCAATAATCCATCGACACAAGGTTATCGTTCACCACTACACCTGCGGCGGCCGCAATTCCGAAGTAACTGAATATGGCCATGGTCTCGTTCATGAGGAAGTGGCCAAATATCGCACCAACAAATGCGAAGGGGGTGGCTACCATGATCAGGATTGGCTGCGAATAGCTGCGGAAAGCAACCGCGAGCAATGCGTACATCGCGAACAGGGCGATGAAATATTTACCCATAATATCCTAGATAAAGCGCTTCTCACCTTCGGCCTGGCCGACGGATCCGGTAACGATGCCCGGATAACGTTTTTTCCATTCCGGGAAGAAATTTTCTTCCCGGTCTTTCATGATGTCTTCACGAACGTCGTCCTTGAGGTCGGCGCTCACACGCGCGGCACGGTTACCGTTCCAACGCTGGATGCGCTTGATACCCGGTGCGTATTCGAGATCAGCAACGGCAAGCAAGGGTATCTCCCGGCCATCTGCCGTGCGGATACGGAAATTTTTCAGGCTTTCGATGGAGCGTCGTGATTCCAGGGGATACCTGACTTTTACTTTTACGTCCTGGCCCATACGCGGTAATCGTTGGACCTCTTC
Organism: Lysobacterales bacterium; assembly: GCA_963664065.1. GTDB lineage: Bacteria > Pseudomonadota > Gammaproteobacteria > Xanthomonadales > SZUA-36 > JABDJL01. Next base: position 641,410 of record OY760942.1, read on the forward strand.
ACCGAAATAAGCCTGGCGTACCTGGCGGTTAACTTCCGCCAGCGTCAGTCCAAGCTTGGTTGCGTCCGGCTTCAGGTTCAGGCGAATTTCCTCAGAAGCTCCCTCGAGGTTATTCCTCACGTCATACATTGACTCGTAGCCGCGTAACTCGTTTTCCAGTTCATTGGTCGCAGCCCGCAACAAATCGAGATCCGGGTGCCGGATGGAAAGCTCAAAACCAGGGCTATTATCGCCCTGGGTATAGCGAACCGAGACCTGTTTTGCATCGGGGACATCGCCCATCAGTTCGCGCAAGCGAATAGAGGCTTCCTTGGCGGTCATATCGCGAACTTCCGGCGGCGCCAGTTTCACAATGGCCAATACGCTGTCGCGGCGAGAGCGGGTGTACCAGTTTTCAATCAATACGCCTTCGCCATCGGTGCGCTGATTGACCTCTTCTTCAGGCTGCAATTCTGCGGCTTGCAACTGCGCAAGTATTTCCAGCGCACGGCTGTAAGGCGCACCTTCGGGCATGATGACTTCGACGATGATTTCATCGGATTCGATCTCCGGCATAAAGCTCTTCTTGACCCAGCCGGTGCCAAATAGCGAGAAGCCCACAATCAAGACAAAAGTAAACACGCTGGCAATCAGGTAACGGCGGTCGACAGCGAACTTTGCTATTTTCCGGTAACGATTTCTCGCGAAACGGACGATGCCATGGGGAATGCCTTTCTGAAAACGCCCAAAACGCCCGGTTTTCTTCATGTCCCGGGGCTTCATCTTCGAAAGGTGAGCCGGCAAAATGAACAGTGATTCAACCAGGGAGAATGTCAGTGCAAGAATGACTACCCAGGTGATGTGCCGGGTAAATTCGGAGGTGGAGCCATCCAGAAAAATTCAGGGGAGGAAGGCGATGATGGTAGTCAGAACACCGAAAATAACCGGGTTGGCGACCAGCATAGTACCTTCAACAGCTGCCTCGATTCCGCCGTTGGTTTCCTTGGCCTTACCATGAATACCCTCGCCAACCACGATGGCGTCATCCACCACGATGCCAAGCACCAGCAGGAATGCAAAGGTGGACAACATGTTCAATGAAACGCCAACGGATGGAAGAAGCACGAAAGCACCCATATAGGCGGTGGCAATACCCACAGCAACCCAGAAGGCCACCTGTGGCCTCAAAGTGAGCAGCAAAATAATCATTACCAGCATCAGACCCATCGCCGCAGAACTGGTAATGGTTTCCATGCGGCCTTTGAAATCTTCGGCGCTATCGGTCCACAAAGTGAGCTTGGCACCAGTTGGCAGGGTAGCCTGGCGCTCATCGATCCATTCACGGATGGAATTCGAGGCGGTAACGATATCCATTAATTCGGTGGTCATTATCTGGATGAGCACCGCAGGATCACCATTCAGCGTGGCGAGGATCGGTGCATCTTCGAAACCGTCAATAACATTAGCCACATAACCGACCCGGATGGTGCCGCCTTCCGGTGTCTGGCGAACGATGATATCGGCGAACTCGGCCTCGGTATCGGCCTGGTTACGAACTTTTAACTGGTAAGTACCAACCTCGGTGCGAACAGCACCAGAGGATTGATTAATAGAGTTGGCCCGGATCGCGTCTGCCACATCGCTGAAACTCAAGTTATAGCGGCGCAGCGCTTCTTCGCTTACCTCGATAGATACTTCTTCATTTCGCGTACCGAACAACTGCACAACTGTAATGGCCGGCAACACTGCCGCTTCACGACGAAGGGTCTCCGCAAGGCGCCTTAATTCCCGTTCACCGAGATCTCCATGCACGGCAACGCGCATGTATTCATTTCGGTTAATCCATTGTGTAACCCGTGGTTGTTCGATGTCACGCGGTAAGGATGTAATCGCATCCATACGGACTTTCACGTCATTCATAAATTGTGCGAAGTCCACCTGCTGCTCGGCAAGGATGTTGATGCTGGCAAAGCCTTCGCCGGCAGTGGAACGAACCCACTCGATGGCATCCATGTCACGCACGGATTCCTCGATTCGGGAGACGATCTGGTTTTCAACTTCCTGCGGGGAGGCCCCGGGCCATGAAATATTGATCTCAAGTCCCGGGAATTTAACCTGTGGGTCCAGTTCGCGTTCCATGGAGGAGAAGCCGATATACCCGGCGACGAAAATCCCCACCATGACGAGGTTGGCGGTCACGGTGTTGCGGGCCCACCATTCAACAAGTCTTTTCATTGTTTTATTCCGATCTGTGTATTTGGAAAATCAGGGCTTAGCCTTGATCCTCGCGAGTTATTGCTTTTACCTGCATGCCGTCTACAGCGGCGGGAATGGTTGAAGTGACAACACGCTCACCATTAGCGACACCACCGGTCAGCAATGCTTTCTCATCGGAAGTTGACAGGATTTCAGCCGTGAGAATTTCCAGTTTTTCTTCATCATTGATGACGTAGACCTTGTCGGCGTTACGCAAGGCAAGGCGCGGGATAACAAAGGCGTCCTGGGAGCGAGAGCTTGCGATCTCGGCATTAACAAACAGGCCAACCGCCAAAGGCATACTTGATTCGGAAGCAGTTCCGTAGGGATCGACAACTTCGGCAATGGCATAAACGAGTCGAGTTTGCTGGTCTATAGCAGCCTGTGTACGTACGATGTGACCTTGCCAGCTGTGCTCTTTTCCACCGACAAAAGCGCTTAGCTTGACCGGGTGCCCCGTTTCATTGCTGGCCATAAAGCCCATGGGAAGGTCCAGTTCAACCAACTGAGCGTCGGTTAACGGGAGCCTGATTTCGATTCTGTCGGTAGAAAACACGCGCCCCAACTTGGTGCCGGCATTTACAAACTGCCCAACGCCGACGCTTTTTTCCATCACGCGTCCGAGGAACGGTACTTTAATCTGGGTGCGGGCCAGGTTCAGGTTTGCTTCCGCGAGATCAGCATCTGCAGAGCGAATCTTGGCTCTGGCTTCTGCGACCTGGGGCTCGTTCAAAGCATAAGGTGTGGGTTCACCACTGTCGCGCCTGTCCGCCCACTGTTCTTTCTTGAGCTGCGCGGTGGCCAGTTCCCTTTAAAGATTGGTGTGCGCTTCAGCAACTCGTGCCTCGGCACGAACAAACGCCAGTTTATACTCGGCGTCTTCTATTTTGATCAAGGTTGTGTTGGGTTTGAATTCCGCACCTTCGGCAAATTCTTCAGCCACGAATGTGATTCTTCCGGAAACCTGGGGTACCAGGTCGATCTCGGTTTTCGGACGGGCTTCTCCCTGGGTAACGACGGTAATATTGCTGGTCTCGGTAAAGACCTCATCAACATAAAGTGAAACCAGTCTAAGGCTATCGTCCTTTTTCTCCGGAGCAGGCTTGGTTGCCACCAGGGCTTGTACCACACCTACACCGAGGGCCAGCACCAGCACCGGTGCCGTAGTCTTGATTATCTTTCTCACAGTAACTCCTCGAATTTTCGCGTCCAGCAGCTTCATGAAGCCGACTCCCAATTAAATTGGCCTGGCAAAATCTATGGTCTATTCAAAACGTCACTGGAATCTGTGCAAAAATCGTTCCAGTGGTGACGTGTTTTTATTAATTTCCTAATTAGACGACTATCAGGCCGATAAGGTTACTTAATTGTTTCCAATTGCACATGGCCCGAAAGCCTTAGGTGCCAGGAAATGGAAGTGGTGGATTTCCGGAGAATATTTAAGGTTAATGTATGTATTTATGAGGTTTTCAGTGTCCACAAGGCTTGAAATCAACGAGCAGGAAAGGTCCCTGAAATTGAACAAATCTGACGGACTGTTCGGGTTAACTACTGCTTTACATGAATAACACAGCAAAAATTGCCTGATTATTTGGCTAGCCGCAGGCATGCTGGTCCACGGGCGGGTAAAATCATTTGCTGCCGTACTATTGGTCTGAAAACATAAATCATGGCGAAAAACTCCAATTAATAAGCCAACTAAAAAGGAATATCTCGAAATCAGCGAAGAAGTGGCTGGGGCACTCGATCGTTCTGATGCGGTGGTAGCTCTGGAGTCCACCATCATCACGCATGGAATGCCCTATCCAAAGAATCTTGATACCGCCCTGACCGTACAAGCGGCTGTGCGTGACTCCGGCGCAACACCCGCCACCATGGCCATCATGGGAGGCAAACTGAAAGCCGGATTGTCTGATTCAGAAATCGAGGGATTGGCCAGACAGGGCCAGATGGTTAGCAAGTGCAGCAGACGGGATATACCTTTTTTGATTGAGAATGGCAGCAACGGCGCGACGACCGTGGCGGCCACCATGATCATCGCTGAAATGGCGGGCATTTGGGTGTTTGCCACTGGTGGCATCGGGGGTGTTCACCGGGGCGCTGAATCCAGCATGGACATTTCTGCAGACCTGCAGGAATTGGCAAAAACCAGCGTCGTAGTGGTGTGCGCCGGGCCCAAGTCCATACTCGATATTGGCCTCACACTGGAATACCTGGAAACACACGGTGTGCCGGTTGTCGGATATCAAACCAATGAATTACCGGCTTTTTTTGCCCCGAATAGCGGTTTTGGCGTCGACTACCGGTTGGATTCAGCGGCTGAAATAGCTTCGGTGCTTAAAACCAGGAGGTCTTTGGGGCTGGTTGGAGGCATGGTGATTGCTAATCCGATACCCGAGGAATTTGCGCTGGATCAAACGCTCATGGAGCAGGTGATTGAACAGACCATCCGTGAAGCGGATGAGCAATGGATTACCGGCAAGGACCTTACGCCGTTCCTGTTAAAGAGAGCGGAAGAACTGACTGATGGCGAAAGCCTGGAGGCCAACATCCAGTTGATGCTCAACAACGCAAAGCTCGGTGCTGAAATCGCAAAGGCCCTGACGGCATAGGTGTGGGAGTGATTTGAAATGAGTGCGTGGCTATGCAGGTATCATTACAAACAATCCATTGAGGCAAAAACCCGAGGGCTGTAATGTCGTTAAGAACAGGTTTTTTGCTAACTGTCGTGGTAGTGTTTTGTGCATGTGACCGGCCAGCTGAAGTCTCCGCTGAAGCCGGACCAGATCCACGGCCCAACATCCTGCTGATCGTCGCTGATGACCTTGGCTATGCGGATATTGGCAGCTTCGGAGGTGATATTTCGACCCCCAACATTGATGCCCTGGCCGCCGAAGGGATATTGTTTACGCAGTTTCACACGGCTGTGATGTGCGCACCCACCCGTGCAATGCTGCTGAGCGGTAACAACAATCATGTCGCGGGCATGGCCAACCAGGGCCGGGAAGATATCCTGGGTGTTCCGTACCCGGGTTATGAAAGTCATCTTTCTGATCGCATCGTTCCGTTCCCGCAACTCCTGGAAGACAGCGGCTACCACACGTATATCACTGGAAAATGGCACCTGGGTGAAGCAATCGAACACAGCCCGGCCGCAAAAGGGTTTGAACGTTCGTTCGTCAACCTGTACGGCGCTGGCCACCATTGGAGCAATAAGGGATATTCCGAGCGTGGATCCCTTTTTCGGCAGGATGCAGAAATCGTAGCCTGGCCAGAAGAACGCTATTCCACAGACCTGTTTACTGAAAAACTGCTGGAGTTCATGCAAAGCAACCTCGGCGACGGCCGGCCATTTTTTGCCTTTGCCTCCTACACATCGCCGCATTGGCCATTACAGGTGCCGGATGAATACCTAGACCTTTACTCCGGTCAATATAATGCCGGATACGACGAACTGCGTGAGCAGTGCTTTGACTCCCTGAAATCTGCCGGGATTGTTCCGGAATCATCTGAATTACCGCCCAGGAATGAGGAGATCACACCCTGGAATGACCTGGATGAAGAGCAACAACGTCGTGAATCCCGAAAGATGGAATTGTACGCATCCATGCTTGATAACCTCGACGACCATGTCGAGCGCGTGATCGCATTCCCGAAAGCCAATGATCTCTATGAAAACACCCTTATCATTTTCATGAGTGATAACGGTGCCGCTGCAGAAGATTTTTATTACGACGACCGTTTCAAGGAATTCATCCGGGCCAATTACGACAAGGCCTATGAAGGCATGGGTAAGGCAGGTTCTTTCGTTTCCTACGGGCCGCAATGGGCCGAAGCGGGGTCCGCAGCTTTTCAGCGCTATAAGGGCTATACCCGCGAAGGCGGCATTGTTGCGCCGATGATTATCTCCGGCCCTGGTGTTTCGGGAGGGGGTCAAAAAACCAGTGCTTACACCACTGTAATGGACCTGGCACCCAGTTTCCTGGAATTAGCCGGTGTTGAATACCCTGTTGACGAAGATATATGGCCGATGCGAGGTGAAAGACTTTTGGACTTTCTGGCCGGAAATTCGACAGCAGTGCATGGGGACGACTACGTCACGACGTTTTCGCACTGTGGCCGCGCCTTCATACGCAAGGGAAACTGGAAAATGTCCAACCTTGATGCACCTTTTGACGAGGCGAAATTCGAATTGTTCGACCTGCAAGCAGATCCTGGAGAAACCACGGATCTGACTGAGGCAGAGCCGGAGATTTACCAGGAGATGCTGGAATTATGGCACACCGAACGCAAGGAACTGGGCATCGTATTGCCGGAAGACCTGTAAAGAGCGCTCACTTGTAGCGCAGGGCGTCAGTCGCCAGAGGTGGTTCGAACACGGGTCACAACCTCGTCCCCTTCTTTCAGCCCGGTGACAATCTCGGTAAAACGGTCATCGTTAATGCCAATACGAATAAGCTTTGCTTCGGGTTGCCCGTCTTCCCCCTTGATCCAGATATTGGCCCGGCGGCCAGCGGCCGCGAGTAATATGGCCAGTTCGCGTTGCTGGTCTGAATTCAAATGAACGGAAAGAACCCGGTCCCGAATGGAGGTTCTCTGTTGTCGCCGGGCATCCCTGTCAGCTTCGGGATTTTGAAACTGACTTCGAATCGTGGATATTTCGAGGCGCATGTCGGAGCTGATGGTATCGATAGTCTTTTGCCCAATGCCAAGCTTTTGTAGGTTTTGGTTTAACTGCTCAGCCATGTTTCCTCTACCACCCCTGGTGCCACCGGGCTCGCCACCGCCCCACAGATAGATGGAACGCCTCATCCACCATGACCATGCCCGAACCGTGCTGGTCAGCCATCTCCATACAGGCGTCCATCGCATCGTAGGCCACCGCCGGGCCCAGTTTTTTGTGGCCGTTCCAGGCCTGCACGGCATTGAAGGCTGTGGGCAGCACTTCGACCTCGGCGCCCGGCACGCAACCGCCCACGGCCGAACCGAACAGGTGGTCGAGGGGCAAGGCCTTCAGGGCGTTGTGGGTCTTGATCCCATGCCAGCTGGCCTGCTATGCGAATTCCGCAGCCTGCGACGACTTTTTTCCGGTGGAACCGCGCTTTTCAAAGGCCGCCTGCACAATTTGTTTGTGCAAGCAAAGGGGCATGATGAATTCGATGGCCATTATTAGCCCTGGATCTCAATCTCCGGACGGCCATCCACGGGCCAGTCCACGTGAAAGGTGCGGCCGCGCTCCTCGTCGGTGCGCTCATAGGTGTGTGCCCCGAAGTAGTCGCGCTGGGCCTGCAACAGGTTGGCGGGCAGTACGGCGGTACGGTAACCGTCAAAATAGGCCAGCGCCGACATGAACGCAGGTACGGCAACACCGTTTTCGGCGGCGCTCGCTACGACCTTGCGCCAGGCCGACTGGCCCTGGTGCAGGGCATCCCTGAAATAGGGATCCAGCATCAGGTTCGCCAGTTCCGGATCCTTGTCATAGGCGTCGGTGATTTTCTGCAGGAAGCGGGCGCGAATGATGCAGCCGCCCCGGAACAGCTTGGCGATCGTGCCGAAGTCGAGTTGCCAGTCGAATTCCTTTTGAGCTTCAGCCATCAACGAGAAGCCCTGGGCGTAGGCACAGATCTTGCTCGAATACAGTGCCTGCCTGATCAATTCGATAAAACCCTCTTTGTCGCCGGAAAACCGGGCCTGAGTACCCTCGAGTACCTGGCTCGCGGCCACCCGTTCGGCCTTGAGGGCAGACAGGAATCGGGCGAAAACGGCCTCGGCCATGGCATTGGCCGGTATGCCAAGATCCAGGGCACTGGCACTGGTCCATTTTCCCGTGCCTTTCTGGCCCGCGGTATCGAGCACCCGGTCTACCAGAAAGCGGCTGGAATTGCGCGGGTCACGCTGGGCCAGGATATCCGCCGTGATTTCGATGAGATAGGAATCGAGTACGCCCTGGTTCCAGTCACGAAAAACAGCAGCGATTTCGTCGGGTGGCATCTGAAGCATCACTTTCATCAGGAAGTAGGACTCGCAGATCAACTGCATATCGATGTATTCGATGCCGTTGTGCACCATTTTGACGTAGTGCCCTGCTCCGTCAGGACCCAGCAGCGCGGTACACGGCGTGCCTTCGGTGATTGGTTTGCCGGCCGCATAATCCTCGTAAGGCTTGCCGGTATCGGCATCGACCTTGGCGGCAATGGCCTCCCAGATCGGCTGTAACGCGGCCCAAGCCTCCTCCGAGCCGCCCGGCATCAAGGCTGGCCCGAAACGCGCACCCAGTTCGCCGCCGCTGACACCGCTGCCCATGAAATGCAGCCCCAGGGCCCGAATATTCTTTTCCCGGCGGATCGTGTCCATCCAGTGCGCATTGCCACCATCGATAACGATATCGCCCTCTTCCAGGAGTGGCAGCATACTGTCAATGGTAGCATCCGTTGCGTTTCCTGCCTGCACCAGCAAGATGACTTTTCTCGGCCGCTTGATCGAGGCTACGAATTCCTCGAAGGTCTCGTAACCGTGAACCCGCCCGCTGCTGGGTTCCTGGCTTTGAACGCGGTTGACGAACGCGGTCATTTTAGCAGTGGTGCGGTTGAACACCGACACCTGATAGCCGTGGTCGGCCATATTGAGGACCAGGTTCTGGCCCATGACTGCAAGGCCAACCAGGCCAATATCGGAGATTGCATTGTCAGTCATAATGAATCAATCCTGTTTATTTGTCTTGTTGGCCTGGATGTAGTCGCTACCACCCGTCAGGTACTTGATCAGGTTGGTGGTAGCGCGCATCGCCTGGCGTTCCACCGACTCGAATGTCCTGCTGCCCACATGTGGCGTGATGATGATGTTGTCGATTTCCTGGAAGAGATGACCCGCTTGCATGGGTTCGGTTCCCAGCACGTCGGTGCCATATCCACTCAGGTGTCCGCTGCGGCAGGCTTCGGCCATGTCTTCTTCCACGACCTGACCGCCGCGCGCAGTGTTGATCACCAGGGCGCCCGGTTTCAACCGGGACAGGCTGTCTTTGTTGAGTATGCCCCGGGTCTCGTCAGTCAATGGTAAATGCAAAGAGATCACATCGGCGCCGGCCATTGCCTCATTGAGGGTGTCACAACACTTGACCTGGTACTGTTGCGCAAAGTCCGCATCCCAGTACGGGTCGTAGCCAACGCAGTTCATGCCGAATGCACGTGCCCGGATGATCACTTCCTTGCCGACGCGTCCCATACCGAGAACGGCCAGATTTTTCTTCATCAGCTCAGTGCCGGTCATACGCTTCCACTCACCGGATTTAATGCATCAGCGTCTGATCATCAAAGATCCGGTAAACCTTGGGGTAGTTCACCGAGATATTGATCTTACTGTCGACTTTCTCCCAGCCGGAGTAAATATCACCCGGTACTTTCGATTTCATCTTGTCGCAGTCATTATAACTTTCCGGACGATTGCCATGGCAGCCGGCGATAATATAGAAATACCCGTCGTTATTCAGCCAAAAGACCGGATTGTAGTGCTGGTCGCTGGTGTACTTCTCAAGGTCAAAGACCTCTTCCAGGCCATTGAGAATATTCACCTGCTTTGAAAATTCGCGGGTTTCCAGGTCATAGCTCAGCATCTGCGGCCAGCCGTTCACACCGCGCCAGGCAATATAGACCTTGTCTTCAATTTCAATGGCTGCCGGGTGCATGCGGTTGTCATAAAGCATCTTCAAATGGCCATCCCTTGCAAAGGCAACAGCCGAGGTAGACTCGTGTGCGTGAATTTGTAGAGGCAAAAAACAGATCAGCAAGGGTAAAAAGGCCTTGGGGATTGATGTAAGACCCTGCACAGCTGATTTCATCTCCAATGCCTCTGAAATGAATTGATTGTAGGAAACCCCGTAGTGTACTTTGTCCAGAGATTCCGGACTAGGGAGCCGGATACAGGAGAGACAACATGAAGACTCAGATAAAAGCCTCCGGACTATCGCGCAGACACTTCCTCAAGAGTTCCACGGCCGTGGCCGGGTTATCACTGATGGGGGTACCCATGTTTCTCAGCAGTGCCAATGCTGCTTCAAAACCGGCACCTAAACTCATCGAAATCGCCGGTGTGAGCGCCAATTTTGAACGGGAAACACTGGTTCGGCCCTTTGGGTTCAAGGACGGCTACATGACCGAGATCTGGCAGACCATGGCCATGCTCGAGAGCGTCCGGGGTACGCGCAAAGTCGGCCTGTGTACGCAAAATGTCCTGTGGTCCGATGCCAGGGTATTTGCGGATCATTCCGAGAGCGAGGGCAATGCGCTGATGTTTGCCCTGACAGAGCGGGCACTGCAATTCTCTAAAGGCCGGTCCTTCCAGACGCCAGTGGATCTGCTCGATGGCATGCTGGAAGAGGTGTATGAATACGGCAAGGTCATTACCGGAAATCCGCATCTGCGCAAGACCTTTGCCCTGAACGCTCTGGTGGGCCTCGATAACGCGGCCTGGCTGCTCTACGCCCAGGAAAATTGCATTGATAACTTCGATGACCTGATTCCCGCGGCCTACAAGCCGGCCTTGTCGCATCATCATAAGCAAGTGGCCAGTATCCCGTTGATGGCCTACTCCATTCCGATCGAGGAAATCACCGAGGCCGTGGACCAGGGATACTTCTTTATGAAGATCAAGATCGGACAGCCAGGTACCCAGCAGGAGATGCTGGAAAAGGACAAGGCCCGCCTGTCAGCCATTCACCAGGCCATTGGCCATGTGCGAACGAGTCACAGTCAGGATGGTAAGTTGCCCTATTGCTTTGACGCTAATGGCCGCTACGAGGAGAAGGAGACCCTCCTGCGTTTACTGGACCATGCCAAGAAAATCGGCGCGCTTGAGCAGATCGCCATTATCGAGGAACCCTTCCCCGAAGAACTGGAGGTACAGGTGGACGACCTGGGTGTGCGCATTGCTGCCGATGAGAGTGCCCACACCGACGAAGATGCGATCAAGCGCATTGAAATGGGCTACCAGGCCATCGCTTTGAAGGCCATTGCAAAGACGCTAAGCATGACCATGAAGATCGCGCAGGCCGCGCACGAGCGAAATGTTCCATGCTTCTGCGCTGATCTGACGGTGAATCCGATCCTCATCGAATGGAATAAAGCCGTGGCTGCCCGCCTGGCACCCTTCCCGGGCCTGGGGCTGGGTCTGCTGGAAACCAACGGACACCAGAACTACAGTGGATGGGAACGCATGGTCAGTTACCACCCCCATGCCGGAGCGTCGTGGAGCCAGACGGTGGATGGCGTGTTCAATCTCAACGACGATTACTACCAGAAGAGTGGCGGTATACTGACGCCTTCGCCCCATTACGAGGCGATGTTTAAGCCTCATTAGTTGTGATTTCCTGCAGCATTGTTCACGCAAGGAATTTTGGTCATCGCTGAGTCTCTAAGGGAACAATTGGCTGCTTAGGGAAGCTCTGATCTATTCATGAACTCGTATCTTAGGACCAAAATGTCCACCTTCTGCGTTGCAAATCTTCGCAATAGCGAGCTATTATGTGCGATTCGCGCCTTGAATCTGAACATTTTGGATCCCAATCTACTTCGCCCAGAATAAATCAGAGCTTCCTTAGTTCGTTCCTGTCGCCGTGTGAAATGTATTCAGGGCATATTCAGCGGTGTGCAGACCTCCGCCAGCACCTGTTCGAGGCTGAAATAGTTCACTTGTCCGCTTTCAAGCAGGTCACGCTCTTCCGGGGTGCTGAAAACCAGCTCCCCCAGGACTTCCAGCCCGCCGACCTTGCCGGACAATCCGGACGCCTGACTCTTTTGACGATCCCGTGGTACAAAAAACAGTGAGACTTTGCTGCTGCGTTCTTCAGATATTGCCAGGATATTGGCTGTAAGGCCGGGTAAGTGGCTTTGATGGGCTGCCCAGCGGTTGATCCAGCCCGTTGATTGTTCGATGAATTGTTCCGGTTCGCCGTACCAGTGCATGGTCTCCATTGGATACTGCCCCAGGCGCCAGTGAGTTTGGCCGGGATGTGCGCTACGCGCTGCGATCGCTTCAATTTCCAACGGGAACCTGAGAAGATCCTCAGGCGGCCGGAACAACTGGTAATGAAGGTGCTGAGGTATGGATGCGCCTGCATAGACACCATTGTAAAACCCCGCATATCCGGGCGTTCTTGAGACCAGTTCAACAAGATCTGTAACGATCTGTTCAGGTTGCAATTGCCCCGATGGGTGCAGGCTCCATTCCTGACCGATGTGCTCCTTTGAAGCGAGGACCAGGTGTCCGGGCAGTAAAGGAAACGGGTTCATCCACGCAATGAAATGACTGGCGTTGATCTCAAGATCGTATCCGAACTGTCGCCCCTGGTGCTGCCAGTGAATATTGGCCGGACACAGGAAGCAGCCATCGTGGTGCGCCGAAACCCGGTCAGGCGGTGACTGGATTCCCGCACCCTGGAACCGTATCGCCCTGTCCGGATTAAACTGTATCCGCAGACAACGTGAGCCGGTTTCCGGATGGCAAAAACTGAAGCGTTTGACCGATTCAAAGCTATCCCGAATGAAGCCGGTTTCAAGCTGGTGTGCATACAAATCAGCAAAAACTGCGCGCAAATCACCTGTGTGGGATTCTATTTCATGCAGGTCGGCATTCAGCTCATGCCAATGTTTCCTGTATTCGGTCATTGTTCTTGCAGTTGTCACTGTTTCCACTACACTCGGCGATCGGAAAATATACCATTCTTGCAAGGCTTGAGGGATAAAATGAAAGGCGATTCAATAATTATTGAAGCTCACCATGAAGCGGCTGCTGCTGATATCGTTTCGGTGATCCTGCCGGCACTCGAGCAATTGGCCGGTAGGTTTACAATCTCAGTGGCCGGCCAGTCTGGAAGCGGTAAATCTGAAACGGCCACCGCCATCGCCCGGGCGCTTGAGCCATTTAGCATCGAAAGTGTCATTTTTCACCAGGATGATTACTTTATTCACCCGCCTAAAACCAATGACGCCACCCGCCGCGCCGATATCAACTGGGTAGGCATCGGCGAAGTACACCTGGATCTGATGGATGCGCACCTGGATGCATTTTTACGGGGGGCAAGCACGATAGACAAGCCGTTAGCAGACTATGCGAAGGACACGATCCTGACGGAAACAATGGATATGGGAAACGCTCTGGTCGCGCTTGCGGACGGAACCTACACGACCCTGCTTCAGAATCTGAATTGCCGTGTATTCATAAACCGTGATTTTCTCGACACCCGTGCCCACCGCGAAAAACGCAAGCGTGACGAATCGGAGCTTGACCCATTCATAGACCGCGTTCTGGAGATTGAGCACAGGATCATATCCGGGCACAAGGAACGCGCAGACATTATCGTGAACAAGGATTATTCCGTACATGTAGTCAGCAAATCATTTCAGGTCTGAGTGCTTGCGAATGCATATCCTCTTTTTCAATCCGCAGGGTAACTTCGATGAAGCGGATTCTTACCTGACCGAGCATCCTGATTTCGGAGGCCAACTGGTTTATGTCAAGGAATTGGCGAAGGCGATGGTTGAAGCAGGTCATCGGGTCGACATCATCACCCGGCGAATCATTGACCCGGACTGGCCGGAGTTTTCGGCCCCGATAGAGTATTACAAGGATTTCGGAACCGGGCTCAGGATCGTACGCATACCCTGTGGCGGAGATGCCTTCCTGGTTAAGGAACAACTGTGGGAGCACATGCAATCGTTCGTGTCCGGAACCACTGATTTCTATGCCGGCACCCTGCCCGATTTTGCTACCGCCCACTATGCTGACGGTGGTTATTGCGCGGCGCTTATGCAGGCAGCAACGGGACTGCAATTTGCCTTCACCGGTCATTCGCTTGGCGCCCAAAAAATGGAAAAGCTGGGCATGAACAGATCAAACGCGGCCCAAATGGAGCAACAATTCCGGTTTTCCAGGCGCATCGCCGCAGAGCGACTTGCGATGGAAAGAGCATTTCGCATCATCACCTCGACCGAACAGGAACGTGCGGAACAGTACGCACATCCGCTGTATGACGGTGCGGTGAATGTGAATGACGAATCACGCTTTTCAGTCATAGCGCCCGGTGTCAACACCAAGGTTTTCCATACTGCCAGAGGTGCAATGGACCAGGAAGTCGAGGAAAAACTCAGGGCAAGACTGAAAAACCCGGATCAGCCGCATCTGTTGGTTTCCAGCAGAATCGACGAAAAGAAAAACATTATAGGAACCGTTGCGGCATATGCCGGGTCACCGGCTCTGCAAAAAAGCGCCGGGCTGGTTATCTGTATACGCGGTATCGATGACCCCTTCGAGGAAATCGGGCATCTTTCGGCCGGGGAACAGCAGGTCCTCAGGCCGATCCTGGAATTGATCAACAAGGCGAATCTGCAAGGGAAGGTGGATTTCCTGAATATCGGTTCCCAGGCAGAATTGGCTGCAAGCTACCGTTATTTTGCCGGGCGTCAGTCGGTCTTTGTGCTGACTGCTTTCTATGAGCCGTTCGGCCTTGCGCCGATCGAGGCGGCTGCCTGCGGGCTGGCCTGTGCTGCAACCAAAAACGGCGGACCATCGGAAATATTCTCGGATGGCTCCGGCATCCTGGTCGACCCGTTTGATACCGAAGATATCGCTGCCGGCATGCTCAAAGCACTATGGGAATACCCGGACCTTTCCAGTCGGGCATCCAGGCGCATTCGTGCCAAATATACTTGGGACCAGACAGCAACGGGATACCTGTCTGTTATTCAGCAAGGATTGGACACCAACCACCCTGCTTCACAGCAGGTGCCAGCTCTCGACGCGAGTGAACGGATTCTCGAAACATTGGATTAATCCCCGCTACCTCTGTTCCATTCGGGATTCAGGTGTCTCAGGTGCAGGCCGGGTTTAACGCCCAGCATAATCCGCGTAACAATCACCACTCCGCTTTGCGTGACATGGAAACGCTTCGCATCCTCCTGAGGGTCTTCTCCGATCACTGTGCCCGGCGGAATGCGGCAACCATTGTCCGCGATGACATTTGTCAGTCGGCACCCATGCCCGACAGTGCATTGCGGCAACAGCAGCGATCCTTTAATGCTGCAGCCATTCTCAATATGGACATAAGAAAACAGGATCGTGTTGGCAAGCGAAGACTTGTTTACTACGCAACCGCCGCTAATCAATATGTTGTCCAGCATGTTGTGATCGCCGCCGCCTATGAACCGTGCAGGCGGTGTCTGTGGCTGGTAAGTAAACACTGGCCAGTTCACATCATCCAGGTGCAATGGAGGATCGTCACTCAGCAATTCCATGTTTGCCTGGTAATAAGCCTCGACCGTGCCAACATCACGCCAGTAGTCTTGTAATCCGCTGGCGGGATTTGAGAACGCATGAGCATTAACCCTGTGGCCGCGCTCAATAGCATAGGGAATCAAGTCCTTGCTGAAATCGTGGCTGGAAGAAGATTCTTCCGAATCACGTTCGAGATGCTTGCGCAGGTACTCCATGGAAAAAACATAAATCCCCATGCTGACCAGTGACTTGTCAGGGTCACCTGGCATCGCTCGCGGCTGATCCGATTTTTCTTCAAAGTTGGTGATCTGGAAGTTGTCATCGACTTCCATTACGCCATAGGCCCTGGCCTGGGTGCGCTCAATCCCGTTGCAGGCAATGGTGAAATCGGCCCCGGAATCAACATGGGATGCAAGCATTTCACTGTAGTCCATGTTGTAAATATGATCACCCGCAAGGATCAAAACGTGTTCAGGAGCGTGACTTTCAATAATGTCCAGGCTTTGATACACGGCATCTGCAGTGCCAAGGAACCACGATTCCCCTTCCACCCACTGCTGGGCCGGAATCAGGTCGACGAATTCACCATGCTCATGGTTGAAATGACTCCAACCCTGCTGGATGTGCTTAAACAGGTAATGAGACTTGTACTGGGTCAGGACGCATATCCTGCGAATGTTGGAGTTGATACAGTTCGAAAGGGCAAAATCGATAATTCGGTACTTGCCGCCAAATGGCACAGCCGGCTTCGCGCGCCAGTCAGTCAGGTCAGCGAGCCTGCTCCCGCGTCCACCGGCAAGTATGATCGCAAGCGTATTATTTGTCAGACGGCTGATTTGCCGGTTGGATAAGATGGACATTGAAATTCATTTCCATGAAGCTGGAGTCAATCCTAGCAGAATGCCTGATCTACAAGAATTGCATTATTTCCCTGTTATGTTGTGAAAAAATCATTGGAAAAGCAATTACACGCTGTGCACATGGCTGACAAAACGCTACATAAAATCCTGCTGCTCCTTACGCTAGCCCTTATCTTGGGGGCTGGTAGTTCTTCCCAAGCGTGGGGCTCAGGCATCGCGGCCTCATACAACGATGCTGAAGATAAGTTGCCCATTCAGGCCCGCTATCTGAAAGCATTAATACCGCTGGTCGACCAGTTATTGAGCACACAGATTACCGACCCCATCGATCCAGACTACGGCGCCCTGGTCAGCCCCAGCACGAATCCCCAGCCTAATCCCAGGCACTCAAGGGCAGCCGAGGCGGTGTATCCCCTTGCTGTTACCTACAAACACACAAAAGATACAAAACATATGACAGCAGCGATCCTGCTGGGTAACTGGCTGGTGAGCATTCAGCAGGACGACGGCACATGGGGGGGAAGAGTGGCCTGGCCATGATGGCTGGAACGGCACCACGGCGGACCAGTTGATCTCACTCGCCGGCGCGCTGGTATTACTCAGGATGGATCTCAAACCTGCCGAGCGACAGGCCTGGGAAACTGCCATCATCAAAGCAGCTGATTTTTCCGTCGACAGGTTACCGGGGACCAGCAATATCAATTACACGCCAACAGGGGCGGTGGGTCTGGTACTCGCGCACCGCGCTGTCAAAAAACCGAAGGCCTTGTGGCTCGAAAAAGCGGAAAGCCTGATCGCCCATGTCGCGTCCAAGGTCAACGAAGACAACTTGATTACCGGAGAGGGCAAGGGTGTTGATCTGAGCTACAACATCGCCCAGACCATCGGCTTCATCGCATGGTACGGCATCCTGCAGGATTCACCGGAAACTGTGGATCTTGCGGCATCCTTTATTGAAGACCCACCAGCATTTCATGTACCCCAATGGCGCCATCGATAATTCGTGGGGTACCCGAAGCTTCAAGTGGATGCTGGAGAGTGGTACCAAGACGGCACCCGGTGTGCACTTTACGTTTGGATTATTGGTCAACAAGGACCCGACCATACTACGTGGTGCCCAACTGGCACTTGACTGGCTAGATAATCACTCCCTGGATGCTGAAAACCGGGTTGTCTACGGCCCGCATGCCTATCTATATAAAAATAGCAATCCGCCGAGCAACTACCCCACGTTTGCTCGCGCTCAGAGCATTGCCGCGGCGGTTGAATTCGGACCGAAAGCCAAAGAGACGACACCAATTCCAGCGGAACAACACAATTGGATTAAATTCTTTCCCACGACGCAAACCGCTGTGCTGCGTACTGGACAACTGATGGCCACCCTCTCTTCCTATGCCAACAACCTTCGCTACCCCCTGGAGACTGCCGTAAGAGGCGGAAGCGCCACGGTGGTTTGGTTTAATGGCTATGGTCCGGATGGTTTTTTACAACTCTCATCTCAGACCCAGTACCGCCGAATTGAAGAGAAGCACATGCCTGACGGCATCGACCAACTTCCGCTTACGCCTAGAATCGAAACGACCAGCGGCACTTACTACACGAACCTTTTTGATCCTGACGCTGACTTGAAAGTAACGAAATCTCCTTCAGGCATTGAGGTGGTTTCTTCGGGCACGCTACGGTCCATAGATGGCGATACAGGTACCTCCTTCACTTGGAAGCATACCTTTTCCAATGACAGCTATAGCAAAACGGTGGTACTCGGCTCAGCTAGAGGGGCGTAGATTGTCGAGCCCTTCGTTGACAACCCGGGCAACAGCTACACGCTGGAGGGTGACGACACCTTCGTCATCACCACGGAAAGTGGTGGGCAGTGGCAGCTGAAAATTGAGTCGAGCGGCGTACCCTATACTTTGTCTCACGGAGATCAGCGTGAGCGCTACTATCACCCGTTTCCAGGTGTTAATGCGTACCCATTGATTATCCAGCCAGAAAGCTCCGGACCGGCAACCTTTACCTACAGAATAAGCGCACGTAAATGAATAAAAGGGATTTTTCCTTGCTTTGGGTCGCTTCCCCGGTGTGGCTCTTTTTTTTCTGCTTTATCGGCGTGGGGCTGGTCCAGGCGGCGGCTGAAAACTGCATTGGCATTTGCATGACCAATACCAAGCCCAATATGCCGGCCTGGGGAGGCCGGCATATTGGGTAACAATCCTTTCGTCATTTCGGTACCCAATAAGCCTTATCCCGTCCTGCTTGATATGGCCATGTCACAGTTCTCCTATGGAAAAATGGAAGTCCTTCACCAGCGTGGAGAAAAGCTTCCATTCGCTGGTGGTTTTGACAAGGATCATAAATTAACTGATGAGCCTGGAGAAATATTGGATTCTGAACTGGCCCTGCCCGCGGGATACTGGAAAGGATCAGGTTTGGTCATACTCATCGACCTGCTCGTATCGACTTTGTCGGGAGGTTTAACGACGAAGGAAATTGGCGGGTTTGAGGAGGAACATGGTCTTTCCCAACTATTTATCGCCTTCGACCTTCAACAGATATCGGACCCGGAAAACAAGGAAAGAATCATCAAGGAAGTCACCGGATCATTGCTGGAGAGCACAGCCATGGTCGATGGAGGCCATGTGTTTTGCCCCGGCCAACAAACCTGGTTGAGAAGAAAGGAAAATGAAAGGAAAGGCATACCGGTAGACCGGGATACATGGGATGTGATCAGCGCACTTTAACAAGGGGGTTAGCGCCAGAAGTAAGGGGCTATTCGTACCTGAGCGCGTCGATGGGATTGAGGTTGGAAGCTTTTCTGGCCGGGTAATAACCAAACGATATTCCCACCAGTGCTGCCGACATGATGGCGCCGAGAATCACCGGAATGCTGAATAACACCGGCCAGTCACTGATATTGGCAATCGCCACCGTCACCACTATTCCCAGCCCAACACCAATAAAACTGCCGATAATGCACAAGGCAATAGCCTCCACCAGGAACTGGGTGAGAATATCCTGTTGGCGGGCGCCAACAGCCAGCCTGAGGCCGATTTCACGGGTTCGCTCGGTCACCGAGACCAACATGATATTCATAATCCCAATGCCGCCCACGATCAATGCGATGGCACCGGTCGCCGCCAGCAACATGCCCAGGGTGGTCATGGTCTCGGTGCGCGCACGGATGAACTCCGCCATGTTGCGTACCGAGAAATCGTCATCCGCACCGGGCGGGAGTTTGCGCAGGATGCGTAACTGCTCCTCGATTTCTCCTTGCGCGAGCGTCATGTCATAGTCGTCTTCGATCTTCAGGTACATGGTGCCAATGTCATCGGGGATGGTGCGGTACCTGTTTCCGGCAATACGTAAACGCGCGGTGGATATCGGAATCAGGATGACATCGTCCTGGTCGCGACCAAAACTGCTCTGGCCTTTTTCCTCCAGCAAGCCGATTACCTGGAAAGGTACATTTTTGATGCGGACCCGTGCGCCTATCGGGTTGCGGCCATCGAAAAGGTTATTAACGACGGTCAGGCCAAGCACGGCGACCTTTGCTGCAGCGTTTATCTCTCCGTTGGTAAATCGCCTTCCCTCTTCAATAGTAATGTTGCGAACATCGAAGTAGTTTTCATGCACACCGGTGATCTGCGATTGCCAGTTGTTATTACCCAGTACCACGGGTGCGTTGGTGCCGATGTTTCCGGAGCCGCCTTCAACAAATGGCAGGCGCTGAACCAGTTCGACCATCTGCTTTTCTGAAATCGGTGTGGCTGTACCGGCGCCACCACTGCGTCCGCCCCTGAAACTGGCACCCGGCCGGATAATTAACTGGCTGGTCCCCAACTCATTGATTCGCTGCTCAACCTGCTGCTTTGCGCCTTCGGATATAGACACCATCACAATCACCGAAGTGATGCCGATAATAATGCCTAGCATGGTGAGAAAGCTGCGGGTCGCGTTCAGGCGAAGTGCGCCCACTGCAATCTGGAAAGTTTCCGGCAGAGTCATGCAGACACTCCTGTCAAGATGTCATCGACCACGCGACCGTCACGGAACAATACTTGCCGGTGTGAGCGCGCAGCCACTTCCGGCTCGTGGGTTACCACGATAATGGTCATGCCCTGGTCGTTCAACGATTGGAACAGGTCCATGATTTCCCCGGAGGTGCTTGTATCAAGAGCACCGGTGGGCTCGTCGGCCATAATCAGTTGTGGATTATTTACCAGCGCCCTGGCGATTGCCACGCGCTGTTGCTGTCCGCCGGATAACTGCGAGGGCTGGTGATCGAGCCGGTCTGACAAGCCAACCAGTTCAAGACATTCAGCAGCGCGCTGACCCGCTTGTTCACGATCGAGCTTACTGTAGAGCAGTGGCAGTCTGACGTTATCGAGCGCAGTGGTGCGCGCCATCAGGTTGAACTGCTGAAAAATAAAACCAACCGTTTGATTGCGAAATTGGGCCAGGTCGTCCGAGTTCAGCGTTTGCAGAGGATTGCCGTCCACCTCCAGGCTACCGGAAGTGGGTGTGTCTAACGCGCCGATCAGGTTCATCAGGGTTGATTTTCCTGAACCTGAGGGTCCCATAACACATACATATTCTCCGTGTTGTATCGCGAGGTCTACGTCAACCAGCGCACGTACCACGTTGTCGCCCATCACGTAGTTCTTGCAAACCTTGTTGCAGTGAACCAGTGTAGCGATGCTGTTGATCATTTTGGCAGGAGTTCAGTTTGTCGGGGTTCAGCTTGAAGGGGCTTTGCGCACGCGGGTCACGACCTCGTCGCCTTCGCCCAGGCCGGAAACAATTTCAGTGAATCTGTCATCGCTGATGCCAATACGGATGGCCTGGGCTTCGGGTTGGCCGTCGTTACCCTTGATCCAGATAGTTGCCCGTCGCCCGGCGGCGGCCAGCAACATCGCGAGCTCGCGTTGTTGATCAGAATTCAAATGCAGCGATAAGACACGATCACGGACTGATGACATCTGCTGCCGTAAAGTATCCATATCTGCATCAGGATTCTGGAACTGGCTGCGGATACTGGACATTTTCAAGCGCATTTCGCTACTTATTGCATCAATGGTATCTGGCGCCAGGCCCAGTTTTTTCAGATTCTGATTGAATTGCTCGGCCATGTCCCTGCCGCCACCCCTGGTACCGCCCGGGCTTCCCGCGGCCTGCGTTGGCTGGGCGAAGGGATTATCATTATCGGTGGGCGGGCGATAGCGGAATGCATCGTTGCTAAGGCGCAAAACGTCTTCCCTTTTACCGGTAACGATTTCCACGTTGGCGGTCATGCCCGGCAACAGACGGCGGGCAGGATTTTCTGCGGAAATGATCACGGTGTATGTGACCACGTTGGCTTCTTCGTTTGGCGCCAGTCGAACCTGCTGCACCTGGCCGTTGAACGTGCGATCCGGGTAGGCATCTACGCTGAAACTGGCCTTGTTGCCGGTGGTGACATTACCGATATCGGCCTCATCCACGTCAGCTTCTATCTGGATCTGCGAAAGGTCCTGGGCAATTAGGAACAACTTTGGAGCTGACATGCTGGCTGCAACTGTTTGTCCCACGTCCACACTGCGCTCAATGATCACACCATCAATGGGGGAACGAATTTGAGTTCGATCGAAGTCTACTTGGGCAGCGTCAACAGCGGCCAGCCTCTGTTCGTATGCGGCCTGCGCGTTACGCAATTGCGCGTGCTCCATTTTCAACTCCGCCTGCGTGGCTTCAAATGTGGCCTGGGATGTGTCCAGATCCGAGGCGGATATAGTTCCCTGGTCTGCCAGCGGCATCTGGCGCTCGTATTCGCGGCTGGATCGACGCAGGGTGGCTTCCGTACGGGCAATGCTGGCATGGCGTACGGATATATTGGCCTCGGCAACTTTCAAATCCGCCTCTGCCTGTGACAACCGCGACTGAAAGGTTTGCGGATCGATCAGGGCGATGATATCCCCTGCACTGACCGGGTCGTTGAAGTCTGTGTAGATTTCCTTGATTTGGCCGGACAACTGCGATCCAACTTCGACCATCACCAGCGCCTCAACCGATCCGGAAGTCGCCACCGAGCGGCTGATATCGCCCCGTTCAACACTGGCGGTTTCAATCGTTTCAACGCCATTGCCGTTGGAGGGCAGCTTCGACCAGACAAACCAGGCCACAAGCACGACAGCTGTAGCAATCACCAGTTGGCGGGGATTGGGCACTCTTTATTCCTAATCAAGACGAATAGGAGATGTTAACTAAGCGATGGCCCCATAGCTACGATAAAAAGGTGTCTTTACAAGAATTTATGCAGGTCTGCAAACGCCGGGAACCGCCCGGCGTTTGCAGACAAAGACCAGGGTCTGGTATGTGTTAACAGGCCCTAGTTTGGGCTAAGTGTGAAGTTAACAGTAATGCTGCCCCCGGCATTCACAGTCACATTCTGTTGCTGGCGCATATAACCGTCCTTGGAAGCTTCCACGGCTTGGGAACCTGCCGGCACGTTCTGAATGGTGTATTTCCCACCCTTGTTGGTGTTCGATGAACTACCACCCAGCACCCGTACAGTCACACCATTCAGTTTTCCACCAGCACCGGAATATACTGTGCCCTTGATGGAACCAGAACCGCCATTGGCAGATTCATTCAATGCGAAATCAACGATTGAGTTTGCGCTTTCATTGACAGTGGCTGTGTCATTCTGGCTGTCAAAGCCACTGGCGGTAACCGAAACGGTCCGCGTGCCGACAGGAACATTGGAAAGTAAATAATCTCCAAATGCGTCGGTGTTGGTCGACTGACCCGTGTCCGTTGATACAGCAGCATTGGAGATGCGTCCGTCGCTAGCGGCATTCGTAACACTGCCGGATACAGAGCCGAAAGCGCTGCCACTACCGTTGCTGTCTTTACACAATGTGCTGCCGTCGATATCCCATTCCCAGCCGGCCTTTGAAGCCTGGTCTATGCAGAGTTGAACGTAGGCCAGGTTTTTGACTTTCTGTGTTTGTACAGTGAACTGTCCGTCCGAGCCACTGGTGGAACTGAAGCCGCCCGTCCAGTCGCCACTGAAGGAAGTATCAACCAGCGCGCCACCCAAAGGAGCACCGCCTTCGTCACTGACCAATACAGTGCCAAAGCCTCTATTGCGTTTGCCCTTGCCGATCTGAATACTCACGTTAATCACGTCCACGGTGAACTTCGGTGTGCCGTTGGCCGTAGTAATCGAATGCGAGTCGGTGTGTGCCTGTAGGCTTGAGTCCACAGCCCGCGCATTTAGGGTGAGAGCGCCATCCAGCACGGAAGTGCTGACCCAGGAGGCCAAATAATCGGGTGATGAATAAGAGGTGGGCTGCCACGTGCCGCTATCCACGTTCCATTCCACGTTAAGCGTGCCATCGGCATCCTCGGTATCGGTGGCGGCAATGCGGATTTGCACAGTGCCGCTTACCCCGCTTCCATTTGCGGGATCAAGCAGGTCGACTACGGGTGGATTGTTGGGTGTGCCAAGATTTGGCCTCAGAATATAAAGCCCCTGTTCGATACCGCTGACAACTACATTTCCGCTGGCAAAGAAGGGATAAACGCTCCATGCGCCGTTGAAATTGGTGGCGTTTCCGCTGGTGTAAATATCGAAGAAACCCGCTTCACTTAAATTTCCGTTGCCAATATCACTGATATCGATAACGCGCAGACCGGATTGATAATTGGCCTGGTAGCTGTAATCTCCAACGATATACTGGTTGTGGTCGATGGTGGTTGACACGCCCGTGTAACCGTCTGAACTGAAACAGCCGGCTGCCAGCGGGTTGGTGGGAGTAAGAATATCCACGAAATGCAGGCCCCGCGCACAGTTACCGCTGTTCACGCCTACGCCGTAAGCAAAACCGCTGTCTTCATTGATGACGATGTTGTGCGAGGTGCTGAATCCGGTATAAAACGCAGTTTCAACCATGGTAACCGGTGGATTTGCGATGCTGCGCAGATCGGTCAGATCAACAACCTGCGTACCGCTGTTTAATGCTTCACTGCCAATGAAGGCGTGGTCATTATAGGTTTTGATATCACGCCAGCTGGACGTTCCAACCCCCGTATGTCGGGGCAGATGGCCAAGGTAAACCGGGTTGACCGGGTCGCTGATGTCCACGAAAGCGGTGCCGTTGGAGAGGCCCATGATGGCGTATTCCTTACCGGTCAGGGAGTCGGTCCAGCCCCAGATGTCGTTGCCACTGCCGCCTCCAATCTGGGCTAACGGCAAAAAGGCCATCAGGTCTACATTGCTGCAAGGATAAGTTCCAGCCAGGCCACCGCTGCAAATAGTGATGCTTTGGGCGGGCAGATTCTCATTATGGTGATGCTCTTGTGCAAATGCGCGCATGTTTTCGCGCGCGTGCAGGGGTGTGCGACCCTGACCAGGCATGCTGTCATCATGAGCCAGAGTGCTTAGGCCAGTGAAAAACAGCAGTAAAAGGCTTGTTGTTACGAGTAAAAACGGATAACTACGCTTGCCAGCCTTTATTGACAGGTCCATTTGCTGATACCCCGCTGTGAGCCCACCCCCAGGGCCTGATTCTTAAATTCTACCTAAAGACGCCATTGACTGCCGGGAAGCGACAAGAACCGAAATCGCTTAGTCCCTGGTCCGCGGCGTGTACAGCTTCGCTTCTTCGCGGGTGAGCTGTTTTACTTTCAAAGTCCATTCAGCCAGGTTGGAAATGACATTGAACTGAAATTTCCCGCCTTCCTGGAACAAACGCACTCCGTTTCCCGGCCACTTGGTTTTCAGCACGGACCCCTGAAATGCACCTGTGCCCGATTCAAGCAGGGATATTTCAATCCCAATCTGGCCGGGGTAATCAGTGGAGATGCGCCAATCCAATAACCAGGGCGCACGCACCTCGAATTCCGCTGTATGGGTACTGCGGTTGCCCCGGAATTCGCGTACCAGTTCTTCAGCGGCAGCGATTTCACTTATCAGCAAGATGGCAAATATAAGTGATGTTGTGAAAATAGAACGTGTCATGCTTGAGTCGCTATGAGCAATTGATTGAATGTTTAGTCTACCTGTTGAGCGGTTGTTCTGGAATAATTTAGTGTCTGCGGCCTTCGCAATCATTATGCCACGAATATAAATCAATGAAATTGTTCAGAGGTCTTGCACCCCTGCCCTTGAATTGCGTAACCTTGGAGCAGGAAGTGGCCGGAATGGTTACCATTCAATCTAAGGAAGGAAAGGAAAGGCCCGACACACCACCCCCAAAGCTGGTGCATGGACACGCATTTCAGGGAGACAGCCAGCATGCAAACGAACATAGGAACCTTTATCGGAAGTCTGATTGAGACATCCGGAGAAAGCTTTGTGGCACGCCTGATTTCGGAAGAGGATGGCTACTCCTCGATCATGGATGTTGCCACAGACAAGGTCCGGGTCGGCCAGGTGGGTTCTTACATGCTGATCAAACAAGCCAATACTGAAATCCTGACAGTGGTCGATAGAATGTGGGAAGAGGGCTCCGGTCACAACCTGCAAAGAATGATCAGCATCACACCTGTGGGAGAAGTTAAGCCCAACGGTGATTTCGACCGTGGTATTACCCATTTCCCGACGGTTGGTGCAGAAGTACACCTGGTTTCAGCGTGGACGCTGGAAAAGGTGTTTTCAGAGCACAGCGAGTCCGGTTACAAGGTCGGCAAACTCAGCGCCAACGACTCAATCGACGTTTTTATAGATGCTGCCAACTTTTTTGGCCGTCACGTGGCCATCCTCGGCCAGACAGGTTCAGGCACGTCATGGACGGTCACCAGCCTGATCCAGGCGGCGCTTATAACCATGCCCAATGCGCACATTATCCTGATGGATATGCATGGAGAGTATGGAGACAAGAAATATGGAAGTATTGCATCTTCGCCCTTTCCTCACGACCTGGTTCGCTGCCTGGATGCACGGCAACTTGAAATTCCATACTGGCTGCTGAGTTATTCGGAACTTGTAGAGTTACTGATCAACCCGGATGACGAGAATGCGCCACTGCAAATTTCCTTTTTACGCTCAGCACTGATCAAACTGAAACACGACTCCAATGCGGGCACGCACGCCGGGTATATAACGGTTGATTCCCCGGTCTATTTCTCGCTGAAGGATTTGATGACTCTGTTTCGTGATTCCAATGAAAGAACGACTGATTTTGGCAAGAAAAAGACAGCAACTCATGGCAAGTTCGATCAATTGCTCGTGCGCCTGGAGAGCCTGTTTAATGACGCACGCTACGACTTTATATTCAAGCCTGAAAAGCGAACCTCTACCGATACTCTGGTAGACCTGATGGCAGATTTTGTGGGCCTGGGTGATCCCAAAGCCAGCATTACCGTGCTTGACCTCAGTGCCGTTCCGTTTGACGTTGCTCCGATGGTGACCGCTCAGATCGGCCGCCTGGCATACGAGTTCAATTTCTGGAATCCAAAATGCCGGGAGTTCCCGATATTCCTGGTTTGCGAAGAAGCACACGAATATATTCCTCGCGGCGATAATCCGCGCTACAAGGAAGCCCGCCGCAGCCTGGAGCGTATTTCGAAGAACGGCAGAAAATACGGCGTTGGCCTTTGCATTATCAGCCAAAGGCCGCACGAGCTTTCGGAAACGGTACTGGCCCAGTGTGGCACTTTTATCTGTTTGCGCATTTCCAACCCCGACGATCAGGATTATGTTCGTGCACTGGTACCGGATTCAGCTCAGGGAACATTCGCAGCGCTGACTTCTCTTGCCCGGGGCGAAGTGATCATAATGGGGGATGCCGTACCCATGCCGGTACGCTTGCGCGTGAACATGCCATCTCCTCCGCCAAACTCACAAGATATTAATTATGCTGAGAAATGGAAAGAGGGCGTCGAGGATATCAGCGTAAATGACCTTGTCACCCGCTGGCACACCCAAACCCGCTGATTGAGGAGCACATGCCCTGCACCAGCAGGGCATCAGCCATGAGCAACTGGCGTTCGAACATCAGTTTGGAAGCTCTTTATTGGGCAGACATGGCTGAATTGCTGCGAGGCTTTACTTGCGATAAATTTCCATCTGTCAGTGTTCTGAATCACCTGCTTCCCGGGACAGTAAAGAATCACCATGGACTCCGCATTCGATTCGTGTCCGATGAACAGTCCCCTGCTGTGTCTTACGAAGAGCTTATCTACGACAGCGGTAAAGTAAGCACACGAAAGAACAATTGGCACGACCTGTTCAATGCGCTGGTTTGGATGCAGTATCCCCGGATCAAGTCGGCAATGAACGCGGCGCATCATTTCACAGAGGGTCTGGGCGGTGATGACGGTCGTGGTAGACAACGGGACGCCTTGACTCTTTTTGATGAATGCGGCGTGATCGTTGTGAGTGCGAATCCCGGGGATCTTCAGGCGCTTTCCAATCGGGACTGGTCAACAGTTTTTGATGGCAGCCCGGAGAGCTTTAAGGCGCGTTACCGTGTATTTGTTAGCGGACATGCGATGCTGGAGAAATTTCTCCAGCCATACAAGGCAATGACGGCTAACGCCTTACTGGTTCAAATTTCGAAACAGGCATACGCAAAAAGCAGGGAACATTTGCGCTCTAATCTCGATACTGAACTGGCAATGCAGATGTTGGCGGGCCGCTGTTTCGATTCACCTGCGGACCTGTCACCTTTGCCGCTGATGGGCATACCGGGCTGGTGGCCACACGGTGCCCAGGACACAACATTTTATGCGGATAGCGGGGTATTTCGCACACCGCCGGATGGATATCAGCCATCCCGCGTATTTGGTCTTTGCTGATACCTCACTCCTGACGTCCTACGGCTGTTTTCGGCATTGCCAATTGCTGTATCCTTTGATCGGTGATCTGGATTGGCCCGGTCAGAATTTATCAAACATGACCGGGGAGCATAAGAGGGATAATGATGAACAGGATTTTAGGTTTTTGCGTACTACTGCTACTTTCCGGCGCAGTATTTGCAGACGATTTTGAGCCGGTACGGGAAAAGCTGGAAATGGCGATGGCCGCTGAGATACGCGGTGAGGCCGATACCAAGCGTGATCGGAATCGACGGCCAATTGATACCTTGGAGTTTTTTGGTTTGCGTGATGACATGAAAGTCATCGAGTTGTTGCCGGGTGGTGGCTGGTATACCAAGCTGCTGGCGCCGGTCCTGCGGGAAAAAGGCGAGTTCCACGTGGCGCTGGGAACCACGCGGGTTGTCGAAAATATCCTGCCGGAGGAAGGCTTCGATCATGTACAGGTGGCAGCGGGGGATTCCAGCATTTACCGCCCTGAAGGGTCGCGCCACTATATGCTTGAAACCACTGGATTGGGCGTAGCAGATGCGGACATCGTTTTCACCTTCCGCAATTACCATAATTTTGGACCGGAAGGACGCGCAGCTTTGAATCAGGCGGTTTTCGATGCACTCAAGCCGGGCGGAATTTTTGCTGTGGTGGATCATACCCGCCGCCATATGGAGGAGGATAATAGTGAAAACCGCAGGCGCGTGGATCCGGTGATGGCCATTAAGGAAATCCAGGCAGTCGGTTTCGAATTGGTGGATTATTCCGACCTGCGTCTTCGGCTGGACGATGAACTGCGTTATGAAGTCGGCCGCGCTACGGTCACAGGAAACACAGACCGGTTTACATCGAAGTTTAAAAAAACCCATTAACTCTTAGTGATTGGATGCGATGTACTCTGGCAAGACCAACGAATCAAAAAAGGGGCTGAACAGCTTCTTTTTTCTTGTAGTTTTTAGCGTCTTGCTCGTGCAGGCAGCCGGATACTGAAGCTCGAGGATTAGCCTGAATATTGAATAAATGGATCGGGAACTTGCTGCTCTTGTACTCAATCCGTCGCGATTTTGACAACCCTGCCGCTGTGAATCGAGACCACCATCTTTTTCTTTCGTCCGCGAGGATAAATCCAGTTAGTAACACCGGTTGTTTTCCGGCTACCTCCGCTGCGGATCGACTCCTTTACCTTGTATTTCAGAGCAGGCTTGCCGCAGGCATCTACCAGGCGGCTGATGGAATCGCCGGTTTTTACAATCCGCGTTCCACAGCGAAAGCTTCCTGCATCCACCTGCGTGCTAATAACAAGCAGGACCACTGCCAGCGTTTTCTTGATCATATTTCTGTTCTCCCGGGCCCATCATATGAAAGGGGCATGTCGGTTTCGATGGCCATGCGGACTCTAAACGTGTCAGTAAATCGCCCATAGGATGCAATATGGAGTGCAAGCGGAACCCCGGTAACCATATGGAGGTCAGAATCGTCACATAAAGTGCAGATTCGGATGATGAACAATGAATAAGCCAACACTATGGATTGTGCTTTTAGTCATCGTGGGAAGTGTTGCAGCATGGTTTTACTCTGCCCGGGATGTACCGCAGGACCACCCGTTAGAGGTATCACTTCCTGCACAAACAGCAATTGAACCTGAGCCGGAAGCCAGTTACCCGGTAGAAGACATACCTGTGCCGGAGGAACCGGCACCTGAGCCGCTGCCAACTTTGGCTGAAAGCGACGGTGAAATTATCGAAGTGCTGGCGGATTTGATCGGGCCCGAGTCACTGGGCAGCCATTTTGTGCTGGAACAGGTCATCAGTCGCATAGTAACCACCATAGACGCGCTGGACAGCCACCAGTTGGCGCCCCTCGTTATGCCGGTCCAACCGGCTGGTGGTAAATTCCAGGTAGCAGAAGGAGAATCGTTAACCATTCATCCGGCCAACGCCCAACGGTACTCGGCGTATGTACAAATTGCTTCCGTGATTGATACGACCAGCTTGGTCGAGTTGTATGTGAATTACTATCCGTTGTTTCAACAAGCCTATTCTGATTTGGGCCACGGCGATGTATATTTCAATGACCGCATGGTGGAGGTATTGGACCATTTGCTGGCAACACCGGAAGCGGTGGATGATGTGGCACTGGTCAAGCTGGAAGCTGTATATCTGTATGCGGATGAAAGCCTGGAAGCGCTTTCAGCCGGACAAAAATTGCTTTTGCGAATCGGATCTTCCAACGCTGCCGTAATCCTCGACAAGCTTCAGGAAATTCGTTCGGTACTGACCCGGCAGGATATTTGATAGCGCGTTGCGATTAGAAAACAGCAACAAAAAACCCGGTCTTGACCGGGTTTTTCAATATCTGGCGGGTGGCGACATCTATTTGGTTTGCCAGAGACCTGTTATTAAGTTAACGCCGGGCAATATGCCCCAGCACAAGCTTGTGGGTTAATAAGTGTTTCCTGATTTTATTTCGATTTTCTGCCAACACGATTCCAGGTTCACCCCGGGGAATATTCCCCTTTCAATACGTCAGCGCATGGTCTGACACTGGCAGTATAACGCATATGAAAAATTTTGCCTGCAGCGGCTATTTTCAACCCAGGGGATAAAAACAGTTAAAGGTCCGGCTTTGACCTGTTTTTGAAGTTTCCGGAAAAGAATTACCGCACTG
This sequence comes from Lysobacterales bacterium, assembly GCA_963664065.1. Classification (GTDB taxonomy): domain Bacteria; phylum Pseudomonadota; class Gammaproteobacteria; order Xanthomonadales; family SZUA-36; genus JABDJL01. The sequence continues at coordinate 672,225 of OY760942.1, forward strand.
CTCCCGGGCATACGGACAGCGTGGATGGAATTCACAGCCCGCGGGTCGCTGCAGCAGACTTGGAACTTCGCTACGCAACTCAATGCGGTCAATTTGGGCATCCGGGTCCGGCTTGGGATTGGCTGACAACAATGCCGCCGTGTAAGGGTGCCTGGGCCTGTCCAGCACCAACTGCGCATCACCCTGCTCGATAAATCGCCCGAGGTACATGATGGCCATACGATCGGCCACGTGCCGCACGATATTCAGGTTGTGCGTGATGATCATGATTCCAAGACCCATTTTCTTTTGCGGCTGGCTCAGCAGGTTGAGCACTTCGCCTTGTATTGAGACATCGAGGCCCGCAGTGGGCTCATCTGCGATTAACAATTCCGGTTCCAGAGCCAATGCCCGCGCAACGCTGACCCGCCGCGCCTGGCCGCCACTTAGCTGGTGGGGGTAGCGATCGGCGAATTCCTCACCCCGGCCTACCAGGGCCAACAGGTCCGGTGCCGAACGGTTGGGATTGTCAGAAAAACCCGGGTGGATGTGAAACGGTTCAGCCAGCAGTTTGCCAACCGTCATTCGCGGACTGAGTGAACCAACGGGGTCCTGGAACATCAATGCAACGCGTTTTCGATCAGGTAGCAAACGCCTGTTTTTCCCTGTCTCAAGTAATTCCCCGTTAAAACAAACCTCTCCGCCCAGCACCGGCGCCAGGCCGCATATCGCCATAGCCAGGGTTGTTTTACCCGATCCACTCTCACCCACAATCGCGATGGTTTCGCCTCGTTCAATTTCCAGTGATACGCCATGGGCCACATCAACGTGTGATGCACTTTCCCTGTCAAACAAGGAAGCAAGGCCCCCATCCAATGGATACCTGACCCTCAGATCGCGAACTGAAAGCAGGGCGCTCATTTCACGTCCCCCGCCAGGTGGCAGGCCGCACGATGCTGGATTCCACCCAGACGGGGGTGCTTGTTGAAGCATCGATCAATCGTTTCACTGCATCGGTCCGCGAAAATACATCCGGGCGGCAATTCGACCAGGTCCGGCAGGCTGCCTTGAATGACCGGCAGGCTGGCGGTTCTCTGCCCGATCCGGGCCGGGTCGCATTCGAGCAATCGACGTGTATATGGATGCGCTGGCCGGTGGAAGATGTCGCGTGTTGAGCCGCTTTCCACCACCTCGCCCGCGTACATCACGACCACCTGGTCGCACAGCTCTGCAATCACCCCGAGATGGTGTGAAATAAACAGTATCGTGCAGCCAAAATCGCGCTGCAATTCCTGCAGGCGATGAATAATCTGTACTTCGAGTGGTGCATCCAGCGCGGTGGTCGGCTCATCTGCAATCAGCAGGCTGGGCTCGGTCATCAAAGCCATCGCAAAGGCAACGCGCTGCCGCATTCCGCCCGAGAGGTGATGCGGAAAACGCTTTAATTGCTGCTCCGCATCGGGAATGCCCACGCGGGCCAGCATCTTCAGGGACAGCGCGCGTTTTTCTTCGCTGCTCGCCCTGCTGCGGTGTTGTATGTCCTGTAATTGCCGGCCTATGGTCAACACCGGATTGAGGCTGGTCATCGGATCCTGGAACACGGCGGAGATCCGTTCGCCTCGAAAGCCGCGCATCTGCGCTGCATCCAGTTCCAACAGGTTTTCACCACCTAGTAACACGGAACCACTATCAATCTGTGCGTTGGGCGCCAGCAATTGGATGATGGCCGAGATCAGGGCGGACTTACCGCAACCACTCTCACCTACGATTCCGGTAATGCCGCCTTCCGGTACTTTAAAATTAACCTCCCGCAGGGCCTGCAATCGACCGCGTGGCGTTGCATAACTTACGCTCAGGTCACGAATCTCGAGGCTTGAAGCAGTCATCTCAGCTGTCCGCGCCTTTCTTGCGCAATTTCGGATCGAATATGTCGCGCAATGATTCACCCAGGAAAGTGAAACCAAGCGTAACTGCAATCAGCGGCAGGCCGCCGGCGATGATTGGCCAGGGTGAATTTCGAATGTATGAGTATCCGTCATACAAAATACTGCCCCAGCTCGGTGCCGGCGGGCTTACGCCGAGGCCGAGAAAACTCAGACCGGCTTCCATGCCGACCACCGCCGGCACGTCCATGGAAGCCAGGATCAATAATGGCGGTGCGATATTGGGCAACAAATGCCGGGACAGGATTCGAAATGTCGATGCCCCCATGACGACCTCGGCCTTGATGAAATCCCGGTCACGCAAGGCCTGAGTCTGTGTTCTCACCACCCGGCCGTATACCGGAATGGAGGTGATGATAATTACCGCAATTACGGTGTTTAACGAAGGCCCGGTAATCGCAACGATGGCCAGTGCAAACATGATGGTCGGAGATGAACGCAGCGTATCGAAAGTGATCACCAGTACCTGGTCCAGCCAGCGCGGGCCGTAGCCGGCTAGCATGCCCAACGCAAGGCCGATCGCCATGGACACTGAAATAGCCACCAACGAGACCTTCAATGCAATCTGTCCGCCCAGCAACACCCGTGATAACACGTCTCTGCCCAACTGGTCGGTACCCAGCCAGTGTTCAGCAGACGGACTGCTCAGGCGGTCATAAACATCCACCTCCAACGGATCATAGGGAGCAATAATGCCCGCCAGCAGTGTGACCAGGATAATGACCGTTACGACGACAAGGCCGGTCATGCCCGGCGGGTCTTTTTTCAGCTGAGAAAAAGTTTGGGAAAGAGTGCCTTGAATCGCGGACATCAAGACTGCCCCCTGCCTTCGCGCAGCCTCGGGTCAAGGGCGGCGTTGATAATGTCGGATACCAGCGTGCTGAGCACAAAAAATGCGGTGGTTACCAGCACCGAGTCCATCACCACCGGGTAGTTTCGCGTTATGACGGCTTCGTGCAATAGTTTTCCAATGCCGGGCCGGGAGAAAACAATCTCTGCAAACAAGGCACCGGACAACATGGCGCCAATGCCGAGGCCGAGTATGGTGACGGTGGGAAGTATGGCAATACGCAATGCGTAGTGAATGATGGTGGTTCGTTCTGGCAGGCCGAATGCGCGGGCAGTGCGTATGTGATTCTCCTCCATCACCTCCAGCATCGATGCCCGGACCAGGCGGGCGATATAGCCAACCCAGCCGAGGCCGAGCGCAATGGCCGGCAAAACGAGGTGCCACGCCTGGTTAGCATAATTACCCTCCTCACCTGCACCCATTGCCGGGAACCATCGCAACTTCACCGCCAGCCAAAGCAAAAGGTAGAGCGCCACAACGAAACTGGGAATGGCGATAAAGGCGACCGACATGATTGCGGTCAGTCGATCAAGAAAAGAATTCTGCCGCACCGCAGAAAAACAACCCGGGGGAATACCCAGCAGTGAAGCACCCCCGATTGCGGCAATAACCAGCGCCAGGGTATAGGGCAATTGCTCGAACACTACATCGGCAACCTGGCGTTCCGAGAACACATCCGTGCCCAGGTCTCCACGCGCCAGGCCGGAATAGAAATTTCCCAGTTGAATCAGGATGGGCTTATCCAGGCCCATGCGCGCATTGAGCTCGGCTTTGAGTTCAGGCGACGCCTTGGGACCCAGTATCACGCTGCTTGGATCGCCGGGCACCATGTGAATCATGAAAAACAGCAGGCTGACCGCCAGCATCAGGATCAGCAGGGAAAGCAGGCTGCGGCCCGCAATGAATTTCAGCATCAGCCCTGACGGCCTGCAGGGTGAAAGCCACGTAACAAGGGATAACCATCCGGCCGGAATGAGGGCTTAATCGATTTGCGTACCAGGTATGGCATCACACCATTGGTGATAAACCGGTAGGCACCCGACTCTTCCATCAGGTCCTGCATTCGTTGATACATACGGTCGCGTTCAGCGACATCGGGCGTCGCGAGGGCAAGAGCGTTTAAACGATCAAATTCCTCATTGCTGAAGCGTTCCCAATTCCACTGGCCCACCTGGTCGGAAATAAACCACACAATTGAATAGTAGGGATCAGGGCCGCCAATAAAACTTTGCAGAAACAGCTGCACATCCTGCCATTGGTCGCCTTTGTCCTCGAAGCCAATATTCAGGAACGAATTGTTGTCCTGAGCGTAGATTTCGATTTCAACACCAATCTTTTTCAGTGACCACTGGATAACCTGTACGGCCGTGCGTTCCAGGGCATCGCTATTGACGTCCAGTCGCAAACGAAGCGGCAACTCAACACCTGCCTCCTTGAGCAGGGCCCTGGCCTTGTCGCGATCGCCTTCCGGAGGAATCAGATTTTCCGGACGATGCCCCACAATGCCTTTAGGGATGGGGCCGGTTGATGGTTCCGCTAAACCGAACCACGCTGCTTCGAGTATTGCTTCAACGTCCACGCCGTACTGGATTGCCTGGCGCACCCGGATGTCCCGGAGAGACGGGTTTTCCATATTCATCCCCAGCCAGAAATTTCGGCCGCCCGGATGAGTTTCGAGATAACTGTTGGGCGGTGGATTGGTTTCAAATGGTTCAACAGATTCAACCGAAATCTCCGCGCAATCCAATTGACCGGCTTCAAATGCCATTTCGCCTGACTTGGCGTCCGTCATCGGGTAGATATGAATTTCTGAGAATGCGGCTTCTGGCCCTTCCCATGATGGGTTTCGTTCGAGGATGGGTTTTCGTTTGGCCCGCCATTCCTTGAAAAAATATGGGCCGGATCCGCACGGTGGAATAATGTTGAAGCGCCCACCCACCGACTCAACCGCCTTGCGCGACATGATTGCACCGCTGCCGAAGGCCACGCCAATGGCTATGAATGCACCATAGGGAGAGTGAAGGATAATCGTGCCTGAGTAGCGGCCATGCACTTCCACGTGGCTCAAAGGGCCCATGTCCGGTGCGTTGATTGACTTTATGTCCGGATCAATCATCCGCTCGAAGGAAAACTTCACATCATCCGCGGTCATTTCGCCGTAGCCATTGTTGAATATCTGGCCGGGCTTCAAACGGAATGCGTAATGGGTGTCATCGAGTTGTTCAAAGTACCCGGCGGCATCCAACTCTGTATCCCAGGTTCCATCATTTTTAATCTGTAGCAGGTTTTGATAGATGGCCCGGGCAATGACGCCTTCTGCGCCGGATATCGAGAAGGTCGGGTCAAGCACAACAATTTCGTTGTAATTTCGGATATGCAGCTCGTCACCGCGAACCGCCCAACTGATTCCAGGAATGCCAGCGCCAGCAAGGCCCAGTCCGGCCAGCGTTGAGTGCTGGAGAAATTCTCTGCGGCTTGAAGTGGGATTCTTGTTGTTCATTTGCAACCACTATGGGAAAGACTGCCATGCAGGTCAAATGGGGTGAGCTTGATCATGCTGTTGCTGACCCCATCTCATACTAATGTCTGACAGAACCAACTCGGAAAGGCCCAGTGCTACATCATTAAAACCTTTACGCACGCTGGTGCCGTTTTTATTGCCCTACAAAGCTACTTTGGTCGCGGCCCTGGGTGCTTTGCTGGTGGCTTCTGCTGCGGTTCTTGCCCTGCCAATTGCGCTCAGGTTTCTCATTGATAACGGCTTTGTGGCCAATGATGTTGAGACAGTCAATAGATATTTCGGCTGGTTTTTTGCAGCCGCAGTCGCATTTGGCGCTTTCGGTGCCCTGCGTTTTTACCTGGTGACCTGGCTGGGTGAGCGGGTGGTGGCCGACATTCGTAACGCCGTGTATGAAAAAGTCATCCACATGGATCCGACATTTTTTGAGGTTACCCGTACCGGGGAGGTGCTGTCGCGGCTAACCACTGATACCACCCTGGTACAGAGTGTTTCCGGAGTCAGTCTATCCATTGCTCTGCGTTCAACACTGAACCTTATAGGGGGCCTGGTGATGCTGACACTGACCAGCGTCAAACTTACCCTGTACATCATGCTCGGAGTACCGGTGATTATATTTCCGATTATCCTGGTTGGCCGAAAAATCCGTAACCTGTCGCGCACGGCGCAGGATCGGGTTGCGGACACCAGCGGACTTGCCGGCGAGACGCTTAATGCGATGCAAACCGTGCAGGCATTTACCCTGGAAGCATTACAAATTGGTCGTTTCCGGGACGCGGTGCATGATAGCTTCCGCGCTGCAATCCGGCGTATACGCATGCGTGCCGGGCTTACAGCGCTGGGTATTACGCTCGTCTTTGGGGCCATTACCGTGATTCTTTGGATGGGTTCGCGCGCAGTCCTCGCAGGCGATATGAGCGGCGGCCAGCTGGCACAGTTCCTGATGTACTCGATGTTTGTCGGTTCATCAGCCGCAGCGCTGAGCGAATTGTGGGGTGAGATCCAGCGTGGCGCGGGAGCCATGGAACGCCTGACCGAGCTATTGCAAGCGAAACCGGCGATCTGCGCACCCGAACAGCCGGCTGCTATTCCGAATCCTGTACGAGGACAAATTTCATTTCGGGACGTTTCGTTTCGCTACCCTTCAAGGCCTGATGAAAAGGCAATGGATGGTTTCACCCTGGAGATCAGCCCGGGAGAAACCCTTGCTATCGTGGGGCCATCCGGAGCCGGAAAGAGCACCAGCTTTCAATTGCTGCTTCGCTTCTATGATCCGGAGTCAGGAAATATCGAAATCGATGGCCGGGATATCTCGCAACTGGCACCCTTCGATTTGCGAAGCCTTATAGGGCTGGTACCGCAAGAGACGGTATTGTTTGGTGAGTCTGCGCGGGAAAATATTCGATATGGGCGGCCTGACGCGTCTGCTGGGGAAATAGAAGCAGCTGCAAAAGCGGCTGCAGCGGATGAATTTATTGGTTTGTTGCCTGATGGTTACGATACTTTTCTCGGCGAACGGGGTACGCGGCTGTCGGGAGGGCAACGCCAACGAATCGCGATAGCCCGCGCCATATTGAAGGATCCGCCCATACTATTATTGGATGAGGCAACCAGTTCATTGGATGCCGAAAGCGAACGCCTGGTGCAGGGTGCACTGGAAGGCCTGATGAAGAACCGCACCACCATCATTGTCGCTCACCGTCTTGCCACAGTGAAAAAGGCCGATCGAATTGTCGTGATGGACCAGGGTCGGATCGTGGCGATTGGAACCCACGAGGAACTCACCCAGAGTAATGAGCTATTTGCGCGCCTTGCCGCGCTGCAATTCGGAAATCAATAAACTTTCAGCCTGGATTATTCAGTCCTTCACAAGTCTCGGAAGGACTTTCTCTATATAACTGCGTGAGACCGGAACTTGCAGGTCTCCCCGGTCCAATAAAAGTGTATAGCCCCTAGCATTTCCTTTGATGTCACGGACACGCGATGGTTGAACCAGCCATGACCGGTGCGTTCGAATCGTTTGAAAGGCACAGGTTTGCACTTACAGTTGATTCATCGTCAGTCGAAGCAAATGTTCTGTGTAAGAACCAGCGTTATTGTCAAGCGCATCAACAAACACGGTGACGTAGTTTCCATCTGCTCTGGCACATCATATTGCCATGGCAACTCGGTTGGTCAGAACACATGTCATCGGCGCCCACCATGTTGGCCTGGGCACTGGAAGCCCTGAACCTGGATTTCAGCGTGTTGATTGCCGGTTGGCTAAGTGGTTTATTGCCCGGCCAGCAGCCTTTGAACCATCAATATGAGTAACAACACGATGCAGGTTAAATCCAGAAATGGAACCCAGCCTGATATTTTGAGCACCCGATTCTGGCTAAAAGAAGGCGCTCGTTCAGCCCAATAGATTTCACGCCTGTGTTGCGACGATCCATAGAATCCACAGCATAAAGCGGACATTCCTTTGAAGGTTTTTTTGATTTCTCCGGTGAGAGCAGTTACGCTTAACCACTACCGAAGGCACCAATAAGCCTATTCTTCTTTTTTAATCAATGAACCCAAAAGCCCCAAATTACTCCACCTCACCACCGCCAACTTGGAGATGTCGCGCCGACACAAGGAACAAAACCATGCCTTCAACCCATAAACTTATTTTCGTGGCTTCAATCCTGATGATAGCCGCAACTTTTTCTGAAGCGTTCGCGGAGTCCGAGGTAGATCAATTAACAGTCTTTGCCACAGGAAACGACAACTATATTCGTGCAGTAGCAGCTGGAGATGTGGACGCGCTGATGAAGCACTATGCACAAGATGCCATACAGATGCCGCCCGGCGCGCCTAACATCGTGGGTGCCGTTGCGATCCGGCAATCCTGGGAGGCTTATTTCGCAGAATACGAGGTGATCGAGGCCGAATCGTGGGTAGACGAGGTCATTGTTTCCGACGATAGAGCTTTTGCACACGGGCATTACACCCAGAAAGCACGCTCCCGAACCAGTGGCTTTGTTGTTCGAGAAAGTGGACGGTTCGCTGAAAGTGCCAAACGGCTTCATGACGGAACCTGGATCATGACCAGCGAAATCTGGAACCTTGAAGGCCCTCTCGTCAAAGAGGATTGAGGCGGACTTACGCCCGGTGAGGCAAGGGGCTGTATGGTTTAATTTCGGCTTACCGGCCAGAAGCGGCCATCGGTCGACGGCTGACTCGGTCATGATTCAGCTGGCGGTTATTGGCTTTCACGTTCTCGCAGGAAGCCAGTGACGATTTGCAGAAACAAATAGGCAGACATGTATAACATTACAAATAGTGCTGTCGCATAAACCGCCGCCACAAGATCTCCCCACAGGCCAAATGCACCGAGATAAAGTACCGCGATGGCGATAGGGTGGATCGCGAACGTGTTTAGCTTGTTGAGAAAGCTCAGTTCGCTTTGACTACTGAATCTGGTTTTGATAGAGCTGAGTGCGTTTGCCCAGTAACCGCTCCATACCACCGCATAAAGTGCACACGAAATTCTCCAAGCCAGTATCTTTTCGGCGCCGAAATACTGAACTATCTGTGGGAGGAACGACGACATGATGACTATTAGGCTGAGCAAGAGCATGTAGTAGATCCGAGCGGGAATTGGTCCAGTTTGTCCTCGGTAGGCAACGACCGCCACAAGCGTAGAAAAGCCGGCGTAGGTTGCACCAACCTGTGCAACAGCATAAAGAAAATCTGAGTCAACCATCGTTCAATTCCCGTTCACGAGTGCTCATTATTCATTATGTCGGTCAGCCCTGCGCGTGACCGCCTTGGGTCGAAGGGTTTGCCCCAGTTGTTCGGACCACCCAGTTAAGTCCCCATGACCTGTTGCTCGAACCGTATCGGTGAGGTATAGCCGAGGTAGCCATGGGCCCGTTGACGATTGTAAAACCGCTCGATGTGGTCAAACACATCAGAGCGTGCTTCATTCCTGGTCCGGTAACTCACCCGGTTGACCCGCTCACGCTTGAGCAAGCTGAAGAAGCTTCAGTTAATTAATAATTCTAGCTCTAACCCGGACCAGCTTAGTCAGGACTGACCAACCGCACCAGTTGGGTAGCTGAAGGGGTAAACGAGAATTGAGGGCAGGCATTAACCAAAACTCTGTCTATACTTAAGACACTCGCTGTCGCAATGACATTATGATGTGCAATAAGCCATGACTTACCAGCCTCGCATTTCAGTCCTTTTCACCTTGTGCTTGCTGTTCCCGGCGATTCCGACGTCTGCTCAGTCGCTAAGTCTTGTTAAGCCACTGACTGCCACCGATATCAATCCCGATCCTGACGTTATCGAAGTTGAGCTTGTCGCCAGAGAGGATACGATCTCGTTCGGTACCGAGAACATGAAGGAGGTTTATGCTTACAACGGCAGCATTCCCGGGCCCACAATCGAGGGGAAGGTCGGAGACACATTGATCGTACACTTCACCAATCTTCTGCCTGAGGCGACCACCATCCACTGGCATGGCATGGAACTCCCGGCAAACATGGACGGCAGCAACATCTCTCAGCATCCGATCCTGGCGGGAGGTACATTCCGGTATGAATTCAAATTTCTGCGTGCCTCCACGTTCTGGTACCACCCTCATATTCGCACCAACGAGCAGGTTGAGAAGGGCCTCTACGGCATGATCGTCGTGCGCGATCCCGACGAGGACCTTAGGTTGGGCCTGCCAGAGCGTGCACATCAACTGGTGCTGGACGATGTGTTACTCGACAAGAACGGCCAGATTACCGAACCTTTCCCGGCAGATCCGCTTGAAAACGCGGTTATGCAGGTGAACGGCCGAGAGGGCAACACTTTGCTGGTAAATGGCCAGGCGAACGCAGTCGGAACGGTCGAGCGGGGTGTGCCGCAGCGATTGCGTCTGGTGAACACGGCAAACGCGCGTTTCATGCGTATTTCGATTGCTGGCCACCGGATGTTCCGCATCGGCGGGGACGGCGGGCTCCTCGAGTCTCCAATCGAGATTCAGCCGATCGGCTTGGTCCCCGATCCCGATGATCCGACTCAGCTAATCTCAGATCCCGATCCCAATAAGGGATTGGTGCTGACATCGGGAGACCGCGCCGATGTGGTGTTTACGCCAAGCGGCGACGGTCCAACTCTCGCCATAGAGTGGCACGACATTGGTCGTGAGGGAGAGGTGGAAGCCTTCGGCAAGGAGCCCGGAGACGATACCTCGGGCGGATGGGTGTTCCATTGCCACATCCTCGAGCATGCAGACCGTGGCATGATGAGCTTCCTTCAGGTAAAGAACTTTCAGATCAATGCTGGCCTTAATGACGCCTGGGTGAATGCAGATGCGCCTTTTCAGGGCATGTTCGTGACTGTATTGCCGGTGTTGAAACTGGTATTCCTGTCCTGGTTTACCTTCGATTCAGAACAGCCACCCGAAAACGTCACAGCAGTGTTTGGCGCGCCCGATCAGCGTTGGGTGACAGCACTGGGGTCATATGATGGCAATCGCGTGGAAATGTCAGCTGAACTCACTACCGGCGGAATGTTCAATAGCTCCGACCCATTACCAGTGCAAGACACCCAATACGGCACAATCAATCTTGAATTTATCAATTGTGAGAAAGGAAACGTTGAATACAACTTCCCAACTGCGAGTGAAACTGGTTCATTTAATATTCACAGGGTTTTGAGCAGTAACGTCGCACTATGTGAAGCACTAAACTCTGACTAATAGCTTGCTTTTTTCGACAACTGCTAGAAGGTCCGCTTGTGGCTGTCGCTTCCTTCTGGTCATGTCAAACCTCCGAGCGCATTATCGCGCTAAAGGCAGGTGTCCACGAAACCTATGCAAGACTATCTGGCCGGAAACCTACCTTAGTTTCCATACTGTATAACGGTAAAATCACCAGGTCTGATTCACCTGATCGCGTTATGCTTTGATTATGGCGAGATTATCTAAATCCAGAATCATGTCTTCCCTTCAGTGCTTGAAAAAGGTATATCTCGAAGTCCATCGCCGTGACCTGATCAAATATTCAGCTGCCACCCAGGCAGCGTTCAATATCGGACACTTGGTAGGTGAGATTGCCATAGAGATTTACGGTCAAGGCAGGGGCGAATATATTCCCTACAAAGGTGGAAGCCTGGCTCCTGCGATAAAGCAAACCCGTGCGCTAATGGACAGCTTGTTTCCGGAACCGATCTTCGAAGCAACTCTGCAACATGAAAATGTGCTGGTGAGGGAAGACGTTTTATTGCCGGCGGATGGAAGCTGGGACATCGTCGAGGTCAAGGCATCGACCAAACTGAAGCCTGTACACGCGCAGGACTGTGCCGTGCAGGCCTGGGTGCACGAAGGCGCAGGTTACTCTTTTGGGAAAATTTCACTTGCACACATCAACAACCAGTTCGTGTATGGCGGAGGTGGTGACTTCAGCGGATTACTGCTTGAGAAAGACCTGACTGCAAAGGTGGCCGAACTGATGCCTTCCGTGCCGGACTGGGTGGACCGGGCAAAAGAAGCGGTGGAAGGACCGGAACCGGATATTCCTGTCGGTCAGCATTGTTTTTCACCTTACGAATGCCCGTTTTTCAACTACTGCTGGCCCGTGGAATCAAAGTATCCGATACATGGCCTGATGGGCAGTAAGAAAAAACTCGGCGGGTTGGTGGCGGAAGGTTATACCGATATCCGCGATGTACCCGCGGGAAAACTGGATAGCGATACCCATCTGCGTATCCTGCGCGTAACACGAAGCGGCGAGCCTGAAATCCTTCCTTCTGCCGAAAATTTCATGCGCGAGTTACCATTTCCGCGTTACTACATGGATTTTGAAACCATTGGGCCACCCATCCCGGTGTGGGAAGGCACCAGGCCCTACGAAACCCTGCCGTTCCAGTGGTCCTGCCACGTTGAGCATGAAAATGGCCAACTTGAACACTTTGAATTTTTGGATCTGAGCGGTGAGCCGCCAATGCGGGGCTGTGCTGAGAAAATGATTCTGGTCCTGGGCGATCGAGGCCCGGTACTGATATACACCAGTTATGAAAAAGTCGTGATCAAGGGGCTAATCAATCGATTTCCGGACCTGGCGGAACCGCTGCAGGCTTTGGTCGAGAGACTGGTGGATATCGCCCCGCCTGTCAAACAGGCCTACTACCACCCGGACATGATGGGGTCCTGGTCATTAAAGGCAGTGCTTCCCACCATCGCACCCGATCTGGATTACACGGCGCTGGAGGGTGTGCACGAGGGTACCGAAGCATCTATCGCCTATCTCGAGGCGATCAACCCTGAAACCGAATCAGACCGTGTTGAGGAACTTCGTCATCAGCTGCTGAAATATTGCGAATATGACACCCTGGCGATGGTCAGGCTGGTTGAGTTTTTCAGCGCGCACTAAGCGGGGTCAGCAAGCTTTTCCCTCACATCAATGGTGAAGTACCCCAGGGCACGGTACTGTTTGCAGATCACCGCCGCATAATCCCGTGAATAAAAAAAGCCGATAATATATCCGGCACCCCCGGCCACTTCAATTTTCTCTACATCGGGCAGCAAGGCGGCAATAGCAGCGTCCTGATCGCGGCTTTGTGGCGCGATAACAACCGAGAAATTCGGCTTGACGATGGTACTGCTGTGGTAGTCCAGCAATTGACCGCTCACCTCTTCCAGCATCAGCTGTTCCTGGGCTGTTAAAGTCTCATCAACTTTTATCAGCGCCTTTAATACATCGATCAACTGAACGACCTGCTTATCTGGTGGTGATGTCTTCAGGTAGCGGGAAACGGACTCACGGGCTTTGACAAAACGTTCGGGCTGTTCGAGTTCAGCCAGTTTTTTAAACTCGTCCCAGTCGATGTCCAGGTGCCAGTTATCGGCGAATGTTGTGATGAATTCTTTTTCACGAAGCCCCAGCTTTCGGTCGATATAAGCAAACTGGGTCAGGATATCGAGGATGATTTCGGCATTGGATGAGCGAAATAGTGATGCGGCCAACTCGCCAAGCTCAGTGCTCTCCAGCTTCAGTGCCTCTTTCACCCGTACCCAGAAAGTCTTGTGCCTTTTCCCTTCCACCCATAGCCCCGATCCGATGAATATGAAGGACACACCGGCAATGATCCAGATGATGCTGTCAATCAGGCCTTGCCACTGCGCAACAAACATGAAATTGAGTGCGAAAAAAGTCAGCGGAATAATGTCTACGACATTTCCTGCGATGGAAACGCTGTTGGCGACCTCGGCGATGTGCTTTCTTTTCCAGACCTTGTTGAGTTTCAGGTAGGCGGCGGTGGCGGAAAATCCCAGCGAGGCATACGCCAGGATGCCGATTAGCGATTTCAAGACTTCCATGGTTTTTTCCTATGGTCTTCGGTCGAAGGATTTCCCCTTATTCGCAGACCCACTCACCATCAACTTTTTTGCAGAAATCCGGTGGGCCGCGTTGCTCCCATACATCATCGATATGGAGCATTTTTGCCAGTTTCAAGTAGCCGGGATTCGAGGTAAACCCCAGGTTCCGGAATAAAGTGCCGCGCCAGGCATGTATACCCGCGTTGTACGTCGTCAGAGCATATGGCACCACTTGAGCCTTTTTCTAAGAGACACTTTTCTGCCCATGCTTTCTCCAGTCTAGCCTGCTAACCGCAGGTTTTGTATTTTCCTTTGCGTTAACGTTCTGGCTTTGATCATTGACCGTCGGTCCAGGATGTCGTTTCTTCTTCCGTTATACACATCAGCCGGCGTCACGTTATCCAGTGATTCGTGATACCGCTCATGGTTGTAATGAGCCACCCACTGAGCAATGGCACTTTCCAGTTCCCACGGGAAGTAATAATTCTCCAGCTTGACCACGTTTTTCATCGAACGGTGGTAGCGTTCGATCTTGCCCTGGGTCATCGGGTGGTACGGTGCTCCCCGGGTGTGCTTCATGTCTTGATCCTGCAACCATTCCCTGAGTTCTTTTGAGATATAGCAGGGGCCGTTGTCAGACAGTAACCTGGGCTTGTGATGCACCCTGACTTCGGTGAGCCCTGTGGCTTTCAGAGCATCTTCCAGAGTATCGGTGACATCATGCGCCGCCATCGTGGTCGTCAACCGCCAGCTGATGATGTAACGGGAATAGTCATCCAGGATCGTCGACAGGAAGTACCAGCCCCAGCCCACCACCCGGAAGTAGGTAAAGTCTGTCTGCCACAGTTCATGTACACGCCGTGTCGGATGCTGGAACGCATCGGCTGCGCTCATCACTATGAACTGTGGGCTGGTAACCAGGTCATGGGCCTTGAGGATGCGATAGACACTGGACTCCGAGATAAAGTACTCATGGGTATCAGTAAGATGCCAGGCCAGTTCCCGGGGTGTCAGCTCCGGTTGTTCCAGGGCCACATCAACAACCAGTTCCCGTACCGACTCGGGGATCTTGTTCCAGTGCTGACGTGATGCCCTGCTGTGGTTCTGCAAGCCATCAGGGCCATCGCGTTCATAAGCCTGATACCAACGGTAGAAACTGCTGCGACTGACGTTGATCTCGACCAGAGTCCTGCGCACGGATAACTCCGAGTCTTCCACCAGGCGGATAATGGCCAGCTTTTCAGATGCGCTGTACATCAGTCTTCGTCCAATGTCACACCCTACCCAGTGAGACTTTTTTTAAGCCAGTCATTGCGCAGGTACAGTTCGGCAACCGCTTGCTTGAGGGTGGTATTTTCTTTTCTGAGACCAACCACTTCATCGCTGTTGGCTTCTCTGACGGTATCTCCTGACAGGCGCTTTTTACCGGCCTCCAGAAAATCCTTGCTCCAGCGGTAATACAGATTGTTGTTAATACCTTCCTGGCGACACAGTTCAGCGATCGAGCTTTCACCGCGCAATCCATCCAGTACGATACGGATCTTTTCCTCTGACGAGAACTTGCGACGGGTATTGCGGCGGATCTCCTTGACCCGTTTGGTGGTGTTTGACATGCTCATATTGAGACTCCTCTGCTTCAGGTTAAAAATAGCAGAAGTGTCTCTTAGTTAAAGCAGTTGATTGGCCCCATATGGGCTGACGTCACACACTTTCAGGCTCCAACCCGGACGCACTTCAGGACTGATGACCTGGAGCACTTGCTCAGGAAAAATGAACGGGAGACATGGCCTGGGTTCCTGTGGATTTCCACCGAGAACCTGTTCTTCGACAAGAGAGCAAATTTTCATCTCAACGTCTGGCGTGAAATCAAACGGATCCGGGGCCGGTGACACCATTGTCTCTTGCTCATTCAAGCCCAGAGTGTTTCGTAGCTTGATTTTGAGTTCGCCATCACTACGAACTCGGATGGTTGGGCCCGGACTGATGCCGTTAAAACTGAACAGGGTTGCATTGGGGTTACCCGGTGATGATGACGGACCCGGATTCTGATTGCCAACCAGATTCAGATCCAATGCAGCATCCGGCCACTCTTCAGGACGCCAGGTCCAGGGTTCCTGCCAGTTTTCTACCGGCACCATCTCCGGATCGACCAGGTCACTTGCTTCCGGAATTGGAGGATTTTCAAGTGCAAGGGCAGCGGACTCAGAGCTGAAACCAGCAACTGCTGTCTCAGCTCCTGCAGTTTGATCCAGTGCCATGGGCGCGGCACAGCCCGCCAGTCCCGCAACAACACCGGTTGCCCCCAATTTGATAAAGTCCCTTCGTTCCAGCCCCTGTTTGTTGTTATCGCGGAAATCAGAACTCATTTTTGACTCTCTTTTAGTTGTGTGTCTTGGCTTTCTACTGCTCATTCTAGTCAAAAAACCAACGAATTATCGAAACCAGGGTTCCTTATGAAATACTCGGGGCTGCCTTGCTTATAATGATCAGCTACTGCAGAGTACTGAATGCGAAGATCAACTCAGCAAATTTGTCTAGCCCGACTCGGCGTGTTGGCTGCCCTGTTGTGCCTGCCCGCACAGGCAATGGCGGCACAACCAGATGCTGAAGAAGAACAGGTGATTGGCGAGGTGGTGGTCACCGCACAACGCCGCCAGCAGCCGAAACTACTGCATGCTGGCAATATTGACCGCCTGGATGAGGCGGTAATTGAACAGGTTCAGCATCAACACATTCATGAATTGCTGAACCGTGTCGCCGGCGTATGGGTGGTTCGTGGCTCGGGCCAGGAACACCTGACAGCGATCCGCTCACCCGTTCTCAGCGGTGCCGGCTCCTGCGGTGGTTTTCTGCTGCTTGAAGATGGAATCCCGGTGCGGCCGAACGGCTTTTGCAATGTTAATCAGTTCATCGAACTCATCACCGAGCAGGCAGCTTCAATCGAGGTCATCCGTGGGCCGGGGAATGCATTGTTTGGTTCCAACGCTTTACACGGCATCGTGAATGTACTGATGCCGCCGACCGGTGGGACCAGGCGTTCGCAGCTTTCCCTGGAAATAGGCGCAAATGATTATCTGCGTCTGCGAGCCGCCCTGCCAAATGCACAGGACAAGCCCTGGCTCGCTACTGTTGTCTACGCGGATGACGGTGGGTTCCGGGATCATTCCGGCTACCGGCAGGGAAAACTGCACCTCAAACGCAGCGGCGCTCTGCTGGGCGGAGAGTTCACGGTCGCGTTTTCCGCGACCACCCTAAGACAGGATACTGCGGGTTTCATTTTCGGCGAGGATGTGTATAAGGATCCTGTACTGCGTCGCAGCAATCCAAATCCGGAGGCATTCCGGGATGCAGACAGCCAGCGACTGTATGGTATCTGGATGGGTTCGTTTTCGCGCTTTGATCTCGATGTGCGGCCATACCTGCGGCATTCTGATATGCAGTTCCTGCACCATTTTTTACCCGGCATGCCGCTTGAGGAAAACGGCCATATCAGTGGCGGGGTTGTTTCGGCAGCAAGGTTTTCCGGCTTAAAACATCAGACAGTCGCGGGTCTTGACGTCGAGTGGGGCGACGTATTTCTGAAACAAACGCAATTTGAACCGACCAGTGGATCTGCCTTTTTGCGGGAGACCCGCCCGGTGGGTAAACACTACGATTACGAGGTTGAAGCAATTAGCCTTGCGCCTTTTATCCAGACCGAATACCAGGCCGGGGAGCGGATTACCCTGGGAGCGGGGTTGCGGCTGGAATCTGTGCAGTACGACTACCGCAATCTCATGCTGTCAGGGAACACACGTGACGATGGAACGGAATGTGGCATTGGAGGCTGCCTGTATTCGCGACCTGCTGACCGTACCGACAGCTTCACCAATCTTGCACCCAAGGTTTCAGCCAGCTTTCAACTCAATGCGCAAACCAATCTCTTTGCCAGCCTGGCGCGCGGATTCCGTGCGCCGCAAATGACCGAGTTATATCGGCTGCAAAACGGCCAGCAGGTTTCTGATTTGGACTCCGAGCGTATCGACAGTTTCGAAGTTGGTGTACGAATGCAACGCCGGACCTGGTCATCCGATCTTGTCATCTATACGATGCGTAAACGCGACAGCGTGTTCCGTGATGCCGAGGGTTTTAATATCAGCGGTGCGCGCAGCCGTCATCGCGGAATAGAGACCGCCGCCGATTGGCGGTTGAACCCAGCCTGGCTTTTGTCTGTCGATGCGACTTACGCGCGCCACACTTACGACTTCAATGCTGTCGGCCGGGGAGAGAGCTTTGTGGCAGGCCGGGATATTGATAGCGCGCCGCGCCTGTTGGGCAGTATCGAGTTGCAGTATGAGCCCACCAACAAACTAAAATTCGGATTGCAATGGACCAGCCTGGGTGAATATTACCTGGATGCCCAGAGTCGTTTCCGTTATCCAGGCCACTCGCTGGCACATTTACGAGCTGGGATGCAGGTAACATCGAAAATCAAGCTCGTGCTACGCCTGAATAACATCACAGACGAGCTAATTGCCGATCGTGCTGATTATGGTTTTGGAAATTACCGGTATTTTCCGGGCCGCGGCAGAGAATTATTTGCTGAGATCCGATATTCACCTGCCAGGTAAGCAATTGCAATTCACGGTTACACAGGTCAAAAAAACCGGAGGCCTGTTCGGTTTCCGGTTGAAATTCCGTCCCTGTGTCACGAGCAGCTGGCTCTAAACTCTCCCTCAATACTCCTGGCCGTGACGGTGCGGGTGGCGATCATCTGATGAGGCATCGGGCAAGGAGGATTGCGAATCCGCCAGGCCCGGTCCCATCTTCAGGGCGGCGTCCTGATCATCACCGGTAATGCCGGCGATTGAATCCCTGGACTGTTACGACCGGACCAATCCACGAACCAGCATTGATAGAGGAATCAGGAGTGATGTTGTGGCTTTGGAAAGTTTCCGCAGCCAACAATTCCAGTTTGCGCCCTATTGGCCCGAATTTTCATCAATTTTGAAGAAATTTCTGGGTGAAACATCCCTTTTTCCACTGATTCAATTGGAAAAACCCAATCGAGGGTTTATCATACCCTATATGGGTATTATTGCGCAAGGAAAAGGCCTGTGGAATGCGTTGTTCACGCGTACCCAACGGCAGGTGCTGAGCCTGATGTTTGGCTTTCCTGATCGCAGTTTTTATGCCAACGAGATTGTAAGGCTGGCCGGTGTGGGAACCGGATCGGTGCAAAGAGAACTAGCACGGTTAAGCGGGTCAGGATTACTGATTGTCAGTCGTGTTGGTAATCAAAAACACTACCAGGCCAACCGGCAGTCCCCGATTTTCGCTGAACTTCACAGTATTGTGATAAAAACCTTTGGTGCGCTTGATCAGTTGCGATTAGCCCTGGGTGAATTGCCCGGGGAGATCGAACTCGCTTTGATTTACGGGCCGGGAGTTCGAATGGCTGCTCAGGACTCCCCGGATATTCAAATGCTGCTGGTGTCAGATGATATCGATTACGCCGATGTGGTCAGTGGATTTACCGAAATGGAAAATCGAATCGGCCGGACCGTACACCCGGTTCTGCTGAAAACAAAAGAGTTTCAATCATTGATTGAAGAGGGGAATGAAGGTGTCACCGGCATCTTGCGTCAGCCTCGTATCCTCTTGAAAGGAGTTCTGGACTAATCGGGAACCCAGCGTACCCGGCTTAATGCCAGCAATTTCAGGAGTGCCAGCAATAACAAGCCTGCAACCCAGTTATGAGCAACCGCAATTGTTATGGGAATTCCTCCCATGACTGACGCCACCCCAAGAGCGAACTCAATGGCCAGAATAAAAAGCGCGATAAGAGCTACTTTACGTGTTTCATAGGTACCGCGGATGCCCGCAATTGCGGCAATGAGAATAGCCAAAAAGGACAGTGCGGCGCCCCATCGGTGTGCCAGGTGAATTGCAATGCGTTCCGGCCCGCCTGTTGCTATGCCGGCGGATGTTACTTCTCTTGTAACATTCAATTTGAACGCGGAGTAGATGGTGCCATCCGGAAACCAGATCCCGTGACAATCGGGAAGGGTCTGGCAGGAGGCGGCTGCAAAATTAGCACTGGTCAGACCACCCAGGATGATTTGTAACCCGAGTAAAAACAGGGCTGCCAGAACGTGGGGGCGGATGTGTTCAATCCGGGTTTGAGTATGGTTCGCCGAGCCCGGTTCATGACGAAACACCAGCCATCCCAATAAGCCCAGCATGGTAAATCCACCCAGCATGTTTCCCATCACGATGGCAGACCCGTGCAAGCCGCCGGAACGAATTCCGATCAGGGCCACGATGAACTCAGTCACGATACGCTCAAGCTGCTGCCCTATGCTAGTGCGTTGGGGGACTTTATCCAGGAATGTGATACACCAATGACCATTGGAATCCAGGGAGACTGGGGTATCGGTAAAACCAGCCTGATGAACATGTTGCGCGGCACCGAGGATTCTCCGGAGTCAGGCTTGCTGGATCGTAGCGCCTGTATGATTGTCAATTTTGAAACCTGGCTGTATTCGCAGTTCAACCAGGGAAAGAAACTGTCCATTGCATGCATGCATTGACCGGGAAAATTGGTGAGGTTCTGAGCCTGGCAGAGGACCTGGACGTTACTGCCATAAGCGCATTGGTGAATACCGCCAGATCAAAGCTGGAATCCGTGCTGTCCAATATCCCGGAAGGCCTGAATGACGCAAAAGTTAAGGGTGGTTTCGAAGATGTCTCTGCAAAGATGATCCGGTTCCGACATGAATTTGAGTCCCTTGTAAAGTTGTGGGTGGACGCAAACCCAAGTCATAGAGTTGTCATATTCGTGGACGACCTGGACCGGATTCCTCCGCTTGAAACTTTACAATTGCTTGAGGCATTCAAGATTTTCATCGATGTCACAGGCTGCGTCTTCGTGCTGGCCGTGGACTACGAGGTCGTTCAACAGGGGATGGCGGAAAAACTGGGCCGCGATATCCAGAAAACCAACGGCAAGGCGTTCTACGACAAGATTATCCAGCTACCCTTTGTCATGCCTACGTCTTCATACCGTCTCGATGATTACATTGTGGGCTTGGTGTCCCGTGCAGGTTTTCCCCATTGCGATGATAAGGCTGAGGATTCCGAAATCAGTGCCTTTTTTGTCGATATCACTTTGTGCACCGTCGGCAGGAACCCGCGCAACATTAAACGAGTGATGAATTATGCAAACCTGCTGGAAAGAATCCGCCGACAGGAAGGCGGGCAGTCAAACCCGCGTGAAGCGAAAATCCTTTACGCCCTGATCTGCATGCAGATTGCCTGGCCCGAATTGTTTGTCCATTTTGCCAACGATCCGACAGTGGATACGGTAACCAGCATGGAAAACTGGGACTATCTTGACAGACTGCCGGACGCTCAGCCCTTAATGGACAGAATGTCCGACAAGGAAAAATTCAAAAATGATGTCGCAACATTTTTTGACACCCTGTTCAGCGTACTGGATGAAAATGATGACGGCCAGATAGATTCCAGTGAATTGGAGCCTGTTGTCGATGTCATGCTGCTCACGCGAATGACTGCAATTGAAGCGCAGGAACGACCGCGTGATTTCTTTATCAGGCGGGTTTGTGAAAACAATGAAGGCGGCAGCGCACTGGTAGATGCTTTCCTTGAAAACGTGTTCATGAAGTCGATCTGGTACCTCGGAAGCGAGTGTAGGTACCGCAAGTCAGGCGGTAGATTTGTCACGATCATTCACAACGGGAGGCAGTTAGGCTCGCTGGTCAGCCTGAAGAACAAGCCATTTGTTTTCCGCCTGACCATGTCACCCGAGAAAGTCTCGCAAGGTCTGAAGGAATACTGGAAGAGCAAGCACGCGGTGAAAAAGGAAGTGATAACACTCGCGTGCAGTATGTTTGACAAAGAAGCTTCGCTGACCGGGTTCGGGGACACCGTGATTGATTTTTCCAAGATGACCAATATGCCGGCCAAGGACGCGATCGGCATGATGAATGCCTTGTTTCGGATTGTAACCGAAGACAAGACCAGGGCCTGATCAGGCATCGAGGTGTTTGAGCCCGAATTTTCTGGACTCCGCAAGGCAGTAAAAAAAAGCCCGGCGATTGCCGGGCTTTTCCGGAAAGTGTTCGCCGCGTCAATCCGATGCAAATTTACCGACAAACCAGCCCATGGCTGCACCGCCGGCGATGTAGTTGACAAACCCTTCAACTGACCACCAAACCCAGATTGTCTCAGGCAGGTTGAAGATACCGGACCATGCTGCTGCGGTTGATCCGTAAATCAGTGCCACTACAACACCAAACTTCACACCCTGTATCACGGCACTTCCATCAAATGCCGAACGGATGTTGTCGAAAATACCGGCCCACAGGAATGACATGAGCAGACCAACCGTGATCCAGCGCGGCATCAAAGCTGCCATGTTTGGCGGATCTTCATTCAATTCCGGTCTCCAGTATTCGGGGTTGGCTTTGTATAAGGGCTCCAGTACGCCTTCGTGGATTAATGGTCCGGCTGCCATGCTAATAATGAACATCGCTACATAGAACACCAGGCCACCCAGGAAAATTACTTTCACATTGAATTTCATTATCGAACTCCCGTTGTCGCGATGATAAGTACACATTATTCATTACACCACACAAGTATATATTGAATAGTAATTTTTGCAGCAGATGGTCAATTCAACGCATTAATCGCCCCGGTTGACCATTTGGGGCTGCCAGGAAAGCCAAACCGGGTCAGAATGAGCTTCATGGATAACGGAATTCGACGAAGGTCATTGATCGGGGGAGTTGCCGGGCTCAGCAGCCTTTGCGTACTTTCACCCCTACTTGCGTCCGAAAAACCGCATGGCATCATTAAACGAGTGGTGCCGTCCACCGGCGTTGAGATTCCCGTGATAGGCCTCGGTAGTTGGCTGACTTTTGACGCTGGCGCTGTGCGGAGTAGGCGTGAAAATGTGTTACGGGTGATGCAGGCTTTTTTCGATCGTGGAGGCGGCATGATCGATTCCTCACCCATGTATTCATCTTCACAGGAGGTGATTGGTGCCGGCTTGAAACAGATCAGCAATACCGAAAACCTGTTTTCAGCAACCAAGGTCTGGATTCCGGGGAGGCGGACAGGTATTTGGCAAATGGAGGGCGCACTGGACCATTGGGCCTGAAGGCTTTTGACCTTATCCATGTGCACAACCTGGTGGATTGGAAGACTCATCTGCCCTGGTTACGGCAGTGGAAACAGGCAGGAATCGTTCGCCATATTGGTGTCTCGACATCTCATGGTCGCAGACACGCAGAATTGCTTGGATTAATGTCTGGTGAGCCACTGGATTTCGTTCAATTTACCTACAATATGAATCACCGCGAAGCGGAGAACCGATTGCTCCCGATGGCAGCAGCCCGGGGTCTTGCTGTTGTTATTAACCGTCCGTTCGGCGGTGGTTCGCTATTCCGAAGAGTTCGAGGCAAACAGCTACCAGATTGGGCAAGCGGTATCGATTGTAAAAACTGGGCGCAGTTCTTTTTGAAGTTTATTGTTTCGCACCCTGCAGTCACCTGTGCGATACCGGCCACATCAAATGTTGACCATCTTCATGAGAACATGGGGGCATTGCACGGTGAACTGCCTGATGCAGCCATGCGTGCAGAAATGGCCGCTTATTTCAATCAATTGCAATAACGGGTCATTACCAAGCCGAACAAAACAGCGCCAGCTTGAGCTTGAAGCAGGCGCTGTTCCATAAGGTGACTAATTTTTGGGGCTTGGCGCCAGTTTCCCGGGGGCCTCAAGAAACACCACGATTGCCGCAATAGTCAGGAATAGTGGGTATTCCCAGCCTCCATTGGCGTTTGAAAACACCCAGCCGTTTCCAAAATGCACCCAGGCCGCACCTAGCAGAACAGGTACCAGCAGTGCGGATACAGGACGCACAAATAGAGCCAGTACCAGTAAGATGCCGCCGGCTATTTCGATAAAAGTCACCGGATATGCCAGCCAGCCAGGTAGACCGACAGATGCAAAAAAGCCCACTGAGCCGGGTAGGCCAAACACCAAAAGCTTCAAAAGCCCGTGTGCGATAAACATTAGGCCCAGCGAAATGCGAAGCACTGTATTACCTGTGTTTTGTGTTGATGTAGTCATATTCTTTCTCCTGTAAATGAACCTTGAATTTAAGTACTAATTAGAACTAAATAGATAAAAAAACACCTAGAATACAGAACGAATTTCACGCAAAAGCGTGGTTGCCTGCTGTTTTGTGGCGTGGTCAATACGATCAAACCTTGCTTTGATCCCGGCAATTTGTCTTGGGAAATGCTCTTCAAAAACAGCCTGGCCCCTGGCGGACAGGGCGATTCGTACGCATCTTGCGTCGCTACTCATTCTTGAGCGTGTGACCAATTGTTTCTTGATCAACCGATCAATTACGCCGGTAAGCGTGCCCTTGGTGATCAGGGTACGTTCGCCAATCTCACCACAGGTCATTCTTTGTGTATTTCCCAGGGTAAAAATTACATCTGCCTGGCTCACGGTAAGGCCAGAACCGGATTTACGCTGAAGTTCCGCATCGAATGAAGCAAAAGCCTGGTAAGCCCTGACCAATTCTCGCATCAGGGGCAGGAAATCTTGTTGTGATGCATTTTTTACATTAATTTCTTTCATGCTATTTAATCCGTATTAGAACTAAATAATAGTTTGTGTTAGAACTAAAGTCAAGACCCTCTTTAATCTGCTGGACCCTATCACTGTCCGCTTTGTCGCTACAGATGAAAGCTGTGCCGGAGTTTTGTGTTTTGAAGCCCCTGTTCAGGGCTTAAGGCTGGGGGGACTTTTCAATCCTGGTTCCAATGGGTACCTGGCAAACATCCAGCACTTTGGGTGGCTTTCGGTGGAAGAAATCGTCCGTACGATTACGTCTTGCCTGCATGTATTTCCTGAACCCTGGGCTGTTCGTATCCATCACGTAGATTTCCTGCTGTTTATCCGTTGGCAAGTCACTGCCCAGGGTCATGCCAAGAATACGCGAGCGGTCTTCGTCACTTTCGATTACGCCGTTATTTTCGGTTTTGCCGCGACGAATTCGCTGCACTACATCCATGCCGTGGACGACCCGGCCGAAAATTGTCAGGTTGCGATCCAGGTAGCGTGGCGCCTGGCCAATCACGATGTAAAAATCGGTGCTGCCGGAATCCGGCTCATTGTTACGCGCCATGGCAAGCACACCGGGACAATGCGTTAACCAGGTTTTCCTGTCATCTCTGGCCGCAGCGAAACCATCGATAAATCCTGTTTCTTGTGCATGAAGGTCATTGTGCTGAACGCTAGTCCAGTTAATCTCTTCAGACGGGCTAATTTCGAATTCAGCATCAAGCCTTGGTTGAGAATTGGGCAGCTTGATATCGCTTTCATCACCGCCCTGTGCCACGAAACCTTCGATGACCCGATAAAAACTTAGACTGCGATAAAAATTGTCTTTCACGAGTCTACTGAACTGCTCTACGGTTTTGGGCGCGAACTGGGGATTAAGCTCGAAAACCACTTCGCCTTCCCCGATCTGCATGTATACAGGCTCTTCCCCGATTATCCCTTTGACTAACGTATTCAAATCGTGTACGATCTCCCTACATTAGGAGGACACGATGAGCAAGCCACTGAGCATTCAGCAATTTTTTAAGCATTTCCCGAACGACGACACCTGCCTGCACCATCTGATGCTGAGCAAGTACGGCGAAACCCTTGATTGCCCGAAATGCGGCAAGCACGGCAAGGTTCACCGCATGAAGAAGGAGCCTGCTTACGAATGCCAGTGGTGCGGGTATCACCTTCACCCGATGGCGGGCACGATCTTCCACCGCTCTCACACGTCGTTGCAGAAGTGGTTCTACGCGATCTACCTCTTCACCACGACCCGGCATGGCGTGGCCGCCAAGGAATTGCAGCGCCAGTTGAGCGTGACCTACAAAACGGCGTGGCGCATGGCCCACCAGATCCGCAAGCTCATGGCGAAAGCCGACGGCGAGTGGCCGCTGGGCGGGACCGTCGAAGTGGACGAAACCTACGTGGGCGGTAAGGTCAAGGGTAAGGGGCGGGGCTACCGGGGGAACAAGGCCGTGGTATTCGGCATGATGGAGCGGGACGGCGACGTGATGACCAAGGTCGTCCCAAACGTCCGCAAAAAGACGCTCCAGCCGATCATCAAGGCGAATGTCGAAAAAGGTAGCACCGTGCATACCGACGAGCTTAAGTCTTACAACGGGCTTGAGAAGGCCGGATACGAGCATGAGACGGTCAATCACGGCGCTGGCGAATATGCGAAGAACGGTTGCCATGTCAACACGATGGAAGGCTATTGGGCGCGGCTCAAGCTTTCGATTCGCGGGACGCACGTGCACGTTTCCCGGAAGCACCTTGAGAAGTACGTGAAGGAGTTCGAGTACCGCTACAACCGCCGCGAGAATCCCGAGCGGATGTTTGATCATCTGCTGGCAAGTCTTTAGCGGCAAGATCCAGCACCTCCCAAAAGCGCGTATTCGGCGGGCACGGATGCTCCTTGGCGAACTGATCTAGCTTGCCCGTATTCCTGGCTTCTTCTAGGGAGAGATGCTTCCCGCGTGACATCAGACAACCTCTCGCCTAAACGGCCATTGCAACTTAACGCGTTTCTTTTGTGGCCAACATAGAAAAACCTGAGAGCTATCTGCCTTTAGGTTGTAGTAAATTCTCCCTCCTCCTGTGGTTAGCATTCGTTTTGCCTTGTCGTTAGGGCTTAGTTTGATATAAAGAATTTCATTGTAGGTAAATGAGTGTCCCCGCCAATATTCGCTATCTATAGGCTCTATCACTCCGTCTCCTTCATCTGGGTTTTTCCTGGTTCCAAATATCTGGAGTTCCTCGCCCACGGCCTTTTCAATAATCCAATTCGTCGTAGCCTCAAGGGGGTGCGATAAATTCGGGTCTTTGGTTGCTATCTTAAAAACATAATCAAAAATCGCGCAGAGCGAAGAATTTGGCTTTGGTCTGTCTCGATAGACTTTCACCTCTTTATGAAGGGTGGCAAACGACATGTACTGAGCCAAGACAAAGGCTCCGACCGCCAACAGGTACCAAACCCATGAAGGCACCGGCGCTTCCATCAACTCCATGTCCTTAGCCGCGCCCATGACACCGAAACATCCCCCGATAAGGAGTTGCCACCAGTACCGACACATGAGTTGTGCGTACTCGCGCAGCGCCGATCGCACAGAATTCCCCCGTTTGCATCTTTTGAGCTGCGCATCATGCCCGCCTCGAATACGTTAGTCAAGGGGATAATCGGGGTCTCTTCCGGGTTCAATTGCCACCAAACGAGGTCATCCTGGGCGGCGACAGGCACGGCAAACCAAGTGCATATGGTCAACCCGAACAGGACCAGTGTTTGCTGTTTCCGGAGATTCATGGCAGCTGGATAGTGCCGCCTCCCGTTGAACCAGGGCCATTCCTGTTTTGGGAATCACGATAGAGGAGGACTGCTGACGCTGAAGCTCCCGGAGTTCTTCCATGGTTTGCTCCACCGCCTGCTGGGCGGCTGTGCCGAATCCTTCAACCGCTGCCTGCAGCGAGTCGGCGGGAATTTCAAAATTCAATGGCAATGCTCCCCCGGGTATCATGATTTGGGTTGCCTCGATGTACTGCACCTGGCGTGAGGTGTCGACATCACCGTTCGCGGTTACCGGTGTTAGCCGGTGTATGGTGCCGATGCGGTTGTCGGTAAACACCTCTTCCCGGCAGAGTCCTTCCGCATCCATCTGGATTTCCGGCGTTTGGCTTGCTTCTTCCATTCGTTCTTGTCCTGCTTCTGTCCTGCTTGGTATTTGGGGCCGCAACGCGCGCTTTCCAACGCGTACGGCATGGATTGCAGTACCATAATGAACCACTGCTACGCCTTCAAGATAATATTGATATGGCAGCAGAACATCAGATTCGAGGTGAATTAAATGATCAGGGTTTTTGTTTTGGCAGTTCTTTTGGGGAGTATGGATGTGGCAACAGCAGAAATTCAGACAGAAGAAGTAAGTTATTCCGGTGGCGGAGTTGAAATGAAAGGCTTTCTGGCCTGGGATGACAGCACGAAGAAGCAGCGCCCGGGAATCCTGGTGGTCCATGAATGGTGGGGACACAATGAATATCCACGCAAAAGGGCAAAGATGCTGGCAAGACTTGGATATACGGCACTGGCACTGGATATGTACGGTGATGGCAAGACCGCGGAACATCCTGGTGATGCCGGTGCATTTATGACAGCCGTTATTCAGGATATGGAATCCGGGCGTGCGCGCTTTGAAGCCGCACACGAATTGCTCAAAAGCCATCCTACGGTGGATGCTTCAAAGACCGGGGCAATTGGATACTGCTTTGGAGGCGGCGTAGTGCTGCACATGGCCCGAATGGGTTCAGACCTTGATGTGGTAGCATCATTTCATGGTAGTTTGCCCCTGGCCAACGCGCCCGGCGTTGAGAAAATGAACACCAGGGTAGTGGCATACAACGGCGAAGCAGACCCATTTTTATCCGCTAAAGCGATTGCTGCATTCAAAGCTGAAATGGAAGGTGCCGGGGCCGATTACGATTTCATTCAATTGCCTGGCGCAATACATGGCTTCAGCAACCCGGCCGCTACCGCTAACGGCGAAAAGTTTGGCATTCCACTAAAATACAGCCTGCTCGCGGATGAGGCTTCGTGGGCGCATATGCAGTTGGTTTTCAAACAGGCATTCGCTGACTGAGGAACAGATCATGGCAGAGCCTAAAGGTAGGGCAATCGGTGTGGGAGGCGTTTTTTTTCGAGCAAAAGATCCTGCCGTTCTGGGTGAGTGGTACCAGGAACACCTGGGCCTGGGGATAGAAAGCTGGGGTGAAACGCATGGAACCAGTTTCAATCCCGTGGACATGCCGGCCAATTCCTTCACCGTCTGGAGTGCGTTCTCCAGCAGTACAGAATATTTTGGGTCCTCCGGCCAGTCATTCATGATTAACCTCGTAGTTGATGACCTCGATGCAGCGTTGGCTAACGTCGAAGCGGGAGGATGTGAAGTGATTCCTGAACGGGAAGAACACGATTTTGGCTGTTTCGGCTGGTTCGTTGATCCCGCGGGCAATCGAGTGGAGCTTTGGGAGCCACCTGCGAGGCTGCCGGAGTGAGCGGTGACGATCAAAAGACGCTCGAACGCTTGCATGAACTGGAAAACCAGATGGCTTTTCAGGACGAACTACATGGCCAACTCAATGACATAGTTGCCCGCCAGGATCGTGAGATAAGAGAACTCAAACAGCAACTCCTGGCCCTGTCACGGCGTCTGAAAGAGGTCGGCGAAGCACTACCCGGTGAAGTTTCTGGTTCAGGGGATGAGCCACCACCGCATTACTGACTGTTGTGGAATTCAAACAAAGAAAGCTTTCCCGGAATGCCACATATAGTCAATTGGCAGGAGCATTTCTAGTAGGGTAATTGCAAAGGCAGTTCCTGCATTCGTCCCAGTTGTTCCCTGAGGTTAAGCACCATGTCTTCCCAGTACCGTGGCTCACCAAACCACGGGAAGGCGATGGGGAATGCGGGGTCTTCCCAGCGGCGGGCCAGCCAGGCTGAATGGTGAAGCATACGAAGGGTGCGCAGAGCTTCGATCAAGTTAAGTTCAGCCAGGTTGAGATGGTAAAACTCGCGGTATCCATCAAGTATGTCCTTCATCTGCACAGCCATTTCCTCTGAATCACCCGATAGCAGCATCCAAAGGTCCTGTATTGCCGGACCTGACTGGCAATCGTCCAGGTCAACAAAGAACGGCCCATCGCGCCACAGTATGTTGCCCGGGTGGCAATCACCATGCAGGCGGATGTTTTCAATATTGCCGGCCCGTGAATACGCAGCTTCAATAGTGACCATCAGGTCTCGTGACAAGGTGGCAAAAGCGTTTTCTATATGCGGCGGTAGCCAGTTGTCCTTGAGTATTGTGTCTATGGATTCACGACCAAAACGGTCGGGCGTCAGGCCAGGCCGATGGTTAAATGCACGGCTGGATCCAACCGCATGCAGTCGACCCATAAAACGGCCAAGCCACTGGCGTGTTTCTTTCCGGTCCAGTTCCGGCGCATGGCCTCCCCGGCGTTCAAACACGGAGAACCGGAAGCCGTCGTGATGGTGTAGCGTTTGGTTTCCGATCATCATGGGCGGGATCAGCGGCACTTCCGCTTCGGTTATTTCGATCGAAAACTGGTGTTCCTCCAGAATTTGCTCATCTGACCAACGACCCGGCCGGTAAAACTTCGCAATCACCGGTGCCGCTTCTTCCAAACCTATTTGATAAACACGATTTTCATAACTGTTCAGTGCCAACAGCCGACCGTCGCATAGCAGGCCGGTCGACTCAATGGCCTGGATGACCGTGTCCGGATCAAGTTTATAGTAGGGCGTACTTGCGTTATCGTTGTGATTCATGAGCATGGCTGGGTGGACACACTCTGCATGATATAGGACTTGTCCCCGAAGGAGTACCTGGGTCCTGTGAAAGAGAAATTCTTACGTCCTGGTGAAAATTTCATCAGATTTTCGGTAAAAAGAACCCCGTTTCCATTTTGTATCGCATAGAATAAGTCGTCCAGGCAAGGCTCCACCTTTCATGATCCACTTCCATGAGTAACGACACCAAAAACCTCGCATTATTTTGTGATTTCGAGAATATTGCGCTTGGCGTTCGCGATGCCCGCTATGCCCGTTTTGATATCGACGAAGTGCTGGAACGACTGCTGGTCAAGGGCAACATCGTGGTTAAAAAGGCCTACTGTGACTGGGAACGGTACAAGGATTTCAAACACGCTATGCACGAGGCTTCCTTTGAGCTGATCGAGATACCACACCGTCGCCAAAGTGGCAAAAATTCAGCCGACATCCGTATGGTCGTGGACGCCCTCGACCTGTGTTACACCAAGTCGCACGTTGATACCTTCGTGGTCATTAGTGGTGATTCCGACTTTTCACCGCTGGTTTCAAAATTGCGCGAAAACAACAAGGAAGTCATTGGTGTTGGTGTCAAGGAATCAACCTCGGACCTGCTTATCGCGAATTGTGATGAATTTATCTATTACGAAGATATTGTGCGCAAGACTTCACGCCGAAAACCGCATAAGAAGAAAACCATCGGCAAGAAGGAAGCTGGTGACCAGGAGAGCAACGGGGTGGCCAATGGTAGTTCACACAATGCCGAAGAAAGAGCTCAGCAGGCATATGACCTGGTGCTTGAGACACTGGAAGATATTTTTAGTGAACGTGGAGAAGAGTCCCAGGTATGGGGTTCTATGGTCAAGCAGGCACTGAAGCGGCGCAAGCCAAGCTTCAGTGAAAGTTATCATGGTTTTCGCTCGTTCGGTATGCTGCTTGAGGATATGGAAAAGCGTGAACTCCTGTCACTCGAGCACGACCAGAAATCCGGTGGCTACGTGATAAAAAGTTATTCAGGCGACTAAGCCGCATATTTCATAAAGGGATCAGGAATTCCGGTCGCTCGTTTAAACAGGCGGGACGACTTGATTTTTTGCTCCATAAAAGAAAAGACCCGGCATCCGCGGGTCTTTTCCGATTGTGGCCACCTGATTGAACAGTTGAGCCACCATCCCCCAGAACTGGCCAGTCAGCAATACCCCTTGGCTTCCTGGCCCAATCAACTTTCTCCCCGGATACTTTGCTCAATTTAATTTAAAATCTAAATCAAGCAATTCTCACGGTCGCTTTCTAATAAAGCCCCGCCCCTTTGCCGACATAAGCCAGCCAATCTACCGGGTGGCGATTAATTTAGTTTGTGGATTACTCCACGCAGTCCACCGCAACCTGTATAGCATCTTTGCTGATTGAAAATTGTCAATATAGTCAGCAGTTAAAATCATCTGAAAACTTTATTTCCGCAGTAAAGATGTTCCGGTTCTTCGCCTGCAATCGACAACTCTATCTGGAGGTCTGATTGTGATTTCTTCTTCAAATTCATTTGCGAAGTAGCGATTTCCTTTGATAATCCCGAAATCCTTTCGGGGTTTTCAATAATATATGTGCAAGAATCAGGCCGAACCGCCCGTTGGATCATGTTTTGTTGTATTTACAGCAGGTTAACGAATTATCTATGATGCTTTAGAGCGCAATTGCTTCTGAAAATGTGCCAAATTACGTCGTATAGATGACAATATTTGTCACCCGGTTAAATATATTGCAAGCTTTACGGCTAAAAACTGACCTGAACATGCGGCTTAGAGTGGTTCCAGCCAGTTCCAACGGTCATTGGTTCTACCGTCAAACAATCCAAAAAAAGCGTCCTGAAGTTGTGCTGTGAGCGGCCCTTTACCGCCATTTCCAATCACCATGTGGTCAATCTGTTTTACCGGAGTGATTTCGACAGCGGTGCCGGTCATGAATACTTCATCAGCAGCGTAAAGCTGCTCTCTTGAAATAGCTTGCTCTGAAACACTCATACCGAGTGAAGATGCGAGTTCGATCGCAGTATCGCGGGTTATGCCACCGAGAATAGATGAGGAAACCGGCGGGGTAAGAATTTTTCCTTTACGAATGACAAATACATTCTCTCCCGCGCCTTCGCTGAGCAATCCGTCCACACCCAATGCGATGCCTTCCTGAAAGCCGCGGTCTCGTGCTTCGAAACCAATGAGCTGGCTGGACAGGTAATTTCCACCTGCTTTTACGCCAACAGGCATGGTATTGGGCGCAAGTCGCTGCCAGGATGATATGCAGGCGTCAATGCCGTTTTTCAGCCCTTCGTCACCCATGTATGCACCCCAACTGGTTACCATGATTGATACATCAACGGTGTCCATGTCATTTGGAATGACACCAAGACCGCAATCACCGCGGAATACGATCGGGCGCAGGTAGGCGCTGCTTAATCCGCTGGCCTTGACTGTTTCACGGCAAGCGGCATGCATTTCCTCTTTTGTATAGGAAAGTGGAATACGGTACACCGAGGCGGACCAGTACAAGCGGTCAAGGTGATCACTGAGGCGGAATACCCGTGTTCCTTCCGATGTGTCATAGGCACGGATACCTTCAAAAACGGAGGAACCATAGTGCAGTGCGTGAGACCTGACATGGACCTTACAATCATCAAATGGACGCAACTTGCCGTTAAACCAGACCTGGTATTCCATGCTGTTATTCACTCTGGGTTGTTCACGCTGGCCCGGAAATTTCATCACGGGTCCGGAAAGTATCGGTCTTAGGGGCATCGAAGATCAAGTCTGTATTATGGTAAATATGGGGGTTACCATGATCCATGGAGAAGCTTAATGATAGAAATTAGAAGGGCCGCGGATCGCGGTTATGCAGAACGAAGCTGGCTGAAAAGCTGGCATAGCTTTTCGTTTGCGGATTACTACGATCCTGATCATATGAAATTTGGTCATCTGCGCGTTATCAATGATGACATCATTGCGGCGTCAGGAGGATTCCCCACCCACCCGCACAAGGATATGGAAATCATCAGCTATGTGCTTGAAGGCTCGCTGGAGCATAAGGATTCTATGGGAAATGGTTCGGTGATGCGGCCTGGCGAAGTGCAGCGAATGAGCGCAGGCACAGGTGTTGCCCATAGCGAATTCAACCCTTCTGAATCCGAGCATACCCGACTGTTGCAGATCTGGATTGTTCCCGATCGCCCGGGTCACGATACCGGCTATGAACAAAAAGTGTTTCCCGAACATGAGAAGCGCGGCAAGTTCAGGTTGGTCGTTTCCCGGGACGGCAAGGACAATTCAGTCTCCATGAATCAGGATGTGAATATCCACGCGGCACTCATAGATGGTGACGAGCGTATCAGTTTCGAATTGGATCAGGGGCGAAAAGTGTGGCTGCAGGTCGCACGGGGCAACCTGCAGGTCAATGGCCTTGGGATTGAAACAGGTGATGGTGCAGCAGTGATGAAGGAAGACCTGCTGGAGTTCACAAACCCTGTAGATGCGGAAATACTTCTTTTTGATATGGCTTACGGGGCCTGATTGAGTGAACCGGCAAGCAGATCACCACCACCATCATGCAGCGCCGAATTACAACCGCGCGTTTGCTATCGGTGTAACACTCAATATTATCTTTGTTCTGGTCGAGGTTTATTACGGCCTGGTCGCAAATTCGCTCGCATTACTCACTGACGCGGGGCACAACATCAGTGATGTCCTATGCCTGTTGCTGGCCTGGGGTGCAGCGGCCCTGGCAACAAGGCGGCCGTCAGCGCGACGCACCTATGGCTATTCCCGCGCCACCATCCTGGCTTCATTGGCCAGCGGTTTGTTATTGCTGGCCGCAGTCGGTGCAATTGCCTGGGAAGCGATAGGCCGGTTTGTACAGCCCGTAGTGCCCGCGGGTAGCACGATTATGGTGGTGGCAGGAGTGGGTGTGGTTATCAATACCGTCACCGCGCTGATGTTTATCGGGGGTAAAGACGACGACCTTAATATTCGCGGCGCCTTTTTACACATGGCAGCAGATGCTGCTGTATCTCTTGGCGTGTTGCTTTCCGGTGCAATCATATGGAAGTACGGCCTGGCCTGGGTTGATCCGCTCATCAGCCTGGTCATTGCCGGTGTCATATTCTTCTCTACCTGGAACCTGATGCGTGATTCTGCCAACCTGGCCGTAGATGCTGTCCCGCCTAATGTTGACCCGGAAAAGGTCCGGGTTTTCCTGACTTCCCGGCCCGGCGTAAGTGATATTCACGATCTGCACATTTGGGCCCTGAGCACCACGGACAATGCCTTGACAGCACACCTGGTGATGCCCGAGATCCCGGGGGAGGATGCGTTTCTTCATCAACTGACTGAGCAATTGAAGCAACAATACAATATTGATCATGCAACCATTCAAATCGAACGTGGGGACGGGGATGTGGATTGCCACCAGTCTCTGGATTGCGCTGAATAACAACATGCAAGGATAGACATTCATGAGCGGAATATTTCAACAGGCGTTTGTGTACCTGCTGGCAGCTGTAATCGCCGTACCCCTGGCTAAAAGACTGGGACTGGGTTCTGCCCTGGGGTATCTGCTGGCGGGATGCATGATCGGTCCTTTCGTGTTCGGCCTGGTGGGCAGCGAAACCCAGGATGTGATGCATTTCTCGGAATTCGGTGTGGTTCTGATGCTGTTCCTGGTCGGGCTTGAGCTTGAGCCGGCTGCCTTGTGGAGAATGCGTATACCCATCGTTGGCCTGGGTGGCGCACAGGTCGGGTTGACCACCGCCATTGTGGCCATGCTTGCCATCGCGCTTGGCCTTGAATGGAAAACAGCCCTGGCCGTGGGTATGATCCTGTCGCTCTCGTCAACCGCAATCGTGTTGCAAACGCTGTCCGAAAAAGGCTGGATGAATACGCCGGCAGGCAAAAAGAGTTTTTCCGTCTTGCTGTTTCAGGACATCGCAGTCATTCCCATGCTCGCAGTAATTCCTTTCCTGGCGGTAGCCGGGTTTGAGCATGTAGCAAATGCAGGTCATATCGCTGACTCTGCGGTCGGGCGCTTGCCCGGGCGGGCGCAGGGCCTGGTAGTGATTGGAGTAGTGAGCGGAATTGTCATGGCAGGAAGGTTGCTGGCCAGGCCGGTATTTCATTACATTGCCAAAACCCGCAGCCGCGAGGTGTTTATTGCCGCAGCCCTGTTGCTGGTGATCGGAATTTCACTGTCTATGCAGATGATTGGCCTGTCTCCGGCACTCGGAACTTTTCTGGCCGGCGTGGTATTGGCGGACAGCGAATACCGCCACGAACTTGAATCGAACATAGAGCCTTTCAAGGGTTTGTTGCTGGGATTGTTCTTTTTATCAGTGGGTGCAGGTGTAGACTTGCGATTGCTGATGTCTGAACCCATGTTGATCGGTGGCCTGGTTCTGGCACTGATCGTCATCAAGTTCGCGATACTGTTTGTGTTGGGCCGGGGCTTTGGCCTAAAGCCGGCCGACAACCTGATGTTCGCCTCCTCGCTGGCCCAGGGTGGAGAATTTGCCTTTCTGTTACTTTCTTTCGCACTGCAAAACAGCGTACTGCATGCCGGACAGGCCAACCTGCTGATCCTGGTAGTCGTCATGTCCATGGTCACAACGCCACTGGTCATCATTGCTTGCGAGCGATGGGTTCAGCCGCGTTTCGCTGACTTCGGAGCACCGACTGACTACGAAGAAATGGAGCCGCAGGGCAACCTGGTGATCATTGCTGGATACGGTCGTTTCGGGCAGATCGTAGCCCGCCTTCTGAAGGCCAGCGGATACAAACCTACCTTGTTGGATCACGATGCAGCGCAAATAGAAATGGTCGGCCGCTTTGGTAGCAAGGTGTTTTACGGTGATGCTTCGAGGGGCGAGTTGCTTGAATCAGCAGGAGCTGCAAAAGCGAAAGTACTGGTGATCGCGATTGATGATCGTGAAAAAGCCATCAAAATGATTCATGTGGCACGGATGCATTTCCCGGACCTGAAAATTCTCGCCCGCGCTTACGATCGTCGCCACGCCTACGAGTTAATGCGCGCCGGTGCGGAATGTATTACCCGCGAGACTTTTGGTTCTGCAATCAGAATGGGTCGTGATGCACTTCGTTTGCTGGGTGTGCCAGATGACCGGGCGCATCGAATGTCCGACACTTTTGAGCAACACGATAATGAGGGCCTGCAAAAACTTTATGAAGTCTGGGGAGAGGACCAGGCATATGGACTGCGCGTGCGAGAACACCTGGAGCACCTGGAGCGGGTGTTGAAAGAAGACGCCGCGATAGTAATTGAGGAGTCAGAGTAAAGATTAAGAACAGTCAGTACATTAAACTCTAATTTCTCTCGTCAGTTTTTACTCCAAGCCTTTACTCTGACCACTTTTGCCCGCTTGATTCAACAAGACAATCAAGCCCTCCAACTGCTCGCTGACCACGCCATCCACTGCTGGTGCAAGGCCTTCAAAGCCGCCTTCCGGGAGATGACCGTGTACGGTATAAACAAAGCTGACTTCTGTGCCTTTTTCAAGCGGAGTAAGCTTCCAGGTCATGACGCCCTGCACACCCATTTGCTGTAGCGGGCCCAGCCCACCCTGAAACCTGATCTCCTTTTCAGGGGCCAGGTAAATGATGTGAAGGTGCTCGACACCACCTCCGGGCAGTCTTTCGCAAAAACAGCCCCCGAGGCGTGCGTCGAAGTAGAGATTGGCCGCATCACCACTCCAGCTGTGTTCGCCATTCCACCATTTTGAAATATCTCACCATGGCCTGGTAGACGGTTGCGGCGTCCGCCTGCGTTTGGGAGGTGTTGCTTACCGAAAATCCGCCATCACCCGCGTAATCCACCTCGGCGGAAAGAGAAGATGACAAAAACAGGAAAGCACTGGCAAGAAAAAAATTGGAGATAATTGGGGTCAGAGTAAAAACCCTGATGTGGTTCAACCATTCATTGAGCATATTGTTACCTCGTTGGTGTTTACTCTGACCCCAAATCTAGGGGCTTACGGCGCAGTGGCATATCGGCAATGCCATAGTTTTCTTCCAGGTAGGAAACAATGATTTCCTCGGCGTCTCCCAGGTCCCACAAGCCCTGTTTTTCCTGCATCCAGTGAATGGTGTAAACCCAGTTTGAGCGGGTCATGTGGTTTTGAGTTACCAGCGATGTAGAGTGGCATCCGCCGCAGTGTGCCTTCACCAGCTCCCAGCCTCGGTTCATGATAAGGCCACTATCAGGGTCTGTTAAACCGCCAGCGTCTTGCGTTTCTTCCGCCAGGGTGCAGAAGCTGAACGTCAATAACAGCGTGGCAGTCCTAAACCACATATATTGCCAGCCTGTGGGTAGCATTGTTCAGATAGCCCTTGGGATTCCAGCCCGGCAGAACCATGGGTTGAGAAACCCCGGTGCTGTCGGTAGCCCGCGCCCAGACTTCGTAGTAGCCTTTTTTCGGGAATCGAACGTTGGCATCCCAATGCTGCCAGGCAAGACGGTTAGCAGCGGTTTGAAGATCGGTTTTTTGCCAGGTCTGTCCAAAGTCTATGGAGGTTTCCACTTTTGTTACGCTCAGATCACCGGCCCAGGCGTGGCCATGCAAATCCAGGGTTTTATCATGCGGGTGGCGCAGGCCGGTTTCAGGGCTGGTAATCAATGACTTCACCGGCATTGACTCAATAATGCACAAATCTTCTTCCGCCACCCTGGTACCCGGTGGCACTGGATTACAGGGTACACGGTAGGAGTTGCCGGAAATCTTGGCTCCATCGTGAATCCGGTCCCGGATCATGATTTCCGTGAGCCATTTACCAGATACGGAACCCGGCCAGCCACCAATGGCAAGGCGCAGGGGGTAACCGTTCATCGGGTGCAGATCTTCACCGTTCATTCCCCAGGCAATCATGGATTCGGCTTCCAGCGCCTTGGTAATCGGAACGCCGCGGGGAATAGGCTGTTTGGCCGGATCACCGCTGAGGTGGGTATCAGCCGAGTGGTAGCCGATATAGACCGCATTTTCGGCAATCCCGCAATCTTCAAGCACATCACACAGTCGGATGCCGTTCCATTGCGGGCAACCGACTGCACCAAGAGTCCATTGGTTGCCGGTGGCAGGTGGAAAGAATTCGGCACGGCCATTTCCGCCGCATTCCAGCACCAGCTGCAGGGCACCTTGGCTGAACCTGTCTTTCAGTTCAGCCAAGGTGTAGGACTTTGGCCGAATCACGGATTCGCCCGAGATCCTGAGTTTCCAGTCATTTGGATTACCAGCACTCCCGGGAGGTATCCCGTTGTTGCGCACGAATAAGTGCCTGGCAGACGTTACGTTGTCGTTGAGCAGGTGAGCAGGCGTTTCGGCATTGAGTGGCCGGTCATTCAGTATGGTCAGTCCCTGTTTGCCTTCAATTTCAAACGGCTCATGAGAATCCGCCAATGCAGCCGGAATCAGGCCGGCCGGCATCCAGCGGTGAAACACAATTTCGGTGCCGAGTATCGCACTCATGGTACCGAGGCCGCTTAAGAAGCCACGACGGCTCAAGGCATTGCTTTTTCTTCCAAACAGTTCCAGGTCAGCACGTAACGGGTCTTTGGAATACAACTCGTGCAGACCGGTCTTGCCCTTCATATTGATTTATTACTGACCGCGTGAGTAGTGATCG
Source organism: Lysobacterales bacterium (assembly GCA_963664065.1). Classification (GTDB taxonomy): domain Bacteria; phylum Pseudomonadota; class Gammaproteobacteria; order Xanthomonadales; family SZUA-36; genus JABDJL01. The sequence goes on from OY760942.1 coordinate 710,990, forward strand.
ACTATGACCTGTGACACGCAGGTTGTCAGTAGTCGTGCAAAGGGAATATGAAGAAATTCATTGGGGCCGTGTGCGTTCGATTTTGGGCCAAGCACTCCAGTGATCATGAACTGTGCCTTGGGATAGGCATCACCGAGCATGGCCATGAATGGAATCGTTCCTCCCTCACCCATGTACATCACGTTCTGACCGTAGCTGGCCATGGACGCTTTTTGCAATGCCTTGTGTAGCCATGGCGCAACTTCCGGGGCATTCCATCCGGAAGCCGCCTGGTCTGTTTCAAAACTGACCTTGGCACCACTCGGCGGATCCGCCTCAAGTGTTGCCTTCATCGCGGCAGAGGCTTCTTCGCCATCAACTGTCGGAGGCAGGCGCATTGAAAGTTTCAGGGCCGAGTACGGCCGCAACACGTTGCCGGCATCACCCAGTGATGGCAGGCCTTCAATGCCGGTATATGAAAGAGCAGGCCGCCAGGTACGGTTCAATATCCGTTCGACATTGTCTTGCGCCATCGGCCCCACCCCTTCAGTGAAAGGATAGGCCTGCCAAACACCGTCACCGAGGATTTCCGCAACCTGCCGGGTTTGTTCAAGGCGCTGTTCAGAAATATCTGCGTAGAGGTAATCGGGCAGTACCCGGCCAGTGTTTTCGTCTTCCAGGCGGCTCACCAATTGGCGAAGCACGCGAAAACTGGAGGGCACGACACCGGAGGCATAACCGGAATGCACACCCTCGGTCAAAACGTCCGCTCGCAGCGTGCCGGCTGCCATACCGCGCAGGGAAACGGTGAGCCACAGTTGCTCGTAGTTACCGGCGCCTGAATCCAGGCAGACAACCAGTGATGGCTCGCCAATCCGGTCTTCCAGGTGTTCAATGTAATAGGGCAGGTCGTAACTGCCCGACTCTTCGCAGGCTTCGATGATGACAATACAACGCGCATGGGGCAGTTCCTGGTGTTTCACCGCCATGATGGCGGTCAGGGAACTGAAGGCTGCATAGCCGTCGTCCGCGCCACCGCGTCCATACAATTTGTTGCCTTTGATTACGGGAACCCAGGGGCCCAGGCCATCCGCCCATCCGGTCATTTCGGGCTGTTTGTCCAGGTGCCCATACAGCAGAATCGTGTCATCACTGGCATCATCGGTGCCCGGGATTTCCATAAAAATTATCGGTGTCCTTCCTTCCAACCTGACAATTTCAAGCGTTTTACCTTGGATGTCCTGCGCATCGCACCACTTCGCAATTTGCTGTACCGCGTCTTCCATGTAGCCATGCTTTTCCCAATCGGGATCAAAATGGGGTGACTTGTTAGGAATTCGAATGTATTCCACGAGTTCCGGGACGATTGAATCCATCCACATTTCATCGATAAATTTCTGGGCAACTTGCTGGTCCATGCGAAAACCCTTTCATGAGAATTAAAAACAGGATGCGGATTATCGCATGAGAAAGTCGTCTCCACGAACACAAGATCATTCGGGCTTTTTCAATAGTCCTACTGTCGCGAGCTCTGGTATGCTTGCGTGACTTTTGGGCAGGTAATAACACTGACCCAGACAAAAAACATCGAAGATCCCGAATTGGAGTAAATGAGTGAGCAATCAGACTGACGTTTCGGACACACCACCACCATTACACGGCGGTGAGATTTTGGGCCACCCGAAAGCGCTGTGGCAACTCTTCAATATCGAAATGTGGGAACGCTTTGCCTTTTACGGCATGCGCGCCGTATTGGCAGTTTATGTGGCCACGAGATTTTTCAGCCACATGGGCGCCGAAGCAAACGCTGAAGCAAGCCTCGTATATGGTGGTTATACCGCGTTGGTTTACGCGACTGGTATTGCCGGCGGATACGTAGCCGACCGTGTGCTGGGTTATCAGCGCTCCATTCTATTGGGCGCTTTGATCATGGCGTCAGGACTGTTTGTATTGTTGATTGAAGACCTAAACTGGTTCCTGGTTGGCCTGGCCCTGATTGTTGCCGGTAACGGTCTGTTCAAACCCAATATTTCCACCATGATTGGTAAGCTGTATTCGCCGGGCGATGTGCGCCGTGATTCCGGCTTTACCATTTTCTACATGGGCATCAACCTGGGCGCTTTTGTCGCACCGTTTGTTACCGCGGCCTGGATCGGAGCGACCTGGGGGCTGAAGTGGGGCTTTTTTGCCGCTGGAATTGGGATGATTCTTTCTACATTTTTCCTTGAATTCGCCAAGAAGTCTTTGGGCAAAGTGGGTCTTCCCGAAGAAGGCAAGGAAGGCTGGGGCCGCTTTTTCGCCGTTGGCGCGGGAGCACTGCTGCTGGCCGTCGTCGTCTATTTCCTGCTTTCAGAAAGCACGATATTGGGCTATGTCCTGGTTACCATCATGTTGGGCCTGTGTGCTTATTTCGTAATCGCGGGAATCCGGTCCGGTGACAAAGTTCAACTACATCGATACATCGCCATGTTGCTTCTGTTTGTTGCCAATGCCTGTTTCTGGGCCTTGTTCGAGCAGGCGGGTAGCTCCATGAATTTCTTTGCCCGCGAGTTTTCCACGCCGATGTTCGGCAGCATGGAAACGTGGCAGGCCGGAGGTTTTGGCGTATTCCAGTCTTTAAACCCGCTTTACATTCTTCTGTTTGCTCCGGTATTTGCCATGGCATGGCCAAAACTGGAAAAGATGGGCATGAATCCGTCCATTCCGCGCAAATTTGCACTGGGCCTGATCCAGGTGGCGCTGGGCTTCTTGGTGCTGGTGTTTGCCATCAGCAATATGCAAAACGCGGAAGGCCTGGTGCCGTGGATTTTCCTTGCGCTTTGCTACCTGCTGCATACCACCGGTGAGTTATGTCTCTCGCCCATCGGTCTTTCGATGGTGACAAAGCTGGCCGCTGACAAGGAAGTTGGCCTGGCCATGGGAGGCTGGTTCCTTTCCATTGCGATGGCACAGTACGTGGCCGGCCTGATTGCGGCGATCGCCTCGGGTGGCGGCGGGCACGGTGAGGCCATGTCAGGCATCACCCAGTACGCCGACGTGTACATGCAGTTGTTCTACCTCGGACTTGGCTTTGGCGTGTTGTATCTGCTTGCAGCACCGGCTATAAACAAGCTGATGCATGGGGTGAAGTAAACCTATAGGAGCCTACGGCGAGAAAAGGGCTTCGAAAAATTGTAGGAGCGAGCACCTGCTCGCGAATGGTTTCGGTGGGTTCGATTGAGAATTCGCGAGGTGGTGCTCGCTCCTACAATGAATATCCTCGCTCCTATGCTTCTGTTGTTCTCTTCTTCATCCGATTCAGGCACTCTTCACACCACTCGGTCATCATTTTGTACTTCATCAGGCCGGACCTGAGGGTCATTTGTTTGTAGAGTTCCTGGTCAGGGAGTTCATCCGGGTAGCGCGGGTCTTCGCTGCTCCAGTTTTCCTCAATTGCCTTCAATTCTCCCAGGCGCTCGGCAAAATCAGAACGTAAGTTCTCCATGAAGCTGATTCGCTGTGCCATGTTGACCGCGTCGAGAAAAAACAACTGGGTCAGGTAAGCCAGCCGTTCCGTGCGGCATACGGGACCGTCCGAAATCCACGACTTTAACGAGGATGTTCCCCTGGCGGTTCGAGAGTAAATCTTCCGGCTGGGGCCTTTGTCCGACGGCACGTTTTCTGAAGTCAGCATGCCGTCTTTTTCCAGTTTGGACAGGACCGGGTAAATTTGTGAAAGCTCTGCGTGCCAGAAGTGCCTGACACTTTGTCCGAACCGTTGTTTCAAGTCGTAACCACTGGCGGGGCTTGCCAGCATGCCGAGCAATACGTGGGGGAGGCTCATGATCAGGCCCCGCTTTCCACGTCCTGTGGAACGGTAGCCTATATACCAAAATCATTGAATTTTCGCTTGTAATAATTTGTCCAGATGACAATTCCGGGGATACCGACCAGGGCCGGTGTGATCCACGGTATCACCGCTATCCATCCCTCAAGTCCAAGGTCGAAGATTCTTGAAGACCCGAACACCGCAAAAGCCGTATGGAAGGCAATGCCAGTGCCGATCATGCTGCCCATATGCTCGTAGAACCAAACCTTTTTCTCGGGGCGCTTGCCTTTGATTGCCTTGAGTATTCCGCTACCGGCTCCGAAGCCGATAGGTGATAGTGCGAACAGGATGATCATGTTCGGAGGTTTGAAATAAAAGACGTAAATTATCAGGGCGGTACTGGCCGAGATCGCCAGCCAGGCCAAGAAGCGGTTCACCGCAATGTTCATGACAGTCAGGTCTCTCTTGTTCTCCAATACTCCAATGCCATGGCGTAACCCGATGAGCGTGACCACCGCCAGGTATCCCAGGAACATGAGGAAGGCAAATGATCCGGGCGACACCCGCGGACCGGCCCCTTCAGCCAGGCCAGTGATGGTGTGAAGAATGACGGAGACTATCGCTCCGCCCAGCACAATGTAGGCGCAATATTTGAAAATCTTGCCGTAAAAGCGGTGATTCACACCTCCCTTGTGGGCGAAAATCGGCACCCAGAACGCAGCGAGGCCGACAAATCCGGCGGCCACATGCGTCCAGCGAATGGAATCCATTAGTAAATCCATGGTTAATCTCCAGGTAAAATTCGTAGCTATATAAACATATATACTATTTTAACCACTATGTAAATATTTATATAGCCATGATCTGAATAAATGGGGTCAGAGAACCATTTTCCAGCCTCTTGAGGTCATAGAGGCGCGAAGATAACGGAAATGGTTCTCTGACCCCATTTTTTACTTGCTACAATGGCCTCCTTTTTTGAGCCGGAGCCCGGAATGTTCAAACTGAATCGTGCTTTCTTTTGCAGCCTGGCGGCAGTGTTTGACCTGTTTATGATCAGCGCCTGTCAAAAGACAGAAACCGATGTACCCGCGTTTGCTACGGAGCAAGCTGCAGAAACCTGGGACGCTTTTGTCCAGCGCCAGATCGAAGAGCATATGCTGGCTCATCCGCAAATGGCAGTTGGTATGGGCCGGCACGAATTTGACGGCCAGTTACCGGACTGGAGTGGGGCAGGAATCGAAGCAGAAATTGCACGGCTGCACGCTGTAAAGAATGATGCGATGGCATTTTCAGAGGATCAACTCAGCGGCGAACAGCCATATCAGCGCGAGTACATGGTGTCACGAATTGATATGGAACTGTTCTGGTCTGAAAAAGCCCGCTGGCCGTATCGCAACCCCCAACACTACCTGGGCTGGATGAGCGACTCTCTGGATCCGAGCACCTACATAGCGCTGGACTATGCCCCGGCCGAAGTTCGAATGCGCGCTTTTACAAAATATCTGTCTAATTTGCCTCTGGCAGCCCGGCACATCAGGGAAAACCTGGAAATGCCCATGCCAACGACCTGGTTGCAGTTGGGTATTGATTCCTTTGGTGGCTATGCCGACTACTTCCGCAACGATGTGCCGGCCATCTGGGCAGGCGTCGAAGATGAAGAGCTGCAGGCAGAATTTGCCCGGGCCAATGAAGCTGCCGCGGATGCCATGGCCGGGCTTGCTGACTGGCTGGAATCGAATCGAGCAACAGCAACAGAAGATTTCTCGCTCGGAGCGGATTTGTTCAGTCAAATGTTATGGGATACGGAGCGAGTGAATATCTCGCTTGAAGATCTTGAGTCTATCGGTAAAGCGGACATGGCGCGCAATATCAAGGCGCTCGAAGAGGCCTGCGCCGAATTCGCAACGGGCGAGGATATCAGGGTTTGTTTCGATACCATGTCAAACCGCAAATCTTCAGACGGCCCGGTCATTTCAGCACGTGACCAATTGGCAGAAACCAGGCAGTTCGTAATTGAACAGGACCTGGTCAGCATTCCTGGCGATGAAGAGGCACTGGTGGCTGAGGCGCCACCCTATGCTCGCTCCAATTCTGCCTATATCAATATCCCGGGGCCATGGGAAAAAAACCAGCCTTCTGTATATTACATCTCACCTCCCAATCCTGAATGGCCAGAAGATGTACAGGCTGCCTACATTCCGGGTGAGTCTGACCTGATGTTTACCTCGGTGCATGAGGTCTGGCCGGGCCATTTTTTGAACTTCCTGCATGCCAAGCGCGCCGAGTTTTTTTATGGACGGGTATTTGTGGGCTATGCCTTTGCCGAGGGCTGGGCACATTACACGGAAGAAATGATGATTGAAGCCGGTCTGCGCGGAGCGGATCCCGAAACGCGAATTGGGCAATTGAGCAATGCCCTGCTGCGGAATGCACGTTTTCTTTCTACCATCGGCCTGCACACCCAGGGCTGGTCGGTTGAAGACTCAAAACGGTTTTTCATGAACGAAGGATTCCAGGCCGAAGGCACAGCAATTCAACAGGCTGCTCGTGGAACATACGACCCCGCCTACCTGAACTACAACATGGGTAAACTGATGATCCGCAAGTTGCGCGAAGACTGGACCGGGACGCGAGGCGGCAGGGCTGCCTGGCGCGAGTTCCATGACACCTTCCTCTCTTATGGTGGACCGCCAATTCCATTGGTCAGGCAACACATGCTGGGAGAGGAAGAGCCGAGAGCAGTATTTCCAGATTTTGTGACGGGTGAGCAATAGCATTACTCAGCCGTGTAACGTATTCAGTCCGGAGAGCACTCCGGACTGAATTTTCAAGCCTGGGCGCAACAGGAGTTTGAATCGTCGGGTCGTTGTTCCGCTGAAATCCGACTGGCACCTATTCCGTCGTATTCGCCGGTACGAACCCAGATTTCCCAGCGATATCCGTCCGGGTCCGTCAGCCAGAGCTTGTCTGCGAGCGCAAAGCAGCAGTTCGCTTTGTCTTCCACTTCGAAATCAACTCCAGCCGCTGTCAATCGTGAGTGCCATTCATCCAGGGTGCCGGCGTCCGGCAACTCGATGCCCAGGTGGCTGACACCCTCGCTCCCCGATTTACCTGCTTCCACCAGGGCCAGGTGAATGGGAGGTTGATCCAGCCTGAAGTTGGCATAACCGGCTTTGGTCTTGCTGGCTGCCTGGCCAAACATCTGGCGGTAAAATCCCGTACTTTTATCCAGCGAACTGACGTTTAATGAAATATGTACTCTCATTATCAACTCCTTTGTATTTCATCGAAATACGAACAGTAAATGAAAAAAAACTCACAAATCATTGAACAAGGTTTTGAGGTTTTCGAAAGCCTGTTTACGGACGCAGTAGCAACGCCTGGGTCCGTAAACCGTGCCGGTGATGATTCCTGCTTCCTTGAGTATCTTCAGGTGTTGTGAAGCTGTGGATGCGGCAACAGGCAATTGAGATGAAATATCCCCGCTAAAACAAGCACCATACTTGACCAGTTGTTGAACAATCTGCACCCGCACCGGGTGTCCGAGTGCTTTCATATATCCGGCAAGTTTTGCTCTTTCTCTCTTGTTCACAAATTTAGTATAACGAATTTCGTCGAAATACGAAAGAGTGATAAAGAAATAAGCTGATTTAACGGTTATTCAAACAAGGGTTTTGGACATCCAGGCGTTGCAGGCCGAATGCCCGGTGGCGCCCAGGGGTTTATCCAGGGATTCGAAGCCGTGTTTGCGGTACAAATGTCGGGCATGGGTCATATGCTCGAGGGTCTCCAGGTAACAGGTCTGGTACCCCAGCCTGCGGGCTTCATCCAGGCACAGGTTCAACAGGCGGTTACCCAAGCCGGTACCGCGAAGATCCTGCACAAGGTACATTTTCCGTAATTCGCAGGTTTCCCTGTCGCCTCCATGCAGCGGTCCAACACCGCCACAGCCCAGAATCCTGTTGCCCAGCGTAATGACAAGAAAAGCAGAGCTCTTGTCCGGATAAGCACCGTGCATATCATCAACTTCGGGATCCTGTATCGAGTAACCGGCACCAACCGCGCCAAACTCAGTCATCACGTCGCGAATGATCCTGGCAACACGCGGGTTGTCAAATTTACGAATGGGACGGATCTTGTAGGGGCTGCTCAATCGCGTATATCGCAGACCCCGGGAGTATCTGTTCAGGCTGTCTGCAAGAACCCGGCGTTCTGTCTCAGGCATGAAAGACAATGCCGACTCGACTTGCACCCGGCAATAACGATGAACACGTTCGGCACCATTCACGCCTTTCCTGCTCAGGCGTAATAACCTGCGTCTGCGGTCAGATTTGTCTCTTTTGGAACCCAGATAACCGTTTGCCAGCAGCCGGTTACACAGGCGGCTCATGGTCGACTTTTCAAGCACCAACCGCTCACCCAATTCAGATGCAGAGGCTTCACCCATGGCCTGCAGCTCGGTGACCAGGTGACACTCGGAAAAAGTGAAGCCCTCGATGCAATATTTCCCATCAAGTAGCTGAAGTTCACGCACCAGTTGCCGGGCAGCGTTTCGTACGGCTTGGGTTTCTGGGAACATGGTTCAATAATATAAGCAAAAGGTTGCTTGATACAACTATATACATGAAATGACTTTGACACTTTTGTAGGAGCGAGCATCTGCTCGCTCCTTGTATGTTACATCCTGTGCCTGGAGGAAAGCACCGACAGCAGGCTTTCCAGGCTCAGTCCACGGCTTCGAAGCAGTACCAAAAGATGATAGATCAGGTCGGCGCTTTCGTTGAGGGTCTCTTCGTCGTCACCGGAGCTGGCAGCCAGCGCCGTTTCGACGCCCTCTTCACCAACTTTCTGGGCGATTCGCCTGGTACCTGCTTCCAACAATTCTGTGGTGTAACTTCCGGGTGGGCGCTCCCTGTCACGTTGTGAAATCACCTTTTCAAGTTCTGCCAGGAATTGCAGAGAAGGCTTTAGCCCTCCTTCGCAATCAAAGCAGGTTGGCGTGTTTAGGTGGCATACCGGTCCTGAAGGTGTGGCCATAACCAGCATGCAATCGTTGTCACAATCGGCGATCACTTGCTGAAGCTTGAGCGAATTACCGGAGGTTTCACCCTTGGTCCAAAGCTGTTTTCGGCTGCGGCTCCAGAAAGTCACGCTGCCGCTTTTTATCGTGGCTTCAAGGGCATCCCGGTTCATAAATCCCTGCATCAGTACGCGACCGTCAAAAGCATCCTGCACGATCGCAGGTAACAGGAAATTCATTTTTTCCCAGGCCAGGGTATCGATATCTAACATGGTCTGACTCCAATGCCGGCTTCCGCCAGCGATTTTTTCAATTCGGGAATGGGCAGACTGGCATTGTGGAACACAGTGGCTGCCAACGCACCATCGACGTTGGCCTGTTCAAATACATCAATAAAGTGTTGTGCGCTTCCCGCACCTCCGGAGGCAATAAGCGGAACATTGGCTTGTTGCCGGGCAACTTTTAGCTGTTCAATGTCAAAGCCAATCCTGGTTCCATCGCTGCCCATGCAGTTCAAAACGATTTCCCCGGCTCCCCTTTCAGTAGCCTCTTCGATCCAATCCAGGGTGCGCCTGCCGGTTGCCTGCATCCGGTCCGGATTCCCGGTCATCTGGCGGGTCATCCACTCACCGTTTTGCCGGATCGAATCGATACCCACGACCACGCATTGGCTGCCAAAGTTTTCAACCATGCGGTCAATCAATTCTGGGTCACAAACTGCAGGTGTGTTGATGGATATTTTGTCGGCACCGGCGCGCAGAACAGATCGAGCGTCTTCCACCGACCGGATGCCTCCTGCCACACAGAACGGAATGTCGATAACGTGCGCTACGCTTGATACCCATGCTGTATCAACTGAGCGGCCTTCAGGACTGGCAGTAATGTCATAAAACACCAACTCATCAGCTCCTTCGGTCGAATAGCGAACCGCCAGTTTGATAATGCCCCCCATCACCCGGTGATCACGGAACTGGATACCTTTGACCACTTCCCCATCCCGCACATCAAGACAAGGGATAATACGTTTCGCCAGCCCGGTGTTTACACTCACGACAGTACCTCCAGTGCGTCGCTCACGCTGAACAGGCCTTCAAGCAGAGCCTTGCCTGTAATTGCGGCGCTGGCTCCTGTCTTTTCCAGGGCCAGCAAGTCTTCGAGACTGGCAACTCCGCCCGAAGCCTGTAGCTGTAACTGTGGATAACGCTGAACAATCTCAATGTAGAGCGCGGCATTCGGACCGCTTAAGGCACCATCGCGGCTGATATCGGTGCACAAAAGATGAAGCAGACCAGCGTCGGTGAATTCATCGAGAAAACTCCACAGGGAGCGGTCTGAGCCTTCGGTCCAGCCGTATATGCGCGGATAAGGGATGCCATCATCACCGCGCTGAATATCCAGTGCGGCAACCAGTTTTTCTGCCCCGAATTCCTGTAACCAGTCCTTGAAGCAAGCCGGCTCAGTCACACAAAGACTGCCAATCACAACACGCTCAGATCCGTTTACCAGGCGCTCGGTGATATCGCCCTTGCAGCGTACGCCACCGCCGGTCTGTACCCTCTGGGGTGCTTTTCGAAGCAAGCGGAACAGATCGCTGCTGTCGGCGCCTTCACCGTCCCTTGACGCTGCCAGGTCGACCAAGTGTAACCACTGCGCACCGGCGGCGTGATAGTTTTGCACCAGGTCCAATGCGGAAGCCCCGTAGTTCTTGCATTGGTTGAAATCGCCGTGTAGCAGTCTTACACACTGACCGTTCAGAAGGTCGATGGCAGGGATCAGTTGCATGGCAGTTCCAGGAAGTTCTGCAATAACCTGGCTCCATGAGTGGCTGATCTTTCAGGATGGAATTGCGCCCCGAGAAAATTTCCGTGACGGACAATCGCGCTGAAGGGCTTGCCATGTGTACAGGAGGCAACGGTGTACTTCCCTAAAGGTGCTGCGTAGCTGTGCACAAAATAGAACCAGGGTCCGGTCGGGAGCCCGTTAAGCAGGGGATCCCCCATTTCTTCTTCAGTGGAGTTCCAGCCCATGTGGGGAACGCGCAAGCCCTCTCGTGAAGGCAGCAGTTCAAGCCTTCCCGGAATGATTCCCAGGCAGGGTGTATCGCCCTCGGCCGAGGATTCAAAAAGCAATTGCATGCCAAGACAGATGCCCAGCACCGGCTGGGCCAGGTTGCGAATGCAGGCCACGAGGTTTTTGGATTCCAGGTGGGCCATTGCAGCACGCGCCGCACCGACGCCAGGCAGGATAACGCGGTTGGCGCTGGCAATCTCTATTGGATCAGAAGTAAATACCGGCTCGACGCCGAGTCGCCGGCAGGCAAAGCTTACCGATGAAATATTAGCGCCTCCGCTGTCAATAATGGCAAGTTTCATCAGGGCCTGTTAACACTTGCCAGCCTACAACAGGCCTTTCGTGCTCGGTAGCTCGCTGCCATGTTTTGCCAGGGCCGGTTTTAGTGCGCGGCCTATGCCCTTGAACAGGGCTTCTACCATGTGGTGCGTGTTTTCGCCATGGACTTTGAGGTGTAGCGCAGCACCCAGCGACTGGCTTAGCGAGGCAAAAAAGTGGCGTACCATCTCGGTAGACATTCCGCCGACAGAATCACGGGGAAAATCTGCCTCGAATACCAGGGCCGGCCTTCCGGACAGGTCGACGGTGACCTCGGCCAGTGATTCATCCATCGGCAGCAGAAACCCGTAGCGCCCGATGCCGCGGCGATCTCCCAAAGCCTTGTTTAAAGCCTCGCCCAATGCCAGGGAGCAGTCTTCAACCGTGTGGTGTTCATCAATTTCCAGGTCACCATCGCACTGCAGAATCAGTTGAAAAGCGCCATGAGTTGAGACCTGGTCCAGCATGTGGTCAAAGAAGCCAATTCCAGTGCTGATCCTGTTGCCGCCGCTTGTGTCCAGATTCACTGTCACACTGATTTTTGTTTCATTGGTATTTCTTATGGCCGACCCGCGGCGGGGGCGGTCTACCAGTTGATGCGCAATCTGATCCCAGGCCAGGCCTTCGGGGCCGCAACGGATACCGCCGATTCCCATGTTCTTTGCCATTTCAAGGTCGGTATCACGGTCACCGATCACCCAGCTGTCATTGAGATCCAAATTACCGGACTTGAGATAATCGAGCACCATGCCAATACCCGGTTTACGGTCAGGTGAGTTGTCTTCCTCAAAGTGGGCATCAATATGCTGTGCAGTGAACTCAATCCCCTGCGAGGCAAACAGCGAAATCATCTTGTTGTGTGGCAGTTCGAACTGGTCCTCGGGATAAGCCTCGGTGCCGAGCCCGTCCTGGTTGCTGATGATCACGAATTCATAACCCGAATCTTTCAGGCGAAGCAATGCCGGGATTACCCCATCCAGCAATTCGAGCTTATCCAGCGAATCGATTTGCTGGTCCTCTGGTTCGACTATCAGGGTTCCATCCCGATCGATGAAAAGGATGCGACGATTCCGGTCACTCATTTCCGGTCTCCATATTTGCCATCTCCGTACCCTGTGAGTGTGGTTTGCAAGGCTGCCATGTCGTCCTTGCTTCCAATAGTGATGCGCACACAGCGCTCAAGCATGGGCTGGCTGTTGAAGTCCCTGATCCGGAGGCCCTGGTCAGCACAGAACCCGGCCAGTGATCCGGCATCATCGACCCGCAACAACACAAAATTGGCTTCACCCGGCCAGATTTGTTCTATCCAGTCGTATGTTGCTAAATTAGCCAGGAGCGTATTTTTGGCGCTTGCAATGTCTTTCAGCATTTCAGACTGGCTTGCTTTTACATCGGACGACGTAATGGTCAATGCGGCGTCAATGGAAGGCGCTGAGAGCGGATAGGGTGCCATGACCCGTTGTAGCAGGCCGATGATTTCCGGACTTGCGAGCACAGCACCACAGCGTAAACCCGCTGCTCCCCAGGCCTTTGACAGGGTGCGCAATACCACCAGATTGGGCCATTGCGCGAGCAGATCTGATGCCGAGTCAGCAGAACAAAACTCGATATAGGCTTCATCGAGCACCAGCAAAGAATGATTTCCGCATGACTGTAATACTTTTTCCAAATCTGGCCGGTCGATCAGGTCTCCCGTCGGGTTATTGGGTGACGTGAGGAACACCAGTCGTGCTGCCCGGTTTTCGGCGATTGTCCTGCAAAGTTCCTCAATGTCTGGTCGCAGCTTATTTTCAATGTCACGCGCTACCTCGATAATTTCTGCGCCCTGAATGTTGGCCGCGATCCGATACATACCAAAACACGGTGGACACTCGATGATGGCGTCCTTGCCCGGACGGCAAAACACCCGCAGCAACAGGTCAATACCCTCATCGCTGCCGCGTGTGACCAGCACCTGGCCGCTCCTTACCTGGTATAAAGCCGCCATCCGGTCAGTCAGGGCCCGTGGCTGGGGAACCGGGTAGCGGTTCAAGGCCAGCGCTACCCATTCGGGGCGTTGCAAAAGAGTGCGGGGTGCCTCGTTGGCATTCAGCAATATACCGTCGGCAGCGGCCGTGCCGCGTGCTGACTGGTAAGGGTTCATGGCAAGAATTTCCGGCCTCACCAGCGATTCAATCATGCTCATGAGGCCTCCATGCTGTTAAGCCGGTATTCGACCGCCATGCGGTGAGCTTCCAGGCCTTCAGCAGCAGCGAGCTTTGAAGCGACTGGTCCGGCAGTTTGCAATCCTTCCGGGCTGGCAGACTGCAGGGTCATGCGGCGCATGAAATCAACTACTGAAAGCCCACCATAGGCGCGTGCGTATCCATATGTCGGTAGCACGTGATTGGTGCCGGAGCAATAATCACCAAGCGACTCCGGGGTCCAGGCACCCACGAAGACGGAACCGGCGGTAGTGATGCGTTCTGAATAGCCGGCAGCGTCTCTGCAGTTGATGATCAGATGTTCCGGCGCATAGCGATTGCTGATATCAACCGCTTCATCAATTTTATCGACCTTGATCAGGCGCAGTGACCGAAGAGATCTGGACAGGATTTCTGCACGGGGCAGATCAGCGGCCATTTTGAAAATCCGGTCCTCAACTGTCTGTAACAGTTCAAGCGTGTCACTGATCAGAATGGTCTGTGAGTCGGGACCATGTTCAGCCTGGGAAAGCAGGTCCCAGCAGAGCGCTACCGGGTCTGCTGATTTGTCTGCAATGACCAATACTTCCGAAGGTCCAGCCGGCATATCCTGCGCAGCGCCATCCGGTGTTGACGCGACCTGGCGTTTGGCCTCGGTAACCCAGGCATTGCCCGGGCCGAACAACTTGACACATTTCGGTACGCTTTCGGTACCGAAGGCCATTGCCGCAATGGCCTGGGCACCACCCAGCCTGAAAATGCTGCTGATACCGCAGCGATCGGCAGCGGCCAGCACAGCGGGGTTGCTCGACCCGTCCGCTGAGGGCGGTGTACAGAGAATAACCTTGTCACATCCTGCCAGGCCGGCTGGAATGGCAAGCATCAAGACGGTGGAAATCAGTGGCGCCGTACCGCCGGGGATATATAAGCCTGCCGGGGAAATCGGAAGATATCGCGACTCACAGACTAGTCCTTTTGCGGTTTCCACCTTAATCCCTTGCACCATCCCGGCATTGTGAAATTCCCGGATTCGCGAGATGGCAGAGTCAATGGCATCCAGTAAATCAGCTTCGCACTCTGAAGCCGCCGCGTGGATTTGTTCAGCACCAACTGCCAGGGCCTCAATTTCGACCTGATCAAACTCCAGGTTGAACCTTCGCAACGCTGCATCCCCCTCGTTTATTACTGCAGCGATAATTTTTTCAACAGCAGCTTCGACTTCGCTGGAACGAATATCCGGGCGCAGCAGTGCCGCCGTTTTCTCAGTGCTGTCCAATTGTGGCCACAGAAGGATTTGCATGTTCAGGCCAACATTTTCTCAACTGGCAGTACCAGGATGGCAGATGCTCCGGCAGCTTTCAGTGCTTCGAGATGCTCCCAAAACAGGGTTTCGCGGCAAACCGCGTGTACGGCTACACGTTCCGGCATGCCTTCCAGATCCATCAGGCTTGGGTGTTCAGCCCCGGGCAGTAACTGGGTAATTTCCTTAAGAGCAGATCGCGGAGCGTGCAGCATCACGTATTTACTCTCTGCCGCCTGCAGAACGCCGTCGAGACGTGAAAGCAGGCGGTCGAGCAATTTCGATTTCTCGGTGACAAGTTTCCTGTCGGGTGTATAGAGCGCTGCAGTGCTTTCAAACAGGGTTTCCAGTTCCCGCAGGTGATTGGCTCGCAGTGTTGTGCCGGTAGAAACCAGGTCGGAAATTGCATCGGCGGTGCCCAGGCCAGGGGCGATTTCAACCGAACCAGAAAGCTCGACAATTTTTGCCGAAATACCCTGCTGGCTGAGCAGGCTGCGAGTTAGAGCAGGATAGGATGTGGCGATCCGGCAATCATTCAGCTCTGCAGCAGATTCAATAGAGGAATTTTCTGGTACCGCCAGCGAAAGGCGGCAGCCCCCAAAGCGGAGTTTACGAAGTTGCCGCAAGCCGTTTCCGTTGTTCCGTTCAAGCATCACTTCTTGTGCAATGTTTTCACCGACGATTCCGAGTTCGCAAACACCGTCCAGCAACATGCGCGGAATGTCATCATCGCGGACCAGCAACAGGTCGACTGGAAAATCCTTGCCGTACCAGAACAACTTGTCTTTGCTGCGTGCAAATCGCAAGCCACAACTCTGCAGCAGTTTCAGTGAGCGCTCAGACAAGCGTCCGGATTTCTGTATGGCTACCCTGATTCGAGAAATATTATTTGTTTCAGGCATGCTATTTCTCCTCCAGTCGGTTCAGCGCGACCTGGTAACCGCCTTCGCCCATGTGTTTAAAACGAGCTACCCTGCCGATTGTCGTGACACTGACACCGGTTCTTTGTGCTATATCGCGATAGCTCAAGCCCTCGCGCAGCAAAAGCACGACCTGCCAGCGGTCGAACATGGCTTCCAGTTCGGCCGGTGTACAAAGGTCGGTAAGGAACTGTCCGACTTCTTTCCTGGTTTGAAGTGCCAGGATGGCTGCAAGCATTGAGTTTGCTGCCTTATCCAGTTCAGATTGTTGTTTGGCATTGTGATGTTTCATGTTGTATCAATGTATTAATACGTTAATATTAGCCGTTACGAATGACACTGGCAACACTTTTTTTGGTAAACGAAAATGCGACGCAGAATTGGCAGGGTCTGGCATTTGTTATTTTCGGGGTTTAAACCTTTTTAAGACGGATGGCATCAAATCCTGCAACAGAACACAGAAGAATTTTTAAGGAGAGAAGAAATGGGTTTCAGGTCAATATTCCTGGCGGCCGCTTTGCTGGCCGCAAATGGTGTATCCGCGGATGTTACCGAGGAACAGACATTCAGTTACGAGCTTGCCGATGGAGGCAGGATCAGTGTTGATAATGTGAACGGAAATGTGACGGTTGTCGGTGGTTCAGGTAATGCTGTAGAAATCGTTGCAATCAAGAAAGGCAAAAATCAGGACATACTGGACGAAATTGAAATCAGTATTGATCACTCCTCTGACGCTATCCGGATCGAAACTGAATTCCCTGACAAAGGCGTGAAAGGCTGGTTTTCATGGGGCGACGGTAATCGGGGGAGCGTGAGCTACACCATCACTGTGCCATCCAGCGCAAACCTGGAGTCTGTTGAGTCTGTTAACGGTAACGTGGAAATCTCCGGTGTCAGTGGTGTGGTCAAGGCATCTACTGTTAACGGTTCAATCAAAGCCTCAGACCTTACTGGCAACGCCAGGATAGAAACGGTAAACGGTTCTGTTGCAGCTACATTCGCCTCCCTGTCGGGTCAGCAAAAGGCAATTTGTGAGTCCGTCAATGGCCGCTTAACAATAAACCTGCCGAAGGATGCTGATACCAGTGTGTCCGCCGAGACTATAAATGGTGGAATTGACGGTAGCGATTTTGGCCTGGAAACCAACAAGGGATTTATTGGCCGCGACCTGAAAGGTGATATCGGTAACGGAAGTGCTCGTCTGTCCCTTAGCACAGTGAATGGCGCGATCAAGATTCGCAGTAACTGAATCACGCTTCTATAGTTTTACTACAAGACCCGGCGTTGAAAAACGCCGGGTTTTTTATGTCCGCTAAAAAGTCCGCGGATCCTTATACTCCTGAATAACTTGGTATAGCTCGTGTTTTGACGTATTATCAATTAAATATATTACTGATATATCATATATTAATTACAGGACAATTTTATGGGTTCGATCAACTGGCGCGGCGTATTTCCGGCCGTTACGACCAAATTCAAAGCAGATTACGACCTGGATTTCGATGCCATGGAGCAACATCTGGAATTTCAGTTAGAAGCGGGCGTCCACGGCATCATTATCTTAGGCTCACTGGGTGAGAACTCGACCCTTGATATGACCGAGAAACTGGAAATGGTCCGCTTTTATTCAACTATGCTTGCAGAGCGGGTTCCATTGGTGGTTTGTATTGCAGAATCGGCTACCCGGGAGGCGTTGAAGCTGCTGGAGGACGCTACCGCAGCCGGAGCTGACGGGTTTATGTTACTGCCACCGATGCGCTATGCCAGTGACACCAGGGAAACTCTTGAGTTCTTCCGGATAATTGGCAGTGCATCCAGGCGCCCGATCATGTTGTACAACAACCCGATTGCGTACGGCACTGACATTACCCCCGGGGACTTTGCCAGCCTGGCTGATGTAGCCGCGTTTGAAGCAATCAAGGAATCTGCCGCGGATACGCGCCGTTTTCCCGGGATCAGGTATCACACGGGTGATCGCTACGCCCTGTTTTGCGGCGTTGATGATATTGCTTTTGAATGCTTCAGCATGGGAGCTGTAGGTTGGGTGGCGGGACTGGTTGTCGCATTCCCTCGCGAAACACTCAGGCTGTACGAACTGATGTCGGCGGGCAAATGGGAGGAAGCGCGAAAATTGTATGAATGGTTCCTCCCTCTTCTGCATTTGGATATAGGCAGCAAGTTTGTACAGCAGATCAAGCTGATTGAGGAACTACACGGGGTCGGATCGGCCCGGGTGCGCGCGCCAAGACTGGAACTGGAAGGTGAGGAAGCAGCGCAGGTCCGCAAAGTTTACCAACAAGCCATGGCAAGCCACCCCGGACTGTGATTCCGGAGTCGGCCCAAACAGCTCCGGTCGGGAGCCTTGCCGATCGGGCCTACATGGGCCTGGAAGAGCTATTGGTTACATTGCGGCTGTCACCGGGAAGTCTTGTGCAGGGAAAAGACCTCGCAACAGCGATCGGGATTGGACGTACACCTACCAGGGAAGCCGTCCAGAAGCTGGCCGGGCAGGGCCTGTTGAGGGTGATGCCCAGAAAAGGCCTGATGGTTACGCCGGTGTTGCGCTCGGAATTACGCCAGGTCATTGAAGCCAGGCGGGTACTTGAACGCCTGCTGGTAGTAAAAGCCGGCGAACGTGCAGATTCAGATCAGCGAATGGCCCTTGAAATGCTGGCCTCACATATTGAGCAGTCTAGCGAGGATCTAGGGGCTTTCCTGAGGCTGGACCGGCGATTGGACCAATTGCTTGACTCAGCATGCGGCAACCAATACCTGGTGCAGGCACTTTCCCCGTTACATACACATTGCAGGCGTCTTTGGTATCTTCACCATCACAAGATGGATTTATCCGTATCAGCAGATATGCACGCAAGCCTGGCCAGATCGGTCGCCAAGGCTGACGGGTCTGGCGCAATCAGGTCATTGAATGGGATCATATCGGCTCTGGAAGATCTGGTTGGAGGCCTGGATGCCATCAGTTGAGACTCACGGTGATATAAAGCATGTCGCTGTCATCGGTGCCGGCACCGTGGGTTCAAGCTGTGCCTGGCATCTCAAGAGGAACGGATTCGAGGTGACGGTTATCGACCCTGTTTTACCCGGACAATCGACAAGTTATGGGAATGCAGGCTGCATATCATGTTCCAATATCATGCCGTCTTCATACCCGGGTGTTATCCGGGACATTCCGGGATGGCTGTTTGATTCCCTGGGTCCTCTCAAAATTCGTTGGGTAGATTTCCCCCGGCTCATTCCCTGGTTATGGCGATTCTGGCGTTCCGGCTCCATGGAAAGTGTTCAATGGTCATCAAATGCCCAGGCCAGGCTGATGAGACGCGTTACCGCAGATTACGACCAAATACTCGCGGACACAAATTTTGCCCATATGCGAAAGTCGAGAGGTCTCATTTCAATTTATGACAGCCGTGATGAATTCGAGAAAAATTACTGGCAATTAGAACTCAAGGAATCGCTTGGCTTTGAATGGCAACACCTCGGCCCGGCCGAATTGAAAATCATGGTGCCGGAGATACATCTACATGACGGCATGGCCGTATACCTCCCGGATTGGCAACATGTGATTGACCCAGGCAAGCTTACAGCCAGGTTTGCGGAAGCCTGCTTTGAAGCCGGTGGAAGCTGGGTGCAGGACAAAGTCATAAAAGCCGAGGCATCAGGAAGCGGCGTATCATTAACTACAGAAAGTGGAAAAAACATTGCCGCAGACGCAATGGTGGTGGCAGCGGGTGCCTGGTCGAATTCGATTGCAGAACAGCTCGACTACAAAGTGCCGCTGACACCCAAGCGTGGCTACCATTCGATGATTGCCAACCCGGGTCTTCAGTTAGGCTACCCGGTAATGTCCATGTCCCACTTATTCGTTATGACCCAGATGCAAGCCGGACTCCGGGTAGCAGGTTTAGCTGAATTTGCCGCGCTGGATGCTGAACCGGAGTACAGCCGGGCAAAAATATTGCTGACACTTGCAAAGCATTACCTGCCCGACCTGCAGTGTGAAGGCGTAGACGAGTGGATGGGACAGCGCCCGATGATGGTGGACTCCGTTCCTGTGATCTCACCTTCACCTTCCCACGCAAACGTGTTTTATGCCTTTGGACACGGGCACTACGGTCTTACCCAGGGCCCGACTACCGGCAAAATCATCACCGCTATGGTTTCAGGCCAGGTGCCGGAAATAGATGTTGAAGATTATCGCTTTGACAGATTTCAAAATTAATGGCCATCCCTTCAGCCACCACCTTTGATTGTATCGATGCTCATACCTGTGGCAACCCGGTACGACTGGTTGTCCAGGGGGCGCCGGAG
The DNA here is from genome assembly GCA_963664065.1 of Lysobacterales bacterium. GTDB lineage: Bacteria > Pseudomonadota > Gammaproteobacteria > Xanthomonadales > SZUA-36 > JABDJL01. Next base: position 730,917 of record OY760942.1, read on the forward strand.
CTTGAAGGTCAAACCATGCTGGACAAGCGTGCTCATTTCCTCGGCGAATATGACTGGATTCGTACCTCGCTGATGTTTGAACCAAGGGGTCACTCAATTATGAGTGGCAGCATTCTTTACCCCACAAGCATGGCGGACTGTGACGCCGGTGTACTGTTTATTGAAACGTCCGGATGCCTGCCCATGTGCGGTCATGGCCTGATAGGCACGGTTACCATTGCGGTGGAAAACCACCTGGTTCAGCCTGCAACACCCGGCGAACTTCACCTAGAAACGCCGGCAGGGAAAGTCTCGGCCAGCTATATCGAGGAAAACGGCAAAGTTCGCTCGGTCAGGATCACCAATGTCCCTTCTTTTCTTTATGCCAGCAAACTGGTGGTTGACTGTCCCGAGCTGGGTGGCGATCTCAGCGTGGATGTCGCTTACGGAGGGAATTTTTACGCCATCGTCGAGCCGCAGGAAACCTACCGGGATCTTTCGGTATTGTCGGCCAGTGACATTCTCAGGATCAGCCCACGGCTGCGCGAGCGTCTAAACGAGAAGTACAGTTTCCACCACCCTGTAGATGAAAGAATTTCAGGCCTGAGCCACCTGCTGTGGACCGGCGAGCCTCGACAAGCTGGATCGGATGGACGAAACGCGGTTTTCTATGGTAACCAGGCTATTGACCGTTCGCCCTGCGGTACCGGCACTTCATCAAGAATGGCTCAGCTTGCTGCCAGGGGGATGTTGAACCCCGGTGATGAATATGTGCATGAAAGCTATATAGGCAGCCAGTTCACCGGTCGTATTGAGCACCGGTGCAGAGTGGGCACTTATGATGCCATTGTGCCCAGTATTGAAGGCTGGGCCCGTATCTACGGTCGCAACAGCATTACGGTTGACCCTGCAGATGATCCGTACTGGCAGGGCTTCATGGTTGACTGATGCGTCTTATTTCTGCCGCGGAAATACCAGAATTGTTGCCTATGGATCAATTGATTCCCTTGATGGGTGAAGCATTTTGCCTGATCTCAACCCAGCAGGCTTCGGTGGCCAAAAGACAGGTATTGGAATTGGCTTCAGGGACCGGCCTGTTGATGGGAGCAGCACTGGATACGAAAGGGATCGCAGCCAAACTGGTGTCTGTAATGCCGGCCAACCTCGAACATAACCTGCCGGGCAGCATTGGCCTGGTATTGCTGATGGATGCAGGCAACGGATCGCCGCTTGCCTTGATGGATGGCACCTGCCTGACCGCCATTCGGACTGCAGCGTTGAATGCATTCGCCATCGATCTGTTATCACGCCCACAATCCCGTACAGCCCTGTTGGTTGGCTGCGGCACCCAGGCGGCTGCGCAACTGCTTGGGCTTTCCAGTGTCCGCCAGCTCGAAGAAATCCGCGTGATGGGGCGGGACGAACTTCGAACTGAGGCATTTGTAGATCACAACCAGTCATTGTTGGAAGCGAAATTACGTGTCTTCATGGATCCTTTGATTGCCATGCAGGATGTGGACATCATTGTCGCGGCTACAAACAGCCACGGTCCGGTGCTTCCCGGTCGGCTGGTTCCCACTGGCTGTCACGTCAGCGGTATTGGCAGCTTCAAGCGCGGGATGTGTGAATTTGATAATGAAATACTATCGAAGGCGTCCATATTCGTCGAAAATCGTCTAAGCGCATCAATTGAAGCGGGAGAATTAATCAGTGCGATGGAGGCTGGCACCACCCGGGTGGAAGCCTGGACTGAAATTGGAGAAGTGTTGAGCGGATTACGTCCGGGTCGCGAGTCAGAGGCCGAGATTACATTCTTTAAATCCGTAGGCCATTCAGTATTTGACCTGTTGGCCGCCCATGCAGTCTGGCGCACCGCGACAGAGCAGGATATCGGCACCGTGTGGCAGCCATGAGTCAAGCAAGGCACTTCGAGACACTGGATTATCACACCGCGGGTGAACCGTTGCGGATCCTGCGCGGCGGGGTTCCGGTTATTGCCGGCGACACCATGCTTGAAAAACGCCGCTACATGCAACGGCATCATGACGATATTCGTCAATTGCTGATGCTGGAGCCACGCGGCCACGCGAATATGTATGGCGCGGTGCTCACTGAACCAGTCTCGGCTGATTCGGATTGCGGTGTGCTGTTTCTGCATAACGAGGGATACGCCACCATGTGCGGCCATGGCATTATTGCCCTGGCAACAGCCGCTGTTGAACACCAGTTATTCAGTTTCGACGACCCGTCCCGGATCAGAATCGACACGCCTGCAGGCCAGGTTGAAGCCAACGCCAGCATCAAGGAAGGCAAAGTGGAATCCGTATCATTTTTGAACGTGCCATCATTTGTACAACAGGAATTGACCGTGCCGTTCAAGGGAAAGGACCTGCCGGTAACAATTGTTTTCAGCGGCGTTTACTACGCATTCGTGGATGCGCAGGATGCCGGTGTCGAACTGGTACCGGAAAATGCCGCCGAACTGGCGGCAGACAGCCGGGCAATTAAGCAAGCGGTTTCCCGTGCAGCAACCATCCGGCACCCGTTGGGCGATGAAGACCTGAATTTCCTGTTCGGCGTGATATTTGTCCAACCAGGCGATGCGCCGGGTCAATCGCGCCAGGTCTGCTTATTTGCCGATGGTGAACTGGACCGCAGCCCGTGCGGCACTGGGGTCAGTGGCCGTGCGGCGATTCAATTCGCCAGGGTTGGGATGGCTGCTTGTGAGCGTTTGACCATCGAATCCATCATCGGCACCTCGTTCACAGTAGAGTGTGTCGGCGAAACCGAAACAGGCGGTCTGGCTGCAGTACTCACGAGAGTTACAGGCAGCGCCTACATGACCGGTGAACACAAATTTGTGCTGGATGGGGAAGACCCTTTGAAGCAGGGGTTCTTCATTCGATAAGGAACGAGCCATGAATCGATTGACCGCGTTGTTATGCTTGCTCTTGACCACCACCTCCTTGCATGCCGGGACGGATAGTGAGGCCTTCCGGGAACTGTACGAAAAGGAATGGGCTTTCCGCCTGCAAGAGTTTCCTGTGCTGGCCAGCAGCGTAGGTGTTCATGACTTCGATGACCGCCTCGCCCATGTCGGCATGCCTGATCAGCAACGAAGGTATGCTTTCCGGAAAGAAATCCTCGCTACCCTGGATACGCTTTCCTGCGAACGCCTGGATCATGACGACTGTATCAATTACCGCATTTTCAGACGGCAGATGGACAATGCCATTGCCGACTTTGAAGTTCGTGGATACCTGATCCCTTTCAACAGCCACTGGGGTTTTTACATGGCCTGGTCGAGGTTGCCGCAGGAAACCGATTTTGTGGTGCTCAAGGATTATCAGAATTACCTTTCCCGCTTGGCAGAAATTCCGTCGGTGATGGACGAGTACATTTCCCTGATGAGGGAGGGGCTGAAAACCGGGATGACCCAGCCACGTATCATCCTGGATGGCCGCGACAAGCCAATCAAGACCCAATTGGTGGATCGTGTTGAACAAAGCGGTTTTTTTACACCGTTTATAGACATGCCTGCAACCATTGTCATCGAAGACCAGGCAGACCTGCTGAAGAGGGCCAGCGAGGTGATTGCAAATGGTGTAATTCCGGCTTACCAGCGTCTGCTGGATTTCTACCATGGTGAATATGTGCCTGGCGCACGTGCAACCACGGGTGCGAGCAGGCTTCCTGGTGGGAAGCGATTTTACCAGGCGCAAATTGATTACTACGTTACCGTGGATATGTCTCCCGCCGAAATTCACGAGATTGGTGTGAGCGAAGTAAAGAGAATTCGCGCTGAAATGGAGGCGATCATCGAGGATGTCGCATTCGAAGGCAGCTTTGCAGAATTTCTCGAGTTCCTGCGAACCGATCCGCAATTTTTCGCGAAAACGCCTCATGAATTACTGGCAGAGGCTTCTTATTTCGCCAAGAAAGCCGATGGGCGCCTTCCACAATTATTCGGTCACATGCCCAGGCAGCCCTACGGGGTCGCACCGGTGCCCGATGAACTGGCGCCGTTTTATACCAGTGGGCGTTATATCGGCTCTGCGCTGGATTCTCACCGCGGGGGATATTACTGGGTTAATACTCATGCACTGGAAAGCCGTACACTTTATACCCTGCCCGCGCTAACCCTGCACGAAGCTGCACCAGGGCACCATACGCAGATCGCGCTGGCCGGCGAGCAGGAGAACCAGCCGCCTTTCAGGCGTCATGACTATATATCCGCCTATGGAGAAGGCTGGGCACTGTATGCTGAGAAACTGGGTGTCGAAATGGACATTTACGAAACCCCTTATCAAGATTTTGGCAGGCTGACCTATGAAATGTGGCGCGCCTGCAGACTGGTGATTGACACGGGCATCCACGTAATGGGCTGGAGCCGCGAGCAGGCCCAGGAGTACCTGGCCAGCAACACGGCACTGTCCATTCATGAAATCACAACTGAGATCGACCGTTACATTTCCTGGCCCGCCCAGGCGCTGAGCTATAAGCTCGGCGAATATACAATCTGGGAGCTTCGGCGGGATGCTGAATTCCGATTGGGCTCCGATTTTGATATCCGTGCGTTTCATGATTTTGTATTGTCCCTGGGTTCGGTTCCGCTGGACATACTGAAGGACGAAGTGGCTTACTGGGTCAGCGAGCAGGTCAGGGATGCAGCAGAGAAAGCCCCTGCGCCGGAGTTGGGGGAAAATGAAACACTTGAGCAATAAGCGGGGTTAAGACGGAGAAATTCATGCAATATTCAATCAGGAATTTTTTATGGCTGATTCTCGTAAGCACAATCTTGTCGGGGGGGTCGGTATTTGCTGCGGAAGTTTATTTCCTCAGCCCTGCAGATGGAGATGTGATCGAAGGCGAAGTGCTGGTGCAATTTGGCTTGAAAGGAATGGGGGTTACAGCCGCCGGTTATGACGCTCCCAATACCGGTCATCACCATTTATTGATCGATATGCATGAACTGCCTGATTTGCGCTTGCCCTTACCCAGGTCAGAACAGCTTCGTCACTTTGGCGGCGGCCAGACTGAGGCCGTGATCCAGCTTTCACCCGGCACTCACACCCTTCAGTTGGTACTCGGCAATTATCTGCATATCCCTCATGATCCTGCCGTGGTGTCCAATAAAATCACGATCGAGGTAGGTGTGGAGTGAAGTTTCTAGCGATCGATACGGAGACCAAAATGCAAAAATCGATGGGGTTTTGTTAGAAGCTTGCCTCTGCTTGGAAATATAGTACCTCGACCAGAGTTTCAAATGGATCTCAATATGCCAGGCCCAAAAGGAATTTTGCTCCAGCTTTTCCAGGTTATCGAACCATCGCTTGAGCTTTACAATCGGATGAATCGATCTAGCTATCGAAAATGCCTCGTTTAGTCGTTCCCTGGATCCATATGTGCTGAACTGCTCGAGAAATCTGAGTTCAATCTTTTTTCGCTCTTCGGATTCCCGGATACTATCCAGGACCGCATTCACTCCGGATTGATCCTGAAGTGAGGAATCTTCGAACAAATTCAGCACACAGAAAAACGGATGGGTGATGACAGACTCTTGCCAGTCGAAGAACATAAACACGTTTTTTTAGCAACGATATTGGCCGCCCGAAAATCCAGGTTGCCGAGTGTCTCGGGAATCGAAAATTTTGCCAGGGACGGGCACAAAGCGCCCCATTCATTAACGATGTTTACCAGTAACTCGATTTCACTTTTCTCAAGTGCGCCAATCCCCGATTCCAGGGGGCCGGTTCGATCTGAGAAATTTTGCGAAAAGGTCTCAATCTGCTCAAGTCCATAATCCATGCAGCCCAGTTGCTTCCATTGAGAAACTGATCGGCTGCTTTCCAGCAGTAGAGAAGCGAATGTCCGGGATGCATCTGCATACGCGGACTTTGGAAGGGGCTTGTATCCAAGCGTCCGGTAATCCTGCATCAACATCCAGTTTCTTAAAGGGTCAACCTTTATCGGCGGAATAATATGTTCGGGCCACCGTTTTGCCAGAACTTCGGTTAAAACGACCTCCGATGGCTGCTCTCCAAGCGATGCTTTGAAAAACACATTTCCGGTACTTGTGGGGATCGAGAGCACACATCCAAAGGCTCCAGCCTTGACCTGCCTGATCTCCCCCAGCCGGTTCATATCACTGCTATCCAACTCGGTCTTTATCCAATCTGAAGCATGCTTGAACCAGCCCGGACGTTCCCATGGCGGCCTGGCTTCAGGCGCTTCTGCCAGTTTGGCGTCAATGAACCAGCGATCCAGAATTTGATTTGTTTCTGCGCCTAAACCACCGGTTTCCAGGTGTTTGTCGTAGTCATACCATCTCGCATCAAGACTGAAATTTACGGACTGGGAATGAACCTCGAGTTCGCAAATCAGGAAATCACTGCCCCGTTGAAAGCGCCGCAAGACTGTTGCTCTCAAGCCGTACCGGCTGAAGATCTGATAACTGATCTCGGCATATGTTTTTTCAGACCAGCTTTTGGAATAAGGAAACCCCGGTAATACCCACTTTTCCCCTTCCTTCACAATCATGAAAGCAGCGCGATTTGGGTGCGGAATCAGGCAATAGCAGGTACTGGTTGCTTGATCCATGTTTTCGTCAAACGCCATGTCTTAAGAACTCCTCTCAAGGGTGATCACTGTATTCAGCAGAATCGTCTTTAACAAACCGATAAGCGTCAAGTTCAATCACATTCCGATCAGGGTCTCGAATGAACACAGCCGACATATTGCCAAACTGAATGAACCGGTTAGTGGAATATCGCAATTCGCCAGGTAAGTCCTGGTCTCATCGAGTGAACTGACTGTCAGGGCAAAGTGGGTAATACCTGGGTATTTGTCGTCTACGTCCATCAATATATTGTTACCATCGCCAGCTTCTGCAGGACCGAGCAGGTTGAGTACGACACCACAAGGGTGGCGCAAAATGATCGGATGTCCTTGCTCAAAACCCACATCAGTTTTGAATTGAAAACCTAGCAACTCATAAAACGGAATGGAAACAGACTTGTCCCGGATGCGAATGCCGATGTGATTGACTGCTTCGATACTTAACATGGACTAAAGTCCTCTTATTGAGATAGCTTCCAAATACAGTTTACGCCGGGATGTCCCCTGGCAGGGGGAGATTGAAAAAGCGCCTGGCATTTTGAGTGGTTTGGTTTGCCAAGCTGTCAGGGCGTTCATCACGGCAAGCCGCAATCGTTCCCAGGATCCAGGGCAACCATTGAGGTTCGTTTCGATGAGATTTAACTCTCGGCCGGAGGTTGCGGGGCTTGAGGTAGGGCGCGTCGGTTTCAATCATAAGACGGTCTGCCGGGATATCGGCCATAAAATCTTTCATATGTGAACCGCGGCGCTCGTCGCAAATCCAGCCGGTTATTCCGATATGGCAGTCCAAATCCAGGTAGGCACGTAATTCTTCCCGACTGCCGGTAAAGCAATGCACCACTACGTCTGACAATTCGGCCCGTCTTGATTTCAGAATTGTAAGAAAATCCTCGTGTGCGTCACGCAAGTGCAAAAACAGGGGAAGCCCGGTGTCCGCGCCGATCTGCAACTGGGCCTCGAAGGCTTTTCGCTGCGCATCGCGCGGTGAGAAATCTCTAAAGTAATCCAGCCCGGTTTCACCCGCCGCGACCACTTGCTCATGTGTAGCGAGTTCGCGTAAAAGCGTATCGGTTTCATCGTCATAATTCGAAGCCCGGTGTGGATGAACGCCTGCCGTAGCGAATAACTGTCCGGGGCGGGTCTTGGCAAGCTCAAACGCCATCCGGCTGCCATTGGCACTGGCGCCTGTTACAAGCATCTGCACTACTCCCGCCTGCCGGGCACGATCAATCACTTCGTGCCGGTCAGAATCGAAGGAGTCATGCGTCAGATTGCAGCCTATATCTATGAGATTCATTTCTTATTTCGAGCCGTTTGGAACGGGTTCATCTTATTCATAGGCGCGCATTGTATCGGTTTTGAACTTGCACTTGGTGAATGCCCCTTATATTGCGCCAGGACCGGGTCCCTAGTGCAATATGGGGGCTCAGGCTTCAGAATAGCTGGATGACCTCAGTCGCCCAGTCACCAGAACGGTCAAAATGGAACGCTTATTGGCGCTTGATGCGTTTTGACAAGCCCATCGGAATCCTGCTCTTGTTATGGCCAACATTGCTGGCGCTGTGGATTGCAGGCGATGGACAGCCGGCCTTGAATAACATCATTATTTTTTGTGCTGGCGTGGTTCTGATGCGAGCCGCAGGCTGCATTATGAATGACGTGGCGGACCGGGACCTTGATCCGCATGTACTGCGCACCCGTTTGCGACCGCTGGCAGCCGGAGAACTGACAGTACGGGAAGCCCTGGCCATGCTCCTGGTTCTGATGATTCTGGCTTTCGGGCTGGTGTTGCTGACCAATGCTTTAACCATCAAGCTGGCTTTTGTCGGTGCCGCACTGGCTTCCAGCTATCCGTTTTTCAAAAGAGTTACACATTTTCCACAGGTGGTGCTCGGGCTGGCTTTTGGTTGGGGAATTCCGATGGCATTTGCAGCTGAGACCTACCACGTACCTACGGTGGCATGGTGGTTGTTGGCCACCAATATTGTCTGGTCAGTGATTTACGATACGCTTTATGCCATGGTGGACCGTGACGATGACATCCGTGTGGGAATCAAGTCCACGGCTATATTGTTCGGGCAGCGTGATCTGATGGCCTTGCGAATTCTGAAAGTCATCATGCTGTTGCTGCTTGTCCGTATAGGATTCATGCTCGAATTGGGCTGGCCCTGGTATTTGGGGGTTTTGATTTCTGCAATGTTGTTTGTATTACAACAGTCCTGGGTGAGAAATCGCGAGCCGTCTGCGTGCTTCCGGGCTTTCCTGAACAATAACTGGGTGGGGTTTGCCCTGTTCGCTGGCCTGGTAACTCAGTACTTAAGCGGCTGAATCCAATGTCAGAAGCAATACAGGATTATCCACGTACCTGGCTTGAGAAACCCAGGATCGAGCACGCACGTGAATTCATTGCCGCCATGCGCGAGAGCCGGGGGCTGCATCATCCCTGGTTGACTGCTCCCTGTGACTCCGATTCCTGGCGCCGATACATGAAAAGACTGGAACGCCCGAACGAGGCGGGATTCCTGGTTCGCCTGGCAGGCGATAATGCAATTTGCGGCGTAGTCAACCTGAACGTCATTACTTACGAAGCACTGTGCAGCGCATACCTGAGTTATTACGCAGTGCAGATGTTTGCCGGGAAAGGCTATATGAAAGAGGGCCTGGAGCAGGTGATAGATCACGCGTTTTCAGAAATGGGCCTGCATCGCCTTGAAGCCAATATCCAGCCGGAAAATGAACGATCCATTCGGCTGGTCGAAAGCCTGGGTTTCGAATGCGAAGGCTACTCGCCCCGCTACCTCAGGATTAACGGAAAATGGCGTGACCACGAACGTTGGGCCCTGTTGGCCGAATAAAAATTTAATCATCATTCACTGGTACTAATATGAATCTTTTCGAACAACTCATCAATCTGCTGGTGGTGGGCGCAATCGTGCTCACCGTGGTGAAAACCTACCTGACAGCCAACAAGGTCTGGAGCAGGAAACACAAGAAAGACGTTTCGGAGGCTGTTTCGGTATCTGCCCAGTTAATCGGCATCTTTACCAGCCTTCCATTCCTGATCAAGTACATGTTTATCGACAGCGATTACATGAGTTTTGCCAATATGTCGTTGAAGCTGGCCCTGACCCTGTTCTTCCTGATGATCGGAATCGGGATTTGGGTAAAAGCAGATGGTCACGAGGGCTTTTGGACCAGGCTCAAACGATCACTGAAAATGGAAAAAGAAGAAAGCCTGGACCTGATCAACGCGCTGATACGCCCAGCAGGTGCACGCGTCATCCTGGATATACTGCAAAGGTTGGCGATCATAGACAAGGATCTGGATGAAAGAGAAATGACTTTCATCCAGGGGTTTGCGGATAACTGGGGCATCAAGATCGATTTCAGAGAGGAATTTGAGGCAGTCGCTGAGCAGCCGACCGAGCAGATGCACATTGAACTGAGGGATAAAATATTTCAATACCTGGCGATTTTACCAGACCGGGTACAGGCCTCTCAGTTTCTGGACATCATCAACACGCTTGTGAGCGTGGACCAGAAGATTAGTGATGAAGAACAATTCATCCTGAATGAAATCACGGGCATGATTGAAAACTACATACACCAGGGTGAGCAAAAAACCACCTTTAGTGTGATTGTTGTACCCCAGGACCGTGACGAGCGGGCCGCCATACGCGTATTGCTGCCTGATGTCACGCCAAGGGCGGAGTGGGGCGGAAATGTCTATTACGCCGGCATGTATCATTCGCGGCCGTTCGCTCAGATGATCAGCGAGAAGTATCAAAAACTGAACCTGTTTTCGACTGTCAAAACTGTTACGGCATAGGCAATGGCCTCCGCGCGCTTCATGCCTTTACCCGGTTTGCGGGCGGAGTTTCCAAGCCTGCAATTGCGAATCATGTGTTGCCTGTTGCTGCCTGTCGGCGGGATGACTGGTGAGAACCATGAAGTCGTTCGGGGTGAGATTATTCAGCGTGGTGCGATTGATTGTTTTAAAAAGGGCTTGACCACAAGCGAAGGAGCGCTGGTCTATTGCGAAACCTCTGCGGTTGCCTTCACCGGGGATCGACTCATTATAGCCAGCGACAAGCCTGTCCCCGGCCATGATCTATCGGCCGTTTTCTCTGTTGCTTATGCAGGAAGCGGGCCGATCGAAGGGCAGTTAACTTACTTTACTGCCGATCCTTTTACCACTGCGGTCAAATACGAAGACATGACCATTACCCCGGACGGAAAATTTGTCATCGCCACGACTGGGTTTGACCGCATCAAGAACGATTCCAATGAGTGGGACGGCTATAACACACTCTTGAGCTGGCCGGTTGACGATTCCGGTTCGGTCAATGTCATAGCCGCAACAAGTAACAACGGGGTGACCAGTTCCCTGGGTTTGCGCGAAAAAATCTCGCAGGCGCTGTTATCGCCGGAATTTCCGGACGAAGTGCCTTATTTTAAAGTCGAGAGTGTGGCGGCAATTGCCGGTCATCAATTGTTGTTTGGTATCCGCGAGGTGGGCGCGCACTATGACAGGTTTGTCTACACGTTCAAGATTATTTCGGTGCAGTACAAGGTCAACAATGGGGTGCTATCGCTGGCTGGTGACTTCAGGCTAATTTATAACCTTGATATGGACAGCTTGAGCGGGGCGCAACAGTCATCAGCCTTGTCCAGTATTGAGTACGACCCTTTTCACGATCGTTTATTCCTGTTGACAAGTTATGAAACCGAAGAAAAAGATGAAGGCCTCGGTGGATATCTCTGGACTTTGCCACTGTCCGGATTGAGCAATGGGCAAGCGCCTTCACTGGTGCAAACTGAGACCGGGAATGGCCTGCAATTTGCGCACAAAGCTGAAGGCATCACCGTGTTAAGTGAGCAACTTGTTATGGTTATTCACGACGATGACCGTGTCCTTGGCCGTGAAGTGATTGAAAACCCGGAGACCCAGTTTTCCAGGGCGGCTCACCAGGCAGCATATACTCTGGTATCTGTTGGGCACACACAGCAATGCAATCAGTAATCTGATTCATCAACTGACGGCCCTCGCCAGGGTCCAGGCTGCGACTTCATTGGCGCCGGAGCGTTTCAGTACCCGCGAACATTCCGCGATCGTAGAGCCAGTGGTCATCACATCGTCAACCAGGGCAACCCTCATGCCCCTGAGGGGATTACCCCGCCAGTGAAATGCCCCCTTCAGGTTTTTCCTTCGGCTTTTGGCATCAAGTCCTGTCTGGGTGGGTGTATGGTGGTGGCGTTGCAGCTCGTAAATTGTGACGGGAACACCAAGGGCTTTACCGAGTTGCCGGGCCAGTTCAAATGACTGGTTAAATCCCCGATGTAGCAAACGGAAACGGTGCATCGGAACCGGTATCACCAGGTCCGGTAATGGCAATTCTTTCAGGGCCAGGTTTTCAGCCAGGATGCTTCCGAGCATCGCACCCGCTGCAAGATCATGTTGGAATTTAAATTTATGAATCAGCCGGTCGACCGGAAACTTAAAAAGAAGCGGGCTCACCGTAGTATCAAAAACCGGTGGCCTGATGATACAGGCACCACATCGTAGATCATCTACATTATGCATTGGCAGACTACACTGGAGGCAGGCCCCGTCATTCCAGGGTAAGGCTGCCTTGCAAGGCGAGCAGATTCCCGGCCCGGTACACGACAGGCCACAAACGACGCAGCGCCACGGCAAAATAGCATCGATCATGCTGTCAACCATTTTCCTGAAGCCAGGTTGACAGGCTTTTATGCGCTCAACATACTGCTGCACCAGATACCCGCTTTCATGTTTGTTCCCTGGAGAAAAGAATAATGAGTCAGCCTTCACAAAACATCAGGCATGACTGGTCGCGGGCTGAAGTACATTCGCTCTTTGAAACGTCCTTTAATGACCTGCTTTTCCGTGCGCATACGGCTCACCGGGATTATTTTGACCCTGCTGAAGTCCAGATCAGCACTTTATTGAGCATCAAAACCGGCGCCTGCCCGGAGGATTGCAAATACTGTCCACAGAGTGTCCGCTATGACACCGGGCTCGAGCGCGAAGCCCTAGTTCCTCTGGGTCGGGTATTGGAAGCGGCTCAAGCGGCAAAAGACAGCGGGGCCAGCCGTTTTTGTATGGGCGCGGCATGGCGTGGCCCCAAGGATCGGGATCTGGATACAGTCATCAAAATGGTGCAAGGCGTACGTGCACTTGGGCTGGAAACCTGCCTGACACTGGGCATGCTCAAAGCCGACCAGGCAAAAAGGCTCAAGGAAGCGGGCCTTGATTACTACAACCACAACCTCGATTCCTCGCCCGAATACTACAAGCAAGTGATCAGCACCCGGACCTACGAAGACCGCCTGGAAACCCTGGAACATGTGCGCCAGGCAGGGCTGAATGTCTGTTGCGGCGGCATCGTGGGCATGGGTGAAACCCGCGAAGACCGGGCAGGCTTGATGGTGGAATTGGCAAATCTTCCGGAACATCCTCAAAGCGTTCCAATCAACAACCTGGTGCAGGTCGAAGGCACGCCCCTTGCCGGGATCAAGGCCATTGATCCGCTGGAATTTGTACGCACCATCGCGATTGCGAGAATCATGATGCCCGCCTCGGTGGTTCGACTTTCGGCGGGTCGCACTGAAATGAGTGATGAAACGCAGGCATTGTGTTTTTTCGCGGGTGCCAACTCAATTTTCTACGGCGACAAACTGCTGACAACGGACAACCCGGGAGTTGCCAGGGATCGTGAGTTGCTGAGCCGCCTGGGAATCAGACCGTCGGGATCATCCTTCGGACCAGGCCTGGAAACCGTCGCCTGAACAGATGAATACCGGGAAAACCAGCCTCGATCCATGGCTGGCCGCTACTGCTTCGGTACGCCGGCAAAATCATCTGCAGCGGCAGAGAAAGACTTTGAACTCAAACGGACAAATGTTGGTCTCCCTCGACGGCAACTCACTGATCAATTTCAGCAGTAACGATTATCTCGGATTAGCCCATGACAATTCTCTTGTTGAAGCCATTGCACGAGGTGCTGCCGAACATGGTGTCGGAAGCGGTGCCTCGGCATTGGTCACGGGATATCGAAGTGTCCACCAGGCGCTGGAACACGAACTGGCAGAGTTTCTGCAACGCGATCGCGTGCTTCTGTGCTCTTCCGGCTACCAGGCAAACCTTGCCGTTTTGAGCTGTCTTGCTTCCCGTGGCGATACCATCATCCAGGATCGCCTGTGCCACGCATCCCTGATCGACGGGGCGAGGCTCAGTGGAGCAGAACTGCGTCGATATCCTCACCTGGATCTGCAAGGGCTGGAACAACAGTTAAAGCGAGGGGGAGGAGCCAAAACCCTGGTCGTTACGGACGGGATTTTTTCCATGGACGGAGACCGGGCGCCACTTCGCAGCCTGTCAGATTCGAGCAAGGCCCACGGCGCCTGGCTGTTGGTTGATGACGCCCATGGGATTGGCATAACCGGACCTGGCGGACGGGGTAGCGTGGCTGCGGCGAAGCTGGATCAGGATCAGGTTCCCATACTGGTTGGAACGCTGGGAAAGGCCTTCGGCTGCTCAGGAGCATTCATTGCCGGTAGCGAAGCGCTGATTGATCACATCATCAATGAAGGCCGCACCTACCTGTTTACCACCGCCATATCCCCGGCCATTACTGAGGCTGCCAGAGCAGCGCTGATCCGGGTCCGATCGGACAAGTGGCGACGTGACCGTCTCAGGGAGCGAATTGAACAGTTCCGCGTGGGAGCGGCAGAGCTTGGCCTGCCAATGCTGGAATCGCATACACCAATTCAACCGGTAATGGTCGGAGACGCTGCAAAAACACTGGGAATTTCAGCTGCACTGCAAGTGAAAGGTTTGATGGTCACCGCAATCAGGCCGCCAACGGTGGCAGCGGGCTCATCGCGCTTGAGGGTCACGCTTTCCGCCATTCATAAGGCCGCTCAGGTAGCGCAATTGCTGGAGGCATTGTCAGAATGCATAGACGCCCGTTGATCCGTGTGCTTGGGAAAGGTCCCGACCTGGTAATGCTCCATGGCTGGGGTATGCACAAAAGTATTTGGGGGAATTTTGCCAATCGGTTGGCAGCGCGATTCAGATTGCATCTTGTAGACTTGCCCGGCCACGGTGAGGCCAGTCGCCTTGATTGTAGTTTCAGCACAAGTGAATTCGCCAAAGAAGTTGCAGATCACACGCCACCTGCGGCCTGGCTGGGCTGGTCGCTCGGAGGGCAGGTGGCCATCAGGGCAGCTCTTGATCGACAGGAAAAAGTAAGCCAGCTTGTTTTGCTCTGTACCAACCCTTCCTTTGTAACGACAAATGGCTGGCAGTTTGCGCAGAACCTCCGTGTGTTTGAAGAGTTTTCCAATGAGCTTGAGCAGGACTTGGCGCAAACCTTGGATCGTTTTATGCGGCTGCAGGTCACAGGCTCAGTCAATGCAAGGCAATCCTTGCGGCAGATGCAAGCCGCGCAATTGGAGTTACCGGCCATTGAAGCCTTGCGATCCGGCTTGAACATTCTTGGCTCCGAGAATCTGGCCGGCCTGTTGAAAGACATTAGGACGCCCTGTCAGGTAATCGGGGGCAGCGAAGACAGGCTGGTTCCAATAAAAGCGGTTCGCTTATCTGCAGAACTTATTTTGGGAGCCGAACTCCATGAATTCGAAGGTGCGGGACACGTGCCCTTTATCAGTCATGGTGAGGAGTTGGCGCAGTTAATCACGGAATTCATCGCCAGGAAGCGGGCCGCATGACCCTGACGGTTTTCGATACTGCGGCAGTCCGCAGGGCATTTGACCGGGCGGCAGGGGATTATGACCGACATGCAGTGCTGCAGCATGAGGTAGAAGCACGCTTGCTGGAACGACTTGAACACCTGGGCCGGGAACCCGGGCGTATCCTGGATGTTGGTTGTGGGACCGGAAACGCCAGTCACGCCATGCAGGAAGACTATCCCCAAGCGATAGTCATAGGGCTGGACTGGTCTGTCGCAATGCTGAACCAGATGAGGCAGCGCGAGCCTGGCGGTTCAGATTCGCTGGTCCTGTGTGCGGATATGCACAGCCTTCCGCTGGCCGCACAAAGCGTGGACGTGGTGTTTTCCAACCTGGCGATTCAATGGACTACTGATTTGGATGCCTTGCTGCTAAGTTTAAGAACGGTGCTAAAGCCGGGTGGAATGCTGCTGTTTTCGACTTTCGGACCGGATACCCTGCATGAATTAAGAACAGCCTGGTCCAAGGCCGATGACCGGCCGCACGTAAACCTTTTCGCGGACATGCATGATATTGGTGACAAGGTGGTGGCAGCCGGATTTGTCGAACCGGTTTTCGACGTCGATCTCATGACCCTTGAATACAGGGATGTCATCAGCCTGATGCGTGACCTGAAGGCTATTGGCGCACACAACTCGGCATTAGGGCGCAGCGCGGGCTTGACCGGTAAAGACAAATTTTCGCGCGTGCTGGAGGCCTATGAAGAATTCCGTAAAGAAGGTATCTATCCGGCAAGCTATGAAGTCATTTACGGGGCCGCTTTCGGCCCACGCGAGGGCCAGCCTTTCCGCCACCCTGAGGGAGAAATTGTGACCTTTTCTGTTGAAGCCTTAAAGGCGTCACGCAAGAGGGAAGCAAGGTGAAACGATTATTTATCACAGGCACCGACACCGGAATTGGAAAAACCTACGCGGCTTGTGCATTGATTCGCCACCTGGCAGGCGGAGGGCATTCTGTTTCTGCCATGAAGCCGGTTGCCTCCGGCTGTGAACCGACGCCTGAAGGGCTGAGAAATGAAGATGCATTGGCCTTGATGGAGGCAATGAATGTTGAATTGGACTACGCGCAGGTAAATCCTTACGCCTTTCAAGCAGCGATTGCTCCGCACATCGCAGCCGATAAAGCGGGCCAGGCGATTGATCTGCTCGCAATATCCGCTATTGCAGATTCTATCGATTCAGATTTCCTTGTTATTGAAGGTGCCGGAGGATGGTGTGTGCCCCTGAACGAGGATTTACTGCTGGTCGAACTGGTAAGGGTTTTGCGGGCAGAGGTCATACTGGTGGTTGGTATGAAATTGGGATGTATCAACCATGCATTATTAAGTGCAAACCAAATTCAAGGCGATGGCTGCGAACTGATCGGCTGGATTGCAAATGGCGTTGATGCCAATATGCCGGCTTACAGGGAAAACATGATTACATTGTCTAAAATGATGCCAGTTCCGCTTCTAACTGAAATTCCCTGGGGCGGTCAGGCCTTGTGTTTCGGGGACAAAATTTGATCTAATTTTAAGAAATCAGACATTTGCTATTGAAATTGAAGGCGAAAATGCGTAAAGATAGTGCATCGGCCTTTTTTGGATTAAAGGGATTAATACCTCAAACGAAAGTTTGAATCGGAAATAACGCTCCCCCTTGCGTTATTTCCGTGTTGAGGCCGGTGTTCCCCTTGCACCGGATCTCATGGAAAGGACCGGTTGACCCCTTGCCGGTCCTTTCTTTTTAACTGAGACCTCAAATCACCTAACTAGGGTAAATGCGGGCGGGCCAGGTACTGGTGGCTTTGCATCTCGTTCAGCCTGCTGATGGTACGTTGAAATTCAAAGGCCAGTCGCGTTCCAGTGTAGATTTCCTCGATTGATGTAGCTGCTGAGATCAGCAACTTGACATTTCGGTCATAGAATTCATCCACCAGGTTTATCAATCTGCGCGTTGAGTCGGCCTCGGCTTCGCCCAGTTTGGGCAGTCCCGAAATGAACACCGTGTTGAAACTGCGACTGATTTCTATGTAGTCACGGGCACTGTGCGGCTGGTCACATAATTCTTCGAAATCAAACCAGATGATGCCGTCTCCTCGCTGCCTCGCATGAAAGGCCCGGCCATTGATTTCGAGTTCAGAGTCCAGTTCACAGCCACCGGCCATACTTTGAAAACTTTCTTCAAGCACGCGATCAGCCCCGGCATCCAGGGGATGATGGTAGATCTCGGATCTTTCTAGTATTCGCAGGCGGTAGTCCATTTCGCCATAGAACTGAATTACCCGTGACTTTGATTTGATCAGTTCGATTGCTGGTAAGAAACGTGATCGCTGCAAGCCGTCCTTGTACAGCTTGTTGGGGTGCAGATTGGATGTTGCGACCAGAACCACGCCATGATTGAACAATGCTTCCAGCAGTCTTGCCAGTAACATTGCGTCGGCAATATCGGAAACATAAAACTCGTCAAAACACAGCAGACGGCAGCGCCGCCCCCATTCCCTGGCTATTTCCTTCAGCGGATCCCGGGCTGCCTCACGTTTGTGCAAAGCATCATGAACCCGGGCCATAAAGCGATGAAAATGGATGCGCTGTTTCTGAGGAAAAGGCAGGGAGTCAAAAAACAGGTCCATCAGCCAGGTCTTTCCCCTGCCAACGCCTCCCCACAGGTAAACGCCCTTTGTCCTGCGTATGTCTGCACCGCCTACCCTCTGCCAGAATGGGGTTTTCATGGGTTCAACCAGTTCGTACCAGAGCCGATCGAGCAGCTTGATGGCTTGAAGCTGTGCGGGATCGGGCATGAAATCGCCGGAGCCTAGCCGCGATTCATAAATACTCAGTGGATTAGCAGGAGGTGACAGAACCTGGTTCCGGCAGCTGGGACCTCACGCCATTCTTGAGCAGGCCACGCAAATCCATCAGCCTTCTGTGAAAAAAATGACCGGCGCCTTCCATTACAACCAGTTCAGGCCTTGGATCCAGGTCGCGGGCCCAGTCATTGACATCATCCAGCCTGACCACGTCGTCCTCGTCTCCCTGCACAACCAGCCAGGGACAATCGGGATGAAGCAGCGAGTTAAAATCGTATCGTTGAACGGCTGGTGCTATTGATATCAGTTGGCCCAGCTTGAGGTTTTGTGCAGCACGCAAGGCGATGTAGGCGCCGAACGAAAAACCACCCAGCCACAAATCATCACCACTGCGCGTACGCCGGACCCATTCGGTGATTGCGAACAAATCATCGGTTTCGCCATAACCGTCATCGAAGCTGCCTGCGCTGGCGCCAACACCACGAAAATTAAACCGCACGGTACGCAATCCCAATTCACGCATTGATCGCTCAAGTATCGTGACCACCTTGTTGTGCATGGTGCCGCCGTGTTGCGGGTGGGGGTGGCAAAGCACTACTGTGGCCGGACGTTCATCCTGAGAATCAGGAACATCACAGACACATTCCAGCGCTCCTACCGGCCCACGCAGAGTAAATTCGGTGTGGCGCGAGGGGAAATTACCAGGTTGTTCAAAGACCTGTGAGTCCGGCATGGGTTTCTGAACCTTTGACAAGGACTGCTATTTTAACGCAATGCCCCGCGAATTGGGCAATGTTAGGGGCAATAGGTTTTGGGCAATGTGCTAATGTGCGCGCATGAATTTTCTGGCCCATCTCTACCTGGCTCAAGGGGACGATGATCTGATGCTGGGTGCACTGCTGGGGGATTTTGTAAGGGGGCGACGGGCCATGTGGACGTATCCCTTTGCAACACGCGAAGGTATTCGCTTGCATCGCAGAATTGATAAAGTCACCGACCATTCAGCGCAGGTTAAATCGCTACGACGAAAGTTTCCGAAAGAATTCAGGCGCTATGCCGGCATTGTTATAGATCTCGCTTTCGATTATGAACTGGCGAGTGACTGGTCTCGCTATTCTTCAACCAGTTTGATCCAGTTC
The DNA here is from genome assembly GCA_963664065.1 of Lysobacterales bacterium. GTDB lineage: Bacteria > Pseudomonadota > Gammaproteobacteria > Xanthomonadales > SZUA-36 > JABDJL01. Next base: position 750,215 of record OY760942.1, read on the forward strand.
GATAGAGACGTTCGAGAAGTTTTGGCCCGGCACCAGGAACTATTACCGGACAAATTAAAAGACTTTATGGCATATGCAGACCGGCGCGGGTTGTTTGCGAATTATCGGTCTGAGGATGAAATGTTATTCAGCCTGGCGGGAATCGGTACCCGTTTGAAACGTGTCAATCCTCTCCACCGCGTAGCCGAGATATGGCCGGACATCAAGCAGGAATCGCACGAGGCTTTTGTATCCGTATTCCCTGAAATTCAGTCCAACGTGGCTGACTGGCGAAAGCGCAGGTCCACCAATACCGGATCATGATCCGAAGATCGCATCCAGGGCTGTGGAAGCACAATACCAGGCGGGTAGGTCGAGTTGATATGAAGAATTCTGGTTGACTGAACATATGGGCGCAGTTTCACTGAGGCGAATGCATAATCCAGTGTTCCCGCTGCTCCAAAGTAAATGAAACTGAATTCCGGCCCCATGCCAGAAGAAGCCTTCAGGTCTTTGAACCCGGCTTCGATAATCGCCGTGATGGGATCTTCCATACGGTAAGCATTCATGTCACCCAGGATCAGTGCCTTGCCGTGTGTCAGCGCATCGGCCCGGGATCGCGTCCAGGCCGCCATTTTTCTGGCCGCCCGGGTGCGAGCCAGATTCCAGCATCCCTGACCGTCTTTCAGGTTGGCATTGCGGCTATCTGCCGGGCAGGAGCCCTTGGATTTGAGGTGATTGACGACCACCAGGAAAGACTCGCCACTGATCCTGTCCTGGAATTGTTGTGACATGGGTACCCTGCTCAGGCCCTCGAATTCCGGACCGGTCAGCACCTCAGCCTGGCCGATGGGTGCAAGCTTGTCATCGCGGTAAAAAAGACCAACGGTAATCACATCACCGCCTATCAATCCGTCCCATGGCATGACGAAATTCCAGCTTTCCCCGGTCGCGCCCTCAAGATCGGAAATAAAGTCCCGAGCTGCGCTGTTCTCTCCAAAACCATCATTTTCCAGTTCCATCACTGCGACGAGGTGGGGTCTGGTGTGGGCTATTGTTGCTGAGAGCCTGTCGCGTTGCTTAGAAAACTCATTGCTCGTTTTTGCTCCCCGCGGCGTCGGGAAACCATCACCTTTACCGTTGCCATTGAAGTAATTATGAAGATTGAGACCGATCACCCTGATGTCACCTTCTCCCGGTGGCTTGATGGGAATCACATTGGTGGGCAATACACGCATGGGCTCTTTTTGTATCAATCTCAAATCCCTGCTGTCGTGTCCCAACACACCTTTAAGTGCCAACAAGCGGGTTCCGGCAGGCAGAATTCGACTGATCCCATCCACCTGCTGGATGTTCAGTGATAAGAGCCGGTTTTTTGTGGCCTGTGCACGCGCATCGGCACCGGGCCTGGCCACCTCGGTGGGTACGGGCAGAATTCCGCCAAGGTTTACAGTCAGCAGTCCCGATCCCGCGCCGAACGCATCACTGATCACCAGGTCCTGATTGATACTCAGATGCATGCCTTCCAGCGCTTCCCTTTCATCCCGGACCAGCGGCAATGCAACCTCGGTTTCTGGTAAGGCCTTATTGGATGCGCAAACCCTGAATCGTTCAATCTCTGTTAAGGAACTCATCGTGTTTGACCGCTCACCGAGCTCGGTAACTAATCCGGAAACGACCAGATGGTCCCCTTCAGCAATATGGGTAGTCAGCTCCGGGCTATGAATAAAAAGCCCATTGGAGGTGAGGTCTGAGTCATCAGACGAGGCTTGTTCAATGAAAAGGCCCTTTGATGGAATAATCAGGGTTACGATTCCATTGACTTGCAATTCCTGGCCCAGCATGGGGGAGAGTTCCCCATTTCCCTGAATGCTGCTTATTGCTGTATGGTCAAATTCGCAGATACTCGCAGGGAATTCCCGGATTTTACTTGTGCGCTGGCAGGCGGTCATAAGCAGGGCAATGAAGAAAAACGCCGCAATAAGCGGCGTTCCGTGTTTCAATTTCCAAACCTTTATCATCTTGTCTTCTTCACAGCGTCATCATATGTTCTACGACTGCCTTGATTTCTTCATCTGAAAGATCGGGCCTGCCGCCTTTTGGCAGCATAAATGCACCAACTCCTGCAATAGCATTGGCCACCAGAACATCAACGCCGTTGGCTGCTCTTTCTGCCCAGGCATCAGAGCCAGGCACGGGCGCGCCGGCCACGCCCGCAATATGGCAGGCAGAACATGCGCTGATATAAATTGCGCTGCCGTCGATGCTGCCTGCAGATGCTGTCGGCACGCCACTTACCGGTTCCTGACCAGCAGCAATCGACCCGTCTTCTGGAGCCATTTGAAAATCTTCTGCCTGGACATCCGGGGCTGGCAATTCGGTCCGGACTCCCGCAACCGGTGCAACACGTTCAGCCGCCAAAATCGCCCGGCTTGGGTTCGAGCCCGGCTCCAGTCGATCGCTTCCGACGGAAATAACAATGATCAGGATTGTAATAATAATCAGCCCTGCAAGAATGCCACTGAAGCGTTTCAGAAATGCTTTGTCGTCGTGCTCCCTCATTTTGTTCCTCAGAATCAGCTGTCTGTCTGTGCCGCAGTGAGCCGGCGCGAAAAGGTCGCTTATTATATCCCCCTGTTGTCAGGTCAGGAAGTATAAAGCGTTGTCTTGCCTATACTTAAACCGCTAAACTGCTCACCCCGAGCGCCCGTAGCTCAGCTGGATAGAGTACTGCCCTCCGAAGGCAGGGGTCACAGGTTCGAATCCTGTCGGGCGCGCCAATTTAAGTGTATAATTTAATTAATTATTATTGATTATTAAGCTATTCCTATATCTACTGAATATTCCTCAAGTACGCACCTAGTGCGCAAAATATTCAATGCAACAGTTTTGTGCACGTACAGGAACAATAGTTATTAGTTGCCTGTTATTGACCTGTAAATGCAGGGTGAAATACCGTTAAACACCGTTATTAACCGGTCATATTCAACCGACACTTACCTGCACTTGTGGGCTGAAATGACCGTCAACCACCGTTAGATACGGCGAATCTTCCTGTTAACACCTTTTATTTCAGGTGACTTTGAAGTGTTTTTTTGTAAGGACTGTTTACCATCAGGAGCAGACGAAAAAAATGATCGTCAAGTTCCAGCAGTAAATTCTCAATCGTCAATTCTAATGGGTCACTCAAATATCAAATAGATGAGCTTTATTAGGTAAGCATTTAATTAAATGATCTACAGGATAATTAAATGAAAACACTGAAATCCTTTTCAAATTCGGCAATTGCTCAAGCTCGATGGGCAGCGATTCAAGTTTTAAACATAAACTCACGTCTAGAACTTCCAGTGAAGTGAGGTTTTGAATTTCCATAGGTAAATTGCTGATTGAGCTGCTAGACAAATGAAGTTCTTTTAAGTTCTTTAACGTAAACAGTTCGCTAGGTAACTCCCTGATGTTAGGTGAAGAAATGTCAAGTATCTCTAATGAATGAAGGTTTTTAATTTCTGGAGAGATATGGCTGATACGGCTATTCTGTAGTCTTAGTTTTTTTAGCTTTTTGAGTGAATACACTACATTCGGTATCTCATATATTTCTGAATGCAAGAAACTGATATCTTCTAAGTTGACTAGGTGACCTATTTCTTTTGGTATTGAATCTATACAAGACCAGGCGGGACTAAAAACTTTCAGCTTTAGCCAATCTGTTTTGGTTTTTGGCATCGGCTCTCTACCATGAACCGTTTTCTCCCCCAAAAATGAGTCTGCGAGGGATTTCTTTGTCCACCTATTTAAAGATACGACCCAGTATCCTTTCCGTTCTATAAATTTTTGTTCCGATTCGATAAGCGGTTGTTTGATTAGCGCATCCAAAATTCCGTAAACCATTGCCTCAAAATAAACTTTTTTGAATCAGTTTTATAGCGTGTACGTCGTCAGAGCATATGGGACCACTTGAGCCTTTTTCTAAGAGACACTTTTCTGCCCGTACTTTCTCCAGTCTAGCCTGCTAACCGCAGGTTTTGTATTTTCCTTTGCGTTAACGTTCTGGCTTTGATCATTGACCGTCGGTCCAGGATGTCGTTTCTTCTTCCGTTATACACATCAGCCGGCGTCACGTTATCCAGTGATTCGTGATACCGCTCATGGTTGTAATGAGCCACCCACTGAGCAATGGCACTTTCCAGTTCCCACGGGAAGTAATAATTCTCCAGCTTGACCACGTTTTTCATCGAACGGTGGTAGCGTTCGATCTTGCCCTGGGTCATCGGGTGGTACGGTGCTCCCCGGGTGTGCTTCATGTCTTGATCCTGCAACCATTCCCTGAGTTCTTTTGAGATATAGCAGGGGCCGTTGTCAGACAGTAACCTGGGCTTGTGATGCACCCTGACTTCGGTGAGCCCTGTGGCTTTCAGAGCATCTTCCAGAGTATCGGTGACATCATGCGCCGCCATCGTGGTCGTCAACCGCCAGCTGATGATGTAACGGGAATAGTCATCCAGGATCGTCGACAGGAAGTACCAGCCCCAGCCCACCACCCGGAAGTAGGTAAAGTCTGTCTGCCACAGTTCATGTACACGCCGTGTCGGATGCTGGAACGCATCGGCTGCGCTCATCACTATGAACTGTGGGCTGGTAACCAGGTCATGGGCCTTGAGGATGCGATAGACACTGGACTCCGAGATAAAGTACTCATGGGTATCAGTAAGATGCCAGGCCAGTTCCCGGGGTGTCAGCTCCGGTTGTTCCAGGGCCACATCAACAACCAGTTCCCGTACCGACTCGGGGATCTTGTTCCAGTGCTGACGTGATGCCCTGCTGTGGTTCTGCAAGCCATCAGGGCCATCGCGTTCATAAGCCTGATACCAACGGTAGAAACTGCTGCGACTGACGTTGATCTCGACCAGAGTCCTGCGCACGGATAACTCCGAGTCTTCCACCAGGCGGATAATGGCCAGCTTTTCAGATGCGCTGTACATCAGTCTTCGTCCAATGTCACACCCTACCCAGTGAGACTTTTTTTAAGCCAGTCATTGCGCAGGTACAGTTCGGCAACCGCTTGCTTGAGGGTGGTATTTTCTTTTCTGAGACCAACCACTTCATCGCTGTTGGCTTCTCTGACGGTATCTCCTGACAGGCGCTTTTTACCGGCCTCCAGAAAATCCTTGCTCCAGCGGTAATACAGATTGTTGTTAATACCTTCCTGGCGACATAGTTCAGCGATCGAGCTTTCACCGCGCAATCCATCCAGTACGATACGGATCTTTTCCTCTGACGAGAACTTGCGACGGGTATTGCGGCGGATCTCCTTGACCCGTTTGGTGGTGTTTGACATGCTCATATTGAGACTCCTCTGCTTCAGGTTAAAAATAGCAGAAGTGTCTCTTAGTTAAAGCAGTTGATTGGCCCCATATGGGCTGACGTCACACATTCTTAGTACGGTAAGCATATACCTTTAGAAGCTAAAATTGACAATTATGAGTGCGCACAGATTTCATAGTCACTCAACTTGCTGCCAGGTGGGTATTCGCCCCTATAGCACCCCTGTTTTACGGCTAATACATTCCTAGGACGGCGTTTCTCTGGCTGCCTATGGGTAGGTGGTGGCAAGGCTGTTAGTTAGGTTTTAGGTTACTGGGAGCGTAGTTTTGAATAAGGCTTAATGCGCCCCGTCTGGTATAATACGCTATGCCTGGTAAATGTATTTGAGGGAATCTAAGGTGGATCGCTTAGTTTGGCTTGCTGCGTTTCTATACTTAGTCTTCTTGGCTAGTCCAGCAATCGCACAGGCACCAGCTGACTATTACGACAACGCGGATGCTTCTAGCCCTGAATCCTTACGTTCCACCTTGCACGAAATCATCGATGACCACACACGATTCCCCTACACATCAACCGCAACCGATACCTGGGATATATTGGAAATCGCGGATGAAGACCAGGACAACCCTGGAAATATAATCACCATTTATCGCAATGCCACCTATCCCAAACAAGGTGGCGGCAATGACTTCTATAACAGAGAACACACCTGGCCAAAATCCTATGGTTACCCTGACGATTTTTCGGGAAACTACCCCTACACAGATGCCCACCACTTGTTTTTAGCAGATAGCGGTTACAACTCATCAAGGTCTAATCATCCGTACGACAACTGCACTGCAAGTTGTTCAGAGAAAGTAACCGAGTCCAACAACGACAGAGGCGGAGTCGGCGGTGTTTATCCAGGCGATTCTAACTGGAGAACGGGATCGTTCACTCAGGGTAGCTGGGAGACATGGGGTGGCAGGCGCGGGGATGTAGCCAGGGCATTGATGTATACAGACGTGCGCTATGCAGGCGGAACACACGGTATTACAGGCGCTACTGAACCAGACTTGATTCTTACCGATGATCGTAACTTGATGGACCTGTCAAACACCGGTAACAACGAACTGGTGGGCTATGCGGGACTGCTCTCTGTCCTACTGCAGTGGCACAAGGAAGACCCGGTAGACATGGTCGAATTTCAGCACCATGAAGCGGTGGCTTCCTTCCAAGGTAACAGAAACCCTTTTATCGACCATCCTGAGTGGGTGGAGTGCGTATTTGAGGCTATATGTAACACCTTCAACATCAATGCTGGCTTGAACGATGCTTGGGTGAGTGCAGATGCACCTTTTCAGGGGTTTTTCTTTACCGTATTCCCTGATCTGGAAGTATTCTTCCTTTCCTGGTTCACCTTTGACTCAGAACCACCAACCAATGGAGCTTCGGCTGTTTTCGGTGCTGCAGATCAACGCTGGGTAACTGGGGCGGGAGCGTATTCCGGTAATAGTGTGACGGTCAACGTAGAACTTACCAGTGGCGGTATTTTTAATGCTTCTGAACCACTTGCGGTCCAACAATCTGGGTACGGCACCATAACTATTGTGTTTAACAACTGTAATGAAGCCGTGCTGACATACAACGTTCCTTCCGTTGGCTTGTCCGGGCAAATGACGCTAACCCGTGTCGTTCCATCCAATGTCGCCCTTTGTGAGGCATTAAATACTGGGTAGAAATTAGTTCAAGAAGTTCGCTTCTCTAGGGTCTGCTTTCGGCCAATAGCGGACATTCTATTTTTCGATAATGTTTAACTAACATTACGAAACAGGTGGTTAATGCTTCCTATCCTTTTCGATGTCAGGCCGCTTACTCTGAGCCACTACCCAGCGATTTATTTCACTACATGAGGTTCAATTGGATTGATTATTTCATCAACAATGGCCTGACTGGCACCATAACTCCGAACAATGTAATTAAACTCTGTGCCGTTAGAACCAATATTGTTCACATGGTCGTCACCACAATTAAAGTGAATGGTGGTTGAGCCGTCTTCATTGGATTGCCAAGTATAGCTACTTATATGAGAGTTTCCTTCCATCAAATAGCCGTCGGTGTCATAAATCGTAAAAGAGGTAAAGAAAGCATTTCCAGTATCAGAAAAGGTCATCGCATGACATACATCACCCGGAAGTTTCTCAGAGGTTGTGTAGTAATTTGACACTCCAATTTCCAGGACCATGCCACCCCAACCGGCGGCGTTAGACCACGTTCTATGCTCTTCATTAACGGGAGTTACGCCGTCTCCATAAGTAAACGCAATACCTGAATCCAACATCTTAATGTTGAGTTCAGCTGTTAGCTTGTGCAACTGTTTCTGGTTGAACGCGGGCGGTACATATAGCTCAGAGCCGTTTCCTTCAACTTTAATACCTTTTTGAACAGCCCTGGCTACTGTGAATGATTCTTCAGAATGGCGGTTTTCAACACCCGTTCTCACTGCAATTAACAACGATTCTGATTGATGCTTTACAGGATAAGTACCAGGTTCAGTAAAAAAAACGGTGTATACCCATCTGTATCTAGAATCATGATGGACTGGTACAGCTTGTGTGACGTCAGCCCATATGGGGCCAATCAACTGCTTTAACTAAGAGACACTTCTGCTATTTTTAACCTGAAGCAGAGGAGTCTCAATATGAGCATGTCAAACACCACCAAACGGGTCAAGGAGATCCGCCGCAATACCCGTCGCAAGTTCTCGTCAGAGGAAAAGATCCGTATCGTACTGGATGGATTGCGCGGTGAAAGCTCGATCGCTGAACTGTGTCGCCAGGAAGGTATTAACAACAATCTGTATTACCGCTGGAGCAAGGATTTTCTGGAGGCCGGTAAAAAGCGCCTGTCAGGAGATACCGTCAGAGAAGCCAACAGCGATGAAGTGGTTGGTCTCAGAAAAGAAAATACCACCCTCAAGCAAGCGGTTGCCGAACTGTACCTGCGCAATGACTGGCTTAAAAAAAGTCTCACTGGGTAGGGTGTGACATTGGACGAAGACTGATGTACAGCGCATCTGAAAAGCTGGCCATTATCCGCCTGGTGGAAGACTCGGAGTTATCCGTGCGCAGGACTCTGGTCGAGATCAACGTCAGTCGCAGCAGTTTCTACCGTTGGTATCAGGCTTATGAACGCGATGGCCCTGATGGCTTGCAGAACCACAGCAGGGCATCACGTCAGCACTGGAACAAGATCCCCGAGTCGGTACGGGAACTGGTTGTTGATGTGGCCCTGGAACAACCGGAGCTGACACCCCGGGAACTGGCCTGGCATCTTACTGATACCCATGAGTACTTTATCTCGGAGTCCAGTGTCTATCGCATCCTCAAGGCCCATGACCTGGTTACCAGCCCACAGTTCATAGTGATGAGCGCAGCCGATGCGTTCCAGCATCCGACACGGCGTGTACATGAACTGTGGCAGACAGACTTTACCTACTTCCGGGTGGTGGGCTGGGGCTGGTACTTCCTGTCGACGATCCTGGATGACTATTCCCGTTACATCATCAGCTGGCGGTTGACGACCACGATGGCGGCGCATGATGTCACCGATACTCTGGAAGATGCTCTGAAAGCCACAGGGCTCACCGAAGTCAGGGTGCATCACAAGCCCAGGTTACTGTCTGACAACGGCCCCTGCTATATCTCAAAAGAACTCAGGGAATGGTTGCAGGATCAAGACAATGAAGCACACCCGGGGAGCACCGTACCACCCGATGACCCAGGGCAAGATCGAACGCTACCACCGTTCGATGAAAAACGTGGTCAAGCTGGAGAATTATTACTTCCCGTGGGAACTGGAAAGTGCCATTGCTCAGTGGGTGGCTCATTACAACCATGAGCGGTATCACGAATCACTGGATAACGTGACGCCGGCTGATGTGTATAACGGAAGAAGAAACGACATCCTGGACCGACGGTCAATGATCAAAGCCAGAACGTTAACGCAAAGGAAAATACAAAACCTGCGGTTAGCAGGCTAGACTGGAGAAAGTACGGGCAGAAAAGTGTCTCTTAGAAAAAGGCTCAAGTGGTCCCATATGCTCTGACGACGTACACTTTTGATTGGTCCTATATGGGCTGACGTCACACATCTGATCATTTGTAGAAACTGCATTGCATCCATGCAGAGTTCAAAGACTTGCGTGAACGCTGCTAAATCAAACCCTATGCACCCCCCATGCACCCCTAAATAAAAACAGGGTACGAACAAAATTCGTAACCTATTGATAAATATGGTGGTGATGGGTGGACTTGAACCACCGACCTCAGCATTATGAATGCCGCGCTCTAACCAGCTGAGCTACATCACCTTTGAAGCCTGGTTTTGGGGCGTGAATTCTCTATTTCTGCGCCTCTGTTGTCAACTGCTAAATACCCGAATTATTGCTAGAAATTGTAACCGTAGGCCTCAAAAAATTTGTGTTCAATATCAGCCATGGATGGTTTGTGATTCTGCGGGCCCTGGACTTCAATTTTGATGGCGCCCATTACAGATCCAATGCGACAGCAGGTGACAAGGTCAAAGCCATTTAAAATACCGTGAATCAGTCCTGCCCTGTAAGCATCACCGCAACCGGTCGGGTCTTCAACTTTTTCCGCACTGGCAGTCTCGATGGTCTCGTGACCATCGCGCGTGTAGACGGTCGAGCCATCCGCACCTAGTGTAACAATCAAGGCTTCGACCTGGGCGGCCACATCGTCCAGGCTCATACCGGTTCTTTCCTGGATCAACTGGAACTCGTAGTCATTGGCCACTACCCAGTCGGCCTGCTTGATGAACGTTCTCAGGTCGTCTCCGTTAAACAGGGTCATCGCCTGACCGGGATCGAAAATGTGAGGTATGCCCAATTCACGGAAATCATGACTGTGTTGCAGCATGGCATCCCTGCCATCCGGTGCGACAATGCCGATCTTGATGCCTTCTGTTTCACTTACCTTGTTCAGATAACTGTGCATCATTGCTCCCGGATGGAAAGCGGTTATCTGGTTGTCATCCATGTCCGTGGTGATAAATGCCTGTGGTGTAAATTCACCTTCCAGGTGTCGTACGTACCTGGTAGATATTCCCAGGGCATCTAAATGTTCCTGGTAAGCGCCGAAGTCGTCACCCACTGTTGCCATGGGATAAGGTTCACCACCCAGTAGTTTCTGGTTATAGGAGATATTGCCTGCAACCCCGCCAAACTGGCGGCGCATTTCGGGCACCAGGAAGGACACATTCAGGATGTGAACTTTCTCTGGAAGTATGTGGTCCCGGAAGCGTTCCGGAAATACCATAATCGTATCGTAGGCCAGCGAGCCACAGATCAGAGCGGACATTAATTTACCTCAGGAAACCACCAAAGGACGGCATTTTAGCCCATTTGATGGAGAATGCGTAAAAATGCCCCTAAACACGTATAATTGCTGGGGTTTGGCTTGCCGTAATTGGGTCGTCCTGCTACATTAACCAGCCCTTGTGCTGGCATAAATTTCCCGGAATATAAGAACATGGTTTTCAAGAGGCTCCGAGGCTTATTCTCTAACGACCTTTCCATTGATCTCGGCACAGCCAACACCCTGGTTTATGTCCGGGGGCAGGGAATTGTACTCAACGAGCCTTCGGTTGTGGCGGTCAGAATGGATCGGGGTCCCGGCGGACCACAATCTGTTGCCGCAGTCGGGGCCGGGGCCAAGCGCATGCTGGGCAGGACACCCGGAAACATTCGCACCGTCCGGCCTTTAAAGGATGGCGTGATCGCCGATTTCAACATGACCGAGGCCATGCTTCAGCATTTCATCAAGAAAGTGCATGAAACGCGGTTTTTAAGACCCAGCCCAAGGGTGCTGGTCTGTGTACCCTGCAGTTCCACCCAGGTGGAGCGCAACGCCATCAAGGAATCTGCCGAAGGCGCCGGTGCCCGGGAAGTGTTCCTGGTAGAAGAGCCGATGGCCGCAGCAATTGGTGCCGGCATCCCGGTACACGAAGCGCGCGGCGCCATGGTACTCGATGTCGGAGGCGGCACTTCCGAAGTGGCTGTGATATCACTGAATGGTCTTGTCTACGCGAACTCGGTACGCTGTGGTGGTGATCAGTGCGATGAAGCCATCATCAATTATGTCAGGCGCAATTACGGCACACTGATTGGTGAAACGACCGCCGAGACAATCAAGATTCAAATCGGTTGTGCCTGGCCGGACGATGAGCCGGAAGAAATGTCGATATCGGGCCGGAACCTGGCGGAAGGTGTTCCGCGCAGAATCACCATTACCAGTAATGAAGTGCTTGAAGCGATGAATGAGAGCCTTTCCACCATCCTCGATGCAGTTAAAACCGCCCTTGAACAAACGCCGCCGGAATTATGCGCGGATGTTGTGGAAACCGGAATCGTGATTACCGGTGGCGGCGCTCTGTTACGCGGCATGGACCGCCTGATCTCCGAAGAAACCGGCTTGCCGGCTTTTGTTGCCGATGATCCTCTCACTTGTGTAGCGCGTGGCGGTGGTCGTGTCCTGGAGTTGATGGATCAAAACCGCGGTGATTTTTTCTCCATCAATTAGCAGAAAACCTTTGATTGGTTCAGGGATTTCTTGGCACGCCTAAACACAGAAGGATCAACCCGTTTATTCAGCCCGGAAGGACTGCGTACAGCCCGCCTGATGTTATACCTGATGCTTTCGGTTGTTTTGATGGCCATGGATCAGCGTGGGCATTTTGTTCCCCGTATTCGAAGTGCTATTGAAACCGGTCTTGAGCCGGTCTATCACATCATTGGCGTGCCATCTCGCGTCATTCAGTTGGTCAAAGAATACTCGAGGTCATATTCTGAAGTGGTCGCCGAAAATGAATCCCTCGGCCGTGACATACTTGACCAGTCCGCAGCGGTACAGCAACTACCGGCACTGCAGCAGGAAAACCGTCGGCTGAGGGCATTGTTGGATGCAAGCGCGGGGCGCAGTTTTGAATTCCGTTTCGCTGAAATGGTCCAGGTAAACCTGGATCCCTTTTCCCACCAGGTGATGATTGACCGTGGCGCGCGCGATGGCGTGTTTGTCGGCCAGGCGGTGCTCGATGGCGCCGGCGTCATGGGACAGGTAGACGACGTACACCTGCATATGTCCAGTGTTTTATTGATTTCCGATCCGGACCATGCACTACCGGTGCAGATTGCCCGTACGGGCTTACGGACCGTGGCTTACGGTACCGGCGAAACCGCGCGGCTGATTTTGCCCAACGTGGCATTACAGTCAGATGTACGCGTTGGAGACTTGCTGGTGACTTCAGGTCTTGGAGACCGGTTCCCTCCAGGTTTCCCGGTGGCTGTAATCGATTTGATTAACCGGAATGCAGGCGGTACTTTTGCCGAGGTAAATGCCCGTCCCCTGGCAGCTCTTGACCGGGGCAGGGAGGTGTTGCTCGTCTTGCAGAAAGCCGGGGAAAGCGAGTCTGTCATCAGTGAACCGGGGACAGAGGATACTGCCACGCCTGAACGGGAAACGGAGGCGGGCTCGTGACCCCACGGCGGGAGCGCACTTCCACACTGGTGTTGGCGCTTGTTGTCGCCTTGTTGCTGACCTTGTTGCCAATACCTGACTCCCTTGAGTCCTTGCTCCCATACTGGGTAGGCCTGGTGCTTACTTATTGGGCTCTGGAGATCAGGGAGATGATCAGCCTTGGCACGGCGTTTCTGATCGGAATCCTGCTCGATATCTTGACCGGCAGCCTGATGGGCATGCACGCGCTCAGCCTGGTAGTCATGATTTACCTGGTTCAAAGGTTCAGATCACGCCTGCGCTTTTTCCCACCCTGGCAACAGGCGCTTTCAATATTCGCCCTGTTAATAAATGACCGGATCATTAATCTATGGATTTCCAGCCTGCTCGGCGAGCCGGTTCCCACCTGGCAATACTGGCTTTCTCCGGTAACGGGTATGGTCCTGTGGCCCTGGCTGTTCTTATTTCTTGACCGCACCAGGGCCGAAAGACGACAGCACAAAAGTTGACGACCAGGTAGATGTTTCGAAACAACAAGCCCCGGCCAATCAAGGATGCGTATGAAGAGCAGCGCCTTTTTGCCAGTCGGGCATTCACAGGGTTTGTCATTATTGTTGCAGTATTTTTCGGCTTAGCTGTTAGATATTTCTACCTCCAGGTCCTGCATCATGACGATTTTTCGACAAGATCGGAGTCCAATCGGGTACATGTTCAGCCGGTTACGCCAAACCGGGGTCTGATTTACGATCGTCGGGGTCGAATTCTGGCCGAAAACCGCCCGGCATACCGGCTTGAACTGATTCCAGAGGAAACGGGGGATGTTGAGGAAGCCCTGCAGGCACTGCGTGAATTGATCGGTCTGTCTGATGAGGAACAGGAACGCTTTCGGAAAACCCGGACCAGGTACCGTGATTTTGAAAGTATTCCCGTTAAATTCAATCTCGATGAATCAGAAGTTGCCCGTTTTGCCGTCAACCGGCATCGCTTTCATGGGGTTGACGTGGTGCCATACCTGGCGCGTTTCTATCCTTACTCAGATATGTTGACCCATGTGCTGGGTTACGTAGGCAGGGTTGACGAGCGAGACCTTGCCAGGGTGGATAGAAGCAATTACCGGGGGACCACGTACATTGGCAAGATAGGCGCTGAGCGGTTTTATGAAGCCGGGCTACACGGCATCAGCGGTCTTGAACGTGTTGAAACCAACGCCCGGGGCAGGGTATTGCGGGTACTGGAACGTCAGGATCCGGTAGCCGGTGTAGACCTGGTCCTGTCACTTGATGTGGCGGTGCAGCAAGCGGCCTGGGATACGCTTGGAGACAGGGCGGGTTCGATCGTGGCCCTTGATCCGACTGACGGAAGTGTCATCGCGATGGTGAGCAAACCGGGCTATGACCCGAACACCTTTGTTCACGGCATTAGCAACGCGGCATACCAGGTCATCCTAGAAACACCAAACCAGCCCTTGTTTAACCGGGCCCTCGCCGGCGGATATGAACCGGGATCAACGCTGAAGCCTTTCATTGGGCTCGCCGGACTGGAGATGGGTGTAGTCGGGATCAAGGAATTGATATTTTCAAGCGGGGAGTTCTTCCTGGAAGGCCAGGAGCGGCCGTTCCATGACTGGAAAGATGACGGCCATGGCTGGGTTGATATTCGCCGTGCTCTCGAGGAATCGGTCAATACCTATTTCTACACACTGGCAATGGGCCTGGGAATTGATCGAATCCATTTCTACCTTGATCAATTCGGGTTCGGAAAACCAACCGGCATTGACCTGCCCGGTGAAGGTTCGGGTCTTTTGCCGTCGCGGGACTGGAAGCGCGGTCGCTATGGTGAGCCCTGGTATCCGGGGGAAACAGTAATTTCAGGCATTGGCCAGGGGTTTAACGTGGTCACGCCGTTGCAGTTGGCTAATGCGATGGTAACGCTGGTCAATGGCGGTCGTCGTATGGCACCACGCCTTGTCTACGCGATCAAGCAGCCTGGGGACGCACAGGCGGAACGGCAAGTTGCCCCGCTTGAATTGCAGGTGCCTGTTAATGATCGCCAGGCTTGGATTGCCGTGTTGGACGGGTTGCGCAGAGTTGTCAATGGAGTGCACGGTACCGCCCGCGAGGTGGCACTGAATGCCGATTATGTCATTGCAGGCAAAACTGGAACTGCGCAGGTTATCGCGCTGGCTGCAGATCAGGAGTATGAAGAAAGCGAAGTAGCCGAACATTTGAGACACCACGCCCTGTTTACAGCTTTTGCTCCGTACGAGGAGCCACGTATCGTGGTTGCTGTAGTCGTTGATCATGGTGGATCAGGTCACCGTGATGCTGCACCCATCGCCCGGGCGGTGCTAGACGCCTGGCTCGGCCAGGAGTTGCTGCAATGAGGCGTTTGATTCCAGGTTGGGTAAGCCCGCCAAGGCTGGATTTGACCATGCTCGCCCTTGTGCTCGTGATCACAATTGCCGGCCTGGCTGTCCTGTACAGCGCCTCCGGACAAGACGCCGGTTTAGTCGAGCGCCAGGCGATCCGCATTGGCCTTGGCCTTGCAGGTATGATTTTGATCAGCCTCGTGCCTCCGCATGTACTCAGGATCTGGACTCCGTGGCTTTTCGGCCTGGGGTTCCTGCTGCTTACTGCGACCTGGATTTTTGGGATCGGCAGGGGGACACAACGCTGGCTGGACCTTGGCATTATTCGTTTTCAGCCTTCTGAGCTGATGAAACTGGCTGTGCCTATGATGGTTGCAGCGTTCCTGCATCCCAGGGTGTTACCGCCCGGATGGAAAGACAGCATGATTGGCGGGATGATCTTGCTCGCACCCACGTTTATCATCATGCGCCAGCCGGATCTGGGCACCGCATTCCTGGTGGCCGCCTCAGGCGGGTTCACGCTGTTCCTGGCAGGAATCCGCTGGCGAATAATTGCAATCGTGACGGTCGTGTCTGTAGCCCTTTCACCTGTCCTGTGGATGTTTATGGAGGAATTTCAGCGCAATCGCGTCCGGTCTTTTCTTGAGCCCGAAGCAGACCCGCTGGGAAAGGGCTGGAATATTATTCAATCCAAGATTGCAGTTGGTTCAGGTGGCCTGACCGGCAAAGGCTGGCTGAATGGAACCCAGTCTCAGCTTGAGTTCATTCCTGAGCGGCACACCGACTTTATCCTGGCGGTTTTTGCGGAAGAATTTGGTCTGTTTGGTGTCTGCGTATTGCTGGCACTTTACCTGGCACTGATCGGCAGGGGCCTGTTTATCGCAAAGATGGCGCGGGACACATATTCCCGGTTGCTGGCCGGTAGCCTTGCCATGACCCTGTTTGGTTACGTGTTGGTAAATGGCGCAATGGTTTCCGGCCTGTTGCCGGTAGTGGGTATACCTTTGCCATTGATCAGTTACGGTGGTACTTCAGCGGTGAGCCTGTTGGTGAGTATCGGAATTTTGATGTCGATATATAGCCACAGGAATTTCATAAAATGATGGGAATCTATCCATGGTTTCAGGGTCCCATACGGTACACTTCACCGGGCATGGGGCGATCCGTGCGGAATGCCTTTCGAAACTACGTGAAGAAAATCAATTCAAAAATGGCTTATATGATCAGATTCAATCGATATGTGCTTCTACTCGTGCTCAGTTCGTCAGCGATTGCGCTGGAGCACCCGGGCGCCGGGGAATTTATTGACCGCGCAGTCACGGAGCATGGACTGGATGGCGAAGAGGTCGCCGCCTTGCTGGCTGGAGCAAAGTATCAGCAATCGATTGTTGATGCGATAAGCAGGCCGGCTGAAGGAAAGCCCTGGCATGAATATCGCCCGATATTCCTGAACCAGAGAAGAATTGATAAGGGAGTGGAATTCTGGAAAGCTAATCACGAACTGATCAGCACCGTTTCAGAACAATTCGGAGTAGATCCGCAGATCATCGTGTCCATTATCGGAGTGGAAACCCTGTATGGCCGGATTACTGGCAGCTACCGGGTGCTTGATGCACTTGCCACGCTTGGATTTTATTACCCAAGCGACCTGAAGAGAGACCGTTCCGCTTTCTTTTCCGGCGAATTGCTGCACTTTATCCAGTTAAGCAAAGAAGAGAAACTGCCCCCTACCGAGGTTATCGGTTCCTACGCGGGTGCCATGGGCATGGGGCAGTTTATTCCCAGCAGTTACCGGGAATATGCTATGGACTTTGACGGAAATGGCAGTCGCGATTTGTGGCGATCAACTCCCGATATAGTCGCCAGCGTCGCCAACTATCTACACCGGCATGGATGGATACACGGTGACCCGGTGTTGCAGGAGGCAACTGCAACACAGCATTCAGATTCAGCCCTGGCTTCGTTGGCTGATTACAAGCCTGTCATGAATATCAGCGAAATCGCACAGAAAGGATATCAGGGCGGTGCGGGTCTTGATCCTGAACGCCTGGCAGCCGTGCTGAAGCTGGAAGAAAAAAATGAAGACACCTACTGGTTGACCTTTCACAATTTCTACGTGATCACACGTTATAACCGCAGTCCGCTTTACGCGATGGCAGTATTACAATTGAGTGAAGAAATATTGCAGGCCATGGGTGATTCGTGAACCGGCGGCAAGCCTGCATAATCAGTCTGCTTGCCCTGTTGTTGTCGGCCTGCTCCGGTGACGGAGGCAGGCCCAAAGCCGGTGCGGATGGCCCATCCGGCCGTTCGATCAAAGCCTCTGACATCAAGGACGCCGTACCCAGGCCTGAACCGCGCTCACGCTACGGTAACCGATCCCCTTACGAAGTGCTGGGGAAAACATACACCGTGATGTCGAGCAGTAGAGGATACGAGAAGCGTGGTATTGCATCCTGGTATGGTAGTAAATTTCACGGTCGGAGGACTTCCAGCGGAGAGCTATTTGATATGCACATGGCCACTGCCGCTCACCGCAATCTGCCATTGCCGACTTATGTCGAGGTCACCAATCTTGATAACGGACTAAAGGTCGTGGTCAAGATCAACGACCGGGGACCTTTTCATGATGATCGCCTGATTGATCTTTCCTATGGCGCGGCGGTTAAGCTGGGTATGGCTACTACCGGCACTGCCCGTGTTGAGGTCAGGGCTATCAGTTTCGACAGCCGGGAACCTGCGCGCCCTGCCGTTAAAATTGCTGATGGCACTTTTTTGCAGGTTGGCGCTTTTGGCAACAGCAAAGCCGCCGAGCAATTGGCTGGCCAGATGATGGCAGAAAGGCTTCAGCCGGTCTCGATTCAATACGGCAGCAGCCTGTTTAAAGTCTGGATCGGGCCTTATGAACTCGAGTCCGATATCGAACTTGCAGTCAACCGGCTCATTGAACTTGGGTTTGAACGCCCTCATAAAGTGAGGCGCTGAGTCATTAACTCTTCCTTAAGACGAATATATTGAATATTAGATGAAAACAAAATCAACCATCTTGAGCCTGTTGCTGTTGTTACCTGCAATTTTGTTTGCCCAGGTACCACCGCCACCGGGTATGCCAATACCGGCTGCTCCGCAGCTAGGGGCATCCAGTTACATCCTGATTGATTTCAATAGCGGGGAAGTGCTGGTGCAACACGAGGCGGATTCTCGTGTTGAAATGGCCAGTATTACCAAGTTGATGACCAGTTACGTAGTTTTCCAGGAATTGGCCAGCGGTGATGTCTTGCTGGATGACCTGGTAATCATCAGTGAAAATGCCTGGCGTACCGTCGGGTCGAGAATGTTTCTTGAGCCGGGTATGCGGGTCAGTATTGAGGATTTGCTAAGAGGCTTGATTATCCAGTCGGGTAATGACGCCAGTGTTGCCCTGGCCGAGCACCTGGCCGGAACTGAATCATCATTTGCAACCGTGATGAATTATTACGCCCAGCAAATGGGTATGAGCAATACGAATTTTGAGAACTCGACGGGCCTGACAGCGGAAACCCATTACAGTACAGCGCGTGACTCTGCGCTATTAAGCATCGCAATCATCCGGGATTTTCCCGAATACTATCGCTGGTACTCGGAAAAAGAATTCAACTTCAATAATATTCGCCAACACAATCGCAATAATCTGCTGTGGCGGGACCCCGCAGTAGATGGCCTGAAGACCGGTTACACGGAAGCTGCCGGCTATTGTCTTGCCGCTTCCGCTAAACGTGACGGTATGCGACTTATCAGTGTGGTCATGGGAGCTTTCTCAGAGCAGGCCCGGGCCAGCGAAAGCCAAAGCCTGCTGAATTATGGTTTTCGCCTTTTTGAAACCGTCCAGCTTTACCGTGCCGGCCAGGAACTTGCGCGAGCCCGGGTCTGGAAGGGCGATGTAGATCAGGTGGCACTCGGGTTGGCTGAGGATATGTTTATCAGTATTCCCCGGGGTCGATACGATGATCTGGATGCGCGCATCGAAATGCAGCCGGATCTGAAAGCACCTCTGATCGAAGGGCAGCATGTGGGACGAATCCAAATCTTCCTTGAAGATGAAATTGTTGCCAGCCGAAACCTCGTTACTTTAATTGGTATCACGCCTGCCGGTTTTTTCAGCCGAGCATGGGACGGAATGCGCTTGTGGATTGGCGGATTATTTGGCGATGAGTGAATCGCCGTCGTTAATGGAATTCCCCTGCGCTTTTCCCATTAAAGCGATGGGGAAAAACGCCGGTAACTTCGAATCTATGGTCACGGACATTATTTTCAAACACGCTGAATTGTCAGACGGTGAACAGGTCAGGTCACGCAGTAGCGGGTCCGACAATTTCCTTTCAGTAACGATTACCATTAATGCCGTTTCCCGCGAGCAACTGGACCTGATCTACGCAGAGCTGACCGCCTGTGAACAGGTGTTGATGGCTTTATGAATACTGTCAACCGGGTAATCCAGGTGCCGGTCGATCAGGTCAGATCCTCTCTTCACATCCGTCAGTTGGGGCTTATGGAATATGAACCCGTTTGGCGGGCAATGCAGAGCTTTACCGATAACCGGGATGCAACTACGCCGGATGAAGTGTGGCTGGTTGAGCATCCGCCGGTTTTCACACTGGGCCAGGCCGGACGGAAAGAGCACATACTGGCAGCCGGTGACATTCCGGTATTGCAGTCAGACCGTGGAGGCCAGGTTACCTACCACGGCCCGGGCCAGATTGTCGCCTATCCACTGCTGGATATCCGTAGATTGGGCATGGGTGTCAGGGATCTCGTTTCCGGTATCGAAGAGGCTGTTATCCGGGTTTTGAAAACTTATGGAGTTAATGCCGGTCGTGCAGCAGGGGCACCAGGAGTCTATGTTGATGGTATAAAAATCGCTGCACTTGGTCTTCGGGTGCGTCGCGGATGTTCTTTCCATGGCCTGGCTTTTAATATCAACATGGACCTCGAGCCCTATCAAAGGATTAACCCATGTGGTTTTGAAGGCCTGGAAGTCACTCAACTTTCTGATTTTTGCACGGCTAAAATTCAACAGGTTCAGGACAGGTTGATCACATGCCTGGCCGGAATTCTGGGCTACGGTGGCAGGCTTTGCCAGGCCGGCGAAACACTGCCCGGTTTAAAATTGGCTTAATCGGGGAATTCTTTTGTCTTCAGGTCAAAAAATCCCCATTCAGCTTGACGGCTCATCTTACATGGCCGTCCAGGTGGGCGCTGACAAGCTTGCGAGAAATACAGCAATATTTGATGTTGAAGCGCCGGTGCTGCGCAAGCCGCCCTGGATACGCGTCAGATTGCCCAGCGGTAATGCTGTTGAGAAGCTGAAAGCACAGTTACGGGTCAATAGCCTGGTCACGGTTTGTGAAGAGGCCAGCTGCCCGAATATCCATGAGTGTTTTACCAAGGGCACAGCAACTTTTATGATCCTGGGTGATATATGTACGCGTCGCTGCTCATTCTGTGATGTCGCGCATGGCCGCCCGAAACCGCCAGATGGGAAGGAGCCGGAAAACCTGGCCAATACCATCCGGGATATGGGCCTGCGTTACGTGGTCGTGACCTCTGTGGATCGTGATGATCTCCGGGATGGCGGTGCCGGACACTTTGCCAGCTGCATCAAACACATCAGGGCGCTCAACCCGACAACCAAAGTTGAAATCTTGGTGCCGGACTTCAGGGGCAAGGGCCGAATGGAGCGTGCACTTGAGATTCTGGCCACGCAACCCCCTGACGTGTTCAACCACAACCTGGAGACGGTTGAGCCGCTGTACCGCAATGTGCGACCGGGTGCGGACTATCACTGGTCGCTCAATTTATTGCAGCGATTTAAAGCGAACCATCCTAAAATTCCAACCAAGTCCGGCATTATGTTGGGCCTGGGCGAGACGAGGCTGCAGATTGAAAAGGCAATGCAGGATCTTCGTGATCACGACGTGGACATGGTTACAATCGGGCAGTATCTTCAGCCAACTCCGCATCACCATCCGGTGATTCGCTACTGGACACCTGAAGAATTTGATCGATTTGCCGAATCCGGCAAGCTAATGGGGTTCACGCATGTAGCATCCGGCCCCTTGGTTCGCTCCTCTTACCACGCTGACCAAATGGCGAAAGACTCCGGACTGCTTAGCTGACCATGCCTTTTAGCCCTTGCACAAGATCGGTGTTTACTGGCTTAATTGAACCCAATTGTTATGAGGGTGGTCATTAGTAAGCGCAGCGCAGAATGCGCGACCTGGCATTTAATACGGAGTGTATGGTTTGAGAGTAATAAAAATTCAAGTAATTCTTCTGACCAGTGCCCTGGTCACCTTCGCCGCCTGGGCTTCGGTCCCGGTTGCACAGCCGATCAGCCTGAAACCGAACATGGAACAAAGGTTTGCCAGCAACCTGGCTACCAAGTTTCTCACCAACTGGCATTACAAAGACACCAGACTCGATAACAAGCTGTCCAGCGACATCTTTGATGGCTACGTTAAACTGCTGGATCCGAACCTGACTTATTTCCTGGCCTCTGATGTGGCCTCATTTGAGCGCTTTCGTGATGGACTGGATGATGCTTTGCGGCATTCTGATTTATCTCCGGCATACGAGATGTTCAATATTTACGCCGATCGTGTACGCCAGCGGGTTGCTTTTGCACGGGAGTCGTTGAATAAGCCCTTCGATTTTTCGATTGATGAGACCTATGTTTATGACCGCTCCGAAGGTGATTGGGCGGCCAGCCAGGCAGAACTCGACGAAATCTGGCGCAAACGCGTTAAAAACGATTTCCTCAGGCTTCGCCTGGCCACCAAAGAAGACGAGGAAATCGTAAAAATCCTCAAAGAGCGTTATGAAAACCTGGATCGCCGGATCACGGAATTGAAGTCGGCTGACATTTTTCAATTGTTTATGAACGCCTTTGCCCAGGCAATTGAACCCCATACAGCTTACCTGTCACCGCGCAGTTCGGCAAATTTCGAAATTTCGATGAAGCTTTCACTTGAAGGCATTGGCGCTTTGCTCGGGCGCGAAACTGAGTACACCAGCATTGCCCGCGTGGTTGCAGGCGGCCCGGCAGAGAAGGATGGAAGATTACAGGCCGGTGACCGCGTCACCGCTGTTGGTCAGGGGCGGCAAGGCAAGATGGTTGATGTCATAGGCTGGCGTGTTGATGATGTTGTTGACCTGATCCGAGGGCCCAAGGATACGGTCGTCAGGCTCGAAGTGCTTCCGGAAGACGCAGGTGTAGATGGACCAACTAAAATTATTGATATCGTACGTAGCGAAGTAAAACTTGAAGAGCAGGCCGCCAAGAGCGAGCTTATCGAAGTACCGCGTGAAAACGGCGAAGTGGTAAAAATCGGTGTCATAGACCTGCCGGTTTTCTATATGGACTTTAGCGGGCGTGCACAAACCCTCCCTGACTACCGATCCAGTACCCGCGACGTGCGTCGGCTTATCGAGGATCTGAAGGACCAGGGTGCTGATGGAATTGTGGTTGATCTGCGAAATAACGGCGGCGGATCTTTGCTTGAGGCGACCACCCTGACAGGGCTATTCATCGA
Source organism: Lysobacterales bacterium (assembly GCA_963664065.1). Lineage (GTDB taxonomy): Bacteria > Pseudomonadota > Gammaproteobacteria > Xanthomonadales > SZUA-36 > JABDJL01. Next base: position 772,969 of record OY760942.1, read on the forward strand.
CAAGGGACCCGTAGTACAGGTACGTAATTCAACCGGCAGAATCAGCACCGAAGTGGACACCGACCCGGGAATGGCCTGGAACGGTCCTATGGTGGTTCTGGTAAACCGCTACAGCGCCTCCGCCAGTGAAATTTTTGCGGCGGCCATCCAGGACTACGGTCGCGGCCTGATTATTGGCGAGACCACATTCGGCAAGGGCACAGTCCAAAGCCTGTTGGATCTCGACGATTACGCGCCTTCCGATACGCCCGGCCTGGGGCAGTTGAAAATTACCATGGCGCAATTTTTCCGGGTTAGGGGAGGCTCAACCCAAAACAAGGGCGTGGTTCCTGACATCAAGTTTCCTTCGGCCGGTGACCCGCACGATTACGGTGAACGTTCCCTGCAAAACGCACTTCCATGGACGAAAATTGAGCCTGCTGAATATGAACCGTTGGGCAATCTGAGTCAGTTGGTGGCGGTAACAGATTTTCGTTACCAGGTCCGTAGTTCAAGCGACCAGGAATTTGCCTGGCTGGTGACAGACATAGCCGAATTTAACGAAAATAAAGATGACAAACATGTTTCGCTGATGGAATCGGTAAGGCGCCAGGAAATGGCAGAGAATAAGGCCAAACGCCTTGCACGTGAAGCACAGCGTGAAAGTACCGGCCCGTTGATCGGGGAACCTAACGTATTAACCGTTCAGGAGCGCGCAGAAGCTGCGGAAACCGATCCAGATGACGAGGAAACTGATGAACGCGCGGATCTGCTGTTAAGGGAATCGGCGCGAATCGTAGCAGATATGGTCGAGCTCAAAGGTGACGGTAACCTGCTGGCCCAGCAGTTTTCCCAGATCGTAGAAGAAGGAGCGGGCAGCACGATCAACTAATTCGTTGAAAAAAACTGAAGAAGCCGGTTCGTGTGATGCAAAACCGGCTTTTTTTTGATAATCGGGCTGGCTGGATTCAATCTGCCTCAATGTATATCAGCGGTCACAGGCCATAGCGAATCTTGGTAAGGAGTTGTACTTCAGCTGCGCCGCCTGCGTGCTGCTAGAATCAGCGGCAATGAATTACCCGCTCGATCAACACATTGTGCACGTCGCGTTACCGGTTCCTCTGCCACAGATTTTTGACTATCTTTGTCCACCGGAAACGCCCCGGTTAGAGCGGGGCACAAGGGTTTTGGCACCTTTTGGCAAACGCCAGCTGGTCGGGGTGGTGACTGGAGTCAGTTCAGAAAGCCAGGTGGCAGCCTCCCGCCTGTTACCCGTCAACAAGGTTTTCGATGAGTGTAAACCTTTGTTAAACATGGAATTGATGAACCTGCTCGACTGGTGCTGTCACTACTACAAGCATGCTCCCGGGGAAATTATTTCGAATGCAATCCCGCCCGCCTTGCGCCGCGCAGGTGGCGAGATTCCGAACCCGGCGGTCCAATACTCCCTGACAGAAGAAGGCCACAAAAGACTTTGTGAACCGCCCGGACGTGCAAAGCAACAATTCGCCTTGCTGGAGCGCTTGCAAAAAGGACCCGCCGTCGCAGAACAGTTAGTTGAGTGGAGAGCAGGCTGGCGGCGCTTAATGGCACGGCTAATTGAACAGGGCTGGGCAAGGGAAGATTTATCTGTATTCCAGGGTTTGAATCCCGGAAGCGGGCCGCAACTCACTTCCGAACAGGCACAGGCTTTGCAATCCATTTCAGCCGACCTGGAGCGGTTTCGCTGTCATCTGCTGGACGGGATTACCGGTAGCGGTAAAACAGAAATCTATCTTGAACTGATCCGCAAGGTGCTTGATTCAGGACGCCAGGCGCTTGTGCTGGTGCCTGAAATTGGTCTGACGCCACAGTTGATCCGGCGCTTTACCCAACGGTTGGGACTTCAACCTGCGGTCTATCATTCCGGCCTTTCCGATGGTCAGCGCCTTTCTGCCTGGTCAGCAGCCCGTTGTGGACAGGCAAGGCTGATGCTGGGCACCCGCTCTGCACTGTTTATGCCCATGTCTGAGCCCGGCCTTATTATCATGGATGAATCACACGATGCGTCTTTTAAGCAGCAGGACGGGTTCAGGTATTCAGCACGCGATGTTGCCGTCAAACGCGCCTCCGGCATGGGTATTCCTATCGTGCTTGGTTCGGCAACCCCATCGCTGGAGACGATTTATAACGCAGCGGTGGGTAAGTACACCTGGAACCGGCTGCGAACACGGGCAACCGGCGCCCGTCCACCGGCATTGCGCATAGAGGACCTTAGAAACCGGCCTGCAAAAGGGGGGGTGTTGGAACCGGTGATGATTTCTATTGGTGAAACGCTGCAACAGGGGGAACAGGTGCTGGTGTTCCTGAATCGCCGGGGCTACGCGCCGGTGTTGCTTTGCAGCGAATGTGGCTGGCATGGCAGTTGCGCGCGTTGTGACGCCAACCTGACCTGGCATCGAAAGGCACGTGCACTGGTGTGTCACCATTGTGAACACCGCCAGGCAGTACCGTCCCTGTGCCCGGATTGTGGGGCTGATGCCCTGCAGGGTGTGGGTGAGGGGACACAACAGTTAGAGCAATTGCTCAGCGAAAGATTTCCGGAATACCCTCTTTTCAGATTTGACCGTGACCAGCTAGTCCGTAAAGGTGCGTTTGAAGACCTGTATGAAAAAGTCCGCTCAGGCGGTCCCTGCATACTCGTGGGTACGCAGATGCTGGCCAAGGGTCATCACTTTCCGTTGGTGACGCGGGTAGTCATCGTCAACCTTGACCAGGCACTTTATAGTGGTGATTTCCGTGCGCTGGAACGACTGGGACAACTGATGGTCCAGGTAGCGGGAAGGGCAGGGCGGGAAGGCCGACCCGGAGAAGTGGTATTACAAACCCATCATCCGGACCACCCCTTACTTGAAAGCCTGTTTAAAGAAGGCTTCGAGGCATTCGCCAGCGAACTACTGAAGGATCGGGAACAGGCCGGACTTCCGCCCTTCAGTTTCCAGGCTGTGCTCAAGGCAGAAGCACATGACAGAAACGATGTTCTTGGGTTTTTGCAGGATGCACGAGACCGGTTTGAAAGCGCCACGGTCAAAATTCACGGGCCTTACCCTGCCCAGATGGAAAAGAAGGGCGGCAGGATTCGATGGTATTTGCTGGTGCAGGACAATCACAGGTCTTCGCTGCATTCTGCGCTGGACTCGTGGTTGCCATTGGTGAGAGCCTTGCCCGCCACCCGACGGGTACGCTGGTCACTGGATATAGACCCGCAGGAGTTTTAACGAGCCTCTGATGCAATAGAGGCCCCCTGGCTCAGCCTTTTTTCTTGACCAGATCCTTGTTGCGTGGCGGATTGACCCAGATAATCCTGGTTGCACGTCCCTTGCTGGCAGCCTCTATATGGTAAATATAAGCGGAAGCAGGATCTGCTTCGGTCGCTGTAGCGGGTTTGATGACAGTGCAGGCGCCGCAAAGCAGGAGGAGGGCCAGGGAAAGAAGAAGCCTGATTTTCATGCTGTCTCCCGAAGGAAGAAGGGGAACCGTTTTGTCTACGAACACTATCGTAGCAATATTTTGGGTATTTGCAAGGTACAGAACCATCATTCGAGTCCAGCATTGCACGGTTAACGGGTACCTGTGACGAATGACACTCATCATTTTTATAAGATTGTTAGACGATACGTGGTTGTGGTGGCGAGTCTGCCATGCGTATAGAATCCCACTCCCGATAATGAAAGCTTTTAAAAACAGGTTTGCAAATGGAATCAGTTAATCCAGCACTGAAAGAGAACAAGGCGCCCCACCCGGAACGTGAAGCGTTCGAAGCGCTTGGCAAGGCGGTTAATGAATTAATTATCGGACAGGAACGCCTGATGGAGCGTTTGACCATGGCCCTGTTGTGCCACGGGCACCTCCTTGTAGAGGGCGCGCCAGGACTGGCCAAGACCACGGCCATTAAAGTACTGGCGGAACGGATCGAGGGAGACTTTCACCGGATCCAGTTCACACCGGACCTGTTGCCAGCAGACCTGACAGGAACTGAAATCTATCGACCACAGGAACGCACCTTCGAATTTCAGAGCGGGCCAATATTTCATAACCTGATCCTGGCAGACGAAGTAAATCGTGCACCGGCCAAGGTGCAGTCTGCTTTGCTGGAAGCCATGGGCGAACACCAGGTGACGGTAGGCAGTGTTACTTACCCTTTGCCACAGCTTTTCCTGGTCATGGCAACACAGAACCCGATTGAGCAGGAGGGCACCTATCCACTGCCCGAAGCACAGCTTGACCGGTTTTTGATGCAGGTAAATATCACCTACCCTGATGCACAGGTAGAGCAGGACATTTTGAATCTTGCCCGCCAGCAGGCGCGCGATGAACTGGCAAAAGTAGACGAAGCACCGATACTGGTTACCCAGGAACAGGTATTTGCCGTTCAGTCGCAGGTACTTAATTTACATTTGGCGCCGGCGCTGGAGGAGTACATCGTACAACTGGTCCTGGCCACCCGCGAGCCAGGCAAATGGGATGAGAACATGGCGAACCTGGTGAGTTACGGCGCCAGCCCCAGGGCGACCATCGGCCTCGACCGCTGTGCCCGTGCCCGTGCCTGGCTGGATGGGCGTGATTACGTTTCTCCGGATGATATTCACGCCACCATCCATGACGTGCTTCGTCACAGGGTTTTATTGTCGTATGAAGCAGAGGCGGATGGCGTTAGTGTCGATGAACTGACCGATCGCCTTCTGGACCTGGTACCGGTCCCTTAATATGAGCCCGCATATCGCAGCAGTGTGCCTGTGAAACCAGTATTGGACAGTAAGTTGGTGGGCGATGGTATTCATCTGGATGCATCGGAGTTGATTGCACTTCGACCCCGCTGCAATGCTTTATTGCTGCCTATGCATCGCCCGGCAGCGTCATCGCTGGCTGGTTCCTACCGCTCGCGATTTCGAGGCCGTGGGATGGATTTTCTCGAGTCCCGCAATTACCAGCCCGGGGATGACATCCGGAATATGGATTGGCGCGTCACCGCCCGAACTGGAAAACCGCATACAAAAATATTCCATGAAGAACGCGAACGGCCAGTCATAATCGTACTTGATGCTGGCTCCAGCCTGTTTTTCGGCACCCGAAAAAAACTCAAATCAGTAGCTGCCGGTCATCTTGCCGCTGCAATTGCCTGGACCGCCGTTCGACGGGGTGACCGGATTGGCTCTTTCATGTTTGCACCCGGAGTTCACCGCGAGTTGCGTCCTGCAGGTGGGCGGCGTGGTGCCATGCGTGTCATCCAGGGATTGGTGGACTGGCTAAACCCTGAAAAAGAGTGCAATGGACAGGAACCGCTTTCGAGTGCGCTCGAAAGGGTACGCCATGCTGTCAGACCTGGCAGCCTGGTCCTTAGTGATTTCTTTGGCCTGGATGAGGACTGTAACCGTCATTTGTCCCGCCTTCGCCAGCACAATGATGTCATCGGTTGCCAGATCGTGGATCCGGCGGAAAAGGAATTACCCGCCGGCCGTTACCCCATTAGTGACGGGATGCACAACAGTATGCTGGACACAACGAGTGGGCAGGCAAAGTCCCGTTTCGATGAAATGAGCATGCACCACAGCCTGGATCCCAAACGGCTTTTTCAACGCCACCAGTGTGGCTGGGTGGTCATGCAAACGGACGATGACCCTGTTGAAGTGTTGGGGCGGGACCTTCGGATCCTGGTTGGACGGGCAGCATGAATTCCCAGGGCGGAGATCTTCTTTCGCAATTGCGGGATATTCATGCAGCACCGGCGGCGCCCTGGTGGCCGCCTGCACCGGGCTGGTGGATACTTGCGCTGTTGCTGGCCTGTATTCTGTTCCTCGTTCTCAGGCAAGTCATGGGACGGTACCGCGCACACCAGCGCCGCCTCCAACTCATGAAGTTCGTCGACCACGTGGAACAGACAGTGGATCCGGCTTTTAATCCCCAGGAATTTCTTTCCAGCCTTAACAGGGTTTTTAAAATTGTGGCTTTGCGCGCATTCCCTGAAAACCATTGCGCCCGTATGCAGGGTCGTGAGTGGACGGATTTTGTGGAAATTAAACTGCAAGGGTCAGACTCGGTTGCGGAATTGTCAGTACTGGCGCAAGGCCCCTACCAGCCTGCGGCTTCATTCAATGCCGGCTCGCTGGTCAAAAGTGCCAGGCAATGGATCATGCAATATGGTTAGCATCACAACAGGATTTACCCTGGGCTGGCCCTGGTTACTGACCCTGTTGCCACTACCGTGGATCATCCGGCGACTTTTACCCGAGTCACCTTCCAGGGACATGCAAGCATTGAAAGTGCCCTGGTACCAGGTTGTCGTAGGCAGCCATACCGGCTGGATGAAGCGGCCATTACTGGCAGCGGCAGCCACCCTGGTGTGGTTGATGTTAATACTGGCAGCCAGCCGTCCACAGTGGGTCGGTGATATTGACACCTTACCCATCACCGGTCGCGACCTGCTGCTGGCAGTGGACATATCCGGAAGCATGGATACCCAGGACATGGGTTGGAAAGATCGCGCCGTGAACCGGCTTGTGGTGGTCAAACATGTGCCTGGTGAATTTCTGCAGCGCAGGCGGGGTGACCGGGTCGGTCTCGTCCTTTTTGGCAGCCGGGCATATCTGCAGACTCCTTTGACATTTGACACTGAAACCACCGCAGCACTGCTGGATGAGTCAGAAATTGGTCTTGCCGGAAGAGAAACAGCCATCGGTGATGCTATCGGCCTGGCAGTAAAGCGCCTGCGCGAAGACGCCGAGTCTGAAAGAGTCCTGATCCTGCTCACTGATGGCGCCAATACCTCCGGAGAAGTACAGCCTTTACAAGCTGCAGAATTTGCAGCCCGCCAGGGTCTGACCATTTGGTAGTGGCTCAGTCTCAAATTTCTATGCTTGACCGCTCATGCTATAATGCCCTGTATGGGCAATCCAAAAAGACCCCGCGATACTAACCTGCTAGCCAAGGCTATTGTAGACCTTTCTACCGGCGAAGCTGTTGATCCTGATCCCAACAAAGGGAAAGACCCTGCTGCTGTTGCACTGGGGCGAAAAGGTGGCTTAAAGGGTGGAAAAGCCCGTGCCGCAAAGATGACCGCAGAGGAACGGAGCGAAGCCGCTAAGAAGGCTGCTAGGGCAAGATGGAAAAGATCGTGATTATTTAAAAGCAACGAGCGCCACGAGAGCTAGCAATGTGGCAATTAGTATCGGGATCACCCATTTAAAATACGCGAATCCGTCAACCAATCTTTCAACCGAGCGTTCCAACGTTCCTACGTTGGTACTTAGAGTGTGTGACGTCAGCCCATATGGGGCCAATCAACTGCTTTAACTAAGAGACACTTCTGCTATTTTTAACCTGAAGCAGAGGAGTCTCAATATGAGCATGTCAAACACCACCAAACGGGTCAAGGAGATCCGCCGCAATACCCGTCGCAAGTTCTCGTCAGAGGAAAAGATCCGTATCGTACTGGATGGATTGCGCGGTGAAAGCTCGATCGCTGAACTGTGTCGCCAGGAAGGTATTAACAACAATCTGTATTACCGCTGGAGCAAGGATTTTCTGGAGGCCGGTAAAAAGCGCCTGTCAGGAGATACCGTCAGAGAAGCCAACAGCGATGAAGTGGTTGGTCTCAGAAAAGAAAATACCACCCTCAAGCAAGCGGTTGCCGAACTGTACCTGCGCAATGACTGGCTTAAAAAAAGTCTCACTGGGCAGGGTGTGACATTGGACGAAGACTGATGTACAGCGCATCTGAAAAGCTGGCCATTATCCGCCTGGTGGAAGACTCGGAGTTATCCGTGCGCAGGACTCTGGTCGAGATCAACGTCAGTCGCAGCAGTTTCTACCGTTGGTATCAGGCTTATGAACGCGATGGCCCTGATGGCTTGCAGAACCACAGCAGGGCATCACGTCAGCACTGGAACAAGATCCCCGAGTCGGTACGGGAACTGGTTGTTGATGTGGCCCTGGAACAACCGGAGCTGACACCCCGGGAACTGGCCTGGCATCTTACTGATACCCATGAGTACTTTATCTCGGAGTCCAGTGTCTATCGCATCCTCAAGGCCCATGACCTGGTTACCAGCCCACAGTTCATAGTGATGAGCGCAGCCGATGCGTTCCAGCATCCGACACGGCGTGTACATGAACTGTGGCAGACAGACTTTACCTACTTCCGGGTGGTGGGCTGGGGCTGGTACTTCCTGTCGACGATCCTGGATGACTATTCCCGTTACATCATCAGCTGGCGGTTGACGACCACGATGGCGGCGCATGATGTCACCGATACTCTGGAAGATGCTCTGAAAGCCACAGGGCTCACCGAAGTCAGGGTGCATCACAAGCCCAGGTTACTGTCTGACAACGGCCCCTGCTATATCTCAAAAGAACTCAGGGAATGGTTGCAGGATCAAGACATGAAGCACACCCGGGGAGCACCGTACCACCCGATGACCCAGGGCAAGATCGAACGCTACCACCGTTCGATGAAAAACGTGGTCAAGCTGGAGAATTATTACTTCCCGTGGGAACTGGAAAGTGCCATTGCTCAGTGGGTGGCTCATTACAACCATGAGCGGTATCACGAATCACTGGATAACGTGACGCCGGCTGATGTGTATAACGGAAGAAGAAACGACATCCTGGACCGACGGTCAATGATCAAAGCCAGAACGTTAACGCAAAGGAAAATACAAAACCTGCGGTTAGCAGGCTAGACTGGAGAAAGCATGGGCAGAAAAGTGTCTCTTAGAAAAAGGCTCAAGTGGTCCCACATGCTCTGACGACGTACAGTAAAAGAAACTATCATTATTTACAATAATAAGCAATAATTATTCCGAAACTATTCACAAAGTGTTGTATTTGCATAAGCGGTCATGTATAATATTCAGTATGAATAAACTACATATAAAAAAACGTGCACAGATACTTCATATGCTGGTAGAGGGTAATAGCCTTCGCGCTACCGCAAGAATGGCAGACGTAAGCCGTAACACGGTTGATAAGTTGCTTCGTGACGTTGGTTCAGCCTGTTTAGACTATCAGGACAAACCCCTTCGCGATCTTCCCTGTAAGCGGATTGAATGTGATGAAATCTGGTCTTTCGTGTACTCGAAGCAAAAGAATGTGCCGGAAGAAATGAAGGAACTGTTCGGTGTGGGCGATATATGGACATGGACTGCTATCTGCGCTGACACCAAAATTGTGCCTTGTTGGCGCGTTGATTATCGTGATGCGGACGCAGCCAGAGGCTTTATGTACGATCTGGCGAGCAGGCTGAGCAATCGTATCCAACTGACCACTGATGGCTTGAGAGTCTACATAGAAGCCGTAGAAGACTCATTTGGCGACAACGTTGATTACTCTCAGTTAATTAAGATATATGGTGATGCGCCTAAATCAGAGCAGAAGCGTTACAGTCCAGCAAAATGCACTGGTACTAAGAAAAACAAAGTTAACGGAAAGCCCAATCAGTCTCATGTTTCAACTAGCTTTGTTGAACGCCAAAACCTGACCATGAGAATGTCCATGCGCCGCTTTACAAGATTAACCAATGCGTTCAGTAAGAAAATTGAAAATCATATGCATGCAATTTCATTGCACTTTATGTACTACAATTTCGGGCGCATACATCAAACGTTGAGAGTCACACCGGCAATGGAAGCTGGCGTTACGGATCATGTGTGGTCACTGGAAGAAATTGCTAATCTCGTGCCAGAAAATCAACCTAAAAAACGTGGCCCTTACAAGAAGAAAGTTTCAGACTGAGCCACTACCGACCATTTACACCGTTGGGGTTGGCGCTGATGATATGATGGTGCAGGATTTTTTTGGATCTAGGGTCGTGAATCCTTCGGCAGATCTCGATGAAGACACCCTGCGTACGATTGCGGAACGAACCGGTGGCGTCTATTTCCGCGCACGTGACGCCGAAGGCCTTGCTGAGATTTACCGAATGCTGGACGAACTGGAACCGGTCGAAAGTGATGTAGAGGCAGTGCGGCCGGTGGACGAATTGTTCTACCTCCCTTTGAGCCTGGCCTACCTGTTTGCCATTGTTGCAATTATCGTCAGCATCCGTCCGCGTAGCTGGCGACACGCGGCGACCGGTTGATGGAAATCCTGTCACTTCAGTTCATTCGCCCCTGGTGGCTGTTATGCCTGCCGCTTGCGGTGATCATTCCGACTGCGTGGCGGTTTTACCGCCGGCCATCCGGAGACTGGAGCAAAGTGTGTGATGCGCATTTGCTAAAGTGGCTGAGCGTTGGCAATCAGGCCTCAAAACCGGGATTGAAAGGGTCGGTACTGGCCGCACTGATTTTGGTATTTACCGCCTTGGCGCTGGCCGGTCCCAGCTGGCAAAAACTGCCTGATACCTCATATTCTGCGCGTGATTCACGGGTGCTGGTGCTCGATCTTTCGATGTCAATGCTGGCAGAGGATCTTCGTCCAAACCGCCTGACGCAGGCGCGCTTCTGGTTGATGGACATGCTGGAAGCAACGCAGGAGGGACAAATGGGCCTGGTAGCCTATGCCGGCGATGCCTACGTGGTTTCGCCCTTAACCAGCGATATGAATACGATTGCGAACATGCTGCCGGCTCTCCAGCCCGAAATCATTCCGGTAGCCGGTAGCAGGGCAGACCGGGCTCTGGAATTGGCAGCAGATTTACTGGAACGCGCCAGTGTCTCACAGGGGGAAATACTCCTGATCAGCGATGGTGCGGATGCCTCCGATGCGAGAACAGCAGCGAAACTGGCGCAAAAAGGCATTACAACTTCAGTTCTGGCGGTGGGAACCCGGGAAGGCTCACCCATTCCGAGCGGCGCCGGTTTCGTCAGCGATGCCCAGGGCAACGTCGTGATAACCCGGCTGGAACAGGAATCGCTAAAAGCGGTTGCATCTGCGGGCAACGGGGAATTGAGCCGCTTGGAGGCTATTTCCAACCAGGCATCGCCCTGGATCGGATCGGAAGGCGGCAAGTTTATGCTGCGTGATGATGCCTTGGGTGAACGCTGGAAAGACATCGGGCCCTGGCTGGTACTGTTACTCCTGCCATTCGTTGCGGTAGGGTTCAGGCGTGCTCTCCTTTTCGCATGGCCGGTGCTGTTTCTCCCTGGCCTGTTGGTGAGTCAAACTGCGCGCGCTGACATCTGGGATGACCTGTGGCAAAGACGCGATCAGCAGGCACAGTCGGCATTGAAGGCAAACAAAGCGGATGTCGCTGCGGGACTTGCCATTGATCCGTCCATTTCGGGCGAAGCATTTTACCGGGCCGAAGACTATCCGGGCGCGATTCAAAGCTGGTCAAGGAGTGCTGGCGAAGACTGCTGGTATAACCAGGGTAACGCACTGGCACTGGCCGGCGACCTTGATGGTGCGATCACAGCCTATGACCGTGCGCTCTCGAGCAACCCAGAAATGGAGGATGCCCTGTTTAACCGTGCCCTGGTAGAACAACTTAAGCAGCAACAGGAACAGGATCAGGAAGGCGACCAGGGAGAGAATTCGAAAGAACAGACCGAGGGGGCCAGGATTCTGAGCAGGAAGGCGAACCACGCGAAGGTGAAAATGACTCTGATGAGGAAGGGGAACCACAGGAAGGAGAGCAGTCTGAACCTTCTCAACAGGAATTGGAAATGGCCTGGTCAGAAGAAGATGCGCAGGCAATGGAGCAGTGGTTGCGCAGGATTCCGGATGACCCCGGTGGCTTGTTAAGACGTAAATTCCGTAATCAACATCAACGCCGTGGCGCACCGCAGGATGAGAAGAAAAAATGGTAACGAGCTTGCAATCCAGTTCGTTCAGAGCCAATCAGAGGGTCCCAAGGGCGACTTTTCTGCTTACAACTTTGCTTTTTTTATTCCAGTCATTCCAGGCCATGGCGGCCGAGGTGACAGCAACTTTGGATAGGGCAAAAATCGTTGAGGGCGAGACAATCACGCTGATTCTACAGACCAATGACCCCCAGCAAAGCCTGTCCACTGATCTGGAGGGGCTAAGGGAAAATTTCGAGATTCTGGACCAGCGCTCGGAGACCCAGATGTCGATCGTAAACGGCCGCCAGATCGCCGTAGTCAGGTTGTTGTTTACACTTGAGCCACGGCGGGTAGGAACGCTCGTAATACCTGCCCTGGCCTTGCAAGGCGCCTCGACAAAGCCGCTGCAGGTACAGGTAACTCCAGCGCCTGAACTGGAGCCCGGTGAAATGCCCCCGGTGTTCATAGAGCTATCTCTCGATCCGGCACAGGGGCCGTATTATGTTCATGCGCAACTGGCTTTGACAGTAAGGATTTTTTACCAGCAAAACCTGACAGAAGCGGCGATTAATCCGCCTGCTCCGCAGCAGGCATCTGTTCGATTGCTTGATGAAGTCCCGTTCCAGTCAACACGAAACGGGATTCGTTTCCGGGTTCTTGAGCGGCGATACGCGATATTCCCCGAGCGTTCCGGTGAACTGGAAATACCCCCTCTAACCTTAAGTGGCCGCCTGATAGAACGTCCGGCAGACCGCCTGTGGCAGCCATCAGTCAGGGGTAGGCGAGTCTCCGTTGAAAGTGAACCGGTAAAAGTAATGGTGCTGCCTAAACCGGCAGATTACGCAGGTGAGCACTGGCTACCGGCTCGTAGAATTACGCTTTCACAGCAAATATCGGAAGCTGAAAAACTTCAGGTGGGTGAACCTGTGACACGCACAGTGATCCTGGACGCGGTCGGCCTGGAAGAAAACATGATTGAAGAGCCCGGTTGGCCGGCGATGGAGAATGCCAGGATCTACCCGGATCAGCCGCAGGGAATTAGCCGTGATAACGGCCGGTGGGTATTGGGCCACAAAGAATTTCGATATGCAGTGGTACCGGAACAAGCAGGGCAGATGATTCTTCCGGAAATTCGTCTCGACTGGTGGGACACGACATCAAACCAGTTACGAACCGCCATTTTGCCGGAGCATCGTGTCGAGGTTTCGGCATCCGAGTTGGCCGCGGAGATAACAGGCCCGGGTGTCGCTACCGTTACCCCGGTATATTCGCCGGAGTCCGTGATTGACCCTTCAATGGTTTCTGATTTGCAACGTTGGCGTGTACTGACGGTCGTATTTGCGATTCTTTGGATGATCACATTGATCATTCTGCTGCGTGGCGGTTCGCCCAAGCATGGAAAGCCAAAAGTGGAAAAAAGTGTTTCCCTGGACGAAGCCAGCTTGCTGGCAGAGTTGAAGAAAGCTTGCAAAGGCAATGATGGAGCTTTGGTGCGCAACCTGTTTGCAAGGTGGCTTAGAAGACATGGTCCTGACCAGGCAAACGGAAGCATGATGGAGTTTGCGAAGGCAACAGAAAGCCTGGCATTACGTAATGCCATTCAGATTTTTGATGCCAACGAATTCAGCGGGCGGGACAGTAACAACTGGAAAGGTGGCGAATTCTGAAAAGCTTGCGCAGCCTGGCAACAATCCCGGAAGCAGCCCAAGGCAGGCTCTGATTCTGACCCGGACCTGTACGCTCGCACCTGAATACAGGAATAATCCTAATCAGGGATTTGCTTTCATTACCAGTGTTTCAATTCCATTGTCCTGTAACATTCTGCGAATCTCATCTGTGCGGCGGGCCCCATCTAAAGGCCCGATGCGAACGCGGTGCCAGGTGGCGCCGTTAATGGTAACTACCTGGATACTTGCAACACTGCCCAACAAGGCAAGACGGGCTTTCATCTGATCGGCTTCACCTGAATTTCTGAACGATGCCACCTGCAAAATGTAGGATCGATAGCCACCGTTGACGGCTTGCGGGCTTGGAGGTTGTGCGTCTCTGCTCAGTTCCTGGTCCGGAACGATGACTTCCATTTCAGGCAACACTGTGAAGAAATCAAAACGACGATCACTGCTTTTTCCAGCCACGCTGCCTGAGCTATCAATGAGTTCTTCGGACGGTAAACCAGCCGCGTCAGGTACCGGTTGCTGATCTGGCCGGTCAGGGAGATAGCCTTTAAAAAACAGGAAGCCTGAAATGCCCAGCCCGATCACTAATCCGGACAGGAACCACAGGAAAGCCGGAGACGACTGTTTGCGGCCCCGGCTGGCGCCGCGGCGTTTGGTGGTTTTTTTACGGCGTGGCGCTGCCATCTTACATTTCCTCTGGTGAAGAAATTCCCAACATGGCCAGGCCATCGCTGAGTATGTTCTGGGTTGCAAGAATCAGGTTGAGCCGCGCATTGCGCAAATTTTCGCCATCCACCAGAAATTGGTGAGCACTGTAATAAGCATGAAACTCAGTCGCCAGGGAGTGAAGATAGTGGGCAATTGTGTGTGGCGCACGCTGTCTGGCGCTTATCTCTATCACTTCAGGGTACCGGCTGAGGGCCCGCATCAGGGACAATTCGTGTTCTTCAGTTAACAACTCCAGGGCTGCTTCGCCAATGGCAGAATTATGCGTCAGATCCAGCTGATCCAGGTTCCTGAATACGCTACGGATTCGCGCATGTGCATACTGGATATAGTAGACAGGGTTTTCGTTGGTCTTTGACTTGGCAAGGTCAAGATTGAAATCAAGGTGTTGATCATGCGAGCGCATAACGAAGAAATAACGCGCGGCATCGCTGGAGACTTCTTCCCTTAGCCGGCGTAGCGGAATGAACTTCCCCGACCTTGTCGACATGGCTACTTTTTCGCCGTCGCGAAACAATGCCACAAATTGCACCAGCAGAATCTCAATGCACTCAGGGTCTTTCCCCAGAGCCTGGGCTGCTGCCTTCAAGCGAGCGATGTATCCGTGATGGTCTGCTCCGAACACGTAAATGGCATGATCGAATCCACGTTCGAGCTTATTCAAAAGATAAGCAATGTCGGAAGCGAAATAAGTGGCTTTGCCGTTTTCCCTGACTATGACCCGGTCTTTCTCGTCACCGAGCTCAGAAGCCCGTAACCAGGTTGCGCCGTCTTTGATATAGAGATGGCCATGTTCCTCAAGGCAATCTATTGCGTGCTGGATTGCTCCGCTATCTTCCAGCTCTATTTCGGAGAACCAGTGGTCAAACTCGACGCCAAACTCTTCAAGATCTTCACGGATATCGGTCAGAATGTGGTCAAGTGCCGCGTTGAGGTAGGCAAGGTAGCCGGAATGACCGAGAAGCTCAGACGCACGATCTATTAACTCATCAACGTGAATTTGGGCATCATTGCCTTTCTCGGAATCTGCCGAAATGCCTTCGTACATTTCCAGCTCGTTGTACCGCCACTTGTCACCATGCTCGCTGCGAACGGTTCGGGCGATGTCATAGATATATTCGCCGCGATATCCGTTAATTGGAAATGAAACCTTTTCCCCGCATAATTCCAGGTACCGTAACCACACACTGAGCGCCAGGATATCCATCTGCCGCCCGTTGTCGTTAACATAGTATTCCCGCTGAACCATGTGACCTGCGGCTTGTAAAATATTCGCCAGGCTCGCGCCGTATGCCGCACCCCGGCCATGTCCAACGTGGAGGGGGCCGGTCGGATTCGCCGAAACAAATTCGAGTGTGACGCGATGATCCGGATCCTGAGTAACATGGCCAAATAATTGGTCCTTTCGCAGGATCTCTTTCACCGTGGAGGCAAGGGCCAGCTGGTTCATGAAAAAGTTGATGAACCCCGGCCCTGCAATTTCTGTGCGCTTGAGTTGCCGCGACCGTGGTAATCGGTCAATGATTGCCTGTGCGAGTTCACGTGGCGGCTTATTTGCCTGCTTGGCCAGAACCAGGGCCAGGTTTGAGGCGAACTCCCCATGTTCCGGAGAACGAGTTCTCTCAAGTTGAGGAGACAGTTCAATTTCTGTAGACAACAGCTTGTCCCGCTTCAAATGAAGCAGTGACTGGACCAACAATTCTTCAATATGTTCTTTCAAAATGCTTACTCTTTGCCGTGCTGTTCGCGCCCGGGGAAAGCCGGCTATTGTAAACCTTTGATGAAACCTTTGTGATACAAAGTGCCGGAACGTGACTTGCTGAAATTTGGCATGCCAGGGCCTGTTAAGACTTACCAGATCGCTGCAGCAAATTCCGGCCACTTTAACACGAGCTTGAAGCACCTCAGCTCGAACCGGCCAGGGACTTTGTCCCTGGCCTGGGATGTGTTGATTTTTTCTTGATTGAGAGCGTTGATCGCTGGTAATAATTCCTTTAATGACATGTATCTAGAACACATTCCAGCTGTGGATAACTCTGTGGGTAATTATTTCAGGGCTGGTAGCTTACTGGTTTTTGGCTTTGATATCGAAATTTGGCGGGATCGATGCAAAATCAGGAAAGAACTAAATTACAATGATCTATGCTTACTACTGAAGGTCTGGCAGCCAAGAAATGAATTAAGCTCATGATTTATTTTAATGGGGAAAGAATTGTGCATAAAATTCGGGCCTTGTAAGAACCGTGTGCCTGACCCGCAGTGCTATTATGCCGTCATAAGATAACTCTGCTCCGCCGATTCTGGACGGTAAATGACAAGCATGATAAGTAAGGTAGCCGCCACTTGAGCGGACTGATGTCACTAGCGCTGTTTGTTGCAGTTGGCGCAGCGCTGATGGCTGGATTTCCCGTCGCGTTTACCCTCGCTGGTGTTGCCCTGATTTTTGCAGGTATCGGAGTATTGACCGGGACCTTTGACCCGTCTTTCCTGGAAGCCTTCCCCAACCGGATCTACGGCATCATGACCAATGAGACCTTGATTGCTGTTCCCGTCTTTGTGTTCATGGGTGTGATGCTGGAACGCTCGAAACTGGCGGACCAGTTATTACAGTCGCTGGCTCTGATCATGAGGAGAATTCCAGGCGGCCTGGGTATCGCAGTAATGATCGTTGGCACCCTGATGGCGGCTAGCACTGGAATCGTGGGTGCCACCGTTGTCACCATGGGTCTTTTGTCGCTGCCTACCATGTTGCGTCACCGATACCGGCCTGAAGTGGCAACAGGTACGATCTGTGCAGCTGGGACGCTTGGCCAGATCATTCCGCCGTCCATCGTGCTCATTTTGCTCGCGGATGTTTTATCAAATGCCTATCAACAGGCGCAACTCAGCATGGGAATTTTCAGCCCGGAAACTATTTCTGTGGGTGAGTTGTTTGCCGGCGCTTTGTTTCCCGGACTCGTACTTGTCACGATGTACATACTTTACATTGTGGTGCTGGCGATCATTAAGCCCGAAACCATGCCTGCTGCGGAAGTTACAGGAAAAGAACATGTGTCATACCTGCGCCTGCTTGGTTTAATGGCCGGACCGCTGGCGCTAATCGTTGCCGTTCTGGGCTCAATTCTGAACGGGATTGCAACACCAACCGAGGCTGCGGCAGTGGGTGCTTCTGGTGCAATGTTGCTGGCGATGTTGCAGCGTCAACTAACTCTGGAAAACCTGAAGGCTACGGTCTATCAAACGGCGAAAATCAGTGCGATGGTTTTTATGATCCTGATCGGCGCTTCCCTGTTCAGCCTTGTGTTCAGGGGGTTTGGAGGAGACGAAGCGGTTCAGGGACTGTTAACCGGATTGCCGGGAGGGATGGCATTCACGATCCTCGTCGTCATGCTGGCCATGTTTCTACTCGGCTTTATTCTGGACTTTATTGAAATCACATACGTTGTGGTGCCGATCATCGGACCGGTTCTACTGGCGATGGGGGTCAACCCGGTGTGGTTGGGTGTAATGATTGCAGTCAACCTGCAGACCTCATTCCTCACGCCACCGTTCGGCTTTTCCCTGTTTTACTTGCGCGGTGTAACACCCGATTCAGTGGCCACAACTGCAATCTACAAAGGCGTGTTACCTTTTATTGTCATCCAGTTGCTGATGCTGGGAGTGTTGGCAGCCTGGCCAGGAATTGCCACCTGGCTGCCCGAACAAATCTACCGGTGATTAAGGTAATAACGCTCTGAAATCTCGGTCCATCCCCTGACCTGGTCAAAAAAGTTCATGAACGAGATATAAGCCTTGTTGAACATTTCATCTTCGGCGGCGATTTCGTCCAGCACCATGCCCGTGATGCGTTTCAACTCTGCGATTACCTCATCCGGGAATGCACGAATTTCCGTCCCTCCTGCCCTGATCTGGGCAAGTGACGCTCCGTTCCGAGCGGTGAACTCGGAAAGCATATCCAATGCACCCGCCTTGCACGCCGTCCGTACAATTTCCTGAAGATCTACAGGTAAAGCGTCAAAAGACTGCTTGTTGACCAAGCCTTCAAGCGCCGATCCTGGTTCGTGCCATCCCGGGTAGTAATAATATTTCGCGGCACGGGCGAGGCCGAAAGCCTGATCATTGAAGGGACCGATCCATTCGGTCGCGTCAATTGTACCGGTTTGCAAAGCTGTAAATATCTCGGAGCCGGGCGTTAGCTGAGGTGTACCGCCTGCGCGTCTCAGCACTTCACCGCCGAGGCCCGCAATTCGCATTACCAGGCCTTGCAGATCGGCCAGGCTGTTAATTTCCTTGTTAAACCATCCGCCCATTTGCACACCTGAATTGCCAACCGGGAAGGGAATGATGCCAAAGGGTTCGTATGCCTCCTGCCAAAGTTCCAGCCCGCCGCCATAGTACAGCCAGCCGTTCAATTCCTGGGCAATCATCCCGAAAGGTGGGCCGGCAAAAATCAAAGAAGCAGGAATTTTCCCCCTCCAATAGTAGGAGGCCCCGTGTCCCATTTCGGCGGTGCCCCGTTCGACCGCATCAAAAACTTCGAAAGGTGGAACCAATTCGTTACCACCATATACTTTTACCGTAAGTCGACCATTGCTCAACTTACCGATCAAGTCCGCAATACGGTTGGCATTGGTTCCCAGAGCCGGAAAATCCCGCGGCCAGGTGGTAACCATTTTCCATTCGAAATGCTCACTTTCAGTTGTCCGGGAGGACAGGCATTGGTTCTCGTCCCCTGATTTTCCGCTGCAGGCAATCGTTACCCCCGCAACCCCCGCGAGGCCGGCGGCCTTCACAAACTTCCTTCGATCCATTGTTTTTCCCTTACGCGTTTAGCCCGCGGTGTTGCGGGCCGGACAAGGCTTAATGCTATAGTGTCAGACTGGACATTGAAAGCCACCACGCAAGAGATGAAATCGAGTAACCCAGCGGAAATTGCGCAAAAACTGGCGGAATTGCGCGAGGAACACAGGGACCTTGACGAGGCAATAAACCGCCTCACGGGAGAACCGTGGCGAGACCAGTTACAGTTACGGAGTATGAAAAAACGCAAGCTCAAACTCAAAGACTGGATCGCACATCTAGAATCGCTGCTGATTCCAGACCTCGACGCTGAGATTTATTCGGAAGAGTCTTCCGGCACGGCGTCGGTTACTGCCCGGACGATTACCCAGCGAATTTCTCTCCGCAAAATAAAGCGGGCGTGTTCGCTGATTTCGTCCAGGCGTTCATCAAACAGAAGTTTACCCTCCAGGTCATTGGTCAGGATTTCCAGTTTGCGCAATTCTCCAATAAATTGCCGGAACAGGTTGCGGTCATAGAATTCCGGTGCTTCAATTTCATAGAGGCGGGAAATTCTTTTCGCAGATAGAATGCACAATTTTTCAAGCTGCCCGCGACTTAAGGATCCCGAGCCGTTTCTGGCCAACACGGAAGTTGTAATGTAGTAGCGCTCGAGGGTTTGCAGCATACAACGGGCCAGCAGGTTAAGTTGCCCGGCACGGGCTGAATCATCAGGGGCTCTGCGAATCGACCTGCCGCCGTTATCCATCGTCAACAGGCCTCGCTCAACCAACAGTTCCAGGTTGTCGTGTACGGCAACCTGGAACCCTTCTTCGTCCCAGTGCATGGATAATTCTGTTTTAAGAAACGGGAAGACGGCCCGCGCAATTTTACGCAGTTGTTGCCTCTCGATCTGCCGTTGATTCAGGAAACAGCAGGCAACGAGGGACGGAATCGCGAACAGGTGTGCGGCATTGTTGCGGAAGTAGGTGAGTTCAACGGACTTTTTCCCGTCCAGGGCAATGATTTCACCCAACTCATTTGGAATTCTGACCAGCAAATCCAGTGACGCGGCATAATCAATTATTTCCTGAGGGGCTTTTTCCGTAATTGTTATTTCGCCGCCGTAAGGACCTGCCATCAACAAGTATCGATACAGTTCCAGCTGTGCAAGAAGTTCGCTGAAGCCAAGCGAATGCCGGGGTGTGACCAGCAACGTGCTTGCCAGCAAGTTCACCGGGTTTACATCTGCAGCCCGATTGATACCGGTCATGATTCGATGTCCGAGTTCATCAATCAATGCGTTCATCCAGGGCACTTTTTCAGATCCGGACGCCGAAGATTCCCGCCAGTTGGGGTCATGCTTTTCCAGCAAATGATCGAGTTGGATCGGCCGTCCAAAACTTACCGTTGCTTCGCCATAGTCATTTTTGAGGACACCGAACACCTTGAACAAATCGGTCAGTTTTTCGGTTTTCTTGCTCCTGCCAGACATCTCACGGGTATAGGTGGTCCCTTCCATTAACTGCTCATAGCCGATATATACAGGAAGAAATGTCACCGGCCTTACCGGTGAATGAAGGTAGCCACTTACGGTCATGGCCAGCATTCCACCCTTTGGTGTCAGCAAACGACCGGTTCTGCTGCGCGTCCCTTCAACGAAATACTCGATGGAAACTCCCTGGGCGATGATCGCAGCCACATATTCGTTGAACACAGCTGAATACAGCTTCTGTGAACGGAAGCTTCGGCGAAGGTAGAAAGCACCACCACCTCTCAGAAACGGACCGACCAGTGGCAGGTTGAGGTTTACCCCGGCAGCCACGTGCGGCGCCACGAACCCGTTCACGTGAAGAAGGAAGGAAACCAGCAGGTAGTCGAGGTGGCTGCGATGGCAGGGTACGTAAATGATTTCATTGTCCAGCGCCTGGTTCTGGACCCTGTCAAAATTGTGCATGCTCACGCCGCGAAGGATTTTGCGGGTAAACCATCCAATTGCGATTGATGCGATTCGAATAAACCGGTAAGAATAATCTGCGGCGATTTCCAGAGCATATTTTCGTGCAAGCCTGGTTGCCTTTTCAGTGGAAATTCCGGTTCGGCGAGCTTTCTCAGCAATTGCTTTACGTACTGATGGCGTCTTGATGATGCGGCCCATCATCATTCGCCGGTGGGACAGATCCGGCCCGATCCCAGCGCCTTTCACACGCCGGAAGTGCATGCGCAAGATGCGTGAGACTTTCCTGAGACTTCTTGCAGGACCCAGTTCTTCAGCGGTAAGCTCCTGCAGGGAAATCGGCCTGG
Source organism: Lysobacterales bacterium (assembly GCA_963664065.1). Classification (GTDB taxonomy): domain Bacteria; phylum Pseudomonadota; class Gammaproteobacteria; order Xanthomonadales; family SZUA-36; genus JABDJL01. The sequence continues at coordinate 794,192 of OY760942.1, forward strand.
AAAACTGTACCAGGGTATCCCGGCCGTTGATCAGCGTGCTGAAGAATCGTTTGGTGCGTCCTGCAACTTCCCAGTTTTCAGCGAATATAATCTTCGCCAGCCCGGCGGACTTATCCGGCGCTCTCCCTACAAATATGGTGACCGGCACCAGCAGGACATCAAGACTCCGGTCCGAATTGCAAAAATTTACCAGCCGCTTTAACACGTCCGATGCCCGGCGGGTCGAAGGTCGCCTGATCAACAAGCCCCTGAGTCTTCTCAATACCGCGTACGCCCGCTGTTCGGTTTCCTCGAGGCCGGCAATCGCATGCATAGGTCTTGACAACCCGTTTTCCTCGCATACCTTATCCAATATCAGTACCGAGGAAAGTTCATACTCGTCCATGACATAACAGACGATTTTCTCCTTTGCAGCACCCATCTGGCCATTGACGTCGGGCAAAGCCTGTGACTTGACCCAGATGTGAAGAATGCTGCGGAGCAGCATATGCCAACGCTCGCGAATGACCTTAAAAAAAGATTTCCTGCTGGTGGGCTGATCCATTGGAAGAATTTATGGCTTATTCTGATCAGGGGTACTTAGTGTTCTAAACGAAAACAGCTACCGACTCCCGGGCTGGTGAGCAATATCACCCGTAGTGGCGCGGTTTCGCTGAAATTCAGGTCTTGCGCAGGGAGAGTCATGGATTGAGAACACATCTTCATAACTTAACACAAGCAGTGCTTGAGAATTATTTGAGGCAAAAAAATCCGGGCTGGACACAGAGCCCGCCTGGAAATCCGGCAGAGCCGGAGAGGATCGGTCTTTGTAGAACTCTGGATATATGTTTTTGTTTTTCTTTTATGAAGTTACGGTATTATCGTAATGTTAATACTTAACATTTGTCAAATGTTTTTTTCTGTGTAGTTTGCTCCCTGAATCGCAAGTATTCAGAATCTGAGGGCGCCAGCGATCTCAGACTGGATGGCTTCTGCAGCGGCTGCAGGATCAGAGGCGCTGCGGATGGGTCTTCCTACCACCAGGAAATCGGCCCCGTTATGGATCGCTTGCGAGGCTGTGACAACTCTTTGCTGGTCATCATCGTTGCTGATTGGCCTTATGCCCGGGCACACCGTTACCAGGCTGTGGTCAACTTCCCTGCGCAATGCCGGTACTTCCAGACCGGATGACACCACGCCGTCACATCCTGCTGCCAGCGCCCGGCGAGCACGTGACAGTACCAGGGTTTTGGCGTCACACTGGAAACCCAGGTCGTCCAGATCACCCTGGTCGAGACTCGTGAGTGCCGTGACTGCCAGCACCTTCATACTACCCTTGGCCTCAGCCGCGGCCCTCAGCATGCCGTCATTTCCATGCACTGTGCAAAAATCCACTTCGTGCCTTGCAAGTTGACGGACGGCGCCTGCCACGGTGGCCGGAATATCGAATAATTTCAGATCCGCAAATATTTTTTTGCCTTTGCCTTTCAACTCAGACAGCAGCTCGAAATAGTTTCCTGAAAGGAACACTTCGAGTCCCAGTTTGTAGATTTGTACAGAATCCCCGAGCGTCGATATCAAAGTCCGGGCTTCCTCCAGGCTGGCCACATCAAGTGCGAAGATCAGCCGTTCCCTGGGAGAGATTTCCTGCCTGCTGCTATACATCTTCGTGCTCCGGGATGTTTAAAAATTCAAGTATAAATTGTGCGGTCAGCTCCGGTTGATCCATATGAAAATGATGGTGACCGTCAACACTCCGGTGGATACAGTCCGGAACTGCCAGGAGGCGCTTCTCGAGTGTAGCGGATTGCAGCCATTCTATGACCTGACTACTGGCAATTGAAAGTGTGGGGCAGCTGACAGCTGCCAGTAAATCCAATACCTGCTCTTCGGTCATTAAAGAGGGTGAACGCCAGTTCAACGCCGGGTCAGTGCTCCACCGGTAAACGCCGTCTTCGTGTTTCAATGAACGTTCACATAGCAGGCGAGCGATCTTGAAGGGCAGCCCCGAGGCACGTTGGCGGGATTTTGCGGCGGCATCGACGTCAGGGTAATCCTTTAGTCCACTGCCGGCTTTGCGGATGGACTCCATCGATGCTCTTAACCGCCTGGCGGTTTCTTTGGCGGGCGCACTCAAAGCACCGAGACCGTCGAATGTGACCAAGGCGCTTACCCGTTCCGGAGCCGCGGCCGCAAGCGAACTGGCAATGACCCCGCCGAGTGAGTGACCGAGAAGTATGCAATCGGACCACTGCAATGTATCCAACACGGCATCGAGATCCCAGAGATTGTCTATCATGTGATAGCGCGCACCCGCTGGGCGGTGATCAGAATGGCCGTGTCCGGCCAAATCGAGGGCGATCATGTCAAAATCTTGCAGGAACGAAGCCAGAGAAATAAATGACGCAGCGTTATCCAGCCAGCCATGCAGGCACATCAACCGCGGTGCACCCGGGTTTGGCCAGGCCAAGCCGCCAAATTCTCCATTTGCGGTCTGCACACGGATTTCCTGGGGCTTCATTTACTGGCCTTCATTTGCTGATTCCTGATCCTGTGTTTTCCAGCTTGGCATAGGCTAATACCAGCCATTTTGCACCGGCCTGGTGAAAGTTGACCTGCACCCGTGCATGCTCGCCTGATCCTTCAAAACTAATCACTGTTCCTTCACCAAATTTGCGATGAATCACGTTCTGACCCAGGCTGAATGGCCAGTCTGACGGCGGGATTGTTGCCGGACGGCCGCTTACGTAAGAGGAGCGGATGCCCATTCTTGGGCGAATTTCTTCCATGAATTGATCCGGAATTTCATCAAGGAATCGCGACGGCCGGCTATGCGACTCTGATCCGAACATTCGCCGCACTTCGGCATAACTCAGGTAAAGCTGTTCCTGCGCCCTGGTCATGCCTACGTAGCAAAGCCTTCTTTCTTCTTCCAGTCGGCCACCTGACTCCTGCACCGATCGCTGGTGCGGAAACAGGCCGTCTTCCATGCCCGCCATGAACACTAGCGGAAATTCCAGGCCCTTGGCGGAATGCAAAGTCATGAGTTGAACACAGTCATCCCAGGCTTCGCCCTGGGTTTCGCCCGCCTCCAATGCAGCGTGGCTGAGGAAAGACTGTAACGGATTCAGCCCTGCTTCCTCATCATCGTATGGCAATATAAAAACCGTTGCAGCGTTAACAAGTTCCTGTAAATTCTCAAGTCGCGATTCCATTTTCTCACGCGGTTCTTTCTCGTAGTGGCTTGCCAGCTTGCTTTGATCAATCACGCCTTGTGCCTGGTTACCCAGTGTCCAGTCGCCCATCTGTTCACGCATGGTCTCGATTAATTGCATAAATGTGCCGATCGCATTGCTGGCGCGACCGGAGAAAATTCCCTGTTTCAGACATTCGCCCGCCGCCTGCCACAATGGAAGCCCGGTTTCGTGCGACTGCATGCGCAGCATGCCCAGGGTTTTCTGGCCGATGCCACGGTTGGGTGTATTGATCACGCGCTCCATGGCGGCATCATTATTCGGGTTCTGCAACAGGCGTAAATAAGCCAGGGCATCTTTGATCTCGGCCCGTTCAAAGAACCTCATTCCGCCATAAACCCGGTACGGCAGTGAAGCCTTGAGCAGGTATTCCTCGAACAGGCGAGACTGGGCGGTTGTGCGGTACACGATGGCAGATTCCTCTGCCTTTCGCCCCTGGCTTATCCAGTGCTCGATCTGTGCCACTACGAACCTGGCCTCTTCCTGCTCGTTAAAAGCGGCGTAAACCTGGATCGGCTTTCCCGGTTCACCTTCGGTCCAGAGTTTCTTGCCCATTCGTCCCTCGTTGTGTGCGATCAGGGCGTTGGCGGCGTCCAGGATGTTTCCGGTGGAGCGATAATTCTGCTCAAGCCGTACGGTAGTTACAGCTGGAAAATCGCGGACGAAATGTTGCACGTTTTCCACTTTGGCGCCTCGCCAGCCGTAAATTGACTGGTCGTCATCACCGACCACGAACACCTGGCCGCTGTCTCCGGCGAGCATCCTGATCCAGGCGTACTGGATGGAATTAGTATCCTGGAATTCGTCCACCAGCAGGTGGGTCAGACGTTTGCGGTAGTGCTTGAGTAATTCCGGTTGCTGCAGCCAAAGCTCATGCGCCCGAAGTAGTAACTCGGAAAAATCAACCAATCCGGCACGTTCGCAATAGGCGTGGTAACGCTCGTAAAGGTGAACCCAGACTGAAGTCATCGGGTGATCCATGTGCTCAATGGCATCGGGCCTTTGGCCCTCGTCTTTGCGCGCATTGATGTACCACTGCGCCTGCCGGGCTGGCCATTGGTTCTCATCCATTCCCTCTTCCCGGATGATCCGTCTTAGCAGTCGGTGCTGATCATCGGAATCAATGATCTGGAAATTTTCAGGCAGTCCCGCTTCGCGCCAGTGCATCCGTAACAACCGGTGTGCAATTCCGTGAAAAGTTCCGATCCACAATGGACGGGTGGACACATTCAACAGGTCCTGAACGCGCTCGCGCATTTCACCCGCTGCCTTGTTGGTAAAAGTCACGGCCAAAACACTGAGGGGTGAAAGATGCTCGACCTGAATCAGCCAGGCAAGGCGGTGAACCAGGACACGGGTTTTACCGCTGCCTGCACCAGCCAGTACCAGAATATGCCCGCTTTCGGACGTGACGGCCTCGCGCTGTGCTTCGTTCAGGTCACCAAGAAGATGCGAAACGTCCATCGTTTAACTTTGCTCTCTTGCGATGGCCCGGTAGCCAATGTCCCGTCTGTAGAATGCTCCATCCCAACTGATGGGTTCGAGCGCTGCATAGGCGGCTTGTTGCGCATCGGAAACTGAAGTGCCCAGCGCGGTCACGCACAGAACCCGTCCACCTGAAGTTACGATATCGCCCTCTTGCATGGCGGTTCCGGCATGAAATATCTTTACATTTTCTGGCCGTTCACGATCCAGACCACTGATCAGGGCGCCTTTGCCATACGATTCCGGGTAACCGCCTGCAGCCAATACAACACCCAGTGCCGCACGTGAATCCCATGTAGCGGATACTTCATCCAATCTCCCTTCGATGGCGGCAAGACACAGCTCAACCAGGTCGGATTGCAATCTCATCAGCAATGGCTGGGTTTCCGGGTCCCCAAAACGAACATTGAACTCGAGAACTCCAATATCCCCTTGAGGCGAAATCATCAGGCCGGCATACAGGAAACCGGTAAAAGGTGTGCCGTCAGAGGCGAGACCCCGGATGGTTGGTTCGATGACCTCCTGCATTGCTTTCAGGTGGAGGACCTCGTCAATGACCGGAGCCGGGGAGTAAGCACCCATGCCGCCCGTATTGAGGCCCGTATCGCCATCGCCCGCCGCTTTGTGGTCCTGGCTGGTGGCCAATGGAAGAATGTTTTTCCCATCAGCGATGACAATAAAACTGGCTTCCTCGCCTTGCAGGAACTCTTCCACCACAACGCAATGCCCGGCCTCGCCGAATGCATCTCCGGCCAGCATGTCACGTACGGCCGCTTCAGCCTGATCAATGGTTTGCGCCACCACCACGCCTTTCCCGGCCGCCAGACCATCGGCCTTGACTACGATGGGCACGCCAGTGCTGTGGATAAAATCAATCGCAGTGTTTATTTCGGTAAATGTGCCGTACGCCGCTGTAGGTATTCCATGACAGGCCATGAAATCCTTGGCGTAGGCTTTCGAGCCTTCCAGGCGCGCCGCGTCAGAGCGGGGACCGAAGCAAGCCAGTCCGGCTTCCTGGAAGAGGTCGACTATGCCATTAACCAGTGGGGTTTCCGGCCCGATGATAGTGAGGCCGATGTTTTTATCGAGGGCAAATTCCAGCAGGGCGAAATGGTCATCCGGGGAGATGGATACATTCTGCATTCCCGGCTCCAGCGCGGTTCCCGCATTGCCCGGGGCAACGAACACGGTTGCAACCCGGGGTGACATGCCTGCCTTCCACGCCAGCGCATGCTCTCTGCCGCCACTGCCGACTATGAGGATGTCCATTGAATTACGCCTAATGCCTAAAGTGGCGATTACCGGTGAAAACCATGGTCATGCCATGCTCATTTGCAGCCGCTATCACCTCTTCATCACGCATGGAACCACCGGGCTGTATGACCGATTTCACACCCGCTTCAGCGGCCGCGTCAATACTGTCCCTGAAAGGAAAAAATGCGTCTGAGGCCATCGCTGAACCCTGTAAGGACAGGCCGGCCTCCGATGCTTTCCAGGCCGCGATGCGCGCTGAATCCACCCGGCTCATCTGTCCCGCTCCGATGCCAACGGTCCTGCAGTCTTTCGCATAAACAATGGCATTCGATTTGACCAGGCGCACCATCTTCCAGGCAAACATCAGGTCCTCCCATTCAGGGTCGCTGGCCTGGCGTTCCGACACACAACTGCAATCGTCACGGTTCACGCTGAGATTGTCGTGTTGTTGTATCAGCAGGCCGCCTGCAACCCGGTGATAGTTCAGTCTCGAGCCTCCCTGCCTTTCAAAGCCTGAAACCAGCACCCGGACATTCGGCTTGGTTGCAAAATACGCCAGGGCTTCTTCTGAATAGTCCGGAGCAATAATAACTTCGACGAATTGCTGCTCTACGATGGATTGGGCCGTGGCGCCGTCAACATTGCGGGTCAGAGCGATGATGCCTCCAAAACTGGATACCGGGTCCGTTTCATAAGCCTTTTCATAGGCTTCAAGCAGTGAGTCTGCACTGGCGCCACCGCAAGGGTTGGCGTGTTTGACAATAATGCAGGAGGGACGGGCGCCAAACTGGCGTGCACATTCGAGTGCTGCATCCGCATCTGCAATATTGTTATACGACAATTCCTTGCCCTGCAGCTGTTCAGCGGCCGGTTGGCTCTTATTGCCGCCTTCAGCCATGGAATATAACGCCGCAGATTGGTGTGGGTTCTCCCCGTAGCGTAGCTCCTGGCTACGAAAAAATCGCGGGCAGTGAACAAGCGGCATGCCTTCGGCCGTTCCCCCGCCTTTGTGCTCATCCAGGTAGTTAGAAATCAGGGAATCGTAACGGCCTGTATGGGCAAATGCTTTGGCAGCAAGCCGAAACCTTGTGGCATGTGAAATGCGGCTGTTCAGTTCAAGTTCTGAAACTATGGAATCATAGTCACCGGGGTCGGTAACCACAGTTACGCAATCATGGTTCTTGGCCGCCGATCTGACCATCGCCGATCCACCGATATCAATATTTTCAACCGCTTTTTCAATGCTGCAATCGGAAGCCGCTGTAACCGACTCGAAAGGGTAGAGATTGACGATGACCATTTCGATAGGGCTGATGCCCTGGTCATGCATCACCTGGTGGTCACTGTCCCTGCCGAGGATGCCGCCGTGAATTTTCGGGTGCAGGGTCTTGACCCTTCCATCCATCATTTCGGGAAAGCCCGTGTGCTCGCTAACACCTGTCACCGGAACACCGGCTTCCTCAATGACCCGCGCAGTTCCACCGGTGCTGAGCAGTGTAAATCCCAGCTGAATGAGTTTTTTTGCCAGTTCGGCAATACCGGTTTTATCCGAAACACTGATCAACGCAATACGCGTTGAAGGTTCATCATTTTTGATCATATTTTTGGATGGTCAAGTCAGTTTCCGGGCGGCGAAATTATGCAAGCGGCGCCTATTATACGCAGCAGGGAATCAATAAATCTGTAGGAAACCAGAGAATATTATTTTGTCTTGATCGAATATCGCCGCAACTTGCTGCGCAGCGTATTTCGGGTCATTCCGAGGATGCGCGCAGTGCGTGACTGGTTGCCGCCGGAATAGCGCAGAACTTCTTCAATCAGCGGTGGTTCAATTTCAGAAAGCAGTCTTCTGTATACATGCTCCGGTTCTGTAGTGCCCATGTCTTCCAGGTACTGGCGTATGGTTTTCTGCACATGTTCCCTGAGTGGAATGGATTGGTTCTTTTTTACGACCATTTGATTTTCGTTGTATGAAGCCTGATCGGGGAGGTGAGACGTTAGCACAATTGAAAGCCCAATGATCGGCGTCACAATTACAGTCATCCATATGAACGGCGTGTCTGAGCGGGTAGCTTATCGGAATTTCAATTCAAAGCCAGTGGCATTCGCTCCGGGGTCGGCGAACTCCAGCAATACCGGCAAATGAACATTTGGCGCAAGGCCTGCCGGCAAAGAAGTATATGCCGGCAAATATTCAGCAGGTGAGAATTCTCGCCTTGCTAGTGGAACATTGGACGCATCACTGAGGGTGACTTCGATATTTGGGTAAGGCTGTACCTGGCCTGCCCGGTTTACAAAAGTGAAACTCAGAGCAAGCATCCCGGTTCGCGCGGGGTGATTGTGCAAGTCGCGGCTCACCAGGTGGAGCCTGGCCAAATCCTGGAATGGTTCATGGCCGGGTGATTCAAGTGTACCAATGTCTACAAGATAACGACGTATGTCTGAATTGCCCAACAAGGGTTCACGGAATGTCCACGCCAGGTTAGCCAGGGTAAGGACCAATAACATGGAGAAAACGGTCAGCCATACCTTGCGGTTGGGGTCTTCCTCCTGCCTGGACTCTGAAGTTGGCGGCTCTTCGGTCGATTGTCCGGTGCTGTCGGTGCGTCCCACCAAAGGCAGACCGGATTTTTTGCCGGGTAAAGTCGGGGATGAGTTGCTCCCAGGCCAATGGTCAAAAAGAAAAGCGAGTGCATTGAACGCCTGATAGCAGTTACCACAGCGAACGGAACCACCGGCATCAACGAGCAGGGATGCATTCAGGGTATGAACGGTTTGACATTCAGGGCAGCGCGTAAACATTCGTTACACCACACTAGCTTTCGTCAATCTCGCCCGGCTTGCCGCCGTTAGCCAGGAAGCGATAACGTTCAATGTCATCCTGGAAAGAAGCCCTTATCTTGATTTCTCGATCCTTCAAGCCCTGGAGCTGATCTTCGCTTTTCCTCAAGCGCTGGCGCAACCTGTAGATATTTTTACCCAGCCCGGGATCGTCCGGCATGCCGGCACGTTGGCGATCTGCGGCGTTTTTGACTTGTCCGGCCAGTGAGGTCATCGCACTGGATTGTGACTGGTTAATCAAGCGGGTGTCATAACTCAGTTGGTCAACCTCGACTTCCATGGCCGCGATAAGATCCTCTTCAGAATGGTAGCGCAATACCAGCAGCCGGTCGGATCGGATGCGAACTTCGTCCGCTGTGAATAATGGTGCCCGCTCATCACTTTCTTCAATCTCCGCGACAGGCTTCTGGCTTTCCATCGGGTCATCGACGCGTTTGATAACCACACCCTGGTCGTTCAGAAATTCATAAGGAAGATTGGAATGGTCAGGAGGTAATGTTCGGCCATAATGCACTTTGCCGTTTTCATCGGTCCATCGGTAGATATTCTCGGCACTCGCCGCCATTGAGAATATTAACCCCGCGACAAGCAAAGTGATTGATAACCTTGTCAATCTAAGTCCCATACTGCTGACGATAACGCCGAATTGCCCCCATGTCGATTCCTGTGTCGCTATCCGTGGCGGATTTTTCATCAAGGTATCGTATTAGGTCGTCCAGTCCCGCGATGGAAACAACAGGCAATCTGAACTTCGATTCTACTTCCTGAGCTGCTGATTTCTCCCCCATTCCGCGTTCCTGCCGGTCAAGGGCGATGGCAACACCGGCTGGTACCGCACCAGCATTCCTTATCAAGTCTATGGATTCCCGCACCGAGGTTCCGGCCGAGATAACATCGTCGGTAATGAGTACACGTCCGCGCAGCGGGGCGTCCACCAGAACACCGCCTTCGCCGTGATCCTTGGCCTCTTTGCGGTTGTAAGCAAACGGGATGTTCCTGCTATGCCCCTGGTGAAGTGCCATCGCGATGGCGGCAGCCAGGGGTATGCCTTTATATGCCGGCCCAAACAGCATATCGAAATTGATCCGGGCTTCGATTATCGCTGTTGCATAACAAGCGGCCAACCGTTCCAGCGATTCACCGTCATCGAAACCACCGGCATTAAAGAAATAGGGACTAACCCTGCCGGATTTCAGGGTGAACTCCCCGAAACGCAGGGTTCCCTTTGCCAAAGCCAGCTTAAAAAATTGAGCTTTATGTTCCTGCATAGTCTGCCGTTGCCCCGGTCTCCGCAGAGTATCGCGCCGACAGCTACTGCATGCAACGTGGTATTCATGACAAGCCGGGCAGGTGACGGTATGCTCCTCGCCCATGAGGATTATCACGCTTAATGCAAACGGCATCCGTGCCGCCGCCAGGAAGGGATTTTTCAGCTGGCTGGAAACGCAGGATGCGGATGTCGTATGTATCCAGGAAACCAAGGCACAGGTTCACCAGTTGACTGACCCGGTTTTTTCACCCGCCGGATACCACTGCTATTACCATGACGCGCAAAAGAAAGGCTACAGCGGAGTGGCAATGTATTCACTGCAGGAGCCGGACCGGACACATTTCGGGATCGGCTGGAAAATCATGGATTGCGAAGGAAGGTGGCTAAGGACGGATTTTGGTGATCTGAGTGTGATTTCCCTGTATTTGCAATCGGGCTCCTCGAAGGATGAGCGCCAGCAAATCAAATATAAGACCATGGATTATTTGCAGCCGAAGTTGCGCAAAATGGCACGTGACGGGCGCCAATATGTCATTTGCGGCGACTGGAATATCGCCCATCGCAAGATCGATCTCAAGAATTGGCGCTCAAATCAGAAAAACTCCGGCTTCCTGCCCCAAGAGCGTGCCTGGATGACGGAGTTGTTTGGTGATGTAGGTTGGAAAGACGCCTTTCGTTGCGTGGAACCCGGTGAGCACCAGTACACCTGGTGGTCAAACCGCGGCCAGGCATGGGATAACAACACTGGGTGGCGAATCGATTATCACGTCGCAACTCCGGGTATAGCCGAAACCGCGACGGCAGCGGAGATTTATAAGCAGGATCGGTTTTCCGATCATGCGCCCTTGATTCTGGACTACGATTTTGAATTTCCGGCCGGGAGATCCGGTACTTGAACAATACCCAACGACCCTGGAAGGAGATTCTTCTGACGCGCAAGATGCTGACCTGCATCTTCCTCGGCTTCAGCTCAGGCATGCCGCTTTATGTGCTGATCTCGCTGGTTCCAGCCTGGCTTCGGAGTAACGAAGTTGACCTGGCCACCATTGGCCTGTTTGCATTAATAGGCCTGCCCTATACCTGGAAGTTTCTCTGGTCACCATTCATGGACCGCTACAAACTGCCTTTCCTGGGCCGGCGGCGCGGATGGGCACTGCTTGCACAAACAGGATTGCTGTTTTCCATCGGTGCGCTGGGACATTTCGACCCGGCACAATCACTTCAATCGATCGTTGTTGTCGTTTTCCTTGTGGCAATGTTTGGCGCCACACAGGACATCGTGATTGATGCTTACAGACGCGAGTTGCTGGCCGATGACGAGTTGGGCGCAGGTACTTCGATTTGGGTGAATGCTTACCGTTTGTCGGGCCTGGTGCCGGGGTCGCTGGCGCTGATTTTGTCCGATATTTTGCCGTGGTCAGTCGTTTACTGGGTGACCACCGTATTCATGCTGGTGGGCATCGTGACCACATTGATGATTCGCGAGGTGAGTGATGATGAGCTGGCGCCACATACCCTTCGTGAAGCGGTTATCGATCCGTTCGCTGAATTTTTTAGTCGCGACGGCATCAGGTCGGGCCTGGCCATCCTGGCTTTCATGTTTCTGTACAAACTGGGTGACAACATGGCGACGGCGTTGGCCACGCCCTTTTACATCGATATGGGCTACACAAATACCGAAATCGGTACCGTGGCCAAGGCCGCAGGCCTATGGGCGGTGATTGCAGGGGGCATTATTGGTGGAATCGTAATGCTGAAGCACAGTATCAATCGCGCCTTGTGGATGTTTGGCTTTGTGCAAATTTCAACCATCCTGCCATACATCTGGCTCAGCCAGGCGGGCTACACACTTACCGGATTGTTCGTCGTTGTCAGCGGTGAATACCTGGGTGTCGGCCTTGGTGCAATAGCTCTTACGGCTTTCATGGCGCGTGAAACCAGCAAGGCTTTCACGGCGACACAGTTCGCATTGTTCAGCAGTTTCGTCGCGATACCCAGGACCATCTCCAATGCCTCGACAGGCTTTATCGTCGAGGCCATCGGATGGACGCAGTTCTACATGCTCTGCGCAGTTGTTGCCATTCCAGGAATGCTGCTCTTATTGAAGGTCGCTCCATGGAAGGAACGGTGAGCACAACAGCATAATGTAGTTGTGGGAGCGATCGTTGATCGCGAATGAATGTGCGGCGAATTTCGTTGTCTGGAGAATCGTAGGAGCGAGCATCTGCTCGCGAATAAACATTCGGCGAGCACATAGGCTCCGCTTTAGCTCAAGCCCCCATAAACAGTCACCCGCATCCCCTTTGGTTTTCCCAGCTACTTCAGCGTATATCACGCACCTTAAACCCGAACGGCAATATTGCCAGCCGCGTCATTTTCAGATGCTGGGTTGCGAAAGGGAGGCCGATAATGGTGATTCCGAAAATGAAAGCCAGGAACAGGTGTATCAACGCCAGTTCCAGCCCTGGGAGGATGATCCAGATGATATTCATGATCATCGCCACTGCTCCACCGGGCGGTTCGGTGTCACGAATCTCTTTGCCGAACGGCGCAAGGCCCAGTACGGAAAGCTTGAAACACTGGATTCCGAACGGTATGCCGATAATGGTCAGGCACAGGATAATCCCGCCCAGCAGATAGGCAAAACAGACAATAAAGCCGCCCAGTACAAACCACAAAATATTTAGTAATAAAGACATTTCTTATTCCCTGCCGTAAATTTTACCCAGTAATACGGGTTCGCGTGCGCCGGTGATCGGAGGGGTATTCTGCAGGCTTTCCGCCAGGCGTTCCTTGGCCAGCCAGGCGAACAGGATTGCCTCCACCCAGTCGGGGTCGGAACCGTGGATAATGGTGGATTCGACAGGGATGTCTCCCAGCAGCTTTCTCAAGCGAAACATCAGGTATGAATTGTGCACACCACCACCGCACACCAGTATCCGCCCCAAGGGGTCGCCAGCCAAGAGATCCCGTACCACGGATATTGCCGTCAATTCGGCGAGCGTGCATTGAATATCCTGTTCTTCCAGGCTTAATCCATCGATCCTTGATTGCAGCCATAGCATGTTGAAATGCTCAAGGCCGCTGCTTTTGGGCGGGGCCTTACTGAAAAATGGATCGTCAAGGAGCTTTTCCAGCAGAACCGTCTGAACTTCACCGGTGGCTGCCCAGCCACCACCTTTATCATAAAGCTCACCTTGAGACCGTTGAATCCAGCCATCCATCAGGCAGTTGCCCGGACCACAGTCAAAGCCACTCACACCACCGTTGGCTTCAAGCACAGTGATATTGGCGATACCACCCAGATTGAGTATTACCCGGCGCTCATTTTCTGAATGAAAAAGGTGCAGGTGAAGCAAGGGCGCCAGGGGGGCGCCCTGTCCGCCAGCCCGGATGTCGGCTTTTCGGAAATCCGTCACAGTGGTAATACCGGTCGACCGGGAGATAGTTGAACCATTGCCCAGTTGGATGGATACCGGTCGCAAGGCATCCGGTTGATGCCAGACTGTCTGGCCATGGGACCCTATTGCTGTGATGTCGTGCTTTTCAACACCTGCCTGGTTGATCAGTTCGTTGGCGGTAAGTGCAAAAAAGCGCCCCAATAACCCATCCAGCGTTGCGGCTTTGCCGGCGGGAGGTCTTTCACCGTTTTCCAGGAGTTTATCCAGGTCACTCCGAATCGCCGCAGGGTAGGGATTACAAAATGCGTGTAGCAGATCAGGGCGATTGTTCTCAATGTTGACCAGCGCAGCATCCACTCCATCCCTGCTGGTGCCGGAAATCAGGCCGATATACAGGGAGGCAGTCACCTGGTCAGCTCTTTGGAATCACCTTGAACGGGTACCCGCGTACAGTGATGCGGACTCCAACCTGCTTAGTTGACTCAGGTAGGGTGCTGCGTGTGATTTGAATGATTCAAGGTACTTCCCTTCCAGTGGCTGCACCGCCGGCAGGGACATCGTGCGGGGATTCCTGTGAGCACCGTTAAGCACAAATTCATAATGCAGGTGTGGTGCTTCAGCAAGGCCGGTGGAGCCTACGTAACCGATCACCTGGCCCTGCCGGACTTTCTGCCCCTTGTTAACCGTTCGGTTGGTGAAATGCAGGTATTTGGTAACGATACTGTTGGCGTGCTGAATGAATACGTGATGCCCGTTGTTCTGGTTGTAAGCCGAGCGGATCACCCGGCCATCCCCCGCGGCATAGACAGGCGTGCCGGTTGGGGCGCGGTAGTCGATTCCGTTGTGGGCACTTACCCGTTTCAGGATCGGGTGAAAACGTTTGGGATTAAAGTTGGATCTGATATAGTAAAAATTCAGAGGCGCACGCAAGAAAGCCTTGCGCATCTGCCGGCCGTCCGGCGCGTAATATCGCGGCCCGTTATCTGCTTCATACCGGATGGCTTGGAATTTCTCGCCCTGGTTGATGAAGGTGGCGGCAAAGATGTCCCCATCGCGCAAATATTCACCATCACGGTAGAGTTTTTCGAAAATCAGGTTAAAACGGTCACCGGCCCTGATGTCCAGCACGAAATCAATGTCCCAGCCAAAATTATTGGCCAGTTTCATTACCATTCCATCGCTGAGGCCTGCGGCTTTGCCTGCCAGGAACAGCGAGGAATCAATACTGCCTCTCGTTTCAAATATTTTGCTCGAGATTTGACGTTGCAATGTCGATGAACTCAAGCCATCTTCGGCCTGGGCAACAAGCAGGTAGGTCGATTCATCCAGCGAGTAACGCATGCGGGCGAATTCACCGCCGTCATCGAGCTGAAAACCAAATACCTCCCCGGGCCGGATCTTCTTTAGATTCCTTGTTTCCGTGCTCAATGCCAGGATCTTGTGCAGGAGGCCGGCACTGAAGCCCTGCGTGCGAAAGATCGTGTCCAGCGACTCTCCCTCTTTCACCATGACCAAATTCCAGTCTTCGCGCTGCCATTCATCATTCGCAATAGCCTCACTGCCCCGAACCGGCTTCAGCTTGTTATCAATCGCAAGTCTGCCATCTCCGTGGTGGGGCAGATCAATATTCACAATACTGGTAAACGCCGATTCTTCTCCCGCCAACTCGGAATCCAGTCCGCCAAGCGCCACACCAAAAACGATCAGGGTGATGGCGAACAGGGCCAGCCGACCCTGGTTAATTCCAGGTGGCAGACTTGGCAGCTGACTCTTTAAACGGCTTAATCTGGCGAGGAAATTCATCCTGATGATGGACTCACTTTAGGGATAAGAGTTCAGGCAGGCGTAACCATAGCCAGATGAGCGATAGGGGTCAAACTGCAAATCAGGGTGGAGCCATTGTTGACTAGGCCATACAATGCCCTGTCATTCCCCCGATAATGCGTTAATGAAGCAAGAATCCGAACACAAAATACAGCAGGCTCTGGAATTGATCGCCAGGGGAACGGATGAGATCATCAAGGTCGAGGACCTCGAAGAACGCCTGAAATCCGGGCGGCCATTGCAGGTCAAGGTAGGCTTTGATCCATCCGCGCCGGATCTGCACCTGGGTCATACCGTGGTCATCAACAAGATGCGCCAATTCCAGGATCTGGGGCACGAGGTGACATTTTTGATTGGTGATTTCACCGGCATGATCGGTGACCCGACGGGTAAAAATATTACCCGCAAGCCTTTAACGCCGGAACAGATCCAGGAAAACGCGGAGACCTATGCCGAACAGGTGTTCAAAATTCTGGACCAGGACAAGACCATAGTGCGGTTTAATTCAGAGTGGCTAAGTGCGCTGGGATCCGAGGGCATGATCCGGTTGGCTGCACGCTACACCGTGGCCCGCATGCTGGAACGGGATGATTTTGAAAAGCGCTACAAATCTGGCCAGCCCATCTCGCTGCATGAATTCCTTTATCCACTGGCCCAGGGCTACGATTCCGTTTTTATGAAAACGGATGTCGAAATGGGCGGCACGGATCAAAAATTCAATCTACTGGTGGGGCGGCACCTGCAGCAGCAATACGATCAACCACCGCAGATCATCATTACCCTGCCATTGCTTGAAGGGCTGGACGGGGTAAAGAAGATGTCCAAGTCAATGGACAATTACGTAGGCATAACTGAAGCGCCGGATGAGATGTTCGGCAAGTTGATGTCAATTTCTGATGAACTGATGTGGCGATATTTTGCTCTGTTGAGTTTTCGCAGCAACGAAGATCTGGATGGACTGAAAAAACAGGTTGAAGAGGGCGCCAATCCACGCGACATCAAATTCCTACTGTGCGAAGAAATTATCGAACGATTCCACAACCACGATGCAGCGGAAGCGGCGAGGAAGGCGTTCATCTCCCGTTTCCGGGATGGCGCCTTGCCCGACTCCATTCCAGAGAAGGTTTTGCACACCGATGGAGAAGGTATGGGGATTGCGGCTGCCTTGAGCCAGTGTGGACTGGCCTCCAGCAACTCCGAAGCATTCAGGATGATTCAGCAAGGTGGCGTTCGCATAGACGGCGAAAAAGTGAGCGACCGTTCCCTGGTTTTGGAGCCCGGTTTCAGTGGAATTCTGCAAGTGGGCAAGCGCAAGTTCTGCAAGGCCGATGTTGACTAATTTGTCTGTCAATCAATACGGCCAGGTGAATTCCGTGTCAGAAATTGACTGGTCTGAATGGCAGGCACGCGATCTCGCGACGCTGCTATTCGTCATCCGTGAAGGGAAAATCCTGCTGATTCGCAAGAAACGCGGTCTTGGAAAAGGCAAGATCAATGGCCCGGGAGGGAAACTCGATCCAGGAGAAAATGCCGTGGAATGCGCGATACGGGAGTGCCACGAAGAACTGGACATCTCGGTCAGTAATCCGGAGTGTATGGGGGAGCACAAATTTCAATTTGTGGATGGCTATTCCATTCATTGCTGGGTATTTCGCACCGGTGATGCTGAGGGCGTGGCCATAGAAACAGACGAGGCGGTTCCCCTGTGGACCGACATCAAAGACATTCCCTACCAGGAGATGTGGGAGGACGACCGTATCTGGTTGCCCATGGTAATCGCCGGAACGCCATTTACAGCCCGCTGGGTGTTCGATGAAGACCGCATGCTGGATTATGAATTGGAAATAGTCGATCAAGTTAAGCCTGGCGGGAGAAGAACCGTACAAAGGATAAAAACATGATTAAGAATTACCTGGGCGTCATTGTTGGCCTGTCGGTTTTACTGGCTTCGTGTTCAAGGGCTGAGGAAGATTTTTCAGTTCCAGCAGCAGAAATTGCCCATAAATACCCGATAGTCGATACCCATATTGATGTGCCTTATCGCATTCACAACAGTTGGGCGGATGTAACATTGGCAACCGAGGATGGTGATTTCGACTACCCGCGGGCAGCAGCCGGCGGACTGAACATCCCTTTTATGTCCATCTATACACCGGCAGCATCTGAGGCGACCGGTGGCAGCTACCAACTGGCCCACGAACTGATTGACAGCGTGGAAGCAATGGCCGCACGAGCGCCTTCACGGTTCATGCTGGTGCGCTCGGTAGAAGATGTTGAAGAGGCTATGGACAAGGACAAGATTGGCCTGGCCATGGGCATGGAAAACGGCTCGCCGATAGAGGGGAAGCTGGAAAATATCGCTAGCTTTGCTGATCGCGGTATTCGCTATATCACCCTGACGCATTCATTGAGCAATCACATCTCGGACTCCTCGTTCGACCCCCACCGCCAGTGGAACGGTCTCAGCGAATTCGGTCGTGATGTGGTGGCAGAAATGAACCGTGTCGGTGTGATGGTCGATATCTCGCATGTATCTGACGAAGCATTCTGGCAGGTCCTGGATATCACCCGGGTGCCGGTGATTGCTTCGCACTCTTCATTGCGCCATTTCGTTCCCGGGTTCGAGCGCAATATGAGCGATGACATGATCAAGGCACTGGCTGAAAATGGCGGTGTAATTCAGATTAATTTCGGCTCGGCCTTCATTGAAGCCGAAGCTAACAAAGTCCTTGTCAAGCTTAGAGCGGATCGCGCGGAATTCCTGGAAAACAATGGTGTAACCGCAGATAGCCCCGAGGCGGAGGCATTTGCGGCTGCTTTCCGGGAACAAAACCCATTCCCGTTCTCTTCAACCAGCCAGGTGGTCGATCATTTTGATCATGTCATCAGTCTTGTCGGGCCGGATCATGTTGGCATCGGATCCGATTATGACGGTGTCGGGGATAGCCTGCCGGTTGGGCTCAAGGATGTGAGCGCCTACCCGAACCTGGTGGCTGAGTTTCTTAAGCGCGGCTACAGCGAGGAGGATATCGCCAAAATCCTGGGCGGCAACCTGCTGAGAGTCTGGGCTGAGGTGGAAGCCTTTTCCAGCGCCCAATAAGCCGCCGGAAGGGACTTTGGATTACATCATTTCATTCAGCGAGTGGCTGCAGGCCAACCCGCAACTCAGCAGCCTCGCCTTCGTGGTCGCATTTGCCGCGATACTGGCAATTGGCATTCCGGGCGGAAATGCACTGATGCTGGCCAGCGGCATGCTTTTCGGAACCCTGGTGGGAGGGCTGCTCGCAATTACCGGCGGTGTATTGGCTGCATTTACCACCCATGCACTGGTGCGCACAGCATTCGGGAACTGGCTGGATGCCAGGGCCGGTGAACAGAGAAGCTCGGTTCGGCATTTCGTTCAACACGGTAATTTTCTTTTGCTGGTTATCCCCAGGCTGATCCCGGTGATACCTTTTTTCGTCGTCAATGTTGGCCTGACTGCAGCGGGTGTGCCCAAAAAGAGCTACATGCTAAGCACATTCCTCGGTTTGATACCGATGGCCTTTATTTTTGCCAGTATCGGCAGCGAAATCAGTAACGCGAGTGCATTATCGGGTATGCGGGCCTCCAGCCTGCTGCTTTCGCCCGGCCTGTTTGTTCCTCTGGGTGTGTTGATCCTGATGACCCTGGCAGGATGGCTTTGGGTCAGGAATCACCAGAAAGCCCAACCCCGGGAATTTTGAATACAAGGGCAGAATCGGAAGTTCGCCACGGTTCTCCTAACGATGAACGGGCTGCCTGTTCACATTCTGAAAAATTCATGTCGATGGCCCTGGCACCTGGCGGGAACCTGCTTCTGAGCACCAGGTAGTCAGCTTTAATCTCGCCATCAAGAATGTCTTGCAGGAAAACGAAATTCCTGAATTCCAATCCTTCAATATCCTGCTTCAGTTCGCCATAAAGCCTGCCGGCGCAGGTGCCGCCAACGAAGCCCACAATCATCCTTTGTTGATGAACAGCCTGGTACAAAGACAAAGCATTCCAGTTGGATTCCAGATACCAGGGCGTTTCAACAACAACAGCGTCACCCGTAGGATGTAAATCTTTGATTTCGTGATAGAAAGCTTCAGGAACAACCGGACTCAGTGCTGATCTGATTGGATTGCGCTCAAAATCGAAATCGAACTGCTTCGACATGTGGTGCACAAACTGGCTGTTCCCGGCATCCAGGTGGGGCAAGGGTCCGGCCAGGAAAAGCCCCAGCAAAATGATGGGAATCAGCAGGTTGACCCGTGAATCGGAAAGCCTGAGGACGTCATTGAGCTCCCGGCACACCATGACCAGCCCGATAGCAGACAGGGCCAGGAATACGGCCAGCAAGCCAAGCAGGTAACGGGCCAGCACCAGGCCGTGGGAGATCCACTCGGCACCGGTAGACATTACCGCCAGTGTGGAGGCGGCAGCAATGACCAGAACATAGTTCGCAAACGGCCGGTCCCGCCAGGACAGGCTGACCCAGCCCGCGGCGGCAGCGCCGATCATCAAAGCAGTAACCAGGATGTAGCCTGAACCGGCAAATAGTGATGCGGCGACCACGAAAGTGCCTGCACCAGCCCGGTGCAGCCCGGATTTGACCGCCAGCGAAGCAAAATCATTGCTCAAGGGCGAATACAACAGCAGGGCGACACCTGTGGCCATAGCAATACCCGTGATCACCAGCCGAAGTATCGGCTGGAAATTTCTGTGCCGCACATCCGTGAATGCGCTGGCTGCAAACCATAGAAAAGGGGCGGCTGTGATCGCCAGTGAGACAGGATTAAGCCAGGCTGCCAGAACCGTACAAGAGATCCAGGCGATACCGCTGGCCCTGTCCGTTTCCCTCCACCACAGCCAGGCCAGAACGATGCAGGCGCCAACAAGCAGGAACAGCATCGCATATGGCCGCGCGATCCAGCTGTAGTTAACCAGCAAAGGGGATATTGAAATCAGTGCTGCCATCACCAGGCATTCGCGGGGTTTCAGCCAGTTCCGCATCAGCCAGGGTAAAGCGATGATTGCGAAGATACCGGCCGCCACGGACGGTATTCGCATGGTGATTTCGTTTAGCCCGAAAGTGTGTGTAAAAAACTCGTACAGCAGCGCCAGGGGAATGCTGTGATCGGCATGGCCCAGGTGGGAAAAGATCCAGCCGTAGTCATGATCCTGCACGGCATTGAGCGCATGCCATTCATCATCGAGAATGAGCTGATCGCCGATCCGGAACACTCGCAGAAAGGTTTCAAGCAGCAATACCAGTGTTACTGGCAGGAAATTGACCCAAAAACTACCCGCAGAAGAGTTTTCAGTGGCCATATCGCGCTGATGTCATCAGACCAGCGCGATATGGCACGTGTTGCAGGCTGACGCGCAAAACGCCTAGGCCGTAACGAATGCTGGCGCCAAGCCGAATTGATGAGGCGTCTTCAAAGTAACGAGTGGGGCAGGTAACTTCGCCAATTGAATACCCCGCCATGAAAATTTGTGAAACCACCTCATTATCAAATACAAAATTCTCGGAATTTTCGTGATAGTTGATAGAGCGTAGAACATCAGCGGAATAGGCCCTGTAGCCGGTGTGATACTCAGAGAGTTTCTGCCCCAGCATGATGTTTTGCATCAGCGTCAAAAGCCTGTTGGCCACATACTTGTACCAGGGCATTCCGCCATCGATCGCGCCCTTGCCAAGGATACGCGAGCCAAAAACCACCGGGTGAACATCTAGCGCGATCAGGGAAGCCATCGATGTAATCAGCTTTGGCGTGTACTGGTAGTCGGGGTGCAGCATCACCACGATATCCGCGCCAAGTTCAAGCGCCTGGTCATAACAGGGTTTCTGGTTGCCGCCGTAACCGCGGTTCCGGTCATGGCTGATGATGCAAGCAATACCCAGGTCGCGGCCGGTTTCAACCGTACTGTCAGAACTGTCATCGTCTACCAGGATGACTTCATCAACAATATCAGTTGGAATTTCCCGATAGGTTTTTTCCAGCGTTTTTTTCTGCATTAAATGCTGGCAGTACGACGATAAGTTTCTTGCCGTTGATCATTCGGCTAGCGTAACCGAAAAGAGGTGACGGGTGACAGGCGGCAGGTCGTCTTAAGGGTAAGTTGGGTGCTCGACTTGAACAGGCTTGGATCCAAAGCAATCAGTCCCTGATCAATGTGGGCTGTCAGAAACTATCCGGTTGTTTGCAGCATTTCCTGTCGATACATTTCACAGGTTTCAGGCGCAGGCTCCCAGTTGGTCAAAATGGTTTCCGGGCCACATAGCATGGCAAGAATTTCACCACGCTCGGAATTCACCAGGTCATTCAGGCGGTTCGCCTGGGCCTGGAAGCGCGCGTTATCCTTTAAGTGATCGAATACTGAATGCGTAAGCCAATATTGCCAGCGGTGGTCTTTAGCAATGGCCGCTGTGATTGCGTTAATGGCATCGATGTCGCGGCCGTCGATCGCTGCAAGTAACGCTTCATTACGATACCGACCCCCCCCCCCTAATGTTTCCGGATTCAATCACGGTTTGGAGCCACTTTGCACCTGCTTCGCGGTAAACATGTGCCTGTTGGGAATGTTCGGTTCTTAAAGCGACCCATGACATGACAATGGTCGCTGAGCAAAGTTCTAATGGAGGATCCCCAAAACGATCCCACAGTTTTTCTGCCAGCGGTTGGGCATTTTCAGCGTTTCCCGAATATGCAAGGGCAAAAAACAATCCATACAATGCGTCGATAGATTCCGGCTCCTGTTCAAGATCCTCGCGTGCCATCTGGATGGCCGTTTCCCAGTCAGCCATGAAAATAGCGATGTTATCGGCGGTATCGGGCGAAACCAGCAGCGCTTCATCGGCCAGGTTTAAACGGGCCAGCAAGGATGCGAGCCTGGCCTGGTTGCTACTGCGTCCCGGGTCCAGCTCCAGTGACATGTAATAATATTTGACTGCTGCTGTAATTTTGCCGCGTTCTTCTTCGTAACTTGCCCTGGCGGAAAGGCCGTAGCTCTTGTCCAGACTTTCAAGACGCTGCAGCATCATCTCAATCGTCAGTGGGTCAGAGCCTTCCAGGCTGGCGATGTTCAAAACACCGTTATATAGCGTGATCATGGACATCGGGTCAATTTCCACCATGCGCATGTTGGGTTCAACCGATTCCTTGAATTGTCCGGCAAAGCCCTGGGCCATTCGCTGCCAGTTGAGCACGTCACCACTGGATGGATTCAGGGCTACGGAGCGGCCATAGTAGTTCAGTGCCAGTTCAACATTGAAATCATTTACCTCGAGTAGTCCGTAAACCCCAAGCACCTGGGCATCACGGGGTGCAAGTTCAAGCGCACGAACCATTAATGGCCGAGCCAGCCGGATGGTTTCCGCGACCGGAATTTCGCCATAAGAGGAACCGCTATCCGCCAGAAGTAGGATGGACTGTGCCTCACCGGCGTATGCCAGGGCAAAACCGGGATCCAGTTGCCGTGCATGCTCGAAACGCATGCGGGCTGATTCAATGGCCGGCAGCGTGCGCTGGTCCATTTCGGCACGGCCTTTGAAGTATTCTTCCAGTGCCTGCATATTTTCGGTCGGCACCGAGGATATTCTTTGCTGCTCCTCGGGCGATAAAGTGGCACGCATGGCGTCGGTGACCGCCGATGCAATCTCACTTTGAATGCTGAAAATGTTATTCGCAGTTAGTTCGCAATCATAGGTCTGCGCCCACAGGTGGGTATCGGTGGCGGCATCAATCAGTTGCCAATTGATACGCACCTGGTTACCGGCGCGTTGCACTCCGCCTTCAAGGATGGTGGCCACACCCAGCATTTCCGCGATCTCACGAATACTCTTGGTGGTGCCCTTGAACTGCGCTACCGAGGTCCGGGAAATAACACGTAATGAAGAAATCTGTGCCAGTTGGGTCAACAGGTCATCGTGAATACCGGTGGTGAAAAACTCGTCCTCCTCCTGGTTACTGCGGTTATCAAAGGGCAATACAGCAATCGACTTATCTGCCGGTAGGGCAGATTCAGGCACCGCATCAGTACTGCTTTCCGATACCACCTCAGTCGAACCCTTATCCTGCACGGGACCAGTGATGAATTTATCCCAGGCGAAATATGCCAGTCCGAGAACCAGAACAGCAATGATGGTGAAATCCAGCTTGCGTCCGGTTTGTGGCGTAATGGACTGGCTGCGGTCGACGTCTTTTTCTTTCTTAAGGCCATCGGGGGTGAGTTCAAATGCCCAGGCAAAAAATAGCGCAAAGGGAAAACCGATCATCAGCAGCATCAGCAGGGTTTTTAATACCCAATCTGGTGCCCCGAAAGTTTCCAGTAACAGTTCGGCCACCTGTGCTGACAGCCAGGCAAGAACCACGTAGGCTATGGCTACTTTGAAGACGTTTCGGCGTTTGAGTTCTTCAATAATTGACAAGGACTGGCTTCTTTATGTCCGCTACAGCGCAATAGTGTACCTGCTAGGTCACAAATTGCTAAAACATAATAAGTTTTTTGAGTAAGTTTTTGGGGCCAGAGCAAAAAGCCGCTATGCATGCTTGCTCTGACCCCATAGCCGGGCCAAGCCCATAATTGTGGGTTGAGTTCAAATTCAGTTAATGGCCTCTCTTGCCAGGCGCTTCGCGGTGGCCAGCGCATCTTTCGATGGCGATGCCACGTCCGGTGCAACGCCGTGTCCCTCAATACGCCCGTTGGCTGTAGAGAAATAATCCGCCACCGGTAAACTGACCAGGAAGCCGCCTGTAACGTCAAAAAAGCTTTGTGACAGCATTTCTCCGGCTGTTTGCTCGCCTACAAGGGTCACAAGACCGGATGATTTCAGGGCGTCTGTGGCCATTTCGGCGGCGCTGGCGGTTTTGTTGTCGATCAATACATAGACCGGGCCAGTAAATCCCGGGGTATCCGGCTGAAAACGAATTTTCAGAAGCCCGTCGCTCTGGACTGAATTCCAGAAGGCGATCAATGACCATCCCTGCCACGGCGGGGTCGCCGCGAGATCGGCGGGTGCAGGCAATCCTTCTTCCAGCGCATTCCATTTTTGAGAGACGAAATAGCCGCCGTCAAGGGGCTGTTGAATGATGTGCTCCACAAGCGGCTTGACCGCGAATGCGCCACCGGCGTTTTGGCGCAGGTCGACAATCAGGGCTTTCGGCTGGTTTGCGGCAATTTCATCAAAAGCCGTATCAATGTACTCAATGGTATCCACACCCATCATGGTGTGAATCGTCAATACCGCAATATCCTCATCAAAATTGACATAGGCAAGTTTCTTGCCGATCCGGTAGCCATCAAACTGCTCGATCATCTGTGCGGCCGTGGCTTGAGAGCAGCTGAACTGGAAATGGGAAAATGCTTCGTTGGTCCAGGCGTATTTGAAGCCCAGCAGCAGGTCCAGAACATCAACGGATTTTGCTGCAATCATGTTCATTCGGGATTCAAATTCCGCATAGGCATCCGACTTCAGATCGGCAGGGTCATATATTTTGCTTGTCACAACCGCTTGAAGGTCATCGACAATTGCGGGGTAATTCCTTATTGGCTCGCCTTGGCCGGATTGATCAAGCCGCTGACCGGACAGCGAGCCTTTGAATAAGCCACCTGCAATTGAGCCCTTTAAATCGTTACCATCGATTTGAAGGGCTCAATTGCTCTCCCGGCCAGGGAGCCAGCATCTCGCCCTCAAAACCCTCGGCAGTTTCAGAAACATTAAACGAGAACAGGTCGCCACTCAGTGACAGTTCACCTGCGCCGGGGAATTCCCGGATGAGATCGACAACCCCACTATTGCTGTGGGTGTACGTCGTCAGAGCATGTGGGACCACTTGAGCCTTTTTCTAAGAGACACTTTTCTGCCCGTACTTTCTCCAGTCTAGCCTGCTAACCGCAGGTTTTGTATTTTCCTTTGCGTTAACGTTCTGGCTTTGATCATTGACCGTCGGTCCAGGATGTCGTTTCTTCTTCCGTTATACACATCAGCCGGCGTCACGTTATCCAGTGATTCGTGATACCGCTCATGGTTGTAATGAGCCACCCACTGAGCAATGGCACTTTCCAGTTCCCACGGGAAGTAATAATTCTCCAGCTTGACCACGTTTTTCATCGAACGGTGGTAGCGTTCGATCTTGCCCTGGGTCATCGGGTGGTACGGTGCTCCCCGGGTGTGCTTCATGTCTTGATCCTGCAACCATTCCCTGAGTTCTTTTGAGATATAGCAGGGGCCGTTGTCAGACAGTAACCTGGGCTTGTGATGCACCCTGACTTCGGTGAGCCCTGTGGCTTTCAGAGCATCTTCCAGAGTATCGGTGACATCATGCGCCGCCATCGTGGTCGTCAACCGCCAGCTGATGATGTAACGGGAATAGTCATCCAGGATCGTCGACAGGAAGTACCAGCCCCAGCCCACCACCCGGAAGTAGGTAAAGTCTGTCTGCCACAGTTCATGTACACGCCGTGTCGGATGCTGGAACGCATCGGCTGCGCTCATCACTATGAACTGTGGGCTGGTAACCAGGTCATGGGCCTTGAGGATGCGATAGACACTGGACTCCGAGATAAAGTACTCATGGGTATCAGTAAGATGCCAGGCCAGTTCCCGGGGTGTCAGCTCCGGTTGTTCCAGGGCCACATCAACAACCAGTTCCCGTACCGACTCGGGGATCTTGTTCCAGTGCTGACGTGATGCCCTGCTGTGGTTCTGCAAGCCATCAGGGCCATCGCGTTCATAAGCCTGATACCAACGGTAGAAACTGCTGCGACTGACGTTGATCTCGACCAGAGTCCTGCGCACGGATAACTCCGAGTCTTCCACCAGGCGGATAATGGCCAGCTTTTCAGATGCGCTGTACATCAGTCTTCGTCCAATGTCACACCCTGCCCAGTGAGACTTTTTTTAAGCCAGTCATTGCGCAGGTACAGTTCGGCAACCGCTTGCTTGAGGGTGGTATTTTCTTTTCTGAGACCAACCACTTCATCGCTGTTGGCTTCTCTGACGGTATCTCCTGACAGGCGCTTTTTACCGGCCTCCAGAAAATCCTTGCTCCAGCGGTAATACAGATTGTTGTTAATACCTTCCTGGCGACACAGTTCAGCGATCGAGCTTTCACCGCGCAATCCATCCAGTACGATACGGATCTTTTCCTCTGACGAGAACTTGCGACGGGTATTGCGGCGGATCTCCTTGACCCGTTTGGTGGTGTTTGACATGCTCATATTGAGACTCCTCTGCTTCAGGTTAAAAATAGCAGAAGTGTCTCTTAGTTAAAGCAGTTGATTGGCCCCATATGGGCTGACGTCACACAGTTCGAAAATACCGACCGGACTTTATTATCCGTTTGACAAGCGGGAACTATTTGGTTCTTGAGACGAAGGGGCAGGACAGCGAGCAGAATAAAACCAAGCGACGATTTTTGGATGAATGGGTGCAGGCCGTGAATGAACAAGGCGGGTTTGGTCATTGGTCGTGGGACGTGTCAAAGGACCCAGGCGACATCAAGGACATACTGGCTCGGCATTGTAAGGCCATCGCAGCAGCATAGCCGTTGCGTTCTGTCATTTGGAAACAGAGTAAGAATTTCTTACTCTGTTAGGTGCACTGCTTCTCACGATGAAGCGCGATCAAATGCCGGCGTCCTATTAAAGCACTGGGGGGTTGACGTCGACCTGCAGGCGCTGCCTGCGACTCCGCAATGGTTTATCAATGCCACCTGCTATGAGACCGGCAAGAATTGGCGCTTCAGTCGGCAAAGGATGGGCGACTATCAAACCCACTACGTTGCCTCGCCAACGTTTCCGGTCGCGGACGCCATTGCGTCCTCTGCTGCAGTGCCGGGGCTCATCGGGCCGCTCGTCGTGAGAACCAAGTCATACGATTGGCACCGCTTCGAAGACGGTGTTCTGGTCGAGGTTCGGCCCAAGGCCAAACGTTACGACCTTTGGGATGGCGGAGTGTATGACAACTTGGGTCTGGAGGCTTTACACAAGCCCAACGGCGGTGCACGCGAGGGGCTTGCCTTTATCGTGGCGAGCGACGCATCGGCCCGCGTTGATTTTGACGAGCGCTCACGCAAACGTTATTTCAAGCCCGGGCACCGTACCCTTCGTCTGGTTGATATCGCCACGGATCAAATTCGTGCGATGCGAGCGCGTACCCTGGTCGCCGACTTCAAACGTGATCCTGAGCTGGGCGTGTACCTACGCATGGGCAATACCACTGGAAAGATATGGTCGGCGGCCGGCAAACAAGCACCGGATTGCGAGGTCCTAGATGCCGTCGCGGTAGAGAAGGCAGCGACCCTCAAAACCACCTTGCGGCGGCTGAGCGCAGCCGAGTTCGATCGCTTGTACCGGCATGGATGTGAGGTTACAGATGCAACGCTGTGCAGTCGCCAAGGTGGTCGATTTGCACCTCGATGCATCGACGGTGTGTTCGGTCCACCGACCGGTGCATCGAAGTGAGATTGGGCTCGGTTAGCCACCCGGTGATGATGCTCGCCGCTACGAATGCCGTCGTATTCTGTACTGGGGGTAGTGACACGGTTGCTACCATATGCCGCCATTTCGTCCTGTAGCATTGTCTGATGGACACTCGATATTCACACTTAGGGTGTTTGTGTGAAATCCCTCCAAAAGTACCAGTAGGCCTTGCGGTTACTTTGGGTACTCAACGCCCAGCTCATCCCAGATCCATTGAAAGTTGTAGTGTGCCATTTGCGGCGCGGCTACCGTGTGATTTTCGAGTCCCTTGAGCCATTGAATCAGTCGCTGCCGATCACCACCTTGTGTGCACTCTCGTGGTGTTTTGTTGTTCAGGGCGGGAACCGGTTCATCGAGCACCTGTTTGTAATGCTGATCCAGGTGTGCGGTGACCAGTTCAGGTACCTCGATGGGCTCTGCAAGAGGCGGGTCATGCTCAGCATGCTGTTCCAGCAGTGATTCCATACTTTCGTGTACCGTGAGGGGTTGGCCCACTAAATCGCCGAGGAATTCCTGCAGATAGGCGATGCCCTGTTCAGCTCGGCTGGTTGAATTCACCGTCAACTCCAGTCGAGTTTTGCTGAGTGTGATATGCCCCAGCAGGGGCGCACCCTGTTCGGGTACGTTGTCGGCTTCACAGGCAAGCCAGACCCAGTCCTCATTGGCATCGTTGTAATCGAGATAAGCGGCAGCATTGAGTTGGGACCGTATTGCACGCTCGTTGTTGCCGTTGATCGGGAATGTCACTTTACTGCACTGGAGACTTTCACCGTCTCGGTTGAGTAAGGTTGGAAAGGGTCTTGATAGCGATTGGTAGACGTTACCCACCCAGGCAGTGAACACCAAATCAGGGAAGTGCTCATCGCACTCTTGCTGAGCCAGCTCGCAGAGTTCCTCGTCGGACCAGTTGACATCAGTCTCTTCTGCGCGGATCTGTTGTAGCGACTCAACCGTTGTATCGCACACACGTTGCAACAGCGCGGGGATCGCCTGTGCCTGCTCGGGTGAAAACGATAGGATGCTGCCACCAAATCCAGGCGTACCATCAAGGGACATCACGCGGGTTGCAATGCAGTCCCATCGTTTCAGGTTTTCGGAGCCGGACCGCTCGTGCACGCGCAGCGGCTTTTCCGATTCACCCAAGCGCTGCACCTCGACAAAATGTCCTGGCTTTACGGTGATCACTTCCCACAGTCCAACTTCACTGGCACCCAGTGCTTGTAAATAACGCTTTGCATAGGGTGTTTCGCGCCAGCCGCGGCGCTTGATGTACTCCTCAATCAGGCTGTGTGCTTCGTTATCCCAACAACAGCTCGCGAACGATTCAAAGAGGTACCCGAATGCCATGTGCATAAAACCGGCACTTTCGAGTTGCTGCACCAACTCCTCGGTGGCGATCTGCAGCCTGTCCGCAGCATCCGAGAACACATCGTCGAAAAACTGGCGTTGGCGTTCGCCCCAGGCATAACCATCGGCATAATTTATCAGGTTGGCAATCGCTTTGTCGATGGCTTTTTGTTGTTTGCGATGTCGCATGGTTACTGCACCTATAGGCGTTCTGATGCCGGCAGCCAGCGGTACAACGTCGGGATCGATACACCCAGATTGTGCGCCACATCTTTGGGCGGAACGCCGCTGGCCAATAATTTCCGGGCGGATTCGATTTTGCTGTCAGTCATCGTGCGCTTGCTTTCGATCGTATACGGTGCGAGCTTCTCCGCCAGTGCGAGGATTTTCTCGTTGGTGGTCTTGAGTCTTGTGGTTTGATCGATCAGCCGATTCACTTCCTTCGCCTCGACCTGGTCAAGCGTGCCCCGTTTCCAGCGCGCAAACTGTTCCTCATACAGCCAGTGATCGTCGAGTTGCTCGGTATGCAACACAATAAAGCGGTTCAGTGTGTGATCGTCCAGCACGCCAGGTCGATCTACGCACGTTTGGAGGGTAGCCAACTGCTCTAACGCCGAACCGAGCATGCCGTCCACCATCTCTGTGAATTCCGGCAGCATGCTGACAGGTTTCCATTGTGGCTGTTGTCCTTTCATCGTCTTGATTCCAATTTATGACGTGGCCCACAGCCCAATGAAGCGGCTACCGGCAACGCGCGTGTAATGAACGGTGTGCTTGGGATCTCGATGTCCCAGGTAGTCCTGAATCAATCGCAGATCGTAACCCTGGTCGGCTAGGTAAAATCCGCAACTGTGTCGCAGCATGTGCGGATGCACCGGATCGAGGCCGGCGCGGTCGGCGGCGTTCTCGACGATGTAGTTGACGGAACGACGCGTCATCGCCTGCTCGCGCTCACTGATAAACAACCACGGTAAGCGATCCTCGCGTTGTTTGAGATAGCGTTTAATCGCACGCAGCTCGTCACCGGGGATGGGTTGCTCGACCGACAGGCCATTCTTGAGACGACGCACCCACAGCCGCGATCGTTTAAGATCGACATCTTTGATCCGGACGGTGATCGCTTCACTGACACGCAGCCCGTGCCGGTACATCATCATCAGCAACAGGTAATTGCGGATGCCGTGGCGACCGGTTTTCGCGCCAACCAACAGTCGATCCATCTCGGCCGCGGTCAGAAAATCCTTGTCGCGTTCGTGCTGATCGGTGGTCCGCTTTGATTGACTTTTCACATTTCGCCGCTTGGGGCTGGCCATTTTGTCCCTCTGGAGCCCGCATGGGCATTGAAAGCCAAGTGCCTAACATTGCACAAAAGACGTGTTTTGGGAATAGTTAACCGAACCACTGTTTACCCCCCGAACGCGATGCGTTTGTCCATGTTGAGCACGATTTGCCCGTAGGGATTGATGTGCGAGGTCAATAACGGCGATAACGCACGCCGATCCGTGTCCATCAATCGATCCGCCCAGTCCGGCCGGCCGAGCACGGTTTGTATCATCAGCGTGTTGACGTACACCAGGCAAATCTGCAGCAAGTGCAGCGACAGCACCGCAAGCTCCTGCTCCTCGAGTCGGTTGGAGGCAATCTCGCCACCCTTGCCGTAGAAGATGAAGGCATTAGCGCTGTTCCAGTTCTCAACCACATTGAGACCTTCATGGATCTCGCGCCGCAGCGCTTCCGACTGCAGGTAGTGACACAGGAAAATGGTTTTCACTGCCTTGCCCAACTCGATGAGTGCTTTGTAGGTCGGATGTTGAGCGTTGTCCCGCGTGAAGCGGCGCATGATCGACTCGGCATCGGCCGTACCCTCGCGGAGTGCGGTCGTGTATTTCACCATCTCGTCGTATTGTTGTTCGATCAGGGCCCAGTTGATCGGACGCTCGAGTATTGGTGTGAGGTTCGTGTAGTGAGCTCCGCTGTGGGCATCGGGCACGTAAAGCTTTTGTCGATTGATCGCTTTCAGACGCGGCAACAGATCGAAGCCAAGCAAACTGCAGAACGCGAACCCGACGGCGCTCTGACCATGAGAGTCCACGTATTGGCGATCGATCTCCATGTCAGTGCAGTGGCGTAACACGCCCTCGATCATCGCCGCTACTTCCGAGGACGAACAGCGCTTCAGCTGCGAATAGATGCACACGGATTTTTTCTCAACGTGCCAGTAGATCATCACACCCGGCCCGCGATAACGAATGTGCCACTCGGTCATCAGGTTTTGATCGTACGCTCCGTACTTTTTCGAATCTGAAGCGCAGGCCGTCGTACCTTCACCCCAGACCTCCGGCAGCCGCGTACGAAAGATACCGTTTGCCACCATCGCGATGGCGTCGCGCAGCGACGCTTTCTGCAGATAGCGCCGACGCGTGTAGCGAAGCTCCCGCTCCGTTACACCCAGCTCGTTGTCACTCACGCACTTGAGACCTGTATTTGTACCGAGTCCGTACAAGCACAATAACAAACGGCGACGCAGTTCCTCGGGGCCGATAATCTGTCGATCCGCGGTGCCCTTGAAGCATTGCGTAAACCCGAGGCGAAGATCGGCTTCTTTCAGCACATCGATGAGGCCGGTATTTGTCCACTGGCCCTGAATCTCCGTTTTGAGGCGCACGATGTTGGAGGGCTCCGGCTGTGGATCGGATTTTGTCACGCAGATCGGGTTTTTGGCGCCGTCGATAATGCGAACCAACTTATTCTTTGGCAGGGTGCGATTAAGCTCGGACAATGCCTTCTTCATCTTTTTCTTCATCCGGGCACAGTAATCGTCATAACGCGCCGGTAGCCTCAGCCGTTGGTAGTAGTCGTCGCGCCGCTCCTCAAAGTCCTGCGGCAGGTCTTCGTCAGGGTTGCGGAACTTGTCTGCTCCGGTCACCCATATTTCCTTGCAACGGATCTGGCCACGCAGTACTTCCAGTACGGCGATTTCGTAACTGATCCGATTCACTCGCTTAACACCGTGGCTGTCCGTCTCAACAATAATTGAGCGCATGTTCTTCTTGATGACGCCCTCAATCGGTGCCTCGTCAAGCGAGTAATACAGATGTCGTGCATCACGATTTCGGCGGATCAGTTCGATCGCCTCCATCACCGGGCGGTGCCGTTTGTTGTTCGACTGAAAATCCAGTGTGTTGAGAATGAGCGGCAAGATCCGACGATAATGATTGCCGTACGAGGCACGCACGACGCTGTGTATTAGGCGACGGTAGCCGGGACCGACGGTTTGCTTCTCGGCAACCAAATCGAACAGGGTACTTTCACCGCCAACCGCCGGCACCACGACGTCGCGCACGGTACCATCCATATTGTCCACTCCAGCTTCGGCGATGTTGAATAACAGGGTTGTCTTGCCGCGTACTTTCAGATGATCGGTGATAATCTCACGCTCAACGCGCTTCTTGGCGCGCGCTGAGATCCGGTGGACGATCCGGATCAGCAGTTCCACCATGTCATCGAGCACTTCACGCCGGCGCACCCAGCAGTACATCGCCACGCGTGCGTTGCGCGATTCAGCGCGTCGTTGTTGCAACGTACTCGCAGGTTCGGTGGACGTACGTTGGCGATAATTGTCCAAGACCTTGCGTGGCATCGATGCAAATGGCTCGTTAGGTAACCCAAGGTCATCAATAAACCCGAGTTTTTGCACTTCGCGTTTAACCACATCAAGGCTGGGCCGGCCAGGTGCAGCTCGAAGGCGGTTGAATAAGCTCTTTGACCCTGGCGCATCGGTGCCGGTTTCAAGTAGCCGATTCAGCGCTTCCCGGCACTCATCCGATAACGCACCGTCGATGCCATCAATGAGCCGTTTTTCATCTTTGTTCACCGCCGACGCTATGACTCGGTCCAATCGCGATGGCGTTGGCGGCTCAATACGCTGCTCGCGATACCAAGCTATCGCGCAGTCGCGAATGGTTGCTCTCGAGACTTCGTGCGGCACGACAGTCTCCGTAAGGTACGTATTGAGTCGATCCTGATCGGTGAGTGTCAAGCAAGTTGTCGCCAAAAGTTAATGCACCGTTGCCACCCTGTTAGTTGGTCGGAACGTCGGCAATATCACTTCCGGCACAGGTTCCCAGTTCCGGGTCTCGCCGCTCCATCGTTCCGGGTGTCGGGCACGCGCCACCTTGTATGTCTCATCACGCTGCCGTAACACACTGACATCCTGACCCGGGTGGCGTTGTTCCGGTGTAACGAACCTGATCCCGCTATGCAGGTGTTCGGTGTTGTACCACCGCACAAAGCCTTCAACCCATGTCCGCGCTGCAGCCAGATCCTCGAAGGCCCTTTCCGGATATTCCGGTCGATACTTCAGGGTTCGAAACAACGCTTCAGAATACGGGTTGTCGTCACTCACCCGCGGTCTCGAGAATGAAGGGACAACTCCCAGATGTTGTAAGGTGGCGACGAGCCCGATCAACGCAGTATCTCGCCGCAGCTCAGGTTCAAAACCGATCGCCTGGACATCAACCTCCGTTATGGCTACGTGGAGGACACGGGTGCACCGCGCACCCGGATCTCCATTTCGGATCGCTTTCGCGACGTCCAGTGTTCCATATACCCCGGGCTGACCTATGCCTTCCAGGTCGATGGGTGCGAGCCCAACAACTGGTACCTGTATGAAGGCTCCGTGCCGTCGATCGACGCCAACTGTCCGCCGAACGTGCCGGGGTTTAAGTGCGGCAAGTTGAAGAACAAGACCAATGTCAACGTGTCGGGCATTCAGGACAGCCACCGCGAAACGGTAATCGCTTATGCCATGTTCGATCTCACGGAAACCCTGACGCTGCGCTACAACTTCGGTTGGGCGGACATTACTCAAAGCAGCAGTCGCGACAACGACAATACGAACAGAGTCAGTAGTGCGGCGGATGTTTCCCTGGCGAGCGACGGCGGGGTGCCGTTTATAAACGATCGACAGCACAACGATTTTCCGTATAAGGAGACCTCACACGAGTTGCAGCTGTTGTCGAACTTCGACGGCCCGTTCAATTTCGTGGCCGGCGTCTTCTACTACGACATCGAAAACGATTGGGACATGATGATCGACGGTTTCAGCACGACTTTCCGCTTTCAGGACGCCGACGCCGCGGCCCAAGCCGCGGGCTTCGGCGCGTGCCAGGAGATGCTCGAGCTCTTCGGGTTCGGGGTGGAGTCGGCGATACCAGATCTGATTTTCAGTTGTCCGCCGGGCAGCGATCACACCCAGAGGTTTGAACTCCTATCGCGGCATACGTCGGAAACCAATGCGGCGTTCTTCAGCGCTGATTACCGCATCGATGAGCGGTGGCTCGTGTCGGGCGGGCTGCGTTATTCCAAGGACATAAAAGACAGGCCCGGTTTCGATGGGTCGACTATCATCGATTTTGCCGGTGTACCCGTACTAGTCTTTTTCGACATCTCAAATTTGTTCGGCCATTTGCAGCCCGGTGAAACCGTCACCTGGGACAAGACCATCGGTCATATCGGTGTCGAGTACACGCCGGATGAGAACAGGCTGTTCTATGGCCGCATCTCCACCGGCTACCGCGCCGGCTCGTTCAACTACGACGAAGGATCGCCGACCAGCCCACCGTCACCCACCGATCCCGTCGAAGAAGAGACCAACATAAACTATGAACTGGGTGTCAAGGGAATATTCGCCGACGATCGGTTGCGGTTAACGGCGACCGTGTACTACAGCGACATCGAGAACTACCAGATTCTCTTGGTGCAGGAAGCGCCACCTGGCTTCTTGCAGCCCCAGCACATCTCCCAAAATACTGAGTATACCGCCAACGTGGACGGGACGGAGCTCTCGGGCTTTGAGCTCAGCGCCGAGTATCGGCTCAGCGAGCACTGGCGCGTGGACGGTTACTACAACTTCCAGGACTCCAGTCTTGGCCCACATTCGGCCACCATCCGCGGCAATCCGGACGGCGATTTCCTGATTCACGAATTCGTGACTCTCTCGGTGAGCCGGACTCGGCTCCCTATCCGACGCCGGAGGATGTGACCGGCAATCGGCTACCCATGCAGCCGACGCACAAGGCGGCTCTGACGCTCGTGTACGAGCGAGCCCTCAACGCCGGGGGGGGGGGGGCGGTTGCAGTTGCTCTCGACCTTGAGCTATACCGGTTCGCGGTTCCCCGATATCGGTAACATCGATTTCTACAAGTTGCCGTCGTATGAACGCTGGGACCTCCGCGCGAGGCGGATATCGGCGAACGATGCCTGGTCGGTGACCGCGTACGTGCAGAACCTGACCGATAAAATCGGCATCGTGGACTTCGTCCCCGTGTCGTACCACGCAGGCCTCGAATCGCAGACGATGGCCACGCTCACCGAGCCGCGGCGGTTCGGGCTGCAGGTCCGCTGGCGGCCGGGGTTCTGAGCTTTGAACCTGGGTTACCCCCCCCACCCGATCGGGCGGGGGTAACCGGGGCGAGCTCCGCAATTTGCGTTCTTGCCACGCTGCTCTTGCTGGGTCTAGCGAGTCACGCCGACCCAGCGCCGTTCGAGTTCCAGCACGGCGTGTCGATGCTGCCCGGCGATCGGGTGTCAAAAGCACGCTCACCAGCGCCTTGAACCTCTGGTCAAACCCGCTAATAGACGCGGCGACGTCGACCAACGATTTTGACTTGCGCGAGCTTCGCACCAAGCCAATGACAATCTACATCGGCGTCACTCCGGACAACCTCAGTCGGCTCGCACCGATTGTTAATATGTTTGTGCAACAACTGATTGACCTCAACACACAAGAGCTGCCGGCGCGCTACGGCGAGAAAGGAAAGCTCCTTTCAGGTAATCCGAAATTCAAGTACCCGGTGTTATTGCTACTCGATGAATTTACCGCGATAGGGCGCTTGGAAATACTCGAGAAAGCGATCGCGTTTATCGCTGGGTACGGCCTGCGCCTGGTGACGATAATTCAGTCACCATCGCAACTGCGTAGCGTGTACGGTCCCGATGTTGCCGAGACATTCCAAAAGAATCACGCGGCCAACGTCATTTTTCGACCCGAGAAAATGAAAGAAGCCGAAGAAATAGCCAACGAACTCGGCTTCAAAACGATTACGCAAACAACGATCACGACGCCGCGCGGGTTCGGTTCCGGCAGCGGTACGAAATCGAAGTCGGAACAAAAACGGCAATTGTTACTGCCGCAAGAAGTTCGCAACCTTCCCGACACTGAATCAATCATCATCACGTCCGGTGTGCCGCCGATACGCGCAAACAAGATTCGCTACTTCGATGACAAAGTGTTCATGAAGCGTTTGCTCGATAAAGTGGCCGTGCCAACAATCGGTGTATTGCAATCCACGATGCGGGGCGAACTTGAGTCAATCGATTTGAGCTTCATCTACGACAAAGTGCCGATACCCGAACACGCCGGTAGAGAATTGACGGACGAAGAAATCGACAACGCCGCCAATTCGTTCTTTGACGAATTAGTGCAAAAACAGGGCAGCGTTGCTGCTTAGGAGGACGTATGGCCGAACCTACCGATAGAGGTCTTTCGCAAGCCGCGCAGAGCCTGCAAAAGACACTGAGCGAGGCAGATTTTGCCGACCGCACAGCGATCGACAAAATTGCACAAAGTCACATCGGCTCGCTGTATGTGAAGGCGGAAGAATTCAAACAGCTCTACGATGTGCAAAAACCTGGGAACATTCCTGAATGGGATCACAACCGCTCTTTAGAAGCGTTTGATGCGCAAGTCGGCGAAGAAGCGCGCGGCGACAATTTCTCAACTATCGCTCGTATAGGAACCGAGAAACCACGCGTGATTGCCGAGCTTGTGCGAGGGCCAAAAGAGGCCACAAGCACTCGCGCTCGCGATGATGTGGAACGAGAAAGGCCAGCAGTCGCAAACCAGTATTCAACAGAATCCGCATCTGCGCCGCAAAGCGAGGAAGACGCGGAAGTCCTGGTCGCGACCAGAGCACCCGCGGCCGAAGAAACCATTGAGAATCGCGGCGCTGTAGCCGAATCGCGCATCCAAGCACGACCCGAAGAGTTGGACGCACGATTCACTATCCGCGCCAAGGGTGGTAGCGAGCGCTACTACCACAAAGATTCGGATACGGAAGCGTTTCGGGACACTGGCAAGAAAATCATTGTGAAGCCCGAATCCCGCGCACTGGTGGCCGCCGACGTTGCAAAATTGGCAGATGCCAAAGGCTGGACCGACATCAAAGTAACGGGCAACGACGCGTTTCGTAGGGACGTTTGGAAAGAAGCGAATCTTCGCGGCATCGAAGTCACCGGGTACGTGCCGACCGAACAAGATAAACGCGATCTCGATAAACGCCTGGCTTCCGTTGAGGCCGCGCCGCGCGACAACCAATCAAAGCTCGAGAATAAAAAAATCGCGCCCAAGGTCGCAGCCGGGACGATCGGGGATACTAAAAGTACGAATCCGGAAGTCAACGACCCGGTAAGCAAGCGTGCGGAACTCACCAAAGCCTTCGCGAACGATTCGCGCGAAGATGCGGTCGGCAAACACCCCGAGTTGAAAGAACTTTACGGACTTGAAAAAGCGGCTGAACAATTCGCAGGATCTTCGATCGAGGGCGCAAAATCGCAAGAGCGTTTCGTCGCATCCGTTCGCGATCGCGGCCTGGATGAATTGTCGCAGGGCAACTGTACGTCGTCAGAGCATATGGGACCACTTGAGCCTTTTTCTAAGAGACACTTTTCTGCCCGTACTTTCTCCAGTCTAGCCTGCTAACCGCAGGTTTTGTATTTTCCTTTGCGTTAACGTTCTGGCTTTGATCATTGACCGTCGGTCCAGGATGTCGTTTCTTCTTCCGTTATACACATCAGCCGGCGTCACGTTATCCAGTGATTCGTGATACCGCTCATGGTTGTAATGAGCCACCCACTGAGCAATGGCACTTTCCAGTTCCCACGGGAAGTAATAATTCTCCAGCTTGACCACGTTTTTCATCGAACGGTGGTAGCGTTCGATCTTGCCCTGGGTCATCGGGTGGTACGGTGCTCCCCGGGTGTGCTTCATGTCTTGATCCTGCAACCATTCCCTGAGTTCTTTTGAGATATAGCAGGGGCCGTTGTCAGACAGTAGCCTGGGCTTGTGATGCACCCTGACTTCGGTGAGCCCTGTGGCTTTCAGAGCATCTTCCAGAGTATCGGTGACATCATGCGCCGCCATCGTGGTCGTCAACCGCCAGCTGATGATGTAACGGGAATAGTCATCCAGGATCGTCGACAGGAAGTACCAGCCCCAGCCCACCACCCGGAAGTAGGTAAAGTCTGTCTGCCACAGTTCATGTACACGCCGTGTCGGATGCTGGAACGCATCGGCTGCGCTCATCACTATGAACTGTGGGCTGGTAACCAGGTCATGGGCCTTGAGGATGCGATAGACACTGGACTCCGAGATAAAGTACTCATGGGTATCAGTAAGATGCCAGGCCAGTTCCCGGGGTGTCAGCTCCGGTTGTTCCAGGGCCACATCAACAACCAGTTCCCGTACCGACTCGGGGATCTTGTTCCAGTGCTGACGTGATGCCCTGCTGTGGTTCTGCAAGCCATCAGGGCCATCGCGTTCATAAGCCTGATACCAACGGTAGAAACTGCTGCGACTGACGTTGATCTCGACCAGAGTCCTGCGCACGGATAACTCCGAGTCTTCCACCAGGCGGATAATGGCCAGCTTTTCAGATGCGCTGTACATCAGTCTTCGTCCAATGTCACACCCTGCCCAGTGAGACTTTTTTTAAGCCAGTCATTGCGCAGGTACAGTTCGGCAACCGCTTGCTTGAGGGTGGTATTTTCTTTTCTGAGACCAACCACTTCATCGCTGTTGGCTTCTCTGACGGTATCTCCTGACAGGCGCTTTTTACCGGCCTCCAGAAAATCCTTGCTCCAGCGGTAATACAGATTGTTGTTAATACCTTCCTGGCGACACAGTTCAGCGATCGAGCTTTCACCGCGCAATCCATCCAGTACGATACGGATCTTTTCCTCTGACGAGAACTTGCGACGGGTATTGCGGCGGATCTCCTTGACCCGTTTGGTGGTGTTTGACATGCTCATATTGAGACTCCTCTGCTTCAGGTTAAAAATAGCAGAAGTGTCTCTTAGTTAAAGCAGTTGATTGGCCCCATATGGGCTGACGTCACACAGTCGGCAAGTAAGCGGGTCCGACTCGGTTCCGCCATCCATGCACGGCGCGACTCGATTTTCGCCGGCATGGTACGCAGCAACAAC
The DNA here is from genome assembly GCA_963664065.1 of Lysobacterales bacterium. Classification (GTDB taxonomy): domain Bacteria; phylum Pseudomonadota; class Gammaproteobacteria; order Xanthomonadales; family SZUA-36; genus JABDJL01. The sequence continues at coordinate 833,602 of OY760942.1, forward strand.
GAATTTGGGGTCGACGGGGAAAAGTGCATTCAAAAACGCGAGGTACTTGGTGCCGCCGCGAATGTTAGCAACGGCATCGCGGCTATCAGCCACGCCGAAACATACAGCCGTTTTCGGCATGAGCTGCATCATGCCAATGGCGCCAGCTTTGGACACGGCAAACCGATCGTAGGCCGACTCAACTTCGATGAGCGCATGAACAAGATTCGGGTCTACGCCCTGCTCTGCTGCAACTTCCTGCACTGTGGGGTCATAGTTTGCGCGGCGTGCGCGCAACACGGCCGCACTCGGGGGTTTCCAATCGCTGCGGAGTCGTTGCCGTTGCGTGTAGTCGAGTGTTTGATGAAACACCGTCGAACCATTGCGACGAAATTCCCACACGTCCGCGAACGCCGTGCTTGCGACGAAGCCGGCAGCAAGGCAAACGATGATGACGATAAGTCTCATGGTATAGCCACCATATCAAACATTTGGTGCACAAGGCGATCACCTGGCTGTATGTCAAATTACGCCGCTACGCCGGCGGGGATCTCCAAAAACGCCGCTGTGGGCCCAACAGAATGAATTGTTTCAAGGCTTTGCGGCATTCCCCGCGCGACGGACTGCACCAGGCCGCTCGAATCAACGAAGATGATATCGAGCGCCAGGCTGGTGTTTTGCATCGTCACGCGCGCGGGCGCCGGTTCATCCCGAAAACGATGACGCTTTGCCCAATAAAACAACATGCCTTCCCGATCGCCGAGGGTTTCGCGTCCCGCGAGACCGCGGCGCATCGTTCTGCCAGCGTCAGCCATTTCAACATCGATCGTGTTCTCGCCTTTGCTCGTTATGATCGTCAACGGCTCCACGCGAAGCATTGCTTGCGCCGTTTTCGATTCTTCGTATTGGTCAACGCCGGCGTTGACCACGAGAAAGGCAACAGCGATAAACACGGCGATTTTGAAACCGCGACTTATGCCGTTTTCGACTTGGCGCGCTCTGGTTGGCTTCTCAACCGACGCGCTTCGCATCCCAGGCCATCGTGACTGATTTCATCACGCCCTCCGTGGTTGGCAGAAGGCCCCGCCCAACAAGGGCGGGGCGATTCAGCGTACATCTTAGGCTCGGGAATCGTCGGCGTTCCAGATGACCGAAAGCACGTTCGGATCATCCTGGCCGGGCATCTTCCCAAGGTTGGCAAAGAGCCGAGTGCGCCCGAATTCGGGTGCTTCGAAGCTCAGGGAGACGTATTCGTTTCCGCTGCGCTCGCTCATGCGTTTCCAAGCGGCACCGATTTCGATGCCTCCCGACACGATCCGGTAATCCGGTTGCGCATCATTAGTCTTGCGCGTCGGGACCAGCTCGATAGCTGCCTTGATGGTTAGCGTGTTAAGAGTGCCGAAATATCGGTTCTTGTCTTCGTCGTATTGTACGGTTCCGATGGTTGCCATGTCATTTATCCGGTGTTGGTGAAGGGGCGAATCCCCTTCTTTCGCGGACCAAACAACGGCCGTAGATAGTTGTGACACAGAACCGAGACTCGTCGAGGGAAACCCCAACGCTCAGCTTTTTTGAAAGTGCAACGCTCGCGAGGAAGGCATAGCCGGGGGAAAAAATGTGCGGCGCGGGTTGGCATGTTACAACGCGGCCGTAAGGTCCAAGCGATTAAAAGAAGGGGTCGAAACGCACACCTAACGGTGAACCTTTGACAGCACCATCGGTACTCAAGTAGACGATGGAACCGCGGCAGTCGCGCAAACCGAGAAGTTTTCTCGCACGACGCTTGAACATAATGCAGCGCATTTGTGTCGGGGGCTTCGGTGCCCTACTTGCCCATGAGCGATGTGACAAGGAATTTATCGTCACATTCTATCCACACTTCGTGCTGTATCTTGCAAACCATGATGGCCGTCACGGATACCGATGTCTTTCGGTGGAACATAGACCCGAGAGTGTGAGAGAACGCGAAGCCTCGATCCCGTCGGGCGGGTTTTACCGCCAATTCGTGATCTTAGCGTGACACGTCACCGGCCTTTTGGGACTAGGGTCAATGACAAGGGCGTGGACTGTCCCCGACGGGCGACACTTGAAATTGTCGACGGATCATGCAATATACTCTTGTACGCAAATGCATTATCGTATAGATGCAAATGCATTATCGTATATACGATAATGCATTCGTAAACGTAACGAACTGATTTGATTGGCGATTGGAAAACAACCGGAGGTAATCGGTAACTCTCAAACCCAAACGTTCGTAAATGCCGTTTCTGGTCCGCGTATCCATAAAGCGACACTCGATCTAGAAGCGCATGTCGCGTAAAAAGGAAGCTCCTCGTCTGCTAAACCGTTGGGGTTTCCATGTATGAAGCGCGGTGAAGGCGTTGACCAAGCGGGCTTGCGTCTGTTGGCCGATGCCCGAACGAAGTTCGAGCTAATCGCCATACCCGTACGGCGAGGCGATGCGACTTGGTGGGGGCTGGACGTTGTTCTGAGACGCGATGGCCGTAGGCCGGTCGTCAAAGCGCAACGAAAGAGGAGTGAACGAAAGGTGTGGCGACAACTCTCGGCTTTGTACCGCTTCGTTAGAGACACGGTTCCGGGCGTTGAGCAGATCACAGTGAGGATGAACGAAACAACCGACTCTCGCGAGGACACCAAATGAACCCCGATTATCCCCTTGACTAACGTATTCGAGGCGGGCATGATGCGCAGCTCAAAAGATGCAAACGGGGGAATTCTGTGCGATCGGCGCTGCGCGAGTACGCACAACTCATGTGTCGGTACTGGTGGCAACTCCTTATCGGGGGATGTTTCGGTGTCATGGGCGCGGCTAAGGACATGGAGTTGATGGAAGCGCCGGTGCCTTCATGGGTTTGGTACCTGTTGGCGGTCGGAGCCTTTGTCTTGGCTCAGTACATGTCGTTTGCCACCCTTCATAAAGAGGTGAAAGTCTATCGAGACAGACCAAAGCCAAATTCTTCGCTCTGCGCGATTTTTGATTATGTTTTTAAGATAGCAACCAAAGACCCGAATTTATCGCACCCCCTTGAGGCTACGACGAATTGGATTATTGAAAAGGCCGTGGGCGAGGAACTCCAGATATTTGGAACCAGGAAAAACCCAGATGAAGGAGACGGAGTGATAGAGCCTATAGATAGCGAATATTGGCGGGGACACTCATTTACCTACAATGAAATTCTTTATATCAAACTAAGCCCTAACGACAAGGCAAAACGAATGCTAACCACAGGAGGAGGGAGAATTTACTACAACCTAAAGGCAGATAGCTCTCAGGTTTTTCTATGTTGGCCACAAAAGAAACGCGTTAAGTTGCAATGGCCGTTTAGGCGAGAGGTTGTCTGATGTCACGCGGGAAGCATCTCTCCCTAGAAGAAGCCAGGAATACGGGCAAGCTAGATCAGTTCGCCAAGGAGCATCCGTGCCCGCCGAATACGCGCTTTTGGGAGGTGCTGGATCTTGCCGCTAAAGACTTGCCAGCAGATGATCAAACATCCGCTCGGGATTCTCGCGGCGGTTGTAGCGGTACTCGAACTCCTTCACGTACTTCTCAAGGTGCTTCCGGGAAACGTGCACGTGCGTCCCGCGAATCGAAAGCTTGAGCCGCGCCCAATAGCCTTCCATCGTGTTGACATGGCAACCGTTCTTCGCATATTCGCCAGCGCCGTGATTGACCGTCTCATGCTCGTATCCGGCCTTCTCAAGCCCGTTGTAAGACTTAAGCTCGTCGGTATGCACGGTGCTACCTTTTTCGACATTCGCCTTGATGATCGGCTGGAGCGTCTTTTTGCGGACGTTTGGGACGACCTTGGTCATCACGTCGCCGTCCCGCTCCATCATGCCGAATACCACGGCCTTGTTCCCCCGGTAGCCCCGCCCCTTACCCTTGACCTTACCGCCCACGTAGGTTTCGTCCACTTCGACGGTCCCGCCCAGCGGCCACTCGCCGTCGGCTTTCGCCATGAGCTTGCGGATCTGGTGGGCCATGCGCCACGCCGTTTTGTAGGTCACGCTCAACTGGCGCTGCAATTCCTTGGCGGCCACGCCATGCCGGGTCGTGGTGAAGAGGTAGATCGCGTAGAACCACTTCTGCAACGACGTGTGAGAGCGGTGGAAGATCGTGCCCGCCATCGGGTGAAGGTGATACCCGCACCACTGGCATTCGTAAGCAGGCTCCTTCTTCATGCGGTGAACCTTGCCGTGCTTGCCGCATTTCGGGCAATCAAGGGTTTCGCCGTACTTGCTCAGCATCAGATGGTGCAGGCAGGTGTCGTCGTTCGGGAAATGCTTAAAAAATTGCTGAATGCTCAGTGGCTTGCTCATCGTGTCCTCCTAATGTAGGGAGATCGTACACGATTTGAATACGTTAGTCAAAGGGATAATCGGGGATACATCCCTGGGGCTTGCTGCAAGCTTACGGGATAAAGCTGCGATCGAAAGCGAAGGCTCAAGAAACGGCTTTTCCTCACCCATGTAATTTTGAAGACGCTGTAATAACATTTTTGCTTCGGCTTCCGGCAAGCCTGGTGCCGTGTCCTGTATAAGCGCTCCGGCAAGTAGCCTGTCGCCCTCACTGATGCCTGCAAACAGGTTCGGATGTGCAAGGCCCTTGAGAATAATGGCAGTCACCAGTGCCACCAGGAATACAAACAGGCTGATTTCAGCGAATTGCCCGGCCACGGGACGCCCGGAAAAACTCAATGCCACGCTGGTCACATTGGCAATCAGCACAATCATCTGAAAAACCAGTATGGAGGAGAGCCAGCGAAGCGCGATTCTGTCATCTTCAGAGCGGGTCTGGCCCAGCACGTTCTGATAATAAGAAATATGCCGGTAACTTTTTAATGCGTATATAAAAAAGACTGAGAAAAATGCCGATTGCAAAGTAGTAGGAGGGGATCGAAAACACGATGGCCAGCAGTGATGAGACCAGGCCAGGAACGAAGTGGGCAGCATGAACCCTTTGCAGCGCAAATCCCCGGGTTGAAAGTGCCAGCACGTATAGGAAAATCAGCGGTCCGTAGAAAAAACCAAATCCAATCGAGATGTTTGGAAAGAGCCCGACTATTAAATGCTGATTGACCAGGTTGAGCAACATGTGTGTGCCCAGGGTGACAAGCAAAGCAGCAAGGACGCGATTCGGGACCTGGCTAAGGCGGGAATCGACAAGCAGGTAAAGCAGGAAAATGAAGCACTGAAACGCGATCAGAATCTGCAGTATGGGAATAACAAATTGCATGCGAGGATTTCGCTACCTATAGTTCCCAAAAAAGGATTACATTTGATTCTACATAATTAAGGCTGCCAATAAAGACGAGGTAAGCAATAATTGGCACTACTAATAAGGCAATGGCAGACCACTACCGAATTCAAAATGGAACAGGAATTTCTCGTCCTTAGTCTTGTGATCTTCAGCGCCGCTGCACTGCAGTCGGCGACGGGTATTGGATTCGGCGTGATCGCCGGCCCGATGCTCCTGGTGGTGTTGAACGACAACTCGGCAATACAAATCAGCATTATTCTCAACCTCCTGATTGCCCTGTTGCTTGCCCCGTCACTTCGACTAAAAGCCGACCGCCGATTACTGTCCCGACTTCTGATTGGCATGGCGGTTGGATCACCTTTGGGCCTGGTGATCTATCTCAATATGGACATCGCTCTCCTCAAGGCTTTTGCCGGTATTGTTGTCCTGCTCACTCTGTTCCTGGTGCTTCTCGGTAATCGCAGTCATGCAGCGTCCTTGGAGCCAGCTTCGAGCAACATCGAGCAGATATCGATTGGCGCTGTAGCAGGCGTGATGGGAACCAGTCTCGCCATGCACGGCCCTGTTTCTGCAGCGTGGATGGCTGCCAGGGGATACGACAAAGAAACCATTCGAGCCACCATTTTGCTCATGTTCGTATTTGCGTATTTGGTCGCCCTGGGGTTGCAGTACGTCATGGCTGGAATCAATGCTGACACCTTGCGGCTTTGCATGGTTCACTCACCGGCAACGATTGCCGGCATTCTGGTCGGTGGTTTCCTTAGCAAGCACGTATCGGAACAGGCATTCCGCTGGGTATTGATGATCGTTCTGATCGGCACCATGATCATGCTTTTCTCCACACTCGGCTGAACCACAAATGGGTATCTCAACAGATTCGAGATGTCCCACGGCATTTGGCTGTATTGGCTCGATTCCGCGTAAAAGACTTTATTCAGGCCGGGCTTCGCTTGAGCCCATGCCTATGCTCGCTCAACATTGTGGCGGTGCCCGCTTATTCGTCAAGAGAGACGACTGTACAGGCCTGGCTTTTGGTGGCAATAAGGTGCGTCAACTGGAGTTTTACCTGGGCGAAACGAGTGCGCAGAAAGCCGACACCGTCTTAATTACCGGTGCCGTGCAATCGAATTTTGCCCGCCTGGCTGCCGCAGGCGCGCGGCAGCTGGGGATGGAGTGCCATATTCAACTGGAAGAACGAGTGGCTACAGACAGCCCTCGTTATCGCGACTCTGGCAATGTATTCATCCACAGGCTTCTTGGTGCAACATTGCATTCTTATCCTGACGGTGAGGATGAATCCGGCGCGGACCGGCGGCTTGGGGAAATCGCTGCGCAGTTGCGAGTTGAAGGGCGCAGGACATACATTATTCCGCTTGCGCCTGGCCACCCTCCATTGGGAGCACTTGGCTATGTCCTGGCAGCACATGAATTGCTCGGTCAGATTCGCGAAATGCAGCTCGATGTCGATGAAATCCTTGTAGGATCAGGGTCCGGCGCCACCCACGCCGGCTTGTTGTTCGGCCTCCGCGCCCTCGGGTCGGCGATTCCGGTAACCGGTGTTTGCGTGCGGCGTGTCGCGAGACTTCAGCAATTGCGAATCAGCGAGGCTTGTTGCCAGATAGCGTCACTTTTGAATATCGAATCAAGCGTGATCGACGCAGCCATCAAGTTTAATGATGGCTTCCTGGCACCCGGTTATGGCGTCCCGAATCCGGATACATTGGATGCCATTGTTCTCGGTGCCCGAACAGAAGGGCTGATGCTTGATCCCGTCTATACCGGCAAGGTATTCGCAGCCCTGATCGCAGGTGCTAAATTAGCCGATAAGAACTCCACGAAGGTGTTAATTCACACCTGCGGATCGCCGGCACTGTTCGCGTATCAAGATGAAATTGAACAAAGGCTGGAATAAAAGGCCCAAAGAAAACAGCCATTATCAATATTCAAAGAACTCAAACGCTCATTCCATTTGCAACAATGCCTCCACCGCCATATTGTGATCCATCCGGTCACCGTACCAGGCAGGAATGGGTGTTTTCGGGGTGATGTTCAGGCCCTTGTCCCTGTTCCTGGCCTTAAGTACCAAAACGTTTCCGCGGAAACGTGTTTCCGGGCCGCGTGGGATCAATTTGCCGTTGGGCAGGGTGAAGTTTATGATGTCATTTGGGCTGGTGTGAACCCCGAAACCGCCTTCGTGTACCAGTCTATGGTGGTTGCGACACAGCAACACCAGGTTATCCATACTCGTTTCACCGCCGAAATGATCGTCCTGGGCGCCGGCGAGAAATCCCTCTGCCACCCGTTCCAGCGCATCAGCACGACGTGCCGCAACGGGTTCTGATGACACCCGGGAATGGTCATTTGACGTTTCCGCGGAAACGTCTTCCGGTACATCTTTCTGTTCTTTGAACAACTGATCCATGGCTGCTTCCAGCGCCTTCGAGATCAGGGCACCCTGCTCGGGTGTAAAGCGGCCCTTGAACACCCAGGATCCGTCATCATCCTGGTACCAACTCAACTCACGCTGACTATGGCGAAGATTTTCATCTTCCAGAGCTTCAAACCGTTTTGTGTTCCGATACAACCGCACTTGTTGTTCGACATGGCTGGCAGTGCCACCCAGTGCAACTTCCAGCAGAGCCTGTTCATTTTTCGACGTAGCAATCCTGGTCATGGCCCGAACCTTGGGATAACTGACCTTGCCTTCGCGCAACGCGGCTCTGATCTTCGGCAGTTCCGGTAGCGAACGTGCAACCCGTACCTTTTCCCGGGCAGCGCCCAGGTTCATACCGCACTTCCAGTTCAGCCAGTGTGCGCATGATTTGATACCCACACCGCCCCAACCTTCCCGTTCATCAAATTCGCATATTAATTTCAACAACTGGAAAGTACCGGCATCAAGGTGGGCGGATAACTGGGTAATCTCGTCGGCCAGCCTGGAAAGCAATATGGAACTGGAAGAATCAGGGTTAATTTCGTGGCTGGAGACCAACTGAAGGTGAGTATGTGGCACGGTGGTGTTCCTTATCTTTAACAACTATAATATTATACAGTATGTATCATATAATAACTAGCATATTCAATAGTTTAAGAACTTTCAGGATTGATTAAAACTGAGTGGACGACATCCTGATCATGTAAACTTCACAACTTTTGGCACTGTACCAAATGCAGTGGTCAACTCCATAATCCCCCGAATCATTCACAGCACTATCCAGATAAAGGTAATTAACATGAACCGACCCGTCGCCGTCATGGCGTTTTCCTTACTACTCGCCGCTTGTGGTCAGAACAACGCCCCTGAGACACAGACAGTGGCTGACACTGCCGCTGCTACGCCCGTCGAGGCACCAAAACACTCCGGGCTCTTGCTCGAGTATATGAATACCGAAGTCAAGCCGGGCGAAGATTTTAACGCGTTTGTCAACGGCACCTGGATGGATACGGCAGAAATTGCCAGTGATCGGGCCAGTAACAGTGTGGGCCTTGACGTGCATGAGGAGGCGACGGAAAACGTCAGGCTGATCATCGAGGAATCGGCCGAAGGTGATTTTACCAAGGGCAGCGACGAGCAGAAAGTTGGCGATCTGTATAGCTCTTACATGGATATGGAATCCCGCAACAGTCTTGGCATTACGCCCCTGGAACGAGAATTTGCAAGCATCGAGGCACTGGAGAACCATACCCAGCTAGCGGCTTATTTCGCCGAGGCGAACAAGGTGGATGTCAACGTGCCGTTTGTGCTTGGTCAGTATGTCGATTTCAAAGACCCCAATACCTACATGATGTACACCTACCAGGGTGGGTTGGGCTTGCCGGATCGCGAGTATTACTTCGAAGAAAGTGAGCGGATGGCGGATATCCGTGATGCATATATCGCCCACATTGAGAAAATGTTCGACCTGGCCGGAATTCCGGAAGGGCAGTCAGCTGCGGCGACCATTATGGCACTCGAAACCAGGATGGCTGCTGAGCATATGTTGAAGGAAGATACGCGTGACATGGTCGCGCTGTATAACAAGATACCCCTGGATGAGTTGCCGGAACTGATGCCGGAATTTGACTGGGATGTTTACCTGGAGATTGCGGCCATCAGTGATATTGACGGCCTGGTTGTGACCCAGCTTGACCATATGCGCGCGCTCGACGGCATTATCAGCAGCACCAGTATGGACGTCTGGAAAACCTACCTGGTCTGGAGCGTACTAAACTCCAGCGCCCATTTGCTCGACGACTCGCTGAACAATCAGAACTTCGATTTCTATTCAAAAACCCTCAATGGTATCGAACAGCAACTTCCCCGCTGGAAGCGCGCTGTCTCGAACGTCAACGGCAATCTTGGTGAAGTGGTCGGCAAGGTATACGTAGCCCGGCATTTCCCTCCAGAGGCCAAGGAACGCATGATGGAACTGGTAAAGAACCTGATCAAAGCCTACGAGATCAGCATCAATGAACTCGACTGGATGGGCGAGGACACCAGGGCTCAGGCGCTGGACAAGCTCTCCAAGTTCACCCCGAAAATCGGCTACCCGGACAAGTGGAAGGATTACTCGGCATTGCGGATCGAGCCAGATGACCTGTTCGGCAACATGCGCCGGTCGGCAATGTTCGTATACGAAGAAAACCTTGCGCGACAGGGCGGCCCGGTGGATAAAACCGAGTGGCAAATGACACCACAAACAGTCAACGCCTACTACAATCCGCCACTTAACGAGATCGTGTTCCCCGCTGCCATACTGCAGCCCCCATATTTCGACCTGAGTGCGGAAGACGCGGTGAACTATGGCTCCATCGGTGGCGTTATAGGGCATGAAATCGGGCATGGCTTCGATGATTCGGGCAGCACCTTTGACGGTGACGGCGTTCTGCGCAACTGGTGGACCGACGATGACAAGGCAGAGTTCGAAGTGCGCACTGCTAAGCTGGTTGACCAATACTCGGAATTCAAGCCGTTTGAGGATCTTGCGGTTAACGGCGAGTTCACACTGGGCGAGAATATCGGCGATCTCGGCGGTCTGGCCATCGCCCTGCTGGCATACGAATTATCTTTAGAAGGCAAGGAGGCGCCGGTAATGGATGGATTCACCGGTGTGCAGCGCGTATTTGTCGGCCATGCGCAGGGTTGGCGCGGAATCCAGCGTGACGAGGCCATGCGCCAGCAGATCAATACCGACCCCCATTCTCCCCGGCAGTACCGTGTGAATGGCGTGGTCAGGAATATTCCGGAGTTTTACGAGGCTTTTGATATCGATGAAACCGACGCCCTATACCTGGCGCCGGATGATCGTGTAAAAATCTGGTAGTTAATTACTGGCACCCGGTCCTACAAAAAACCCCGCCTCGGCGGGGTTCAATTTCAAACTAACGTGCATCCAGGTCGGCCATCACTCAGCCTGACGTCAGCCAGAAGAACCTGGACTACGTCCATCGGCAACAGGCTATGGGCAGGCAACCGCCGAGAAGAGTCACCGGACCGATAAGCTCCGAGATTCAATTCGACACTCTATGACCGTCGCTGACGTGATCCCCTAGACCACCACAAACCAACTTGCTATCCTCAGGGTCTTGGTAGGATATCAAACGTCGCGGGTGAGACCCACGAGTTTACTGACATGTACCCGGGGCTGGTGAAGACCGCCCGTGAAGAGGGTTTCGAGGAAATTTCCGACTGGTTCGAGACCCCGGCAAAGGCTGGGAAATCCAAAAAAAAGAAAGCCACCCAGGGCTTCAAGATCTTCCATGGCTGCCGGATGTGTTTGAAAATGAAATGCAAAACACGATTGGAGAGAATATGACGAGCGAACAAAGCAAGTGCCCGGTGATGGGCACCGCTCACCAGGCCGTTGGCGGCACAGCGAACCAACACTGGTGGCCGAACCAGTTGAACCTGCGGATCCTCCGCCAGAACCACCCCCAGGCCGATCCCAACGGCGAGGAGTTCGACTACGCCGAGGAGTTCAAGAGCCTCGACTTCGAAGCCCTTGCGAAGGACGTCGATGCGCTGATGACCCAGTCGCAGGACTGGTGGCCGGCCGACTACGGCCACTACGGACCGCTCTTCATCCGGATGACGTGGCACGCCGCAGGTACGTACCGAATCGCCGACGGACGTGGCGGCGGTGGCAGCGGCGCCCAGCGCTTTGCGCCCCTCAACAGTTGGCCCGACAACGTGAACCTCGACAAGGCGCGCCAGCTGCTCTGGCCGATCAAGCAGAAGTATGGTCGGAAGATCTCGTGGGCCGACCTTCTGATCTTTACAGGGAACCGCGCCCTGGAGACGATGGGCTTCAAGACCTTCGGCTTCGGCGGCGGCCGCGAGGACATCTGGATACCCGAGGAGGACGTCTACTGGGGCCCGGAGCGGGAGTGGCTCGCCGACGAGCGCTACAGCGGCGACCGGGAGTTGGCGAATCCGCTCGGCGCCGTTCAGATGGGCCTGATCTACGTCAATCCGCAGGGGCCGAACGGCAACCCGGACCCGATGGCGTCGGCCCGGGACATCCGTGAGACGTTCCGCCGCATGGCGATGAACGACGAGGAAACGGTTGCGCTCATTGCCGGCGGACACACGTTCGGCAAAGCCCATGGTGCTGCCGATGAGGAGTACAAAGGTCCCGAACCCGAGGGTGCCAGCATCGAGGAGCAAGGCTTTGGCTGGACGAGCAGTCATGGCAGTGGCAAAGCCGGTGATACGATCAGCAGCGGGCTCGAGGGCGCATGGACCAACGATCCGATCAAGTGGGACAACGGCTACTTCGAGAACCTGTTCAACTACGAGTGGGAGCTGACGAAGAGCCCTGCCGGTGCGCATCAGTTCGCTCCCAAGAACCCCGCGGCGCAGGAGGCTGTGCCAGAGGCGCACGACCCGTCGAAGCAGACCGCTCCGATGATGTTGACGACCGACCTTGCACTGATCACCGATCCGGCCTACAAGGAGATCTCGAAGCGCTTCTACGAGAACCCGGACGAGCTCGCCGACGCCTTCGCCCGGGCGTGGTACAAGCTGCTGCACCGAGACATGGGACCCGTCTCCCGCTACCTCGGCCCGTGGGTTCCCGAGGAGCAGCTGCTCTTTCAGGACCCGGTGCCCGAGGTCACGCACGAACTGATCGACAACGCAGACGTCGCTGGGCTGAAGGGCAAGATCCTCGGCTCCAGCCTGTCCATCTCCCAGCTGGTCTCGACCGCCTGGGCGTCGGCCTCGACCTACCGTGACACCGATAAGCGCGGTGGCGCCAACGGGGCACGCATGCGCCTCTCGCCGCAGGCGGAGTGGGACGTCAACGTGATGTCCGGCGTGTCGAAGGTGCTGGAAACCGTGGAGGCGATCCAGCGGGAGTTCAACGACTCGCAGTCGGGCGGGAAGATGGTCTCGCTCGCCGACCTGATCGTGCTGGGCGGCTGCGCAGCCATCGAGGAGGCTGCGAAGAAGGCCGGGCACAGCGTGCAGGTCCCCTTCACGCCGGGGCGTACCGACGCCGCGCAGGAGTTGACCGACACCGAGTCGTTCGCCGTGCTCGAGCCGACCGCCGACGGGTTCCGCAACTACCTGCAGAAGGGCCACGAGCGTTGCTCGGAGCACCTGCTGGTGGACAAGGCGTTCATGCTGACGCTGTCCGCTCCGGAGATGACGGCCCTCCTCGGCGGCATGCGCGTCCTGAACGCGAACGTCGGACAGTCCGAGCTTGGGGTCTTCACCGACCGGCCCGAGACGCTGAACAACGACTTCTTCGTGAACCTGCTCGACAACGCGACGGAGTGGAAGGCGACCTCGGACAGGGAGGACGTATTCGAGGGCCGCGATCGCGGGACGGGCGAGCTCAAGTGGACCGGCAGCCGCGTCGACCTTGTGTTCGGTTCGAACTCTGAGCTAAGGGCACTCGCTGAGGTCTACGGGAGTGACGACGCCGAGCAGAAGTTCGTTAGTGACTTCGTGGCTGCGTGGGACAAGGTGATGAATCTCGATCGCTTCGATCTTGCCTGATCTCAGCGAGGTGATCACTCCGCAACGTACGTCGACGATATTCGAACCAAATTTCGGAGACTCTCTGACCTCTGCGTGGTATTCATTAAGGATCCTGCGAATGCCGAACCATTGATTTTGGCGGTATTTGCGGGTACTTGTGGAAACCTGATACAGATTTATCAGTCCTTGCCGGAATGACCGCTATTGTCTGTCGATTCAATCATTCAGTTATCTTCACTGAAAGAACTCAATCAGTGATCTTGCTCAGCAAGATCACTGATACCATTAGGCTGGCATGACTACCCTTACAGGAGCAGTACCATCTTGACCAGAGGTTTATTCTCTTTTCTTATCTTCCTGGGGATAGTCTCACTCGCTTGGTCGTTCGGCGATAATTATCCACCGGGGGAGTGGTACGAACTTATAAGAAAGCCATCCTGGATTCCGCCGATCTGGTTGTCCCGACCCCTCTGGGTTTTTTTGTATTTGTCGATGGCGGTAGCAGCCTGGCAGGCCTGGGAAGAGAAACATCCATTGAGTGGTCGGGCAGTGAGTTGGTGGCTGGGCATGTTACTGCTTAATGGTGCCTGGATATGGTTGCTTTTCGGCTTTTTCAGTCCCGGATTGGCGCTGATTGATTTGAGTGTTTTACTGATCGTAATCTCGGCTACCATCCGGCTTTTCAAGCGTGTAAAGCCAAGTGCTGCCACACTGCTGACCCCCTACCTGGTGTGGGTGTCATATTTATGGTTTCTCAATCTTTCAATCTGGTGGATGAATGGCGGCGGATTGGGCGTAACCGACTTTCTCCACTAGTTCCCGCCTGATATTCAGAGTGCATTACTCGTTTTTGTAAACAACACCATTCTTCATCACGAAAGGAATGTTCTGCAGCAATGTAACGTCCTCCAGCGGATCTCCGTTAACCGCGACGATGTCGGCATACATTCCCACTGCGATCTGGCCCAGATTGTCCTGTTCAAAAAGCAGGGCAGCGGCGATAACAGTTGCAGACTGGATGGCCTGCATCGGGCTCATACCGCCATTGACCATTAATTCGAACTCCTGGGCATTGTCACCGTGTGCGGATACGCCACTGTCGGTTCCGAATGCGATTTTCACCCCGGCCTTATGGGCTTTGGCAAATGTATCGAGAATGACCGGGCCAATGGCAGCCGCCTTGGGACGGACCACCTCGGGAAAATAACCGTCAACCAGGGCTTTTTCACCCACGAACTTACCGGCCAGCATGGTGGGCACGTAGAAGGTGCCGTGCGCTTTCATTAGTTCCATGATTTCCGGCGTCATATAGGTGCCATGCTCAATCGAGCGGATGCCTGCCACTACAGCTCGGCGCATGCCTTCCGCGCCGTGAGCATGGGCCGCAACCCCCATGCCGTAATCGGTCGCGGTCTCGATTAGGGCTTGCATTTCATCCAGCGTGAACTGCGGATTCTGGCCGCTCTTGGCCAGGCTCAGCACACCACCGGTGGCGGTGATCTTGATCACGTCTGCGCCTCTCTTGTATCGATAACGAACTGCTTCGCGCGCCTCGTCCGGGCCGTTGATTACACCTTCAGAAGGGGTTGGTTCTCCCATCAGGCTGGGTTTATACCCGTTGGTTGGATCCGCGTGGCCGCCGGTGGTGGCAATGGATTTACCCGAAGCGAATATTCTTGGACCAATAGCATGGCCGCTGGATATGGCGTTTCTCAGGGCCACGGTCTCAAAGACACCGTCTCCGAGATCGCGCACAGTGGTGAAACCGGCATCAAGAGTTATGCGTGCAAAATGTGCGGCTTTTAATGTGTAATCCGCCTCACTTTGAACAAAACGCTTGATGTAGTGGTTTGGGGAGTGTTCGTGCCGCAGGTGAACGTGCATATCTAAAAGACCGGGAAGGCAGGTATCCAGGGCAAGCTCGATATCGGGCGCGTGACCGTCGAGAACATCATCAACGTCACTTCTTGAGCCAACAACACTGATCCGGTTTCCTTCAATCAATACTGCCTGATTGCTGCGCATCTTCCCGGCTGCAACATCAATCAGCTTGTCGCATTCAAGCACTATGCTGCCTGCCATGCTGTTAAGTGAGACTGCCAGCAACAGTGCAGTGGTGATCAAACGCTTCATAAGCATCTCCAGGACAAATTATTTAAACTCAAACAACGGGTCATCAGGTACCGATCAATTGGGCCAGGCGGCCGGTCAATATGGCGAGGTAATTGCCCAGTGCATAACCGATGAGCGCCATTAGTATTGAGGCTGGAACCAGAGATTCGCGGTGGTGTGCAGCCACGATCGGGGCCGATGCAGCTCCACCAATATTGGCAGCCGAGGCAATCGCCAGGGTGTGCACATCGACCCGGAATATCCATGCACCAGCCAGTACGAACGCGCCGTGAATCGCTATCCAGACATAGGCCATGGCAATGAAGCCGGCGGTTTGGTTCCAGTCGATTTCACCCAGGTTCATGGTGGCACCCACCCGGGCGACATAGACGTATATGATGACCATGGCAATGGATTGTGCAGCAGGCAGTTTTCGTGCCGGTGTCATGGATGCCAACAGGGACAATGTGGTAACGATCAGGATCAGCCAGGTTGAAGCCGTGATCACCGTGGCCCCACCTAAAACAACAGGCGGCAGCACGTCTGCCAGCCCCAGCGAGATCCACGTAAAGCCAAGTGCGAGCAGGGCCAGGTAGAGTAACTGGATCATGGCCGGCGCGGATTCGCGGTTATCGAATTCGGCCGCTGCCTGTTCCATTTGCTCGAGCCTGCCTTCGGGCACGCGAGCCCAGCGATTGAAACGCGCGGCGAAAGATTTGCAACCCAGCAATATTGGCAGCCAGACCAGGTACACCATCTGGTCTGCGGCCGCAGCCATGGTCAGATCGACACCCGAACCTTCCAGCGCAGCGTGGGCTGCCGTCATATTACCGGTACCACCAATCCAACTCCCCGCCAGGGTTCCAAAAGCCTTCCAACTTTCAACAGCCAGTGGCAGGAAATTACCAATGTCCAGTTTTTGACCAAGCCAGTAGGCAAGCACACCACCCAGCACGACACCGACGCTGCCCAGCAGCATCACCAAAACGCCTTTGCCCATGATTCGTACAGCGCTTACGACATCGACCTTGATCAGCATCAATACGATGAATACGGGTAAGCCGTACTGGCGAAGAAAATCATAGGCTTCGCTTTTGAACGGGATAATGCCGGTGTTCGAAAGAAGCACAGGAGACGCATAAATAAAAATCAAGGGAGGCAGGTATTCAAATATTTTCCATTGGCTCTTTTTTTCCAGCCAGAACCAGAATGATACGACTGCGGTGAGAACGGCTAACACGCCAACGGGTGATGTAATTAAAACTGAATTCACATATTCTCTCCGGTCTTTGCCTGGTGGTTTCGGCTCCGATCCAACAGGGTACAGGCTAAAGCCAGGCTGTCCAACATCCTCGGCGTTGCACGGCTGATCTTGTCTGCAGACAGGTAATGCAAGGCACCGTTGCGCACTGCTTTGATCCGTGGCCAGCTACGCCAGTGATCCAGCGGGTCGGGTGATTCGGGAAGCAGTGGTGCAAACATGACATCCGGATCGGCCAACAATACCGATTCCCGGGTAACCTGGGGTGCGATCACCGGTTCATCGGAAAACACATTTTGCCCACCGCATAAAGCCAGGCCCTGGCTGACAATATGTGCGCTGTTGAGTGTAAACAACGGGCGCTCTGCAACCTGGTAAAAATAACGCACAAGTTTTTTGCCAGCGTATTGCGCTGCAAATGACCCGAGTTTCTGTTTAACCGCCGCAGCGGCTTTCGTACCGGACTGCCCGGAACCCGTAGCGAATGCAATATTTTGTAGCAATGATGCGATGTCAACGGGGTGGCGCAATTCTGTGCGCCATACTTTGAGGCCAAGGGATTCGAGACGGTCCAGCGCGGCGACCGGATTGCCGGTGTTCCAGGCAATCACCAGGTCGGGCTGCAGGGCCATGATCTGCTCAAGGTCGAACCGAAAGGCATCGCCAATTCTGGGCAAACGGGCAGCTTCTTCAGGGTAGTTGCTGTATTCCACGGTTGCCAGCAAGGTGGAACCAGCGCCGGCGTCAAACATCATTTCCGCCAGATTGGGCGCCAGTGTGATCACCCGCTTTGCGGGAGAATCAAGCTGAAGGGTGGAGCCGTCTGCCTGAGGCAGGGAAATTCCTGCCCACGCCGTAGCGGAAAGTAAAAAGGACAGCAGAATCGGGAAACCGGCGCAGAACCCGGTCGCGAGCCTGGCGCAAAACATCATGCAATAACGTCGATCAACAACAACAGGGCTAATGCAAAGGCCCAGACACCCAGTACTCTCCAGACGAGATCCATCGCCTGTTTCAGGCAGGCAAGGGGGCCACCCAGCTGATCCGCGTAACCGTCTCGTGCTGCGTGACCTGTCATCACGATCTCTCTTGCACTGGTCAGAAGAAATCCACTGTCACCTTCGAACAAGCCATTTCCCTGCTCGTCGTGATGTTTCTTCCAAGCGCTGTAAACCGAATCGAAATCCGTTGCGATGGCCAGCGCCAGGGTCATTAACTGGGCTACCGGCCAGTCCATTACCTTGCGAAGCCGGATAAAGAGTTTGTTCTGTTCTTCTTCGAGCGTCAGATCGCCTTCGGTCAGGCGGTCGGCCAGACGGTACATCAATGCGCCGTAAATTCCGAGCAAAACGAACCAAAAAATCGTTCCAAACCAGCGCTGCATTGATTCGCGGAAAACAAATTCAATTGCGGTAGCCTGGCAGGTCTCTTCATCTTCGCCGGCATTGTCGCCCAACAGGGCGTTCAGGGCCTTGATCTGTGCTTCGTCATCATCAGCGTGAATGATGGAATCAATGTCTGTATCCAGGTCATGTGGGCCGAAGGTATAAATCAGAACTGCAATTGCAAGCAGGACTCCGCCGAGCGTACCGAGCGTGGAGACCAATACAAGGTTGACCAGGCCGACGATGAGCAAGGGAACACCAAAATAAAACAGAAACCCGGTAACGCCTGACCAGCCTGGGATGTCTTTGCATTTTTCATTGCAGTGACTGGTGGCGGTTTTCAGCCATTGAAACCGGCGAAGCTTTCCGAGATCACGAAGGAAGTGGCAAAGCGCAAAAGCAATGATTAATGAAATGATGGTCATTTAATGACGCCACAGCGGAGTAGGGATGATTCTATCAGTATCCGGTTCAGCTTAGCTTATTCGATTCATCGGCGATGACGGTATTTCCGGCACAGTGCTTCAAGGTCACCTCCTCCCTGATTTCGAAACCAGTCTGCTAGCAGCCTGAACGCGATAGAAACAGGTGGCGATAACAACACTGAACCATCTTTTACTGCGGCAACCAGCTCTTCGGTGTTCAGCCACCGGACTTCCTCCAGTTCGTCAGAAACAGCACAGTCACGGCTGGTTGCTTCAGCGTAGAAGCCACACATTGACGAGGCCGGGAATGGCCAGGGCTGGGAGGACACATACCGGATGCTGCTCAATTGCACACGCGCTTCCTCGTACACCTCCCTGACGACCGCATCTTCGAGGCTTTCACCCGGCTCTACGAATCCAGCCAGCGTTGAAAACCGCCGCGGTGGCCAATTCGGGTTCCTGCCCAGCAGGCAGGAATCTTTGTGTGTGACCAGTACGATAATTGCGGGGTCAATTCGGGGAAACGATTCGCGTGCACATTCCTCGTTACTGCAAACCAGCTTGTGACCGGCCGAAAGCAGTCGGTTCGGGCTTCCACACACACCGCAGAACAAGTTCCGGTGCTGCCAGTAGTGCAATGCCTTTGCATAGGCGAGAATGCCTGCATGTTTCGCATCCATATCGATAGACGCACCACGCAGGTCGGTAAATTTCGCGTTGGGATGGGACTCAAGCACATCATCACGCTGACGGTCGGTGATCGATACTGCAAAATAGGTTCGCTTAGTATCGGTACCCAGCAGAGTAGGCGGCTGGATCAAGCCGTTTTCCGGCAGGTCCAGGGGCTTCAGGTATACAGCCAGTGTCCCGGATTCATTTCTTTCCAACAGGCTACGGCTGCGCCATAACGGCACCAGGTGGGCATCTTCGGCTTGCAGCGCGCGGCTGACCCAGTCGCTGTCATCACGGTGTTCAACCAGCCTGTCGAGCCGGACTGAGGTAAAACGATTTTTATACGAGCGGGATAGTTGATCGATGCTTAGGGTCACGTATTCAGACCGAAAATGATGAGCCACAGCCACAGGTTGTGGAAGCATTGGGGTTTCTGATAACGAACTGTGCGCCTTGCAGGTTTTCTGTGTAATCGACCTCAGCCCCCATCAGGTATTGAAAACTGAGCGGATCAACGAGCAACGTAACGCCGTCATTGGTGACCTCGATGTCGTCTTCTGCAGTGGACTCATCGAACATGAAACCGTACTGGAATCCGGAGCACCCGCCACCAGAGATATAAACGCGCAGCTTGAGTTCCGGATTACGCTCTTCCAGTATCAATTCGAGCGTCTTTCGGGCCGCGGCATCCGTGAAAATCAATCCGGCTGGCAGTGTCGTTTTTTCCGTGCTTTGTTGTGAGTCGTGTTCCATAGGGCAACTATGGTGTTTGCGGCCAATTATTTCAATCTTCGGCCGTACTAATTCTGGATCCGATTGGGGGTGAAAGGTGCGTAATCAATGCACAAAAAAGCGGCCGAAGCCGCTGAGGCCCTCATTTTTTATTGGTTTTCTATTTTCATGATTATAGTTTTCGGCAAGACCCCCATAAGTAGGGTTGTGGAGTTTATACTCCTCGATGGCTAACGCGTCAAGCGATCACATTTTCTGGTAGTGGCTCAGTCTGAAACTTTCTTCTTGTAAGGGCCACGTTTTTTAGGTTGATTTTCTGGCACGAGATTAGCAATTTCTTCCAGTGACCACACATGATCCGTAACGCCAGCTTCCATTGCCGGTGTGACTCTCAACGTTTGATGTATGCGCCCGAAATTGTAGTACATAAAGTGCAATGAAATTGCATGCATATGATTTTCAATTTTCTTACTGAACGCATTGGTTAATCTTGTAAAGCGGCGCATGGACATTCTCATGGTCAGGTTTTGGCGTTCAACAAAGCTAGTTGAAACATGAGACTGATTGGGCTTTCCGTTAACTTTGTTTTTCTTAGTACCAGTGCATTTTGCTGGACTGTAACGCTTCTGCTCTGATTTAGGCGCATCACCATATATCTTAATTAACTGAGAGTAATCAACGTTGTCGCCAAATGAGTCTTCTACGGCTTCTATGTAGACTCTCAAGCCATCAGTGGTCAGTTGGATACGATTGCTCAGCCTGCTCGCCAGATCGTACATAAAGCCTCTGGCTGCGTCCGCATCACGATAATCAACGCGCCAACAAGGCACAATTTTGGTGTCAGCGCAGATAGCAGTCCATGTCCATATATCGCCCACACCGAACAGTTCCTTCATTTCTTCCGGCACATTCTTTTGCTTCGAGTACACGAAAGACCAGATTTCATCACATTCAATCCGCTTACAGGGAAGATCGCGAAGGGGTTTGTCCTGATAGTCTAAACAGGCTGAACCAACGTCACGAAGCAACTTATCAACCGTGTTACGGCTTACGTCTGCCATTCTTGCGGTAGCGCGAAGGCTATTACCCTCTACCAGCATATGAAGTATCTGTGCACGTTTTTTTATATGTAGTTTATTCATACTGAATATTATACATGACCGCTTATGCAAATACAACACTTTGTGAATAGTTTCGGAATAATTATTGCTTATTATTGTAAATAATGATAGTTTCTTTTACAAGCGATAAAACGAGGAAAGGCGGTGACAGAAGATTCAGTTAAACAGGCTCTTGGTAACCTTATATCAGACATTAATTTCATAATTACGGCTGCTTGGAAATACTTTCAAGACTTGCCAGAATCTGAGCGAATGCAATTTAAACGGACACGCGCAAACATTGTTTGGGAACGGATGGGAATAAATGCTATTGACAGACTGTCACGCTATGAAAACATCCAAATTGTCAAAATTCAGGGTTCTCTCTGGTTTTGCGTAGGGGATAATTTAGTTTTCAGATTCAAGAAAGGTAATCATGCTGGCTATAGCCGAAATTACCCAACTCAAAATTCACTAGCGTTTCACGATCCACAAAGCAGTCTTATCCCAGATATTCAGCGGATCGAAATACAATATGTCTTGAACGTAACCGAAACCGCCATCGAGGATATTATTGTAGTTGCAAGAAACGGGAAAACTATTCACTGGCTATTTTCCATACTAGAAACAGAAGGCAATGTTGTTGAACTACCTGAACCCGATGCTTCCGCGACTCAGATATCAACTCCAGTAGCAAAACTTAAAAAGGGTGTAATTGTTGACAACGAAATTTTGATTAAAGACTAAAAATGAAGGCTGCTGCATTCAACCCAGAAATGTTTTTGGTGGCGCGTGAATACCGCGGAGATAGCCAGTCTTCACTTGCAAAGAAATCTCAAATTTCACAAGCAAGGCTTAGCAAAATCGAAAATGGTGTCTCATTGCCAGACGATGTTGTCATTGAAGCAATTGCAGAGCAATTGAACTTCCCTGTTAATTTCTTCTACCAATCTGGACGGGCAATTGGGCAGCCTATGAGTGTGCATGCCATGTTTCGGAAAAGAGCATCTGTGGGCGTGAAAGCGTTAAACAAACTAACCGCTGAGTTAAGCATACGACTTTTGAACCTGAAAGCATTACTTCGTTCGGTTGATATTGATGCAAGTCTGAGACTGCCAGAGTATGACATTGAAGATTACGACCATGACTCCGTAGCAATCGCCAAAATGATTCGGAATACATGGTTATTGAAAAATGGCCCTGTTACCAATTTGACAAACTTGATAGAAAAATCAGGTGTTGTTATTTTTTGGTGTGATTTTAGTTATGCCATGGTAGATGGTGTGTCATTAAGGATTCCTGGGTTACCCCCATGCATTTTCCTCAACAGAGACAGACCAGCCGATAGAATGCGGTTTTCTCTTGCCCATGAACTTGGGCATCTTGTCATGCATAGGCAAACAAGCGTAACAATGGAAAATGAAGCAAATGCATTTGCGGCTGAACTTCTAATGCCTGCTGAAAGTATTATTCCAGACCTGCGCGGCAAAATTACATTAGCAGAACTTGCAAGATTAAAGCGTGTATGGCGGGTTGCAATGCAGGCATTATTGATGCGAGCTAAAACCCTCGGTCTCATCTCAAGAAATCAATCTGAGTATTTATGGCGTCAAATGAGTATGTATGGGTATAGAAAACAGGAGCCAATTAATACGGAGTTTCCGCATGAGATTCCTCAAACCTTATCTGAGATTATCAAGTTACATGAATCCCAATTGGAATATTCTATAGATGACTTTGCAAGAATGGCGAGAATAAGTAACGGTGATTTCAAATATTTATATGCTTCTAATTTATTACCAGATAAAAAGTTAAGGCTCGTAAAGTAGTTATTCTGTTCCTGAAGAATTGTTACTTCCCGTGCAACCAGATAACCTCATCCATTTTAAGCCGGGGTTCTAAGAATGATTTTAAGGAGTGGATAGCAAATGCTTTTAAATGCCCAACAAATTATCGAAACTTGCGAAGAAAAGGAAATAGAAATAATTCCATTTGAGGATAGCCAAGTAGAAGCAGCGACCTATGATTTGCGCGTTGGACCACAAGGAGCGACGACGAGCACTAAGAAGCTGATTGATGTACGTCGTCAGAGCATATGGGACCACTTGAGCTATTTTCTAAGAGACACTTTTCTGCCCATGCTTTCTCCAGTCTAGCCTGCTAACCGCAGGTTTTGTATTTTCCTTTGCGTTAACGTTCTGGCTTTGATCATTGACCGTCGGTCCAGGATGTCGTTTCTTCTTCCGTTATACACATCAGCCGGCGTCACGTTATCCAGTGATTCGTGATACCGCTCATGGTTGTAATGAGCCACCCACTGAGCAATGGCACTTTCCAGTTCCCACGGGAAGTAATAATTCTCCAGCTTGACCACGTTTTTCATCGAACGGTGGTAGCGTTCGATCTTGCCCTGGGTCATCGGGTGGTACGGTGCTCCCCGGGTGTGCTTCATGTCTTGATCCTGCAACCATTCCCTGAGTTCTTTTGAGATATAGCAGGGGCCGTTGTCAGACAGTAACCTGGGCATGCACCCTGACTTCGGTGAGCCCTGTGGCTTTCAGAGCATCTTCCAGAGTATCGGTGACATCATGCGCCGCCATCGTGGTCGTCAACCGCCAGCTGATGATGTAACGGGAATAGTCATCCAGGATCGTCGACAGGAAGTACCAGCCCCAGCCCACCACCCGGAAGTAGGTAAAGTCTGTCTGCCACAGTTCATGTACACGCCGTGTCGGATGCTGGAACGCATCGGCTGCGCTCATCACTATGAACTGTGGGCTGGTAACCAGGTCATGGGCCTTGAGGATGCGATAGACACTGGACTCCGAGATAAAGTACTCATGGGTATCAGTAAGATGCCAGGCCAGTTCCCGGGGTGTCAGCTCCGGTTGTTCCAGGGCCACATCAACAACCAGTTCCCGTACCGACTCGGGGATCTTGTTCCAGTGCTGACGTGATGCCCTGCTGTGGTTCTGCAAGCCATCAGGGCCATCGCGTTCATAAGCCTGATACCAACGGTAGAAACTGCTGCGACTGACGTTGATCTCGACCAGAGTCCTGCGCACGGATAACTCCGAGTCTTCCACCAGGCGGATAATGGCCAGCTTTTCAGATGCGCTGTACATCAGTCTTCGTCCAATGTCACACCCTACCCAGTGAGACTTTTTTTAAGCCAGTCATTGCGCAGGTACAGTTCGGCAACGGCTTGCTTGAGGGTGGTATTTTCTTTTCTGAGACCAACCACTTCATCGCTGTTGGCTTCTCTGACGGTATCTCCTGACAGGCGCTTTTTACCGGCCTCCAGAAAATCCTTGCTCCAGCGGTAATACAGATTGTTGTTAATACCTTCCTGGCGACACAGTTCAGCGATCGAGCTTTCACCGCGCAATCCATCCAGTACGATACGGATCTTTTCCTCTGACGAGAACTTGCGACGGGTATTGCGGCGGATCTCCTTGACCCGTTTGGTGGTGTTTGACATGCTCATATTGAGACTCCTCTGCTTCAGGTTAAAAATAGCAGAAGTGTCTCTTAGTTAAAGCAGTTGATTGGCCCCATATGGGCTGACGTCACACAGATCCTGGCTATCACGGGCGTTTAATTGTAGGGCTAACAAACTTGACTCCCAGGTCCATTACATTACCGTACAAAGATGATTTGGTTTCCGTTGAGTTCCATCGCTTGGAGGAGCCGACTACCCGTCCTTATGCCGGCCCTTACCAGGGTAGACTAGAACTTGGCGCAGACGAGATCGAATTTATTACGGAAAGTGAAGGTATGGCCTTGTCGGAAGTGCTAACAACCTTGCGCTCTCTAAGTACCAACGTAGGAACGTTGGAACGCTCGGTTGAAAGATTGGTTGACGGATTCGCGTATTTTAAATGGGTGATCCCGATACTAATTGCCACATTGCTAGCTCTCGTGGCGCTCGTTGCTTTTAAATAATCACGATCTTTTCCATCTTGCCCTAGCAGCCTTCTTAGCGGCTTCGCTCCGTTCCTCTGCGGTCATCTTTGCGGCACGGGCTTTTCCACCCTTTAAGCCACCTTTTCGCCCCAGTGCAACAGCAGCAGGGTCTTTCCCTTTGTTGGGATCAGGATCAACAGCTTCGCCGGTAGAAAGGTCTACAATAGCCTTGGCTAGCAGGTTAGTATCGCGGGGTCTTTTTGGATTGCCCATACAGGGCATTATAGCATGAGCGGTCAAGCATAGAAATTTGAGACTGAGCCACTACCCATTTTCGGGCAACGGAGTTATATAGTGATGTTGTGGCTAAAATCTTTCCATATTGTTTTTATGGTGACCTGGTTTGCAGGCTTGTTTTATTTGCCGAGACTATTCGTTTATCACGCCATGTCGAAGGAAAGAGAAGTGCGTAAAACCCTGCTTGTGATGGAAAGAAAACTGTTGTTTATGACGCATATTGGCGGAATCCTGACCTGGGTTTTCGGAATTCTTTTACTGATGCAGGTGCCGGCATTAATAGGGCAGGGATGGATGCAACTCAAATTGCTGCTGGTTCTGTTGCTGGTCGCCTATCACTTTACCTGTGCCAGGCTGGTGGGCGTGTTCGCGACCGGTAAAAACCGGCGCAGCCATAGTTGGTATCGGTGGTTTAACGAGGTTCCGACCATCATCCTGATCGCAGTTGTGCTGCTGGTGGTGTTAAAACCGGTTTGACCCATATTCATTTGCTTGCCTTCTGCGGGAAAAGCTCACTGAGTTTTCTTTTCTCTGGCAGACTCTTCGTCCTGATGACTGTGGCTTGAGTGCTTGTGTTCCGTCTCCTCACCATAGCCTGGCTGATCCTGATGAGGTTGATCGCCGTCATGGCGCCCTCCCGATTCGCTTGCAGCATCCTGGTGGTCATCGCCATCTGAGGCGTGATGCCCGATTCCTTCGGCACTGGCCAACATCGCCTGGTAGGTATCGGCATCGATGTTGGGCAAAATTGTCATAAATGCCACCACCGGCCATAGCGACTCGTCGTCATGGCTCGCACCCCACGCGGGCATTCCAGTCATCTTGATGCCATGTTTAGTGACCCAGAAGAGTTCGGCAGCTGAGCTGTGGGCAGCAGACGTGGTCCAATAGATTGTACAACCCAGTTAAGAGATAATTTATTTAACTGGGAGAAGTAAATTGAGTAGCAGAAAAAAGTATTCAAAGGAGTTCAAACTGGATGCAGTCAGTTTGGTACTCGATCAAGGTTATAGCCGTGCAGAAGCGGCCAGAAGCCTTGGGCTTAATAGCAATATGCTTGGTCGGTGGGTTTCAGAACAGCGGTCCGATGGCGGTCAGGCTTTCCGCGGGAACGGCAAACTAACACCGGAACAGGAGGAAATCCGGAAGTTAAGATCGCAGGTCAAAAACCTGAGAATGGAGAAAGAAATCCTAAAAAAAGCGACGGTCTTCTTTGCCAAAGAAATGAAATGAGATATTTGTTTGTCACCCAACATAAGAAGACCTGGCCAATCGACCTGATGTGTCGAGTACTGGGCGTCAGCCGACAGGGTTATTACCACTATCGGCGAAATACAGAAGCCAGACTGGCTGATCCAGAGCACCAGGAGATGCTGGACTGGATGAAGGATATAGCCATTGCCAGCAAGTACACCTATGGCCGGCGGCGCATGAAAAGAGCAATGAATGCATTGGGTTTTCCGATCAGCAGAACGAAGACTGTGAAGCTGATGAAAGAAGCGGGTATTCAAGTTCGGCATAAGAAGAAATTCAAAGTGACCACCAACAGCAATCACAAATTGCCGTTATTTGAGAATTTGTTGGAACGACAATTTGATGTTGAGCAACCCAACCAGGTATTTGCTTCAGACATCAGCTATGTCTGGACCCGGGAAGGCTGGCTGTACCTGGCTGTGGTTATTGATTTATATTCCAGAAAAGTTGTTGGCTGGAGTATGAGCAGCCAAATGACAGCACAGCTGGTGTGTGATGCTTTGACGATGGCGATCTGGTTGCGTAGGCCAACGGCGGGGTTGATCCATCATTCTGACCGCGGATCGCAGTATGCCAGTAAGGCTTTCAGGAAATTATTGAAAGCACATGGCTTCAAAGGCAGCATGAGCCGAAAAGGTGATTGCTGGGACAACGCCGTTGTGGAGAGCTTCTTCGGCAGCTTGAAACAAGAACGGGTGCATTGGTGGCACTACCAGACTCGATATGAAGCACAGCAGGATATTCTGGATTACATATCGATGTTTTATAACAGTTACAGACTGCATTCGTACCTCGATTACAGAAGCCCGAATCAGTATGAAATGGAAATGACGGAATTAAGAAAAGCTGCTTAACTGGGTTGTATCAAATAGGTTGACCACGTCAAGCAGATTCTTTCAAATCCGGGGCCGGAGGGTTCAGACCTTGCCCCATGGCTTCCGGCTCTCGTCCGGGCGCCCCGTGGCAAGCTGCACACATCTCGTTAAAATCATTAATACCAGCAAGTTGCAATGCTTCGTCGTCCAGGTCTGGCACTTCAATATCTTTGGCCCGGCGATCAACCGATTCATGCATCGTGGTGGACATCACCCAGTTTGCCAATTTGCTATGGGGGGAAGTTGCACTGACATCGTAGAGCCCGGAATAAACAAACCCAACGACTATGATCACCCCGACAATGATGAAGGTAACAAGCATCTTGATCATTTTCATCTAGTGTCCTGTCCCTTGCCCACGCGATCAAATACCGGTCGCGATTGCCGCAGAGCGTAACAGGTTAGCATTCCATTGCGTCCAAATCCCACGCCAGGGACTTGATAACTGATAAAGGGCCGTTTACAGCCAGTCTTCTTCCAGCGGATAGGTCGACAGGCGCTCTGGCCCGTTATCTGTAACCAGCACCTGTTCTTCGAGTTTGACGCCCTGCATTCCGTCTTTGAGTCCCATATAAGATTCCACGCATATCACCATGCCGGCTTTAAGCACTGCGTCGTATCCAAGCTCATCAAAGTCTTCAAGGTGGGTCAAAGACGGGTATTCATCAGACAGGCCAACGCCGTGGCCGAGACAGCTGTAGCGATTAGCCAGGTATTTATCCGGAATACGCCAGGCACTTTCAGCGAACTCGAGAAAGGTCGTTCCCGGCCGCAGAAGGGCCAGATTTATGCAAATCTGCTCAGCGGCAAGGGCATAAAGTCGCCGTTGTTCATCCGATGGTTTCTGATCACCGCACAGCCAGGTACGGGAAATATCGCCACAATAGCCATATGGCCCGATTAGATCAGTATCAAAAGCGACCAGTTCGCTGGCTTCAATCACGCGATGACTGCATTCCTGGTACCAGGGATTGGTTCTTTGCCCAGAGCTTAAAAGGCGTGTTTCAATCCATTCGCCCCCCAGGGCGATATTGGCTTCATGCAGCCTGGCCCAAAGTTGGTTTTCCGTGATGCCGGGACTCAAGGCCTCGCGCATGGTTTGTATGCCAGCCTCGCATGCGGAAATGGCGCAGCGAATCAATTTAATTTCATCTTCCGACTTGATTTCGCGCGCGATTTCCATAACTTCAAATCCGTCGAAAAGTTTGAACCCCAGGATCCTCAGTTCGTGCAAGCCCCGGACTCCCGCGCGATCAATTGCAAGCCGTCTATTGCCGGCACCGTGCCGAGTCACCAGGTCGGCGATTTCCGCCGCCCACTTGCTGGCCATTTCATCGGACCGCTCACCGGCAGCGAAGTAATACCAGGATGTCGCCGGCCTGATCTCATCCACAGTCGGCAAGTCCTTGGCGAGATGGGTTGCAGATTCGCCTTCGAAAACAAACACCGGCCCATCGGCCATCACCAGCACATAGCGTTGCTCGTTGTGCATGGACCAGACCTGCATATTGGTCACATCGGTGGCATAGCGGGTATTGATCGGGTCGTAAAGCACGATGGCTGCATAGTCGAGTCGTTGCAGTTCGGCACGAACTCGATTGAGGCGATAAAGGCGAACCTCATCCGGTTCAAGCGGCGGGACAGAGAAATCCATTGCGCCGTGTTGCATGGCCCTTATTCGTTACACCACACTAGTTAAAGCCTTTTAACAGCAAGAATGGACGGCTCATGCCTGGCTTTGGGACATCAAAGCGGTCCATTTTACGTTTGTGTCCGCGAAAACCAGGAAATGCGGATTGAGCAGCCCTTCCCTGGTGTTATAAAGCAGCGGCTGGCCATCCAGGCTTGTGACCCGGCCGCCAGCCGCTTCAACCACGGCCTGGGCTGCGGCGGTATCCCATTCTGAAGTAGGGCCAAGCCGGGGATAGAAATCTGCCTTTCCCTCGGCAACCAGGCAGAATTTGAGAGAACTACCCATGCTGATCAGCTCATAGGGGCCAATTGTTTTCAAGCGCTGTGCCAGATGGGGGTTTGCATGAGACCGGCTGCAGACCACTACAATGGGTTCAGCCACAGGTTCGCGGCATGAGATTTTCAGGGCATCGCCTTCACCATCGCGGCGGAAAGCGCCGAGGGCCATAGCACCAAAATAGGTTTGACCGGTGACCGGTACATGGACCACGCCCATAACCGGAACATGATCCAGTATCAGTGCTATGTTCACGGTGAATTCGCCGTTTCGGTTGACGAACTCTTTTGTGCCATCCAGGGGGTCCACCAGCCAGTATTCCTGCCATTGACTGCGCTCTGAAAAGGGGATTTCGGTGGATTCTTCAGAAAGCACCGGAGTTTCAGGATCAAGCCTGGCCAGTGCGTCACAAATGAGCCGGTGACTGGCCAGGTCGGCCTGGGTCAACGGTGAACTGTCGGCTTTTTTAACCACAGAAAAATCCTGAGCGTAAATTTCCAGAATTGCGTCCCCGGCCCGGCGCGCTATCTCAACCAGTTGATCCAGACGTCGTCTGTTGAGCCTGGAACTCATTTATCGCCCTCATTGGCAAGAAAATCCCGCGCGATGTAAAGCGCTGCGATCGTGCGGCCTTCGGTACAATCCGGCCGCGCGGTCAATTCGTGAAGTTTTGAAAGCGGCCAGGGTACGACTTCCAGTTGCTCCGGCTCATCTCCCTTAAGTTTGCTGGGATACAGGTCGCGGGCCAAGACCACATGTGTTACGTGGGTCATATAGCCGGGTGCCAGACTGAGCGCTGTCAGTTCACGCAGATTCCTGGCGGCCACGCCGGCTTCTTCTTGCAATTCCCGCTGGGCAGCTTCAAGGATACTTTCATCAGCTTCCAGCCGGCCTTTGACCAGGCCCATTTCATAATGGTGCAGCCCCACTGCGTATTCACGGACCAAAAGCACCGTTTCATCATCCTTTAGCGGTACAACAATTACCGCACCTAGGCCCCGGCTGATCACGCGTTCGTAGGTTCTTCTTTCACCATTGGGAAATTCGAGATCCAATTGTTCGATCGTGAACAGGCTTCCCGGGTGGCGGGTTTTGCGATTGTGAATCCTGGGCAGACGGGTCATTAGCAAGCCCTAGGCAAGCATGGTTAGCAGTTGAGCATGCAGAGCAGGGGTGGCAGCAAGGACAGAGCTGGTTTGTAGCCCGACAGCTTCGCCAGATAAATCACTGAACACACCGCCTGCCTCTTCGACAATCAGGCTCAGGGCCGCGATGTCGAGGATATTGACGTCGGACTCAATCACCGCGTCCAACTGACCACTGGCCAGGCGATGGTAATGATAATAATCGCCGTAACCTCTGCCCCGGTTAGCCCGTGCAATAAGCTCGCCCAAAGCCTGCCACCGGCCTGAGCGTGCCAGGGTGCCGAGATTACCGGTCGAAATGCTGGCTTCATTGATTTCGCTGATCAGGCTGATATTGATGGGTTCACCTTCGAGCCAGGCGCCGCCTCCCCTGGTTGCCCGGGCCATCTCGCCCATCACCGGAGCGTTTGATACGCCGACCACGATCTCATCACGGTGCATCAGTGCAATCTGGGTGGAAAACATGCCGTATCCGCGCACGAAACTCTTGGTCCCATCGAGTGGATCAATCAGCCACAGATACTCTGAATCGCGGTCGCTCCGGCCGAATTCTTCACCGAAAATTCCGTGGTCCGGAAAATCCTTACTGATGATGCGGCGGATAAGCTGTTCCGCCTCGCGGTCAGCGGCAGTCACTGGTGTCTGGCCCGGCTTGGTCTCGACTTCGAAACTGCCGTGGAAGTATTCAAGGATGGGAATACTGGCTGCGGTTGCGGCCTTCATTGCGGTTTCAAGAAACTGTCTCATTATGCCGTTTCAAATTATGCCGTTTGGGGGGGGGGGGGTTGCTTGCATGCCTGGAAAGTCCGCTCCATGATACCAGACTACCTTGAATTGAAGGCGCCCCAAGGGCGTAGTGTAAGCATGCAGAAACCCAGTTTGAATGACGAAATCCGGCGCCGCGATCTTTCCGTATTGTGGCACCCGACTACCCAGATGAAAGACCACGAGTGGCTGCCACTATTGCCGGTGAGACGTGGCGAGGGGGTCTGGCTGGAGGACATGGACGGCAAGCGATATATCGATGCCATCAGCTCCTGGTGGGTAAACCTTTTCGGACATACGAATACGCATATCAGCGAGGCGGTCAGCCTGCAGGCCAGGACACTGGAGCACGTAATCCTGGCCGGGGTTACTCACGAGCCTGCGGTACGTCTTGCGGAGAAACTGGTCGAAATCACGCAGCCCTCATTGGAGCGCGTTTTCTATGCAGATAGCGGTTCCAACGCAGTCGAGATATCTCTGAAGATGAGCTTTCATTACTGGAAGAACCTTGGCAAAACTGGACGTAGCCGTTTTGTAAACCTGTCGAACAGCTACCACGGCGAAACCATCGGTACACTGGGTGTCGGCGATGCAAAATTGTTCAAGGAAACCTATGCGCCGCTGTTAACCGAGCCGCTGACAGCGCCCAGCCCGGATTGTTTTGGGCTGCCACGTGGTGAATGGGACCGGCATGCCTCTGAAAAGCTCGATGAAATGAAGATGATACTCGAACATCACCAGGCTGAGATATGTGCGGTAATTGTTGAACCCCTGGTGCAGTGTGCCGGCGGTATGCGAATGTATCCGCCGTCCTACCTGGCTGGCCTGCGTGCCTTATGCGATGAGTATCAAGTGCACCTGATCGCTGATGAAATCGCGGTCGGATTCGGGCGCACCGGCAGCATGTTTGCCTGCCAGCAAGCCGGGATCGCACCGGATTTCATGTGTATTTCCAAAGGTCTGACCGGCGGTTACCTGCCGATGTCAGCGGTGATGACCAGCAAAGAGGTTTACGACGTTTTTTACGACGAATACACCAGTCTGCGTGGTTTTTTGCACTCGCACAGTTACACCGGAAATGCGCTGGCCTGTGCGGCCGCGCTGGCGACCATGGAACTGTTTGAGCAGGAACCGGTGCTGGAGAATAATCGCAAGACGGCGAAGCTGATGTTCAATGCAGTGCAACACCTGCATGAACACCATCATGTGGGCGAAATCCGGCAGACCGGCATGATCCTGGCCATGGAAATGGTCAGGGACAGGAACACCATGGAAGCCTACGATTGGAAAGAACGTCGAGGCTTGATTGTGTACCAGCATGCACTGGAAAACGGTGTACTGCTTCGGCCAATTGGTAACGTGGTGTATTTTATGCCGCCGTACGTGATTAACGAAGATGAAATAGGTTTGATGGTGGCAGCGGCGACCTCAGGGATCGACAAAGCTACTCTTGATTCATAACAGGTGACAAAAGGATTGTAGGAGAGATGACCACATCGCGTATAAACCCAAAGAAGCCAAGGAACGACGAGTGAGAATATCAAGGCTATTTACCGATCAGGGGCTGCAACCAGGCAGTTCCCTATGGCTGGAAGCTAGCGCCAGCCATTACCTGTCAAAGGTATTGAGATTGAGGGCGGGCGATCCCCTGGTACTGTTCAATGGCGATGGTTCCGATTATGCAGTTGAGATTGTATCCCTTGACAGGAATTTGGCCGAACTTGCCGTCAACACCCGTCTGCCGGCAGCAACAGAATCTGAGCTGAAAATAACCCTGGTACAGGCCATCAGCCGTGGTGAGCGCATGGATCAAACACTGCAGAAAGCCACGGAACTGGGTGTTGTGTCCATACTGCCCCTGGTCACAGAGCGGGTAGAAGTGCGGCTCGATGAAAATCGTACGAAGAAACGTATGAAGCATTGGCGCGGAGTAATCACGTCTGCCTGCGAGCAATCCGGCCGGGCGACGATTCCGAAACTTTCTTCACCCATATCGCTGGACGAGTGGCTCGCTACAGAGCCCCACGCACTGCGGCTGGTACTGGATCCAGTTGCCGACCAATCCCTGCCTGGTCAGTCATTCGCCGGCAAGGGTGTCGAGCTTCTGGTAGGGCCCGAAGGTGGCTTGAGTGACGCCGAACTCAAGAGACTGAAGATTGCTGCAGTAAAAGTCGTTAGCCTGGGCCCGCGTACCTTGCGCACGGAAACTGCCGGGCCGGCGGCCATTGCAGTTCTGCAGGCCCTGGCAGGGGATTTCTAAGCGCTAGGCCAAACCGGCGGCGGCCCAGGTACAAACCTGTAACCATGAATATCAGCACGAGAGTCAGCCGGCTGGCCGGTACTAACTACGGGATGTTAACGGACTCTTCCACCAATTGTGTCATCTTATCCAGGTCGGGGATCAGCGCCTGCTCCTTATCAATTGTAACTTCGCGGAATACGCAGGGAAAATCAGCCAGCTTCTTCGGTTTGCTTAAACTGTCGGCCCTTACTTTTGCCAGTCTCGGCACGCCACTGATCAGCAGCCCCACCAGGTAGGGCACACTGGATGATTCGGACAGTGATTTCACAATCAGTACCCGGCTGCCGGGTTCGGGCTTGTTTTTTTGCTGGTACCGGCTAAAACGGCAAAGTTAACAACCGGAACGCTCCAGTCATTCCAGTTCATGCCTCCTGGCAGCCAGGCCGGAGCATCCGTGTAAGGCTCAGGGTCGGAAAAATCGATAACCTCGGCGACCACGCTTCCCGGTAAAAGAATGGTGCCTCCTGCAACGGGTGCGAGCAGTGTGCGGATTTCCTCTTTTTTGTCAGCCATCTTCAAATTTCCTCTGCGAGCACTTGCCGAACGTGGGAAATCAGTTCAGATTCTTTATAGGGCTTGGTCAGGTACGCGTTTGCTCCTACCTCGGTAGCCCTGTCGCGGTGTTTTTGTCCCGAGCGGGAGGTAATTATCACGATGGGAATGTGACGTAATCTTGGATCTGCCCGTACATATGCTGACAATTCAAAGCCGTCCATTCTTGGCATTTCAATATCAAGCAGCAACAAGTCAGGAACGCGTTCCTTCATCTGCTCGGTGGCATCAATACCGTCTTTCGCAGTGATGACTTCAAAACTGTGGCTTTCCAACACCCTGGGAGTGAATTTGCGCATTGTAATGGAATCGTCGACGATCATGGCCAGGGTCAGTGCTGGCTGCTCTTCGAAAATTTCCGGCTTTCCAGGCCGGGTGTCATGAATCATTGCGTGGCGGATGAGTGGTCCTGAATCCAGGATTACTACCACTTTCCCGTCTGCGCTGACGGTACCCCCGAGGATGCCGGGCACACTGCTGATTTGCGGCCCAACAGGTTTAATTACGATTTCCCGATGGCCCAGTAATTGTGGCACCCGGAACGCTGCCTTTTGGTCACCGGCCCTGATCAACAGCAGTGAAACATTATCGTTGCCCAGTGGCTGAACAGGCTCTCCAAGCAGGGCCTCCAGCTCCAGAACCGGGTATTGCGTTCCGGCAAATTCATAGGTGGGGTGTTCAGATTCAAGTAATTGACGATAGTCATCAGGAATAATCCTCGCCACTCTACCGACGCTGGACAGAGGAATGAGGTAACGACTGTCACCGGCCAATACACCGATGGCCTGCATTACAGCCAGGGTGAGCGGTATCCGGATCGTAAAACAGGTCCCTTTGCCATGTTGCGAGTCTATTTCCAGTGAACCGCCAATTTGCTTGATCCCACTATTTACGACATCCATCCCAACACCGCGTCCGGCTAAGCCGGTCAACGAACTGGAGGTTGAGAATCCGCTATCGAGTATGAATTCAACTAACTGTTGGGGTGGCGGATTAGCACCCTTGTCAATCAGTCCCATTTCAATGGCCTTTTTACGGACCGCTGGAAGGTTTATTCCGGCACCATCGTCCCTGATGCGGATGATGAATTCCGTGGCTTCGGATTCGACCGTGACCGTGATTTCACCCTCAGGTTTCTTCTTCAGTTTCTTGCGTTGAGCAGGCTTTTCTATGCCATGAGCAATAGAGTTACGCAGCATGTGTTCCAGGGGCGCGGTGATTCGTTCCAGAATATTCCGGTCCAACTGGTCGCTGGAACCAATCATTTTGAGCTGCAGACGGGCTTTTTTGCCGGCTTCACCAGCGGCCGATCTTACCAGGCGTCGAAGTCTGGGGGCAATCGAGCCGAAAGGCACCAGTCGGGTCTGCATCAGTCCTTCCTGTAACTCCGTGGTAAATCGGGATTGCTGAGTGAGCAGTGTGTCCGACTGGCGTGCCGCCTCGTCCAGTATCTCCTGCAGGTTCAACAGGTCGGCAACGGACTCTGAAAGGCCACGTGACAACTGTTGTATGGAAGAAAAACGATCCAGTTCAAACGGATCGAATCCCTGGGTTCCCGTGTCGGAAGCCTTCTGGAAACGGGAACGAATCTGGGCTTCTGTTTCGATTTCGAGCTTTCTGAACTGTTCTCTCAAGCGGGCAATGGTTTCATCGAACTCGCCTAGGCGGAACCGCAGATTATCGATCTGATGTTCAAGTCTTGAGCGGAAAATACTAACCTCACCGGCGGCGTTCACCAAAGTGTCCAGCAGTTCGGCATCAACCCGGATTTGTCCCCCTCCTGATTTTTCGTCACTTCTATTTGCCAGGGGCGCTGAAATTTCGGGCAGTTCATGTGATTCTCGAATTTCATCGCTGGCAGGAAGCGCCGCTTTTGCCCGCACTGGCACATCGACCAGGTCCTGGGACTGTTGCTCGAACAACTTGATGGCGCCCCGTGCCTCGGGGTGCACACCCTGTTCAACCTGGCTGATCCACTCCTGAAGTTGATCACAGCCCGTCTCCAGGGCCTGCACCGCTGATACAGACG
This sequence comes from Lysobacterales bacterium, assembly GCA_963664065.1. Classification (GTDB taxonomy): domain Bacteria; phylum Pseudomonadota; class Gammaproteobacteria; order Xanthomonadales; family SZUA-36; genus JABDJL01. The sequence goes on from OY760942.1 coordinate 869,612, forward strand.
GCGGGAGGCTCTTTTCTGCAATTCTTTCCAACAAGGATTCCATGACATGGCTGAGATCACCCAGGGCCGGCAGTCCGGCCATGCGTGCTCCCCCTTTTAAAGTGTGAATCTCCCGCTGGAGGCTCTGTACCAGGGACAGTTTGTCGAGATTGTCGCGCCAGGTATTGAGTAGTGTGTCTGACCGGCCCAGTACCTCGTGGGCCTCTTCCAGAAAAATGTTAACGATTTCGCTAAAAAGCTCATCGCTGTCCGGTGCAGAAACGTCAGCTTCATCCTGACTAATGTCTTCGTCTGTAGCGTCTTCTTCTTCTACTTCTTTTGCCTTTTCAAAATCCTTGTATTCTTCCCCGCTCTCCGGTACCTGTGCTGTTTCGGACTCGAACTCCGGTATTTCTGCCCCGGGTGGTTCTGGTGGAGACTCCAACTGCACGGTCTGGGCGATGATTTGGTCAATCAAACCCCGTTCATCATCAGGCGCTGTTGCGGATCTGTCACCTTCGATTCGGTCAAGCCGTGCCTGCAAATGTCCGATAGCGCTGCCGACTGCCCAAACAGCTTCAACGCTAAATGCCCGGCCACTATTGCTTTGCGCTTCCAGCATGCCTTCCAGCGCTTTCGCAATTTCCGCTTGCCGGCCTTCAGGTGATATCGACAGGGCACCTGCAATGGTGTGAATTGCCCTTAGGTGCTCACGCAATGTGCGCGTGCCGCGATCCGTTGAGACCTGCTCCAGTAGTGAATTCAGGCAAGCAAGGTTTTCAGTCAGGTCTTTGCGTAAACTTGCATGTAGATTCTCATCTACGCTTTCAACCGGTGCAGCGGCCAGTATTGGATCGGGTGCACCCGGCAACATACCTGCCAGAAATGCCGGAAGCTTCCGGTGCAGTGATCCCCAATCTGGATCGTCGCCCCTTGACAGGCGTTCAGCGTGCTTGCCAATAGTGGCAATTGCTTCCCGGCTGAGACCAACCGATTGTTGCATGAGACGTTGCTTCAAGGCCGGCAAAGAGGCCTGAGCGAGCCGGACCATGACCGCAACATCTGCGTAGGTGTTGATTTTCTTATCCAACAGGGCTTTGAGCAGATCCTTAATCTGCCGGCAGAAAGCACCCGTTTCATGTGCGCCGACCATATGGCCACTACCTTTTAGGGTGTGGAATCCGCGGCGGATATCCAACAATCGGTCACGGTTATCGAGTTTTTCCATCCACAATGGAATCTGATGGTTGAGTGATTCCGCTACAGAGTCGTATTCCTCCAGGAAGACTTCGAGTAACTCCGGATCCATCTCAGGAGGCAAACTGTCTCCAATGGTTGGTTCTTCTTCGACAGTCTCAATCAGTCTTGGCGGCTGATCTGCCCTTGCTCTTTTCTCGGCCGCAGCAGTTTCCGCTGCACTGTTTGCCAACTGTTCCGCTGATTCATCTGGCTCTGGCAGGGCGTCAAGGCTAGCAGTTAGTATATTGATAAATCGCGCGCGGTTGCTTTGTTGGTCGCGACAGGCCGAAAGGAATATTCCCAAGGCTGCCACAGCATCTGTGAACGACTTCAGATCAGGGGGCGCGATTGCAGATTCAGAGTAGGCATTTTTAAGCAAAAAAGCTGTTACCCGCGACAACCGTAATGTTAAATCCGCTGTCTCATGCTCTTCAATCAGGTGCAGGGCACCAGCCACTTGTTGCAGTGGCTCATTCAGGTCTGCCCTTGCGTCACCGCCGAATCGGGCTTTTACAGCATTCTGAAAATGGTGAAGACTGATTACCATCTCTTCCAGAAGTCGGTCCCTTATTCGCCGTTGCTCGTACGCCGACAGATCGATAAGGCCCAGGGAGCTTTCTTCAATCGTCGGTTCACCCAGTGTTTCTATCTGTTCTTTTAATGCAGATTCAATCAACAACAGCTGACTGGCGATGGACATCAGCGACGACTCACGTGCTTCTGCCTTGGCATTTTTGCTTTCTTTGAAAGCAGGAAGCAGCTCCTCCAGCGCCCTGGCAGGGGCGAGCAAGCCCAACATTTTCAGGGTGTCCTGCAAACGCGACAAAGCATCTAAACTGCTTTCGCGTCGCGCCGCATCCACTTCACCGGTTCTCAATTCGAGGTCAAGAGCATCTTTCACCAGTGATAATTCGTCTTCAAGCGCACTGCCGAGGGAGGTGTACATCTCGCGATCCCGGCCGGTAACCGAGCCTTTTGCAAGCAGAAGCTCATCCTGGTCCAGAACGATGTCCTCCAATTGAAAATGTTCCTTCAGAAGGTCTATTCCTTCATTTCCGTTACGAGACAGGGCAACGTGGAACAGGAAAGCACTTGTTAGGGCATTGACCGAGCGGGGATCAGTGGCATCTTCTCCACCTTCCGAGAGGCTCTTCAGGTTGAGATGCAAACGGGCAAACAAACGCCGCAATTGAACGTCATTTTTGGCATAACCATCTGCAAGCCCACCGATCACCTCTGAGCTTACCCACCAAAGTCGCCGTTGTTCAGATTGCCCACAGCGTTGAAGCAAGGTTTCACACACACCCTGTAATGGTGAAAGGTGCGCAACAATATCCTGTTCCTGTAGCCAGTTCAGCAGTGCATTTTCATATTGTTGACGCATACGTTGAGCAAATTCTATAAAAGTCTCATTACGCGTTTGCTTCTGGTCGCCCACCTTCAAATCGGGCAACTCTACGTTCAGGTTTGGGGTGAAAACAGTGCTTTCCTGGAGCAGGGAGGCGTTGTGGGCAGATCTAAGAGCGTTGATGGCCGGCAATAACAGAATAGGCAGGTCCCGGTGTCCTGCCTGAAGGCGATCGAGATAAGAAGGAATCACCACGATGGCATCCATGAGGGCAGCAAAGGCTTTTCCCTTGCTATCAACACGGTAGTGCATGATCCGATCACACAAAGTCATCATTTCATCAGTTACCATCGCGGCGCCGTTCATCACCAAGGCTTCAAAGGTCAGCTTCAGAAACTCAATACTATTGGACGTTTCAGCAATCGCTTCGTTATTGGCATTTGGATTATTGGCGACATTTTCAACCTGCAGGCGGACCCGGCAGAGATGCTTGTCAATGTCTTCGCGTACCCACCTAAAAGCTGTGCTGGAATTTGAACCCTCGATGATCATGGCGGTGTCAAGGAGACTCCGGTAATTTGAAGTCTGCTACTGATTCACGTAGCTGTAATACCAAATCTGCCAGGTTTTCCACTGCACCGGCAGTTTGCTGGCTGCCCTCCGAGGTTTGAATCGAAATATCCCGGATACTTTGAATAATTTCAGAAACTTTTGTTGCTTCGACAGAATGTTCATGTGCTTCAGCAGCGATGCCCTGGATCAGCTTTGAAAGCTGATTTGACTCATTTTCGATCTGTACTAATGCGGTACCGGCATCTTCCGCGAGGCGTGTTCCGTTCACGACCCCCGTGGTTGTCGATTCCATGGAAGCAACCGCTTCAGAGGTATCCGCCTGGATGGTTTGAACAATGGTTTCAATTCGTTTGGTTGCCTTGGTTGCGCTTTCCGCCAATTGTTGAACTTCGTCTGCCACAACGGCAAACCCTTTGCCGGCGCCTCCGGCAGAGGCTGCCTGAATTGCGGCGTTCAATGCCAGGACATTGGTCTGTTCAGCGATTCCGTTGATCAGGCTGACAATATCTCCGATTTCCTGTGATGATTCCCCCAGGCGCTTGATGCGCTTGGATGTTTCCTGGAGTTGTTCCCGTATGTTATCCATCCCGGAAATTGTTTCACGGACCTTCTCCGCTCCGCTGTGAGCGATATCAAAGGAACGGGTTGCGGCTTCACTGGATTCGCGAGAGCGGTCGGCCATCACGTCAAAGGAACCGGCCATTTTCTTGATGGATTCTGTCGCGGAATCCATTTGGGCGGCTTGCTGTCCCGCAGCCTCAGCCAGTTCCGATGTAGATGTGCGAGTGAGTTGTGCGCTTTTCGCCACGGAATGGGCCGTGAGATTGACCCCCATGACCAATTTCCGTAACTGTTCAATCGCGTAGTTGACGGCGCCTGCGATGGCTCCGGTCAGCTCGTTGCTGACAGTTGCGTTCACGGTGAGATCACCATCCGCCAGTGAACGCAGCTCATCCAGTAAGGTCCTGATCGCACGCTGGTTTTGGCGGTTACTGCTGGTGGCAACGGTAGCTCTTAACCTCTCGGCAGAGATGACCATGCTGACCAGCAAGGCAACAAAGGCTATCATGAGGGCCAGTCCAAGTCCGGCGGTTCTTATCGAAGGCCAGACACGTGACCGGGGCAGGTCGCTTACAGCGCCAGACAGGGCGGCTCCCTGCTCAAAGACGGTCCTGCTATCGAGAAAAATCTCGTCAGCGGCCCCTCTGACCATGAACAGGTCTGAGGAGGAAGCCAGTATCGTTTGAAGATGGGGCCTGGCTGCACGGAACTGTTTTAGAACTTCGCCCAACGAAGCCAGTGCCTGTTGATTTCGTACCTGGGTGATTCCCAGGCCCGGATTTCCCCTTAACAATGCTGACAATATCTGGTCAAACAGCCCTACTTCTCCTTTCAAACTGTTTGCGCCACTCACTGCGCCGCTGCCGCCCTGGAGAATTTGATTCACATGCCTCAACATTCGGTCCGCCAGTACCAGTTGGCGGCTGGCCGCAAACACCTGTTGATTTGGTGCTCCACTCTCAGTGAGTTGCCTGACGACCAGGTCGGTGCTTTCCTGAATGACCGGAATCAATCCTGAAAAATTGCTGCTGGCGTCAGCGAGAGAAAGCAGCAAGTTTCCCCTCTCCGTGATGTTGCGGGCATCAACACTCATGCGGTCCCACGTCATGCTCAGCTCATGCAACTGGTATTCGACTTCCTGTGGTACGGGCGGTAGTTCAATATCGGCAGAACCGTTATTCAGGGTGTTCATCGCGGAAGTCATTCGTTGGAAAGTTGTGGAAAGTTCGGCGAATGCCTCCAGGTTTCCGGAAGCAGCTTCGTTTGCGGATTTGGCCAATTGCTGGGATGAGACCTGAACATCTGTTGCCAGTGAAACCCAGTCTTGCTCAAATTTGGCGTTGCGGGTTAGTTGGAAAAAAGTCGCGGCAACAAAGGCCATCGAGATCAGGAGCAGTCCGGTGAGGACAAGTGCCAACCCTGATCGTCCCTTCGCCTGCTTTTCGGTTTTTTGATTCATTGGATTGTTCTTGTTTGCTCAGGAAGCTGCGCCGTTAAGAAACTCAGGTGTGCCGAACAATGCATCCAGGTCTAAAACCTGCCAAATCTCTTTTTTCGACTTGAACTGTTTGTTGATGTATCCGTGCAACGGTGATTTTTTTGAAATTCGAGGCTTGCTTGCATCGTCACTTGTAAAACTACGCTGGCCAAATACTTCGTCTACCAGCAATCCAACCGGTCGCCCTCGCAGGCTTGCCGTAAGCAGCCTGGAGCGCACGGTGGTAGCTGTACGTTCACCATCGAGGTAAAAGGACAAATCAACGATGGTGACCAGATGACCTCTGACGTTAGCCAGTCCGAGTATCCAAGGCTTTGTGCCCGGAACCCTGGTTACCGGGGGCGGTGGCAGGAATTCGTGGACCTTGTCTATGTTACAGGTCAGCATGGATTCGCCCAGTGAAAAAATGACACCCACCCATTCCCCGCGCTGCTTGTCGCCCTCACCTCTGCCCGGCCGAAAAACAAGTGCGCGCTGCTCATAATTGAGCAGTTTTTTGAATGATGCGTTGGATTGGCTCATTGCTTGGACTCCCTATTCTACAATCCAGTTAACTTTCCCTGTTAACTCGCGGTACGCCAGTGTGTCGTTTCTATCGTCACGTCGCGTGTTGTTTAACCGCGGAAAGCAGTTCTTCCCGGGTAAAGGGTTTGGTCAGATACAGGTCAGAGCCGACCACCCTTCCTCGTGCCTTGTCGAATAAGCCGTCCTTGCTGGTCAGCATGATGACTGGCGTATCCCGAAATTCGGCGTTATTTTTAATGATGGCAGTGGTTTGATAGCCGTCCAGCCGCGGCATCATAATATCCACAAAAATCAGGTTCGGACGATGACGGGTGATTTTGGATAGCGCCTCGAAGCCGTTTTCGGCCGTAACAACTCTGAACCCTTCGTTGGCCAGCATGGTTTCTGCTGAGCGGCGAATGGTTGCGCTGTCGTCAACCACCAGGATGCACAACTCCGTGGCGCTGGATTCCCCTGTTTCAATACTCACAGCATTTTCAGAAGTAGCTTCTTTACTCATGATTCATCCCTGCAGTTACGGTTGGCAACGCCTCCTTACGTAGTACCACTGCCCCTTCCAGCAGCATGTTTGGCACTTTCCGGGACATATAAACCTAGGTCTACCCTCCCTCAAAGCTTGATTCCAGCTTGCTGTAACGCTGCAAGAATGTCCTTCATGCTATTGAGTCGAAGACAATTTAGCGATCTGAATTACTTTAGACGGTGGAACCAAACCTGCGCTGGCAGGATAATGAGAGAAATTTCAGCTGGAATGTAATATGGTTGCCGCTAATACCCGGGCTACAGGTAACATCAAGACCGGTGTCATAATGGACCCGATCGCCGGAATCAATATTAAAAAAGATTCCACGTTTGCGATGCTTCTGGAAGCCCAACGCAGGGGTCACAGCCTCTACTACATGGAACCGGCTGATCTGAAAGTTCGCGGTGGGCAGGCGTTTGCGTCGATGCGGCGAGTCAGCGTAACCGACGACCCGGGGAACTGGTACAGTCTGCAAGAGCCTGAACACCTGCCACTGGATGAACTGGACATCATCCTGATGCGCCGGGACCCCCCATTTGAACTCGACTACATTTACCTGACTTATATACTGGACCTCGCCGAAAAGGCTGGCGCACTGGTGGTGAATAAGCCGGAAGCTTTACGTGATGCCAACGAGAAATTTTTTATCAGTCATTTCCCGCAGTGCTGTGTGCCGATGGTGATTACTCGTAATGCAGATGAAATTCTTGAATTCGTCTCAGAACACGGAAAATCTGTAGTCAAACCACTGGATGGAATGGGTGGTGACTCAATTTTTCAACTCCAGCCCGGAGATCCGAACAGTAATGTCATTCTCGAGACCAGCACCAAGAATGGAACCGAACTGGTTATGGCGCAGCAGTACATTGAGGAAATCAACGCGGGAGACAAACGAATTCTGATGATCAAGGGCCAACCGGTGCCATATGCCCTGGCCCGATTCGCAGGGCCGGGCGATTTTCGGGGAAATCTGGCCAAGGGCGGGAGTGGAAAAGGTGTTGCATTAAGTGAACGCGACTATTGGATCTGCAAGCAGGTAGGTCCGGAACTTGAGCGCCGGGGCATTTTGTTTGCCGGTCTTGATGTGATCGGAGACTGGTTATCTGAGATCAACGTGACCAGCCCGACCTGCATACGCGAATTGGATGCTGAATACGGGCTGAACATAGCGGCTCAGTTGTTTGATGCAGTTGAGGCGATGTTGAAGTAATCATGAGGGGCCGGCATCTGATGAATGACAGCTTTACCGTGGCATTGATGCTGGCCCTGGGCATACATGCAGTGGTCCTGCTAGCCTTGAGTTTTGCATTCGATATCAATCTGTTGCAAAAAGCTGCCGAAGCGCTGGATGTAGTACTGGTCAACTGGCGATCAGAACAAGCGCCTGAGGAAGCTGATTTCCTGGCCCAGGCCTCGCAACTCGGCGGGGGAGATTCAAACGAGGCAACCCGGCCTTCGCGAAACTTGTCCAGCGCTGTTCCCAGCACGGGTGAAGGGGATAAACCGGAACAGGTGGACTCACAGTTACCGGCAGAGACGCTTGATGCGTTGCAGGAAATCATCAGCGAGAATCAGCAAGCTCGACCGGTGCAACAAATATCGCGTATTGAGCAGCCCGATGAGGATTTTCCAAGCGCCCAGGACCTGATGCAGCAGAGTATGCAAATTGCAGACCTGAGGCCGAATATGCAACGGGAGGACGAATGGAAGTCGAGATTGCCCCGCAGACGATTTATATCGGCGAATACCCGGGAATATGAGTTTGCCAGCTATATGCAGGCGTGGGTGGCCAAGGTTGAGCGTGTTGGCAATATCAACTATCCGATGGAGGTGCGCCGCCGCAAGCTGGTGGGAAACCTGTTATTGACGGTAGGCATTAATCGTGACGGTAGTGTTGAAAGCATTGAAATCATAAGAGGCTCAGGTTTGCAGGAGCTGGATGATGCAGCGGTACGCATAGTGCGCCTTGCAGGACCTTATTCGCCGTTACCGGAAAACATCAGCTCAAAAGTCGATGTGCTTCACATTACCCGTACCTGGAAATTCTCCTCTGGATACCGGCTGGAATGAGTGAAACTAAGGAAAAGACCCACGAAGGATATCTTGCGAAGCAGATGCTGATTGCCATGCCGGGTATGGCAGATCCGAATTTCGTGCGCAGTGTCACGCTTTTATGCCAGCACACGGAAGAAGGCGCGATAGGTATCACTATTAACCGCAAGTCGGGTTTCAGCCTGGGTGAAATTTTTTCGCAACTGAACATCAGTTGTGAAAATGACGAGATCTGCAAGGCGCAGGTGTTGGAAGGCGGTCCGGTGAATACCGACCGTGGATTCGTGCTGCATTCACCGAAAGAGGGCTTTGAGTCCAGCCTCGAGATTTCATCGGGCATTATGGTGACCACCTCGTGTGACGTGCTGGCGGCTATTGCAAAAAGGGAAGGTCCTGATCATTACGTGGTCGCTCTTGGATATGCCGGGTGGGGAGACGGGCAATTGGAAGCTGAAATGCGTGAAAACGCCTGGCTTTCCGTGCCCGTCGACCGCGCAATTGTATTTGATCTCCCCTTACAAGACCGCTGGGAGCAGGCGGTATCTACGCTGGGTATAGACATCAAACACCTGCACGGCGAAGGTGGTCATGCCTGAGCCCGAAGCACTGCATGGAACATTGCTGGGCTTCGATTTCGGATTTCGCCGGATTGGGGTCGCGGTCGGGCAAACCGCAACCCGTACGGCCGGTGCTTTGATAACCGTGGCACATTCCACGCAGCCTGACTGGCAGAGCATTGATAAATTGATCAGGGAGTGGGAACCAGCAGGACTGGTGGTTGGTTTACCGCTGGATGTGCAAGGCCATGAAACTGAAATGTCACGGGCTGCACGCAAGTTCGCTGATGAATTGGAACAACGTTCTGAGAAACCTGTCTTTTTCGTCGATGAAAGACTGAGCTCAGTTGTCGCCGGAGCCCAATTTGCCGAAGCCAGGTCAGAAGGTAGAGCCCGACGAAAAGACGCCCGCAAGCTTGATGCAATGGCGGCCAAAATCATACTCGAAAACTGGTTACAATCTCTGCCGGTGACTGCTTCAGACCATTTATAGGGAGTACAGAATCAGTGAATCCGCTGGAACATCTGTTGGACATCGGCTCGCTGGACAATGAGCAACTGAATTCACTTCTGAAGGCGGCACACCGGATCAGGGGTGACCTGGACCGCTATCGAAACGTGAGTGAGGGAACGCTGGTCGTAAACCTGTTTTTTGAACCTAGCACGCGCACCCGGTTTTCGTTTGAAATCGCGGCTCGCCGGCTTGGCATGCAGGTGGTCAACTTTTCAGCGGCCGGCAGTTCGGTCAGCAAGGGTGAAACATTGATCGATTCGTTCAGAGCCGTGCAGGCCATGGATCCCGACATCATCGTATTCCGGCACCCGGATAATGGAGCCGCGGCGGAATTGGCTGAACACGCACTTCCAGGCACGCACGTGGTTAATGCCGGGGACGGCAGCCGTGCCCATCCTTCCCAGGCTTTGCTGGATATGATGACCTTACAGCAACATTTCGATGACCTTACAGGCATTAGAGTCCTGATCTCAGGAGATCTCCGGCATTCACGTGTCACCCATTCAGACGTGGTAGCGATGCGCAAACTGGGCGTTGGTGAAATTCGTCTCGCTTCGCCACCGCATCTCCGGCCCGGTGAAGATACTCTAAAAGGAACCGTACAGTTTGATAATCTCGACGACGCTTTGCCTGATGTAGACGTTGTAATGATGCTGCGAATTCAAAGCGAACGCTTTTCAGATGCGGAAATGCCAGAACAATCCAGCTTTCACCGCGAATGGGGGCTTACCAGCGCGCGCTTGCGCATTGCAAAGCCGGAATGCCTGGTTATGCATCCTGGCCCCATGAATCGTGGCGTCGAAATCACCTCAGAGGTGGCGGATGGTCCTCAATCCGTGATTCTTGAGCAGGTGGCAAACGGAGTTTATGCACGCATGGCCATATTGCTGGCCATGACCGGCAACTGGAATTTGCCGTAAATGCTCAGCGGAAAGGCGCGACCCTGACCATGGTATGCAGGTATTTCAAATTTACCATCCAGGCGCGATAATCTAACCAAGTTAAATTTGGCAGACCGATGAAAGAAACCGACAGTACGACACGCAGTACGCTAATTCGTGAATCACTGGTATTTCAGGTGAAATTGATAGCTGATGGTTTCCGTGATTTCGCATTGGTCCCGGTATCGTTGATTGCGACAGTGCTGGGCTTGATTCGTGGTGGTGAAGGCCAGGACAGGGAGTTTCGGCGGGTGATTGAACTCGGGCGTCAGTCGGAGCAATGGATCAACCTGTTCGGCCAACACGAGCCGATCGAGCAAGCCGGTCGTGCGGGCTCAATTGATATGTTACTCACCCACGCGGAAGATGTTGTGCGCGAGCAGGTCAGCGAAGGTGGCATCTCGGAAAAAGCATCGCGGGCTATAGAACGCGCACTGACCGCTGCACATGACAAGGCCAGGCAGAGCGAATTGGACAGTAGAAGCGAAGCCGGCGAACGAGGCACCGATATTTAGTTAGTAACTGCCGGTGATGTAGTGAGACAGTTGTTCTATCTCGGATTCTTTTTCTTCCAGTATTTTCTTGACCAGGTCACCGATAGATACGATGCCGAGTAAATCTTCACCTTCTACCACGGGCAAATGCCTGCATCGACAGCGCGTCATGGTTTCCATGCAATGCTGAATGGTGTCGTGCGGACTGGCGGTGATGACCGGCGATGACATTACCTCGCCGACGGCAGTTTCTTTGGATGACCGCGATTTCAGGGCGATTTTCTGCAAGTAATCACGCTCGGTGAAAATGCCGGAAATGCTGTTGCGCTTTTTCACCAGGACGGCACCCACATTCACTTGCGCCATCAGGCTGATTGCGTCGTAAACTGAGTCACCCTGATCGACTGAAAGTACCAGTCCGCCCTTGCGCTTGATAATTTCTGCAACTGTAAACATTGTCCATTGAGTGCTTGTGTATCTACTCTAAGTCTAGTTCACTGGTTGCGAATTTCAACTTGAAGAAAGATAGTGCCCACCTAATGGTCTTGTTTTTTTGATATCACCTTGTATTTGGCCTCAAGGCTGTCGCCCTGCCGGTGCCGGCTTCGATCCACAAAAGGCCGGGCTGATGCCGGGTCTATCCCTTGTCTGGTTAATTGACGCTTGGCCCACCAGATACGGATATAAATTCCGATCCAAACCAGCAAACCGACGCCAAGAGCCACCACAATCGCGACAAATCCAAGCATGAAGGCCCCTATCATCATCACCACTCCTGCGATGCCGCCAAGAATAGCGGTCAAAGGGTTGCGAGGTGGAGGGCTAATGTAAAATGGCATGAAGTGGTTCCTTGAATTCAGTGGGCTTCCCAATACATCATTCTCCATACATAGGGCCGTTCACCGGGAGAGTCAAATTGCACATGCTTTGCCGCCTTCAGGACATTAAGCCGGATTCGGGAAAAGAAGTGCTTATACAGGCAGTCGAAGGCAATCGTTATATTGCCTTGTTTCGGCTTGGTGACGGGGTACAGGCCTATCTCAACACCTGCCCGCACCAGGGCCGTTCGCTGAATTGGGCACCGGACCAGTTCCTGATCGGTAAGGATGGCAAGCTGGTGTGTCCACACCACGGCGCTTGTTTTGATATAAACAGCGGGGCCTGTGTTTCCGGCCCCTGTGAGGGCGCCAGCCTGACCTCGATTGATATCGAGCTTAGGGACGGCATGGTCCTGTTGAAGGATACCCACGGAACCCGCTGATAAATCCCTGAAGACCTGGCGCAGGAAAGCGGTGCTGCGAGGCAGTATCCTCGCAAATAATGATGTCGCGAAGCGACTCTTCCGAGTGCTTGAAGCGCAGCTCAGTCCATCTTTCTCATCTATTAAAACACCAGGTTTACCATGGTCAGCATGACCACCAGGAACACCACCGACATGCCGGTCCCGGCACGCACAAAGTCAGAAACTGAATAACCGCCCGGGCCCATGATCAGGGCATTGACCTGGTGCGTGGGCAGAATGAAAGCATTGGAAGTCGAAAGCGCAATGATCAGCGCATACATCACCGGGCTGGCTCCCGTTGCAATCGCAATGCTGATCGCGATCGGTACCAGGATGGTGGTGGCGCCAACATTGGACATGACCAGGGAAAATACCGTTGCGAGTACGGCAAGCATGAACTGAATTGCAAGGTCAGGCATGTTACCCAGGATGGCCAGGGTTTCCTGGGCGATCCAGGCTGCCGTTCCTGTTCGTTCCATGGCCTGGCCCAGCGGTATCAGGCTCGCAAGCAGGAAGACAGTTTTCCAGCTGACCGATCCATATGCTTCGTCCATGCTCAGCACACCGCTTAGCACCATTCCGATCGCACCGACCAGCAAGGCTATTGATAGACGATAATCCGTAAATATAATCATGCCTATGGATATAGCGAAAAACAGCAGTGCAGGCCGGACTTTCTGGGGGCGTTGCTCTTCCTTGGGAATATCTGTGGCAACAATAAAGTCCTTTTCACGCTGAACTGCTGACAGGTCACGCCAGGTGCTATGGCTGACCAGGCAATCTCCGGTTTCCATATTCAATTCGCGCAGGTCTTCGGTAATGATTTCGCCACGGCGATTAATGGCCAGCACACTGATTCCATAGCGCTTGCGTAAGCGCGCTTCACCAATAGAGTAGCCAATCAGCCTGGAGCCCGGCGGTATGACAACTTCGGAGATACCCGCCCGGCTGGGGTTGAATAGGCCTCCGAACGTACGCAAGTGAGGTTGTACCCGGCACTTATTGTCCAATGCAAACCGTCCAACTTGTTGGCGTGTGCCCATGACGCCGAGGATGGTACCGACCCATATCATTTCATCAGAAGGCGGTGCCATGCGCGGCTCCTCCGTATTGCGTATACCGAGCAGTCGGGGTGCATTCAGCAGCAATTCCGCGTCCCCCACAGTCATTCCAACCATCGGGCTGTCCACGGTCACCAGCAATTCAAATACATCGCCCTCAATGCCGTAAGTGTCAGCGAAATAGGTCTTGGTCTTGGCCGGAGAGCCACGTGATTTCCCTTTGCTAGCAGGCAAAAGCCATTTGCCAAAAAACAGGAAATACAGGATGCCGGAGCTCAGTAATGCAAGACCGATCAGGGTGACATCAAAAAGATCGAAGGTCTGTAGCGTCTCGGCGCCCGGGGGCAATGAAGCGTTGGATGCCAGGATGAGGTCATTGAGCAGGATCAGCGGGGATGAACCAACCATGGTCAGTGTACCGCCCATAATGGCGCAAAAACCCATTGGCATCAGCAAACGGGACAGAGGAATATCTGCGCGAGTGGAAATCCTCGACACCACCGGCAGGAACAGGGCGGTTGCGCCGACATTTTGCATCAATCCGGAAATGCCACCTACTATGCCGGAAATCATGGGGATAATTTTGCGTGCCGTTTTACCCCCTACCTTGAGTATGTATTTGGCCACTATGGACATGACGCCGGTGCGGTCAAGCCCAGCGCCCAGGATCATCACAGCGATGATGGAAATCACGGCGTTGGAGGCGAAACCGTTGAATAGCTCGGCGGCTGGCACCAGGCCCAACAGGCCGAGCATGACCATGATGCAGATGGCGACCACATCCACGCGTACAACTTCAAACACGAACAGTGCCACGGTAATGACCAGCACGGCCAGTACCAGCATCATGTCACCATTGAGCGTAATGCCGGATTCCATTGATGGGCGATTCCTTTGCTTGTTATTGACAGGCTATCGTAACTCGACCGGCTGTATCCTCATAGGGGCACGATGAGCTCAAACCAGGCTTCACCGTTTCCAGGATCCTGGTGGGGCTGATTGCGTGGTTCCTTGATTCGCGTTTGGCAGTGCTGTTACGTCATATGCGAGTGAACAGAATATCCCGAGATGGCTGGCCCAGACGTTCACCCCTGAGTTCGTACTTGGTTTCCGGCCGCCAATCCGGCCTGTCGCAGAAATCTCCGGTAAAGGACTGGTTTTCAAAAGCCGGATGTGCGCCACAAACCTCCAACATATGTTCGGCGTAAGGCTGCCAGTCGGTGGCCAGGTGCAGTAGCGCTCCCGCGGCCATTTTTTCAGCAAGCAGGTCCAGGAATGGCGATTGGATAATGCGCCGCTTATGATGGCGTTTTTTCGGCCACGGGTCAGGAAAGTAAATTCTCACCTCGTTAAGGCTGTTTGCAGGAATCTGGTCCCGTATGAAATCGACGGCATCGTCAAGAGCGATACGAACATTGTTCAGCTCATTGGCTTCCAGCGCTTGTAACAGGTGTCCGACACCAGGCTTGTGCACCTCGATACCAATGAAATTCTTTTCCGGCTCATTTAGCGCCATGCGCCAGGTGGCTTCGCCGTTACCAAACCCTATCTCAACCACCAGTGGAGCTTTACGGCCGAATAACGGCTTTGGATCGGGCTTCCCCGGTGTAGCGTCGATACCAAATTTTGGCCATAGATCATGCAGCGCGCGCGCCTGTGCATCGCTTAAGCGGCCTTTGCGCAATACGAAACTGCGAATGGGCCGGTGCTGATGCGTACTAGTGTCCTGCGGCTGCACCTATGCCACCCGTTGTGGGTATTGGCGCGTTGAAGAAATCAAAATAGAAATAAAACACAATGCTGCTGATGATCAGGGTTACCAGCATTGCCGGTAGCCCGTAGCGGAACCATATCCAAGGGGTGATGGCCAGGGCAGGGTTGTTTTCCCTTTTTGCCAGGCGTTCGGAAATGGTCACGATATACACATTCGCGGTAGAGCCGATGTGTGTGCCATTGCCTCCCATACCGACGCCCACAGCCAGTGCCCACCACAGCGGTGCCACATGAATACCCTGTGCTTCCATGCTCAGAAGAATGGGAATCATGGCTGCGGTAAAGGGAATATTATCAATGGCCGCTGACATGATCGCTGCCACCCACATCAGCGCCAGGGTTGCTACCAACAGGTCTTCTCGCACAAAAGGAATGATGAACTGGCCCAGGTACTGCAGAAAGCCGCTGTGTTCCACGCCACCCACAACGATAAACAGGGATATGAAGAAGATCAGCAGGGGAATTTCAACATCCTCCATCGCATGATCCATTTCTACCTTGCGCGCAATAAATACCAACAATGTGAGACCGGAAGCAGAAACCATCCACGGTTCCCAGCCGATCGAATGGTGGGTAATGAACAGGACAACCATTATACCCAGCACAATCAGGCTCTGATTCCACAGTTTACGATCCTTGAATTCATCATGATCCTGGTATTCGCCGGTGGGCTTGACAGCCAGTTGCTTTCTGAATACCACCCGCAGTACGACAAGTACCCCCAGCCAGGCCAAAAACACCACGCCACCCATATGGATAAAGAAGGTATTGAAATCTATCCCCTTGGCCGAACCGATCATCAGGTTCGGTGGGTCACCCACCAGGGTCGCCACGCCACCAGTATCGGAGAGCAGCGCGGCTGCCATCAGGAATGGAATCGGTGTCACTTTCATTGCGCGGGCAATAAGAATGATCAGGGGACCAAAAATCACCACCGTGGTGACGTTATCCAGTAATAAGGAAAGTCCCGTTACCGCGGTACCGAGCATAACCAGAAGCAGGAATTGCCTGCCTTTGGCCACCTTGGCCATTTAATTGGCCATGGCTTCGAATCCACCTGTTGGAATCATGATAGATACGATGGCCATCATGCAGCCCAGCAGAAACACAACGTTCCAGTCGACCGCTTCCACTGCCAGGAAAGAGTCATAGAAACCATAGTACTGACCGGCCACAATCATCATTATGGCGCCAAGCATGGCAAATTTTGCACGGTGAAAGCCGTGCAGATTTTCGGTAAAGATACCAATGAAGGTGAGTGCGAGAAGTATTCCCGACACCATCATTGCATCATTCATGACCAAGACTTCCGTCATTTTCCATTCGCTCCTGAAGATTTATCTGACGAGGACCCCGGGGGGAACCAGAATATTATGCACAGAACCAAAGTTTTCTCAATCCGACACTGACAATGGTGCAAATTAAATGTAACTCGCGTAGAATATATCTCTCAATCTTTATAAAGAGATATCTAGCCTTGGAGACAGTTTGAAATGAGTGATTATTTGTTTACATCCGAGTCGGTAGCCGCCGGTCATCCCGACAAGGTTGCCGACCAGATTTCGGATGCCATCCTTGATGCGATCCTCAGTGAAGATATAAAGGCTCACGTGGCCTGCGAGACTTTTGTCAAGACAGGTGTTGCAATCGTGGGCGGAGAAATCACCACCGAAGCGTGGGTTGATCTGGAAAAGATCATCCGTGGCGTAATCGTCGGTATCGGTTATGACTCATCCGAGGTAGGCTTTGACGGTCATACCTGCGGTGTTATCAATATCATTGGCAAGCAGTCCCAGGATATTAACCAGGGTGTCAGCCGGGAACGTCCGGAAGATCAGGGCGCCGGTGACCAGGGCCTGATGTTCGGATACGCCACAAACGAGACCGCGGTGTTGATGCCTGCACCCATCTATTACGCCCATGAACTGGTCAAGCGCCAGAACGTCGTGCGAACGGAGAATGCAGATGGAAGGTTTCACTTCCGCCCCGACGCCAAGAGCCAGGTAACTTTCCGCTATGAAGACGACAAGCCGGTTGGCATCGACGCGGTGGTACTTTCCACCCAGCACAATGCCGAGTCCACCCAGGAACAATTACGTGAACTGGTAATGGAAGAAGTCATCAAACCTGTACTGCCGTCTGAATGGCTGGACGGTAACACCAAGTACCACATCAATCCGACAGGACGATTCGAGATCGGTGGACCCGTGGGTGACGCCGGACTGACCGGCCGCAAGATTATCGTGGATACCTATGGTGGTATGGCCCGCCATGGCGGTGGGGCGTTCTCGGGCAAGGATCCTTCCAAGGTCGACAGGTCTGCCACATACGCCGCGCGCCATGTTGCCAAAAACCTGGTTGCAGCAGGTTTGGCAGACCGGATTGAAATCCAAGTTTCATATGCCATTGGCGTGGCAGAGCCTACTTCGATCGCCGTTGATACTTTCGGTACAGAGAAAGTGCCGGCAGCCAAAATCGAGCAAATTGTACGCCAGCAGTTCGATCTCAGGCCGTACAGCATTATACGAGCCCTGGACCTGATCAAGCCCATTTACCAGCCCCTGGCTGCTTACGGCCACATGGGCCGTGAGGACCTGGGTGTCAGCTGGGAAGCGACTGATAAAGCCGATGAATTGCGTGAAGCAGCCGGCTTAGGAAGATTTTTGGAGACAGAAAAGTGAATGCAGTAATTGAACAAATGAACAGAGACGATTATTTCGTAGCCGACCTCTCCCAGTCTGACTGGGGCAGGCGGGAAATTGCCATTGCAGAGACCGAAATGCCCGGCCTGATGAGTGTGCGTGCAGAATTCAAGGACGCACAACCTTTGAAAGGCGCGCGCATTGCAGGCAGTTTGCATATGACCATCCAGACCGCAGTACTGATTGAATCACTGCAAGCACTGGGCGCCGATGTGCGCTGGGCATCCTGCAACATCTATTCCACCCAGGATCATGCTGCCGCCACCATTGCTGCTGGCGGAACACCGGTATTCGCCTTTAAAGGTGAAAACCTTGATGAGTATTGGGAGTTTACCCACCGTATTTTTGAGTGGACTAATGAGAACGGCCAGCAGACCTTCGCCAACATGATCCTCGATGATGGTGGTGACGCGACCCTTTTGCTCTACCTGGGCGCCCAGGCTGAAGAAGACGCCAGCGTACTGGATAATCCGGGCAGCGAGGAAGAGATTGCCCTGTTCAATGCGATTAATAAGCGCCTGGACAGCCGGCCGGGCTGGTACACAAAGGCCTTGGCGGCAATCCAGGGTGTTACCGAGGAAACCACCACCGGCGTAAAGCGCCTGTACACGATGGCAAGTGAGGGCAAGCTGCCGTTTTCTGCCATTAACGTGAATGACTCGGTGACCAAGTCCAAGTTCGACAACCTTTACGGTTGCCGGGAATCACTGGTTGACGGCATCAAGCGCGCCACCGACGTGATGATCGCGGGCAAGGTCGTAGTCGTTGCCGGTTACGGTGATGTTGGAAAAGGCTGTGCACAGTCGCTGAAGGGGCTCGGCGCGACGGTATGGATCACAGAAATCGACCCCATTTGCGCATTACAGGCTGCGATGGAAGGTTATCGTGTGGTGACCATGGACGATGCAGCTGACAAGGCTGACATCTTTGTTACCGCCACGGGTAATTACCACGTGATCAACCATGATCATTTATCGCGCATGAAGCACCAGGCAATCGTGTGCAACATCGGGCACTTCGATAATGAAATCGATGTCGCGAGCCTGGATCAATACGAGACCGAAAACATCAAGCCGCAGGTGGACCACATCATTTTTCCCGACGGTCGCCGTATCATATTGCTGGCGCAGGGACGGCTGGTGAACCTTGGCTGTGCAACCGGTCATCCCAGTTTTGTGATGTCCAACTCCTTCACCAACCAGGTGTTGGCGCAAATTGAACTGTGGTCGCGCGGTGACAACTACGAGCACCAGGTATATGTGCTGCCCAAGCACCTCGATGAGAAGGTGGCCCGTTTACACCTGGATCGTATTGGCGCGAACCTGACCACGCTAACGGATGAGCAGGCTGCGTATATTGGCGTTGAGCCTGAAGGCCCGTACAAGCCGGATCATTACAGGTATTAGCCACCTAGCCACCTAGCCACCTACCATATGCTGAAACCCTGGACTCCAATCTCTTTCGAGTTCTTCCCGCCACGATCGGAAGCCCAGCAGCAAACCCTGGAATCAACTTCAACTGCCCTGGCCGGGGTAAAACCGGAGTATTTCTCGGTGACCTTCGGCGCCGGCGGCTCAAGCCTCGATGCCACCCACCAGGCGGTTCTGGGTCTGCAGAAAGATTCCGGCGTACCAATAGCGCCGCATATCTCATGCCAAATAGAAAGCCGCAAGTTATTGGCAAGTTATCTTGAGGATTATGCAAACGCGGGTGTCAGGCGGTTGGTTGTGCTCAGGGGCGACCGCCAGCAAGGTGAAACCGCGCGCGGCCCTTATCATTATGCCAATGAGTTGGTGGAAGTCGTTCGCGAAATTACCGACGATCAGTTCAGTATCGAAGTGGGATGCTATCCGGAGTTTCATCCCGAGTCCGCTTCGCCGGATATGGAATTGAAGTACTTCAAGCAAAAGGTGGACGCCGGTGCCACCGGGGCCATTACGCAGTATCTTTACAATGCGGATTCCTATTTCAGATTCATTGATGATTGCCAAAAGGCCGGGATCGAGATACCGATCCGGCCCGGTGTTCTACCGATCACCAATTACACACAGCTAATGAAGTTTTCAGCTATGTGTGGCGCCGAGGTGCCGCAATGGATCGCCCGGCGCCTCGAGGCTTATGGCGACAATCTGGATTCCATCCGGGAGTTCGGTCTGGACGTGATCACCCGCCTTTGCGGTAGGCTGCTCAGGGGTGGGGCGCCAGGCTTACACATCTACACCCTGAACCAGTCCTGGGCCAGCTGTGAACTTATTAAACGATTGTCGGCATAAACACGAAATCATCAAAACCGGTAGACAGGCGTTGGTAAATATATGTATCCGTTCCCAAGCTCCCTCATTCTGTTAGCGTGATACATTACGAATTCCGCACATTATGTCGTTGGATGGCAACAGCTAAATGAAGTCCCGATATGCCGTAATCAGCCTTCACGCCACTGCTGTGCTATATACGGGTGGCACCCTGGCTCAACTGTTGAAGCTGTACTTCGCCTTTCCATGGACCGCGATGCCATTCGTGATCGATTGGCTGATTATCTCTTTGGGCAGTATTGGCGCAAGCGGGTTGATTGGTAATTATGCCCTTGACGAAATGACAGGGCTCCGCTAAGATCCCTTCATGCCCTTAAATAATCCTGTCTTTTCAATGCCTTTGTTGTTTTCGGCAACCGCTTTATCGATAGCCTTCATGGTGCGTTTCCCGACGATTTTCTCCATGAAGTCATGGTCGGGGAGATTGTGGGTGCTCTTGGGCAACCGTCGTTTCTTCTTGGGAGCTTGAGTCATGACTGATGTAAACCTTTTTTCGTTAATGGATCGGTTCAATTGCGATGAGAATTGCCGCGAGATCCTAGAAGATATCCGCTGGCCCGATGGCCCTTTCTGCTCTCGGTGCGGCGCGATTGACTCCCGTGAACTTCCCGATGGGGGCAAGTACTACTGCCGTTCATGCGGCTACCAGTTCACGGTGACGAGCGGGACCATCATGCACGATTCGCACCTGCCGTTGCGCAAGTGGTTCGCCGCCATCTATCTGATGTGCGAGTCCAAGAAGGGCATGTCCGCCAACCAACTCAAGCGCACACTCGGGGTGACCTACCGTACAGCTTGGCACCTCTGCCACCGCATCCGTGAGGCTATGGGTAACGACCCGCTCACCGGCCCGGTGCTGGTTGGCGTCGTTGAGGTCGATGAAACGCTTGTGGGCGGCAAGGTGAAGGGCAAGGGACGCCGCTACACGGGCAACAAGACCATCGTCGCCGGCGCCATCCAGCGCGAGGGTGAGGTCCGCTTGGAACAGATCCCGGACGTGAAGAAGAAAACCCTGCATGACTTCATCGGGCGCACCGTCAAGGACGAAGCCGAAGCCATCTATACCGACGAACTCAAGTCCTACCTCGGCATCGCCGACGCCGACACCCGCCACGAAACGGTCAACCACTCGATCGAGGAGTGGGTCGTAGGCGATGTCCACACCAACGGTATCGAGGGCGTGTGGAGTCTTTTCAAGCGTTCGATCGTCGGGACCTTCCATAAGATGAGCCGCAAGCATATGGACCGCTACCTTGAAGAACTGGAGTGGCGATTCAACAATCGTGACAACCGCCACATCTTCCACGATACGTTGGAGCGGATTATGAACACTGGAAACCTCACCTATCGTGAATTGGTGGCATAGCATATTGGTTCATTTTGCTACCCATCACCCGCAATCCGCCTAATAGCTTCATCACACCCAAATTCTTCCAAGTAGGTCTCTGCTTGGCAGGCTCGTTTATACACTGTGTCAAGGAGGTCGCCTCCCTTTAGGTCTCCTCCGAGGAGCCCCATTTCCTTAAGCTCCCGGAAAACAATATTAAACTTCTCTCTTTTGGCGGTGGTGCCTTCCCCTGGGCTCCTAAGAAACTTTTTAACATAATCAAGTCTGCGCAGTGCCTCGTCCCGCCGTCGCAGTTCGTCTGCCTGTCGCTGCCGCAGTGCTTCTTGTTGCTGCGCGGTCTGTTCTCTCCGCCATTTTTTGTAATCGGCCATCCACCGGTCGAAAAACATTGACAGAGCAGCCAGCCCGGACCCAAACCCAAGAATGGTAAGAAACGGCGCCACCGCCGGCCAGAACTGCGTCATCATGTCACGAGTCCCGAGAAAGCCAACAAGTGCTTCCTCCACAAAAACAAGCAAGCACCATCGGAGCCACCGCGGAAAATCCATCCGGGCACACTAGCCCCCTCAGTATATTTCGTCAAGGGCATAATTACCAATCGTTGAGTTGACCTGCGTTCATCATTCGGTAGGCCATGTTGATGCGTGAACCGATGTCATCCGGATTCGCGTTTAACGCGCGTTGGTAATACAACGCCGCTTCGGCCGACGACTCGGAGCATTTACCCATGCCCTGAAACAAATAATTTTGATAATGCTCGCTGTAGTTCGCGATCAAATCATTTTCTGCGCTATGGAAGATTTGCATCGCTGTTACGCAATCGCCGAGCCGGCGATGAATATTTGCGAGACGATAGATAACAAGACCGTCTGCGCAGCCCTCTCTTACGGCGCGATTCAAACTGGCACCGGCTTGACGAAGCGAATTAACGGGCGGACGCTCGCCTCGATCGGCAGCGCGCTTCCAGACGTGAAACTCCTTGAACCCGGCTTCTATGGCGTTTCGTTGCTTGCTAAAGCGCGCGCCAGTCTCATCGAAGGCGTGCATATCGCTGGTGGCTGAATCGCTCTACCGCCGCCGATCAAATTTTCGTGGAAGCGGAACGCGTTACCATCGAACTGCCGGTCTTACAGGGACTCAGTTCGATCGGTACCCGAAAGCGGGCGAAACGGAGCCAACGCTGCGGCATGTCGAAGTCAAGGCGTTCGGAATCGCCGAACAGCACAACCGCCGCCCGCACCGCATCACACTAGCGCCACGATAACGCCTCAGTCGGCGCAGCAGATCCGCCGCGTCGCACGTGCCTGACTCATCCAACCGTCCTCGTCTCACCGCTTCCTCGACCATTCGCCGAATCCCCGAAGCGTCCACCGACCAGCCGCTTACCGTTAACTTTTCCAAGCGTTCGACACTATGGGTTTGCTCGAGCGACTCGCGATTGTATGATCGAACGGCATCGTGGGCGTGGATTTGCCCACGCGACCGTACTCCGTACCTTGGTATTGGTATGATTTCGAAGAGCCTTCGTTGACGGTGAGAACGACGATCTCTCGTTCCGCATTGAACCAAATCCAGGAAATCGCGACAAGGCTCGGCAGATCGATCCTGCGAAGTTCGTCGGCGACACGCTCTATGGTGCGCCCGCCAACCGGCTGGCCCACCATCTGCCCTTCTCCCAATAGCACCTATCGGCCGTATCGGCCAGAGTGTGCCGTCCGCAGGGGCCGGGGTTTCAAAACACCGATGCCGCTACGGCATTTCCCACGTAGCCCGCAGGTAGTAGTAACCGCCGTTAAAGCCGAAGGGGGACTGTTCGGGGTAGAGCAGGCCCGCCACCTCGCCGTGGGGGTTGATATCCGGGTATTCGTCGAGCGCATTCTGCAGCCCCACCAGTATCGACATCGATTCGGTGATGTCGAAGGCGGCCTCGAAGTCGAACAACAGCTCCGGCTCCGGGAAAAACGCCACGTCGCCGTCATTGGTGGGGGCGTCGTAGTACCCGCCGTAGTGGCGGGCGCGCGCCATCAGACGCCAGGAGTCCTGCGCATGACTCCAGGTGGCCGTGATCCGGGAGTCCGGGCGCCCCTGCTCGATCTGTAGCGCGCGGTTCTTGCTGGTGAAATCCGGATTGAACTGGGTCAGTTTAATGTCCGACCAGTTGGCGACTACCGTCAGGGTGGAGGCACCTCCGCCGAGAGCGAACGTATAGCTCGCCACCAGATCGACGCCGGATGCTTCCACGGTCTGCTGGTTGGAGAAGAAGCGCACCGATGAGAAGCTGGTGGCGTCGGAGACGCCGGCGGCGAGAAGCGCGCTGATGTCTTCCTCGGTGAGGGTGAACCGGCTGGTGAAGGAGACCCGATCCTCGATCTTGATGTTGTAGTAGTCCAGGGTTACATCGAAGGCGCCGGCGTCGATGACGATGCCAAACGTGGTGTTCACGGACTCTTCCGGCGTCAGCGCCGTGGCGCCCTTCTGCTGAGCGACGGGATTGGTCGGCGGTAACGTGGCAATGTCCGCGAGCATGCCCATCTGGAACTCCGTGGTGACATTGCGCAGGTTCGCCTGCCCCGCGGTGGGTACGCGAAAGCCCGTGCTCACCGCGCCGCGCAGCGCGACGTTGTCGCCGACTTGCAGGCGGGCGGCGATCTTGCCGTCCAGCGTGTTGCCGTAGTCAGGGTAGTTCTCGAAGCGTAGCGCGCCGCCGAGCAGCAGACGCTCGCTCACGTCGGATTCCACGTCGATGTAGGCGCCGTACGCGCTCACCGTGTGCTCGCCGGCATCGCCGGGCTGGAAGCCGGCGAAACCGTTGGAGCCGACGCCGAAGCCCTGCGCCGCCAGGCCGTGGGTAATGTTGGGATCGATGTAGAACGAGTTGGGGTCACCGTTGTGGATGCGGAACGTCTCGTCCCGGTACTCCAGGCCGTAGGCGACATTCACCGGCCCCCAGAGATTCGCCACGTCGAACGGTTTCGACATGTCGAAGTTGATCACCCGATCCGTTTCCGTGTAGGCGCCGGCCTGGTAATAAACGGGGATATCGTTGCGCTGCGCCAGCAGTTGCGGATTGATGGTGTTGTAGATGTAAAACGACGCGTCGCTGCGGCCCGCCGTGGCGCTGACGTCGTAGAACCAGCCGGAGTCCAACTCCCCGCGCAGGCCGCCGGCGATACTCAGGTCGTCGATGTAGCCGCCGAATTGCGGGGTGAACCCGCCGGGGAACTTCTCGATCAGCGAATAACAATTTGGGTCGTTGCGGATTGAGGCCAGCGCGGCACTGTCCGCTACGTAGTCAACTACTCGTACAATCGGGCAGTTGCCGGACCCGTCGCCCGTCAGGTCCGCCACCTTGACGGTGCGGGTGATGCCCGCCCTGTCGGTGATCGACACACCATAGTCCGACCCATCGTCATAGACCAAGGGCTTGCCCTTGTCGAGATCTTCCTGGCTAGGAGAGCTGCCTATCGCCAGGAAAACCTTGTTGTTATTTGCATCCAACACGTGGCTTGGCCACACGCCGTCGAAGGTGACGGTGATGCCCTCTCGGTCGGTCACCCGCGAACCATCTTCGTATACCAAGGGCTTGCCCTCGTCGAGATCTCCCTGGCTGGGACGGTCGCCTACCGCATTTGTTACCTCGCGGCCATTCGCATCCAGCACCCGCCCGCGGAACACGCCCCCGCGTGTATGGGGATTACGATAATAGAAACCGCCTTCCACCTGTCGCTTGGCCCAGTTACCGAAGGCGTAGACCTCGCTGCCGTTGCCCAGATCCAGGCCGAAGTTGCCGAACAGCTTGAAGTCGCCGGAGATTTCCGGCGCGCCCCAGATCTGCGCGGCGGGCTGGCGCACGTTGCTGTTGCCAGCGCCGATCAAGTCTTGCGCGTCGCCGCGCTGCGCGCTGCGGCTGGTCGGGTCGGCTTCCTTGAACTCGAAGCTCAGGTTTGCAAATCCCGCATCGGTCAGGGGCAGCCCGACGTTGGCCGCGAGCGTGATCGAATTGCCGTCACCCTCGAAATAACTTCCCCACTTGGCGTCGAGTGTGACGCCCTCGGCGTCCTCCTTGAGCACGAAGTTCATGATCCCGGCAATGGCGTCGGAACCGTATTGCGCCGAGGCGCCGTCGCGCAGCACTTCCACGCGGTCCAGCGAAATGGCCGGGATCACCGACAGGTCGGGCCCCTGGGATCCCCCTGAAATACCCGCCCCAAGCAGTGCGATCACCGCCGCGCGGTGGCGCCGCTTGCCGTTCACCAGCACCAGCGTCGCATCGGGCGGCAGCGAGCGCAGGGTCGCCGGGCGAATGAGCGTGGCCGCGTCGCTGATCGGCTCCTGGGCCACATTGTAGGAGGGCACCAGCGCCCCCAGCAGCGAATCCATGTCCGAATCGCCGTGGGCCAGGAAATCATCTCCCCCGATCACGTCCACCGGCACCGGGGAGTCCGAGGCCGAACGGTCCCGACGCCGGGAACCCACCACCAACACTTCCTCCAGCGGTCCGGCTGCCGCTCCGCCTGCTTCCTGGGCAACCGTCGTGCCCGCCGCCATCGCAAATGCGGCGACGAGAGCCACAAAAACCAGTTGGATCGCTCGCTCAGCATTCGACATGGATCGTTCCTCTTATGTTAAGGACATAAAATATGGTTTGGCCGGTCCTGGGACGTGCCGGCTCCGGAAATCCGGTAAGAAACGGCATTCATGCGACCGTATCGGCCCCCACCAAACCCATTGCTAGAGCGACATTATAGCAACGCTTATCCCATAAGTCCCCATAGGCTTTGCATGCTGTAGGAATGTACGACCCTATTTATTGGTAATTATGCCCTTGACGAAATGACAGGGATCCGCTAAGATCCCTTCATGCCCTTAAATAATCCTGTCTTTTCAATGCCTTTGTTGTTTTCGGCAACCGCTTTATCGATAGCCTTCATGGTGCGTTTCCCGACGATTTTCTCCATGAAGTCATGGTCGGGGAGATTGTGGGTGCTCTTGGGCAACCGTCGTTTCTTCTTGGGAGCTTGAGTCATGACTGATGTAAACCTTTTTTCGTTAATGGATCGGTTCAATTGCGATGAGAATTGCCGCGAGATCCTAGAAGATATCCGCTGGCCCGATGGCCCTTTCTGCTCTCGGTGCGGCGCGATTGACTCCCGTGAACTTCCCGATGGGGGCAAGTACTACTGCCGTTCATGCGGCTACCAGTTCACGGTGACGAGCGGGACCATCATGCACGATTCGCACCTGCCGTTGCGCAAGTGGTTCGCCGCCATCTATCTGATGTGCGAGTCCAAGAAGGGCATGTCCGCCAACCAACTCAAGCGCACACTCGGGGTGACCTACCGTACAGCTTGGCACCTCTGCCACCGCATCCGTGAGGCTATGGGTAACGACCCGCTCACCGGCCCGGTGCTGGTTGGCGTCGTTGAGGTCGATGAAACGCTTGTGGGCGGCAAGGTGAAGGGCAAGGGACGCCGCTACACGGGCAACAAGACCATCGTCGCCGGCGCCATCCAGCGCGAGGGTGAGGTCCGCTTGGAACAGATCCCGGACGTGAAGAAGAAAACCCTGCATGACTTCATCGGGCGCACCGTCAAGGACGAAGCCGAAGCCATCTATACCGACGAACTCAAGTCCTACCTCGGCATCGCCGACGCCGACACCCGCCACGAAACGGTCAACCACTCGATCGAGGAGTGGGTCGTAGGCGATGTCCACACCAACGGTATCGAGGGCGTGTGGAGTCTTTTCAAGCGTTCGATCGTCGGGACCTTCCATAAGATGAGCCGCAAGCATATGGACCGCTACCTTGAAGAACTGGAGTGGCGATTCAACAATCGTGACAACCGCCACATCTTCCACGATACGTTGGAGCGGATTATGAACACTGGAAACCTCACCTATCGTGAATTGGTGGCATAGCATATTGGTTCATTTTGCTACCCATCACCCGCAATCCGCCTAATAGCTTCATCACACCCAAATTCTTCCAAGTAGGTCTCTGCTTGGCAGGCTCGTTTATACACTGTGTCAAGGAGGTCGCCTCCCTTTAGGTCTCCTCCGAGGAGCCCCATTTCCTTAAGCTCCCGGAAAACAATATTAAACTTCTCTCTTTTGGCGGTGGTGCCTTCCCCTGGGCTCCTAAGAAACTTTTTAACATAATCAAGTCTGCGCAGTGCCTCGTCCCGCCGTCGCAGTTCGTCTGCCTGTCGCTGCCGCAGTGCTTCTTGTTGCTGCGCGGTCTGTTCTCTCCGCCATTTTTTGTAATCGGCCATCCACCGGTCGAAAAACATTGACAGAGCAGCCAGCCCGGACCCAAACCCAAGAATGGTAAGAAACGGCGCCACCGCCGGCCAGAACTGCGTCATCATGTCACGAGTCCCGAGAAAGCCAACAAGTGCTTCCTCCACAAAAACAAGCAAGCACCATCGGAGCCACCGCGGAAAATCCATCCGGGCACACTAGCCCCCTCAGTATATTTCGTCAAGGGCATAATTACCGGTTGATTTGGTTTCATCGGTGCATCGCATACCGCGGATTATGGGAACAGGTCGTACATTGGGCCATTGTAATCCATCTGCTTGCGTCTGTTGCCTTGCACCTTTGGACCGTTTCACAAGGAAATCACGAGTTTTACGCAGCGTTTCCGTACGGTTACAGCTACTTTGCTGTTTTGTATTTTGGTCTTTTTGCGTGGCGGTCATGGACCGTAAAACTCAAGCACGAAGAAACACCCAGTGATATCTGATTGGTGCTCAACAAAGACCTCCGGATCGCCACACACCCTGACGGCCTTTTAGCTTAACGACCTGCATCAGGATCGTTACTTACGAATCATCGAGATCAGAAAGGGCAGCATGAGCAGGATTCCGATCACCAGGAAACCTGGTGCCACCTCACGCAATACCGGGTAGCCAAAATCTACACCGTTCCAGGGCTAGCACAGCCACTACCAGGAACACGACGCCAATGGCGTCCAGCATCACAAGAAACCATGGTTCGGATTTCAGGTTCTTATTCATCAGAGTAAATTCCAACAAAAACTTCTCCGGCGGTATTGATGCTGGCCCGGTACATGCCGGCCGTGTTGTGCGGCATGGCGATGTTACCTTTCGAGTCTATCGCGATCACGCCGCCGTCGCCGCCCGCCTCGACCAGCACCTCGTTTACCAGGTGGCCGGCCGCATTGGAAATGGAGTGCCCTGCGCGGACACGCTCGCAGATGCTATAGGCAACCACGTAGCGAATAAAATACTCCCCGGTTCCGGTGGCGCTGACCGCGCAGCTTTCATTATTGGCGTAATTTCCTGCCCCGATAATGGGCGTGTCACCGACACGTCCCCAGCGCTTGTTGCTCAGTCCGCCGGTGGATGTTCCCGCCGCCAGGTTACCTGCCCGGTCCAGCACCACGGCCCCCACCGTCGAGTACCAGCTTTGTTTATCGGATCGCATGGTAGTTTCCGCGGCTTTTTTCTCCTGCAGTTGTTGCCAGCGATGGTCGGTATGAAAATACGAGGGGTCAACGAGTTCAAAATCCTGTTCAATGGCAAATTGCTCCGCACCATCACCCATCAACATGACATGCCGTGACTCTGTCATCACTTTCAATGCAAGATTAATCGGGTTACGGATCCGGCGGACCGAGGCCACGGCCCCCGCATTCAAGGTTGCACCATCCATGATGGACGCATCGAGTTCATTTTCTCCTGCTGCATTAAATACGGCACCCTTGCCGGCATTGAACAAGGGTGAATCTTCCATGATGTTGATTGCGGTGGTAACGGCGGACAGACCCGTGCCACCTGAAACGAGCACCTGGTGTCCGGCCCGTATCGCTTCTTCCAGTTTCGCACGGATTTCATTTTCCTTTTCCTCGCCCAGATCTTCGCGGCTGATGGTTCCGGCGCCGGCATGAATCGCTATGGCCACGGGAGATGGTTCTGAAGCCATCGCAGGGCCTGATAAAAGGCAAGGCAGTACGCCAAGAATGAACAGGGACAGTTTTTTGTATTGCATAGGGATTTCCGGTGACAAAAGAAGTGAACTTTGATGCTCCACCACTTTCCTGTTATTTGCAATCTCAGTCAGGCACCGGGGGCAAGCCGGCTTTTCGGCGTTCCAGCCAGAAAAGTGCCGAATAGGTCTTGGGATCTACCTGTTTTCCCTGTTTCATCATTTTGGCCAACCACTCGCTCACCTGGTCCACAGGCACGATGTGGACTTCAATCTGCTCATTGCTATCGCCCCCGCCAGAACCCGTTTTCACCAGTTCTTCGGCCAGGAAGAAGCTTATTGTCTCGTCACTCATGCCCGGTGAACCGGGGCAGGTGAGCAGATGCGTAAGCCGGCCTGCACGGAATCCGGTTTCTTCTTCTAGCTCTCGGTGTGCAGCGGTAGTAGTCGATTCCCCGATATCGTCAAAATCGCCTACCAGGCCTGCCGGTAACTCTATGACCATGCACTGAACCGGAATACGAAATTGTTCTACCAGGATTAATTCGTCATTATCGGTAACCGGAACCAATACCACGACAGCAGAGGCGTTGGTACGCGTTGCATATTCCCAATGATCGCGTTCCCGGATACCCAGGTAGCGGCCACTAAAGTGTTTTTTCGTCTCACCCATCGCGATTGTCTGCACAGCTCTGGTAAACTCCGTCGATTGTATCCCCGATATGTACGCTGAGACTATTGCGCGCGGGAACCAATGTTGGTTTTTCCGTTCAAAGCAGCGAATTTTCAAGGATTGTTGACCATGTTTAAACGAATTTCAGGCCGCGTACTGGGCGCTGCCTTATCGCTTGTTTGCGTTACGGGCCATACCCAGTTGGCAACTCAAACCAGCCCGCAACAGCCAGCCGCCGCTGACCCGGGCGTGCCCGAATTGCGCCTCCGGGCCGGGAAGGCCTACGAAAACAAGGATTACGAGGTTTACCGGCAGTCAATGTCGAAATTGCACGAATTACGGCCGAACAACAGTGAATACATGTATCACCTGGTTCTCGCACATGCCTTGCTGGACGAGAAACCCCAGGCATTCAATCTCATGTTGCTGATGCAACGCCAGGGCCTCTCTTATGATTTCAATCAATCTGAAGCATCGATGAACCTGAGAAAACCCCAGCTCTATTCCTATCTGAATGACTTGATGATCGACGCCGGCAAGCCGTTGGGTACAGCAATACCGGTTGTCACCCTGGCGCCTGACGTGATACTTCCGGAAGGAATTGAATGGGATGCTTCGCGTGATGCCTTTCTGGTTAGTGCGGTTAGAAGTGGATCCATCATCGCAGTTTCGAAAGATGGCACCAGTACAGAATTATTGAAAGCTGATGAATCAAATCGGGTTTGGGGAATATATGACATTGCCATTGACGCGAAGCGTGACCGGCTTTGGGCGGTAAGTACCGCGAACGAAGACTATTCCGGTTTCGACACGACAGATAGAGGTCGTTCCGTGTTGATCGAAATAGACCTCTCCAGCATGGAAATCATTAAGCGCTACCCGGTACCGATAGACGGTCTCCCGCACAATTTGCGCAACGTGACGGTTTCACCAAAAGGTGACATTTATGCCGTTGATGGTGTATTCCCGATTGTTTACGTGAAACTGGCATCCGAAAGGGTGCTTAGGCCAATGGCGGCTTACAAAAACCTGGTCAGCCTGCGCGGCCTGGATATCTCTGATGACGGGAAGTTGCTTTACCTGGCTGATTATGAAATGGGCATCCTGGTGATAAATCTTGAATCCGGGAAGTCGGCGAGCCTTGCTGTCCCTGACACACTCAACCTGGGGGGAATTGCTGGCTTGTACTACTGGAACGATCAGTTAGTTGTTATTCAGAATGGTATCAAGCCACAAAGGATACTGAACCTTCAACTGGATGCTTCCGGCCGGGCCGTCAGCAATGTGGCTCCACTGGCGGTCAACCTGGAATCAATGGATTACCCCAGTTACGGCACGGTGGTGGGGAATGATTTGTTTTTCTTCGCCAACAGCCACTGGGCAAGCAATATGGAATCTGCAAAACCCGTTGCCATCGCCCGAACCGTGCTTTCCGATGCCCCGGTCATCATTGCACCGGATGCAAGAAAATTCATGAAGGAATACGCCAGCAAGAAGGGAGGCGGAGCCAGAAAGATCAGCATACCCGATGCTGATGTGCCAAAAGAATCCGGTTCCGGTGAAGAAAAGAAAGAAAAGGATGGAACGAGCGGTAACAGCTGACTCTGGTCAGCCGGTCTGGAGGCAACGCTGGCGCAGCATTCCGCCAAACGAAAGGTCATCAAACAGACGGTGAAGCCGGGCTTCATCAATCGCGCCGCGCACAACGTTGGGACGCTTCAGCGCGGATGGCACCTCGGTATGAATTCGGGTGAGCTTCAATGCCAGTTCTGCTGCATCCCAGTGATCTTCCAGTTTTCGATGCAATGATTTGGCGCCGCGAATACTGAGGTGAGGAACTTCATCAATGCCTTGCTTGATGGCGTCAAGGTCGCTGAAATGATTGAGCAGGGCGGCTGCAGATTTTGCACCTACGCCTGGAATCCCTGGGATATTGTCTACAGCGTCTCCAGTCAAGGCAAGAAAATCGGGTATTTGCTCAGGCTGTACACCGAATTTGTCTGCAAGCATGCCGTGGCTCAATTTGCGGTTTCGGGCAAAGTCCCACCAGTGATCACCCTTACGGACCAGTTGGGTCAGGTCCTTGTCACTGGTGACGACGCACAAAGAATGGCCACGTGCCCGCCAGTATTCCGACAAGGTTCCGATAAGGTCGTCGGCCTCAAATCTCGGGTCTGCAAAACACTGGAGACCGAGAGATTCCGCAATATCTCTTGCCCATTTAAACTGGCGTTTCAGATCTTCCGGAGCAGGTTCCCTGTTAGCCTTGTATTCTGGATAGATCTCATTTCGGTAACTGGTGGTTAACGACTCGTCGAAAGCAATACCTATATGGGCTGATTCGGTCTGTTCCAGCAGGCTACAGAGAAACCCGGTAAAACCATAGGCTGCATTGGTGGGCTCACCTTTTTCGGTGGAAAACTCGTCAGGGACAGAAAACCATGCCCGGAAGACATAGATGCTGGCATCTACCAGGTATACCGGGCCGGGATTCATGTCATTTGAGGCCGTGGGGTTTCAGGCAAGCAGGCTTTCGCCCTGCTCAACCCTCTTTCTGAGAACACTGTTGCGCGGGAAATGCGCCAGTAGAAAATCCATCTGGTCAGCAAGAATCTGCCGGCCCTGCAGGTAGACATATTCAGCGTGAGTCGGTGTAAAAGGAATGGCCACTAATTCAACTCCAGCCTGTTCCGGGGTTCGCCCGGCTTTATAATTATTGCATCGCTTACAGGCAGTAACCACGTTGGCCCACCTATCACTGCCGCCCTGGCTCAGTGGTTTGACGTGGTCCCGGGACAGCATGAAGTTGGGAAACTGCTTGCCGCAGTAAAGGCACAGGCTCTGGTCACGACGGAATAAAGACTTGTTGCTCAGTGGAGGAACGTAGGAATCTGCAAACAGGTGTTTGTGTGGATGATGGCCCCATGTAGCGATGATGGCGTTTACTTCTATTCGACTTTGTGTGCCGCTAAGGGCATTGATGCCTCCACGAATGCAATACAGGGTCCGGCCCAATGCATAGCTGACCTGCTCAAGAGCAATGAGCCGAACGGCATCCCGGTAGCCGATCCACTCGAGCGGCATTCCTGACACGTCTGTTCTCAGCACTTGCTGTTGAAGGTCCACGATTATCAATATCTCCGGAATCGCGATAAGTCACAATATCTAGCTTCATTGCTACTCTCCAATGTGTGTATATCTGTTTTTCGTGGAAATCGCAACCGATGCTCGTCCGCCCTTTGCAAATGAATGATGCCAGGGTAAATTTACGATCAGGGGCGGTGCAGTGATATTGTCCAGAACCCGGGGCATTTTTAAGGGTCGTAAAAAGAGTCGATGAATAGGAGTTACCAGTGAGATTTATTCCGGTTCTGTTCATATTTACCGCAAAGCTTGCACAGGCCGCGTTGCCGGCTGCAGTAGACGGGCAGCCTTTGCCCTCACTCGCTCCGGTTTTGAAGACTGTCACTCCCTCGGTGGTCAATATCTATACCCAAACCCGGGTCAGGGTACGCAGTCGACTGCTGGACGACCCCGTTTTCCGGCGGTTTTTCAATGTTCCGGATGTCCCCCGCGAACGGGTATCACAGAGTCTTGGCTCGGGCGTGGTCGTCGACTCCGAAAAGGGTTATATCCTGACCAACAATCATGTGATCGAGGGAGCCGATGATATTTCAGTTACCCTGAAAGACGGTCGCAGTATCGAAGCCGAATTGATTGGTACAGATCCGGATACAGACCTGGCCGTGATCCGCGTGACGGCCGAAAATCTCATCGCATTGACCCTGGCCGATTCGGATGAGCTGCAAGTTGGAGATTTTGTGGTTGCCGTTGGCAACCCTTTTGGCCTGGGTCAAACCGTTACCTCGGGAATTGTCAGCGCGCTGGGGCGCACGGGTTTCCGCGGCCTTGAATATCAGAATTTTATTCAAACAGACGCTTCCATCAACCCGGGAAATTCGGGTGGAGCCCTGATTAACCTGCGTGGTGAATTGGTTGGTATCAACAGTGCCATTTTCACACCCAGCGGGGGAAACGTCGGAATAGGATTTGCAATACCATCCAGGATGGCGCAATACGTAATGGATCAACTCATCCGTTTCGGTGAGGTCAGGCGCGGTACGCTTGGCTTGATCGTGCAAGATCTGACCTCGGAGTTGGCCGGTGCTTTCGGTATTCAAAGTGAGCGCGGTGCACTGGTCTCTGAAGTGATAGACGACACGGCGGCAGAGCGATCCGGACTACGGGCGGGTGATGTAATCACCAGTGTGACCGGGCGTGCGATTCGAAGCGCACAGGACTTTCTGAATGCAGAAGGACAGGTCCCGGTTGGAGGGGCGCTGGTACTTGAATACATCAGGAATTCGCGACAACAGAAAACAACACTAATGGTCCAGGAGCCTTTGGAAATATCCGGAGAAGACCTCGACCGCCGTTTTGCAGGAGCAGTGTTCACAGAATTGCCGGCACGCTTGAGAAACGAAAAA
This sequence comes from Lysobacterales bacterium, assembly GCA_963664065.1. Classification (GTDB taxonomy): domain Bacteria; phylum Pseudomonadota; class Gammaproteobacteria; order Xanthomonadales; family SZUA-36; genus JABDJL01. The sequence goes on from OY760942.1 coordinate 904,004, forward strand.
GTTTCAGGCGTCTTCATAGACGAACTACAACCACGCAGCCGTCTTTCCTACGAAGGCTTACGGCCCGGTGACATTATTACCGCTGCCAACCGCGAGAGCATAAGGAACCTTGCAGACCTGAAAAAAGTGCTCGCCAAAGTAAAAAGTACCCTGGTATTGCAAATTCACAGAAACGGCGAGGCATATTTTGCCCGTATTGACTGAGTGGTTTCAGAATCACATTGCATGGCATAAACTGCAGTAGCAGACAATAAGGAAAGCATGTGATTTATTCAAGGGATCATGACGAAAACGCGATACCGTTGTTTCCGGTTCAGGCATCAGATTATTCAAAGTGGCTGGATAACGTGCCGGCTCACCATAAGCTTTGGCTGGAGTCTGCAGGATTCGAGGCCCAGCCCGGAAAATGGTGTGGCCTGCCGAATGAAGATGGTCGAATGGAGGCTTGCGTGTTCGGCATGGCGGAACAGGGGTGGCTGTACCAGTTGGCAAAACTACCTTCAGCCTTGCCCGCCGGCAACTATCGCCTTGTTTCTGTCTGGAATGAGGACCGGCGCATCCAGGCCAGCCTGGGATGGGGGTTGGCTTCATACCGCTTTGAACGATACAAGAAAGACAAAAAGGTCCGGCCGGTTCTGTGCCTTGGGGAAGATATTGCAGATACTGTTGGAAACATGTTTTCAGCCGTATCACTGGTACGCGACCTGGTAAACACGCCTACCGAAGATATGGGGCCGGCCGATCTCGCCAATGTGACGGCTAGGGAAGGGGATCGATTCCAGGCAAGCACAGAGCTTGTAATCGGCGACGACCTGTTATCCGGGAACTACCCTGCAGTACACGCGGTAGGCCGGGCATCTGATGAAGCGCCACGATTTATTTCCTTGACCTGGGGAAACAGTGACGCGCCGGTGCTCGCGCTGGTCGGCAAGGGTGTATGTTTCGATTCCGGCGGGCTAGATATCAAGCCTGCAGCCGGAATGATCACAATGAAAAAGGACATGGGAGGCGCTGCACACGTCATTGCGCTGGCGCGGCTCATCATGCAGTACAACTTGCCCGTACGCCTGATGGTTCTGATCCCGGCTGTTGAGAACTCGATATCGGGTAATGCCTATCGTCCAGGCGATGTGATCCAGACCCGCAAGGGACTGACGGTTGAGATCGGGAATACCGATGCCGAAGGCCGGCTTGTGCTGGCCGACGCACTGGCGTTTGCCTGTGAACACCTGCCCGACCTGGTGATTGATTTTGCCACTCTCACCGGCGCAGCAAGGATTGCCCTGGGTGCTGATCTGCCGCCGGTTTTCAGCAACCGACTGGAAATTGCCCGGGCAATCGCCGATTCCGGTGAGAGGGTGGAAGATCCTGTGTGGGTCATGCCACTGCACCAGCCATACAAAAAGCTGTTAAAAAGCGGGATTGCCAACCTGAACAATATCAGCAAGAGCAGTTATGGCGGGTGCATCACCGCGGCATTGTTCCTCGAGTATTTTGTCGAACCCGAAATCCCATGGGTGCATATCGACACTTTTGCCTGGAACCAATCTTCACGGCCGGGCCGACCAGCGGGCGGGGAAGCAATGGGGCTAAGAGCGGTGTTCAATTTCCTCAGGGAACGCTACGGCTAGGAATTCCAGCACTCAAAGCAGGACAAAGCTCAGTACTGCGACGACACTGGTCACAAGACCCAGCAAGGTGATATAGCTGATTCCGATTACGCCAAACTTGATCACGGTCAGAACCCAGTGCTGCCGGAAGACGTGACGCAGTGACATCAGTAGATAGATTGGAATCCAGATCGCCAGCGCGATGACCACCCATGCAGCGGCGGTTGCGGCGTAAACTGCGCCGCCTTCCTTGAGTAATCCTTCCGCGACACTCAATAACAGCATCAACATGAGGCTGACGAACAGGAATGAGTGGTTGTGGAGCGCAAAGATCAGGTGTTCAACGTAGTAGCGCTTGGCAAACAGGTACCAGAACTTGAACAGCAGGGCGACCACCGGCAGCAGTACGAACATCGTTGCGGGAAGGATGTCGAAAACCTGCTCAACAATGAGGTTTGGATTCTCGTTAATTCTTTCTGCTTTCTCTGGCGAATGTTCAACTTCGTCATTGAGCCACCCATTCACCCGGGCCGGAAGCCATTTAATGTCTAGCGGGTTGGTTTCGCGGCCCCAGGGTTGGTCATTGAACTGAAAATCACCCGTGTTGAACCATGTCTCATCATGTTCCTCACTTTCCTCGTCGCCTCGTGCCTGGTTTTCAGCCTCTTCGATGACGAGTTTCAGTTCTTCTGGGTCGAAACCAATCCGATCCCGGACATCATCCGGAATATTATCCAGCGCTTCCTGGGCCTGCTCGAGATTTTCGGCGCTTGGCGTAACGCTGATTACCCCTTCGCCCTTTTTCAACTTGGCGGTCGAAGTACTGATGGCATTGCTGGAAAGCATCGCAGCCAACAGGAAAAACGCGATGCTTGAGAACAGGTAAAGGCGCATTGGCGGCGTGTAGCGGAATCGCCTGCCCTCAAGGTAATCACGCGTCAAACACCCTGGCTTGAACAGCAAGGGTTTCATGGTGCGGGCAAAGCGGGAGTCGAGTTCGAGGAAGTCCGACATGAATTCGCGCAATAAGGCCGGGAAGAAGCGAAAAAAATTGCGGTCCGGTTGCCCGCAGTAATAACAAAACGGCCCCTTTAGGCCAGTGCCACAGTTAAGGCAGGCAGGGGAGCCGGCCAGTCTTTCAGGCGACATGGTTAGTGACTTATCCGGCTCGACCTCGATATCTTCACCCGGTTCGAGTGCAATATCTGTATGTTCTTCGTTTTCGCTCATACGGGTGGAATCCTAGTTCAACATGCCCTTGGAACGCATCCAGTCGATTGTATCGATCAGCAATTGCCTGGTCGGCGTAAACCGGTAACCAAGTTCTTTGATCGCTTTGGAAGAGGCACATTCAATGTGCCGGACAATCATTGCTGCGCCTTCGGGAGTGAGGTCAGGTTCACTCCTGGTGATTGCAGCGACAGCAACATACACCTGGGCTGCCAGCTTCAACAACCAGGCCGGAGAAGCACTGCCCGGAACTTTTTTGTTGAGAATTTCACCCGTCATCTTCACCACGTCCAGGAACATCGTATCTTCACCACCAAGCAGATAATTGTGGCCTTTCCTGCCGTGATGGAATGCCTGGATATGCGCGCGCGCCACTTCCCTGACATCCGAGAAAGCACCACCCCCCGGAGGAACACCCGGCAAAGAGTTCTTGTTGACGAGACGTATCATTCTCGACCAGTTCCTGCGGTCACCAGGGCCGAGAATATGTGCCGGGTTGACGATGACCGCATCCATTCTTTGCTCCGCAACGGCTGTCTTTACGATTTCCTCCGCCTCGTGCTTGGTGCGCACGTAGTTGATCCAGTCCGCGTTCCCAAGCCTGGGGCTTTGCTCAGTCAGCAAGGCTTCACCGAATCCCCAGACTACGAAACTGGAAGTGTGGATCATGCGTTTTGCGCCGGCGTATATGGCTGCTTCGAGCACATTACGGGTGCCCTCGATATTAACGTGCGTCTGGATCTTGTTTTTTCGCGACCAGATATTGGTACTGGCAGCGACGTGGAACACACAATCGACCCCGGTTGGCACTGCTGCCCGAACACTGTCCGCATCGGTAATGTCACCTTCGAGCAAGTCCAGGCCGAGATTCCGAATGTCTTCCAGCGGTGAGTTTTGGCGCACCAGTGCTGTCACCTGCCAGTCCTTTTCGACCAGTTGGCGCACCAGTGCTGTCACCTGCCAGTCCTTTTCGACCAGTTGGCGCACCAGGTTCATGCCGACGAAACCCGATGCACCCGTCACAAACGCACGCAAACTCATACTGTCCATCCCCTCATGTACAATTCAGCGTCACGCAACAATCTGGTAAGTGAAAACAGGCCCTGGTCACATGGTCAGTATAACAAGCGAAAAAAATCATCCAGCCGAAATCCGCCGCACCCTCGAATTAGCCACGCCGGTAATGATCGGCCTGGGTGCCAGTTTTGGTATGAATTTTGTGGATACCGTTATGGCGGGCCGGTTGGCGGAAAAAGACGTGGCACTCGCTGCATTGGCCACCGGCGGTGCCGTGTGGTCAGCCGTGTTGATGTTCACGCTTGGCATCCTGATGGCACTACAGCCCACAGTAGCCCAACTCGATGGGGCAGGCCGGAAACGTGAAGCTGGCGCTGCAGCGCGCCAGGCATTGTGGCTCGCGCTTGGCTTAGGGGGGCCTTTCTTTTTCCTGATGGCACAGGGTGGGGGATTTTTGCGTGCACTCGATGTCGATGCAAGCATCATCCCGGTGGCAAACGGTTATCTCGATGCGCTTTCATGGGGGGCACCCGGAATGTGCCTGGTTTTCCTGCTGCGGTTTTTCAGTGAAGGAACCGGGCATACAAAGCCCACCATGTATATCGGCTTACTGGGGGGGCATTGAATATTCCGCTGAACTGGATATTGATGTTCGGTAAATTCGGTTTGCCAGCCTTGGGTGCCAAAGGCTGTGGATATGCCACCTCGATAGTGATCTGGCTGCAGGTGCTGTTGCTTCTGGCCTATATTCGCAACCACAGACATTTTCAGGGCTACGATGTTTTTTCCCGTTGGGATTGGCCCGAGTTCAAACGTATCAGGGAGTTGTTGCGTATTGGCCTACCGATCGCAGTAACCATTTTTGTTGAAGGAAGCCTGTTTGTCGGCGCGGCGATCCTCATCGGAAGGCTGGGCCCGGTGCCCACAGCAGGGCACCTGGTTGCGATTAACTTCTCGGCGCTGGTGTTCATGATTCCACTGGGTATGTCCAGTGCAGTCACTACCCGGGTGGGTAACGCAATAGGGAGAGGCGATCCTGCTGCGGCGCGATATGCCGGGATTGTCGGCCTGTTCATCGTAATGTGTACCCAGACTTTCAGCGCCAGCATCATGATCTTTTTCCCGGAGTGGGCAGTAAGTATCTACACCGATGATGCAGCCATTGCAACGGTGGCGGTAACCCTGCTTTTCTATGCGGCGATTTTCCAGTTTCCGGATGGGTTCCAGATATGTTCAGCCGGCGCCCTGCGCGGTCTGAAGGACACGAAAATGCCGATGGTCTACAACATCATTTCATACTGGCTGATCGGCATGACGCTGGGTTACTACCTCACATTCGAAAGGGCACTTGGACCTTCAGGTATGTGGATGGGTATGATCGTGGGGCTCACAGCCGGGGCCGTCCTGATGACCGCCCGTTTTGCCAGGAGAAGTGCCGCCCTGGTGAATAACTCGGAACTTCCGGCAGTCTAGTCGCCTGTTTCGCGCTCCATTTCCTTGAACCGCCGCTCAAGTTCTGCAATGCGTTCATTTCGGGCGCTGAGTTCGTCTGCCTTTAATTCCGGTTCGGCTTTTGGTGATGACTCGTTAATCCTCGGCAGCACGATCGCCAGCAGGATGTAAACAATCCCGGCGCCGATTGTCTGAATGAACAGGCCAAGACAGAAAAGGCATCTGATTGCCCAGACATTCCAGCCCAGGCGGTTGGCCAGGCCGGCACAGACGCCGGCAAGCAATGCGCCTGCCGGACGTTCGTACCGGGTAGACCATTGGTGATTTGAAGTCACCAATCAGGCCTCTTCGGATTCGGTCTGTTCAGCCTCCGCTGATTCAGTCTCAACAACCTCAACTTCAGACGCAGGTTTATCGGTTTCGGCCGGAAAATCTTCACCAAAGGTTTTGGCTTTCAATGCTTGGAGTTCAGCTTCGATGGCCGGGTCGTTAACCTGCATTTCGGCTTCCCAGCTTGAAGTGGTTGTGCCGCCAATCTCGTAGGAACGAACCCTGGCTTCCAGGCGCTCAACTTGAGATTGCAAGCGGTCGAAACGGCCCATCGCCTGCTGAATTTTGCGCTCATTCCGCGAAAGCTGTACTTCCTTTCTGGTCGGAATCGCGCGGGAATCCTGTCGCTGATTTATTTCCTTCAGCTTCAATTTGGCTTCCGCGAGCTTGCCCTTCAAGGTAGTCATGTCCTGTTCAAGATGAGAAATACGGTCAGCCAGTAAGCTGTGATCGTCGCGGGCGGAACCCAGGGTATCGCTCAACTCTGCTTTGGCTTTCAAAGCGGCGCGTGCAAGGTCGTCTCTTTCAGTTGCAACCGCCTTTTCCGCACGCTCCTGCCACTCGGTTATTTCGCTCTCTAATTGGCGAGCTACTCTTTCCAGGTATGTTTGCTCAGCCATCAGGTCCGCGCTGGCAAGGCGTGCGTCCTCAGCGGCGTCTTCCATTTCACGGATCAGTGCCCGTAAAAGTTTTTCGGGATTTTCTGCTTTTTCAAGCAATGAATTAACGTTTGCTGCAATAACGTAGCGAATTCTAGAAATGGCTCCCATGAAAACTGCTCCTTTTTTAAGGTGGGGTGTTACCCTTCAAGATGCAGCTTTCATGCCATCCGACAATGTATTAATAAAAACAAGCATATAACCTGGTTCCTGGGTGCAAATCAGTGTTATAATTGGCGTGTTTGACAACAAATTGGCATGGCTGGAGGGCAGATAGCCAAGGAAAAAGTTTAAAAGTCAGGGTGCAAATCAGGAGAAATCCGGTCCACCGTGACGTTTGGCCGTTTGTCGTGCAGACCCGGGCTTCATACAATAGGGGATTATTCTTTACACCACACTAGTGCTCCTTCAAGGTGATATTGCATGGGTGAACAACATTCTCTCCCGGTCCGCTGCTGGTTGGGCTTTTGGCACCTGCTTGACGGGGCGCGCAAGATATTTCTGAACTTGCTTTTTCTGCTGTTCCTTTATCTGCTTTTCGTCTTTGTTTTCAAGTCCGATCAACCTCTGACAATGCGCGGTGATACCACGTTGGTTCTCAGGCCATACGGAAATGTGGTCGAGGAGTACAGCTTGAGTCCGCTGGATCGTGCATTGCAACAGGCGACCAGTGAGATTCCACAGGAAACACGCTTACGCGACCTGATAGGTGCTGTAGATATGGCCACCAGGGACAGTCGCATCAGCCAGATCGTAATTGACACCGATTACCTGTGGAATATCGGCTTATCTTCACTGCAGGATCTTGAGCATGCCATTAACGCTTTCAAATCTGCCGGCAAGCCGGTAGTTGCACTTGCTGATGCCCTTGGGCAGCACCAGTATTACCTGGCCGCAATGGCTGATGAGGTCTGGCTGAATCCGGACGGCCTGGTCTGGATCGACGGCTATTCGAATATCCGCCACTTCTACCGCGAAGGTCTGGAAAAGCTTGAAGTCGAGATCAACCTGTTCCGCGTCGGTGAATACAAGTCAGCAATGGAACCATATGTCCGGGATGACATGTCCCCGGAAGCAAAAGAGGCAGCACAGTTTTGGTTGGCCAGTTTGTGGCAACAGTACCTGGAAGGAGTGTCCAGAAACCGGGGAATCCCTCTATCCACCCTGAGCGAAGCTATTGATGACTTTGCCGACAGGATAGAAGCAAATAACGGAGATTTCGCAAACTTTGCGCTTGAGTTGGGTCTTGTAGACCGCCTGGTCAGCCGGCCGGAAGCACGCCAGGAATTGGCATTGAGAGGCGCATCAAACGATGCTGGTGACAGTTTCAGGGCTGTTGGCGTAGACCATTACCTGCAAATTTCTGGGTACAACCGCAAAAAGCAAACAGGAGCAGAAATTCGCGTGGTGGTCGCCGAGGGTGAAATAACCCGCGGCCAACAAACCGCGGGTCGTATTGGCGCGGAAACCACGAGTTCTGAACTGAGGGCGGCCGGCCGGGACTCCGACGTATCGGCGGTGATACTTCGTATCAACAGTCCAGGCGGTGACGCTTTTGCCTCGGAAGCGATTCGTCGTGAAGTTCAGGCGATCACAGATGGGGGCAAGACCGTGGTGGTATCGATGGGGGATGTGGCCGCTTCCGGAGGTTACTGGATTGCGATGGGGGCTGATGAAGTCTGGGCCAACCCGGCGACTATAACCGGTTCAATCGGTGTATTCGGCATGATCCCGACCTTTGCGGATACCCTTGAAAACCTGGGTATCCGGACAGATGGGGTCGGTACGACAGAACTGGCCGGAAAACTACGCCTGGACCGGCCGTTGGATCCCGATTTAAAGCGAATATTCCAAAGCAGCACTGAACATGTTTATGAAGATTTTCTTGAACTGGTATTGCGGTCAAGGCCGTTCCAGTCCCGCGAGGAAGTCAACGAGGTCGCACGCGGAAGGGTGTGGAGTGGCGCCCAGGCTGCTGAACGCCGGCTGATTGACCATACCGGTTCCCTGCAAGACGCGATTGACGCGGCAGCCCGGATAGCCGGATTGGGAGATAATTACACGGTGAATTGGACAGAGCCCGAGTTATCGACCATAGAGCGCCTGGTCCTTGAGTTGACTTCCGGGGTTATTTCAAAACTGCGTTTCAGTCAATCAAATGCCGATCTGATACGTTCGACATTTCTGCAAAAGCTGCTGGATGACCTACGTATCCTGACCCGCGGTGAACAAGGCTTGACCATAGCCGCGCATTGCCTCTGCGGCATCTGACAAGGCCCGTGTTTCGTGATGACAAGCCCGTGGCGCCTTGATGGACAATTAGCATTAATCACCGGTGCCAGCAAGGGCTTGGGTTATGCCATCGCGACAGAGTTTGCTTCTTTGGGTGCCCACCTGGTTCTGGTTGCCCGCGGCGTTGACGGACTGGCCAATATCAGTGCCGAAATTACTCAGCAGACACCTGGTTGCCGGGTTCAAACCGTATCGGCAGATGTTGCCACTGAAGAAGGCAGGGACAAAGTAGTCGATGCGGTTGATGGCCATGGAGTCCTGCAGATCCTGGTTAACAACGCCGGGACCAATATTCGCAAAAAAATGGCAGACATCAGCACTGAAGAATACCGTCACGTACAGGAAACCAACCTGAATCCCGGATTTGAATTAAGCCGGCGCATGTACCCTTACCTCAAGGCGGGCACTCCGGCCAGCGTTGTAAATAATGCTTCTGTCGCCGGCCTGACACACCTGAGAACCGGCGCCCCGTATGGAATGAGTAAAGCCGGCTTGATTCAGCTCACAAGAAATTGTGCAGTGGAATGGGCGCCTGATGAGATCAGGGTCAACGCTATTGCACCGTGGTACGTCGATACGCCGCTTGCGCGTCAGGTCATGGACGATGATCAGTACCTAGCGGAAATCCTGGGCCGCACACCGATGGGTCGTATCGGTAAACCCGAAGAAGTGGCACGCACCGTGGCATTTCTTTGCATGTCTGGCGCCGGTTATATCACCGGTCAATGTATCGCGATTGATGGGGGGTTCAGCGTTTTTGGGTTTTGATTTCTTTACCCCAGGTGCTGGATACCATGCCAGATTGTGATAATGCACTTATGCACACACTGCATAAACCCTGTTCAATATGCCATAATTAGGCAGCCCATAATGTCCCCTGATAAATGGCTGATTTAAATCGTATATCAATCTTTAACGACTTCCTTCCTGAACACATACAAGTGGAAATTCTTGAGATTTTAAGGCAGCCGGGTTGGAACCTGGGTCGTACTCCTGTCATTGCGGGAGACAACAGACCGCCAGCAAAGCTATGGCATTTTAATGATCTTGAAAGAATGCCTCTTTTTTCTGAAAAAATCTTTAAGGTCATTTGTCAAACATTTCAGACAGAGTTCAAGCTAAAAAGAGCCTACGCCAATGGACAGCTTGCCTGTCAAAAGGGAAATATTCATGTTGATGACGGTGACCTGCCATTTCTTTATTACCCATTGCAGGAATGGCGTAAAGAGTGGGGTGGGAATCTTATGTTCTACAACGGTGCGGAGGTTGCTCAATGCGTGTCATATGTCCCAAACCAGGCTATTGCGTTCCCCGCCAAGCTCGCTCACGGGGCCGAAGCGCCTTCCAAGGATTATGACGGAATGCGGGTGTCAATTGGATGGAAGCTTTTATTTCCTTAGTAACCGCACAAATCCAAAATACGCCGACGGGATTCTTCTACACGGCAGGACGTCACATGTTTCAGTATGGTCCTGGTCTGGTGGTTGTCGCTTAACAGGTATTCGCTGTTTTCAGGGTAAAGCTTTGCCCGCCACATTTGCACTGTAATACTGGTGCATAAACGGGCCGTCATAAGATCGAAAAGAATTTCGGCCTCTTTTGCTTCGATAACTGTCACCTCGTGATAACCACCAATAAAATGCATAGCCCTGCTGAGTGGATCACCGGTATCAACCAGGTGATAGGCAGCTGCAATTGCCAGGTCCATGATCAGCGGTGTATGCACCATATCGCCAAAGCCTATGACGCCGGAAATTTTCTGCGCATCTCCTGCACTGATGAGGATGTTGCCACGATTGAGGTCTGCGTGGATGACCTGGGATCGCAATTTGTCGATAACAGGGAGCACACTTTGCTCAAACCTGTCCAAAGTCTTCTCGAGCCGTGCGCGTAGTTTCGGTTCCTCTATTTGCGGCAACAAATCAAGCAGCTTGGCAGCATTTTTCAGATCCCACAGGAGATGATGATTGGCCGCCGGGTGTGAAAAATCTCGCAGGGCGATGCCGAGCCTGGCCAGCATACGCCCGACTTGGCGTAATAAGACCGGACCGTACCGGGCTTGTTCGAGCATTCGGCCGTCCAGCCATGAGATTAGCCGGACCATGTGATCTCGACCGTCTTGATCAGGGATAAGGCAATAATCATGACCATCTAGGCCAGAAATTGTGCGGGGCACAGGCAGTTCCGGGTCCGCCAGGGCAATGTGCTGCAAAGCACGAGTCTGAAAATCGATAACACCGGCGCTCTCGAGCGCATTTGCAATTTTCAAAACGTACTGATCGCCATTGTTGGTGCGCAAGCGAAAATTCTGGTCTCGTTCACTCCAAAGCGGGCTGGCAGATACTTCAATACCGAAGTGTTTGTCTGCAATCGCGACAGCCTCACCGGCTGTGAAGGCTGGCGGTTGTGTTGTAAGTAAAGAATCAGGGCCGGTTTGCATGCATGGTCAGGTTCAAAAGGTTTTTACTTGGCTAGCGAATCAGGGAATCGAACCAATCACCTGGCCTTGGTGACATCGGGCAGGCCACTGTGCAGAAACCAGCGTTCACGTTCCATGTTATAGCGCCAGTCCTGTTGATCGATCAATACCCGCTCGACAGCTCGATTTTTGTTGAACAGCCTGATCTCTACTACCTGCCTGAACCCCATGCCTTTATCAAACGGTATTGCGGACCGGGTCAGGTACTGCGTCACCCTGAATAAACGCAAGCGATCCATATCCAGGCGGGATATTGGGTTATCCCGCAGGTATTCCACGGCAAGATAGTCCAAAGCGCCATCCCATTGGCTCCAGCGCACCGCCAGTTCATATTGCTTCAGGGTTTCATCCAGGGCTTTACTTTGTTTGCTGGTCGAAGCACAGCCGGATAAAACAAGTGCAGCCATAATCACAATGGCGACTGATAAGGAAAATGGGATGCGTTTCTTCATGGTGTCCTCTTTCGCTGGTAGGGGCATATGGATTCCTGGCCGACTTACTCAGGGCCTGCAGAGTCTAATGGTTCATCGCAGGCTCCTGGAGTAAATTCAGGGACCCCGGCACCGCGTGCAGTGCAGACGTTGCCATAAGTCTTTCCATCACAGCCACAAACCGGATCGTACTGCATGGTGCAGAATGCAGGGTTTTCGGCGGGGACAGGCACGCATTTTTCAGAATTTGAGTCAGCGCCGGTCTGCAAAGCACAAGCTGAAATAATCACGATGCCAGCCACTGTCGTCATTAATTTAGGCATGGTAATGAAACCAGCCGACCGCGCCCCAGCAAACTGCGATCAACAGCAGGGAAAACATCACCGCGGCGGATCCCATATCTTTGGCACGGCCCGAAAGCTCGTGTATTTCGTCGCCAATACGGTCCACGGTGTTTTCTATGGCGCTGTTGAGTAGCTCGACGATCAACAATAGCAACAAGGGAGCGACCAGGACCAGCCACTCGTAAGCATTTGCAGCCAGCCAGAAAGATGCCGTGCCGAGCACCAGGACCAGCAGGAGTTCCTGCCGGAACGCCGCTTCGTTTTCAAAAACGGCTTTAATACCCTGAAAAGAATACCCGCAGGCATCAATTCCCCGTCTAAGGCCTGTTTTACCTGGTTTCATGTAGCCTGCTTAATGTGTCGTTATGTTGTCATTGATTTGGCATGACCATGCTACCATCCGCAGTTCGTTCAGCGTGATTATTTGGTCCCGAAAATGCTCAAAGTTGCCTCCTGGAACGTCAATTCATTAAACGTAAGGTTGCCGCATGTGCTGGCGTGGTGCAGTGCGGCATCACCCGACATCCTGGCACTCCAGGAAACCAAGCTGCCCGATGAGCGGTTTCCGGCTGACGAGCTTTTTGAAGCCGGCTACCACAGCCTTTTTTCCGGGCAAAAGACCTATAACGGTGTCGCCATACTCAGCAGGGAAGAGGGCAGCGATATGCTTACGGATGTGCCGGGGCTCGACGATCCGCAACGCCGTATACTCGCCGCAACTTATGGTGATGTGCGTGTTATTGATCTCTACGTGGTTAACGGCTCGGAAGTGGGATCTGAAAAATTCACCTACAAGATGCACTGGCTGCAAAAAGTCACCGATTTTATCGCTGCTGAAATGGCGGCACATGAAAATGTCATCGTACTGGGAGATTTCAATATCGCGCCGGAAGACCGTGATGTGCATGATCCGGAAGCCTGGCGGGGGAAAATCCTGTGCAGTAAGCAGGAGCGCGATGCACTGACGAAGATGATGGCCTTCGGACTTATCGATACCTTTCGCTTATTTGAACAGGAGGAAAGAACCTGGAGTTGGTGGGACTATCGCATGAATGCGTTTCGTCGCAAGATGGGCTTGCGCATTGATCTTGTACTGGCTTCGAAACCCCTGGCCGAACGCTGCTCAGCAGCCTATGTCGACCGTGAGCCGCGCACCCAGGAACGCCCCTCGGACCACACGCCGGTGATTGCCGAGTTCGACTGAGACCGGCAAAGTCCAGAACACCTCGATTGTCGCTTGGCAGATAATCCCCCCGTTTTATTCAGGTTTCCGGAACCTCAGCGTCATTCTGTTTGACTCGCCCATGGCCATCATTTCGGCCTTCAGTTCCTCGTTCTCACGGCTGGTGGCCAGGGTCGGAGGCAGGCGCCAGACGATGTCGTCCGTGCCTGGTTGATCGGCAGGATTATTGTTCATGTCGCTGGAGGCTTCCAGAACGAAGCCAGCGTTTTCCAGGGTTTTGATGACGAAGCCCTGCTTGAGATATCCGCGGCTGCCATCGGCCCAGTCGTCCGGCATCTCACCCCGTGCCTTGTGCTGCACCACGCCCAACACTCCACCCGGTTTCAACACGTTAAAGGCATCGCTCACTGCTTTGCTCAGGTAGGCGCCCTGGGTTTCAAATCGGGTAAGATTGTGCAAAGCGCGTACCAAGAAAACGGCATCGGCGGTCTCCTTCATTTCGTCTGGCATTGAGCCCATTTGAAATGCGGATACAGAGGCCCCACCTTCCGGCACCCAGCCGCTGGCTTCGGCAGTCCAGTCTGCCACCCAGGTTTTTTTGGCGTCCAGCGTCTCCTGGGGGAAAAAACCGAACAGTGGATACATGTCCTCGGCGTAGTCCGCGCCGATCAGGTGGCCTTCATTGCCGAGAAAAGGCAGTAATATTTTTGAATACCAGCCACCGCCGGGCAATGCCTCGGCCACGGTCATTCCCGGCTCCAGGCCAAAGAACTCGAGAGTTTCCTTGGTGTGACGAAATACGTACCGGGCCTTTACTTCTTCCGGTTGTGCTGCCAGCACTTTATCTAGATGGGATGAAAGATCGGAAGCGACTGCCGGGAAGCCAGGCAGGCTGGTTAAAACAAGGCACAAAAGTGATTTAAACATGTTCAATTCTCCGGTTAATATAAGGGTACCTCAGAGTCGATTTCTTTCGACCAGGCATCAATTCCACCCGCCACATTACTTGCATCGGTGAACCCCTCTTTTCGGAAATGCTCTGCTGCCACCTGGCTGCGGCTTCCTGTGTGACAGATAAATGCCATCGCCGTGTCCTTCGGCATGGCTTCCAGTTCATTCATCACCTCGCTGTCCATGGCCCTGGCAGTTTCAATGCTGGCGATCGCACGTTCGTCTTCGCCACGCACGTCAACCAGGATGATTTCATCGTTGTCCAGCTTCTGTTTCAGCTCAGTGACGCTCATCTGGTGAATGGGCGCAGGGGCTGAGGGCAGGCTGATGGTCAGGCCTTCTCCCTGAATGGTCGATTCCCAGTCGATAATGGCTCCGCGCGCGCGTTGTGCTGATACCAGGTCGAAAAGCAGGCTGATGCCATTGCTTTCTACTCGAATTTCATGTCCCTGGGCAGGCGCCAGGTTGAATTGTGACTGCCAGTTGGCGTCCACGTGGAAATGCAATCCAATGCCTTCTTGTCCCTGCATGGCCTCACGGATTTTCTCCGCAGCGGCTTCAGTGATGCTGACATCAGGTGGTGAGCGATCCGGTTTATCCAGTCCAAGAAACTCGTGCAGTTCACCGCTGTCATACATGGCGGTCACGATGTCACATCCGCCAACCAGTTCCCTATCGATGTAGAGCTGTGGGATGGTAGGCCAATTACCGAATTCCTTGATGCCTTCGCGGATTTCCTGATCCTGCAGCACATCGATGGTGTGGTACGAAGACAAAAGAGAATCCAGCATGCCCGTGGTTTTGGCGGAAAATCCACACATAGGTGCTTGAGGTGTGCCTTTCATGAACAGCACCACGCGGTCCTGTGCCAGGCAGTTTTCGATTTTTTCGCGGGTTGCGTCGTTAAGGCTCATGTGTTGATTCCGGTGGTCTAAATGCAACACTAAGATGGGGCAGATGATGCAGAGTATCAAGTTTGCCAGCTTTTTGCAGACACAAGCTTGGTCAAATCACTCGCCATAATCTATGGTCAGTACTTCGACCTGCTCTTTTCACCAGGGATATTACTCATGACTGCAATACGTCAGGCCGTAGTTGCCTGCTGCGCTCGTCATACAGGACACATCCGGGGAAGGATACAGCTCCGGTGACACCAAAAGTGTCGCGAATGCTGGCGTGCAGATCGTTTAGGCCGGATGGAATCAAGGGGTAATAATGGTGCAAACCAGATTCGCTGACACAAGTTACAGCAATGGTGCCCAGGTCTCCGGAGCTGTGTTCGGTAAGTTGCACAACTTCCTGCCGGGACTGCCAGGAAGACTCTTCCACCAAAAAACTCCCAGTCAGCAACAGCGATGGATTGTCTGCCAGCACCTGCTCCAGCGGCACAGCATGTGCATTAAGGGTTGTCAGGTACTGCCGATATTCCCGGGTCCAGTCTGCATAACCCGTGGCCAGCAACTGCCCATCCGCTGCGTGAGCCTTGCCCGCACCGTCCTTGGCCCAGTAGTTAAAAGTCTCGAAGCTGCAATGCACCGCATTGCCGGTCCAGCGGAAAGACTGGCCGCCACGGCCCTGGACAGATAGCGGATGTTCCGGAATGTTAATCGCGGCATCAAGCAACTGCCACAATGGCAGAAACCCATAATGGTCGAGTTGAAGATGAAACATAGCGTTCAGGTCGGTTAGCGTCATGAACCGGGCGTGGTTTACGGCCACACCATAATTGGCTTCAAGTGCCTTTGCTGAATGGGCGGAAAGCTGACCGCTTTCCAGGAACCGGTCTTCCATGGAGGCGGAAAGCTCCTCTATCAAATTTGGATCACCGCTGCACACGATCGGCAGGGTTTGCAGCAAGCCCAGGGGGATATCATCAGCGGGCTGAAGTTCCGAATGTGGCATGTGACCGGATTCGGCGCCAATGCTGATAAGTTTCGGCTCAAATGCTGCTTCTTTGAGACTGGCGTCCAGCAAAGACTCCAGGCATGAATAGACCGGAAAGTCCGGACGCATTAGCTGACTTTGGTCGAACAATGCGCCTGCCAGGCTTAAGGCGCAGGATTTAACTTGTGGCAACGAGGCGGCAAGGTCGGTCGAAAGGTGCGCCAATATCTGCTCGGTTTCACCAGGACCAAGCACACGCGGCCGGCTGGCGTGTTCGCCATGATAACGCGTAGCGTCAGTTTCGATGGCAACCAGGATTCGCTTGTGCGCAACTTCAGGCAAGCGTTTCTGAATTCCGGTGGTTCAGAGCTTGATGCTTAATTAAGCTCTCAGAGAAGAGAAAACGGCGATTTTCCGCCACCGCCACCTCCGCCGCCGCGCCGCCGCCTTCTACGCATGCGCGAATGAAGCTGTTGCCGGCGTTCTTCCAGCCAGTCAGCACGCTCAAGCGTGCCGGCGTCTTCACCTTTTCGGCCAGCCTCTGCCGCTCTGTATACCACGAAATCACGGTAAGCCTGGATTTCATGCTGCAATTCCTTGCTTACCAGTTCAATCATGATGGCGTCGTCAAGGAAGCCAAGGCCTGGAATGTCATCCGGGATAAGGTCATCGGCCTCAGAAAAGTAAGAGAGTGCTTCGATCACTCTTTTCCGGTCTTCCTCCGAGAGTCCCCAGCCCTTGTCTACCACCATGCCGATCAGGGTCTCGAGCTCGTTGATCCGGTTGCGAATAAAGCTGGACGTATCAGTACGATTGACGACAGCCATCAATTTACACGCGTTGTCGACAATTTCCTGGGTACTGAGATGGCTGGTTGCCTTGCGGGCACGCGCCAGAACTTCCCTGAAGTGCTCCAGGTCTGAGTCGCTGAGTTCAAAGCTGATTTTCATATTAATTCCGAGTCCGGGACATAACGCAGCGGGCTGTAGACTACCCGCAGCATTCAAGTGCGTCAATTGGTCGGACTTAAACTTTTTGCCTCATCGAAAATGGCCTGGCCGGCCGGGAACGGGATAGATATGGCCTTTGCGCTTAACTTTCATTTCCTCGTTTTCGCCGACCAGCAATACACCTTCCAAAGAATACTCCAGGTTCGGGTGATCACCGTTTTGCAAGCCGTTCAGCAATTCAACACCAGCCATGCTAGGCGTGAGTTCAAAGCGTAGATTCTCCGTACCATTGGCGCTCACATTTGCCCTGGAAGTAGCTTTGTAAATTGCCAGGCTGGTGTCATCAAGCGAGATAGAAAATTCAATGTGTTCAATAAATATTGCCTCGGAATTAACATTTCGAACCCCGAGATCCAGGCTTAGTGACTGGCTTTCAAGCTTCAGACCATTGACCTGGACGAAAGGTGACTTCCCTCGTACCCCGTGACTTGCACAGGATGAAAGCAAGAGCAGCATGAAGGAGATAGAAAACAGGTATTTGGCAAGTCTGAGATGAGTCATGGAAATTGGTGTTTATGCCCTGTCGGATAGATTGTCTACGGATTCAGAATACAGGTGGCATTTTACGTGATGGTGCTCAACAGTTTCCAATGAATGAACAGAAGGCGTCTGTACGTGGCATTGTGGCATGACGCTTGCGCACCGGTTTGCGAAAACACACCCCCGTGTTTGCGCCTCACGGGACAGGCCGGCTTTGATATGTACCGTTGACATTAGTACCGTTGGGTCGGGATTGGGGATTGCTGCCAGCAGCTCCTGCGTATAGGGGTGTGAAGGCTGCCTGAACAGCGAATCAACCGGCGCAGATTCTACGATTTGGCCCTGGAACATCACGCCTACCACATTCGCAACCTGGGAAACCACAGCGAGGTCATGCGAGATAAACAGGAATGCAATGCCACGTTCAGATTGCAGCTTCCGGATCAGTTCAAGAACCTGGGCCTGCACGGAAACATCAAGCGCAGATACAGCTTCATCGGCGATGATCAGGTCAGGTTCTGTCAATACTGCACGTGCGATGCCGATGCGCTGTCGCTGTCCGCTAGAAAGCTGGTGCGGCAATCTGCCAAGGACCTCATCATTCAGGCCAACCGTTTCCAAAACCTGCTCGCACATCTGCCTGCGCTGTGTGCGGCCACCCATTTTGAACTGCTCCGGGGGCTCAAGCAGGCTCTGCAAAATGGTTCTACGTGGGCTGAGAGCCGCAGAAGAGTCCTGGAAAATTACCTGCAGCTTTTTCCGGATGGTATTCAATTCCCGGGTGTTTGCAACACACAGGTTTTTGCCGTGAAACCAAACCTTGCCGGAATCCGCCTTTATCAATTGAAGTATCGCTCTGCCCAGGGTGCTCTTACCGGAGCCGGATTCACCGACCAGGCCGTAAATCTGACTGGTTTCAATGCCGAAACTCACCTGGTCAATGGCCGTCAGCGAAGGTCCGTCACCTGCAAACAGGCCCTGTCGAAGATTGAACCGTTTGCTGAGGTTTTCGACTTGCAAAAGCATACTGGTGCCGGTTGTTTTCATCCGGACTCCAAGGGGTGGTAACAAGCGACCCTGGAGTTTCCCAGCCATTGTGTTGCAGGATAGCTTCTACGGCACAAGTCATCTGCTTTGAAGCATCGGTCAGCAAAATGACAGCCGGTGGGATATTCTGAAGGCGCCGGTACGCGGCCGGGAATTGCCTGCGCATAGCCCGTGCGGCCACTGGCTATGCGCGGCACAGAGGCCAACAACCCCTGTGAATACGGGTGTTTCGCATGATTGAAAAGGTCTGAATATTCTGACTGCTCCACCAGTCGGCCGCAATACATCACCATTACCCGACTGCAGCACTGGGCAACCACGCCCAGGTCGTGGGTCACCAATAGCACAGCAGTAGCATATTTATCCCTGAGCAGCTTCAGTCGTTCAAGCACCAGTGATTGGGTTGTAACGTCAAGCGCTGTTGTGGGCTCATCTGCAATCAGAACCCGGGGCCGGGTTGCCATGGCAAGTGCAATCATCGCCAGTTGGCGCATACCACCTGACAACTGGTGAGGATAGGCTCCGTACACCTGGTGCGCGTTGGTGAATCCACCTTGTTCAAGAGCCGACAGGGCTCCCCGTCTGGCCCCGGCCCGGGATATTTTCTGCAGACGACGCAGCACACAACTGATCTGGTATCCGATCGTGAAAACCGAATCCAGCGCTGTTGATGGTTCCTGAAACACCATGGCTATTTCTTTCCCGCGCAGCTGCTGCCAACCCCGGTTATTGAGGCTGGAAATTTCGGTCCCTGCAAGTTGCAGTGAGGCAGTATTTGTTTCAGCGATATGAGCGGGAAGCAGCCCCATCAGTGCTCTTGCCGTGACGGACTTTCCGCAACCTGACTCGCCTACAAGGCCAACAATTTCGCCCGCGAATAACTCGAAACTGATGCCGTCTACAACTGGTTCAAGACCGGTGGCGCCATGGAATGCGACGCTCAGGTTTCGGACTTCGAGTGCCGGTGTAGTCATAAACCTGCCCTGTCATCAAACGCGTCCTGGAACGCGTCAGCCAGCATATTGAAGCCCATCAGGAGCAGGAACAACATGCCGGAGGCTGCGATAAAGTTTGCAAAATGACCGGCCAGGACTTCCTGGGTGCTTTCAGCGAGCATCAACCCCCAGCTGACTCCGTCCTGAACACCAAGCCCGAGGAAACTCAGGATGACTTCAGTCTTTATCGCGGCCACAAAAACCAATGAGCTTTGCACCAGTAATATGGGCAGCGTGTTGGGAAGCAGGTGCCGAATCACTATCGTGTGCGCTGGCAGGCCGATGCTGCGTGCAGCATCGATAAACTCCCGGTTCTTCAGGCGCATGACCTCACCCCTGACCAGGCGGCCGGTGCTGGTCCAGAACGTGGCAATCATCGCGATGTGCATTGCCCATGGACTGCCGTGCATGGCAAACGCAACTGCCGCGACAAACAGGTAAAACGGAATGGAGTCCAACACTCCCTTTAGCCAAAGCACAGCCTCATCCAATAGGCTCTGGCTGAACCAGCCGGCTAATGCACCCAGCATCGCTCCCAACAGGGTAGACAGTACTGAAACCAGCAATCCCACCTCGAAAGCAGTGCGGGTACTGAATATGGCTCGTTCCATCACATCCTGGCCCAGCATGTTGGTGCCAAACAGGTGACCCGTTGCAGGTGATTCCCAGCGGCCACCGGTAACACGCGACCAATCCTGACCGATAAGGCCTGCCCAGGCCGCAACAGCGATAAACAGGAAAATCAAAACGATTACCAGGCCTGCCATACCCATGTGATTTTTCCTCAAACGACCCCAGACGTGGGCCGACCGGGTGCCATCGCGGGCAGCCAAGGTCCCGGGGTGGCGGTTAAAACCACTCATGCTTCTGCCACCCTGGGATCGACCAGCCGATACAGGATGTCGATCAGAAGTTGCTCGAAGACAAACAATACGGCGGTCAGTCCAACCACGGCTTTAAGTACCGGCTGGTCTCCACTGGTAATGGCTTCAAAAGTCGATTTACCGATACCGGGAATACCGAAGTAACTTTCAATAAGCAGGCTGCCGGAGACAATCACCAGTGGAATTGAAAACATCAACCGGGTCAAAACCGGCACCAAGCTGTTTTTGAGCACGTGCCGGAATAGCAGTTCGGTGCTTGACGCTCCGTAGGCGAGTGCTGTCTGAATATGATCGCGGCCCAGTTCCTCGACCATCACTGCCCGGTAAAAACGGGTGTTATAACCCAGGGTAACGAAAATGATCGCAAGCGTTGGCACGGTGACATAGTAGACATATGAGCTTGCGTCATTGACCTCCCAGCCGCGGGCGGGAAAAAGGTTTACGCCATAAGGTGTGCACAGCAAGACCTGCAGGGCGATGATAATCACGAGAAAGCTGATGCTCATCCCAAGGACCGATGCACCCATAATGAACTTGTCCAGCCAGCGGCCACGGTACCAGGCTGCACTGAGTCCAAGCAGAATGCCAAGCATGTTACCCAACATGAATCCCGGCAAGACCAGGGCGATGGAAACCGGCACCGTTCGCGCCAGTATTCTGCTAATCCGTTCACCAGATGATTCCGACAATCCAAGGTCCAGTGTCACGAGTTGCCTGAAATATTCCGCATACCTTGAGAGGAATGGGCGGTCATAACCGAGTTGCTCACGTACTTTGCTGATTTGCTCGCTGCTGGGATTTTTGCCGAGCAATTCGAAGGTCTTGTCGGGCCCGAAGTAAACCATCAGCAGAAAGCTGATAAAGGTCACACCCAGTAGAAGAGGAATGCCGGAAAGTAACTTTCTGCCGATGTAATGCGAAGCCTTCATCCGTCCCCGGGGACAGGATCCTTTAGGTCAACGAAACGCAGAAAATAGCCACCAACGAATGAGCGATCAGGCAACATGATGGCGCTTTTGTCCCAAAGAAACAGCAAGTTACGGGAGACACCGCTAATGGCAACACAATCTTCGATGACCATCTGGTTCATTTTCCGGTAAATCTCCGTACATTGCTCAGAAGGCTGCATGGCGGCGCTGTCTCGGTACAGCTGGTCGAACTGCTCGTTATTGTAATTGGAAGAATTGGATCCGGGCGACATATTTGGCCCGAAAAATAATTGCATGGTGTTTTCAGTGTCGGGATAGTCCATGGTCCAGCTACTGGTGATCAGCATCACTTCCCGCCTCGAATAAGCCCTGAAGAAGTCTCCAAAGGTAGCAAAGGACAGGGGCCGGATTTTCTCTCTTGGGTAACCTATGTCCAGCATAAAACTGCGAAACTGCTCAAACATCTGGCGTTCAGTGACGCTGGCCGGAAAACCGTACTCCAGGACGGGCAAATTCTCCCTGTTCCAGTCATGGAGCCGCAGGAGTGCACGGGCTTGATCGAGATCCCGCTCCACGGAGAAACGGTCTGCGGAAGAGTCGAACTCTGGTGTAGTAGGTGGAATCAGGCCGGGGAAAACACGGCCAATACCGTAGTAGAAAACCTCGTTCCGGCTCTGCCAGTCAAAGGCCTTGATGATGGCGCATCTTAAAGCCTGGTTGCGTTCGTTTTGCAGCGGGTCGGGGTGATAACCAATGCGCTCGTCATCCAGGTTGAAGCTGGTGTAGACAAAGCCGGATTCCAGTGACGAACTGAATCGATAGGATTCAAGAAGTGAAGGAATGACTTTGACCGGATTCCGGCTGGAAAGTACCCGGTCAAACTGACTCACCGGTACCTTCAGGAAGTGAATATCCTTAGAAGTGAAAGCATTCCATCTCGCGGCGTCTTCGGCGATGAAGTCGATATGAAGACGGTCAACAAATGGTGGTGAGCGGCCTTCAAGAACTTCGAGGCCTAAATGCTTTTGTGAATCCGGGTTGTAGCCTTCTTCTTCCAGTCTGAAAATTTCCTGCCGGAACCCCGGGTTACTGTCGAGCACGGCTTGTGCGCTATCTACGCTCCTGAGCGTGTAGGGACCTGATCCTACCGGATGATTGGCCATTTCCCGGCCGTAATGCTGCACTGCTTCCCTGGCCACAATCGCGGAAAATCCCCCGGTAAACGTGTGTAAAAGCTGAGGAAAGGGTTTTTTCAATCCGATACGGATGGTTTGTTCGTCAATGGCCTGTAATCCAGCCACCTCTTGAGTGTAGTCAGAGCCGTTTCCCTTCCATTCATCCAGTCCTACAATCCGGTCCCGCCATAACCATGCACCCTGTGAAAGGGTAACTGGATCGAAATGTCGCTTGATGGTGTAAATAAAGTCATGGGCTGTAAGTTCGCGCCCCTTGCCATCGGGAAAAGCCGGGTCGTCGATGAATTTCACGCCCTGCTTGATGCGAATGGTGTAGACCAGTCCGTCTTCGGAGATTTCGGGCAGGCCCTGTGCAAGGTTTGGCGCTAACTCATAGGGCCTGGCCAGGTATCTGTAGCGGTAAAGGGTGTCATAGAGGTTAACCACCAGGAAGTTGGCATAAATCGAACTGGCATGAGCAGGGTCCAACGAGCCGGGCGTGCCATCCATGGAATGCCGGTAGACCTTCAGTGCCTGGGAATCCGAAGGGGTTTCCGATCCGCCGCAGCCTCCCAGCAATAACAGTAAGAGTGCAGGTAGTACTCGCAAGATCATGGAGTATTTGGCTCCCCCAAAAACATGAATGATCCAGCTTATCCCAGGGGCAACGCATCTAACAAGAAACGCAGGTGTATGGAGTGATCAGCTTCGGGCTAATCCTGTTCTTCCAGTTCCTCCAGATACGCATCGTAGTCAAGCACAGGAGGATCGCCGTCATGGATCTTGTACTTGCGGTTTTGCAGCCAGGCGTCCCGTACCAGGGTATAAGGGTCGTAAGCATCGCGCAGGGTATCGTCCTGGTTGAGAAATGCCGCCCGTGTCTGCACCAGGTCAACGACCAAGGGCGTGTAGAAATGATCTTCCCGCGCCCAGAATGACACCGGATGCGCATATCCATAAATGCCTCGCCCTATGCCATCCCTGAAAGTCGAAGGCCCGAACAGCGGCAGAACCAGGTAGCGGCTGTCTTCGTATCCCCACCTGGCTAATGTCTGGCCAAAGTCTTCGTCGTAATCGGGAATGCCCATCTTGCTGGCAACGTCGAAAAGGCCCAGCAAGCCCACAGTCGAATTGATCAGGAATCGGCCGGTGCTGATCCCGCTCTCTTTAAATTTACCCTGCAGCACCTGGTTGATGAAAGTCACCGGGTAGTCGATATTTCTGAAGAAATTACTGACACCTTTTTGAACTGGTCTTGGAGTGAATTTTCGATAAGCCTTCGCAACCGGTCTCGCCACCGTTTTGTCCAACGTCGTGTTAAAACCGTGAATTTTCCGGTTAAATCCTTCCCACGGGTCGTTTTCCGGGGCAGTTTGCCGGCTTTGAGTACCAGCACAGCCGCTGAGCAGAATTGCGAACATTAACGCAATGCCGAAGCGCATTAGCGAAAACCGGTTCTGCCGTGGCAACATTCTATTCTTTTCCATCTGCATGTGGCCTCGCCGCCAAATCCAGTAACTGGATCGACCCGGAAAGAACCGCCAGCCGCCGCAGGTCGGAAGGTGCATTGACAAAAGCCAGGCTTGCACCATGCGCTTTCGCGGCGGCCTGCCATTCCAGCAACAAGGCAAGTCCTGCGCTGTCTACCGCGCCTACTTCCGCCAGGTCGATAGTGCCGCTGTATTCCTGGAGAATGGAATGTGCCTGTGTATAAACGACCGCGACCGATTCGAAGTTCAAGTCACCTGAAACGCTCAATTCACCCTTTTTATTGGTTTGCAAAGACATAAATGAAGGAGTACTAGCCAGCCAGATCGAGGTCACCTTTGGTAAGCCGTTCAATAACGGCATCCAGGCCCACGGCACTCACTTCCTGCTTGATCTGGTTGCGAAATGACACGATGTACGAAATCCCTTCGACAACGACATCAAACAATTTCCAGCCTTCGTCCGTCATGCGGAATACATAGTCAACCAAGGCGTATCCACCTGAATCCAGCCGAACCCGGGTCTTGACCGGCGTTGCCTTTGGGTTTAGTTGACCTCTCATTTCCAGGACTTCGATCTGCTCCTTACTTCGAAACTCCAACAGGCCAGTCGCGTAGCGGCTAATGAGCAGGTCGTTCATCGCGATGGCAAATGCGCCCATCTGCTCGGGGCTTGCCCGACGCGCTTCACGGCCAAGGATCAAGCGGGCAGAATAATGTATATCCATCAAGGGAAGCAGGTCGTTACGCACGATTTCTTCTGCAATCGACGGGTTGCTCCTGATCGCATCGCGCTGTTCATTAATCTTTTCGAAAATGTTCCCGGCTGTGGCGCTTATCAGGCTCGAAGGATCTTCAAATTGGTCGTTTGTTTCTGCTGTACCTGCCGTCAGCAGCATGGCCAGCGCGGCCGATTTGAAAATACTGAATTTCACTGCGAATCTCCCTCAGGATCGGAGTCGTCTCCGGAACCGTCTTGTGTACTGAAAAGAAATTTACTCACCAGTTGTTCGAGAACAACAGCCGACTGGGTGATAAATAATTCATCCCCATTCTGAAGGACATCAATATCGCCGCCAGGTTCCAGTCCCACGTAACGATCACCCAGCACACCGCTGGTCAGAATGGCGGCGCTGGTGTCGGACGGTATCTCGTTATAGCGCTGATCGATCCTTAGTTGGACGACCGCATCGAATGTCACGGGGTCCAGCGTTATGGATTCAACCAGGCCTACCGTGACCCCGCCAATTTTAACCGGAGCCCTGTCTTTCAATTCAGCCACATTGCTAAAGCGTGCTGATACGAAATACGCCTCCTCTCCAATTTCCTGGCCGTAGTTGGTTGCTTTGGTTGCCAGCCAGATCATTGCGGCAATGCCAAGCATCAGAAATATTCCGGATGCCAGTTCAACTTTGTAATTGGGGCGCATAGTGTCTCCTATATACGATAATTCGGCGATCAGGCAAAAAGCGAAGTCATGATGAAATCGAAAATCAATATAAGCACGGAACTAAGAACTACCGTGTTGGTGGTGGCAGTTCCAACTCCGGCGCCGGTTGGTTTTGCGCTATAGCCGAAATACACGGCTGTCAGGCTGACCAGGCCACCGAATACCAGGCTTTTGTACAGACCACTCAGAAAATCTTCACCGAAATACACGCTGGTCTGCAGCTTGCTCCAGAAGATTCCCGGATCCAGTTCCATCACTCCGATCGAGAATATGACTGAGCCCATGATGGCAAGCGCATTGAACATGGCGGTCAGCAGTGGTACGGATATCGCGCCAGCTAAAAAACGCGGCAGGGCAATTCGATGGATCGGATCTATGGCCATCAATTCCATCGCATCTATCTGGCTGGTGGCCTTCATCAGTCCGATTTCGGCTGCGACGGCCGTTCCAGCACGACCGGCGAATAACAGGGCGGTCAAGACCGGCCCCAATTCCCGAAACAATGATTTTCCCACCAGGAGACTGACCTGGTCGGACGCCCCAAATTGTTCCAGCGCATTGATGGCCTGCAGAGACAGAACCATGCCGACGAAAAACCCACAGATCATAATAATGACCAGTGAGCGCGCCCCTATCAGGTAAGTCTGTTGCAGGGTGCTTCTGAGCAGCGAGGAAGAAACCCGGAAACCTGCCAGCATGTGGACGAAAAAAACTGCGATGCGACCGGCCTGGGCCAGCGGTGCAAAAATTCCCTTGTTGTCTACATTGGCTGTCATCTAAATCCTTACTGCAGCAAATTCCAGTTTTGACCACTGGTGTCGTAATGGAATGGAATCGGACCTTCCACTTTTCCGTTCATAAACTGATCAACCCGGGGGTTCGTGCTCCTGGTCAGTTCGTCAGGTGGTCCTTCGCCGGCCATTTTTGCGGCAGCAAGGATATAACAGTAATCCACCAGTCTCTTCATTTGAGTCACATTGTGCGTCACCACAATACTGGTCAGGCCAAGTGCATCGTTGGTCTCTCTCATTAGACGGCTGACGGTGGAAATAGCAATCGGATCCAGCCCTGTCATCGGTTCATCGAACAAAACGATCTTCGGATCCATCACCACTGCACGCGCCAGGGCCACCCTCCGGGCCATGCCCCCGGACAATTCATGCGGCATCAGTTCTTCGGTTCCACCCAGGCCGACAGAATGTAATTTGGCCATCACCAGTCTGCGCACCAGTGGCTCCGGTAGATTGCTGTGTTCGCGGACCGGTGTGGCAACATTTTCAAACACCGTAAGGTCGGTAAACAAGGCGCCGTTTTGGAGCAAAACACCGACGTTTTTTCGAAAATTATGAAGCCGTCTCGAAGACATCCCGGAGACCAGCTGGCCATTCACTTCAACCGTGCCGCTGTCGGGCCTGAGTTGTCCTGAAATCAACCGGAGAATCGTCGTCTTGCCAACACCGCTGGG
The DNA here is from genome assembly GCA_963664065.1 of Lysobacterales bacterium. Classification (GTDB taxonomy): domain Bacteria; phylum Pseudomonadota; class Gammaproteobacteria; order Xanthomonadales; family SZUA-36; genus JABDJL01. The sequence continues at coordinate 930,788 of OY760942.1, forward strand.
ACCCATGATGGCCACGATGCCACCCCGTGGAATGTCCAGGCTGACGTCATCGAGTATGGTGCGGTCACCACGGCGGAATACCAGGTTTCTGATGCGTATAATCGGATCTGATTTATCGATGCTCATGCGTGCTGAAATCCCGGCTCCAATAGTCTATTTTGACACAATGAGTAGACCCAATATCGCCTGAATTGATTACGAACTGGCAGGGGCGCCAAAACAGCTGCTCATTCTATGATCGATTATCGCTTTGATGCGGGTGTCAGAGGTCACAGATCTGCATGACAGTATTGAACGCTGTTAAATTCCGAAAGGCGAGAGGCTTAACGAAAAAGAAGGCCTGGTTATACATTTTTACCATATTTTTCAGCCACATAATAAAACGGAGGAGGCTTGCGCCTCCTCCGTCGTTGAAAGTATCGGAACTCCGCTTATGGTGGACTGCATATCCTCCTAGGCATTCCCAACTTCGTCTGGCTCCGCATTCCGTCTGCCCTTCGGTTGCCAGTCGCGGGTCTTCCGCCCGCCTTTCTTTATCGAGGTTTTCGCCTCTATCCCAAGGGATCGCGTCTCCCTATCGAGCCACCCTTATGGTACGACCGCTTCTTTTGGCAGAACCCGGTCCGAGTGACGCGCTCAATACCACCTGAACGCTGGCCGTTTTTTTCCACCTCCTGTCATCCAGCGGGTCGGCCTTCTGACAATCTCGCTCTCCGTCCTTTTCCAGCCTCGCGGCCTTCCTTTTCCTTCCTGCGACCCCGACCTTACGATCAGCGGGTTTCATCTAACGAGGGGTCAAAGTTACTCCTGAGCGGGGGTGATGTCAAAGGCGAAAAAGGCTTGCTTATGAATGTTATTTCACTCTTAACTTCAGCACAGATTTACAAGTTTATGAATTAATAAAGAACACGGTTTTCTGGAGAAGAAATTGTTTGCGACGAAGCGAATCTAATTGGTCAAAATTAGATCACTATTGGCATGGAAAACGCAAATTTCTTTAAGTATTTGGGCCTGGGAATATTGGTTTTTTAAAGGGTTGACGAATTTTTAGTGGCAAATAGAGATTCGCATCATTGAATTTACGAAATCTGAGTTGAATAATTTTCCATGAATTTTTGTTCCAGAACAAAAAAGGGCCGGCGAACCGGCCCGTGAATTTTGTAAATGTGTCAGGTCAGTGCAATTCAGCAAGGATGTACAAAATTATCGTCAGGAAAATCCCGCTATGAATAACCCCCCTGACCGTGGTGAACGGTCCGGTCTTTCCAAAAATCCCATTCAGTTGCAAAGCAGCAATCAGTCCAAAGATCATTGCGAGTGAGGCGACCCCTACAGAACTAATACTTTGTTGCAGTCCGACCAGGTGGACAGAAGAGGCCATGAAAAACAGCATGGGAAAGGAAAACAGTGTGTTGGTTCTGGATGCCAGGCCGGCTTTGCCAAGCGCGGTTCCGGCATCGGCCAATGCCTCTCCTCCACTGGCAACCTGCTTGGCTGATGCAATGACGATTTTTTGGTTTGGCCAGATGATCAACCAGACATTCAGAAACATCAGCGTACCAAGAACAGCACCGATCATGATGCCCAGTCCGGAGAGGTGTTTCATATAAACAATTGCTGCGCCGCTCAGGAATGTAAACATGGCGGCCCACCGGAACCACCAGAGTGCGTTTGGAACGAGTTTTTGTATGACGTCCGCTTTCGCACCGCCTTCAGCTTCCTTGAAATACTCACCCTGGATGAAATTGAAATAGTAAAGCAGGCCAATCCAGGTGATGCCTGCCAGCAAGTGAACCCAGCGCAGCAGAAACCAGACTCCAGCCTCATTGAATAGTGATAGTTCCACCTTAGAACCCTCCTGTTTTGAGAATTTTTATACTACATTGAATGCGGCATCACCGCTGGCTATTAGGGTACTCCAGATTGACCGCAACGCAAACCGCGGCGACGGGCTGGATTTATTGAGATTTACAGGACTATTGCATTGCTCATGGTGTAATCCATGCGCATGATGAGTGCATAATATGGAACAAATGAAATGTGAGTGAATCAGCGGTTTAATCAGTCGGTATTCCATGGCACAAACAGACAACAACGGGACTGGTTTCAGTAAAGAAGCGGGCAGTGCAGCCGGGCAAAACCCGCCTGCAGGCCGAGGGCCGGTATACCCCGAAAAACTGGATGCCATTGTCCTGGCCGGTACCCACCGCAACCCGAAGCGCCTGATAGCCGGCAAAAACAAAGCTTTTTTGGAAATTGGCGGCCGGCCCCTGATTCGTCATGTTGTTGACGCCTTACTCGAGGCATCCCAACTGGATGAAATTTTCATAGTCGGCCCGGTCGATCAACTTGACCTCGCACTGGCGGGTGTTCCTTCCAGGGTGGGCACTGTTCGCCAGGAAGGCAAAATGCTGACCAATCTCTGGGCCGGTGTTTATGCCTCAGAAAGCCGGCATTCAGATAAGCCGGTGGAAAGTGTGCACAATCGGCCCCTGCTGATCATCTCTTGTGATTTGCCCCTTATTTCCGGTAGATCAATAGACGACTTCATTTATCGGAGCGCCGCAGTAGATTCCGATCCGCACCAACTGGTGGCGATGGCCGTTGGCGTTGCTGAGGAGTCGGGAGTGAATGTGTTTTATCCCGAAGAAGGCGCTCCGGGGATCATCAGGCCATACGTGGAGTTGAGTTTCGGGCGTGTGAGACTGGCGAATATTTATGTTGCTCGTCCGCGCAATCTTGCACATCAGGATTTCCTGCAAACCGGTTTTGCTTTCCGCAAGGCCGTGGATTGGCGGAATGTGCTTTTGCTCGGATTCAACTTCCTGAGCCAGCCCGGCGGTTGGGGAGCTGCCTGGCTGACCTTGCGATTGCAACTTACCCTTATGCTGTCCGGAGGCAAAGGATGGTTATATCGCAAGCTTCGCATCGGGAATACGAAGTCGCGGGTAGAGAAATCAGTTGGAGATGTTCTTGGAGGGAAGGTTAGAGTCGTCACCACTCCTTACGGCGGGCTCAGTCTGGACGTTGATGATGAGGAAGACTACCGGATCCTGAAGCAGCGGTACAAAGAGTGGATCGCGATTCACCACGCCTCCGATAAAAGCCAGGCTTAAGACCAATATGTGAGCGCAAAAACTGGTTCAAGCCTATACTCGGCGCATGGTACGGGCTAAACGCAAATCGCAAGGTCTGGGATTTGTTGTAAAAGCTGTTTTTACATTGTTTCTGGTCAATTTGCCTTTCATTACTCTCGCTCAAAAACCGGCAGGGTATGCATTCGAGAGAGCGGAAGCATTGTTTCGGCAGGACCCTGAATGGCTGGGCACAGACGGCGCCAATTCAACGCCATTGGGTAGTGATCGGATCTTCTGGTCTTTTGAAGACACCTTTATCGCCACGTCCGGAACACATACACGACAGCAATCAACCATGGTTCGCAATTCAGTAGCGATCCAGACCGGAAATGATCCCCTGACAGCAAAGATGAGCTTTTACTGGGGCAAGGATGCAAATGGTTCGCCGGCTTCATTTTTTCCGGAAGACGGCGAAACATGGTACTGGACAGGCGGTGCCATTCGATTGGATGAGGGCCCGCTGATTACTTTTTTACACAGGACAAAAGCCACGCCTGGAGTGGGCCTTGGATTTGCGAATACAGGGTTTACCTTGGCCCTGATCACAAACCCGGATCAACCTCCCTCCGAATGGAAACCTGACATTATCAATGCCAGGCATAGTGCGTTTGATGCGCTACCTGCAACTGCCCTGGTGCGAGATGGCAACTATATTGTTGGCCTGGCTCTGAAACAGGATGGCACTCATGCAGGCGCGCTTGTCCGTTACCTTGCAAGTTCACTGGCAGTTGGGGACATCAATAACCCGCAGTGGTGGGCAGGTCCAAATTCTGGTTGGGTTGGGGAGCAGGACCTTGGACCCATCGGCCCGGCTTTGGTGATTGATGACGCAGGTGCCGAGTGCTCGCTTCATTGGGATCAGCAGACTCAATCATTCATTCATATCGCGACATACGGATTTGGCGCTGCAACGATCGGAATGCGTACGGCACCAGCCTTGACGGGCTCTTGGAGTGAACCGGTTGAGTTATACCGCCCGCCAGAATCGGATAGTCCGCGACCGTTCGTTTACAGTGCGATCGCGCACCCTGAACTCACAGGTCGAGAGCCCGGCGACTTGATCGTGACCTATGCAACCAACAGCTTCGAATTCGGAGACATGTTTACTGAACATGGCAGTAAGCATCTTTACTGGCCGCGTGTCATAACTGTAAGAGTCGGTGGTCAGCGTTGAAGTGGATCAGTAATCGAATGTTCGCTTTCGGAAAGTGGGTGCTAAAACAACGGCATAGGTACTCGGCTAGAGAAACAGCAGCGAAAGCTGCGGCCAGAACGTGATTATGATCACCGAAATCATCAGGAACAGGAAGAACGGCAGTGTGGCGATATATATCGTGCCGATCGATCTTTCAAAGCGGTAGCTGGCGATAAAGAGATTCAGCCCGACCGGCGGTGTGAGGTAGCCGAGTTGCATGGTCGCGAGGAAAATAATTCCCAGGTGAACCGGATGAATATCGTATTGCAATGCGATCGGCAGGATCAACGGCACAACCAATACAATGGCTGAGAAGATATCCAGGATGGCACCCAGGATCAGAAGGAAAACCAGCAATAATGCGAGGAAGCCAAGCTGGCTATCGACGAAACCACTGATCCAGGCCAACAGTTGCTGGGGGACACCCGCATCAATCATGTAGTTGGTAGAAGCCAGGGACATGCCGAGGATGACCAGGATGCCGCCGACCAGCACCATGGATTCGCGCATGATGCCGGGCAGTTGTTTAATTGGCACTTCACGCAGTATGAGTAAGTCAACAATCAGCACATATAAAGCCGTGACTGCTGCAGCTTCTGATATCGCAAAATAGCCGCTGTAAATGCCACCCAGTACCACGATGGGCAAAGGAATTTCCCAGGCAGCTTCACGCGCCGCCGCGCGGACCTCTGTCCATGAAAAGTCTGCCAGCGGTATCCTGATCGCCTTATTTTTCCAGACGCTGTATCCGGACAGAATCGCCAGCATCAGGAAACCCGGAAGCAAGCCGGCCAGGAAAAGATCTTCAATGGAAATCTCGGCAACAACCCCATAAAGGATCAACGGCAGCGATGGGGCAAAAAGCAATCCAAGGCTCCCGGCTGAGGTAACCAGGCCAAGGTTAAACTTGTCCGGATAACCAGCTTGTTGCATGGCGGGAAACAGTAGAGCCCCGAGGGCAATAATGGTGACGCCCGAAAGCCCCCGTAAAAGCGGTAAAAAAAGCGCAGGTGAACAGGGATACCACGGCCAGCCCGGCAGGCATCCAACCCAGCAGTGCGCGCGTCAGGCGAACCAGTCGTTGCGGAGCGCCGCTTTCGCTGAGCAGATAGCCTGCGAAAGTGAAAAGGGGAATCGCCAAAAGTATGGGCATTTCCGCAATGCCAAAGAACTCGATGGCCAGGGCTTGCAGGTCAATACCGGCGTTGTAGAAATTCCACATCGCGCTGGCGGCGATCACTGCAAATAGCGGCGCGCCTAACAGTGCGAGTAGCGCCAGTAGCAGTCCCGCGATAATCACCGCACCGGTTCCGCCCGCCGACGGCCGGATATCCCTCTTAACGCGAATATCAGGTACCGCCAGGTAATCAGGCCGAAGCCGAGCGGCAGGATTATTTGCGGTATCCACGCCGGAACATTACCGAGCAAGGTGTCGCCGTATTCATGCGAGGTCCGCACAAAAGCCGCGCTGTGCCAGGAGACCAGACCGCAAACAGAAGCCGTAAAAAGGTCCAGGATGATTTTAGACAGGCGTTGAAGTGACAAAGGCACGAAGCGGTCCAGAACCGCGATACTGATATGGCGATTCTTACGGCTGGCCGCAACCGCACCAGCCACGGCCAGCCAAAGCACCAGCAAGCGCAGTAATTCGTCGCTCCACATGAATCCAATGTCGAAAAAGTTACGCAGCAGGATTTGCGTTGCCGCAAGCAAAACCATGGATCCAAGAATGAGTACCAGAACGGCATCCTCAAATGCTTTGCCCGCTTTTTCGAGGCGATTCAGCACAAGATCATTGCGATGAGCCGGATCGGAACTCGTCCAGGTGTGAAAGCATTTCCTGCATGCGGCTTTCGGGGATCAGGCCCTTTTTTGCAAGCTGTAGATTGGATTCGGCCACCAATTTATACCATCGCGGCACTTCTTCGGTGACCGGTTCAACCATCTTCAGCCCCTTTTCCACGAGCGCGGCCAGCGCTTGCCTGTTGTCAAGAATACTGGCTTCGTCAATCTTCTTGTAGATTCGCTCCATCACACCGCACACCACGGTCTGGTCCGGCTCGCTCAACATTGAAAACGGTTTGGCGTCAATGACAAGTGCGCCATAGACATAGGACAGTGGTAAATCGGTTATGTAGCTGAGCTTGCTGTGCAATTGCAGTACAACTGCGCCGACTGCTGAAACGGCTGCACTGTCCAGCAATTCTGTTTGCAGGCCGGTGAGTACATCGGTCAATGGCATAGTGACTGGCGAAATACCCCGTGACTTGAATACGGAATAGGCGATTTGATCACCCTCCTGAACCCAGGTTTTCTGGCCGTTCAAATCGGCCAGGGTCGTACGGGTTTATTCGACATCAAGTAACCGACCCCGGCGCCTGCGATGCCAAAATTGACCATGCCGTTTCGCTCAAGCGAATCGCGAATGTAGTGATCCATGTGCCCGCGCACATACAGCACTTCGTCCATGTTCCTGAAGGTCATGGGCAGGGAATATAGTTCAGCCTCCAGGGCGAACCCACCTAACGCACCGGATGTGAATGTCGCGCCGTGCAGTTGGCCGATGCGCATTTTCCTGCGCACCTGGTTGTCGTTGCCCTGCACACCGCCACCGTAAAAGCGGAATTTCACACGGCCACCGGTGCTTTCTTCAATTTCTTTGGCCCCGCTTCGCATTTCCACCATCCAGAAGGATCCTTCCGGGGCCAGGGTGGCAATTTTCAGGGTTTGAGCAGAAGCAATGACACTCCACAACGATAATGAACACAACACCAGCAGCCTGACCAGTTTGAATTTCATATTACCGCCCCAGCCCTTTGCCGCATCAGAAATAATCAGCAGCCGATTGAAGCAGTGCCTTTGCGTCTCTTTGTGCGATTGTATTGAACAGGGTCATGTCCTTTGTATACCGGGTCTGCTTCAAGCACTTCATTCAACAGGCGATCATGCAACTCCTGGTCGTACAATGTGCGCGCATAGTAGCTGGCATAGTCCACCTTTATACCCAGGTCCTTGCCACCGGACAATGCGATGGCTCTTTCAAAATGTTCTTTACCCTTATCAAAGTTCCCACCCAGTGCCGGTGGCCGGAGGGTGTTCATGACGGCAAGGTAATGTTCAACATCGCTGGGCCTGAAGGACCTATCCAATTCCCGCACCTTGTTCAACACGACCTCAGCACTGGGTAAATCTGCCAATGCGGACCAGTTATCGCGATGTGCCTGGATATATGCCAGCCAGGTCAGGCCGACCGTATACAGGCTTGCCGTATCATCGCTACCCAGCGTATCCACCGCCTTTGAAAATGCCTCAAACGGCAAACCCCAGATTTCGCAACTATTTGAGTTCTCGACACATAATGCCTGCCGCCCGTAAGATCTGGATCGATTTGTCAACCTGCGTGCGCGATCTGGATCCTCTACGAATACCTGAGATGCCGTAAACGGCATAAAGTTCTGCCGCAGATCTGAGTGTTGTTGCGTCGTCCGGGGAGCCTTCGACAAAGCTGTCGAGCATTAACAGGTAGGCAGGAGCGCCGTCGCGTACCGTTTCCGGGTCATCCTGGTTCAGTATTGCCGAACTGAGGCTGTTCGCAAGGCCGCTGGTTGCAGCTGTCATTATGGAGGCACAAGCGGAAATTCCCACCGCCAATGCCAATACAGAAATACACCGGACAAGGTGGTGGAACAGGTCCTTCGGGTGATTTTCCAGGGCGGCAAACACACAAGAATTATAGCCTGTACAATTGCGCCTGACTGGCATTTCTGGATTGCCTCATGTCTTGAATCTATCTTTTTCTGACCAGGAGAGAAATGAAGAAACTGAATTCCATGGATCTGTACAACGTCCACTCGCAACTCAGCGAAGAGGAAACCATCGTGCAGGATACGGTTGGGCGCTTCGTTGATCAAAGCGTGATTCCCATCATTGGTGAATGTTTCGAACACAGTCGTTTCCCGTCCGAGCTGACCCCCCAACTTGCAGAACTCGGCTTGTTTGGCAGTTCAATAGACGGTTACGACTGTGCCGGCCTGAACAGCATCTGTTATGGCCTGATTTGCCAGGAACTGGAGCGTGGCGATAGCGGTCTGCGCAGTTTCGTATCCGTACAAAGCAGCTTGGTGATGTTTCCCATTTACAGTTACGGCTCCGAGGCTCAAAAAGATCGCTGGCTGCCCGCGATGGCCCGGGGTGAGGCAATTGGTTGTTTTGGGCTGACCGAATCACAAGGGGGCTCTGACCCATCCAATATGAAGACACACGCCAGGCGTGATGGGGATGACTGGGTCATTGACGGCTCCAAAATGTGGATCACAAACGGCACCATTGCCGATGTTGCCCTGGTTTGGGCAGTGACGGATGAGGGTGTTCGTGGATTCCTGGTAGAGAAAGGTACACCCGGATTCGAGGCGCCTGAAATTGAACGTAAGTTTTCTCTGCGGGCGTCAGTCACTTCGTCCCTGTTTTTCGATAATGTCAGGGTGCCTGTCGAGAATATGCTACCCGGTGTAGCGGGACTAAAAGGTCCGCTCAGTTGCCTGACCCAGGCTCGCTACGGTATTGTCTGGGGCGCGATAGGCGCAGCACAGGCCTGTTTGGCGGAATTGATTGATTACACTGAAACCCGCGAGTTGTTCGGCCGTTCATTGAATCATAACCAGGCGATCCAGCTACGCCTGGCCGATATGGCGCGCCGAATTACCACCGCCCAGGTGCTGGCCTTACAGCTTGGGCGCCTCAAGGAGGCCGGCAAACTGCATCCCACACAGGTCTCACTGGCCAAATGGAACAATGTTCGAATGGCGCTGGATATTGCCCGGGATTGCCGCGACATGCTTGGCGCCAGTGGTATCAGCGCTGAATTCTCCCCGGTTAGGCATATGCTGAATCTTGAAAGCGTGATTACCTACGAGGGAACGGAGACCGTCCACCAACTCATTGTCGGTCAAGAATTAACAGGCGTGAACGCCTTTTAAACCGGCCGGTATCAAGATGAGCACCAGGTACCCGATGATGAAGAAACCCGGGTCGCTGGTGGTTGTGGGTTTGGTTTACCTCGCCGCGGTCATGATCGGGCTTGAAACTGCCTCAGCATTCGACCCGCAACATCCTGTCAGTTTTGCATTCATCGCAGATATTGCAGCCACCCTCGTGGTTTTTGCGTTCAGTTGCTGGTACCGCAATGCCAGCACCTATGACCCTTTCTGGAGCGTCATCCCGATACTGCTTGTCATATTCTGGGTGCTTGAAGGGCAGGGCGAAGGGATAGTAGTGGTGCGGCAGGTCCTGGTTGGAGTCCTGATTTGTACCTGGGGATTACGCCTGACATCAAACTGGGTGGCGCGCTGGGGCGGCCTTGGAGACGAAGACTGGCGATTTGGCATGCTCCGGCAACAGCATGGAAACAGGTATTGGCGGGTTAACCTTGGTGGCATTCATATGTTGCCAACGCTGCTCGTGTTTGGAGCTTGCCTGGCCGCATACCCGGCGCTGGCGGATTCCAGCCGTAGACTGAACTGGTTGGACCTGGCCGCTGCTGTCGTAACATTTTCAGCAATCTGGACCGAGGCCCGTGCCGATGCACAGCTTCGCGCACACCGCCAAGCCAGCAACGGAAAAAGCCTTGAGAAAGGATTGTGGGCACTGTGCAGACACCCCAACTATCTTGGAGAAACAGGCTTTTGGTGGGGCCTGTACCTGTTTGCGCTGGCCGCTAATCCCCAGTGGTGGTGGACCGTCGTCGGGGCATTGGGAATTAATCTCTTGTTTGTGTTTGTCAGTATTCCAATGATGGATAAGCACATGCTCAAGCGATATCCTGACTATGTACAAAGAATGAGAAATGTGCCGGCCATGATTCCACGCCTTAAATAAGCCGGACCATTTCTATCCGCTCCTTAGCTCTGAACATGGCAATATCATCTTGAAGGAGTGCCAGTTACCCGGAGAACCTGTCCATGCGCCATAGCCATTCAATTCGAAAATTCCGCTACCCCGCCATCGCTGCATTTGTTTCGTTGATGCTGCCTTCGCTGGCATTCGCCTCGGAAACCGCGACGGACCTGACCGGATACTGGGCAGGCACCGCATCACTGGTTGTGTTCGTTCTTGCCTATATGCTGGTGATAGGCGAAGAAACCATCCACCTTCGAAAGTCAAAACCTGTAATAGTCGCCGCGGGCATCATCTGGGTGTTGGTTGCATTGGCCTATATCGCGCATGGTGACACCCACACTGCCGGAATACTGGTTCGCCACAACTTGCTTGAATTTGCAGAGCTTTTTCTGTTCCTGTTAGCGGCGATGACCTACATCAACACCATGGAAGAGCGCGGGATATTTGATGTGTTACGCGCATGGCTGGTCAACCAGGGGTTCACTCTAAGGAAAATATTCTGGATCACAGGCGGGATTGCTTTCCTGATCTCACCGATTGCTGACAACCTGGCCACCGCGCTCCTGATGGCAACAGTGGCGGTGGCCGTTGGCGGCAGCAACCATAAATTCGTGGCAATCGCCTGTATCAACATCGTGGTGGCTGCCAACGCGGGTGGCGCGTTCAGCCCGTTTGGAGATATTACGACCCTGATGGTCTGGCAAAAAGGGCTGATTGAGTTTGGTGAATTTTTTAGGCTTTTCCTGCCCTCACTGGTAAACTGGCTGGTGACCGCCACTATCCTGATGTTTGCAGTTTCAAAAGACCACCCGGACCCGGTTCATGAAGAAGCTGAACTACGACATGGAGCCTGGTTTGTTGTGGTCCTTTTTGTGATCACCATTGCCATGGCAGTGTCAGCACAAAACGTGCTCCACCTGCCTCCGGTGATTGGCATGATGACCGGCCTTGGTTTCCTCAAGCTGTTTGGCTATTACCTGCAGCGCCGAGACCAGAAGTCTGCCAGTCCCAGGGAATTGGTTGAAGGATCAGCACTGGGCATTAATGCCATCCACGAGGGTGACCCTGAACACAATCAACAGTTTTACAACATCTATCACAACCTCCAACGCGCCGAATGGGACACCCTGTTATTTTTCTACGGGGTGATTCTATGCGTGGGTGGACTGGGTGCATTCGGGTATCTCGCCATTGGTTCGGAGTTGATGTACACGGATCTTGGGCCCACTACTGCCAACATCATTGTCGGTGTTGCATCCGCTATCGTAGACAATATTCCGGTGATGTTTGCGGTTTTGTCCATGAATCCGGATATGAGTCACGGCCAGTGGCTGCTGGTGACACTAACTGCCGGAGTAGGGGGTTCGATGTTGTCGATCGGTTCAGCCGCAGGCGTGGCTGTTATGGGACAGGCGCGGGGAATCTACACATTTTTCGCCCACCTGAAATGGAGCTGGGCAATTGTACTGGGCTATGTCGCTTCGATTTGGGTGCATTTCCAGATCAACAGCGCTGCTTTTCAGATCTGAGCCGCCGAACCATGAAACTCGAATGTGTGTGACACCTAGCAGGTCTATTTACTGCATTGTTCGGAGTAACTTCGCCATTGTGCAAGAGATTGATAGTCGGGGTTGGATTTCTTGCGCATTCCGGCTTTGAAAGCCCGGGCGAGTAGTGAGTTAGCCGGTTTTGCGGTTTTCGGCACCTGCTTAAAGTCGTGCAGAACCGGCAACCATCGCCCTGACTTCTTTCTGACCAGCACTTTCTCAACAGACAGGTCCAGGTCGTGCAACTCGTTCATCTCGGCAATCCTGACTATGGTCTCGCCGGCTTCCAGCACTGAATCCGGAATTCCTTTGTTTCTTTCCGCCAACTCTTTCAAGTGAACGCCATCAATGAATTCCTGCAGGAACATGAGGGTTGATTTTCCATCGTGCCCCATGACGGCAACAGGTTTGGCTGTAAACGGTAACAGTTCCGGGATTTTGCGAAACGCCCTGTTGCGGGACATTTCGAACACGGCGATGTTGACCTTGTGCTTTTTCCGGTACCGCTCGATAGATTTCGGACGGTAGATTTTCACCGCAAGGATGTCACCATGGTAGCTTGCCCGGAATGTTATTGAATGACTTCCCTGTCCGGTTACTTCCAACAGTCCCAGGTCTGGCGGCAGGCGCAGACCACCCAGTTCTTCGGCAGCTGTTTCAATATTTTGCATGTTGCCCAATCCGTTGAGATAAGTTTAATCTGCAAAGAATAAATTAAGCGGGCCCTGGAGGCCAACATTCATCAACGCCAGGCAAAGGAAACCCCGCCTTAAGCAGGGCTTCCTACTGACAATGAATGCTAAGTCCTTTTAGGGGATGGTGAAGCTGTCCTTTTCCGTCAATTGTCAGCATCTTTCAATTATAAGGCTAAAACCGGTTGCTCAGGGTTATATCACGTCTACGAGATCTGTATACACCGTTTTACCACCGGCGATTCCTTCAACCAGCGCCTCGCCCGGGGTCAGCACCTGCCGGGGATATTCAATGTGAAATGTCTGTCTCCTTGCAATATTTTGAATGTGATTTGCCCGGACAAGAATTCGAACTACCTTTGGATGTCCTGTGGATCTGTCTCTTTAGACGGGAAAGTGAAGTAAAATCAATCGCGATATTTCTGAGATGGCTTCTTGAAAATCAGCTATGCGGATTCCTGCCTTGAGGGCAGCGTCAGAATTCCCAAAGGATGCCAGCAGCCGGTGAAGCACCCAGCCAATCATCTACGGAGCGCTCCAGGGGCGGCAAACCTTCTTCAACTTCTTCTTCGACGTCATAATCAACGCAACACTCATTGCCTGCGATCGAATACGTTTGAAACTTCAAAAAAGGCAGTGATTTGGCTTTTTGGCAACTGCCATTTCCTGGAAACCCTGAAGTCGACGTTGACGAAATCGGCCAGTCTTTCTGCGTTTCTTGGTCCGTACAACAGCACCAATTCTCCATCCTCATCGCGATCAAGGGTGGCGGATGTCGTGGGCCAGCCAGAGTGAATTTTTGCCGCCAGGCCGAATTCCCATTGCTTCTTTCTCCAGGCAAGAGCCGCCTGGAATGAATGCCGTTGGTCCCAGTTTCGTGGCTGGTCGGTGCCGCCAATACGATCTGTGACCCTGGACAAGGTGTAGGAGGCCCAGCCATTCAGAGATTTATCACCATCGAACTCAACGGTAACTTCCCCACCCCGCGACCGACGAGAGGAGGGCGCAACACGGATCCGGTCAGGTTCCAATTCTGCGGTTAACAATACCGGGTCCAGCAGGTTTTCAAATCTGGGCCTCAGTGAACTGTACTTCTTGTCGAAGGCCTCCACCCGTAAAGACCAGTTTTTGTTGAAGCGGTAACTGGTGCCGGCAATCAGGTGATCGGCCTGTTGAGACGGAAAAAAGCGTTCTACCCCATCCTCGACCTGTAACTGCTGGATTTGCTGGGACTGGTGATAGCGACCCCAGGTCAGGTGCAGATCGAGCCCGGCATTTAGAGAATAAAGCATATTGAATCGCGGGCTGATCTGGTCGTCATTGCCAGGACCAATATAAGTCTGTTTGTCCCACCTCACGCCTGAATCAATCACCAGTTGCGGCGTCACCTGCCAGCGGTCTGACAGATAGGCGGCGAAACCCTCCCCCCCGGGGGCCAGGGTAATATCACGTTCCAGGAAATGGGGAACACCGGGATAAGCCAGGTAAAAACCGTTATATTCCACCTCGCTCAGGTAACGATATTTCGCCGATTCCTTTCTTGCTTCGGCTCCGAAAGTGAGGAGGTGGTGGTCACTGGCGAAGTAGTTAAAATCAGCGCGGATTCCGTGCGTATCCACTGCCCTGTCGTCGAGAACACTGGCGAGAAGTTCTTCACTATTATTTGCCAGCGCATTCCTTATGTTACGAAACGAACTGGTGGAAAGTACGACGCTTGCGCTGAGGTCCGGCGAAATGGTTTTCTCCATTTGAATCCAGAAGTGCTGATTGCGGGTGTCGCTGGTTGACTGCTCTCGCTCCAGGGGCAGGTGCTCGGTTATTACCAGGATACGATCGTTGGCGCTTAAGAAGTTAAACGTAAATCGGGTATCCGGTGAATAGTTGAAACCCAGCGTGCCAAACATATCGTTGTATTTCGGGTTGCCGTGCTCTTTCCGGTCCAACACAAGGTCCAGGTTGCTTCGCCTGGCTGAAAATAACCAATCAAGCTTGCCGGTGTCGTTGTAGCCGGAAGTCAGGAAAGATGTATTGAATACACTTATGCCCAGCTCATATGTGCGCGATTTCTCCGGCTTTTGGGACTGCAGCAGTATCAGGCCGCTCATCCTGTCGCCGTAATTGGCCGGAAAGCCACCTGTATAAGCCTCTACACCCGAAATAGCCCTGGCGTCTATCGAGCTGAAGACATTGTGAAAGTCGCGCACGTGGAAGGGATCCAGCAACTTCAGCCCGTTAAGAAAAATGGCAGATTCGTTTTCTTCTCCGCCCCTGAAATGTGTCTGCGCAGACCAGCTTCCGGCCGCTGCGCCGGGAAGGCGGTGTATCGAGCGTAGCGGGTCGTCACCATTACCCGGCAGGTTCTGAATGGCGCGCTGATCTACAAAAAACTGAGAATTGGAAAACAGAATATAACGGCTGGTGGAAACATTGAGCGTCTCCAGTTTGGCAAGCTCCGGATCCATCCTGATGTTGAGGGTGACCGTGTCCCCGGCAGACAAAATTGCTGTTCTGCGCACCGGCAGATACCCGGCTGCCGAAATTTTCAGGTCGTGGGCACCGGCGCTGACTTGCCTGATTTGCCTGACCCCGGGACCCAGGTCTTCAACAGCAGGAAGCCCGGGGTTTCCTGAGATCACCACGGGCACATTCATCAACCTTGATTCCTGGTTTCGAATGATCACCAGGACAGTTCCGGTATCAACGCCAGGGGGGCCTCTCGCCTGCCGGATTACCAGGTAGATACCATCCGATTGTTTGAGTGCCAGGCCGTGTGGTCTCAGTATTTCCCTGACAATGTTCAACGGGTCTTTGCTGGTGGGCTAGACTACAACCACCAGGCTGTCAGGCACAAGGTTGGTGCCGTATGCAAACGGATATCCCTGTTTGCGAAAGTGCTCGATCACCTCAAAGACAGGTAAAGAAAGATAAGGACTGATGGCGGTTTCCGCGGCTGCATTACCGGCAGCGGGAAATAAAATCACAAACGCAAGGAAGGCCGCTATTGGGTGCACTCGCTCCGGGCTCGTGGCCATCAGGTACCTGTTCTCTTCCTTATAAGTATGTTTCCGTTTTCAATTATCGGTTCAAGATCGCTGGTTTGCAAAATCAAATTCAGGGCTCGCATGGGTTCCAGGTCGATACTCCCCCTGAGTTCTGTAGAGCGTGCCAGCAGTTCGGCGCCGTCAGGGGCAAAATTCACCATACGTCCTGTTTCGCGACCAACCCATCTGATGAATTCAAACGCAGAGCGGCCATCAAGAACAAATTCCGGCGTTACCAGTTCTGTCCATTCCCAGACAGGACCGTGCGTCGCAATCGAAACGATAGAAGTTTCACCCTCACCGGTTACGCTCAGTTGCTCACCCGGACTGGCAATTGATTCAGAATTTTCTGTCGCTACCAACACTTGACCTTCCCGGACACTCACCGCAAGCATGGAATCTTCAATCGTGGCCAGGTACTGGGTACCGAGATGCCGGATAGCCCCGGCAAATGTGGTGATCATCAAGGTGTTACGGCGGCTTGTTTGCGTGCCCGCCTGGTTCGAATCCAGGTAAATCTGCCCGGAAATCAGTTCGAGTTCGCGTTCCGAAATGAATGCAAGGCGGGTATTTTCATTGACCCTGATGGTCTCGCCTGTGTTCATGTTAAAGGCCAGTCGGGCGTTGTGTGCAGTGGACAAAACCTGACCGGCAAACAGGCCATCGCTTGCCAGCCTGCGGGAATCTGAAGATTGCCCGTTCAGTTGGTGAACAAAAATATTCCCGGACTGCTTGTCGACTTCGGCAATCCGCTGTAAATCCGGGCCGGGTGCGTTCTGCCCGAGCATGTTGAAACCGATAACCGCAGCCAACGCGAATGAAGCAGCGATTCCATAGCTGAAAAATTTCCTTCTGCTTTGCCGCCGTGTGATGTTCAGCCATTCCGAATGCAATGCTTCCTTAACGGCCATTTCATCTTCCTCCGGTGCTCGTTTTCTGACAGAGGCGTGGCTGAAAAGGGACTCGAGAATTTCATCTTTCGCCGTGTCCGGACCAGTTACCCCGGTGCCTTGTTGTGAATGGTCTTTGCTGTTCATGATCAAGTCTTCTGTGCTTGCGGTTGTTGGAGAACCGGCTCTGTTAAAGTGCCATATATTTCTTTGAATGCGCGTTTGGCCCTGGCCAATAGCGATTGTGCTGCCTCGTGGCTCAGGTTCATTCTTCTTGCTATCTCTTTCACCGAGTAGCCCTCTATGTACTTCCACTCAAGAGCGTCGCCATACTTTGGTGGCAGTTTATCCAATGCAACCTGGATCAGCCTGGATGCCTCGTATTTCTGGTAAAGGCGATTCGGATCACCGCTATCCGGGGCATTCAGCGATTCCACGACATCCCTGATTTCCGGATTGTCTTCGGTCAATACGATGGTCTTCCTGTAACGTTCATTACGCCGCACTGAATCCACCAGTTCATTGCGGCAGATCACGCAAAGCCAGGAAAACAATGCTGCTTCGCCCCGGTAGGTGTGGATTTTTCTCAAGGCCTTTGCCATTGCCATTTGCACCACTTCTTTGGTCGTTTCGGGGTCATTTGAAAGACGGGCCAGGGCGAAGCGATACAACCTGGAAAAGTTTTCCTCAAAAAACCGGGAAAAGGCACGCTCATCGCCTGCCAACAGGCGCTTGACGAGTTTTTTGTCCTCGAAGTAAATTGGCATTGCTTATTCCGTTCTTACATTTTCCATTTTAGACGTTCTGAGCCGTCTAAATCGGTTTTTTGTAAGCTATTATAGTATTGGAGCAGAAAAAACATATAGATAACATAGATATAAGCTGAGACAAGAAAACATTCTGTTTAAGGACCGAGATTTATAAAACGGTTTCCTTGTTTGCGACCGAATTACCGGGATTCCTTCGTCACTATAAATGCAAACTGCTATTTGTGGATTGCAAGGAAACCGACACGATTAGTGGCAATACCGCGGTCACCAAGTCACAAACGCCAAAAGGTTTCTACTTCGGTTTTAATCACCGTTTCTAGGATAAGATCATGTTGACCTGGCTTCCTGATCGCTCAGTACTTAGGCAGCACCGTCAGGCGCTTTTCCAGCGCCTCACTTCAGGCGTGGCCAATTATGAGTTGGATTCAAATACCCTGGATGAGAGGCGAGTCACAAGGATACTGGTCTGCAGGCCAAATCACAGGCTGGGAAACCTGCTGGCACTGACACCACTACTGACAGAATTAGAGACCCTGTTTCCGGGAGCGGAAACGGATATTGTTGCGGCAGGTGGTATCGCCAGGGAGATTTTCAGTGCTTATGCAAACGTGGCCGATGTATTCCTGTTGCCGCACTACATTTTTAAATCCCCTTTCAAGACCATCAGGACGATTTTAGCGATCAGGAATAAGGACTATGACCTGGTTATCAATACCAAACCAGACTCCAGTACCGGACGCCTGATAGCAATGCTGTCAAAATCACGCTACCCGATATTGGCTAAGGCAAATGGCAGCTTCATCGAGTACAAAGGTGGACACTTTGCGCAGAACCCTGTCAGATTGCTAAGGGAGCACCTTTCATTTTCAAAGCTGGTGGAGCAGAAAGAAATCCCATCGCTGGACATAAGACTGACCAGTGACGAGTCCCAGTGGGGTGTTGAGGCTCTGTCGAGAATTCATCAGCAGAGATGTTGTGAACAGTCCCGGACCATTGCCTTGTTCACCCACGCGACCGGCAAGAAGTGTTAAGACGAGGAATGGTGGCAAGGTTTCTACAGGGCCTTGAGTGAAAATCTGGCAGGCTTCAATTTTATTGAAATCCTGCCGGCACATGCGAAATCCAGCTTGTCTTTTGGAATTCCGACGTTTTACAGCACTGACATTAGAAAACTTGCCTCTTTGCTTAGCGCAACTGACTTGTTTATTGGCGCTGATGGGGGTGTGATGCACCTGGCGAGTGCAGCAAAAGTACAGACTATAGGCTTGTTTTCAGCATCCAACCCAAGGTCTTTTGCCCCCTACGGCGCATCCAACAGCTATATATCGACTACAGGGAAAAGCCAGCAACAAATTGTCAACGAGATCTATAAGGGGTACCTGCATTTCGCGCGAAAAAGTACCGGTTGAAGTCATGCATTTTGCCCGGATTTGCAGCGTGAGCTGCTACTGGTCTTGTGCCAGATCTACCTGTCGGCCACGGCGGGGCAGGGAAACGGTGCCATGTTTGCGAAAGTAGGCTATGGTCAGGTCAGACAGGGGGTCGAATGCCCGGATGATTCTTGTATCCAGGAATTCATCGTAGTGGTCCATCCCCCGGGCAATGATGCCGGAAACGCCGATGGTTAAGGTGTCGTCAGTTTCGACCTCGCGCCCATTGCGCTTGACCGAGACCAGCCGGTTGCGCTCCGGTTTGGACATATCGTAGACCACCTCGATCCCTGAAACCTGCATCAGTCCACGATCAAGTGTTAATGACTGCTCCAGTATCGCCCGTAGTTGCCTGCCATTGGCTTCTACTATTTGCGCCGGGTCGACGAAAGGGCTGGTGTCGAGCACATCCATAACCTGGATGTTTCCTTCAGGAAAGTCCTTGCGTATTCCACCGGGGTGCATCATGCCGATATCTGCACCGGTTTGTTCCGCCAGCACGTCTGCAAGCAAGTTGCCGATATCAGATTCGTCAAAGTACTTTCGGTTGAGCCGGGTTTCCAGGCGCCCGACGATTTCTGTGAGTTCCGGAAATGCAGAGCGGTATTTCGTATATTTCTCCACAATCAAGGGATCAGGGGTCAATTTATCGGAGTCGACCGGAATAAGACGGCCCTGATAGGACTTGATTTTGCGCGATTCTCCATCCAGGGTCAGTTGCAGATAACCCAAATATGTCGCCTGCCCGAAGGTCTGCATTATTATGGTGCCGGTTTGTTCATTGACCACCGGTTCCCAGGTTCCGGCATCCGCATGGCCTGTAAACATCACATCAATACCCTCAACCGCGCCAGCCAGCGCTATGTCCTTGTCGATGTCCCTGGCAAGGCGCGGATCAATCTCTGCATCCGTCTGCATCGGTGCCGTGTGGCCCTGGTGTGTGAGTAATACGATAAGGTCTACATCATTGCGCAATTCAGCCACTGAGCGGGCCACAACTTCAGCTGGATTTACCACATCCAGTGCCGCGATATGGTGGGGCGCTATAGCCGAGCCGGCAGCGTCCTGTCCGAGGATACCAATCACGCCGATTCGAAAACCATCACGTTCAATGATCGCGTGCGGCTGTGCATACGGGAAGCCAGTGTCCTTGTAGAAAAGATTTGCGCCAAGCACCGCGAATGGTGCGCGGTTTTTCTGCCATTCAAATATATCGTGACCATAATCAAATTCATGATTGCCGATGCACATTGCGTCGTAAGCCATGGAAATCATGAATTCGAACATCAAGGTTCCATTCGTGACTTTCGAAAGAGCGCCGGTAAATATATCGCCGGCATCGAACAGAAACACGTTTGATTCATCACGGCGGATGTTTCTGATCAGTGTGGTCAGTTCGGCAATGCCGCCGATACGGTCCATGTCTTCAATCCACCAGGCCGGGTAAGGCTCATAGGCACTTTCCATATCATTGGTGAAGATCAGCGTGACGACTTCATCCGGCTGACCGGCATCCGGTGCCGCGGTTTCAGCGGAAACAATTGACCTATGAAACAGGCCGAGAACGAATACAGCAGAAATGAGCAAACGTGGCAGATATGACATCGTGTGTGTCCCTTTCAAGAGCAGGTTAATTGCGTGTGAATGCTTATTCCGGTACTCCCGATTCTTTTGCGGCTTGCAAAAGGCTGGCTGCGGCCTCGGCAAGAGTTCGCTCGCCGTCCAAATAAGCGGACCAGGTGTCATCAATGGCTTTCTGAAAGCGCCCCCAGGGGCTGCGGCCATAGATTCCGTAAATCATGGGCGTGTAGGGTGGTTCTCCGGCATCGTTCAGGGCACGGCGGACGGTTTCGCCGGTGGTATAAAATAAAACAACATGCCATAGACCGTCAGGTAGCGGCGTTTCCAGCTCAACCGCGGCATTATCGAGTGCACGCCATACCGGATCATTTCGCCCCATCAAAAGGTGCGAGGCTTCGTGAAATATGATTTCAAGCGCAGCGCAGCCTCGGTAAGAATTTGAAATCAGCAGGTGCCCCCGGCCGGTTCCCGGATAATGGAATCGGCACCACTCCAGCTCACAGTATCGACGACATCAGTCCGGATCGGCAGTCCATCCCATGGTTTTTGGTAAAGCTGCTCCAGGCGACGCGCGATTTGCTGCTCATGAATAGCCAGCAAAGCAGTGATTTCTTTGATCCAGTGACGGTTCTCTTTATCCTGGCTAATCCAGCGGCATGCCCTGTAAGTTGGTGTTGCAGCACTCTGGAAACCTTTTGCAATTTCGATAAATTGATTCGACGGGGCGTCATTCACTTCTTCGCCATACCCGGCGAGGTGCATGCGCAAAAAGTATTTTGGATACTGATTGAATTCAACCGGCGCGATAAATTCCTCAAAAAAATCCACTGCCAAACTCCAGCCGGAGCGAGCCGAAGGTGGCATTTCGCCAAGGCAGATTGCCTCCTCACCGGAATGGAATAATTCGGGCCTGTCGAATTTTCGGGCGGTGCCCGCTACGATCAATGCGTCATTGAGGTTGGTGGCGAAATCGCTGTAGAGAGCAAAATGGGGAGTAGTAGCAACGGGTGCACGTTCGTGTACCTGCCGGGCGACGACATTCGGTGCGAACAACAGTAATCCCAAGGTGAAAATAAATCTGGCAATGTGAAAAGACCGCTTTTCCAATATACGCATTTTCACCCTAAAAAGGTAACTTCCACAGGCCAAGGAATTTATCCTGCCCCACGTACTGTTCTGAATAAATCACCAATGGATTGGGGAGGTTGAATGGGGCAATCATCAGGTTTCTGTCCCTGCATCTCCCGGTCTTCATATCCCTTCTGTTCCGGAAGCCAAAGCGCCTGATATGCGTCGTGGCGAGTAAGTATTTCAAGCCGCTGCATGTAAAATTATTCAGTGCTTTCTTGATATATTTTACTTGCAAATGTTGAAGCACATCCCGGCAAATAATTAATTCTGCTCCAGGGATTGTTCCTTCGACTAAATCAAGGAACTGGAAATCATATTGTGGAAAATTTTCTTTGTTTTGTGTCACCAAGCTTTCAACGATGTCACGGCCGGAATATTTCCCCGTCCCTGCAAGCTGATTCAATACCAGCCTCATCCACACAAAGTCTCCGCATGCAACATCAACAATACTGTTGATTTTATGGTCTTTTATTATTTTCAGGAGTACTTCACGCGTGACCCTGGTGGCTTCCAGTGAAGATCCCGCACCGGACAGATTGTCCGATCCCCAATAATGATCTTTATATATTGATGTGAACGCTCGTTTTCTCGATTCAGAAGTCAATTTACTCACTCATCTCTCATTTATTTCGAACGCACTCAGTATTTCCAACCCGGGTACTCCTGCCCTATTACGCAGCGCTATGACTTTTCCAGCAGCAATTGCCTGTTAGCAAAAACCACCAAAATTCAGCAACTTTCATCTAACCGGAGCCTGAATCCAAATACCGGCAGACCTTGCTGATCAAAATCCAGGTCGGGCGAGCGTTCGAAACCGAGCTTTAAGTATAGTCTCCATGCAACTTGCATTGCCCGGGTTGTGTGCAGGATCACTTGCGAATGCCCTTTGTTTCTTGCCAGCTGTACACAGGCATTTGATAAAGCCTTGCCTACGCCCACTCCCCTGGCCTCAGGGTCCACGGCTAACAGGCGGAAACCGGAAGCATTTTTTACTGATGTTGCCGTTCCTCCTGAGCCATATCTTGACATATCCGCAAAATAAACCAGACCGCCGAGCAGTTCCCCGGCAGTGGATATTGCAACCAGGACCTTGGTGTCTTTTTGCTCGCTAAAATCTCCAATACTGGCGAGCATCTCATAGTAATCGGGCTGTTCACTTTGGCTGGGAAATCCTTCGAGGCTGGAATAAACGCTGATCATTAACTGACCGAGTGGTCGGTATTCATCGCATCGAATTTCGCGAATTTCCAGGCTTGTTGTCAATTCGTCCAAAATCCCAGCATTTAGCCAAGCGATTGCCCCGGAATTCCGGGACAGTTCTTTAACATTCGGTGGTAGTTGATTGACTCTTTCATAACAGTGAGTTCGGTCTATCGTCTCCGGCTTTGGATGGCAATGGACTTTTAATGCTTAGGAGGAAGCCACAGCGCTTTTGGGAATTATTTGGTAACTGCATCTGGAGAAAATTGAACAGACACAGGAACTTGTAATGCCAATTGTTCTGGTGGAAGGCAAATTTCATTGTCGCATGCCTGTAGCTGCAAGCTCAATCGTAATAATTCGCCTGCCGACGCGTCAGAGCCATTATTTAAATTCGCCGTGATGCTGATGCTGCCCTCATACAAAGCCAGTTCTTCGCTTTGGAAACCCAGCGTTTTTGTAAGTGGTGGCGGGTAGGAAACTTCGGATAATACAAGCGATGTGTAGCCTTCACTGGTTCGAATCACGGTTGGAATCAGATTATCAGTAAGGGGTTGGTTTGCGTTGATATGCCAGCCAGGCTGGATAGTGATGTTGACGGACAATTGCCTGTCGTGCACCTGGCCGTAGACTGCAACATCACCATGTGCAGCATATTGAAACGGTCCGGACTGGCCATCAGCCAACACAACTGCGGCCAGCAAGATGTAGGGGAAGGCAGAAGGGGCACGGTTGACGGGGTTAGCAAAGGCGGCTAGCAGCGCATTTGCCCGCTCGTCGACCTGCAGAAACGCACCCCGCTCACCCGGCCGCCGGGCCAGGCGGGCCAATGCATGCAATGCAACTGCGTTACCCGAGGGCAGCGCGCCATCTACGATGTCTTTAGGCTGTCCAATTGCCGGCATAAAAGTGGCCAGCGAGGCATCACCGACTGCAGCATCTGCGGCCACAGCGATTGTCTGAACGCTCATGAAATAACCGCCTTTGGCCTCGTCCCAAAATAGCTCCTGCATGATCTCGAGCAGGCTACGCGCCTTTTCCAGCCAATGCGTATCCCGGCTCAGGTCATAGAGGCTGATATATGCATCCGCCAGCCAGGCGTAATCCTCCTGAACCGCGGCTACCGATGTGTGTCCGTTCAGGCTTGGCCGGCTTTCAGGGCCGCCTGCGCGTAAACTTTGCCGCCTTCCAGGGCAGCAGCTTCAGCCAGTGCCATGATCATCATGGCGTTCCATGAAGTGATGATTTTGTCATCCCGGTCGGGGTGAATTCGTTTTTCCCTGGCCCGATAAAGTTTGCCTCGTATGCGATCTACTGCTTGCAGGAAAGCCCAACGGGATTGGCCTGGTGAAGCGGACTCTCCAACCGGCCCCGAGAGATGCAGGATGTTTTGGCCTTCGAAATTGCCCGCTTCGCTTAAATTGAACAACTCAATTGCCAGGTCCGCTTCCGCTGGCGAGAGCTCTGTGCGCAGTTGTTCGGGTGTCCATAGGAAAAACAAGCCTTCATGACCCTCACTGTCTGCGTCCGTCGCGGAATAAAAGCCGCCACCGGGAGATCGCATATCCCGCAATACATAGTCCAGCGTCTGGCGGGCGACGCGTTCAAAATCCGCTTCACCAAGCAGGCTGGACGCTTGAAGGTAAAGCCGGGACAGTTGTGCCTGGTTGTAGAGCATTTTCTCGAAATGTGGCACCAGCCATTCGTTGTCCGTCGAGTAGCGATGAAAGCCACCACCGACCTGATCGTATATGCCGCCTTGCGCCATGGCACTGAGATCGAAGCGGATCAGTTGGGTCAGGGCTTCATCAACATGACGCCTGGCGTAATCAACCAGGAACAGGTAATCCGCCTCATTGGGAAATTTTGGCGCTGAATTGAAACCACCGCCACCAACACCTCTTTTTAGTGCATCGTGGCGATCACGTAGCTGCTTTAACGCCAGGCCGGGTGCCGCATTGGCAGCTCACCCGCCGTGCTAGAACGGCCCAGGTAAATCCGGGACTTGGCTGAAATTTCTTCAGCTTGTGCGATCAGCGATGCCTGATCTTCATTCCAGGCTTTGACAGCGCGCTGCATCAAAATCATGAAATTTTCTCGAGGAAAATAGGGCGCTCCAAAAAATGTCTTGCCATCGGTAGTCAGGAAAGACGACATTGGCCAGCCGCCGCGCCGTCCGCTGACCTGTACTGCAGTCATATAAATGGTGTCAATGTCCGGGCGCCGTTCCCGGTCCACTTTGATCGCTATGAAGTGAGCATTGAGGTAGCTCGCAACCTCCTTGTCCTCGAAACTTTCATGTTCCATCACGTGACACCAGTGACAGGTTGAATAGCCGATGGAAAGAAAGATGGGCTTATTTTCGCGTTTTGCCCGGGCAAAAGCTTCCGGTCCCCACGGGTACCAGTTCACCGGGGTGTGCGCATGTTGCTTAAGGTAAGAAGAGTCCTCGAGTATCAGTCGGTTGGTGTAAACGGGAGAGCCGTCTTCTTGCAGGTGTCGGGTCCGGGGCTGGTAGTCATTGACTTGCGATAGAAGGCCGGCGTTGAGCTGATCGCGTAATTCCTCGGTATAGACAACGCCTGGCGGGTCGGCCAGCACTAAACCCGATACCAATGCCAGCAGCACTGGGACCAACATCGGTTGTATTTTCAGTTTGTACTCGAAGCTACCGTTCCTGCCACTGCTCATCGAACATCTCTCTGGGAAGTATCCATATACTAGAAGCCATCTCAATAATATACATATGTCACGCTACATATGATTTTTTGGCTCAAGATGAGGCTTGCTAAAAAGTGCTTTGCCCCCCTTAATGATTCAAAAATTGAATTGACCGGCGAATGACCGAGATTTCCTTCATTGTCCCGGCCTTCAACGAGGAACGGGAACTGGGCGCGACGCTCAAGGCCCTCATTGCGGCGAGTGACACTCTCGTTGACTCATACGAGATTGTCGTGGCGGATGATGGGTCGACCGACGGGACCGCCGGTATTGCCCGGGAGCATGGCGCCCTGGTTATTGCGGCCCGGCATCGCCAGATCGCTGCCACCAGGAACTCTGGCGCAGGGATCGCCAAAGGCGAAATCTTCATCTTTGTTGATGCGGACACAATAGTAAACGGCAATATCATTCAAGCGGCGGTCCGTGCAATTCGGGAAGGTGCCGTCGGCGGCGGTGCAGCTGTGACTCTTGACGGGCCATTGCCAGGATACGGCAAGCTGATCGTACCTCTACTCCTGAAGGGCTACATGCTCACTGGCTGGGCGGCTGGTTGTTTCATGTTTTGTACACGACAGGCCTTTGAAGCTGCAGGAGGTTTCGACGAAAAGCTCTATGGCTCCGAGGAAATTACCTTCAGCAAGGCGCTGAAACAACAGGGTCGGTTCATCATACTCAGGGAAAGCGTTTGCACATCCGCACGGAAATTGCGTATCTACACCGGCAGGGAACACCTGCAAACCATCTGGAGGTTTCTGCTGCGTGGACGCAAGGCACTGCATGGCCGGGAAGCCATGCACATGTGGTATGACGGGCGCCGCGAGGCGCAGACCGAAGGCAAAAGCGGGGATGATCAAGAATAAAACCGGGGTAGTCCAATTATGGCATGGAGGTGTCTACTGAACCGGGGGTAGTCCATCTGGCCAGTAACAATGTCTGTTGTTCTGTGGCCAGGTATTCTTGTCAGTCTCTACTTCATGTGGGATGTTCGACGTTCGAAAATGGGGAGTTAGGTATTTATATAGATATGCCCAGTACTTCGAAGAGGAATAGCCCAATAACAAGGCGGTTAATATCGTTCGCTCCGCTCACTGGGACAGCTTCCACGCCGCTTCGCTCTGTTCCTGTTGCCCATTACCGCGGCGTTAACTGTATTAGTTCCAAAATCATGTCAGTCACTGATATTAATGGGCAACAGGTTGTTGTCGGCTCGCTCGTAAATGTCATCTCTCTCGACCCGAAGGACTTTGCCAGGCTGGACTTAAATGAATTAGGCGAAGTAATGTCCTTAGTTGGAGAAGTACTTGAAGTGGAGGAAATCGACGAATATGGCCAAGCTTACGATCATATCGAAGAATGGTGCTTACGGGTGGTGATCCCCGCTGGGAATCACTTATTGGGGTGAAACCCCAAATTAGTGGTGCCCAGCGGGGCGTTGCGTGTCGCTAAATACGCAAATATGTCCTCGCGAAGCGACACTTATGAACTGAGAACCACATGGTGGTTCTATTCCTGGAATCATTTTTTGGGCCAAAGGCCTATAAAAATGGTGCCCAGGGGCGGAATCGAACCACCGACACGCGGATTTTCAGGAAGTAATAACTAACTTTTAATGTTTTATAAATCAGTCACTTGCGGTGTTTGCCCGTTCATAAAGTGCCTGTAACCGGCAGTAAACGGCAGTAAATGACCGTTGGTGTGGCACAAATTTGACACAAATGACTTTTTGAACAGGCGCCTTATTAAAGTATGCTTTCTGCTGTCGTTTCAACCGGTTCGGTATAGGTGATTCATCGTCTCTACCTAGATGATCCTATCCAAAGGAGAAACCGCCCCCATAGCACCTCTTTCAATTACATGTGTATAGATCATGGTTGTCCGTACATCTTTGTGACCGGGTAGTTGCTGGATTGTTCTGATATCCGTTCCGGATTCCAGTAAATGGGTGGCAAATGAGTGCCGGAGCGTGTGGCAAGTGACTCGTTTATAAATTTCAGCTGTCCTTGAAGCGTCTCTGACAGCCTTGCGAACAGTACTGCGATGAACATGCCAACGGTAAAGTCGATCGGGCTGTCGTGGATCAGCAGAGATATTACCGCTGGGGAATAGATACTGCCAGTAAAGTTGTTTGGCCGATTTTCCCAACTTCCTCCAAAGAGCCACCGGGAGTTTGGCATCACCAAACCCTTGCTCCAGGTCATTCGAGTGCAGTGTACGAACATAAGATATTTGAAGTTTTAAAGAATTAACCAGGTAATCAGCCAGAACCGTTACCCTGTCTATACCACCTTTGCCCGCATGAACTCGCACCGTGCGCCGCGTGAAATCGATATCTCCGACTCTAAGCCTCAGGGCTTCCATTAAACGAAGTCCTGATCCATAAAGCATTTGTACAATCAACAATTGTGACGAACGACAGTTCTCGAATAACCTTTGAACCTCAATGGTGCTCAAAACCACAGGCACTCGGCGTTTTGGTTTAGCCCTTACCACATCATCCAACCAGGGAAGATCAGTTTTTAATACCTTTTGATACAAAAACAAGATGGCCGACAAGGCAAGGTTCTGAGTAGAAGGAGAAACAGCACGATTAACAGCCAGGTGAGTCAGGAAAGCTTCAACTTGCTGTTTACCCATATCATTGGGATGGTTCTTACCGTGAAAAAGGATAAAGCGCCTGACCCAGTGCAAATAGGCACGCTCAGTATCTAAGCTATACTGATGCAGGCGGATCTTGTCGCGCATTTGATCTAGTAACTTGGGCTTGGGCATGGTTTGTTCCAATGAGAATGAACAAACACCCTAATCAAGGGGATTTGCAAAACGTGAGAGCCAATTAATTCCCCTTTTGTAGGCAAATTGCGTGATTAACCGGCGCAGTTCCCCGTTAGCACAGGGTGTATTTACAAACAAAGACCATAAAATACAAATAGATAGGTAAAAATAATGATCAAAAAAGCCCAAAAATGTGTGTTACATGACCTTTTTCCACTTAATTACTTGTTATGCACGAAGAAAACTCACCGGGTGACACGTTGAATAGGCCTAAAGACAAGACCAGCATGCGCCAGCGCGCGGATGCGATTAGCCCTTCCGGTGTAAAAATCTCATTGCCGTTATAGAAAGCCCAAATGACATCAAAAATATCGGCACGGTAATTCGCAATGTCAACGCCCTAGGGGTCGAAAAGACGTATGTCGTTGATCCTCGGAAGGCTCTTCCAGAAGATTGGGAGGATATGAGAGATAGGAAATCCCTTTCAAAAACATCCGTGTCGGCCGTGAAATGGAGTTTCGTTAAGCGATTCGATAGCACAAAAGAGTGTATTGAGCATTTGACTAAGAATAGATTTGTTTCAATCGTCACCTCACCACACGTTAAGGGGCGGAAAAACGTAATATTGCACGAAGGCGACTACACCTCATTCACAAAGTTGGCTGTGTGGTTCGGGAATGAATCGAGGGGAATTAGCGATCTCGCGGTCGAACACAGCGAAATGTGTGTCAGTATTCCGATGTTTGGAATGATCGAAAGTCTTAACCTTGGCACCACTACGGGAATTGTCCTTTACGAAGTAACGAATCAACGTCGTGAGTATCAGAGAAAATATAAACGTAGCAATAAGCGCCGGCCGCGAGCAGGTGCATAACAAAGCGTTAAAGTACGTTTCGCCAGCAAGCTGGCGCCACCGGACGCGCGCTGCGCACGCGCCGCTTAACTAAGACGTTATGTTGTCTTCTAGGAAGTGAAAAATTAAGTGATCAACCTGACGTGGTCAACCTATTTGATACAACCCAGTTAAGCAGCTTTTCTTAATTCCGTCATTTCCATTTCATACTGATTCGGGCTTCTGTAATCGAGGTACGAATGCAGTCTGTAACTGTTATAAAACATCGATATGTAATCCAGAATATCCTGCTGTGCTTCATATCGAGTCTGGTAGTGCCACCAATGCACCCGTTCTTGTTTCAAGCTGCCGAAGAAGCTCTCCACAACGGCGTTGTCCCAGCAATCACCTTTTCGGCTCATGCTGCCTTTGAAGCCATGTGCTTTCAATAATTTCCTGAAAGCCTTACTGGCATACTGCGATCCGCGGTCAGAATGATGGATCAACCCCGCCGTTGGCCTACGCAACCAGATCGCCATCGTCAAAGCATCACACACCAGCTGTGCTGTCATTTGGCTGCTCATACTCCAGCCAACAACTTTTCTGGAATATAAATCAATAACCACAGCCAGGTACAGCCAGCCTTCCCGGGTCCAGACATAGCTGATGTCTGAAGCAAATACCTGGTTGGGTTGCTCAACATCAAATTGTCGTTCCAACAAATTCTCAAATAACGGCAATTTGTGATTGCTGTTGGTGGTCACTTTGAATTTCTTCTTATGCCGAACTTGAATACCCGCTTCTTTCATCAGCTTCACAGTCTTCGTTCTGCTGATCGGAAAACCCAATGCATTCATTGCTCTTTTCATGCGCCGCCGGCCATAGGTGTACTTGCTGGCAATGGCTATATCCTTCATCCAGTCCAGCATCTCCTGGTGCTCTGGATCAGCCAGTCTGGCTTCTGTATTTCGCCGATAGTGGTAATAACCCTGTCGGCTGACGCCCAGTACTCGACACATCAGGTCGATTGGCCAGGTCTTCTTATGTTGGGTGACAAACAAATATCTCATTTCATTTCTTTGGCAAAGAAGACCGTCGCTTTTTTTAGGATTTCTTTCTCCATTCTCAGGTTTTTGACCTGCGATCTTAACTTCCGGATTTCCT
Organism: Lysobacterales bacterium; assembly: GCA_963664065.1. GTDB lineage: Bacteria > Pseudomonadota > Gammaproteobacteria > Xanthomonadales > SZUA-36 > JABDJL01. The sequence continues at coordinate 960,786 of OY760942.1, forward strand.
CCTGTTCCGGTGTTAGTTTGCCGTTCCCGCGGAAAGCCTGACCGCCATCGGACCGCTGTTCTGAAACCCACCGACCAAGCATATTGCTATTAAGCCCAAGGCTTCTGGCCGCTTCTGCACGGCTATAACCTTGATCGAGTACCAAACTGACTGCATCCAGTTTGAACTCCTTTGAATACTTTTTTCTGCTACTCAATTTACTTCTCCCAGTTAAATAAATTATCTCTTAACTGGGTTGTACAATCTATTGGACCACGTCACAGAACCACAGCAGGGCATCACGTCAGCACTGGAACAAGATCCCCGAGTCGGTACGGGAACTGGTTGTTGATGTGGCCCTGGAACAACCGGAGCTGACACCCCGGGAACTGGCCTGGCATCTTACTGATACCCATGAGTACTTTATCTCGGAGTCCAGTGTCTATCGCATCCTCAAGGCCCATGACCTGGTTACCAGCCCACAGTTCATAGTGATGAGCGCAGCCGATGCGTTCCAGCATCCGACACGGCGTGTACATGAACTGTGGCAGACAGACTTTACCTACTTCCGGGTGGTGGGCTGGGGCTGGTACTTCCTGTCGACGATCCTGGATGACTATTCCCGTTACATCATCAGCTGGCGGTTGACGACCACGATGGCGGCGCATGATGTCACCGATACTCTGGAAGATGCTCTGAAAGCCACAGGGCTCACCGAAGTCAGGGTGCATCACAAGCCCAGGTTACTGTCTGACAACGGCCCCTGCTATATCTCAAAAGAACTCAGGGAATGGTTGCAGGATCAAGACATGAAGCACACCCGGGGAGCACCGTACCACCCGATGACCCAGGGCAAGATCGAACGCTACCACCGTTCGATGAAAAACGTGGTCAAGCTGGAGAATTATTACTTCCCGTGGGAACTGGAAAGTGCCATTGCTCAGTGGGTGGCTCATTACAACCATGAGCGGTATCACGAATCACTGGATAACGTGACGCCGGCTGATGTGTATAACGGAAGAAGAAACGACATCCTGGACCGACGGTCAATGATCAAGTCCAGAACGTTAACGCAAAGGAAAATACAAAACCTGCGATTAGCAGGCTAGACTGGAGAAAGTACGGGCAGAAAAGTGTCTCTTAGAAAAAGGCTCAAGTGGTGCCATATGCTCTGACGACGTACAGCCAACACAGTTATCGCCCGGGCCGTGGCGGGTATCAGCGTGTTGACAATGCTTTACCTGGTAATGCTGCCAGTTCTGTTCGAATGGCTAATGCCGCTCAGCGATATCTACAGGATTGTGATCTCGGCCATCCTGATCGCGCCGCTGGCCTTCCTGATGGGCATGCCATTTCCTACCGGTCTCAGCCAGCTCGAACCCCAAATGATTCCCTGGGCCTGGGGTATTAATGGCTGCGCATCAGTTATTGCCGCAGTATTGGCCACCATGCTCGCCATCCACGCCGGTTTCAACGTCGTAATTATCCTGTCAGTGGCGCTATATGTGCTGGCGGCCCTGCTTTCAAGTGCGTCAAGTTGGTCAAGGAAAACATCATTCTGAACGGCATCGCGCCCGGTCCATTCCTGATCGACAAGCTGGTCCCGGAAATCAGCGGAAAAGAAGACCGGAAATCAGTAGACTTGTCTAAGTTCAGAGATATCAACCCGTGAGGATTCTCTATGAAAATCAAAGATCTGTTTTCAATCAAGGGGAAAGTCGCCCTGGTCACCGGTGGCTCCAGGGGTATCGGGGAGATGATAGCGGCCGGATTCCTGGCCAATGGCGTAATGGTCTACATCAGTTCCCGAAAAGCCGGGGCATGCGACGCAAAAGTAAAACAACTCAGCGAAGACTTTGGCGGAGAGTGCATTTCCATTCCGGGTGACGTCGCCAACATGGAAGGCGTCGAGGCACTGGTAAGGGAAATCAGCAAACGGGAAAATCAACTCGATATTCTGGTCAATAATGCCGGCGCGTCATGGGGCTGCGCGTTGGAGGAATTCCCTGAAATCGGTTGGGACAAGGTGATGGACACCAACGTCAAAGGCATGTTTTTTCTGACCCAGAAGCTACTGCCATTATTGCGGGCGTCGGCCACCCACGAGGATCCGGCGCGGGTAATAAACATAGGTTCGATCGATGGCTTGAAAAACCCTCAATTTGAAAACTTTTCCTACGGGCCGTCAAAGGCCGCTGTCCATCATATGACACGGCAGATGGGAGCACACCTGGTCAAGCAGAACATCATACTCAACGCCATAGCACCCGGGCCCTTTCCGACCTGGATGCTTTCAACGGGTGTCGGCTTTGGTGGTGAAACGGAAGGAGTGGACTGGGCAAAGACCGGAAAACACAATCCTCGTGGCCGGGTCGGAACGCCGGAGGATATCGCCGGGCTGGCGATATACCTCTGCTCGAGGGCCGGCGCATATACCGTAGGGGCAACGATTACCTGCGATGGTGGCGAGGTCGCCCGCTCGTAGGGTGGACATTTATGTGCACCGTTTTATTTCACCGTTTCAAGCAAACCTACGCGAATTGATCCCTGATCGGTAATTGGCGTATGCGCTTGCCGGTGGCCGCATGGATCGCGTTGCACAGGGCCGGGGCGATGGGCGGAATACCGGGCTCGCCAACACCTCCGAGTTCGACATCCTTGCCGGGATCGACCAGGTGAACCGATACAGCCTTTGGGGCCAGAGAAATGCGGGGAATCTCGTAGTCATGGAAATTACTTTGCACCACTGCGCCGTTCTTGTAGCTGATCTCCCCGGTGGTGGCCAGGCCGATTCCCATCACGCATGAACCTTCCATTTGCGCGCGAACGCGGTCGGGGTTGACCGCCTTACCGCAATCCACCGCCATCGTTGCATTGTGCACAAGCAGGTTTCCGCCTGTTGCCACTTCGACTTCCAGTACGGCAGCGACGTAGGTCACAAAACTGTAGTGCACGGCCAGACCCATGCCACGGCCTGCGGGCAGTTTCTTGCCCCAACCGGCTTCCCTGGCAGCCGTTTGAATGACTTTGCGCAGGCGAGCGGTGTCGACCGGATAGAGATCGGGGGTTTCACCGTGGTTCCAGTCATCGGAAATATCCATCGCGTTGATCTGGCGATCCTTGCCGAGCAAATTCAAATAGAACTCAAGATGATCCTGGCCGCTTTTTCCGCCAACTCACTGACAAAACTCTGGACTGCAAACGCCCGGGGAACATTCGAAACCGATCGGAACCATCCGATTCTTGAATGGGCGGTTGCCGCTGGATTTTCTATGCGCAGGTTGGGTACATAAAATGGAATATTGTTATGGCCCATGTTTGATTCCCAATTGGCCTGCTGATCCGTATCCACGAAAATACTCATAATGGTGGGTGCCACCGAACGATGCAGCCATCCCGTGGTATTGCCGTCTCCATCCAGGCTGGCTTCGAGGTGCTCGGCCGATACCGTGTGGTGAATACCATGGCGCAGGTCGTCTTCACGGGTCCACTGCACGCGTACCGCCTGTCCGGGGAATAAAGTGGCGAGTTCGGCCGCCTCGCAGACATAGTCCGCAAAGGCTTTCCTGCCGAAAGCGCCGCCCAGTAAAGTCAGGTTGAACCGGGTTTTCTCCTCGGGCATGCCTACATGAGCAGCCATGATGCTCCTGGCACTTTGTGGATCCTGGACAGGCGCCCAGGCTTCAAGGAAATCATCTTTCAGCAGGGCGATGGCCACCGGCGGTTCCATCGGGGCATGTGCGAGATGTGGCGCGTAATAGGTTGCTTCGACTTTGCTGTCGGCTTCCGAAAATGCCGTGTCCAGATCACCTTTTTCACGCACAAGCTTGCCAGGCTTGTGCGAGGCATCCTCGAGGCTTTGACGGTAAGCACCAGATTCGTACAGGTCATTCGGGCTGCTGCTCCACTGATCCTTCAAGGCTTTTCGGCCCTGGATAGCCGCCCAGGTATTTTCTGCCACCACGGCCACGCCGCTGAGAGGATTGAATGCTGACGGGGCTCCGTAGCCCTTGACCGGCATCACTTTCAGCACTCCCTCGATCTTCAATGCCTCACTGTCATCCCAGGACTCGGCCTTGCTGCCAAAGGAAGGCGGCCGGGCGATTACCGCGTATAACATATTGTCCAGGCGTACATCGGCACCATAGGTGGCTTGCCCCGAGACAATGTCCATGCCATCGCAACTCAGGCTCTGTTGTTTGCCGATGTAACGGAATTCACTTTCATCTTTCAGCCTGACCGACATGGTATCCGGCACTTCCTGGGAAGCCATCAAGCCCGCCAGGTCGCCGTAGGCGATGCTGCGGCCACTGGCCGGGTGAACCACCGAGTGTTGCACGGCCTTGACTTCGGATACCGGCACTTGCCATTGTCCGGCGGCTGCCTGCTCGAGCATGGTCCTTGCCGTTGCGCCGCAACGACGCATGGGTTGGAACCAGTGGCGCATGCTGCGTGAACCATCGGTGTTCTGGCTGCCATATTTGGCCTGGTCTCCGGGCGCCTGTAGTACACGGCACCGATCCCATTCGGCTTCCAGTTCATCGGCTACCACCAGGGCGAGACTGGTCTTGATGCCCTGGCCCATTTCGGAGCGGTTACAGGTGATATCGACCGTTCCATCCTCATGGATGGCGATGAATACCCTGGGGTCGTCCACGGTACCGCCGGGCATGGCGTCACCGCCATACTTCTTTTCTGCGGTGTCCTGGGCCCAACTCCAGCTGGCAGTGAGTAACAGGGCCCCGCTTGCCCCGACGCCTTTCAGAAAGGTACGCCGGCCAATACCGTGGTTAATGATGGAAAAATTCTTCACAGGAGGTTTCATGCCGAGCTCTCCTTCATGTTTTCTGAGGCAGTATGAATGGCGGTCTTGATCCGGTTGTATGTGCCGCAGCGGCAAAGGTTACCACTCATATAGTTTTCAATGTCCTCGTTGTTTGGTACAGGGTTAGTCTTCAATAATGCGGTGGCGCTCATGACCTGCCCGCATTGGCAATATCCACACTGGGGAACGCCTTCAGCCACCCAGGCTTTCTGAACGGCGCTGCCGACAGGGTCGGCCGCAATACCTTCAATTGTTGTGATATTTTTCCATGCAACAGCACTGACCGGGGTCGAGCATGAGCGTATGGGCTGGCCATCCAGGTGCACGGTGCAGGCACCGCACAGGCCCATACCTCAGCCGAATTTCGTGCCGGTTAGTCCGATGACATCCCGGATCGCCCATAACAAGGGCATATCACCCGGGACATCGCGTTCATGGGATTGTCCATTGACATTGATCGTGTTCATAATTTGATACCCGGATTAGCATGGCTTGCCGTTAATGGCTTAACAGGTCCACTTAGATAATGATGAATTGATGGCGTTCTGACAAGTAGGATCCAGAATTTTGAAGTGTTTACCCAAAAAACTTGTGAATAAGCTGCCGGTTCACAACAGACGGCAATGGTCGGAACATCATTGAAGTTTAGGTTTTCAAGCCGCTGGCGATTACCCAGGCTGTTTCCGAAATGGGTTTATACAGCCTGCCTCGTTCAATGGCTCGCGGGTCGGCAGCGTTTCCCATCAATCCGCGTCTGAGCACGCCTGCCAGGATGGCAGCAAGGCGAAACATCGCGAAAACGACGTAAAAGTCGATCCCTGGCACATCACTGCGTCCGGCGTTTTTTGCGTAGGTCTCCAGCAGGGCGTGTTCGCCAGGGATGCCAAGGGCTTCAAGGTCCAGTCCGCCGATGCCATTGACAGATGTGGCAGCGTCGAGCCGGTATGGCATCAGGAAATAGCCGAGGTCGGCGAGCGGGTGGCCGATGGTCGACAATTCCCAGTCGAGCACGGCTGCAACTTCCGGTTTTTCCGGGTGAAAAATCATGTTCCCTGCCCGATAATCACCATGGACAATTGAGGCTTGCTCATCTTCGGGATCGTTCTCTGACAACCACGAGATCACATTGTCCATTGGCTCGAAATCTCCGGTTTTCGAGGCTTCATATTGTTTTGACCAACGCTTGACCTGACGGGCAACATAGCCGCCTGGCCAGCCAAAATCTTTCAGACCTACCGCCTGGAAATCCACTGAATGCAGTGCTCCAAACAAGCCGGCCATGGAGTGATACATCTCGGTGCGCTCCGCCGGGGTACACTGCGGCATGCTGCCGTGTTCGAAAACGCGGCCCGGAACGTATTCCATGACATAAAACATCTGTCCGATGATGCTGTCATCGTCGCAGAGCAGGTGAGCCTTCGGTACCGGGACATCACTGCTGGCCAGCGCGGAAATCACCCTGAATTCGCGATCTACTGCGTGTGCGGATGGCAGCAATTCGCCGGGCGGCTTTTTACGCAGAACGTATGAGCCGGATGAATTCTCGACCAGGAAAGTCGGGTTGGACTGGCCACCCAGGAACTGCCGGACCGTGATGTCGCCCTCAAAGCCGGGAATTCGCCCGGCCAGGTACGCGGCCAGAGCCGCTTCATTAAAACGGTGCGCCTCAAGAGGCGGTCCGATTTCGCGACCGTCGCTGCCTGAACTTGTTATTCCCGAGGTCATTATTGTTTAGCCACTTTCCGGTATTTCTTCATCTCCAGGCGTGCAATCTGGTCCCGGTGTACCTCGTCCGGGCCATCGGCGAGGCGGATTCCCCGAGCACGGGCGTAAGCATGCGCGAGGCCAAAATCGTCTGAGACGCCGGCGCCACCATGCATCTGGATGGCCCAGTCGATAACCTGGCAGGCCATGTTCGGAGCAGCCACCTTGATCATGCCGATCTCTTTGCGCGCCTCGCGATTACCCACCTTATCCATCTTGTCGGCAGTGGCCAGTACCAGCAGGCGGGCCTGGTCAATTAAAATACGTGACTGGGCGATTCGCTCTCGCGTAACACCTTGTTCTGCAAGTGGTTTTCCGAATGGATGACGTTCATGTGCACGTTTGCACATTTTTTCCAGCGCCACCTCGGCCTGGCCGATCAGGCGCATGCAGTGATGAATCCGTCCCGGTCCCAGCCGGCCCTGGGCGATTTCGAATCCACGGCCTTCTCCCAACAGCAAGTTGGAAGAGGGCACCCGCACATTTTCGAAGGTAACCTCGCCGTGACCATGCGGCGCATCGGTATAACCGAACACCGGCAATGTCCTGCGGATCGTAATGCCCGGCGTATCGCGCGGGACCAGGATCATGGACTGCTGGCGGTAGATATCCTCCCCATCCGGATCAGTTTTGCCCATAAAGATGAAAATTTCACAGCGTGGATCACCGGTGCCGGACGACCACCACTTGTGGCCATTAATCACGTATTCGTCGCCATCGCGAATGATGGTCGAGCAGATATTTCGCGCATCGGACGAGGCCACGTCGGGCTCGGTCATCGCAAAACAGGAACGTATTTCCCCGGCCAGCAAGGGATCGAGCCACCGGCGTTTTTGCTCCTCGGTGCCATAGCGTTCCAATGTTTCCATGTTGCCGGTGTCGGGCGCGGAACAGTTGAAGACCTCGGATGACCAGTCCACGCGTCCCATCAGCTCGCAAAGTGATGCGTATTCGAGATTGGTCAGGCCGGCGCCCAGTTCCGACTCAGGAAGGAACAGGTTCCACAAGCCGGCTGCGCGTGCCCTGGGTTTTAACTCCTCGACAACCCGAACCGGGGTCCAGTCCTCCCCCATTGCTGCAAGCTGTTGCTGATAGGTTTTGATATTGGGGTAAATGTGCTGTTCCATGAACGCCTCGAGACGTCCAAGCAGATTCTTGACCTTATCACTGTGTTCGAAGTCCATGTGAGGTTCCTTGGTGACGCCTTCGCAGGCATACAGTTAGCTGGTTATATTCAAAACTCGATAATGGCGCGTCCCAGGATCTCTCCTGCCGCCAAAGCCCACACCGCCTCGTTGATCTGGTCAAGCGTGTACCGCTTCGTAACCAGCGCGTTGAGATCAAGGGCGCCGTTTTCGTGCCATTCAAGAAAGCGGGGAAGGTCCCTGTCCGGTGTACAGGAACCGCCGATACTGCCCTTGAATGACTTTTCAGTGAGCACGACATCAATGGTTTTCAGGTCCAGGTTTTCGCCCGGGATGCCGACCAGAACCGCTTCGCCACCCCGTCGAACACCAAACTGACCCTTACGGCAGGCAGATACGATTTGCTTCATGGTCTCGGGAATGCCGATACAGTCGAAAGTATAGTCTGCACCGCTTACTGGCTTTCCTTGAAAGGTGAAAGCCGTGTCTTGGGTGGTAAGTGCATGAATGCCATCAACGGGATTCTCGTCACGGGCATTGATGGTGTGCGTAGCACCAAAGCGGCGGGCAAAGTCGAGTTTTTTCTCGTCCAGGTCAATGGCGATTATCGGGTTCGCCCCGGCAAGCCTGGCTGCTGCGACTGCTGAAAGCCCGACACCGCCAACACCGAATACGGCCACGCTTTCGCCTGGTTTTACCCTGGCAGTATTGATGACTGCACCTGCTCCGGTCATCACGGCGCAACCGATCACCGCCGTCACATCCCGGGCAATGTCCGGATCGACTTTCACCACATATTGCTGATCTGCAATCGTATGGTCCGCCCAGGTAAAAACATCTTTTGAAAAAGCAAGACAATCACCTAATTGCAGAGAGGCTCCAACCGGAGGCGCTTTTTCCTCAGAGGCGTTTCTTGGCACCCAGGTCACCAGCACGATGTCGCCTGCTTTCACGTGGCTTACATCTTTACCTGCCTTACTGACAATGCCCGTGGATTCGTGGCCAAGTAGCAGGTTGCGCTGCCGCTTGCTGTGAATCTGGTGCAGTTGCGAGTGGCAAATGCCGGATGCAAATTGCCTGACCACGACCTGGCTTGGCCCCGGTTCCGGCAGCTCAATCTCTTCCACTCTCAATGTGTTTGTATCTTTGGGCAGTACCACCACCCGAGCCGGTGTCCCCATTGGTCATTCATTCCGGGATGAGTTCGCTCATCTTATATTGCGTTAGGCAGTGTGAGAAGCCATCAGGCATCGCAGGCGGTGGCGCGGGGCTTCTTATTGCTCAAAAAAACGGGAGCCACCATCCTGATGACTCCCGGTCTCTGTCTGGAGCGACCGCTCCGCGACCCTTTGATAATCCCTTTATCTCTTGGGCGTCCTTGCCACTTCAATCCGTGAAGCTTTATGGGGGAGTTATAGAATGCCTAATTGACGCGCAACATACTACTGTCAGAAATGACAGACTTTTTGATCGGGAATTCCTTGAATTTTAAATCCGGGTGATGATGCAAATCCGGTTGCTGCCAGGCTTGTCCTTGATGAAGGCGCCTATTGGACCACCAGGCCGTTTTTTATCGCGAACTGGACAAGTTCGGCGCTGTTGGATATTTCCAGTATCTCCATAATCCGGTACTTGTGAAAGGCGACGGTCCTGGGTGTTACAAAGAGAATTTCAGCGATTCTCTTCATGGTATTGCCTTCTGCCGGCAACTGCAGAACTTCGCGCTGGCGCACGGTCAATTTGTCAATCCGTTTGCCATCGAATGCCTGGGCTGAGGAAAAATTTTCACTCTTGGTCATCAGGGGTGTTACATAGGTTTTACCTGCTAGTACTTTCCATATGGCCTCTGACAGTTCAGAGGCAGCCGAAGACTTGAGCAAAAAACCACTCGCGCCTATTTCCAGTGCCTTCGATACCAAATCAGGGTCTTCATGCATGGTCAGGAACACCAGCTTTGTATCTGGCATGGATTTCCTCAGTTTTGCGCCCGCATCCAATCCATTCAGTTGGGGCATTGACACATCCAGGACAATCACTTCCGGTTTCAGCCTGGGCGCAACTTTCAAAAGTTCCCTGCCATCGGACACGGTACCCACCACGTCAAATTCGGATTCCAGGATACTTTGAAACGCCTCCAGAAGAAGCAGGTGGTCGTCAGCCAGCAGAATCCTGGGACGCCTCATCGCTTATGTCAAACCATGATTTGACCAATAGCCAGGCTTTGAAAATCATCGACACCTGCAGGTCCGGTGCATTGACAGAGCGCTGATCCACGATGGGCATTTATAATATGTTGCATATTGGACAATCTTATCTTAGCGGGTCATTAAAAGCTGTAGTAACTGACCTGTCAAATTCGTGTGCAACTGATATTCTTGATTTAACAGAAAAAAGAGGCCGTGGGAGATCACTCCATGTATCTGGAAAGTGTTTCCAGTTCATGAATCAGGTTTTCAGTATGTTCGGCCACCTTCGAAGAATCACCGGCTTGTACAACCTGGTAAAGCTTGAACGCCCGGTCAGATAATTCCCGGGCACCGGTCATGCCCTCAAAACCTTGAATTTTATGGCTGACTTCCTGCAGGGTGGTGGGGTTTCCCTGTTCGTTTGCAGTTTTCAGTACTGCAACGTAGCGAGGGATTTGTTCGAAAAACTGGCTCAGCACCTCGTCAAGTACTGCCGGGTCCGAGGCTGTTCCAGCCAGCGTGGAATCATCCCTTTCAGGCAGTGCTTCCGGATCTTTCATGTTCTGGCGGTCAACAGGTGGACGCTTTCCATGCGCAATTCCCAGCCAGCTTTTTACTGCGTTTATAAGTTTCTCTGAATCAACAGGTTTTCTCAGATAGTCGGTCATTCCGGCAGCCAGGCATTTCTCCCGGTCTCCCTTCATCGCGAGTGCGGTCAGGGCAATAATTGGCACCTCTGGATCAAACAGTTTATTTTCTGCTTTTCTGATGGTTTTTGTTGCCGTAAAACCATCCATGCCGGGCATGAAACAATCCATGACGATCACATCGTAATGATTGGATTCCAGAATTTCGAGGACTGCGTGGCCATCAGATACAACATCAACCGTGAATCCTGCGTTTTCCAGCATCTGCGATGTCACGATCTGACTCAAAATATCGTCTTCCGCGACCAGTATCCGGCTGTTGCGCAAATTTTCTGTTGCCCCTTTTTTTGGTTTCACAATTTCGGAAATTCCGGATACGGGCTTAATACACCCTGGCTGTGGGTGAAGGATTATTCATCCGGAAGTCTACCAAGAAAGAGGTAAATTTTCCTTGCTTGCTTTCCACACCCATAAAACCGCCCATCATTTCCACCAGCTGTTTGCTTATCGTCAAACCGATACCGGTACCCTTTACCTTGCTCTTCTCCGCACCCAGGCGTTCAAAAGGCTCAAACAAATCGGGTAAACAGGCCTGTTCAGTTCAACCGTTTAATGCGGCCAACCAGGGGCCGAACTTCAATGTTTGCCTTTTCCACCATGCCAGCGATTTCAGGGTCGGGAGAAAACCCGGGCCCGCGGTCGGCCCAGGCAGTTACGATGAAGCTGACTTTTCGACAACATCTCCGCTTGCCCGGTCGAGCGTAATATCGATATCACTATAGGCCGTGCCGCTTGAAAACGCCTGCGTCAGCAATATTTTCTTGCCATTTGAATTAGGGACCAATATGTTGGTGAACCAATGAGTATGACCAGAGACGACGATATCTATTTCGTCATCAAGTGCACTCACGATGTTGATCATTTTTCCTTGTAGTTCACCCTGCCCCGCGACGGCGGAATCGCCAAAGCTGAATTGCCTCACGCCTTCGTGAATGGTGACAACAATGGCGTGGACGTTTTTTGCAATTAACTCGGGAACCCATGAATTAATTGACTCTGCCTCATCAAGGAATTCCAAACCTGCGACACCGGAAGACACCACTATTCCCGGTGTATTTGTGGTTACAGCGCCGATAAAAGCGACCGGAATGCCTGCGATCTCTTTGATCACATACGGTGGAATAAGTGTCTTGCCGGTGGCGGTATCCAGTACATTGGCCGACACATAAGGAAACGTGGCGCCTTTCCAGGCATCGACCTGGGGGTCCACCTCGGCGTGTCGGCCGCCATAGAGCAGTCGTATCAGTTCGCCAGAGCCTTCATCGAATTCGTGGTTACCCAGGGTGCCTACAAGGTTGCAATCAGGTGCCATGAGATCGTCGATTGTGCAATGCTTATTGGCCAGTAAATTCAGGAACTCAATCGAGGGTTCGTCCTGCATCAGCGCCGATACAGGTGGGCTCGCTCCAACCAGGTCACCCGCATGGACGATAATTGCGCGATTGGCAACTTCGGCCGCCTCCGTCCTCAGGTAGGCGGCCAGAACAGCAGCGCCGCCAACCGGCCGGCCTTCGATTTGCCGGGTGTTAAGTTTTCCATGAAAATCGTTAAAACCGAGAATTTTGGCGCTTATCTGGTTATTGGCGGACGCATCAGCGAGCAGATCAGGATCCCGCTAAGAAATGCGGGCTTCGGCCGCATCGCGAAATTCCGTTTCGCTCAATGGCCTGGCCTGCTGCAAAACAGTCTGACCGGCGCAAGCCGATAGCAAAAAAACCGCCACCAACAAAATGATCTGTTTGGGTATGTACAAACGCGTTAAGCTGCGTTCAGGACGGCTGCAGAAGACGGAAAGTTTATGTAACCTAGCGATTGTATAAGGTTGACATGACACTAGATCGCCCCATCGCCTCGCGTGACAGGAAAATTGGAAATTCCTTCCGGATAAGCGCATCCGTTTCATCACTGATGTGCTTGGGATGATCGTCAGCGAGGATTTCGTCACGGCGTGTAATAGCCTTGTTCAGAATGACCGGTTTACCGGCAGATTCCCATTCGACAGGACTGGAGCGGTCGGAAAATTCCGGGTAGTAATATTCACTCTGCATCACCTGCAGCGTCTGGTCTGATGCCAGGTAATGCCCGACACCGCTCATGCAGACGTCTTTGAGTGTTTCAAAACCGAGTGTCTCTTCATTTACCTTGATACCACGCGTCACGCGAAGCGTCGCCCCAAGTATGTCGTTATCAATTAACAGGCTTTCCGGGCAGGCACTTAACAGGCTGGCATACATGCCTGCAGCTTCGTAGACGATATTGGCGCCGCTCAGTGCTGCCGGCAGCACGGTAGAGGCCCTTTCTGCACCCGCCTGTATATCGGGAAACTTCGAGTCGCTCATTCCGCAGGCGGTACCAAAAGGCAAATCGTATACATTACCCATTTGTGCACAGGCCGCTGACAGCAAACCCTGCTCGGGTGAACCACCGCTCATTGCTCCCGTGCGCAGGTCGGAAACAAATGGCCATGCACCCAGGATGGCGGGCGCCCCGGGTTTGATGGCATTGACATAAACCAGGCCACCCAGGCATTCCGCCCAGGCCTGGGCAACCGCGCCTGCCAGGCAGGGTGGGGTGGTAGCGCCCGCCTGTCCGGCGGACAGTAGCAGCACCGGCATGCCGCCTTCGACCGCAATGCGCAGGCATTCCAATGCCTCGGAGGTGAATTTCATTGGCGGCACCACGAAGCAATTGGACTGGCTTACAAATGGCCTGGCACGCCAGGCTTCCTCGCCACCAGCGACCATGTGTAACAGCGCTATGGATTTCTCAAGGTGGTGCGCTTCCACCCAGCTCGAACCGACGTGCTTGCTGGTGCCGGAAATTGCGCAGAACAGGGTATTAAGGTCCATCTGGTAGTTGTCCTCGATGTCCCGTAGCACGCACATGCGCTGGAAGATGTGAATGTGTTCGCAGGTATCGGCGATGCGGGCCATGTCATACAGGTCCTGCGCCTGTGACTCCCGGTAAAGGTTCTTGACAGTATCGGCTATGAGGACTGCTGCGCCGGCGGTGGCAAAATGAACCCGTGTACCGCTAAGCAACACATCATGTTTCGGATCCTGGCCGTATAGCGTGATATCCCTTGCAGCCACTTTCAGCGCATGGTTGACGACCGAGGGGGGCATCCGCAAACGGCCGTCATCCCCCAAAACGGCACCGGCAGCAATACAGGTTTCTATGCAATGTGGCGTGGGATCCTGAAATCCGACTTCTTCGAGTATCCGGTATGAGGTTGCCCGAACCAATTCGACGTCTGATGCTGATAATGGTTTGTATTGTCCACCTGACTCTCCCGGATGAACGGGTTTCATATGATCAGGAATCGGGGCAGCGCGCTTGGCCTTGCGTGCCTTTCGGCCACCTGATCTTCTCACCATGACATCAACCCTCGGCGGAAGCAGGCGTCCACCGGCACCGGTGCGGAAACACAAGTGAAAATTCTGCCCAATAAGCCCCCTTTCCGCAAGCAGAATTATCCAGCCCGATTCTCGGGTACTTCATCCGGATTCCGGTTAACATACAACCCTGTGCGGTTCATTCAACAACGACGAAGTCGATAAAGTGCAGACGGGGAACACGGGAGATTCTCAATGAAGCTGTTCAGCAAAGCAGTCGCCCATACTTGGTTTTGTGATGTTCTCGGCCACATGACCACGCGTTATTACCTGGCCATGTTTGACGACGCATCCTATCACTTCATCCACAGCTTGTTCGGTTGGTGCGGTGCGCAGGATGACAAGGGTGAGCTGGCATTGGCGGACGTTCGCCACGTAATTGAATACCGGGCGGAAGTTAATGCCGGTGACCCGCTGGAGATTCATGGGCAGCTGACAAAAATTGGCGGCAAATCACTGACCGTCGAGTACCAGATGATCAACCTGCGCAACGGCGAAATTGCCAGCACGCTGGAAGCCATCTGCGTGCTGTTTGACCTGCAGGAAAGAAAAGCCATCAAGATTCCGCCTGGATTGCGGGAGCTTGCTGAAAAACAGCTTCAGGGCGCATCTGGCTTTGCATCTTGAACGAGTTCACCGGGGCGCTCGTTTTTGAAGTTTCAGTTTTTCGCGAACCCGGTCGGGACCGATGACCTTGACGCCCATGTCAGTCAGGATTCTCACCGCACGTTCAACCAGTTGGGCATTGGTGGCCAGCACGCCTTTTTCGAGATAGATGTTGTCCTCGAGGCCGACCCGTACGTTTCCACCGGCAAGGACAGCCGCAGCGACGTATGGCATCTCGTTGCGGCCCAGGGAAAATGCCGAGAAATGACAATCGGCCGGCAGGTTGTTAACCATCGCCAACAGGGTGTTCAGATCATCGGGGGCGCCCCAGGGTATGCCCATGCAAAGCTGCACGAGTAACGGGGTTTCGATGATGCCTTCTTTCACCAGTTGACGGGCAAACCAGAGGTGGCCGGTGTCGAAGGCTTCGATCTCCACCCGCACGCCCAGGTCAGTCATGATTTTGGCCATTGCGCGAAGCATGCTGGGCGTATTGGCCATAATGTAATCCGCTTCGGCAAAATTCATGGTTCCGCAATCCAGGGTACAGATCTCGGGCAGGCACTCGGCGACATGTTCCATGCGTTCAGTCGCACTCGCCATATCGGTTCCCGACTCAAGCAGCGGCAATGGCGCCTCCGGCGGGCCGAGCGTCAGGTCACCACCCATTCCCGCCGTAAGATTGATGACCACATCGGTTTCCGAATCCCGGATCCTGTCCATGACTTCACGGTACAGGTCGACCCGTCTCGAGGCCGCACCCGTGTCGGGGTCTCTTACATGACAGTGAACGATGGCAGCGCCGGCTTTTGCCGCTTCGATCGCGCTCTCGGCGATCTGTTTCGGGCTGCGCGGGACCAGTGGGGAAATGTCCTGCGTTGCGCCAGAACCGGTTACCGGGCAGGTTATGAAGACTTCTCTGTTGATCTGCAAAGGCATTACGGTTCCTCCGATGACACGCTCGTGTTTGATTTAGCCCGCATATTGCACCAGTATGACTAGAGCTCAAGCCGTTCGCCACATCCGTGTTGTTCGCCACACCCTTATACTAAAATAGTGCAATTGCTTGAGTTCGGACAATCAATTCCATCGGGGTAGTGGGTATTGCCTGCTGCTTGACCGACAGAGAAGATTCCATTGATGAAAAAGGCGGATTTCAGTGGGTCCGGTAAGGTAGGCAGCAAGCTGGCGGGAAGTCTATGACACTGCATGATTCAAGGCAGTCGGCACTATACGATGAAGTCGAGTGGCAAACGCGACTGGATCTGGCAGCCTGTTACCGCCTTGCTGACAGGTTTGGGTTTTCTGATATCGTTTGGAACCACATCACAGCGAAGGTTCCGGGTTCGCAATTTTTTCTGATTAATCGATTCGGCTTGCGCTATGACGAAGTTACTGCATCCAACCTGGTGACCCTGGATCTGGATGGTAGCGTTATTGATCCGGGTACGGCCAGCAGCAAGGAAGATATCAACGTCACCGGCTTCATCATTCACAGCGCTATCCATGCAGCCAGGGCGGACGTACATTGCATCATGCACAGCCACTCATCGGCCGGGCTGGCCGTATCCGTGCTGAAAGAAGGCCTGACGCCGATGATCCTGGACGCCATGCCGTTTTATAAGCAGGTTGCGTACCACGAATATGAGGGCCTGTCCGTGGATACCGGCGAACGCGAGCGGCTGGCGATCAACCTGGGCAGCAAAAAGGCCCTGATCATGCGAAATCACGGCCTGTTGACCTGTGGTGAAACAGTCGGTGAGGCTTTCATGCTGATGTATTACCTGGAGCGGGCCTGTAAAGTGCAAATGCAGGTACTTTCCAGTGGGCAGGAATTTGATCTTCCGTCCAGCGAGGTTTGCGAAAAGGCGGCGAAGCAGTACCTGAATTTTCCCTTGGGAAAATATGAGTAGCCGGCGTTGCTGCGACTGGTTCAGAAAGAGTCACCGGACTACGCTGACTAACCAGCTTCAGTGGCCTTGCGCCCAACCACTTCCTGACTCGCTGAACGCGGTACCATCACCCCGAAGGAGTACCAAGATGCATTTTTCACTCAGCGACGAACAGCAATTGATTGTCGACACGGTCAGAGCTTTTGTCGAAAAGGAAGTCTATCCCTTCGAGGCCGAAATCGAGCGCAACGGCGAGGTCCCTCGCGAACTGGGAACGGATATTGCGCGCAAATGCAGGGACCTGGGTTTCTACGCGGCCAATATGCCGGCAGAGTTCGGTGGCGGCGGGCTGAATCAACTGGACTTCACCCTGCTCGAGCGGGAACTGGGCCGGGGCTCAATGGCTCTCACCGTGTTTTTCGGCCGTCCATCCGGAATACTGGCCGCCTGCGAGGGGGAGCAACGTGAGCGGTACCTGCTGCCGGCGGTCAGCGGAGAAAAATTCGATGCGCTGGCGATGTCCGAACCCGCCGCCGGCTCCGACATACGCGGCATGAAAACCACGGCCAGGCCGGACGGCGATGACTGGATCATCAATGGCACGAAACACTTCATCAGCCATGCGGATATCGCGGACTTCGTCATCGTGTTCGTCGCCAGCGGTGAAGAGTCCACCGCGCACGGGCCGAAGAAGAAAATCACTTGTTTCCTGGTTGATCGCGATACACCGGGGTTCGAGATTCGCCCTGGTTACGAGTCGGTTTCACATCGCGGTTATCACAACGGCATACTGGTTTTCGACGATTGCCGGGTGCCCAAATGCCAGGTTCTCGGCGAACCCCACCAGGGTTTTGCCCTGGCAAATGAGTGGCTTTATGCTACCCGGCTGACGGTTGCCGCAATGAGCGTGGGTCGTGCCAGGCGGGTCATGGACCTGGTCGTACCCTACTCGGTTGAGCGCAAGCAGTTCGGACAGTCCATCAGCAAATTCCAGGGGGTATCGTTCAAACTTGCCGATATGATCACAGAGATCGATGCAGCCGACTTGCTGACGTTGTCCGGTGCCTGGCGCATTGACCAGGGCCTGCCTGCCAACAGGGAAATTGCCAGCGCCAAACTGTTTGCAACTGAAATGCTCGCACACGTGACCGACGAGGCGGTGCAAATCTTCGGTGGAATGGGATTGATGAATGATTTGCCGCTGGAGCGCTTCTGGCGTGATGCACGGGTTGAACGCATCTGGGACGGCACATCGGAGATCCAGCGCCACATTATCAGTCGCGACCTGTTGCGACCCTTTGAAAGCTAAAAGCCTGCACGGGGATATTTCTGCCGCGCGGACACCTAATCCAACAGGAACCCACATGAACATGACTACCAACCCGATCAAGACGCGTGTCGAGGGCAGTATTCTCGAGCTTATCATCGACCGCCCGAAGGCAAATGCAATCGACCTGGCAACCAGCCGGATCATGGGCGAAATATTCGCCGAATTCCGTGATGATGACCAGTTGAGAGTCGCCATCATCAGCGGTGGTGGAGACAGGTTCTTTTGTGCCGGCTGGGATCTCAAGGCGGCCGCCGATGGTGATGCCGTCGATGGTGATTACGGCGTCGGTGGATTCGGCGGTATCCAGGAACTGGAGGACTTCAACAAGCCGGTTATCTGTGCAGTTAACGGCATTTGCTGTGGTGGCGGCCTGGAACTGGCGCTGAGTGCCGATATCATCCTGGCTGCGGACCACGCGAGTTTCGCCATGCCGGAAATCCGCTCTGGTACGGTCGCCGATGCCGGATCCATCAAGCTCCCCAAACGGATTCCCTACCATATAGCCATGGAAATGCTGCTGACGGGTCGATGGATGGATGCGACCGAAGCCCACCGTTGGGGATTTGTGAATGAAGTCATGGCGGCGGAAAAACTGATGAACCGGGCCTGGGAACTGGCGCGCCTCATCGAATCAGGACCGCCACTGGTAAATGCTGCGATCAAGGAAATCGTACGCGAGGCCGAGAACATGAAATTTCTGGATGCCTTGCAAAAAATTACGGACCGGCAATTTCAAACCGTTGATGTACTCTATTCCAGCGAGGACCAGATCGAAGGGGCGAAAGCCTTTGCAGAAAAGCGGGACCCCGTCTGGAAAGGCAAATAGACCCTACAAGGCACCGGCATGAGCGCAAAGGCCGCATTGAAACGCTTACTGAGCCCGGAAACGATTGCAGTATTCGGTGGCAATGAAGCAGCATGCGTTATCGAACAATGCAAATCGGTCGGTTTTGAAGGAGAAATCTGGGCTGTCAATCCAAACCGGCGGGAATTGGCGGGTGTCCCGTGCTTCGCTGCCGCTGGCGATCTCCCCACCGCACCCGATGCCAGTTTTATCGCAGCTCCTCCGCGGGTGTCGATAGAAATTGTGCGCGATCTTGCGGCACTGGGCGCCAACGGTGCAGTGTGCTTTGCCGCCGGCTTCGCCGAAACCGGTGACAAGGGCGCCGTGCTTCAGCAACACCTGCGGGAAGCGGCAGGCGACATGGCAATCATCGGCCCGAATTGCCACGGATTCCTGAATTACCTGGATGGCGTGGCCTTGTGGCCTGATCAGCATGGTGGCGGGCGGATCGATCGGGGCGTTGCGCTGGTTCTGCAAAGCGGCAACATGGGAATCAACCTGAGTATGCAGCAGCGTGGACTCGATCTGGCTTATGTCATCAGCATCGGTAACAAATGCTCCCTGGATCTGCATGACTACATCGAGATATTGCTCGATGACCCGCGCGTGTCGGCCATTGGTTTGCACATTGAAGGCATTGACAAGGTTCACGCGTTTTCGGTCGCCGCCATTAAAGCGCTCAGGGCCGGCATACCAATCGTTGCCATCAAGACCGGCCGCACATCCCGTGGCGCAGAAATCAACATGAGCCATACCGCTTCACTGGCCGGTTCTGACAGCCTGTACTCGGCCCTGTTCAAGCGTACCGGGATTGCACGCTGCGACACACTGGCGCAGTTCCTCGAAACCCTGAAGTTCGTATCGAATGTCGGGATTCTGCCGGAGTTTACCTTCGGTTCAATGAGCTGTTCCGGTGGAGAAGCCGCTCTGATCGCCGATTATGCCAGCACTTTGCATCTTGCCATGCCCGAGTTGTCAGATGAATCTGCAAGCCAATTGCGTGCCGTACTGGGCCCCAAAGTACACCTGTCCAATCCGCTGGACTATCACACCTATGCATGGGGTGATTACGAAAAACTGCTTGCCTGCTTCTCGGCAATGCTCAAAAACCGTTTTGCCTGCACGATGCTGGTGCTGGACTACGCGCCCGGCGAGGGGTCAGAGAGCGAATACTGGAAAACCGCTGAACGGGCACTGATAAACGCTGCTGCAATTACCGGCCAGAGAGCCGTCATTGTCTCCACGCTGCCGGAAACGCTGCCGGAGGAGGTACGCGCGCGATTAGGCGATGCCGGCATTGCACCTATGCAGGGCCTGGAGGAATGCCTGTTCGCCATCAGGGCGGCCGCGCTCATCGGGCGTGTCAGCCAAGACGTCAACGCCGTGCAGCCGGTACTTGATCAGATACCCATAAGCGGATCTGCCTGTTCACTGGATGAATGGGAAAGCAAAAAGGAGCTGGCAGAAATCGGCCTGCAGATTCCGGCAGGTAATCTGTGCGCCGCTGTGGAGACGGTAGAGACTGCCGAATCACTGGGCTATCCGGTGGCGCTGAAAGCGGTCTCCAGGGAGCTTGTGCACAAGACTGAAAGGCGCGCCGTAATCCTTGATCTGCGTGACAGGCATGCGGTGGCGGCCGCAACCCGGGAGCTGGTGCCCCACCACGAACACTTTCTCGTCGAGAAGATGGTAGCTCCGGTCATTGCCGAATTCATCGTCGGCGTCAGCCGTGATCCGACCTTCGGGCTAAGCTTGCTGCTGGGCGCCGGCGGCACACTGGTGGAGCTGCTGGACGATACGGTGTCAATCCTGTTACCCGCCCGGAGACAGGAGCTGCGTACCGCTATTGAAACACTGAGGGTGGCCAGCCTGGTCGATTCCTACCGTGGCAGTGAAGCGGGCGACATGGAGGCCATTGTTGACGCTGTCTTAGCGATCGCAGATTACGCACTTGCGAACCATGCTGATCTTGAGGAACTTGATGTCAATCCACTCATTGTCACGCCCCAGGGAGCCGTGGCGGCAGACGCATACATCCGAAAAGTCACCGATAGCTGACGGGGCAAAACCATGAACAAAAGCAAATGTTTTGCAAGTACTGCCCCCGGGACGGCCCTGCTGCCTTTTGGGAGTCGTTTTTGACCAGATAGGCGTCGTATTGGTAAATGCGCCTTCCCTGATACTGGCACAAACTGGATTGATCTACATACCAACGCGCTGGCGGCCAGGCAGGCGATTTCGTTTGCGCTAAAGAACCGGGAATAATATGAGCCAAAGGGGCAATCGAAGGAGAGCAGGCGGTCGTAGCGCAAAGCACACGGCACGGCAGCATTCCGGGCCGATTGCCAAAGCTTATATCGAGCGCAAAATCCCTTATTACGAACTGCTTGATGATGCCGCGCTTGAGTTGATCGAGTACAACGCCGACACCGTTCTGGAAGAAATCGGCATCGAGTTCAAGGATTTTCCCGAAGCCCTCAGCTTGTTCCGGGATTCAGGTGCGGATATCGATGGTGAGCGGGTGCGTTTCCCGCGTGGTTTATGTCGTTCAATCATCCAGCAGTCTGCCCCTGCCGAATATACGCAGCATGCACGTAACCCGGCACGCAATGTCCTTATTGGCGGAAAACGAACCGTACTGGCGCCGGCCTACGGATCACCATTCGTTCGTGACCTGGATAAGGGAAGGCGTTACGGGACAATCGAGGATTTCCGAAACTTTGTAAAGCTGACGTACATGAGCCCCGGTCTGCACCATTCCGGGGGTACGGTGTGTGAACCCGTCGACGTGCCCGTCAACAAGCGGCATATGGACATGGTGTACAGCCATATCAAATACAGTGACAAGCCGTTCATGGGTTCGGTGACGCTCCCTGAACGGGCGCAAGATACCATTGATATGGCCAAAATTGTTTTTGGTGACGAGTTCGTGGAACAAAACACCGTAATAACCAGCCTGATTAACGCGAATTCACCGTTGACTTTTGACGCCACTATGCTGGGCGCCGCTACCGTTTATGCACGTCATAACCAGGCAACGATGATCTCGCCGTTCATTCTGGCTGGTGCGATGTCGCCAGTCACCGTGGCGGGTACAGTGACGCAAATCCTTGCCGAGGCCATGGCCGGTATCGCCTACATCCAATTGCTAAGGCCGGGAGCACCGGTAATTTTTGGCACTTTTGCAGCTGCGGTTTCCATGCAGTCAGGCGCACCGACTTTTGGCGGGCCTGAGCCCAGCCTGGTATTGTTTGCCGCGGCCGCACTGGCCAGAAGGTTAGGCGTTCCTTTCCGCAGCGGGGGTGGTTTATGTGCATCGAAAATTTCCGATGCCCAGGCTGCTTACGAGTCCGCGAATACCCTGCAGACAGCGGCACTTGCCGGTGTAAATTTCATGCTGCACACTGCGGGTTGGCTGGAAGGGGGGCTGTCGATGGGCTATGAGAAGTTCATCATGGATGCTGACCAGGCGAACATGATTTCAGTTCTGCTGGGAGGCATGGATCTTTCTGAAAATGGATTGGCACTAGACGCAATGCGAGAGGTTGGCCCCGGCGCGCACTTTCTTGGTGCACAACATACCCTGGCCAACTTTGAGACCGCATTCTACCAGTCCAGTGTGGCGGACAGTAACAGCTTCGAGCAATGGACAGAAGACGGATCCATGGATGCCGCGCAGCGTGCGAACGCGCAGTGGAAATCTATGCTGGATGAATACCAGGCACCGCCGCTTGATCCTTCGATTGATGAAGCGTTGCTGGATTTCATGCAGCGCCGAAAATCAGAATTTGAAGACCGGGATTATTGACATGTTCAGGGTCATCCGGGTAGCTCCCTTCGGGCAATTCCGGAAGCAATGAATTGAAATCACAGGCACGCGTGGTTGTAATCGGCGGCGGCGTTGTTGGCGTCAGCGCGCTTTATCATCTCGCCCACAAGGGCTGGGGCGATGACGTGGTCTTACTGGAGAAAGCGGAACTGACTTCAGGTTCCACCTGGCATGCCGCCGGTTTGTTGCCATTGTTCAATATGAGCTACAGCGTCGGGCAGATTCACAAGTATTCCGTGGCCTTGTACCAGGAGCTTGAGCAGGAAACCGGCCAGCCGGTGGGATTCAGCCAGGTCGGAAACCTGAGACTGGCAATGAACGCGGATCGTATGGATGAGTATTACCAGTACGCTGCAACCGCGAGAACGATAGGCATTGATGTTCAGTTCCTGACGCCCGATGAGATTGGAAAGCTCTGGCCCTTGTGCCGGACGGATGATCTTGTCGGCGGCATCTATCATCCGGAAGACGGGTATATTCAGCCGGCCGACCTGACCCAGGCATTGGCAAAGGGCGCCAGGGCACGTGGCGCGGCCATTTACCGTAATACCGCGGTTTTGGCGATAGAACAGCAGAGTTCAGGGAACTGGCTGATCCAAACCGCAAACGGAGATATTTTCTGTGAACATGTCATTTCAGCAACCGGAAATTACGCGCGTCAAACCGGAGAGATGGTAGGGCTCGATGTTCCGGTGATTCCTGTAGAGCATCAATTCATCGTCACCGAGCCACATCCTGAACTGACCAGCCGCCGCGAAAGTGGCGCGCCGGAACTGAGTGTGCTGCGGGAATCTGACGGGTCCTGGTACCTGCGCGAAGAAAATGGCGGGTTTATTCTGGGCCCTTATGAGAAAGGCGCGCCCTGTTGTTATGTGGATGGCCCGGACCCACGGGCTGAATACGAACTGTTCCAGGAAGATATCGATCGACTGGTGCCGCACATTGAAGCTGCGATTAAACGCGTACCGGCCTTCGGCGAGGTGGGCATGAAACAGGTCTACAACGGTGCCATTGCCTACACGCCGGACGGTAACCCGATTGTCGGGCCGGCATGGGGACTGGATAATTTCTGGCTTAACGAGGGACACAGTTTTGGGATTACAGCCGCCGGTGGGGCCGGCTGGCAGCTGGCCGAGTGGATCGTGGAAGGGGAACCCACGATAGACATGCTGGGTGTGGAACCCCGCCGGTTCGGGGACTACGTCACCAAAGACTATCTGCTTGAAAAGAATGAAGAGGCCTATTCCCATGTATTCGTCATTCACTACCCGGACGAGGAACGCCCGGCCGGACGGCCCCTTCAAACCGCGCCCTGTTACGAGAGGCTGAAAGCCATGGGCGGCGTATTCGGCCAAAAATTCGGTTGGGAACGAGCGAACTGGTTTGCAAGCGAAGGCCTGGCGCAGGAGGATGACTGGTCATTCCGCCGCTCGCTTTGGTTTGATGCCATGGGCAGGGAAGTCGCCAACGTAAGCGCGAACGTAGGGCTGCTCGACATGACAGCATTCGCGAAATGCCGGGTTTCAGGGCCCGGTGCAGAGGCGTTTCTGGATGGCTTTGTGGCGAACCGCCTACCGAAAAAAGTGGGCAGGGTCAGCCTGTGCCATGCGTTGAATAAAAATGGTGGTGTCCACTCCGAATTCACCATTCGGCGCGAATCCGGTGATTCTTTTTACCTGGTGTCAGCCGGCGCCCTGCAACGTCTAGATCATGACTACCTGCAAAAGCACATGCCCAAAGATGGATCGGTCCGGTTCACCCAATTGACGAGCAGCACCGGCGTGCTGGTGCTTGCGGGACCGAGATCCCGGACCCTGATGCAACGGGTTTCCCGGGCCGGTTTTTCAAACGAAGAATTCCCGTGGCTGAGTGCCAGGGACATCCTGGTTGGCATGGCGCCGGTGAATGCCATGCGCGTTAATTATGTGGGTGAACTGGGTTGGGAGCTACACCACCCGCTTGAATATCAGAACCATATTTTTGACGCCTTGTTTGCTGCCGGTGAGGACCTTGGATTGAAGCCATTTGGAATCAGGGCGATGGACTCGATGAGGCTGGAGAAGTCCTACCGAATGGTGGGTACTGAACTGTCTATTGAATATTCAGCATATGAATCGGCAATGGACCGGTTCGTGCATCCTGAGAAAGGCGCATTCCTGGGGCGTGAAGCCTTGCTTGCCGGCAGGGAAAAGGGCCTGAACAACCTGCTCGTCACCATGGAGGTTATAGATGTTGGCGATGCCGATGCCCTGGGCAATAACGCATTGATGAAAGACGGCGAAGTTATCGGCCGGGCCACCGGCGGTGCTTATGGCTTCAGGGTTCAAAAATCACTGGCTCTGGGAATGGTCAAGCCCGAACTGGCTGAACCGGGTACCGAGTTGGAAATTGATGTTCTTGGCCGTAACTATGCGGCCAGGGTGATTGCCGAGAGTCCTTTTGACCCAAAAAGTGAGCGATTACGCGATGTCAACGGAGCCAACGACCTGTAATGGCGGATGTCACGCTGGCGTCAACCTGTTTGAATGAATGGGTATGAAAAAGTATTCAGCTTTAAGCCTGCTGCGTAACGCGATAGGGCATAACATGCACTGGCAGCCGGCGTGGCGCGACCCGGAGCCGAAGCGCAGATACGACGTGATCATCGTGGGAGGTGGTGGCCACGGCCTGGCAACCGCCTATTACCTGGCGAAAGTGCATGGCGTGCGCAATGTTGCCGTACTGGAAAAGGGCTGGATCGGCGGCGGCAACACCGGCCGGAATACCACCATCGTACGCTCGAACTACCTCTGGACCGAAGCAGCCATGTTGTACGAGAAATCGATGGAATTGTGGGAGGGTCTCAGCCTGGATCTGAACTATAACGTGATGTTCAGCCAGCGCGGAGTCTACAACCTCGGGCACACCCTGCAGGACATGCGTGACATAGAACGGCGCGTAAGCGCCAACCGGCTAAACGGCATCGACGCCGAAGTGCTCAATGCTGAGCAGGTGGCCCGCAACATCCCCGGTATCAATATCTCGCCACGGGCGCGGTACCCGATACTTGGCGCCTCCTTGCAGCGGCGCGGCGGGGTTGCGCGTCACGACGCGGTGGCCTGGGGTTTTGCTCGCGCAGCCGATGCACTGGGTGTGGACATCATTCAGCAGTGCGAGGTGACCGGGCTTAATCGCGACGGATCTCGTATCACGGGCGTCGAGACCTCGCGCGGCCGCATCCGGGCGGACAAGGTCGGCGTGGTGGTCGCAGGAAATGCCAGTGTGCTTGCCTCGATGGCTGAACTGCGTTTCCCGATTGAAAGTCACCCCCTGCAGGCATTCGTGTCGGAACCGCTCAAGCCGGTGCTGGATACCGTGGTGATGTCCAACGCGGTGCACGGCTACATCAGCCAGTCGGACAAAGGGGAACTGGTAATCGGAGCAGGCATCGATGCTTACACCGGATACGGGCAGCGGGGTAGTTTCCAGACCATCGAACACGCCACACAGGCCATCATCGAACTTTTTCCGGCGTTCAGCCGTGTACGCATGTTGCGTATGTGGGGCGGCATCGTAGATGTCTGCCCGGACGCCTGCCCGATTATTTCGAAGACGCCAATACAGGGCCTGTACTTCAATTGCGGATGGGGTACGGGCGGCTTCAAGGCCACGCCCGGCTCGGGTTGGGTGTTTGCGCACACCATGGCCCAGGACAGACCGCATGATCTGAACGCCGCATTTGATCTGGAGCGCTTCAACTCCGGCGCATTAATCGATGAGCACGGCGCAGCAGCCGTGGCCCACTAGCCCGCCTGGAAGATTGCGATGTTACTGATTAAGTGTCCATGGTGTGGTGAGCGCGATGAATCGGAATTCAGCTATGGCGGCGAAGCCGGGATTACGCGTCCACAGGATCCGTTTGTCCTGAACGACGCGGAATGGGCCGATTACCTGTTCATGCGCAAAAACCCACGAGGCATGCATAGCGAATTATGGAACCACAGCCAGGGGTGCCGGCGGTGGTTTGGGCTTAACCGGGACACGGTGACCTACCGGATCGAATCGAGCTTTGAACTGGACCCCGGCAAACGGGATTAGCTGGATTTGAACCACTCCCAACCCAATCGTCTTGCCAAGGGTGGCCGCATAGACCGGTCACACCCCCTGAATTTTTCCTTTGATGGGAAAAAACTCCAGGGCTACGACGGTGACACGCTGGCTTCGGCATTGCTAGCCAATAACATTTCCGTGGTCGGGCGCAGTTTCAAACTGCATCGCCCGCGTGGTATTGTCGCTGCCGGCGCCGAAGAGCCCAATGCCATCATGCAGATAGGTCGCGGCACCAGCGCGCTACCCAACCTGAAGGCCACGCAAGTGGAGCTCTTTGAAGGCCTGGAGGCATATTCCACCAAGGGTTGGCCCAGCGTTAATTTTGATGTCGGGGCAATCAACGACCTGTTCAGTGGCTTGTTGGGCGCAGGCTTTTATTACAAAACTTTCATGTACCCGCGTGCCATGTGGGCACACTACGAGGGTGTCATCCGGCTTTCGGCCGGCTTCGGGGTTTCGCCAACCGGCGCGGATCCGGATAGCTACGAATACCGCAATGCCCATTGTGATGTGCTGGTGGCCGGCGCTGGTCCCGCGGGCTTGTCGGCGGCGCTGGCGGCCGGTGAATCAGGCGCACGAGTGATTATTGCCGATGAGCAGCTAGAGTTCGGCGGCAGCCTGTTGTCATCGGGTTCAGGTCATGAATGGCTAGGCACGACATTGTCCAGGTTAAGGGAGCTGGAAGACGTCATTTTGTTGCCGCGCAGTACCGTGTTTGCTTACTTCGATCACAATTTCCTGGCCATTGCTGAAAATCGACCAGCAGGGCAGGCAGCCGATGGCGAAAACGCCTGGGCGCAGCGTATGTGGCGGGTCCGTGCGAGGCAGGTGGTGTTGGCCCAGGGCGCCTTTGAGCGCCCACTGGTCTTTTGCAATAACGACCGGCCCGGCGTGATGCTGGCATCAGCCATATCCAGCTATATCAACAGATATGCCGTTTGCCCGGGCAAACGCGTGGTGTTGTTCACCAACAATGATTCTGCCTACCGGACGGCGATCGACCTGTCAGGAACCGGGGTTGATGTTGCAGCGGTCGTGGACAGCCGTGCGGGGGGAGCGGGTGAGCTGGGCGATAAGGCAGAGGTGGCTGGAATACCGGTGTTAAAAGGACACGTCGTCATCGACGTGAAGGGTCATAGGCGTGTGAAGGGGGTGATAATCGCGGCCTGGGACGGCAATGTATCGTCTACACTTACAAACAGCCGCACAATGGCCTGTGACCTGCTGGCGGTATCCGGCGGATGGATCCCGGCTGTGCACCTGCATTCACAATCCGGCGGGAAAAACGTGTGGAATCATGCAGGTCATTGCTTTGTTCCGGGCGACACGGCTCAGAACGCCCGGTCTGCAGGTTCCGGAAACGGCAAATGGGCATTGGAAGACTGCTTAAAAGAAGGCATGGAAGCAGGGTCCCGGGCAGCTGCTCTGTGTGGCTGCAATGCCGTGAAGCCATCGCCGCCTGATATCAAATCGGCGCGAGAAAACGCCCTGCAAGCCTTGTGGCGGGTACCGACGGTCCTTGAACCGGAACGCAGCCCGAAGCAGTTTGTCGACTTCCAGACCGACGTCAGCGTCGCAGACGTCCGCCTGGCAGTCAGGGAAGGTTACCGCAACGCTGAGCATGTGAAGCGTTACACCGCACTGGGTTTCGGGACGGACCAGGGCAAACTGGCCAACATCAACGGCATGGCGGTATTGGCGGAGTGTCTCGGCAGATCAATCCCGGAGGTGGGAACCACCACGTTCAGACCCGCCTATACGCCGGTTACATTTGGAATGTGTGCCGGGGAAAGTGTCGGTGATCTCTATGAACCGGTACGCAAGACAGCGATTCACGAAAGGCACGAAGAGCAATGCCCGCCGTTCGAAAATGTCGGCCAGTGGCTGCGTCCCTGGTACTACCCGCGAGACGGCGAGGACCTGCACGCTGCCGTGGCCCGGGAGTGCCAGGCAACGCGTTCGTCCGTCGGCATCATGGACGCCTCGACACTTGGCAAGATCGATGTGCAGGGGCCGGATGCGACACGGTTCCTGGAGCGAATCTATACCCATGATGTCGGGCGCATGAAGCCCGGCAAGTGCGCATACGGGATCATGCTCGGCGAAGATGGCATGCTCAAAGACGATGGCGTGATGGCTCGGATTGATGAGCAGCGCTACTACTTGACCACCACCACCGGTGGCGCGGCGCCAGTGCTGGCGTGGCTGGAATTGTGGCTGCAAACCGAGTGGCCTGACCTGGATGTGTACCTGACTTCGCTCAGCGACCACTATTCGACAATAGCCGTGGCAGGTCCGAACAGCCGCCGGGTGCTGCAGGCGGCCGGTTGCAGTATTGGCCTTGAAAAATCCGCTTTTCCGTTCATGACATTCCAGGTAGCCGAGGTGGCCGGCTTGCCGGTCAGGGTATTCCGGGTGAGCTTCAGCGGTGAACTGGCATTCGAACTGAACATCGATAGCAGGTTTGCATCACACTTGTGGAAGCATTTGATGGCCGCAGGTAAAGCCTTCGATATAACGCCCTACGGTACCGAGACCATGCATGTACTTCGCGCCGAAAAGGGCTTTGTCATTGTCGGCCAGGATACCGATGGTTCGGTCAGCCCGCTGGATCTTCGGATGCAATGGATGCTGTCGAAAGAAAAAGACTTTCTGGGCAAACGGTCGCTTCAACGACCTGATTCAGCACGGAGTGACCGCAAGCAGTTGGTAGGACTGCTGAGCGAAGACAATCAGACCGTACTGCCCGAAGGCACACAGTTGATTGAAGATCCCGGAGCGTCGCGACCGGTGCCGATGTGCGGGCACGTCACTTCCAGTTATCAAAGCGCCTGCCTGGGCCACCCGATCGCGCTGGCGCTGCTAAGCTCGGGACATTCACGAAAAGGCGAATCCGTTTATGCCTCCCTGGCAGACGGCTCCGCGGTGCGGGTGAAAGTCGTATCACCGGTTTTCTATGCCCCAAAGGGGGAGCGCCAGCATGTCTGACCAGGCCAGGCAGCGACACGGGCTGGAAGCCTTCCTGGCGGCCCTGCCGGAACCCGGTGGCGGTGACTGTGGTATCGAAGTCCAGATTCTGCCTTCTCCGGCGCAGGTCAACCTGCGCGGCGATCCGGCAAACGAAATATTTGTCGCGACGGTAGAGGCCGTGCTGGGCCAGGCGCTGCCGAGGCTTGCCAATACTTTCAGCGAAGGACGTCAGCGCGTTTACTGGCTGGGGCCCGATGAATGGCTGATCCAGGTGCTGGACATAGGGAATTCGAAACTCGTGACGGAGCTGGAACAGCAACTGGCCGGGCACCACGCAGCGGTTAACGAGGTCAGCGGCGGCCAGGTCACTCTGTGTTTGGCGGGAAAGCGCGTGCGGGATGTGCTGGCCAAGGGTTGCACGCTTGATTTACATACGGATTCGTTTCCGGTGGGGAGTTGCGCACAGACCAGCCTGGCCAAGGCCGGCATGCTCATCTCTGTGCTGGCTGTTCCGGATGCGTTCGAGATTATTGTGCGCAGAAGTTTTGCTGAGTACGTGGCGCTCTGGCTCCATCATTCAGCCAGGGAATATGGCGTTCGTTTTCGCGCCCGGTAATCAGATTCGCTGTCACAGCACAAGGCGTTGAGTTTCAGGCACTGACGATTCATACTCGAAAGAACAATACGATGTTCACGAGCCCATGAGCACTTTCAAAAAAAGCAATTTACCTGCCAGGTTTGGGTTTCTCCTGGTCAATGATTTCACCCTGATATCGCTATCATCCGCTGTTGAACCATTACGCATGGCCAACCGGATCTGCAATGAGAATCACTACTACTGGAAAACCATTTCTGAAACGGGAAACCCCGTGTCTGCCAGCGATGGCTTGTGCGTCAATGTGGATTACAGCATTGTCGATGAAGGCGTTCTTGAAGACCTTGATGCCGTGATCGTCTGCGGCGGACAGTGGATTGAACAAAATACCGGTACAAAAGTGCTCCAGTGGTTAAAAACAGTTAACCAGAAAGGTATTGGACTGGGAGCGATCTGCACAGGCAGCTATGTGCTTGCCGCTGCCGGCCTGCTGGATGGTTTCCGTTGCAGTATTCATTGGGAAAATATGGCCGCGGTGTCGGATTTATTTCCGGCTATCAGCGTAAAAAGCAGCGTTTTCACCATCGACAGGAGCCGTTTTACCAGCTCAGGTGGCACGACACCCGTGGACATGATGTTGCACTTCATCAGCAGACAATGCGGTACAAAAGTGAGCGCCGGTGTTGCGGAGCAGTTTATCTATGAGCGCATCAGGCAATCCGATGACGAGCAGCGAGTGCCGCTGAGACATGTAGTGGGTCACCAGTCCAGCAAACTGGTGGGGGCTGTCGAACTCATGGAAGCCAACATCAAGGAACCTCTCAGCCAGCAGGACCTTTCAACTTATGTCGGCCTTTCGCGGCGACAACTGCAACGCTTGTTTCGACGTTACCTGATGAGTGTGCCCTCACGTTATTATCTGCAACTCCGATTGCAAAGAGCCCGCGAACTGTTGCGTCAGACCAGTTGGAGCCTGGTTGAGATAGCGGCGCAGACAGGATTTGTATCGACTTCGCATTTCAGCAAGAGTTACAAAGATTTCTTTGGGCATCCGCCAAGCCGGGAGCGACAGACTGTCGTGGGTCAGATTGGCTTCAAAGCCGGCAAGCTGGCATGAAACTTCAAGATTTCCGAATAGAGCCGGTGGTCCATGTCAAATGATCAAACATTAACTGCTGACGAACTGTTACGGCTGCGTGAACGCCTGGACCAGATCGATGACAGCATCATCGACCTGATTGCCGAGAGGCAGTCGGTGGTAACCACCATCGGTGAGCACAAGCTCGTGACCGGCGCACCATTGAGACACTACGAGCGTGAGCGTGAGGTCATAGACCGCGGCATGGCCAGGGCGAAGCAAAAGGGTATTTCCGGAAGGGGGGCAAGAGACATCCTGGAAACCCTGATTCACCATTCGCTGGGAAACCAGGAAACGCATCAGCTGGTGCGCTCCGATCACGGTCAGGGCCAATGCGCCCTGGTGATTGGTGGAGTTGGCAGGATGGGTGAGTGGATGTCCCGCTTCCTGGACATGGTGGGCTATCGGGTGGACGTGGCAGACCCCGCTGAAAAAGAAACTCCATTTAATCGTGTAGAAGACTGGGAAGGCAGTATTGACGACTATGACCTGGTAGTTGTGGCTGTCACCCTGAGACCAAGCAATGCCATCCTGCACCGCCTGGCGGAGCTTAAGCCGAAAGGCCTGATATTTGATATAGGTTCATTAAAAAGCCCAATGTTCAGTGGTCTGGAAGCGCTTGTGGAAGCCGATTGCCGGGTGTGTTCGGTTCATCCGATGTTCGGGCCGGAAGAAATCGGTTTGTCCGGGCGCCATATCCTGTTTGTTGACGTGGGCAATCCGGGCGCGCTGGAAGAGGCACGTGCGCTATTCGCCCATACTGCCGCCGAATGTGTGAATCTTAGCCTGGATGAGCACGATGAAGTGATGGCCTGGGTATTGGGACTATCCCACCTGGTCAATATCGCCTTTGCCAGCGCCCTGGCCGAAAGCGGTGAGGCGGTGCCTCTGCTGCGGCAGATATCGAGCAGTACCTTTGATGCCCAGCTGAAAGTTGCTGCCCAGGTGGTATCGGAAAATCCGCACCTTTATTACGAGATACAGCAAGGTAACAGCAGGACACCTGATGTGGTTGCACGCTTCCGCAAGGCACTGGATGAATTGCACAGGGCAGTCAACGAACAGGATGAAACTGCCTGGAAGCAGGCCATGGAGTTGGCGAACCAGAGGCTTGATTCAGGCCAAAGCTGATGGTCTGGCCAGGCAGAAAATGAGTTGGATTTTTTAGTTCTGCTGGTTTAGAACGTCTTCGAGTGCATCTCTCTTACGTGCCTCATTTACCGGCAAAGTCTGAGCCATGACCGCCAAACGTTTTACTTCACTATCCACGTATTTGATCCACTGTTGTGCAGTGCGCCTGCTGCGGTTATCCGGTAATGCTGCCTGAAATGCACGTCGTGCCAGGTTGAATTTTTGCTGGTTGAAGAAGGCCATGCCGAGCATGACATTTGAGGTGTCTTCACGGTTGATGCCACCCAGTTCCAGACCCTTTTCTATAGCAGTTGCCGCTTCATCCCAGTTTTCCAGGTTGATATGGGACTGCGCCAGGCGAACATAAAGTTCACCGTCGCCGGACAACTCTGCTGCGCGTTTCAAAGGGGCCACAGCCTTCTGGTCCTCGCGAGCCGAATACCAGGCCTGGGATAGTAATCTGAGGGTTCGCACATCTTGTCCAATCCGCTCGTTGTCTATCTCCTTTGCGAGCAAGGACGCTGCTTTATAGGGGACCTCGTGCAACAGGTACAGATTGGCGAGATTAACAATATGGGTCGGATTATTCAGTTTGCCGCCTTCGTACAATGCCTCCACCAGGGCCAACTGTTTCTTTGTATCTCCCAATTCACTGTGAACGCCAGCCAGTGTGAACACATAAGTATCTTTGGGGTAGTAGGCGATGAGCTTCTCGAGAACAACGATCATATTGGGAAAATCACCCAATTCGTAATAACAGACCCTGAGCAGCAGCAACCAGTTTTCCCGGGGTGTCCGGCCTTGTGCGTCGAACATATTAATCGCGGTTTCAATAGGTCCCAGTGCTTCGCGATAATTCTGCATCTGAAAATATGCCTGGCCCAGCAGCATGTAAACGTCGGCCGCAGGCTCAGCTACAACTGCCATGAGGCGGCGTACTGTATCCAGTGCCTTCCGGTAGTCCTCAACGGTGAAATGCAGCTGGGCGAGGGTCTTTAGCGTGCTCTGCTGCAGTGCTTCGGGCAGATTCGGTTCCAGCAGAACCTGTTCGTAAGCGCGAATTGCGCCCGGATAATTCTCTTCCAAATAATAGGTGTAGCCGTCCAGGTTGTGCAGCTGGGCCTTTTCATAAGGTGACAGTTTCTTCTTGGCCTGAAGTTCCTGAATACCCCGGTGACCACCGGCATAGTCCATGGCCTCGACCAATTCCTGGATTTCCTGCAGCTTTTCAAACACAGACTGGCTCATGGCCACGGTCTGCTTGGTTTTGCGCTCCTCCCTCTGAGCCACGGCGGGAGAGGCCACTGCCAGTGAAATTAAACCGCCCAGTATCAGGGTGAAAACGCGTTTTGAACAGCTGGCAGGACTCATGTACACCTACTCGGTAATTTCGTATGTGAATTTGTTTTGAACGCCACTTACCTGAACCGCTTCGCCGTCAATAATGCGGGGCTTATACTTGAATTTCAGTGCTGCCTGCAACGAAGCCCGGTGAAACAGGCTGGAGGTGCACTGGTCTTCAACCACAAAAGGCTCCAGGGTTGTGCCCTGCCGCGTAACGATATATTCGACAACGCAGTATCCTTCCACCCCACGAGTCAACGCGCGCTGCGGATAAATTGGTGCCACTTTAACGATCGGCAGGTAGTCGCCTTCTCCAACGCCGAGGCTGAAACCGCCGGTCATTTCGATTTCGGTGGTTACCGGAACCGCCTGAATCGCAATTTTCTCTGCTGTCGGGTCCAGGTTGTCCAATTGCGGAGTCGGTGGTTGTTCCGGTGGTGCGTCGGGGGGAGGGGGTTTTTCAGGCTTCCGTTTTGTGCGATCAGGCGTTTCATCGCGACGCACGCGAACGAAATCCACCAGGCTGCCACGGGCGCCTTCATCCAGTGAACTGTCTGCGATTTCAATCATTAACTGCATAAACCAGAACAGGAATAAAGTGATAACCAGGCCGACAACCAGGCCGACAAACAATCTTGGCAGACCGCTGGTTTCGCTTGATGCAAGAGTTTTGGTGATCGAAGCTGACATGTGGTTTACCTACAGATCCTGGGCTGCTATAGATACGTTATAGACACCCGCCTGACGTGAAGCATCCATCACCTGGATCAGGGTGTCAGTTTTGGATTCTTTATCTGCCTGTATCACCACGGTTCCCTGTGGGTTCTCGGCGTGCAGCCGTTCGATGTTCGGCCGCACCGCGCGGATGTCAATCTGGCGGCGATCAATCCAGATCGTGTTATTGGCAGCGATGGCAATCAGGATATTGGCTTTTTCCTGCTTGGTAGCAGTCGCAGCATCCGGACGATTCACATCGATACCGGACTCCTTGACAAAGGTAGCGGTAACAATGAAGAAGATCAGCATGATGAAGACCACATCGAGCATAGGTGTGATATTGATTTCAGATTCTTCTTCGGCTTGCTGCTGGTTAAAAAATTGCTTCATTCTATTTCTCCGGCAAAATGCCGATTAGTTTGGGCCGATTTGTTTGGCGGCAGTTTTCAGGCACCGCCTATTCATGAACTATGACCAGGTGGTCATGGATGAGTTCTCTTTCGCGTCCGACTTTGCGCTGCAAATAGGTGCTCATGGCAATCCCGGACAAGGCGGCCATCATGCCGGCCATGGTCGGAATGGTCGCTTTCGAAACACCGGATGCCATTGAACGGGGATTACCTGATCCTGAAATTGCCATGACCTCGAATACTTCAACCATGCCGGTCACTGTACCGAGAAGGCCAAGCAAAGGGCACAGTGCTACACAGGTCTGGATGAGCGCAGTATTGCGTTCCATGTGACTGGAAACTACGGAAATAAGCCGGGTACGAATCTGGTGCGCATTCCATGTGGAATGGTCTTCCCGGCTCTCCCATAACTTTTGTGCACTGGCCACCATTTTCTTGTGGCCACTGCGTATATAGATCAGGCGTTCTACGATCAGGGCCCACATGAACAAAGTGAGCACACCGATGATGAACAGTACATTTCCGCCCAGCTCCACGAAATCCCGGATGGTCTCGAGCGCAGGAATATAGTAATAAATAAGATCCATGTGACTATCTTATGATCCCAATCGCTGACTTTCGGCGCGTTCGGCCAGGATGCCGGCCGCTTCTTCCTGAAGGATCTGGCTGAGTCTGCGGGCCCGGCTTGAAACCAGTGTGTGCAGGAATACCGTCGGGATAGCAACAACCAGGCCCAGCACAGTTGTCACCAGGGCGGTTGAGATACCTCCAGCCATCAATTTCGGATCACCGGCACCGTATAAGGTGATTGCCTGGAAGGTCACGATCATACCTGTTACCGTACCGAGCAGGCCCAGTAACGGCGCCACCACTGACACAATCTTCAGCAATGGCAGCATCGAATTGAGCGCCGGGGTTTCTCGCAGAATGGCTTCGCCCAGCTTCAACTCGAGTGCTTCCACATCGGTGCCGGGGGCGTCTGTATACACCTTCAATACACGCCCGAGCGGGTTATTACCAGGCTGATCGGGGTTCTTGACCTGCTTGCTTACTTTTGCACTTACGCTCATCAGGACCAGCAGACGCCAAACGGCAATAGCAACAGCTATGATGCCCAGGGCAATGATGACATAACCAACCTGTTTACCCTGCGCGATACGCTCACCCAAACTGGGTGATTGCACCAGCAAAGACATCAACTGGCCACGCGTGGGGTCAATGCCGATGGCGTGCAAGCCTGAAGAGGCGTCCAGCAAATCTTCAACGCGATTCAGGTAACGACTTTGTGGTTGCCGCTGAAATTCGATAAGGCGGCTGGTTTCAGGGACAAAGTTAAAGTATTTTCCGTCGGAAATAACATTGAAGACACCGATCCGGGTGACATCCTGCTGGACTTCTTCACCATTTGCGTTGACAACTGTCGTGGGGAAGGTCACCACTTTGCCCGACTCTGTCATGTCACGCTGCAGTTCAAACCACAGTCGTTCAATCTCTTCCAGCGAGGCCATGCGGTTGGTGTTGCCCATTTTGGTAGCGAATTCGGTCAGGAATTTGGAACGGTCAGGGAACTGAACCTGGGTGACGGATGTGCTGAATTGACCAATAGCATCGCCAGATGCCTGTTGCAGCACACCAAACAACTCTTTCAAATCACCCAAACGTTCTGTCAGGGCGTCTTCTAAGGCGATAATTTCCAAATCATTATCTTCGAAGGTCCGCTCCATACGGGCAGAGCGTTGCTCTTCACTGGCCTGCTTGTTGCGCTCCTGCTGTAACAGGCGCTGCTGATCGGCTCGATTCTGTCTGAATTCATCCAATCTTGCCCTGGCTTGCGCAGCATCATTGACTCGACCCTCTCTGACTTGTGCAAGCAATTGATCCAGATCGACCACTTCTGCCGCAAATACCGGTGCGCTGATGCAAAGCGACAAGGTCAAAGCTGAAATAATCTGTTTTGTGAGCTTCATCATTGTCCTGCTCCCTTTGCAGCCAGAACCGGGATAACAAGGAGATCAGGCGCGACCTGCTTGCGTGCAATCTTGAGGCCTTGGGCAACCTGATCCTTATATGTGGAAGGAGGCAGCTCAACCCAGGTCCGGGCATCGTCGTCCCAGGCGCCGGTAGTTCCACCGCCAACTGACTGATAGCTTAGAGAGACACGACCGATGCGCAGAAAATCGACTTCCTGCTGGCGGCCATCAATATCCAGTGATCCTTTGTATGCTTCTATCGTACGGCCGTAGTCGGCCTCGATAGAGTAGGCTTCAAGGACACGGCGAAATTTTTCTGCTGCTGAAACGTCCGAACGTTCCATCATTCCTCTCAGCCGTACCAGGCGCTCATTTCGTTCCTTCATCAGGAAAGGTTTATCCAGGGCGATGAACTGCTCGAGTGAATCGAGCATGCGGGTCATCAGGGGCACGATTTGCCGCTCAATTAGTGCCACGTTATAGATTGATTCAGAAAGCGCGATTTTTTCCGCTTCCTGATTATCAATCTGTCTTTGCAGAAGACTGTTGTACACCACGAGACCATCAACGACCTTGGCAACCGTTTTGAAATCACTGACGATTTTTCCAGTTTGATCTGCAACTGCGTCGATTCTTTGTTGATCTTCGGCACCCGCATCAGCCCTTGCTTCACCGGCATCGGTGATTTCCTGGATGGTTGCTGCAAATGATATGGTCGTAAACCCAGCGAGCAACAACACCGGAATAGTGGCAATTGCGTATGAGAAGGCTTTTGTAAAAGATTTGTTAAACATGCTTGATTCTCAATGTTGGATTGTTTGAGTCCGATAATAACGTGAACGCACACTCTATCTAGAACAACTTTTGTGGTCAAACGGCTATGCTGAATTAAGCTTCAAAATATCGGGTTTTTTCGCTTGATTTGAATGATTCCATCCTGCCGGACTCACTAACAGGCGAGCATATCTCATTCACGCTGTGATTTTTCTTCGCAGGTAGCGTCGGGGTTTTCCCCTCGAATTTCAGCCAGTTCACTTCGCCAGGCGGCTATCTGCGGGAATCAACATCTGGTAAACCAGCCCGGTGAACCGGTGAAGGATTAAGGTCTTAAACGATTTTTGCCCGGAAATACTGATTAGCTGAAAAATGAAGGTACATTTTACGCCACAGTGTACATTGATTCGTCTTTGAGCACCTCTTCGAGCGCCTCACCCAGAATATTTGCCCAGTTTTCCGCCTCTTCTGCTGTGCTGACCAGATCCTGACGCACCTCTATTCCCACGTTTGCCAACCCGGCGCGTTCAGCGTGGAAATCAATGGTGTAATCATTCGGGTCACGGCCCGAATATGGCTCATTGTCCCCGACGCTCAATTCCGGGTTTCCCTTCAGGCGTTGCATCAGTGGTGTTGGAATACGCCCGTCACCGTCCCACATGACACCGATGTGGCAATGTCTGAACACGTTATTAAAGACCGGCGTGCAGGTGTGGATGGAAATGAAAGCAGGCACCATACTCCGTGCCCGGAACATGCCAAGCTGGCGTGAAATTTCATCGTGGTAAGGATTGAAGAAGGACTGGATACGTTGTTTCCTTTCGACATCCCCGATATTCAGGTTGCCGGGTATTGCAATCCCGTCGCTGAGCTTGATAAAAGCACTGTCATGATCCAGGTGGCGGTTAAGGTCGACAATCAGCCGTGAATAACCCGCTAAAACGGCCGGTGCATCAAGGCGGTCTGCGAGGTACCGGGTGACCATGCCTGCGCCAATATCACAGGCCACGTGCTGGTCCAACACCCAGTCAGCCACGCCCAGTTGGTGCATGGCTGCGGGAAAATCCCGGCTGGCATGATCGCAAACCAGCAACAGCTGTGCATGGCCGTCCGGGTTATAAACCGTATAAGGTGGCGGGTCACCCGTACCGATCAGCGGATATCCCGCGTGGCCGGTCACCGGTTCCGCTTGGGGTTCTATTTCAGTTTGGCTCACTTCAGATATTTTTCTATGTTATTCCGGGTCTCAGCTGTCAGATACTGCAGCGCTCGTATTTGAATCTTGTTGTAATTCGGTGAACAGTCCGTTGGCGTCGGCGAACTGGTTTCGGGCCTTTTCCAGGTATTGATGGACTTCGTCAATATATCCGTCAGTGGATGCCGACCAGACGCGGTTAATATACCGTTCACCGGCCGCAAAAGCACTCATTACATCGGCATATTTTTGCATTCCGAATACATGAATCATGGCTTCACGGGCCTCGGCAAAATTATTCAGGTCTTCGCGGAACAGCCTGTCAATTTCAAAACGTGCTTCGTATACTGGAATTTCTTCCTTCCGGTCACAAAATCCTTCCAGGCTGGACAGTATTTTTTTTAAACTACTGTGCAGGGTTTGCATGTCGCTGGTCAGGCGGTGACCCGAGCTTGCTTCGCTGTGGTGTGCCCTGCGATATAACCAGAGTCCGACTACGCCGAACGCCAACGTGATTCCCATCCACGACCAGTTTACGTTAACCGGGTCCAGTACCGCAATAAACGCGCCTGCAAGGAACGCCGCCATGACCATCGTCAGTGAGATTGTCTTGATGTTCATACCGCCTCCAGGATCATGTTGATGGCGAAGCCGACGCCTACCAACGCCTCGCCGACGATGACACCTGCAGCTGCCGGTATGCCGACATCCTCTGCGAATTCATTGCCAAGCTTCGAGTCGCTAATAACGCGAATCAGGCTGCCAATGGAATAGGTCAGCACGATGCTGAATGGAAGATAGAAGCCGAGCCCCACAGTAATGCCCAGGCCGGGTTGGGTAATGCTGAGCAGAGCGCCCAGTCCTGCACCTGCAAGGTATTTCTGTAAAGGTATGTCGCCGCCCACAATGCCGTTGACCATACTGGCCAGGGCCTGCCCCTGTGGCGCCGGCAGTTTGTCACTGCCCAGCGTATAGGCTTCGTGTAAAAC
This sequence comes from Lysobacterales bacterium, assembly GCA_963664065.1. Classification (GTDB taxonomy): domain Bacteria; phylum Pseudomonadota; class Gammaproteobacteria; order Xanthomonadales; family SZUA-36; genus JABDJL01. The sequence goes on from OY760942.1 coordinate 1,000,610, forward strand.
AAAAATCAGGGCGACGATCAGGATCGGCCCTAACCAGGCACCGAGAAACTGTCCCATTTGCTGCATTCTGGGAGTGGCTCCAACCAGATAGCCTGTTTTCAGGTCCAACATGAGATCGGTTGCCTGTGACATGGCAACGCAGGCCGCTGCGCCCACCATCACGGCAGATACGATGGCGGCTTTGTCGTCACCAATTCCACTGGAAATAAAGATCAGGATAGTGACTGCTATCAGGGTCATGCCTGAAAGTGGAGACCAGTTGGTCCGGCCGATGGCCTCCGACAGGATCACACCTGCAATCCAGATCCATAAAGTGCCGACTACAGCCATCAGCACACCTCTTCCGATACCCATCTTCTCGGTCGACATGACCGCCATTACGGCCAGCAATATTGCCGCTCCGCCGATGGCGATATACAAAAGCCTGATCGGCATCTCGTCATTGGAGATCACGGAATCAACCTTGGCTGCGTTTTGCATACTGCGTATCGCGCTGACGATCATCGGGAATGCCATGATCACGCCCGCCACTGCGCCGCCGATTAGCATGCCGATGCCGACCGGGCGGTAAAGCAGCAGCCTGAGGCGATCAGGATCGCTGGTCATTTCGCTGGTTTGAGGGTCAATCGGGAACAGGCCAAAATTACTCAGTAATGGTGACAAGACCCAGTAACAGACATATCCGCCGATAATGAAGGCAACACCGCCTTTCCCGGCAATATAGCCCACGCCGATGGACAACAGGGACAGGTACCAGATGCCATTCATGTAATCCGGCCAGTTCAGGGCAGAACCGAGGTCCCAGTATTCCACACCGGTGGTTTGGCTGAGGAAATGTGCTCCGCCGCTGATCCCTGCTGCAACTAACAGAAACATGGCCTTGCGTATGCCGGCGCCGGGTGATTTAAGGATGGTCGCAACAGCTACGCCGCCCGGATAGGTGAGGCGCTCGTAGTCAATCATTTGCTTGCGTAAGGGAATAATGAAACCTATACCCAGGAATGCTCCGGCGATAGCACCGAATGTCAGCAGCACCGGATTAAAATCACTGCCGTATCCGAGAATAAAAATGGCAGGTACGGAAAACATTAAACCGCTGGAGGCACCGTTTACGCCCGAAGCCACGGTCTGCACGATATTGTTCTCAATAATACTGTTGCGACGCAGCATGCCACGCAATATCGCGAAGCCCAGGATGGCAGCCAACTCGGAGCCTTCAATGGAAAAACCGAGAATCAGCGATGCGTAACCGATGCTCACTGCTATGACTGCTCCCAGGAAATATCCGACAAGGACAGCGGTCAGGGTCAGTTCTGGATAAGCGCCTCTGCGGACGACTTCAGTTGTAGCGTTCATATTGTTGTTGTTTCCAGTTTTTTGTGTTGTTACACCTAAATCTCATTCTTTTTAATATATGGGTGAACCGTATATATGTTTTTGAGACACGCCGTGGATACATCCATGCAGGCTCGGAGCAATCGTCCATGATTGCTACGGTCTCAAAAACACACACTCGCTTCCCCGTTGGCAAATTTTCCAAAAACAGCGATACGATTCATCCCCTTTAGCGTCAGTGTTAACCCTACAAACCATAGGCCCAGATAAGGACTCCGCTGAGAACCAGCCACAACATGATTGCGAGGGGCAGGCCAACGCGCACAAAATCTCCGAATTTGTAACCACCGGCGTTCATGATCAGCACATTGGTCTGGTAGGCCATGGGGGTAACGAAACTCAGGTTGGCGCCAAAAAGCACCGCCAGCACAAACGGTTCCAGGGGCATGCCCAGCCGTTGTGCGATTCCGATTGCAATTGGTGTACCGATAACGGCGGCTGCGTTGTTGGAAACCACGTTGGTCAATATCGCCATCATCAACATTAATCCCATCATGACCGCAGGCGCCGGCGCGCCAAAGGTAATCGACACAAAGGCATTGGCGAGGTAATCAGCACCACCCGTTTTGAGCAGGGCCGCACCCATGGCAAGGGAGGACACGATAATCAGGATCACCTGTGCGTTAAGCGCGTTCATCGCGTCTTTCCAACTTAGGCAACCGGTAATTATCAGGACCAGGCAGCCGAGCAGGGCACTTGTTTCAATCGGCATTACACGGAAGGCAGTAAAAGCCACCACTGCAATGATCGTGGCCAGCGCGATGGGCGCTTTGCGTGTTCTCGGCAGGCTAATGCTGCCATCAAGAACGAGGAAGTCGGCGGACTCTTTCAATTCCAACAGGTTTTCGGGGTTGGACTGGATCAGCAGAACATCCCCTGCGCGCATGCGAACTTCGTCCAGGCCCGGAGATTCCCTGCCTTCCATGCCCTCATAGCGGTTAAAGGCCAGCAAGCGGAGTCCATAACGGGTAAAAAGCTGGGCGTTACCAATTCGCGTGCCGATTAATCTCGATGCGGGTGTGATGGCGATTTCTGCAATTTGAAGGCCTTCAGGGCTCAACGGATGGCTGGCATCAACTTCCTGGTCATCGGAAAACAAGGTACCTCGAAGCAGGCGCGCGTATTCCCGCAAATTGGCCTGGGTATCGCTGGTAGTCAAGCGGTCTCCGCCACGCAGGCGGATATCCGGCAGCGGGTTGATAAACACGCCCTGGCCACGCTGGATGGTTTCCACGTTAATACCTTCACCCGCTCTCATAATGGCTTCCGCGAGCGTTTTATCGACCATGGGACTATCGGCATTGAGGCGAATTTGGGCTGTATAAACGCGAGAAACTCCACGACTCATTGGCGGTTTGCGCTCCGGAATCAGTCGGGGTGCTACCAGCCACAAATAGAGCAGGGCAAACACGCCTGCGATCAGCACCGGGCCCATAAAATCAAACATGTTAAACCGGTCCATGCCAAGGTCGGCCGCAACATTAACAACCAGGAGGTTGGTGGAGGTGCCAATCGTAGTTGCCATTCCACCCAGTATGCTGGCGAAACCCATCGGGATCAGCGACCCGGAAGCTGACATGCCGGTTTTAACGGCTACACCGATCAGTATCGGCAGCATCAGTACCACGATGGGCGTGTTATTGATAAATGCGCTCAGTGTCGAGGTGATCAGGAGGGTCAGAAGCAAGGAAATCACCGGGCCTTTCCGCCACATTTTGGCGAGCAAACGGCCAACTGGTTCCAGTGCCCCGGTTCGGATCATTCCCTGCCCGACAATCATCAATGCACAAACAGCGATCAGGGCGCGATTACCGAAACCGAGGAAAAAATCAGTCGGGGTTAATACCCTGCCGTCCGACTCGTAGGGAAATAGCTGAAAGCCAACCGTCATCGCGACCAGCACCACCAGGCTGGTGGTTTCCAGCGGTATGTCATCCCGCGCAAACATCACCAGCGCCACACTGATCAAAATCATTACGGCAACGGCGTGCATATTGGGAAGTGCAAACTCAAGCATGTTCAATCTCTAGTTGTTCCTGAAGTGCGCGGCTTGATTTAATCGGTGGCAGGCACCGCAGGCCTTCGCAAACGAATGCCACCGTTTGCTCACCGGATTCATAAAGGCCGGGTATTGCAGGTAATTGTCCTGCTCCCGACCCCAAAACGTAGCAGTTTACCCGATCATTACCACTAGTGGCTGCTTTCCATGCCAGATTTTCATCCATGTCGGACCCGGTGATAATCACCTGCGTGGCCGGTTGCAGGTGATAATAGAGACCTGTCAGTAAAGTGGCATGCGCAAGGGGGTGTTGTTGCTGTTCGGAATAACTGCTCATCAGCGCCTGTCCGGCAGCTTCGAGATATCGTTGGTCGGCAGTCAAATGACCGAGGGTCTCCAGTGCAATGGCAGCAATACCGTTGCCCGCAGGTGTTGCATCATCCTGCAGAGGCCGCAAACGTGAGATGGGAGCTTGCTGATCAGCTGCGGAAAAAAAGAAACCGCCTGATTCGGCGTCTTCAAAATTCGAAATCATGGTGTCGGCCAGTTCGATCGCGAATTCCAGCTGCGCGGGCTTCCAGCCGGCCTGCAGGAGGGAAAGTATTGCATTAAGCAGGAAGGCATGATCATCGAGGTAGGCGGGAAAGTGTGACTGGCCATTCGAGTGAACCGCGTATAACTGGTTACTTGTCCAAAGCCTGTCCATGACAAAGGCCAGTGCATTTTCTGCGGTTTCAATCCAGTCATCTCGTTGCAGGACTGAGCCAGCGCGGGCAAGGCCTTCAATGCACAATGCGTTCCAGGAAGTCAGCTGCTTGGTATCGGTAGCCGGTGGCGTACGTTGTGCCCGGGTATCACGCATTTTCTGTTTGGCAGATTCCAATGCCGTCTGTTGGGCTTCAATTTCCCCGGTACTTCGCACCAGGTGATGGTATTGCCCTTCAAAATTAGGCGGTCCGTCGAGCTCAAACTGATCCGCGATTGCCCGGTACTCATCTGTTGTGAGTAAAGCTGATAACTGGCCTTTCTCCCAGACATGAAAGCCGCCCTCAACCCCATCGGCGTCGGCGTCAATGCTGGCGTAAAAGCCACCATTATCGTCAAGCATTTCGCTGATCAGCCAGTCAGCGATGCCCTCGGCGGCCTCCCTTAACAGGGAATCTCCCGTACTTGCGGCAGCTTCGGCGTACAGTGGCAGTAACAGGGCATTGTCATAAAGCATTTTCTCAAAATGCGGAATGGTCCAGCTGCCATCTACGGTGTAGCGAAAGAAACCGCCGTCGAGGTGGTCACGCAAGCCACTGAGTGCCATCTTTCTCAATGATTCATGCAGCATTTCCCGGGCAGGCTCGGAAAACGCTTCCTGCATGTTAGCCAACGTATCCAATAGCACCAGCATGGGTGCCTGCGGAAACTTCGGCGCTCCGCCGAATCCACCGTGCTGGCGGTCATATCGATTTTTGATTTGCTCAAAAGCCTTGGCAAAAACCTGGCGGTCCGGTTGGCCCTCGAACACTGATGTTTTCTGCAGATTGGTGATTGCGTCCTGCAAGCGGAGGTTTTGCGCACTTACGACTCCACGGTTTGCATCAAACCACTCGCGGAGTTTTTCCAGCAGTTCCCTGAATGCGGGTAAACCGTGACGTGGCTTTGGTGGGAAATAGGTTCCGGCAAAAAACGGCGTGAGGTCGTCAGGGTCCAGAAAAACGTTTAGCGGCCAGCCGCCCCCCCTGCTTGAAAGCAGGTGGTGAGATAACTGGTAAAGCTTGTCCAGATCGGGCCGCTCTTCGCGATCCAGCTTGATGTTGACAAACAGTTTGTTCATCAGCGCGGCTGTTTCCGGGTCTTCAAAAGATTCGTGTGCCATGACATGGCACCAGTGGCAGGCGCTGTACCCGATGGAAAGCAGGATGGGTGTGGAAGTCTCACGGGCCAGACTCAGTGCGGCTTCATCCCAGGGATGCCAGTCGACTGGATTGTCCGCGTGCTGGCGCAGGTAAAGGCTGGAACTGTCTTTTAATCGATTCATTTTCTGCCAGAGTTTCCCCTCTGCTTGCGGGTGTTAATCGACTGGAATATGCTAACCTCAAAGGCTTGGCCTGAGTGCAGCAGGACGCCGGAACCCGATTTTACCCTGTTGGGAGCTATCAACGCTTCATGTTATTTGCCCGCTGATGCAATCCAGTTACCGACTTGTCAATTTTGATCCAGTTGCGATTTCCATCGGGCCCCTGGATATTCACTGGTACGGAGTCATGTACCTGCTCGCTTTTCTTGCATTTTGGCTACTCGGCGGCTGGGTGGCCAGGAACAGGTCCTGGTGGCGCTGGACGGCTGAAGAGGTAGGCGATTTTCTGTTTTACGCCATGTTGGGTGCAATCCTGGGCGGGCGGCTGGGCTACGTTTTATTTTATGGCTTTGGCAGCCTGCTGGAAAACCCGTTGTTCCTGTTCCGGATATGGGAAGGCGGCATGTCATTCCATGGTGGCCTGTTGGGCGGCATGGCAGCCATAGCCTGGTATGCCCGCAAAAGCCGTCGGAGCTTTTGGCAGGCGGCAGATTTTGTTGTGCCACTGGTGCCTGTTGGCCTGGCTTTCGGTCGTATCGGGAATTTTATAGGCGGTGAACTTTGGGGCAGGTTGAGTGATGTTTCCTGGGCGATGATTTTTCCGGCCTCTCTTCCACCTGCTGCGCTCTTCTCAGCGTCCCTGGAGGATGCCTGGCAACGCGGCGCACTGGATGAATTTGCGCGCCACCCCAGCCAGTTGTACCAGGCCGGCCTGGAAGGCCTGGCGCTATTCCTGATATTAATGTGGTATTCGGCATCACCGAAGCCCAAGGCAGCGGTTTCCGGCATGTTCCTGGTGGGTTATGGGGTGTTTCGCATTACCGCCGAGTTTTTCCGCGAACCCGATCAGGACATGGGCTTTCTGGCCATGGATTGGTTGACCATGGGAATGGTGCTCTCACTGCCGATGATTATTGCCGGTCTCATCATTATGTCGGTGGCTTATAATGTCCGCAGCGCAAGGCGCGGGGACTAGGAAATCTATGGATACATACCTGCAGTTACTCAGGGACACCTTACGCAACGGAACACGAAAATCCGATCGTACCGGCACCGGCACAATCAGCCTGTTTGGATACCAGATGCGCTTTAGGCTGGCGGACGGGTTCCCGGCCGTCACCACCAAAAAGCTTCACCTCAAATCAATTATTCATGAATTACTCTGGTTTCTGAAAGGCGACACCAATATTGCGTACCTGAATGAGAACGGGGTAAGGATCTGGGACGAATGGGCCGATGAAAAAGGAAACCTTGGCCCGATTTACGGTGCGCAATGGCGCAATTGGCCTACTCCCGATGGTGGCAGTATCGATCAGGTCAGTACCCTCCTGCGTGACCTGAAAACCAACCCTGATTCACGCCGGCACATCATTTCCGGCTGGAACCCGGTTGTGCTGCCTGACGTTAATATCAGCCCCAAAGATAATGCCACTGCGGGCAAGCAGGCCCTGCCTCCCTGCCACACCCTGTTCCAGTTTCACGTGGCTGAAAATCGTCTCAGTTGTCAGCTATATCAACGCAGCGCTGACGCTTTCCTCGGAGTGCCATTTAATATTGCATCCTATGCGCTGTTTACCATGATGATTGCCCAGGTAAGCGGACTAAAACCCGGTGATTTTGTTCACACCCTGGGGGATGCACATATTTACCTGAATCACCTGGACCAGGTGCACACCCAACTGCAACGCAAGCCATTTCCGTTGCCAACGATGCACTTGAACCCGGATGTAGCGTCTTTATTTGATTTTAAGTATGAAGACTTCGAATTGAAGAATTACCAGTCTCACGAGATGATCCGTGCGCCAATTGCAGTCTGATTTATTCCGGCTAACAGATTGACCGATGAAATTCATCACACTGATCGCCGCGGTCGCCAAAAATCGCGCCATTGGCCTGGGCGGCAAAATACCGTGGCATTTGCCGGACGAACTGCGTCATTTCAAGAAAATTACCCTGGGAAAACCGGTCGTCATGGGCCGCAAGACCCATGCAGCCATCGGCATGGCTTTGCCGGGCCGGCAGAATATCGTAGTCAGCAGGAACCCCGGCTACACAGCGACGGGGTGCGAAACAGCTGTTTCGCTTGAACAGGCACTCGAAATAGCCAACGGGCCGGAGGTGATGGTCATAGGTGGTGGTGAGTTGTACCTTCAGGCGATGCCGGTAGCGGGGCGTATGCTCCTGACCATCGTTGATTGCGAACCGGAAGCGGACACCTGGTTTCCTGAATGGTCCCGGCAGGAATGGGGACTGGCCGGTTCCGTCCAACGTCCCGCTGATGCAGAACATTCCTTCGCTTTCGAAATGCAGGAATGGCTCAGGACTTAATTCCCGGTACCTGGAAAAGTTCGCGATCCTCCAGCCGTATTGCGCTGAGGGGCCCACCCCAAACGCAGCCTGAATCCAGGGCCAGGTAGCGCTTTTTCATTCTCAGGCCCAGAGCCGCCCAATGCCCGAAGGCGATGGTGACATCGCGGGTTTCTCGATGCCGGTGCCGGTACCAGGGTCTGTATCCTGACGGTTGGGATCCGGGTGCCCCAGTGGATCTTAAATCGACCTTTCCATCAGCCCTGCAAAACCGGATCCTGGTGAGAATATTGCAAATCAGCCTTAAGCGTGCCCAGCCCTTTCGCCGGTCGTGCCACCTGGAGGGCCGGTTTCCGTACATGCGGCGATAAAACTTCCAATAGTCCTTGGAATTAATGACAGCGCTGACTTCGGTGGCCAGCTCCAGTGTTTGCTGACGAGACCATTGTGGTACAACACCTGCATGCACACGTAAAAGATTGAACCGGGATGAGAACGCAGCAAGCGGTTGGGCAGTCAGCCATTCGACCAGGGATTCCCGATCGGCGGCTTGCAGGATCCTGGCTAGTTCGCGATTTCTGCAGTTGCCGTCCGGGTATCGCGAATCGGCAGCCAGCAAGTGTAGATCGTGATTGCCCAGCGTGGCTGAAAACGCCGGGCCCATTCGTTGCAAAAGGCGTAATACTTCGAGCGACTGGCCACCCCGGTTGACCAGGTCACCGCAACTCCATAAACGGTCTTGCGCGGAATCGAAATTGATCTTTTGCAGCAAGTGCTGTAGTGGCTCATAGCAGCCCTGGATATCACCGATCAAATAGGTGGACACTAAGCGGAAACGGCTTAGTTAAGGGAATCGGGTGCGTGCAGCGCGAATTCGGGAATTTCTGTACGAAAAGATTCACCTTTTTGTGTGATAAAACCGTAGGAACCTTTCATTGAACCCACCCGCGTTGGAATCAACGCGCCGCTGGTATAACTGTAGGATGCACCGGGTTCGAGTTCCGGTGTCTCGCCGATCACGCCCTCGCCGATAACTTCCTCTTTTGAACCGTCACCGTGGGTAATTATCCAATGGCGGGTTTGCAAGGTAATGGTCATGTCGCCACGATTGGTGATTCGTATGGTATAGGCAAAAGCAAACTGTTCCTGGTGTTTGCCCAGGAACTGTGGCAATGCGACAACTTTTACCGGAAATTCGGAACCCATTTTTCTAGTGTAGTGTCCTGGAGCCAGTTTGTGAAAGGGTATTAGCGGGGATTCTCGTCTCGCAACTGCCTGGCAAGCTCAAAAAACTGTTCGAGTTCAAGTTGTTCCGCGCGGAGCTGCGAATCTACGTCAGCCGACAGGATTTGTTCCGCTGTCAGGATCGGCGAGAGGCTGTTGCGCAGGGTTTTACGGCGTAATGAAAAAGCCTGTCGGACGACCCGGTCCAATAGCGGTTCCAGTTCGTCACCGGATAAGGGCACAACTCTGGGCTGAAGCCGGACAAATCCGGAATCCACTTTTGGTCTGGGTTCAAATGATTCCGGTCCAACTTCAAAAAGTGACGAAACTTCGCAACGGTTCTGGACCATGACGCTCAGGCGGCCGTAATTGCGGTTGCCCGGCCCCGCCGCCATTCTCTTCACCACCTCTTTTTGTAGCATGAAGTGCATGTCAATTGGTGCTTGTTCCAGGTCCAGAATATGGAAAAGCAAAGGTGTGGAGATGTTGTAGGGCAGGTTTCCCAGCAAGCGGTAAGGCCGGTTTTGGGCCAGCGTACCAAAATCGGTTTTCAAAGCATCCCCGCTGTAAACCTGCAGCCGAACATTTCCTGCGAAACGCCGCTCCAGGTCAAGCACTAAATCACGGTCAATTTCTACGACTAAGATACTGGCACCACTTTCCAACAGGGAAGCGGTCAGCGCCGCCCTGCCGGGACCGATTTCGATCAGCAACTCGCCTTCGCGAGGTGAAACTGTATCCCTGATCCTTTGGATTATATTTTGGTCAGTGAGGAAATTTTGCCCGAAACGCTTGCGGGCCATACGGTTCACGACTGTGCATCCCTACACATCCGCTGCGCCATGCTCACAGCCTGGTAAAGGCTTGAAGGGTCTGCAAGGCCTCTGCCGGCGATATCCAGCGCAGTGCCGTGATCCACCGATGTACGGATAAACGGCAGGCCCAGTGTGACATTAACGGCTTTTCCAAATCCGGCGTGCTTCAAAACCGGCAGACCCTGGTCGTGATACATGGCGATCACGGCATCACAATTTGAAAGCGCCCTGGAAGTAAATGCGGCATCAGCAGGAACGGGCCCGGTGACCGATATGCCCTCTGACAAACAGCTGTGAATGGCGGGCGCAATGATGTCCCGGTCCTCGTTACCCAGGTGTCCGCCTTCTCCGGCATGGGGATTGAGACCGAGCACCTGCAAACGGGCTGACCGAATGCCGAAGCGCTGTTTGAGTTCTGAATGAGTGATTCTGATGGTCTCAAGTACCGCGGTTTCGGTGATGGCGTCAGGCACATGCCTGAGGGGCAGATGAGTCGTAACCAGGGCAACGCGCAGTTCATCGGCCGCCAACATCATCACCACTCTCTTGACTCCGGACAATTCCGCCAGGAATTCGGTATGTCCACTGAAAGGGATACCCGCATTATTGATCACGCCTTTGTGCACGGGCCCCGTTACCAACGCGCCTGCCTGGCCGGTCCGTACCAGTTTCACTGCCCGGCGAAGACAATCAAGAACATAGGGCGCATTCTCAGGCTCAGGGTTGCCCGCTTGCACCGGTGTTTTCAATGGCATCGAAAAGCAGGCAGGACTGCCCGCCTCAACCGTAATACCCGGCTGCCAGTTGACGGTTCGAAGGGGGATGCCTAGCTGCTTTGCTGTCTGTTCGATTAATCCTCGGTCTGCGACCAGCAAAAGCCGTAATTCGGGGTGTTGGTGAGCCAGTCGCACCGCGCACTCCGGTCCAATACCGGACGGTTCGCCAGGAGTCAGAGCCAGCACCGGTAGGTCCATAATCATCGCAAATAACTCAGAGATTCGCTGGACTGATCAGGATTCCAGCCGTGACTCCACAAAAGCTTCTTCTCGCATCTGGCGCAGAAAACGATCCACTTCGGCATCGGACTTGCTTTGGCGAATACTATCCCTGGCGCGTTGCCGGATCGCGGCTTCAGTAATGTCAACTTCGCGTTCACCCAGTTTTTCAATGATGTGCCAGCCTACCTGGCTTTGGAATGGCTCACTGACCTGTCCGACTGCGAGGCCGACTAGCATTTGTTCCACACGTTCGCCATAGGCGCCCATCTGGAACCACCCCATGTCGCCACCCAGGTTTGCGCTGGTTGGGTCGTCGGAATTCTCTTTCGCCAGTTCTCCAAAATCTGCGCCGTCCACGATCTGCTGCCGGACTCCCCTGATTTGCTCCATTGCATCACGCGGCGTGATCAGTTCATTGGTTTCTATCAGGATATGCCGAGCATGGTGCTCTTGCGCCATAACACGGGAACGTTCCCGGTAATCGTTAACCTTGATAATGTGAAAGCCGGCAGGGCTTCGGATCGGGACAGTATATTGACCGGCCCTGAGGTTTTGAATGGCATCCGAAAATGAACGCGGTACCGAGTTCAGGTCACGCCAGCCCACTTCTCCACCTTCCAGCGCTTCCTGGCTTTGCGAATAGCTGATGGCTGCCGAAGCAAAATCCAGCCCGCCTTCCAGTTGAGCGTAGACCTCATTAATACGGCCATTGATATCCTCGATCTGGGCCGGTGTTGCGCCTTCTGGAAGGTTCATCATGATGTGGGAAATGTTGTATTCCCCACCCGCGAACTCCTCGGATGCCAGCAGGATATCTACCTCAGTATCAGAAATAGGATCCATGCTGTTGATGATTCGCTGACGAAGCCTTTCGCCGAGAATCTCCTCACCGATATTCCGGCGAAATTCGGCAAAATCCTTGCCGTCACTTTCGATCACCTGCCGCATTTGCATAACGGAAAGCCCATTTTGCTGGGCAAGGCCGGTGACAGCCTGGTCAATATCAGCATCACTCACGCGAATGCCGGTTTGCAATGCTCTTTGCAACTGCAATTTTCTGATTACCAGGCGTTCGAGTACCTGTTTTTCAAGCAAATCCCGAGGTGGATGGTTTCCGCCCTGGGCACGGATCCTTTCGACAATGCCCTTGATGGCGGTGTCCAGTTCACTACGCATGACGACGTCTTGATCAACCAGGGCAACAATACTGTCAATTTCTTCTATTTGCTGCGCCTGCAGTGGCATACAAACCAGGCTGGCCAAAATCGCGGTGCAGAACAGGCGGTTCTGGAGGGAAAACTTCAAACTCATCTTGCTAATCTCCGGGGTGTTATCAGCGTTTTATTGCTTGAATTTGACGCATGTACCGGGAATAGGTTTCATGAGTCGCGTGATGTTCAGGGCGGCATTTTAACGCATCTTGGCCGATTATTCGGCCTCATCGTAAAATAATGGCGGAGGCCTGCGACCGAAGCTTCCCAAGCCTTTGAGGTTTAACTCCAGGTACAGAGCATCGCGTTCATCACCACCACGGCTCCTGAGGTACCTGCGAGCGATCAGGCGCACAGCCCAACAGCAACCTTCATATTCGATACCAGCCTGTGCTTCGAGCAGGTCTGACTCGTCGAGTGAGTATTTCAACCTGGTCAATACGTTCCAGCGCTCATTCACCGGCCAGAAGTAACGAAAATCGAACTGGTCCAGTCGGTCGCGGCGGTATCGGTATTCGAAACCAAGCCGGCTGCCGTTGTCTGACAGGTAATCTATTCCGAAAGTACCGAGGTCCAATTCCCTGTTCTCCCAATTCCACTGGGTGCCCAGCCTGCCGGTGAAACGTGTAAACGGATGCCAGGTAAATTCAACCACGAACGGAGATGTGTCGATATTGACCGGCATATTGCCCTTGAGGCTGACCTGTTGGTCTTCAAAATAAAAGATCTGACCCGCACTGAGGCTCCAGCGCTCGTGGCCTGAATCGGGGTCAAGTGAGCGGGTGGTCGCAGCAATGCTTAAGCGGTTAGCGTCGGTCTGCCGGTCGCCGCCGGTAAAGCGGTTGGTATGAAAGAGCTGGCTGAACCCGAAGGTGAATTCCGCGGTGTCAAAATCAGGCAGGTCATCCTGGTTTCTAAATGGTACGTTCAGGTAAAACAGCCTTGGCTCCAGGGTCTGAACAAATCCGCTGTTTTCGGTACGTTCAAAATACATTCCTGCATCCAGGCTGAAGATTTCCATGCCACGGTCCGGGCTTTCATTACCCTCAAGGCCTTGTAAATCGAGATTGTAGGTCGTGTAGCGGTAGCCGGCACTGCTGCGGACAAAGCCCCAATAGCGGTCCATACTCCAATCCAGACGGGGATAGAAGTCTGAACGAACCCCGGCGGTGCCGACATCACGATCAAAACTGACAATCTCGGAATCCAACGTAAATTGAAATCCACTGTTACCCAGCGGGCGATTCACCTTATAGGCAATGCGCGGCAGCCTTCGGTAAGGTTCCCGCAAAGCACCAACGGATTCGTCAATAACCTGGAAATCGTCAGCTAACAGGCTGAATGTCCAGTAACGCCCTCCACCGTCAATGCTGGCGCGACTGCGAAGGAATTGCCGGGCAGTCTGCGCAAGGCTAAGCCCGAAATCCTGGAAATACTGGTCATCGCTGACCCTGTCAACCAGGACGGTAGAGCGCCACTCACGGTTAATTCCAGTATCGTGCCTGAGTTTGTAATGGTTGCGGTTCTGGCCGGTTTTCTTGTCGTCGAACAGAAAATTGAATTCGAGCGTACCGCCGCTGCGTGGTGTCAACAGGCGATATTCACCTGTGAGCATTATTCCACGGTCGGTGAAATAGCGCGGCGTTAGCGTGGCGTCCTGGTCAGGGGCTATATTCCAGTAATAAGGAATCCCGATCTCGAAACCGTTGTCATTGGCGCTGCTGGCATGCGGGTGGAGGAAACCGTTTTTTCGGCGGCTGTCTATGGGAAAACTCATCCACGGGAGATACAGGAAGGGAATATTCATAAACTCCAGTTTCGCGCCGCGCGCAATTCCATAGCCCTCCTCGTGACGAAATTCCAGTTCCCTGGCATTCAGCAGCCACTCCGGGTCATCGCCCGGGCAGGTAGTGAAATCAATTCGCCGCAGGAACGAGCGGTTGCCGCTATCCAGCGTCATCTGCTCGGCAGTGCCATGGGCAGTTGCCCCCACCAGGTTGAAACTCACGTCGGTCAGTTCACCACCGTTGTTGATGAATTCAAACTCGGCGTTCGCAGCAGAGGCGAAAATTTGCGAGTCCCGGTAAATCATTGGTCCCGGAATTTCGACCGATTTACTCGCCGGCAGGTAACGCAGAAATTCAGTGCTTAGCTGCTGGTCAGCCCTGCGTAGTTCCACGTTTCCGGAAGCCTCGGCCGAGTCCGGATACCTGGCGTCAAATTGTTGTGTTTTAAGTGTCAACGGCGCGGATCCGCGATCGGGAATGTTGACACGTACCGGTGCGACCGCGGGGTTCGGGCAGGCCAACAGGGCCGGTCCCTCGTCCTGGGCCGCGGCCTGGGATGGGATGAAGCTTATGAGAATGATGCCAACAGGAATGAGAGCCGGCAGTTTGCCTGTTTGGAGATTCACACGATGAGCGCCGTATTCAGACCACGATAACTTGTCACAGATCGTCACGGGAAGCAACGATGGAACAGCTTTCAGCCAGCCACTCTTGCCGTTTGTCATGCACCATCTCCGCACGCATTTTGGCAAGCTGATGAAATTCATGAATATCTTCCCCTGCCTGGTTAAAAAGACCGGCAAACGCGCACATTCCACCTTCATAACTTTGAAAAAGTGCCAGGTGGGCGTTATTAATATCAGACGACATCCAGTTACCATAATAGTCGCGGTCCTGCCATTTCAATCCCTTCACCCTGACGTACTCCCCGCGGAGTTCATCAAAGACCTTCACCTTCGAATGTCTCATTTCCTGATCAGACAACTCCTGCAGATAAAGTGCGGTCAATTTATCTCTCGTGCTGGCGAGCAAGCGGTGAAAATCCTGCCTTGCCGCACGTCGCGATAACCAGTCCTGTTCCGATTCAACGCCACTGGTCCGGTTCAGCCAGGCCTTAACTCCGGAAATTTCAACGAATCCAGCATATGCCTCGTTGAACGATGTATCACCGGAAACGTAAAGCCTCTGGTGTGCCAGTTCATGGATCAGGGTCGCCGCCAAAAGCGGGTCACTGCCACGCAGCATGGTATCCAGCAGCGGATCCTCAAACCAGCCAAGTGTCGAGTACGCAGTTGCAGGGGAAACCATGACGTCAAAGCCTTTAAGCCGATACTTGGAGGCGAATTTTTCCGCCTTATCCCGTTTAAAATAGCCGCGGTAAGGAACACAACCCGCTACCGGGAAACACCAGGTCTTTGCTTTAAGGGAAAACTCGGGTGTCGCAACCACGTTCCAGACCACGGCGTCCCGGCCGGTTTCAACGAAAGACTTGAAACTCCCACCCGCCGGCAGTGCGAGTTGGTTTTCTGCAAACCCAAGAATGTCAATTGCGGTTTGAAGCCGTGTTGCCAGACCCGGGTCTGTTTCGGCATCCTCAAGCAATTCATTGATGTCCTGGCGGGTGTGCATTAACTGCCACTGGCCGGAAGCCGCCTGGTAGTAGTACCCCGGACCGGCACAGGAAATGATCAGGAGGCATAAATAAAGTGCATAAATCGTGCGAATAACCAATGAGCTCGTTCGGTCTTTCAAAGGGTGAAGCGGGTATCTGGTTTTGAGGGCTTGAGCAACAGGGATGTTGCGCCAGAGTCCTACATGGATGTACTTGTGGGCATCCCTCATAAGCAGATACGCGGTTTACCCATCGTATGATAGTTCAGCTTGCTTCCGTGAATTTCAACGATGCCGAATTAATGCAATACCGCATACCGGTTGGCGGCGGGCCATCGGGGAATATATGCCCAAGATGCGCATCACAATGCGAACATACCAGTTCCGTGCGCCGCATTCCGTGTTTGTCATCGAATTTCTGTCTGATGCCGGCCTGTTCCAGTTCGCCGTGAAAACTGGGCCAGCCACAGCCTGAATGAAACTTGCTTTCGGAATCGAAGAGGGCATGCCCGCAGCACACACAATGGTAGGCGCCCTTATCAAAATGATCGCAGTATTCGCCGCTGAAAGGCGCTTCCGTTCCGGCCTCACGTGTCACCCGATATTGCTCGGAGGTGAGTTCCGATTGCCATTCCTTTTTTGATTTGTTCACTTTATCCATAGCACAACTCTGGCCTTTAATTCCAGGGCCTGCTAACTCGCCTTGGTTTACCGTGTGTATTACTATTTTCGTTCAGCTACCGGTTTCGCAACCAGAAAAAATCGAATAGTCATGTTCTCGTGCACTTTGATCATACCAAGCGCCGCGGAAAACGTTTTCAGACCAAGATCCTTGTGACTTAGCTCCGCTGTTCCGGTGACGATTAGCTGATTCCCGGAAAATTCTGCCGTTGCGACAAATTCGACAGGGTTTTCCCGGCCGCCAATAATTACATTTGCAGCCACTCTCAGTGCTTCCGGCTCTCCGCTTAAGCGTGTTGTTTGAATCACAATTTCTTCAAAATTTTCCGCATCAAGAAGCTTTCGACCCAACATGTTTTTCCGCGTTCTTTTTATGTCTCTCGCGCTTGGCTTGGAAAAAAAATCCTTGCCCTCAAGGGTACGCAATTTTTGATCATCAACCACCAATGACTCTGCAGAGAACTTCAGATTAGCAAGCGAATCTGTGAGCGGGTCTGCACACTCGATGAAACCTTCGACATCGTGGCTGGAAATAACATGATTGTGACCTAGCCCTGATAACATACCGGTGCGATAAACGAGCACCCGAATCCAGCTTTTCTCGTTGTCAATGGCATAGCTAGTGACACTGGCTTCCTGCGCCGGGGTTGATCCGGATAAAAGCATCATGAGTATCAAAAAAGTTCGAACAATCATTGGCAACAGTTTTTGTCAAGAGGAGCACTAGTCTACCGGGTCGCTCGTCACCGCATATTCGTCGCCGTAGTATTTGCTGGTAATAGCGGTATGGAACGCAATGGCTGAGACGGGTGGGTATTTTGGCTCTCCAGTGCCTGGAAGTACTTCGAGGATTTCATCTTCCCAAACGTAAATGGCCATGGGTATGGAAACCCGCGACTTGCTGCTCAAAGCGGCATCAGCTGGCGGTGATACCCGGTGGGTGGTGGACGGAAGCATGTCGTTGCTGATCCTCTGCATGTAGTCGCCGGTATTCAGAATAATGCTGCCCGGTGGCGCGTTGAGGCGGATCCACTTCATATTATTGCGGTTGAGTACCTGCAAGCCTTCGACCTCAGGGGCTGGCAGAAAGGTGAACAGATCCACGTCTTCATGGCCCAGCGGCGGGTAGTAATTCAGCCGGAAGCCAAAACTTGTCGCAGACAATTTTTCATCATACAGATGCGGATCACTACCAAGATATCTCAACAGGCTTTGCATGATTGGCAGAACCAGTCGCTCCTGGGCCTCGACCAGTTGCCTGAAAACCGGCTCATAACCAGGCTGCGGCCAGAATTCCAGCTCATTGAATTCAGAATCGCTGTCCAGGTCAAAAGCTCGCCGGCAAAATACCCAGCCCTCGACCAGGTCCGGATGGATGATGGTGGTTTCCGTGACCGGAAAGTAACCCTGATTGACCGAGCCTTGCCTCTGGGCGAGATACGGCATCCGTTGTTCAGGCGTGCTGAGCTCAAAGAAATTAAGCACGCTCCGGTTAGCCCTGGCGTACAGTGCGGGGTCGATTTCGTGACCAGTCAGTATCGCAAAGCCAATACCTTTCAAAGCATCGCCCAGTTCCAGCGCAAATTGCTCCCGTCCTGATTCGCCGCCGTGAAAGAAAAGAGACATGTCACAGGTGGGAATTTCGTAGTCTTCGTCGAACTGGTCGAGCTCCGGCTTTTCGGACAGCTGGTACTTTTGTTGCTTGTTCACCTGCTCGAAACGGCGGGAATCCTGGGTTACCGCGTGAATTCCTTTGTCTTTCAGGTCGTTCATTGGCTGAATAGTGTTTTGTAGAGGAATCCCAGCAGGATGATCGCCAGTGCTGTCGGTACCACGTACCTGATCCACCAGGTCATCCAGTCTTCCATGCGGGGCGAAATCCCGACACGGATCTGGCTGCGGATCACTGCCTCACCCAGTCCCCAGCCCAGTCCGGTTACTGCAAGCAGGCTGCCGAGCATAAACATGCCCGAACCGAATATCAGGTCCAGGGTGCCGATCCAGTGGGGATTCATTGCGATGGGAAACATCACGCCGGCCGTGACGATTCCAATAGTCAGGTTCCATTGTCCCTTGCTGAAGCTTTCGCCACTGAGATCAGCAAGCCCGCTGATAATGGCGTCAAAGGTACAGATAATCGAGAGAATGGCGACCAGCGCCCAGCCGAACAGGAACAGCGGAGCCAGCCAACGCCCGCCCGGCATGATGGTGAACAGGCCCGGCAGGGTTTCAAACAAGAGCCCCGGTCCACCGGCCATGTCGATTCCAAACACCAGTACCGCAGGAACCACGAATAATGTAGCCAGTATCGCAGCACCGGTATCCATCAGGCCGGTGGTCATGGCAGTCGGTACGATTTTTTCTTCCGGTCTCAGGTAGGAGCCGTACATCACGCACAATATGCCGGACAGGCCGACCGAGAAACAGGCCTGACCCATGGCCGCGAACCAGACATCGGGGCCGGCCAGGGAAAAATCCGGCTTCAGGAAGACCATCAATTTTTCTATTGCCCCTTCGAGGTTCAGAGACACAAAAACCAGGTAGACCGCGATCAAAGCAAACAGCGGTACCAGCAACTTGTTCACCAGTTCAATTCCGTTACGCAGGCCCCGGTGAACAATCCACAAGCTGAACAGTGTCACAGCAATGGCGTACAAGTATTGCAGGCCATTGATTGAGAGATTAGCCTGGTATAAGCCCACGCTTGAGTCTGAAAACCCGTAACGGACGGCAAACCAGACGCTGTACAACACGTTGGCAACCACGATCGTGTAGTAGGTCAGGGCCATGAAAATCCCGAACATGATGAACAGCCCGAGATAAAGCCCGGCCTTTTCTCCGTAGGCGAACGAGTTTTTTGAATGCGATTATGGGGCCTGAACGGATCGAACGGCCCAGCGACCATTCAGCACTCAATGCCGGAACGGCAAGAAGAAGCATGAAGACAAGGTAAATGAACAGGAAAGCACTGCCACCGTGCGCGCCCATCATGTATGGAAAGCGCCAGACATTGCCCAGGCCGATCGCCAGGCCCGCCATAATAGCCAGGGTGGTCCATTTCGAGGAAAACCTTTGTTTTTGTAAATCCATTTCTTTTATGTTTCCCGCTCAGGTCTCGTAATTAATGGCCGGACTGCCGGCTGGATAAAACACGCCCATCAACTCCATGCCGCTTTCATCCAGGCATTCCAGGCAATGGGGCTGTTTTCGGGGCAGAAAAATCAAGCTTCCGGGCCCGATTTCCGTATGTTTTTCACCGTTCCACAGCCGGCCGTGGCCTGAAAGTATACAAATCGCTTCCTCGTAAAGGTGAAAATGCTCGGCTGCCTTCGATAGCGGAATGCGCCCGATAAACTGGGTGACAGCCTCTGAACCAACCGACGGCCCTACCAGCAGTTTGTAAAAGCGGTCACCTGTTGATTCCATCCGGTTTTCATTACCCGATACCAGGCGCTGCGGAAATTTATCGTTGAATTCGGCCAGCTTGCGGCCGTCAAAATCCAGACCTTTAACAGCTGGACATATGCTGATCAGCCATTGCGAAGTTTCCCGGGCCCGGTTTGCAAATATGAAGTGTTCACCGGCACGTACATGCACACCGGTGCCTGCCTGGACATCAAAATCCCGGCCGCAAATGGAAATCGTGCAACGGCCTTTTTGCAGAAAGAGTACGGCCTCGCTTTCACCCAGGTACAAAGCGGGGCTTTCACCGCTGGAAGCCTCAATATAAAACAATGAAAGCGACCTGGCCTGGTCATCCGTGCCGATCACCTGTGCCCAGCGCATGGGCCCCTGCCCCCGCAGGTCCAGGTCTGACTGGTCGATAACAAAACAACCCGCGTTCAATACTTTGCGGAATTCCCTTTGTGGGTCCATGTTTGAGGCGAATGATTCCAATTGAGATTGACCGTGCATTGTACGGTATCCTTGCTTAATCCATTGCCAGCCTGTTTACCTGAATATGATCAAGTTGTTTGCGGATTTTGACGTGGCCAAAGTCGGCCAGCTTCAGTCGATACTCGAAGCCGAGGGCATTCGCACACACCTGAAAAACCAGTTCGGTTCGACCATGGGCTGGATTCCGTTTGTCGATGTCGTTCCCGAACTCTGGATTCTGGACGAGGAAGACCTGCAAAAAGCAAAGAAGTTAATTCAGGAACTACTCTCTACAGTCGAAGATGCAGAACCCGAATGGACCTGTGCCGAATGCGATGCGGTGGTTGATGGTGTTTTTGGACGCTGCTGGAAATGCAACGCGCAACGCCCGGAATGATCATGTCTGAAGACTCCTTTTTCGCAGAACTGCGCAAGCGCAAGGTCTTCCAGGTAGCGGCAATATATGGCGCGATCGCCTGGGGTGTTACCGAGATCATTGTCACGGTTACCGAACAGCTGTTTCTACCAACTTGGGTTTCGACACTGGCTGTGATCGCATTTGTTGTCGGATTTCCGATTGCGATATTTCTGTCCTGGACCTTCGATATCACGTCGGAGGGGATTCAGCGAACAACCGTTTCCAGCCGTAGGGGCAAAGTAAGCATTGCCGGATCCATGGTGCTCCTGGTCGCCTTTACCGCTGGCCTGTTTCTGCTGATCAAGCCGTCTGTACGGCAAGCGGAAATCACCACCGGAGCAACTGCCATTGTTCCTAACAGTATCGCGGTTTTGCCATTCGAAAATGCAAGCCAGGATCCTGACGACACGTACCTCAGCCAGGGATTGAGTGATGAATTACGCGACCAGCTTGGCCGGGTTTCCGGCCTTCGAATCGCGGCGAGGTCCCCTTCGGTCGCGGCGATCGAACAGGGGCTGGACGCGCTCTCCACTGCTAAAAGGCTGGGTGTGGCCAATCTGCTGGAAGGCAATGTGAGACGGCAGGGAAATTTACTACGCGTGTCGGTACAACTCATTGGCGGCAGCGATGGCCTGGCTGCCTGGAGTATGACGTATGAGCGTGGTCCGAAGGAACTTCTGAGCGTACAGCAATCGATCGTCGAGGCGGTCCTGGCACATGTACTGCCCGATTCGGAGCTTATCGAGGCGGAGCCGGCGACCCGCAACGTAAACGCAAACGAACTCATGCTGCTGGCACGCCATTACGAACAGCAGGTCCGCGACCGCCAGGTGGTCGATGAGGATACCCTGCTGGAAGCAGTGCGCCTTTACCGTGAGGCGACAGAAGCGGACACTGGTTCGGCGCTGGCTCACAGCCGCCTGGCAGGGGCCCTGTTGTATCTCGGTGACCTGGAGTCAGCCGAGGCTCCTATATTCAAGGCTCTGGCACTGAATCCTAATCTATCCGAAGTTCAGAACACCATGGGAGAATTCTACTGGGCGCGTGGCCTGCCGGAGGCAAGCACCGCATTCGCCCGGGCCGTGGAACTCAATCCCAACAACGCCGATGCGCTGCACAACTATGCAAGTGGGGCATTTTTGTCGGAAGAATGGCACCATCAAGGCGTGGACCAGCTGTTCCGGCGCGCCCTGGACCTGGACCCGCTATCCCTGTCCCGGCACGCTGCCCTGGGTGAATTCTACGGTCAGTCCGGCCGGGTGGAAGATGTCCGCGGTGTCATCAGGGGCGTCCAGGAGTTATTCGACAATGCCGAATCCTACCGGCTGATCGGCTGGCTGAAAGAACTCATCGGCGAGATTGACCAGGCCATCGCCTGGACCATCCGGGCCAGGAACCATGAGCCGGATAACCCCGACCATGTTTTGTTCCTGGCTCATCTGTACGCCGAGATCGGAGAGTTCGAAACGGCATTGCAGCTGGAACCCGAACCCGGACTGGGGTTGCTGTTCCAAATGCGCCGTTACCAGGATTTGATCGACGACGCAGAATTCCTGATGATCGAGGAGCCGCACGACATGGGTGTGCGCTACATGCTGGCTTTCGCCTACCAGGCTACCGGGAAATTCGAATCGGCCATCCACGTCCTCAGTTCGACTGGGCTGCCCGACACGCTGCTCAACGATAACGCGCGCACTGCCTCGGAAATTGAAGGCTTCGCCACGCTGTTCAACGCCCTGGCCGGAATCGGCCAACGCGAAACCAGCGAAATGGCGCGGTCATTGGCCGAGTTCTTCGATCAGGATCCCTGGTGGGGCGATATAGGGTGGATCGGCCTCTACCGGGGCTGCACCCTGGCGATCCTGGGGCGGAATGAAGAAGCACTGCAAAGCCTGGTGCAGGCCAGGAAAGCTTCGCGCCTGCTTCGTGAACCGGTCATCCGGGATCTCTTCTGTTTCCGGCAATTCTCAGAAGCGCAGGAATACCAGGACATCCTTGTTGACCAGGAACGACGCAAAGCTACCCTGCGCGAGCGCCTGCCTACCACGCTGGCCGAATTCGGCTTTGAACTCTGATTATTCGCCCCCGAAGAAGCGTGTCAGTGCGAGCGAAAATGCGCGGTCGACTTCGGTGGTCTGGTCGGACCACCCAGACTTGAAATAGCTGCCGGACAGTTGGTATTTCTCGTTCAGGAAGTAGTCGAAGCCGATGCCAATGTTAAGAATGCGATGCCTAATCAACCGGTCGTGGTTGCACCACTCTTCGTTGCCGTAGGTGTCCGGGTAATTGAAGGGGTCGTCAGAAAAATCGGTCAAAATATTAAACCCGTTCCGAAGGTATTTTGAGGACAGGAAGACATCCATCGAAAAATTCGGCTTGAAGAAATAACCGACAGACAGGTAGGCCCGCCAGTAGTCTACGTTGACGCCGAGGGGCTTTTCCGAGAAAACGTAGGCCAGGTTTCCACGAAAATGCCAGTCTGAAAAATACGGAATGTAGCGCAGGCTCACGCCCACCGGGATACTCCACAGGTCTGCACTGATCGCAGCCTTGGCAAAGAAAGGGTAGTCACCGGCCGAAAAGGCATAACCGACGTAGGGCGATACTTGCCAGGCTGGCCCGTCAACGGCCAGGTACATGAGGCCAAAAGCGAGATCCTGGAGGCCGCCATGATAGTCTTCGTCGTCGATGAACCGTTTGTCCGGCGGTACGAAATCGACCCAGTAGTAGTCATTCGGATTGTGCGGATCGCCGCCAAATGGGCTCGTCGGGTCGGCAACGTAGTACTTTTGCACATGCGGCAGGGAGGCGTAAACCGTCCAGCGCTCGGAGAGCGCATAATCCCCGGATATCAAAGCAATGTGTGAGTCGGTCGTCCAGTAGTCAAACACGAACAAATCAGTGATAAAATTCCCGGTGTGGATGTACTGGTATTCGATTCGCAGGCTGGCATCGCCTTTTTGGTGGCCTTGCGCCAACCCATCCGATGTATGCGAGACGGCCAGCAGTAAAATGCCCAGCCAGAATGCAGGATTTCCCTTAGAGAACTGGGGCGCCAAGTAGATCCCCGGCGTCCTTCAGCCAGAACGAGCCGAAACTGGTATCAAGCCCTGCTCTTGAGCGTCTTGTGGATGGCTTTCAGGTAGTGCTTGATCTCGTCACGATTGGCAACCATCACGCGGTCATAGGTCTGTTTGAGCATCTCTTTCTCAGAATCGCTACCCACAACTGGCAGATAAGTCATTTGCGAGGCCGAGGTGTTGACCATTGATTCGATGGCATCGTGATCGCTATAGGCGCCGATGACCACGTCATAGCCACCGTTTCCCATTTGCAAAGAAAGCTCCAGCTCGCTGCGGACCACATCCACGTTATGACCAGACTCTGACAACGCCATGGCGAGTTCCCCGACAGCTTGCGAACTGCCGTAAACCAGAACGTTGCCGGGCAGCGGAGCCGCATAGACGCGATAGGAGATTCCCTTTCCTACGCGTTACAAACTACCCCCGCAAGCGGATACGTCCGGGACGAATGCAGCAGTGGCTATAAGTGTGGTGATCAATGCAATCAGGCTTTTCATAACTGACTCTCCGACGAACTCAGCCCCTTATCATCCCCAAACTAGATCATAAGTACGGATACTGGCAGCGAAAGTTGGTGTGATCTCCCCCCGGTTTCAAGATTGTGAATCTGAATTTACCAGATCACCCGAAGTTGACATGAGTACCCGTTTCTCAGCGTTCCAGGTCATTGCAACAAGTAAAATGGCCATTACGCAAGCACCGGAAATCAAGGCAAATCCCGCGTCCCAACCAGCGAAGTCCACCAGTGCGCCGATCGCAATATTGGCGCTTACCGCCCCACCAACATAGCCGAACAAGCCTGTGAAGCCTGCGGCTGTACCCGCAGCCTTCTTGGGAACGAGATCAAGTGCGTGCACACCAATGAGCATGACCGGCCCATAAATGAGAAATCCGATTGCAATCAACATCGCCATATCAATGCCTGGCTTACCGGGCGGGTTGAACCAGTAGACCAAAACACATACCAGCGTTAGCAACAGGTAAATGATACTGGCGGGTGCCCGTCTGCCGCGAAAGACCTTGTCTGAAAGAAAACCGCAAAGCAGTGTTCCGGGTATGCCGGCCCATTCATACATGGCGTAGGCCCAGCCGGCCTCTTGAAAAGAGAAGCCTTTAACCTCGCTGAGATACGTCGGTGCCCAATCCA
Source organism: Lysobacterales bacterium (assembly GCA_963664065.1). GTDB lineage: Bacteria > Pseudomonadota > Gammaproteobacteria > Xanthomonadales > SZUA-36 > JABDJL01. The sequence goes on from OY760942.1 coordinate 1,025,230, forward strand.
GCACCCCGTAACGAACCAGGTATACAAAGGCATTGGCGATGGCGATCGCCCATAACAGGCGGTTGTTCAATACGTGCCGCAGGAATATGTCGCGGGCAGAAAATTCCTGCTCGTGTGCATCGTCGTAGGCAAACGCCTTGGGGTAATCATTCCTATAGGCTTCAATCGGCGGTAGGCCCTGGGACTGCGGCGTGTCACGCACGGTCAGCCAGATGAACAATGCGATCGCCAGGGCAAAAAAGCCATGCACATACAGGATGGCATGCCAGTCCGCGAATACTGCCAATGCCAGGATAGCAATCGGGCCGACCAGTCCGCCGCCGATATTGTGTGCGACGTTCCACACGGCCATCTTTGTGCCGCGCTCACTCACGGAGAACCAGTGCACCATTGTGCGTCCGCAAGGCGGCCAGCCCATGCCCTGGAACCAGCCATTCGCCAGCAACAACATGAACATGACCCCAACCGAAGCCGTGGCCGCCGGCACCAGGCCCATGACGATCATGATCAGCGAACTCATCACCAGACCAACGGCCATGAAATTGCGTGCATTGCTGCGGTCTGAAACACTGCCCATGATGAATTTTGAGAGCCCGTAGGCAATGGCAACACCAGACAGGGCAAAACCGAGTTCGGTTCTCGAGTAGCCTGCTTCGATCAGGTGGGGCATGGCCAGAGTAAAATTCTTCCTGACCAGGTAATAGCCTGCGTAACCGACAAAAATGCCGATATAGACCTGCCATCTCAGCCGTTTGTAGTGGCTGGCGACCTGCGAATCAGGCTCTTGCGCCCGATGGGGTGGAGGCTTGAAAAAGCCGATCATCGGCCCTTCTGAATCCCCACGAGAACTTTTACACCCAGGTCAGGATAATCAGTAATCAAGCCGTCAACACCCATCTCCACCAATTTCTGCATCGTTTCCTCGTCATTGATGGTCCAGGGAATGATCTTGATGTCTCGTTCATGTACAGCACTGATCAGGGCTTCATTGACAAGCCGGTAATCAGGACTGTAGATATCCGGCACGAAGCTGAGCCTGGAAAGGTTTTTGTGAAATCCATCCTTGTTATCAACTATCAAGGATGTCGATAGCTGCGAATCTATGTGATGTATCGCTTCCAGTGCACGGGGGTCAAAAGACTGTACGGTGGTCCTGGCAAGCATGCCGTGTTTTTCTACAGTCCGGTACAAAATTTCGGCAAACTCTGCAACATCCGGATGAAAGATATGATCGAATTCCGGACGGGACTTGATTTCAATATTAAACAGCACCGGTTCGCGCCCGGTTTTAGTTGAGTGTGTGGCAACCGCCAGTAACACATCGGTCAATAATGGTTTGGAAACCGCCGCCGGTTGCTGCTGCCTAAAGTCGGGGTGGCCGCGGCTGCCGCAATCAAACTCGGCGATATCTTCGTCACTCATGGCGTAAATTTTAAGACTTTTCTCTTCGCTCTTTTTAACCCTCCGGCCATCCGGGTACGAACAGATTTTCGCTGACATCCAGGGTTCGTGTGACAGGACTACGTTTCCTTCTGCGCTGATAGCAACATCCATTTCCAGCGTGGTCACACCAAGATCCAGTGCGCGCAGGAAAGCAGGAATCGTGTTTTCGGGCAATAAACCGCGTGCCCCCCGGTGTCCCTGGAGATCGATGGTTTTTTGCGGTGGGGGACTCACCAATGACGGATCAGTCAGGATCGCGCATGAAAAGGGAATTGCAAGAAATAACATAAGAAAAACAACCGGTGATTTTCGTGTCATGCAAGGATTATTACATTGAAGGAGCACTAGCCCACATCAAAGCGTTTTTTCTCATAGTTTGCCAATGTTTCTCCGGCGCCCCAGTTATTCGCCTTGAGCGCCTGCAGGATTGCGACCAGGTTGTCATCACGAATTCGTTCGAGTTCACGGATTGAATAATGACCGGACTGTGCATCGGACTGTGATGAGATCAGGTCGACCAGTTCATCGGTGAATTCCGGAACATCCGTCAGTTTTGTCCATGGCCATTGCAGACAGGGGCCGAACTGGGCCATGAAATGACGCATGCCGGCCTCGCCGCCCGCCAGCCTGAATGTTTCAAATAGTCCCATTTGCGCCCACCGCAACCCGAAGCCAAAGCGAATTGCATCGTCGATCTCTTCGGTCGTGGCTATACCGTCTTTAACCAGCCACAGGGATTCACGCCAAACAGCTTCCATCAGGCGATCCGCCACAAAAGCCTCGATTTCCTTTTTGATATGCAGCGGGCGCATACCGATGGCCGTATAGATTTCGCTGGCACTGTCGATAACATCGGCAGCTGTATCCTTACCGCCGACCAACTCAACCAGTGGTAACAGGTAAACAGGATTGAAAGGGTGGGCAACGAGCAGACGTTCCGGATGCGTCATTCCTTGCTGCAAATCGCTTGGCAGGAGGCCGGAGGTCGATGATGCGATGATCGCATCTGGCGGCACTGTCTTTTCGATCTCCGCGTAAATGCTTTTCTTAAGGACCGGCTCCTCGGGCACCGCTTCGGTGACTAAACCTGCATCGCGAACTGCTTCTTCGATCGAAGACACAAAGCGGACCTTACCCTTGTTGACCCGCGGGGCGCTGGTAAGCTTTGTGTAGGCACGTTCTGCATTATCAAACACAAATGCAGCCTTCTTTTGTGCGTCCGGCGCCGGGTCGTATACCAGGACGTCGATATCGTTCTCTGCGAATCGTGCAATCCAGCCTGCGCCTATCACACCGCTGCCAATAACGGCAGCTCTTAATTGCTTAGCAAACATCCTCAGCTCCGAATCAACTTAACCACCGGAGATTACCGACCGTTAGCGTTGCTTGTCACGATAATCTTGCGCCACGTAGACAGGCAGGTCTATCGGTTTCAGGGCTGGCTTGCCTGCGATAATATCGGCAGCCTTTTCCGCCAGCATTATGGTTGGCGCATTCAGGTTGCCGCTGACGATGGACGGCATGACTGAAGAATCGGCGATGCGCAAACCGTCCAGGCCAAGCACTTTGCAATTACTATCGACCACCGACATGTCATCGCTGCCCATTTTGCAGGTGCAGGACGGATGGTAGGCCGACTCAACCGCATCCCGTAGATAGGCGTCTATTTCCGAGTCACTTTGCACTTCCGGCCCCGGAGATAATTCAACACCTCTATAGGGTGCAAAGGACTGCTGCTGGAATATTTCACGGGTCAAGCGCACGGCGGCTCTGAATTCTTCCCAGTCTTCGGCTTTGGACATGTAGTTGAAACAGATCCTCGGTGCATCATCCGGGTCCGCAGAACGCAGCTTGAGCCAACCTTTACTTTGCGATCTCACAGGTCCGACGTGGGCCTGGAAGCCGTGCGCATTATTCGGGCTCTTGCCGTCATAACGTATCGCCATCGGGAAAAAGTGATACTGCAGATCAGGGTGTTGCACACCGCTGCAGCTACGGATAAAACCACCGGCCTCGAACTGGTTGCTGGCGCCCAGGCCGGTGCGTGTAAGTAACCACCGCGCACCGACGTATGCCTTGCCCGGCAGGTTGTAGTACTTGTAAATGGATACCGGCGGCAGGCATTCCATCTGCAGGTAAATTTCCAGGTGATCCTGCAGGTTCTGTCCGACTCCGGGCAAGTTATGGGTGGTTGTAATGCCCACTTTGCGGAGGTGATCAGCAGGGCCAATGCCCGAAAGCATCAACAGCTTCGGATTATTGATCGGGCCGCCTGTGAGAATTACGTCGCGATTGGCAAAAACCTTGTTTGAGCGGCGCTTGCGTGTGAATTTCAATCCCTGGATTTGCCGCCCCTCCTGGATCAGTTGCCTGACATACGCTCCGGTGAGTACGGTGAGGTTCGGTCGGTGCATGACCGGGCGTAAATAGCCCACCGAAGTTGAATTTCGTATGCCCTTGAAGGTGGACCGGTCCATGCGACCAAAGCCTTCCTGCCGGTAGCCGTTCATGTCGCTGGTATACGGGTAACCTGCCTGCTGGGCAGCGTCGATGAAGGCGCCGAATAACGGGTTCTCCGCGCGACCTCTGGCGACTTGCTGTGGCCCTGAGCTACCACGATATTCGTCACCACCGCCCTGTCTTGTTTCCGATTTGATGAAATAGGGCAGGCAATGACGACAATCCCAATCTGCGAGTGAAGGGTCTTCCCTGGCCCACCGATCGTAATCGAGTGCGTGTCCACGAATAAAGACCATGCCATTGATTGACGATGAGCCGCCCAGTACCCTACCGCGCGGGCAATGCATGATTCGGCCACCGAGGTGCGGCTCCGGCTCGCTGTGATAGTCCCAACTGTAGCGCTTGCCATTCATCGGGTAGGCAAGTGCCGCAGGCATGCGTATTTTCCACTCCCAGAAAGGGTCCACGCCGCCCGCTTCAAGCAACAGCACGGATGTGTCCGGGTCCTCAGTGAGCCTGTGCGCCAGCACGCAGCCGGCCGATCCCGCGCCTACGATCAGGTAGTCAAAATGGACCGTGTCTCCACTGCGTTTCGAGGGCACTAGATTGCCCGGGCAGCTTCAGACATGTTGCGTAACTTATTCATCGCCTGTTCACGGCCAAGCATTATCAGACCACAATCCGGCGCCGCAATCAGACGATCTGCGTCTATGTGCTTAAGCGCCTGGTGCAAGCGGTCTGAAATTTCATCCACTGTTTCGACCCGGCTGACAGCAATCGCTATGCTGCCAAAAATCACGGTCGATTTCGCGAACTGTTCGAGCAGTTGCAGATCATTATGGCGATGTGCATCCTCGATCGAGATCTGATCCAAACAGGAATCATCCAGTGATCGTGCCAGTTGCAGATAAGTGCCCGGGTCGGCTTTCAGGTAGTCCTCGTCATCAAGATGGCACGGGTATCCGCAGCACATATGCATAATGCGCTGGACGTCTCCGGGCAATCCATCGAAACAGCGCTCGAGACACTCCACACCAAAATCCAGTGCCATATCAACATTTCGCGTGAATAATGGTTCGTCGACCTGGATGTATTTGCAACCGGCTTGCGCCAAAGCTCGAATTTCGAAATTGAGCGAATCGGCCAGGTCGAAAGCCAACTGCCGGTCATTCTGATAAAAAGCATCGGCTGTTGTATCCAGGATTGTGATGGGACCAGGTACGGTTATTTTTATCGGCTTGTCCGTACACGACTGCGCCATCTTGAAGTCGCTATCGAGAAAATGATGGCCCTTGGGTACGACTTTGCCAGTGATCGTCGGCAAATCAGCCAACACAGCGCCATTGCGATGAAGCTTCCGGGTCAAATTGTCAAAGTCGATGCCCTCCAGGTGGCGGCAATGATGGTGAATAAAGTTTTCGCGTCGCTGTTCTCCGTCGGTTGGAATATCGATGCCACAACTCACCTGATCCTCAATTGCCGCTCGCGTCGCACGGCCGAAAAGTTCATCCGTGAGCGAGCTTGGATGGCTGAGTGTATAGGCAATAGGCCGGGTTCTGCGATTCTCATCGTATTTCGTGCCAACTTCATGCCAGTTGGCTTTTTTAATGTAGTCCGGTTTCGTGTATGCGCCAATGCATGTCGTTAGTATGGGCATGAAGGTACTCTCGAAATAATTTTACGCAGAGTATGCCGCATTCGTCATGTACCCGCATATACTTTTGCGTCTGGCACAAGAACAATGATCAAATCTTGACTCGATATTTCTTGTCAGCACCAAGTTCTGGGAAATTCATGAGCAGTTACGAGAATTACGTCGTCACCTCCGCCCACTACGACGGGACACGTGTGCCCGTCGGCGTCGAGGTCATTTTGGGCTGCCTCAGTCGTGGAGCTACGCCATTGGCTGAACAAATCCTGGTCGACGCCGGCTGTGGAACGGGCAGTTATTCCCTGGCGCTCCTGGATCACGTGGCGCGAGTAGAGGCAGTCGACCTGAACGAGGATATGCTGGGGGTTGCCAGCACCAAGCTCGAGAAAGCCGAGGCGGCGGGCCGCTTCAGTTTTCATCGCGCCGCCATCGACGACCTGCCCATGCACGACGTCAGTGTGGATGCGGTTATGATCAACCAGGTGCTGCATCATCTACCGGATGATGCATCGCAGGGTTGGCTTCTGACCCGCAAGGTGATCGGCGAATTCGCCCGGGTACTGCGCCCCGGCGGTGTTCTGATAGTAAACATCTGCAGCCACGAGCAGCTGCGCCGTGGATGGTGGTTCTACCGGCTCATCGAGCCGATCGTAGAACGCATGATTGATCGCCACGTCCCGCTGGTGGAGCTCGAGAGCATCATCGTCGATTACGGATTCGACCTGCGTGGCCGCTTCGTTCCCAGCGATGCAGTCATCCAGGGGCGCAGCTACTTCGATCCACGTGGCCCCCTGCATCCCCTCTGGCGCGCCGGCGACTCCGTCTGGGCGATGTTGAGCACCGAGGAGCTCGACCAGGTAGTGGAGCGAGTGCGCCGCATGGACGCTCGCGATGAGCTGGAAAGCTTCGTCGCCGAGCACGATGCCGAAAGAACGCATGTGGGTCAGATTACCTTTTTGTGCGCGATGCGCCGGTGAGGTCTGCGCTCGGGACTGGTGGCGTCTCGACCCTAGATCGAGTGGGCGGCTTCACAAAGGTTTCGCAGCTTCGCCAGCGAGCGCTTGCGCCCGAGTAAACCAAGACCGCAGTCGGGGGCGGCGATCAGGCGTTCTGCATCGATGTGCTCAAGGGCCTCGGCGAGGTGCGTGCGGATCTCGTCTGGGCTTTCCAGGCGGCTCCTGGCAATGGTGACGACACCAAGAATAACGATGGTGGATGCAAAGCGCTCCAGCAGTGCGAGCTTGTTTCTACGATGGGCGTCTTCCAGGGAGACCGCCATCACGGAGGAACGATCCACGGCTTCCGCCAGGTCAAAGTAGGACTCTTTGGGTGCCTTGGGATAGTCGGGGTTGTCGAGGGCGTCGGGGTAACCACAGCACATATGCATGGTGCGCACGACGTCTTTGGGACAACCGTGAAAGGCTCGTTCCAGATTCTCCAGGCCGTAGTCGAGGGCTTGCGGCACTTTGCGGGCGAACACCGGCTCGTCAATCTGGATGTGCTTGCAACCAGCGTCCGCCAGCGCCAGGACTTCGTAGTTGAGCGCATCGGCAAGATCGGCGCCCAGCTTGGCGGGATCATCGTAGTACTCGTTTGCCGTCGTGTCGGCTATGGTCATAGGACCGGGCATGCTGATCTTCACGGGGCAATCGGTGAAGCTCTGGGCGACTTTCCAGTCGTGGGTCAGGAAGTGATCGCGCACCGACACCGGGCCGGTGATGGTTGGCAGGCTCGCGCTGTAGGCGCCCTGGCGCAGCATCGTCCGGGTGAGATGATCGAAGTCGATGCCGTTCAGGTGCCGGCAGTGATAGTGGATGTAGTTCTCGCGGCGGACCTCGCCGTCTGAAGGAATATCGATACCACACGAGACCTGGTCGTCGATGACTTCCCTGGTGCCACGGGCCAGGATCTCCTCGGCGTCACTACCCATTCTGGCCAGCGCCCTGGCCCACTCTTCGGTCGGGTGTTCCGTGTCGGGACCGGCGGCTGCGCCGAACCAGTCAGGAAGCTCGACGTATTCCGGTTTGGGATAAGCGCCGATGGTGGTGGTGAGTAGCTTCATGCGGTAGGCTCCTGATTCGTCGACTGGCGGAAGAATAGGGCTTTACTTTGGATGTGTCGACCGGGGCGTGCCTGAGTCGGTTTTTTAACAGCTGACTTGCACGGGAGACGGTTGCTAGATATTTTAGACGCCTTATGCGAGTTCACGAGTAGAACAGAGCTCCCTTATCAGCCAAGCAATGAAACCATCACCGACAGGATCACGATGAGCGAAAATACCGACTATGTGTACACAAGACAATACCGCGGCCAGGTAAAGGCCGCGATTCTGGACTGGAGCGGCACCACCGTGGATGCCTATGTTATCGCCCCCGCCGTTGTCTTTGTTAAAGTTTTCAAAAGTCAGGGGGTTGAGATCAGTATGCTTGAGGCGCGCGGTCCAATGGGGCTGCGTAAGGACCTTCACATCAAGGCACTGACACAAGACCCGAAAATTCGCGAGCGCTGGAAATCTGTCAAGGGTAAGTATCCCGATCAGGCAGACGTCGACAGCATGTTCGAAGAATTTGTGCCAGCGCAAATCAAGTGCCTGCCCAACTACTGTGCCTTGCTTCCGGGTATCGCGGATGTCACTCAAGCAATGCAGAAATCGGGTATCAAACTGGGGGTCACGACGGGTTTCACGCGGGCCATGGTTAATGTGCTGTTGGACGCTGCCCGTAAGCAGGGTTTCCATCCTGACGTCACGGTCGCAGGCGATGAAGTTTTGCAAGGCGCACGTCCCAGGCCTCACATGGTTTACAAGAACCTGGATCTGTTGGACATCACAACCATTCAGTCGGTCGTGAAAGTTGACGACACCGTGTCTGGCGTAGAAGAGGGAATCAATGCTGGCTGTTGGTCAGTGGGCGTTGCCCGTTACAGCAACTACATGAATATCAATAGCATAGAAGAGGCCGATAGCCTTCCTGAGGAAGAGATCGAGCGCCGAACTGAACAAACTCGTGATTTATTACGTAGGACCGGAGCACATTATGTCGTCGACAGCATCGTTGAACTGCCAGTGGTGATTGAAGACATCAATGCGCGTTTGGCACGCGGCGAAGGTCCCTAGTGTGGTGTAACGGGTAAGGTGTACAAATGAGTAAGGCGGAAATCCCAGACAACCCTTATCTGCTGTTAACACCCGGTCCGCTATCGACCAGCAAATCCGTAAAAGCCGTCATGTTGCGTGATTGGTGCACTTGGGACAATGACTACAATGATATTGTCGAATCGGTGCGCTGCGATCTTGTCAAGCTGGCCACAGCGGCGAGCGGATACACCTCAGTGCTGATGCAGGGCAGCGGTACATTTTCTGTCGAATCGGTGATCGGCTCGGCAATACCCGCAGACGGCAAACTTCTGGTACTGGTAAATGGCGCGTACGGCGATCGCATAGCAAAAATTGCTAAAACCCTGGGCATCCCATTGATCATTCATGATAGCGGCGAACTGGCTCCGCCCGATATCCCGAAGTTAGGCAGGGAACTGGAGGCTGATGCTGACATTACGCATGTCGCTGTGGTGCATTGCGAAACGACCACCGGCATGCTTAATCCGATCGAAGAAATCGGCAGGACAGTCAAAGAATATGGACGCGTTTTTATCGTCGATGCGATGAGTTCGTTCGGCGGCATGCCATTTTCCATGGAGTCGAGCCACACAGATTTCTGCATCAGTAGTGCGAATAAGTGCATACAAGGTGTACCGGGTTTTGGATTCGTCATTGCGACGCAGGATGCAATGACATCGATTAAAGGCCAGGCACGCTCTCTAAGCCTGGACTTGTACGATCAGTGGCGTTGCATGGAGGACGGTCACGGAAAATGGCGCTTCACCTCACCTACGCACACCGTTCGGGCCTTTCGTCAGGCTTTGAATGAGCTGGAAGAAGAAGGTGGTGTGGCTACACGTTTCGCGCGTTATCGGAACAATCAGCAGATTCTCGTATCTGGTATGCGGTCTCTTGGTTTTCGTTGTTTGCTCGAGGAACGGTACCACTCTCCAATCATTACCGCGTTTATTACCCCCACCGGTCCAGGGTACGAATTTGAGAAATTCTATCAATCACTGAAGCAAAAGGGCTTTGTGATTTATCCCGGGAAGGTCACCGGTGTGGACACATTCCGAATCGGAAATATCGGAGAAGTGAATGGCGATGATATTCGGCGATTGCTAATCGCAGTGGAGGAGTCGATCGATTGGGTATGAAATGTGCAACTTGCCAGGGCGATTTCACTAAGCTAAGGGTGCATTGCACAAGAAAGCGTTACGGATCGTCACGTGTTCGGAAAAATTGAATTAATTGGAGGTCGATATTAACAATCATGCTCGTATCGTTATTGTTGGTGGCGGAATCATGGGCGTTGGATTGCTCTACCATCTGGCCGAGGAAGGTTGTACCGACATCCTGTTGATCGAAAAAGGTCAGCTGACTTCAGGCTCCACCTGGCACGCGGCCGGTCAATGCCCCAGCCTTATCGGCAATTACAACCTCGCGCAAATTCATGCCTACAGCAACAATTTATACCCGCGACTCGAGGAACTGACCGGACAATACGTCAGTTGGCACGCCTCGGGCAGCATTCGGCTGGCGTTAAAGCAGGAGGATCTCGACTGGTTCAGGTATATGCAAGGCATTGCCGAGAATATCGGCTTCCACATGGAAATAATCGGCGTCGATGAAATAAGAAAACTCAATCCTTTCTTTGATACCGCAGGCGTCCTTGCCGGCGCATGGACGCTCGATGACGGCCACGCCGACCCCGCAGGACTGTGCAACGCGATGGCGCGCGGCGCGACCAACATGGGTGCCAAGATCGTGAAGCATAACCGGGTGATGGATATCCGGCCGTTGCGGTCGGGTGAATGGGAGGTGGTGACGGAGAAGGGCAACGTTGTGGCCGAGACTGTCGTCAACGCAGCCGGATGTTATGCGCGCCAGGTTGCAAGAATGGTTGGCACGGATCTCCCCATTTCCAACATGCAACACCAATACATCGTTACAGGCCCCGTTCAGGAATTTATGGATCGCGACGAAGAGATTCCGGTCATGCGCGATCCCTACGCTTCGGCCTACCTGCGCCAGGAACAGAAATCCGGATTAGTTGGCATCTACGAACACGACAATCTGGCTCAGGCTTGGGCCCCCAAAGGATATCCGAGCTGGGAATCAGACAGCGAAATTTTCCCGGAAGATCTCGAACGCCTGATGCCGTGGCTCGGGCGGGCGTTGGAGCGCATGCCGGTGCTTGAACAAGCGGGAATAAAACGGGTTGTGAACGGCGCAATTTCTCATTCCGCCGATGGCGCTCCATTGCTCGGACCGGTTGCAGGACTCAGGAATTTCTGGCTTTGCTGTGGCTCATCATTCGGCATTGCCCAAGGCGCGGGCTGTGGCAAATACTTGGCTCAGTGGATGCTATTCGGGGATTCGGAAATCAACATGATTGGCGTGGATTCCCGAAGATTCGGAATCTTTGCCGATGACAGTTATATGCAGTTGAAAGGTTTCCAGGACTACGGCAGGACCTACTTCACGCCGCTGCCGGGAGAAGAGCTGCCGGCCGGCCGGCCAAGGCGCACCAGTCCGCTGTATCAGAAACTGATGCAGCAAGGATGTGTGTATACCGAGACGTTCGGCTGGGAGCGCCCCAAGTGGTTTTCGCTCGATGGCCGCGAGGAAGATCTGTGTTACCGCCGCAATAACGTGTTCGAAATTGTACGCGAGGAGTGTCTTACCGTGCGCGAGCGGGTTGGTGTACTGGACTTGACGGGATTTGCGAAATTCGATGTCAGAGGTGGCGACGCCGAAAAGTTTCTCAATCGAATATGCGCGAACGCAATGCCGACCAAAGCCGGCGGCATCGTGCTTGCACACATCCTGACCAAAAACGGAAGAATTGCCGGTGAAGTGACGATTACACGGCTGGCGCACGGCAGATACTATTTACTCTCGGCTGCAGGTGCAGAGCTGCGGGATCTCGACCATCTGCTCCAGGGTCGACTCGAAGGTGAACAGCTTGAGATTGAAAATGTCACCGACGATCGTGGTGTGCTCGTTGTCGCCGGCCCAAGGTCGAGAGATGTACTCACCAAGCTCACCAATACGCCCTTGGACAATGGTTTTTTCCGCTGGCTCAGTGGCCAGGAGATCACGGTCGCCGGCATACCGCTGCGCGCTCTGCGTCTGAACTATGTGGGTGAACTCGGTTGGGAACTGCACGCGCCCATTAAAGACATGGAGGCTTTGTACGATGCCGTCTGGGAAGCCGGACGGGAGTTCGGTATCGCCAACTTCGGTCTTTACGCGGTCAACAGTCTCCGAATGGAGAAGGCCTACCGCGGTTGGGGCGTGGAGTTAACCAACGAGGTCACGATGCTCGATGCTGACATGGAACGATTCATAAAATTTGACAAAGATCAATTTGTCGGTCGCGAGGCAACGATGAAACAACGTGAGCAGGAGCGCGTCATGCAACTGATTTATTTTGAGGTCGATGCAACGGACTCCGACGTTATTGGCGGTGAACCGATTTTCACCGGCGAGGATTGTATTGGTGTAACGACCTCCGGAGGATATGGCCACTATGTGAAAAAGAGTCTGGGTTTCGGCTATGTCGAGCCCCCGTATGCGGATCCAGGCACCGGCTTGCAAATCAGTCTTCTCGGGGAGCGCCGCAGCGCGGTCGTTGTTCGCGACCCCGTGCATGATCCGGCCAACGAACGCCTGAGGGGCTAATTACAATGGGGCACCTGCCACAAAACGCTAAGCTTGTAATCATCGGCGGCGGTGTCATCGGCTGTTCCCTCGCCTACCATCTTTCCAAGCTTGGCTGGTCCGATGTCGTGCTGTTGGAACGACAGAAGTTGACCAGCGGCACGACCTGGCATGCTGCGGGTCTGGTCGGTCAGCTGCGTACCTCTATGAACATGACCAAACTTGCGCGCTACACCAGCGAGCTGTATCGGGAACTCGAGGCTGAGACCGGTCAGGCGACGGGCTACCGGCAATGCGGATCAGTTTCCATAGCAACAACACCGGAACGATTTGAAGAACTCAAACGCAGCGCCTCAATGGCCAAAGTGTTCGACCTGGAGGTCAAGGTCGTTTCGGTTGACGAGATTGCCGAACTTTTCCCGCTCATCAGTACACACGACCTGATAGGCGGTATACATATTCCATCCGACGGATACGCCAATGCTATCGATATAACGCAGGCGCTCGCGAAAGGCGCGCGCAGTCGTGGCGCGCAAATCCATCAGGACACGAAAGTAACGCGGATTCGTACCGATGGAGTCAAAGTCACTGGTGTCAGCACCACAAACGGGGATATCGATACAGATTATGTCGTGATTTGCGGCGGAATGTGGTCGCGCGACCTGGCAGCAACGGTTGGCGTAAACGTACCATTGCATGCTTGCGAGCATTATTACACTTTGTTCGAATCCGTTGCGGGATTGGATCCGAGTCTCCCGGTCCTGCGCGATTACGACGCCTGTACCTATTACAAATACGATGCGGGTAAGTTGTTGGTCGGAGCCTTCGAACCAACGGCCAGGCTGTGGGGGGCGGATGGTATCCGGGAGGATTTCTGCTTCGATGAAATCGCCGGTAACTTTGAGCATTTCGAGCCCATTCTTAACGGTGCCATGGCCCGGGTCCCTGCCTTGCGCGATGCCGGGATCCAGAAGTTTTTTTGTGGCCCGGAAAGTTTCACTCCGGATGTGCGCTATCACATAGGACAAGCGCCCGGGTTGAAAAATTGTTACGTCGCGGCTGGTCTGAACTCCATCGGACTCCAGTCCGCTGGCGGCATCGGGAAAGTCATGTCCGAATGGATTCGTGATGGTCATCCACCCGTCGATCTGTGGGAAGTGGACGTGCGTAGAAACATGCCGTTTCAGGGCAATCGGAAATACCTGCGCGAGCGCGTTCGCGAAAGTTTGGGGCTGTTGTACGCAACGCACTGGCCATACCGGCAATATGAAACATCACGGGGCGTGCGCAAATCCGCGCTACACGACCGCCTTGCTGCTGTCGGCGCCTGTCATGGCGAGGCATTCGGTTGGGAGCGACCAAACTGGTATGCACCGGACGGTGTCACACCGCGATATGAATACAGTTTCGGGCGGCAGAACTGGTTCGAATACTCGGCAGCGGAACACATGGCCGTGCGCGAGGACGTAGGGCTGTTCGATCAATCCTCATTCGCAAAATTCCGCTTCGAGGGACGCGATGCGGCGCCCGTGCTGAACCATGTTTGCGCCAATAATATTGATCAAAGCCCTGGTCGAGTTGTGTACACACAGTGGCTGAACGAAAAAGGAGGTATCGAAGCGGATCTTACGGTGACACGGCTCAGTGAAGATGCCTTTCTGATCATCACCGCTGCGGAGACGGAAATTCGCGATTTCTACTGGTTAAAACAACAGATCCCGGCCGATGCACATTGCGTGCTAACAAATGTAACGTCCAGCATGGGCGTCATTTCCATCATGGGACCGCGTGCGCGGGGCCTGTTGCAATCGCTGACGCCGGCGGACATTAGCAACGACGCGTTTCCGTTTGCGACCAGCGCGGAGATAGAACTGGGATACGCGATAGTGCGTGCATCTCGCATCACCTTTGTTGGTGAGCTGGGCTGGGAACTGTATGTACCGACCGAATTCATGCTCGGTGTATACGACGAAATCGTAGCTGCCGGAGCATCGTTTGGGCTCATGCATGCCGGCTATCACGCGCTTAATTCACTGCGAATTGAAAAAGCCTATCGTCATTGGAGCCACGACATCACAGATGAAGATACGCCGCTTGAAGCCGGCTTGGGCTTTGCCGTGAAATTCGACAAAGCGGGCGGGTTCATCGGCCGCGATGCGTTGCTGGCGCAGCGCGAATCCGGCGTTGGAAAACGACTGCTGCAGTTCAGGTTACAAGACCCGGAACCGCTGCTGTATCACGACGAACCAATCTGGCGTGACGATCGGCTGGTCGGCCATATCACCTCCGGAGCCTATGGCCACAGCCTGGGCGCCTGCATCGGTCTCGGCTACGTTCCGTTAGAACAAGGCAGAGACCCGGCAGAGCTCATAAGCGGCAATTTCGAAATCGAAGTGGCCGGTATTCGGGTCCCGGCAGAAGCCTCTTTGCGCCCGCTTTATGATCCGGATAACGAACGCATACGTTGTTAAGACGCTATCTGTGCTTTTTGTATCCGTTGTTCCGGATCAACGAATGGTTTCTCAACCACTGTCGCCTCCCGGATATCTCCAGAGGGTAATACGATATCCAGGCGCGTTCCCAGTTCGGCATGTTCGATAGGGACCATGGCGAATCCAATCGAAGTTTCAAGTTTGGGGGAGTAACCCATGGATCGTAGATCACCGATTACCTGTGCACCGACCCTGATGTCCCAATGCGTTTTTTCAAACGCGTCCAGTGCAGAAACAATCCTGTCTCCGGGGATTTCAATTCCTACCAGCTTTCGTTTGACACCCTCAGAATGTATACGCGTGAGCGCTTCTTTGCCTATGAAATCTGCGTCCTGCTCAAGGTCTACCAGCCATTTGAGCATTTTGGGCTCAAAAATCTGATATGGATTGTCATTCATGGTCATATCAAAACCCAGGCTCATCATCCCTGCCTCAATGCGTCTTACATTGCATGGGCCAATTGGCTGAAGCTGATATGGCTTTCCGGCAGTAAAAATCCTATCCCAAAGATCATCCCCGCGACTTCCATCCCGGAGATAAATCTCATAACCAAGCTCTCCGGTATATCCTGTTCGCGTCAACAAAAGAGGTATGCCATCAAGCGAGGCCTCAACACAGTGATAGTGCTTGATCTCATCGATGAGGCTTCCAAATAGGGAAACCATCAGATCCCGGGATTTAGGCCCTTGAACCTGCAAGGGTGACACGTCCGGCTCTGTTACCCTTACATCCATCTTAAGGCCCAAAGCCAGTGCCTTGACCCACAGGATCAGATCGCTGTCTGCAAGCGCAAGCCAAAACTGATTTTCCCCCAATCTTGCCAGTACGGGGTCGTTGAGAATTCCTCCGAATTCGTCACAAACTACGATGTATTTGCACTGCCCGACATTGCATTTGGTTAAATCGCGAGGCGTAAGCATATTGGTAAAGCGAAAGGCATCAGGGCCGGTAATTTCAACCATGCGCTCGACCGACACATCCCACAAGGTAACGTTATTCACCAATGCCCAGTATTCGTCATCGGGATCAGTGTAATAGCTCGGAAGCCACATATGATTGTAGGTACTAAATGCCCGCGCTCCTGCTTTCCTGGTAGATTTGAAGAACGGTGATTTACGGACACGGCAGTGAAACATCACTGTCGGTTCTACAAGATTAGAGGTCTCATGATCTGCTGTGACACCACTATCGTTTAGCGGAGGTATCTGTGTCATTACTTGAATCCTTCATTAAAGGTTGGCGTTTTTTAAAGGCCGTGTGGATTTTTCGGAAAAAAATTAGCATAAAAAATCCCACGCATCAATTACCTGTATCCCGGCTTCGTCTTTATCCTCTTGCCGTGTCTGCCGCAGCCACAAGCTGAGATATTAAATACCAGTGGAGTACTGTACATGGTCGAATCCTTGATCGCCATGGCAGCCAACGTAAACTAGGTGCATGGCGCGCATCAAAAACGTATCTGCAGCTATCTTTGACATGGACGGCACACTGGTGGATAGCGAAATATTTACAGCGCAAGCTGTGAAAACACTTTGCTGTGAGCTGGGCATCAACAATGTCGATATTGATTGTTCGGCATTCGACGGCCTTAGCTGGGAAATAATCGGGGAGGGAATTATCCAGTACTATCCATCTTTGGCCGGCAAGCCAGGCATCCCGGGTCGATTGCATGAGATCTATCACCGGATGCTGAAGAATGATCCGCCGGCCTTCATCAAAAAGGCCCGGGATACCGTGATTGCTGCAAGCGAACTGATTCCGGTTGCGATCGTGTCATCGAGTCATCGGGAGTCAATTGAGGAAACCATGCACAGAATGGAGATCGCGAAATACATCAGCTTTTATGCCGGTGCTCAAGACTATGACAAGGCCAAACCTGCACCTGACGGCTATCTGAAGGCAGCCGAATTCCTGCACACAGCTGTGAACGAATGTCTTGTATTCGAGGACAGTATCACTGGAATACAAGCTGCCCGGCACGCGGGAATGCAGGTCGTGGCCATCACCCAGGGCAGTAACAATATCGAGCGGATTACCGACCTGGCTGACATGGCGATAAGCGATTTTTCCGAGCTGGGAGAACAATTCTTTGAACAGGTAAAAAAACAGGTATGAATAAACCGCATTTTGATCTTGGCACGCTGGAGTATTGATGTCTCAGCTAAAGCGCTCGGCCGCAAGCAGTACATTTAGACGGTATGTTCAACTCGGGGTATTGATTCTTGCGGGCGGTGCTATTTACCCACTGATTTATCTGCGACAAAATTTCGAAGTGTCAATAACTGGAGTCGTTTGGCATAAGCATCACCGAATTGGGTCAATGCTACGCCATGATGGGCGTGATCTTTGTCGTGACGTATTTGCCAAGTGGCTGGCTCGCGGACAGGGTGTCACCGCGTTGGCTGCTTTCGTTTTCACTCGCCGCGACCGCAATTCTGGGACTGTGGTTTTCAACCATGCCGTCTTTCCAGGCGTTGCTGATCATTTTCGCCGGCTGGGGTATCGCGACTGGCCTGACCTTCTGGGCTGCGCTTATCAAGGGCGTCGCAGTATTGGCAAGGCCTAACGAACAGGGAAGGTTCTTCGGTCTCCTGGATGGTGGCAGAGGACTGGTTGAAGCTGTGGTTGCGACCATTGCCGTCGCGTGGTTTGCACATTCGCTTGGTTCAATGGGTCAGTCGACGAGTCTTGCGTTGCAGAAGGTTATCTATCTCTACGTTGGCTTTATGCTGATTCTGTCACCAATCGTTCTTTTTGCCATTGACGATATCAAGGAAAATGCGTCGCACAAAGGTGTTGAGCAATCAACCGGCAGGCTCTGGCCGGACCTGAGAAGGATATTATCCACCATCGAATTATGGCTGGCGGCCTTCTGTATTTTGTGTGGATATCAACTATTTTGGGCAACCTATTCGTTCTCCGGATATTTGCAGCAAAGTTATGGGATGACCGCAGTGGCCGTAGGGACTATTACAGTTGCCAAATTATGGACGCGACCTATCGGTGCGATCGCTGCGGGGTTTGTCGGTGACGGTTTCAATGCAAGACCGGCTATAGCATCTATTTCACGGGGAATGTGTTGATGGGGCTGTTGGGTACATTGTCGGCCTGGCGACTGAACGTAATCGTGTCGAAGCGGGCGATCTCTGCTCGTAATGGATGCTGATCCGCACCGGAATTGCCTGCTTGGCCGCGATTCCTTTACCCGGATCGGGGAATATGCTGTAATAACGGGAGGCCCATTCAGACGGTCTTCAGTGCTGTCCTTAAGTAAAAGCTTCGGCGTTGTCCTGTTTGATGGCAGTTGTACTGTTGCTACGCGATTGACGATAATTACATTACTTTATCCATTTTTGCCCAGCAACGGAACGTCGACCCGCGTGGGGAAATAGCATGTCTCAAAAAAACCGACCAATTAAAACCCTTTTATCCGTGTCAATCGCTCTCGCCTTGAGCAGCGGCGCTGTTCAAGCTCAGGAAGAAGCTGGAACTACCCGTATAATCGAAGAAATCGTCGTGACCGCGACAAAAAGAGCGAAAGCTGCACAAGATATCCCGATTACCGTTCAAGCCATAGGCGAAGAGGCCTTAGAGGATCTGAATATCGGTAACTTTGAGGACTATATTCGACATCTGCCCGGGGTGACATCAGCGGGTCAAGGGCCAGGTCAAATGAACGTGTTCATACGCGGCGTATCCACCGGAAAAGGCAACGTAAAAGTTTCCGGTGCCCTCCTGGAAGAACCTAACGTTGCTTTCTATCTTGATGAGGCGCCCATTTCTATGGGTGGCCGAAGTCTTGACCCTTATATGACCGACATGGCCCGGGTGGAAGTACTGCCCGGGCCCCAAGGCACTCTGTTCGGCGCCAGTTCCCAGGCCGGTACAGTTCGTCTGATTACGAATAAGCCGGTCTACAATGATTTTGAGGCCGGTTTCGTCACCAGTATTTCTAACACCCACAAGGGTGAGATGAGCAATTCAGTGGAAGCCCACCTCAATTTTCCGCTGATTGATGACAAACTGGCTGCCCGCATTGCTATATATAATGTCAAAGAAGGCGGCTTTATCGATAACGTGCCCGGTTCGAAACAAATAGAAAATCCAATCGTTGCTGCAACACCGCGATCAGCACGAGAAATTATCACTAACACTACGCTTGCCGGAAACGATTTCAACGATGCCACCTTTATGGGCTTCCGCGGCGGTCTTAAATACGCCATTAACGACGACTGGGAAGTTCTGGTACAACACACGCACCAGGGACTCGAGACTGAGGGAGTGTGGGACTACGATCCACTGTTGGGCGATCTGAAAACGCAGACTTTTACACCCTCTAATGCCGAAGACATTTGGGATCACACATCGTGGACGGTGACTGGCCGTCTTGCTAACCTGGACCTCATCTACACCGGTGCCTATCTTGATCGCACAAGAGAGGGTAAACAAGACTATACGGGCTACGCTGACAGCGGTCCATTTATGCCGTATTACATTTGTGATTATCCCGGATACGCTTTTTGCGGTACGCCGGATTTGAACGTTATTCAGTTTTTGGACATTGAGCGCACAAACCATGAATTCCGTGTTACTACCGACCCGGATAAGCGTGTGCGTTTGATCGCGGGTGTGTTTATGGAGGATTTTGATACCATTGAGCGTGGTGACTGGAGTTATCCGGCCGCCATGGACGTGGGTTTTGACCCCAACGCGCCATTTCCGACGGCCACCTCAAGCAACCCTAACACCAGGTCGCCGGACATTGTCTACTTTAATGATTACACGAAAGGTAAAGAGGAACTCTCGTTCTTCGGTGAATTGACCTTCGACATTACTGACAATTTCTCAGCGATGATAGGGGCGCGCAGTTACGACATTGATATATCATTAAACGGTAGTTCTAATTACGGGCAAAGAACAGAAGGTGACAGCGGTACAAATATAGACGTAGTTCTCGCCGGTCAGAGCCCTGCCAACCTTTCAGATACGATTTATAAAGCCAGCCTGCAATGGTTTGCGAACGAGGATGCGATGCTGTACGCAACCTGGTCTGAGGGATACCGACCGGGTGGTTTTAACCGCAATGGCGGATCAGGCAACGCACCCAACTTCATACCATACTTTTTTGAATCGGATGAACTGGAAAATATTGAATATGGTTGGAAAACGAGCTGGCGGAACAACTCACTGCGCTTTAACGGATCGGTCTATTCCCTGAAGTGGGATGGCATGCAGGTGGCATCAATTGATTTTACCATCTCCAACCTGACGTTTATTGGCAACATTGCTGATGCTGAAATCCAGGGGCTGGAGGCGGATCTGGTCTGGCTGCCGACGGATGAGCTGAGCTTGTTCGTTAATGTTTCCTTTAACGACAGTGAATTAACCAATGTGCCGTCGGGCGTCCAGCCCACTTCACCGGTAGGCAGCCAACTCGCGCTGGCGCCAGATCTCCAATACGCGCTTCGTGCCCGCTATGACTGGCCTGTGAACGGCGGCTACGAACCGTTCGCGCAAGTCGGTGTACAGTACAGCGATGACACCCCAAGCTCGCTCATTCTCAACAATCAATTTCAACAAGATGCTTACACTACCTTGGACGCCTCATTCGGCGTGCATAAGGATAACTGGTCAGCCACCCTTTTTGTTGAGAACCTGACGGATGAGAGGGCGGAGGTTTTTATTGATAATCAAGACTACGTTGTCAGAATAACCACCAATCGCCCACGAACAATTGGGCTGCGCTTCTCTTACGATTACGACGGGGGATTTTAGTGATCATCGAATTATGTTCCTGATATAAAATGGGCGAACCTTAGGGTTCGCCCTTTTTTTGTCACCGCCATTCATCAATATAGAGCACTGACCTGTGAGCGCTCATGACAAGGCATCGTTGGGCTTCGCTAGCGGGAACACGCTTAACGAGGCAAAAATTCTTTTACAAAAAGGACGCCTCGATGATGCTGTTAAATCCTTTAAACATCTGCTAAACGGCGACCAAAACAATCGCGAAGCGCTGTATTACCTTGCCGTCTGCCACCGAAAAAATAACCACAACGACAAGGCATTCGCGACACTGGAGCAGTTAGAGTCGCTGCATCCCCGTTATGGTCGAGCCTTCCAGGAAAAGGCCCACAACTACCTCTCTATCAACCAGCCCGCAGAGGCCCTGACTGCCTTTGAACAGGCCGTTTCTTTGAATCCCGCATTGCTTGCCAGTTGGAAGGCACTGGCCTCCTTGTACGAGCGCTCTGGAAATACGCAAGCAAGTAAGCAACCCGCTCATCACGTTGCGTGGCTATCGAGTTTGCCAGCACAATTACTCACCGTCACCAGCTTGATTCACGAAAACAAACTGTATAAGGCAGAGCAACTGTGTCGGGATTTCCTGCAAAAACATCCTCACCATATCGAGGCCATGCGCTTATTGGCCAAATTGGGCATGAAACTGCAAATACTGGATGATGCCGAGTTCCTGCTGGAAAGCTGCGTCGAATTCAGTCCGGATTATCAACGCGCGCGACTGGATTATGTGCAGGTATTGCACAAACGGCAGAAATTCAGCAAAGCGCTTGAGCAAGCCAAGATACTGCACGCCAAGCACCCGGAAAATTTGAGCTTTAAAATAACCCTGGCCACAGAAAAACAGGCAGTCGGCGATTTTGACGAAGCGCTCAAAATCTATGACAGCGTGCTAAAACGCAAAAAACCAATGCCCTCCGTACACTCGGCACGCGGTCACGCTTTGAAAACAATTGGCAGAACCCAGGATGCCGTTGCCTCCTATCGAGCAGCGTATGCAGCCAAACATGATTTTGGCGATGCGTTTTGGAGTCTTGCTAACTTAAAGACTTATCGTTTCAGCGAGGCTGAAATGGCACAGATGCGAGCCGCCGAATCTGCGCCCACCACCGCTGAGAGCGATCGCATACACTTGTGTTTTGCCCTGGGCAAGGCGCTGGAAGACCGGACTGAATTCGCCAATTCATTCAGCTACTATGAACGCGGCAACGCCCTGAAAAAGCAACAAAGCCGCTATAGTCCTGAGGGCCTGGAAACTGAACTGGATGCGCAAAAAGAGCAGTTTGACGCCACGTTTTTTGAGGTCCGATCAGGTCAAGGTTGTCCGTCCGCAGCACCAATATTTGTGCTGGGCTTGCCGCGCGCAGGCTCAACACTACTGGAACAGATTTTAGCCTCCCACTCAAAGGTGGATGGGACCATGGAACTTGCCAACATCATCGGTCTGGCTCATCGCCTCAACGGCCGGCGTATGATCAAGGAGGATTCCCTCTACCCAAAAATTGTCCACCAATTATCTGCTGAACAAGTCAGAAAGTTCGGTGAAGATTATATTGCTGATACGGCGTTTCATCGGCACGGTGGAGCGTTTTTCACTGACAAGATGCCGAATAACTT
Organism: Lysobacterales bacterium; assembly: GCA_963664065.1. Classification (GTDB taxonomy): domain Bacteria; phylum Pseudomonadota; class Gammaproteobacteria; order Xanthomonadales; family SZUA-36; genus JABDJL01. Next base: position 1,047,458 of record OY760942.1, read on the forward strand.
CAGACACATTGGCCTTATTCATTTGATTTTACCCAACGCGAAAATTATTGATGCGCGACGCCGCCCCATGGCCTGCTGTTTCAGCGGCTTTAAGCAGCTTTTCGCTGAAGGGCAGGAATTCACTTATGGCCTGGAGGAAATGGGCCGCTACTACCGGGCTTATGTCGAACTGATGGAATATTGGGACAAGGTCCTGCCTGGAAAAATACTCCGGGTACAATACGAAGACGTGGTTTCGGATCTGGAAACTGAGGTACGCAAAATACTTGAATTCTGTGGGCTGCCATTCGAACCTGAGTGTCTGGAGTTTCACCGCACAAAACGTGCTGTCAGGACACCGAGTTCCGAACAAGTGAGACAGCCGATCTACACGAGCGGCCTTGAGCAGTGGCGTCACTACGAGCCTTACCTGGAACCGTTAAAGGAGGCGCTCGGGCCGGCACTTTAAAATATTGTGTTCTGACTGAGATCGTCGTAAAATCGGGCAGCGACACTCATGGCAATGGCATTCAGGATTTTCACTACGCGAAGTGGGCACGCAAGGTGGGCATTATGGAAATGACTATTGCCGGGGTTAAGCAGCTTGGCGGCGAGGAACTTGAGATCACTCTCCTGCCGGAAAAACATACCTCCATATTTACAACGCACTGGTTACGAGAGAATTGCTACTGCATCAATACGGTATTTACAGCACCATTAATTTGCTGAAACGGAGTGCCCAGGTAATGAATGCTGCGGTGTTTGACCGGAATGCGATTGACGCGACCAACATCGTCGATTACATCGCTGATGTGTTTGAGCGGCGCGGAGCAGAGTCTTATCTTGGGGAAAAGGTCTCCATGTCGCAACACATGCTGCAGGCGGCTCAGGCGGCAGAGATCTCGCAAACGGATCCTGAGTTGATTGTTGCCGCGTTGCTTCACGACATCGGCCACTACAGCAATGAAATACCTGACAGCGTGTTGATGAAAGGAACGAACAACTACCATGAAGAGGCCGGCGCCAATATCCTGGCGGATTATTTTCCGCTATCGGTGACGGAACCGATTCGGCAACACGTCGCGGCCAAACAGTATCTGTGTGCCACCGATCCGGAATATTTGTCCCGTTTGTCCGAGGCATCGGTGTATACGCTGAAGGTACAAGGTGGTCCTATGAACCCGGATGAGGTGGCGGAATTCGAGAGGTCCCCGTACCTCGATAACTGTATCAGGCTGCGCCTTTGCGATGACGCGGGCAAAGACCCGGACCAATCACACCAGGATTTTTCTTATTATCGGGAACTCGTGCAGAGCCTGGTTCAGAGATAGCCCGCATATGGCACCAGTCTTCAGCGGCACTATTTCAGCGAACCTGGACCGAAGTCCCTGTGCAACCACCTGATCAGGGAAATACACATCAGCACGATGACCGGCAGCAGTGGCACCGAAAATACGACAGTCGCTGCCTGCACGATTTCGAAGTCTCCTGACACAAGCAGGCTCATTGCCAGCAACGCGAGTGCAAATGCCCAGACCAGGCGGGAGATCTTCGGCGGCTCCTGGTCGTTGTGCAGATTCTTGCTACACACGCTGGCCACGGTGTATGAAGCCGAGTCAAACGAGGTCGCATAAAATATAACGCTGAGAACGATAAATATGGACAGGGCAGCTTTACCGAATGGCAAGTGTGCAATCGCTTTGGCAGTGATCACGGACATGCCGCTGTCAGTCAGCAAATCGGATAGAGGCAATTGGCCTGACGATTCGAGGAAGATGGCGTAGCCGCCGATGATGGCCAGGAACAGTGTAGTTCCCAGCGTACCCCAGCCGATGATTCCGAGCACCAGTTGCCGAATCGTTCGACCTCTTGATATACGGCCAATGAATAAGGCAACAAATGCGGCGTAAGCAATCCACCAGGCCCAGTAAAAAATAGTCCACGACTCGGGAAAGCCGGATTTTTCTATAGGATCCATCCATGTTGACATGCGCACGAAATTTTCGGCCAGCATGCCGGCACTGTTGACGCTGATTGAGAGAATAAACAATGTCGGTCCCGCCAGGAGAATAAACAACAGCGTAGCAACGGCGAGCACCATATTGATGTCAGCGAGTACCTTGATGCCCTTTTTCAGCCCGCGATAAGCGCTTGCCCCGAAAAGTGCCAGCCAGATGGCCAACACTATTAATTTGGTCATTAGTGAATCAGGAATGCTAAACAACTCCGAAGCCATGGCCGATACAAGCGGCACACCCAGCCCGAGCGACGTTGCAGTACCTCCGACAATGCCAAGCGCGATTACAATATCGATCAATTTACTCAGAGGTTTGCGGCCCCTGACCGGAAGTGCGCCTTCGCATGCGCCGCTTATTTTCATCATTGGCGCGCGGTTGACGAACAGCATGTATGCGACCGGGACCGTCGGAATGGCGTAAAAGGCCCAGGGCGTAATTCCCCAGTGAAACAGCGGGTACATATGCGCCCATTCCATCGCCGCGGCAGAATGCGGTGCAATGCCGAACGGTGGATTTTGAACATAGAAAATGGGCTCGGCCATACCCCAGGCGATCAGGCTGCCGCCAATTCCCGCGGTGAACATCATCGCAACCCAGTGTACATCCGAATACTCCGGAGCCTCTCCAGGCGTTCCGAGGGTAACGTTCCCGTACGGACCAAATGCAAGCCAGACTGCGAAAAAGAGAGAACAGATGCCCATTGTCAGATACAGCCAGCCGAGCTTGCCAGTGACAAAATTCATGGCAGCGTCTGCGAGTACGGCGCCGCGTTCCGGCCAGACAATCATTCCTGCCCCGATTGCGATGATCAGTAGCAGAGCAGGTGTGAAAATTGTCCAGTCAATGCTTGGATCGGGATGTCCTGACCCAATTTGGGCGGCGTTCATTTTTTGCTCTCTTTCTTGATTATCATTATTCGGCGCGGAAGCTCGACCTTAATTCAGCCGCCACGTGCCAAACCTATCATGCCAGTCTCTCGCGGCTCGGAAAAGGACTCCGCAGGACCAGTCAGTGAGTATACAGCCGAGACACATTGCGGGGTAAAGGCAATTTGTCTAAACTCAATTCACATGCATCTGACCGAAATTGAATGCGGTGAGCGGGCCTTTTTTGTTAGCTGGACCGATCACTCAGTTACTGAGTTACCCTTCATCTGGTTGCGCGATAATGCCCCCGGTGATCTGCATCCGGATACCCGCGAGAGGGTTTTCGATCTGTCGACAGTATCTATCGGCATTCAACCGCAGGCCTATGAGCTGGCGAACGACGCATTGCTTGTCCGCTGGAAGGATAAAGCAGAGGAATCGGTTTATACGTCGCAATGGCTGATATCTCATCAGCCCGGGCGTGTGCGCCAGGATCCGGCGAATCTGCGGCGAGAGCTGTGGACTGCCGGGACCCTACCCGAAATTCCACGCTTCGACGCATCATCATGTACCGAATCTGCAGACCTGCTTTACGAGGCATTGCTGGCCGTCAAGCGGCTTGGTCTGATTGTTTTCGATGGCCTGGGGGACAGGCGGTCTGCCGGTGAGGATTTTGGAGATCTGATCGGGTTCAACCGACGGACGAATTTCGGTGTGATGTTCGAAGTGATCAGCAAGCCGGATCCCAACAATCTGGCATTCACCTCGCTTGCTCTACCTTTGCATACAGACCTCCCTAACCAGGCCGTGGTACCCGGCTACCAGTTCTTGCACAGCTATCGCAACAATGCGGATGGCGGTGAGTCGATATTCGCCGACGGCTTCAGAATTTGCGTTGATCTTGAAAAAGAAGAACCAGGGAATCTGGATCTGTTGATGCATGCTTCTGTTCCATGGCGTTTTCACGACGACAACTGCGATATTCGCTACCATCAACCGATCATCAGCCAAAATCCCAATGGGGAATTTGATTGCTTTGCATTCAACGCTCATATCGCTGACGTTCCCGACATGGAAACCGAAGTTCTGTACGATTTCTATGCCGTCTATCGTAATTTGATGAAGCGCGTGCGCGATCCCCGGTATTCATTGCGGCACGCGCTACTGCCCGGGCAGATGGTGATGTTCGATAATCGAAGAGTGTTGCATGGCAGGGCGGCGTTCGATCCGGCGTCCGGCCATCGGCACTACCGGGGGTATTATATTGAACACAATGAAGTGGACAGCCTGATCCGGGTGCTCTCACGAGAATTAGACAGCAACGCCAATGAGTAATCAGAAAAAATATGATGCCGACACCAGTCTGCCGACACAGCAAAACTATATTGGCGGTGAATACACCGCCAACCAGAGTGGTGAGACCTTTGTAACGCGTCATCCGGGCAACGAAAACCCAATCTGTGAGATCGAAACAGCGGGAGAACCCGAAATCAACAAGGCGGTTGCGGCTGCACATGAGGCGTTCAGGTCGTGGTCAAGAACCCCGGCATCTGAACGTGGTGCAGTTTTAAGGCGCGCCGCCGAATTGCTGCGCGAGCGCAACGATGAACTGGCTGCGCTGGAAACCCTCGATACCGGCAAGCCGATCGCGGAGACCAGTGTTGTCGATATCATTACCGGGGCCGACGTGATCGAATATTTCGCCGGTGTTGCCCAGTCGATCCACGGTCAACACGTTGATCTGCCGCCGGAGGCCTTCGCCATGGTCCGGCGCGAGCCGCTGGGCGTTTGTGCCGGCATCGGGGCGTGGAATTACCCTATTCAGATTGCCATGTGGAAGTCGGGCCCGGCACTGGCTTGCGGCAACACGATGGTATTCAAACCGGCAGAACAAACTCCACTCACCGCATTGAAGCTGGCCGAGATTTATACCGAGGCCGGACTGCCACCCGGCGTGTTCAATGTCGTACAGGGAGCGCGGGAATGTGGGGCGGCTTTGATCAGTCATCCCGACGTTGCCAAGGTGACACTCACGGGTTCGGTCGAAACAGGCAAGGTGGTGATGGCACATGCTGCCCGCGACCTGAAAAAAGTGACACTGGAGCTCGGTGGCAAATCGCCAATCATCATTTTCGACGACGCCGATCTCGAAAATGCGCTGAATGCGGCGCTGGTCGCGAATTTCTACTCCACAGGCCAGGTCTGCTCGAACGGCACCCGTGTTTTTGTTCAGTCCAGTATTCACGATGGATTCGTCGCCAGCCTGGGCGAACGGACCAGGGCTATCCGCGTCGGTGATCCCTTTGATCCCTTGACCCAGATGGGTCCCTTGGTTTCCCGGGAACATTTTGAAAAAGTATGTGCTTACATGGCACTCGCAAAAAAGAGCGGGGCGCGCCACGTATGTGGCGGCGATGTGATAAGCGAGGGAGAACTCGCCAGCGGCTTGTACATTACTCCCGCGATATTTGCCGATTGCACCGATGAGATGGAGTTTGTCCGCGAAGAGGTGTTCGGCCCTCTGATGTCTGTGCTGTCGTTTGAGACCGAGGAAGAGGCGCTCGAACGCGCAAATTCAACTCATTTCGGATTATCCGGAGCCGTATTTACGAAGGACTTCAGCCGGGCACACCGTGTTGCAAACCAGATTCAGGCTGGTTGCGTGTGGATTAACGATTACAACGTCACACCGCCGGAAGTGCCGTTCGGCGGTTATAAGCAATCCGGACTGGGGCGCGAAAACGGATTGCAGGCGATCGAACACTATACGCAGGTGAAAACGATTTACGCCAACCTGGGTGATATCCCTGCGACTTACTAAAGCTTGCGGCAATCACATATCGGCGCTGTAAGCGGACGTTCAGATGTTGCCGCTTTCTTCAGTTCAAGCGGCCGATAAAGACCCCCTTATTTCCCGTCAAAGAGGGAAATAAGGGGGTCGTGACGTTAAGGAATTTGGATCAGAACCTCTGGCCAAATCGAACACCAAAGGTCCGCGGCCGGTTGGTGACCGTGGTCCAGGCATTTCCTGGTGGCCGCTGCAGGTTTTCCAGGCCGACACCATAGCCCGGATCACCGATATCGATTTGCGCAACCTCATCAAACAGGTTGTTTACGTAGAAGGATAAAGTCCAGTTATCCGTTTCAACACCCGCAGAAACATTCACCAGCGTGTAGGCGTCCATCTCCTTCCTCGCGGGGACGTTGGTTACGTCCAGGTCGTTCCACCGTTCGCCGGTGTAGGCTACCGCAGCCTGGAAGAAACCAGGCCTGGACCCGATGTCGAAATTACTTCGCCAGATGCCCGTCAACTGTAACTTAGGTACATAAGGCATGGGAAGGCCTGCCGGGGCGTTTGCGGGCAGACCTTCAAGTCGTTCCGAGTCTCGGCGCCAGAAATCAGTCTGCAGTGAGGCATCGTTATAGGAACCTGCGAAGGTCACTGTATTGTTGTCATCCACGGCAAAGATCAGATCCCATTCCACACCACGGGTTTGAGAGTTACCGACATTCTGAACAATGGTCAGGTTGGAAACGGTGAAGTCGAGAAAACCAAACTGGAAATTATCCCAGTCGATGACATAGGCGGCACCGTTGAATCGCACGCGTCCATCGCTCAGCAACATTTTCCAGCCCAACTCGTAGTTGGTGACAAAATCAGGACCGTATTTGGGAATGCCGGGCACACGTGCGCGGTTCACACCACCGGCCCGGAAACCTTCGGACCATGTGATATAAAACAACTTGTCATCATCCATGCGGTATTCCATATTGACCTTGAAAGCCCAGTCATCGCCCTTGGCCACGTCATCCAGGATCCGGGTGTCGAAGCAGGGATACTGCACTTCGCCGTCGGGGTCCACGACAAATTTGCCGTCAATATAGAATCCGGTGCAATGCCGGAGAAAGCCATTAAAACCGTACAGCTCATTTTCGTACTCAAAGTACCTGGCGCCAAATGTGCCAGTCACCTGATCGCTGAAATCAAAGGTCATTTCACCGAAAAGGGCTCTGTCCTCATCGGTGCGGACCTGGTAGGTCTGCCAGACTGTCGCACCGCCGTACAGGGAATTGCCGGGCAGGACCACCGTTCTGGCGGGGTCCAGATCAGGAACAATCCATTGCAGGTCGAAGTCGTGCTTCTGACTCTGATAAAACAAGCCTGCAATCCACCGAAATTGTTGGTCCTGTGAGGATTGGAAACGCAATTCATGACTCTGGCGCGTATATTCCTCGTCAGCGCCTACGTATTGCCGTCCGTCGGCGCACTCGTAGGATCCGACTTCTGCGCTGTAGCGACTACTGTAGTAAACACAGTAGCCATTCGGGTAGGCTTCACTGATATAGTAATCTTGCGTGAGGTAATACGCCCAGTACTCGGTATAGTCACTGTAGTCGTACTCACTGACATTGTTCCGATTCAGGTATGCGCCTGCATAAACGACGTCGATATCTCCGACACTGCCATCCAGGGTTAATGAGGCCTGATACCAGTCATCATCGGCAAACGTATCCCACAACTTACCGGTTTGACGTTCGCCAAAAAATTCCGGATTGTGCGCCCATTCGCCTTCAATTTCTGACTTTTGGTACATGATGCCTGGCGTTAAAGTCCAGTTATCGTTCAAATCGACTTTCAGCAATGCGCGCAGACCTGTGGAGGTAAAATCGTTATAGTTTTCCCTGGCAAAAGCGTGGTTATTGATGGTAATGGCCTGCGGCCCGGGAAAGTGCATAGAGGTCGGCACGTTATCGATATAGCCACCCACTTCCTTGTGCCATGCCACCAGCCTGATTGCTGAACTATCGCCCAGCGGCAGGTTCCAGAATCCATTCAGGTTATAACCCGGATCACCATTCGAGACCGAATTGGCTTCCAGGTCAAAGCCGCTTTCGGTTGTACCGATAACCGGCTTGTTGGTGATGATACGGATGGTGCCCGATTGACTGCCCTGGCCATAAAGAGTCCCTTGCGGGCCGGATAGCGTTTCAACACGGGCGATGTCGTACATGTGGATGTCCAACACCTGGTTAATCGTGGTCACCGGTTGCTCGTCCAGGTAGTAGCCAACGCTGGGCATGGAAGTTGAGTGGTTACCGTCGCCGCCACTGGCAATGCCGCGCATGTAAATCTTGGCATAACCGGGCCCATTGGAAGAGTATGAAACAGTCGGCATGAAATCAATGAGGTCTTCAAAGCCCCGGACGTTCAGGTTTTCGAGTTGCTCGTTTCCCATTACCTGGATTGAAACGGCTACATCCTGCAGACTTTGTTCGCGTTTTTGTGAGGTAACAATAACCTCTTCAATCATGTACGAGCTATCATCCTGATCCTGATCCTGGGCCTGCACCGGTGCCACAACAATAGCGGCAACGACCGAACCCGCCAGGGCCATGGATATTGATCGTGTTAATTGATTTCGATTAAATTTCTGGTAATTATGCCCTTGACGAAATGACAGGGATCCGCTAAGATCCCTTCATGCCCTTAAATAATCCTGTCTTTTCAATGCCTTTGTTGTTTTCGGCAACCGCTTTATCGATAGCCTTCATGGTGCGTTTCCCGACGATTTTCTCCATGAAGTCATGGTCGGGGAGATTGTGGGTGCTCTTGGGCAACCGTCGTTTCTTCTTGGGAGCTTGAGTCATGACTGATGTAAACCTTTTTTCGTTAATGGATCGGTTCAATTGCGATGAGAATTGCCGCGAGATCCTAGAAGATATCCGCTGGCCCGATGGCCCTTTCTGCTCTCGGTGCGGCGCGATTGACTCCCGTGAACTTCCCGATGGGGGCAAGTACTACTGCCGTTCATGCGGCTACCAGTTCACGGTGACGAGCGGGACCATCATGCACGATTCGCACCTGCCGTTGCGCAAGTGGTTCGCCGCCATCTATCTGATGTGCGAGTCCAAGAAGGGCATGTCCGCCAACCAACTCAAGCGCACACTCGGGGTGACCTACCGTACAGCTTGGCACCTCTGCCACCGCATCCGTGAGGCTATGGGTAACGACCCGCTCACCGGCCCGGTGCTGGTTGGCGTCGTTGAGGTCGATGAAACGCTTGTGGGCGGCAAGGTGAAGGGCAAGGGACGCCGCTACACGGGCAACAAGACCATCGTCGCCGGCGCCATCCAGCGCGAGGGTGAGGTCCGCTTGGAACAGATCCCGGACGTGAAGAAGAAAACCCTGCATGACTTCATCGGGCGCACCGTCAAGGACGAAGCCGAAGCCATCTATACCGACGAACTCAAGTCCTACCTCGGCATCGCCGACGCCGACACCCGCCACGAAACGGTCAACCACTCGATCGAGGAGTGGGTCGTAGGCGATGTCCACACCAACGGTATCGAGGGCGTGTGGAGTCTTTTCAAGCGTTCGATCGTCGGGACCTTCCATAAGATGAGCCGCAAGCATATGGACCGCTACCTTGAAGAACTGGAGTGGCGATTCAACAATCGTGACAACCGCCACATCTTCCACGATACGTTGGAGCGGATTATGAACACTGGAAACCTCACCTATCGTGAATTGGTGGCATAGCATATTGGTTCATTTTGCTACCCATCACCCGCAATCCGCCTAATAGCTTCATCACACCCAAATTCTTCCAAGTAGGTCTCTGCTTGGCAGGCTCGTTTATACACTGTGTCAAGGAGGTCGCCTCCCTTTAGGTCTCCTCCGAGGAGCCCCATTTCCTTAAGCTCCCGGAAAACAATATTAAACTTCTCTCTTTTGGCGGTGGTGCCTTCCCCTGGGCTCCTAAGAAACTTTTTAACATAATCAAGTCTGCGCAGTGCCTCGTCCCGCCGTCGCAGTTCGTCTGCCTGTCGCTGCCGCAGTGCTTCTTGTTGCTGCGCGGTCTGTTCTCTCCGCCATTTTTTGTAATCGGCCATCCACCGGTCGAAAAACATTGACAGAGCAGCCAGCCCGGACCCAAACCCAAGAATGGTAAGAAACGGCGCCACCGCCGGCCAGAACTGCGTCATCATGTCACGAGTCCCGAGAAAGCCAACAAGTGCTTCCTCCACAAAAACAAGCAAGCACCATCGGGGCCACCGCGGAAAATCCATCCGGGCACACTAGCCCCTTCAGTATATTTCGTCAAGGGCATAATTACCAAATTTCTTCACCAGAATCTCCTACATGCATTTTTTTGCGTGCTTTCCACACACAGCTTGGCCTGTATAGGAATTTTCGCCAGTTTGACAATTATATAACACCATATTAACAGTAAAATTACGATCATTTCCTTGATTGGATAAAAACAAACGAAACGAAGCATAAATATGATAAAGCGTTGTGCTTCACACGGTTCGGAATTACACCCTTTCAGGCAGTATTTGTGGATAATATCGCCATGGCCGATAAAACTGATAAAGGTGACCTGCAAACTGCCCTCAGGAATGCGGCGGCTCTGCTCGCACACGATCCACGACTGGCAGCAGAGCAGGCTCATGAAATTCTGAAGATTTACCCCGGCACTAGCGAGGCAAAGCGAATACTGGCCTCTTCTTTTCTCCTGCAAAAAATGCCACAAAAGGGCCTGGATGTACTGGCGCCACTGCTTGCCGGATACCGGGATTCTCCAGATTTTCTACATGAAATTGCGCAATGCTTTGGCGCAGTAGGGCAAGGTGAAAAGGCGATCAGTGCACTTCGCAGAGCGGTCAAGATAGATTCGAAGCACGCCCCTGCCTGGCTCAGTCTTGGCCACCAGTTATCCGTGGCCGGCGATCAAGAGGGCAGTCGCCAGGCTTTTGAGCGTCATTTTGAAAACTCCACCCGACACCCCGAGCTACTCGATGCTGTCAAGTTGATGCGCGAAGGCAAGATCGGCCAGGCTGAACATATTGTTCGCAATTTACTCAAGAAATTTCCAGCCGATGTATCCGCTATCCGGGTGCTTGCGGACATCGGCGTCAAGCTTGGGAAACTGAAAGATGCCAGTCACTTGCTGGCACGCAGTCTGGAATTGGCGCCAGATTTTCATGCGGCGAGACACAGCTACGCAATGGTGCTGCTGCGCAGTCAGAAGCCGGAGGCTGCAATAATAGAGGCTGAGAAATTACTGGCGCAGGAGCCGAACAATCCCAATTTCCTGACCCTCAAGGGCTCCATCCTGGTTCGAATCGGAGATCATAAAGAAGCCATTAAAATTTACGAGAAAGTACTGTCGCACTATCCCAATCAGGCCAGGGCGCAAATGAGCTATGGCCATACGCTGAAAACGGTGGGCCGGCTGGACGAATCCATCGAAGCCTACAGAAAATGTATCCGCCTGAGCCCGGAGGTAGGTGAAGCCTACTGGAGCCTGGCCAGTTTGAAGACATTTCGTTTCAACGACGAGGATATCGAGAGCATGCGCCAGCAGGTCACCGCTGAAGGTGGTGACGCCGACGATCAGTCGCATCTGGCATTTGCCCTTGGTAAGGCACTGGAAGATCGCGCTGAGTATGAGGAGTCCTTCAGGTTTTACCGGCGCGGCAACGCCATCCGCCGGATTGAGCACCGGCACGATCCCAGGGTGAATGTTCTGGAATCAGTCCGGCAAGTCAGGGCCCTGGATAAAGCGTTTTTTGAACAACGCAAAGGCTGGGGTTATACGGCGCCTGATCCGATATTCATTGTGGGCCTGCCGCGCGCAGGTTCGACCCTGCTGGAACAGATTCTGGCTAGTCATTCACAGGTTGAAGGAACCATAGAACTCCCTGATATCATAACGATTTCCAGTAAACTCGGTAATAAGTCGCGTGACAATCCGTCTGGGAAGTACCCCGAAATCCTGGCGGAATTAAGCCCTGAAAAATGCCGGAAATTGGGCGAAAGCTATCTTGAGACTACCCGTATTCAGCGCAGTGACACGCCGTTCTTTATCGACAAGATGCCCAATAATTTCCGGCACATCGGTTTGATACACCTGATATTGCCCAACAGCAGGATCATTGACGCGAGACGCCACCCCATGGGCGGCTGTTTTTCGGGATTCAAGCAATTATTCGCCCGTGGCCAGACCTTTACCTATGGCCTGGAAGATATCGGCAAGTACTATCGAGACTACCTCAAGCTGATGGACCACTGGGACGTGGTGTTGCCCGGCCGGGTGCACCGCGTGCAGTACGAGGAAATGGTGGCCGACACCGAAGGACAAATCCGCGCGCTGCTGGACTACTGCGAGCTGGATTTTGAAGAGCAATGCCTGAGGTTTTACGAAACCGACCGGGCGGTGCGTACGCCCAGCGCAGAACAGGTCCGCAAGCCGATCTACAAAGAGGGTCTGGAGCAGTGGCGTAACTTCTAGCAGCACCTCGGCCCGCTCAAGGAAGCCCTGGGGCCGGAAGTCCGGCAGAGGTATTCCATCAGCCCTTGAAGCGGCTTGCGATCAGGCTGGCATGTTCAATGGAATCCACGCCGGCTCTGATCGCTGTCTTTATACCCACTGCGCCATGGGCATGAGCAGCAACCTTTCGGTCATGCATATGGGCTTCATCAACAAGTGCTTTAACTTCTTCAAATGTGTACTGCGGACCACCCACACTGTCGCCCTTGGATAACACACCGCCGGTGGCACAAAACTTGATCAAATCGGCCCCGTATTTGATGTTTTCGCGTACTTTTGTGCGGACCGCCCAGGGTCCATCGGCGACACCGTCTGAACGGACATCATATTCAACTGGCAGCAGATTGTTGTCGCAGTGGCCTCCGGTGATACCCAGGGACGGTCCTGATACCCGCAAACGCGGTCCCTCAATCTCTCCGGCATTGATTGCGTCGCGCAAAGCAACATCTGAAAAACCCGATGCCCCCACACTAGCATCATCAACACTCTCAATACGATCACCCCGGATGCTAATAACCTGGTCGTGATGCATCACACCCGATTGAACATCGATCAATGTTCCTGCCCTGATATAGACGAGCTCATCCGCGCTGAATGAGCCAGGTGAAAACAAGGAAATAAAAAGTATCGCTGACGACTTAATATGCAAATTACTGAACAAACGCATGTGAACTCCTCCACAGTCCTGGAAATCCTTTGGCGGTATCGGTATGAACTACAGGATCTACCGGTCTTCTCCGCGTAGATTCCTGACCTCCTGCTCCAGGCGTTCTGCCGTGACTTCTTCTGCTGGTACCGGTTCGCCGACTCTCAGTTCAATCCTTGACCAAAGCTTGTAGGGCCTGCGTTTGAGCAAGGGGTCACGGCGACTGAACAGCGAGCCCCACAGGTGGCACAGGGCCATTGGCACTACCGGCACCGGTTTTTGAGAAATGATCTTGTCTATACCTTTTTTGAAGGGCTGGATTTCTCCATCCTTGGAAATCGAGCCTTCGGGGAAAATTCCAAGCACCAGACCATGGTCCAGCACCTCGTGAATTTTCCGGTAGGCCGTTTCGAGAATTTCCAGACTCTCTTTGCGCGATGCAATCGGAATGGCCTTACCGGTCTTAAATATGAATTTCAGTATCGGAATTTCATAAAACTTGTAGTACATCACGAAATTGACTGGCCGTCTTACCATGCCGGCAATGATCAGGGGGTCGGCGAAACTGACATGGTTTGCAGCAACGATAACTGCCCCCGCTTCCGGAATTCGATCCAGGTCTTTTGCATGCACGCGGTAAATCGTGTGGATCAGTATCCACACCAGGAAACGCATCAGGAATTCGGGCACCAGGGTGAAAATATAAATTACAACCACCGCATTCAGGATGGCGGTCAGCATGAAAAGTTCAGGAATGCTGAATCCCGCCTTTCCCAACAAAAGCATGGCGAATATGGCTGCAATCACCATGAACAGGGCGTTCAGAATATTATTGCCTGCAATCACCCTGGAGCGGTGTGAAGCTTCGGAGCGCTGCTGCACCAATGCATACAGCGGTACGATGTAAAAGCCTCCAAAGCCTCCAATCATCAGGAGGTCAATACCAATCCTCCAGTTGGACAACTGGGAGAAGAATGACGCGGTACTGACACCCTGTGCCACGATTTCAGGACTGGCCAGGTAAATATCCAGCCCAAAAACGGTCAGGCCGATCGCCCCGAATGGCACCAGGCCGATTTCAACCTGGTGACCGGACAATTTCTCACAAAGCAGGGATCCTGCACTGATTCCAATAATGAACATCGCCAGCAGGGCGGACATCAGGGTTTCATCGCCGCCAAGCACGTTCTGCGAATAACTGGGAATCTGGATCAGGAAAGTGGCACCAAAAAACCAGAACCAGGAAATACCCAGTACGCTGTTAAGCACGGTCCGGTTCTTGGTGATGAAACGGATGTTGCGCATCGACTCGCTAAAGATATTCCAGTTGATCTTCAGATTCGGTGCGACGGCTTCAGCCTGTGGAATCCTGCAACTGACCAGGTAGCCTGCCACTGCAACCAGCAGGCAGGAGCCGCTCACCCAAACAGGCCATTCCGCGTTCACGCCGGCCAGTAATGGACCGGCAATGGTGCCAGCGAGGATGGCCACGAAAGTACCCATCTCGACCAGTGCGTTGCCGCCCACCAATTCCCGAGGCTCGAGTACCTGGGGGAGTATCCCGTACTTGATCGGCCCAAAGATGGTGGACTGGAAACCCAGCATGAACAACACGCCGAGTAACAAGGGCACGCTGTCCAGCCAGAATCCCATCATCGCGGTCATCATGATGACTACTTCAAAAATCTTGATTCGCCGAATCTGCATGGATTTTTCATATTTGTCGGCGAACTGGCCAAACAAGGCAGAGAACAGGAAAAACGGCAGGATAAAAATCATTGCACTGAAATTGACCAATTGGTTGGTGTTCAGGCCGACCATCTGGCTGCCCTGGAAAACAACCAGCGCGATCAGTGCATTCTTGAAGATATTGTCATTCAGCGCACCCAGCGCCTGGGTCATAAAAAACGGCATGAAACGCGGAGTGCGAAAAAGCGCGAATTGTGAATGATCGGCCACGGGGCCCAGCCCAAATCCTTGTGACTATGCGAGATTCGTCAGGACACCTGCGATCGTCGCTGTCATCATGGTGGCCAGAGTCCCGCCCAGCAAAGCGCGTAACCCCAGCCTTGCGATATCACCACGCCGTTCTGGCGCCAGGCCACCGATTCCGCCAATCTGGATTGCGATCGAAGCGAAGTTGGCAAATCCACACAAGGCATAGGTCGAGATCAGAACAGCTTGCGGAGACAGGGTGTCCTTGATCTGGTTCAAGTGCGTGTAGGCCACGAATTCGGTGGCGATCGCCTTCTCACCGATCAGGCCGCCGACGATCTTTGCTTCCTCCCAGGGTACGCCGATGACCCAGGCCAGTGGCGACAGGATGTAACCGAGGATGGATGTCAAACTCAGCGGTTGTCCAATCACAGCCTCGATGCCTGTCCACTCACCCAGCCAATTCAGAGGCCAGTTGATCATCGCGATCAGGCCAAGGAAGGCCAGCAGCATTCCGCCCACATTCAGTGCGAGTTTGACACCGACCGCCGCGCCGTTGGCGGCGGCTTCGATGGGATTTCCGGCCGTTTTTTCCACATGCAAGGCCACGCTGCCCTTGGTCAGCGATTCTGCGATCTCGGGCCGAAGAATCTTGGCGATCACGATGGTGGCCGGAGCTGCCATCACCGACGCCGCCAGCAGATGGCGGGCGTAGAACAATTGCTGCGCCTCGTCGTTGCCCCCGAGCATGGCGACATAGGCGGCCAGCACGGCGCCGGCGATGGTGGCCATGCCCGCGATCATCATCGTGAGTAATTCCGATTCCGTCATACGCGCGATATAGGGTCGCACCACCAGCGGCGCCTCGGTCTGTCCGACGAATACATTGGCCGCAACCGCCAGCGATTCGGAGCCGCTGACGTTCATGATTTTCTGCATCACCCAGGCCATGCCCTGAACGACTTTCTGCATGATTCCGAGGTGATAAAGCACGCCCATCAGCGAGGCGAAGAAAATGATTGTCGGCAGCACCTGGAAAGCGAATACAAAGCCAAAGGTATCAATGCGCGCCAGGTCGCCGAATATGAACGTGGCGCCGTGCAGCGCGAAACCGATAACGGTTACAAAGATACCACTAAGAAAACCGAAGAATTCTCGCCCGCCCGGAACCAGGATAACCATGATGGCGAAGGCCAGTTGCAGTCCGATGCCCGCTGCGACCAGTTTCCAGTCGGTGGTCTTGCGATCCATGGAAAACGCGAAAGCGATGGACAGCAGGACTGCCAGCCCGAAGACACCGAAAAGGATACTGCCAATCATGATGGGTTCCCGCCTGGATGGATTTTGTTGTGAAGCAATGTAATTGCTTTAAGGGGTGGTGGCAAATGCCCGGGGATAGCGAGGTGGCGAGTTGGCTAGCCACCTCGCCACCTCGCTACCTAGATTTCAATATGTGCCCATTTCCGCCCCCGCCATTGCTGTGCGGATACCAGTGCCTGCCCAACACGGTAAAAACCATTCATAATCCACACGCCCAGCAGCCCATATCCAAGCAATGGTCCTACGATGTAGGCGGCAGGGAGAAAAAATACCCACTGTGCAATCACGCTGATCCACATACTTCGACGGGTGTCACCCGCTCCGATCAACGCATTCATCATCACCATACCCAGGGTATCGAAACTGATCATAGCCGCCCACAGGATCATCGGCAGATGTGCCAGGTCGCGGGTTTCGTTGTTGGTCAGGAATACGCCGAGTATTGGCAGGGCAAGCGGTATCAGGATCATGCTGAGTACCAGCCCGTAGATAAATGTCATCACTGCCCCGTTCCATCCCCATTGGGCTGCGTCATCAACATCTTTGCGCCCCAGGGCATTGCCTACCAGCGTTGTAGTCGCCAACGCGATGCCGAAAGCCGGGAGGATTGCGGTGATGTGGAATGTCATCAATACATTGATGGCAGCCACCTCCTGCGTTCCAATTTTGCCGACGATCCACACCAAAGTTACCAGGCCCGCTGCAAAGAACAATTGCTGGATACTGGAGGGCAGCGAGAGCTTGAATTGCCGCCACAGCATGTTGTGCGAGGGAAGTTGGTGTAAAAAGCCTTTGTCGCTGGCGTGGCGTATTGCATAAAAGAAATACAGTGCGGTACCGATATACAAGGCAATTGTCGTGGCCAACCCGGCGCCAAAAACCCCGAGTTCCGGGGCGCCCAGGTTGCCGAAAATCAGCACCCAGTTCAGGAAAATATTGATGATGTGCATGACCACGATGGTGCGCAGGTAGATACCCGTCATGTGAATTGCGCTCCAATAACCGCGGAACGAGAAATTCATTCCGACCGCCATCATGCTGAGCAGGCGGACCTGAAGGTAGGGGACACCGAGTTCGGCAACTGCAGGATCACCGGTCAGGAATTTGAAAGCCCATGGTGTGGCGTGCCATAGGATAAAACACAGGGGAACACCGATCATCAGGGCCAGTATCAGGCCACCGTTCAAAGGCACGGCGGTTTCTGAATGGCGTTCTTCGCCCAGGCGCCGGGCAGCCAGCGCCTGCACACCCGCAGACAGGCCAATAATGAACGCAATAGCCATATAGTTGGAAAAACTGCCGATACCGGTAGCCGCCAGTGCTCTATCGCCGAGCCGGCCCACCATGCCAATATCCTCCAGGTTGAGGATATTCTGCGACATCATGCCGCCCATAATGGGTAGCGCAATGGCCCAGATCGCTTTGCGCCGGTCCGGACGCGGAATCAGATTGAGTAAGCGTGCTGTCATGGATGAAACAAGGCTTGTTTAATCGGCAAACCGCAGGTTTTCACGGGTGTTTGCAAAACGAATATCCGGCCAGCGTTCCTCGGTTAACTGAAGGTTGACCCGGGTTGGTGCGAGGTAGACCAATTGATCCGCCGCATCCATCGCCAGATTATTCTGCAATCGATTTTTAAAGTCAGTAAGCATTTTTTCGTCTTCACACTGTACCCAGCGTGCCGTTTGTATGTTGACGTTTTCAAATGCCGAATCCACGCTATATTCATTTTTCAGCCGGTAGGAAACCACTTCGAACTGCAGTACACCCACCGCGCCCAGTATGAGGTCGTTACCCGTCAACGGCCGAAAAAACTGGGTGGCGCCTTCTTCTGAGAGTTGCAGGAGGCCTTTTCGCAAAGCTTTGAGCTTGAGCGGGTCTTTTAGCCGTGCACGGCGGAATAATTCAGGCGCAAAATTTGGAATGCCTGTGAATTGAAGCGCTTCACCCTCGCTGAAACTATCGCCAATTGATATCGTGCCATGATTGTGCAGGCCGATAATATCCCCCGGCCACGCCTCTTCCACGTGACCGCGGTCCTGGGCCATGAAGGTACGGGCATTGGCGATTTTGACGTCTTTACCCAGGCGCACATGGCGCATTTTCATGCCCTGGTAAAAGCGCCCTGAACACAGGCGCATGAAAGCAATCCGATCGCGATGCATCGGGTCCATATTTGCCTGGATTTTGAATACAAAGCCGGTCAATGCAGGTTCTGAGGGTTCAACCGAACGACCCACTGTGGCGCGGGCGCCGGGCGGAGGAGCGTGTGCTACAAAGGCTTCGAGCAGTGGTGTTACCCCGAAATTATTAATCGCAGACCCGAAAAATACCGGTGTCTGGTGACCTGCCAGGTATTCCGCCGGATCAAATTGATGGCTGGCACCGCGCACCAGTTCTATTTCTTCTCGCAGGTCCTTTGCGTCTCTGCCAAGTCTCTCATCGAGTAGCGGATTATCAATTCCCGGGATAATTTCTGCTTCCTGGGTGACGTAGTTTTTGCTGGATTCATATAAATGGATCTTGTCATCCAGCATGTGGTAGACGCCTTTGAGCCGCTGGCCCATACCAATAGGCCAGGTGACGGGTGCACAGTGGATGTTGAGCAGGGACTCGACTTCATCCAGTAGGTCAATGGGCTCGCGGCCTTCACGGTCGAGTTTGTTGATGAAGGTACAAATCGGCGTTTGCCGCAAGCGGCAGACTTCCATCAGCTTGATGGTGCGGGCTTCGACGCCTTTTGCACAGTCAATCACCATCAGGGCTGAATCCACTGCGGTCAGCGTGCGGTAGGTGTCTTCTGAGAAATCTGCATGGCCCGGTGTATCGAGCAGATTCACGATGTAGTTCGAATAGCTGAACTGCATGACAGAACTGGTGACCGAAATCCCACGTTCTTTCTCCAGTTTCATCCAGTCGGAAGTGGCATGACGTGCAGCTTTCCTGGCTTTAACCGTGCCTGCCATCTTGATCGCCCCGCCAAACAGCAGGAGTTTTTCTGTCAGCGTGGTCTTACCCGCATCCGGGTGAGAAATAATGGCGAAGGTGCGTCTTCTTTCGATTTGCCACTTTTGATTTTGATTGGATAGTTCTGACATGTGGTTTTATCGGCGCAGGCAAGCGCGCAATTCTACCAGAATGGTCGTTCCCGCCGCACATTCATTCGCGATCAGAGATCGCTCCCACAATCTACGCCACAGCAATTTTACGGTCGGGAAAGCACGCCGCTGATCTTGCCAACACCCTCGGGTGTCATGGCAGAGCCGCCCGGTTGGCGAAAGCGGAACGGAAGTGACTCCAATGCCAGTCCGGCATTGATCTGCACGACAAAATGCAGGTGCGGTCCGCTGCTGAAACCAGTGTTGCCGGATTTCGCAATCCATGTGCCTGCCGGCACTCTTGCGCCTGGATATATCCTTGCACTATTGGGCTGTAAATGTGCGTATACCGTCATGCTGCCATCATTGTGCAGCATGCGAATCCGGTTGGCCCTGTCGAGATAGCGTTCTTTCTGGTCACCACCGTGAAAGTCATCTTCAACCTCCATCACGATACCGCTGCGGGTTGCCAGTACCGGAGTTCCCACCGGCATGACGATATCTACGGCATATCGATTGGCAGCATCTTTATGCGTGCTGTCGCCGTCAAAGCCCTGGCTGATGGGGTAATCTCTTCCCGCGGGAAAAGGCGGATAGAAGTCGATATTGTCGGGCAGTTCTTGCAATGGCCGTCCCGGTACCAGGGTATAAGCCATCTGGAAGCGGAAGCCCTGTTGAGGGTCATCGGCAGAAAAAGTGACTACTCGCTTTTCGGTTTGGCCCGGCAACATGGTTCGCGTGGGAAGGGGGGGGGGGGGGGGGGGGGGATCTGAGCGAATGTTTTCTGCGATCTTTAGCCTGAGTTCCAGTTCGGCAGGCCCGTGGTAATGGTTGAAGAACTCATAAGACGGATTAAGTGTATTGCCGGTTTTTCTCATCGAGACCATGGCCCGTGGTTCGGCCGGAAGTTCGACAAACTCAAATTCAATATCAGCCTGGGGAGGCCTGTCACTGAAATGCCAGTTACCCTCCTCGTCCTGCCATTTGTAAAGGTCTCCGGCCAAAGTCAGTAATGGCACCACTGTCAGTAAAGCGGCAAGGGCCAGCCAGCGCCGGGATACGGGTGCAATCTCCGGGCTCATCATCAACACTCAATCACGTTGACGGCAAGACCGCCCCGTGAAGTTTCCTTGTAATGGTTTTTCATGTCTGCGCCGGTATCACGCATGGTCTTGATTACCTCGTCCAGGGAAACTTTATGATGCCCGTCGCCCCTCATGGCCAGGCGCTGGGCATTGATCGCTTTGACCGAGCCCATCGCATTGCGTTCGATGCACGGTATCTGAACCAGTCCCCCTACGGGATCGCAGGTCAGGCCCAGGTTGTGTTCCATGCCGATCTCGGCGGCATTCTCTACCTGGTCCACACTGCCACCCAAGGCGGCAGTCAGCCCTCCCGCCGCCATTGAACAAGCCACGCCAACCTCGCCCTGGCAGCCCACCTCGGCGCCTGAAATGGAGGCGTTGAGCATGTATAGAATGCCAATTGCTCCCGCAGTGAGCAGGAATTCGATCACGCCCTGATCGTTGGCACCGGGAATGAACCAGATGTAATAACTCAGTACCGCCGGGATAATACCGGCGGCACCGTTGGTGGGTGCGGTGACCACGCGCCCACCGGCCGCGTTTTCCTCGTTGACCGCCAGCGCGCAGAGGTTTACCCAGTCCAGCACGTGTAACGGGTCACTTTGATCAGGATCTGCCGACACCAGTGCATCGTAAAGTGCAGGTGCTCTTCGCTTGACTTTCAGACCTCCCGGCAGGACGCCCGGGGTGCGATAGCCTCGTTCTATGCAGTCTTGCATGGCTTGCCAGATGGCCAGCAGGCCGGTCTCTATTTCCGCGCGGCTGCGCCAGCTTTGTTCATTGGCCATCATCATACCGGCGATGCTCAGACCCTGGTCTTTGCAATGTGCAAGTATTTGCTCAGCAGAGGAAAAGGGAAACGGAAGGATCGTTGTGTCTTCGACAATCCTGTCCTCGGCGGCTTCGTCTTCATTGACCACGAAACCACCACCAACAGAATAAAAATGCCGCTCTGAAATCAATTCATCTGCACTGTTCCACGCTCTGAATCGCATACCGTTTGGATGATAGGGCAGGCTTTTCCGCTTGTTAAACAGCAAGTCTCTTTTTGCGGAAAAGTCGAGCGTGTGTGTGCCTGACAATTTGATCTTCCCGCTGCTTTCGATTTCTTCAAGAATGCCCGGAATGGTATCCGGGTCGATATTATCGGGAAGGCTCCCCTGTAAGCCCAGCATGACGGCCTTGTCTGTGCCGTGTCCGCGTCCCGTGTGCGCAAGTGAACCAAACAGCGTGGCCTGGACCTTTGTGGTCTGATCCAGCTTGTTGTTTTCAGCCAGGCGGATTACGAAAATACGGGCAGCGCGCATCGGGCCTACCGTATGTGAACTTGATGGGCCGATGCCTATCTTGAACAACTCGAATACGCTTACGGACATAGGCAACCGGTTCCCTGTGTTCGACGGGGGGAGATTTACCCGACACAATATACAGAGAACATCGCAAATAGAAAGTGTTTCTTTCATGACCAAATTAAGGCTGTATTCGCGTCCCGATTGCCACCTTTGCGAAGTGGCAGACGCATTACTAGACAAATCCGGTGCCAGACCGGATATCGAGAGAGTCAATATTGAGGAAGATCTCACTCTGGTGCGCCGTTATGGCGAGAGCGTTCCGGTCCTTCAGCGCATGGACACCGAAGCCGAAATATTCTGGCCATTTGATGAAGCCGGGCTGGTCCGTTTTCTTAAAAACAAAAACTGAAAAACTGATTTTCCGAGTGCCAGCAAGCCCTAACAAGTGCCAGCAAGTCCTAAGAAGTACCGTTGTTACTTCTGGAAGAATGCCCAAACAGACTATGAAATAATTCAACACACTTTTTGAAAGCTTCCTGGGCCCAGATACTCAGGCCTTTAAACAGGCCCTTGGTGCGCTCTTCTGTTTCCTTCATGTACAGACCGAGCAGGATGTAAGCAACCAGCGTGGCGAATGTGAAAAAGACACCCAGAACGATGGCTGTAGCCCGGAAAATCCAGACTTCTTGTTCAAAGCGACTTGCAAGTACGCTGCAGACACCCAGCACGATCGGCTGACCTTCACGTCCGTTCAGGTTTTCCTTGATGCTTTCAAACAAGTTTTCAGTGCTCATGTCGTTTTCCCGGTATTTATCCTGATCCATACATATTGTAAAGATGCAGGTTTATGCCAAATGTGCCGGAAGCCATGTATCGGTAATCAGCATCAATTGCCCGATTACCGGTTTCGTGACAAAACACTCTGCTAACTGATTGATATTAAACGAAAATAAATATCGTTATTTTAAAAGCATGTAAGCCGAAACGACATAGTCGATTCGATGGATTTTGCTCAATCGAAATTTTTATGGTTGACCTGGCGCCCGGCCACTGTTCAGTGATGGCATGATCCGCCACGCATGGGGTATTTTCACCAACAGCTCAAAGCAGCTTCATTTATTGATGTGACAATAAATGAAGCTGGCCCCTTTTTGCAGTAGTCTCCATATTGATGAAATCCCAATCCCTGAAATACCCGGCTACCGCAATCGCCTACATTGATGGCCGGCGCTTTACGCGAGGTCTCAGTGCCGGTATCAGGCACCTGTTTCACCGGCGTGATTACATCAACCGGATCAACGTGTTTCCAGTGCCGGACGGTGATACCGGCACCAACATGGCATTCACTTTCAAGGCAATACTCGAAGCACTCGGGAATCAGCAGGATAAGGGATTGGGCGATGTGATCAATCGGGTTGCCCAGACGGCAATAGATGGCGCACGCGGGAATTCCGGCGCGATTATGGCGCAGTTTTTCCAGGGATTCCGTGAATCTGCAGCAGACGCAAAACTGTTAACCACGACAGGCCTGGCGCAAGCCTGCCAGCTGGGCGCTCAACAGGCCTGGACCGCCATGTCAGAACCTGTAGCGGGCACTCTACCGACGGTGATGGAGGACTTTGCGGACGAGCTTGTCCGCCAGGCTGAAGATGGGAACAGTGGTATTCGCGGGATACTGAAACTCGGCCTTGAGCGGGCTCGTGAATCCCTGGCCAATACACCTAATCAGTTGGCAGTGCTCAAACAGGCGGGTGTGGTCGATGCCGGGGGGCAGGGCTTTGTTGATTTGCTTGAAGGCGTTTGGGCGTTTACCGACAAGGGCGAAGTGGACGAGTTGGTGGATGATATGACCGACCTCGATACGGTTGAATTTGATATTGACCTGGAAATCGGGGATCACCGGTTCTGCACGGAATGCGTGATCGACGGCGATAATATGAATCGTAATGTGATCATGCGGCGCCTGAACGAACTGGACAGCAGTTCACTGGTTGTTGCAGGCAGTCCCGAGAGAATTCGCGTTCATATCCATGTGAACAACCCGGCGGATGTATTTCTGGCCTGTTCCGAGTTTGGGGAGATCACCCAGCAAAAGGCTGACGACATGAAACGCCAGCACGGTTTGCTGCACCAGAAGGGAAAGGTTGCCATCGTGGTGGATTCCGGTGCAGATCTTCCCATTAGCGAGATCGAACGCCTGGGCATTAACGTGGTTCCGGTACGACTGAGTTTCGGGGACAGGGAATTCCTGGATGGTGTGTCACTTAAGCCCGATGAGTTTTACCGCATGCTGGAAGAAAGCGATGAAGTTCCGCAGACTTCACAACCACCGGTAGGCGATTTCAAGCGGATTTACACCCTGCTTGACAGCCACGGTTACCAGGTGCTTTCGGTAGGACTGTCCGGGGTGCTTAGTGGAACCACACAGGTGGCCAGGCGGGCCGCTGATCAGATGGAAAACGCCGATATCCGTATTTTTGACACCTTGAATGCCAGTAGCGGCCAGGGTCTGCTGGCCATTGTTGCTGCTGAAGCCGCAGCCAGGGATATGTCAGCAGATGAAATAGAATCTTTACTTTCGGAATTGGCTCCGCAAACCCAGACCGTTGCCGTCCCCAAAGACCTGGCACCCGCAGTGCGTGGCGGACGGGTTCCGGCCTGGGTGAAAAAAGTATCCGATATCCTGCATGTTTCGCCAATATTGATGGCTAAAAAGGGCAAGATGGGGGTCGGTGGGATCAGTTTTGGAAAAGCTGTGGATGCAAAGGCGCTGGCAAGGAATATCGTCAGGCGAATGAAGAAGGACCGTATTTATCGATTGCTGATTGCACACGTTGACAATGTCCAGGGTGCGCGGGATGTCCGGCATCTCATCCTGGAAAAACATCCAATGATCCATTCCTGCCACCTTGCAGATGCTGGCCCGGCACTTGGGGTTCACCTGGGACGCGGCGGTATTATTATCGGATTTCTGCCCCAACCGTCGGTGTTGGCAAAATGACCGAACTTGCCTTCAAGTTAATCCTGTCTTACCTGATGGGCTCAGTCTCAGGCAGCATATTGATGGGGGCATTGAAAAAAGTAGATATCCGAACGATGGGTAGCGGTAACGCCGGTGGCACCAATGCATTCAGAACCCAGGGTCTGCTGTTTGCACTTGGCGTGATCGTGATAGATGTCGGGAAAGCAATAGTGGCCGCGGCCTGGGTGCCCGGTATCGCCCTGATAAGCGGGCCCGGTATATTGAGCTTTGAACAGACCACGCTGGCCTGCGGATTCGCCGTAGTTCTTGGACATTGCTATCCCGTGTATCACGGATTTAAGGGTGGCAAGGGTGCAGCAACTGCGGCAGGCGCCCTGATGATCATTGAACCGGTACTGTTGGTGACGATGTTGTTGACCTGGCTGGTGGTCTTGGGCCTGTCCGGTTACGTGGGGCTGGCCACCGTTTTAGCTGGAATCAGCCTGGTACCTTCAGCCTTGTACTTTGGCAGTTCAGATGGATTACTGGTGTTTAGCATAGCCATCGCAGCGTTCATGGCTTTTACCCATCGCAGCAATTTGAAACGGCTTAAAGACGGCAACGAAAACCGCTTTGAAAAAGCGCGCGTTTTCAACTGGTTCCGCAAGTAAAGAATTGATGGGCAGGGAGTTTGACTTCAAGCTGGCCAGCTTTCTATCTGCCAGCGAAACCCGCTCAGGCGAAGCGATTGCATTGAAACTGGGTTGTTCCCGGACAACTGTATGGAAACATATCAAAGCCCTGCGAATGCAGGGCATTTTGGTTGATGCAGTCGCGGGCCAGGGATATAAGCTTCAGGAGCCGCTCGAGTTGCTGGATAAGGAACTGATTTGTTCACAACTCGGGGCGCGCGCAAAACGCAATTTAAGAGATCTCGTGCTTTTGCCAGGCACTGATTCAAGCAACAGCTGGCTGCAGGCAAGGCCCGCAACTGAACAGCCGGGTGTGGCGGTGCTGGCAGAATACCAGACGGCAGGCCGCGGCCGTCGTGGACAGCAGTGGGTTTCACCTTTTGGCAGGAATATTTATGCCAGCCTTGGATGGGCGTTTGAATGCGGCGTCGGTGAATTGGCTTGCCTGCCCTTGCTGGTGGCCTTGTCAGCCTGCGATGCCCTGGAACGGGTTGGCTTGAAAGGACATGCCATCAAGTGGCCAAATGACATTCTACTGAATGGGTACAAAATCGGCGGTTGCCTGGTGGAGGTGCAGGGTGATGTAAACGGCCCCTGTCTGGCGGTGATGGGTATTGGTATCAACGTGCGAATGCCTGAATCTGCACCTGGTGCCTCATCCATAGATCAGCCGTGGACTGATGTTTCCAGCCATGTTCCTGAAATCTCAAGGAACCAGCTGGCCGGGCTGCTTTTGGATTCCCTGTTAAACCGGCTGGAAGTATTGGCGAGCAATGGATTCTCGTCTTTTCACGCCGATTGGAAACTGCGCGATGCCCTGGCAGGATCTGAGGTCGATCTGCGATTACCAGGCTCAACACTAAAAGGCATTGCGCTTGGGATCAGCGCAAGGGGTGGATTGATGCTGCAAACAGAGCGCGGTGTGGGAGAATACCTGGCAGGCGAAGTGAGCATTATCAAAAAGGGACCCGGGCATTGACGAAAATCAAGCTCCTCATTCTTGTATTGCTGACAGGCAATATTCTCCTGCTGGGGCTGGAAGCCAGTAAACCTCCGGCCGGGGATAAGCAGCCTGAAACTTCCCCAGTGTCTCAGAATCCGGATTTACCCGGAATTCGCCTGCTCAGTGAAATGGATGAATTGACACCCGGGTCACTGGATAGCCAGTGCTTTACGGTCGGACCGTTTGAAACGCGAGCAACGGTCGAGGCAATCGTTGAAATGTTGCGGGAAAACACATCCAGCGTCAGCTCCAGGGAAACCGAAGCGTTTGTGGATCGTGGATACTGGGTTTACCTGCCCCCGTATGGAGATGAGCAAGGTGCACGCCAGGCGGTGAAAATACTTTATGATGCCGGCCTGGATGATGTGTCCCTGATCAAGAACGGTATATGGAATAACTCGGTTTCGCTTGGATATTTCATCAACCAGTCCAACGCTACTGAACACAGGGATCGAATTCGTGAAATGGGATTCCAGGCAGAATTTCGCATACAGCGGGATGACGAATCCAGGTTCTGGGTGGACTTTGAACAGCAGGTTGGTATCGAGCATGCATCCAGGATGCTGGCTGGGCTCGTCCCGCCAGAACTGCAACGTTCCACTTCCTGTCCGAAAGATGCTGTTATGCCCGAAGGGGAGATTGTGGTTCCCTGAACTGTATTTCTTTGCATTGTGTGCTTCGCACAATGCATCGCTTCGATTAGAATACGCTCCCTGCTCCGCATATGGCGCCATATGCGGAGCAAAAAGTGCCGGTATAGCTCAGTTGGTAGAGCAGGGGTTTTGTAAACCTCAGGTCGGCGGTTCGAATCCGTCTGCCGGCACCAAATCCCTTTCTCCGTGTCATGCTTCTCTCAAGCCAGGTTTGGGAGTCCTTACGATAACTAGCCCCTTCTACACTTTCCTACGGGTAAGCATTCGAGGAAGGGCAATGGGTCTGGGGAAAAGCTTCAACCAAAATCTGAAATCATCGCTCGATTTGCAGACAACTTTTAATTTGTGCAAAAAGGTTTGTGCTGATTCAAAATTGAAGATTAAGAACGAAGGTCTTGAGGGCAACTCTTTTTCGATCAAGGCTGCGGAACCAATGAAATGGCTAACAACAAATTGGCCTAACAACATTGCAATTGTTGGTGAAGTGTTCCAAGACAATATAATTGTCAAACTCACCGCAGGCAGTAATGGAACCTCTATTACGCAAGACAGAAATATAAACGACTTTCTAAACAACTTTTCTAATAACCTAAAGGTATATCTGGACTAGCCTTCTGCCCCAGATACGAATAACTACCTGGATGGTAACGAATCAGAGGTAAGCTCTTGGCCCAAGGCGAGCCTATTTCCTAAGCCAAGTTAGCCCCTTTTTCAGGGAGGATCAGCCAGAAACAAATTCTTAATTAGTCGGCTAAATCACCACATTTGGCTTTAATTTGCTGAGAAGACTAAAGAAATCGAGTAACTTGATTCTGAGTAATGCTGCTTAGTATGGGATTAGTACGTTTTATCCAACATCTATAGGTTTAGCCGCCTTTTTGGCTCACATTAATTCGCTTTACTTGAACTTATAACTAAAGTTATAATCTTAACTAATAAGAGATATAGCATCTTATAGGAGGTAGGTGTTATGACTGCTGTTATGAAACTTCGGAAGATCGGTGGTTCGCTTGGGGTGATTATCCCTAAAGATGAATTGGCTCGTCTGCATGTGGAAGAAGGAGACGAATTGTTTGGAGTTTCTTACGAAGGCGGTCTTCAAATACAGCCTTATGATCCTTCTTTTGAGCGTAAATTGAAAGCGTTTGAACACACAAGGAAACGCTATAGGAATGCATTGCACGAACTTGCAAAATAAAAATGCCCGAATGGCTAAATGCAAGTGATGTAAGACATTTCCATCGAGAGCTCATAGAAGAGTTCGGTGGTTTACACGGCATTCGAGACGAGGGCGCGCTGGAGTCTACTCTAGTGCGCCCAATTAATTTAATAGGCTATGAACCCGAAATGCCAATTCATGAACTGGCAGCAAGTTATGGATTTGGATTCGCTAAAAATCATGTTTTCAACGACGGTAACAAACGAATCTCTCTGACTGTGATTAACGTGTTTCTTATATTGAATGGGATGCAATTAGTCGCAGAAGAAGTTGAAGCTGTGTGTGTTATCAAAGATGTAGCAACCGGCGAAATAGATGAAGCAGGCTTAGCCGCTTGGATTCTCGAAAACTCAAATGAGTACGATATAGATGCAGATTAATTAGTGTACGTCGTCACAGTATATACGACCAAAGTCCAATACCGTCACGAAATCATTCTAGCTATTCTGGCTGCGCGTGTTCAGGTTTCGCACAATACATCATGATGTTTGAGCAAGTTGCTGACAAAACTGATAATTAGTATCAACTAGATTCAAGGGAAAAGGGGGAATACGGCGTCCTGATGCCAATGATTCAAGCTGGTCCAGGAACGGGACCACCTTGAGTTCAGGACTAAAGTTCTGCCAGCCTGCCGGTATGGAATAGTAGCAAGGAGACGATTCATGTTGAAAAGGGCATATTGTACGTCGTCAGAGCATATGGCACCACTTGAGCTATTTTCTAAGAGACACTTTTCTGCCCGTACTTTCTCCAGTCTAGCCTGCTAACCGCAGGTTTTGTATTTTCCTTTGCGTTAACGTCCTGGCTTTGATCATTGACCGTCGGTCCAGGATGTCGTTTCTTCTTCCGTTATACACATCAGCCGGCGTCACGTTATCCAGTGATTCGTGATACCGCTCATGGTTGTAATGAGCCACCCACTGAGCAATGGCACTTTCCAGTTCCCACGGGAAGTAATAATTCTCCAGCTTGACCACGTTTTTCATCGAACGGTGGTAGCGTTCGATCTTGCCCTGGGTCATCGGGTGGTACGGTGCTCCCCGGGTGTGCTTCATGTCTTGATCCTGCAACCATTCCCTGAGTTCTTTTGAGATATAGCAGGGGCCGTTGTCAGACAGTAACCTGGGCTTGTGATGCACCCTGACTTCGGTGAGCCCTGTGGCTTTCAGAGCATCTTCCAGAGTATCGGTGACATCATGCGCCGCCATCGTGGTCGTCAACCGCCAGCTGATGATGTAACGGGAATAGTCATCCAGGATCGTCGACAGGAAGTACCAGCCCCAGCCCACCACCCGGAAGTAGGTAAAGTCTGTCTGCCACAGTTCATGTACACGCCGTGTCGGATGCTGGAACGCATCGGCTGCGCTCATCACTATGAACTGTGGGCTGGTAACCAGGTCATGGGCCTTGAGGATGCGATAGACACTGGACTCCGAGATAAAGTACTCATGGGTATCAGTAAGATGCCAGGCCAGTTCCCGGGGTGTCAGCTCCGGTTGTTCCAGGGCCACATCAACAACCAGTTCCCGTACCGACTCGGGGATCTTGTTCCAGTGCTGACGTGATGCCCTGCTGTGGTTCTGCAAGCCATCAGGGCCATCGCGTTCATAAGCCTGATACCAACGGTAGAAACTGCTGCGACTGACGTTGATCTCGACCAGAGTCCTGCGCACGGATAACTCCGAGTCTTCCACCAGGCGGATAATGGCCAGCTTTTCAGATGCGCTGTACATCAGTCTTCGTCCAATGTCACACCCTACCCAGTGAGACTTTTTTTAAGCCAGTCATTGCGCAGGTACAGTTCGGCAACCGCTTGCTTGAGGGTGGTATTTTCTTTTCTGAGACCAACCACTTCATCGCTGTTGGCTTCTCTGACGGTATCTCCTGACAGGCGCTTTTTACCGGCCTCCAGAAAATCCTTGCTCCAGCGGTAATACAGATTGTTGTTAATACCTTCCTGGCGACACAGTTCAGCGATCGAGCTTTCACCGCGCAATCCATCCAGTACGATACGGATCTTTTCCTCTGACGAGAACTTGCGACGGGTATTGCGGCGGATCTCCTTGACCCGTTTGGTGGTGTTTGACATGCTCATATTGAGACTCCTCTGCTTCAGGTTAAAAATAGCAGAAGTGTCTCTTAGTTAAAGCAGTTGATTGGCCCCATATGGGCTGACGTCACACAGTAACCCAGCCAATGTTTTTACCTTTCGTATCATAGACATATGAATGGTTCGCAGCCTTGTTGTCCTCGATGTCCAGTCGCACAAGCGCGTAGCGTGAACCATTTTCCTTTTCTTTCAACAGTGCTTTGCGCCCGTTGAACACCGGTTTTTTGAAATCAACCAGCCAGCCCGGGCCCAATTCGAACGGTGAACGTGTGTGCGTGGGCCGGACCGTCTGCATTGCCGGCATGAATTCCTCACCTGCCATGATGAATGCGGCCTCAATGCGTAACAATTCGAGTGCATCGGAGCCCATGGGCCTGATATTTGAAAGCTCACCAGCCTCGAACAAGCGGCCCCACATGATTTCGGCGTGATCAGGGTGAATCCAAAGCTCGTAACCCAGGTCACCGGTGAAACCGGTACGCGAAACCATCAGCTCCGTACCTTCAAAATCAAAATATGCCAGGCCAAATGGCGTGATGTTTTCCACCCCGGCCAGTCCCATCCGTTTCAAGGTCGCGCAGGAAGTCGGTCCCTGCACCGCAACACCGGCCACATCGTGCGTATCCTCGACTATATTGACGTCAAAACCCACAGCGTTGATCGACAGCCAGTCGATCTGGTGTTCCTGCGAACAGAGGCGGTATACACCTTCGCGCAGGTGGAAAATGGTGCCGTCATCGATCACCTGGCCTTCATCGGTGCACCAGACAGCATAACCCACCTGACCCGGCTTGATTTTTGCCACGTCCCGTGTGACCAGCCGGTTTAAAAACGCCTGGGCATCCGGACCGGTGATCAGGTGTTTGGTCATAGGGGTGAGGTCGAAAACACCACAGGAATTGCGGCCCGAGAAGTACTCCAGGGTTGAGCAGGTATATGCCGGCACTGAAAGGTAATCGAACCAGCGGCTCCAGGTCCTGTTTTGATTCAGCGCGTTCTGCCGGGAATGAAACGGGCTGGGAAAAACTTTGTCCCGGTAATGTTCGCGGGATTCGAAATGGACGGTTCTCATTGTTCTCTCCCTTCAATAACTGCATACGCGGCGTTTCGGCCTGCGCTGCCCATGACACCGCCGCCGGGGTGGCAGCCTGCGCCGCACGTCCACAGTCCTTTGACCGGTGCAGCATACTGCGCCGCGCCTGGTACCGGTCGCATCATCATGGACTGATCGAGTGCCAGCTCTGCATGGTGCCAATGCCCGCCTGTGATACGGAACTCTGATTCGATGTCCTGGGGCGTCAGAATTTCGGAATGAAGAATCTGTGAACGGATGCCAGGCGCATAGGCTTCAACGGTATCGATTACGATGTTTTTGAAGGCCTCTTTTGATTCACTCCACCCGGCCTTCAAACCATGTGGAGCCCACTGCACATTGGCAGACAATACATGCTGTCCTGTGGGCGCAAGGCTGTCGTCGCTCATGCTGGGAATGGTAATTTCCGCCACCGGCTGAGCCGAATGCTCGCCGTACTTGGCGTGATTGAATGCATGCTCCACGTATTGAAGTGAAGGCGCAATCAACAGTCGTTCCCCGGCCAGTGAGGTATCGAGTCCGGTGAATTCCGGCATGTCCCCGAGTGCCAGGTGCAGCTTGGCAACATTTCCACCTGTGCGGATGTTTTTGATTTTGTTTGCAAACCCTGCCTCCAGGTTTTGCGGGCCGAGCAGCTTGAAATAAGTGGTCTTGGGGTCAGTGCCTGATACCACGATATCGGCCTCGATTTTTTCACCGCTTTCCAGTTCAACACCGACAGCACGGTCAAAATCCATCAGGATGCGTTTGACCGGCCTGGAGGTATGAATTTCGGCACCAAGACTGCGGGCTGCGACTGCAATGGCATCTGAAACCGCCCCCATTCCTCCTGCGGGCAGGCTGTAACTGCCGCCGTTACTGAGGCGATGCAGGGCACAGAACACGCTGTTATTAGAGCGCGTGCCCAGGAATGTACCCAGCGTGCCGTCCAGGCTCAGTGCGCCTTTCAGTAATTCGCTGTCAAATTTTTCCTGCAGCACATTAAACACGTTGATCCCGGCAATCCGCAGGAATTCCCGCATATCGGTCTTGCCCATCTTGCGGATATTCAAGCCGATTCTTGCCAGCGCCAGCAGATCGCGCTTGTCGGTGGTACCCATGCGTGGCGGGATGCGATTGTGCAGCGCGCCGATCACGCCGGCAAAGCGGTTCATCAGGCGGTGGTATTCCTTCATGGCTGCCTGGTCTTCGCTTGATACTCCACTAAGCTCAGCACCGGAAATCCGTACATGATTGCCGTCTGTATCCAGAGAAATCGTGTCCATGTCGGACTTGGCTATTTTCAGCCCATGAGATTCAAGGTTCAGTTCCTTGCGGATACCCTCATCGAGCAGGTACAGAAGGTGTGCACCGGCCGAGACCCTGAAGCCGGGGGCAAATTCGCGAGTAATGGCCGCGCCACCCACCTGGTCAGAGGCTTCGAACACCGTTACCTGGTGGCCCGCCTTTGCCAGGTAAGCCGCACATACCAGGCTGTTGTGGCCCGCACCGATAATGAGTGTACTAGTCATCGAGCCAGCCCTCCGGAACATTATTGGGTTTCTTCATGTCCATCAGGATCTCGCGTGCCGCGTTGGCGCCCGGGGCTGCCATCACGCCGCCACCCGGGTGGTTGGATGAGCCGCACATCCACAGGCCTTTGACGGGCCCGCGGTACTGCGCGTAGCCCGGAATGGGGCGGTTGAACATCAACTGGTCCATGGTGAGTTCACCATGAAAGATATTGCCCTCGGTCATGCCGATTTCGTTTTCCATCTCGCGTGGTGTGCGCACTTCAGCGTGTAGCACCAGGTCTTTGAATCCGGGCGCGTACTCATTGATCTGGTTAATCACGGTCGCGCCAAAAGCATCCCGGTCGGCATCGGTCCAGTCCTTGCCCTTCACCTTGGGTGGCACGTACTGCACGAAGCAGGACATGAAGTGCTTACCCGGAGGCGTCATGGTTGGATCGGTCAATGTGGGTATCAACATGTCGATGTAGGGGTCACGTGACCAAATGCCATCTTTCCAGTCGTCATAGGCCCGCTCAAGGCGCTCAACCGAATCGATCAGGTGCATATCGGTATACATCAATTCCTTGTTGTCCCTGAGCGCTGTGAATTTGGGTACACCGTCCAGTGCAATATTGACCTTGCCCGAAGACCCGCGAATCTTGAAGTTCCGTACATTTTCGAGAAATTCCAGCTGCAGATCATTCGGATCCATGCAATTTAAGAAAGTGCGCGGGAAAGTCATGTTGGAAACAATGGTATCGGAGTAGTAATCGTCACCATTTTCAAGCGCAACGCCAATGGCCCGGCCATTTTTGACGATGATCTGGTCAACCGCAGAGCCGGCCTTGACTTCACCGCCATTGTCCACAAAGCATTCAGCCATGGCTTTCGAGATGGCACCCATGCCTCCGCGTGCGAATCCCCAGGCGCCGGCAGTGCCGTCAACATCACCCATGGCGTGGTGGAGCAGTACATATGCGGTGCCAGGGGACATCACACCCATGGCAGAACCGATAATACCGCTGCCAGCATGCGCCGCCTTGATCAGCGGGTTTTCAAAATACTCATCCAGGAATTCGACGATGCTCATGGTGTAAAAGCGCATCGTGTCGTAAATAACGTTTTCACCCAGGCCCCAGAACTTCTTGCCGATGTGCAGCAACTCGAACAGGTCGCGCGGCTTGAATGAGGCCGGGTCCGGCGCCGTGCGCAGCAGGAATTGCCGGATAAAACGGCACTGGCGCATGATGTCCCGCCAGTATCGTACTTCCGCATCGGCGTCGCGGGGGCTGTGGCGTGCCATTTCGCGACGGGAAGCATCGCCGTCGATATAACCACCGAGATAATCACCATTTTGCGCAAGGGTGACCGTACCACCATAAGGCACGATTTGCAGGCCGTACTTGGCCAGGTCAAGCGAGCGATAGACTTCCGGGCGTAACAGGCTGCACACATAGGAGCAAGTTGGAGTATTTCCAGTCCTTGTATCTCGGCTGGCTAGCGGTCGCGCCACCGATGTATTCGTTTTTCTCCACCATCAGCACATCGAGCCCGGCCTTGGCCAGGTATGCGCCGTTGGTCAGTCCTTTATGGCCGGCGCCGATGACTATCGCATCATGTTTTTTCAATGTATTACTCCTAATTCCGCCTTCTTTATCTGCGGGCGGGTTTGTCAGGCGATTGCAGCCTTTCGACCCAGGCTATGAATCGTTAGATCCACTGGCTGTTCGATGGTTTTATCTTCCCCCCAATACCGGAAATTGGAAGAAACACCCAACGGCAGCCTGGAAACTGCTTTTTGGAAATGCTGGTTGGATTTAGCAAGCGAACGAGGCATAGAGAACCGGTCATTTTGAACGGCGTACAGGGTCGCATATTTTGGTCAATCTGTCTACAATGAATGAATGATTGTTCATTCATTGCAATGAAGTCTGGAAGAGATTATATTGGGACATTCGGATGATGGTTAATGGGACCGGATTCGATACCGGAGCATTAGAATTAATATGAGTATTGCCTTAGCCAAACCAGTAACCAAGCCACGCACGGCTTCAAAAAAAGCACGCCAGTTGCAGTTGATCAAAGCCACCATTCGCTCGATCGCAAAGCATGGTCTTTCCACCACCACCATGGCGACCGTCAGCAAGGAGGCAAAACTCAGCCAGGGCATTATCAATCTGCATTTCCAAAGTAAAGACAGGCTGTTGGTCGAGACACTTCGTTACGTGGCTGACGAGTACAAGGCCGTTTGGGAAAAAGCACTGGTAGATAGTGGGGACAGCACCAAGGAAAAGATTGAAGCGCTGGTCGGTGTAGATTTCGAAAAATCGGTTTGCCAGCGCAACAAGCTGGCCGTGTGGTTCGCTTTCTGGGGTGAAACCAAGTCGCGCCCAACCTATCGCGAAATCTGCCGTAAGCGCGACCAGGAATATCTGCAGGTCATGATTGACCTGTGCAGGCAACTGATCGAGGAAGGTAGTTATCAGAAACTTGATGCCGAGTCAGTGGCTAATGCCCTGTTGGCAATGACCGAGGGTCTTTGGCTTGACCTGTTGATGAGCCCGGATTACATGACCCCTGAACAAGCTTGTGATGTGTGCATGCATTACCTGCAAACTGTTTTTCCACGGCATTTCCAGGCATGAAAATTCAACTGGACAGCACCGCTCTTGCCTGGCAGGAAAAGGCCCGGCGCTTTGCCGAGGATGAACTGATCCCGCACGAGGTCGAAGCGGAACTGAACGCTGGCCGCTTGCCCGTTGAGATTTCGAAGGCACACAGGACGGCAGCAATTAAACTTGGATTCAGTGCTATGGATGTACCGCATTCACGTGGAGGTCTTGGCCTGAGAACAGTTGACCAGGCTGCAGTCTGGGAACAGCTTGGGCGAGTGACCAATGCGCTTTGCTGGTGTTTTTCCGAGCCCCACGGGTGGATGTTTGATGCCTGTAGCGAAGAACAACTGCAGCGTTACGTGCTGCCCCTGATGGATGGCAGCCGCAAGGAATGCTATGCTATAACCGAGCACGAATCCGGTTCGGACGCGGCTATCGAGACCACGGCTGAGCCTGATGGCGATGATTACATGATCAATGGCGAAAAGTGGTTCGTGACCAGCGCCAACCTCGCCGACTACATGTTTCTGCAGGCGAAGTTGAGTCTCGGTCCGCACGCGGGCAGTGACGTCTTGTTTTTCGTCGATAAAGACTCTCCCGGCATAGAATTTGTTCGCACACCACTGTTCAGCCATACATTTGACCACCATCATCCGGAGGTCGTATTCAAAGATGTTCGAGTGCCCGCGGTCAACCGTATCGGCGAGGAGGGCGCTGGTATGGCCTATGCACACAGCTGGTTCAGGCGTGAACGCCTGATGATCGCCGCCCGGAATTGTGGAGCGGCAGCCCGCCTGATCGAGGAAGCCAGTGAATATGCAAAAGTCCGCATGGTCAGTGGCGAAGCATTGGCAGACAAGCAATTGGTTCAGGCAATGCTGGCCGACAGTGTCAGCGAATTGTGGGCCGCCAGGTTGATCACATTCGAGGCCGCCGACGCACATGACCGGGGTGAGAATGTGAAATCACTGCATGCGCGCTGTTCTGTGGCCAAACTGTATGCATCCGAGGCAGCGGGCGGGATTGCCGACCGTGCATTGCAGATTTTTGGCGGGCGGGGATATATGCGCGAAAATTGCGCCGAGCGTTTTACCCGCGAACTGCGTGTGGACAGAATCTGGGAAGGCGCGAGCGAAGTTCAGCGCCTGATCATCGCCCGCGCACTGGCCAAGCGCGGCCTGGATGAAATGTAAATGAATGGCCTGAAATTCAAATCCTGGCCAGTGCTTTTGTGTGCTGGATGGATTCTGTGCGCCTGCAAGCCGGACACCGGTCAGCAACCGGCGAAACAGACTAAATCGGATGCCGTTGATCTGATCCTTGTCAACGACGGTATTTACACGGTCGACGATCAACGTAGCTGGGCCGAAGCGATGGCGATCAAGGACGGAGTTATTGTACTGATAGGCGATAATGCAGATATCCAGTCCCTGGCTGGCCCGGATACACGCCGCATCGATCTCACCGGCAAAATGGCGATGCCAGGATTTCACGATGCTCATGTCCATCCCGCAATGGGTGGCTACGGGCTGTTGGGCTGCTTGCTGGCCGGCCAGGAAACCATCGGTGCCATCATCGAAAAAGTGGCCGCTTGTGCGGCCAATACGGAAGTTCAATGGCTGGAAGGTTTCACTTTCAACCTGGGCCTTTTTGGCCAGGACGGACCGCATAGGTCCTTGCTTGATGCCATAGACACCGATCTGGTGATATTCCTGAACGCTTCTGATGGACACACTGTGTGGGTGAATTCCCGCGCGCTGAAACTGGCGGGTATAACGGCCCAGACCCCCGATCCGCCGCTTGGCGTGATCGAACGCGATGCGGATGGATCGCCAAGCGGTACTTTGCGTGAGACCGCAGCACTGATCGAACCCTATGTCGGTATGCACGGTCACCGCGGTGATCTGATCCTCGAACCGGACGAACTGCAGGCGGCAGTGACCAAATTCGACGCCATGGGACTGCAGGTTCATATGCATGCGATCGGCGACCGGGCTGTTCGTGCCGGCCTGGACGCAATCGAGGCGGCCAGAAGCGAAAACGGAGTGACGGATTACCGGCATCACATATCCCACCTGCAGATGATCCATATCGACGATATCGAGCGGTTCGCAAGCCTGGATGCATCGGCCAATTTCCAGGCTCTATGGGCCCTGCCGGATGAATGTATCATGGAACTGAACCTGGGGGTCGTGGGCGAGGAACGCGTACAGGCGATGTACCCTATCGCCAGCGTAGAGAGAGCCGGTGGGCGAATTGTCGGCGGCAGCGACTGGGACGTATCCTCGGCCAATCCCCTGGACGCAATCGAAGTAGCAGTGCGGCGCCAGGACTGGCTGCTCGAAGATGGGCCGGTGCTTAACGAAAATGAAAAGGTGAGCCTGGAAACGATGATCGAGGCGTACACCATCGAGGCTGCCTGGCTGATGCACCAGGACGACAAGGTGGGTTCCATCGAGGTCGGAAAACGCGCCGATATTGTCGTGCTTGACCGCAATCTGTTCGAGATTCCATCGACAGAAATTAACCAGGCCCGCGTTTTGCTTACTGTCTTTGACGGCAAAATTATTTACCAGGCTAATGAGTGATGGACCAGGCGGCAATCGCTAATTTCATCAACGCCCAGCAGCACAGGTATGCCCTGGCGCGTGAATTCTATACCGATCCGGATATTTATCAGCAGGATATCGAACGGATTTTCCTGTGTACCTGGCTTTATGCCGGGCACGTGAGCGAAGTTGCAAAGCTGGGTGACTGGTTCCTGTTCGAATTCGCCAATGAGTCGGTGATCATTATTCGCAGTGATGAAGACACCGTTAGCGCGCTGATCAATGTATGCAGGCATCGCGGGTCACGCGTGCGGACGGAGAAAAGCGGTTGCTCGCGCCGCCTGACCTGCCCCTACCACGGTTGGACTTACAATCTGGACGGCCGCCTGTTGGTTGCGGCACACATGGGCGATGACTTTGACAAGTCAGAAATCTCCCTGCGCAAGATTCGCTGTGAAATCCTCGAAGGCTTGGTTTTTATCAATTTCGACAACGAGGCTGCTTCATTCGATCCGGTCAGGGAAAACCTGGCCGAGTGTCTTAAGCCCTATGGCCTGGAAAAGGCCAAAGTTGCGCATCGCGAAAGTTATCCTATCGAAGCCAACTGGAAACTGTCGCTGGAAAATTACTCCGAGTGCTACCACTGTGCACCTTCTCACCCGCATTACTCCATGGGTCACAGTCTTTCCAAGCCATGGGCTCAGTCGGAAGAGTTGGCAGAGAAAATGATGGCAAAGGCGTATTCCTGTGGATTAAGTGAGAAACAGGTGCACAGGGGTTACCTGAACGCCGAAGGGTTTGGCGCAGATTATTCCTACGAGCGCTATCCCTTGTGGAAAGACCACCTCAGCGGCAGCGAAGACGGCAAACCGGTGGCGCCGTTATTAGGGGATATTACCGGCTACGACGGCGGCACAACAGACATTCATATTGGCCCGGTCTCTTATGGGCTCGCTTACTGCGATCACGTGGTGATGTATCGTTTCACACCCCTGTCACCGGACCGGACCGATTGTGATATCACCTGGCTGGTGCGTGGTGATGCTGAAGAGGGTAAAGACTACTCAAAGGACAGGCTCACCTGGCTGTGGGATATCACCACCCAGGAGGATAAGCGGATCATTGAGAACAATGCATTGGGGGTGAACTCGAACTTTTATACACCGGGCCCTTTATCAAACATGGAAGACTATACCTGGGAGTTCCTCGAGTGGTACCTGGAGGCCATGAAAGACGATGAAAAACGTAAATAACAACAAAGAGGTAACTCGAAAGGTGCTGGAAAAGGCCTACATGGAGATTTTTCCAACGCCCGGAATCGAGGATCGGCTGCATCCGATTCCACCGCACTCGTATGTATCGATCACCTGCTCTCCCGTGCATGGTATCGAGCCGACACTGGACCTGATGGAGCGTTTGGCAGCCAGGGAACTCAAGCTGGTCCCGCACATCGCAGCCCGGGTAGTAAAGGACAAGGCGCAGCTGCGGGAAATCATTGCGCGCCTGGAAGGTGTTGGCATCGACAGCGTATTTGTGCCGGGCGGGGACGCCGCCAAGCCGGCCGGGATCTATGAATCATCCCTGCACCTGTTGCGGGACATGGCTGAGATCGGCCATAACATTGAACAGATCGGGGTGGCTTCGCACCCCGAAGGCCACGCCATGGCCAGTGAAGAAGACTTGTTGAAATACCTTCTCGCGAAACAGGAAATCGCCAATTACCTGGTGACCCAGATGTGTTTCGATCCGGAACTGATCGTCCGTTGGCTGAAAAGTATCCGCGAAGTCGGTGTCAATCTGAAGGCCTGGATTGGTCTGCCCGGTGTGGCCGACCGGCCAAAGCTGTTCAAGCTATCAATGCGAATCGGCGTCGGCCAGTCGGCAAAGATGTTGCTGAGACAGAAAGACCTGTTGAAAAAGATGCTGCAGTTCAAACCCTACCAGCCTGATGATTTGCTGGATGGCCTGGCGCCGTACCTGGATGACCCGGTACTGGATATTCCCGGATTTCACCTGTTTAGTTTCAACGACGTAGAGCGCACGGAACGTTGGCGACAAGAGGCTCTGGCCCGCTGCAGTCCGGCGGGTGTGGCAGATGCGTCGGTCTCCGCGGACGGCAGGGAAGAGATGCGTGCGTAGAGGCAGAAAAGCACGGCTCGCCAATTCACCCGTTGCCTCGGCTGTCAGGGCGGGAATCACCGGTGGGCAATATCAGCCCTTGAGCGATCAAGATATGGCACAAATGAACGATGTTGTACTTGATTTACTGGCGAAGATTGGCATGGCTGATCCTATTCCCATCGTCAGGGAGCACGCCCTGAAACGGGGATGCTTCATGAATGAACATGACCGGCTGTGTTTTCCAAAAGCCCTGGTCGAGGATGTAATAGCCAATTCGCCCAGCGGGCTCCAGTTTCTGGGCCAGGATCCCAGGCACGACCTCGACCTTGGTGGCCTGGGTGTCAACACCTATGGTGGCGGCGAGGCGGTAAACATGCTGGATATCGGCGCCAGCACTTACCGCCCTTCCACCCTGCTGGATTTGTATGACATGGCGCGCCTGGTCGACAAGATGGACAACGTACATGCCTTTTCGCGCCTGATTGTAGCGACCGAAATCGAAGATCAACTGGCCTGTGACATCAGTTCGGCATACGTCAGTGTGGCCGGTACCTCGAAACATACTGCCCTCACCTTCAATGATGTTTCCCACGTTCAACCGACACTGGGAATGCTGCACATGATGGCTGGCGGTGAGAAAAAATGGCTGGAACGGCCATTCGCACATGGTGGCGGCTGTCCGGTGATATCACCTTTGCGTTACGGTCAGGACAACAGCGAAGTCTGCGTCGAATCTACCAAATTTGGTACACCGGTGTGGATCGTGGTTGCACCATAAGCCGGTGCCACTGCTCCTGCCGCGTTGGCCGGCGCGGTGGTTCAATGCGTAGCCGAAGCACTGGCCAGCCTGCTGCAAATCGACATGGTGCATCCGGGTTACCCGGTAATCGTCGGGCCCTGGCCGTTTGTCTCTGACCTTCGCACCGGCTCATTTACAGGTGGCAGCGGCGAGGAGGCCCTGGTCAGTTCAGCCGCGGCTCAAATGATCAATTACTACGACCTGGTCAGTTCGGTGGGAGCCGGAATGACTGATTCAAAAGTCCCGGATAACCAGGCCGGATACGAAAAGGGAATCGCTGTAGTACTGGCTGCACTGACCGGTTGTAACAACGTTTCTGAGTCAGCCGGGATGATGGCTAGCCTGATGGCATTTTCTCCCGAGGCGCTGGTGATCGACAACGATATGCTCGGCACGGTGATGAGAACGGTGCGGGGCATTGAAGTCAATGAAAAGACTCTTTCCTTTGATGTCATCAATGAAGTGGTGCACGGCGAGGGTCATTTTCT
Organism: Lysobacterales bacterium; assembly: GCA_963664065.1. Classification (GTDB taxonomy): domain Bacteria; phylum Pseudomonadota; class Gammaproteobacteria; order Xanthomonadales; family SZUA-36; genus JABDJL01. Next base: position 1,088,832 of record OY760942.1, read on the forward strand.
GCGCAGTGACCAGACGGTCAGCCTGATGCGCAGTGAGTATGAGTATCCGGGAATCGCCGATCGCAGCCCTCCGGGAATGTGGGAAAGCCTGGGTTCCAAGGACGTCAGGGAGCAGGCCGCTGTGCGCGTACAGACGATTCTGTCCACCCATTATCCCGAATACATTGACCCGGTCGTAGATGTGAAAATTCGTGAGCACTTCCCGATTCTTCTGCCCCGTGAACACATGTTTGCCGGAAGCGGTCGCTGGTAGCAGCCATGCGCGGCAACAGGAACAGGACAGTGCAGGAATCGCGCCGTGCCGGCAGTGCCCGGTGCCAGCCTGAATTCGGCGTATCCAGGCATGGCCGGGTCGCTTACAGGGCAGTCTTTCGTGGGCGTAGTGATCGACAATGGCAGGTTAGGAAACATTCAAAGATTATCGTGGGCCGGCAACGGACGATGGTAAAGGAATCCGCGAACGGTTCAGAGGTTTCATGAATTTGATATTAATGAGAAAAGCAATATGAATGATTACGACGACGATTACGACGACATCATCCTTTCCGAATTGCCGGACGATGAATTGATCGAACAAATGCATGACGACATGTATGACGGCCTTGCCGATGAGATAGCTGAAGGCACCCAGATATTTCTCGACAGGGGCTGGAGCGCCACCAAGACGCTCGATGAAGCACTGGTCGCCGGTATGACCATCGTCGGTATCGATTTCCGTGACGGCATCCTGTTCGTGCCCGAAGTCTTGATGGCAGCCAATGCGATGAAGGCCGGTATGGCTCTTCTCAAGCCCATTTTGTCAGCTTCCGGCGCCAAACCTATTGGTGTCATGGTAGTGGGTACGGTCAAAGGCGATATTCACGATATTGGCAAGAACCTGGTCGGAATGATGATGGAAGGCGCTGGGTTTGAAATCATAGACCTGGGTATCAACTGCGAGGCGGATAAATACATTGCTGCGCTGGAGGAACACGACGCGACCATCCTTGGTATGTCGGCGCTACTGACCACCACAATGCCTTATATGAAGGTCGTCATCGACACCTTGAAAGAAAGGGGCATTCGTGATGACTACATCGTGATGGTGGGCGGCGCGCCACTGAATGAAGAGTTTGGCGAAGCGGTAGGCGCCGATGCTTACTGCCGTGATGCGGCAACCGCAGTTGAAGTGGCCAAGCAACTGGTTGCAGAACGAGCGTAAGCGATGACCGGCTCCTTACTTGTCATAGCATGTGGCGCCATTGCCAAAGAACTGGTTCAGGTGAAGAAACTGAACCATTGGGATCACATTGACTTTCAGTGTCTGCCCGCAGAACTGCATAACACGCCGGATCGTATCCCGGGGGAAGTGGAGGCAGTGATCAAATCCATGCAGGAAAAATACCACGGCATTTTTATTGCCTATGCCGACTGTGGAACCGGTGGCTTGCTGGATAAGATGCTCGAAGCTTACGACATTGAGCGTTTACCCGGGGCACATTGTTATGAATTCTATGCGGGTAGCGGAGTGTTTGAGCGCCTGGCGGACGAAGAACCGGGAACATTCTACCTGACTGACTTTCTTGTTCATTCCTTTGACCGGTTGATCAAAGAGGGCCTCGGGATAAACCGGCATCCTGAGTTGATGCCCCAGTATTTCGGTAATTATCGCCGCCTGGTATACCTGGCTCAATCCGATTCTCAGGACCTGCAGAGAAAAGCAAAGGAGAAAGCTGAATACCTGGGCCTTGAATATGAATACCGCTATTGCGGACTGGAGCCGCTGAACCAGGCTTTGATGTTGAAAATTCCGGAGGATTTACGTGGCAAAACTGACCACCATTTTCTGGCGTGACATTCCGGCCCAGGTGATTGGACAACAGGGAAGAACCCGCCACAAGAAGGAATTATCCAGGCGTTTTGCTGTTGCCATTGACCGGGCCGCGATGCGGGCCGGGCGAGGTTCAAGCAAGGCTTACCTGGAGGACTGGCGGCGCGACAGCCGGCCGGTTAAAGGTGATATTGAACAGGCGGTGGCTGAAGAAGCTGCCAGGCTCGAAGCACAGTTCCCGGATGAGCTGTTGGAATCCGTAACCAAGGCCGGCGGGATATACAAGCCCGGCGATGAATAAAAGGCAGAATAAAAAATGACAGATACAGTAATCAGCTCTGCCAGCCGTGAAGTGGTGATCGGTTTTGACCGGCCATTTGTGATCATTGGTGAGCGCATCAATCCGACCGGCAGAAAAATGCTGGCAGCCGAAATGAAGGCCGGGGATTACTCTCGAGTGGAAGCCGATGCGCTGGCCCAGGTCGCAGCCGGTGCGCATGTGCTGGATGTGAACGCCGGGATACCACTGGCGGATGAGCCTGCGATACTGGCCGAGTCTATCCGCCTTGTTCAGTCGTTGACCGATGTGCCGCTTTCGATCGATTCATCCATCGTTGAGGCACTGGAAGCCGGCCTGGATGCCTACCAGGGCAAACCGCTGTTGAATTCGGTTACCGGCGAAGAGGAACGACTTGAGCGTGTTTTGCCACTGGTTGCGAAATATGGCGCGGCTGTGGTGGCGATTTGTAATGATGATAGCGGTATATCCACTGATATTAATGTTCGGTTTGAGGTTGCAAAGAAGATTGTTGAAAGGGCAGCCGATCACGGTATCCCGTCCTGCGATATAGTCGTTGACCCGCTGGTAATGCCAATTGGTGCGATAGGCGATGCCGCAGTGCAGGTTATGAACCTGGTCCGTCGGCTGCGGAATGAATTAAAAGTAAATACCACCTGCGGCGCATCCAATGTCAGCTTTGGACTGCCAAACCGGCATGGTCTGAACCCCACTTTCTTGTCGATGATTATTGGTGCTGGAATGACTTCAGCGATTACCAACCCTTTGGAACCGCCCATGATGCAGGCTGTGCGGGCGGCTGATGTGTTTATGGATCATGACCCGCAGTGCAAGAACTGGATCGCCGCCTATCGTGAACCCGTTGCAGAAAATGCCCGCAACGGGCGGCGCGCCGGGCGCCGGCGCAGGTCATCAGGAGCCTGATTGCGACGGTAATGAAAGACTTGGCACAGGCACTGATCGTATTTAGCCCTTCCGGCAAACGGGGGCATTTTCCCCTGGGCACGCCGGTATTACAGGCGGCACGTGAACTGGGCGTAGATATAGATTCAATCTGCGGTGGACGCGCGCGTTGCGGCCGTTGCCAGGTGCTGGCAGTGGAGGGGAGTTTTCCAAAAGAAAACATCAATTCCCATGCCGATCACCTCAGCGAAATGGGTGAGTCGGAAGAATATTGCCAGCAACGGGGCCGCATGGAAGAGGGTAATCGCCTGAGTTGCCAGGCACAGATTCTGGGCGACGTCAGGATTGATGTGCCGGCCAGCAGCCAGGTACACCGGCAAGTCGTGCGTAAAGATTTTGAAGCTCACGATATTGAAATCGATCCGGTACTCCACCTGTATTTCGTGGAAGTTGAACAGCCTGATATGCACCGGCAGCTAGGTGACCTGCAACGCCTGCAGGAAGCACTGCTTAGTGAATGGAATATTGAAGGTGTGACCTGCGATCTGCGCGTATTGCAGGAACTTCAGCCGGCCTTGCGTGAGGGTAAATGGTCGGTGACCGTTGCAATACGTCACGACGGACAGATTATCAGCGTATGGCCGGGATTTCGTGACAAGGCCTACGGGGCGGCGGTTGATGTCGGCTCAACGACAATTGCGGTGCACCTGTGCGATCTGACCCGCGGCCAGGTCGTGGGCAGTTCCGGCGCAATGAATCCGCAGATTCGTTATGGTGAAGACCTGATGAGCCGGGTGTCATACGCGATGCTCAATCCCGGTGGTGCCGCTCAGATGACCAAAGCCGTTCGCACCGCAGTCAGTGAGCTGATCAATCAAACTGCTGTCGATGCGGATATAGATCCCACCGACATACTGGAAATAACCCTGGTCGGAAACCCGGTAATGCACCACCTGCTGCTGGGTATCGATCCGTCGCCGCTGGGTACCGCGCCGTTCGCGCTGTCCACTGATAACTCGCTGGAGGTATGGGCCAGCGAATATGACATACATGTTAATGAGAACGCGCGCGCTTACATTTTGCCCTGCATTGCCGGGCACGTGGGTGCAGATACCGCGGCTGTTTTGCTGGCCGAAACGCCCTGGGAGCGGGAAGAAGTCAGCCTGATAATCGATGTTGGCACCAATGCTGAGATCATACTGGGCAACAAGGACCGGATTCTGGCGGCTTCCAGCCCGACCGGGCCGGCATTTGAAGGGGCGCAGATTTCGGGTGGCCAGCGCGCAGCACCTGGTGCCATAGAAAGGGTGAGAATCGATCCCGGGACACTGGAGCCAAAGTTCAAGGTCATAGGCTGCGATCTATGGTCCGACGAGCCTGAATTTGATGAACAGCTAGGTGGGCAGGGCGTCACCGGCATTTGCGGTTCGGGCATCATAGAAGCCGTTGCCTGCATGTACCTGGCAGGCATCATTCAACACGATGGCGTGATTAACGGCGATAGCGCCGCAATCAGCGAGCGCATCATTCAAACTGATCGTACTTTTTCCTACCTGCTGCATGACGGCGAGCCAAGGATTTGCATCGAGCAAAATGACGTACGCGCCATCCAGTTGGCCAAGGCCGCGCTATATGCGGGGGCCAGGTTACTGATGGATCGCATGGGTGTAGAAAAAGTCGACCGCATTCGCCTGGCCGGCGCTTTCGGCAGCCATATTGACGTCAAGTACGCGATGGTTCTGGGGATGATTCCCGATTGTGCACTTGAGCAGGTTTCCTCAGCCAATAACGCAGCCGGAACAGGTGCCCGGATCGCCTTGTTGAACAAGGCTTCGCGCAAGGAAATCGAGCGGCGCGCCAGCCAGATCGAGAAAATTGAAACCGCGATCGACGAAAACTTCCAAAGGCACTTCGTTGAGGCGATGGGTATACCCCACACCACGCATGTGTTTAAAAACCTGGCCTCGGTAATCGAGTTGCCGAAAAAAACCGATAAGCGTACCGGCTCTGACGGCAAGCGCCGCCGGCGTTCCCGACGCGCCTGAATAAGATGGATCTCCGGCTGGGTATCGACACCGGTGGCACCTATACCGACGCGGTGCTGGTGGGTGATCAGCAAAATATCATTTCATCATCCAAGAGCCTGACGACCTGTCATGACCTGACCCTGGGTATTGGTCACGCGCTGGCCGGTTTTCCCGAGGACTCCTTGCGCAACATCCGCCTGGTTGCCCTTTCCACCACCCTTTCTACCAACTCCGTCGTTGAAGGGCGCGGCGCTCCGGTCTGCGTATTATTGCCCGGCTATCGGCAGCAACAGGTGGAGAAAAGCGGCCTGCTGGACATTATTGAAAACAAGCTCGTGATCAGCCTGGCAGGGGGCCATGACGCGGTCGGTGTTGAGTGTGAAGCGCTGGACGAAGACCTGGCACGGCAGCTGATCATCAAGTACAAAGACAGCGTATCGGCATTTGCTGTCTCTTCGATGTTCGGGGTGAGAAACCCGGAACACGAATTACGCCTCAGGGACCTGATCGGTGAACTGACTGACCGGCCGGTCACCTGCGGCCATGAGTTGGCCAGTGGCCTGGATGCGCCGAGGCGGGCACTGACCGTGGCACTGAACGCGCGGATGGTGCCCATCATCCATGAGTTGATTCGCTCCATGCAAAAAATCATGCAAGATAAACGCATTGAAGCGCCCTTGATGATGGTCAAAGGCGATGGCTCACTGATCAACGTTGAAACCGCTCTGAAGCAGCCCGTTGGCACCGTGTTGTCAGGCCCGGCTGCCAGCGTGATCGGAGCCAGCGCTTTGAGCGGTGCAGGCAATGCCATTATTGTCGACATGGGCGGAACCACCACCGATATAGCGATTGTGAAAGACGGACAGCCGGAACTGGGTTTTGATGGTGTTCGAATAGGCGACTGGCATCCAATGGTGGAAGCCGTCAGGGTTTTTTCTCTTGGACTGGGGGGTGACAGCGAAGTCGGGTTCAGCGGAAAGACTGGTATCGAAATTGGTCCGCGACGAGTGGTTCCCATGAGCCTGCTGGGCCACCAGCATCCTGAAATACTCGCACAACTGGAACAGCAACTATTGACCAGTCCAAACCCTCGTAATAACCGCTTTGCACTCAGGCTGGAACACAATGAAGTGATGCTCGGGCGCTTAAACGAAACGGAAATAAAGGCATGGGATTTGCTTGCCGATAATCCCGTGGAACTGCAATGGGTCGTTGAAACGGACCGTGAAATCGCCCGGGCGCTGGCTCGAATGCAGCGAATGGGATTGGTCATATTCAGCGGGTTCACTCCCACAGATGCTGCACACGTGCTGGGCTACAGTGACCACTGGAACACGTATGCCGCTGAACTTTCGGCCAGGGTCTGGGCAAGGCAAATGCGCCACGTATACGGTTTGGGGCGATGGCGCGAAGGTGATGCGAAAACCCCCAGCCAGGATGTGTTCAAGCGTGTTATTTCAAGCATCAGCCAGGCCTTGATCGATGCCGGGCTTAACCAGCATGGTCAACTGGACGATGTAAACGCACAAAGGCTTTCTCGCCTGTTATCTGCTTTGATCATTAAACCCAAAAACAAGCAGGGCGGGGAAAGACGGTCAAAAGCATTGTTTCAACTTAATTTCGCTTCCGATCACCCCTTGATTGCGGTTGGAGCGCCAGCGGCAACCTGGTATCCGCAAGCTGCTGAGCTGCTGAATATTGAATTGGTGCTTCCGCCCAATGCCGGGGTAGCCAATGCGTTCGGTGCGGTTATGGGCAGTGTGGTTCAACGGGCACACGTCATCATCACCCAGCCGAAAAACGGGCTTTTCCTGTTGTATGGTAAAAGTGCGCCAAGGAAGTTCAGTGATTTACAAAAAGCCGTTGCCAGCGCTGAGGACATTGCGCTAAAAGAAGCCACTGCGCTCGCCACCGCAGCCGGTGCAGAAATGATTGAAACGAGCCTGACACGGGCTGACAACCACGTTGAGCACGATATTGACGGTGACCTGTTCCTGGAAACCTGTGTGACTGCATCCGCAACCGGAAGGCCGGCATGCGCCTGACGCAGATAAAAGAGATGATAACCCGGCACGGATTGCTGGTGCTGGGTGCATACAGTGCTTCATCCGTGTATCGAATACTGGTCGGAAATGCCGGTTCGGCATTCTGGCAGGATTTTACGAAATCTCCGGAATTTACCGACAATAAAACCGACCCTCTGGACCGCTGGAGCAGGCGAATCGGTGATTCTGTGGCGCGCGAAACCGGCGCGCGTGTCATTTTTCCTTTTGATGGGCCTCCTTACCCGCCATTTCTGGACTGGGCAGCCGAAACAGGGCAGGGTTTTACCTCCCCGATATCCATATCCATTCACCGGAAATATGGCCTGTGGCATGCATACCGTTTCGCGCTGGAACTGGATGAGATACCGGCAGATGCAGTGCCTGCCGGGGTAACATTTTCTCCCTGCGATTCCTGCGAAGAAAAACCCTGTCTGTGCGCCTGCCCCGTTAACGCATTCGATAATGGAAAATTCCAGGTTCAGAAATGCATGAACTACCTGCGCGTGGATGAGTACTCTGCTTGTCGCAGTCGCGGTTGTGCAGCCCGGGGGGCATGTCCGTTTGAGAGAAAATACCAGTACCAGCCGGATCATGCACAATTCCATATGAATGCATTCGTGGCGAGTGACTTGTGAGCAGATGAAGGCGCAGACCCAAGCGAATAGCAGCAGCTGTACAACAGCTGCCTTGGCAAATGATACGCAATCCCTACCCGCCGATGGAAGTGCTGAGTGCCGGGCAGGTGGAAACCATTATTGAATCCGCGCTTACCGTGCTGGAACAACAGGGCATGCGCTTCCTCGAGGCTGAAAGCCGGAAGATTTTAAAACAGGCCGGTGCTAACGTCGATGAGGAAAGCCTGATGATCACCTTCAGGAGGGATATGGTGCGGGAATTAACTGCACTGGCGCCGTCGCAATATCCGCTCAGGGCGCGAAACCCTGCACGTGATCTTTTCGTCGGCGGCAACAACATCATATTTTCGTCAGTAGGCGGGCCGGCTTTTTGCAGCGATCTTGATAAAGGCCGCCGGCCAGGAAACTACCAGGAACTCTGCGATTATCTACGGCTGGTGCAAAGCCTGAATATCATACACCAGGAAGGTGGCGGCTCATTTGAACCTATGGACCTGCCGCCGGAATCCCGTCACCTGGATCTGTACCTCGCACAGTTAACATTGATGGACAAGAATGCACAGGCTTATGCGCTTGGCCGGGCAAGGACGGTTGATTGCCTGGAAATGACGGCATTGGCGCTGGCTACGGACCGGGATGGCCTGGCACAATCACCTGCGACACTGGCCATCATCAATACCAATTCGCCGCGCCAGCTGGACACCCCAATGACAGAAGCCGTGCTGGAACTGGCGGCCGCGGGGCAGGTGTGCTGTATTACGCCGTTTACGCTGGCAGGCTCGATGAGTCCTGCTGTGATGGCAGGCACCCTGGTACAGCAAACTGCCGAGGTTTTGGCGGTTGTGGCCCTGGCACAGTTGATTAAACCGGGAGCACCGGTGATGTACGATGGGTTTGCCTCCAACGTGGATATGAAAAGCGGTGCACCGGCGCTTGGCACGCCCGAATACGCCAGGATGACCATTGCCAGCGGCCAGATTGCCCGCGCGCTTGGCCTGCCGTTCCGGTCCAGCAGCAGCACCACATCCAACTGCGTGGATGCTCAATCCGCATATGAAAGTGAAATGTCGCTGTGGGCCTGTTTCAGTGGTCATTGCAACCTGGTGAATCACGCTGCTGGCTGGCTGGAAGGCGGACTGACCGCCTCGTTTGAGAAACTGATCGTTGATGCAGAAATGCTGCAGATGATGGCAGAAACTTTTCAACCCATCGTGGTAAATGAAGATCAACTGGCCATGGAGGCCATCGCAGAAGTGCAGCCGGGGGGCACCATTTCGGTACCGGCCATACCCTGGCTCGCTATGAGACCGCTTTTTACCAGAGTATGCTTTCTTCACGCCAGAATTTTGAGAATTGGCAGGAAACAGGCAGTGAGGATACCGCGAGTCGCGCCAATACCATCTGGAAGACGCTGCTGGCCGAGTATCAACAACCCGCTATGGATCCGGCCATCGACGAAGCGCTGAGAGATTACGTCGAGCGCCGCAAACGTGAAATTGCCAAGACCACCCGGTCATGACTGGAAACTGATTATGCGTCCCAGCCTGAATGTTTTGAACGACGAACTGATTGCCAGAATCCTGGAAGAAGCCAAGCGCATCATGGCTGAGACGGGTATGGAAATCCGCGGGCCGAGGATGAAAGCGCGATTGCTGGACCATGGATTGAAAACTGACGAATCTGGAAAGCGGGTTCTCTTTTCAGCCGATGTTGTCGAAAAAGCTATTGCTGATGCGCCCGGTTCATTCACATTATTTGACCGTGATGGCATTCCATACACCGAGATCGGCGGTAACAACGTGCATTTCGTGCCGGGCTCCAGTGGGCTGAAGATCCAGGATCACCGCACTGGCGAAACCCGTCTTTCGGATTCAAAAGATTTTATTGAATATGCCCGGCTTTGTGACGGGCTTGAGCACATTGCCTACCTGGCCACCGCGTTTTCCACCAATAAGGATATTGAATCCCAGGTTTCTGACGCCTGGCGTCTCTACATGACATTGACGACTTCGAAGAAGCCGGTGGTGCCCGGGGCATTCAGCGAAAACGGTGTACCGCGCATGGCAGAAATGTTGCAAATGTTCCGTGCCGACCATGCCGGCCTGGTGGCCAAACCCATGTCAATTTTTACCATCACCGCTACCGGAAATTTTCGCTACGGCGAAGACTCCTGCCAGAACATGCTGGATTGTGTCGAGGCTGGCATTCCGATCGAAATTGTGCCGGTGACTCTGATGGGGCTGATAGCGCCTGTCACCCTGGTTGGTGCACTGGTTTTCCACTGCGTGGACGTTCTGACCGGCATCACCATGGCGCAAATTGTTCGCCCCGGGGCGCCGGTATTGTTTGGTGGTGCCCCCGCGACCTTCCACATGAAGGCGGCGTCTTCACCCATGGCCGCGATCGAGGCGCAGCACCTGAATGTGGCCTATGTTGCCATTGCCAAGAGCCTGGGTCTGCCCACCCAGGCCTACATGGCGCTCAGTGACGGCAAATTGCTGGACGCCCAGGCCGGTGGAGAAACCTTCAGCAGTGCCTTGCTGGCTGCAATCGCCGGTGTGAACTCGGTGTCCGGTCCGGGCATGCTGGATTTCGTGCTGACCTTCAGCCTGCCAAAACTGGTTTTCGATAACGAGGTATGCGGCCAGGCATTGCATTTCGTACGAGAAATAGAAGTGCTGGATGATTTGCCAACGGCTGACCTGGTCGCAGACCTGATGCGGGAGGATCACCTGATCACGTCGCCTCATACACTGGAGCAATGGCCAAACCAGCTCTATCTCACAGATCCGGTAATCGATCGGGAAAACCGCGAGGCCTGGGAGAAAAAAGGCTCGAAGGAGTTGGACCAACGCGCGATAGATGAAGTTGAACGGCGCCTGGCTGCTTACGCGCCTATTGAAACGGATCCCGAAATCGACAAGGCAATGCGTGCAGTGGTCAAGGCTGGCTTTGAGTCCCAGGAAAAGCTGCCTGAACTTCCTCCGCCCCCTGAGCCTATAGCGGTGCAGCCCGTTGAGGGCCGTGGCAGGAGAGGCGGCAGGCGACGCAGGCGGAGTTGATACCCAGCTTCAGCAGGATATTGCAGAGGTGCTCAGTTCTGTTTCCAAAGCCCCTCTTTTTCGAGATCGTGCATTGCACGCACTATCCCTTCGCGCAGTATCCCAACCATTTCGTCAATTTGCGCCCTGTTGATGATCAGGGGAGGTGACATGACACACATGTTGATAATCGGGCGCACCATGAGTCCCAGTTGCTGGCAGTGCTGATCGATGCGCAAACCCATCTGGTAATCATGTTCCAATAAAGATTCGTCTTCGCCCAGAACACATTCGACACAGGCCATCAAACCGTGGCCACGCACTTCGCCCACGATCGGGATATCCTCGAGGGTTTTCAGCTGCTGTTGAAAGTAGGGCCCCACCTCTCGAACGTGTTCGAGCATGTTTTCCTTCTCAATGATTTCGATATTCTTGAGCGCGGCCGCCGCACATACCGGGTGCCCCGAGTAGGTATAACCGTTAGAAAAGAAAATGCCGTGGGCATTTTCACCACTGATGCTGTCCATCAGGGCGTCGGAAACAATGCAGGCGCCCATGGGCAGGTAGCCGGACGTGAGGCCTTTGGCGCAGATGATGATGTCCGGCTGTATGCCGAATACTTCTTTGGAGGCAAACCAGTGGCCGAGGCGTCCAAACCCGGTTACCACTTCATCCGAGATATATAAAACATCGTGCTCATGGCATACATCCAGGCACATTTTATGGTAGCCCGGAACTGGAACGATGACGCCGCCGGAGCCCAGGATGGGTTCGGCGATGAACGCTGCAACGTTTTCCTCGCCAAGTTCCAGGATCCTGTCATTCAATTCTTTTACCTTGTCATCGCGAAATTCTTCCAGCGACATGCCCTTAGGGCGGCGGAACGGATTGGGTGAGCCAATATGGGTGAAGAGATGAGTGGCACTATCCTGATGGTCCTTATCGCGGGTTTTCCCGGACGCCGAGGCACTCAGGTAAGTACTGCCGTGGTATGCGTCTTCGCGTGAAATAATCCACTTTTTGCCAGACCTGCCCAGGAAGTTATCGCGAAAAGCAACCAGGCGAAGCGCAGTGTCAACTGCTGTTGAACCACCGGTGGTAAAAAACACCTGGTTCAGATCACCGGGTGCAAGGCTGGCGAGTTTTTCCGCGAGAATGTGTTGAGACGTCACCAGTAAGGTTAAACGGCGAGAAATAGGGCAATTCAAGCACTTGCCTGGCGATGGCATCGGCCATTTCCTGGCGGCCATATCCAATCTGATTGCACCACATGCCGCCCGGGCCATCGATCAGCTTGTTGCCCAGGGAATCGTTAAGGTAAATCCCTTCACCACCGGCAGCCACGGTGCGCTCATTCTGGCCTAGCAAGCCCAAATCCTCCCAGGGATGCAGAAAGTGGCGATTGTCGCGATCGCGGGTTTCCCGGGTTAAGAAATCATGGTCATCGTTCACGAATGAATGCATAAAAATTTTTCCTGGAGAGACAGGGGAAACCGAAGTTTTGCTTGCAAAATTGTTTTGAATAAATTTGAATGAACGTTCATTCAATATGTGTTAGACTACATTTCCCAGGCAGTCTTGTCAAATGTTCACTTAAGGTTGGTTAAGTCATTAGCAAGCGTTGATGTGAATTCTACGGGGTATGCTTGTCCAAGATGTTGATTATATTGGAATAACAGCAGACATGAGGCGGTAACCATTGAATTCAGTTGGAAAACCGAATGGGCGGAAAGCCATCAAAGCCTGGAACAGGCAAAAAATTCTTGATGCCACGGTCGAGGTCATCATGCTGCATGGCATTGCGGGAACCACGATTGCGAAGGTGGTTGAGTTGGCCGAAGTATCGATGGGAATGGTTCATGTGCACTTCAGCAGTAAAGATGAATTGCTACGCGAAGTGCTGAAGCAAATGGCCGAAGACTACAATAGACACTGGCTCAAAGTACTTGACGAAGCCCCGGCCAATCCCGCTGAACAGTTGAAGGCGCTCGTTCTTGCCGATTTCGATGAAACGGTGCTCAATCTGGAAACCATTGGAGTATGGTTTGCCTTCAGGGCCCAGGTCAGGGCCAGTTCCGAATACCTGGATCTGGTGAGCAACCGCGAGCAACTTCGCATAAGAAAAATGGTATCCCTCATCAAGAATCTGAATAAGGAAGGCGGCTACCAACATCCACCTAAACTGGTGGCTCATGGGATCATCGCGGTTCAGGAAGGGACGTGGACTGATTTCTTTCTTAACCCGGAAGAATTTAGCCGGAAAAACGCGATCAAGTTTATCTTTCTGATGTTGAACGCGCTGTTTCCGAAACACTTTTAAACGAGGCCGCTGTGTAGCGCTAACGACGACTTTTCGGTGAGGTTTTACTGACGGCCGAGGCTGACTTTTAAAGTCGCGGAGCGAACCCTTGGAAATACTCAATACCGGGCCAGTAAATACGGGTAGATCAATCGCGGTATTTCTCCCAGCCGTTGATATCGATAAATTCGATCAATGACGGGTTGTTGACATGAATCGGGCCCAACCAGGAATCGATGTAGGTCCGCTGCCAGGCGTGATCTGAAAATGGTTTCTCGAATTTGTAGACATAGCGGTCAATCTTGATAAAGGCCGGAGGCTTGTCAGGAAACGGGTTATGCGCAATCAGGCGAAGCGCGTCTTCATCGTTGTGCAGGAACTTCCATATCAGATGTATCAGCCACCCATTACGGCTTGCAGTAGATTGCGCAGCAAACCATATCTGCCAGTCGATGCGCGGCTGGTATGGCGCAATGAGCGGCAAACCCCGGTCGATATCGGTTGGCTTGGCGATGAACTCATACTCCTTCCATTCCGTGTCATTGGAGATTAGCTCGTCACTGGTGCCGGCGACGACCAGTTCGTATCTTTCCTTGCCGACATAACCAAAAGCGCCATAGGTGTTTACCAGGTTCCAGCGGTTGAAAGATGTGTTCATGACCTGGTTTTCGGAGACCAGGTTAACCACCACCGGGATGCTCAACCAGACCAGGACGCCAAACACGATGAAATGAAAACCTTTCTGGGACTTCGTAAAGGGAATCTTTTGCTTTTCTGCCTGGTTGGCTGCTGTTACCAGTTTTTTTGGGAACACCAAGCTGAGCAGCCTGTCATCCAGCAAGATCAGGGCAGGAATCAGCGTAATCCAGTTAAAGAAGGCGTAGTTACCGGTCAGAATCAGGATCGACTGGAATGTTAAAAATATCAGGCCGGCAGTGATTCGCAACACCCTTGGGTAAAACACGAAGAATGCCGAGATAAGCTGCAGGAACTCGGTAAACATCACGCCGAATTTCAATATGAACTGCGGCAGGAAGTGCATGAACGGGCTTAGCGGGTTCGGGATAGGCTGGGTCTCGAAGTGGTAATACAGACAGGTGAAATCTTCCCAGCATTCCGATCCCCTGAGCTTGATCAACCCGGAGCCGAGATAGAAACGAAACAGGAACCAGCGCATCAACCAGATAATTGGCAACGGGGTTTCCCTGTTTGGAAATGGCCGCCAATCCAACAGGGGCACCATGAATATCGCGAGGAAACCGATTTCACAAGTCTGGATCTCCCAACCGAAACCATAAAACAGCTGCCCGACATTGACGTAAGACAGGTACAGGAACCACAGGATGAACATGATGATCGAGTTCGCAAACCCGAACAGGACCACCAGGGAAAGAATGGCACCGGCCCAGGCCATCAGAACCAGCAGCGTATCTGACTGGCTAAGAACAAATATGGACGGATTATTCATGAACGATTGCAGCAGCGAGCCCTCGGCAATGCGCTCGACAAATAGATTTATGGGCAGGAGGCCCTTTGAGCCCAGCAATGGGAGGACTTGCAATGCAGCGCTGACAAAGGCAAAGAAATACACGAAACCCATACCGCGCAGGAAAATAAATCGCGCAAGCCAGTAAGACTGCCTGCCGGGCTTCAGTTTCCTGATATCCAGTTTTGTGTCTAATTTCATTCGCTACTGCATGAATCTTCGCTGGATATCGGGCGTAGGAATCATGCACTCTGGCTTCTTACCGAACCATTGATAGCGGTGGCGGCCAATGAAGTCATATACCGCATCACGTATAAAGAGAGGCACGACCCGGAATACCCCGAGTAACCCCGGCCATCCATCCAGTTGCCTGCAAATGCTGAGCCAGGCATCGCTTCGCAATTTGACCTTGCCAGAGCTAATCAATACGAATGAATCGAGATCGCCAGCCTGGAACTGCTCGAAGCCGAGTTCCGGGTCCTCGATCAGCGTGCGCGCATAAACGGACTGAAGCGGTGCAAACATGAACTTCGCGTCGGGGTCATGGCGAATGACAAACTGCACCGAGCGCTCGCAAAGCTTGCAAACGCCATCAAACAGGATGGTGCCGCCTTCACCGGGGCCTTTTTTGTTGTCTGTCATCGCTAGTGTCCTGTCCCGCTAATAAGTACCGTTTCAGCGCGATCATGCCACTTTAGTTTCTGTACGTCACGAATGGCCGCTCAAGGTGGCTTATACTTTCTGTCCACCTCCGATGATGAGAATGCAGGGATTCAAGCGGGCATTTGATGCCGACATCGAAACCTGGATTAGATGTTCAAATGGCAATGATAGAAACCAGAAATCTGTCAAAAAAATATCCCAGGCCTGAAAACAAGGCGGAGATGTTTTTCGCCGTGGATGGCCTTTCGCTTGAAATTGAAGCCGGACAGATTTACGGCATTCTGGGCCCCAATGGCGCCGGTAAGACAACAACCCTGGAGATGCTCGAAGGACTTATCGATATTGACGGTGGTGAAGCATTTATTGATGGCATCAATGTCCATGAACAGCCATTTGCGATCAAGCAGATTATCGGGGTTCAATTACAGGCCAACGAGTATTTTGACAAGCTGTCACTGGCCGAACTCCTGAATCTTTTTTGCGCGCTGTATCATCGTCCTGCCGAGCCGGAGGCCTTGTTGGAGAAAGTCAACCTGGTGGACAAAGCGCACGCCAGACCGGCTGAGCTGTCCGGTGGTCAAAAACAACGCTTTTCCATCCCCTGTGCGCTGGCAAATAAACCCAGGGTCTTGTTCCTGGACGAGCCCACAACAGGCCTTGATCCGCAAGCCAAGCACAATCTGTGGGAACTGGCCAGAGATCTCAATAACAGCGGAATTACGATTGTATTGACCACCCATAACATGGACGAAGCCGAATCACTGTGCCAACGCATTGCGATTATGGATCACGGCAAGATCATTGCCGAAGATACGCCAAAAAATCTTATTCAAGAGTATGCGCCCGAAGCACCCGTGGCGCCCCAGCATGGCAATATGGAAGACGTGTTTCTGGCTCTGACCGGTACCGCCCTAAGGGATTAGGTATGAAGGGATTAACCATGTTCAGTTCACTACCAATTATACTCGCCAGGGTGTTTCTGAAAATGCACATGCGCGATCGCCAGGCGATCATTTTCAGTTTGTTTTTTCCAATTATGTTCATGTTGGCCCTGGGATTTACCAGCGGCAATCGGGCCCCGATCAAGCTTGGAGTGGTCAATGACTCGCGGAGTTCATTGGCTGATCGGTTTGTTGCAACGCTCAATGACAATCCGCTGTTCAACATCACTGAAGGCCGTGAGGAAGCTTTGCGAAACGCTCTGATTGAAGGCGATTCAAATATGGTTTTGATCTTGCCCGCTACGTTTCGGGATATGGAGTCTGCCAGCGAATTGCGGCTACTGGTTGATCTGGGTCAGATGCGCCAACTGAGTATGATTCTACCGGTGTTCGAAAAAGCACTGGTCGCCGTGGAAAGGGAATTGCTTGATATCGAGCCGCTATTTTCCCTGACCGTCGAAGATGTCAAAGCACGCTCACAGGGCTACATTGACTTTCTGCTACCGGGCTTGCTGGCATTTACATTGATGACAATCAGTATCTCGGGAAGTGGTTTTAACCTGGTTGAATACCGGCGCAAGGGAATCTTGAAGCGTCTGTTTGTGACCCCGGTTCAGCCCCGGGATTTCATCATAGGCCTGGTGCTTGCCCGCCTTCTGCTGTGCCTTGTGCAGTTATCGATTCTGCTCGGGATTGCAGTTTTCTTCCTTGGCGCAACGGTGGTAGGGGACTTTGCGTCTCTATATCTTGTCATTGTGCTCGGCACCGTTGTTTTTTTGTGCCTGGGTTTTTGCCTGGGCAGCATTGCCAAGACTCAGCAAGCGATCATGGCCATCGGCAACCTGTTCATATTTCTGCAGATGTTTCTGTCCGGTATTTTTTTCCTGATTGATTCCTTGCCCGATCTGGTTCAGCCACTGGCGGCCGTGTTGCCACTGGGTTTCGTCGCCACTGCGCTACGTGAAATATCCACCAATGGCCTTTCGTTGCTGGCGATTCTGCCGCAACTAGCCGGTATTGCAGTCTGGATTGTGTTCGGGTTTTTGCTGGCTACCCGATTATTTGTCTGGAAAGAGGTCGCAAACTGACATTGAATCGCTTGTTATTATTGAGATGGCTTCTAGCTATTCACCCCCCGCCACTTGGGAGGAAACCCAGAATGTTAACCAAACCCGGTCGACTTGAAATAAACCTGTCCACGCTGCTCGTTTTGGCGACGCTGTTTGGCTCGACGCTCGCCAGTGCGCAGGAATCCGTCGATAACAACAATCTGGAAGGCCTCGAATGGCACCTGATTGGACCCTGGCGCGGCGGGCGGGTGACGACCGTCACCGGAGTGCCGGACAATCCGATGCTCTACTACATGGGCGCCACCGGCGATGGTGTCGGGAAAACCGAAAATGCGGGCACGACCTGGGAAAACCTGTCCGACGAACATTTCAATGTCGGCACCATCGGGGCGGTGGCCGTGGCCCATCTGATATCAACGTGCTGTACGTAGGTACCGGTGAATCGCCCATCCGGGGCGTCACCACCAGTCACGGTGACGGCGTTTACAAATCCACCGATGTGGGCAGGAACTGGTCGCACGTTGGATTGAATGAAAGCGGCCAGATTTCCCGCATCAGGATTCATCCGCAAAACCCGGATATCGCATGGGTCGCGGTCCAGGGCCAGATCTGGGGTCCGAATGAGGAACGTGGCGTATACAGAACTACCGATGGTGGAGAAAGTTGGGAGCAGGTGCTGAAAGTCAGCGCTAACACCGGCACCGGGGACCTTGCCATGGACCCGTCCAATCCACGGATTTTGTACGCCGCGATGTGGAACCATGGTCGCAGGCCCTGGTTTATTCATTCCGGAGGCACAGACGGTGGTATCTACAAGACCGTGGATGGCGGTGATCACTGGGAAAAACTTGAAGGTGGCCTGCCGTAACTGATCGGCAAAATCGGTGTAGACGTTTCCGCCAGCAACCCGGAGCGGATTTACGCGATCATCGAAGCAGAGCATGGCAAGGGCGGCCTGTGGCGCAGTGACGATTCCGGTGAGAGCTGGAAGTTGATCAACGGTCACCGCGTATTGCATTCGCGCGCCTGGTATTACAACCACATCACGGCCGATCCGGTCGATGAGGATACTGTCTATGTCATGAATGTCCCTTTGATGAAATCAATCGACGGGGGCAAATCCTGGGAAAAAATGACCACACCCCACGGCGACCACCACGGCCACTGGATCAATCCCAACGACAACCGCAACATGATCAACGGCAACGACGGAGGCGCCACCGTGTCTTTTGACGGAGGTGAAACCTGGTCCAGCATCATGAACCAGCCCACGGCGCAGTTTTATCGTGTGACCACCGATAACCAGCTGCCGTACCGGATCTACGGCGGCCAGCAGGACAATTCAACCGTCGCAATCGCCAGCCGCACCTGGGATAGCGGTATTGGTGTTGAGGACTATTATGCCGTCGGCGGAGGTGAGAGCGCACACATCGCTTTCGACCCGGACGACCCTACCCTTGTTTACGCGACCTCAATCAACGGCACACTGACCGAGTACGACCATGCGACGCGGCGTACCCGATCGATCAAGCCCTATCCCGAGATGATGTACGGCAAGGATTCGCTCGACCTCAAATACCGCGCGAACTGGAACACGCCTGTTGCCATGTCACCGCATGATTCCTCTGTTATCTACTACGGTACACAACTGGTATTGAAAAGCACAAATCGTGGTGTGACCTGGACTGCGATCAGCCCTGACCTGACCCGCAACGACCCTGAAAAACAGGGACGCAACGGCGGTCCGCTGACGCCTGAGAATGTCGGCGCCGAGTTCTATAACACGCTTTTCTATATCGTCGAATCGCCTCACGAGGAAAATCTGATCTGGGTCGGCAGCGACGACGGCCTGGTTCACTTAACGCGTGACGGCGGTGAAAATTGGCAAGACGTCTCACCCCGGCATGGCAGTGAGGCCATGATCAACGCGATCGAAATCAGCCCTCACGACCCGGGCACTGTCTACCTGGCCGTTACAGGCTACAAGCTGAACGACTTCAAACCCTACATCTACAAAACCAGCGACTACGGCCGCCGCTGGCGGCGTATCGACAAGGGCCTGCCGGAGGACACATTTGTGCGTGTCGTGCGTGAAGACCCGGCGCAGAAAGGATTGCTCTATGCGGGCACGGAAGCCGGTGTGTTCGTTTCATTTAATGACGGTGGTGACTGGGAATCACTCAAACTCAACCTGCCGCCGGTGCCGGTCACAGACCTTGCCATCCGCCATGACAACCTGGTTGCCGCGGCAATAGAAAAATTTGATCTCAGGAAATAAGAGGTAAAACTACCAAAAGCCAGGATCAGAAAAACACGCCAACGAATGTAGGAGGGTCTGTTATTCAAGCTTGTTCTCCTGGATCAAAAAATGGTGTAAATAAACGGTGCCAGTGCCGAGCCTTCGGCAACCACTATCAAAACGCCCAGCAGCAACATGACAACAATAATGGGCACTAGCCAAAATTTCTTGCGCTGGCCCATGAATCCGGCAAAGTCTTTAAATAATTCCCACATACGGGCTGAATTATCCCCTTATCAGTAAGGCTTTTCCATGTGGTTGTTTTCCTGAGAATCTGCGGCGACGCGATAGCTGTCAGCACTGCGATCAAAGTTGCGATGCATGGCGTCCTTGCCGAACAGGCGCAGCAGTAAGCCGATAGGCAATATCATCAGGTAAAACAACAAAAGCATGATGATGCGGGTATTGACCCACTGAGCGACAACGGCAAATTTCATCCAGGGGCGATGCAACAGCCAAAGGGAAGCGGGATGCAGTGTTGCCCAGGCCATGATCAATAAACCCGTCACCCAGGGCCAGGCTGTCCAGCCGCCGTTTGCGCTGAAAGGCAAACCCAGGCTGCTTCCATGCCGTATGAATGGAATGACCAGGCCAAATAGCAACGCCAATATCATGCCGAACATCCATCCGAACTTTTGAAGTCCTTTATGACCGGGTCTTTTCTCTGGTGCTGTCATGGTCAGTCCAGCTTGAACTCTTTCTGCCAGCTTACTTCCTCATCCCAGGCGGGTTGGTCTGATTTTTGCAAAACGAAATTCTCCATCACCAGCACATCCATTTCCGTTCGCATAAAACAGCGGTAGGCGTCTTCCGGTGTATTGACGATGGGTTCACCCCGGACATTAAAAGACGTGTTTACGCTGACCGGGCAGCCGGTTTGCGCTTCAAATTCGTCCAGCAGGGCATAAAACCTGGGATTTGTTTCCTTGTGCACCGTTTGCACGCGCGCCGAGTAGTCTACGTGGGTCACAGCCGGTATCTCTGAGCGCGGTATATTGAGTTTCTCCAATCCGAACATTTTTTGTTGTTGTTCCGACATCTCCAGCCGTTTGTCCTCAAGCACCGGTGCAACCATCAGCATGTAGGGGCTGCCCCGGTCATGCTCAAACCATTCGGATACCTTTTCGGCCTTGACGGCGGGCGCGAATGGCCTGAAAGATTCGCGATACTTGATCTTCAGGTTCATTACCGACTGCATTTTTTTGCTGCGGGGATCGCCCAGGATAGAGCGTCCACCCAGTGCCCGGGGTCCGAATTCCATGCGCCCCTGGAACCAGCCTACCACCTGCTCGTCTGCCATTGCAGAAGCGATGCTGGGGTAGAGTTGTTGATCATCCAACCGATCATAATTCGCCTTCTCACCATCCAGGTACGCCTGTATTTCAGAGGCGGAATAGGCCGGACCCAGGTAACTGCCCTGCATCTGGTCGTGTTGAAAATCCGGGCGCGGGTTCTCCAGGTATTCATACCAGATGGCCAGGGCGGCACCCAGGGAACCGCCGGCGTCACCGGCGGCGGGTTGAATCCAGATATCCTTGTACGGCCCTTCGCGTAAAAGGCGGCCGTTTGAAACACAATTCAGCGCAACGCCACCGGCCAGGCAAAGGAAATCCACTTTCAGCTCTTCATGCACTGAGCGGGCGAGTTTCAGAATGATTTCTTCGGTCACCTCCTGTATGGAACGTGCAATGTCCATTTCTTTTTGCGTGAGTTCGGATTCCGGAGCGCGTGGTGGTCCGCCAAACAGTTCATGAAATTTACTATTGGTCATGCTCAGGCCGGTGGCGTAATTGAAATACTTCATATCCAGGCGGAAACTTCCGTCGTCTTTCACATCCAGCAGGTGTTCGAGGATCAGGTCTTTGTAACGTGGTTCTCCATATGGAGCGAGGCCCATCAGTTTGTATTCTCCGGAGTTCACCCGGAAGCCGATGTAATAGGTAAACGCCGAATACAGCAGACCGAGAGAATGTGGAAAATCGATCTCCCACAATGGGGTCAGCCGGTTACCTTCGCCCAGCCAGACCGAACTGGTTGCCCACTCGCCAACGCCGTCGAGGCACAAAACAGCTGCCTTTGAGAATGGGGACGGAAAAAATGCCGAGGCGGCATGGGACTGGTGATGACGGGTAAACATGAGCACCGGCAAATCTTTTTCCTTCATATCACCGGTTTCAGCTAGCTCTTTTTTAAGTGTTTGTTTTAGAAACAATTTCTCTTTAAGCCAAATCGGAATAGCGGTCAGGAACGACCTGAAACCTCGGGGTGCATAGGACAGGTATGTCTCCAGCAGGCGTTCAAATTTGAGCAGCGGTTTGTCGTAAAAAACGATGTGATCCAGGTCGGACATTTCCAGTCCGGCTTCGCGCAGGCAATAGCTGATGGCAGCTGAAGGAAACCGGGCATCATGCTTTTTTCGGGAAAATCGCTCTTCCTGTGCGGCGGCCACGATATGCCCATCCACGACCAGCGCCGCAGCACTGTCATGGTAGTAAGCTGAGATTCCCAGTATGGCAGTGCTCATTTATTGCGGGCCTTTCCAGTCTTGGATTCGCTGCGCCTGTTGATTCACTGTTAGCGCTTGCATATGGTACACATAATGACTTCCGGCAACAGTAATGCAGCCCAGGCCTAAACGTTGGCACAACCTGCTGTTGCTGATGCTGGTCAGTGCATTGTCCATATGGTTGGCTGACAGGATTTTCAGGGCCTACGAAAACTCACAACTCGTTCCGCGCCTTCCTGATATCAATGCGGCCGGCCCGGTAAACCTTTCGGCCTTGCATTACAACGATGGCCTGGTGGATCGACATTCGGCGGATGGTGAATTCCGCATCCTGAGTTTTGGTGACTCCTTCACCTACAGCGTGATGGACCCGGAATGGTCTTACAACGGAATACTTCAACGCCGGCTTGAGGAATCTGTGGGTGAGTTCCGCTTCAGGGTAATTAACCTGGGAGAACCGGCAACGGGTACCCGCCACTTTCTCGAGGCTTACAATTTCTGGTCACAGGTTCTGGAACATGATGCTGTGTTGTTTCACATATTCCTGGGAAACGATGTATTGGATGACGCCTACATCCATGCATCGGTGGTCTGGGCACCCAACGAGGCGGTGTTCAGGGGAGACAACCCGATTCTGGTGGCCGGCAACCGTCGTGTGCCGCGGAAATACCCGGTGCGAATGCTGGACCATGCCTGGGCCTGGTGGATGTCAGGTAAAACCCGTTCGGAACAGGATTTGCCGGAAGGGTACAACTGGGCGGGTCTGACGGATTTTGATTCTGAAACCTTCCAGGGAATCAATTTCAAATACATGGAAAATTTCGATCCGCAGAAATTGCCGGGTCTGTTGGCGGGATACGAACAGGTTTTGAGGCTATTGCAACGCGCCCGGGAAATCTCCGACTCAGGTACCCCTGTGGCGATTGCACTTGGCCCGGCCGAACCGCAGGTGGACGACGCCTTGCGCCTTGAGGCGATTACATCCCGGGGTGCTGATCCTTCAAGCTATGACCTGCGGCTTCCGCAGAGAATTATTGAACGAATGCGTGAACGGGTGGCCCCCGACGTCCCACTGATAGACCTGACCGATGCGTTCAGGGAAAAGCGCCAGCAAAGCGGCGAAAAACTGTATTTCAGACAGAACACACATTGGGACAAAGCAGGAAATCGCCTGGCGGGCGAGGAGATCGCTGCAGTGTTGAATCAGGCCTGGTTTAGTAAGACGGGACCGGCCAAGCCGGCAAGCGGTGGTTCAGTTGACGAGTCCCTGGTCAGCGATTCTGCAATTGATGCTTATATTGAGCCCCTGGCAGGCAGTCCTGGCCGCAACAAACCGGTGATCAGCGGTGCGGTACGGGCTGTGCAAATGCTGGACGGCATTATCGGACAGCCCGACAACTGGGCAATCGCGCCACTGGAGAAACCGGTACTGTTCGAATTTGGCGTACCGCAAAGCTTTTCGAAAATGCGCCTGCACCTCTATCATGCGGATGGTCGGCAATATCGATTTACCGTTGATATTTTGCAGAATGGCGAATGGCACAGCGTGGCGGATCATTCAGAGAAAGCCGCCGGTGGCATACAGGAAATAGAACTGGATGATTTTCTGGTTTCGGCAATCCGGATCACCGGTTTGTACAACAGTGCACAGGAGCATAATCCAGCCAATGCTTTCCTGCACATGGAAGAAGTCGAATTTGTTGAATAATGACGAAAGGAACGTGAAATGAGTGATCGACTGGATATTCGTCAACTCGTACTGGAGGCCGAAGAGCGATGCCGGCCATATCTTTTTGAAACCCCGCTGGAATACTCCCACTACTTCAGTAATCAATCAGGCGCCCAGGTCTGGCTGAAGCTGGATCTCGTACAAAAGACCACGTCTTTCAAATTACGTGGAACCACCAACAAAATCATGGCCTTGAGTGATGAAGAAGTAAGTCGCGGTGTGGTTACTGCCTCTACCGGAAACTATGCTTTCGCCGTGGCCGAGGCGATCAGTCAAAGAAATCAGACCGCGACCACCTATGTTGCCGAAAACATTGATTCATCGCGCCTGGAATTGATGAAAACACAGGGGCTGGATGTTGTTGTGCACGGCCAGGAAGCCGGAGCAACGGAGCAGGAAGCGCGCCGGGTAGCTGAGGCTGAAGGGAAGGTTTACGTGTTGCCCTACAACGACCCGCTGGTCATTGGTGGACAGGGTACCTGTGGCCTGGAAATTTCCCGCCAGTTGCCGGAACTGGATGCAGCGGTGTTCGCGGTTGGCGGTGGTGGACTCATCGGCGGGGCCGGGGGTTGGTTAAAAACTTTTAATCCTGAAATCGAAATATACGGGGTCTCACCGCAAAACTCTCCGGTGATGTACGAATCGATGAAAGCCGACCGCATTATTGACATGGAAACTTATCCAACGCTGGCCGATACCTGCGCAGGAGGTGTTGACCATGACGCGATCACCCTGGACTTATGCCAGCGCATCATTGATGAGCTGTTCCTGTTGACAGAACAGGAAATTGAAGACGCAATCAGACAAATTTTCGAACACCATCGCCTGGTGGCTGAAGGGTCCGCAGCCATGAGTGTGGGTGCCTTACTTAAACACCCTGAAAGGTTCAAAGGAAAGAAAGTGGTGCTGGTATTATGCGGTAGAAATATCGATATGGTGCGTTTTAAAGAAATTATTGGCAGCTAACCCCACAAGGCCCTGTCCGGTGGCTGAATAATTGCACCATCAAACAACAATGGAGCGCTGCGGTCTGTCCTCTGTAACAAGGGTCCATCCAGGTCCACGTAGCGGCAGTATTGCGCCACCAGAAACCCCGGCGCCATCGCCAGCGAGGAGCCGAGCATATTACCTACCATCAATTCCAGGCCATTGTCGCGGCACCAGTGAACCATGCGCATTGCCTCCGTGAGTCCGCCACATTTGTCCAGCTTGATATTGGCCATTTGATAGCGGGTGGCGGTGTACTCCAGGTCGGAATAAGACTGGCAGGACTCGTCCGCACACAGGATGACCGGGTACTCAAAGCCCTCGAGATCCCCGTCCTCACCCATTGGCAATGGCTGTTCCACCATCTCAACGCCGAATGCAAGCAGATCGTCCTGTACGGTTTCCATGAAAGGCAGTGACCAGGAGCAATTCGCATCGACGACCAGCGTTGCGTCCGGCCGGGCTGCACGGATCGCACCCAGGCTGTCATGTACCTCGTCCTGGTTGAGTTTCAACTTGAGTAACGGGAACTTTGCATGATCCAGCGCTTCGCGCGCCATGTTTTCCGGTGAATCCAGACTGAGGGTGTATGCCGTCGTGACCGGCCCCGAGGGGATACCCAGAATATCCCAGGCACGTTTCCCGGAGTGCTTGGAGCGCAAATCCCACAGCGCGCAGTCCACTGCGTTCCGGGCGCCACCCGGCGGTAGCAAACAGTTGATTTCGTCAATACCGGCGCCGGCTTCGATTTCGGCGCGGACGGCTTCGATCTGACCGCGCATGGTGTCTGCGTTTTCACCCAGGTAATCCACCCCCAACGCCTCGCCCCGGCCGCAAATACCGTCCCTGGCGATACAGACCGTGATGGTATCGATATGCTGTACCGTGTTCTTCGAAGTCACAAAAGGATGGTTCATTTCCCAGCGATCTGTAAAAACCGAGACTTTCATAAGCTGCACACGGCTTCCAGCAGTGGCTCGACTCCGGTCAAAACAGGATCCACGCAGGGCAGGCCCGATTTTTTACCCAAAGTTTGCAGGAATGGCATTTTTTCGCTTTCATTCAGTTTACTGGTATTTATGCTCATACCGATACATTGAACACCAGGATTGGTCAGCGATGCCGCTTCCACGTAGTGCTCAATGCAATCGTGCAGGCTCGGGATCGGGTAGCCTTCCCAATCGTCTATTTCAGACCTGCCGGCTTCGTGGCACATGACCAGCGCATCCGGCTGTGAACCATGTAACAGTCCGAGTGTCACTGCCGCAAAGGCGGGGTGGAACAGCGAACCCTGTCCCTCAATGACATCCCAGTGATCAGAATCGTTTTCCGGGCTCAAAATCTCGGCTGCTCCAGGTAGAAAATCAGATACCACGGCATCCATCGGTATGCCACCACCGGCGATCATGATGCCGGTCTGACCAGTGGCACGGAATGTGCAGCGCACGCCGGCATTTTTCATCACACGATGCAATGCCAGGGCCGTGTATTTTTTACCCACGCAACAATCTGTGCCCACCGTCAGCAGGCGGCGACCGCTGCGTGGTTTGCCGCTCGCTACCGGAATATTCAACGGCGGGACACGCACATCGACCAGTTGCCGGCCGAACAGCTTTGCGGTATCCGACAGTTCCGCCACTGAAGAAAGCGACACGTGCATGCCGCTGACGAGATCCAGGCCTGCTTCCAGCGCTTCCACCAGTGCGGGAACCCATGATGGGTTCAGGCCGCCGCCCGACGGTGCGGTGCCGATGACAAGACTCCGGGCGCCTTTCAGTACCGCTTGCGCCGGGTTCATGTCTTTAAGGTCAGCGCTCACGGTTCCAGCACGTAGGCGCCACTGTCCTGAGCATCTTTCCGGGCGCCAGTAGGTCAGCCCCAATGCAGTCTTGATTTCCAGGTCACTTGTCGCATCGCCCAGGAACAGCAGGTAGGGAGACTTCAACTCCATGCGGTTAGGGCCTGTTAACGCTATTTGAATCACCCCGCCGCAGAATCTGGCCAGGATAGTGCCCGGTGGCCGCACCGTTATCGAAAACCATCCGGCCATTGACCCAAACGGTAGTGATTCCACTGCTCAAGGCTTTGGGATTACGAGGCGTGGCATTGTCGATGACCGTGTCCGGATCAAAAAGCACAAGGTCGGCCGCGAACCCGGGTTTGATCATTCCCCGCTTGTCGAAACCCATATGTTGTGCCGCAAGTCCGGTCATTTTATGTACAGCCTGTTCCAGGCCCAGTACGCCTTGTTGGCGCACATAACGTCCAAGTACCCGCGGGAAACTGCCTATGGCACGGGGGTGCAGGTCATCCAGGCTCCCGTCCGTGCAGATATTGGTGTGTGGCCAGGAGAGCAGGGCATGGATATCTTCCTCGGTCATGCTGGTTCCAATGATCGCGTCAGCACCGGCAAATTCATCGTCCGTGTTTTCAACCGCCAATGACTCGGCAGCCAGTTGCATCAGGGTAGTGACAGGGTCCAGTGAACGTAATTTGGCAATCTCGGTCAATTTCAAACCGACATATTCCGGCTTTGGATCGAACTTGGTAAACCAAAGCCCTTCGGGAGGTGCAACCTCCTCCAGGGCAAATTCGAATTCGGAGCGTGCTGAGAGATCACGCGAAGGTACCAGCACCATGATGTTCGACTGCCAGTATTCATAGGGATAGATATCCGCCGTGATACCAATTCCTTCCTCCCTGGCAGCATTCAATTTTGCCAGGACTTCACCGGCCCGGCCCCACAGGCTTTTCATGGCCAGCTTGATGTGTGAAACCTGAACAGGCATGCCGGTAACCCGTCCGATCTCAATGATTTCGTCCAGTGCTTCCAAAAACCAGCGGTCCTCACTGCGCACATGGGCGATATAACGGCCTTTAAACCCGGCTGCCACTTTGGCCAGGGCGATGACTTCTGACGGGTCGGAATGAATTCCCGGCTCGTACTCCAGGCCCGTGCTGAATCCCAGCGCCCCCGCTTTCATCTCGGTTTCAAGGAGTGCCGTCATGTTTTCGACCTCTCCGGCAGTTGCATGCCTGCGAAAATCATTGCCCATCACCTTTCCACGCAGCGTGTTGTGCCCGGCATAGGAAGCGAGGTTGATCGCAACAGGTTTTTCTGAAATTCTCTGGTAGAAATCCGCCAGGGGCCAGGGTGAACCGCCATCCTGGCCAACAATTGAAGTGGTTACGCCCTGGCTTACCGCTGCCAGGGCACCGGGTTGATCTTCAATATCACTGTCAACGTGACTGTGGGTGTCGATAAAACCCGGTGCCAGCACCTGTCCCATACCATCGATCACCGTTTCGCCGGGGGCTGGCTCCAGCGCGCCCACCTCACTGATAATCGATCCCCGCACCCTGAGCGCAGCAGATTCTCGCGTTGCCCCGGTGCCATCAATGATCACCACGTTTTGAATCAGAAACCCGGTCTCTGCCGGGGTGCCAGCTGAAATGTAATTCGAACTACAGATCAATCCCAAAATTAACAAGATTCGGTACATAAAACAGGCGTCCAATGAAAGGGAGTCTAGCTTATCAAAAGGTAATTATGCCCTTGACGAAATATACTGAGGGGGCTAGTGTGCCCGGATGGATTTTCCGCGGTGGCTCCGATGGTGCTTGCTTGTTTTTGTGGAGGAAGCACTTGTTGGCTTTCTCGGGACTCGTGACATGATGACGCAGTTCTGGCCGGCGGTGGCGCCGTTTCTTACCATTCTTGGGTTTGGGTCCGGGCTGGCTGCTCTGTCAATGTTTTTCGACCGGTGGATGGCCGATTACAAAAAATGGCGGAGAGAACAGACCGCGCAGCAACAAGAAGCACTGCGGCAGCGACAGGCAGACGAACTGCGACGGCGGGACGAGGCACTGCGCAGACTTGATTATGTTAAAAAGTTTCTTAGGAGCCCAGGGGAAGGCACCACCGCCAAAAGAGAGAAGTTTAATATTGTTTTCCGGGAGCTTAAGGAAATGGGGCTCCTCGGAGGAGACCTAAAGGGAGGCGACCTCCTTGACACAGTGTATAAACGAGCCTGCCAAGCAGAGACCTACTTGGAAGAATTTGGGTGTGATGAAGCTATTAGGCGGATTGCGGGTGATGGGTAGCAAAATGAACCAATATGCTATGCCACCAATTCACGATAGGTGAGGTTTCCAGTGTTCATAATCCGCTCCAACGTATCGTGGAAGATGTGGCGGTTGTCACGATTGTTGAATCGCCACTCCAGTTCTTCAAGGTAGCGGTCCATATGCTTGCGGCTCATCTTATGGAAGGTCCCGACGATCGAACGCTTGAAAAGACTCCACACGCCCTCGATACCGTTGGTGTGGACATCGCCTACGACCCACTCCTCGATCGAGTGGTTGACCGTTTCGTGGCGGGTGTCGGCGTCGGCGATGCCGAGGTAGGACTTGAGTTCGTCGGTATAGATGGCTTCGGCTTCGTCCTTGACGGTGCGCCCGATGAAGTCATGCAGGGTTTTCTTCTTCACGTCCGGGATCTGTTCCAAGCGGACCTCACCCTCGCGCTGGATGGCGCCGGCGACGATGGTCTTGTTGCCCGTGTAGCGGCGTCCCTTGCCCTTCACCTTGCCGCCCACAAGCGTTTCATCGACCTCAACGACGCCAACCAGCACCGGGCCGGTGAGCGGGTCGTTACCCATAGCCTCACGGATGCGGTGGCAGAGGTGCCAAGCTGTACGGTAGGTCACCCCGAGTGTGCGCTTGAGTTGGTTGGCGGACATGCCCTTCTTGGACTCGCACATCAGATAGATGGCGGCGAACCACTTGCGCAACGGCAGGTGCGAATCGTGCATGATGGTCCCGCTCGTCACCGTGAACTGGTAGCCGCATGAACGGCAGTAGTACTTGCCCCCATCGGGAAGTTCACGGGAGTCAATCGCGCCGCACCGAGAGCAGAAAGGGCCATCGGGCCAGCGGATATCTTCTAGGATCTCGCGGCAATTCTCATCGCAATTGAACCGATCCATTAACGAAAAAAGGTTTACATCAGTCATGACTCAAGCTCCCAAGAAGAAACGACGGTTGCCCAAGAGCACCCACAATCTCCCCGACCATGACTTCATGGAGAAAATCGTCGGGAAACGCACCATGAAGGCTATCGATAAAGCGGTTGCCGAAAACAACAAAGGCATTGAAAAGACAGGATTATTTAAGGGCATGAAGGGATCTTAGCGGATCCCTGTCATTTCGTCAAGGGCATAATTACCTATCAAAAGCCAGCCTGAAAATTGCAAGCCGATAGGCGTAGTAGACAATTTGCCGCGTCTGGTAGAAGCTACGCTTTTGCTCATCATCATGCACAAATCCAGAGAGAGATTGTATGCGTCTCACTGAACACAAGACCATCAACCAAAAATCCACCAGTGACTGGCAAAACAGTGACCATGCTCACTATATACATCCCTTTACAGATCACCATGATCTGGGTGAAAAAGGCTCACGGATTATCACCAGTGCCGATGGTGTTTATATCTTCGACTCAGACGGGAACCGGATCCTGGATGGTATGGCTGGCCTGTGGTGTGTGAACCCGGGATATGGCCGCCAGGACCTGGTGGATGCTGCCACCCGCCAGATGCAGCAGCTGCCTTACTACAATAGCTTTTTCCAGACCTCGCATCCGCCGGCCATAGAACTTTCGGAGCTGTTGGGCGAGGTCAGCCCGCCGCAGTTCAATCACACTTTTTTCACTGGCTCGGGCTCAGAAGCCAATGACACGGTGATCAAACTGGTACGGCGTTACTGGGACATTGTTGAACAGCCCTCCCGTAAAATTATTATCAGCCGCAAAAACGCCTATCACGGCAGCACCGTGGCCGCCGGCAGCCTCGGTGGCATGTCCGAGATGCACAAGCAAACGGGTACTTTGTTGCCTGGCATCGAGCATATTGAACAGCCCTACTGGTTTGGATTGGGTGGAGACCTTTCACCGGATGCATTTGGCTTGCAGCAAGCACGCCTGCTCGAAGACAAGATTCTGGAAATGGGGGCTGAAAATGTAGCGGCCTTTATTGGTGAGCCGGTACAGGGTGCTGGCGGTGTGATTATCCCGCCGGATACCTATTGGCCCGAGATTCAACGTATCTGTCGAGAGCACAATATTCTCCTGATCGCGGATGAAGTTATTACCGGTTTTGGGCGACTTGGTGAATGGTTTGGTTCACAACGCCTGGGAATCGAGCCTGACCTGATGCCATTTGCCAAGGGTGTCACCTCCGGCTACCTGCCCCTGGGCGGCGTACTGGTAGGTGACAGGGTTGCAGATGTGATTGGCAGCACGGGTGGCGAATTTGCCCATGGTTTCACCTATTCGGGCCACCCTGCAGCCTGTGCGGTTGCACTGGCCAATATCAGGGCACTTCATGACGAAGGGATTGTCGACAGGGTCAGGGAGGACACCGGGCCTTACTTCAAACAGGAGTTTGGAAAACTTGCGGATCATCCCATCGTGGGTGAGGCGCGCAGTATTGGCATGGTAGGCGGCATTGAAATCGTAAAGGACAAAGACAGCCGGGAACGATTTCACAAGGATCTTGGAGCCACCGGCCGTTGCCGCGATTATTGCTTCCAGAATGGGCTTGTTATGCGACCGGTGGGCGATGGCATGATCGTTTCACCGCCATTGGTATTCGAACATCAGCATGTTGATGGATTGGTTGAGAAGGCCTGGAAGTGTCTCGATCTGACTGCAAAGTCACTTGGTGTCAGCGCCAGAGGCTAAAATACTTGTGAAAAAGACTGATCGGCAACTGGGAATGGACTGCGACATCACGCGACGCGACTTTATCCATGACCTCAGCCTGGCCTCTCTGGGTGTTTCACTCACCGGGCTGGTCAGTGCAGGCGACCCTGCCTGGGCAGCCAAAGCAACCGAAAATTCTGTCTACTACCCGCCTACCCGCACCGGTATACGAGGTTCGCACCCGGGCTCTTTCGAAGTGGCCCACGCGCTGGCGCGGGAAGGGAAACAGTTCAAACCGGGTACCGACACCGGCGAAGAATATGATCTGGTAGTAGTTGGCGGTGGGATCAGCGGTCTGGCATCAGCGTTTTACTATCGCAAACTGCACGGTGCTGACTCACGTATCCTGATTCTCGAGAACCACGACGATTTCGGCGGCCACGCAAAGCGCAACGAGTTCCACCAGGGCGGTGAGATGCGTTTGTCCTGGGGCGGAGCGATGAATCTCGAATACCCGATGCTCAGCGATACGGTCAAAGAACTACTTGTGGATTTGGATATCGACTTCGACCGCTTGCTGAAAAATCTCGATTTCAGCTACGGCTATGATGGGAAAAACGGTCCTGCCGTCTGGTTTGACCGGGAATCCTATGGTCGTGACCACCTGGCCGTGGGCTGCAGTTTCCGCGACTATGACCTCGACAAACTGGCCAGGAAATCAGAAGACTTCCCCATCAGCGAGGAATCACGCGGCAGCCTGAAGAACTTCGCCCTTGCGCGCCGGGACATCAGGGCCGGAATGAGTGAGCGTGGAATCCAGGATCTGATGCATCAAACCAGTTATATCGATTTCCTGCTCAAGTACGGGGGACTCACGACTGAGGCGGCCGAACTGTTCGTGAAAACCACGGATGGATACTGGGGCGTCAGTGCCCACAGCCTCTCGGTTGCCGAGTGTATCGATGCCGGCCTGCCAATCAAGCACCTGCTTGGCGGTGCTCATGAACCGGGCGATGATCCGGTGGGCGGCTCAGTGGCGATGTTTCCCGATGGCAATGCCTCTATCGCGAGGATGCTGGTCCGCGCACTGATCCCCACGGTGGCGTCGGGAAAAAGCATGGATGACATCGTAACCGCGAAATTCGACTATTCCCGTCTTGACGAAGCCGATTCAAAGGTGAGGTTGAGGCTCAATTCCACGGTCGTGAAAGTATTGAATAATGGCCGGAACAACAGCGTATCCGTGACATACGTAAGCGATGGCAACGCACTGAAAGTAAGGGCAAAACACTGCGTATTGGCGTGCTACCACGTGATCATCCCGCATTTGTGCCCGCAGTTGCCGGAGACGCAAAAAGAGGCCCAGCGCTACCAGGTCAAGCGGCCCTTGTTATTGACCAATGTATTACTGCGTAACAGCAGGGCGGCCGACAAGCTGGGAATTTCGGGCGCTTACTGTCCGGGCCGGATGCACGGAGTCACCTGGTTGTGCAAGGGTGTTCACTCTGCTGATTACCAACACGAATGGAGCGATGACGGTCCCGTGGCGATGATGTTCTGGGGCATGCTTGCAGCCAGCCAACGGGGAATGGATATCAAAGCACAGCACCGCGACAGCCGGGCGCAATTGCTGGCCTTGGCTTTCGAGGATTATGAACGGGAAGTCCGAACAGTATTGGACGGTATGCTGGGTCCAGCCGGCTTCGATGTAAAAAAGGACATCCTTGCCATCACCGTCAACCGCTGGCCGCACGGCTATGCTTATGATTACCTGGATTTATGGGACCCGGACTGGCCCAAAGGCGAAGCCCCCCACGAAATCGCAAGAAAGCCCTTTGGAAATATCGCCATCGCCAACTCTGACGCCGGTGCAGACGCATATACCCATGTCGCCATCGACCAGGCCTGGCGTGCGGTCAATGATCTTAAAACCTGATTTGTAATTGAGAAAACGTGATGCCCAGGCTGACTGAATCCTGTCTTGTGGCATTACTCGTGCTCTGTTCAATCCTTGGGTCAATGCCGGCAGATGCCCAGGATGTGCCGGCTGAGATCACATTAGACCTTCCCAAGTTCTTATACTGATTACCAGGTTTGATAAGCCACGACATCCACATCGCATTCAATGTCTCCCCGCGCAGCCTACAATTCACCAATGTCGCATTCTCTCATTGGGAGTTACCAGACCAATGTTTTCTATTCGCCCCGTTAAAACAAGTGATACTGCTTCCTGGTTGATTTTGCGCTGCGCGTTGTGGCCTGGTAATTCTGAATCAGAACATCGTGGTGAAATTGAGCAGTTCCTTGCCGGTCAGGCCCGTGAGCCACAAGCCGTTTTTCTTGCGCTGGACGCATCTGAAAAAGCCGTAGGCTTCGCTGAGCTCTCAATCCGGCCGTATGCAGAGGCTTGTCGCACTAATCGCGTTGCGTACCTGGAGGGCTGGTACGTAGCATTCAAAGCGCGCAGACAGGGGATCGGACGAGCCCTTGTCGAGGCCGCAGAGGTGTGGGGGCGCATGCAGGGTTGCACCGAGTTTGCCTCGGACGCGGAGCCCGATAACGAGATCAGTAAGCGAGCCCACTTGGCCCTGGGCTTTGAAGATGTTGGGTTAGTGCGGTGTTTTCGGAAAGAACTGTAGGTGAAAGCACCGCGTGACAAAGGACTACAGTTCTTTTGTGTGGGGGTGGCACGAAAATTTGCTCACCGATAAGAGAGTGTGACTACATTCAATTTATTCAGGTAATTCTCATGTTGGCTCGGCGTGTTCCTCCTCGCGGATCTCATCCCGCCATTCGGAGAGGTTTCGTTCAATTGCCCAGAAGCCGACAATCCAAAGGGTCTGATCCCAGGTATAAACCCAGTGCCCAGTGAATGCCCACCAGGCTGCGTGCATGAACAACACGACATAGAACACCTTGGCGGCATGTGTAACCAGCATCAGCCGTCCGCCTGCAATATCACGGTTTTGCAACCAGACGGCCAGTTCGATAGCCCAGACCACCAATAGCCAGACCACGGCGTCGTCCAGGTCAACCCAGACGTGTTTACGTTCCAGTTTGTAGCCGTCGGAATCGGTAATGACCGATGAGTCAAGGTAATAAAAGGTGTCGTCAGCTGAAAGCCCGGTGCAATTGGTCTGATCCACAAGGGTGTAGCGGTAATTTTCTCCGAAGGAAATTTCCTGGTCCTCAAGCTGACACAGGCTGGTGACTTTCGTTGCCTGTGCCACCTGTCGAAAATCATTCACCGTGGTAATGCGGGCCAAAATGGTATGTGCAAGCAGGACATAACAGATAAGCCGGAAACCATGAATTGACCAGCGGACAGATCTCTTCTCCATGGTCTCATCCGCGAGCGCATAGGTTTCCAGCTCAAACATAAACAACAGTCCAAACCAGCCCAGTTCATCGATGGAGGTGGCAAATTCCCTGGTCCAGTCCAGGAAACTGCCACCGTTTCGCAAGGTATGCGAGGCGATGTTCATCTCTTCGAAAAAGTAGAAACCGAAATTAATCAGTAAACCGGTATAAACAGTCCACTTGACCAGCTGTCCGATGTCCAGCTTGCTCTTCACAGGCGGATGGCGACCGTGGTGGGTAGCAGAGCTCAAACTGAAAAGTGGCCTGGGTTCATGACTGTGATCAACCTCAATCGGATCGAAAGCAGAATGATACAACAGTCACGCGCAAAATCGATTTCGTAATTTACCGGGCAGCTTGACTACCGGATTGGTGCAGCATTTGAGATGATGTTGCATCCATGGCATGGAGCATGAAAGTGGGTCACGATAAAGACTGGGATAATGCATTTACGGCAAGCGGACTCCGTGGAAAAGTGGAGCGTTCACCCTCGTATGCCGGGGCGCTCAGTTTTATGCGGCGCAAGTATTCGCGAGACCTCCAGGGCGTAGATATCGCAGTCACCGGCATACCCCTGGATACGGCGACCAGCAACCGCCCGGGTGCGCGTTTTGGACCAAGGGCAATCCGTGCCATCAGCGGTAGCCTGAGTTGGGGCCGGCCATGGCCCTGGGACATCGATCCGCTGGAAGTATTGAATATCGTCGATTATGGCGATTGCCAATTTGATTACGGTGATCCGGAATCCGTGACGCCGTTTATTGAAAATCACATTAGTAAAATTCTGGAGGCGGGGGTGGCCACGCTCGTGTTTGGCGGTGACCACTACATCACCTACCCGGTGATTCAGGCCTATGCAAAGCATCACGGGCCTTTGTCACTGGTGCATTTCGATGCCCATTCCGATACCTGGCCGGATGAAGGAGGCAAACGTGTTGATCACGGAACCATGTTTTACCATGCCACCAAAGAGGGGCTGATTGACGATGTGCGCTCGGCGCAGATTGGCCTGCGCACGACCAACGATGATCCGATGGGCTTTAATATTTTTGATGCCCGTTTTGTTCACGAACAGGGTACGGCTGCGGTTGCTCAACGGGTGAAGGAAATCGTGGCTGACAGGAAGGTTTATCTGACCTTCGATATTGACTGCCTGGACCCCAGTTACGCTCCCGGCACCGGCACCCCGGTTTGCGGAGGGTTGTCCACCTACCAGGCGCTGGAAATTGTTCGTGGTCTTGAAGGAATCAAGCTGGTTGGAGCCGATGTGGTGGAAGTAGCCCCGGCTTATGATGTGGGTGAAATCACGGCATTTGCGGGCGTCACCCTGGCGGCTGAATTTCTGTGCCTGTTCGCAAACAACCCTGACAGGCGTTGATTAAGCGTATGACGGGGCGCAAACGACCATTGGTAGGCGTGATTGCAGACCGGCGAATGCTTGGTGATCATGCCTTTCACATGGCGGGTGAGAAGTACCTCGAGGCGCTGATCAGGGGATCCGGGGTTTACCCGGTTATTCTTCCTGCCCTGATTGAGGACATTGATGTAGAGGAAATTCTGGAAGGTTTCGACGGCCTGTTCTTATCCGGCAGTCCTTCGAATGTTGAACCTCATCATTACATGGGTGATCCCAGCAAGCCCGGCACCTGGCATGACCCGGAACGGGATCTGCAGGCACTGGCCCTGATTCCGGCCGCGATTCGCTCTGCCATGCCCTTGTTTGCGGTTTGCCGCGGGTTTCAGGAATTGAACGTCTCTTTCGGGGGAAGCCTTCACCAGTTGGTACACGAGGTTCCGGGCTTCGGTGTTCACAAGGAAAATCCGGACGATTCCCTGGAAGACATGTACGGCCCGGCGCATGGTATGAGTTTTACCCTGGGCGGTTACCTTGAAAAAATTACCGGTGTGACTTCAACCAGGGTCAACTCACTGCATTCTCAGGCAATAGACCGGATTGCCGAAGAATTCGTGATCGAAGCTGTGGCTGATGATGGTTTGGTTGAAGCGTTCACGGTGCGGGATGCGCCGGGTTTTACCTTGGGGATTCAGTGGCACCCCGAGTGGAAGATTATGGATAACCCTGTTTCTCTCTCGATTTTCCAGGCCTTTGGTAACGCCTGCAGGCAACACAAGAATTTTATGGGGTCAGAGTAAAGTGCCAGAGTCGCCACTCTGGCACTTTACTCTGACCCCAGTTACTGCACGCTCTGCCGGCATTTGTTTCTCATCCATCGGGCCGATTGCTCAAAGCCGCCAAAGCTGAAGATATGAACCCCGATCACGTTGCAGGAATCCCTGAAGGCACAGTATTGGGCAAGGGCTGTCAGCTGTTCTTCAGGGTCCGTATGACTGGCCAGTTTCACTGCCTTTATCCCCATATTTGACAATGCGCGAACCGAGGCACTGACGCCGCAATATTGTGCGTAGCGCAACAATTTTGCAGTATTCGTCGGGCCAGCCATTCCAACATAAACCGGCACGCCCGGTGCCCGGTGTGAGAGACTGGCGCAATATTCAATGATCCGTGTTGGTGCAAAAGAGAACTGGGTAATTACTTCCAGGCCAAGGCCGAGTTTTGCGGTCAATTCCAATTTCTCATCAAAGTCGGCATGGAGTATTTTCGGTGGAATACGGGGATGGCCTTCAGGGTAGCCTGCGACGCCAATTTCGTGAACGCCGGTTTCAGCAAGAATTTCATCACGCAGCAATGAAACGCTGTCCGGATACGGTCCCGCCGCCTCATTGATATCTCCACCAATCACCAGTACGCGGTGTACGCCGTATTCCTGAACAACGATGGAAAGATAGTCCTTCAATTCTTTGCGAGTAGGGACTTTGCGCGCTGCAATATGTGGAACAGCCTCCATGCCGGCCCCGTGCAAAGCGGCCACCAGGTGAAGGTTTGAAGTCAGGGACTTCTTTGACGGTGAAGGAACATAAACGCTGGTTCCAAAGGGCAATAATGCCGCTGCGGCTGGTACCAGCTCAAGCGGTGTTGCGCTTAACTCAATAGACCCGTTTGTCACGAGTTCCGATATCACTCCACTGAGCAGCCGGCTAAATTCGGTCTGGCTGATAATTGAGTGGGAATCAGGCATATCAGTTTTTCCGGGAATGTCTCCTGGAGATGATATATGACTCATCGTTGAACCAGAGACCACCATGCCGGTTCAGCACCTCGTTGGTCGCATCAAGGTAAGTATGCTCACTCATCGCGGCGGTCAGCCGTTCATCCTCGATCTGGGCAACATAAACCGCAGCATTCCAGGCGGCGAACAGGGTTGATGTGCCAATACTGGCTGAAATCTCTGTTGGCAAGGCGTGCATTTTATAACGAAATATCGAACGGGCATCGGAATT
This sequence comes from Lysobacterales bacterium, assembly GCA_963664065.1. Taxonomy (GTDB): domain Bacteria; phylum Pseudomonadota; class Gammaproteobacteria; order Xanthomonadales; family SZUA-36; genus JABDJL01. The sequence goes on from OY760942.1 coordinate 1,126,994, forward strand.
GGCACTGAAATTGTAGTTTCCCGCATCAGCACCCAGTTCCAGTTTCAGAGCATGCAGAATCTCGTGCCGGCCCGAAGTAAAAGGCATTTCATCCGGCCACACGGCCTGTACGATTTCCAGCCCGGGATCGTGTCCGTAGGAATGAATGCCAATCATTCTGCCGCCTTCTCCCAGGGCACGAGTCAGGGGCGCAACCACCTTTTCCACCTTGAACCGGGGCGACACACGCGATCTGTACGGCTGCGAGGCAATGACGAGGTCAAAGTCAGCGCGAGTGCTGCCTTTGACCGGGATGATTTCATCCAGTAAAAATCGGTAATCCTCGCGATATAAAACCAGGACGGAGGGTTTCTCGTAAATCGGATTACCTGTTTTGGGGCTGTGGCGGGCCTGCCAGTTTTCCACCAGAAAGCTATCCAGGCCTTTGATTTGCACGTCAAAATCATGCGCGGTATTGCCGCTTAGGGGCACCTCCTGCCAGATAACGGATTTTGCAACTTTCTCGTTTTTCGGCGTCAGCCAGGGCGCTTCAGAATAATACATATTGGTCAGCACCAGGACCGTTGAAGGATGTTCAAACAACCTGTCTGCCATCTTTGCCAACGAAAGACGCACGTCTTCCAGGCTGACTTCCTTCCCGGATATGTAAAAGGGCATGGTTGGAAACCGCCAGTGCAACTCCCTCATCACGCGGGTGATGATGGTGCCGTCGCCCATCCCGGCATCAAAAACGCGTATCGCCGGGGGAGTCGGGCCAATATTGGCTAATTCCATACCTACTTTTCGTGCGACCACATCCTTTTCACTGCAGGTGTTGACGAATAGCAGGTACTTCTGACGATTATCGAAAAACCGGAAATTCTTTTCCCTGGAGCCGTATTGAAACTCCCCTTCAAGCTTTCCATTGCCGGCATGCAAGGCCTGCCGGGCTGCCACCAGGTGCATGGACCGCGGGTCAGCTTTGGCGGGCGGAACTCCCCCATTTTTCAATATGAAGCGGCTGACTCGCTCCCAGGTCTCCGGGGTCACCCGTGATCCGTTGCGCAAGCGTGATACAAACTTGCCGTCGTTAACCGCCTTGCGACCAAAAGTAGATTCGGCGATTTTCTGCTGGCTACAGAATTCGGTGATACTGTCGAGCAGACTGTTCTCGCTTGCGGCTTGCATACTGAGTGTTTCCACTTACCGGGTTTCCGCTTAGTGACGTTGATTATGATCATTGCTGTTGTGGGACTGATACCACAATTATAGCAATTAAATATAGTGGGATGTATCCCACTATATTTAATTTCGCCATTTAGTGGCGTGATTCTCCCGACTTTTTCCAGATACCGGTTGACTTATGGCAGTCGTCCCTTAGTCTTTGCGTTACTTCCGGGAATTTATCTGAATCAATGACTAGTCCTAATTCCGGCCAGTTCGGTAAACTCGACTCCGAAACCATTTTCCGGATATTCAAGTACACCATTTACTGCCTGCTGGCCTGGAATGTTTTCCTGTTTTTCCAGGAAGACGTGGCAGCCAGCGCACAGACTTTTGGTAACAATGTGACCTGGAGAAACGTGGTCGAAGCCTATTCCGCTACGATTGATACCGCAGCCTGGGTGATCTTGCTATTGCTGTTTGAACTGGAAACTGCGGTGATACCGGATGAAAAACTGCGCGGTGGTTTGAAATGGACCCTGATGGCCGTTCGCAGCATTTCTTATTTCTTTATAAGTTATGCGTTTTATGGTTACTGGCAAAAGTACGGTGTAGTTACTGATTTTTTACCATTTGCCATCGACAACGTCTGTAGTCTGGTCGAAACAGACTTTAGTTACGTGGATACCCTGGATGAGTATCTTCCGATTGGCATGGAGGCCTGTAAGGCGATGCAGGGTCAGGACCTCGTACAGGTATCAGGCACGCGCATCATCGCAACCGCTGGCGCGCTCGACGGTGCTGACAAGCTTGCATTAACCGATATCATCAATGCCGGTGATTGGCTGATCATTGTCGTTTTGCTGGAAGTTGAGGTATTCCTGCAATTGAAGGACATGTTGTCGGAACGGCTGATGTCGATCGCAAAGTACGTGAAAGGTTTTTTCTACCTGATATTGTTTGGCTGTGCCGCATACTGGGGGATGGAGGGGCATTTTCTCGACTTCTGGGATGCCTTCCTGTGGCTGGTGGCCTTTATTTTTATTGAACTCAATATTTTCCAGTGGCATGAGGAAGTTGAAGAGGCCGGGCAACATGAAGCCGATAATTCATCACCGGCAGGCTAAAGCCAAACGATGCTGTAAGGCGTCCCGGGGAGTGCCAATCCGTTTTGGCACGTTGCTTGAATTAATATTAACGAGATTCAAACGGACAGCAGCATGAGCAAGAAATTCAGGTCGTTTAGTGAGTTTTACCCTTTTTACCTGCAGGAGCATTCCAACCTGACCTGCCGGCGCCTGCATTTTGCCGGTACTTGGCTGGTACTGGCAGTGGTGGCTGGCGCATGGTTACTGCGAGAGCCCCTGTTGTTATGGCTGGTGCCCGTGGTCGGTTACGGGTTTGCCTGGGCGGGTCATTTCTTTTTCGAACACAACAAACCGGCCACTTTCAAGCATCCAATGTATAGCCTTATGGGTGACTGGGTGATGTGGAAAGACATCCTGTTTGGCAAGGTTCGAATTTGATTTCTTCACCACCACTGACACAGGAAGAGCGGGAACAGCGGCTGAGCCGCATGAAGCGCATTCCCTTGTGGCTACTACTGGTAATGGTCGCTCTTTTTGCGGTGACATTGAATCGCCCCGATACCTGGATGGCCTGGGTGCATGCCTTTGCAGAAGCGGGCATGGTGGGTGCGCTGGCTGACTGGTTTGCCGTGGTTGCATTGTTCCGTCATCCGTTGGGAATCCCCATACCGCATACCGCCATCATCCCGAACAGGAAGGACGAACTGGGTGAGACCATGGCCCGTTTCGTTGCCGATCATTTCCTGGAGCCGGAGGTGGTGCGCACCAAACTCAAGAGCGTCAATCTCGCCTCCTATACGGTGAACTGGCTGCGGTCTGAAAAGGGACGAGCCAGCATTGCAGATCTTGGCACTACAGTACTGCGCTGGGCCCTCGGGGCCTTAAGCGAAACAAGGGTGAGAAAATTCCTGTCGCGGCTTGGCAAGCGTCAATTGAAGGATGTCAGCCTGGCGCCATTCCTGGGACATACCGTTGAATGGCTGGTGCGCGATGGCCGCCATCAGCAGCTGCTCACGCAAATGTTGCGATATACCATCGTCGTATTGCACGACAACCGGGAAAGTATTCGCGAGCGAGTGCAGCAGGAAAGTCCGTGGTGGATACCGGGATTTGTTGATGACCGCATACTTGCGCAGATGTTGCAAAGGATTGAGACGCAACTGTTTGAAATGACGCTGGATGCAGAGCACCCCATGCGTGAACAATTCGGTGCCTGGCTGGAACGCCTGGCACATAATCTGAAAACTTCGCCTGAGCATCGACAGCTGGGCGAGGATTTTAAACAGAAGATCCTCGAAAATGATGCACTGCAGGACTATCTCTATGGTTTATGGCGCGAATTGGCGGGGCGGCTGGAAAAAGATCTGGATCATCCTCACTCTGCTGTCAGGCAGAAAATCAACGACTGGCTAAACGGGGTTTCACTGGAACTGGAACAGGATAAGGACATGCAGACCTGGATCAACGACTGGCTTTCAGATGCGATCGTTGTCATCGTTGATCGAAATCGTGAGCAGATATCCACGCTGATAAGCGATACCGTGCAATCCTGGGATGGTGAGGACACCAGCAGGAGAGTGGAACTGGCAATTGGCCGTGACCTCCAGTTTATCCGCATTAACGGTACCCTGGTGGGAGGGCTGGTGGGGCTACTGATCCACGCTATTTCTTTGCTTTAAGCTGCCAAGCCGATTTCAACCTAATCACTCGCTATAGGTTCGAAGCGATTTTCCGCACGGTTTTTACGCACTTCGCCCGGTTTCCATACCTTGCCGTTCATCGCGATCCATACGCCTTGGGGCACAGACTGAACCGCTCCAACTGCGCAACCAATATTGAATACGGCGTCCGAATCACGGAAGCGGGCGGGGTGGAGCGCGCCTGTGAGAACAATGGTTTTGACAGGAATTCCTTCAAGGGCCTGTGCGGTTTCAGGCATTGTATCTGTACCGTGTGTGATCAGAATGTGCTTTGCATCACTGGCAACAACCGTATCCCGGATTAACTGGCGATCATCACTGGTCAGGTGAAGACTGTCTTTCCTCATCAGTGCCTGCACCTCGAAAGCAAACCCTACCTTCATCGCTCTCAAGGTGTCACCGATTTGGGGTTCGCCTATCTGGTAGTCGCTCAAGTCATCAAAATAGATTTTATCGATGGTGCCACCGGTGGTGATAATAAGAAGATTTTCGATCATGCTTGTAATGTGCCGGGAACCCGAAGCGGGTTAGTATAGCTTGCACAGACCACTCACGGAGGTTTAGTGCGTTTTTTCAGGGTTCATTTGATGACTGTCACACCACTACAAATCCTGTTCGGCGCTACGCTTGCAACTGCCGCTTTTTTGTTGCCGGTAAAAACAGCGGGGCAGGTGTTATTGCCCACAGTTGAAGATGTGGCTTTTTTGGTTTCTGATCCTGAAACGAGGAAAGAAACCCTTTTCAGACTGGTTGCAATCGCCCATTTCCTCGCACGAACCAGCAAAGTTGAGGCCCCGTTAGTAGCCGGTCTGATAAAGGAAGATCTGGACTGGATCAGGCGTCTGAGTGCACGTCACGGAAAAATGACACTGCGCAGCCCTGTCCTGGACCCTGCAGCCTGGCTGATTCATATCGAACTTGAACAGCGGCAACTTGAATTCAGCACCCTTGTGTCGCCGTTGGGGCCAGGGCTGGAAATTTATCTTGAACAGGTATTTGACCGGTCTGGGGAGCGTCTGGCGTCGGTCATTTTGCCTGAATTGCTCTGGCTGACAGAGCCTGATGCGACCAGGATCTGGAGCCGTTTTAGTGAGCAGTTGGCTGCGGATGAAGAACTGAGGACCGCGGTACTGGAAGCAGATTCCCAATGGCTGAATGATTGGGCAGGTGCTGCTCTGGATATCAGGAAACCCAAGATTCCCGAGTTGTTTTCCGGTGTGGCCGATTCGCTGGATGTGATGGTTACAAACGCGATTGCGTCAGGACCGCCTGATCTTGAACGATTAGAACATATCCGGTACATGTTGTTGTCTGCCATGCCTCAACTGGATTCGAACGGGCAGCACGAGGCATCAGCATTTCTACGCTTGGCCAGCATGGTGGATGGCTTGCATGAACGCCGGTATTTCTCTGTCGCGGAAGGTTTGATCTCCATAGTAAGCAGTTTGCTTAATCAGACGGTGACCCAGGCTGAAAGGGAATCTGTTGTCGTAGGGTGGTTGTCGAAAAATATTCCCTTGATATCAGGTCACTACGCCAAGAATTTCTCGATGGTTGACCCTCATCTGAACTCCGCGCTGGCAGCGTCTTTCGATATTGTGAAAAGTATTTCAAGAGCCAGCGAACCCATCCAGGATGATCTTGTATTGCGTTCCGAGATTGCCGACGTCACCGCCCAGCTTGCACTGATGATTCCGGATCTGGACTTCTATATTGACCAGCCGGTGCGGGACTCGATTGCAGGTGGAATGGACGCCTGCACCGGCATCATGGCACTGCGTGAGGAGGACGGAAGCCCGGCGATGACGCGCGATCTTTATGACGATTGCCAGCAAAGCCTGGTTGACCTTGCCGACAGGGAAGCAAGGGCTGCAGCACTGTCGGGTGATCCTGATGGCCCTTTTGGGGAGGATGAACTCGAGCGTGAACTTTCACTAACTTCAGGTCAGCGCATTAACTATGGTATCGGCTACCTCCATGACCGGTACTCAACCGGTTGCGAGGAGCCTGCCCGGCCTTTACCCAACTCCCTGGAATGGTCAGCATTGGCGACCCTGCTGGCCTGGTTCGCGCAACAATCACCGGTATATTTTCAAACACCTGAAAATGAAGTCAGGCTGGAGCGGATGCGCGAGATCGGCCAGGAGCTATTAGCTGTTGTGTCAGAGCAGGTGGATTGTTTTGCCGGTGCGGGCGCCGTTATCAGCGACCCGATTACAAGGAGCCTGGTGGATTACCGGGATGCATTGGTGGCCTTGAGTAGCGGAATCAATGCTGCGGTTTTTGATTTTCGGGGGAAAGTGCTGTCGGATGGTGCTGATGTCGCATTGCAGCATGACTCCTCACAGCCAACCGCATACCGGCCCGATAATCTGATGATTGGACCCTGTAACCCTGAAAGAGTATGCGAAATGTCGCATTCACTCACCTCCACGCGAGCCTTGTGGGGCTTGTTTCCGGATGAATACCTGATTGCCGATCAAACCAGGTTGGGAAATATTGAAATTTGCTACGAGGAAATGGCCTGGGTGCAGAGACGTTCTGAGCAGGTACGTGCAGATGACACAAATGTGGCCAATTACTTTGGTCACCTGGAATTCAAGTTGAAAGGCCGTTACAGGGGCCTTGAATCTACTCACGATGTGTTTGGATTCCGATTCACCTCTCCGAACGAGCATCACTATCTTTTTGCGGCTGCAACAGAAGAGGTGCTGGATGATAATTGTCCTGTTGAATGGATTGGACAGCGTATCGTAACGCCGCTAAAAATCGATCGTGGTGTAGTGCCCAACCGTCTTACCTACCTGTCGGCGCCGAGGATGCTTCCGTCAAGGCTGATTTCAAACAATTGGGATCGGGGCGCAGAATGGCGTGACTGGTTCATCACCGGTATCGGCGTTAAAAGCCTTGATCAAATTCTTTCTGTTGATATCAGCAGCGAGGTGAATCAGCAATTGATGAATCTGCACCGGGCCGAACAGGCGGCCGTTTTTCAAAGTGTTTTACGTCCGAAGTCTCGTGGTGAGTCCCTCGGAGTCGAGTCACTTTATGAAGAGATGGTACGGCTGACAACCATCAAATCCTTGATTCGTCAGCAATTGATGCTTTTTTATCCTCAATTGATAATTGAGTCAGATGAATTACGTAGTGCGATCGCGGGACACGGAGGATTGCTGGATCGTGAAGTTCTCGCGCGTTTCAGGGCTGATCAGGTTCCGGTCAATTCTCTCAATAGAATCGCTTTTGAACGCCTTGAAAGGATTCGAAAGGAATGGAATAGCCAGCCCGAAGCCATTCGGCGAACAGGCTCCATTGCAGGCAGCCAGGCACACGCATTGATGCGCCTGAATGCTCTTTACCGGGCATTCTTCGCTGAGCCGGCCTCACCTCTCATTCCGGTTTCGGTGGAACCGGTCGATTAAACAGCAACAAGCCAAGAAAAAAGCCACAGCTCAGAATCACCTGAATAACGGCAGGGATGCGTTGTTCTGCGTTGCTCCAGGTCTCCATCACAGCAATGATGAAGTAAAGCATTGTCAGGAACGTACACCAGACCAGTGCTTTATGGCGGGTCTTCAGTACTCCGGCGGACAACAGCAATAGCGGTACAGCTGCAACGATAGCGAGAATCCAGTTACTGCTTCCCAACGGTGGGGGCAATATTGCGTGCCAGCACAATTGCCAAAACACCAGACCGGCCCAGGAGAAACGAATCAATTGCCGGCCGGTGTTGCGGGGTTCGATCATGAAAGACTATGGATTGAGTTTGAGGGCAATTTTTGTAAGCCGTCTTCCCAATGCATTGCAAAGTTCTGATTCGATACTGTCCAAAGAATTTTCCCCTTCCCAGCCAGAGTAATGGCTGGCGCCATACGGCGTGCCACCCGACCGCGTCCTGATAATTCCCGGTTCGGTATAGGGCAGGCCGGCGATCAACATTCCATGGTGCATCAGCGGCAGCATCATGCTCAAAAGCGTGCTTTCCTGGCCGCCGTGCAGGGAAGCCGTGGAGGTGAAAACAGCAGCTGGCTTGCCGGCCATTGTGCCCGAAAACCACTCGGCTGAAGTGCCATCGATAAAGTACTTCAATGCTGCGGCCATATTGCCGAAACGGGTGGGGCTGCCCATGATCAGACCGGCGCACTCGGCCAGGTCCTCCCTGCATGCGTATGGCGGCCCACTGTCCGGTACCGGGTCCAGATGTTTCGAAGGATCATCGCTCACAGGTGCCACAGTGCGCAATCGGGCACTGGCTCCGTCAACGCTATCTATGCCGCGAACTACCTGACGTGCCATGGCTTCTGTGTGGCCATGAAGGCTGTAATAAAGGACCAGGATTTCCAAGCTTTCCTCCCTCAGAGTATGGCCAGTACTGATTCAGGAGGCCTGCCGACCGCTGCCTTGCCATTTGCAAGCACGATCGGGCGTTCGATCAACCTGGGAGTGGCTACCATTGATTTGATCAACTGCTCTTCGCCGAGATCCGGGTTGTCGAGGCCTTGCTCCGAATACTCGTCCTCGCCTTTTCGCATCAGTTCTCTTGGGCTGCGTCCAAGGCTGATGAGAATGGATTTAAGTTGTTCTGCGTCCGGAGGTGTCTCCAGATACAAGATCACCTCCGGGTCATGGCCCCGATCTCTGAGTAGCTGCAGTGTTGCGCGGGATTTCGAGCACCTGGGGTTATGAAAAATCTTTACTGGCACGATACCTGTTCCTTAATTGGCCTGATCGGGCATTTTAACAACAGTGGGGTCAGGTACAATTGAATCGGTGGGATTTTATTGTACCTGACCCCGTTTGGCTGTGATTGAGACGTGCCGTGAAAGAAGTAGAAAATTTCAACAATATGCAGCGCGTCCGGCAGCTGGCTGCCCATGTGTGGCGTCATTTCAGGCAGGATCGCTGTTTTGAGGAGGCGGCATCGCTGGGCTATACCAGCCTGTTGGCCATCGTGCCGCTGTTCGCCGTGGTATTTGGCGTCGCGTCTGCGTTTCCTGTATTTGACCGATGGGTACTGGAACTCCAGTCTTTCATTTTTGATAATTTTATTCCGGCTTCAGGAGCGCAAATACAGGGATACATTTCCGGTTTCCTGGGCAGTGTCAGCCGGCTGACACTACCTGGTACTTTTTTCCTGATCCTGACGGCATTGCTGTTGATGATGCGTATTGAGAAGGCATTCAACCGGATATGGCGGGTTCCGGTGGCCCGCGGTATTGTTAATCGTATCGTCATGTACTGGGCTGTGCTGACACTGGGCCCCCTGGCTTTGGGAGCAGCAACCGCCCTGAGTGCTATACCGGCTTTTGACGCACTTGGTTTATATGGTGGCGATACGGGTGCGCTGCGTTCCGCGGGAATATTCATGCTGACCTGGCTGGCGTTTTCGCTGACATTCCTGCTGGTCCCAAACCGCAGTGTAAAAGTACTGCACGCGAGCATTGGTGCGCTTTTATCAACGATACTGTTTTCCATGGCAAAGACCGGGTTTGTGGTGTTCGTGGGCCGGGCCAGCTTTAACGTGACTTACGGCACACTGGCCACGATCCCGATATTCCTGTTTTGGCTATACCTGGTATGGATCGTAATTTTGCTGGGCGCTTCACTGGCAGCATCTCTGACCACCTTCAGTGACAGGCGCAGCGAATGGAGCTGGCCATGGGAGTGGGAATTTCTGCTCGCCTACCGTTTGGTCGGTCATTTATGGGAAGCACAACGGGGCGGCAGTCCAATTTCCCAGGAAGACCTTTTGCTGACGGAGAAAGGTGTTCCTGATTCGCTGCTTCAAAAGCTGCTTGAACAGTTCCTGAATTCAGGTTTTGTGACACGCGATCAGCAGGACAACTGGCTACTGGCCCGTGACCTGGATCACCTTTGCCTGCTCGACCTCTACCAGGCCGGTCACTATCACCTGCCCATGGGTCAGTCTCCACAAGTACCAACGGAAAGCAAGTGGGACCAGGCCTTTTTGGACGCAACATCATCGCAATCCCTGAGAATGAACCGCTCTTTGAAATCGATGTACCGGGTGACAGATGGTGCCAGCTGAGTTGGCTTTTTTGGGAATTAATACACCACTTGAATCATTTTCCCGCCATGGTTGAGTGCCGGCGTTTCAGAATTGAAGGACGGGTACAGGGCGTTTGGTTCAGGGAATCAACCCGGCATCAAGCCGATTTGCACGGCATTGGCGGTTACGCACGCAATTGTATGGATGGCAGCGTTGAGGTGGTGGCCTGCGGATCGGAAACTGCGATTGTTGCGTTGCGGGACTGGCTGCAAAAGGGACCACGATTGGCCCGGGTCAGCAAGGTTGAGGAATGGCCCTGGGAAGGCCCCTGCAGCGAAGGTTTTTTGACTCGCTAAATATGCGGGTTAGAGCAGTTTCGGTTCCAATGCTTCCCGGACCGGCGCGAATGTTTTGCGGTGAATCGGGCAGGGGCCAAATTCCTTCAATAATCGCAAGTGTTCCGGGGTTGGATAACCCTTGTTGTGGTCGAAACCGTATTGCGGATACTCCTGGTGATATCGAGCCATGATTTCATCGCGGGTCACCTTGGCGAGAATAGAAGCAGCCGAAATCGCCGGAACCCAGTGATCCCCCGCGATGATCGTATGCACTTCGCAGTCAAGTTCCGGGGCGCGGTTTCCATCTACCAGGGTCAGGGTAGGTGCCGGAGCCAATGCCTGCACAGCGCGTTGCATTCCGATCAAAGTTGCTGCCAGGATGTTCAGCTGTTCAATTTCTGGTACATCTACGATTTCAATAGCCGATGAAAGCGCCTGATCCTGAATGGCAGGGAACAACGACTCCCGCAGTTCCCTTGTTAAGCGCTTCGAGTCGTCAAGTTCATCCAGATCATATTTGGCCGGCAGAATGACCGCTGCGACAACCACCGGACCGGCGAGCGGACCACGACCCGCCTCATCGACACCTGCAATTCGGTGATGTGTACCGGTTATTGACGAAAGCTTCATTAGCTTTTATCCAGCAGGCCCCTGATTGAAGCAGCAGCGGTGGCAGCTGCATTTTTTCTGAGATGCCTGTGAAGGATTGAAAATCTTTGATCAACTGATTCCTGGCGTCCAGAATCATCCAGCCATGCGAAGGCTTCTTCGGCGATCCTGTCTGCGTTCACTTCGTGCTGGCCAAGCTCCGGCACCAGTTTTTCGCCAGCCAGGACATTCGGCAAGGAGAAGAACTTACTCTTGAACAGGTTAAGAGACTTTACGATCGCATAGGTAATCGAACTGAGCCGATAAACCACCACCATGGGCCGATTGACCAGCATCGTTTCCAGGGTTGCGGTTCCGGAAGCACAAAGCACCAGGTCAGCGGCTTCTATGGCAAGGCGGGCCTGGCCGTCAATCATGCTGCAATCCAGATCCGGATGTTTTTCCAGAACAGACTGGAAAATCGTCCTGATTTCTTCTCCAGCCATAGGTGCAACGAATTTGGTTTTCGATTTGCGTTGTGCCAATTTACTTGCCGCTCCCAACAAGTGTGAGCTCAATCGTTCCACTTCTGCGCGGCGGCTACCCGGTAAAATTGCAATACAGGGGTCTAAGGGATTCAGGCCGAGTTGCAATCGGGCACCGTGCTTATCTGTTTCGTCACTGATTTCATCGGCCATCGGATGACCCGTGTATTCAGCGTCGACTCCATGGGTTTTGTAAAGCTCTGGCTCGAAAGGGAAAAGGCAGAGCACAAGATCGGCACACTTACCGATATTTTTTATGCGGCTCTGTCTCCAGGCCCAGACGGACGGGCTGACATAGTGAACTGTCGGAATTCCAGCCGTCTTCAATTTTCTTTCCAGCCCGAGGTTAAAATCAGGGGCGTCTATGCCGATGAAAACATCCGGTTTCTGTTCAAGCAGGCGATTTCGCAATTGCTTCCGCAGGATTAACAATCGGGGCAGGTGGGACAATACTTCGGTCAATCCCATCACGGCGAGTTCATCACTGTCCCACCAGGTTTCAAGCCCCTGGGCTTTCATTAACGGCCCACCAACACCGGCGAAACGAGCCCCGGGCAGTATTTTCCCAAGTTCACGGATGAGGGCTCCGCCCAGCTGGTCACCGGAAGCTTCTCCAGCAACAAGGGCTATTAGCGGCTTAGCCTGCATACTGCACGCTCTTCACCTGATAATACTGCGCTCGACATGGTCTAAGAATTCGATAAGCGTCGCGATTTCACCTGACTCTTCTGCCATGCAAGCAAGCTTTTGTCGCGCATCCTCCAGCGACAGGCCTGAACGATAAAGCGTGCGGTAGGCGCTACGCACATTCCGAATCTGCTCAGGGGTGAACCCTCGACGTTTAAGGCCCTCGGTATTTACGCCTTTTGCTTTTGCTTTCTCACCGGAAACCGTGACATAAGGGGGTATGCTCTGGTTTACAAAACTGGCGAATGACACAAAAGAATTCGTGCCGATTTCTACAAACTGATGCACACCCGCAAACCCTGAAAGTATCGCATGGTCGCCGATCGTGACATGGCCACCCAGTGTTGCGTTGTTGGCCATGATTACATTGTTGCCAATGATGCAATCATGGGCTATGTGCACATAGGCCATGATCCAGTTGTCATTGCCAATGCGGGTGACACCGCCACCCTGGGCTGTGCCGGTATTGAAGGTGCAGAATTCTCGAATTGTGTTGTTATTTCCAATGACCAACCCGGTATCTTCGCCGGCATATTTTTTGTCCTGTGGCTGCTCTCCAATCGAGCAAAACTGGAAAACATTATTGTTCTCACCAATCGTCGTTCTTCCCTTGATAACGACATGCGGCCCAATCCGGGTTTTTGAGCCAATGGAAACTTTGGGACCTACGATTGAATAAGCGCCGACTTCAACATCTTCAGCTATGGAAGCATCGGGACTGATGATGGCCGTGGAATGCGCCTTCACGGCTCAGGACCTCCCTGCGCAAAGCACTTCGGCGCGTGCGACCTGCTTGCCATCCACCAGAGCCTGGCATGCATACAAGCCCATTCCATGCATCAGGCGTTTCTGGACAACCTCGAGTACCAGTTGGTCGCCGGGTATTACGATTTTGCTGAATCGGGCTTTATCGATTTTGACCAGGTAATAAAGGCCGATATCTGCCTTTTTCGCGGACGCACTCACAAATGCCAGTATCCCGGATGCCTGCGCCAGCGCCTCGATGATCAGCACACCCGGCATAACTGGGTTCTCAGGAAAATGCCCGGGAAAGTAGGGCTCATTGACGGTGACGTTCTTGATCGCCGTGAGTTTTTTTACCGGTTCTGCCTCCCACGATAACACCCGGTCAACCAGCTGAAACGGGTAGCGGTGTGGCAGCATTTGCATAATTTCTTTAACTTCGATTGCCGACATTGAATTTTCGCTCATGACCGTAATTTTCCCCGGTTTTTTTGTTCAAGTTGACGAATCCGCTTGACGTATTCATCCAGTTTTCGCCAGTGGGTGACAATTCGCTTCCACTGACTTAATGGCACCGGTGGAACAAACGAAGCCCATTCACTTCCTTCTTCTGTAAGGTCACGAGTAACGGTGGACATATTGCTGATGGTAACGCGATCGGCGATTATCAGGTGCCCGAATACTCCGACTCCTCCACCGATAAGACAATTTCGGCCAACACGGGTACTGCCCGCGATTCCTGCGCATGCTGCAATTGCAGTATGTGCGCCAACAAATACGTTGTGGGCGATATGAACCAGGTTGTCCAGGCGCACGTCATCTTCCAGCACGGTATCTTCAATGGCACCACGATCTATGGTTGAATTGGCACCGATTTCACAATCATCGCCTATCACCACGTTGCCCAGTTGCGGCACTTTTTGCCAGTGGTCTTTGACGAAAGCCAACCCAAACCCGTCAGCGCCGATCACAGCACCCGGGTGAATAATGACTCGCTTGCCAATTCTGATCTTTTCGGTCAGCGTAACGTTGGCTGCCAGAAAACTGTCCTGTCCAATTTCACAATCGAGTCCGACGACGCTTCCCGGCCCAATGCGGCATCCCGGACCGATTATTGTTCCGGCTTCAATGACGACATTAGGCCCGATGTACACCTGCTCACCGATGCTTGCGGATTGGTCAACGACCGCCGAGGAATGAATGCCGGGAGCCGGTGGGGTGCGGTAGTCGAACAAATCTGCGATCCTGGCATAGCTGACATATGGATCATCACTCAGCAGGCAATTTACCTTACATTTTGAAGCATCGCCGGGTTTCAAAATCACGACGCCCGCCCGGGTTGATGAAACCTGTGCCAGGTATTTCCGGTTTGACAGGAAACTGACATCCTGTGGGCCTGCAGCTTCGAGTGTGCCCACACCGGAAACCTGGTGATTTGCGTCACCGCGAAGGGTCAGACCGAATCGGCCTGATAGCTCTGACAGCCGGAACCGTGGCGGAGCTTTATTCATTCCGGGTTTCAGGGCTGGCCCAGTTCAAGTTGATCTGCCTCAAATTCCAACTGTAACTGTTGGAGGATCAAGGCAGTAATGTCCAGCGAAGGATCGGCAAAAACCACGGGACTGGAGAGGATCAAGTCATAGCTGTGGGTACTGGCGACTTTTTGTACGGCCAGGTTGATCTGGTCTTCGAGTTCCTGCACTTCCTCAGTTCTTCGGAAGGATAGCTCATCTCGTAAATCCTCTTTTTGCCGATTGATTCCTCGCCGGATTTCGCGAACTTCACGCTCCAGGGTTGCCCTGGCAGTTTCAGTCAGGTCGCCTTGTTGCAAGCGTTGTTCGAGGCTTGTAACGCGCACTTCTTCGGCCTCAATGGCGTCGTTTCGCGGCCTGAATTCCTGGTCCAGTTGTTTTCTTCCGGCAATCACCTGTGGTGCGTTATCCAGCACTTCTTTCATGTTCACATAACCCACGCGCAATTGCTGGGCCTGGGCGGCCGTCAGGCCGACGAGGCCCAGGCATAAAACCAGCAATAGCTTTTGCAAGCAATTCATACACTGAATTGTACACTCAGCCTGCATAATTCATGAAGGAAATGAGGATGTGATGGACAGGGGGCAGAGATATCGGGAAACCCTGATTTTTCTGAGATCTAACCGTGGCTTGCCTAGAACGTGGTGCCAAATGAAAACTGAACGCTCTCAGTTCTGTCACCCTCGTGTTCTTTTAGCGGATAGGCGAAGTTCATAATGATCGGTCCGACCGGTGCCTGCCAGGTGACCGAAATACCCGCCGAAGCACGGAACAGGTCAGCGTCAAAGCTATCCAGATCCTTGTAAACGTTGCCGACATCGATGAATAGGGTAATGCGGGATCCGCCACCTTTTGTGAAGGGCGTGGGAATCGCCACTTCTATGCCGCCGCTAACTTTGAAATCGCCACCAAGCGAACGACAAGAGGGGTCTTTGGGGCCCAGGGTATTGTCGTCAAAACCGCGGATATCCTTGACGCCGCCGCCATAGAAATGCTCGTAAAACGGCAAGCCGCGGTCCAGGTCCAGAACTTCTTCCTGTAAACACTCCCCAATAAATTGCGAAAGAATTTCTGTTTGGATAGGTTGCGCCAGTGAAGTCCGGTCATAGTCGTCGTAGGAATCGCCATAGCCGATGTCACCATGGAAGGAAAATGTCAAATCCCGCCAGATGGGAATGTACTTGGCGTAGCGGTAAAACAGCTTCCAGTATTCACGGGTGCTGCCGGGTAATGAAGCCTCAACCGTTACCCTTTGCAATGAGCCGCGGGTCGGGTTGAGGAAATGATTCCGGCTGTCACGCGACCATGACAGCTTGATGTCGAAAACATCGAATTCACGTTCTTCCGCACTGAGCGCTCCATCCGCATTGAAGTCCAGTGCAGAGGAAAGCGGGTCAATCGCTTGTGTGGGCATTCCCGGGACAACACCTGGAACAATGTAATATTGCTCCGGACAGATCATGTTAAGGTTGAAGTCGTTACAGCCCCTGTTATCGGGATCGTTTGGGTCGCCTTCAGGGTCGATGACAAACTCGAATTCGGGGATAAATTGCCCGATATTGATGTTTGTGCTGCGCGCGCCCAAGACTACACGCACATAATCAAGCTCTGTTAATGGTGCACCGAAACCGATGCCACCGGCTGCTTCGCTACTGGTAAAGGTCGAAATATTGGCGGCGCCCTGGTCAAATTCCTGGTATCGCAGGTAAAACCCCCTGCTGATCCCGTCATCGGTCCAGTAAGGATCGTCATAGGAAAGGTTGATGCTTTTGATGATTTGGCTGGAAGAAACACCGATTGCCACACGGTTGCCGCTGCCCAGGAAATTATCCTGCTGGATGCTGAGAGAATAAATTAACCCCTGTATTTCGGAAAACCCCAATCCTATGGCGAAACTGCCGGCTGCGCGTTCCTCAATATTCACAATGACATCAACCTGGTCATCGGTACCAGGGACCGGGGGCGTCTCGATTTCCACAGATTCAAAATAGGTCAATCGCTGCAGGCGAATCTTGGAGCGGTCAATGGCGGCCTGGGAAAACCATGCGCCTTCAAACTGGCGCATCTCACGGCGGATTACTTCATCCTTGGTGCCGTTGTTACCGGTAAACCTAACGCGGCGCACATAAACGCGCTTACCCGGGTCTACGTAAAAATTCAGATCAACGGTCCCCTTGTCACGGTCGATCTGTGGAATCGGGTTTACATTGGCGAAGGCGTAACCGATATTGGAGAGCAAACCGGTTATGTTCTCCACGCTTTGCTCCATTTTCTTGCGTGAAAATACTTCATCGGGCCGCGACAGTATCAGGCGCCGGATGGTTTCTTCTTCAATCACCAGATCGCCCGTAATCTGGACTTCCTTGACAGTGAAAATTTCTCCTTCGGTCACATTGGCGGTGATGTAGATCTCTTTCTTATCAGGGCTGATGGAAACCTGGGTTGATTCCACGGTTGCATCGATATAGCCCCGATCCTGGTAGTAGGATCGTATCTTTTCAAGATCACCGGAAAGCTTTTCACGCGTGTACTGATCATCCTTGGCCCAGAATTTCCATTTTGGTGGAATCCCTGATTCGAACTCCTCGCGAATCTCTTCATCGGTGAACAGGGTATTGCCAACGATGTTGATATGCCGGATCTCAGCGGTCTTGCCCTCATCTACCACGATCGCAATCCGTACCCTGTTTCTATCGAGTTCGGTGACACGGGTGTCCACCTTGACCGCGTACCGCCCCTGGCTGAAGTACTGGCCAACCATCTCCTGCTGGATTTGATCCAGGGCCTGTGGAGAGAACACCTCGCCTTCTGCAAGACCGATATCGGCCAGCACGGCGAGCATATCCTCGTCCTTGATGGCCTTGTTGCCGGAAAGAGAAATATTTGAAATTGCGGGTCGTTCCCTGATCCTGATAACCAGGATGTTTCCTTCTCGTGCAAACGTGATGTCTTCGAAGAAACCGGTGCGGTACAACTCCCGGATCGCAGAGCGTGTCGAGGCTGCGGTTAGCAGGTCACCCTGATCCAACGGCAGGTAATTGAATACCGTTCCCTCTGACATGCGCTGCAGCCCATCAACGCGAATGTCGGATATGGTGAATGGTTCCAGAGCGAAGCTCACACTGGATACCAGCCAGCAAAAAATAATTGCCAGAATTCTTCTCATTGATACAGGTCCGTCAGGGATTATAACAGGTGCTTGATTAAGGGGCTCGAAGGAATCAGGTCAAAGAATCCTAACCGACCAGCCGTAAAATATCGTTAAAAAAAGCCAGGCTCATCAGTCCAAAAAGCGCTACAAGGCCTACATACTGACCTGCTAACTGGACCTGTTCTGATACCGGGCTTCCTTTGATTAATTCTATCAGGTAATACAGCAGATGACCCCCATCCAGAATCGGAATTGGCAACAGGTTCAGGATACCCAGGCTGAGGCTGATCAGGCCCAGAAAAAAAAGGAAACTTGACAGCCCTGCCTTTGCGGAATCATTGGCGAATTGCGCAATACTGATGGGTCCGGAAAGGTTCTTGACCGATGCGCTGCCAGCCAGCATTCTGCCCAGCAGACCAATGGTAGACCGGGTCAAGCGCCAGGTTTCGGATACAGCTGCGCTAAACCCTTTCACTGGTCCGTAACGCAACAACATGTAGGCACGTTCCAGGCCAGCCCGGGTTTGTTCATCAGCACCCAGGTTGGTGACGCCAAGGATCAGGCGGCTGGAAAACATGCCGGTCTTTTCATCGCGTGGAGTAACCATCAGGTCCAACGACATTCCGTTCCTGTCTACTGTCACTTCGATTGCCTGGCCATCTGCACCGTGTTTCTGCACCAGGAAACCCAACCAGGACCAGTCCGGGACATCTTCGCCGGCAATGGCCGTGATCCGGTCCCCGGCCCGTAGTCCGGATAGTTCCGCCGGACTGTCTGCTGAAACCTCGCCGATGATGGCAGGAATGACAGCACGCCAGGGTTTTAGCCCGACGGCTTGCAAGGTATTTTCCTCACTGAAATCGGTGCCCAGTGCGGATAAATCCATGCTCAACTGGCGCTGAATTCCACTTTGGTTTTCCACGGTGACATTGACCAGGTCGCGATCAATCGCATGTGTCACCAGGCTAAGAATGGCGTGTGACCAGGTGCTGGTCCGTTCCCCGTCCAAAGAAATAATTTCATCATTAGCTTCAAAACCGGAATCGGCCGCGATACCGTTGACTTCACCGACAATGGGGCGTGATTCAGGGATGCCGACCATGAACATGATCCAGAATGCCATTACTGCAAAAATCAGGTTAAACACGGGACCTGCCGAGACGATGGCGATACGGGACGCAACTGGCTGGCGATTGAAAGCAACTTCCAGTTCATCAGGCGCAACTTCCCCTTCGCGCTCGTCCAGCATCTTTACATAGCCGCCAAGCGGTATGGCTGCGACTATATATTCAGTACCGTCCTTGCCCCGTCGTGACCAAAGGGCGCGGCCAAAACCCACAGAGAAACGAAGGACCTTGACGCCCAGCCTGCGGGCGACCCAGTAATGGCCGAATTCGTGAAATGTAATGAGCAAGCCCAGTGCGACCAGCAACCACCACACAGATCCCAGGATTTCAAACATATTGTTCACTCATTGCCGTAATTCCCTGTTCTGCAATTTCCCTGCCCAGACGGTCATATTCAAGCACATCTTCCAGTTTCCTGACGGGAGCCCAGACCGCCGTTTGCAAAGTCTGATCCACCAGCGCCGAAATGTGATCAAAACCGATTCTCCGGTCAAGAAAAGCTTTGACCGCACATTCATTGGCAGCGTTCATTGTGACGGCAGAATTTCCTCCTGATTCCAGGACGCTGAACGCCAGCCTGAGTCCGGGAAAACGTTCCAGGTCAGGTTCCAGGAACTCCAGCCGGGACATATCCGGTAGATGGAGTCTTTGCACGCCCGCTTCAATCCTTTCGGGCCAGGCCAGGGCATGAGCGATCGGGGTGCGCATGTCCGGCATTCCCAGTTGAGCGATCACTGAGCCATCGCGATACGCGACCATCGAATGAACAATGCTTTGTGGGTGGACCACGACGCTGATCTGCTCCGGCCGGGCATTGAACAACCATTTCGCTTCTATTAATTCCAGGCTCTTGTTCATCAGGGTGGCTGAATCGACTGATATTTTTTCGCCCATGTCCCAATTCGGGTGATTACAGGCTTGCTCGGGAGTCATGTTGGCCATTTCTTCCTGGCTGGCGTTCAGGAACGGGCCACCCGATGCCGTGAGTATGAGCTGCTCGACACCACAAGCGTCCAGGTCACCATTAAAATCCGCGGGAAGCGCCTGGAAAAGGGCATTGTGTTCAGAATCAACAGGAATAATAACGGCGTTGTTATCCCGCACGGCCCGTGCGAACAATTCGCCGGCGATGACCATGGATTCTTTATTGGCCAGCAGCAATCGTTTACCACTGCGCGCTGCATGCAGGGACGGCCCAAGGCCTGCCGCTCCGACGATGGCAGCCATCACAATTTCGGTTTCCTGCAAGCTGACCACTTCCTCCAGGCCCTTTGGTCCACACAGGATCTTTGCTCGGCTGCCCTGTTCCTGAAGGGCTTGCTGCAGGGCCTGTTCCATATCGCTGTTGCTGGTAACCGCGAATGTGGCGTTGAAGCGCTTACATTGTTCAGCGAGCCGTTTGATATTGCTGTTTGCTGTCAGAGCGACAACCTGGAACCTGTCGGGATGGCGCTCGATCACATCCAGCGTGCTACGCCCCACGGAGCCTGTCGAACCCAGTATGGTGATGCCCTTGCTAGCCTGCATAATGCTTCAAATCCCCAGCAGTAACTTGCCCAGTGCAAAAAACGGTGCACCGGCCAACAGGCTGTCGAGGCGGTCCAGTATCCCGCCGTGGCCTGGAAATAGCCGACCGGAATCCTTGAATCCGGTTTTTCTTTTGTGCAGGCTGATAAACAGGTCACCACCTACAGAAACCAGGGCGGTGATCAAGGCAAGCGGGATCAGTTGTTGAAGTGTGGCATCGATATCAGGAATGTAATGAACTGCAGCGAGGCTGACAATTACCGCGGCAAGCATCCCACCCAGGAAACCCGCCATGGTCTTTGAAGGACTTATCCAGGGTGCCAGTTTGTGTTTTCCGAACGCACGGCCGGCGAAATAAGCGCCCGTGTCGGCCGACCAGATGATCAGCAACAACACCAGCATCCACCAGGATCCTTCCGCTTCTGCGCGTAAGGTGTACAGTGCGATCCATGCGAATGTAAGTGCGGCCAGCGAGCAGGCAAACGAGACTATCCTGTATTGAAAATCGACTGCCGTTCCAGGCAGGAAAACGACCAGGCGGATAAACATCAACAACCAGACAAGGCAGCCAGCCGTCAGCAAAGCGGGTGCGTGTAGAATCATGTTTTCGGAAGCCCTGAAAAGCAAAAAAAGTATTGCTGCCTGGATGAAAACCATCAACCAGCCGAAAATTCCGCGATCCATTCCACCGAGTCGCCTGAATTCCCAGCTACCAATTACCATCAACACTGCCAGCACAATCGCAAACCACGGCAAATTGGCCACAAATACCAATACGAAAGCCAGGGGAACCATGATCAGAGCAGTTAAGAAGCGGGTTTTAAGCATCGGTTGAATTTCTCACCTGGCCGCCGGTCAGCCCGAAACGGCGTTCGCGAGACCGGTATGCAGCTATGGCGATATCCAGTTCTCCGGAATTAAAATCCGGCCAAAGTACGGGCGTAAAATAGAATTCCGCATAGGCTGACTGCCATAGAAGAAAATTACTGATGCGCATCTCACCCCCCGTTCGAATGAACAGGTCAGGGTCGGAAGTGTCTCCGCCGGCGATTTCGGCCGAGAAAACACTTTCATCGATTTCCTCAGGATTGATTTTTCCTTGTTTTACCTTAAGCGCCAACTGCTGTGCTGCCTGCACGATATCCCAACGCCCACCGTAATTTGCAGCGACGTTCAATATCATCCCGGTGTTGTTCCGGGTCAGGCTTTCGGCATTTTCCATGCTTGCCTGCAGTTCCTGCTGAAACGCGCTCCGGTCTCCGACGAAAAACACGCGTACGCCATTTTCGTGCAATCCGGCCACTTCTTTTTCAAGGGCACGCATGAACAGATCCATCAGGCGGGAGACTTCTCCCTGAGGACGGCTCCAGTTCTCGCTGGAAAACGCGAATACGGTCAGCGCTCCGATTCCCAGCCGGACGCAGTGTTCAACAGTTTGCCGCAGTGTTCGTAACCCCGCCTGGTGTCCCATCGTCCGGGGTCGTTTGCGTTTTTCGGCCCAGCGCCCATTGCCATCCATTACGATCGCAATGTGCCGCGGTAAATTTACCGGCTCCTGCATGCTTCAGCAGTACCGGTGGCGGATAATCTTCAAAATTCCAGCAGTTCCTTTTCTTTTCCCGCAACGATCTCATCAGCCTTTAGAACGGCTGAATTGGTGATCTGCTGAATTTCATGTTCTGCCCGGTGGTCATCATCTTCAGAAATCTCCTTTTCCTTGAGTAATTCCTTGATGTGATGGTTGGCGTCGCGGCGTATGTTCCGGATGGCGATTTTTGTGTTCTCGCCTTCATGATGAACTACTTTTCCCAATTCGATCCTTCGCTCCTCGGTCAAGGGAGGCAGAGGAATCCGGATTACGGTGCCCGCTGTAATCGGATTAAGACCCAGGTCGGACTTGAGAATGGCCTTTTCAATAATACCAACCATGGTCTTGTCCCACGCGCTCACGGCCAACGTGCGCGCGTCTTCTATCGAGACGCTGGCGGCCTGGCTGATGGGTACCTCACTACCATAATAGTCAACGTGTACATGCTCGAGCAGGCTGGGATGCGCCCGGCCCGTGCGAATTTTAGCCAGTTCCCGGCGCAGGGATTCCAGGCTTTTATTCATGCGAATTCTCGCATCCTTTTTAATGTCTTCCAGCATTGCTGCCTCCTGTGGATCAGAGGTACTCACCCCCTACGGGGCATAAACAAGGAATTCTAGCAGTAAACCGGGATTCTGACCCCGGATGGCGAGCACACAGAGAACTAGCTAACGATGGAACCGATGTCTTTACCTTTGACCAGTTTCATCAGGTTGCCTTCTGTGAACACGTTAAACACCCTGATGGGCATTCCCTGGTCCCGGCAAAGCACAATGGCGTTGGCGTCCATTACCTGAAGCTTTCCTTCGATCACTTTGTCATAGCTGACGGTGTTGTACATTTCAGCATCTTCATCAATATTCGGATCTGAAGAATATATGCCTTCCACCTTGGTGGCTTTCAGAACAATGTCTGCGCCAACTTCGATGGCCCGGAGGGCAGCCGCTGTGTCAGTGGTAAAAAACGGATTACCTGTACCAGCCGCACAAATCACCACGCGACCCTTCTCCAGATGGCGGATGGCTCTGCGCCGGATGTAGTCCTCGCAAACATCGTGTACGGAAATGGCAGACATGACGCGCGCGTCAACGTCTACACTTTCGAATGCATCCTGGAGCGCCAGGGCATTTATGACGGTGGCAAGCATACCCATATGGTCGCCGGTAACACGGTCGATCCCGGACTCCGCCAGCCCGGCACCGCGGAAAATATTGCCGCCTCCAATGACGATGGCAACGCCGACGCCGATCTTGATTACCTCGCCGATTTCCCCGGCAATACGATGGATGACCTGTGGATCAATGCCATAGTCTTCGGAGCCCAACAGCGCTTCGCCGCTGAGCTTCAGGAGGATTCGCTGATAGACAGGCCCGGCCATTATTGATCAGGCTCCAGTCACCTGTTGCATGACTTCATCAGCAAAGTTTTCTTCCTTTTTCTCAATACCCTCTCCAACTTCCAGCCGGTTAAAGCCATTGACGATGGCATTTTTCTGAACCAGTAATTCGCCTACTGTAACATCGCCGTCTTTTACAAAAGGCTGCCCGAGCAGGGTAATCCCGGACAGGTGTTTACGCAGGCGCCCGGTGACCATTTTTTCTACGATCTCAGGCGGTTTTCCGGAATCTGAGGCCTGGGCAATAAGGAATTCTTTTTCTCTGTTCAAAACGTCTGCCGGCACATCCTCAGCCGACACAAATTCCGGATTCATTGCGGCTACATGCATCGCGAGGTCACGTGCAAGCTCGGTATCGCCTCCACTGAGATCTACGGTCACACCGATCCTGCCGCCATGCACATAGCTGCCCAGGATGCCGTCGCTAGACATGCGGATGAACCGGCGGATCTGGATGTTTTCCCCGATTTTGGCCACCAATGCCTGCCGGGCCTGTTCAACCGTCGCTCCGTTGATGTCGGTCTCCAGGAGTGCAGAAACATCGGTTCCACTGAATTCCAGGGCATTACGGGCAACGGCGCCGGCAAAGGAGTTGAAATTCTCGTCCTTGGCGACGAAATCTGTCTCGCAATTGACTTCTAGCATGACGGCAAGAGTCTGCTTATCGTCAGAGGCAAGAACAATCTTGCCTTCTGCTGCAATACGTGCAGACTTCTTGTCCGCTTGTGCAAGTCCGGACTTGCGCAGGAATTCAATCGCGGTTTCCATGTCGCCGCCGGTCTCTACCAGGGCTTTCTTGCATTCCATCATGCCAGCGCCAGTGCGCTCGCGAAGTTCTTTTACCATTGAGGCAGTAATTGCCATTTTTGTTAACCTCGGTTCTCTGTCAGTCCTGACTCGGCAATGGCCGGGTTGTTCGTCCTGGCGGCCAAATCTGGTTCAGCCGTCCGCGTCTTCTTTTTTCGCTGCGGTTTTCTTTGCTGCCTTTTTCTTGGCCGTTTTCTTCTTCGCAACCTTCTTTTTGGTGGTTTTCTTCTTTGCAACCTCTTTCTTGGCCGTTTTGCTTTCAGTCTTTGATTCTTCAGCTGGTTTTTCTTCAGTAGGTTTGTCTTCGCCAGCCTCTTTCCCCGGAGCTGCTTCTGTTGCAGACTCTGTGGCAGGCACTACGTCCGCTACTGCTTCAATAACGACTTTTGCTGGTGCGACACTGGTTTCCGTTGGTGCCGCTTTGTCACTGGCAGCAGTCTCAGCATCAACCGGGGCCGGTACGACCTTTTTGACGATCACTTTACGCGTGACTTTCTTCGCTACTTTTTTCTTGGCTGCCTGTGACTTATCCTTGGTTCTCCTGATCGGATTACCATCTTCATCAAGCTCAACAAACTCGTCGTCTGCGGTTTCTATCTGCGGCGCGGAGGCCCGGCCTTCTAGAATGCTTTCTGCAAGTAATTGCGTGTATAAACGAATGGAGCGAATGGCATCATCGTTGCCGGGAATAACATAATCAATGCCTTCCGGCGAGCAATTCGTATCGACGATCGCGATCACCGGTATACCCAGTTTACGGGCTTCCTTGATGGCGATATCTTCATGCCCAACATCAACCGTAAACATGGCGTCTGGCAGGCCTTTCATGTCCTTGATCCCACCCAGGCTTTTCTCGAGTTTGTCCTGTTCACGCGTTAGTTGCAGAACTTCTTTCTTGACCAGATGATCCAGTCCACCTTCTTCCTGCATGCGTTCCAGGTGTTTCAGCCGTTTGATGGACTGCCTGATGGTGCGGAAGTTGGTCAGCATGCCACCGAGCCAACGGTGGGATACGTAAGGCATGCCGCAGCGTCTGGCTTCCTCTTCGATCGCCTTGCTTGCTGCACGCTTGGTGCCCACAAAAATAATGGATCCGCGTTTTGAAGCGAGCTTGCTACAGAAATTCAAGGCCTCTATCAGAAGAGGCAAGGTTTTTTCCAGGTTGATGATGTGAATCTTGCCACGGGCACCAAAAATATAAGGTGCCATCTTGGGATTCCAATAGCGGGTCTGGTGCCCGAAGTGCACGCCAGCTTCAAGCATTTGGCGCATCGTAACATTAGCCATTTTTCATTCCTCACAATCGGAAAGCAACGGCCTGGTCGGCGGTTGAATTCCCGGGTTAGTCCTCCATACACCCTGTCCGGAAACCCTGCTTTTCCAGGGCACCCAACCGGACGGTTGCGGTGTATGTGTGTATTTACACGCGTTCACCCATGTGGGCTGCGTGCGATTTAGTTCCGAAGAGCCACGAGGGCACCACGGAGAGCAGGGCTTTATAACAGATCAGGGGGGTTGTATCAACGAAAATGAACTAAATAATGTTCAAAAACCAGGGTCCGGAAAGTGGATCAATCCTGCATCTGTTTGAGCTGTTCCCTGGCAAGCGTCAGCCACTTTTTCTGTGCTTTGCGGAAATGTACGGGCGCCAGTCCGGCGTCTTTGATCAATTGATCGAATTCATCGTGTGCGTCCTGCTTCCCGCCCGAGGCATGCAGCGCAAGACCGAGACGGTAGCGGGCTTCCACACCGGGAAAATACAGAGATACTCCCCGGTATTCCTTGAGGGCTTTATCCATTCGATTCGAAGCCTCCAGCGAACGGGCGTACAACAGATGTCCCTCGGCAGAGCGGTATTCCGGGCTGGCCTCCTGCAGTTGTTCCAGGACTTCCACAGCTCCTTCGTTATCGCCAGTTTCAAACCTGGATCTTGCTTTTAACAACAGTAAATTGGGTTCAGTGGAAAAAAGCCCGGACAGGGCCTGTTCAAGCACTTCGTTTGCCTGGCTGTATTGGCCATGCTGCATAAGAACATTGGCATATCGCCTGGCATTATCTGCGTTGGACGATTGCTCCCACGCTGCGGCGTGTTTTTGCAGACCTGCCTCGGGGTTTACTGCCTCGCGAACACCCCGCATTGCCCGCTGGGCCCGAATGCTGCCACTGAACTCCGGGAGGATTTCGATGACCAGGTAGGCTATGCCGCCAATTAGCGGAATGAATAACAGCAACCAGATCCAATAGCGATTCCTGCCGGTCTTTAACACGTGAATGACCAACAGGATCTGGATGAAATATGTGATATAGACAGGCATCTCTCTGTACATTCTTACAGTGTCATTTCAGTCTGCACTGCACTATGCTGGCAGTGCAAGATTAGCGACGGCTTAATTTTTTGGTGTAACTAAGCTTGGCTTTTGCGAAAATTAAGCTATATTTATAGTATATAGGCTCGCGGGATGCGGGTAACTGGAAATCATACGCGGATCGTCCTGCAGTTTGTGCATCTGGACGCAATCCGGTTAAGTGCGGGCAGCACGTTCCAGAAATCTGAAACAAGGAGAGTTCAGTGCCAGCCGCCAGACCCCCAAATTTCTTCTTCTTAGCGCAGTTGCTTGCGCGCCGATGCCTTGTTTTATTCTGTTTCGCAATTGCTTGCACTTCACAGGTTGCACCGCTGGGTATCGTTTCCGATAACCATTCATCAATGTTAAATATTTTTAATGCAGACCGGGACGTTGTGACCGGCATGCTGGACGCACACCCGGGCATGGCTGTGGGTGATTGTGCGATTGCTTCGGATGAGAAACGTGGTTTCACATCCAGCAACAATAACGAGATAAGCTTTCTAAACCTGGTTGGGGGAGATCAACAGGAGGTTAGCCACCATAAGCAGGTGGCCATCAGCAACCTCGGTGTGGACATGGCACTGAGCCCGGACGATTCACTCCTGGTCATGGCGGGGGGTGGATCTCTGCAACAGCCATTGTCGGTAGTTAATACAGCGCTGGGAAAAGAAATTGCGACTTCAGCTCCGTTTGTTGACCATACCTCAGTGGGGTTTTGCGATAACGGCACCATGCTTGTGACCACCACGCATGGAAAGGAGTACGGACAGGGGGAGGATAATGCCCTCTACGATGTTTCTATCGACAGCTCCGGACTAATTGCTCTGAAAGGAAATCGTCTTTCTTCCGGCGCTCAACCCAATAATGCGGCTTGTGCGCCAGGTTCTTTTGCCGGTGTATTGCTGGACAGGGAAGGCGGCCTGACCTCCTTTACATTTCCCGGGTTGGTGGAAGCTGAATATAAGTCCCTGGGTTCATCGGTGGGGGTGGCGGCAGTTTTCAGTCGGGACGGCCGGTCTTTATTCGTCAGAACCCGCTATACCGTTGAAGCCTTTCATTTTGACCCGTTGAACGGGTCGATGACCGAACGCTGGCAGCAGGCGGTACCTGAAACTTCCACCTTTTACGGTGTTGAACAGATTGCGATCCACCCGGATGGCACAAAACTATACGTTGATGGCGGCGGGCCGTTATTGATTCTGAACCCTGAGACAGGAAGTAAAATTGGCGGCATCGAGCTTGGCGACACAACAGGTATCTGTTTTGCCAATATCCAGGGGCCACCTGTAGATGAGACAAGAGACGTGGTTCAGTCTTTCTGAAGACAAATCAAGCAGAAAAAAGGCCGGGAATACCCGGCCTTTTCACGTATGGCGTGTTTATTATTCCGGTCGGGCCAGATCCTCAAGCATGGCTTTAAGAAATCTTGCCGCTTCCCCGCCGGTCACCGCACGGTGGTCGAATGTCAGGGACAGAGGAATGGTCTTGTGTACTTCAAAGCCTCCCAATACCGGTACGACCTCGTTGACCAGTTTGCCGGCCGCAACGATGCACACGCAAGGCGGGTTAATGATCGGGGTCGCGTAGCGTCCGGCAAATACGCCGAAGTTGGACAACATGATGGTGTAGCCCTTCAAGTCTTCCGGGGGAATTGAACGGTTGTTGACATTTTCTTTCAGCCGGTTGATCGATGCACGCATAGCTTCGGCACTGGAGTTATGCACATTGCGAAGTGCCGCTGCAAACAGGCCGTCCGGCGTGTCTACCGCCATACCCACGTCCATGCCCTTGTGGAGCATCCGCATGTTCTGCTCACCGTCGTACCAGGCATTCAGACCCGGCTCGACTCGTGCTCCGGCCCACAGACAACGTAACAGTCGCACGGTAATGTTTTGCCCATAGTTCCAATGGTGAATATCTGCATCATCCATCAGTGTGGTCGCGACTACTTGCTTATGTGATTCTGACATTACCCGTGCCATGGTCCGGCGGGTGCCACGAATGGCTTCCCACTCACCGCTGGGCAGTGTTCGTCCAGTCGCCGGTGCTGCACGGGGTGCGGCTGCCGCAGATGGAGTGACTGCGTCCGGATTCCGCGATGCACTTTCTACATCTGCCCGCGTGATGATGCCATCTTTGCCGCTGGGGATGACCAGGGCCAGGTCAACTTTGAGTTTGCGGGCGACAGCCCGCACTGCCGGAGTGACCTTGATACCGCCTACACTGGAAATGGTTTCGGTCACAACAGCATTGGATGTCTCCATCGCGCCTACCACCGTTCCGGCGTCTTCTGGCGCGACGTCCGCGGCTGGTTTGCTTTCTTCTGTTTCTTCCCGGGATTTACCATCTTCGCCTGGTGTCTCGGATGAACTGTCTTCTATCGGCTGTTCGTCGACTTCGTCACCTTCTTCACCTTCCACATCAAACCCGGCCAGCGGTTTGCCGGTTTCAATTACATCGCCCTCCTGGCCGTACAGCTTGGCTACTTTGCCGGTATATGGGCTGGGGACTTCGACTACGGCCTTGGCCGTTTCCATGGTAACCATGGGGTCGTCGAGCTTGACCGCATCGCCCTCTTTGACCAGCCATTCGACGATTTCGGCATCGGGCAGTCCTTCACCCAGGTCCGGCAGTTTGAAGATTTTCACGATATTCCCATCACTTCTTCGACAGCGTTAAGTATGCGTTTAACGCTTGGCATATATTTCATTTCCATTTTGTACAACGGCATGATCGAATCGTATCCCGTAACCCGTTTGACCGGCGCAAGCAGGTGGAAAAGTCCGGCATCTGCCAGCCCGGCAGCAATTTCCGCACCGACTCCACACATGCGGGCAGCTTCATGGACGATCACACACCGCCCGGTCTTCGCCACTGATTCAATGATTGTGTCCATATCCAAAGGACTGATCGTTGCCACATCAATGACTTCAGCGCTGATGCCCCGATCCTCCAGGCTCATAGCAGCCTCGAGAGTTTCCTTGACCATCGCTCCCCAGGTCACCAGGCTTATGTCGGTTCCATCCCGAAGTACGTAGCAAACATCCAGCGGCAAATCTTCGCCATTGTCTTCGACTTCTTCTTTGTTAAGGCGGTAAATGCGCTTGGGTTCCAGGAACACGACGGGGTCGGGGTCGCGAATAGCTGCCAGCAAAAGGCCGTATGCTCTTGATGGAGACGAAGGAATGACCACCCGGATTCCCGGGATATGGGCAAACAGCGCTTCCGTGCTTTCCGAATGATGCTCCGGCGCATGGATGCCGCCGCCAAATGGCGCCCGTAACACCATTGGGCAGGTTAAGCGCCCGCGTGTACGATGCCGCATGCGGGCTGCGTGACAAATGATGTGATCCAGCATCGGGTAGATAAACCCCATGAACTGGGCTTCGGCTACCGGTTTCATTCCCTGCACCGCCAAGCCCACACTCAGGCCGGCAATCATGGTTTCGGCCAGTGGTGTGTCAATTACCCGCTGATCACCAAAACGGTCGCGCAAGCCTGCCGTTGCACGAAACACGCCGCCGTTGATACCGACATCCTCACCAAGAACGACCACACTTTCATCGTTGGTAAGTTCCCAGGCCAGTGCCATGGTGACCGCCTCTACCATTGCAACAGAGGCCATTATTTTAATTCCTCCAGCGCGCGGTCGCGTTGTGCCTGGAGGTCTGCGGGCATATCGCCATACATATAATCAAACATGGACTCGATCGAAGGCTTGCCAACCGCCTGGTACTCCGCCACGGCCTTTTCGACCTGTTTGGCTGCATCTTCAAGCAATTCGGTTTCCTGCTTATCGCTCCATGCGCCTTGTTCTGAGAGATAGGTTTTCAGGCGTGAAACGGGTTCGCGTTTCCAGGCAGAGTCCACTTCTTCGTCTGCCCGGTAGCGGGTGGCGTCATCCGCCGTGGTGTGATCCGACAAGCGATAAGTGATCAACTCGACCACGGTGGTGCCTTTGCCTTCACGAGCCTGTTCTATGGCGTTCTCCATGGCCCACCGGCAGGCGATCAAATCGTTTCCATCTACCTGGATGGAAGGCAAACCCCCGGCAATACCCTTCTGGGCGAGGGTCTTGGCCGTGTTTTGTTTGCTGCGTGGCACTGAAATCGCCCACTGGTTATTCAGGATGACCAGCACCATTGGAAGTTCAAACGCGCTGGCGACATTGATCGCTTCAAGAAAGTCGCCTTTGGAACTACCCCCGTCGCCGACTATGCTGACTGCGACCCTTGCTTCTCCTCGGAGTTTGAATGCCATTGCCGCCCCGGCGGCATGCAGACATTGGGTCGCGATAGGTACACACCAGGCAAAATCGTGAGTCGGTCCGGAGAAATCGTTTCCGCGTTCGTCACCGCCCCAATAGAGCAGAACTTCTGACATGGTCACGCCGCGGCAGAATTGCGCGCCATATTCCCGGTACATGGGTGCCAGGCAATCTTCTTCGCGCATTGCGCTGCCTACACCCACGTGAGAAGCCTCGTGACCAAGACAGGACGCGTAAGTGCCCAGTTTGCCGGTGCGCTGCAAGGCAACCGCCTTTTTATCAAATACCCTGGTCAGGACCATTTGCCGGTACAACTTCATCAATTCATCAAAATCATGTGCCAGAGGGGGCACATCGTCGCTGATCAGCGTGCCGTCGGGGGACAGGAACTGGTAGTAGTCAATCTTAAAAGAGGCAACAGTTGCCGGCATGGATGAATCCTCTATTGTCCCGCGCTTAGCTTCAGCGATGCGGGCAGGTCGAAGGCCGTATCACCTTGGCGTTGCCTTCGGACCGGACAAAGTCGGTTATTATACTTTGACGCGAGGCCAGGAAGTAAGCCTGGCGAATTATTTAAGAACGGGAACAGCATGAACCAGGAAGAAAAACATCCGCGACAACAAGACCCGGAGTCCAATATCAGGCCACTTGAGCAGAGTATCAAGACCGATCTCGGCACAAGACAGACTTATGCCGATTATCTGGGCCTGAAAAAACTTCTGGAAGCGCAGGTGCCGTTGAGTGATCCGCCCCACCATGATGAAATGCTGTTCATTATCCAACACCAGACTTCGGAGTTATGGATGAAACTGATCATCCATGAACTTCGGGCTGCTGTTCAGCACATCAAGGATGACGATCCGGGCCCTGTGAGCAAGATCCTGGCCAGGATTAAACAGGTTCAGCGACAGCTTTTCGAGCAGTGGGGTGTGTTGGAAACACTCACACCCAGTGAATATGCGGAGTTTCGTGACGTACTCAGATCGGCATCCGGCTTTCAGTCACTGCAATACCGCATGGTCGAGTTCCTGCTCGGGAACAAAAACCCTGGCATGTTGAAAGTTTTTGAGCATGTACCGGGGCAGCGTGACGCCCTGAGGCAGGTGCTGGATGCGCCCAGCATTTACGACGAGTTTTTGATGTTTCTTGCTCGTCGCGGACACGCGGTACCTGAAAATCATCTCGATAGAGACTGGACCGAGCCACATGTGCGTGATCTCGAACTGGTTCCGGTATTCAAGAAAATCTATGACGCCCCGCACGACTACTGGGTGGAATACGATCTTTGTGAAAAACTGGTTGATGTGGAAGAAAGTTTTCAACTGTGGCGGTTCAGGCATATGAAGACCGTTGAACGGGTCATCGGCTTCAAACACGGTACCGGCGGCTCATCCGGTGTGCAGTTCCTGAAAAAAGCGCTGGAATTGACGTTTTTCCCCGAATTATTGGATGTGCGAACCGAAATCGGCCGTTAATTCACGGCTGTCAGTGGTCTGCGACCATGCGATTTACATTTTCAGCTGAAGCCTGGAGTTTCTGAATCAGGCGGTTCAATCCCGCCAGTTCATCCTCGCTCAGGGCTGAAAGTAATTCCTGTTCATAAGCCAGCGCTTTGGGAACAATCTTGTGAAATAGATTAGTCCCTTTTGCGGCGGTGAGTTTTAAAGGCAACCGCCGCCGGTCCTCGCTGTGTGGCCTACGGTCTACCAGGCCCTTTTCCTGCAACTTATTTACGGCACGGCTGACCGGCACCTTGTCCATTGCGCCTCTCTCCATCACCTCGGATGCTGTCAGTCCCGGAAACCGGCCGAGTATGGCCACCACCCGCCATTCGGTAACACTGAGCCCATGTTGTTTGCGGTAGGCTACCGAAATTCCCTCACTGACCGTATTGCTCAACAGCGACAAACGATATGGCAGGAACTCCTCCAGGAGGAACTCGATGTTCAGGTTTTTTACCGCGGATTGATTCATTTTTAATGCCCGGACTTGCAATTAGTTACAAATGTAACTATAAATACATCTTTGGTGCAAGTTTCAATTTTACGGCAGCGGAATCCTGTTGCCGGTCTGGAGGAAAAGGATGGGCGAGTTACGGGAAAATCCACTAGGCGTGGATGGTTTTGAGTTTGTTGAATATGCTGCACCGGATGCGGCACTGCTTCATAGGCTTTTCAAGAGCATGGGGTTTACCCCGATTGCCCGGCACAAGGTGCAGGACATCACCCTGTATCGCCAGGGAGATATCAATTTTCTGGTTAACGAGGAGCCTGGATCTTTCGCCGCAAACTTCGCAGCAGAACATGGGCCAAGTTGCACCGGTTTTGCACTTCGTGTGAATGATGCACGCGAGGCATACGACTATACGATTGCCAATGGCGCGGTATCGATGACAGATGTTTCGGAAACAGTCCTGGATGCCCCGCGCATCGAAGGTATCGGTGGATCGATTCTTTACCTCACGGACCGGATTGAGGACAGTGTCTGGGAAGGCGAGTATGAATTGATCGAGGGTGCCGATCCATTCCCGACCGGTTACGGATTGAGTTTTGTAGACCACCTGACCCACAATGTCTACAAGGGCAATATGGACGACTGGGCGGATTACTATAGCCGATTGTTCGGTTTTTATGAGATTCGATACTTTGACATCAAAGGCCAGCAGACCGGCCTGACTTCCAGGGCCATGACTTCACCTACCGGAATCATCAGTATCCCGATCAATGAGTCTGCTGACCCAAAGAGCCAGATCAATGAGTACCTAGACGAATATAAGGGTGAAGGCGTGCAGCATATTGCGCTATACACCAACGATATTTATGCAACCGTGGAGGCCATGTACGAGGCCAGGATTGAGTTCCTGGATACGCCGGATACCTACTATGAGATTATTGATCGCCGTATTCCGGATCATGGCGAAGACCTGGAGCGTATGCGTTCGAGCAGCATCCTGATCGATGCAGACGAAGAGAGCCATGAAAAATTGTTGCTGCAAATATTCACCAAAACCAATATTGGCCCGATATTCTTTGAAATCATTCAGCGCAAGGGCAACAGGGGTTTCGGCGAAGGTAATTTCACGGCATTGTTCGAGTCTATAGAACTCGACCAGATGCGCCGCGGGGTATTGTGAGGCAGGCAAAAATGGCCAGAAACTGGATCAAGACACCCAGGGTAGAAGGCAATGCCTCAAGGCAGGCGCATTGCGACTTGCCCGAAGGCACCTACGAACGCGAACTGGGCAAGGAAGGATTTTTTGGCCCGGCGGCCCATATGCATCACCGGCATCCGCCGACTACCTGGACGCGCTTTGAAGGTGATCTGAGACCCCGGGCTTTCGATACCACGAAATTCGGGGAATTCGGGCCTACCCCCTGGCATGCACGGGAACTGATGGGCAATGCTCATGTGAAAGTCCGGATCTGGGAAATGTCATCTTCAATGAGTCAATTGGCCCGAAATGCAGATGGCGATGAGCTGATATTCGTTCACAGCGGCGCAGGCGACCTGTTTTGCGATTACGGGCACATGGAAGTAACCGAGGGTGACTACATCATGTTGCCGCGCGGCACCATGTGGCGCCTGGAATCATCGGACCCAATGCGCCTGTTGATGATCGAGGCCACAAATTCCAGTTACCTTTTGCCCGACAAGGGCTTGCTGGGACCACACGCGATCTTTGATCCCGCCATGCTGGATTCTCCGAAAATTAACCCGGCATTCCTTGCCCAGCAGGATGAGTCAGAGTGGGAAGTGCATATCAAGCGCAATGGCAATATCACGGTCATGACTTACCCGTTCAATCCACTCGATGCGGTAGGGTGGCACGGCGACCTGATGCCGGTTCGAATCAACTGGCGCGATATCCGGCCCCTGATGAGTCACCGCTACCATCTGCCGCCTTCGGCCCATACGATCTTCATGGCCAACCGTTTCGTGGTTTGTACCTTTGTACCACGCCCTTTCGAATCCGATCCGGGTGCGCTGAAAGTACCGTTTTTTCACAATAACGACGATTACGACGAAGTGATCTTCTATCACCAGGGCGAATTTTTCAGCCGCGACAACATCCACCCGGGCATGATGTCGCTTCACCCCTGCGGTTTCACCCACGGCCCGCACCCCAAGGCCCTGCAAAATGCCTTTGAGCCGGACGCGCCTGGCACCAATGAGGTGGCCGTGATGATAGACGCACGGGATGCACTGGAGGTAACAGCTTCTGCAGAGTCAGTCGAGTGGGCAGAGTACGTCAACTCCTGGAAGGAATAGTATTAATCAGCCTCAAGGTCTCACCAAGTATGTAGGAGCGATGACCTCATCGCGAATGAACTCAAATTTTCTCCATAATTAATTTTTATTTGAATTTAAAAGAGCGTAAAAACTTAAATGAAACTTGCATCCTTAAAAGCGGGCGGTCGTGACGGCAGCCTGATCATCGTTGACCGCTCACTTCAGCGGTATGTTTCTACGGCAGAAGTGTCGTCCACCTTGCAGGCAGCGCTTGATGATTGGCAGAACACGGAACCACGCTTGCAGGCGGTTTCCGATGAGCTGAATGCCGGACGGCGGGATGATGCCGTGGAACTGGATTTCTCTGCGCTGGCTTCGCCGTTGCCGCGCGCCTATGAGTTTGTTGATGGCAGCGCCTATTTGCCGCATGTTGAACGCGTACGCCGCGCCCGTGGCGCCGAGGTGCCCGAATCATTCTATGTCGACCCGCTGATGTACCAGGCAACGTCCTCTGGTTTTCTGGGCCCACGTGATGCAGTGCCGGTGGTTAGTGAGGAATACGGCATCGATTTTGAATCTGAAGTGATCGTCGTGACGGACGATGTACCGATGGCAGTCGGCGATGAGGACGCTTCCCGCCATATCAAGCTGGTTGGATTGGTCAATGACGTCAGTCTGCGAAACCTGATACCAGGTGAACTTGCCAAGGGGTTCGGGTTTTTGCAGTCCAAACCACGCTCAGCACTTTCACCGGTACTGGTGACACCGGATGAACTGGGTGATGCCTGGCAGGATTCTGTGCTGGATCTGCCTTTGGTTTCCACCCTCAACGGGGACTGGTTCGGGCATCCGGAGGCGGGAACTGACATGCAATTCAATTTTGCGCAACTTGTTTCACATGCTGCGAAAACCCGGCCGCTGGCGGCGGGGACCATCGTTGGTTCAGGCACCATTGCCAATGAAAATACGGAGCTGGGCGCCTCCTGCCTTGCTGAAAAACGCATGCTCGAGATTATCGCCGACGGTAAGCCTTCAACGCCGTTCATGAGTTTTGGCGACACCATCCGCATTGAAATGTTTGATCGCGAAGGTAAAAGTATTTTCGGTTCAATTGAGCAGGTTATCCGGGAATACAGCGCCTGAAGAGACGATGGACCAGCCCGGAAATATCATTCTTTACGACTATTGGCGCAGTTCGGCGTCTTACCGGGTGCGTATTGCACTGCACCTTAAAGGACTTGAGTTCGAACAACGACCCGTTAACCTGGTGCGCGATGGTGGGGAACAACACAGCGACGAGTATCGGCAGCTGAACCCGCAAGGCCTGGTCCCGGCACTGGTTCATAACAACAATGTGATCACCCAATCGGTGGCGATTTGTGAATACCTGGATGCAGCGTTTCTCCAGCCCTCATTGCTTCCGCAGGACCCGTACCAGAAGGCGCACGCAAGGGCCATGGCACTTTCCATTGCCTGCGATATACATCCCCTGAACAACCTGCGCGTGCAGCAGTATCTGAAAAGCAGGCTGGGCGCAAGCGATGAGCAGACTGTGGACTGGATGAATCACTGGGTTTCGCTCGGTTTCAAGTCAATCGAAGCCCGACTGCAACGTGGCGATGCAACAGGCTTGTGTTGTCTGGGTGATGAACCAGGTCTGGTGGAATGTTTCCTCGTTCCACAGGTCTATAATGCCGAGCGTTATGACTGTGATTTATCCGGGTTTCCAGAGATTCAGCGGATTGCCGGGTATTGCAGGTCACTGTCCGCATTTATTGCGGCGGAACCTGCCAAGCAGGCCGATGCACCGAAAGACTGATTCCACTTAGCCTTTCTTTGGGAAAAGCAAGAGTTCACCCCAGCGCCAGCTTCAGTCATAATCTCCGGGTTCTGTCAGGGTTGATATTGAATATGCGCATCACATTTTACCTATTGATTTCCGTCATTCTGCTGTCCTGTGCGTCTGTAAAGCCTGGACCGGAAGCATTTGTATCTGCCGAGAGGGCAATACAGGCTGCCGAACGCGCAGGTGCTGTGGAACTTGCGCCGGTCGAGCTTCGTTTTGCCAGGGGAAAACTGGCTTCTGCACATCTTGGTATGGACCAGCGAAAATATGACATTGCGATGTACCTGGTTGAGGAATCGGAAATCAACTCCGAGCTGGCAATCGAACAATCACGGGCCGCGCTGTCCAGGCGCAAGGTGAACGAGCTCCGCCGCTCAAACGAAATGTTGAAAGAAGAGATGGTATCTACCTATGGAGATTCATTCTGATGAAGAAGAATCTCACTCTCCTGGCATTGAGCATTATGGCTTTACTGTTAACCGCTTGTGCGACGGCGCCCAAAAAAGACCTGGCGCTGCAACGTGTTCGTACCCAGCTTGAAGCACTCAAAGCCGATGAAGAACTGGCCGGTTATGCCGCGTTGGCACTGGGTGAAGCAGAACGTGCATTACGTACCGCAGAGCAGGCGCTCGGAGATGAAACGTTCCGGTTTCACCTTGTTTATATGGCCGACCGGCGAATTCAGATTGCCCGTGCGACAGCTCAGAGGGAGCAATTTGAGCAGACGCTGGACACATTGACCGCTGATCGTAACGACATGCTTGTCAGGGCCAGCCAGATGGAAACCGAGCGTGCCAGGGCGGAAACCGAGCAGGCCAGACTGTTATTTGCAGCGTCTGTTGAAGACGCCGAACGTCAGAGGCTGGAAAAAGAACAGGCACTGGAACAAGGTGCCGAATCGGCCCGTTCTGCGGAGATGGCGATCGAGGAAGCCGCGCAGGCAAGGCGGCTGGCTGAATCCCGGGCCTCCGAGGTCGAACTGGTGCGCCGTGAAGCAGAACTGGCCAGTCAACAGGTAAACACATTGAAACGCCAGTTGGAAAATCTACAATTAAGGCAGACTGAAAGCGGCGTGGTGGTCACCCTGGGGGACGTGTTATTTGAATCCGGGGAGGTGGTATTGGCTGAAAATGCGCATGCCAGTCTTGAAGAAGTTGTGGATTTGTTGCAAAGCGAGCCCAACAAGCTGATTCGTATTGAGGGTCATACAGATTCTGTTGGTGCTGCAGACACCAATCTGCAACTTTCTGAACAACGTGCAATCGCAGTACGCCAAGCTCTGGTTGAACTGGGTGTGGACCAAAACCGGTTTACCGCAATCGGTCTCGGAGAGGATTTCCCGATCGCCAGCAACGAAAGCGAAGAAGGCCGTTCCGGGAATAGAAGGGTGGACGTAATACTTCTGGATGATTCGTGATATCAATTGCTTATATAAATATTATACGTAATTTAATATACGAATATATATTCATATATTAATCGAGTAAAATACTTGGACTTGCCACAATCCACTGATTGCGCTAGGGTTGTGTTGTAGCCATGGGTATCACCAATTTCTCAATCGGAATTCGCGGATGATCGCAGCGGACACTTCATGTCCATTGCTTGTTACTACTGAATTTCGTCGCGTTACTATCACCAGACCTTCATCTTTTGACCATAAAACCGGGCACTGTGACGTGCCGGTTTTAAATCGGTCCTGATTGCCTTATAGGAGGAACCTTATGTTCGAACACCGCCAGCAAGTGATGGATAAGCTAATGAAAGAAAACGAAGATTTCAGAAGAATTTTCAACCGCCACCAAGAATTGGATAAGCGGGTCTGTGAAGCAGAACAGGGCACTTCGCCTATGGAAGACCTGGCATTGAATCAACTCAAGAAAGAAAAATTGTGGGTAAAAGACAAGTTGGCATACTTGATGGACTCAGCAGCAGCCTGAGTTTATTCACAAACACTCGAGCAAACGGCCGGGTATTTCCGGCCGTTTCTTTTTGAGTAAAAAAATTGGGGTCAGAGAACAAAAAATAGTACTCTGACCCCAATTTTTCAGGAGCATGAATTTCCGTGCAAGTTCACAATAATGTTCTCGACCTGATCGGTGATACACCTATCGTCAGAATCAATCACCTCGATACCGGCCTCTGCACGCTTTATATGAAGCTTGAGAGTCAGAATCCGGGGGGTTCGATCAAGGATCGCATCGGCCTGAAGATGATTGAAAATGCGGAACGGGATGGTCTGATTACACCAGGCTCTACACTTGTTGAAGGCACGGCCGGTAACACCGGGCTGGGACTGGCGCTGGTCGCGGCGCAGAAAGGCTACCGGCTGATCCTGGTGATTCCCGACAAAATGAGCCGCGAAAAAATTTCAAACCTGAAAGCTATGGGCGCTGAGGTCGTGTTGACCCGATCCGATGTAGCAAAGGGGCATCCCGAGTACTACCAGGACCTGGCCAAGCGCATCGCAGATGAAATGGATGACGCATTTTTCATCAATCAATTCGGCAATCCTTCCAACCCACAGGCGCACGAAGAGGGCACTGGCCCGGAAATCTGGCGGCAGATGGACGGACAACTCGATGCAATCGTACTCGGTGTGGGTTCGAGCGGAACAGTCACAGGCCTTTCGCATTTTTTTGAGCGCGAAGCCCCGGAAGTAAAGATCATTCTTGCCGACCCTGAAGGTTCGATACTTGAGAAATATGTCAATGAAGGCAGGTTGGATGCCAAGAGTTCCAGTTGGCTGGTCGAAGGCATTGGCGAGGATTTTCTTCCGGAAATCAGCGACTTCTCACGGGTCACCAAGGCTTATGCGATCTCCGATGAAGAGAGTTTCCGGCTCGGCAGGGAGCTATTAATCAAAGAGGGCATCCTCGCCGGTTCATCAACCGGAACCTTGCTGGCAGCCGCACTTCGTTATTGCCAGGAACAGACCGCGCCAAAAATAGTGCTGACCTTTGCGGCCGATACCGGTAACCGGTACCTGTCTAAGATGTACAACGATTTCTGGATGCGCGACCAGGGTTTCCTGCAAAGAAAGGAGGTCGGGGATCTCAGGGACCTGATCGCAAGGCCTTATGAATCTCACGATACTGTCACTGTCAGTCCGGATGAACCATTGTCCAACGCTTACAGCCGGATGAAGCTCTACGACGTGTCGCAACTACCGGTTATGGAAGATGACCGGATTGTCGGGATAATCGACGAATCAGACTTATTGGTTGCAGTATTCAAATCCAGCGACAGTTTTCAGGACTCCGTGCAAACGGCGATGGTATCCAAGTTGTCTTCGGTAAACGTCGATGATCCAATCGACAAATTGCTGCCGATTTTTGAGCAGGACTTTGTGGCAATTGTGAAGGATGGAGAGAAGTTTCTTGGCCTGATTACCCGCTTGGATCTGCTGCACTACCTGCGTAGCCGCGCGGAGAGTTGAGGCCACCACAAAAATCGTGCACAGCAGGTCTCAAGCGACTCTGAACTGAACTCGGCGGCCAACTACGATATTCTTGCGGATCATCAGTGGAGTTGGTGATGGTAAATGTCTCGCAGTTCATTAGTGAATTAAGACGCCGCGATGTGTTTCGCAGCGGTGTTGCCTACGTCGTCGTTGCGTGGCTGCTGATCCAGGTCTCCGATATTCTCCTAGAAACATTCGCCGCACCCGCATGGACAATGCGCGCCATCGTAATTGCGCTTGCCATCGGATTTCCGGTTGTACTGATTCTCGCTTGGATCTACGAGATTACGACCCATGGCGTAAAACGTACCGAACAGGTTTCCGAAGGCGAGTTGATCCCGGTTCACACCGGTCGTCAGATCGATTTCGTGATCATTGGCGTGCTGCTGGTGGCAGTCGCATTGTTCGCGGCGGACAGATTCAGGTGGATCGATTTTGGCACAGTGCCCTCGATCGATCTTCGTTCGATTGCTGTTCTGCCACTCGCCAACCTGAGTGGAGATCCGGAACAGGAATACTTCGCCGACGGTATGACAGAGACATTGATTACAGAACTCTCCAAGATTGGCGCGCTGCGGGTAATCTCCCGTCAATCAGTTATGCAATTTAAGGGCACGAAACTGTCCTTACCGGAAATCGCCCGGCAGTTGAACGTGGACGCGGTGATTGAAGGCTCGGCGCTGCTTATCGGTGATCAAGTCAGGGTCACGGTGCAGTTGATCGAGGCCGCAAGCGACGTACACCTGTGGGCCGATGACTACGACCGCGATCTTAGTGACGTGCTGGCAATACACAGCGAGGTCGCACGCGCCATCGCACACGAAATCCAAATTGCAGTGACCCCGGAGGAAGCGGCCCTTCTGGTTACTCGAGAGGTCAATCCCGAGGCCTATCGGCTCTATCTTCTGGCGCAGCACCATTTTCGCAGGATTGCACCTGCGGAACTAGAAATAGCCATCGAGTATTACCATCAAGCCATCGCGCTTGAGCCGCAGTACGCGCAAGCCTATGCGAGTCTGGCCGGCCTATATTTGTTTAAAGCCTTCTACCCCAACACACGCCCCCGGGAGACCTTTGAAAAAATAAAACCCATGACGGCGCAAGCGTTGGAACTAGACAGCAACCTGGCCGATGCCCACCAACTTTACGCGACTACTTCTTGCTATTTCGACTGGGAATGGGAGAAAGCCGAGGAAGAATTCCTAAGGGTGATTGAACTCAATCCGAATCATCCTGAGGCACATCAATTTTACGCCTGGTGCCCGCTGATCGCCATGGGCCGAACGGAGAAAGCTCTCACTAGCATAAGGCGTGCACTCGAACTCGACCCCCTTGACTCCTTCGCGTACTGGACCGCGTCGGACGTGTATTACATGTCACGCCAATACGACCAGGCAATCACTCAGTTGCAAGAGGCCCTCAGTCTATTCCCCAACGATCCTTTCTTACATTCCCGACTGGGATGGAGTTATGTACAGAAGGGCATGTTCACAGAAGCATTTAGTGAATTGGATCGAGCGGTGAATTTATTTCCTGAAGAAACGGAATTCTCTTGGATGCTGGGGCACGCGTATGCGGTGGCCGGAAAAACTGCCCAGGCACGGAAAATTCTCGATGACCTGCACAGCTTAGCCGAAACACAGTATGTCCTGCCGTACGGCTTCGCGCTCATCCACACCGGCCTGGGAGAATACGAGGAAGCGCTGGAGTGGCTGGAAAGGGCCTACCAGGACCGCAATCTATGGATGCCGTTTCTTCAAGTAGAGCCCCGGTGGGATCCGCTGCGCTCCGACCCTCGCTTCCAGGACCTGCTGTGCCGCATGAACTTAGCGAAGTAGGCTTCACCGCAGGGCCCGTTAATTTTTTTAGCACCTACTGGTCAGGAGTGACATCAGACCCAAATCGGTACCGTACGCTTAAACCCCATTGTCGTGGGCGTGCAACATTGGCGACCACCAAGCCAAAATCCGGTTTGTTGGACACGCCGCTTTGAATGTATTCCTCGTTGGTGAGATTGTCCCCAAACAGAGTGAACTGCCAGCGGCCGTCGTTACTCACCAGGCTTGCACTGGCATGCAGCAGCCCATAGGCGTCCTGGATGAGTTCCCCGGTATTGATGGCGTCCTTGTATGTTTTGTCCCGCCATGAGAAGTCGCCGCGAATCACAAGTCGGCCAATGTTTTGCAATTGCGTCGAGTAGTTCAGGCCCAGGTTGATTGACCACTCCGGCGTGTTCATGAGCTTGGAGTTCAGCGTAACGGGTACCGTCAAGCCCTGAAGACCCAATGGATCCAGTTTGACGTATTTGGCATCCAGGTAGCCGATGCCCGCCTGCAACCTCAGACCGGAAGTCAGCGCTGCAGCGATTTCGACTTCCACGCCTTTTATCTCAGCCTCCGCTGCGTTGTGGATCTGGGGCTCGACCTTGTTGAGCACACTGATATGGATATCGTCATAGTTGGCGAAAAAAGTCGCACCCGTCATCGTGAATCACCCGCGGCTTGCCTTGATGCCGAGTTCGTATGAAGTCACTTCCTCCGGATCAAATGGCAGGTAGTCCTCCCTGGGCAACAGCACTATGGTGTTGAATCCGCCGCTCTTGAATCCCCGTGAGACGCTGCCATAAATCTGCACGTCCGGACCAGGGAAATATTGCAGCCCGACCATCGGGGACAGGTTGGTGAATGACTTGGAGTTGCCGCCACTCGCCACAGGCCCGGTTCCCGATAGGTTTCTAATCCGTTTTTCCTCCTCCGTGTAACGTACGCCGGCAGACCCGGTCAGACGCTCGGTGAATGCATACTCGAGATGTGAAAAGACGGCCGCGCTGCGGGTACTGCCCTCACCTGTGACACCCCGGATGCCTGGAGTAATTGGAATGCCGAATAGCGGGTTGGGGACGCCAAAGACCGGGTCGAATTCAACAGCTGCGACGTCGGGGATAATGATCGCACCGCCGGAACCCCTGCGTTTCTCTTCGAAATAATAGACACCCACCAGCCAATCCAGTGCGGCGTTACGGCCTCGAAGATTGAGTTCCTGGCTGAATTGATGTTGGTCGGTGCCGTTGGTGTTCCCGACGATTGTCAACGGGGAAGCATCCGAGTCCACTGCCCAAAAGCTTTCCATGTCGCGGTAGGCGGTAATGGAGGTGAATGTCAGGTCACCGGGTCGCCAGTCGACGATTGCTGTAAGCCCCGTAACATCCAAATTGGTTCCCGAATCGGCGGTCGAATAATTCGTGAAGCTGCCGGGCGTGATAAATCTGGAATCCCACGCCACACCATCGCCAAATCCTGGCACCGTGTTGCTTGGCGCCACAAAGAAATTGTAGGCGCCGGAAAGCGACATGGGACCTGGGTCGGCAAAGACCAGCGTGGTCACCGGAGAGGACTGGCGGGTACGACTCCAGTCGGCAATGAAGTCAACAGTCAGATTTTCCCTGGGTAGCCAGCGCAATGCGCCACGAGCGTAATCGTTGTTGATGTCTCCGAATTCCGTGCCATCCTGCAGACTGGCGCCATAGCCGTCCCGGTTGAGGCTTGAGGCGGAGAATCTAGCCAGGACCTGATCCGTGAGCGGTCCATTGACGACCAGGCGCAAATCACTTCGATTGTCAGTGCCTGTGGTTACGTCGGCCCAAGCTGAGAATTCCCCGGTCGGGCGGGTGGTCATCACAGTAATCGCGCCGCCGGTAGCGTTCTTGCCAAACACAGTACCCTGTGGACCACGCAATACCTCGACCTGGCTTACATCGAGTACACCCAGCACGCTCCCGAGGGCCCGTCCGACGTAGACACCGTCCAGATAGAGACCAACGGCCGGATCCGAGGATCCCTCTGCAAAGTTTGCCGCCTGACCAACCCCGCGAATAAAAATCGAGGAGAAGTTGGATGCTCCAAGGAAAGACTGATCCCATTCCAGATTGGGCGTGTAGACGGCGATTTCAGCGACGTTGGTCAGATTGAGCGCCTCCAGTTCCAGATCTGTGAAGACGGTCATGGATACAGGCACGTCTTGCGCCGCCTTTTCGCGCTTAAGTGCCGTAACGATGATTTCTTCGATGACCGGTTGGTCATCACTGGTCCGGGACGGTGTGGTTTCCTGGGGGTGTGCCGAGGCAAACGATAACAGGCTGAAGAACACGCATAGTGCGCGTGCAAATCCCGAGTGAGAAAAATTCAGAAATTTGAACACGGGCAACCTCATTGCACTACCGCTGAACAAGACCATCCTCAGCACAACAATTTCAAACGCTATATGAGAAAAAGTCTAGCAGAAGAACGGTCCAGCAACCTGACAGTCAGGTTAATTGACCTTGGTCACCCTCAAGGGAACGTCCACGGTCTTTAGGAAACAGTTAACAAAACCGGGGCAGGATTTATCTACTTCTAGCCTTCTGGCTAAATTACCAACGGCAAAATTCCTGGTCATCGGCAGGTAACGATTCCGTCTATCTCGGTCAATAAATCACTGCGACAGATGTCGCCATTCAGATAAATACGCGGCATGTCAGCGGGCACGAGATCATTTATCGTTTTTTCT
Source organism: Lysobacterales bacterium (assembly GCA_963664065.1). Classification (GTDB taxonomy): domain Bacteria; phylum Pseudomonadota; class Gammaproteobacteria; order Xanthomonadales; family SZUA-36; genus JABDJL01. Next base: position 1,171,664 of record OY760942.1, read on the forward strand.
ATCAAGGCAAAATCTTCAGCATTCCGGACATAGATCTTCAACACACCGGAATCACCCAAACCGGGGCGCTGTCCCCCCAGCAGGCGCTGGCCTTCCGCCAGCAGGGCGTTGACGTTTCTCAGCGACTCGGAAACCTGGTCAGTCGCATTATCATGGTGTGTTTCGTGGCCTACCACACTGGCTGTGCCGGATATCAGGAATTGCCTGGACTCCACACCCTGCATGATGGTCCCACGGGAGAACAAGGGGCTTTTTGGGCTGTATTGACGCGGATACTGCCATGCATTGAGCTGGCGGGGATTTTCAACATTCAGTCCGGGCAGGGCACCGGCGAGGAAATAGATTTGCAAGGCCGGCTCTGAAGCATCAACACCGATTGCGGTAGCGGCCGGCGTCATGGGCTGATCGCCATATGCGGCAGCCAGCGCCATGGCACGACCAACGCAAAATTGCCGGTAACGCTCCTGGTCCCCCTGTCCTTCATTGATTCCTGGAATGTAGTTCCAGATTTTCTGTGGCCAGTGGTGGGGCGAGCGGCCAAGAAATGCCTGTAATTCCTCGTATGCAAGCTTGCTGGCTTCGCAAACATCAGCGTGCTCCCGCAGGTCCATTCGGATATGCCCCATGCTCAGATCCAACCCGCGCACAAACCGGACATGCCCGATTTGACCGGATTCCACCGGCCCACGTGCCCGCCAGACTTCCACGATGGGCTTTTTATCCAGTTGCGCAAGGGCAATCGGCACATGCCGGGGATCCGATGACAACAGCGGCGAGGTTCCGAATTCAAAGACCGCCAGAATATCGCTACCCGCTTCAAGTACAGCAGCGGCGGACTGGCGTTCATAGTGAACCGAAAAAACGGCGGGATCCGGCATATCAGGTCTCGAGCTCCGGCAGGTTCTCATACAATTTCAGCGACTCTGGATTGGCCAGGGCGGACAGGTTTTTCACCGGAAGGCCCTCGACGATATTGCGTACCGCCAATTCAACAATCTTGCCGCTTACGGTGCGCGGAATGTCACCAACCTGGATAATTTTCGCCGGCACATGACGGGGGGTCGCATTGTTGCGAATGGTACTGCAAATCTTGCTGATCAATTCATCGTCAAGGTGAATTCCGTCACGCAGACGGATAAACAGGATGACACGAACATCATTTTCCCAGTCCTGGCCGATGCAGATACTTTCCAGAACTTCATCCAGTTTCTCAACCTGGCGATAGATTTCGGCTGTTCCTATCCTTACACCACCGGGGTTGAGGGTCGCATCGGAACGGCCAAAAATCACGTAACCATCGTGTTTTGTGTGCATGACATAATCGCCGTGTGCCCAGATTCCGGGAAACTGCTCAAAGTAGGCCGCCTTGTAACGGCTGCCGTCTTCATCCTGCCAAAAACACACCGGCATGGAAGGGAAGGGCCGGGCGCAGCATAGTTCTCCGGCTTCCCCTACATCGGCCATGCTACCGTCGTCGCGCCGGATTTCAACCTTCATTGCCAGCCCCGCACACTGGATTTCTCCTCGATGGACCGGTAATACCGGGCAGCCCCCGACAAAACATGAAACGATATCGGTTCCCCCGGCAATCGATGCCAGGCAAAGGTCCTGTTTAACATCCCGGTACACGTAATCGAAGCTTTCAGGTGCCAGTGGCGAGCCGGTAGATAACATGGTTTCAAGTGAGGACAACTGGTGGGTTTGCGCGGGCTTGAGACCGGCTTTTTCCCATGAAGAAATCATCTTGGCGCCGGTTCCAAAGATCGTGATCTCGTGTTGGTCAATCAGGTCGAACATCGCCTCCGGCCCCGGATAAAATGGTGAGCCTTCGTAAAGTACGAGGGTAGCGCCCAGTGCCAGGTTGCTGGCCAGCCAGTTCCACATCATCCAGCCACAAGTGGTGAAATAGCACACCCGGTCGTCGCGACTGACGTCTGCATGCAGGGCCAGCTCCTTCAGATGTTGTAACAGGGTGCCACCTGCCCCGTGGGTAATGCACTTGGGCACTCCGGTGGTTCCGGAGGAATATAAAATATAAACCGGGTGGTCAAAAGGCAGTGGTAGAAAATCAATTTCCGTGACGTTCTCGTCGATAAAATCGGAATACGCAGACGCTGATTCAATTCCACTGCTTATGACACCATCTTCGAGGTAGGGAACCATCACGATTTGCATGATTGAAGGAATGTGTAAGGAGATTTCACGCACCCGTTCCAGGCAATCGTGCACTTTGCCATTGTATTGATAGGCGTCGGCGCAAAAAAGCACTTTCGGCTCAATTTGTCCAAGCCGATCGACCACACTCTGTGTGCCGAAATCCGGCGAGCAGGAAGACCAGATCGCGCCCATGCTGGTGGTGGCAAGCATTGCAACCAGAGTTTCAGGAAGGTTGGGCAGGAAAGCGGCGACCCGGTCTCCTTTTGTCACGCCCGCAGTTTTCAATGCGGCGGCAGTGGCGGCTACCTGGCGGTAAAGTTCCGCGTAGCTCAATTCGCGGCTGAAGCCTGCTTCAGACTGGAAAATGATCGCTGTGTGCTCGTCACGGCGAGCTAACAGGTTTTCGGCGAAATTCAGCCGGGCATCCGGGAACCAGCGCGCGCCGGGCATCTGATCGCCATCGGCCAGTACGCCCTCGCCGCTGCTTCCAACGACTTCAAAAAACTCCCATACTCCCCGCCAAAATGCCTCGGGTGCATTGATGGAAAAATCATGCAAGCTGTGGAAGTCATGTACCCCCGGGTCTGTTTCTTCGCGGATTAGCTGAATGAACCGGCTGATGTTGGCATTGGCAACTCTTTCGGGAGAGGGAGTCCAGCATACCTCGTTCATGAAATATTCCGCCGGTCCTGACTAATCCAGCAGATCAATTATTTCCGGGATCACTGAAAAAAGATCACCGGCCAGGCCAATATCGGCCAATTCAAAAATTGGAGCATCCGGATCTTTGTTGACTGCAACAATGACACCCGCGTCCTTTATGCCGGTAACATGCTGGATGGCGCCTGAAATTCCAAAGGCCATATACAGCTCGGGCGAAATAATTTTCCCGGTCTGACCGACCTGCATATCATTGGCAACATAGCCGGCATCCACCGCAGCGCGCGAGGCACCAACGCCCGCGCCCATTTGATCGGCCAGCCTGTAAATCAAATCGAAATTCTCAGCACTTCCCAGGGCACGGCCCCCTGATACAACCACTTTGGCAGTTTGCAGGTCCGGCCGGTCTCCACCGCCGGCTTCAAGCCCCACAAACGTTGTGTGGCCTGCTGCTTGTGCGGATGCGTCCCTCGACTTGATGGCGGCACTGCCGCCCTCTTCGGCGCTCGACCAGGAAGCCGTTCGGGCTGTGGCGACTACAAGGGTGTTTTCAGGAACTTCTACATCGACAATCGCGTTACCGGCGTATACGGGGCGTTTGAATTTCCGGCTGCTCTCCACTGCCATGATGTCACTGACCTGGTTAACACCCAGCAATGCAGCAACCCGTGGCATCAGGTCTCTGCCCAGCGTCGTTGACGGGCCCAGGATATGACTGTAAGCGTCTGCCATGGCGACAATTTCCGCTGCCCAGTTGGCTGCCAGCGGAGCTTCGAGATGTGCGGCATCTGTCACATAAACCGTGCTCACACCCTGTATGGCCGCAGCCTGTCCGGCGATTTCCTGTACGCCATGACCCAATACCACGATATCGACATCGCCCCCGATCTCTGTCGCACAACTGACGCATTTGGCAGTGCTGGGGTTGATCTCGTTGCCGTTGTGTTCGGCGATAATCAGAATCTGTGCCATTTCCATGCTCCTCACACCAGCCCGCGCTGTTTCAATTCAGATACTAGTTGGGCGGCATCCTCGACCATCACACCCCGGGACCGGGCCGGAGGTGAGGTGAAATTGCTCAGCTGAATATCGTTCTCGGGCTGCACGCCAAGCTCAACGAGTTCGATCACATCCAGCGGTTTGCGCTTGGCCTTCATGATGTCCGGCAGTTTCACAAACCGCGGTTCGTTCAAGCGCAGGTCCACCGTGATGACGGCAGGCAATTCCACATCAATGGTTTCCAGGCCGGCGTCAACCTCACGGGTGACCCGGCACATCCCGCCATTCAAATCCATTTTCGAAACAAAACTCGCCTGCGGGCGATTCCACAGCGCAGCCAGCATCTGGCCCGTCTGGCTGTTGTCGCCGTCGATGGCCTGTTTGCCCAATATCACCAGTCCGGCATCTTCGTTTTCTACGAGTTTGAGCAGGGCACGGGCGATGGTCAGCGGTTGCAGCGCAGATTCGGCCCTGATCTGGATGCCCCGGTCTGCGCCCATAGCCAGGCCGGTACGGATTTGTTGCTGACATTCGTCACCTCCGACAGAAACAACGATCACCTCGTCCGCGTTGCCCGCTTCCCTGATGCGCAGGGCTTCTTCGAGTGCAATCTCGTCGAACGGATTGATACTCATTTTGACGCCGTCGGTTTCGACACCGCTGCCATCGGATCGAACACGGATACGAACGTTGTAGTCAACAACACGCTTGATGCCAACCAGTATTTTCATTTTTATTCCTTAAAAGTATTTATAAATCAAAGACTTTGATAATTGGGACCACTACCGCCCTCGGGCGTCACCCAGTTGATCACCTGGTAGGGATCCTTGATGTCGCAGGTTTTGCAGTGCACGCAATTGGCGGCGTTAATTTGTAAGCGCGGCCCGTCAATGTCTTCCACCATTTCGTAGACATCTGCCGGGCAGAATCGCGTACAAGGATTGTTAAATTCAATACTGCACCGCGTCGTGCAGATTTCCCGGTCGAGAATTTGCAGGTGTATCGGCTGGTCTTCGTCATGATCCGTTGTTGCGAAGTAAACGGATGACAGGCGGTCACGGGGCGGCAGGTCGCGTTCAATCCAGCCCCGGTCAGGTGCAGTAAAACCCGATGCCCTGGCCAGTTGCGAATGATCTGCATGATTGCTGAGAGTTCTCTTTAGACGCCCCATGGTCAGGGTTTCAATGGCAGCAGTGAGTAATCCCTTCCACAGGCCCTTTTGAAAACCCGGCCGGATGTTGCGCACTTTATGCAACTCGGACATCACCGGGGAAGCCCGCAGGCGTGCGTCGAATCCTTCTGAACTTGCGGATTCAGCGATGTGCTCGGCGGCCAGCATGCCCGATCGCATGGCCTGGTGAGTGCCCTTGATTTTAGGTACGTTCAGGGTACCGGCAGCATCACCGATCAATATCGCGCCAGGCATTTCCACTTTCGGTAATGATTGGAATCCACCTTCGGTGAGGGCGCGTGCCCCACTGGAAATGATTTCTCCACCTTCCAGCAAGGGCTTGACCGATGGGTGGTGCTTGAATTGCTGGAATGCCTCGAATGGTGAAAACTCCGGGTCAGCATAATCCAGGCCGCAGACGAAGCCGATGGCTACCAGGTCATTTTCAAGGTGATAAATAAAACTGCCGCCATAAATGGCGGGATCCAGCGGCCAGCCAACGGTATGCCGGACTCTTCCAGGCGACGACTTTCCAGGTGCAAGCTTCCATAACTCTTTGAGACCAATACCGTATGTCTGCGGGTCAGAATCCTTGTCGAGCTGAAACTTTTTGATCAGCTGCTTGCTGAGGTGCCCGTGACACCCCTCGGCCAGAATGGTCGATGCCGCACGTATTTCGATACCCTGTACATAGGTATCTTTGGCATTGCCAGCGCGGTCGATACCCATATCGCCGATGGTGACACCGCCCACACTGCCGTCGTCTGTGTAGCGGATACCGGCTGCAGCGAAGCCCGGAAAAACATCGACACCGGCTGCTTCAGCGTGGCCGGCCAGCCAATTGCACATGGCGCCTAGGGATACGATGTAATTGCCATGATTTTTCTGTTGTGGCGGAGTTGGGAACCTGACTTTTCTGTCTTTCATCAGGAAGTAAAACTGATCGTCCTTGACCGCTACACAAATCGGCGGCGGTTGGTCTGTCCAGCCCGGCAGCAACTCATCCAGCGGACCGGGTTCAATCACCGCGCCGGAAAGGATATGCGACCCGACTTCCGCGCTTTTCTCAATCACGGCAACCATGAGATCTTCTTTGAGTTGCTTGAGACGTATGGCGCAGGCAAGGCCGGCCGGTCCTGCGCCCACGACAATGACATCGTATTCCATGATTTCGCGTTCAGTTTCAGCTGAATTCATTCGTGTTCCACGGCGGTCGGTGCAAGCCACGCATTATATCTTCACCACAACAGGCAAACCTATCAATTTAGGAAAAAAATACGTCCATAGAGCTTTGCTGAACGGTTCACAGCCGCAGCAACAGCCAACCAAGACCGAAATTAATGCTGAACAGGACAATCAGCGCCAGCACCCAGTTGCGCAAGGCCTGGCCGGGTCCGCCGGATGCCGGCGCTGCAAACCCTTGCCAACCCCTGCCACCTGGTCGTATCAATTCGACAAACGCCTCCAGTCGTTCCCGTGCAGCCGGTGCAGTAAACAGCGTAACCGGTATCCACACCAGGGCGGTTAAAGTGACCGTTGTAAGCAACTTTTGGGAATACAGCCAATCGCCGTGACTGAAGTTGATCCAGGTAGCGATCACACCAGAAGCAATCATGGCTGAGAACTCCGACCAGGCATTGATACGCCACCAGTACCAGCGAATGATCCACACCGGGCCTGCCCCGGCAGCAAAGGTCAACAGGAATTTCCAGGCACCGGCTACCGAGTCCATGTTTAAGGCCAAAACGATGCTGATTGCGAGCAGCACGAGCATGGCCATGCGGGACATCCATACGTAGTGTCTCTGGCTGGCATCCGGTTTGATGAACCGGCGGTAAATATCATTGATCATGTACGAGGCGCCCAGGTTCAGGTGGGTATCGACGGTGGACATGAATGCCCCGATCAGGCTGGCCAGTACCAGGCCCAAAAGACCAGCCGGGAGCACCCTCGCCATGGTCATGGAATAGGCTTGCTCCGGGTCGGCCAGCTGGTCAAACAGCAACAACGAGGCCAACGCGGTCAGAATCCACGGCCAGACCTGTATGGCGTAATTAATAAATGCATAAAGCAGGGTGGCGGCAAAAGCATGTTGCTCATTCTTGGCCGACAGCATGCGCTGGATATGTTTACCGCCGCCATCCGCGTATTTGTGTGCCCACCACTGCACCATGATATAGGTGAGGAAAACGGAAACCGGGCCCAGGTTGTCGCGCTTCAGTTCCGGCATAAAGTGCAGCTTCTGCTCCATACCTTGCTGCTCAAGCCCGCTGACCAGTGCGCCTAGTCCACCCACCTCGTTGACGGCAAACACCGCCAGCGTTATAGATCCGGCCAGGGCGATGAAATACTGAATAAAATCGGTAATGACCACGCCGTAAAAGCCTGAGGCCAGCGTGTAGACCAGCGCAAGTGTCGTTGCCCCGACCAGTATCCATTCCACAGGAATATCCGTCAGCCCGCCCAGCACCTTTATGACTGCCAGGAACACCCAGCCCATGATGAAGGCATTGAACAGCACACCGAAGTAAAAACCTTTAAACAGGCGCAATGCAGCCGCCGGCTTGCCGGCGTAACGTTTTTCGATGATTTCGGCATCAGTCATGACGCCGGAGCGCCGCCAAAGGCGCGCAAACAGAAAGGCCACCAGCAGGGCCGATATGGCGCTGGCCCAGAAAAACCATACCCCGGAAATACCCTCAGTGCGAATAAAGTAAGTGAGTGAAACGGGCGTATCGATGGAAAAATTGGTGGCTGCCATTGAAACGCCGATCAGCCACCAGGGCATATGCCGCCCGCCAATAAAGAACTCATCCACAGACTTGCTTGCGCGACGGGTGAGCAGCATGCCGGCCGCAAAGATCAGCAGCAGGTAGCTTGCTACCACGATCAGGTCAAGCTGGGTGAGGTGGCGGCTCATGTGCTATGCATGACCGCACAGCCGTCAGACATTGTCAATCCAGGCGCTTGTGGAAGCGTTTCACTGCAAAGGTCATTGCGATCAGTATGAAGCCCACCAGGATCATCAGTTCTCCAGCAAGGGCACCCAGGCTAGCGCCGCGTAAAACCACGCCTCGTATCAGGCGCATAAAATGTGTCATCGGGAGGATTTCGGCGATCCACTGGGCCAGCCATGGCATTCCTGCGAAAGGAAAGATGAAACCGGACAGCAATATTGAAGGCAGCAAGACAAAAAAGGTCAGTTGCATGGCCTGAAACTGATTCTGGGCCACGGTAGAAATCATCAAGCCGAGTGCGAGGTTGGCGATAATGAATGTTAGCGTCACCACGTAGGCATTCAATAGTGCGCCGCGGATTGGCACCTTGAATAAAAGCACGCCGAGCGCCAGAACCAGCGTTACCTGGATCAGACCGATGAAAATATATGGAAGGATCTTGGCCAGCATCAGCTCAGGGGTCTTGATCGGCGTGGTGATCAGCAACTCAAGGTTTCCACGTTCCCGTTCGCGAACGATGGCGACCGAAGTGAACAGGATCATGGTCATGGTCAGGATGACACCGATCAATCCCGGCACGGTATTGACCGGTGAGCGTCGTTCAGGATTGTAATAAGTCCGGGATTCGAACGTGGATGGCTGATAGCTTGCAGGAGGTTGGGAGCCCTGTGATCGTTGCGTCAGCTGCGCGACCGCTCCCTGGACCACGGTATCGGAGCCGTCGATCAATAATTGAACGGCAGCACGATCCGGCTGTTGCAGGCGACGCTCGAAATCAGGCGGAATATAGATACCCACGCTGATCTTGCCCTGGCGCATCAGGGTTTCCAACTCTCGCGCGTCTCTGGCCTGGTACTTGATGTCGACCACCTGGGACTGTGAAATGTCCATGACGAATTGGCGGGACGCTGCGGTTCCCGACAGGTCTGCGACCCCGGCAGCGAGGTGGCGCACATCCATATTGATTGCATAGCCAAACAAAAGTAATTGCATGACCGGCAGGCCCACGATCATCGCGAAAGTCAGGCGGTCCCGGCGCAACTGGCGCAATTCCTTCAGCACGATGGCCTTAATGCGTTGCAGCGACTTCATGCCGCTTCTTTGCGTGCCAGTGTTGCTGCAACGAAGACATCTTCAAGGCTGGCCTGGTCCAGGCTGCAACCCGAAATCTTCAGACCTGCCGCCCGGATTGTTGCTGCCACGGTACGTTCAGCATCGGGGTGACTGCTCTGGATCAACACCCTGAGTTCATTTCCTATCTGGGCCACGCTACGTACCCACGAGTTGGCTGAAAGCACTTTTCCTGCACGGCGAGGTTGACTGGAAAGGACCCGCACAACCTGGGCATCGATATTCCTGCTCAGCTCAGCCGGGCTGCCTTCTGCAACCAGGTTGCCCTGGTCCAGGATAGCAAGTGCATGGCAGCGTTCGGCTTCATCCATATAGTGCGTTGAAACCAGGATGGTGGTGCCTTCATTGACCAGGTCAAACAGGCTTTCCCAGAATGCCCGGCGGTTTTCCGGATCGACCGCGCTGGTCGGTTCGTCCAGAAACAGCAGTTCAGGCTGGTGCAAGGTCGCTGCAGCGAGCGCCAGGCGTTGCTTTTGCCCGCCACTGAGGGTAGCCACGCGCTGGCGGACGAATTTTTGTAATCGGTACAGATCTGTTACTTCTGCCAGGCGCCTCTTTTTATAGTGTCGTTCGAGCGTGTATACGTCTGCAATGAAACCAAGGTTTTCCAGAACAGTAAGGTCCTCGTACAATGAAAATTGCTGGGTCATGTATCCGACTTTCAATCGAAGTGCTTCGGCTTCCCTTGGTATCGAAAAGCCCAATACAGACATTTCTCCGCTGGAGGGCGTCAACAGCCCGCAGAGCATTCGGATAGTGGTGGATTTGCCTGAGCCATTGGGGCCTAAAAACCCATAAATGCGTTCACGTGGTATATCGAGGTCCAGGTCATTGACCGCATGCACGGCACCGAATGACTTGTTCAGTCCTGCAACGTGGATGGCTGAGCCGGAGTTCATAGCCTGTATTACTGCGTCGGTGAACCGGGTAGCCAGGCTTCCAGGGGAAGCCCGCTTTGCAGTGCTTCTGCGTTTTCGATTTCGACTTCGGCGAGAAAGCTGAGCCGGGACCGGTCATGTTCGGTCAATGCAAAATAAGGTGTAAAACTGGCGTCGCTGGAGATCCAGCTGACCACGCCCTGTAAAGTCGCCTCAATCCCATCCAACTGAATATTCAAGGTCGTTCCGGAAACGACCAGTGTTCTTAAATGCTCCGGAACATAAATGCGGGCATAGACACGGCTGCTATCCAGCAGAATAGCCACGGTTGACCCTGCTTGCGGACGCTCGCCAACTTCGAACAGGACTTTATCAATAAGCCCTGCAGAAGGTGTCAAAACAATCAGGCGTTCCAGATTCAGCTGCATCAACCGGACTTGTGCCTCGGATGCATTCAATGATGCCTGGGCCTGTTGCAACTCCTCGACCGTGGTGCCACTGAGCAGGCTGGCCAATGCTTCCCGGTCCGCCTGTTCCCGCGCGCTGCTGGCCTGCCAGTTGGTCTGTGCATTGTCCAGATCGGACTGGTTCGATAATCCCCTGTCGAATATGTCTTTTGCACGTTCTAGGTCCCCATAAGCGTTTCGTGTTATGACTTCACTTGCAGTCAGTCGGGCTTGCGATTCCCTGATGGCCTCCTGGCGTGGCCCCCGTTGAAGTTCAGCGAATCGAGCAGCGGCCTGGTCACGCAAAGCCATCTGCTGATCCAGTTTCGCCTGCTGTCTGCGGCTGTCCTGCTCAATCACCAGGGCCCCGGCTGTTACAGACTGCCCGTTTTCCACAGCGATCAAGGTGATCGGCTCATTGCTTTCAACCGTGAGCTCGATCCGGTCACGTTCCAGCGTCCCTACCATGGTTTCCGGGCCTTGTTCGGTACAGGCAGTCAACACGAGGACAGTGATCAAGGTGAGGTGTTTGAGATACAGGTAACTCATGAGGTCATCCCATTCGATATCAGCTTTTTGATTTGGGAAAGATATTGATCAAGGCCTTCGGGTGTGTAACTGATGCCCAGTTCCGGTTCAGCGAGTGAACGGGCAATAAACGGGGAAAAGCACAGGCTCAACAGCATCAATGCAGCCGTCCCGGTATCGAAACCAGCGTCGACCCTACCCAGTTCCTGCTCCCTGGCCAGCAGGCCGGGCAGGGCACCGCCGATCCTCGGTGCATATTTCTTTGCGAACAAGTCATGGGTTTCACCTGCCGATAACATGACTTCGCGGGTGATCAACCTGGGCATGAATGGATGCCTGGCGGCCATGTTGAATAAAAGACTGGCAAAATTCTCCACACTGACGGAACCGGCCGATTTCATTTCAGCAATCGCTCCCGCCAGCGGCAGCAGTGCGCGGTCCATCACCGCTATCAACAAGTCTTTCTTTGTGCCGAAGTAGTAATGAACCAGTGCCGGGTTAACATCTGCTTGTCCGGCAAGCTGCCTGATCGAGGTGGCCGCGTAGCCCTGTTCTGCAAATTGCTGTTCCGCGACATCCAGCAATCGTTCCTGCAATTCACCGCTTTTCAGGTTTGATGGCCGGCCCCTGGGCCGTTCAGCAGCCTGTCTCTTCATTTCTGCCGTATTCACATGGCTATATTAATTAAACGTTTAATTAAATACAAGCCTTAATAGCAAAACACTTATAATTGGCCGCATGAAGAAACCGTTCAAAAACTCATGGTGATGGAATCATTCAATCATGGCTGGTGAAAATAATAGTTTCATAATGCGCAAACTGTGTGTTGCACCGATGATGGACTGGACCGACCGCCACTGCCGATATTTTCACCGGCTGCTGGCGCCCTCTGCCCTGTTGTACACGGAAATGGTGACAACCGGCGCTGTATTGCACGGTGATCGTAATCGCCTACTAGGTTTCCACGAAGCGGAACACCCGGTTGCGCTGCAATTGGGCGGAAGTGATCCGATGGACCTTGCAAATTGCGCAAAGATTGCTGAGGAGATGGGATACGACGAAGTTAACCTCAATGTCGGATGTCCATCCGACCGTGTCCAGAAAGGCCGTTTCGGTGCCTGCCTGATGCTGGAACCGGAACTGGTCAGGAATTGCCTGGCAGCCATGATTGATGCGGTTGAGATACCGGTCACGATCAAGAGCCGTCTTGGGGTGGACGACCACTACAGCTACGAATACTTTCGCGATTTCATCGGCATGGCCATGCAATCGGGTTGCCGGGTGCTGCTTGCGCACGCCCGCAAGGCATTGTTATCCGGGCTCAGTCCAAAACAGAACCGAGAAGTACCACCACTTCACCATGACTGGATATACCGCTTGAAGCAGCAAATACCGGAGTTGGAAATCATCATCAACGGTGGTGTGGACTCCTTGAAATCAGCACAAACGCATTTGCAGCAGGTGGACGGCGTTATGCTGGGCAGGGCGGCCTACCAAAACCCGTGGGTACTGGCCGAATGCGAACAGGCTTTCGGTAATGGGAAACCTTTGCCCGAGCGAGCCGAAATTGTGCGGCAACTCAATGATTACCTTGAATACCTGGTCTCAGTAGATGAACCGGTCAAACGAATCACCCGTCACGTGCTTGGCCTGTTCCAGGGCCAGCCCGGCGCAAAGATCTGGCGACGCTTTCTAAGCCAGAATGCACACATTGACGATACCAACCGCGAAATCTTTCAGCAGGCGTTGCAGGCGGTAAACGAGGTGGTGGGTGGCACCCAGAATGCAGCTTAGGCGTGCGCAACCGGAAACCCTGAAATGATCGTTTGGGAAGCCCGGAATTTCCTGGAAGAATACTCGAAGGGTAATTTTCCAGCCAATGCTCCAGCCCTGCCGCGGGGCGTTTTCATGATTGAACCCGAATCATTTTATGTCAATCCCGAAACCTCGGCGGATAATGCCTACATGGACCTGGAAAATGCCGCTGACCCGGAACGGGCCCTGAGTCAAAGCCGGGCGCTGGCCTGCGCCATTCGCGACAGGGGAGTTGAAGTCGAGGTGTTTGCCGGTGATCCGCAGGCCCCGGACGGCGTTTTTCCAAACAATGCCTTTGCAACGATTCCGGGCTGCCTGATCATAGGCAGTATGTGGCATCACGGACGGCGCAGGGAAACGGAGCGAAAAGACATTCGAAATTTTTTCAAGATCCGGGATTACACTGCTGTCGATTTGTCCCGGCAGGACTGCATTGCAGAATTGACCGGTCCGCTGATCCTGGACAGGGCACGTAGAATCGGTTTCTGTGGCATGACAGACCGTGTTGATCATGCAGGGGTGGTGGCGATGCACAAGGCATTTGATCTGCGTCTCAGCTTCGCTTTTGACCTGGCTAAATGCGAATATCACACCAACGTGCTCATGATGATCCTGGCAGGCACCGCTTGTGTACTGTGCCCCGACGCATTCGCCGACCCGGAAGTGCCCGATGCGATAAGCACGGCTTTCCCCGGTCATTGCCTGATGCTTACGGAGGAAGAGAAGAATGCTTTCGCCGGTAATTGTATTGCGCTCACTCGAAAGGACCTGTTTATGAGCCAGACCGGTTACAAGGCTTTGCGCCCTTCGAGCCTTAAGACCCTTCAATCCTGGGGTTTTGAATTGACTACGGTTGAACTCGACGAAATTGAAAAAGCCGGTGGTAGTCTACGCTGCATGGTCGCCGAGATTTTCTAATACCCGGGCAATTCAGGTGTGATTCAGCAACATACTTTAAAATGTACCCATAAATCGGAATTAGATTGAATTGGATCGAATGAAACGCTTTTTCAGACAATGGCTGATCATCATGGTGCTGGCGCTGGCTGTACCAGTGGACGCGTTCGCCATCAGTCTGCAGGAAGCTGCCCGCCAGGCAGCACGCCAGTACAACGCAAAGGTTTTGTCTGCACGCACGGTGACGCGCGGAAATACGCGTATTCATGTCATCAAGCTGATTACAAAGAAGGGCGTGGTCAAGACGGTCCGGATTCCGGAATGACCCGGCGCTTTGGAATATAAGGGAGCAGGTGTTCAATGCGGTTGTTGTTGGTTGAAGATGACGTGAGATTGCAGGATTCCCTGGCTGACAGCCTGCGCGAAGCCGGTTTTGCCGTTGACGTCAGCGGTGACGGGATTGAAGGCCTGTATTACGGTGAGGAATTCCCAATCGACCTGGCCATCATAGACCTCGGCCTGCCGGGAATGTCCGGGCTGGACCTGATTCGTAAGCTCAGGAAGTCTGAACGGCGCTTTCCCATTTTGATCCTGACTGCGCGTTCCGAATGGCAGGACAAGGTGACCGGCCTGGAAGCCGGTGCCGACGACTATATGACAAAACCCTTTCACCCCGAGGAACTGAAGGCCAGGGTGGCCGCGCTCATTCGTCGTTCTGCCGGGCATTCCCAGCCCGAGGTCGGTTTTGGGCCGGTGAAGATCGATCTTTCTTCGCAGCGCGTGATGTTGAACGGTACGGAAATAGACCTGACCACCTATGAGTACAAGGTGCTGGAATACATGGTCCTGCATCCTGGTGAAGTGGTGAGCAAGACAGCACTTTCAGAGCATATCTACGAAGAGGATGCGGACCGGGACAGTAATGTAATCGAAGTGTTCATGGGCAGGTTGCGGCGTAAAATCGACCCGGATGGCACACTCAGACCGATCGAAACACTGCGAGGCAGGGGCTATAGATTGAACCTTCAAGATGCCAGTTAAGCCTCGGCAGTCAGGGAGACCGGTTTCACTTCGAATCAGGCTTTTGCTGCTGGCGGTTTTGGTACTCGCCATATCGCTTGGCCTGGTGGGTCTCGCACTGGATTCGGCCTATTCACGCAGCAGCGAAACGGATCTTCGCGACCAGATGGAGACCTGGGTCTACCTGGTCCTCGGTGCGACGGAAGTTACCGAAGGCGGAAATATCCGTGTCCAGGACGATATCGGTGATCCTCGCCTGAGCCAGCCCAGTTCGGGAATCTACGTGCATGTGCACGGGGATGTTGAGGACTGGAGTTCACCTTCATCCCTGGGCGTGGACCTGCCCGAACTTCCAACCATCGCGCCCGGTGAAGACCTGTTCGTTACCACCAGTGATAATGATGGCTATTACACTTACCAGATCGGACTTGCCTGGGAACTGGACGATCAAACAATGCAGCCATTCACCGTCAGCGTGTTGGTCGAGGGTGACAAACTGGGCAAGCAAATCCGTTCATTCAGGAGGGGTTTACGGAAATCACTGGGTGGTGCAGGACTCATTCTTGCGATTGCACAATTGCTTTTTTTTGCCCTTGGCATGAGGCCGTTACAGCGTGTGGCCCGGGATGTGGCCAGTATTGAATCCGGTGAAAGCCAAAAGCTGGAAGGTCCGTACCCCCTGGAGCTTGAGCCTTTGACACGGAATCTCGACCGCTTCATGCAGACTGAGAAAGCCAACCAGGCGCGCTACCGAATTGCCCTGGATTCGCTTGCCCATAGCCTCAAGACCCCACTCGCTGTAATTTGTGCCGGCCTTGCAAAAGACAAAGATGCGGTGGCTATGAACGATGCGGTGGATGAAATGCAACATCTGATTACCAGTCGTCTCGAACGCGCTGCAGCTTCCACGCGCCGGACGCTTTCAGCGCCTGTGCCGGTTGGTGCGCAGGCAGATCGCATCGTCGCTTCATTGCAAAAAGTCTATTCTCACAAATTGAAAACCATTGATGTCACCATACCACCTGATTTGGTTTTCTTTGGTGAGAAACGCGACCTGATGGAAATGATGGGGAACCTGCTGGATAACGCCTGCAAATATGGTGACGGTCATGTCAGGCTGTCAGCCGGGGCTATTGACGCTGGTGAAACGCGATCCGGTTTCTGGATGAAGGTTGAGAATGACGGTAAGCCGGTTGAACCGGGGATGCGCGATCGACTGATGCAAAGAGGTGTACGTGGTGACGAGCGGGTTGAAGGCCATGGTCTCGGCCTGACCATTGTCACGGAGTTGATGAGCGCATATGGTGGAGATATCGCAATAGACCAGAGTGAACTGGGCGGCGCCTGCTTTACAATCACTATTCCACCTGCCTGAACCCGATACCAGATGAACCAATTACTACAGATCATGAGACGACTCAGGGATCCCGAAGATGGTTGCCCGTGGGATGTAGAGCAGGATTTTGCCAGCATCGCGCCGTATACCATCGAAGAGGCATACGAGGTGGCAGACGCCATTGAACGGAATAACCTGGAAGATCTCAGGGATGAACTGGGTGATCTGCTGTTACAGGTAGTTTTCCACGCACAGATGGCCGATGAAGCCGGCGCGTTTGACTTCTCCAAAGTGGTCGAAGGGATCTGCGAAAAGCTGGTGCGCCGTCATCCCGGTGTGTTTACCGAACAGGAAGTAACAACCGCGAAACAACAAGTCGAAACCTGGGACCAGGTCAAAGCTGAAGAGCGCAAGGACAAAGGAAAGGCCAGCCTGCTGGACGATGTGCCGCGGGGTATGGCGGAGTTCCAACGCTCGGTCAAGCTGCAAAAACGGGCCGGTGATGCCGGTTTCGAATGGCCATCCCCCGAACCGGTGATGGACAAAATTGAAGAAGAATTGGAAGAAATTCGTGTAGCGATGAAATCAGGTGTACAACAGGACATCAAGGATGAACTGGGTGATCTGTTATTCGTGGCAGCGAACCTGGCCCGTCAACTGGATATTGACCCGGCTGCCGCATTGCGGCATGCCAATAACAAGTTTGAGAACCGCTTCCGGGCCATGGAAGCACAAGCCGGTGGCCCGGATGCGCTGAAAAATTTGGATTTGGAGCAAATGGAAAACTTGTGGCAAAAAATCAAGGCTGAAACAGGAGTCACCGGGTGATTTCCGAATGGTTAAGCACGCTTGATCTGAACAGCCTGTTGCTGGGTCTTTTTGTAGGTTTGTTTTTTGCATTGCTGGCATATTTTGTTGCGCTGCGGCGCGGTGCCGGGCATGAGCAACAGAAGCTGCAGCCTGAAATTGACCGATTAGGACTTGAACTGAAAGGCCGAAACCTGGACTTCGCTGAAACTTCCCGGGACCTGGCCGTGCTTCAAACACGACTTGAAGAACAACAAAAGCACTTTGAGAAGGAGAAATCCTCACTGGAAGAGGCAGAGAAACGCCTAACCGAGTCCTTTGAACGCCTGGCCGGCAAGGTATTTGACGATCGCTCTCAACAGTTCAGCAAGCTCAGCGAAAAGCAGTTGGGCGGGATTTTGAAACCCCTGGTCAAAGACCTGAAGCAATTTCGAAGCAGCGTAGACCAGTCAAACAAAGAAGACATTCGCCAGCACGCTCAGCTTCAGGAACGATTGAAGCAACTGGAAGGCCTGAACCAGAAATTGAACGAGGAGGCAAGAAACCTGACCCGCGCCTTGACCCGCGACGTCAAAGCACAGGGCAACTGGGGCGAGCAGCAACTCGAGCGCCTGATGGAAATGACAGGCCTTAAAAAAGGTGAGAATTACCTCACTCAATTTTCAGCCAAGGGGAGGGATGGAGAACGGATTCAACCTGACCTGGTTTTGCTGCTGCCCGAAGGCCGCACAATCATCATTGATTCCAAGGTGTCGTTGGTGGCCTGGACACGTTACCAGTCCGCGGCCGACGATACTGAACGCGAATCAATACTGGCCGAGCATGTCGCATCTTTGCGCAAACACATAGATGATTTAAGCGCCAAGAACTATCCCGATGCAGAAGGCTTGAATGCGCTCGATTTCGTGCTGATGTTCGTACCGATTGAATCAGCCTTGATCGCAGCCCTGCAGACAGACCCGACCTTGCCAGAGCACGCATTGAAGCACCGTATTGCGCTGTTATCGCCAGCAAATTTCCTGGCCACGGTCAGAACGGTTGCCTCGATCTGGCAGATTCACAAACAAAACACGAATGCCAGGGAAATCGCGCAGCGAGCCGGACTTTTGTACGACAAATTTGTAGGCTTCACTGACAACCTGCGCCAGCTTGGCGGACGCCTGGAACAGGCACGTAAAGCCTATGACGATGCATATTCACAGCTCACGACCGGCTCCGGAAACCTGGTTGGGCAAACCGAGAAATTACGCACCCTGGGTGCCAAGCATGCCAAGCAGCTGGAAGCCGGCCTCGTTGAAAAAGCACAGGAAACTGATGATTTGGACGACTCGCACCTGAAGCTGGTTAAACCTGAAGACGAGTAAAGCGTTTACAGTTAATAACCGGGCCCAAGCCTTTTTTTACTCAATCTGCTTCGGAACATGGTTCTTCCAAAGATTCAACTACTGCAGACGTTCAATCCTGAGCAACTACTCAAATTCCAAATCCGGCCTATACTCAGAATATGTCCCGAACTGAACGCAAATCGCGTTGCAGGCTGTTCATGTTTTCAGTCATGTCTTTGGTGGTTCTGATGAACCCGATCAGAATGGAGTCACAGACCCAGGACGAAAATGAAACCTGTCCCTGTTTTAGCTATGAGGAAGTCGAGTCAATGTTCCTGAGAGGACAACAATTTGCTGCGAAAGGAGGCGAGAGTAACTGCCGTGCAGAGGATTACTCAGTTGAATGTAATGCGGAAGTGGCCGTTTGGGACCAGGACTTCACACTGATCGCTAAAGCCCGCGTCCAGTGGTTTGACTTTGACCCCAGTCGTTGCGATTACATTGACACCATCGGCAATCCTGGCGTTGAACGTAATATCAGGTGGCCACATCCGGCTCCGGAAGCTACAGTGAGGGCCTGCTTCGATATTATTTCCAGCGTGATTGCAAAGTCAGACACTTCCGGCATCTGCAATACATATCCATAAGAATTGAAGTCCGGACGCCCTTTCACCCTATTTGGGCAAAGGCACTTTGAACTCGATGGCATCCAGTTGTGCGGGCGAGATGCCCATGCGCTGCAGAAGTGGCAGCCAGCCCGGGTCGTTGTGAATGTTGGCGAAGCGTTGCTCGACGGCGTTTGAGTTCGTTGAAAAGGGTCAAGGGCTGGCTTCTTGGTTTCCGCTATGCTATTTAAGCATAGGTGCTTCACCACCGAATGCCAAAAGAAACATGGAAGTCCTCCGGCTGTCCGGGATTTCAATGATCATTACTAAAAATCAACGACTGCCGAAACCCGTTCTCCTGATCATCGCAAGCATCGGCTGGGTGATGGTGTTGTACCTGGCCTGGGAAGTGCTACAGGATTCCTGGGAGCGAACGAAGTTTTCGATGGCGGCACTGGCCGGAAAGATTCCTGAAATTAACCCTTTTGTTGACCGCTACACGGACCATCCATGGCAAACACTGGCCCACACGATACCGGGCGTTGTATTTTCCATCCTGGGCCTATGCAGTTCATGTCACCTATTCGCGATAACTTCCGAATAGTGCATCGCATTTCTGGTCGCATTTTTTACCTTTTGGAATTTTATTGGGTGTCGCGGCACTGTTTATAGGCTTGAGTTTTCCGATTTGGGGAAAGGGCTGGAATCAGGTAATCACGACTTTCTGGTCCGCATTCATGGTATTTGCCTTCGTCAAGGCATTCCTGCACATCCGCAAACGCCAGATCCCGGTGCACCGTGAGTGGATGATGCGCGGCTTTGCCATAGGATTGGGTGTTGCTTTGTTCCGAGTCATCCAGGGCGAGATTTTGCTGCCCATGGGCTACAGTTTCGATTACTCCTGGAATATCGTTGTGGCGATTTCATTCCCATTAACCTGGCTGGCGGCCGAGTTCTGGATCTGGGCCACCCGGCCCAAAAAATCATGATTAGCGGGCGTCCAACCACCACTTCATCGTTGTAGTCACCAGTTCAGCGGCGTCCTGCTGTACGAAATGGCCAGCGCCTGGCACGGTGACGATGGTCAGGTCTTTATCAATCCAGTCCCAGGTGTTGTTGAGGCCGTCGGAATGCAGCGCAGTGTCATCGAGACCGTGAAACAGCAGCGTTGACACATTCAGCTGAGGCGCTGCGGGGCCTGGTTCAAACTCCGGATTCCAGATGTCGGGATAATTCTGCTTGTAATAGTTCAGCATGGCGGTGAAATCGGAGCGCTGGAACGCGGCGACGTATTTTTTACGTGCCGCATCATCGGTGACCCAACCGGACAGGGTATGCGCGTTCATTGGCATACCGAAAAAGACCTCAGGGTCATCCGGATGGCCCTCTCGAAACACCTTCGCGTAGTGACTTCCCCCGATCGCATCTTTGTTGGTTGACCAGGAGCGGGCAAGCCCGTTCGGGTGTGGCAGGTTCAGGATCACAAGCTTGTCGACCATTTGTGGAATGTGCATCGCGAAATTCGAGGCCACCATGCCACCCCAGTCGTGACCGACAATGACTGCCCTTTCCTCACCAAGATGACGAATGACCGCCGCCACGTCAGCAACCAGCAATCTCATGTCATAATTTTCAATGCCCTGGGGCTGATCACTCAGGTTGTAGCCGCGTTGGTCAATCGCAACCACCCGGTAGCTGTCCTTGAGACCCTCCATCTGGTGGCGCCAGGTGTACCAGAAATCGGGAAATCCGTGAATCATCACGACCAGCGGACCGTTGCCCGCTTCGACGTAATGGATTTTCACGCCATCGCTGTCGGCGTAACCGTGTTTCAATTCGTCCATATCTTCAAAGGCCAGGCCTGTTTGTGAGAATGTTGCGACCATCAGGACCAAGGTCTTGCGGATCAAATGGTTCATAGCTTTGCTCAACGAATGGTGCCAAGGAACAAATCACTGAGTTTTAAACTTGACTGGCGTACCAGCAGGTAAACCTTTACAGTGCCCTCGGGGCAGTCCAGGATCTCGGCAATTTCCCGCATTTTGAGTTCCAGCCAGTAATACTGATAGACCATCATACGTTGGGTTTGCGGAAGTTTTTGAATGGCTTGTTGAATACGAACCATTGTGTCGCGACCTTCAAGTGAGACCGGCGCAGTCAGCAAGGAATCAGGCAGCGATATTTCATTGATACTGTCCGCCTCGACCAGTGCCTCATCAGACCACGGGTCTTTTACCCTGTTCTCTTCTTCTACAACGGCCGTGGCGGAGCGATAAGCATCCGTCAGCTGATTCAGCAGTATCGGCATACCGCCATTGATTTGAAGGCCCAATGTGGTCAATTCGGGGTGCTCATTCAGATTTTGCGTTTATCAGGTCTTATTCCTTCGTGTCAGGAAATAGAACAGGAGTAATCCCAGGCCGGTCATGAAGGGAATAAAACCAATGGTTACTATGTCTTGAAACCCCCGGTCACTGCTGAAATGAAAAGCAAGGGTCATACCGATGCCGGCAAAGACAAGAATCAATCCTAGACATAATGAAACCAGCTGGAACCATTCTTTCCGCCGCTCATGAGCTTCAGCGCTGCTGATAACTGCGCCATTATCATCCAGCATTGCAGAATCCCACTCCGGTAATGGCAAGCCCTTTCCCATCGCCATCATCCGCTCCTTTTGCAGTAATTCCTGTTTTGCCAGCTTGGCTTTTTGCCTCTGACTTTCACCCACGATGCCGATCAGGATGAAAATAAAAATGAAAGATACACCAAATATTGCCCAACCCATTCCACTATCGATCATGCCCATGATTCCTTTTCACTAATTGATTGTTATTCTTTTGACGGAGGGCTTTGAATTACGGTTACAGTTGCCCCAGTGTGACACGCTCATGGCCAGGCAGATCACGCAGGGTTTCGATTGCGGTAAACCCCCTTTGCGACAATATCTCCCGTACGTCCGGCGCCTGATCAGTGCCGTGTTCCAGCATCAGCCAGCCACCATCCCTCAGCTGGTTTGAAGCCTGTCCGGCGATGGTACGCAAAGCGCTTAGAGGATCGCTGCCGGGACTTAATGCTGGTCCCGGCTCAAAACGGCAATCACCCTGCTTCAGGTGCGGGTCGTCAGCTGCTACGTAGGGCGGGTTGCTGATCATCATGTCAAAGTGACCGGATAGCGGTTCGCACCAGCATCCCAGGTGAAAATGGACCGCGGATATCTGCAAGTTCCTGGCGTTTTCTGTAGCCAGTGCAATGGCCGCTTCACTGACGTCGGTGGCGTGCACTTCACAGGACGGTCGTTCAGAAGCAATCGCCAGTGCAATGGCGCCGCTGCCGGTTCCAAGGTCGGCAACCCGCTGGGAATCAGCTTGGGGTATGCGTTGCAGCGCCGCTTCAACCAACAACTCGGTCTCATGTCGCGGTATCAGAACATCGGGTGTTACACGAAGGCTCAGTGACCAGAATCCCCGGCGGCCAGTGATATAGGCAATGGGCTCGCCGCGGGCTCTTCTCTGCACCAGTTTTTTGAAGGTCTGGCTGCGTCTGTTTGGAAGATTCAATTCAGGGTTGGCATACAAAAATGACCTGGGCGAGTCCAGTGCATGTGCCAGTAAAATCTCGGCCTCAAGTTGTGCGCCGGGATACGGCGCGAGCTTGAGGCTCGCAGTCTCTAGCAGTTTACGAAGATTCACCCGCGCTATCCGCCTTTGATCGTGGGGTCATGACCCACACTCAGGGCACCCGGGTTCAAGTGCACTGTCTCTCTTTTTCTAACGGGTATGATTCTATTCCTGAGCCTGCGCCAGCCACCCTGGAAATCATCCAGTATCAGGTAGAGAGAAGGAATCAGGATCAGCGTAATCACGGTTGCGAATACAATGCCAAATGCCAGGGAAGTCGCCATGGGAATGACTTCCTGGGCCTGTAAGCTGTTTTCCAGCATGGTAATGGGCAGCAGACCCAGGAAAGTGGTCATTGAGGTCAGCAGGATGGGCCGGAACCTCACGCGGGCAGCATCACAGACTGCCTGGTTCAGTGGAACCCCCATCTTTCGTTCCTTGTTGACGAAATCGACCAGAATCAGGCTGTCGTTCACGACCACGCCGGATAAGGCAATGATGCCGAAGAAACTGGTCATGCTCACCGGTATGCCAAGTACCCAGTGCCCCGCCATTGCCCCGATTGCGCCGAACGGTATCACCGACATGATGATCAGGGGTTGTGTATATGAGCGCAGTGGTATGGCCATCAGTGCATAGATCAGGAACAGCGCCAGTGCAGATCCCTTGATCAGGTCGGTGAAAACCTCCTGCACCATGCGGCTCGAACCGCTGAGCCTTGAACGAACACCCGGATGTCGGGCAAAAACCTCGGGTAGTTCCTTGGTCATAATGTCATTGAGGATTTTTTGCGGCTCGTGTTTGTCGGTATCAACCTCTGCTGAGACACGAACGGAACGTTCACGGTCAAATCGCCAGATCATGGTTGGGCTTTCTGCAAGCTCTACTTCGGCCACTGAATTGAACGGTACGCGCCCGCCGCCCGGTGTGCGGATACGCATGTTGTCAAGGTAACCCACGGAATCTCTTTCGTCCTCAGGAAAACGAACCATGACTTTCACTTCGTCTTGCCCCCGTTGGACCCGCTGGACTTCGGTACCGTAAAAACCCGCGCGAACCTGGCTGGCCAGATCCTGCAATGTCAGGCCAAGCGCCTCTACTTCGGGCTTGATATTGAGCTTGATTTCCTGACGTCCACGCTCGTAGGAATTACGAACGTCATAA
This sequence comes from Lysobacterales bacterium, assembly GCA_963664065.1. Lineage (GTDB taxonomy): Bacteria > Pseudomonadota > Gammaproteobacteria > Xanthomonadales > SZUA-36 > JABDJL01. The sequence goes on from OY760942.1 coordinate 1,195,177, forward strand.
ACGCCTTCATACTGCTTGATGCGATTCTCGAGATTTTTTGCCGCAGTGATTACCGTATTGAGATTTGGACCGATCAAGCGGATTGAAATATCCGGGCCACCGCCAAATCCACCGCCGGCAAGATTGGCGAAAGAGAGTTGCTTCATACCCGGAATTTCACCAACGCCGTCGAGCCATCGACGTTTTACCTCGTTGTAGCCAATGACTGCTAGGTCTTCTTTCACCAGTTCGACAATGACCTGGCCTGATCCGCCACCGAAACCTATCTGGCCGGGAATGTTTCGACCGGATACTGCCAGCAGGCTTGAAACCACCTTGCCTGACTCAACACCATGTTCCCGGCTCACATCCCGGTCGATTTCCAAAAGGGTACTCTGAACCTTCCGCAAGGCATCATTGACACCTGCGTCAGGCGTGCCTTCATTCATTTCTACTGTTACCTGGATGAAATCCGCAGAAAGATCAGGGAACGGTACAAACCTTAAAATTCCCCCGGCAAGCAAGCCTAGGGAGAGAATGAGCAGGGCAATGAATGAGGCCAATGCAAGGTAGCGGCGTTTCAGGCATTTGTCCAGGAACGGTGCGTAATAATTGTCGACAAAATGATGCAGGCCTTCGCTGAAAAACCTTTGAAACCTGATACCACGATTGGTGGTGTCTTTTTCGTAGTGGCGAACTTTCATATGCGCAAGATGCGCGGGCAGAATAAGTTTTGATTCAACGATTGAGAACACCAGGCACAGTGTCACCACAACACCAATTGCATTGAAAAATTCGCCAAAAATTCCGCTGATCATCAATATCGGAATAAAGGCCGCAATGGATGTAAGCACGCCAAAAGTTGCAGGAACTGCAACCTTGAATACGCCTTCAAGAATATTGTCTACCGAGTGACCCTTGGCGCGCATGTTGGTATACGCACTTTCACCGATTACGATGGCATCGTCCACGACGATACCCAGCACCAAGATAAAACCAAACAGGCTGATGAGATTAATGGTGACATCGAATACCGGCATCAAAAAGAAGGTGCCCAGGAATGCCACCGGTAATCCCACCATGACCCAGAAAGCGAGTTTCAGCCGCAGGAACAGTGCAAGGCAAAGAAATACCAGGCCTGCACCCAGGACCAGGTTCTTGACCATCATGTTCAATCGGCCTTTCAGGTAAAAACTGACATCCGCCCACGCCTGGATACCAACACCCTCAGGCAGGCTGGCTTTTTTCTTTGCCACAAACGCCTGTACTGATTCCGATATGAGCAGCTCACTTTGCTTGCCCACCGACATCACCTGGATGCTCATGGCAGGGCTGCCGTTGAATTCAGCGAAGCGGTCAGAATCCTCAAATCCGTCGCGGATATCTGCTATTTCCCTTAACAGCAGGCGGGTGCCATCCGGATTGGTTCTCACCACGATGTCTTCAAAATCACGGCCAACATAGGCCTGTCCCTTTGTGCGGACCTGGATATCCCCTGATTCCGTACGAATGGCACCGGCCGGCAGGTCCAGGGACCCGCGGCGAATGGCGGCCGCTACCTCGGCCAGCGTCAGGTCGAATCGCTGAAGGTTGAATTCACTGACTTCGATACTTATTTCGTAATTGCGGCCGCCGAGTATATTGGCGCGGCTCACACCGGGTAGCGTGACCACCTCATTGCGAATCTGCCGGGCGAATTCCTTGAGCGTTCTTTCTGGGACCTCGCCGTATACGGAGACAATCATTACCTGCTGTTCAAAAGTTGCCCTGGAAATTACCGGCTTTTCCGTATTGTCAGGAAAAGTTGGTATCGCATCGACACGGTTCTTGATCTCGTCCATCACCTCGAGCACGTCATAATCAGAAAGCACGTCGATGGTGACTGTGCCGCTGCCCCTGCGGGCCCTGGATATGATTTCATGAATCCCTTCTACGTCCTGAATGGCTTCCTCGATCTTGATAATGATGCCTTCTTCAACATCGGCCGGGCTGGCGCCAAGGAACGGCATAGTGATGTTGATGTAGTTGGTTTCAATCTTAGGCTGTGATTCTTTCTTGATGGTGAAGGCGGTAAACAAGCCGCCGGTCAGCAGTATCGCCATCAACAGATTTGCGGCAACTGAATTTCGTGCAAACCATTCAATGAATGCTTCATATGGGTTTCGACTCATGAGCCGTCTCCATCAGTGCTTGCAACAGCTTGTGCCTCATCACTGATCACACTCATGGCAGCCGAAGCGCTCTCTTCGCCATTGATCGCCAGTTGCATGCCCGGAATAGGGGCATCAAGCGTAGTTGTGACAACTTTCTCTCCGCCCTCAACACCGTGGCTGATGTACACCAGGTTAGGCTCTTCACGAACTACGGTTACCGAACGGACTTCAAGTTTCCTGTCTTGGTTTGCAACCAGAACCGTGTTGTCTCTTTGTAAGGCATAGCGGGGCAGAACCACAACATTCTCAACTGCCACACCCTGGATTTCAGCAGCAACAAAAGTGCCGATTTTGAGCTCTTCCTGATCGCTTTGACCTAGAATTCCGTAAGGATCGACAATTCGTGCAACCGCGTATATGACCCGGCTGGCTTCATCTACGACCCCTTCGGTGCGAATAATTTCTGCCTGCCAGCTGCGAACCGTTCCCGCTTCGGTAGATAAAAGGGTAGCCTGAGGGAAGGTAATTTCTTCGGCCCTCGATATCGAAGGAAGTTCAAGGTAGGCAACGTCATCCGTGGACAGTGGAAGCCTTACTTCGGCCGTGTCGATCGCAAAACTCACACCCAGGCGGGTACCGGGCGTAACGTACTGGCCAATATCTACGGATTTTTCTCTCAACAATCCATCGTAGGGAATGGTGATCCTGGTTTTCTGAAGGTCACGTCGGGCCTTTTGAACGTCTGCTTCGGCCGCGCTGACGTTTGCTTCGGCATCCAGCAACTGGGGCTTGCGCAGGACCAGGTCTGAGGGTTGGCCGGTTCTGCCGAGATTCTGCCAATCCTTGAGCGCCTGTTTCGAACGCGCAGTTTCATCTGCAAGTCTGGCCTGTCTGGAAGCCAAACTGGCCTCAGCTCTCTTCAATGCAGTCCGGTAGTCGCTGGCATCGATCTCCAGCAGCACATCCCCTTTCCGGAAGAACCCCCCTGCGACAAAATGCGGGGATACAAATTCAACTTTTCCCGACACCTCGGCAATCAGCGAAGTCTCGGTTCTGGGCCTGACAGTGCCCTGGGAGTGGACCACGAAGTTTAATGACTTGACCTCGGCGTCGATTGCGTTAACCAAAACGGCAGGTATGATTACTTCCTTTTTTTCAGGTCGTTTGCCTCGTTGAATGGCAACAAGTGCAATGACGACAATGATAGACATTACAACCAGTCCGACGGGCAACAGGAAACGAAAGTATTTGCGCATGCCTTGTAACTCCCTCTGCGACAGCATCGGTCACACTGACATCTGACCAAAGCCATTATCCCAGTTGTAGCACTGACAGTCATAGGGCATTAGTTGGGAAGGTCGGCCGGGCGGTCATGCACAATCACGGCGCAGTTGGCACAATTGCCCCTGCATGGCGTTACAATAGCGCCTCAACAATAGATCAGGCGTAAGGAAATAAAGGTTCAAGCGGTGCTGCAGAAACGAAATTCAGGAATTGTGCTAAAAAGCAGTGAAGAGGTAGAAGCGATGCGGGTTGCAGGGCAACTGGCAGGCCAGGTGTTGCAGATGATTCGGGAACACGTGGTGCCCGGCGTTACCACCGGTGAACTCAACGAAATTTGTCACCGTCACATTACCGAAGTACAGGATGCGATTCCGGCACCGTTGGATTACAAAGGTTTTCCGAAATCTATCTGCACTTCGGTCAACCACGTTGTTTGCCATGGAATCCCTGGTGAAAAAGTACTCAAGAATGGTGACGTAATTAACATAGACATCACGGTCATCAAGGACGGCTGGCATGGTGACACCAGTAAAATGTTCCTGGTTGGCGAGACTTCTGTACGCGCCAGGCGGATCTGCGATATTGCCTACCATTCCATGGCGCGTGGTATCGAAATGGTCAAGCCGGGGGTGAGGCTCGGGGATCTTGGCCATACCATTCAACGCTACGCTGAAGGCCACAGCTGTTCAGTGGTTCGCGAATATTGCGGTCATGGCATTGGCCGAGGTTTTCACGAGGACCCACAGGTGTTGCATTACGGGCGGCCAGGTACCGGTGAGGTGCTGGTGCCGGGAATGGTGTTCACCATAGAACCCATGATCAACCTCGGTAAGCGGGAAACGCGCCTGATGCCGGATGGCTGGACCGTGATCACACGGGATCGCAGCCTGTCTGCACAGTGGGAGCACACACTTGCTGTGACCGAAACCGGATTCGACGTGCTCACCCGTCTGCCGGGCGATACCCTTTAACCACCGACCCTGTTTTCAGGCAAGCCTATGCCGTCCAGATTGTCATTGGTAACCGGCAGACTTGAACCAGGCCCGGGTGCTGAGTTGTTGATTGACCTTGCCAGTCTGAAAAAGACCGTTCGTTCGTCTGAAAACCTGCTGAAACCTCTAAAATCCGCGCTCAGCTCCGCGGACGAGACACTGGCAAAAAATTTCTGGGATGACGGACCGGTTGAAGCACTGGTCCAAAACCGTGCCTGGGTTGTTGAACAACTACTGATTTTGGCCTGGCAGAAGATAATTCCAGACTGTGATTCGCTTGCCTTGGTGGCGGTCGGAGGTTTCGGCCGCGGAGAACTGCACCCGCATTCCGATGTTGACCTGATGATTCTTTTGAAGGACACCCGCCCGGCAGTTGACCTGAAAGCACCAATCGAAGCGTATCTGGCCTTGTTATGGGACTCTGGCTTATATCTGGGGCACAGCGTCCGGACAATTGAGCAGTGCGAAGAACAATCCCGGGGTGATGTGGTTACTGCTACAACCCTGATGGAATCCCGTTTGCTGGCCGGAAACCAGGCCTTGTTTGATGACATGAGAGCAATAGTCTCTTCTGACAACATGTGGTCAGGTCCGGAATTTTTTGAAGCCAAGTACCGTGAGCAACTGGAAAGGCATGAGCGGTTCCATGAAACCGCCTACAACCTCGAACCAAATATTAAAGAAGGCCCGGGTGGACTCAGAGATATACAGATGATCAGTTGGGTAACCAAGCGCCACCTGGCAGCTGAGTCTCTGCATGGCCTGGTTGAGCATGGTTTCCTGACTGAAACAGAGTTCAATAATTTGTACACCGGACAATTATTCCTTTGGCGGGTCAGATTCGCCCTGCACCTTTTGGCGGGCCGCGCGGAAGACCGCCTGTTGTTTGACTACCAAAGGCAGATCGCCGCAAAGCTTGGATATGGCATGGCGGGTAAGTCAAATGAGCCGGTAGAGAAATTCATGCAGCAGTATTACCAGGTAGTGATGCAGTTGGAACGGCTGAATGAAAGTCTGCTGCAATTGTTTCGGGAGGAGTTGCTGGCCACAGACAATATTCCAGTTGATGACCTGGGTAACGCCTTTTTTGTTCAAAGAGGATTCCTGGGCGTTCAGGACGAGACCCTGTTTGAGAATCGTCCGCAAGCCATGATCCAGATGTTCGTATTGTTGGCTGGTCATCCCGATATTCTCGGTTTGCGTGCTTCTACCATTCGCCTGATTCGGGACCGAGTCCGGACAATTGGTGATGATTTCCGGAAAATGCCCGAAGTTTTGACTGGTTTCCATGAATTATTGTGCCAAACCCAAGGTGTTTATACGCAACTGCAACGCATGAACCGCTACGGTGTACTGGCGGCGCTATTGCCACCATTCGCCAGGATTACCGGCCGTATGCAATTCGACCTGTTTCACGTATACACGGTGGATCAACACATACTTTTCGTGGTGAGAAACCTGCGTCGTTTTGCCTACGGGAAATACTCGGACGTGTTTCCATTTCTTGCAGAAATCTTCGAGAAAATTGACAAGCCGCAATTGCTGTACCTGGCTGCGCTGTTCCATGATATCGCCAAGGGTCGTAACGGAGACCACTCCGAACTGGGGGCGAGGGATGCGTGCGAATTCTGTGAGTCCTTGTCAATGTCGCCCGAGGATACCGGGCTTGTAACCTGGTTGGTTCGACACCACCTTCTGATGTCGCAGACCGCACAGAGAAAAGACATCAGTGATCCTGAAGTGATTGCCGCTTTCGCCAAAGAAATGGGCAGTCAGGAACGACTGGTACATCTGTATCTATTAACCGTGGCGGATATTGCGGCAACCAGCCCAAAACTATGGAATGGCTGGAAAAGCGGTTTATTACGAGCGCTATATCTGGCCACTTCAATGGTGCTTGAAGGAGGGGATCAGCCGGATCGCGATGAGCATTTGGCAGATGCCCGCCGTGAAGTCCTGCAGTCCTTGATGGATGATGGGGTTGAGCGCAGTGAAATATTAAACGTCTGGCGATGGTTGCCTTCTAATGTGTTCCAAAGATTCTCGGGCGGCCAGATGAATTGGGCGACCAAGCATTTAATTTCCTTTGCCGGGGAAGACGGGGTGGTGATTTCGATCAGGGCGAGGCCGAAATTGAGTATTTCAGAGGTGCTGGTATCGGCACCGGACTACACCGGTTTATTTGCGACGACTACTTCAGTATTCGACGAGATGGGTATGAATGTGCTGTCGGCTCGTGTATTGACGACGCGCAATGAACGCAGTTTCGACCTGTTCCAGTTAATGAATGCACAAGGTCTGCCTTTAAACAGTATTGACAGCCAACAGCTTGATGTAAGGCTGCGGTCAGTTCTTGGCAACAAGCATGTAAACAGGCCTGTACAAAGAAAACTACCACGCCGCCTTCGGCCGTTTGTCAGCGCACCAAAAATCGTATTTGGTACTGCCAGAAGCGGTACAGTCACATCGCTGGATCTTGAATGTACGGACCGTCCCGGACTGCTTTCTCAATTGGCGTCAGCTATGGTGGACTGCGATATTCGAATTCATGATGCGATGATTGCGACCTTCGGAGACCGGGTGGAGGATACCTTCCTGGTAACTGACAAGCTGAACCGCCCACTCGATGAAGAAATGAGATCGAAGCTTGTTATTGCGATTAATCAGCGGCTTAGCCTTACTAAGACCTGAAACAATAGAACAGCACCGGAAAAAGATGAACCCGTTAAAACCAATCATCGAATCAGCATTCGAAAACCGGGCCGATTATTCACCGGCAAATACGCCAGGTGAAATCAGGTCTGCGGTGGAATCGTGCATCGACCTGCTGGAAAGCGGCGAAGCCAGGGTCGCAGAACCGGACGGGGGACAATGGAAGGTAAACCAGTGGCTTAAAAAGGCGGTGCTCCTGTATTTCAGGATTCGCGATAACGAAGTCATCAACGGAGGCCATACCCGCTTCTTCGACAAAGTCCCGGTTCGTTGGGCCGATGATGACGAAAAACACATCTCCGACACCCAGGCCAGGGTGGTTCCTCCTGCAACTGTCAGGCGCGGGGCGTTCATTGGTCGCGATGTCGTACTGATGCCCAGTTACGTTAATATCGGCGCCTGGGTGGGTGCGGGCACAATGGTGGATACCTGGGCAACCGTCGGTTCCTGTGCGCAGATCGGCAGTGGAGTGCATTTATCCGGTGGTGTGGGCATTGGCGGGGTATTGGAGCCATTGCAGGCCACACCAACTATTATTGAAGACGATTGTTTTATAGGTGCAAGATCAGAAATCGTTGAGGGAGTAATCGTTGAAAAAGGAAGCGTGATTTCAATGGGCGTTCACATCGGACAAAGTACCCGTATCTACAATCGGCAAACAGGTGAAATCAGCCGTGGCCGTGTGCCGGCCGGCTCGGTGGTCGTGCCGGGATCTTTGCCTGCCGGGGACGGCAGTCATTCGCTCTATGCGGCCATCATCGTCAAGCAGGTGGACGAGAAGACGCGTTCGAAAACCAGTGTCAACGAACTGCTCAGGAAAGCGCATCTGTGATAACTGTTTATGGCATCAAACAATGCGACACCTGCCATAAAGCCCGGAAATGGCTTACAGAACATGGAGTTACACACAAGTTTCACGATGTTAGAGAGCAGGGCCTGAACGGGGACTTGGTATCGGCATGGCTGGAATCTGAATATGGCGACGTGCTGCTAAATCGTCGCAGTACAACCTGGCGTACCCTCACCCAGGAACAAAAAGACGCCCGGGGTGCAGAGAAAATTCAACTGATGGTCGATTACCCAACACTGGTCAAAAGGCCGGTATTTGTTGACGGCAGTGTGCTGGCGGTAGGGTTTTCACCGGCCAAACTGCTGCATATATTGAAAGATGAGTGAAGTACTTTCGCTGGCCTGTGAATTAGTCTCCAGGGCTTCACTTACGCCGGAAGATGCCGGTTGTCAGCGACTGATTGCAGAGCGGCTGGCCCTGGCGGGCTTTGATGTCGAATGGTTCTATTGTGGCGAGGTTACGAATGTCTTGTTAACCCGGGGTAACGCCAGTCCTTCCCTGTGGTTTCTTGGCCACACCGACGTGGTGCCACCGGGCCCCGAATCTGACTGGTCATCTCCGCCGTTTGAACCTGAAGTCAGGGACGGTGTGCTGTATGGCAGGGGCGCAACGGATATGAAGGGTGCAGTGTCCTCGATGGTTATTGCGCTGGAAGCCTTCACAATAGCCAACCCTCAACACAGCGGACAGGCCGGCCTGTTGCTGACCAGCGATGAAGAAGGCATTGCGGTGGATGGTATCAGGCGGGTAGCAGAACTCATCGGGCAGCGTGGCCTTGCGCCCGATTATTGCCTGGTCGGTGAACCCAGCAGCCAGGAAGTATTCGGTGATACCGTGCGCATCGGCAGGCGTGGCTCTATCGCTGCGCGCCTGCTGGTAGACGGCATCCAGGGTCACACAGCATTTCCGCATACGATCGATAACCCGGTGCACCGACTTGCCCCTTTCCTGGCCGAACTGGTCAGCACGCAATGGGATCAGGGTGACGAAAACTTCCCGCCTACTCACTGCCAGGTTTCGAATTTTATATCCGGAACCGGCGCGGAGAATATCACGCCCGGCCACGCTGAAGTCATGTTCAACCTGCGCAATTCTCCCCATTCCTCATCCGAACGACTGCGCACAAGAATCGAAGACATGTTGCAACGGAATGGCATCGAAAAATACGATCTGCAATGGCGAATTTCCGGTGAACCCTTCCAGTCGGCCTCCGGCGCCCTGCGAAAAGCTCTGGGTGAGGTCATCCAGGAGCATCTGAAGATACGTCCGGAAATGAACACCGGCGGCGGCACCTCTGACGGACGTTTTATCGCCCCTTTGGGTAGCGAGGTGGCAGAATTTGGTCTCCTGAATCAGACCATTCACAAAGTGGACGAAAACACTGCTATTGCTGATCTGGAAAAACTGCAGGAAATCTACACATCCTTGCTGGAAAAGTTGCTCCCGGCTAGATGAATATCAACTCAAGTGTTCCATAAACGCTTGATTTCTTTCCTGAAACCCCTCAAATCTCAAGCATGCGAATGGAAAAACTGACCAGCAAATTCCAGCTGGCACTTGCCGATGCCCAAAGCCTGGCTATTGGGATGGATCACCAGTTAATTGAACCTGTGCATGTGCTGGTTGCACTGTTGGACCAAGAGGGCGGTTCTATTCGTCATTTGCTGGCCAAATCTGGTGACCGCGTGAATTCACTGCGGTCACAGCTGGGTGAGTGCCTGGAGAACCTGCCGAAGGTCTCAGGGGCAGCCGGTGACATCAATCTTTCCAATGAAACCGTCCGTTTATTGAATGTGACTGACAAGCTGGCTCAAAAACGCGGTGATCAATATATCGCCAGCGAACTTTTTATATTGGCGGGCCTGGAATTGAAAGGTGTGCTGGCCGATATGCTCAAAGATGCAGGCGCTAACCGGGACGCTATTGAAAAGGCGATTGAAGATATGCGTGGCGGCGAACAGGTTGTGGACCCCAATGCCGAAGATTCCCGCCAGGCGCTGGAAAAATACACCATTGACCTGACTGAACTCGCGGAACAATCCCGGCTCGATCCCGTTATCGGGCGGGATGAGGAAATCCGGCGTTGCATACAGGTGCTGCAGCGCCGGACCAAGAACAACCCGGTGCTGATTGGTGAACCCGGCGTGGGCAAGACCGCGATAGCTGAAGGCCTGGCGCAAAGAATCGTTAATCACGAGGTACCCGAAAGCATGCGAGGACGGCGGGTGCTTTCACTGGACATGGGCGCATTGATAGCGGGTGCCAAGTTTCGTGGGGAATTTGAAGAACGCCTCAAGGCAGTTCTCAGCGATCTTAAAAAGCAGGAAGGCAACATCATCCTGTTTATCGACGAATTACACACCATGGTCGGCGCTGGCAAAGCGGAAGGCTCCATGGACGCCGGCAATATGCTCAAACCGGCACTGGCGCGCGGTGAATTGCACTGCATCGGCGCAACCACGCTGGACGAATACCGAAAATATGTCGAGAAAGACGCGGCCCTCGAGAGCCGCTTTCAAAAAGTGCTGGTGGATGAGCCCTCGGTGGAGGACACCATTGCCATCCTGCGCGGTTTGCAGGAACGCTATGAAGTCCATCATGGCGTCGACATTACCGATCCTGCGCTGGTGGCTGCTGCAACCCTGTCGAATCGATATATTTCCGACCGGCAACTGCCCGACAAAGCCATCGACCTGATGGACGAAGCCGCCTCGAGGATTCGGATGGAGATTGACTCCAAGCCCGAATCCCTGGATCGCCTGGAGCGCAGGTTGATCCAGCAGAAAATCCAGCGCGAGGCCTTGAAAAAGGAAAGCGATAAAGCTTCTAAAAAGCGCCTGGCTGACCTGGAAAAAGATATTTCAGAAATGGAGCGTGAGTTCTCCGATCTGGATGAAATATGGAAAGCTGAAAAAGCCGCGGTGCAGGGCGCTACCCATATCAAGGAGGAACTGGAGCGCAGCCGCGGGGAACTGGAAACAGCCATGCGCCCCCAGGACCTTGCCCGCATGTCGGAACTGCAATATGGACGGATTCCCGAGCTGGAGAAGCAACTGCGCGAAGCGGAGCAGGGGGCACAGGCCGATTTCCAATTGTTACGCAATAACGTAACCGAAGATGAAATCGCCGAAGTGGTCTCGCGTTGGACCGGTATCCCGGTGTCGCGAATGCTGGAGGGCGAACGCGACAAGCTGTTGCGCATGGAATCGGTCGTGCACGAGCGTGTTGTTGGCCAGGATGAAGCCGTAACTGCGGTTGCTGATGCCATTCGCCGTTGACGGGCCGGCCTGTCCGACCCGAACCGCCCGATTGGCTCCTTCCTGTTCCTGGGGCCGACCGGTGTGAGTAAAACAGAGCTATGTAAAGCCCTTGCCGAGTTCATGTTCGATACCGAAGAAGCGATGGTACGGATCGACATGTCAGAGTTCATGGAAAAGCATTCCGTGGCCCGCCTGATCGGCGCACCACCAGGCTATGTCGGCTACGAGGAGGGCGGTTACCTGACCGAGGCCATCCGCCGCCGGCCATACTCGGTGATATTGCTGGATGAAATCGAGAAGGCGCACCAGGACGTGTTCAATATCCTGTTACAGGTGCTGGATGACGGTCGCCTCACAGACGGGCATGGCCGCACCGTTAATTTTCGTAACGCGGTGATCGTGATGACTTCAAATCTTGGTTCACAGCGCATCCAGGAGCAGGCTGGTGAGGGATACGAGTCCATGAAAGCTGCAGTAATGGACGTCGTGTCTCATCATTTCAGGCCGGAATTCATAAACCGCGTGGACGAACTGGTGGTCTTCCATCCGCTGGATCGGAAACAAATTCGCATGATTGCCGGAATCCAGTTATCTCACTTGCAAAAACGACTGGAGCACGCCGGGCTGAAGATGGAAGTCTCAGGCCAGGCCATGGACTTGCTGGCCAATGCCGGATTTGACCCGGTGTATGGCGCGAGGCCATTGAAACGTGCTATTCAGATCGAGCTCGAAAACCCCCTGGCACAGAAAATCCTGTCGGGCGATTTCACTTCAGGCGAAACCATCACTGTAGATGCGGAAGATGGCAAGTTCACGTTCTCTACAATCTAGGGCATTAGCGCATCCACCGCCATTTGTTTGTCTATGCGGTCGCCATACCAGGCGGGGATGGGTGTTTCTGGTTTTATATTCAGGCCATTGTTGCGGTTCGCTGTTTTGAGTACCAAAACGTTCCCGCGGGAACGTGATTCCGGGCCGCGCGGGATCAGTTCGCCGGTGGGCAAGGTGAAGCTGATGGCGCCTTCGCCATTGGCCTTGAGGGTGTCAGTATCGGTGTGGATATTGAGCATGTAGCGGCCTCCTCCGGAGTGGTCGCCTATTGCATCTGCCAGAAATCCCTCGGCCACCCGTTCCAGTGCATCGGCACGCCGTGCCGCAACCGGGGCTGATACCTGGCCCAGGCTGTTTGACGTTCCCGCGGGAACGTTTTCTGGTACTTTCCTTTGCTCTTCAAACAACTGGTCCATGGCAGCTTCCAGCGCCTTCGAGACCAATGCCCCCTGCGCGGGAGTAAGCCGGCCTTTGAATACCCACGAACCATCATGATCCTGGTACCAGCTCAACCCGCGTTGATTGTGTCGATCATTTTCTTGCTGGAGCGCTGCAATCCGTTTTGTTTTGCGAAACAAACGAACCTGTTGTTCAACGTGGCTGGCGGTGCCACCCAATGCAACTTCCAGCAGGGCTGACTCATTTTCTGCAGTCGCTACCCGGGTCATAGCCCTGACCTTGGAATAACTGACTTTGCCCGCTCTGAATACCGCACTAATTTGAGGCAGACTAGCCAAGGCACGGGCCGCCCGCACTTTTTCACGGGCCGCCCCCAGGCTAATACCGCATTTCCAGTTCAGCCAGTGGGCACAGGAGAGAATACCCGTGCCGTTCCAGCCTTCACGTTGATCGAATTCAGATATCAACTTCAGTAACTGGTAAGTGCCGGCATCCAGGTGTGCGGCCAGTTCGGTGATCTGGTCTCCGAGGCTGGAAAGTGATGCTTGAGGGGCGGGCTTAAGGGCAGAGTTTTGCACGTTGGATTTCCTTTTTTATATACTATACAAGTATACAGTATATAACTAAGAAAATCTATTAAATACAATGCTTTAAATAACATATTCTCAATCACTCAGCACCGTACACAGCCCCACGTTGTCATCCAGCACCCGGGTCATGTTGAAGGTTCCGGATTGGGTGGCTGCCGGGATGTTATAGGTCACTGTAGCGTTGTTGCAATCGGTAAAGTCGATATCCATTGTGCCGTAGCCGGTGTCCTGTGTTGGGGTGGGGGTGGTGCTGTTGAACAATCCGCCGGTGGTGTTTTCGATATTGAGATTGGCCGTGGTCCCGCTGTAACTTCCCAGTGCCGTCAACCATCTCTGGTCCGGCGCACCAAAGGTGGCCATTGCATCAGCGGGAGGTGCCTCGGGGTCAAAAGTAAACCAGGCCGCGAACATCAACTCCAGTTCCGGGAATACGGTCAGGAACATGCCCTGGAAGTTGGCATTGGCATTCACCCAGGCATCGTTCAGTCCCGAGTTGATCATAAAGGTAGCGGATTTGGCTTCGGGTTTTGTTCCTTTAATGATGGAACTGAGTCGTTGCGCCTGCTCAGCAGTGCTCATGGTGGGCTGTATCTCCCCCGAGACTATCCCCTCGCACACACCGACATTATCTGGAAGTACCCGGTTCATAACAAAAGAGCCAGTTTCACCCGGGCCCGGGAAGTCATAGTCCACGTTAGCCGAGTTACAGCCAGTGAATACCATATTGATGGTGCCGTAGTTGGTGTCTTGTGTGGGAACCGGATCTGAAGTGTTGAAAGAGCCCCCGGTAGTCAGTTCAGCTTTGAGCACAGCGCTTGTTCCGCTATAGGGTCCCAGTGCCGTCACCCAGCGCTGGTCGGGTGCACCCACTACCGCTGTGGCATCCCCGGGCGGTGCGACCGAGTCAAAGGTAAACCAGGCCGCGAACATCAGATCGAATGAAGGGAAAACGGTGACGAACATGCCCTGGTTGGCGGACCCTGCGTGCACCCAGGCATCGTTGAGGCCGGAATTGATGTGAAAAGCAGATTCCTGGGCGGGAGCCATCAATTCCTCACCTTGCAGCAACACCTGGCGGGCGCGGTGCACGGTATTGCCCCCGCCATCCACTCCGGAAACCAGGAAACTCATGGTGATGGTGTCTACCCCGGTGCGCGAGTCTTGATCTATCAAGTCGATATTGGGGAAATCCTGGCTCAGAGTGGGGGCATCGTAGGTATAAGTGGTGGAAGAAGTGTCAGCTTCTTCCAGCAAAAATCCCGGCATTACCGTGGTCCGGTGCACGCTCACCTCGCTGAGTTCATCGGTGGGCAATACCGGGATGTCAATCGGACCATTGCCCGGTTCAACCCAGCTGTAACCAGGAATATCCACCTCCAGCGGCGGTGAAACTTTATCTACCACGTAGAAGTGGAAAGTTCCATTGGTGCTGCCCAGAATATCTCCGGTCGGGAATGGTTCAGTTACCTGGCCGGCCGATGTCTGGCCTTCAAATGGGGTTACGACCTTGACAGACCAAACTCCGGGCTCATCGACGATAAAGTTATCCAGGGGGTCGTAGAAATAACCGACCTTGTTGGCGAAATTCGTCACATAATAGAGCTCGCCACTAGGGGAGGTGATCCGCATCCACACAAGGGCGGGTAAAGTGGGAGCCACCTGGCCGGAAAAAGCTGCTACATCACCTGCTTCGAGGATTGATCCAGGCCGCACTCCCATCGGATGAAAGAACATGTCGATCTCTTCACCCTTGAGCGTAATGATCGGGCCGCCGCTGGATCCTCCACCGTTGCCCTGGAACGGTGGCATAACGCGTGTTCCGGTTGCATCATCATGTGGCAACATAACCCACATTGACCCGTAAGCACCGTAGTAGTAGAAGTCCAGATCGGGCGCGCGGTACACGGCCCCGCCAAACTGGAACTTGAAGTCATTGGGCAGGTCACCATTGCTGCCATTGCCAGGCTGATAGTTGTAGACATCATCAAACCGCCAGTAGGTATCCCCGTTTTCTCCATCATGAGTTAAATCGCGAATTCGAACGCCGGGCCGCGCCGCTCCAAAGTAGGAGTAACCCTTATGGGTATCTGGCGCATCAGGCTTGAAATCCGGCGGGCCGCCATCGACGGTTGACGAGAAAACCCTAATCTGCCCCAGGCTGATAAGTTCCTCGATATCATAAAATTCATCTGGCCACCTTTCCCGCATCAGCTCCGAAAAGTCTCCTTGCGTATCCTGGATCGTGATGGCTGGGAAAATGGCGGTACTGAATTCATCAAAATTAGTATCCATCATCCAGACGATGTCACCGGTGTGGTAGGGAAATGGCAGATGCCTGCCGGCGATATTGGTTTCGCTGGCCAGCAACCATTGCTGGTGCCCCCCCTGGTCATCGCCGTTTCGCAACCCGTGGGTAATCAACGGACTATTCGGCGTTTCAACCACGCTACCCCAGGTCTCTGCGCCCATCCACAAGACTTCTTCCTCATCCCGGTAGCTGGCGGTTATATACACACGATATTCACCGGGTAAATTAAAAACGAAAGCTTCACCCGCTTTAGGCTGAAAATATCCAAAGCGATTGGCCTTGCCGCTGATGGTCTGCGAAACCAGTTGGTCGGGGTCGGATTGAGGGAAGTGGTCAATCCGGATCTCGATATCGGCAGCTACCCCGGGTTGCACGATGATGGTTGGTGAAAATGGATCACCAATTTCAAACGGGGTATTGGGAAATACGCCGGTTTCAAGATCCAGATGCCTGGCAATGTACACCTCATAAGTACCACCGCCAGCATAGGAAGTGCCGCGAATATCCTCGATATTCCCCTCCATCGTGATGCGGTGAAGACCGTACTGCTCAAAGCTGACTTGGAAGTTGGGATTAGCAGTGCTCAATCCGAAGTACATTTCCGGATCAGCACTGCCTGGGGAAAAATGATTTCCGGACAGACTGATTGCACCCTGCACGTAAGGTTGCCTGAACGGTGCCGAACCCAGGTTGGTTTCAGAGCCATCCGGGTGTTCAATTCTAACCGTCAGTAAGCCGGACGGAAATTTGAAAGGAACCGTCGGCGGGGTAATCCACTGATTGCTGGCTCCCGAAAGTGCTAGCCAGGGCTCCAGCCGGTATTTGCGTGGAATTCCGGTGCGTGAGTCCTCACGTGGAATAATAAACGCATGTGTATTGGTGGTGATGCTACCGGCAATTGCGACGCTGTCCCGGTCTTCCAAAGCGACGGTACCTCGGGACCCATTGCTGAAATCATTCATACCCAGTGTCCAACTCAAACGGCTGCTTGATGGAGACCCGATCCTGACCAGGAATACACCACCTTTAGAAAACACGGCTACGCCGGACTGCAGGTAGACGTCTTCGAAGTGTAAAGCGCTGCTTTGAATATCCTGCACCACAGGCTCAAACACTACAGAGTAAATACCGTCGGGCAGGTCAGCCGGAATATTAACCCTTGTCTGCCAGGTACCTTCAAAACTGTTTGGGCCTGCAATCCCTGGTTCGTTAGAGTCAAAATGACCAATCTCGACAGCATCCCATGGTGCAGAACCGCCTGAATGCTGTCTTAACCTCCCAATGGGCAATCCGGTGGGCGTCAGATTGTGAGAGGCAAAGTGAGGATTAGGCAGTTCCTGCTTGCCTTCAGCATCGAATACTCTTTCGAGGTATATGAAGCCGTGCATGTTCAATTCGCCGAGATTAATTTCGGCCGAATTCCTCGAGAAAACCATGATACTTCCTTCAAGTTGTATCGCTTCACCGGCCAACCAGTTTCTATCAACCTGTGTTCCGGAAATCCAGACCTGCCCAGGGTCTATAAAGCCAAGTGATTGAGGTTGTTCAACAGGACTCGCCCTTTGGAACTTATCAGCAGGATACAGGGCTGCATAAGCATTCTGTGGATCTTCGGGAAACGGTACGCGAATGACAGTTCCTGTAGCCATTGTGTGTGCCTCAAAGGTGATGGATGTCGGGTCTTGTGTAATCCGTAGGTATGAACCCGGTGGCACCAGCAAGGGAATCTGAAAGCTGCCGTCTGATCCGGAAGCACCTCTCGTCCAGTGCCCGGTCTGTAGATTGACGAGGCCGATTCGAGCAGGACCGGAAACCGTGCCAGGTGCACCCGTTACCATGGCGATACCGTCTACAGCCGGTCCGACAGTGATTAGTGACGCATCTGGGGGTGTCTGTGGAACCAACGGTGCCGCAGGATCCGCAACAGGCACCACGACGCCGTTGACAGAACCTTCACGGGCGTCTATTGCTATTGAACTGAAGTATTTGGCTGGGCAAACCGGCAAATTGAGAGCATCTTTAAATGGACACTCGGGGAAAACAGAAATGGCGTATACGCCAGCCGCCCCGGAAATTTGAAATTGCAGGTCCTCATCGATACTCCATTCCTGTGAAGGGACATACTTGTCAAGTCGCTGCGCATATATTTGAGCAGGCCCGTCAAAATCCGGAGGCAAATCTATCTCACCATTTATAGTGATCCGGCTGCCAATGAACAGGCGAATCTCCTTGGTTTCCTCAACATCAAAATCTCTAATAAATTCAGAATAAAACCCGGATGGATTGACGAGTGATTCGGCATGGATTTGGTAGTAATGTCCATCCGGCACAATGAAAGAATAACTGCCACCCTCGTCAGTAGTGGTTTCAACCGGTGTCTGCCCGTCTGGTTCTGCTACTACCTTGGCGCCCACCATCGGGCCATCTGGCCCGGTTACGGTTCCGAATATCGTGGCGGCATGTAGTGGCTGATATGAAATGATCAGCAGGAAAATAGTGATAATCGAGCGATAAGCACCAGATATTTGCATAAGAAACTCAGTTTTTCCTATTTACACACCATTAAATAATAGTACATATTCCTTTTATTGCTTTGATTGCAGTGAAACCATTAGGCTATGGCTCTTTCCCAGCTTTAGTAGAAATCAGTGCTGAACGCCAGATTTTTAATTTGCTTAATCATTGGATTGATTTTGAGTCAGTCTACGTTTGCGGGTGAACGCAGCTCTACCATTACGATCAGCCCTAACGGCCAATTGCTGGCGGTGGTTAATAATGATTCACGTTCCTTAACACTTGTTGCTCTGCCGGGTGGCGATAAGATCAAAGAGATTTTTGTCGGCAGGGACCCACAAACCGTAGCCTTCAATGCCATCGGCACCATCGCTTATATCACCAACCGCCAGGACGATTCTGTGTCGGTCATCGATATGGAAACCTTGCAACTTGTTGATACGATCCCTGTGCCGGATGAGCCCATTGGGGCGGTGGTCTCCCCGGGCGGCCTGGTTTTTGTCTCTTGCATGGGCGCAGATACAATCGCGGTGATCGATCCGGTTAGCAAATCAGTTATAGAAACGATCGAAACTGAAAGGCACCCAAGGGGCCTGGCGCTCTCACCTGATGCTTCGAAACTTTATGTCATTCACTTTTCCACCGGTCGTTTTTCCGTCATCAATACCGACAATCTCACAGTGGAAGCCACGATCTCAACAGGCGCCGACACCAATCTGTCCAACAGCATTACCCTAAACGCTGATGGATCAAAGGCCTATCTGCCCCAAACCCGCTCGAACGTAAGCAATGAGGCCTTACTGTTCGACACAACCGTTTTCCCGGTGGTGTCGGTCGTTGACCTGGAATCTCTGCTGCATGATCAGGCCAGTCGCATCCATCTCGACATCACCGATGTACCGGTAAATATGCCGTTTGATACTGCTCTTACCGCAGATTAAACACTTTATGTTTTGAATTCGGGCAGCAATGACGTTTCCGTAATCGACCAGGAAAACAGCACTATGCTCGCGCATCTGGAGGTGGGAGCCAACCCCCGTGGCCTGGTGCTTTCAGCCGATGAAAGCACACTTTATGTCAACAATAATCTCTCGGGGACGGTCGCGGTTATCGACACGGCTACGAATAAGATCAGCGAAGTGATCCAGGTAAGCAATATTCCCCTGTCACCGGCGGTGCTCAGCGGAAAACGGCTGTTTCACAGTTCCGACACGCCGGACCTGTCCCGCGACCAGTGGATTTCCTGCGCCACCTGCCATTTCGATGGGGAAATGGACAGTCGAACCTGGTTTTTCCCTGATGGGCCGCGCAACTCACCCAGTTTGCTGGGCGTAGCGGATACCCTGCCGGTTCATTGGTCCGGAGACCTCGATGAACTGCAGGATGTTGAGGTTACGGTCCGGGATATACAGGCCGGCACCGGCTTGGCGACCGGCAGTGATAATTGCACGCCAGCCTGTGACCAGGGCGAGCCCAACGCCGGTCGCTCACAGGCGCTGGATGACCTGGCTGCTTTCATGGCGTCGTTAAAACTATCGATCAATCCAAACCTCGAAGAGAATGGTGTGCTAAGCGAATCTGCTGTCCGGGGGAAGACTCTTTTTGACTCCGAAGAAACACAGTGTTCGACCAGCCACCTTCCGCCCCTGTACACGGATGTTCAAAAACATGATGTCGGGACCGGAGATGGCGCAGGTGAAAGAAAAGGCTCGAGTTTTGATACGCCTTCATTAAGGGGAATCTACAAGACCGGGCCCTATTTACACCACGGTGCTGCGCAGTCATTACTTGATGTGCTTACGACGCAGAATCCGGCTGACTTGCACGGTAAAACTTCTCATCTGGATGAATCAGAACAATTGGACCTGGTTGCCTTTCTCAATTCGGTGGGCAGTGGTGCGGAATTCGAAATCAATGCCGGCTTAAACGATGCCTGGGTGAATGCCGGTGCGCCCTTCCAGGGGTTGTTCATAACGGTTTTCCCGGTACTGAAGTTGATATTCGTGGGCTGGTTTACCTTTGACTCTGAACCGCCGGCAGAAGACGTGATGGCAGTGTTCGGTGCACCCGATCAGCGCTGGGTAACTGCGCTTGGCAGCTATGCCGGCAGTAGTGCAAGTCTGAATGCAGAGTTGACCACGGGGGGTAGTTTTAATTCCTCGAACCCCGTCCCAACACAGGACACCGAATACGGCAGTATTGATATTGAATTTACCGACTGCAGGACGGGCATCGTCAAGTTCGAATTCCCTGCGGCCGGCCAGTCTGGCGAATTTGCCTTTCAACGCGCTGTGGAAAGCAATGTGCCGCTTTGCGAGATGCTTGGCGGAGAATAAAAACCAATGACAGCTAAACCGTTTTCAGCTTGTAGGCAACCGTAACCCTGAGCCCGGTGAACATCCGGCTGGGGGCACGACCATAGTGGAGGATTTGCGCGTCAAACAATACGGCGCGATTGGGCTTTAGCTGGATGGTCGAGATGATTTCCCCATCTTCGGCCTGGAACACGGTGCCGCCGTCCCAGTCCTTATGCCACTGGGACATAGGGTAGTAAATCAGGGTGTAGGTACCCGGTGAACTATCGTCTGTATGGGGTTTTCCGCCTTGTCCAAAAGTATGACCGTTGGCGTATTGACGCAAGACTTCCAGTGATGCCCCTACAAGCTCTTCGCATTGTGGTTTGGCGTGTTCCCAGACCACATCCGCCGCTGCAACGCCGTCCAGTTCCATGTTCCAGAAAGGGATTGCGCTGCGATCATTGGGAAAAGCCCCGAAATACCAGTTTCTGGATCGGGTCGCTTTCCACAGGGCCATTTGCATGTCCTCCGAAACCAGGTCATCGATGCATTTGATGAGTCCTTCCTTATTCATAGAGTGGTCGTAGTCCCATTGAAATGACCAGGCAATTCTATCGGAAACTTTGACAGAGCGCCGGGAAAGCAGCCCGGTGCCAGGGGGTTTTTTACATGGCATGTTAGACTTCAATGTCAGGATTTATTGACCTGAAAAACAAAAAATGACTTAATTGCGGGAACACAATATGTACCGAAATGCCGTCTTCTATTTCCTGGGCCTGTTGCTCATCCTGGTAGGAGGGTTCTGGAGTTCCTATTTTTCGAAGCTGGGGGGCGACATCAGCTTCGGTCAGCATTTTCACGCTATCAGCATGTTGTTGTGGATGTTCCTGCTGATCGCCCAGGCGTGGTTTATTCGCAGCGGGCGCAGACCGGTACACCGTACGGTGGGCAAGCTGTCTTTCCTGTTGGCTCCGGCCGTGATTGTGTCCGGTGCCATAGTGACACTGGACAATATCGCGAGGAAGGAAATCCCGTACTCACAGTCTGACCTGTCCATTTTCTGGTTTAGCTTTTTCCTCGTCATTATGTTTGCGCTGGTTTATTCATTAGCGATCTATCATCGAAAAAATATGCATTTACACCAGCGATACATGGCCAGCACAGCGCTGGTTTTCCTGGTTCCAGGCCTGGCACGATTATTTGGACGTGTCGGGAATTCCCTGGAAATCTGGACACCGGATTTTTTTCAGACGATGTGGATCCCTGGCATTATCGCCCTGATCATGATTTTTGATGATTACCGCAAAGGGAAAGTGCGCTCTCCCTAGCTAGTAGTTGCGGCGCTATGGAGCATAATTATGTGGGGTTACATGAACCTGTACAAATATGCCTGGTGGACGGACTTTGCAAATTGGTACCGTGGCTTTTCTTGAGGGCAGAACTGGATTTATGTGCCTGAACCGACTCAAATGCCAGGTGATAGTTTCAATAGTTTTGCTGGCGTCCTGGCCGTTGTTGGCACAGGAAACGCCATTTAGCGACTTGTCTCCCGATCAACAGTTGTCTGAGGACATTCTGCGAGAACTGGTGAGCTATGAAAGTTCGAATGATCGCCCTGATCTGATTGAAAAAGCGCTGCAAACGATGGCGACACGCTTGCTGGCGGCCGGGTTTACCGCCAATGAAGTGCAGGTACTGAACCCGTCTCCTAACAATTATGGAATGCTGGTTCGATACCGCGGAATTGGTCCACAAAAAACCTTGCTGGTGCTGTCACATATTGATGTTGTACAGGCAGTTCCCGATCAGTGGGCGTTCCCGCCCTTTGTTCTTGGGAAAAAAGACGGCTATTACCTAGGCCGTGGCACTGCAGACAACAAGGCCGGGGTTGCCGAAATTATCAGCAACTTCATTCGCCTGAAGCGGGAGGGCTGGTTGCCCGGCCGGGACATCGTTGCCGCTATTTCCGGCAACGAAGAAACATCCGGTGATTTCGCAAAATGGCTGGCTGGTGAAGGCCGGCAACTGGCTGACGCGGAGTTTGCAATCAATACAGATGCCGGTGGCGGTGAATATGATGAGTCCGGCAAGCGCCTGGCTTTATGGGTTCAGACCAGCGAAAAGCTTTATCAGACCTATCAGTTAACCACCGTGAACAGGGGCGGCCACAGCTCACAACCCAGGCCGGATAATGCAATCAGGAACCTGGCGGAAGCAATAACCCGCGTGGGTGCCCATACCTTTCCGGTGATTTTGAACGACACCACGCGAATGGCCTTGCGACGATCGGCGACTCTTTATCCCGAACATGTGGGGGAGGATATGCTGGCGCTGGCTGAAAACGAAGGCGATCTGGCTGCCGCACAGCGCTTGTCGGATTTTGACCCGGGGTTTAATGCCATGTTACGCCCGACCTGTGTTCCAACCCAGCTAAGTGGCGGACATGCGGAGAACGCATTGCCCCGTGAAGCCAATGTGACAGTGAATTGCCGGATACTGCCCAGCACTGAGGCGATAGAAATCGAAAAAGTGATAGCCGGGCTGGTTGATGGCCTGGGTGTGGATATCGAAATAATCTATGATGGCCTGGCCAGCGATGTTTCAGTGTTACCGGATGCGTTGATGGAGCAGATTGAATCACTATCTGAAGCACATTTCGGAGATATCCCTGTGATTCCCGGCATGTCCACCGGCGCGCCCGACGGCCTGTTTTTTCGCAACGCGGGAATACCGGTATACGGCATTAGTGCGCTGTTCAGCAAGCCGGGCGAATCCGGCGCGCACGGGCTGGATGAAAAAATCGGAATTGAAGAATTTCACCAGTCCGTAGAGTTCCTGTACCAGTTGCTGATGACAATGGCCCAATAAACAATAGCGCTGTTCCTGGCAAGGATCAGGGCCGTATTTGACCGTCTCCCCTCACGATCCACTTGTAACTGGTCAGTTCCGGCAAGGCCATGGGTCCACGGGCATGCAGTTTCTGGGTACTGATGCCGATTTCCGCACCCATGCCGAACTGTGCGCCATCGGTAAATGCCGTTGATGCATTGGCGAATACTGCTGCTGCATCTACCTGGTTCAAAAACCGCTCGATAACCCGTGAATCTTCGGCAACTATGGCTTCGGAATGTTTCGAGCTGTGCTGTTGAATATGCTCCAGGGCTTCATCGAGGTCCCCAACGGTCTTGATGGACATGCGGTAGGAAAGAAACTCCTGTCCGAAGTGTTCCGGTTCAGCATGGTTCAATTTTGCGCAATACCTGCCATCCAGTGCAGTAAAAGCTTCCGGATCGGCGAAAACCTCAACCTGGTACTGCTCTCCAAGTTCATGCATCAAATCGGGAAGACCAGCCAGCAGGTCACGGTGTAAAACCAGGGTGTCCAGCGCATTGCAAACACTGACGCGGCGTGACTTGGCGTTGGTGACGATCGCTTTTGCCTTGTCCGGATCAGCGCTTTGGTCAACATATGTGTGCACAATGCCGGCCCCGGTTTCGATGACGGGAATCCGGGCATTTTCACGCACAAAGTCAATCAGGCCTTTTGAGCCGCGGGGAATGGCCAGGTCAATGGTTTCCGTGGCATGAAGTATCTGAGGAAGCCATTTTCGCTCACAAGGTGCCAGGTAAACCATGGCTGGATTCAGGCCGTGGCCCTCCAGCACTGCATGGATGACCCGCACGATGGCCCGGTTGCTGTCGCGCGCATCCGAGCTGCCTTTCAACACACAGGCATTGCGTGATTTCAGGCACAGGGCGGTAACATCAAATGTGACGTTTGGCCGCGATTCGAATATCACCGCAATCACACCCACCGGCACCCTGACTTTGCTCAGTTCCAGCCCGCTGTCCAGCCTGCGTTGCTCAAGCACCTCACCCACCGGAGAGGGCAGTGCGGCGACATTGCGTAGATCATCCGCAATAGCGGCCAGCCGCTCATGATTCAGAAGCAGGCGGTCGTACTTGGGGTCCGTTTCATCCATGCGTGCCAGGTCGCGCTGGTTGGCGGCTAGAATTTCAGCCCTGGCACTCATCGTTTGATCAGCCAGATCCAGCAATACCTCACGAATTTTCTGGTCGTCGCTCAAAGCGAGCCGGGGTGCGGCTGCTTTGACCTGCTGCAGGTCCATGTTTAGTTGTTGTTGGTCCATATTATTCAGTCAGGTATAAGCAATCGCAATGAATCAAAGGTTTAAGGTCTTTCTGGCCGACGAGGTTCCGTGCCTCACCACAGTCATAGCGGGCACGTCCGACACCCAACACGGTGCCTGATGGGTCGATAATCCTGATGACGTCTCCGCGTTTGAATTCACCTGCCAGGGATTCAACCCCCACCAGTAACAGGCTGGCGAGACGGGTTTTATCCTTGAGGGCCATGGCTGCGCCGCCATTAATATGCACCGCACCGACGGCGTGATCATCTGAGCTCGCCAGCCAACGTTTGGCAGGTGACGATGTGTTACCGGCGGGAAAACGTGTCCCTGTATCCTGCCGGCCGGCAATCAGCAGCAAGACATTTTCTGCGTGGCCGTTGGCAATTACGACCTCGGTACCCAGTTTCGCTGATTTCCGGGCGCCCGAAATTTTGCTGTGCATGCCCCCGCCCGTGCCTGCTGGTTGCGGAACTGACCACTTCCCCGATCCTGTGTATTTTGTCGTCCCAGGTCCGGATTAGTCTCCCGGGCCCGGTCGCGTCATTACGGGAGAAGACACCCTCGACTGTGCTCAATATACACAACAATTCAGCATTCACCATGCCGGCCAGCAATCCTGCCAGTTCATCGTTATCGGTGAACATCAATTCGGTGATGGATACCACGTCATTTTCGTTGACCACCGGCAAGATGCCGGCGTCGAGGATGCCCTCGATGCAATTGCGCATGTTCAGGTAATGATTGCGCGTCTGGAAATCACTCTTGCTGGCCAGTACCTGGGCGACGGTCAAGCCGTGATCAATGAAGTGCGTTTGATAAGTCTGCATCAGGCGGACCTGGCCCGTGGCTGCCAGGATCTGCTTACGTGTAACGGGATCATAGCTGCGTAAATTGTCGGCCCCGGTTTCGCCCTTGCCGGCGGCCACGGCGCCTGATGACACCAGTAAAACCTGCCAGCCATTTTGTCGCAGGGCGGCTACCTGGCCGACCAGGCCCGCTAATATTTCAATATTCAGCAGGCCATCTGTATTACACAGCACCTGGCTGCCGATTTTGACGACAATCCGTTTCATTGATTCAGAACTCCGGGACTATGAGAAATTCACAGCCCCAGGACTTCCTTGCCTTGCTGGTAGACGATATCCACCGGGATGTTTTTCGCGGACAGCCGGTCCAGGTCGGCCTGCAGTTGCCCGCCCACATTGCCTTTTTCCACAACAAATGCCACAACCGCATCATAATCACCGTTGCCCTGCAAGGTCAGTAAAGTCCGGCTAAGGTCTGCAACTGCTTTTTCAAATTCAGGCACGTTGACGCGGTATCTGCCACTTTGATCGTCGCGTGTGAAGGCTCCGGCATCACTGAAGAAATTAAAACGGATCATGTTGGCACGGCCATGCGCACTGGAGGCCCCGAAGCGCACTGAGCGGAAGATTCCGGCCAGGAAGCTGACATAGTCATCCATGAGTTCACCGTCGGTAATTTCGCCCATGTCTCTCAGTCGTTGAACCATGTAAAGGCCGAGAATATCGGCCTTGCCCTCTTCCAGCGCCGAGGAATGTTCCTTGAGTGCGGCACGAACAGTACCACTGCCATCCAGGGTATTTTTGATGCCCATGCCATGAGCAACTTCATGGAACATGGTGTTGCCGAAGAACGAATCAAAAGTGATGTGCCGGCGCTGGTCTTCCGCAATCAGCTCATCGGCGATCGGTACCAGTATCCGGTTAAACTTGGCCATCATTGAGTTTTTGATCTGTAGCCGGCGAGTGCCCTTGGCCAATTGCACCTCCTCGTCATTGGGAAGATTGATGGCAATGGTTTTGGCACCGGAATTACAATCTCCTGCACAATAGGCGAGATCATAGGCATTCAGGTCAGCATCGGAACCGGCCATTTCCTCTTTGTATTCGTCAGGAACCGGCAGACCGCGTTGCAAATCGGGCATGTATTTCACGAACCTTGCAAGGCGTTCACTCCAGGCCTGGTCTTTGATGAGTACAAAGGTTTCAAAGGCCGCCCGGTAACCATAAAGCGCGTCCTGGTAGGTTTCCACCGGACCGATCACCAGCTCGATGGAATTATTCTTCATGTCCATCCAGGCCATATCGGAAGCCTGGTAGTCGTCATTGAGCAATGCTAGCGCCCGCAAACGGAGGTATTCACCGAATTCCGGGTCCTCTGCCAGGTCCGCTGCCTGGTAAAGCAAAGTCGTGATCTGACTGATCTGGGTTGCATAGGCTTCACTGTAGGGCACCAGCCGGAGATTTCCCTGCGAGTCCCTTTGCACGATTGAATATTGGCCGTCTTTACCGGGCTGATCCCAGGCTTCGAATTCTTCCTTGCTCATATCTTCCGGGTAAAAGCGCGCGCCCGGAGGGCGGGGACCATGGTTTTCCAGGAAAGACTGGTCAGCAGCGAGGCGATCCCAGGGTCCGTAATTATAAAAAGCAAACTGGCGGGCCTTCGGGTCCTCAATACTATCGAGGAGTTCATCGCGATCGCCCCAAACCTGGAGCCAGAACACATCATTGGTAATTTCTGCTGCTTCAATCAGCAGGCCAAGCATTTTCTTTTGATTTTCACTGAGGTGGCTGAGGTCGGTACCCAGGCGAACCTTGGCATAGATATCAAAACGGGGGTTCTCATTCGCGGCCTGGGAAGCGGGTTCTGCCGCCCCTTTTTCGCTCTCAGCTACTGTGGTCTTGGGTAATTTTTCGCTATTGCACGCTGCCAGGCATAAACATGCGGTCAAAAGCGCAAAAACCAGGTTTGCAGGTTTCATATGGACTTCCAATTACTTGCTAATAAAAGGGGCGATCACTATATCAGAGGCCCCTTAAAAATGAAGCGTGAATTGAATCGTAAAATGAAGCTAAAGCCGTGTCATAGAAAAGCGGGCAAGCTGTCCCCATCTAATGCGTTCAAACCTGCCGGGCGTTATATAATGCTCGGCTTGGGAACGGCCCGGAAAAACAATCAGGATCACTATGCCGATTTACGAATACCGCTGTGTGCAATGCGGGCACGAGTTGGAAAAAATCCAAAGGATGAGGGAAGAACCGCTCAAGGATTGTCCTGCCTGCGAGAAACCTCATCTACGCCGGCTGATCTCAGCCTCAGCATTCCGGTTGAAGGGTGGCGGCTGGTACGAAACAGATTTTAAACAGGGCAGCAAACGCAACCTCGATGATTCGGGTAACGATGCGCCAAAAGAATCCAGTGGTTCAGAAAAGAGTGACCCAAAGCCTGATTCCGCAAAGACCGGTGGAAAAGAATCAAGTAAAGCGGAAACAGGCAAGAAAGAATCGAAACCGGTAAAAGAATCGAAAAACAGCGCTGCCTAAAAGAAGCAGCCCCGCGTCAATATCCGCCACGGGCGGGAGACCAGATATGCGTTCACAGTTTTGTGGGAAAGTAACCGAATCCGATGCCGGAACCAATGTTGCACTTTGCGGGTGGGTGGATGGCCGCCGTGATCTTGGTGGTTTGATTTTTCTGAGCCTTCGCGATCACAGCGGCATCATTCAGGTGGTGGTTGAACCTGAAAGCCCGGCTTTTGCCGATGCCGAACGCTTGCGAAATGAATACTGCGTGCAGGTTACCGGTGAAGTTCGCATGCGCCCGGAAAGCCAGTGGAACGATTCCATGACCACGGGTAAAGTTGAAGTAGTCGCAACAGGCGTGGTGCTTTTTAATGCATCGGCGCCGATTCCCATGTTGATGACAGACGAAGACGGTGAAGAAATTCGCCTGCGTTACCGATACCTCGATTTACGACGGCCCTGGATGCAAAAGAATTTACGCATTCGGGCTGCCATGAACAAGGCCATTCGCAATCATCTCGACGATAGTGGTTTTACCGAGTTTGAAACACCGATACTGACGCGAGCCACCCCGGAAGGTGCACGCGACTACCTGGTGCCCAGCCGCGTACACCAGGGCCAGTTCTTTGCCTTGCCACAATCTCCACAGCTGTTCAAGCAATTGTTGATGATGTCCGGCATGGATCGCTACTACCAGATTGCCCGATGCTTCAGGGATGAAGACCTCAGGGCCGACCGGCAGCCTGAATTTACCCAGCTGGATATCGAAATGTCCTTTGTAGAAGAAGCTGACATTCAACGCTGTGCCGAGGATTTGGTCCGTGACGTGTTTCGGGATGTGCTGGATGTTGAGATGGAGGCACCGTTTCCACACCTGTGCTGGAAAGACGCGATGGACACCTATGGCTCGGATAAGCCCGACCTCAGGATTCCAATGCAGCTGGTCAGCGTCGATGAACACGTCTCACATGTAGATTTCAGGGTGTTTTCCGGGCCGGCGAATGACGCCGGACAACGGGTAGCAGCATTGCGTGTACCCGGTGGCGCCAGCCTGTCGCGCAAACAGATTGATGAATACACCGCATTTGTCGCACGTTATGGCGCAAAAGGACTGGCCTGGATCAAGCTTAACGATGCCGATGCCGGTCTCGAAGGATTGCAGTCACCGATTGCAAAATTCCTGGATCAGGCCGCGTGGACAGGAATCGCTACCGCCACTGGTGTGGAAAGCGGCGATATCCTGTTTTTTGGAGCAGGCGACTGGTTAAGCACCAGCACCTTCATGGGCCAGTTGATCGTGCGTACCGCGCATGACCTTGGCCTTGTCAGTGGGGCCTGGAAACCATTGTGGGTGAGAGAGTTCCCGATGTTTGAAAAGGACTCCGAATCGGGGCAGCTGATGGCCGTCCATCATCCGTTTACAGCGCCCTCGGAAGATGATCCTGAAGCCTTACTGGCAGCGCCTGAGGAGGCTTTGTCAAAGGGCTATGACATGGTGCTGAACGGCGCTGAAATCGGCGGTGGCTCCATTCGTATTCACACTCCTGCCATGCAAAAAGCGGTATTTAAGTTGCTGGATATTGAAGAGGAGGAAGCAAACGAGAAATTCGGCTTCCTGCTCGAAGCCCTGAGATACGGTTGCCCCCCTCACGGTGGTATTGCATTCGGCCTGGATAGAATCGCAGCCCTGATGGCTGGTGAGGCTTCCATCCGGGATGTGATCGCCTTCCCCAAGACCACGACAGCGCAGTGCCTGCTGACCTCGGCACCTTCCGAAATTTCTGATGATCAACTCAAGAAACTCGGCCTGGCCAACCGGAAAAAGGACGGTTAATACTTTCCTGTATTCAAGTGCAAACAGGACTTCCGGCACTGATTTAATCGGTGCCGGCTGTTAGAATAAAAGGGATAGCATTTCCAATAGGGTTCCGGTTTCCCGGGACTGAATTATGAGGGTAAGACATGAAATTCAAAGGAATATTGATCATTTGTGTTTTCAGTCTGCTTTTCGCCGGCCAGACGGTCGCTGCTGAGAAGAAAGGTCTGGATCACTACTTCAAGAAACCACAATACACCGCATTCCAGTTATCTCCGAATGGCAAGGAACTGGCCGGGCTGGTTCCGGTTGATGACCGCATGAATATTGTCATCATCGACATGGAAACCAAGGCGGGGCGTATCGTAACTTCGCAGAAAAACCAGGATGTGAACGGCTTCATGTGGGCCACCAACGAACGCCTGTTGTTCTTCATGGACAAAGACGGCAGCGAATCATTTGGAATCTTCGGTGTTAATTCGGACGGTTCAAAGTTTCGGATACTTATTGAGCCCGTTGATTTGCAGATCCTCAACGGCGCCGCGGTTATTCGTACCGCAAACGTGCTCAATCGGCTGAAAGATGATCCCAAGCACGTGCTGGTTGCCAGCAACAAAAGGCGCGCCGAATACCCTGACGTGTACAGGATGGACGTCATGACCGGCCGTTTAAGGATGGTGCAGCGCAATACCGGAAACGTACAGGGCTGGTTCGTGGATTATGACGGCAAGATTATGGGTGCCGGCTACACAGACGACCTGTACCAGGGTTTTCTGTATCTCAACGAGGAAACCGGTGAATTTGAAGAAATAACGCGCACAAGATATGACGGGCATTCGTTCTTCCCGGTGGCCATCAAGGATGATGGCGAGAACGGCTATGTATCGTCCTATGTCACCAATGAGGGTGACTTCAGGGACAAGGCAGCGATTTACGAATACAACTTCAAGACACGCGAATTCGGCGACCTGGTATTTGAGCATGATCGGGTGGATGTTACTGCAGCAACGGTAACCGAAAAGAAGCGCGATATTATTGCAATCAGTTACCAGGTCGGAATTCCCGAGATCGTTTATGTAGACGAGCGCTGGAAGAAGATCATGGCGGGCATCGACAAGGCCTTGCCAGATACCATCAACAGGATGAGTTCCACCGACGAGGAAGAAACAATCGGTGTTGTTGTCGCTTCTTCTTCGCAACAGCCACCTACTTACTACCTTTTTGACTTCGAGGATAATTCTCTGGAGTTTCTGGCGGACTCGCGTCCCTGGGTAAAGGCAGATGAAATGGCTGAAATCAAGTCGGTTGAGTTCGAAGCCCGTGATGGTTTGTTATTACAGGCTTACCTGACCCTGCCACCAAACAGTAACGGTAAAAACCTGCCGACGATTGTGCACCCGCATGGCGGCCCCTGGGCGCGTGACGGCTGGGGTTACAACCCCGCTATACAGTTCCTGGCCAGCCGCGGCTACGCAGTGCTGCAGGTCAATTTCCGTGGTTCCACGGGATTCGGGCGGGATCACTGGCTGGCCAGCCGTAAGCAATGGGGCCAGAAAATGCAAACCGACGTCTCTGACGCCCTTGCCTGGGCAGTCGAGCAGGGCGTTTCAGATCCTGAAAGAGTGTGTATTTACGGCGGTAGCTACGGCGGTTATGCAACCATGGCCGGCCTGACATACTCACCGGAATTGTACAAGTGCGGCATCAACTATGTGGGTGTGACCGATATCCCCCTGTTGTTCAAGACCGCGCCAGATTCCTGGGCAGCGGGCATGGAGCAATTGAAGGAACTGGTCGGAGATCCCAAGAAGGATCGTGAATTCCTTGAACAGTGGTCGCCCCGCAACCACGCAGACAAGATCCAGGTTCCGGTGTTCATGGCTTATGGCCAGAAAGACCCCCGGGTCCACATTGACCATGCGAAGCTGATGGAAAAGGCCATGAAGGCCAATAATGTCGAGTACGAACTGATGGTCAAGAAAGACGAAGGACACGGTTACCGCAAACAGGAAAACCAGTACGACTTTTACGGTCGTATGGAAACCTTCCTGGCGGAGAACCTGAATCCCTGATTTAGTCTTGCTGTAAAAATCGCTACACTGACGAGGCCGGCATTTGCCGGCCTCGTCTTTTACGGGAAGGAATATTGACGACCGGTAAACTAAATTCACAGCGGACAGGAGTCATCGCAGCAGTAGCCGCATTCGGTAGCTGGGGAGTGATGCCGATGTATTTCAAATGGGTGGGCCAGGTCGGACCCATTGAGATTATCGCCCACCGGGTGATCTGGGCTTTGCCGGTACTGGCGGTTTTTTTGCTGGTACGTGACGGAAAATCCTTGCTGCCGAAACTCCGCATTTCTGCGCGCTCACTTGCGTGGCTGGTTATTGCGGCCCTGTTGTTGTCTTCTAACTGGCTGGTTTTCGTTTGGGCAGTGGTCAACGACCAGGTCCTGGCCACAAGCATGGGCTACTTCATTAATCCACTCATCAATATCCTCCTGGGTTACCTGTTCCTTCACGAACGCCTGAAACCGATTCAAAAGTTTGCGGTGAGTATTGCTGCGCTGGGTACCGCCTACCTTGGCTGGTTCCTGGGTGTCATGCCCTGGGTTTCGCTGGCTTTGCCGTTGTTATTCGGGTTTTACGGCCTGGTGCGCAAGCGATTAAAAGTCGGGCCAATGACCGGACTTATGTGGGAAAACATTCTTCTTTTGACCCTGGCCATGCTCTATTTGATGTGGCGTTTTCATGAAGGTGAAATGGGCTTTCTCCATGTAAACCGTGAACTGGACTACCTTTTGATTATGGCCGGCCTGGTCACCATACTGCCTCTCATCTGGTTCAATACTGCGGCACAGGCGCTAAGTCTGACCGTGCTCGGTTTCTTCATGTACATTGGTCCGACCATTTCCATGTTGCTCGCCGTATATCTGTGGAATGAACCGTTTACCCTCGGCCACATGGTTGCTTTTAGCTGTATCTGGTTTGGCCTGGCACTGATCTCCTTCGAGCAAATTCATAACATGCACAGGAGGCGCAGACTTGCCTGAAATTGTATTGGTACATGGGTTCTGGTACCGGTCGTGGTCACTGGTCCTGTTAAAACGATGGCTCGAAAACGAAGGGTTCCGGGTCCGTTGTTTCAATTATCCAACCTGGAGGCGGAATCCGTTTGAAAGCACGGTTGACCTGGCAGGGTTTTGCCGGCGTTCAAGCTTGTCAGAATTGCACCTCGTGGGTCACAGCCTCGGCGGGCTCGTAATTCTGAGAATGTTGCAACAGCAAAGGGAATCCAGGCAGGCTTTTCCTACAGGAAGAGTGGTATTGCTTGGTAGCCCGCTGTCCGGTAGCGAGGTCGCCCGGCGCCTGGCCCGTTCTGTGGTGGGGCGAATGTTGATGCGGCACTCTGAATCCAGCCTCCTCAATGGTGCCAGCATCATTGCCCCGGACCACGAATGCGGAATGATAGCGGGTAATGTGCCACGTGGCCTGGGTCGTCTGACAGGCGGGCTTGAAGGACCGAATGATGGAACGATTGCCGTAGCCGAAACTTTATCAGACGAGCTTTGCGATCGTTTTGAATTAGCTGTAAGCCATACTGGCTTGTTGTTCTCTGCAGAAGTGGCACGCCAGGTTGCCTTTTTCATGCATGAAGGGCGCTTCAATCATACAGGCAGGCCATAGTTAGCAAGCTTTGAATATCCGTTACATGATAAAATTCATGGAATTTCTGTGTGGATTTAATTTATGGCTGGACACAGCAAATGGGCGAACATTCAACACCGGAAAAGGGCGGTAGATGCCAAACGCGGCAAGATTTTCACCCGTATAAATCGTGAACTCACGGTCGCTGCCCGGGAAGGCGGCGGTGATCCGGAAACCAATCCACGCCTTCGCCTGGCGGTAGACAAGGCAAATGCCGCCAACATGCCCAAAGATAATATTGAACGGGCCATCAAGAAAGCCACTGGAGACCTCGAGGGTGTTTCCTACGAGGAAATACGCTACGAAGGATATGCACAGGGAGGGGTCGCGGTCATGGTTGAGTGTATGACCGACAACCGAAACCGGACGGTGGCTGAAGTCCGTCACGCCTTCACCAAGTATGGCGGTAATCTTGGAACCGATGGTTCGGTTGCGTACTTGTTCAGTAAAATTGGTGTATTGAATTTCGGTCCTGGAACATCAGAGGATGACGTGATGGAAGTGGCATTGGAAGCCGGTGCCGACGACATTAATTCCGGGGACGAGGGTTCGATAGAAGTGACGACAAGTACGGAGTCTTTTGGCACCGTTGTAGCGGCCATGAATGAAGCAGGGCTGCAGCCCGAAAACGCCGAAATTACCATGCGGTCCAGCACCGAAGTTGCCCTGGATGTCGAAACCGGACAAAAGGTGCTCAGGTTCCTGGACATGCTTGAGGATCTTGACGATACGCAGGACGTTTATTCCAATGCTGATATCCCGGAAGCTGCCTATGCATCCTGAACCGGGCGTGAAAGGAGACGTTCATGCGCATTCTGGGAATTGATCCCGGGTCCAGGTTTACGGGCTACGGTATTATTGATATCGAGGGCGATCGGTCTGTTCCGGTTCATCTTGGCGTCATCAAGGCGGGCAGTGGCGAATTTACTGAACGCCTCGGCATCATATTCAAGGGTATTCAAAAACTGATCGATGAATACCGGCCGGACGAGGCAGCCGTTGAAACAGTTTTTGTCAGCCACAATGCATCGTCGGCAATCAAGCTGGGGCAGGCAAGAGGTGCGGCTGTTTGCGCGATCATTGCGAGCGGCTTGAAGGTGGCCGAATACTCGCCCCGCTCAGTCAAGCAAGCCATCGTCGGGCGGGGAGCGGCCGATAAGGTTCAGGTCCAGCACATGGTCCGGATATTGCTTGGACTGTCCGAAACACCCCAGGAAGACGCCGCTGACGCCCTGGCTGTGGCATTATGTCACCACCATACTCAAAGCACCCTGAACCGTATGTCCGAACTCCAGGGCCATGACGATAAAGTTGGGGCATAAACGCCGGGACTATCAAGCTAAATGATCTCGCGACTGTCTGGAATTCTGCTGGAAAAAGACCCACCCCACCTTGTCATCGACGTGGGTGGCGTTGGCTATGACGTCGAAGCGCCAATGAGCGTTTTTTACGACCTGCCGGAAACCGGGCAAGCCATCGTGATGGTCACCCATATGCAGGTATCACAGGACCACCAGACGCTGTATGGCTTCAGTACCAGCTCGGAACGCATTCTTTTCCGCCAGTTAATGAAAGTCAGCGGAATCGGAGCCAAGCTGGCCCTGACCATTCTGTCCGGCACCAGCGGTGATGAGCTGGCGAGATTGGTTGCAGACGGCGATTCTGCCTCGCTGACACGCCTGCCTGGAATCGGCAAGAAAACCGCCGAACGGATCATCATTGAATTACGCGACAAGTTGGAAGGATTGCCGGTTACATTAGCGGCAACCGGCTCGGGAGGTACCCCGCAAGCGGGCGGTGCTGTAGCTGAAGCCAGCAATGCGTTGCGTGCGCTGGGCTATAAAATCTCGGAAGTAAATCACATGGTGAGAAATGTGGCCGAAGCCGATATGAATGCAGAGGAAATCATCCGTAAAGCACTGCAAAGCATGGTGAAAGTTTGATCGATTCAGCAGACAGAGTGGTAACTCCGCTGGACTCCCCGGAGGATCGGGTTATTGATGCAAGCCTGCGACCGAAAACCCTGGATGAGTACATTGGCCAGCCCGTCATGCGGGAAAGGCTGGAAATATTTCTGGAAGCAGCAAGACGGCGTAAAGACGCTTTAGACCACGTATTGATCTTTGGCCCGCCGGGACTGGGTAAAACCACGTTGGCACATGTCATTGCGCACGAAATGGGCGTAACCATCAGGCAAACATCGGGACCAGTACTGGAACGCGCAGGCGACCTTGCGGCCTTGCTGACCAACCTCAAGCCGGGTGACATTTTGTTCATTGATGAGATTCACCGGCTGTCTCCCATGGTTGAGGAAGTGCTATACCCTGCGCTCGAAGATTTCCAGATTGACATCATGATTGGTGAAGGGCCTGCAGCACGCTCGATCAAGCTGGATCTGCCGCGGTTTACCCTGGTCGGCGCCACAACCAGGGCCGGTTTGCTGACTTCGCCCCTGCGCGACCGTTTTGGCATTGTTGAGCGTCTTGAATTCTATAGCCCAGAAGAATTGGCACAGATAGTGAACCGCTCCGCCGGCATCCTGGATATCGGCATTGATGATGACGGCGCGACAGGCATCGCCAGCCGCTCGCGCGGTACTCCGAGGGTGGCCAACAGATTGTTACGGCGGGTTCGTGATTTTGCCGAGGTGAAAGGGGATGGGTTTATCAATCGCTCTGTATCGGACGATGCGATGAAACTGCTGCGGGTGGATAATTGTGGTTTTGACACGATGGACCGTCGCTTGCTCAAGCTGATCATTGATAATTTTGACGGCGGTCCGGTAGGTGTAGAAAGCATGGCAGCTTCATTGTCTGAAGAAAGGGGAACCGTTGAGGATGTATTGGAGCCTTACCTGATTCAACAGGGCTACATTATGCGGACATCGCGCGGCAGGATGGCTACTTCAAAGGCTTACCGGCATTTTGGATTGAAAAAACCGAAAAGTCATGAAAATGACCTATTTACATCGGAATCTGATCCTGAATGAGGGTGTATGGTGTCGGCTGCACGGCAGTAAAATGGTTCAAGACTTTTTGCTTCCAGCAGCGTTAATAAGAAACAGCAACTGAACCAAAGCAACAAGCATTTGTCTGGCAATAAATACATTCAAACCAGTAGTCATGCCGGGATGGATACCGACTCATATCTTAATCAAGTGCAAGAAAGTACAGAACAGGAAGAATAATGCAGAGTGATTTACAAATTTGGCAACTGATTCTCGACGCCAGTTGGATGGTGAAATTCGTCATGCTGATTCTATTGGTCGCATCAGTAGCTTCCTGGATGATTATTTTCAGGAAAAGACAAATACTTCGCGAGGCGAGTCGTGGTGCCGATCAGTTTGAAGAGCGATTCTGGTCCGGAACGGACCTGGCGGAACTCAGTGCCGAATTGGAAGACGAGGAAAGCGAAAACAACGGCATGGAGCGATTATTTGACGCCGGCTTTCGTGAATTCACACGTATGCAATCGCAACGCAGTATATCGCCCGACCGCATTGTGGAAGGTGCAGAGCGTGCCATGCGTATTGCGCTTACCCGGGAAACCGACCGCCTGGAACACCACTTGAGCTTCCTGGCCACTGTTGGATCAACCAGCCCCTATATAGGACTGTTTGGCACGGTGTGGGGAATCATGACCTCGTTCCACGCACTGGCCAACGTCAACCAGGCCACCATTGCAATGGTGGCGCCCGGAATCTCCGAAGCGTTGATTGCTACCGCTATGGGCCTGTTCGCAGCCATCCCTGCGGTGATCGCATACAACAAATATTCCAACCAGGTAGAGCGCCTGGAATTGAGATACGACAATTTCAAGGAAGAGTTCTCCAGCATCCTGCAACGCCAAGCACACTCGTTGGACCAATAATGTCACGCAGATCCCGCCGGAAGCCAATGTCCGAGATCAATGTCGTACCGTACATTGATGTGATGTTGGTATTGCTGGTGATTTTCATGATTACAGCGCCCTTGCTCAACTTGGGAGTAGAAGTAGAGCTTCCCGAGGCTGATGCAGAACCCCTGGATACCCCGCAGAATCAAGAACCTTTGGTCATCACCGTGTTGAAAAACGGCGATCTCTACCTGAATGCCGGCGGTGATCTGGACGGTACCAGTAGCGGTTTGATTGATGCTGAAAGCCTGGTCATTACCGTTTCAGCCATCGTACGACGTAATCCCGATATACAAGTCCTGGTTGGCGGGGATCGCGCGGTGGGCTACGGTAATGTCTATAACGCCATGGTTTTACTGCAAAAAGCCGGTGTACAAAAGGTCGGTCTGATGAGTGACCCGTTAGGTACCACCCCAGACGGTTGATGACTTTGTATGCACACTTCCGGAATATCGCGAGCATGGGATGCCACCAGGGCATTTGGTTTGGCGATCGGGGTACATCTTCTGGCGGCATCACTGATCGTACTCGGCACCTCCGACTGGCAGCCGTTCCGGCCGCCGAGTCTTGAAGGCTTGACCATCGAGGCCGTGATTGTTGATATGGCGGTCGTGCGTGAAGCTCAGCGGCAGGCCGAACTGGCCGCATTGCGGGCAGAGCAACAGGTTCGGCGGCAAAGAGATCTGGATGCGCAACGTGAACGTGAACACCAGGAAGCGGAAGACGCCGAGAAAAGAAGGCAGCGGGAACTGGCCGAGCAAAAACGCCAGGAAGACCTGAGACTGCAGCAATTACGCCAGCAGCAGCAAAGAAGACGTGAAGAAAGACTGCAACGCCAGGAAGACGAATTGGCTCTCGTTCGCCAGCAACGCGCAGATGCCGAGCGGCAGCGTAAAATCGAAGAAGAGCGCCTCAGGCAACTTGAGACCAGGCGGCAAGATGATGCTGCAGCAAAGCGCCAAGCTGAGGCAGAGACGGCCTTGCAGCAGCGACTGGACCGTGAGCAGCAGGAATTCAGGGCCGGGCAGATGGCTACCCTGTCACAGCAATATGCCATTGCTATCCAGGCCCAGGTGACAAAAAAC
The DNA here is from genome assembly GCA_963664065.1 of Lysobacterales bacterium. Lineage (GTDB taxonomy): Bacteria > Pseudomonadota > Gammaproteobacteria > Xanthomonadales > SZUA-36 > JABDJL01. Next base: position 1,233,327 of record OY760942.1, read on the forward strand.
TGGCTTCGTCCCCCGACCGCACGTGAGGGCTTGCGTTGCACCTTACGGATCGTGCAAATTCCCGGTGGGGAAGTGATTTTGGCTAATATTGCCGGCTCATGCAACGGTGACGAGGCTACGCGCCGGTCGCTTATCGCTGCAGTAGAGCGAGTTGGAACCCTTCCTTACAGGGGTTTTGAAAAAGTTTTTGAAAGGGAAATTGATTTCAACTTCAGCTATGACGGTGACCAATGATGAATCTCGTTTCGAAAGTTAATGCCAGAGTCCTGAGCGGTTTTTTTTCAATTCTGATTTCCCTGCTGCTGGCAAGCAATGCTGAGGCCAAGTTGGAAATTGAGATCATCAAGGGTAATGCCAGCGCCTTGCCCATTGCAGTCGTGCCGTTTCAGTGGAAAGCAAGTGGCTACCCACCGATAACCACGGTAACCTCCGTCATTGATCAGGATCTTTATCGTTCAGGCCTGTTCGACCCCATGGACGAGGCGGACATGGTCGATCGTCCTGCTGAAGCAGAGGCCATCCGCTTCGGTAGCTGGCGCTTGTTGAAAACCGATTACCTGGTCATTGGATCAGTGCGCGATGCCGCCGGCGGGGACGGTTATGACATCGTTTACCAGCTTTTCGATGTTCACACCCAGGATCAATTACTGTCGCAGATTACCACCGTGGGCCCTGGTGATCTTCGCTTTGGCGCTCACCGGGTCGCAGATGCTATTTATGAAAAGCTCACGGGTGTACCAGGGGCTTTTTCCACCCGCATTGCCTATGTCTCTGAGACCCCTGTGGAGGAGGGATACCACTACGAACTGGTGGTCGCTGACGCGGACGGATTTAACCCTCAATCCATCGTTGACTCACCGGAGCCGTTGTTATCCCCAAGTTGGTCTTCGAATGGTGAGAAACTGGCTTATGTTTCGTTTGAAAAGGGAAATTCCGCGATTTATGTTCAAACCGTTGCCACAGGTGCGCGTGAACTGGTGTCCTCCGGAAAAGGGATTAACGGCGCACCGGCATTTTCCCCCAGTGGCCGATACATGGCTCTGACCCTGTCAAAATCTGGTAATCCGGAGATATATATCAGGGACCTGGCGACCGGAACGCAACGGCAATTAACCAATCACTGGGCCATTGATACGGAAGCGGCCTGGTCGCCGGACAGCAGCATGATTTATTTCACCTCTGACCGGGGCGGCAGACCGCAAATTTACAGGGTATTGGCAGGTGGTGGAAAGGCCGAGCGGGTTACCCTTGATGGAGATTACAATGCCCGTGCCACGGTTGCGGCAAATGGACGCAGTATTGCTGTAGCGCAAGGCAGGGGAAACGAGTATCGTATATGCGTATTGGACCTGGAAAACCAACGGATGCGCATCCTCACACCCGGTGTGCTGGATGAGTCTCCGAGTTTTGCACCCAACAGTAGTATGATCCTGTACGCGACCCGGGAGGGAGACCGGGGGGTGTTGTCGGCGGTGTCCGCTGATGGGAATGTACGCCAAAGGTTGATTTTAAGTGAAGGAGACGTTCGCGAACCCGCGTGGTCTCCGGTAATCAGGTAAACTAGGACGATTAGTCCGGTCATTCCGGCACTTCGAAAATAAACAGGAGAATCGAATGAATATCACGTTACGCTTGCTGTTAGCTCTCATGGTCACCGTTGCTCTAGCAGCATGTAAGACCACCGAACCCGTTCCAGAACCTGTTGAAGAACCAGCAGAAACCCCGGCACCTGTGGAAGAAGTGGTCACGGCGCCGGCATTGGATTCGCACGACTATACCAGTGCGCAAAGTGTTGAAAATTTCGATAATCCCGAGAGCCTGTTATCAAAACGGGTAATCTATTTTGATTTTGACAAATCTGACGTAAAAGCCGAGTTTCGCAGCATTGTCGCGGCACACGCGGCGTATGCAGGATCACATTCAAGCGCAAGGGTTACGCTGGAAGGTCACGCAGATGAGCGTGGCACCAGGGAATACAATCTTGGCCTCGGTGAGCGTCGTGGCAACGCCGTTTCCGGCCTGCTTTCGGCCGGTGGTGCTTCCGGTGATCAGTTAGACGTCGTGAGCTACGGCGAAGAACGCCCGGTTTGCCGGGTCAGTAATGAAGATTGCTGGTGGCAGAATCGTCGCGTGGAGATCGTCTACACAGTGAGATAAAGATGCAAGCTAAGGTTTTTGATTTAATACCGATGGCCAGCCTTGTGCTGGCCATCGCCTTTTCAGCCCCTGCGTATGCTCAAGAGGACTCCAACCGTGAACAGATGATAGACATGGTTTTGCAGATACAGCAGTTGCAGGACGAGGTCAGGAGTTTGCGTGGTCAAATCGAAGAACAGGTACACCTGATTGATACCTTGAGGCAACGCCAACGGGATCAGTACCTGGATCTTGATCAGCGCATCAGTGAATTGGCTGCGGCGGCGCCAAGGACACTCCCGTCCACCCAGTTGCCATCGGTTTCACCCACCTATGTTGCGCCGGAAGAAGATGTGCCTGAAATCAGGAACGAGGATCGCGAGCCTTCATCGGTAACCAGCCTGTCGACACCACAAACATCGGCCCGGAACGTTGCCTCAAGCCCTGAAGCGGAAAAACAGGCATATGAAACTGCCTTCCAGTCTTTGAAGGAACTTCGCTATGCGGATGCCGCAGAGGATTTCGGGTCATTTATGCAAAGCTACCCACAAAGTGAATATGCAGATAATGCCCAATACTGGCTGGGTGAGTCCTACTACGTGACGCGCAATTACGAACTGGCGCTTGAGGCGTTCACCGGGCTGATGAATAACTTCCCACAAAGCCTGAAACAACCCGACAGTCTGCTGAAAATCGGCTATACCCACTATGAACTCAAACAGTGGGATTTGGCGAGAGCGGCGCTGACCCAGGTCCAGGAGCAATACCCCGGCACCACGGTTGCGCGCCTGGCCGAGAACCGCCTGCGTAGCATGCGGATTGAGGGCCACTTTTGAGCTTACTGTAGGAGCGAGCACCTGCTCGCGAATCTTTTCGGTCTGGCACGGCAATAAACTAAAATACTCTCATGTCTAACACTAATACTTCCCGCGTCCCCGAGCCCCGCTTAGACATGCTGAAGATCACCGAGATCTTTCATTCCCTGCAGGGTGAGGCTCGTGACGCCGGAAGACCCACGGTTTTTATCCGCCTGACCGGCTGCCCGCTTCGCTGCCAGTATTGCGACAGCGAATACGCTTTTTACGGCGGCGAATGGATGTCTTTTGAAGATATTCTCGAGTCGGTCAAACGACACGGAACAAAATTCGTCTGCGTAACAGGAGGCGAACCGTTGGCACAGAAACGCTGTACTCAATTGCTCACGAAGTTATGCGACATTGGATATTCTGTTTCGCTGGAAACCAGCGGTGCCATGGATATCAGCCAGGTGGATTCACGCGTCAGCCGGGTGCTGGACCTGAAGACACCCGGTTCCGGCGAAGTTGAAAGAAACCTGTGGTCCAACATGGAACATTTGACCCCACACGATCAGGTCAAATTCGTTATCTGTTCAGACGACGACTACAACTGGGCAAAGGAACAACTCGAAGATCACGATTTGGCATCTCTTTGTGATGTGCTTTTCTCTCCCAGCTGGGGCCAGATGGACGGGGCCGAACTGGCGGACAAAATATTAGAAGATCAGTTACCGGTTCGCCTCCAGTTACAACTGCACAAGCTCCTTTGGGGCGATATACCGGGCAAATAGAGCAATTCATCGTGGTTGAATCAACAAAAGCAGTGGTTCTGGTGTCCGGTGGGCTTGATTCGGCGACAACTCTGGCCATGGCACGGCATGCGGGTTTTGAATGCCACGCGCTTGCAGTGGACTATGGTCAGCGCCACCGATCCGAACTACAGGCCGCACAACGGGTTGCAGATGCCATGGATGTTCGCCTGAAGATCATCAGTCTGGATCTGCGTGCTGTGGGCGGTTCAGCCCTTACCGATGACATTGAAGTACCTGAAGGGGAGTCAGAAGGCATCCCGGTAACTTATGTGCCAGCCAGAAACACCATCATGCTATCCCTGGCTCTTGGGCTTGCCGAGGTGCTGGAAGCCAACAGTATATTTATTGGCGTTAACGCAGTGGATTACTCGGGCTATCCGGACTGTCGGCCCGGTTTTATTCGTGCCTTTCAGGCCATGGCCAAGTTGGCGACCAAGGCAGCGGTTGAAGGCCAGCCCATGCAAATTCAAACACCACTTATTTACATGAACAAGGCGGACATTATTCGCCAGGGCATCGATCTGGGCGTCGATTACGCACTTACCGTATCCTGCTACCAGGCGGATGATGAGGGCAGGGCTTGTGGCGTTTGTGATTCCTGCCGTATCCGTAAAGCCGGGTTCGAATCAGCGGGAGTCCCCGACCCAACGAGATATGCGTAATGAGGTGATGAGGTTTATCGAAGGATGTAGGAGCGATTTTTAATCGCGAATGAGCCCTAATCTCCCACCAGGCGTTTCCCTAACCTCATCATCGGTACTTCAACATGATGGTACATCTTGCCCGACAGCCAAAATGTTACAGGTATGGAAACTGCGGCCATCCCGACCCCGAACAACAAGGGAACTGAAGACAGGATGTCTGCACTGACAACATGGAACAGCAGATAGGCAATCCAATACAAAATAATGAAATGGAGCAGGTAAAAAGAATAGGAATAACGCCCGAGCCGGTTGATCACATCCCGTGCCAGGAAGCGGTTGAACCAACTGCCCGAATTTTCCGGATTCAAGAGGTAGCCGATAATCAGCACACTTCCAAAGGTCTCGATCAGGATGAAGCCAAACATGTTGCCGAGCCCGACGATGGTCCGTGCACCGCAAACCATGGCTGTGCCGAAAAGCAACAGTACGGTTCCGGAACTCCCTGCCAGCGAATCTTTCAACGCCTTATAAATCAACGGCAGCATCAACCCGGCGTAAAACACGTACAGGAAAAACAAATACAGGTTGCTGACCTTCGCTGAAAGTGCAACCAGCAAACCCAGTATCGCCAGGTTCACCACTATCCCGGTTTTACGGCTTAGCAGGTAGGCAAACGGTAAGAACAGGGAGCCTGCAATCTCAACTTGCAAAGACCAGGCAATATGGTTCAGATAGTTTTCTTTCAGGGTGAGATTGTTGACGATCGTGCTTGCATCCAGATCAAAGCGATACCACTCGGCGTACCATCCTGATCCGGCTTCAAACAACATGTAATCATGAAAGAAACAAATGGAAATTACGATTCCCGCCATCGTCACGATATGCGCCGGATAAAGACGGAAAATTCGCTTGAAATAGAATGCGATAGTTCGACCAAAGGTCACGCTGTGCTTATCCAGTGAAAGTCCCAGCACATAACCACTGAGCACAAAGAATACGGTAACCGCAGCCCCGCCATTGAGAAAAAGCAACAGGAAGCGGGTGATCGCAGATTGAATACCGGCCGCCTCGGAAAATGATGTGAACCAGATATTGTTCAGGCCATCCACGGTTAGCACCAGCAAGCAATGACACAGGGCAACCATCAATGCTGCAATGCCCCGTAATGATTCGAGATTCTTTAAGAACACCTGGAGAGTGGCCCGTTCCGGTCAGCAGGCAGTAATCAGCCCGGAGAAATCCTAACCCATTAGCACACAAGGTGATACGAACAGCCCCTGAATCAGGTAAATTCATCTTGAGTGAAGCGTGGATTTCACCTAAAATGCCGCGCTCCCCGAAGTACAGTCCGAGGGCCGTTAGCTCAGTTGGTAGAGCAGAAGACTTTTAATCTTTTGGTCGTAGGTTCGATTCCTACACGGCCCACCATATTCCCGGTTTCATCTGAACTACTCCAGCCCAGCTCAAACCCTTTCTAGGCTTCACTTTCCGGGGCACCGGGTGTTCGCCTGCTCCGGGAATCAGCGCTTGAAGGGGCTGGAATAGGTCCCGAAAATGACACGCAAATAACACGCAGATAACACGCAGATAACACGCGTCGAGAGGTTCGTGTACGCGATCTGTGTCAGATTCGCGAGAATCGTATTCGTCGCGACCGGGGCGTTCGCCGCCGCACAAAGTGCCACGGTGAGGGCGTTCGAGCCGAGGTTGTGGACCTTGTGCGCCAAATCCTCTACGAACTGCTGGACTTGTTAAAACCTGCCATGATTAAAACTCCTAAAGGTTGAAAAATCCCCGCTCATGCGGGGTCGAATTTACGCGAGGATTTCGTCGGCCCGACCAGCGTCAATTACCTTCTTGCTCTCTAGCACGTTAAAAACATAGTTGGCCTCAGACGAGTCGAGTTCGAGTTCGTCCGCGCCGAGTGAAAATAAGACGTAAGCCTTGAGGCGTCCGCGCTGAATCTGAGTCAGGGTCACCCACCCGGCGTCCTCGTCCATAAGGACGAAGATTCTCCCCCGCTCGTCGTCCGTGACCCGCTCGAACCAGAGCTCAAGCGGCGTCGCGTTTACCGGGTCCCGGCCCCCTGTCGGGTGAGTGTCCGAGAAAACGTCGGCCTGTATGTCGTAATAGCCATCGGTTTTCGGCGCGGGAGTGTATCCCGCCACGTCGATAAACCACTTGGTCCTGTCCCGAAAAGCCGGGAGCACGGCGCCGGATGAGATAATGACGACTTGCGCAAATTTCGTTTCGCGGATTCGGCTCAATTCTGCATAAGTGACCATTTTTTAAGTCCTGTAGTAAACGAACAATTCGCCGGGGGCTCCGCGTTGACCGTTTGCCCCGTTAGCCCTCGCCGCTAGCCCCGCCGCCGCCGCGCAATGGCACAACCGGGCCGGAGGTCGAACCGCCGCGACCCCAACCGCCAGCCCCGCCGCCGCCGACCGTCGTTCCGGTTCCGCCGCCCGCGCCCTGAAAACCATAGTCTCCGCCATCGCCGCCCGTCCCCGACGAGCCTTTGCCGCCTTGGGCGGGGCCGGAGGTGGCGGTTATAGTCCGAGCGCCGACGAACAACACAGCAGGGCATCACGTCAGCACTGGAACAAGATCCCCGAGTCGGTACGGGAACTGGTTGTTGATGTGGCCCTGGAACAACCGGAGCTGACACCCCGGGAACTGGCCTGGCATCTTACTGATACCCATGAGTACTTTATCTCGGAGTCCAGTGTCTATCGCATCCTCAAGGCCCATGACCTGGTTACCAGCCCACAGTTCATAGTGATGAGCGCAGCCGATGCGTTCCAGCATCCGACACGGCGTGTACATGAACTGTGGCAGACAGACTTTACCTACTTCCGGGTGGTGGGCTGGGGCTGGTACTTCCTGTCGACGATCCTGGATGACTATTCCCGTTACATCATCAGCTGGCGGTTGACGACCACGATGGCGGCGCATGATGTCACCGATACTCTGGAAGATGCTCTGAAAGCCACAGGGCTCACCGAAGTCAGGGTGCATCACAAGCCCAGGTTACTGTCTGACAACGGCCCCTGCTATATCTCAAAAGAACTCAGGGAATGGTTGCAGGATCAAGACATGAAGCACACCCGGGGAGCACCGTACCACCCGATGACCCAGGGCAAGATCGAACGCTACCACCGTTCGATGAAAAACGTGGTCAAGCTGGAGAATTATTACTTCCCGTGGGAACTGGAAAGTGCCATTGCTCAGTGGGTGGCTCATTACAACCATGAGCGGTATCACGAATCACTGGATAACGTGACGCCGGCTGATGTGTATAACGGAAGAAGAAACGACATCCTGGACCGACGGTCAATGATCAAAGCCAGAACGTTAACGCAAAGGAAAATACAAAACCTGCGGTTAGCAGGCTAGACTGGAGAAAGTACGGGCAGAAAAGTGTCTCTTAGAAAAAGGCTCAAGTGGTCCCATATGCTCTGACGACGTACACATGCCCGTGCCAGTTCAGTCGCCCGGCTGATCTCGGCGCGAGTCATGTCATCTTCGAGATTGTCTCGAAGTTTCCTGGCCGCTTCATTCCCGTTTGCACCAGCGATGTTGTACCACATGTGCGCGAGCACGGAATCCTTGAGGACACCCTCACCATTCTTGTACCGAAGCCCGAGGTTGTTCTGCGCACTGGCTTGGCCCTGTTCGGCGGCCAGCCGGTACCAGCGCACCGCTTCGGCGAAGTCCTTGAGGACACCCTCACCATTGGCGCACATGTTCCCGAGATTGAACTGCGCAACGGCGTAACCTTGCTCGGCGGCCATTCGGTACCACTTCACGGCTTCGGCATCGTCCTCGAAGACACCCTCACCCTCGGAGTACATGAGCCCGAGGTTGAACTGTGCTGCGGCGATACCTTGCTCGGCAGCCAACCGATACCAGCGCACGGCTTCGGCATCGTCCTTGAGGACACCCTTCCCCTCGTGGTACATGAACCCGAGGCTGAACTGTGCGGCGGCATCACCCTGCTCGGCAGCTTGACGGACCGTGTCGAGATTGTCCTGTGCCGAGAGCACCATGACGGCGAGGCCACCCACCACGATCACGGCAGTAGCTATGCGGATCAGCCTTGGTATTTTATTTATCGGCTTCAAATGTGAGCTACTCTCCTCTCCCCAGGCTCTAGCATATCCGAGTCAGGATGCTAGGAGAATCCCAGGAGTGACGAACGCGGCTTGGCTCTCCACCCCTTTTGGACGAAGGATCCATTGAGTCAGAGGGCTTCGAACGGGGCCGATTTTTCCGGATCCTCCTGGAAATTCCCCGCTCTGGAGTGGAGAACGCTCTTGCGCAACAGCTCGGCCCAGCGTCAGCTTGAGTCTCTGAGTCCGCACGGCCTTGGGAGGACATTGTCACGTTAACGCATCACAAGCTGAGACAGCCCCAAGATATCGGCAGTAAAACCACGTCTGAGTACTCGATAGGGTGGCTTGGTCCCTCGGCAACCCGTTACCGTGACAATGTCGGCGTGGGTCTGCGGGTGCTCGCCGGTCAAGGCGCGCAGATCGGACCACCCCGGCGACCGGCCACCTCGCGACGAATCCCGAGCGGTCGCGGAACCGGCCGAAGGCGAGCGGGGGGGCCGCAGAAACACGCCGGGGAGGCGTTCGAGGAGTTCGAGGCCGAGTCAGGCGAGGTCAGGGACCGGCGGTCATGAAGAGGAGGTCGGCCGAGCTCGTGCGGATGTGGAAGTGCCTGATTACCGGGTCGGTTCGCGCGAACATCGGCTCTCGCCAACCGGGAGAGCCGGGAGCCGGCCGTTCAGCTCTCACGCGTCGTCCGGCCGGGGCATGCGGTAGCCGACCCCGCGCTCATTGACGATGTAGGTCGGATCGGCCGCGTCGTCGCCGAGCCGGTTGCGCAGCCGCTTGACGTAGGCGCGCACCCTCTTGGGGTCGCCGGTGTTCCGTCCGGCCCAGACCTGGCGCAGCAGGGCCTCGTGCGTCAGGACCCGGCCCGCGCCCTGCGCGAGCACGCGCAGCAGCTCGTACTCGGTCGCCGTCAGCGTCACCGGGCGCCCGGCCACGCTGACCCGCCGCCGCTCGTAGTCGATGGCGAGGTCGCCGAGGACGAAGGGGACGGGGTTCGACCGCCGGCGCAGGGCCGCCCGGATGCGCGCCGTGAGCTCGGTCGGCGAGAACGGCTTGACCACGTAGTCGGCGGCGCCGGCCTCCAGCGCCCGCGCGATGGTCTCGTCGCGCCCGTAGCCCGAGATGAAGATGACCGGCAGGTCGGAGAGCTCTGGAACGGTCTGCATCAGCTCGATGCTGTCGGTCCCGGGCAGCATCAGGTCGAGCAGGACCAGCCGCGGCTTCTCGGCCCGGATAATGCGCGGCAGCTCCCCGGGGTCGCCGGTAACCAGCGGGGCGTAGCCCGCCTCCGCCAACGTGTCGCGGAGATGGCGCAGCGTCTCCGGGTCGTCGTCGACCACCAGGATGGGCACCGCGTCCGGTGCGTGGCCCGGCGCGCCGGGGCGGTCCGGGGCGGGACCGGCGCCGGACTCCGCGGCCACCGGGATCGTGAAGGTGAAGCGCGCGCCGCCGCCGCCGCCGCCGCTCTCGGCCCGGATGCGCCCACCATGGGCCTCGACCAGGCCCTTGCAGATGGCGAGGCCCAGCCCGCTGCCGAGGTCGCCCTTCCGGTCCCCGGCGGCGGTGTACTTGCGGAACAGCTGGCCGAGATGGTCCGGCGCGATGCCCCGGCCCTCGTTGGAGACCGAGACCGCCACATGCAGCCCCTCGTGCTCCGCCGCGATCCGGATGGGAGCGGATTCCGGAGAGTGGCGCGCGGCGTTGGCGAGCAGGTTGTTGAGCACTTGCACCAGGCGCTGCCGGTCGGCCATGACCCGGGGCAGGCCGACCGGCAGGTCGATGCGGACGGTGTGCCGCCCGCCGCCGCTGACGAACGTGCCTCGGGCCTGGTCCACCAGCGCGGCGACCTCCGAGGGCTCGGGCGCGACCGACAGCGTCCCGGTTTCGATGCGCCCGGCGTCGAGCAGGTCGCCAATCAGGTTGTCCATGCGGTCGGCCTGCTCGTCGATGATGCGGAAGAACTGCGTCACCTCGGCCGGTCCGAAAATGCGCGAGGCGCGGAGCACCGTGGCGGCCGAGCCCTTGATCGAGGTCAGCGGCGCTCGCAGTTCGTGGCTCACCATGCCCAGGAACTCCGCCCGCATGCGCTCCTGCTCCCGAAGCGGCGCCAGGTCCTGCAGGGTGACCACCACCGAGGCGAGCGCGCCGTCCGGGCCGTGGATCGGGGTGGCGTTGATGAGCGTCGTGACGCTGCGCCCATCCGGGACCGAGAGCACGACCTCCTCGGCCCGCACCGTCTCGGCGCTGGACAGCGCCTGCGCCAGCGGCAGCCGGTCGAGCGCGACCTCGCGCCCGTCCGCGCGCCGGCAGGTGATGACCCCGAGCAGTTGCTCGGCCGACTGGCCGGGGCCGCACAGGCTCTTGACGATGCGCCTGGCCTCGCGGTTGATCGAGACCAGGTCGCCGGTCTGCGCATCGAACACCGAGACGCCGACCGGCGAGATCTCGATCAGGGCCTCCAGGCCGGCGCGGGCGCGCTGCTCGGCGCGGTAGGTGCGCGCGTTGGCGATCGCCGTCGCGGCCTGCGAGGCGAACAGCACCAGGATCTCCTCGTCCTCGTCCGTGAACGCCTCCCCGCCCTCCTTCTCGACCAGGTAGAAGTTTCCGACATGGACGCCGAGATGGCGCATCGTCATGCCCTGGAAGGTCTTCGAGGGCAGAAGGTCGGACGAGAAGTGGAGCGAGCGGACATAGGCGGACACGTTGGGAATGCGCAGCGGTCCCGGCAGGTCGCGGAAGAACTCGAAGAGCCGCGGCCCGTCGGGACATTCTTTCATGTTCCGGTGCTCCTCCGCGGTGAAGCCCGAGGTGACGAAGCCCTGGGGGACACCGGCCTTGTCGATGGTGGCGATGGCGCCGTAGCGCGCGCCGGTGAGCGCCCGGGCGCTCTCGACCACTTCGTTGAGCACGGTCTCGAGGTCGAGGCTCGCGCTAATGCGCAGGCTCGCCGCGCTGAGCGCGGAGATGCGGGCGCGCAGCGCCGCGTTCTCGGCCGCCGTCTGGTCGTGATCGGTCATCCGTTCTCCTCCCTCTGCCCGCCGCCCAGGGCGGGGGTGATTCGGTCCGTTTTCGGGCCTTCGCATTGAATTCGCGATTAATTCGCTTAGTATTCGCGAAACTACCCAAAGAAAGAACACTATTATCACACAATGTTGCCTTATAATTATAGGGGAAACTGTATGCGGGCCGCCACGGAAGCTGGGCAGGCCGCGTGGAGGGCTCCGGGGGCCTCCGCGGCCGGAATCGTGCGGTCCGGTTTCGGAGCATGCCGGGACGTCAGGGGGAGGGGAGAACGAAATGGATCGTTTGTCGGAGTCCGGCGCCATCGCCGGGAGCAAGGAATTGTGGACCTGCAGGGCGGCTGTCGCGCCGCCGCCACGGACCGCCCCGCCGCGGCCCGATGGGCGCGCGTCACTTTCCCCGGACCCGGCTTCCCCCGCCGCACGGGACCTGCGCGGGTGCACCTTGCCCTTCGCGCGGCGGTTCTCCCTCCGGCGGCGGCTCCACCCGCGCGAGAACGCCGCGACCCTAGCTGCGCTGCGAGATGCGCAACGGCAGTCGTGGCGCTTGCGCTCGGCGCACTGGTCGCGCCGGGCGCGGGAGCGCAAGGCCGAATCGAGGTGCCGCGCATTTCCCCTACGCTTGCAATCCGCTGAGTGGCGACCCGCGAGGGTCGGCTCTCATGCAGCCTTGGGACCTTCGAAGGTATCCGGCGATGTTGGCCCGTGTGTCGCAGGGGAAAGCGGACCGGGTCTGGCCACGCTCACATGCGGAAAGGCCACCCCTGCATGCGCTTGCTGGTACGCGCGGGCGGAATAGAGCCTCACGAGGAAGGGCGCCAGTCCGATGATGATACGCACCGCGCAAGAGAACCAACCTGACATCATTGCCAGAATCGGCGCCCTGGTCACGTGGCTGCTGCTCATCGCGGCAGCCGCAATGTCGACACTGGAACCGGCGCACGCTCAAGGGGCCGTGCCCGAGATCACCATCGTCGCCGGAGCGGACGTGGAGGAGGGAGAGGACGCGATATTCACGCTGAGCCGAACGGGCGACACGGCAACCGAGCTGACAGTGGACGTGGCGGTGAGCGAGAGGCTCTCGGGGTCAGGGTCGGAGACAAGGCTGGAGTCACCGGGCAGAGTATCGGGCAACGCGCCGAACAGCGTGACCTTCGCGCAGGGAGCTTCGAGCGTCACCCTGACGCTGCCGACAGTCGACGACACGCTATATCACCGCGACGTGCTGGTGACGGCGAGGATACTTGAGCGGGCAACGTACACAAGCGGTGCGGCCTCGAGCGCCACCGTGACGGTGAGCGAAAACGACGCACTGATCGCGCAGGCGCGGATCAATGCGCCGGACGTGGTCTTGGAAGGAGAGAACCTGCTGTTCGACGTTGGCGTCGCGGGGAACGGACTCGGAGGAGACGTGACGTACAGGGTCACACTGGAGGACGGAACCGCCCAGACACCATCCGACTTCCTCAACGGGCTCGCCCACGACTTGGAGTTCTCGGCATCTCTGACCTTCACCTCGGGCCAGACGGGCGACCTGATCGAGAACCCGGATGGGACCAGAGAGTTTTCCAACTCGTCCGGAACCCTGTTTTTCTTCACCATCAACGACGGGGTGCCCGAACGCGACGAGACGATGGTCATCCGGGTCGAGCCCGTGTCGACCACAGGAGGGCTCACGGCACTCGGCGCCACCAGGACGATCACGATCAGGGACCGGAAACCCTCGGTGACGATCACCGCGGCGTCATCCCTGGTGACAGAAGGGACGGATGCCCTCTTCACGCTGAGCCGCACGGAGAGCACGGCCGAGGCCCTCACCGTGAACGTGACGATCAGCGAGACCGCGAGCAAGCTGTCCGGCTCCCTGCCGGCGACAGTGACCTTCGACGCCGGAGCGGGCGAGGCGACGCTCGCCCTGAACACGCAAGGCGACAGCGTGGTGGGCGAGCACAGCACGGTGACGGTGACGATCTCACCGGACACCGACGATCCGGCGACCTATCGCCCCGGGGACCCCGACACGGCGTCGGTGACCGTGCTCGATGACGACGAGACCGCGCGGGGGGTGATCGTGGCGCCGACCGAGCTCACGGTGGCCGAAGGCGGTTCGGGCGAGTACTGGGTGGCGCTCAGGACTGCGCCAACCGACACCGTGACCATCGCGATCGCGAGCGACGACAGCGCCGCGGCAACCGTCTCGCCGGCATCGCTCACGTTCACGACCGCAAACTGGGACACACGGCAGAAGGTCACCGTGACGGGCGAGGTCGACACCGACACGAACGACGAAACCGTGACACTCACCCACGATGTGGGCGGGGGCGACTACGCGAGCGAAGGGGTGACGGCGCCGCCCGTGACCGTGACCGTCGAAGACGACGACGAGACGCCCGTCCCGATGGTGTGGGGGTATCTGGGCTCGGGCGGGGAAGAAGGCAACGACGCGACGTTCAGACTCAGACGCAGCGGCGCGACGGACGCCGAACTCGAAGTGAACGTGTCGGTGAGCGACACGGGCGAGTTCCTCGCCGAAGACGAAGAACGCAACCGCACGGTCACCTTCGCGCCCGGAGCGAGCGTCGCGCAGCTCTCGGTCCCGACGGTCGACGACGAATTCGGCGAGCCGGATGGAACGATCACCGTTCAGATCGAGAACGGCGACGCCTACGCCGTCGGCAACCCGGACACCGTGCAATCCACGGTGTTCGACGACGACGGGATCTCGAGCGAGGTACTGCTCGGTGTGAGCCCGGAGCAAGTGGGAGAGGATGATCCGGCGAGCGACGTGACAGTCACCGCGACCCTCGACCTTGGAGCGCGAACCGAGCCCACGAACGTCGTGATCGCGTTCGGCGCGGCCACCGACAGTGCGAACCGCGGAGCCGACTACGAGGCGGACACGGAGCTGACCCTGACCATCGCGCCGGGGCAGACAAGCGCGGCGGGCACGATCGCCGTGACACCGATCGACGATGCGTACGGAGAAGGAGACGAGACGATCTCGCTCACCGGGAGCACCGCCGAGCTTGACGTATCGGGCACGCAGCTCACCATCACCGACAACGAGATCGCATCGAGCGAAGTCACCCTGATGGTGAGCTCGAGCGCGGTGGGCGAGGACGACACCGCAACCGCCGTCACGGTGACGGCAGCGCTCGATGAGGATCCGCGTTCCGAGCCGACGAGCGTCGTGGTCGCGGTGGGCGCGACGAGCGACAGCGCAACGGAGGGAACCGACTTCGAGGCAATCGACGATCTGACGATCACGATCGCTGCAGGCGCGGCGAGCGCGACAGCCACCTTCACGCTCACGCCGAATGACGACGCGTACGGAGAGGGAGAGGAGACGATCTCGGTCACCGGGAGCAACGCCGATCTGCAGGTGATTGGCACGCAGGTGACGATCACCGACGACGAGACGCCATCGGGCGAAGTGACGCTGGAGACGACGCCCGGCGCGGTGGGCGAGAGCGACGCAGCGACGATGATCACGGTCACCGCAACGCTCGATGAGGATCCGCGTCCCGCGCCGACGAACATCGCCTTGGCAGTGGGAGGATCGGGCGACACCGCAACCGAAGGAACCGACTACGAGACGATCGGGGACCTGGCGTTCACGATCCCGGCCGGTGCGGCAAGCGCCACGACGACATTCACGCTCACGCCCACCGCCGACACGGACAACGAAGGAGAGGAGGCGATCTCGGTCACCGGAACGACGCCGGATCTCACCGTCGCGGGAACGCGGGTAACCATCGCCGACGACGAGACGGCCACGGAGATCACCCTGGAGGTGAGCCCGTCATCGGTGCCCGAAAATGAAGGAGAGCGCGCAATCGAGCTCACGGTACGGCTCAAGGGAGCGGTACGGTCGACGGCGACGAACGTGAGCGTCACGATCGGAGATGCGAGCGACAGCGCAAGCGAGGGCGTCGACTACGGGACGGTTGCCGACCTGAGCGTGACCATCAACGCAGGCGCACCGAGCGCGACGGCCACGTTCAGGCTGAGCCCAACCGACGACACCTACGGAGAGGGAGACGAACAGATCTCCGTCAGCGCGACCGCATCGGGGCTGACTGTCACCGGAACGCAGCTCACGATCGCCGATGACGAGACGGCGTCCACCGTAGTCACGATCGACGTGAGTCCGACCGCGGTGAGGGAGAGCGACGCAACGACGACGGTGACCGTGACCGCAACGCTCGATGAGGACCCGCGTGCCGCGGCGACCGAAGTCGCAGTCACGGTGGGCGACGCCGCCGACAGCGCCACCGAAGGAACCGACTACGAAACGGTCGACGACTTCACGGTGACCATCGAGGCCGGCTCGACGAGCGCGGCAGGCATGTTCAGCCTTACGCCAAGCGACGATACGGAGGGCGAGGGAGCGGAGACGATCTCGGTCACCGCAAGCACCTCCGGGCTGACAACGACGGATGCGGAGCTGACGCTCATCGACGAGGAGCGCGCGACCGGCGCGCCCGCGATCACCGTACCCAACGTGTTCCGGGTCCCGGCCGTGCTGAGCGTCGATCTGAGCCCAATCATGGACTCGAGCGGCGTCGCCAATATCGCCGCGAGCGCAAGCTACCAGTGGAAACGCGTCGACGGGCCGGGAATGGCCGACGAGACGAACATCGGGACCGACGCAAGCACCTATACGCTCACCGACGCCGAGGCGGGCAAGAAGATCAAAATCGAGGTGAGCTTCGAAGACGACCGCGGCGCGGCCGAGAGCGCCACGAGCGAGGCGTTTCCAGGGACCGGCACTATCGAGGCGCGCGCGACCTGCGCCGCACCCACGTTGAGCGACGATGCGAGGCTGATCGGGTCGGGCAGGACACTGACATTGGGCAAATTCGACGTGGCAGGGTCCGTGTACTACGGATACTTCGGAGGCAGCGAAGGCGGAGCCTTGGATGACACCACCTTCAACATCGGGACAAACCCCTACGGGATAGAAGGGATCTCGGTGACCCAGGCTGGCGGTGTGACCGTCACCCTCGACGCAGATCTCGATGCGCGCGACAGGAAATCCCTCAGCGTGCACCTGTGCGACACAACCCTGCACTTCAAGGACGCAAGTCACGTCAATGAGAGCGCATCGTACACTTGGAGCGGCTCCGGGCTCGACTGGTCGAACCACGCCGAGCGCACGATCTATCTCTCACGCGACAGCACGAGCCCAACCGTCACGTCGGCGAGCGTCGACGGCGAGACGCTCGTCATCACCTTCAGCGAGGATCTGGACGACTCGCCATTCCTGACCAACAGCGTATTCACCGTGCGCAGGATGCGCACCGGCGGGATGGAGGACACAGTGCCCCTCGCCGGCGTTCACCCCGACATCGAAGGCAACACCGTGACGTTGACCCTGGCATACGCGGTCGCCGCCACCGACACCGTGACGGTGAGCTACCAGAGAGGACCGGTGGAAAACGAGTTCGACCTCCGCGACGAGTTCGGCAACCGGGTGCTCGCCTTCGGTAGCCAGGCGGTGACGAACACCTCCATCAACACCTCGGCCACCGGGGCGCCGGCGATCACCGTGCCGAACGTGTTTCGCGTCCCCGCAGTGCTGAGCGCGGATCTGAGCGCAATCATGGACGATGATGGCGTAGTACGCATCGCCGACAACGTCACCCGGTATCAGTGGAAGCGGTTCAGTGCCGACGCGACGAGCTTCGAGGCCGATATCGGCGCCGGCGCAACCTACACCCTCACCAGTGCCGATGTCGGCAAGAAGATCAAGGTCGAGGTGAACTTCGACGACGACACCGGCTACCAGGAGTACGCGGCGAGCGAGGCGTTTCCAGGGACCGGCGCCATCGAGGCGCGCGCGACCTGCGCCGCACCCACGTTGAGCGGAGGAGCGAGGCTGATCGGGGCGGGCAGGATACTGACGGTGGGCAAATTCGACACGGCAGGAATCGTGTTGTACGGATTTGGGGAGGCCGTCCCCGGAGTCCTGAATGACACCACCTTCAGCATCGGGACAAACCGCTACAGGATAGAAGGGATCTCGGTGACCCAGGCTGGCGGTGTGACCGTCACCCTCGACTCAGCGCTCGGGGCGCGCGACAGGCAATCCCTCAGCGTGCACCTGTGCGACACAACCCTGCACTTCAACGCGGCGACACACTCAGCAGAGAGCGATACGTACTCATGGACCGGCTCCGGGCTCGACTGGTCGAACCACGCCGAGCGCACGATCTATCTCTCACGCGACACGTCGTCCCTGGCCAGGGCGTTCATCAGCAATGTGGGGCAGTCGGCCTCATCATCTACAAACACAGTGCTCGCCACGGCGTTCACCACGGGAGGCAACTCCACGGGATATGGGCTAACGAGCGTCGATGTAAATGTGTCCTCCAATCACACTTCGGGGGTCATCCCGCGGGTCGCGATCTTCGAGGATAGTGCGGGCGCACCTGGAACACTCTTCGCCACTCTGATCAATCCCGCAACGGTAGCTGCAAATGCCATCAACACCTTCAACGCTCCACCGAACACCATACTGGACCCCAACACGGTCTATTGGCTGGTCGTCAGCAACCCTGGCGATGCCTTGGGCCAAGGCTTTTATGTCAAAGTAGTGTCCGGCAATACGTTGGACGGCGCTGCGGCAATGGGATGGAGCATGGGCAATGTCGTAACGAAGGCCGACATCCGTAGCCCGACCTGGAGTAGCTACTCCTTTCGCTTCCTCTTCGCCGTCAGGGGCACCGTCGTAGCCGGCGGCGCCAACGCCGCGCCGACGGCCGCCGACAACACGGTGGAGACGGTCCAGGACACGGCGTACACTTTCACGGCGGACGAGTTCGGCTTCGCCGACGCGGATGCCGCCGACACGCTGGCGAGCGTGAAGATCGCGACCCTGCCGGCGGTGGGCACGCTGGCGCTCGACGGCACGGCGGTGATGGCGGACGAGGTCATCTCCAAGGTCGACATCGATGAGGGCGACCTCACCTTCACGCCCGTGGCCGGTGCGACCGGCGACGCCCATGCGAACTTCACCTTCAAGGTGAACGACGGCAGGGACGACAGCGCCAACGCCTACACGATGACCATCAACGTGACGGCCGTCTCCTGCGGGATGCCCAGCTTCGGCGACCGGCGCAACCACTGGTCCGGGGCGGTGACGGTGGGGACGGTCACCTCCGGCAGTTCCACCTTGGGTCATGGATTCAATTCCGATACATCCCAGGGCGAGCTGGCCGCAACCGGGTTTGTCATCGGCCGGAACGACTATACGGTCGATGCGGCTTTGGTCTATTCGGGCAGCGCAAATGCCGGCGACCTGGCGTTCAGCCTGACCGGCGACCACGATAACAACCTGACGACCGCAGAAAAGGCCGCGCTGCGGCTGCATGTCTGCGATAGTACCGCCATCTACGACTTCAGCACTGCGGCCCTCTCCACCGGTAGCGCTGGCTACACTTGGGCCGAGAGCCTCGACTGGTCCTCCGAGACCACCCGCACGCTGTACCTGAGCCTGCCGGCGAACAACGACGCGACGGGCGCGCCGGCGATTACCGGCATGGCGCGGTCCGGGCAGGACCTGGCCGTCGACCTCACCGGCATCGAAGACGCGGACGGGCTGACCGGCGACCTCAGTACTCAAGCGGACAATGCCAACCCCGGCGGCGTCGAGTACACCTACCGGTGGCTGCGCGTGGACCCGGACGGCGTCTCCAACGAGGCGCGGATTGCCGGCGCCGACGCCGCCACCTACACCCTGACCGACGCCGACCTGGGCAAGAAGGTCAAGGTGCGGGTGAGCTTCACCGACGACCTCGGCAGTTCGGAGATGTTCACCAGCGAGGCGTATCCCTCGTCCAGCACGGTCACGGGCGCAGGCGCCAACACCGCGCCGACGGCGGACGACAACACGGTGACGACGGGCGAGGACAGGGCGTACACCTTCACGGCGGACGACTTCGGCTTCGCCGACACGAACACCGGCAACACGCTGGCGAGCGTGAAGATCGTGACCGTGCCGGCGGCGGGCACGCTGGCGCTCGACGGCACGGCGGTCCTGGCGGACGGCGTCGTCACCACGGCCCAGATCGACGCAGACATGCTCATCTTCAGGCCCGCGCGCGATGCGCACGGCGACCCCTATACGACCTTCACCTTCAAGGTGAACGACGGCACGGACGACAGCGCCAGCGCCTACACGATGACCATCGACGTGACGGACGCCCCCGCCCCCGTCTGCGGGGTGCCCGACTTCGGCACCCGGCGCCAGATCTGGACCGGCACGGCGGAGGTGGACGAGTTCACATTCTCGGGAGAAACTTTTTATGGATACACCGCTGGATACCCCACACTACTAATGCCCGCGGGTGACCTGGACGACCGGACCTTCACGATCGGCTCGAACGACTATACGGTTAACGGTACCTACGTTCAGTTTACCGGGAGCTTTGCTGGGTCTCTCTACTTTGAAGTGCCCGCTGGACAGGCACTGACGAACAGGGAATCGGCCGCGCTGCGGCTGCATGTCTGCGATATGCCCTACGACTTTAGCAGTGCCACCAATACACTTAACACTTCCACCTGGACCGGAAGCCTCGACTGGTCGGACCCGGTGGTGACCCGCACGCTGTACCTCAGCCTGCCGGCGAACAACGACGCGACGGGCGAGCCGGCGATTACCGGCACGGCGCAGGTCGGGCAGGAGCTGGCCGCCGACGCGAGCCCCATCATGGACACCGACGGGGTGCCCTCGAGCCTCACCTACCAGTGGGTGCGGGTGGACGCGGACGGCACGTCCAACCCGGTGGACATCACCGACGCGAACGCCGCGACCTACACCCTGACCGACGACGATCTGGGCAAGACCATCAAGGTGAAGGTGAGCTTCACCGACGAGCTGAGCGGCGTGGAGATGTTCACCAGCGAGGCGTATCCCTCGTCCAGCACGGTCACGGGCGCCGACACCGCGCCGGTGATCGAACTCTCGCCCTCGGCCGCGGGCGAGGGCGACGCCGTCACCTTCACGGTCACGCTGGCGCCCGCCGCCACCCAGGAAGTGACGGTGAACTACGCGACCTCGGTAGCGGCGGGCGACACGGCGGCGCAGACGGACTTCGCGGCGGGCAGCGGGACCCTGACGTTCGCGGTGGGCGACACTCAGCAGACGTTCGTGGTGTCGACGCTCGATGACAGCATTGACGAGTCCGACGAGACGTTCACGGTGACCCTGGACAACGTGAGCCCGGCCGGTGCGGCGACCCTGCCGGCGGACCCGACGGCGACGGGGACGATCACCGACGACGACGAAGCGCCGGTGCTGGTGCTGTCGGTGGCCCCGGAGACCATTGCCGAGGCGGGCGGCGGCACGTCCACCGTCACGGTCGGCACGGGCACGGGCTCCACGTTCGCCACCGCGCAGACCATCGCCCTGACGCTGTCCGGCACGGCCACGGAGACCGAGGACTACGACATCAGCTCGAAGTCCCTGACCCTGCCGGCGGGCGTGGGCAGCGGGGCATCGTCAGTGACGGCCACGGTGACGGCGGTGGACGACAACTTCTACGATGGCCGTGACGACGACGAGACCATCGTGATCGCCGGATCCCGCGAGGGCACGGCCTTTGGCGCCCAGCAAACGATCTCCATCCTCGACGATGAGGACGCGCCGGAATTCACCCTGATCCTGACACCCGCGTCGATTTCGGAGAATGGCGGGACGAGCATCGTGACGGGGACGCTGGATACCCCGATCGCGGAGGCCCTCACGGGGATGCTGGAGACGTTTCTGGACCCGAACGCGGACCCGCCGGTGGTGGTGGACGACTACGTGATCTCCGGCTCGCTGACCTTCGCCGCGCAGTCCACGCAAAGCACGGGAACCCTGACGGTGACGGCGGTGGACAACCGCGCGGACACCGCCGACAAGCTGCTGGACCTCGAGTGGATCCCCGATCTCGGGTATGTGAAGCCCGGAGAGGCCCACCTCATCATTGAGGACGACGATGCCGCGCCAGTGCTGGAGCTGTCGGTGAATCCGGAGACCATCGCCGAGGCAGGCGGAACGTCCACCGTCACGGTCAGCACGGGCACGGGATCCACCTTCGCCACCGCCCAGACCATCGCGCTGGCGCTGTCCGGCACGGCCACGGAGATGGCCGACTACAGCATCACGTCCAAGTCCCTGACCCTGCCGGCGGGCGCGGGCAGCGGGGCATCGTCGGTGACGGCCACGGTGACGGCGATGGACGACGCGCTGTCCGAGGGCGACGAGACGGTCCTCATCGACGCGGCGCTCGGGACCGGGGGCATGGCCCCGGCCGTGGGCACGAGCCAGACCCTCACCATCATCGACGACGACGTGGACGAGCCGCCCAGCGCGCCGGCGACGCCCATGGTCTCGGCAGTGTCCGGCAGCACCACCAGCCTGTCGGTCAGCTGGGCCGCCCCGGCCAACGCCGGCAAGCCCGCCATCGCCAGCTACGACGTGCAGTACCGCGTGGGCAGCTCCGGGGCCTGGAGCGACGGCCCGCAGGACGTTACCGGCACGTCCACGACCATTACCAGCCTCGTCGCGAACACGCTCTATGAGGCGCGGGTGCGCGCCACCAACGCCGAGGGCGACTCCGGCTGGTCCGACCCGCCCGGGTCCGGGCGGACCAACGCGCCGAGCAACACCGCCCCGGTGTTCAGTTCCTCGAGCGTGTCCCGCGAAATCGCGGAGAACACCGCCGCGGGCGTGGACGTCGGCGCCGCGGTGACGGCCACCGACGCCGACGCCGGCGACACCCTCGGCTACACGCTGGGGGGCGCCGATGTGGCCTCCTTCGACTTCGTCGAGACCACGGGGCAGATTCGCACCAAGGCCGGCGTCAGCTACGACCACGAGGCCAAGGCCTCCTACACGGTCACGGTCACGGCCTCCGACAACAGCAACGCCACCGCCGTCGCCGATGTCACCATCAGCATCACCGACGTGGACGAGCCCCCCAGCGCGCCGGCGACGCCCATGGTCTCGGCAGTGTCCGGCAGCACCACCAGCCTGTCGGTCAGCTGGGCCGCCCCGGCCAACGCCGGCAAGCCCGCCATCGCCAGCTACGACGTGCAGTACCGCGTGGGCAGCTCCGGGACCTGGAGCGACGGCCCGGTGGACGTCGCGGGCACGTCCACGACCATTGCCAGCCTCGTCGCGGACACGCTCTATGAGGCGCGGGTGCGCGCCTCCAACGCCGAGGGCGACTCCGGCTGGTCCGACCCGCCCGGGTCCGGGCGGACCAACGCGCCGGGCAACAACGCCCCGGTGTTCAGCCCGGCGATGCCCGAGCGCGAAATCACGGAGAACACCGCCGCGGGCGTGAACGTCGGCGCCGCGGTGACGGCCACCGACGCCGACGCCGGCGACACCCTCGGCTACACGCTGGGGGGCGCCGATGTGGCCGCCTTCGACTTCGTCGAGACGACGGGGCAGATTCGCACCAAGGCCGGCGTCAGCTACGACCACGAGGCCAAGTCTTCCTACACGGTCACGGTCACGGCCTCCGACGGCACCGCCACTGCCGACGCCAGCGTCACGATCAGCGTCACCGACGTGGACGAGCCGCCCAGCGCGCCGGCGACGCCCATGGTCTCGGCAGTGTCCGGCAGCACCACCAGCCTGTCGGTCTCCTGGGCCGCCCCGGCCAACGCCGGCAAGCCCGCCATCGCCAGCTACGACGTGCAGTACCGCGTGGGCAGCTCCGGGGCCTGGAGCGACGGCCCGCAGGACGTTACCGACACGTCCACGACCATTACCAGCCTCGTCGCGGACACGCTCTATGAGGCGCGGGTGCGCGCCTCCAACGCCGAGGGCGACTCCGGCTGGTCCGACCCGCCCGGGTCCGGTCGGACCAACGCGCCAACCAACAATGCGCCGGTGTTCAGCCCGGCGATGCCCGAGCGCGAAATCACGGAGAACACCGCCGCGGGCGTGAACGTCGGCGCCGCGGTGACGGCCACCGACGCCGACGCCGGCGACACCCTCGGCTACACGCTGGGGGGCGCCGATGTGGCCGCCTTCGACTTCGTCGAGACGACGGGGCAGATTCGCACCAAGGCCGGCGTCAGCTACGACCACGAGGCCAAGTCTTCCTACACGGTCACGGTCACGGCCTCCGACGGCACCGCCACTGCCGACGCCAGCGTCACGATCAGCGTCACCGACGTGGACGAGCCGCCCAGCGCGCCGGCGACGCCCATGGTCTCGGCAGTGTCCGGCAGCACCACCAGCCTGTCGGTCTCCTGGGCCGCCCCGGCCAACGCCGGCAAGCCCGCCATCGCCAGCTACGACGTGCAGTACCGCGTGGGCAGCTCCGGGACCTGGAGCGACGGCCCGGTGGACGTCGCGGGCACGTCCACGACCATTGCCAGCCTCGTCGCGAACACGCTCTATGAGGCGCGGGTGCGCGCCACCAACGCCGAGGGCGACTCCGGCTGGTCCGACCCGCCCGGGTCCGGGCGGACCAACGCGCCGACCAACAACGCTCCGGTGTTCAGTTCCTCGAGCGTGTCCCGCGAAATCGCGGAGAACACCGCCGCGGGCGTGGACGTCGGCGCCGCGGTGACGGCCACCGACGCCGACGCCGGCGACACCCTCGGCTACACGCTGGGGGGCGCCGATGTGGCCGCCTTCGACTTCGTCGAGACCACGGGGCAGATCCGCACCAAGGCCGGCGTCAGCTACGACCACGAGGCCAAGGCCTCCTACACGGTCACGGTCACGGCCTCCGACGGCACCGCCACTGCCGACGCCGATGTCACCATCAGCGTCACCGACGTGGACGAGCCCCCCAGCGCGCCGGCGACGCCCATGGTCTCGGCAGTGTCCGGCAGCACCACCAGCCTGTCGGTCTCCTGGGCCGCCCCGGCCAACGCCGGCAAGCCCGCCATCGCCAGCTACGACGTGCAGTACCGCGTGGGCAGCTCCGGGACCTGGAGCGACGGCCCGGTGGACGTCGCGGGCACGTCCACGACCGTTAGCGGCCTCGTCGCGGACACGCTCTATGAGGCGCGGGTGCGCGCCTCCAACGCCGAGGGCGACTCCGGCTGGTCCGACCCGCCCGGGTCCGGGCGGACCAACGCGCCGGGCAACAACGCCCCGGTGTTCAGCCCGGCGATGCCCGAGCGCGAAATCACGGAGAACACCGCCGCGGGCCAGGACGTCGGCGCCGCGGTGACGGCCACCGACGCCGACGCCGGCGACACCCTCGGCTACACGCTGGGGGGCGCCGATGTGGCCGCCTTCGACTTCGTCGAGACCACGGGGCAGATTCGCACCAAGGCCGGCGTCAGCTACGACCACGAGGCCAAGTCTTCCTACACGGTCACGGTCACGGCCTCGGACAACAGCACCGCCACTGCCGACGCCGATGTCACGATCAGCGTCACCGACGTGGACGAGCCGCCCAGCGCGCCGGCGACGCCCATGGTCTCGGCAGTGTCCGGCAGCACCACCAGCCTGTCGGTCTCCTGGGCCGCCCCGGCCAACGCCGGCAAGCCCGCCATCGCCAGCTACGACGTGCAGTACCGCGTGGGCAGCTCCGGGGCCTGGAGCGACGGCCCGGTGGACGTCGCGGGCACGTCCACGACCATTAGCAGCCTCGTCGCGGACACGCTCTATGAGGCGCGGGTGCGCGCCTCCAACGCCGAGGGCGACTCCGGCTGGTCCGACCCGCCCGGGTCCGGGCGGACCAACGCGCCGGGCAACAACGCCCCGGTGTTCAGTTCCTCGAGCGTGTCCCGCGAAATCACGGAGAACACCGCCGCGGGCGTGACGTCGGCGCCGCGGTGACGGCCACCGACGCCGACGCCGGCGACACCCTCGGCTACACGCTGGGGGGCGCCGATGTGGCCGCCTTCGACTTCGTCGAGACCACGGGGCAGATTCGCACCAAGGCCGGCGTCAGCTACGACCACGAGGCCAAGGCCTCCTACACGGTCACGGTCACGGCCTCCGACAACAGCAACGCCACCGCCGTCGCCGATGTCACCATCAGCATCACCGACGTGGACGAGCCCCCCAGCGCGCCGGCGACGCCCATGGTCTCGGCAGTGTCCGGCAGCACCACCAGCCTGTCGGTCAGCTGGGCCGCCCCGGCCAACGCCGGCAAGCCCGCCATCGCCAGCTACGACGTGCAGTACCGCGTGGGCAGCTCCGGGACCTGGAGCGACGGCCCGGTGGACGTCGCGGGCACGTCCACGACCATTGCCAGCCTCGTCGCGGACACGCTCTATGAGGCGCGGGTGCGCGCCACCAACGCCGAGGGCGACTCCGGCTGGTCCGACCCGCCCGGGTCCGGCCGGACCAACGCGCCGAGCACATCGGCGCCCGGCGCGCCCGGAAATCTTCGCACCACCCCGGGCGACGGGCGGGTGACGCTGGCCTGGACGGCGCCGGGGAGCGACGGCGGGGCGGCCATCGAGAAGTACCGCTACCGGGTGAGCGCCGACGGGGGCTCGAGCTGGGACCCGGACTGGACCGACGTGCCCGACGGACCGGACGCGGGCGGCAGCGCGGCGGACGAGACGACCTTCACCGTGTCCGGTCTGAGCAACGGCACGGAGTACGTCTTCCAGCTGCGCGCGGTGAACAGCGTCGGCGAGGGCCGGGCGGCGAGCGCCACGGGCACGCCCGTGCGCGCGCCGCTGCCCCCCGGGTCCGGTTTCCTGGTCGGTAACTTCGGGCAGCGCGCGGACGGCGCCGCGCAGATTTACGTCACGCACGATATCGTGGGCGTGTTTACGACCGGCGCCCGCGGCGCCGAGTGGCACAACATCGAATTGCGGCTGAATTCGATAACTTCCGACATCGCCCAGCTCCCATCGGCCACGCTCTACCGCGCGAGCGTGACCGACACCCGGGTGAGCCGGGGCGCAGAGGTGGCGGCGCTCACCGCCGTGCCGGGGTCGCCGCGACCGACGGACACCGCGCAGACCGTCGCCTTCACCGCGCCGCCCGGCACGCGCCTGGAGGCGGGCGCCACGTACATGGTGGTGCTGGTGGCGTCATCCGGTTGGGTCGGTGTCGAGAACACGACCTTCCCGGCCGAAGACGCCGGCGGGGCGCCCGGCTGGGCCATCGACGGTATCGGCGCCGGCAACTCCTCGCCCTATTCCTACCAGACAACCGCCTCGCTGCTGATGCGCGTCAACGGCACGGCGGCCGGCGCGCCCGTGGCCACCGCGCCCGACGCCCCGGCGAGCGTGGGCGCGGCGGCGGGCGATGCGCGCGTGAACCTGATCTGGACACCGCCGCGGAGCGACGGCGGGGCGGGCATCGAGAAATACCAGTACCGCTACTCGGCCGGTTCCAGGGTTGACCCGGATACGGCCTGGACCGACGTGCCCGACGGTTCGGATACCGGCACGAGCCGGGCCGACGAGCGCTCGGTCAGCGTCACGGAGCTTGACAACGGCAGGCAATACGCCTTCGAGCTGCGCGCGGTCAACGGCGTGCGTGCCGGTGCGGCGGCCACCGCCACGGCCACGCCCGCGGCGGCGCGCCGGACCGGTTTCCCGGTCAGCAATTTCGGGCAGCCCGTGGACGGTTCTTCGCAGATTTCGGTCACGCAGGATATCGTGGGCGCCTTCACGGCCGGGGCGCTGGGCGCCACGCTCGACAGCATCGAATTCCGGCTGTATTCGAGAACTCCCGACATCGCGCAGGTTCCCTCGGCAACGCTCTACCGCGGGAGCGTGACGGACACCCGGGCGACCCTGGGCACACGGGTGGCGACGCTCACCGCCGCGCCGGGGTCGCCGAGACCGGCGGCCAGCGCGCAGACGATTGTCTTCACCGCGCCGGGCGGCACCCGCCTGGAGGCGGGCGCGACGTACCTGGTGGTGCTGGCGGGATCCGGTTTCGTCCGTGTCGAGCACACCAATTCCTCCGCCCAGGACGCCGGCGGCGCGTCCGGCTGGACCATCGACGGCGTCGGCGCGGGCAACTCCTCCCCCTATTCGTACGGGACGAGCGGTTCCCTGCTGATGAGCGTCAACGGCACGACCGCCAGGGCGCAGCGGGCGGTGCGCGTGGGCGACGCGCGCGTTCGCGAGGGCCCGCAGGCGGTGCTGGTGTTCACCGTGACGCTCGATCGCGCGCGGGACCGCGACGTGACGGTGGACTACGCCACTTCCGACGCCACGGCGAGGGCGGGCGAGGACTACACCGCCGTGTCCGGCACCCTGGTCTTTACGGCGGGGGAAAGGTCCGGGACCGTGTCGGTGACGGTGCTCGACGACGCCCATGACGAGGGCGCCGAGACGCTGACGCTGAGGCTCTTCAACGCCCGCGGGGCGGTGATCGAGGACGGCGTGGCCGAGGGGACGATCCTCAACAGCGACCTCATGCCCGATGCCTGGCTGTCGCGGTTCGGGCGCGCGGCCTCCGATCAGGTGGCGCAGGCGATCGGACGGCGGCTGGAGGGCGGGGCGCGCGAATCGCACGTGACCGTCCTGGGTTGGCGGGTGGACGCGCCGTTCGATTCGCGGCGCGCCGGGGGCGTCAGCGGCGAGGAACCGGGGCACGAGGCCGCGCTCGAGTCGCCGCGTTTCGGGCGCGACGGCGCCGAACTCCGGGCGGGCGGAACCCCCGGGGCGCCGGGCGGGTTCATGGCGCAAGGTGCGCCGGGCGTAGTACCCGTCGCGGTACACGCACCGGCCGCCGGACACGCACCGGGCGCGAGGGGTCGGGGCGGTCCCTGGGCCGATATGCTGCAGGGGCTGCTGATGAAGGTTGGCGCGGGCGGGGACGTTCGCGCGCCCGGGCTGCGGGACATGGTCATGGGCAGTTCCTTTTATTACGGCTACTCCCCGGACGCCAGCCTGCTGCGCGGCATGAACCGGTTGACGGCCTGGGGCGAGAGCGCCTCGACCCGCTTCAGCGGCGCCGAGGGCAAGCTGTCCCTCGATGGCGAGGTCAATACCGCCATCGTCGGCGCGGACGGCGAGTGGGGCCGCTGGCTCGCGGGCCTGGCCCTGTCCTACAGCGAGGGCGAGGGCGGCTATCGACAGGCTTCGGCAAAAGGCGGGGCGGTGAGCAGCACGCTGAGCGGGATCAACCCCTACGCCCGCTACCGTCTCGATGAACGCACCTCTTTGTGGGCTACGCTGGGCTACGGCAGCGGGCGACTGACCCTGACCCCGGACGGGGCGGAGTCGGCCCTTGAAACCGACATGACCAACGCCATGGCGGCCTTCGGGGGCCGTGGCGTGCTGTCGATGCGCGCGGGCGAAACCGGACAGTTCGAACTGGCCCTGCGCACGGACGCGATGCTCACCTATACCGCCTCCATGGCCGTGGCCGGGCTGTCGGGTGGCGAAGGCGCCACCAGCCGAATCCGGCTCATCCTGGAAGGTTCGGGCTCCCTGCCCGCGTTCGGCGGCGTTCTGGCGCCCAAGGTGGAAGCGGTGCTGCGTTATGACGGCGGCGACGCCGAAACGGGCGCGGGATTGGAAGTCGGCGGCGGTCTGGCCTATGACATGGCCCGCCTCACGGTACAGGTCGACGGGCGCGTGCTCCTGACCCATCGGGACCGGAACTACGAGGAATGGGGATACAGCCTGTCTTTCGTGTACCAGCCCGCCAGGGATGGGCGCGGGTTGCGCTATCGGGCGGGATCCCAGTGGGGCGCGACCCAGAGTGGCGTGCAATCGCTTTGGTCGTTGCAGAACGCGGGAGGCCTGGCGAACGGCGAACGGACAGCCGACGGGCAGCGCTACACGGCTGAACTCGGCTATGGCTTCGGCGCGCGACGGCTCTGGTATCCGTATGTCGCCACCGAAAGCGGGGGCGTGTCGTCACAGGCGCTGCGTTTCGGCCTCAATCTCAATGCCGGTTCCCATCTGGAGGCAGGACTTGAGATCGGCCGGCGTGCGCACCTGTCCTGCCAAATGGAGAACTACATTCGGCTGCAGTGGCGGGCACGCTGGTAATGGCATTGGACGCCGTAACGGCGGTGCCGGAAAATGGCAGCGGCGCAGACTGCCAGTCGCGCCGCTGCCACCACCCAGGGGCGAGGGCAAAAATCGTTATACCAACACTGAACGCGGCGATGATCGAACCCAAGCGCGAGGGCTTGTTAACGAGGGTTTTGAGTTGCGCCCCGAAGATCACAAGCGTTGCCTCGATTGAGCTTATGGATTGCGAAAGGGTAGACACCAGTTCCCGTGCGTCAAGGTTTTCATCCTCAACGCGTTCAAGCCGGTTATCGATGTGCTTAATGCCCGCCAGTTCCCGGGCTAGATCGTCGGCTGTGTTTTGGTGCTCGGGACTCATGGGGGTGCTATATCAAATAAATCGTCAACGCGTCCAGCCGCTTTGTTGACGATTTTCCAAATCCACTGACGAGAAAGATCAAACTCCTCGGCTAACTGAGCCGAATTATTGCCGTCAAATTTGGCCCTGATCTCAACATTGCGGGCTTCTATTTTGCTTGCCTTGAACGGGTCCGCGGGGAACCAGACCTTTGTCCCGGCGAGCGACACGAGTAAAAGCCGTGCGAACTTCCGCCCTCGGCTCGATGCCTGTTCCGGCGGGAAGCCTTGAAGCCGGTAAAACCCTTCAAAGATATCGGCTATCTCCTCACCGATCAGGGGGAATGTTTCCTTGCTCATGCTGATATCCTCTATTGAGGTATTTCATTGTTTTTGTTATGAGTTCATCCACTGAAAAACAGATTTCAACCCGGTTTCCGGCTTCGCGTAATGAGCGAATCATTTCGACTTGCCACTTGCTCAGGGAGCCACCGGGCGCTTTGGTTTCAAGGTATAGCGAGTGGTATCCGCCTCGCGCAACAGCCAAATGAAGGTCTGGAACGCCCCTGCGGACACCCTCTCGCTTCATCTTGCCGCCGCCCGCCGGGTGCCGGTGACCACCGTTTGGAATGGCGTATAGATTCACCAGTTCGGGGACCTGCTGACGTTCCATGATCCGCACCCAATCGATGAACGAACTCTGAATTTTGAACTCGAGGCCCCTGCTGGTGGCGGGAGTGTGTTTTTCAATTGCAGGCGCGGGCCTGCCGGGAACCTTTTCAAGCTCCCGTGCCAGCCTTGACCATTCGCGGTGATTGTTCAAGGGGTTGGGCGATCTCCGAATACGCAGATGGTTTTATTCGTCATGTACCGATCTGCTTGGCTTTTGTAAGGCTGTCGTAAGCATCTTCAAGGTGGGCGATCGAGGCCCTGAATTTCACCGACGCCGACGAATTTTCGATGTTATCGGGCGTATCGCTGAGATCCTGTTCCTCCTCGTCGATAAGGCCGGTAACCAAAACGGAAAGGGCCGAAATGCGTGCTCTCTTTTTCGGATTCATGGATTACTCCTCGCGGCAATGACCGCGTTCGTGTATTGCCTGACCGGGCCTCGGTCACCGGCGGGATAGGTTGAGAGTTTGATTCTGCGGACCTCAACAGTCCCGCTACTGGATTTGATGACGCGGGTAGCTAGCAGCTCGGCGACCTGTTTCAAATGTGCGGGTGAAATCTCCGGGCAGATTAGCCCGATGGTGAGGCCGTGCGCGATTGAGCGACGATTACTCAAAGGATCTATTCCCAGGGCCGGCTTTTTTTCTGGTCACAGGAACCGAGTTCATGCATTACCCCACTTATCGAGCTGTCGGTATGCCGCGTTGATCGAGTAGCCGAGCTCTAAAAGGCGGCGGAAATGAGCGGTCTTAATCGGATCGTGGGGCGAAAATGTTTCGTCGGCTATACCGCACTGCTGGATCTCATTTCTTAGCACCACAGCCCGCGCAATAGCCCGTCGCTTGATGTCTCGAGGGTTCACGACCGGAACCAAATATCGAAAGCGAAGATCACGGCGGTCAGTTCCTGCTTCGTGTATCCATTCGTTCAATCATCATCAGGTAGGCCGCGCTCCCCGGATGCATGTGCGTGAGTTAGGAGTCTCTCACTACCCGGGGAACGCGGGTAAACTGGAAAGTCTGTCTCGCCGAGCGGCTCCGGGCCCTCGTCGCCTGAGAGAATGTAGGATCCCCCGGTGTAATCCCCAGGAGGGTCAATTCCCGGGACCGAGGGATCCGTTACTGGTACGACTCGAACCTGGTGGCTTCTTTTATAGCGTCCGGGGCAAATGATGGTTTTGGGGTTTACCATTGGCCTGTTTATCCCTTTCCTTAGCCGCGCATTGCGTTCGGTAAGATTCATACCTGCGCCCTGCGCTGGTCGATGTGCCGTTCTATTCTTAGCATGTAGTGCCCGGTTTCCTCGCCGGGTTTCGGGGCCGGGTAGTCGTGCTTTTTGGCCCACGCCTCGACCTTGTTCACATCCTTTGGCACCCTGAGCTTTTGTTCGGCTTTTCTGCGCTGTCCGTTGAGCTCTCGATACTTGAAATCCGAGGTCACGGATTTGATAAATTTCGATTGCAGTTGAACGGGTCGGTAGTGGGCCTCGGCGTAGGTGATGAACTCGGCTAAGGATCCTTCGATAAACGCGTCGGTGATGTTCGGGCAATTGAGTTTTATTCGTTCACGGGTTTTGTCGAACGGGATAAAGGCTGAAAAGTCTTTTGGCTTGGCAGCGGGTTGCTTTTTGTTTTCGGTTTTCCTTTTTGAAAAGTTGGTGGGGCGGGGGTTGTTTTCGGTTTTCCCCTCCGAACTATCAGTACTCCCCCCCTGTTTAATATAAGGTCTTTCTCTAACTCTAACTCTAGGTAACGCATTTGGTAACAGAAGGCATTTAGTAACGTTGGCGGCGTTACCTTAGTAACGTTCTCGTCGTTACTTTTGGCGTTTTTACGCTTGCTTTTTGCTACCCTTCGAGCCGTAAGTGCCCGTTTTTTCGCGCTTTCTCCGACATGGCGTTCGAAATTCGGTAGGAACAGAAAATCCTTGCCCTTGATCTTGATCTTTTCAAGCCAGCCAACATCTTCCATCGCTTTTGTAAATCCGGCAACGCCAGCCGCAAGAGCACCGACCCGATTTTTTCGGGGAGGTTTTTACTTCGACCGAGGAGCTTGCCCCTCGTGAGCGTCTCGGGTTATTCGAAGCGAAGCTCAAACGGTCCGTCCCGAACTCTTTTCTTGCCCCTCGTGCGGGGCGGGTCGTCTTGAGTGCCATTGCTGGCGCAATTTTTCTCTATTCCCTTGTCGGCCCCCGATTCAAGCAATGACGATCAGCAAGCTTAACGCCGACATCGACGAGATCGCCCGGTTCACGGTAGCGAGGTGATGTCATGACCTTAACCGCAGCACAACGCACCGAGAGACTGACCGGAATCGGAGCCTCCGACGCCGCCGCTGCTATGGGGCTCAGCCAGTGGAAAACACCGCTCGAGCTATACCTTGATAAAACCGAGGAGCTTGACGCGGCGAACGATCCCGTGGTCGGGAATGAGCTCATGTATTGGGGCTCGAAATTAGAGACGATGATTGCCGAGGGATGGTCCGAGAAAACCGGCATCAAGGTCCGCCGGGTCAATGCTCAACTGACTCACCCGGAGCATGATTTTATGATCGCGCATCTGGACCGTCGGCAGGTCGGCAACGGTCGGCCTCTCGAGTGTAAAAACGTCAATGTTTATTACGCCCGGAGTGCGTTCGGCGAGGAGGGATCTGACGACGTCCCGGTTCATTACCTGATTCAAGTACACCACCAAATTGTTATAGCCCGGGCGAAGTGGGGAGCGGAGGGGGCAGAGCTCGCGGCCTTGATCGGAGGAAACAATCTCCGGACCTACACATTCCAGCACGATGCCGAGCTCGAGGAGCTCATCATCAAGCGCGAGGCGGAGTTCTGGCAACACGTCATAGACCGCCGCCCGCCGCCGCCGACAACCCTCGGCGATCTCGAGTTCCTGTATGCCGAGGATAACGGCGAGATCAAGGCCGTCACTGACCCGGAGATCGTGAAACGCTGGAACGAACTCCATGAGCTCAAGGACTCCGCGAAAGTGACCCTGAGCGCTATCAAAGATAACGAGCTTTTGCTCAAGCTGGCAATCGCTGAGGCGGCGGGGATCAAGTTTGAGGATCCGCTCGAGGGCCCGGACGGAGCGGGAATTTCATACGCCGGAAAGACGTTAGCAACATGGCGTACCCAAACCCGAAAATCGTACACCGTCCCGGAATCTAAATACCGGGGGCTCAGACTGACAAAACCATAGGAACACGAAATGAACAATCAAGCGAAAGAACTCACAAAGACCGCCAGGGCGAACAACCCCTTCGACTCCGGCGGCACGAACGAAAGTCAGCCAGCCGGGGCCGTTATGGTCGAATCTCAAGCAATGGCGACTGTACAAGCAATCGCGATTATCAAGTTGACACCTGTAAAGAATTCTGCTAGCCTTAGAAAATCATGAAAACACTTACCGTTCAAGAGTTCTTCAAGCGCTATCCGGATGATGATACTTGTCTCGAATACCTGATGCGCAAGCGTCACGGTGCCGTTCTGGATTGCCCGAAATGCGGAAAGCAGGGGAAATTCCACCGGACTAAACGGCATCCCGCCTATGAGTGTGCCTGGTGCGGATATGAGATTTATCCCATGGTCGGGACCATTTTTCATAAGTCCCATACACCGCTTCAGAAGTGGTTCTATGCCCTGTATCTGTTCACCACCACGCGGCACGGCGTACCGGCCAAGGAGCTTCAGCGCCAGCTCGGCGTTTCCTATCCCACAGCGTTGCGCATGACGCATGAAATCCGCAAGCATATGGCCAAGGTGGACGGTGAAACGCCCTTGGCCGGTGATATCGAAGCTGACGAGACTTACGTGGGTGGCAAAGCGAAGGGCAAGGGGCGCGGTTACAAGGGCAACAAAGCCATCGTCTTCGGGATGCTTGAACGGGACGGGGATGTGATGACGAAGGTCGTGCCCAACGTCCGCAAGCGGACCCTTCAGCCAATTATCGCGGAGAACGTTGAGCCAGGGGGCACCGTCCACACCGACGAGTTGCGCTCCTACAGCGGCTTAGAGCAGGCTGGCTACACCCACAAGACGGTCAATCACGGTGCCGGCGAGTACGTGGACGGGTCCTCCCACGTCAACGGCATCGAGGGCTACTGGGCGCGTCTGAAGTTGTCTATTCGAGGGACTCACGTTCACGTCTCGAAGCAGCATCTCGAGAAGTACGTGAAGGAGTTCGAGTACCGCTACAACCGGCGGAAGCGGCCTGATCTGATGTTTGAGGAGCTGCTGACGAACCTGTGACCGCCCGGTCCAAGAGCTGCTGAAAGCGGTCTCCCTCGGATTGCGACGAATGCTCCTTTGCGAACCGGTCTAGTTGGCCCAATTTGCGAGCCTCATCCAAGCTCAAATATTTGCCGCGTGACATGATGGCGAGAGTATACCGCCGTTTTCATTCAGTAAGAAGGTTGATTGCTGTCGATGCCAGCGTGTTAAGCTAGCTTAGGTGCCCGCTGTTGACGCAGCGGGCAATCTCGAAATTCAGCGCGGGGCTTTGACCAAAGGCCCAGTCAGCGATTCTCCGACCGGGGAAGAAATATTATCACCCCTAAAATGGAGAAGCAATATGTCTAACGTGGTGGAGTTTCCTGGAGGCGGCCCTCGATCCGTTTCAGGATCTCAAGAATCTCCTGCTCGGGAGAAGGGTCAATCTGCTGGAGAATTGTCCTCGCCATTTTTACCAGATCGTGACGATCTGAATAGAACACACGCGGTTCCACGCCGGCTGTCTCGGAGTGAAGAACCAGCGCGCCTTTATCTCGGTGCGTGCTCGGCAGGATTCCCCAGTCTGTCAGAACGTGAACTTGTGGATATTTCATCCGCAATTCATCAATTGTTGAAAACTCGCCGGTGATTTTTTTCATCGGAAGGTACTCCTCGTTGTGGGTTACTGGCCCGACTGATCCACTCAGGCGGGGTTCTTATAATATCTGAAATGGCGGAAGGAGTTGACGGGCTTCCTGTTAACGCTCGAATACTGCAAGATCCCAATTTGTGCCATCCCAGACTTGACAAGAGGCTATTACATTTTAGGCGTAAGCACGTCAAGTCATGGACTGGTAGACGCGGCGGGCATCTTCTAGATCATGCCGCACCGCCAGTACTCTTGCCAAGAATTCGACCCATTCTGCAGATCCTGACAACACGGTGCCTTTATCGACCTCTGGGCGTGGGATCTGCTGGCCGTCGAGCACTTTGCAAGCAGCGTACAGGGGTGCCAACGCTGCATTGGACGCTGCTATTTCAGCCGCGCTGATGACTCTTTCCGCCAGGATTCCGCTGTACTTGATCAGAGCGTCCAAGCAATGTTCAAGTACAGGCACCTTGTCGATGGGGTGCAACCCACAGACAACACGTAACCAAAAGGCTTCTACCGGATAAGGAATGCTTGTGATTACGTTAGACCATGTGGTCCGTGTACGTCGTCAGAGCATATGGGACCACTTGAGCCTTTTTCTAAGAGACACTTTTCTGCCCGTACTTTCTCCAGTCTAGCCTGCTAACCGCAGGTTTTGTATTTTCCTTTGCGTTAACGTTCTGGCTTTGATCATTGACCGTCGGTCCAGGATGTCGTTTCTTCTTCCGTTATACACATCAGCCGGCGTCACGTTATCCAGTGATTCGTGATGCCGCTCATGGTTGTAATGAGCCACCCACTGAGCAATGGCACTTTCCAGTTCCCACGGGAAGTAATAATTCTCCAGCTTGACCACGTTTTTCATCGAACGGTGGTAGCGTTCGATCTTGCCCTGGGTCATCGGGTGGTACGGTGCTCCCCGGGTGTGCTTCATGTCTTGATCCTGCAACCATTCCCTGAGTTCTTTTGAGATATAGCAGGGGCCGTTGTCAGACAGTAACCTGGGCTTGTGATGCACCCTGACTTCGGTGAGCCCTGTGGCTTTCAGAGCATCTTCCAGAGTATCGGTGACATCATGCGCCGCCATCGTGGTCGTCAACCGCCAGCTGATGATGTAACGGGAATAGTCATCCAGGATCGTCGACAGGAAGTACCAGCCCCAGCCCACCACCCGGAAGTAGGTAAAGTCTGTCTGCCACAGTTCATGTACACGCCGTGTCGGATGCTGGAACGCATCGGCTGCGCTCATCACTATGAACTGTGGGCTGGTAACCAGGTCATGGGCCTTGAGGATGCGATAGACACTGGACTCCGAGATAAAGTACTCATGGGTATCAGTAAGATGCCAGGCCAGTTCCCGGGGTGTCAGCTCCGGTTGTTCCAGGGCCACATCAACAACCAGTTCCCGTACCGACTCGGGGATCTTGTTCCAGTGCTGACGTGATGCCCTGCTGTGGTTCTGCAAGCCATCAGGGCCATCGCGTTCATAAGCCTGATACCAACGGTAGAAACTGCTGCGACTGACGTTGATCTCGACCAGAGTCCTGCGCACGGATAACTCCGAGTCTTCCACCAGGCGGATAATGGCCAGCTTTTCAGATGCGCTGTACATCAGTCTTCGTCCAATGTCACACCCTACCCAGTGAGACTTTTTTTAAGCCAGTCATTGCGCAGGTACAGTTCGGCAACCGCTTGCTTGAGGGTGGTATTTTCTTTTCTGAGACCAACCACTTCATCGCTGTTGGCTTCTCTGACGGTATCTCCTGACAGGCGCTTTTTACCGGCCTCCAGAAAATCCTTGCTCCAGCGGTAATACAGATTGTTGTTAATACCTTCCTGGCGACACAGTTCAGCGATCGAGCTTTCACCGCGCAATCCATCCAGTACGATACGGATCTTTTCCTCTGACGAGAACTTGCGACGGGTATTGCGGCGGATCTCCTTGACCCGTTTGGTGGTGTTTGACATGCTCATATTGAGACTCCTCTGCTTCAGGTTAAAAATAGCAGAAGTGTCTCTTAGTTAAAGCAGTTGATTGGCCCCATATGGGCTGACGTCACACACGATGGCCATTTCCGTGACTCCGAGGGGGCCGTATTCGACCCGAAACTTCACGCGGTCGATAAAGAAACCGACGAAATTATTTACAACAAGGACGGGGCCTTTCGCAAGCGATCAAGCAGGGCGACAGCAACGTGACCGACATCAAGCACCAGAAAAAAAGCGAATGATTAAAGCCCCGGCGGTCTCTGTACATCCCCTGGTTCCTCTCAGAACTCGGAGATCGCCGGGCACTTGTTTTGTAAATCGAACGCAAATTATTGCGTAAATTATTCTGAAACTATTCCGGGATACACGTAATGCCAAAAGGTAAGCCATCGGACACCGATATCGAGCGAGTCAAGTTCGCACTCGCTGGCGGTTACTGGATCAAGGGCCGGGACATTTCAGAGCGATACGGAATCCCGTATCGCAACATCCGGGCGGTTGCCGAGAAAACCGGGGACGTGATCTCCGGACAGAACGGCTACCGGCTCGCCAGCCACGCAACCACGGCTGAAATCCGCCGAGCGATCGCAGATCTCCGCAGCCGGTCAAGCCGTATTGCCGATCGCGCACTCAAGCTCGAGCGCCACCTTACCGGTGACGGATCCTCGGGCGAATTATTCGTCTAGAACAAGGAATTAACCCCATGACAGAAGCAACAGACAATAAAACATCGACTACACAATCGTCGTGAAAGAGGCGAAGTAATGTTCTGCGGAACTTGCGGTCATGAGTGCGATTGGCACATCGCCGACTTTGGCGTCGGCCCGTTCGAGCACTTCGGACAATGCGGTGCCGACAAAAACGATCAGGCCGTATCGGATTGTCACGACGCGACGATCTTTCAGAACGAGGAGCTCACGATTGAGCAGGAGATCGACACCGAACCGGACCCCGACGCGGCTTACGAGGCGATCAGGGATTACCAAATGAACGAGCCGGATCGATTCAGGAGGCGAAGGTGAACGCCTATCCCGTCGAGTGGATTCGCGCCGAGAGGTTCTCCGAATTAACCGGCTATACTGTTGAGGCAATCCGAACAAACCGAAAACGCGGGGTTTGGCCCGACGGGAAGATCACCCAGATTCGGCGGCGTCGGCTTTTCGTTAATGTCAGGGCATACGATCAATGGGTAGAAAACGGCATCCTTTCCGCCGTGGTGTAACGCCTCGGACTTACAAATCCGGCAAGCGAGCGATTCAGATTCAATTCAGTTATCGCGGCGTTACTTGCCGTGAGATCCTGCCCGGATTTGATCCCGAGATATCGAGTCATCGGGCCCACGCAAACAACGTCAAAGCCGAGGTAGAAGCGCGGAAGGTCCGCGGATCGTTCGTTTACGAGGAGTTTTTCCCGGAATCCAAAAAGCTCCGACTGTTCGGTCGTGTCGTCTCGACGGTCACGGTCAAAGAAGCTCAGGAGTCTATCCTCAAGGATCTGAGGCGTTCAGGATCCAAAGAAAAACAGACCATCAAGCAGTACGAGCGCGAGGTCAAGATCATTAACTCGCACATCGGCGAGATCCGGATCGTGGATCTCGCGCCCGATCACATTCGGGACATTATCCGCGAGCGCCAGATCACCAAAAAGACGTTCTCGAACTATACGATCGTGCTCAATAAAGCCCTCCGGCGGGCTGTCGGCGACGGCGAGATCGCCTCGAACCCGATCGACAGGGCCGAGGTCAAGGATCTATTCCCGATCCGCGACAAGGTGCGCCCGGATCCGTTCTCAATGGCTGAGATTGAGCAGATCCTCACGACCGCCGAGGACTTCGAGCCGCTCATGTGGAACCTCGCCGAATTCGTGATTTTCTCCGGGCCCCGGATCGAGGAGTTCGTGGCACTGCTATGGCCCGACGTTGATCTCAAAACCGCGAGAGTGAAGATTCAAAGGGCGGCTATGATTAACACCCGGAGCACTGATACAAAGCGCGTCAAGACACCCTCAGGCCGTCGGGATCTGGATCTATTGCCGCGGGCCCTCGCTGCTCTGAAACGCCAGCGAGAGGAGACCGGCTGGCATGGGGAATGGGTATGGAGACAGTTCACCCGGAACGCCCCTTTCAGGACCTACAATCAGATCAACACCAAATGGAGAACGCTGCTCAAGCGGGCAGGGGTCCGATATCGACCCTTCAAGCAAACCCGGCACACGTTCGCCAGCCACCAGCTCAGCTCGGGGATCAACCGGCTCCTCGTGGCCTACCAAATGGGACACAGCGACACGTCAAAGCTCGACATTTACGGGGCATGGGTTGACGATTGGAAAGAGGAGCACGAGGTCGCGTTCGGGTATTACCCGGGGAGTAAGGATGAAAATACCGCAATTGATAATTGAGCTTGGAAAAGCAAAAGAAGCCCTCGGTGATATCGAGGTCATGATGCGGGTCTCCTTGACCCGTTTGGTGGTGTTTGACATGCTCATATTGAGACTCCTCTGCTTCAGGTTAAAAATAGCAGAAGTGTCTCTTAGTTAAAGCAGTTGATTGGCCCCATATGGGCTGACGTCACACAGGCATATGAGCCATCCGGCCACACCATCTTCCCAAGTCCTGTTTTTGTTCCTTTATCAGTAACCAAAAATTCACCTAAATATCTACGGCCATCTGACCATTCATAAAACCCAAAGCCAAATTGATTTTTTTGAGGATGTATGGGGCCGAAATACTCATCACCAATGCTAAAAGTGACAAGGCCGTAACATACTGTCGTAACATAACTGGTATCAGCACAAGGGGGTATACCGAGCTTTGTAGCCTCAGCTGTCACTTCTGCAATTGAATCTGCCCTGTCAATTTCAACCGCCACAACTTCTGTGTAAGCCATTGCCGAACATAAACATAGAATTATGGTAGGTAGTTTCATATCAGCGGATCCCCTCATCTTGGACAAATTTTAACCAACTCAGAAGTTCATTCGACAAAGTGTATTGGGTTCTACTGGTACAAGTTAATTCTTTTGCCGAATAACTTCATCCAAAGTCCGGCCATTTTTAAATTTCCATTCCGTCCACCCGTTCGCAGACCGTCCCAATACCGTCTCGGCAGCAGCACTTGGTGAACTGAACATATAGTCAGTTGCGAACACCAGAGAATCTTCTTTTTGGTCAATAGTCTTATCTAAAATTAATGTCCTTAATCTTCGACGGGTTCCACATAAGATTTTGTCAAACGTGCCTTGCTACCGGCGAAGACGACAAGCCCATCCTCTGTGTATTCGCCTTGAGCATCAAAATCTTTTCCTCGGCAAAAGATAAGATTTTTATTCGGCTTTTTGATTTGATCGAACACCGGATAGCCAAGAGTGGACACTAAAATCTTAATTGTCTCAAAGTTGTCTAGAAGGTCAGCTTCCAAAGGTTCAGAAACATGAGGCTGACTAGGTGAAATGCCGTTCTCCAATGAAAACCTCTTAACTTTGAGGGCAGTTTCACAGCAAAGCCATTCCAAATATTTGATATGCGTTTTGGTAAAAAAACTTGTTCTTGATATAAAAACTACGGCATGACTCCAAAACTCTTTGCTTTTGTTGTGTTGCTTCAAACGAACAAGACAGTTCTCAGCTTCGCCCACATAAGCTATGGGTTTTGATTCAGATTCACCAAATAATAAATATACGCCAACACTATTCAGTTCTTCCCGGTTAGAGCTTCATTTAATTTTGATCTTGGTATTTGAATTGCTGCAACCGTACCACTAGTTATTTCAGCTATCCTGATGCCTCTCGGGTTACCATCTGGAAGAAAAATTTGAATGGTTTTGGCCTTCGTCTTATCCATATTTTACTCCCCAAGATAAGTTTGTAAGTCTGACGTGGTCCAATAGATTGTACAACCCAGTTAGAATAATTTATCTCTTAACTGGGTTGTACAATCTATTGGTAATTATGCCCTTGACGAACCCAGGGAGAGGGGCTAGGAGGCTTTTTGAGGTAATAGGAGGCTGCAAAATATGAAGTAGGCAAGTGATCAGGTTCCAGTACGTAAAGCAAACTCCCGATCACGTGTTTCCACCGACCAAAGGCCAATAAGGCCGGCTCTTTCCCCTTCCGGGGACCGTTGGATTAATCTAGAAACCCCGGTTGGTTCAAGAACGGATAAGCCTGAAATATACCTCTAGCTTGCCCCAGTGACGTTGGCAAACGCCGCCGAGCATGGAACGAGGTAATTCAAAAAGTTGGTCATATTCAACCTCCTTTGTTGAACTTTGTATTACGCTGCTTGGAATGCAGCCTTTTTATTATCTCGAAACGTTTCTAGTCCTTCAAGCCCCCTCTATTTCGTCAAGGGCATAATTACCAATCTATTGGACCACGTCACACCTCGGCGTCGAAGGGGTGACAGTGTTTTTCTAGCTCATTGCGCAATTCTTCATCCCGGTGTGAATATGAAAAGAATAATTCCACCATCATCCCCCTTCGGTTAAGGCCAGTATTTTTTCAACAATCAATTGACTCGTGACGCCTTCAACCGTCAGATGGCACGCAGATTGGAAAATCTCTAGCATTCATTCGTCTATTTTAATACGCTGTGACCTATTATTCCAGATTTTATTGGACAAATCTGTGGCGATCCCATTGAGGGCTATTTTTGACAGTTTTCGATCATGTCTTTGGCGCGACTTCATAGTGGGGCGCTAAGCGATGAGTGATGATCGTTGGTATTCGGTGGATGAGATTGCGGCTCATCTCGGGGTCAAGCGGGACACCATCTATAAGTGGATAGAACGCAAGGGGATGCCAGCCCACAAGGTAGGGCGGCTTTGGAAGTTTAGAAAAAGCGAAATTGATCAGCGGGTTATAAGCGGTAGCACTGAGAAAGATGGGGAGGAAAATGAATAACCGATTTTTCGAACACCCGATACTCAATTCACCCTATGACTATCCCGGTCGGCACTGGGAGCTGGATGCAAGTGGCCAGCCCACGCAACAAATTCTCGATTTTCGCCGCCACGCTGAATTTATCACGCCTATCCCCAAGCCGAGAAAGCGAAAAGGTGCTGCCGAACAGCAGCAGATTGTTTTCGATGAAGGCAAAGGACTGTCTACCGATGAGCAACAATACCATACCGCGATCATCAAGGGTGTTCGCCAGCACGTTGATAAATGGCGAAGCCTGCCGAACCCCAATGACTGGCGTGTCACCCCAGAAACGGCTCGTTTGCTTCAACACTGGCGACATCACAATTTTAGCAGTCTCCGGCCTTTTTTCTGTCAGGTCGAGGCCGTTGAAACGGCGATATGGCTAACCGAAGTTGCGCCCACGGCTGGAAAGGTGGGTAAAGGTTTTCTGGAGTACTTG
This sequence comes from Lysobacterales bacterium, assembly GCA_963664065.1. Classification (GTDB taxonomy): domain Bacteria; phylum Pseudomonadota; class Gammaproteobacteria; order Xanthomonadales; family SZUA-36; genus JABDJL01. The sequence goes on from OY760942.1 coordinate 1,276,006, forward strand.
GCCAACGCCAACAATGATGCCAATCCGGAGATCATGCGTCTGGCCTTAAAATTGGCGACAGGCGCAGGCAAGACCACGGTGATGGCCATGTTGATTGCCTGGCAAACCATTAATGTGGTACGCAAACCCCAGAGCAAACGGTTCACCCGAGGCTTTTTAATCGTTGCTCCCGGTCTGACTATCCGTGATCGCCTGCGAGTTCTCCTCCCCAACGATCCGAACAGCTATTACCAGAGCCGTGAGTTGGTTCCAGGCGATATGATGGCCGATCTGGATCGAGCCAAGATTGTCATCACCAACTACCATGCGTTTAAGTTACGTGAGCGCATGGAGCTATCAAAGGGCGGGCGCTCATTGCTTCAGGGACGTGGAGACGCACTGAACACACTGGAAACGGAAGGCCAGATGTTGCAGCGGGTGATGCCCGACCTGATGGGTATGAAAAACATCATGGTGATCAATGATGAGGCCCACCATTGTTACCGTGAAAAGCCAAACCATGCGGCTGATGATGATTTAAAGGGCGATGACAAAAAAGAAGCGGCAAAAAACAGCGAGGCCGCCCGGCTGTGGATATCGGGTATCGAAGCCGTTAATCGTAAACTGGGTGTAAACCGTGTTCTTGATCTGTCTGCCACGCCTTTCTTTTTGAGTGGCTCAGGCTATGCCGAAGGCACCTTATTCCCCTGGGTCATGAGTGACTTTTCGCTAATGGATGCCATCGAATGTGGCATCGTCAAATTGCCCCGTGTACCGGTGGCCGACAATATCCCCGGCGAAGACATGCCCAAGTTTCGCAATCTCTGGGAGCATATTCGCACCCGTATGCCCAAGAAGGGTAGAGGTAAAGCAGAAACGCTTGATCCGCTCAGCTTACCGGTGGAGCTCCAAACCGCACTGCAAGCCCTGTATGGGCATTATGAGAAGACCTATCAACTGTGGCATGAAGCGGGAATTCGTGTTCCTCCGTGTTTTATTGTCGTCTGTAATAACACCTCAACCTCCAAACTTGTGTACGACTTTATCTCGGGCTTTCACCGGGAGAATGACGATGGATCAACAACGCTGGAAAACGGACGTCTGCCACTATTTCGTAATTTCGACGAACACGGTAACCCGATTGCGCGACCACGCACGTTGTTAATCGACAGCGAGCAGCTCGAATCTGGTGAGGCATTGGATAAAAACTTTCATGAGATGGCCGCCGATGAAATAGAGCGCTTCCGCTATGAAATGAAACAGCGCGGTGATCATAAGGGCGCAGAGAATATCACCGAGCAAGATTTACTCCGCGAGGTGATGAATACCGTGGGCAAACGAGATCAGCTGGGCGAATCGATTCGCTGCGTGGTTTCTGTTTCCATGCTCACCGAAGGCTGGGATGCTAACAATGTCACCCATGTGCTGGGAGTGCGAGCCTTTGGTACCCAGCTGTTGTGTGAACAGGTGATTGGTCGCGCACTGCGCCGCCAATCCCATGATCTGAATGAAGAGGGACTCTTCAACGTTGAATATGCCGATGTGCTGGGCATTCCCTTTGACTTTACCGCCAAGCCGGTGGTGGCACCCCCACAGCCGCCGCGTGAGACTATTCAAGTTAAAGCCATCAGCCCTGACCGCGATGCCCTCGAAATTCGTTTTCCACGGGTAGCCGGTTACCGGGTTGAACTACCGGAGGAGCGATTAACCGCCGAGTTCAATCAGGATTCAGTGTTGGAACTGACACCGGATTTGGTCGGCCCTTCAATTACCAAAAACGCTGGTATCATTGGGGAAGACGTAGACCTGAGCCTGCAACATCTGAGCGATATGCGGCGTCCTACTCTGTTATTCCACATTACCCAGCGACTGCTCTACACAAAATGGCGTGACCCCGGTGAAGAGGCCAAGCTGCACCTGTTTGGTCAGTTAAAACGTATTGCCCGGCAATGGCTCGACAACTGTCTGGTGTGCAAAGGTGGCACCTATCCCGCCCAACTTATGTATCAAGAATTGGCCGATATGGCCTGCGAGCGCATTACTGCGGCTATTACTCGCTCGCTGGTGGGTGAGCGCCCCATCAAAGTGATGCTTGACCCCTACAACCCCATTGGTTCCACCGCCCATGTCAATTTCAACACCTCAAAGACCGAGTGCTGGGAGACCGATGCTCGGCGTTGCCATATCAATTGGGCCATTCTTGATAGTGGCTGGGAAGGGGAATTTTGCCGCGTGGTGGAATCACACCCCAAGGTAAAGGCCTATGTCAAAAATCACAATCTTGGTTTAGATGTGCCTTACCGCTATGGCTCCCAAATACGCAAATACATCCCCGATTTTATTGTTCTGATTAATGACGGTTGTGGGGGTGATGACCTGCTGCATTTGATTATTGAGATCAAAGGCTACCGGCGCGAAGACGCAAAAGAAAAAAAGGCCACCATGGAAACCTATTGGGTGCCGGGGGTAATCAATGATGGAAAACTGGGCCGCTGGGCATTTGCCGAATTTACTGATGTTTACGAAATGCAAACCGACTTTGAAGCAAAGGTTGAGTCTGAGTTCAATAAAATGATTGAAGCCGTCACGGCACAGCCGATGGTGTAAGGAATAAATATGGTTAGGAAAAAGAAACAAGCAATCAAAAAAACCGTTGAGTCTCTCACCCACGAGGAGGCATCGCGCAAGAATATTCCTACCGCCGAATATCATTCTGTGATGCAGAAGGAGGAACAAAGCCCGATTCGTGTCGCCTATGAACGCCGCAACCGCGACCTTGACCCACAACTGGTTTGGCGCGGTAAAGACGAGGAGGACTGGTCCGACCTGGTGGTGCATGCCCCGCCACTCTATATCCAGGAAAAGGTTCGCCCCAAGGTATTAATTGATGATCTGCTGTGCCGCACCGAGGTGGATGAAGTAGAAGCCGAACCTCAGGTGGACCTGTTTGCGGATTTTAACGGCGTGCCTGATGAGGGAGCCAAAACCGAGTTTTACCAGCACGACGCCAACTGGACCAACCGCATGATACTGGGTGACAGTTTGCAGGTGATGGCGTCACTGGCTGAACGCGAAGGACTGCGGAGCAAACTGCAGTGTATTTATTTTGATCCGCCCTATGGGATTAAATTTAACTCCAATTTTCAGTGGTCAACCACCAGCCGCGATGTAAAGGATGGCAAGGCGGATCATATTACCCGTGAACCCGAACAGGTAAAGGCATTTCGGGATACCTGGCGGGACGGCATTCATTCCTATCTGACTTATTTGCGGGATCGGTTGACGGTAGCGCGGGATCTGTTGACGGAGTCCGGGTCGATTTTTGTGCAGATTGGGGATGAGAATCTTCACCGTGTTCGAGCCGTTTTGGGTGAGGTTTTTGGTGAAGATAACTTTATCTCGATTATTCAGGTACAAAAAACAGGTAGCCAAGCAGGAAACCTGCTGGCAAATACAGTTGATTTTATTGTCTGGTTTGCAAAATCAAAATCTGATGTAAAGTATCGCCAACTTTACAATGATCGTATTGCCGGTCATGTTTCCTCTGATCGTTATGATCAGATTGAATTGAATGATGGTGTTGAGCGTAGGCTGAAGCGAGAAGAGTTGGATCGCTTAGTTGCATTGCCGGAAGGAAAAGTCTTCCAACATACTAGCTTGATTAGTTCCGGAAAGTCATCAGGGGAGCAGCTATTTCATTTTCAGGCGCGAAATTATCAACCCGGATCTTCAAGTCACTGGAAGACCACGTTAGATGGACTATCAGCCTTAACTAAGGCTGGACGTATTGCGTCAGGTGCATCTACAGTTCGTTACAAGCGTTATCTCAACGACTTTGCAGTGCTTCCGATAAGTGATAGGTGGGAGTCGCTGCAAATTGGTACGGGTTTAACCTATGTAGTTCAGACCGCCCCATCAGTTATACAGCGCTGTATTCTTATGGCTACTGATCCAGGCGATTTAGTTCTTGATCCTACCTGTGGCTCCGGTACAACCGCTTATGTCGCAGAACAATGGGGCCGCCGCTGGATTACTATTGATACCTCTCGCGTAGCCCTCGCTTTGGCTCGTGCTCGAATTATGGGTGCACGTTATCCATACTACCTGTTAGTAGACAGTAATGAAGGCCAGCAAAAAGAAGCAGAAGTGACTCGCTCAGTTTCTTCTACGGCTTCCACGCATGGGAATATCCGGCAAGGATTTGTCTGTGAGCGTGTGCCACATATCATGCTCAAATCTATTGCCAATAATGCAGGAATTGATGTGATCTGGGAGCAGTTCCAGGAGCAGCTGGAACCCTTGCGCGAGCAACTCAATAAAGAGGTGGGTGAAAAATGGCAGGAATGGGAAATTCCCCGAGAGGTAAATGACGGATGGAGTGCTGGTGCAAAAAAACGACACGCTGAATGGTGGCAACAACGCATTGCCCGACAAAAAGAAATCGATGCCTCCATCGCCGCCAAAGCTGATTTTGAAACCCTCTACGACAAACCTTACCAAGACAAGAAAAAGGTTCGCGTTGCCGGGCCATTCACAGTAGAAAGTCTTTCTCCTCACCGAGTGCTCGGTGTGGATGAAAATGATGAGCTTATTGATGACAGTATTTCAGAATCTAAGGAAGCCTATGGCGAAGCGCAGAACTTCGTGCAAATGATTCTGGAAAACTTAAAAACCGCCGGAGTACAACAGGCGCACAAAGAAGGCAAGATAGACTTTACTGCACTGGAAGCCTGGCCGGGTGATTTAATTTGCGCTGAGGGTCACTATTTTGAAGGTAAGGAAGGCTCAGGCGAAGAGAAACGAGCTGGCATATTTATCGGCCCGGAATTCGGCACAGTCTCCCGCCCCGACCTGGTCGCCGCTGCCCGCGAAGCAGGCGATGCTGATTTTGATGTGCTCATCTGCTGCGCCTTCAACTACGACGCCCACTCAACAGAGTTCAACAAACTTGGCCGCATCCCCGTTCTCAAAGCCAGAATGAACGCCGACCTGCACATGGCCGACGATCTCAAAAATACCGGCAAGGGCAATCTCTTCGTTATCTTCGGTGAGCCAGATATCGACATTATCGATGCAGAAAATGGGCAGATACAGATCAAAGTCAATGGCGTCGATGTCTTTCACCCCAACACCGGCGAAGTCCGCAGCGATGGTGCCGACGGCATCGCCTGCTGGTTTATCGACACCGACTACAACGAAGAAAGCTTCTTCGTCCGCCACGCCTATTTCCTCGGCGCCAACGACCCCTACAAATCACTCAAAACCACTTTAAAAGCCGAAATCAACGAAGATGCCTGGGCCTCGCTCAATAGCGATACATCGAGACCGTTTAGTAAGCCGAAATCAGGCCGTATTGCGGTAAAGGTGATTAACCATTTGGGGGATGAAGTGATGAAGGTGTTTAGGGTGAACTAATGGCTCTGCTTGACCGCATCATCCGCGTATCCTCGAACGAGGATGACATGGTTCTCGATCCCTTCTGCGGATGCGCGACGACACTGATCGCCGCCGAATTCCTGAACCGGCAATGGTGCGGCATAGACCTGTCGCCGAAAGCGGCGGACTGGTGGTGCAACGGATACGCGAGAAGAGGGACTTATTTTCATTTAGAAACTTCCGCCATGCCACGGACGTTCCGATAAGAACGGATGTCGAGAGGGAGAAGGCTTCGACTCCGAAGCAGCGTAGGGAACTCAAGAACAAGCTGTACAACGATCAGGAGGGACTTTGCAACCTGTGCCACGACGAGTTCGGGATACAGCACTTCGAGATGGATCACATTGTTCCGAGAGCGAAGGGCGGTCAGGACTGGGTGGACAACTTCCAACTGCTTTGTGGCAATTGCAACCGGATCAAGGGCAAGGGGTCACAGGAAGCGGCAAGGGCGAAGATTTCCCGAAACAAGGGAATGAACTTCGCCGTGTTCGAGTAGGTAAGGATTGGGCAGCTTATCCAGCGGGGAGGTTGGGTAACATTCGATATAATTCCCCAAAATTAACCCGCTGTCACGCGGACGTCTTTCCCCTCGAGGATCGCGGCAACCCGAAACTGACCGATGCCCAAATCTTAGAAAAGGCACACGGGCTTCACTCCGACACTTTAATGAATTCACTACTGGCCGCTGCAAAGAAAGTTGATTAAGCGGTACAAAAAAGTGTACCAAATGACACGTGGGTAACACGCGGCCTTTTTGAAATTTCTCGATTCTTTTTTTAATTCAAAAGGTTAGTTCAATATTCGGTGTAGGAGCGAGGACTACCTCGCGAATGTGCTTACAGCAACCACCGCCCCTTGTTGGTAATTACTGTAGAGGGACAAAATCCTCCAGTACCGCTTTGCGCAGCAAATCCGGCGGTAACAAACCCTGTGCAAGCACAAAATCGTGGTATTTACGCTGATTGAAGCGATCCCCCAAGGTCATTTCCACCTCGGTGCGAAGTCTCTGCAGGTTCCGGTAACCGTAATAATAGGAAGTGGCCTGGCCTGGTGCGAGGAAAGCATAGCGGTCGGCCTCTGAACTGGCCATGGCTTTGGACAAGCCAATCTAGTTCATCATGAAATCAATCGCCTCTTCAGGCGACATCAATCCGAGGTTGACCATCGGGTCCATAAACATCCGGCCGGCCCGCTGCAAGCGCGCTAGCAGGGTAAACAACTGTCCTTCCAACGGCAGGTGTTCCATCATTATCGCTTCCGAATACAGTCCCCAGCCTTCTACATTGGCACTGTTGAAAGCGTAGGTCGTGCGCGCGAGTGAGGTTCCATTCTCAACCAGTGCAGCAAATTGCATTTCATGGCCTGGGCGGGCCTCGTGCACAGTCAATGCCCAGGTCACGGCATCGTGGCTCCAGTCATCCATCTGACTGTCTTCTTCCATGGCCGGGTTTTTTTGTACCAGTACAAACTCGCCATACTGGCCTGTGTTACCGATGAGTTGCGGTGGGCTCATGAACGGCGCTGGAATACTGGCTGATTCGGCCTCGGTGGCGAGCCTGATATTGGCATCCCGATCCGGCAAGCTTACGATATCGTGCTTAGGGATCATTTCTTCGATGGCGGCCAGGCGCTCCTTAGTAGACTTCGAGGATCCTGTCCTGAGGGATCTGGTTCTTCTTCAACTCCTTCATCACGTGCATGAGTTCGCCATTCTCCCAGCCCCTTTGATTGGCAATCTGCCTGGCGACCGAGCGCATTTCCGCCTTTATTTCCTGAAAGCCGAACTGTGCGTCACGAATCAGATCTTGCGGTTTTGCCCGCACGCCGAAATTTTTCAAATTATCGGCATACAGCTCAGGGGGAAGTCGACGATCTTCGCGTGCACGCGGTAGCATTTCGCTGCGCAGCCAATCCGCGTAAGCATTGAGTTGGCCTTGTAATACACCCAGGTCATCTTCCCAGTCCTCCAGTCCTGAAGCTTCAAACAGTCCCTTAAACCCGCCGGCAAAACGCTCAACATTGTTCAGGTCGCGTTCAATTTCACCTTTGTATGGGCCCAGCAATCCGCTCGGTGGTGCGGGCAATTGCCAATTCTGTGAGCGGCTGATAACCATCGGCGCTGCCCGTGTACTTTTTCAACCTGACCAGGGCCGCCGGGTACCGCTCAGGGTCCGTGCGCGGGTCGAGCAGGGCCCGAAAACCAAAAAACAGGTTCTGAGAAAGGTTGAAATACGGCAGCATGTACTTGTGCTCGAGTTCGGCAGAATGTATACCGTCTTCCAATGCTTGGCGCAGTATCTCGAGATTCTGGATAACTTTGGGGTGTTCCGCAGTGCGCAACCATTCCTGTGTCATCCCCACCAGTATCCGGTCTTCCGCGGTGGTGCGCTCGAACAGGTCCGGCCCCAGGTCAAAGACCATCTCATCGTATTCATCGAGCCCAAGCTCGGTCACGGCTTCAGGTTGAAATTTAAGCTGGGCATTGAGTACCACTTCGGTGTGTTTGTTGCTTTCGTCTACCCAGTCCTGGGCAAGTGCGGGATTGGTCAGCACCGCCAGGCACAGCAGGCCGGCTATCACGGTTTGCAGAGGAATCTTCATTTTTTCCGCCATTGGTTTCATTTAAGCAGGCCAAGTCAAAACAGCCGGCCGGAAAAGGCCAGCGGCAAAAGTCATGGGGTGAATAATAAAATTCAGAACCGATAGCTGGCCATCAGTCGTAGCAGATTAATGCTGTAGTCCGGACTTTCACCGCCAAAGCTCAGAATGGCGCTGATACCGTCATTTCCCAGGCCGTCGATTTGCCAGTCTTTGCTGCGATAGTTTTCATGTTCGCCAATTAATATCCAACTCCACTGATCATTGACCGTGTAATTCAGGCGTACCCGGGTATTGACCAAATCCGATTCAAGTTCAGGAAACGGCGCTTCGCCTGATCCACTATCAGTGCCAATCCGGCCCCTGGAGTCGGAGGAAATATAATCCAGGCTGATGTCCATTTTGTCACTTAGCTTACCGGTAAAACCGGCTCCGAAAGTCGTGAAACGGTCTTCTGTTCTGGCCATCCAGGCTGTGGCCCCGGGAAAGCCTGCTCCAGAAATTTCAGAATCGAAGCTGTCTTGTGTAAAAAACATGTGCAGCCCCAGCTTGTTGTTCAGCGCGTATCCCAGGTCGATGCTGAAGCTGCGCTCCTCGCTATGGAGTACTCCCAACACCGATTGCTGGTAATCGTCTTTCGACATGTAATAGCTGATACCGGCACTCAGCCTGTCGGCCGGGGAGAGGTCCAATTCAATGACGAACCGATCACGGTCCCTTCCGGCAAGGTTGAATTTGCGCATCAGGACGTTCTCCCGCAGGCCGGGGTTAATCACCTGCACGTAGGGTGAATTATCGCGGTCGGAAGCTTCCAGTCGCAGCCGGAGCTGGGCCGTGGCCCAATGATTGAAGTTGAGCTCGCCCCACCATGTTCTCTCTTTAGTATCTGTTACGGATTGCAATGTGCGCGCATGCTCATTGCGCTTAACACCCGCACGCCAGCGCATGAAAGGGTGTGAGCGGTAGTCAAGTTCCAGTGAATACCGGTTACGTTTAAAGGAATACGGCCGGTTGGCGGTGTCTTGGTTCAGCACGTAGTCATAGCTCACGGGGGTATAAAAATTAACCGGGCTCGAGTTGTCCCTTTCATCGATCTTTATTCGCGCGCTCAGCTTCAGATTAGGTGACAAACGGGCCATTAGTCTTGTCGCAAGATTAAATATACCTGTGTCAATTTTTCCGTTCAGCGATGCCCTTGGTAACAGCAGATCATCAAAATCCGGATTAATGGAATAGGGTAAAAAAGCCTGGTCTTGCTTGATTTGTCCAATTGTCACATTGCCCAAAAGTCGAACCCCTGGTGTCACCCGGTAAGCGCCGGAGAAATTGAATTGCTGGAAATTGCTGTCCGGTTCAAGTGCCGCCCGCAACAGCTGTGTATTGCCAATGGGATTGAAGGGATTCTCCCAGCTGACGGAGGCATTCCCGTTGTTGAACCAGGAACCGCCGAATCCAACGCGCATGTGTGCCCGTTCACCTGAATATTCAACGCTCATATCAACCCGGTCGGTGCTGAAATCGACCGGGGCTGGAAAATGGCTGGACTGAATCGTAAAAACGCCTGCCCCGAAAGGGCGGGTGCCGTTTTTCTCAGTATGTTGGACATCTAATTCGTAGCGCCAATTAACGGATTTTTTGAAGCTCAGGCCAACAACGAAGTTTTTTCGCAGCGTGTGCAGGCTTGCTCTGGTCAACGAATCTGTCAGCGAGCTCATGCCTGCTGTTGTTGGCGCCTGCACCCAATCCGGTGGCAGCAACAGTTGGCCATTTCCTGCGTCCCGGTAGGGAGTCGTGGTTCCAAAACCCCGGTACTTGGGAATTTCATCGTAGGCTACGTGCAATTCAAACCGGCCTTCGCGACCACCGCGTATTTCCAGTTGCCGGCTGTGCGTGCCGAGATTACGGGCGTAAAGGTCGAAGTACCGGCCATCACTGTTGCGGAAGTGAATATCGCCGTACACCGACATGAAGGCGTCTTCATCTTCAATTCCACGGTAATCGGCGAATTTCAGGGAGGAATCGCTCGCATAGCCAGGCCCGATATCAAGCGAGCCGAACCAGCCAGCGGCATAGGTGCAAAAGTTGCACAACCACCCACTGCTGTCCACGGGCTCTTCGGCCCGTACTTCAAGGCTGAGCTGCAGCGCTGCCAACATGCCAATGGTTGCGGTAATTACACGGTGCCCTTTCATCAGCTAATCAGCGGTCCAGGGTGGCGCCGGAGGGATGATTGGAGCCGTGCACCTGAGAATGGCAGTTCAGGCAGGCTCGTCCGAGCATGAAACGGTTGGAGAAACTGTCTTCGGTCAGATCGCTGGTATAGGCCGTGCTGGGATGGCCTGCAGGAGAATGGCATTGCTGACAGAGCAGGGGTGGCCGTCTCTTGAGCAGTGTTGGATGGTTGCTACCATGTGGCTGGTGACACAGGGTGCAATCCTCTGAAACGGGCCCATGTTCCCACAGATAAGGACCTCGTTTTTCGGTATGGCAGGTGTAACAGGTCTCGTTCACCGAGGATTTTTGCAATAGAAAATCATGGTCTCCGTTATGCGGATCATGGCAATCACTGCAGGACATGTTTCCAAATCGCAAAGGATGGCTGCTGGTCTTCAAAATATCGCTGCGCCGTTTCGGATGGCAGTCAATACAGGCTTCCTGTTGCGCCAATGAGTCGAACACCCTGTCCCGGACCCGGTGTACCTGGTGGCAGGATGCACAGGGCACTTCGGCAGTCTCGTGACGGCTACCGAACCAGCCCAGCCCCCCCCCGAGTCTCATGGCAAGCCAGGCAAGTCTTGTTTTGCTCGGCCACCGGTGTTTCAGCCTTGATGCCAAATGTGCGGGCGGGGAGTACGTTATTGCCTCTTTGCTGGGCAAATACGTGATCTTCACCCGGCCCGTGACAAGTCTCGCATTGCAGATTGGAAAAAGGAGCTGCAGGATCGGTCCGCGAAGCATGCAGGGTCTGGAAAATAGCGGTAGCCGGTTTGGGTGAGCCCTCGCCGTGACAGGACAGGCAGGAGTCCGCACCCAGGCTGGTATATTCCTGTGACTCAAGAGGAACAGCCATGATCACCAGTGCTGTAAAAACCAGCAGATTTCGCGAGCGCTTGAAGGATTTTTCACTCATATAGGGTCATGATTAATCAGGAATCTATGGACAGTACCATTTCCATATTATGATCAGCCTTTCATTTAGAACGGCTGAATGATCTCACGCTTACACTAAACATGGGAGAAACCTGGTGTTTTCTTTGAACATGCCTCAAATCCAAAGGGATTTTAACAATGCAGAATCAGCTCAAATTTCCAAACTCGCGCGGTGAGCAATTAGCCGGTGTCATGCACGGTCCTGATGCCGGTGGCATTCGTGCCTGCGTACTTTTTGCGCATTGCTTCATCTGCACCAAGAACATCAAGGCAGCAACTAATATCGCCGAGGCCCTGGCCACGGAGGGAATCGGTGTCCTGAGGTTTGACTTTACCGGCCTGGGCGAAAGTGAAGGCGAGTTTGCTGACACGCATTTCTCAAGCAATGTGCAGGACCTGGTGGATGCTGCAGATTTTATGGCTCGCGAATTCAAAGCGCCGGAAATCCTGGTGGGGCATTCACTGGGCGGCACGGCAGTCCTCGCCGCCGCGCATTTCATAGACTCTGCGGTCGCGGTCGCAACCATTGGTGCGCCAGCAGATGCAGAGCACGTGCTTCACCTGCTGGAAAACAACCTGCAGGAAATAGAGTCAACAGGCGAAGCGAGGGTCAAGCTTGCGGGCCGGCCATTCCACATACGCAGTGACTTTGTCGAAGACGTTCGCTCGCAATCCGTGCGTGACGGCATTGGCAAGCTGCGTAAAGCGCTGCTGGTCATGCACTCACCGGTGGATGAACTGGTATCCATCCAGGAGGCGGCCAATATTTATCAAAGTGCGCTCCATCCCAAGAGTTTTGTCACTCTGGATGATGCGGATCACCTGCTGACCTGGGAACCGGATTCAAAATACGCCGGACAGGTATTGTCAGCCTGGGCTTCGCGCTATATAAGCGGTGACTTGCGGGAACCACCCCTTGCGAATTACCAGGGTGGCGCAGTTGTCGCGACGGGCCGTGCTGAGGACATGTTTCTTACCGCGGTCAACGCGGATGGACATCAACTGCTGGCTGATGAACCAGAATCCTATGGTGGCGGAGACCGGGGCCCGACACCTTATGACTTCCTTGCCGCCGCCCTTGGTACTTGCACTGTGATGACTATGAACATGTATGCTCGACACAAAAAGTTGCCGTTGAAAAATGTTGAAGTGGCGGTTCGGCATGACCGGATACATGCCAGGGATTGCGAGGATTGTGAGACGAAAAGCGGCCAGGTGGACCGGCTCAGCCGGGAAATCAGCATGACCGGAGACCTGGACGATACACAGCTCAAACGCCTGATGGAGATCGCAGATCGTTGCCCGGTGCACCGGACACTGGAGGCCGAAATCAAGATCAGGAGCACCTTGAAGGAGTACTAGGGATGCGTTGTAATTTCACGGGTTCCATTTATAGTGAGCTTCCGTTCCAATCAGACACAGGCCTGATTCATGCCACAAAAAACTCCGCTTTTTGACGCCCACCTCGAGGCCGGGGCAAAGATGGTCGACTTCGGCGGTTGGGAATTGCCGATCAATTACGGCTCACAGATCGAAGAACACCACCAGGTTCGACGAGCGGCAGGAATGTTTGATGTGTCCCACATGACGGTCGTTGACCTGGAAGGGGAGCAGGCGCGTGAATTCCTCAGTTATCTGTTGGCCAACGATGTTGCCAAGCTTGCACAGCCCGGAAAAGCGCTGTACAGCTGCATGTTGCAACACGATGGCGGGGTCATTGATGACCTGATTACTTATTATCTCGATGAGACTTTTTTCCGCATGGTGGTCAATGCAGCCACCAGGGCAAAGGATCTGGATTGGATCAGGAAGCAGGCGGTCAATTTCGGGATAAGGACTTCAGAACGACCGGAACTGGCGATGATTGCTGTGCAGGGTCCCGAGGCTTGTGAAGCGGTGATCGGTTTGCTGCCGGATGCCGCTGCAATTGCCGCAGGTAAACTGGGGCCCTTCTATTCCGCCCGGCTTGATGACTGGTTCGTGGCAAGAACGGGCTACACCGGCGAAGATGGTTTTGAAATATCTTTACCGGCCGAAGCATCGGTTTCACTCTGGAACCGTCTGCTGGAAGTCGGTGTAAAGCCGTGTGGTCTGGGCGCTCGGGATACCCTGCGCCTGGAGGCAGGCATGAACCTCTATGGCCAGGACATGGATGAAAGGGTAACGCCCCTTGCTTCCGGCCTGGCCTGGACGGTCGCAATGAAGGACGAGCGAATGTTCATTGGCAGACGAGCACTGGAGGACCAGCAAGCACATGGCGTTGAAAGAAAATTCGTGGGCCTGGTACTGCAGGACAAAGGCGTGCTGAGACACGGGCAAAAAGTCGTCACGGACGCCGGAGAAGGTATCCTCACCAGCGGAAGTTTCTCCCCGACATTACAACGGTCGATCGGTCTGGCTAGAATTCCGGTCGATGTCAATGAGCTTTGCACCGTGGAAATCCGGGGCCGCTTGCTGGAAGCAAAAATTGTCAAACCGCCATTTGCGCGCGCGGGTAATGTTTGCAAGGGCATTATTCAGTGATTGATGCCCTAACGGAGTTTCGAAAAGCAGTGTTAAAATTCACGCCTGGCCAAAAAAGGATGCGACCTGATGAGTAGTATTCCGCGGGATTTGAAATACACAGAATCACATGAGTGGATCGGTGTTGAAGCCGATGGCAGTGTGAGAATTGGTATTTCTGATCATGCCCAGGAAGCACTGGGTGACCTGGTTTTTGTTGAACTGCCTGCAACAGGTGAATTCATCGACCGGGGTGACCCTTGTGCAGTGGTAGAATCTGTCAAGGCAGCCAGTGATATTTATGCACCGGTGACGGGTGAAATCATTGCGGTAAATGAAGACCTTGAAGACGATCCGGGTGCCATAAACTCAGATCCCTATGGCGACGGCTGGTTGTTCCAGGTCAACCTCAGTGATGTAGAAGAACTGGGTAGTCTCCTGGATTCCACAACTTATGAGGACTTGCTGGACGACTGAACGAAAGAAGGAAATAATAGAAAGGCCCGCAAACGCGGGCCTTTCTATTATTGCGGTTACCAAAAATGGTCTAAGGAGGATTCATTTGCAGTTCTTCATTCAGCATGTCGCAGAGCATAACGTTATCGGTCACGACCCGCGTGAGGGTCATCTGCCCCGACAGTCCCAGGCTCGGGAAGTCATAGGTCAGCAACGCCTCGTTACAATTTATAAAGACGATGGTGATTGTGCCATAGCTTGTATCCTGCATAGCCAGGGGTATAGAGCTGTTGAACACCCCGCCGGTGGTCAACTCTACGTTGAGTTCCACTGAATTACCTGTATAAAAACCGCTTGCCGTCACCCAGCGCTGGTCCGGTGCGCCGAATACTGCCATTACACCTGGATCCGGCGGCACAGTGTCAAAAGTGAACCAGGACAGGAAGAAAAATCCGATATCCTGAAACACGGTAAAGAAAAATCCCTGGAAAGCAGCATCGGCACTCACCCAGGCATCATTCAGGCCGGGGTTGATAAAAAACAAGCCCAGGAAAGTGATGACAGCGGGATCATGGTTGACGTTATCTCCGGCATTGCTGTCGTTGATCGACAGAATTGCGCCGATGAAATAATCACCCGCGGATACCGATTCCGGCACGCTTACCATGGCCTGGTGATTCAGGGTCGACCCCATTGCAATGTCGCTGATATTGGCGGTACCCAGCAGGTTGTCTCCCGCGCTGATGGTGTTATCCGTTGAGGCGTAATAACTGATACTGAAAGACCCACTACCTGCGGTTCCTGAATTCTTAATGGTGGAATCTATCGTTAGCGTGTCACCGGAGAATAGGAGCCGTTGGTCGCATCGACGGACTGCAGTTCCAGCTCGGCGGCCGCGGCAGACTCTACAGTAATCGTGCCGGTCATGAATGCAGGAAGATAAAGATAATGTACCGAGCAGAAATATCCAAAGGTTCCCGCAGTGTTGAATATAACTTCAAATGTGAATGAGCTTGAAGTGGGGGAGGGCACCCAGGCACCCGAATTAGATGTGACGTCGTGAGGATTTCCACCTGCGGCGTTCACCCACCGAACCGTGTCGCCGACCTCAATGGTTATGGAGCCGTTGCTGAAAGAATTATCATTGACGTTAATGGTGAAAGTTGTGCCAAAGGCCATGCCGGGCATAAAGCACGCTGCCAGTAAACAAAATATTACATAACGGGTCATGGTAAGGCGGGTAATCATCATTTGCTACCGTTCTGGCTCACTCTTTAAGTATAGACTGAGTTAAGGAGACCGTACACTCAAGGATTTTCTTACAGGATCGCCAAGCAGCAAGGGTGTTCAATAGCGCAAACCCAGGGCCCGGTAAGCAAACGCCATCAACCAGGCCGGGCCGATAAGCAGGAATTGCAGGTCCTTGAAAAATGAAGGGCGTCTGCCCTCGATCGCGTGGCCAATAAACTGCAGAACCCAGGCCCCCACAAATACCACCAGCGCCAGCGTCCAAAGTGGCCAGCTGCTGAATTGCGATACAAGGACGGTAATCTGAATCATCAAAGTGTTGAATAGCAGTAAACCGAGACCCAGCGAAATGGACAGTTGGAACCAATATATCTGCGCCAGCAGCAAGCCGATGGTGGCCCAATTCACGGGTACCGCGTCCAAACCTGTTTCGAAAGGAAAGGGTATTGACCACAGCAGTGCAATTATTGTCCATACGATGGTCGGCACTGCAATCCAGTGAATCAGCTTGTTGACAGGGTTTTGATGGCTTTCCCCGTATTCATCCAGCAGGCTTTCTATAGATCGCATTTTTTGCTCCGGTGTTTGAATCTCAGCCTGTCAACCGTTGACAGACCTCGCGGTATTTTTCACTCGTAACGCGGATGACTTCCTCGGGAATCCGCGGCCCCGGGGCCTGTTTATCCCATTCCAGCGTCTCAAGGTAGTCCCGTACAAACTGCTTGTCATAACTGGGCGGACTGCTGCCAGGCTGGTAGTATTCCACCGGCCAGAAGCGCGATGAATCGGGTGTTAACACTTCGTCCATCAGGTGAAGCTCACCGTTCCGGTCAAGTCCAAATTCGAACTTGGTGTCGGCAATGATGATACCGCGCTCACGGGCATATTCCCCGGCCTTGCTGAATATCTTCAGGCTTACCTCGCGCACACGCTCAGCCATTTCCTGGCCGATATTGTCGGCAATTACCGAAAAAGCGACGTTTTCATCATGCTCGCCCAATGCTGCCTTGGTGGATGGTGTAAAAATTACCTCCGGTAGCCGTTCGGCCTGCTGCAAGCCCGGCGGCAAAGAAATACCGCAAACCTCACCTGTTTGCTGATATTCCTTCCAACCCGATCCAATGATATATCCGCGTACAATTGCTTCCATGGGCAAACCTTCGAGGCGTTTGACAACTACCGATCGTGGCATGAGCAATGCAGCCAGGCTGGCATCGGAAATAACTTCATCGACGGCGATACCGGACAGGTGATTAGGAATAAGATCTGCGGAGCGGTCAAACCAGAAATTCGAGATTTGCGTAAGCAGAGATCCTTTTCCCGGGATTGGATCCGGTAGAACAACGTCAAAGGCAGACAAGCGATCCGAGGCCACGATGAGCATGTGCTCGTCATCAACTGCAAAACAATCCCTGACTTTCCCCTGGTAGATCAGCGGTAATCCGGTGATCAGACCGGCGTGGTAAACACTGGGCATTTGCATTCCTTTAGGGAACCTCTGATCTATTCATGAACTCGTATCTTGCGTCCAAAATATTTAGTTTCGGTGTTGCAAATCTTCGCAATAGCCAGCTATTACGTGCGATCTGCGCCTTGAACCTGAACATTATGAATCGCAATCTACTTCGCCCAGAATAAATCAGAGGTTCCTTAGTTCATCGATAAATCTTTATGCATCACTGGCAGGGCAATTATATACTTGCTTTCCCAGCCATCGAATCAACAATTTCCAGACAAAAAATTATGAGCAACGGTTTTTCCGGCATTCCCCGTCATTGGTGGGGCAAAATTATTGGGGTGTTTCTCGGCCTGATGCGGGGCGGTATTTCCGGCGCAATCCTGGGAGGATTTATGGGCCACATGGCGGACCGGTTCTTTTCCGGTCTGTCCGGCGGAAATGGCACACGACAGGTGTTCTTCAGGGCACTGTTTTCTACACTGGGACACATCAACAAGGCAGATGGCCGGGTAACACAGGCTGAAATCAAGGCGGCCGAGGCCCTGATGCGTCGCCTTGATTTAAACACCGAGGAAAAAAAACGAGCCGTCCGTTACTTTGAACAGGGTAAAGAACCGGATTTCAGGCTGGAGCAAAACCTGCGCCAGTTTGCCCAGCACACGATTGTGCGCCATGATCTGCGCCAGATGTTTGTCGAAATTCTGCTCGACGGTGCGTCGGCAGACGGTAACATCAGCAGCGCAGAGCAGGCGGTACTTGCGCGGGTTTGCACGGCTTTGCACATTCCTGCGGAGTTGTTTGCTGCGATGCTTAATGCGCGCAGAACGAGTAGCGGTGGTTACCGGCAGCAGCAGTCACCGAACCGCAGGCTACCAATCCAACAAGCTTATGCGTCATTAGGTATCAATGAGAGCGTTTCTGATGCTGAGGTTAAAAAAGCATATCGTAAGCTGGTGAGGCAATATCATCCGGACAAACTGGTATCACGGGGCCTGCCGGAAGAGATGATGAAAAAAGCCAAAACCCGGGTTAGAGAAATAAACGGCGCCTACGATCAGATCAAGCAATCGCGGGGCTTTAAATAATAGGGTCAGAGAACCATTTCTGGCCACCAAGCGGCCAGAAATGGTTCTCTGACTCCAATTTGTGGAGAGAAAATAATGAAACAAGCAGGAGTCATCGCTCCTTCCATTTTGTCCGCTGATTTCGCCCGCCTGGGTAAGGACACGCAGGCAGTGCTGGATGCGGGTGCGGACTGGGTACATTTTGATGTGATGGACAATCACTTTGTACCCAACCTGACCATGGGTCCACTGGTGTGCAAAGCTTTACGCGACTACGGCATCGAAGCACCGATCGATGTCCACCTGATGGTAAAGCCGGTTGATGATCTGATTACACAATTTGCAAAGTCTGGTGCAACATTGATCAGCTTCCATCCCGAAGCGTCCACGCACATTGACCGGACAATCCACCTGATCAGGGACAGTGGCTGCCAGGCTGGACTGGTGCTCAATCCTGCAACACCTGTGGATACCCTGCGTTGGGTGCTGGATGAACTGGACCTGGTTTTGCTGATGTCGGTGAATCCCGGTTTTGGCGGGCAGTCCTTTATTGAATACGTCATCGAAAAAATCGGCCAGGTCCGGGCAATGATTGACGCCTCGGAGCGTCGGGTTCGCCTGGAGGTTGATGGTGGCGTCAATGTGGATAATATCGGGCGTATTTTCAGCGCAGGTGCAGATACGTTTGTGGCCGGTTCAGCCATTTTCGGCAGTGATGATTACGCTGCAACCATTGGCGCCATGCGCGCACAGATAGGAGGCTGAGCCGATGGGCAAAAGTTTCCCGGCGGAAGGTGCGTGCACCTGCGGAAATATCCGTTACAGGATGAACCGTGACCCGCTGTTTGTGCATTGTTGCCACTGTCGCTGGTGTCAACGTGAGACGGGTACTTCCTTCGCGCTCAATGCCATTCTTGAAAGCAACAAATTGGAGTTGCTGAAAGGTGAACCTGAGCGTGTTGCAATTCCTTCTCAAAGTGGTAAAGGTCAATCTGTCCTGCGCTGCCCTGACTGCCTGATTGCCTTGTGGAGCCACTACGCGGGTGCCGGTGAAAATTTCAGCATGGTTCGGATAGGCACACTTAACGATCCTGATATTTTGACCCCTGATGCCCATATTTATACGGAATCGAAACAACCCTGGGTAGTCATTCCCGATGGTGTTCCGGTATTTGAGCAATTCTACAAGCCCGGAGAATTATGGCCCGCTGAAAGCCTTGAACGATTTATGTCTGCAAAAGACAGCTGAAACCGGCCGGCGCAACCCAGCGATCATTTTCAGCAAGGATAATCTATGGCCGGCCGGGAGCTGAAAAGAATTTTAGGTAAAGGGTTTTCGATTGCAGCCTGCATCGGGACCATTATCAGACTGGGCATTCTGCGCACCCCGGGTGAAATCGCAGCTTCCGTTTCAAACCCCGCCATTTACATGGGACTTTGGATCGGCGGTGGAGTCAGGCTTGGTGGTGGTCTTTACCAGGGAGCTGCAGCGGGCTTTGGCTTAATCATGATCGCGGTTGCAGCAGCGTTGATATATGGCGGTATCAGCGCTGGCCCGACAGAAAGTTTGAACGTGGTCACCCAATCAGCATCACCCGACATCGCGAAATACGGGCTGGTTGCAGCGGCAATTGTATTTACCTATGACGGCTGGACAGGCGCCAGTTACTTCGGCGGTGAGATCAAGGGTGGTGGGCGTATGGCCGCGCTGGGCAGCATCAAGGGTGTAATCATCGTGATTGCGCTGTACCTGTTGCTGAACTTTGCGCTGGTATTCAGCGTTCCTTTAACGGAGTTGCAGGGTAACGACCTGGCGCTGTCCGGTGCGCTGGATTATTTGTTTGGCCCTGGGGCAGGCACCTTTATTATTTTCGCGGCAATATTTATTTTGCTCGCGCATCAAAACATCAACTACATGATGGGAACGCGGATACTTTATGCCCTTTCAAGTGATGGACTGGGTACCGACCGGGCGACGACTGTGAGTGACAGGGGAACGCCCACGGGTTCCTTGTTGTTCACCTGGTTATTTACTTCAGGACTGATCCTGGCCGGGGGTTTTGATTTCCTGCTGAACATGGCTGCATTGCTGTTCATCACCATGTATGTCGCGCTGATTTACGGTGTTTTCAGGTTACGCCGCCAGGAGGCTTCGGTCGAACGACCCTACGAAGCCTGGGGTTTCCCGGCGACCGGCGTGATCTGCGCCGTTTTCTGGATTGCGGTGGCCATCTTTATGGCCGTCATGGATCAACGATCCACCCTGTATACCCTCGGGTTGATCACAGTCTCGATCCCGGCCTACCTGTGGTTAAAATCCCGCCGGCATTTTGGCGCGTAGTGTGTTACTTCTGCAATATGTGACCATACCGGATTAGCAATTACCGTTCAGGTGGCGAGGATTTTTTGCCATGCCTGGGCGTGCGAAAGCCGGCCGGTAGTAAGCACCAGCAAATCCCCCTGCTGGCACTGGCTAATTGGATAATAGACTGCCTCATGAAAATCCCTGGCCACGTAAATAGACTCAGTCGATACACCTTCGGCGATTAGGCCCTGTTTTAAAATATCTGGCAGGTTCTTTTCCGGCTCCCTGAGGATTGACAAAGGTGCGCAAACAAATTGATCGAAATGCCCGGCCGCAGTTGCTGCTACCTGGAGCGCCGATGACTCCGATGCCTGCACCGATACTCCGAAGCTGAGATTTTTGCGTCCTTTGCACGGAAACTGGTCTGTAAACCTGACCAGTTGCCGCATGCCCTCTGCATTGTGCGCATAATCCATTATCACCTTGAATTTTCCGTTGTCATGCACATTGAGCCTCCCCGGCATGATTGCAAAGCTCATTTCGAATTCCGACAGCGCATGGTTTATCTCATTAATATCGAGGCCTGCCGCCCTCGCCGCCGCAACGGCATGCATGGCGTTGCTGATATTTTGCCTTGCCTTTCCTTTAAAGGAAGCCGGGATTGCATCGACAGATATTACCGGCAGCGTCCCATCCTGCTCATGGAGGACAATCCAGTCCTTGCCGTGCACCTCCTCCACGTTCACCACGTTCACGCCCGTCTGTGTTCGTGATCGCAATTGAACAGGACTGTCCTTAAAAGTCGAAAGGTAAATGATCTTATCTGACAGGAAAGGCAACATTTCTACGCAGCGTGGATCATCACCATTGAGCACCACTGCCTTGTCGGCTCGCTCGAGCACCGACCGCTTGAGTGCTGCCATTTGCTCCACTGTCTCAATACCATATTGCCCGAGGTGGTCGGCGGTCACGTTGGTGCAAACGGCGACATCACAGCGGTCAAATGCGAAACCATACTTGGCCAGGCCCCCTCGTGCTGTTTCCAAAACGGCCATGTCTACTTCGCGATTTTCGAATACCCTGCAATGGCCCCAGATTCCGGACAAATCACCAAATTCTTGCAGCACTCCATCGAAGCGAACACCGCCGGTCTGGGCCATGCCAACATGGCGTGCCGTCGCCTGCGCAATTCTTGAAATCATGGTGCTGGTCGTGGTCTTGCCATTGGTGCCGGTGACGGCAATCACCGGTACCCTGCAGGGAGTGCCGGGTGGGAAAATCCAGTCCAGAAAGCATTCGAGTATCTCCCGGCGGCGTTTGTCATCCCCGGCCAGCAGTGAACGCAGTGGTGGCGCGGGATCCATGTGAGTCACAAGAAACCGTGGTGGGTCATCAAGCTCTGCCTCATTGACACTGAAACGCAGCAACAAGAGCCCCGTGTTGATTGTTTGTGCGATGCGGCCGGCAAGTTCTTCGATGCCTGGATCCGCCTCGATCGCTTTCCCTTCCAGAATGGAGTACAGCAATCGGTCACCGGAGAAAATCATGTCAAGCCGTTGTCCTTTTGGCTCCGGCTCAATAATGACAGTCCTGTCCCGCAAGTCTGGCTGGTCAAACAACTCCGCCAGCCCGGACTCATCGTCTGCAAGCCAGCCTTCGGGAGCTTTAGAATCACGTTGCAATGGCCAGACCCTTACCGGGTAACCGATACGACTGGCCACTTGTCGGGCGGTTGAAATGCTCCAGCAAGTGAGTAAATCCATGTCGCTGACCGGAATGGGTACGCCGTTTTCAGCCAGCACTCGCCAGTACAGGCGCCGGTCTTTCATCATGTTGAAAGCCGGGCCCGGTCGCTCGATGCAGAAAAGCCCATCCAACAGCACCTGGTGACAGGATTGTCCGAGCATTACCAGTCCGTTGGGTGCTAACCGGAAATCAGCCTGAACAGGTTTGTAAGGATCCCGCTCCAGCATCAGGGCGGGAATACCCCGGTCCCGCGCAGCTACGATCAGGTCGAGAACATCCGGGGGTGTAACAAGCCCCGGGCCGGTACCAGCATTGCTTCGATGCTTGAATCAAGCGGCTCCGTGGCGTCGTGGAACTCCGCTGTCCATTTCAGATCCGAACAGGACTCCGAGATAATTCGCATTGCAAGGTCTCCGGCCAGCTCGCCGGTCAAAGGGTCGTTGTGTTCGAAAATAAAGCGAAACCGTTGCCGCTTTGTGAGCGGGTCTTTGTCTTCGAGAAAATATTCGAATTCCACCGTGTGTCCGGCCTTTCGTTGCAAGGCCAGAGCTGTTTGGCAGGCAAATCCTGCCAGGCGGGCCATCCCTTCCGGCCGGGCGGGAATAGCACGCCAGCGTTCCTGGTCTGGCTCCAGCCCGAGTGACGTTAGCTTCAGCAGCAAGTCATCGCGTAGTTGATTCACGATCGTTGCCAGCCGACTGGCCTCTCCGGGTTCAGCCTGCAGCACCATCTCAACGACCGTCACCGGTGCGCGACGGCCCGGGCCTAGTGTCGCGAGAGTTTCCAGCAGTTTCATATCACCCCTACGGAGCTTACTTGCATCTGAAGACCATAATGTCTCTCGTTATCAGTTCAGACAACTGTTGGTTTCCACCGGAGGAAATCTGAAGCACAGGACCTGAACTGGATATGGATCGATTGGATTTTGTTTCGCTTACGAGACCAGTTTACTCCAAGCACCGTGAACCTATGCAATGGGTATTGCGGTAACAACATAGCGCAGAGGTCCGCCGCTTGTAAGGGTGTCAGACGGGTAAAAGGTCATCAGGGTCAGGCACTCAATGCGGTGCTCCAGCACAGCCGCCAGAGGCCATTGATGTCGTAGTTTCAACATAACCGGCTGGGTTTGCTCCCAAGCCTGGCTTTCCCAAAACACATCTTTTGGCAATCAGGGATTAAGCAATGTAGGCTTGATCGAATCAATGAGCGGCTACGTAAAAAAAGCAGGTGCCCTTGCCAAAGTACCTCTGACATTCCTGCTTGTCATGGGTGTGTTGCTGCTTGCCCTTGGCTGGCTGGGTTGGCTACTGCTTGACCAGGATCGTTCTCTTCAACAGCAAAGAACCCGGGACCGGGTCGATTCCGCAGCAAAAAGGCTGTCAAATGCACTTGAACTTCGTGCTGACGAGGAGCAATCGGGGCTTGAAGCTCTAGCCCAAGCCCTGGGATCAGCTTCATCAACCGAAATAGAAGTATTGCTTCATTCTCGAAAAGAGCCAGGTCTAAGCGTTCACTTTGCCATGGACTCCATGATTGTCGTGCCGCGAAACGATCTACGCTACATTCCTGTGGAAAACAAGGGCAATTCAACTAGTGAGGCGTTTAATCAGTCAGATCGCCTGGAATTCCAGCAAGGAAACCTTATCGAGGCAATTGAATTGCTCGAGTCCCTGGCAGAATCACCGGACCGGGAGATACAGGCAGGTTCGCTACTGCGCCTTGGCAGGATCAATTTCCGTTCGGGAGAAATCAGTCGGGCACTTGAAGAATATGGCCGACTGGCGGAATTCGAGGATCAACTTATAGAAAATGTGCCGGTGCAATGGTTGGCACACTATGCGCGATGCAAAATATTTTCCGCTGAAAACGATAAAAAATCTTTGCTGGCCGAACTCTCGGTGCTGTCCCCCTGCTGGCGAAAGGAGGCAGCAGGGTTTCAAAATCGACCTACCGGTTCTACGCACTGGCCGTTAACACCTGGGCTGAAGTATTTGCCAGGTTGCCTGAGAATCTCCCAGTGTCTGTATCACACGGAGTCTCAGATGCTGTTGTCGAGCTGCATTTCATCTGGACTGAACGGTTGCAGGGTCGTGGCAATCCGGTTGGTATACGGATCGTGGGAGAAGGTCCGGACAGTTTGATACTGATGTGGAAGTCTATGGAAACGGGTTTGCTGGGCAGGGTGATTGATCTCAAAGACCTAAACACGTCTGGTCTTTTGCAAACAATTGGAAACCTGCAGGCAGAAGGACTCGGCTGGTCAATCAGTGCCCCTGATGGCCGGCGGTTTTTGGCTGTCAACAGTGACCCGGCAGCAGCATCTTCCTTGGTGAGTCTTTCGATTGGCGACTCGCCATTGGTCGTTCAGACATACGAGACTGCTGAACTGGTTCCCATACCTGAAGATATACAAAGGCGCCAACTTCTTTTGGCGGGCCTGGCTGTGGTATTGATCGTGATAGTGACAAGCACCTATTCCATATCGAGGGCTTTGAGACGGGAGGCCGAAATGGCTGAGTTACAGGCGGATTTCGTTTCAGCCGTATCCCACGAGTTTCGAACCCCGTTGACATCGATCAGGCAGTTACTGGAATTGCTTGCTTCTGGCCGGATTCATGAGCCACAAAAAGTCGGTGATTATTATCGTATCCTTGACAGGGAGTCAGCCCGTTTGCAGCGCATGGTTGAAGATCTGCTGGATTTCCAGCGCATGGAATCCAATGTGAGACCATATCAACCGGAAACCCTCCGGGTGGGCAGCCTGCTGGAGGAAATCACCGCAGCGTTCCGCGAAGAATATGGGCTGAGTGAGAAAGCCCTGGTGCTAGACGCCACAAGGGCCCGGCATGTGCGCATGGACCGCGAATCCCTGACCCGGGCTATCTGGAACCTGCTGGATAATGCAGTGAAGTATTCCGAGGGTGAGCCTGCAGTTACGGTAACAGCCGGACAGCAGGAGGACATGATTTTGATTGCTGTCACGGACCGTGGTGCCGGTATCAGCAAAGAGGAGCAAGCGAGGGTGTTCAGGAAGTTTGTTCGCGGCAGTGCTGCCAAGTTGACCCGGGTGAAGGGTACGGGATTGGGGCTCGCCATGGTCCGCAAGACGCTCGAGGACCAGGGAGCAACCATCGATCTTCAAAGCGCGCCAGGCCGGGGGTCGACCTTTACCATTGTCATTGAAGCGGAGGGCCCTGAGTGAGTTATCGAATCCTCGTAGTTGAAGATGATGAGGCCATTGCAACCGGGCTAAGGGATGACCTGGAACTTGAAGGGTACCGGGTAGATATCTCCGGCAACGGAGAAGAAGCGATCAAAATTGCGCTTTTACAGCCTTTCGACCTGATGATCCTGGACGTAATGTTACCCGGTAAAGACGGTTATGACGTTTGCAGGGAGGTGCGCGGGCAAAGGCCGGACTTGCCGATCATCATGCTGACTGCCCGTTCGCATGAAGCTGAGAAAGTACTTGGGCTTGAACTGGGTGCTGACGATTATGTCACCAAGCCATTCAGTCCCCTTGAACTGCGGGCGAGAATAAAGGCCTTACTGAGAAGATCAGCCGGATCTGAAACCACTCAATACCAATTCGGTAATTTTATACTTGATCTGGAACGCATGGAGTTGAAGGATGGCGACAGGGTTATTGAACTGACTGCGTTGGAATACAAGCTACTGGGTGCCCTGGTACGTAGTGCCGGTCGCGTCCTGAACAGGGATCAAATTCTCGATCTCGTCTGGGGAAGGAATGCAGTACTCACAGATCGCGTGATCGACACTCATATTGCCAATCTGCGCAAAAAACTGGAGCCGAACGGCGCGAAGCATATATCAAGTATCCGTGGCACGGGATACCGATTCGATCCGTGAATTGTCAGGAATTCCTGACACAATCTGCATCAAACCTGAACGCTGGGCAAGTTCCACCTAAACAATGAATGCTTACTATTTCACTCACATGATCTATTAACGCCGGAATAATGTGAGTACGAAATGAAAAATATAGAAAATACTGCATTTAGATTTAAAAGACTGACCGTGACCAGCCTGCTTTTGATGGGGGCCGGCTTTTTTATATCAGCCATTGTGAGCCCGGTAATGGCTGCTCCACCAGACTGCAGCACAGAAATCAGCAAACGTTGCAAAAACACCGGAGAGGGAGGTGGTAATGACGCATTCGAGGCCAAGTTTTGTCTTGCTATAACTGCTGATACCTTTGGCCTTGCCGGTGACGATTCTCCCAGTGACGGAGGGTTATATTGTGATAAAAACAAAAAAGATAAAATTATGGTATTCACAGGAAAGGGCCCCGGTTTTCGATTTGATACCAATAAAGGCAAGTCTACTGCGGCGCGCTATGTGCAACTTAATTTTCCTGGCGGGAGCATTACTGTTGATGATGCTAATGGTGTGTCGCATACCTATGGCTCAGGTCTTTACGAAATTGATTTTCGATTCGACCTGGATAGTAGCGGTTTGGACTTGGGTGGGATTGCGAATCCTGGTACTGGCACGGTACCCATCGGAATCAGAATTCAAGCACTGGTTGGAAATGAGCAGGGCTTGCTGGGTTACGGAGACGCTGCCTCCCTGTTTTCTGACCCGAGTTTGAACACAACATGCATGGCCAGCAATACGTCCAACGCCTTGGTAACGCGCATTGCTGCTGATGCCTGGATCATTGAATCTGATCCCTCAAACTCAATCGCATGTTTGTGGGTTGGCCACTCGAACTTTAGCGGTCAACCGGGAACGCTTGTAGAGATGCCTTTTGACTTCACCATCGTAATTGATCCATGAGACCAGCGAAAAGCAGAATGTATGCATGGAAAGCCTACATTGCTTAGAAACTATTCCAGCAATAATCTATTAACTCCAGAGAATTCTGATGAAAACAACCTCACTGCTGATAACAGCCCTGAGCGCCACACTATACACCTATGTATTGGCAGCGACAGGTTTGCTGCTTATAACATCTGCAGGCGCAATGGCCCAGTCCAGGACGGATGCGGATATGCTCCTGGCCCGTGCATCCCATGCCCGCCTGGTCGATGGGGATATCGAAGACGCGATCTCTATTTACCGGCAGTTGGCTATGTCCTCTTCCGCCAGTCGTTTTCACGTGGCAACAGCGTTGGTGGGGTTGGGTGACAGCTACCAGCTGACTGGTTCCACCGAATCGGTACCGGCTTACGAGCGAGTTCTGTCGGAATTTGGAGATCAGCCCGCTCCATTTCAGCAGGCAAGCAGCAAGCTCAGATTATTGTTGGCCAGTAACACAGCTGCGGGTGTGACTGTAAATGCTACAGGCCAGCACGTCCTGTTGATGTCAGAAGTGCCGCGATTTTCTACGTCTTTACCGCGGATATATGATTTTTCCCCGGACGGTGCGCGCATGGTTTTCCATGCACCAGCCACCGCGGAGCGCAAAGCACGATTTCCGAACTTGGTGAGAGAACTTTACATCCAGGACACCAGAGGCTCGGTGCGCCGGCCGGTAATGGATAATGCGGCTGATTGGGAATTCATAAACCTGCCGCGATGGTCTCCGGATGGGAATAGAATGCTTTATACGGCATTCAAGGGCATTGGCGACGACGGTTCGCGTCAACTCTATAAGCATGATTTTCTCACTGGAGAATCACGGCAAATTGTCAATCTGGAGCAATTCAATAGCGAGGCGTTGCGGGGGCTGAACTGGATGCCTGACGGCAGGAGCTTTGTGACTTTGTGGTACGACGGTGTCCGGCGTTTCAGCCTTGATGGTGATCTCATCAGGCATTATGAGCAGAAAGTCGATCACATGACGATGATTGGCAATGTTTCTCCTGATGGCCGTTTCCTTTTGTATCACCGGGTTGATCCGGACAAGGAAGATCACGAAGAAATGGATCTCTGGATGCTGGACCTGGAAAACGGTACCAGCAGGCAGCTTAGCTCTGAATCCGGCTATGAAGGTTGGCCAGTATGGAGCAAAGATGGCAGCCATATTTACTATGTTTCAGGTCCGAGGGATGCACATAATGTTTTCAGGCGCAAATTTGACTCAAATGAAACACCCGAGAAAATAACAACCTATAGCAACGCATCTGCAATATATCCAACCATCCTCGGCGAAGAAGGGCAAATAAGCTTCACGCTGATGAAAGATAATCACACCGTGCTGGCCGGAAATTCACCTTCCGAGGCACGAACCATCGTCCGTGGCAATTCACCGATGCTTTCTCCATCGGGGGAGCACATCTATTACCTGAATTCCGAGCCGGGCAAGACAGGCTTGTGGGTGACATCGATGGAGGGTGATTCATCACGCCAACTCGTCGAAGGTGAGATTATCACCCCTTACGGGCCTAAAAAATTCCTGTCTCCTGATGGTTCAAGTATCACTTACGCAAAGAATGAGGGTGATGTAACGACTTTATATGTAATGGCTGCGACAGGTGGCGACGCGAAAAAACTCTATTCAACACCAGGTGTACGTCACCTGATACCCAGTTGGTCACCTGACAGCAAGGAAATTGCATTTTCCATCCATGGCGACATGATGGTGATCTCCGCCAACAGTGGTGAGCCGAAAGTTCTGGCTAATGTTAAACACTGGGAATCCTGGAATATTGAATGGTCTCCTGACGGCGCACAACTGGCTGCTTTTGCCTATCTGGAAGGTGAGGAGGCGAACCATATTATGTTGATTAGCCGGGAAAGCGGTGAAATGCAGCGACTGACCCTGGCAACAGAGGCCCAGTACAAGGAAATTCTGGCCTGGCATCCTGATGGCAAACGGATCAGTTATATGTACTACAACACTGAAGATGGAAACGGAAGCAGGATCATCGACATTGAGAGCGGACAAATCAGCGATATCGCGGACCTGCCTGATCCGATGTGGGACTATTTTGGCGTGTGGGGCCCCGACGGGCGTTACTATTTCTCCAGTGCCACGCGAGGAATGGGGAACCTCTGGGAGCTCCATGCCTATGATGACCGGACAGGCGAATATGAAACCATACGGATATCGGAGCGTGGCTCAGTCAGCATGCCAACCTGGAACGGCGATGGAAGCATCATGGCTTGGTCCGAAAGAGAGCCAGTGCGCCAGATGTGGATGATGACCAATTACGAGTAGATATTTTCAGTTCTCTCATCGCGCCCGGCTCGAACCCGGGCGTTTTTTTGTTTCTGTAATACGCGAATTCAGGAACATCCACTATTGGCGGCGGATTCAACCGATGGACTCAGACATTCAGATCACCGGTGTGGCTGTAACAACATAGCGCAGAGGTCCGCCGCTTGTAAGGGCGTCAAACGGATAGCAGGTCATCAGGGTCAGGCGGTCAATGCCGGGCTCCAGCACCAGTTCCTGAGTGCTGCTGTCGATCACTTCAAGCCAGGAAACGCGATATTTCAAGACGCCATAGGCGGTTGTCAGCCGGAGAATATCACCATTTTCCACTGATTCCAGGAACTGGAAATGGGTATCGCGGTGACCGCTGAGTACCTTGTCCCCCTGGTCTGGCGCACCCAGCAGAGTAGGCCCGAAAGCCAGGCTTCTACCGGAAGTGCCTGACAACACAATCAGCCGGATTCCAAGTCGGGGTGCTTCAAGTACAGCAACCGGGCTGGTGTCTGCCCAGGGCCATGGTTTTGCGTTCTTTCCCCCATTCAAGGTTCTTTGCCATGCGTCTTCCAGCAGCGCCTGGGCAAGCTCGGCCTTGACCGGGATCCACATGGCATCCAGCAAAAAAAAAGCGGCGGTGGCCAGCACCGCCGCAAGAGGCCATTGGTGTTGTGGCTTCAACATTACCGGGAGGGTTAGCGTGCAGCGCCTGTTGAAGGATTGATCCGCATCTGCGGACCCCGTACCAATGGCGAGCGAGTTTTGCTGGGAATGCTGGTACTTGATATCAACATCCATGTAGCGAGTAAAAACGTAAGTAAGGACAGGGATACCTGGGTTTGCCAGCCGGTCGCAGTCTGCGCGAACCCTACGACCTGGCTGCTGCCGGCTGGTAACAGGCTTGGAATGTTTCCGGTGGCCAATGCCTCGTCGCTACGGCGGACGGGAGTATGGTCAACGGCTACCAGGCTGGTTTGTGAGGTCAATAAGCCATAGTCCAATGCGACCTGAGTGATCGCTGTATTGGTGATGCCGGCATCTGCGCCGAACACAATGCTTTCCTCGAGTGATTCAATTTTTTTGCGTGCCCACAAGGTGGCAAGTGTATCGGTACCCTCGGTTTTGAACGGCATACTTGTTTGCTCCCACGCCTGGCCGTTCAGCAATCCGCAGATCGTAATCTGGCGGGGCTGAAGAGGCAGCCGTGCCACGATCCACAAGGGCTCGCCGGCATACAGGTCCGGAATGATTTCGGGGTAGTACTCGGCATCCGTGCCCCAGTCCACGCAAATATTGGATAGCGCTGGCAAGCGGATGTGCGACCAGAGCCGTGACATACGAAACTCTACTTCGTCCAGGTTTCCGATATGGGTATGGCTGCCGCGGCCGATTTCAGCGGCTTTGCGCATAAACCATGTATTGGGCGCGAATCCGATACCTACGGTAAACAGCCGGCTGCCGCCCAGTTCCTCAGCAATACCGGCCAGTAGAGACTTTTCATTGCCGACGCTGCCATCGGTGACGAAAATAACTTGGCGCATCATGCCGAACTGCGGTGTGAGCGAGAATGCCGCGTGCAATGCCGGGGCCATAACCGTGCCTCCGTCCGCCACCAGCCCATCGATGTAGTGCCGGGCGAAGTCCAGGTTCTGCTCAATGGCTGGCAAAGACTTGTTAAACAGAATTTCTGTGTCTGAATTGAATTGCACCAGGTTGAATCGATCGGTTTCTTTTAACTGGTCCAGGCCCTGGGCCAGCGCCAACCTGGCCTGGCGTATGGATTCGCCTTCCATGGAACCAGAGGTATCAATAATGAAAACCACTTCACGGGGTTGGTGTTTGATAGGGACGGCAAGCGGCGGAATCATCATCAGTTGGGCATAAATCGCCTCGCCGCCATCCCAGGTCATCAGTGCGGATTGTGGAACGGCTTGCAGATCGGGGAACCAGGCCAACTCAAAATCACGGTCCGCTAATTCAAATCCGTCCAGCAGGCTGATCCGGTAACCATTCGCCGAAGGCTCGATTTCAACATCGTGATAGTGGCTTTCAATCGCGGCGAAACCGATGCCGGTCCTGATCAGGATTTCCAGGTTCAGATGGTGATCGTCTCTGGACTTGGCAGCCACCAGCGACGGCCGCGGAACTGCAGCCGTATTGGCACCACCATGGACATTCCATCGTGGTGTAAACGTCATTGGCAGGCGCAGACTGAAAGCGCCTTCCTCGAACTTCACGTTAACCAGGAACCCGATGGTGACCCTGATTTCCTCCCCCGGGCCTATGTTCGCCAGGCGGGTCTCGAACTGGTTTACCTTTTGCTGCTCGACCAGTGAAGCTGTTATGCCGTTCACCAGGGCTTGCTGGTATACCCGTTTCGCGGGTTCCCTTTCCTGGATTTCACCTTCGATTACACGCCCGCCCACCTGGATGTGCATGCGGTCTACGGCCGCGCCATCCGGCAAAGGGAAACGATAAATTCCTTCCGCCCACTGGTCACCCGGATTACCAAACACCTGGGTCACCTCCGCCCGTGCGATCAGTCCGGTGACTTCTACCCTGATATCGGTATTGATGGCCAATTGCATCGCTGCAATGCCACCTGCAGTCAATTCCAGGCCCCATTCGGTTTCGCTTGCCTGCGCAGTCTCGATGCGCAACAGCACCAGGCTGAGCAGCAGAATACCGATAATCAGAAGTGTTCTGTCCTGCCAGCGCAGCGATCTGTGGGGGCTGCTTCGGTATCGACGACGCTCTTCCATCTGGGTGGCGAGCCGGGGGTGCGAGCACCAGGCGTCTTTTTCCAATTTATTGCGGATCGAACGGTTAGCTTTTGGCGCCTGGTTTTCAGCGACAGTCGGGTGGCGATTCGGGAAGATCAGTGAGTGCTTGCGGTGATTCATTGGCTTAGGGCCTGGCTTGAGCTTGGTGTCGGGCTGTATTGAAACGCCCCGGGGTGACCTGCGGGTGCGCGGCTGGGGCAGATTCGGGGCTAAATTGGGGCAATGCAGGGGCATATGTCCCTTTTTTCAGATGACACTGTGCTTTATACAAGCTGCGGTCTTATGATTGGAGTTCAGCGAGGAGTACCTATGCAGCGCCAGATCGCAATTGTCGAAGATGAAGCCATCATCCGTCATAACTATGAGGATGCCCTGCGTCGCTATGGATACCAGGTTAACGGATTCAGCGAACGCCATTCAGCGCTCGAAGCTTTCAAGCGCCGGTTACCGGAACTGGTGATCATTGATGTTGGTCTAGGCGATGACATTGAGGGTGGATTCGAGTTGTGCCGCGAGTTGCGTGCCCTGTCTCGCAGCCTGCCAATTATTTTTCTGACTGCACGCGATTCGGATTTTGATGTAATTTCCGGACTGCGCCTGGGCGCGGATGATTACCTGACCAAGGACATCAGTCTTCCGCACCTTGTCGCACGGGTTGTTGCTTTATTCCGTCGTATCGAAGCGCTTGCTGGTGACCGTAGCGAAGAAAAGAAATTGCAGCGCGGGTCACTTGAATTGTCGGTCGAGCGCATGGAGGTGCACTGGACGGGTGACAAGGTCCCTTTGACCGTTACTGAATTCTGGCTCGTCCATTCCCTGGTCCGCCATCCTGGGCATGTTCGAACACGCCAGCAACTGATGGATGACGCCAATGTACTGGTGGATGACCAGACCATCACCAGCCACGTCAAGCGGATTCGCAAAAAGTTCAAGGAAGTGGATGACGAATTTGACCATCTCGACACGGTGTACGGTGCTGGATACCGCTGGAAACCGGAAGGAGCTGTGTGAAGTTACGTAATCAGTTGCTGACGCTCTCACTGGCAACCCTGCTGGTACCATGGTTCGGCTGGAAACTGGTACAGGAGCTCGAGCGATTTCTTCGTGTCGGCCAGGAGAGTGCTTTGCTCGCATCTGCCAGGACGGTCTCACAGGCACTACCGGCCGAGCACCAGTCTACTCTGATGTTTGGGCGCGACCGGATTCTACAGTTGAGAAAACTTCCTGCACATCCGCATCTCGACGGATATTCGGACGACTGGCCTCAAGCCGACAAAACGGCCGTTTTCAGTTCACCGGACAGTGCACTTGAACTTAGAGTCGCCGCAGGCCGTTTTGACGATCAACTCTATCTTCTGTGCCTGGTTTCGGACACCACCCCGGCCCGCCGGGTTCTGCCCGCCGGTGCAGAGGGCGAGACAATCACCTCGGATGGAATCATATTGTTTATTCGCAGTGCACGCGGATTGGTAAATTTCCGGATTCACACTGCAGCACCCGGGCCGCTTAACCTGACCAGCCTGACCGAAGGAGGAGGACAATTACAGGGCTATTGGCTGGATCGCCCTGATGGCTACCTTGTTGAGCTGTCGTTGCCCTTTTCGTCGGAGCTGGTGGATCTGAGCATCGGGGCCTTTGATGTTCAAACCGGCGTGGGTGGGCAACAGTCGATAAAGTCGGTTGGAACGGTTGATAACGACATGCCGGGAAGCTGGCTCAGCCTTGCCGCACAGGTTCCAGATCTGAATTCCTGGCTTTCAGGGGTTATTCCCCGGGGTTCACGTGCCTGGGTCGTTGACGCCGGCGGCTGGGTCATGGCGGACTCCGGGTTAACGCCGCCACCTCCAGGGCGGGAACTGAGTTTCGCTGAACGCTTGCTGTATCGCGCCGTGGCTGGCTCACGCACTGAAATACTGGCAGCACGGACGGAGCAGGTGGTAAGGGTTGATGATGAAATCGTAAATTCAGCCCTGGCAGGATCCGAATCCAGGCACTGGGGCCAGGATCCGGAAAACGCACTGGTGCAAAATTCTGTTGCAGTGCCTATTGAGTTGGCGGGACAAATCAGGGGCGCTGTGATGATTGAGGCCAACTCGGATGGAATGTTGCTTGTGACCAACCGTGCGCTGGGCCGTTTATTATTGAGTACCTTGCTGTTGACTTTTGGCCTGGCGGCAGGACTCTGGTATTTTGCCACTCGCCTGTCACGGCGGGTTCAAAGATTGAGCGGGGCGGTTTCCAAGGCGATGGACGAAACGGGCAAACCCGGCACGCTTCCCTTAACCGGAGACCGGGATGAACTGGGCGAACTGGCCAGGAACAATGCCAGGTTGCTGAAGGCGATATCCAACTACACTAACTATTTGCAAAAACTCGCTGGCCGCTTGTCACACGAACTGAAAACACCGCTGGCGATCACCAGGTCTTCGCTGGACAACCTGGTAAGCCAGGATCTGGATGAAGAGGCCAGCCGTTATGTGCAAAGGGCCCGCGAAGGTCTGGACCGGCAAGCCGCGATTGTCAGGGCAATGAGTGAGGCCAGCAGGCTGGAGGCAGCGGTGGAGTCTGCCGATTGGGAATTAGTGGACCTCGTTGGCGTTATCGGGCATTGCGTAGAGGCCTACCGTAGTGTTTATCCCGGACGTGACATCAGTTTTGAATATTCAGTATCTCCCGGAATTTTGCGTTGTGCGCCAGACATGATCGCCCAGGCGCTGGATAAACTGGTTGAAAACGCGATCTCGCTGACCGGCCAGCAAGACGCGGTTCATATCGGTCTCGACTTTGCAGTGGATGAATGCCGGATTTCGGTTCGCAATACCGGCAGTCGGCTGCCGGACATGCTTCCTGAGCAGTTATTTGATTCACTGGTGTCCATGAGGGAAAAAGGTGGCGGCCGGCACCTCGGCCTGGGCCTGCACATCGTGCGCCTGGTTGCTGAAGCGCATGGTGGCAAGGTAAGTGCCCGAAACCTTGATTCTGAGCATGGTGTGGAGTTCGTCTTATCCCTGCCAATCTGAATGACAAGAGCTGATAACTTATTGGTTTTATGGCTGGAGAACGGGTGTGGTCTGACTTCTATGGTCCAAAAACATTCGGACCCCGGCAAGTTGAAGGCAAATATTTAATCGCTTCGGGAGAGGTGAACCCAAAAGTACAAACCCAGTCTGAACCGCCGAAGGCGTTAATCGTAGGGCTGAAAACCGGGATGATTCGCAGGCCTGCTATATTTTCGTCAATCTCCTGTTCGTTGGCCCAGACCGCAAAATCTCCCCGGTTATTATTATAATAAAAAACGCGGCAAAAATTGCTGACAGTGGTGGTTGTGGATGGAAAAGTGCCTGTGATGATACCGGCTTCGGTCGTGTTTGCGGGCCACCTGCCCATCACTTGTCGAAATTCTGCGATCTGAAGTTTTGGAATCGCCGACAAGGCTATACATTCGGTTGCTTTCGCCCTGATGGTGTAGTTTTGATAGGCGGGAACAGCGAGTGCGACGAGAATTGAAACGATTGCGACCACGATCATCAATTCGATCAGCGTAAAGCCGCCAGCGCAGGATTTTATGCTTTCCCCCGACTTGAATTGTATAGCGGTTCTGCAACTGATCATTGTCGATTCCCCTTAGCGATCGCAATTACACCCTTATTCAGTCACAAATATCATACCAGAATTGGTTAAGTGGCTAATTAACAATAAGATGAAAATTTTACTGAATTTGGTATGCGAGATTTCTTCAAAAACATATCACTTGGTGACGAAAACGTTAATTTATTGGTATCCGTGTTCATTCATCTTTGATCTAATTGCAGGTGGTTGAACCAAAGGCGAGATTTGGGCGGGTTTCCTTGAACAAAAATCAATTCAAAAAGTTATGCGAAGCCAGGAATAACCGCATCCCTGTTTATCGTTCGGTGCTGGCTGACCTGGATACACCATTGTCGGTTTACCTGAAACTGGCTGACGGGCCGGATTCCTATCTTTTCGAATCCGTCGAGGGTGGTGAAACCTGGGGACGTTATTCCATTATCGGTTTGCCGTGCAAGCGCCGCTTCACGGTTCGGGGGAATGAAATTTCGATCCATGATTTTGGTGAAAAAATCTCTTGTGAGGAAGTTGATGATCCCCTGGCCCGAATTGAGGAAATTCGCTCACAGTTCAAGGCGCCGGCACTGGACGAACTGCCGCTTTTTACCGGCGGGCTGGTCGGCTATTTCGGTTACGAAACTGTTGAACTGATCGAAGCTAGTGTCGCCGCCAACGAAAAACCCGACGAACTTGGCACTGCTGAAATCGTGCTGTTACAGTCCGAGGAAGTGGCAGTGTTCGATAACCTCGAAGGCCGTCTGTGGCTGATCATCAATGTTGACCCCAACGACCCGGATGCCTGGGCCCAGTCACAGCGAAGGCTGGATAATCTTGAGCACCGGCTACGCTCTGGCAGCACCGGTTACGGGCTTGCCGTGGAAGGCGAAGCCATCAACGAGGACGACTTTCACTATGGCTTTGAGCGTGACGCATTTATCAGTGCGGTCAACAAGTGCAAGGAGTACATTCTTGCCGGCGATATTTTCCAGGTCGTTCTTTCCCAGCGCATGAGTGTGCCGTTCAAGGCACGGCCAATTGATGTTTACCGGGCGTTACGCGCATTGAATCCATCCCCTTATATGTACTTTATCGACCTGGGCGAGACACAAATCGTGGGATCATCGCCCGAGGTCATGGTGCGCGTACAAAAACGGCGGGTCACCGTCAGGCCGATTGCCGGTACCATTCACCGGGGCGCCAGTGTTGAAGAAGACCAGGCCCTGGCGGAAGAATTGCTGGCCGATCCAAAAGAGCGCGCCGAGCACCTAATGTTGATCGACCTGGGCCGCAATGATGTGGGCCGGGTTGCCAAAACCGGCAGCGTTGAAATGACCGACAACATGGTCATAGAACGCTACTCACACGTGATGCATATTGTTTCGCAAGTCGAGGGTGACCTGGCTGATGGGCTAACCGCGATGGACGCCATTCGCGCTTCGTTCCCGGCGGGAACGCTTTCCGGCGCACCGAAGATCAGGGCCATGGAAATCATCAACGAACTGGAACCGGCCAAGCGCAACATCTACGCCGGTGCCGTGGGCTATATCTCCTGGCACGATGACACCGACCTCGCCATCGCAATCCGCACCGCCGTTATTCACGACGGAAAACTCCACGTTCAGGCCGGCGCCGGCATCGTGGCCGATTCCGATGCAGAAAAAGAGTGGGAGGAAACCCGCAACAAGGGCAGGGCACTGATCACTGCCGTGGACCGGGCCTCGAGGGGTTTGTAAGGGCAAAAATATGATCTTAATGATCGATAACTACGACTCGTTTACCTACAACCTGGTGCAGTACCTGGGCGAGTTGGGTGCGGATGTTGAAACCGTGCGAAATGATGCGGTGAGTGTTGATGAAATTGCCGCTATGAAGCTGGCCGGGATCGTGATTTCACCGGGGCCATGTACGCCTAAGGAAGCCGGAATTTCGGTAGAAGTCGTGGAAAAGCTGGGTGGTATCACACCGATATTTGGCGTTTGCCTCGGTCACCAGTGTATTGGCCAGGCATTTGGCGCCAAGGTGATACGTGCTCGCCGCATCATGCATGGCAAAACCTCGATGATCAGCCATGATGGAAAAGGTACTTTTGATGATATCCCGAACCCTTTCGAGGCCACCCGCTACCATTCGTTGGTGCTGAAAAACGACTCCATGCCCGAATGCCTGGAAGTAACGGCCTGGACGGAATTCGAGGGGGGCCAGGAGATCATGGGTCTGCGTCACAGGGATTACCCGGTGGCTGGCGTCCAGTTCCACCCGGAATCCATACTTACCTGCGTAGGCCATGATCTGCTGGCGAATTTTTTAAAGACTACATCCGGCAGTGAGAACTGAGATGGATATCCGGGAAGCACTGGGCCATATTGTCGAAAGGATAGACCTTTCGACTGAAGAAATGACGGATGTAATGCGTCAGATCATGTCCGGAGCTGCGGATAACGCCCAGATCGGTGCATTCCTGATGGGTATGCGCCTGAAAGGCGAGACCATTGATGAAATTACCGGAGCGGTGATGGTGATGCGCGAACTGGCCACAGGTGTGGATGTCACAGGAGAGCATCTTGTCGATATTGTCGGTACCGGTGGAGACGGTGCCAACCTTTTCAACGTCTCGACAGCTACAACATTCGTGGTGGCTGCCGCGGGAGGCCGGGTGGCCAAGCACGGTAACCGTTCAGTTTCTTCGAAATCCGGCGCTGCGGACCTGCTCGAAGCAGCCGGGGTTAATCTCCACATCAAGCCCGGGCAGGTTGCGAAATGTGTGGATGAACTGGGTGTCGGATTCATGTTTGCACCCGCACACCACAGCGCGATGAAATATGCCATTGGCCCACGCAAAGATCTGGCGATGCGTACCATATTCAACATACTCGGGCCGATGACCAACCCGGCTGGCGTAAAGCGCATGCTGATCGGTGTGTTTGATCGCAGTCTCTGCCGCCCGATGGCGGAGGTGCTGGGCCGCCTGGGCGCGGAACATGCGATGGTGATTCATTCGGAGGACGGCCTGGACGAGATCAGCATTGCAGCCCCGACCTTTGTTGCAGAATTCAAACACCGCCATATTAATGAATATCAAATCAGTCCGGAGGAATTAGGTATACACGCTCAGGACCTGGACGGGCTCACAGTGGAGGACGCGGAAGGCTCGTTGGCGTTGATTTGTTCTGCGCTGAACGGGGTTTCTGACAAGCGCTCGGCCAAGGCTGCGCTAATGGTGGCACTGAACGCGGGCGCTGCCTTATACGTTGCCGGGGTTTGCAACTCAATTGAAGATGGCATTTCCCGCGCACAGTTGGTGATTGCTGACGGTTCCGCCTGGCGGCTACTAAACAAACTTGCCGACCTGACCAACAGTTTCGACTGAAGAATTATAGATGAGTCTGCCGTCCATTTTGACTGAGATCCTGGATGCCAAAGCCCGCGAGATCGAGGCTGGAAAGCATTGGGTTTCCCAGGAAAAGCTGGCAGAAGGCTGTGCCAAATTGCCGCCTACGCGTGGTTTTATCAACAGCCTGAAGACCCGGGCAGCAACCGGTCCCGCAGTGATCGCAGAAATCAAGAAGGCTTCGCCCAGCGCAGGTGTTATCCGAGAGGATTTCGAACCGGCATTGATTGCCGCCTCCTACGAGTCCGGCGGGGCAAGCTGCCTGTCGGTATTGACCGATGAGCCATATTTCCAGGGGCACCGAAGCCATCTTGAACAGGCGCGTAATGCATGTTCCTTGCCCCTGTTGCGCAAGGATTTTATTGTTGACCCCTGGCAGGTTTATGAATCACGGGCTTTGGGTGCGGATTGCATGCTTTTGATTGTGGCTGCCTTGGAAGAAACGCAATTACGCGACTTTTTCAGCCTGGCTGGCGACCTGGATCTGGATGTGCTGGTTGAAGTGCATAACGAAGAGGAAATGGAAGCAGCCCTTGAACTGAATAGTGCTTTGATCGGGGTGAACAACCGCGGTTTGCACACTTTTGAGACGGATCTCGCGATCAGCGAACGTCTGCTTGAAATGCTCCCGCCAGGACGCCTTTTGGTCACCGAGAGTGGAATTCGTCAAAAAGAAGATGTGCGCCGGATGCAAGATGCCGGCATCAATGCATTCCTGGTCGGCGAAGCGTTTATGCGCGAAGACGACCCCGGCAAAGCCTTATCTCAGCTGTTTTTCTGAAATGAACAGATTTGCCATTGCTCTGCTGATTCTACTGACTTCATTGCCAGCGCCAGTGCAGGGCGAGCTGACACTTGATACAGACTGGTCACAAGCGTACTTCACGCGCATCGACGCCAGCTTCCCGGATGGTGACTACCATGCCCGCTGAGACATCAGCCGTTGCTCATGCGGCGATTTGCACATTCTGGCTGAAGAAACCTTGCCCGATGAGATACGGAAAGGTGAGCAACTTTTGCTGGATAGTAAAGTGCTGTTGATTAATGGCTATAAAAGCTACCAGGGGCCGTTGGCTGGTCTGATGGATTCGCCGATGTTGATGATGCATTTGCTGTTTATGCTGCTACAGGAAGCAGAGCCTTCCGGACCATCTGCGGTGAGCAACACGTTTAAACCTGAGATTACTGAGCCGGTAGAGCCGATCATGCTGGATAGTGGTATAGCTTATGGCGCTTTTCCCGCACCCTGGTCATTGTCCGGAACGATTACGCCGGCTTCAGATGGGCAATTCAGGTATCAACTTCGTTTCACTTTTGAACATCAGGACGGCCCGAAGCAGTTGATTCAGTTATCCGGGCTGCTGGACTATTCTGAACGATCATTTCCGGTCGACGATTCAACCAGCCTCGATGGCTGGTCGGCGGCCTGGCTTGATCTGAAAAACGAAAACTACAAAGGACTGACCCCGGGTCTCACGCTCGGAAAGTTCAAAAGAGAAATGGGGTCAGAGTAAATTCCTGCACTAAATCCGGTAAGCCACCGCCTTCATGATTTTCGAGGTGAGGCTCATTGCATCCTTGACTGGCTGCGGTAAATCGTAGGCACCTGCATCGGAGGACATTTGTGCGTGTTTGGCTTCATCGGTTTTCATCTGGTCCAGTATGGCCTGGCTGCGCTTGTCATCCTCGGGCAGGCGTTCCAGGTGATCTTCAAGGTGCGCCTCTACCTGGATCTCGGTCTCTTTTAAAAAACCCAGGCTCCAGCCGTCTCCGGCAATACCGGCCACGGCGCCGATGGCGAACGACCCGGCATACCACAGCGGATTAAAAACACTGGTATTGCTGTCCAGTTCCCGTAATCGCTGTTCGCACCACGCCAGGTGGTCGATCTCATCCAGCGCAGCAGTGTTCATTTCTTCCTTTACTTCCTCGCTTCGCGTAGTCGCAGCCTGACCTGCGTACAAAGCCTGCGCACAAATCTCACCGCTATGGTTAACGCGCATCAAGCCGGCGACGTGCCTGCGGGTATCTTCATCCAGTTCCGTATCCGCGGTTGCGCCCGCCGGGTTGGGGCGTGCAGGATCCGGCGTTAAACCAGTGGACAGGCGAAGCGCCTGATCCATGATGTTGATGGCCCGGTCAATGGCCGAGAAATGTCTTTCCACGATCTTATCGTCCTTCACAAATCAAAATATTTTACACCGTTCGCATAATGGGGTTAGAGAACCATTTACGAATCTCTTTCAAAAGGGACATTCTGGTGAATTGGAAAATGGTTCTATGACCCCATTTAAGGAATCACAATTCGCGCAAATTTTGCCGTGCAGGCATTCAGGGGCGGTAAACCACAGGAGAAATGTCATGAGATCCAACACCAGAATTACTTTGCTGGCCGCCACGATATTGCTGTATTCGGGGGCTGCGATTGCACAGCAGGCGGTACCGGCCAATACCGGTTGGACCGGCCAAGGCGAATTCGGCCTGGTCAAGACCACCGGCAATACAGAAACGGAATCTTTGCTGCTGGGTGTTGAGTTCGTCCGTGAGCAGGAAAAATGGCGTCACGACTGCCGAACGCTATGGGATTGAATGGCAGTCGGATTACAAGCTGGATGACAAGAGCTGGGTACTCGGCTCTTTCCGTTACGAGTCGGACGAGTTCAGTGCCTACGACAGTCAGCAGACACTGACCATTGGTTATGGCCGTAATTTGCTTGATAACTCCGTAAGCAAGCTGGCAGGTGAAATCGGCATTGGCTACCGGGACGCAGTACTGAAAGCTACTCGTATCAGTAATAGCGAGACAATCGTTCGCGGATTGCTCGACTACTCGCACCAACTGACCGACAACAGTGAGTTCACCAACCGCTTGCTGGTGGAGTCTGGTAGTGACAATACCTTCATTCAAAACCTGTCAGGCCTTAGTGTCTCCATGAATGACAAATTCGCCATGAAATTCGGTTTTGAATACCGCAATAACTCGGATGTGCCCCCCGGCGTTGACGACACCGATACCATCACTTCGGCAAACCTCGTCTACAACTTCCATTAAACTGTCGAAACCATGTCTTTTTACAAACGGCATATTTTCTTCTGTATCAATGATCGCGGAGCGGATTCTGAGCGTTCGTCCTGCAATCAG
Organism: Lysobacterales bacterium; assembly: GCA_963664065.1. GTDB lineage: Bacteria > Pseudomonadota > Gammaproteobacteria > Xanthomonadales > SZUA-36 > JABDJL01. The sequence goes on from OY760942.1 coordinate 1,317,967, forward strand.
TGTGGCTCTGCCGAACTGCGGGATTATGCCAAGAAGCGTATGAAGGAAATGGACTTGACCGGCAAGGGAAAGGTGAGGGTAAACAAGTCCGGATGCCTGGATCGTTGTGAAGAAGGGCCGGCTTGTGTGGTCTACCCGGAAGCGGTCTGGTACACCTATGTCGATGAGACCGATATTGACGAAATCATCGATTCGCACCTGGTCAATGGGATACCTGTAGAAAGGCTGAAAATATAAGCACTTCAGACCTTGAATATAAGGCTGCGAGCCATTAGAATTCCCGCCCTTCACTCCGGCCCTATTGCTTAGTGTAAACAGGGGGCGGAAAACAGGTAAAAGAGAAACAGAAATGAAGACTTATTCTGCGAAGCCGCAGGACATCAAGCGCGAATGGCTCCTGGTCGATGCGACGGACAAAGTGCTGGGCAGGCTGGCCACAGAAGTGGCTCATCGCCTGCGTGGAAAGCATAAGCCTACGTTCACACCAAACATGGACACGGGCGATCATATCGTCGTGATCAATGCTGAGAAAATCAGGGTAACCGGCAAGAAGCTGGACGATAAGTTCTATTACCGCTTTACCGGCTACATCGGTAACCTGAAGTCCATCAATCTGAGAAAGACTTTGGACACGCATCCCGAGCGTGCTATCGAGCACGCGGTCAAGGGCATGCTGCCGAAAAATCCGCTGGGTCGTGCGATGTACCGTAAGCTGCACGTTTATGCAGGCCCGGAACACCCACATGCGGCACAGCAACCGTCAGCGCTTGAACTGTAAGCTGACTTACAACGGAACATAGAGTAATGGCAACAGAACAATATTACGGAACCGGTCGTCGTAAATCGTCAACAGCCCGTGTTTACCTCAGCAAGGGCAAGGGCCAGATCATGGTCAATGGCCAGCCGCTGGATGAATTTTTCGGTCGCGAAACCTCCTGTATGGTGGTTCGTCAACCCTTGGAAAAACTGGAACTCAGCGACCAGTTCGATGTGCGTGCCACCGTTCAAGGCGGAGGCATCACCGGACAGGCTGGCGCCATTCGCCTGGGACTGACCCGTGCGCTGATCGAGTACGACGAAGAAAACCGCAGGCCGCTGCGCAAAGCCGGTTATGTCACCCGCGATGCACGCGAAGTTGAACGCAAGAAGGTCGGACTGCATAAAGCCAGAAAGGCTACTCAATTCAGTAAACGTTAAAACTTGCAGCGATCTCTTCTGGGGGATCGTCTAATGGTAGGACAGCGGACTCTGACTCCGCCAGTGGGGGTTCGAATCCCTCTCCCCCAGCCAATATATACTCTAACTTACTGGTAAATATAGTAAAATTAGAGATAGGGTTCAAAACCCTATGATTTACCCTATTAACGGATAGTCCTTAAGCCCCGTCCTGAGTGTCGGGGCTTTTGTTTTGCGGGTCTGCACTATCACACCTGAAAACGGAAGCAGTATTCTGACACCGATCCGGGTGGATTTCCTACAAACACAGCGCCTTGATACGGGCAGAATATCGTCAACGGTCCCCCCTTGCAGTTGCCCCGGTCAGAAATGGCCGGGGTTTTTTCTAGTGCAAAGTGAATGCCGCGTTGGGTTGCAATGGTGGCTAGGTTGTTTAGACTTGTGAATGGTCGAATGACGTGGTCAACCTATTTGATACAACCCAGTTAAGCAGCTTTTCTTAATTCCGTCATTTCCATTTCATACTGATTCGGGCTTCTGTAATCGAGGTACGAATGCAGTCTGTAACTGTTATAAAACATCGATATGTAATCCAGAATATCCTGCTGTGCTTCATATCGAGTCTGGTAGTGCCGCCAATGCACCCGTTCTTGTTTCAAGCTGCCGAAGAAGCTCTCCACAACGGCGTTGTCCCAGCAATCACCTTTTCGGCTCATGCTGCCTTTGAAGCCATGTGCTTTCAATAATTTCCTGAAAGCCTTACTGGCATACTGCGATCCGCGGTCAGAATGATGGATCAACCCCGCCGTTGGCCTACGCAACCAGATCGCCATCGTCAAAGCATCACACACCAACTGTGCTGTCATTTGGCTGCTCATACTCCAGCCAACAACTTTTCTGGAATATAAATCAATAACCACAGCCAGGTACAGCCAGCCTTCCCGGGTCCAGACATAGCTGATGTCTGAAGCAAATACCTGGTTGGGTTGCTCAACATCAAATTGTCGTTCCAACAAATTCTCAAATAACGGCAATTTGTGATTGCTGTTGGTGGTCACTTTGAATTTCTTCTTATGCCGAACTTGAATACCCGCTTCTTTCATCAGCTTCACAGTCTTCGTTCTGCTGATCGGAAAACCCAATGCATTCATTGCTCTTTTCATGCGCCGCCGGCCATAGGTGTACTTGCTGGCAATGGCTATATCCTTCATCCAGTCCAGTGTACGTCGTCAGAGCATATGGGACCACTTGAGCTATTTTCTAAGAGACACTTTTCTGCCCATGCTTTCTCCAGTCTAGCCTGCTAACCGCAGGTTTTGTATTTTCCTTTGCGTTAACGTCCTGGCTTTGATCATTGACCGTCGGTCCAGGATGTCGTTTCTTCTTCCGTTATACACATCAGCCGGCGTCACGTTATCCAGTGATTCGTGATACCGCTCATGGTTGTAATGAGCCACCCACTGAGCAATGGCACTTTCCAGTTCCCACGGGAAGTAATAATTCTCCAGCTTGACCACGTTTTTCATCGAACGGTGGTAGCGTTCGATCTTGCCCTGGGTCATCGGGTGGTACGGTGCTCCCCGGGTGTGCTTCATGTCTTGATCCTGCAACCATTCCCTGAGTTCTTTTGAGATATAGCAGGGGCCGTTGTCAGACAGTAACCTGGGCTTGTGATGCACCCTGACTTCGGTGAGCCCTGTGGCTTTCAGAGCATCTTCCAGAGTATCGGTGACATCATGCGCCGCCATCGTGGTCGTCAACCGCCAGCTGATGATGTAACGGGAATAGTCATCCAGGATCGTCGACAGGAAGTACCAGCCCCAGCCCACCACCCGGAAGTAGGTAAAGTCTGTCTGCCACAGTTCATGTACACGCCGTGTCGGATGCTGGAACGCATCGGCTGCGCTCATCACTATGAACTGTGGGCTGGTAACCAGGTCATGGGCCTTGAGGATGCGATAGACACTGGACTCCGAGATAAAGTACTCATGGGTATCAGTAAGATGCCAGGCCAGTTCCCGGGGTGTCAGCTCCGGTTGTTCCAGGGCCACATCAACAACCAGTTCCCGTACCGACTCGGGGATCTTGTTCCAGTGCTGACGTGATGCCCTGCTGTGGTTCTGCAAGCCATCAGGGCCATCGCGTTCATAAGCCTGATACCAACGGTAGAAACTGCTGCGACTGACGTTGATCTCGACCAGAGTCCTGCGCACGGATAACTCCGAGTCTTCCACCAGGCGGATAATGGCCAGCTTTTCAGATGCGCTGTACATCAGTCTTCGTCCAATGTCACACCCTACCCAGTGAGACTTTTTTTAAGCCAGTCATTGCGCAGGTACAGTTCGGCAACCGCTTGCTTGAGGGTGGTATTTTCTTTTCTGAGACCAACCACTTCATCGCTGTTGGCTTCTCTGACGGTATCTCCTGACAGGCGCTTTTTACCGGCCTCCAGAAAATCCTTGCTCCAGCGGTAATACAGATTGTTGTTAATACCTTCCTGGCGACACAGTTCAGCGATCGAGCTTTCACCGCGCAATCCATCCAGTACGATACGGATCTTTTCCTCTGACGAGAACTTGCGACGGGTATTGCGGCGGATCTCCTTGACCCGTTTGGTGGTGTTTGACATGCTCATATTGAGACTCCTCTGCTTCAGGTTAAAAATAGCAGAAGTGTCTCTTAGTTAAAGCAGTTGATTGGCCCCATATGGGCTGACGTCACACACACTAATAATTCTGACCTGCCTGCATTATCTGGTCCAGTTGTTAAGTGAGTCTAGGCGGCCTTTTGGCTTCCTGGATTATACTCACGTGACCTGGAGTGATCAGATCGGCACTCATCACTATATAGGCTGTTTTCTTGCTGACTCTTTTCTTGGTTTTTCACGATTATGCATAGCTACCGCCGATAGTCGTGGTATACCCCTGTGTGAAGCGGGGGCTTGTGCCTCCCACCCGACAGGACCACAGCTCCTTGGGGCCGCCGAAGTAGAAGTAGAGACGTTGGTGCTCATGCTCCACCCGAAATGCCTCCTCGAAGGACAGTCCAAGAAGGGACTTGAGGATCATCTTATTCATGTTCCTGTGTCCCACGATCAGATGGATCCCCTGTCCTTCCAAGAGTTGGCGTTGGTCGGCGAAGAAGCGCTGCACACGGGCGAAAACATCGTGCAAGTTCTCGCCAGTGGGCACGCGGTAGTGGATTTCGTCCCGGGAGAAATCCTGGTAGTGCTGGCTTAGCTCGGCGCTGGACTGCTGGCCAATCAATTCGCCCTCGAGAACGCCCAGCGCGGTCTCCTTGAGCAAGTCGCTGTAGACAACGTTGGGCCGGGCGATGTTGACTTCGGCTATAGAGTCCGCCGTTTTCCGGGCCCGCCCCAGAGTACTGGAATGAACTTGAACGAGTGGAACGTTCTCCAGAAATCGCGCCACCATCAGGGCCTGTCTCTGGCCTTGCTTGTTGAGTGATACATCCTGTTGGCCCTGCAGTCTCCCCTTTACATTCCATTCGGTTTCTCCGTGTCGGCTTATGATCAGGCAATGTGGACCTCGGTCGCGAATGAACTGGGCCAAATCGGTCTCATCCCTTAAGTTCGGAGTAGCTTCACTCATCAGTCCGGACGGTCATCGTCCCCGAAGTGTCGATGGACCAAGCCAATACGTATTAGAAAATTGATGTATGTCGCCGCGGCCAAAGCCCACAGGATCCAGAGTAGAAACAAACCATCCCCGGCGAGTTCGCTCACGATTAACCCAATCGACAACATCAACAGACGGCTATCGCTTCCCGCGCAAAAGAGACCTAACAAGCTCTCCAGTCGCCGCTTCGGATACCCTTTTTGCCAGACAGAACAAAATTTTTCAGAGCTGGTAGTTAGGACGAAAACGCCTCCGAGAAGTGCAAAGCCCGCAGTGAGCGCACTCGTAGGATCCGAACGCGCGCCAAGAGACAATGCAATCGCCCCGACCAGCAGCAATTCAGTGATCCGATCGGTCAAGGTGTCCAGGAAGTCGCCAATCCTGGATGAGCGACCCTGAATTCGCGCGATTTCTCCATCAACACACGAGAAGATGCCAAATACCTGAATCAGCACCGCGCCTAACAACCAGTGATCCAGCAGTACCAGTACGGCAGCCGCGACGCCAAAGATCAAGTCGAGGCCGGTAGCCACATTGGGACCCATGCAATCGGCGAGTCGATACGAGAACCAAATGGAGATGCGCCGCTGAACATGGTAGCAGTAAGCACCATCCGAGTCCGGTTTTGCGAGTGTCGGGTATTTCCATCGATCAGTCATTCTTGGCCACATCACAGAGGGCATGATGCCGTTCGGAGGCGAGGTTGCTCAACACGGTCTGGACCTCGAACTTGTCGTCAGAAAAGCCGGTGAGCGCGCCTCCGTTTCGATGGTCCCGGTAAGGCAATAGACAGAGCTCCATCCAATCATTGGACCCAAAATAGGTGTTCAGGATGGCCGTCGGATCGTGCGGAACTCCGACAGGGATGCCCAGAAAGTGCGATTGTTCAAGGGGTAGAAAATCCTGCGGCCGGTATCGAATATCTTCGGGCGGGAGCACAATCAGTCCGTCCCCCCCGACTTCGTGCTCCCAGATTCCGATCCAGGGGAACCTCAGGTCGGGTTTGCCTGGGACCTTCAGGCTGTCTTCACGGAAGATGCGGCATCCCATTCGCTTACCGTCGCGGACGTCGGGCTCAACGGTGTATCCATGTCGTTCGAGTTCTGGCGCGCAGCGTTCCAGGAAAGCCTCGAAGTCAAATACAACGATATCCACGTCGTCATTCCAGGGGGTTAAGTCGTTGTGTCGCAGTTTGCCCAGCAGCGTACCGAACATGATGGAGGCACGGACCTTATGCTCATTCACGGTTTCGAAGAAATCATGAATATGGCGAATGATCAAGTTCCGCTCGTCGAATAATCCGATTGTAGTGAACTTGCTGAGGTCGCTTCCCAGTCGCTGGCTGTCCCGCGACGCTTTTTCCATATCCCTTTCCTGAACGACCGGATAAATCTCGTTGCGTGCGCGGTTGAGGTGACTTTCATCGTCAATTTCGCACCACACCAGATCTTCATCAACCGGGCAAGATATGGGCACTTCCCGCGCCACCAAAACGAGCCCGTCCATCTCATAGTCCAGGTGGCGAGTTGTGCGGAAGCGTTGTTCAGCCGTGTCCAGCATTAGCGAAAACAGTGCTGGTGAAATCTTGCAGATGCCAACCATCTCGCCCCGTACCTCAGCTCCCAGGCTTTCCCGGTTTTTCGAAATCGCCACCAAGCGGCCATTTTGCGTTTCCACAAAGCATTCATCGCTGGTGTTCGAAAATCCTGCCAGCAACACGACGTTGTCGCTGAGATATTCCAGGCATGTAGTGAGTGCCTGGCGTTCATAGACGAGATCCGACTCCAGCAATATGAATGACCCGTTAACGTAGTTACGGGCGCAGTACAGAGAGTACATGCTGCCCGAATCCGCAAAGTGGGGGTTGTGGACCAATTCCACTGAATCACTGTACCGGGCCTGCAAGGGTAAGAACTGTTCAGCGAGGTGTCCCGTGACAATCACAATCCGCCGCATGCCGGCGCCAAGTAGACGTGAAATGGACTCCTCGATAATCGATTTTTCACCAAGGCGCAAACAACCCTTGGGCATCAATTTCCCGCGCTCTTTCAGACGAATGCCCATTCCGGCGGCGAGGATGACTGCCGTTCGAATCGGAAAACAAGGAGACTGACGCGCTTTTCGAATAGCATCGAGACTTTGGGTATTTGTCATGACTTAATCATACCTCGTAAGCTACCCCTAAAAGTGGACAAGTAATAACTAGAGCTTTCTGGCAGGATATTGACCAGGAGGTTCTGATGAAACGAAGTCGATTTATTGAGACACAGATTGTCTCGATCCTCAAAGAGGCCGATGCCGGCGTGAATTACAACGCTGAATTGTATTAAGGAGCAGCAAGAGTGAACTGGGAAGCGATTTCGGCTATTGGCGAACTCCTCGGGGCGTTGGGCGTGCTGGCCTCGCTCATCTACCTGGCCGTGCAGATTCGCGACAACACCCGAAGCATTCAGGCCGCCAGTCTTCAATCTGTGCTGGATGGGCCGCGGGATCGGTCCCTCTTGCCCATGGCAGGGAGCGGTGAAACTTCCGCAATCTTCGCCAGAGGGCTTAACTCACTCGATGATTGAAATGATCCCGATTTTTCAAACAAAAGAGACGGGTTAGCAGCAGACTGCCTGCACAGCCAAAGTAAAAACCTGTTTAATCAGGCAATTAGCAGAAGGGCTGTGGATAGCGGTCTTTCTCATTTCTGGGATGCGTCAGTCATGCGTCAGTATTAGCCTGTTAGTATTGACCTGCATTGCCAGCCACAATACAACCTGTTTCATGGGCACCCTCTAAAGGCGCGATAATGCGCTGGGAGGTCCTTTGGGAGGCTCACTCATCTGGCCGGTCCAAGTCGTTCTCAGCGGGTTATTGATTGGCGGTTTTGCTGCTCTCGTTAGCGGAAAGGCAGTGAGTGCTACGTTTTCCGGGAAATCCGGGGATGTAGAGCGTTCTGAATAAGTGGAGCCCGGCGCAGTATAGACGGACTTGCACAGATTACCCTAAATGATCGCTGCACTGGCCGCTTGTGGCCGGAAAGCGACCCTTCTGAATCAGCTAGAAATCGAGTGAATTTGACGCGCTCAGGGACTTCCGCTTTCGGCCAAAGGCAGAACCGGATGTGGATCCTAATACAAATTCTCAATAAGACATCCGGCCCTGTTTAGCCTGCTTTTCGGGCCCCTTTTTAACAGGTTCCGCTCTGTTGCCTTCGCGTATTGCCTCAAAACTGATTAAACACCTATCATGGTGGCTCGTTATCCTCCGAACTGTGATGACTTACGCCATGAAATACCTGCTCGTTACATTAATATTGCTGTCTATTGAAAGTACCGGGGCCTGGGCGTCTGATGATATATCCACCCTGTTTGCCAATGGCAGGATCATTGATCTCACCTACGCCTACGATGCCACTACTGTCTACTGGCCTACGGCGTCCGGCTTTGAGATGAAAAACGACTTCAAGGGCATAAGCAACGGTGGTTATTATTACGAAGCCAACACTTTTCGCACCGCAGAACACGGTGGCACCCATCTCGATGCGCCCATCCACTTTGCCGAAGGCAGGCTACACACTGATGAAATACCGCTCGATCATTTGATCGGCCCGGCGGTAATAGTCGACGTAGCCGAACAGGCAGCTGCCGACCCGGATTATCAGGTGTCGGTGGCCGATTTCAAGTCGTGGGAGGCCATACACGGACAGCTGCCCGACGGCATAATCGTGCTGCTGCGTACCGGTTTCGGAAAGTTCTGGCCCGATCGCAAAACCTACATGGGCACTGAAGCTCGCGGCGAGGACGCCGTACCCCTGCTTCACTTTCCGGGCCTGCATCCGGATGCCGCACGCTGGTTGGTTGAGCATCGCGTGATCCACGCCATTGGTCTCGACACAGCAAGCATAGACTACGGCCAATCTGAAGGATTCGAGACACATCGCATTCTATTCGCCGAAAATATTCCGGCATTTGAAAATGTCGCACAGCTTGAACGTCTGCCCACAACCGGTTTTCTCGTCATCGCCCTACCAATGAAAATCAAAGGAGGCAGCGGTGGCCCCTTACGCATCGTGGCTGTTGTACCGTGAGGACTCAATGCAAGCAGGCCTCTGGTTGCTTCATTCCGAACTGCCAGCATTTAGGGCTGATAGGAGTCCACGATGAAGCTAAGAGGTCGGCTCTCATGCTAATCTCAGCCATTCCCGCCGACCCTGACCACTCGGAGACACGTATGCAGACCGTTATCAAACTGTTGTCCGCCAGCCTGCTGATCATATCGCTACAGGTTAATGCCGACGAAGAACCTGTCCCGGACTCTGAAAGCGCTCCTGTACCGGAAGCAAAAGCATTCATCACCGAACACGAAATCCAGATTGGCGGCCAGCGTGTCAGGTACACGGCGACGGCCGGCACCATGATCATGCGTGATGACGAGGACAAGGCAATCGCTGAATTCGGCTACACCGCCTATGTAATGAATGAGACAGACGCTGTAACGCGGCCACTTATGTTTGCCTGGAATGGCGGGCCGGGTTCCGCCTCGATGTGGTTACACATGGGCGTTCTTGGTCCTCAACGGACGGTCGTTGAAGACCTGGAGGTAAATGGCAAAGGACCGTTCCGAAGGGTCGATAACGAGTACAGCATTCTCGACATGGTAGACCTGGTAATGGTCGACCCGGTTGGAACGGGTTACTCCCGGGCGGTGGGTGAAGCAGAGGGGAAAGATTTCTGGGGCGTGTCATACGACCTGCTGACCCGTTACAGCATCGGTCTTAACGGGGTTGTGCTGGTATCACCCTACATGGATGTCGCCGGCGGCGGCGTAGGCGTTGCAATCCTGGCGGTCGGTTACACCATGGTCTTGTCGACCTTCGCCGCTACCGCGTGGTTTCACGCTGCCCTCGCCGAAAAACCGGAGGACTTCAAGGCATTCCTGGCCGAGGTGGATGAATTCGCTATCGAAGAATACCTTACAGTGCTGGTCAAAGGGCACCGCGCATCCAGTGCTGAGCGCCAGGGAGTCGCAGAACAGCTGGCTGCCTATACCGGCACCACGGCGGACTATTGGCTGGACGCCAATTTAAGGGTCCCCGAGTGGAAGTTTGTGCAGGAACTGCTGCGCGACCGGGATCAGCTTGCCGGGCGCATAGACTCGCGGTTTTCCAGCTTTACCACCAACGCGCTTGCCGAGAGCATGCCTTTCGATCCATATATGAGCTCCGTGGGTCCCGGATTCGTGGCCACCTTCAACGACTATTATCGAAAGAACCTGGGCGTGGAGATGGACCGCCGGTACGTGGTATCGGGCAGCCTGTACGGCGACTGGGATCGCTCACACACCGATCCGGCCAACGATTACCCTTCACCTGTCGCAGATACCGGCATCGATCTGGCGCACGCCATTATCCGCAACCCAGATATGAAGGTACTGGTGCAGCAGGGTTATTTCGACCTCGCCACACCCTACCGTGCGACCGAATACTTCATCGACCAGATGCCGCTACCAGAAGAGTTACGTGCAAACGTTGAAATGAAGTATTACGAGGCGGGGCACATGATGTATGTACACCCGCCGTCATTGGCTGAATTTAAGCGGGACCTTGCGGCATTTGTGGCAATGAGTGATTGACCGGAACAATTAAACGTGTGGACACATCTGTTTGAACTTTCGCTTGTGGCCTTAAAGCGGAAGTTCAAACAGATCGTTTTCTAGCTTCAATTGAAGGTCTGCTTAAGGCCAGTACCGGCCGTTCATCCTCACACAATCTGACATACGACAATCAGTGCCTTGTCGCTGGCATGTTCCAGGTTACTAGTCTGTGCTGAGTACATGTTTGCTTCTACTAATTCAGGCTTCGTTATCCTGCCTTTGGCAACATCGATAGACAGCTTTTCGCCAAAGTCCTTTGATACATAATGCGTCGACCTGATACCAATTACGCAGAGGGCGCCAGGCGCTGCGACCCGCCACAACTCGTCCAGTGAATCGGGTCCAAGGTGTCCATGTGTAAAAGTCCCGGCGCTGATCAATCCGGCATATTGGCTATCGGGAATATCCAGGTTCCTGGTAAGATCCGCGGCAATCAATCTGCGATAGACTGAAACGTCGTCTTTTATTTTCTTTTTACCGGCCTCTGTAAGCATTTGCGGCGAAATATCGATACCGTCAACAATTTTGATACCACCCTCTCGCAAGCTGACCCCAACGATTCCGGTGCCACATCCCACATCCAGAACAGCTCCGCTAATCAGGGATCGCTGTCGGATCATAAGCTCCGCAACCCGCAGGTGAATGACATAGCCTTCGCTTGTGACAAAATCCGAGTCGTATGTGTCTGCCCATGCCCCATAAAGGCGAACATTATCGGCAGGTGTCTTGAGGGCGTAGGCGTCATCGACATTAAACTTTCGATTCTTGCTTACATGGACCGTCCAGGACTCGATTATTCCCGCCGGCTGGCGGGTTTGGATTTATCGGTGTTGCTGTTGACCTGATTATAGCTGTTGGCTAGCAGTCAGACTTAGCTTCAATAAACATGAATTTTTGAGAAACGGGCCTTTATCCGCCTTATACTCGAAATCGGAAATAACAGGAGCAAAAGATGATTGAAGGGTCGCTGGTAGCGCTGGTCACACCGTTTCGCAACGATAAAGTTGATGAAGATGCCTTACGTAATATGGTGCGCTGGCATATCGAACAGGGCACGGATGGCATAGTACCGATGGGGACAACAGGAGAGTCGGCCACGCTAAGCATGAAAGAGCATTCCCGAGTGACGGAAATAGTAGTGGAAGAGACCGCTGGCCGGATACCCATTATTGCTGGCGCGGGTTCAAACGATACACGCTCGGCAATTTACAACAATGATCGTGCTCAGGAAGTTGGCGCCGATGCTGCTTTGCACGTGGCGGGTTACTACAACCGGCCGTCACAGGAAGGCCTGTTCAGGCACTTCGAAGCAGTTCACGCAGCGAGCGCGATTCCGATTATCGTTTACAACATTCCGCCAAGAATCATTGTTGATATCCTGCCCGAGACCATGGCTCGTATCGCGGTACTGCCCCGGGTGGTTGGTGTGAAAGACGCCACCGGGGATCTCAACCGGCCAATTCTTGAGGGCCTGCTGATTGACAAGGAGTTTTCCTTCCTTTCCGGCGATGATGGCACGGCAGTGGCTTACAATGCAGCCGGAGGGAATGGCTGTATTTCGGTGACCTCCAATATTGCGCCCGCCTTGTGTTCTGAGATGCAAAAAGCGTGCAGGGAAGGGGGTTTTGCAACAGCCGCCGGGATTCAGAAACGCTTGATGCCGCTGCATATGGCCCTGTTTGCCGAGCCCAGTCCGGCTGGTGTCAAATACGCCGCGTCATTACTCGGGCTTTGCGACGAGTTTTGCCGCTTACCAATTGTGCCACTGTCGCAGAGTGCGAAATCGGCCATTCGTGATGCAATGTCAAGACTAGATTTGATCTAAAAAGACAGGATATCGCCGATGATCGCGTAGCCTGTTTCGATTCTGCCTGCTCCTGGTCCGATCAGTGTGATATCGCCAAGCAGGTCAGTGCTGTAAGTAATCGCGTTGGTGGCGCCACCAATGCCATACAACGGGTGCGTGGTATCGAGTTTGACCGGTTCGACGGATCCCTTTATCCGGCCATTTACATTCTCGAGTGTTCCAATCAGTTTCCATCGATGATTCTCAGCCTTCGCCGACTGGATTTGGGCACTGGTCAGCCCGCTGATGCCGACGCAGCTGACATCGGCCATGGTCATGCTTTCACCCATCACCAGGTTGGCCAGAATCACGACCTTGGCAGCGGCATCGTGGCCGTCTACATCGCCGGTGGGATCTGCTTCAGCAAAGCCTTTTGCCTGGGCATCCTTCAAAGCATCAGCATAATCTGCACCGTTCTCCATCTCGCCAAGAATATAATTGGTGGTGCCGTTGAGAATGCCCTGAATGCGAGTGACATCGGCTGCGGCCAGCATATTCATGCCCAGTGCCAGGGTGGGTGAACCGCTCATAACAGTGCCTTCCACACCGATTTTACTGCCGTTTGCCTTACACAACTCCAGCAATTTTGGAAAATGCAATGCCGCCGGTCCCTTGTTCGAGGTGGAGACATTCATTCCCAATGTGAGTGCCTGGATCATGTGGCTCAATGCCGGCTCACCGGTCTTGAGATCGGTAAAGGACAATTCCACCAACACGTTGGCGCCGCTGTTTTCGATCGTTTCACGGGCATCCCAGCCTTTCGCGGGGGCAGGAAATTCTTTCAGGTCACCGTTTTTGACAATGTGATCCAGCAAAGCCTGTGGAGCAAGCCCATCGGGATCGGCGATGCTTCCCTTGTAAAGGTCGCAGATGGCGACGATACGAATATCGGCGTCAAATTTCTCACGCAGCAGTTGAGTCTTTTCTGCCAGGATTTCTACCAGTCCCTGGCCTACATTGCCAAAGCCGATCAGAGCCAGATCATATTTCACAGTCAGTCTCGCTATTAATTATCTACAGGTTAAAGCAATAGGTTTTCAATTCGGTCATTTCATGGATGGTGTGGACCACACCTTCTTTGCCGAGACCAGATCCTCTGGTGCCGCCAAATGGCATGGCGTCAATTCGGTAGTCACTGCTGTCATTGATCATTACACCGCCGCAATTCAGGCCGTCGGCTATGGTGTGTGCAGTGGCCAGATCGCGAGTGAATACGCCGGCCTGCAGGCCGTAATCCACGTCATTGGCCAGTTCAATCGCTTCGTGAATTTCACTGAACGGGTAGAGGGCGACCACCGGGCCGAACACCTCTTCTTTGGAGATACGGCATTGGGCAGAGACATTGTCCAGAACCGTTGGCTGGTAGTAACGGCCCTCGTATTCACCACCGGTCAGTATTCGCGCGCCCTTGTCTACCGCATCGCGCACAAATTCACTCACCTTGCGCGTTGCAGCGTCATTGATCATCGGCCCCATATCCGTTGCTTCGTCCATCTTGTCGCCCACTTTGATGCGCCTGGTGCGTTCTTTGAACCGGTTCAAAAAATCCTCGAAATGATCTTTCTGAATATATATTCGTTGCACGTGCAGGCAGTTTTGACCGGCCGCCCAAAATGCACCGCAGACGGTGGCTTCCAGGGCCAATTCCATATCCGCATCATCCATGACAATGCTGGGACAGTTGCCACCGAGTTCCATGCTGATTTTCTTCAAACCCGCCAGTTTCAAGACGTGGTGTCCCACCTCGGGGCCGCCGGTGAAAGACACCATGCGGACCCGGGGGTCCGATACCAGCTGATCTCCGATGACGGCGCCGGAACCGGTGACTAACTGCAGGACCCCGGCAGGGAGTTCAGTTGCATCGAACAAATCCACCAGATTTTTGGCCGACAGGGGCGTTGAAGAATGTGGCTTCAGCATCCCGGCATTGCCGGCCGCGATGGCAGGCCCGATCTTATGCGCCACCAGGTTGAGCGGGTCATTGTAGGGTGTGATGGCGATCACCAGGCCGACCGGCAGACGCTTGAAGTAGCCAAAGCGGGTTTCGGAGCCGGGCACCTGGTCAAAAGCGATGGTTTCCCCGCCCAGGCGGCGGGCTTCTTCCGCGCTGATTCGTAATGTCTCGATACAACGCGTGACCTCCTTGCGGGCCTCGCGAATGGTTTTGATACCCTCTTTGGCAATACACTCGGCAAATTCCTCATGCCGTTTCTGTAGTTGTTCTGAAACCTGGCGCAATACACTGTACGTCGTCAGAGCATGTGGGACCACTTGAGCCTTTTTCTAAGAGACACTTTTCTGCCCGTACTTTCTCCAGTCTAGCCTGCTAACCGCAGGTTTTGTATTTTCCTTTGCGTTAACGTCCTGGCTTTGATCATTGACCGTCGGTCCAGGATGTCGTTTCTTCTTCCGTTATACACATCAGCCGGCGTCACGTTATCCAGTGATTCGTGATACCGCTCATGGTTGTAATGAGCCACCCACTGAGCAATGGCACTTTCCAGTTCCCACGGGAAGTAATAATTCTCCAGCTTGACCACGTTTTTCATCGAACGGTGGTAGCGTTCGATCTTGCCCTGGGTCATCGGGTGGTACGGTGCTCCCCGGGTGTGCTTCATGTCTTGATCCTGCAACCATTCCCTGAGTTCTTTTGAGATATAGCAGGGGCCGTTGTCAGACAGTAACCTGGGCTTGTGATGCACCCTGACTTCGGTGAGCCCTGTGGCTTTCAGAGCATCTTCCAGAGTATCGGTGACATCATGCGCCGCCATCGTGGTCGTCAACCGCCAGCTGATGATGTAACGGGAATAGTCATCCAGGATCGTCGACAGGAAGTACCAGCCCCAGCCCACCACCCGGAAGTAGGTAAAGTCTGTCTGCCACAGTTCATGTACACGCCGTGTCGGATGCTGGAACGCATCGGCTGCGCTCATCACTATGAACTGTGGGCTGGTAACCAGGTCATGGGCCTTGAGGATGCGATAGACACTGGACTCCGAGATAAAGTACTCATGGGTATCAGTAAGATGCCAGGCCAGTTCCCGGGGTGTCAGCTCCGGTTGTTCCAGGGCCACATCAACAACCAGTTCCCGTACCGACTCGGGGATCTTGTTCCAGTGCTGACGTGATGCCCTGCTGTGGTTCTGCAAGCCATCAGGGCCATCGCGTTCATAAGCCTGATACCAACGGTAGAAACTGCTGCGACTGACGTTGATCTCGACCAGAGTCCTGCGCACGGATAACTCCGAGTCTTCCACCAGGCGGATAATGGCCAGCTTTTCAGATGCGCTGTACATCAGTCTTCGTCCAATGTCACACCCTACCCAGTGAGACTTTTTTTAAGCCAGTCATTGCGCAGGTACAGTTCGGCAACCGCTTGCTTGAGGGTGGTATTTTCTTTTCTGAGACCAACCACTTCATCGCTGTTGGCTTCTCTGACGGTATCTCCTGACAGGCGCTTTTTACCGGCCTCCAGAAAATCCTTGCTCCAGCGGTAATACAGATTGTTGTTAATACCTTCCTGGCGACACAGTTCAGCGATCGAGCTTTCACCGCGCAATCCATCCAGTACGATACGGATCTTTTCCTCTGACGAGAACTTGCGACGGGTATTGCGGCGGATCTCCTTGACCCGTTTGGTGGTGTTTGACATGCTCATATTGAGACTCCTCTGCTTCAGGTTAAAAATAGCAGAAGTGTCTCTTAGTTAAAGCAGTTGATTGGCCCCATATGGGCTGACGTCACACACACCACGGTTCCCGCCCAGGTTCATTAAGCGAGCCTGCGGTTGGTTTGGATTGATCCGGTTGTGAGAGTGCGAATTTCCCATTAAATCTGTGTTGTGACGGACCCTTGCCTTGTCGAGATAGGCTGCCAAAGGTTCGACTCCGCCGGCGCGAACGATCATGTTCGGATCATCGTTCAGGACATCGAAACTCTCGTAACCCCTCTTGCCATTCTTAGCTACTTCGAAGTCAAGGACGACGCCGTAGCGCATCGGCAAGTCAGCGATGCCGTTCTTGAACTCGTCGAACGGGTAAACAGGGATTTCGCTGCCGTCGGGTAAATGTCCCCGCAGCACGTCGCGGGCTTCGCGCTTTGTAATCTTGGCGGCATATTGCCCGGTGAGGCCCTCCGAATTGTGTCGGTTCAAGCCGACCCGGAGACTTCGCTCAAATCGTTCCGGTGACGAGAATATACCGCCGCCATGGACCGTTACGACGACATGATTTCCCTGTGGCGTCGTGATCACGTTTTCCTCGGAATTCGCCGTGAACCATGTGTTCCAGATGATGTTGTCGTAAGACGCGTTGGCCCGAGCGTGTAGCAACTGCGGCATCGATGCCACTTGTGTGACGTCAGCCCATATGGGGCCAATCAACTGCTTTAACTAAGAGACACTTCTGCTATTTTTAACCTGAAGCAGAGGAGTCTCAATATGAGCATGTCAAACACCACCAAACGGGTCAAGGAGATCCGCCGCAATACCCGTCGCAAGTTCTCGTCAGAGGAAAAGATCCGTATCGTACTGGATGGATTGCGCGGTGAAAGCTCGATCGCTGAACTGTGTCGCCAGGAAGGTATTAACAACAATCTGTATTACCGCTGGAGCAAGGATTTTCTGGAGGCCGGTAAAAAGCGCCTGTCAGGAGATACCGTCAGAGAAGCCAACAGCGATGAAGTGGTTGGTCTCAGAAAAGAAAATACCACCCTCAAGCAAGCGGTTGCCGAACTGTACCTGCGCAATGACTGGCTTAAAAAAAGTCTCACTGGGTAGGGTGTGACATTGGACGAAGACTGATGTACAGCGCATCTGAAAAGCTGGCCATTATCCGCCTGGTGGAAGACTCGGAGTTATCCGTGCGCAGGACTCTGGTCGAGATCAACGTCAGTCGCAGCAGTTTCTACCGTTGGTATCAGGCTTATGAACGCGATGGCCCTGATGGCTTGCAGAACCACAGCAGGGCATCACGTCAGCACTGGAACAAGATCCCCGAGTCGGTACGGGAACTGGTTGTTGATGTGGCCCTGGAACAACCGGAGCTGACACCCCGGGAACTGGCCTGGCATCTTACTGATACCCATGAGTACTTTATCTCGGAGTCCAGTGTCTATCGCATCCTCAAGGCCCATGACCTGGTTACCAGCCCACAGTTCATAGTGATGAGCGCAGCCGATGCGTTCCAGCATCCGACACGGCGTGTACATGAACTGTGGCAGACAGACTTTACCTACTTCCGGGTGGTGGGCTGGGGCTGGTACTTCCTGTCGACGATCCTGGATGACTATTCCCGTTACATCATCAGCTGGCGGTTGACGACCACGATGGCGGCGCATGATGTCACCGATACTCTGGAAGATGCTCTGAAAGCCACAGGGCTCACCGAAGTCAGGGTGCATCACAAGCCCAGGTTACTGTCTGACAACGGCCCCTGCTATATCTCAAAAGAACTCAGGGAATGGTTGCAGGATCAAGACATGAAGCACACCCGGGGAGCACCGTACCACCCGATGACCCAGGGCAAGATCGAACGCTACCACCGTTCGATGAAAAACGTGGTCAAGCTGGAGAATTATTACTTCCCGTGGGAACTGGAAAGTGCCATTGCTCAGTGGGTGGCTCATTACAACCATGAGCGGTATCACGAATCACTGGATAACGTGACGCCGGCTGATGTGTATAACGGAAGAAGAAACGACATCCTGGACCGACGGTCAATGATCAAAGCCAGAACGTTAACGCAAAGGAAAATACAAAACCTGCGGTTAGCAGGCTAGACTGGAGAAAGTACGGGCAGAAAAGTGTCTCTTAGAAAAAGGCTCAAGTGGTCCCATATGCTCTGACGACGTACAGACAGGAAGATCGGGGTTTTTCAATTTGATGCCCCTGTATGTGTCTCTCTCATACGTAGAAAAACGAACAAGCCCGAAATAAAAGTCAGTGCGGCGATCAACCACATCGCAGAGCTGATACCCAGCCGGTCGGCCACGACACCAGCGATCACGGCACCCACGGCATAACCCAGGTCCCGCCAAAGTCGGTAAATGTCCACTGAAGACGCACGCCAGGCGGGATGAGCGACATCGCCAATAGCGGCAAGCAAAGTTGGATAGACCATCGCCGTTCCTACGCCGAGCAAGACGGCACCACCAGCGAATCCGACAAAACCGGATGATACCGTGATCAGGGCGATTGCACCCGACTGCAACCACATTCCCGCGACGATGAGCCCCTTACGCCCGATGCGGTCCGACAAAGCGCCGGTAAACAGCTGGCCTATGCCCCAAACGGCCGGGTAAATGGCCGCCAGCCAGCCAATCTGCTTCAAATTCAAGCCTGCCATTGAGAAAAACAAAGGAAACAGGCCCCAGGCCATGCCGTCGTTGAGGTTATTAACCAGGCCCGCCTGACTGACAGAGGAAAGGTTGCGGTCCGTGAACGAGGTACGCTGGAAGACCTCTCGCTGACTGAGTTGTTTTTGACCGGACCACTATAAGTTTTCGCTTCGAGATCGGCATGGTGACGAGTTTCGCGGACCATAAACGCGGAAATCGCCAGGCCGAATACGACAAATCCGACACCCAGGTAGAAGGGTTCGGGCCGGAGCCCCCAGGTGGTGGCGATGTAACCGGTTCCAAGCGCTGCGGCCGCAACGGCAAAGTAACCCGAGAATTCATTGAACCCCATAGCCAATCCACGCCTCTTCGGCCCCACAAGGTCAATCTTCATGATGACAGTGGTAGACCAGGTCAGCCCCTGGCTGATGCCGAGCAAGAAGTTGGCAAACAATATCCATGACCAGGTGGGTGCCCACATGAGCAGAAAAGGTACGGGTGTGGCGACCAGCCAACCAACCACCAGCACACCCTTTCGCCCCCAGGTGTCGGAAAAGCGTCCGGCGAAGTAGTTGGTGATCGCTTTGGATATACCGAATACGACGATGAAGGAAAGCACCGCCGTGTGGGCTGTAAGAAGAAACTCCTGTTCTGCAATGACGGGGAGAATGCTTCGCTCCATGCCGACCATCGCACCAACAAATGCGTTGACCACTACCAGCAACGCAAATTGCGGCAGATTCTCTTTCAAACCCAAACGGATTTGGGAAGACGAATTGTTGGTGACGGTCATGGTCCAGTCTGAAGCCGGTTGCCAGTGGCCTCGGACCACGTATCCGGTCCGCCGTTGAAAACAGACACATTTGAGCAATGATTTGCGGTGAGGAGGCTGGCAGCCGTCATCGCCCGCTCACCGTGACCGCACATTACTGTTGTTGCACGGTTGCATCTCAAGTCACGGACAACCACGCCGAGTTCGATATTTTGGGCACCGGGTATATGACCGCTGCGGTATTCGACGCGCTGGCGGACATCGATCACCATTACCTTCGTGAGGTCTATGTCGTCGACCACCGGGATCTGGGTGGTCGCGCGATCGGCCGACAGCCACGCGACGATCCCTTCATTGAGCTCACCAAGAAGGTTTTCGTGGCCAACGTCGAGGCATTGGCGGACCAGTTCGGCACGGTCCTGATCGTCATTGAGCACGAAGATGAGCGGTTGCTCGGGTTCGACCAGCCATCCCAGCCAGCTTCCGAACACCGGACGAAGGGTGTTTGATACCGAGCTTGGCACAGCGCCGGTCCCGAAATCTACAATCGGGCGTGCATCGACGATGAGCGCACCATCAGTGACATGCTTCTCAACGGTCTTGACATCCAGGCGGGCCAATTCCGGGACACTGTCGAATTGACGAGGACCGGCCCGGTTTAGCTCCGGAAGGCGCCGGAAATAGCCGGGGAATGTGCCAAACCCTTCCAGTAAGTTGGCGACAAACTCATCTTCATCGGCAAGACCAAACAGTGGATTCGTTCGGCGTTCCAATCCGAGCGTACTGGAGCGATCCGCCACACCAGGTGCCGAGCAAAAGGAACCCGCGCCATGCGTTGGATACACGGCGAGCGTATCGGGCAGGTAAGAGAAGCGCTGGAGAGATCGGAACATCTCGTGCGCTAGCGACTCGGCGAGTTCGGGTCCATTTAAGTCAGTGCGACCCACTGTTCCAACCATCAAGGACCCGCCGGTGAACAACGCCATCGCTTTGCCGTTGTAATCGAGGAGGTAGGCATGACGGTCGGGAGTGTGGCCCGGTGTCGCCAGGGCAACTAACCGTAACCCACAGCCCAACTCGACGGAGTCACCATCTGAAATGGAATGGTGCGGTGTCTCCAAACATGACGCGGCTGGCGCAATAAATGTCGCGCCGGTCCGGGTGGCGAGAGCAGGGCTGCCCGTTACGTAGTCAGCGTGGGAGTGAGTATCTACGGTCTATGCGATCCGCAACTCCTTTTCGCATGCCAGGGGCCTCATGCGCGGATGGGAATCTGGGTGGATCAATGATCGCTGCTGTGCCATCACCAATATCAATCAAATACGATGAATGACCCAGCCCCTCGTCAACAAAGTCATAGATCTTCAAAATCGACACCAATTAAAGTAATTACTTGAATAGTAATATTGACAATATACGTGTATTATGTCAAGTGATTACTTTAATACTTGGGAGCGTATCAACCGTGGGGCATCGACAAGCGAAGAGCAAGCTTTTCGACGGGTTCGCCGAAGTTGCCGAGTCACTGGGAAACGGACGGCGCGTTGAATTAATCGACCTCCTGTCTCAAGGCGAACACCATGTCAAAGGCCTTGCCGCCGAGATCGATCAGAGTGTGGCCAACACCTCTTTCCATCTTCGAGCACTCGCTGCAGCGGGTCTCGTTTCCACTCGGCGGGACGGGAACCGCGTCTATTACCGACTTGCATCCCAAAGTGTTGCCGACCTTTGGCGCGCATTGCGGGTCGTTTCTAAAGACCACTTCAATCTGCTCGACGAACTCGCAAGGGCATATCTTGGTGACCGCAGCAGCCTCGACCAGATCAGCCGTGAAGAACTTGTCAGAGGTTTAGACGATGGCGACATCATCGTACTTGACGTCCGACCTGAGCGCGAATACGCCGCCGGGCATATAGTAGGCGCGTTGTCCATCCCGATTGATCAGCTCGCCAAACAGGTGCGTGCGCTGCGCACCGATGTGGAAATCGTTGTGTATTGCCGTGGACCTTTCTGTGTCTTCGCTGACGATGCCGTCCGACTCCTTCGCCACTCGGAACGGCGTGTCCGGCGACTTGAGGATGGGTTCCCTGAATGGCGAAATGCCCGGCTACCTGTCAAGTCTTCCATGAGCTAGTGTGGTGTAACGAATAAGGTGTGCATATCAGAGACCCACAAGAGCATTCGCGATTACAAATCGCTCCCACAAGAGGTCATCGCTCCCACAGGTGCATGACTATCACTGAATCAGATCAGATCCCGGTAATTTTTAATTCCAGATCACGGTGAAGTTGTCGATACCGTTGAAAACCAGTGCGCAGTAACTCGCCACCAAGACAGCGACGAGCAGCGAGATTCGCCGATCCGGTGCAGGGTAAGCCTCCCTGGCCAGAAGCAGAAGTTGCCAGAAGAGATAGCACTCCAGTGCAAAAGGCATGAAGCCAAGGTAGCCGGCCAACGGCATCTCAAATATTTTCCAGAAATTGAACAGCGGTATCGCGTAAATCCACTTCGCACCTGACCAGTAGTTCCAGAATTCCCATAGCATGCCGCATGCCAATCCCGCCAACATCAGCCGCACCAGACGCGCATAGGAGCCCTGGGCTGCCTGGCCCAGCAACGAAGCATCACGCTTGCGCCGGTAGATCAGTGGATCGAGGATGAAAACGGGTCCCACCCACAGCAGCGGGAAACAGTAGCGCGGCAGCAGTATGACCAGTGCCAACATCAACCAACCGGCCAGCACACAGCCGTTCAACAAGCGTGGGGTAACCCGGACCGCAGGGCCTGGCACGCGCCGGGTGAGTCCCAGGTTGCCGAGAAGCGTATCAAGTTCGAGGATCGCCGGCAGCACGGTGGCGAAAGACACCCCGTAAGCCAGCCAGCGCAACCAGGTCAGTTCGATCACGTCAAGGTATAACCAGTTGTGCAGGTGGAAATTCCAGATTTCGAAAAACAGCCACACGATAATGGAAAAACCGGCCACCCACGCCAGTTGCTGGCTCGCGCCAAGAACCAGTGAATTGCCGGCGCGCCGGGCGTTGATGGCCGCGATGACCGGAATGAAGGTCCACCACGCAAACAGGTAAAAGAAGGTCTTGAAGGGTTCCACGCCCATTAACATCAGGACGAAGAAGACCACGTGAAGGGCAACACCCAGTCCGATGAAAAGCGGTGCTCGTCGCATAGAAAAGCGTGCTCAGCTTAAAAAAAGATTTGACCCAGAAAGACAATCAGAAGCCTAACTCTAATGGGTTGGTCCAGTCTACAATTCAAACCCTGTCAATCTGAAGAGCAGGCCATTCACTTGAACATCGAATACAAACTAAACCAGGCCATCAATGCAGATGAATTCGCCGAACTGTTGAAACGCAGTTCCCTGAGCGAGCGTCGCCCGGCCGATGATCGCGACTGTTTAAAAGGCATGGTTGAGAACACCAACCTGTTAATCACTGCCTGGCATGGGGATGTGCTGGTTGGAGTTTCACGCTCGATGACGGATTTTCATTTTGCCTGCTACCTGTCTGACCTGGCTATTGATGAGACCTATCAAAAACGCGGTATTGGCAAGCGGTTGATCGAGCTGACCCAGGAGCAATTGGGCCCCAAATGCAGTTTGATCCTGTTATCTGCACCAGCGGTGAATGAGTACTACCCCCGAATTGGCTTCAGTCATTATCCGCGTCGTTGGGTGTTGGAGCCTGATTCCAGAATTACATGAGCTGATCCTCGCTCCTACAAGTAATCGAGTAAAACTGATCTATGTGATAAAGAAAGGTCGGGCTAGAGTGGAGCCATGTCGCCAGCCGCAAATAGCATTCTGCCAGATAATTCCGCTTTAATACTTCTTCCATTGCTTCTATACTGTAGTTTATAAGCTACAGTATATTGAGTGGCTGAATACCAGATTTGGGAGTACCTCACAGAAAATGGGGGCAGTCCATTCAGTATTTGGCTAAACGACCTGCGCGACCTGCGGGTGTGTGACGTCAGCCCATATGGGGCCAATCAACTGCTTTAACTAAGAGACACTTCTGCTATTTTTAACCTGAAGCAGAGGAGTCTCAATATGAGCATGTCAAACACCACCAAACGGGTCAAGGAGATCCGCCGCAATACCCGTCGCAAGTTCTCGTCAGAGGAAAAGATCCGTATCGTACTGGATGGATTGCGCGGTGAAAGCTCGATCGCTGAACTGTGTCGCCAGGAAGGTATTAACAACAATCTGTATTACCGCTGGAGCAAGGATTTTCTGGAGGCCGGTAAAAAGTGCCCATGGACAGGCCGACAAAATGGCAGGGAAAGCAGTCCAGTTTCCGAATGAGTTCTGCGGCATCTTCAGTCAGGGAATCTATGTCGTAGCCGGACGGCGTAATTTCGCTCCGCCCCTGTCCCCTGTGGTCATAGGCAATACACCGGTAGCGGCTTTTGAACTCTGTAACCTGGTCACGAAACATCAGACTGCTGAGCAAAAGGCCATGGGAAAAAACTATGGTCTCCGGACCGGAACCGGTATCTTCATAGTAAATACTGGCGCCGTTAAGCTTGATGAATGGCATGGCTCACCCCTGAAATGCATGGTAAAAGTATAACTGCCTGAATACAGATGCTGAACAGTCAAATCCGCAAGCGGGTGTAATGATCGAATATATTACTTTGGGTATCGCCATGTTACTGACCGGCCTGGTCGGGGGAATCCTGGCCGGGCTTCTGGGTGTGGGTGGTGGCATCGTCATCGTTCCGATGCTGGAATTTGCGCTGGGATTCGCGGGAGTTGACCCTGCAATCCGCATGCACATTGCCGTTGCGACATCGCTGGCCATTATCATCCCGACATCAATTTCATCGACAAGGTCACACCTGAAGCGGCATGCAGTAGATGTCCCGTTGGCGAAGCAGTGGGCCGCCTGGATATTTGCCGGGGCCTTATTTGGGACCTGGGTGGCGAGCCAGTTGCACAGCCGGATTCTAACGGCCATTTTTGCCGGCGTGGCATTCCTCGTGGCATTGAAAATGATTTTTCCAATGGACGACAGGACCTGGACCACCGAAGTACCACGCGGGCTGGGAATAAAGTCAGTACCCACCCTGATAGGTTTTATCTCGACAATGATGGGAATTGGTGGCGGGTCTCTGAGTGTCCCGACGCTGACGCATTTCGGGGAACCGATTCACCGTGCGGTCGGTACCGCTGCGCTGTTTGGCTTGTTAATTGCCATCCCCGGTACCCTGGGGTTCATGATTACAGGTTTCGGCAACCCTTCGCTGCCGCCGGGTAATATTGGTTATGTCAGCCTGGTTGGGCTCGCGTTGATTGCACCGACCACGGTGTTGGCCGCCCCCCTTGGTGCCCGCCTGGCTCACGCGATGAACAAACGACAGCTGAGCTTGTTGTTTGGTGTTTTCCTGCTGATTGTTGCCGTTCGAATGCTGCTTAGAACCATTTCAGCTTGAGCCCATGACAGCTGTCAGGAATGAAAAACAAGGGGATTAAGAACCGGGTTCATAACACTTATCTGGTACGTTCCAGCAATTGCTTCATAATTTCACCGGCTCGAAATACATCCTCGAATGAATTGTACAAAGGCACAGGCGCCAGGCGAATGACGTCCGGTTCCCGGTAATCAACGACGACACCCTGATTCATCAATTCGTCGAAAAACGACCGTCCTAGTCCGATCAATTTGAGGGATAGCTGGCAGCCCCTGGCGTGGATATCTTCGGGGCTGATAATGCGCAGTTGTACAGACGAGTCCTCGTCGAAGATGTCATGCAGATTAAATTCAAGGAAACCGGTGAGCCGGATACTTTTTTCCCGCAGTGCCGCCATTCCGGCCTCCACGAAAATCTCCAGGGAGGCTTTCTTGACTGCCATGCCCAGTATGGGCTCATTACTAATCTGCCAGCCTTCCGCTCCCGGCATGGGGCGAAAAGTGTTTTCCATCTCGAATCGCCGTTCCTTGTCATGTCCCCACCAGCCGCCGAAACGTGGCAATTCAAGGTCCTGGCCATGTTTCTCGTGAATGTAAATGCCAGCGATATTGCCGGCCCCTGAATTTAGGTATTTGTAGGAGCACCAGGCCGCAAAGTCGACGTTCCAGTCGTGCATCTGAAGCGGAAGATTACCGGCCGCGTGAGCCAGGTCAAAGCCGGCAATTGCACCCGCCTCATGTGCGGCTTTGGTAAGCTTTGGCAGGTCGAAAAACTGGCCGGTGAAGTAATTGACAGCACCAAAAAAGACCATCGCCAGTTCATCCCGGTGTTCTTCAATGGCTGCCAGGATATCTTCTTCCCTGATCACAAACTCACCTTCGCGCGGAGCGATTTCGATGATCGCTTCATCGGGATCGAAGCCATGAAACCTTGTCTGGGTCTCCAACATGTATCGATCGGAGGGAAACATTTTTGATTCACTGATGATCTTGTAGCGTTTGGCGGTCGGTCGGTAAAAAGAAATAAACTGAAAGTGGAGGTTCACGGTCAGCGAATTCATACACACCACTTCGCTGTGTTTTGCCCCAACGATGTCAGCCACCATGGGTGTCAGCAACTCGTGATAATTCACCCAGGGATTGTGTGCGTGAAAGTGACCTTCAACGCCGAGTTCCGCCCAGTCGGAAAGCTCAGTCTCCAGCGCGGCCCTGGCCGATTTGGGCATCAAGCCGAGAGAGTTGCCGGTAAAGTATAGTGCCTGTTTTCCATTCACACGGGGATGATGAAAGCGATCCCTGAAGTGTCCCAGGGCGTCCTCGCTGTCCTGTTTTCGTGCAAATTGAAGAGAATTCTCGAAATTCATGCAGACGCTCCATCGGACAGGGTTTCATTCTTCTCAGTGGGCACGATCTTAATCCCCGGGTTCAATGGATATATTGAAAAATGCCGCAGCGTTTTCCGCCAGTATTTTTCTCCTGGTAGTGTCGCCGATCACAGATGCTTCACGAACCAGTTGCCCCATTTTCTGCTCACCGAGTGGAAACGGGTAGTCGGTGCCGAACATCACGCGATCTTCACCCATTTTGTCTACCAACAAGCCTAAGGCGCCTTCGTCGAAAACCGCACTGTCGAGGAAGAATCGATCCAGGTAGTGGCTGGGCTTATGTTCTGAACGCCCGCGAGCAATGTCACGATGCAACCAGGCGTTATCCAACCGGCCCAGCAAAAAAGCAAAGCTGCCGCCACCGTGGGCAAAACAGATCTTGAGCCTGGAGGGGAGCCGGTCAAAGACACCGCCGAGTATCATGGAAACGATGGACAGTTGCGTTTCCGCCGGCATGGACACGGTCCAGCCCATCATGTAGCGGGCAGTGCGTTCACCTCCAAACATGTCCCAGGGATGCACGAATACAGGCACATCCTCGTCAGCACAATGCTGCAGGAACCGCTCCAGTTCCTGGTCGTCCATGTTTCGTTTCCCAACATGGTTTCCGATCTGCACCCCGACATGTCCATTTTGCTTTGACCGGCTGACTTCCTGGCAGGATAAATCCGTGTCCTGCAGCGGAACCTGGGCCATGACGTGCAGCCTGCCTTTACCACGGCTACAGATTTCCAGCGCCTCGTCATTGAAAATTTTCGCGCAGTAATGCGCCTGGTCTGCAGGGCGTTCATAGGCAAACAACAGGGGAGTGACGCACATGATCTGCTGATCCACGCCGTCGCGGTCCATTTCTTCGAGGCGCTTTTCTGCATCCCAGCAAGCAGAATACACCGGTCGAAAATCCTCAGATCCCCTCATCAGCATGGCTTTGCCAGGCTCCAGGTGGCGCATCGAAGGCCAGTTGGGCGTGCCAAACCGCGTGCCAAGGTCTTCCCAGGCTTCAGGCAGGAAATGTGAATGTATATCCAGTACTTTCATGTTTAATTATTTTGTTCCGAGGGTTTTATGGTTTATCAAGCTCCGTGCAGGGTAGTTTACAAGCGATGGTGCCGTCCGGGCGGAAAATAAATGGCAGCCCAAAGGGTTAAGGCCCGTTGGCCCGATTGCGGTGTCGGAACACAGGCCCCGTAGGCCTGGCTAGTGTGTCCCGTATTCCTCCTTGCACTCGATCCAACGGGCAGATAACGTGACATATGGATATTATTGAGATGGCTACTAAATATGATTCTTCAACCTGATTGAATTTGGCATCTGACTTGGGAACTTCAGCCACCATACAAAACTACATCAACGGGCAATTTGTGACCGGGCCAGGGCTGTTCCCAAACATCAACCCGGCAAATGGGAAACTGCTTGCACAAGTGTCCGAAGCCAGTGAGGACATGGTGGGCCAGGCCGTGCTATCCGCTCGCGCAGCGCTGAGAGGCGAATGGGGACAGATGCCGGTTGACCAGCGTTGTGACATGCTGCACAAGCTTG
Organism: Lysobacterales bacterium; assembly: GCA_963664065.1. Lineage (GTDB taxonomy): Bacteria > Pseudomonadota > Gammaproteobacteria > Xanthomonadales > SZUA-36 > JABDJL01. Next base: position 1,345,728 of record OY760942.1, read on the forward strand.
CTGAAGGGATCAATGCCCGCTTCGACGATTTTGTAGAAGCCGAAATCGCGGATACCGGTAAGCCGCTGGAACAGGCCCGGGTCCTGGATATTCCCAGGGCTGCGGCCAATTTCAAGGTTTTCGCCGACCTTGCCCGTACAACGGGTTCCGAGTGTTTTGAGACCCGGACATCTGATGGCGGTGCGCTGAACTATTCTGTCAACAAACCGCTGGGCGTCGTCGGCATCATCTCGCCGTGGAACCTGCCATTGTTGCTGCTCACCTGGAAAGTCGCGCCTGCCCTGGCGGCGGGCAATACCGTGGTGGCAAAACCCTCAGAAGAAACTCCATCCAGCGCCACCCTGCTTGCCGAGGTCTGTCATGAGACAGGAATTCCGCACGGAGCCTTCAATCTTGTGCATGGATTCGGTCCCGGTTCAGCCGGTGAATTCCTGACCCGCCACCCCGGTGTTGACGCAATCACCTTCACTGGTGAATCCTCGACGGGAACCGCCATCATGAAAGCGGTGGCTGACACCGTTAAGCCGGTTTCCTTCGAACTGGGGGGCAAGAATGCCGCGCTGGTTTTTGAAGATGCGGATTTCGATGCCGCGGTCAAAGGCACGGCAAGGTCGGTGTTTACGAACTGTGGCCAGGTTTGCCTTTGCACCGAGCGCGTCTATGTGCATCGATCCATTTTCGACCGCTTTGTCACTGCGCTGACGATGGAAGCTGAATCACTGGTGATTGGCCGGCCACATGATCCGGAGACCAATATTGGTCCATTGATTTCGCAGGCTCATCGGGAAAAAGTTCTGTCCTATTACCAGATCGCCGGTGAAGAGGGCGCCACGATTGAAACCGGCGGGGGAATCCCGGAATTTGGAGATGAACGGGACAACGGGGCGTATATTGAGCCCACGGTGCTTACAGGGCTGAGCGAAAACGCTCGATGTGTAAAGGAAGAAATCTTCGGGCCTGTTTGTCACATCGCACCATTCGAGCGCGAAGATGAAGCGATTGCCATGGCCAATGACAGTAATTACGGTCTCGCCGCAGCAGTCTGGACTACAAATTTGCAACGCGGACACCGTGTCGCAGGAAAGATCGAAGCGGGCATTGTGTGGGTCAACACCTGGTATTTGCGCGACCTTCGCACGCCATTTGGTGGCGTGAAACTGTCCGGCATCGGCCGGGAAGGTGGCCGGCATTCACTGAACTTCTACTCTGAACCCACCAATATTTGCATCAAGCTCTGATCGAAGGCAGGAATACGAATGATGAGTGAACTAAAACCCATAAACTTCAAACAATGGATCGATGACCACGCGGAACAACTCAAGCCCCCCGTGTGTAACGCAGTGGTCTGGGAAGAAACGGATTTCACGATCATGGTGGTCGGTGGCCCGAATCGGCGGCACGACTACCACGATGACCCGCTGGAAGAGTTTTTTTACCAGATCAGGGGCAATATGTGCCTGCGCATCATGCATGAAGACGGACCGGAGGATGTGCACATTCGTGAAGGTGACATCTTCTTATTGCCGCCTCATGTCCGGCATTCACCCCAGCGACCTGAAGAAGGAAGTATTGGCCTGGTCGTGGAGCGCAAGCGTCCGGCAGGCGCCAAAGACGCATTCGAGTGGTACTGCCTGGAATGCCATCATCTGGTTCACCGCGTGGAAGTGCAGTTAAAGAGTATCGTCGATGATCTTCCGCCGCTGTTCAACGCCTTTTACCAAGATGAGTCGGTCCGAAGCTGCAGCCATTGTGGGGCAGTTCACCCCGGCAAATTCCATGCTTGAATGCACTCTGTAGTTGCCGAAAAAGCATGAGTACGGAGTGCATGAAATGACCAGGCGCCGGGTTGGAATTGTTGGTTACGGGTCGTTGGGAAAATACCTGGCCGCAGAGATACTGAAGAATCCATCAATAGCTGACGACTTCGAGCTTGGTTTTGTGTGGAACAGGACACCGGGCCGTATTGGAGACACCATTCCACCTGAGCTTGTCCTGGAGGATTTGGCCAACTTCTCAGCCATGGAAGCCGATCTGATCGTCGAGGTTGCACACCCCGGAATCACCGCCGAATTCGGGCCAAAGTTTCTCGAGTCAGCCGATTATTTTACCGGTTCGCCAACTGCCTTTGCCGATGCCGGACTTGAGACCCGGTTGCGCTCGGCGGCGGCACAAGAAAACGGTCATGGATTGTATGTTCCGCGGGGTGCTTTGTCCTGCCTGGACCGGGTCCTGGAGATGTCGGCAGACAATGCCCTGGATGCCATGACCATCACCATGACCAAGGCGCCGCATCATTTGCAATACGTCGGCCCATTGGAAATTCCGCTGGCCGAATTGACCGAAGAGACGGTTATTTTCTCGGGGTCGGTGAGAGAGGTATGTGGCTACGCACCCAATAATGTCAATACCATGGCCGTCGCGGCGATGGCTGCGCCTCACCTGGGTTTTGACCAGGTCGAGGCAAAGCTGGTGGCAAGTCCAGGACTCAATTGTCATATTATTCAGGTTGAGATGTTCGGGCCGGAAACAGATGGTGACAGGTACAGTGAAACCATTCTTCGCCGCAACCCTGCCAGGCGCGGCGCCGTAACCGGCAAAGCGACCTTTCGATCTTTCCTGAAGAGCATGATCGCAGCCGGCGGAGCCGGGGATGGCGTTCATTTTCGATAAAGGCAAAAGCATGATCACGGCGCACCGGGTTGATGCATTCACATTCCAGGGAAAAGGCGGCAATCCTGCAGGTGTCGTGTTGAATGCTGACGGGATTCCCGAGTACCGGATGCAGCAGATTGCAGCAGAATTGAACTACAGTGAGACTGCATTCATCCTGGAGTCGTCACAAGCAGACCACCAGGTTCGTTACTTTGCACCCAGGCAGGAGATGGATCTTTGCGGCCATGCGACGATTGCCAGCTACCATCTCCTTCACAAGAATTCCGGGCTGAGTGCCGGCCGGTACAAACTGGAGACCAGGGCAGGGCTGCTGGATATCGATGTTGGCCCGGATGGCCTCATTTCCATGGCGCAAAACCTGCCAGAGTTTTTCGAGACCCTGGATTCTGCTCAGATTGCATCAGCATTATCTTTAAAACCGGAACAGTTTGACTCCGGGCTTTCCGCGCAGATCGTTTCTACCGGTGTAAAGAAGATCTTTGCTCCGGTGCAATCATTGGCAGCCTTGGATGCCATTGAACCCCGTCCGGAAGAAATTGTGCGCATTAGCAAAGCCAAGGAGGCAACAGGGATATTTGCCTTCACCCTGGATACGCCGACTGCCGTTGCCCGCTGCAGGAATTTCTCTCCGCTGGTGGGTATTTTTGAAGAATCTGCCACCGGGACATCATGCGGGGCTCTGAGTTGCTATTTGCACCATTGGGGCAAGTTAGAAGCGGAACAACTTGGTCACCTGGTATTCGAGCAGGGATACATTATGGGCCAGCCTTCAGAGTTGATAGTAAGTCTCGAAGTGGACGATGGAAAAGTTACGCGGGTCTCCATCGCCGGCCGGGCCACGATGCGGGAATCAAAGCAATTCCAGGTATTTTCAAAATCCTGAATTGTCAGATAAAAAAAGGCCACGCCGGAGCGTGGCCTTTTCGCGCAATGATAATTACTTAATACACGGTAGTGGTCACATTAGAACAGGCAGTTGTGCTGCCCGTTTCACACACCGTGTGGTTGTATGAACCGCCACCTTTGTTACCGGTCGAGTCTGTAAAGGCTCCGCCGGAAACATTGGTGCCAACCTGCGTGCCATCACGGAAAACGTCCATGTTGGCACCGGAACCACTGGTCCAATCCAGGTCAATAGTGTGTACACCTTTGACCTTGCGACCACTGGCGTTCAGCACGATATTGGGTGCGGGATCGGTGGTCGCCGAAGCCACGTTGGACGGGTTTGACTCGCCGATCAGGTTAAACGCGATCACCTGGTACTCATAATCAGTACCACCGCTCAATCCGTTACTGTCGCTATAGCCGGCAGTGCCATCTGCATTAGCGCCAGCCTGTCCGACTTCGGCAAATACGCCCCCGACCTCACGGCGCATGATTCTGAAACTGGACTCATTGGTCGTGCCGTCGTCCCAGGTAAGGTTCACCTGGTCGAACGAAGCAACTGTGGCTGCCAGGTTGGACGGGTCGCCATCGGGAGGATCACCGCTGAAGTTTTCGACCCGAATACGCAATTCATCGACATAAACCGTATAGAGTGCCCGATTACCCTGTGAACGGTCAGTATCCGTAACTCTCAGATACACTGTTCCGCTGGTTCCCGGAGGAAGCGCGAATGACTGCGGTGTTCCGGGATCACTGGTGGCAGATACATTTAACATCGTGGTCCACGATGAGCCATTTGCCGACCAGGCAATATCGAATGTATCGCCATCGGTGGATGGATCCTGCCAGGCATTGACATACACGGTGGCGGACGCGCCACCCGGAATATTGAATGTATATTGATGATCCAGCCAGCTGTGCCGCCTGCTTGGCTTACCACCGGATTCACGTTCCCGGATGGACTCGGCAGAGCCGTCGTCTGCATGGGTATCGGTGTAATTACCGCTGACCGTTCCGGCAGTATTGCTTTCAGCTACGGCGGTATGATCACTGAATGGTGGATCTTCCACTGTCACCAATTGACTGGAGAAACCGGTCGCGCCGTGGTTGTCTGTAACGGTCAATCCGACCGTGTAATCGTTTCCGGACGCATAGGTATGCACCGGATTCTGAGACGAAGAACTATTGCCATCGCCAAAACTCCAGGACCATCCAACTACCGAACCGTCAGAATCCGAAGAAGTATCGGTAAATGTCGTTTCTGTATAGACATTGCTCCAGGTGAAAGACGAGCTGGGTGGTACGGCAAATGTCGTTTCAATTGCCGTGTTTGAGTAGCCGGAAACATCGGTTGCGTCGTAAGCCCGCACCCGGTAATGGTGCGTGCTGGCGGTGGCTAGTCCACCATGTGTGTACAAAGTTCCGCTCTGGGTGCTCAGGACTGACCAGCTGCTTCCGTCCAGTGAATGCTCGATGTGAAAGCCGTCTTCGTTGTCCGAGTTATCAGTAAAGGCCAGGTCAATGGCGCTGGTGGAAAATGCTGTAGCGCTCAGGTTTGACGGCGCAGCGATGGACGAACAGGAATCCTGGCAAATTTCCACGCCCATTACCGTCGTCGTACCGGCAGTTCCACTGATCGTAACTGCCCCGGTTGCCGTGATGGAAAGATTGTTGTGCGTTTCAGTCCAGGTATTGCCGGCCGTTATCGTGGTCACGAAGTAGGTGGAAGTTGAGCCATCGTAGCCGTAATGAACGTTGAGCCGGTTGCGGTACGAGGAATTGACATTGTTATATTCACCCGCGGCCAGGCGGTATGAAATGTAGTAATCGGTGTTGGTGGTACGCTCCACCTTGATGGCGCGTAATCCGGGCCAGTCCCAGGCTTCCTCGTCCATGGCGATCAGGTCGAAATTCTGGGCTGAGACGGAAGGCGTTATGGTGCGAATCTCGTAGTCAATCGGATCGATCCAGCCCTTGTCTTCGGCGTGCGGCGCATTGAATTTCATCCAGCTGCGGCTGCTGCCCATCATGTCTGAACCGTCCCCGTACTCACTGTCGGTCACACTGTCATTGTTGGTGTCGGTCTTGGCATGGTAATAGCCGAAGTTATGTCCAAGTTCGTGAATCAGCACACCGTGGAAAATCGAATCCGGGTCTGCGCCGATGGCCCAGCACCAGGAACCACAGCCCACCTGTGCAACGCCGCCCCAGCCGCAGTGCCGGTTACCCCAGTCCCAGTAATTGGGAACTATCAACAGTCGGTGGCGATAAAGATTGATGTCCTTGCCAGGATTCGCGTTCTGCCAGGCAGTAGAGGCCAGGTTCACCCAGGTCGAAGCCGTGCATTGTGCCGAGTCGCCGCCAATATAACTGTCGTTGATCTGGTAAGGGCCAAAAACGTCCTGGATACCATCACCGTCAGGATCGGGCGGAATGGTCAGGGTTCCCAGTGATGCGTTGTAAAAAAGGCCGGCAACGGACTTTGCCTCGTTGTACATCCGGTCCTTGGCTTCCTGCAGTGAAATACCGTAATTCATGGGCGTCACGCCATCGGCCTTGAAGCCATCCACGTTGGCGTCGTTAAAATCCGTCAGGATGGTGAGCACATTGCGTGTTTCCGGACTGGCCACTGCCGCTTCCTGGTCGACATTGCCGAACGTTTCCGGAGCTCCCTGATGCAGGATCATGCCCTGTGCCTGGAACCCCGGTGCACCAGCTGTGCCGTTAAGGGTTACCCGGGCACCGGTGCGGAAAGATTGTGGAACTAAACCATTGAACAGCACCTGGGTTTCCAGGCCTCTTTGCCGATCAATGACGAAATAACGTATCTCCCAGGTTAGGGTCTCGAGGTTTTCGAAAATCACGACACTGGCTTCGCCGGTAATTTTATCAAATCCGCCCGCCGCATTAGCAGGTGTGCTTGCCAAAAGAACCGGAGAAAATAATAGTACGAAGATAGGAAATCGCCGACTGACCGGCACAGGACTATTCATCAGAATCCCTCCTTATGTTCCCCTTTAGACATCGAACGGCGATCCTGCGCCAGCCATGAACCCGGCCACTGACCGGCTCTCACAACTATCGATGTCACCTTTAGCCAATATTTCAGGCTGTTAGGACAGTTAAAGTCTATACGAATTGCCATGACTAGGGAACTGTAGTTTATAGCAGTTTCTTAAACTTATTATTAAAATCCTTATTGCACTTTTAAGGCCGGGATAAACCAACACCGGCAACGATTAGCCGCTGAGGAGGGAACGAAAAAGCCGCCTGCTGGATCGCGCGGCGGCTTTTTGGGAACTGCTTTTTGCAATACCTATTGCAAACTGGAGTAATACGCTGCCAGGTCTGCGATATCGTCGTCACTCAAGCCTTTGGCCATCGGTGCCATTACCGGGAGTTTACGTTTGCCATCGCGGAAATCTTTCATCTGTTTGACCAGGTACATATCTTTTTGACCTGCCAGATCCGGCCACAGTGGGTTCACACTGACACCTTCAACACCGTGACAGGCCATGCAGATTGCGGACTTGGTCTTGCCCGCCGCCGCATCGGCAGCCATTGCCGGGCCGGTAATTATCAGCATTGCGAAGAAAATAGTCAGGCAAAAAAACCGGGAGCGAAAAGACTTCATTGCTTACCTCTCAAAATATTTGTTGTTCGTAATTGCTAGGTCAGGGGCCACTATTCGGGCTGCAGATTTCGCAGATTTTACCGGAAATTCCCATCCGGGTTTGGCTTTGATTCACAGCCGGGGAAATTAGTTCATTAAACCAGCATTGACATCAGTAACCGCACCGCTTTTTGACCCGGAACCGGGCGGGGAAACCCCGTTGTACTTACTTTGATTACGTCGATGGGTGGCCGGAGATTTTTATATGCTTATTGTAAACCTTTTGCTACTCTGCCGGTCTTGTCTGATCTCAATTCCGGAAGCAATTTCATGTATCGATACCTGGCCCCCTTTTTTGCGATCCTTTTGACCGCCTGTTCACAGGAAGCACCCGTTGAGCTTACCGGGAACCCGGCCCCGGTTACGGACTGGCGAGTCTCCATTTCACTCGGGGATATTGATCTTCCCGTAACTTTACACCTGGCGCCGGACGGTAGTGAAGCCTGGTTCGTCAACGGTGCCGAAAAAGTCCGTGTGCCGGAAATCTCGCGTGATGGGAGTTCCTGGATCCTGAGATTTCCAACATTCAATAACACGCTGGTTCTGAGCGAATCCGGGCCGGGGCTGGGCGGCAGCCTGACTCTCGTAAAACGCGGTTACGAACAGGTCATGGATCTTGAAGCAGAACCTGACCGGGGATTCAGGTTCAGGCAAAATCCAAACCCCGATATCGACGTTACGGGCCGCTGGGAGGTATTGTTCACCGACGGTGACGGATCTGAAAGCAAAGGCATGGGTGAGTTCGATCAACAGGGCGGATTGCTCACCGGGACTTTTCTCACGCCGCTGGGCGATTACCGCTATCTCGCCGGTGAAGTAGACGGAAATGTCATGCGCCTATCAACTTTTGATGGCGCCCATGCCTTTGTTTTCACCGCCATGTTGCAGGAAGACGGAATGCTGGAGGGTGATTTCTGGTCCGGAACAAAGTGGCACGAGTCCTGGGTGGCAAAACGCAACTTTGAGGCCCGGTTGCCTGACGCCTATGAACTGACTTTTCTGAAAAAAGGATATGATCGGCTCGAGTTCAGCTTTCCGAATCTGGACGGTATCCCGGTTTCGCTGGGTGACGAAAAATTCCGTGACAAGGTAGTACTGGTAAACCTGTCCGGTACCTGGTGCCCTAATTGCGCCGACGAAATGGAATTCCTGTCTGCTGTGTATAAGCTTAAACGGGAAAAAGGGCTGGAAATCGTCACCCTGCTGTATGAACATTTCGAAGACTTTGAAACCGCTTCGATCCAGGGGAAAGCCCTGGTCAAAAAACACGATATTGATTTCAACGTACTCGTGGCTGGTAGTTCCGAAAAAGGGGCTGCAGCAGAAACTCTGCCTATGCTGAATCATGTGCTGGCTTACCCAACGCTGATTTTTATTGATCGATCCGGCATTGTTCGCCGGATTCACACAGGGTTCTCAGGTCCGGGTACGGGCCAGCACTACGAGGATTTCAAAAGCGCATTCAATGAAAACCTGGAAAGCCTTTTGAATGAAGACGTTCCTGAAGGGCCCTAAAAGAACCTAGTCTTTGGCGGACGGAATCTTCAGATCGGTGTTGGCGGCAAGGAGTTGATCGCCGGCTATCAGGTTTTCCCGCGGAAGAATCTGATGCACGTTATTACGGACCAAAGCCATATCCTTGCTCGCGACTTCTTCAGAAGCCAACAAACCCGGAATCTCTTGCGGAACAAGGAAATTCGAAGTCAATTCGGCGATATCATTTGAATCAGGGGCAGGTGCGCTGATCATAAACAGCGTAATGGCCAAAAGAATAGTGGATTTCACTTTGAGCACCTCCCTGTACACCTGAGCCTGGTACTGGCGATCGCGGCTCGAACGCCTGTACGACTTTGGGCTTCCCGCTCGGCAGTTTTTGACCAGTACACCTTTATTCTAGTACAAAATTGCCGATTCGTCTTGTATCTGGCGAAAAGGGACGGCCAGCCTGGCAGGCAAGCTGCCTGCTACGTTTATGTAATAACAACATCCTTACAGAAAATATCGTATAGGAACGGGCCTCCTGTTGTAACTGCCAAAAATGACAGTAATGAGGCGGGCGCCTTATATCTTTGAAACGCCTCCTGGGCCGGCTACCAGGACCAGGTTGGCCGGCCTGACCGCAAACAGCCCGCAAGTGACAACCCCGGGTATGTTGTTGATTAATTTCTCGGTGGTTTGAGGATCCACCAGATCCATATTGTGTACATCCAGGATCCAGTTGCCGTTGTCGGTTTTGAAATTTTCCCGCCATTCAGGTTGACCGCCCATGGCGACAAGTTTTCTGGCCACCAGGCTACGCGCCATGGGAATAACCTCGACCGGTAACGGGAAGTTGCCGAGAATGTTGACCCGCTTGCTTTCATCGACGATGCAGACAAAACGGCGGCTGGCTGCTGCAGCAATTTTTTCCCTGGTCAATGCGCCGCCACCACCTTTAATTAGCCTTCTATGCGGGTCAAATTCGTCTGCGCCATCAATATAAACATCAAGGTCACCGGTCTGATTGAGGTCCCTGACACGAATGCCGTGCTTCTCCAGTCGGCGGGTGGTGGCTTCTGAACTGGAAACTGCCGCTTCAACCCGTTTTCCACTGCCGGCAAGCGCTTCGATGAAACAGTTCACCGTACTGCCTGTACCCACACCAATGACACTGTCATATTGAACAAACTCAAGTGCGGCAACGGCAACTTCGTGTTTCATGCGATCCTGGTTCACTTGGATTCCAGCGTGAGAACAAATTCCCAATGATTTTTTTCCACCGGCATTACGGACAGCCGGTTGCCGCGCCTGATGAGTGCAAATCCTTCCAGCCGTTCTGAATGCTGCTTGATTTCAGCCAGGCTGATCGGGTGTTTTAGTTTTCGCTTGTAGCGAATGTCCACCATCATCCAGCGGGGGTTTTCCGGATCGCTCTTGGGGTCAAAATGATGATCATCGGGATCAAACGCCGTGTGATCGGGATAGGACTCCGAACAGACTTCCGCCAGGCCGACAATGGCCGGAACATCGGTATTGGAATGGTAGTAGAACACGCCGTCACCGGGCTTCATGTCATCGCGCATAAAATTGCGCGCCTGGTAATTTCGTACCCCATCCCAATGGGTTCTTTTTCCCTTTGCATTGCGAAGATCATCGATACTGAATTCTTTGGGCTCGCTCTTCACTAACCAGTAGCGCATTGTGTTTTCCTTTAATAAATTGAACCAGTGTGCTTATAGCTTGTACCTATAGGTCGAATTCTGTCCAACCGTTTTCGCATATCAAGCCGTGCAGCGGGATATCCATGGCATTAACCGGCACTTTGGGCACTTCCTGCAGGCTGAAAGCAATTCCGATCCGATGTGGGCCATTCATGGTACTCAGCGGTGCAAGAATCCGGTCATAGTAGCCCGCACCCATGCCGAGTCTTCCGCCATTCGCGTCCCAGGCGACCAAAGGAATCAACAAAAGGTCCAGGGACGACACCTCCACCATGGGCTCATCGAGCGGTTCGGGGATAAGAAACCGGTTTTCCCTCATGACGGTAACCGGCCGCCACTGGTGCATGGTCATCACAGGCTGGTGCGAATCCAATACCGGCAGCGCGATTCTGACTCCGCTGGACTCCAGTGTGTTCAGGGCCGAACGCAAGTCCGGTTCGCCGTCAAAAGGCCAGAATGCCGACAGGCTGGTCACTTTCAGTTTTGACACACAGGCGAGCAATTCCCGATTGATGGACTGGTTGTGGCTGTCTCGGTTTGTTGAAGAAAGCTGTCGGCGCTGCGCACGGACTTTGAGGCGCATTACCGATTTGAGATCAGCGGTCGATTGATCAGGCATTGAATTGTCGAAGGGGATTCAGGTGCCCTCCGTGTGTGCCGCCACGAACCCGGAGACCTTGAACCGAAGGTTCAGGTGGGCTGGCTGACTGGCCTTTAGGCTTTTCGCTGATCGCGAACATGCACACCGGCTTTCAGATTCGCCAACCCGAGGTCAATAAATAGGGACAAGGCATTTATCGGGCCTGTTAGCGAACACCACAGAGGGCAGTTCTATTCTAATCCATACCGGCATCGAGCGCATTATCGAGCTCGTCAGCCAGTTTGCGTATCTTTTGATCAACCTGCTCCTGCCTGCGTTGGTCCTGCACGCGCATTTTGAGCAAGGCATCGGAAATGTTCAATGCGGTCATCACTGCGATGCGTTCCAGTGCCATCAGGTTTGAGGAAGATTTCACCTCGCGCATTTTTTCATCCAGGTAGAGCGCGGAGGCTTTGAGCGCCTCGCGCTCATCATCGGGACAGTTGAATTGATATTCCTGGTCCAGAATTGAAACCGTAACAAGGTCGGGGGAGCCAGACATTATTTCAAAACCAGGAATCCACAGAATGCCTTACGATTGTTCAAGAGCTTTGAGGCGGTGGATCATTGCTTCCACCTTGGTGCGGGCTTCATCGTTCTTGGCGACCAGCGTGGCGCGTTCAGCCACAAGGGAGTCCTGCCTTGTCTGTAAAGACCGGTTTTCTTCGCTGAGTCTTTGAGTTTGCTCCAGCAATTTGCGCAGTTGCTGTTCGAGTCGCTGGAGATCTTTGCCCGTCTGTTCTAATGAGTCCATCTCGTCACTATAATTTGGCGTGGAAAGCCGGTCAATTGAAATTCCCTTTATTATGGCCATCCGGGACCAGGGAGGCGTAAGTTCAGGTACGACGCCGGAGCCGGGAGTGATAACATCGTCGTTTCCTGTTAAATGCCCGTGAGGCAGTCGATGCCAGTGCTCCAATTACCCGATTTCGATCAAACGCTGGCGATATCCAGCGGGCAGCTCGATGCATTTGAACTTTCGGAATGCCATGGAGCTGCGTGCGGGTTATTGTGCCGTCACCCGTCCAGCCAGGCCGATACATATATGAGCCTGCTCGATTCACTGGAGTTGGTGAAAAGCCCTGATAATCCACTTGCCGGGCAATTGTCGGAATTGCACCATGCGACTGCTTCACAACTCGACGATGAGCAGTTGCGCCTGGCCTTATGGTTGCCCGGAGACGAGGAACCCTTGGACGACCGCACCGAGGCTCTTGCACGATGGTGCACCGGGTTCCTGGCGGGCCTGGAAAGCGGACACGACCTGGCTCTGGACATGCTTTCCGGGGATGTATCCGACGCGCTTTCAGACCTTGAGCATATTGCACAGGCAGACATGACCGGCGAGGGTGATGCGGAAGAAGAGGAAACGGCTCTGATGGAGATAATTGAGTACATTCGCGTGGTCGCCCTGATGATGAGGGAGGAACTCAGTCTGCCCAAACCCCAGGACCGCGTTCATTAAGGAAGGGAATGATCAAGCAAAAAGAATACGCCAAAAGGCGCAGGCAACTGATGGACATGACCGGCGAGGGTGCAGTCATCATCGTGCGGTCGGCGCCTGAGCGAATCCGCAACAATGACGTTCATTACCCCTATCGTCAGGACAGTGATTTTCTGTACCTGACAGGCTTCCGCGAGCCTTCTGCCATGCTGATACTTTTACCGGGTGGTGATGGAGACCGATCCATCCTGTTTTGCCGCGAGCAAGACGAAAAACGGCAAATGTGGGACGGTCCCATGAGCGGAACTGAAGGCGCCATCGAACATTTTGGCATGGACCAGGCGTTTGGAATTGATGAGGCAGTCAAACGCCTTCCCAAATTACTCGAGGGCTGTGAACGGATTTATTACGACCTGGGCCGTGACATGGAATTCGATCACTTGTTGATCGGCTGGATGAACGAATTTCGCAGCAAGGCGCACCGAAAATTTCACGCGCCTGATGAAATCATTGCCCTGGACCATATCCTGCACGATATGCGTTTGTACAAAAGCCGCACCGAGTTGACCGCGATGCGCAAGTCGGCCCGTATTGCTGCCGGGGCGCACAAACGTGCCATGCGAGTCTGCCAGCCCGGTATGAATGAGGCCGAAATTCACGCCGAACTGATTCACGAATTTACAAGTCATCAATGTGAGGCCTCTTACCGGCCGATTGTGGGCAGCGGTGGTAATGCATGCGTATTGCATTACATTGCGAACCGCGACGATATGAATGACGGCGATTTGCTGCTGATCGATGCCGGTGCTGAATATGACGGCTACGCATCCGATATCACCAGGACTTTTCCCGTGAACGGCAAATTCAGTCCTGCCCAACGAGACCTTTATGACGTGGTCATGGCGGCCCAGCTCAAAGCAATTGACAAGGCCCGGGCCGGCAATCAGTGGGACGAAGTTCACGAGGCCGCCGTGGAAGTCGTTGCCCAGGGAATGCTGGACCTTGGTATTTTGCAGGGCAGTTTTGAGGAAACTCTTGAAGAAGAAACTTATGGCAAATTTTATGTACACAAGACCGGTCACTGGCTAGGCCTGGACGTACACGATGTAGGTGACTACCAGGTGGATGGTCATTCACGGGAGTTGGAAGCCGGCATGGTATTGACGGTTGAACCTGGCATATATATTCGCCGTGATGCCGCGGAGGTAAATGAGCGCTGGCGCGGCGTGGGCATACGTATAGAGGACGATGTAGTAGTGACCAGCGGGGGTCCGCAAATACTATCCTGTGATGTGCCCAAGGACATAGGTGAGATCGAAGCATTGATGGCGGACTGATTCAGTGGCTGGTCACGAAAAATTCGATATTGCGATAGTGGGTGGAGGCCTGGTGGGCGCGAGCCTTGCCTGTGCCCTTGCACCCTTGGGCTTTCGAATTGTTGTGCTGGAAAAAACACCTTTCCGTGCGGCATCCCAGCCCAGCTACGATGACCGTACACTGGCATTGAGCTACAGTTCCTGCAAGATCCTCGAAGGCCTGGGCTTGTGGGCAAGGCTTTCCGCCCATGCCACTCCCATCAGGGAAATTATTGTCACCGAACCGGGCAGGCCCGGCAGGGTGGATCTTAAGGCCTCCGAAGTGGGAATTGAGGCTTTTGGGAATGTGGTAGAAGCTCGCGCCTTCGGCACGGTGGTGCTGGCCAGGCTGGAGGATCTGGAAAACGTCAAAGTTCGTTGTCCGGCGAAGGTAAGCGGTCTGGAAACTGGTGAAAACACTGCGATCCTGTCGCTGGAAGAGGGCGGGAGGCAAATCGAAGCACGTCTTATTGTAGCGGCGGACGGTGCTGCTTCAGTTGTGCGGAAAATACTGGAAGTGCCCGTACAAACAAGGGATTACCGGCAAACGGCGGTCATCTGCAATATCACTCCGGAGCAGTATCACGAGGGAAGGGCGTTTGAGTGGCTGACATCCACCGGGCCCTTTGCTGTACTTCCGCATGCAGGAAAACGCTGCGGACTGGTTTGGTCGGTGGCAACAGAGGATGCCAGTCAACTGTTGAACATGGGGAAGCGTGAATTCCTGAATGCCGCGCACAGGAGGTTTGGAAACGAATTGGGCGCGTTTATACGAATGGGAAAACGCAGCAGCTACCCGCTCAAACTTGTCCGGGCAAAGCAGGACATCCACCCGCGTTGCGTGATCATGGGAAACGCGGCACATACCATTCATCCGGTAGGTGCCCAGGGATTCAACCTGGGCTTGAGAGATGTAGCAGTGCTGGCTGAACTTTTGGCCGCCGATGTCAGCGGTGATCCCGGCAGAGAAACAGTTCTCAGGGCATATGGTGAATGGCGTCGGCCAGATCAGGACAGCACGGTAGCCTGGTCTGATGGCATGACTCGAATATTTGCCAACCCGGCACCAGTTATGGCCACGCTTCGCAGCGCGGGCATGTTTGCACACGCGCTTGTTCCGGCCCTTCGACGGCGCCTGGCGAGTAGTGCCATGGGCTACCGGGGACGGGTGCCGAAACTGGCAATGGGAGAGCCACTACCGGAACCTGAGGCCAAATCCGGAACGATTTGACGGTGGAGGGCCAAAACACGACTTTTGATATTGCGATTGCAGGCGCTGGCATGGTGGGTACAACTGCCGCAAATCTGCTGGGACGTTGCGGGTTTTCAGTTGCCTTGATTGAAGCCCATGAACCGCAGGAATTCGATCCGGAAGCGGCGGTAGGGCTGCGGGTATCTGCGATATCCCCTGGCTCAGCGGCCATCCTCGGGCAGGCGGGCGCCTGGAATCAGATCGAAAGTACACGCAGTTGTGCATACCGACGTATGCACGTCGAAGAAAAGAGTAATGGTGCGGGCCACGCCAGTGGCCTAGACTTTGAAGCGCCGGTATTTGGCATGGAACGCCTGGGGACCATTGTTGAGAATGAACTGGTCCAGTCAACCCTCTGGCAATCAGCGGATTGCGACCCGATGGTTCAGTTTTTTTGTCCGGCAGAGCTGAAGAACATTCAGCGCCAGGATCACTCGGTGGTGCTCGCACTGGGTACGGGTGAGTCTATCGAGGCGTCATTACTGATCGGAGCAGACGGTGCCGTATCGGCAGTACGCCGGCTCTCGGGGATAGGCCAGGAAACCTGGGAATACAATCAAAAAGGTATCGTCAGCGTGGTGCGAAAATCCCAAGCGAACCCCGGTGTTGCCTGGCAGCGATTCTTGCCGGGAGGCCCGTTGGCATTCCTGCCGCTTTCAGATGGCAGTTCTTCCATAGTATGGACCTTGCCTAGCCTGGAGGCAGATAACATGCTGTCACTCAGCGACCAGGAATTCGTATCAGAGTTGAGTTCTGCCTCAAAAGGCTGGATGGGTGAAGTCATCGAATGCGGGCCAAGAGCCGCATTCCCCCTGCTTATGAGATTGAATGGCCGTTATATTGCTGAGCGGTCGGTACTGCTTGGTGATGCTGCACACGTAGTCCATCCACTTGCAGGTCAGGGCGTCAACCTCGGCCTTGCCGATGTCGCGGCGCTGGTAGAAACCCTGCTCGAGAGCCGTAAAGCGGGGAGAGATATTGCAGATAGCAAAGCACTCCGCAAGTTTGAAATTTGGCGCAAATCAGAAAGCGAGCTGATGGCCGGCGGCATCCATGGTTTGCGTGCATTGTTTATGCCAGCCAGCCTGTCCCCGGTTCGTCAATTCGGCCTGAAACTGGTGTCAAAAAGCTGGCCGCTCAAGGAAGCGTTTTTACGTCGTGCCGCTGGACAGGGTCGTAATGCGCCCAGGATTTCGCGCGGTGACAGCCTCCAGTCGCTGATCAATTCATGACATAAAAACCTTTAACAGATAGACTTTAATTAAGGGTCTCATCGAGACCCGGAAAGCAACGGAGAGTAAAATGATTTTTAACAATATCCTCGATACCATTGGTCGTACACCCGTTATCCGCATTAATAATCTTGCCCCGGCCGGCATTGATATGTACGTCAAGGTGGAAGCATTCAACCCCATGGGTTCAGTCAAGGACAGGCTGGCGATTGGCATTATCAATGACGCTGAAGCGAAAGGGCTGTTATCGCCGGGTCAGACCGTGATTGAGGCCACCTCGGGCAATACCGGTATCGCACTGGCAATGGTGTGTGCTGTCAAAGGCTACCCCCTTGTATCAGTCATGGCGGAATCGTTTTCCATTGAGCGGCGCAAATTGATGCGCGCGCTTGGCTCCAAGGTCATTCTGACGCCCGCTGCCGAACGTGCGAGCGGCATGGTCAGGCTGGCTGAAGAACTGGCGGAGAAAAACGGCTGGTTCCTCACCCGGCAATTCGAAAATGAAGCCAATCCGGCTTATCACCGCAATACCACCGGTCCGGAAGTACTCAGCGATTTTGCCGGCCGGCGACTGGATTATTACGTTTCCGGCTACGGTACCGGTGGTACGGTGACCGGTGCCGGCCAGATGATCAGGCTGGCCCGACCGGATACAAAAATCATCATTACCGAACCTGCCGGCGCCGCCCTTTTGCAGGGCAATGAATGGCAGCCTCACAAGATCCAGGGTTGGACGCCTGATTTCATTCCCGATGTGCTTGACCGTTCGGTCTACGATGAGAATGTTCCTGTAACAGACGATGACGCCATCGCCATATCACTTGCACTGGCCAGCCAGGAAGGGATTTTTTGTGGCATATCCTCTGGCGCAACCTTTGCGGCGGCGCTGAAAGCGGCTGAAAAAGCGGAGCAGGGTTCTGTCATCCTCGCCATGCTGCCGGATACAGGGGAGCGATACCTTTCGACACCGTTGTTTGCAGACATCAACGAGGGCAACGACGAGTTATAGTCGCCATTTGCAGGCCTGGTGGTTCTTCCATCAGGCCTGCAACAAATCTTCCGGATTATCTTTCAGGCAGTCTGCGAGGGATCTCATTAATTCACCCAATGGCGAACTGTGGCGCCAGACCAGCGCTATGGTCCGGCTGGGTTCAGGTTTGGCAAACGGCCGGATACTCATATTTTCTGTGATTGCGATGGGTGGTTTGAACTATCAAACTACGATGAATTGCGTTCAACGGCATATAATGGCCCCGATGCCAGGAAACCATACATTTTTACTGATTCTAATTTCAATTTCAACCTTTGTAGCCATTGCTTCTGAGCAGCAGGACCTGATTGACGGTTCGGTGTCGTCAAAAGCAGCCATGGACCGTTTGCGTGACGGTGAAATCCTGGTGGAGAACGTGCGTACGGAAGAATCCGGTGGTTCAGTGCGCATACAGGCGATGATGCACGGTGATGTGCAGGCACTATGGGATTTTCTTGCCTCTTGCGATTCGGCCTTTCTTTACGTGGATGGCCTAAGGAATTGCGAAGTTTTGTCCGTGGAACAAGGCGATGAAATAGAAACAGCAAAGTTGCAACAAAGTGTCAAAAAAAGCTGGGTTATTCCGAAAATCGAATATGTCATCGAGGTTCGCAGGCAGCCCTTGACTCACGTGGATTTCAGGTTGGTCGAGGGCAATCTGAAAAACATGGACGGTGGCTGGCGCTTTAGGACTCTGGAAAATGAACCGGGATTTATCGTGACACACGAGGTTAGGGTCAGGCCTAGTTTCCCGGTGCCTCGCTGGCTTATTCGTCGAAGCATGCGCAAAGACACTCCTGACATGCTGGCGTGCCTGCGTGGCCTGGTGAACGGGTCGGGAAATTTTTCCCGGGATAGTGACCTGGGCCGGTGCCCGAAGCCTGCCAAAAGATCAGAGGCTTCCTGATTCAGCCCCGCCAGGCACCGAATTCAAAATCCACCAGGACGGCAAATCCCCAGGAGGCCTCTCTTTGTTTGTGGCTTTCCAGTTTCGGCCAGGTCAGCGTGGGGCCAATATTGATAAACAACCACTCGCGAGCCAACTTCCGGCGCCAGGTCAGTTCAAAACCATATTCATGCAGGGCAACCTCATGATCCGTTTCGCCCCTGGCAAACGATAGAAGTGAAACACCGGATTGGTCCCCCAGTTTGTGATACCAGGTATGACCGGTGAACCATTGAGTTCCCTGGGTAGATTCAGAAACCGTTCCGAGCAGTTCCCAGCGCATCACGTTTTCTGTGCTGAGTGTTCTTACGGTATCGATTCGGGTTGTTGTACCGAAACCTGTTCCATCGCGCCAGAACAGGGTTTGCCTGAAACGTAGATCTGTATTCGGTCCGAGTTTCGCCTCCGTGCGATACTTCGCCTTAACGTACAAACGAACCGGAGTTCGCAGTCGCAGGCCAACCGAATAATCCCAGCCCGTTCTGGATCCCTCCCGGTCGTTATAACCAAGTCCCAGCAACCACTCGGAATCGTCACCGCCGGCAATTCCATCGCGAAAAGCGCTTTCCTGCAGAGTTTCAGTGTCGCTCACGTAGGAGTCTTCTTCTACCCGGCCAAAGAATGCGTTCCAACGGCTGCTGAAGTTAGGCAAGTCGCTGAGAACCCGGAAGCGGGCTTTGGTTTTTGCCCCTTCAAATTCGTTCCAGGACATGCCCAGCGACAACCTTCCACCGACAGCCTCTTCCTGAAAATCCACGCTGTCGCCAAACAAGCCGTCTATCCATCGAACTGCGCGGCACGAAAATTCGTGTACACCGCTCTGCATTTTCTCCGGAAGTTTGTCCTGAGCCGCCACCTGCTCACACTTATCAGGATCACTCAAAACCCCGGCCGACGGAACAGCACGTGATTCATCTTGCGTTTGAGCAATCACGCCGTTGCTCACCAATAAGGTCAACAAAAAGGTCAATTGTTGGTTAATTTTGGAATTCATCAATTGTCCGCAATCAATCTCCGCGTTCCAGTTTATTTCACAATCATGACGCGAATGAAGCAAGGATATGCTTTTTTCGGCGCAAGGCCTGCAGATTGCCGTAAAATATCGCCGGAAAATCATAAAGCACAAAGCGTGAAAAATCAATGAACAAAAAAACCGTCCTTACAGGCATCAGCACCACCGGAACACCCCATCTGGGCAACTATGTCGGCGCTATTAAACCAGCGATTGAGGCAAGCCGTTCAACACGGGTGGAATCGTATTACTTCCTCGCGGATTTACATGCGCTGATCAAATGCCATGATCCCGAACTGGTGCAGCAATCCACATTGGAAATTGCAGCAACCTGGCTGGCCCTGGGGCTCAACACTGACAGTGCAACTTTTTACCGGCAATCTGACGTGCCGGAGATCAGTGAATTGACCTGGCTGCTAAGCTGCCATACGGCCAAGGGCCTGATGAACAGGGCACATGCCTACAAGGCAGCTGTGCAGGGAAATATTGAAGCCGGTGAAGACCCGGATTTTGCCCTGAATTTGGGCCTGTTTTCCTACCCGGTTCTGATGGCGGCCGACATACTGATGTTCAAAGCCAATGAAGTTCCGGTCGGGCGCGACCAGGTTCAACACCTGGAGATGGCGCGCGATATTGCCCAGCGTTTCAATCATAATTTCAGCGAATTGTTTGTGCTTCCCGAGGCCGTTATTGATGAAAATGTGGCAGTGTTGCCAGGCCAGGATGGCCGGAAAATGTCCAAGAGTTATCACAACACCATCCCGATATGGGCGCCGGAAAAGAAATTGCGCAAATCCATCATGCGGATCGTAACCAATTCATTGGAGCCTGGTGAGCCCAAGCAGACTGATGGCTCTGCCCTGTATGCCATTTTCGCGGCATTTGCCGGCAAACAACAACGCGAAGAAATGAAATCTGCGTTTGCACAAGGGATTGCCTGGGGAGAAGCCAAACAAAAGACCTTTGAGCTGATCAACGCAGAATTGGCGCCTGCTCGCGAACGTTACCAGGAGTTGATCGACAAACCCGCTTTGATTGAAGAAGAGCTACAGGCCGGTGCGCAAAAGGCACGTAGCTGCGCACAGCCATTCCTGCAGCGAATCCGCCACGCCATAGGTCTCAGGCCATTGTCCTGATCACGGGGCCTTTGAACGATGCCAACGGACTATGTGTTTCAGGCCACCCCTACACCCGCATTAGCGATTGCAGGCAGCACAGCTTTATGTCCCGTCCATCGGATTTATTGTGTCGGGCGAAACTATGCCGCACATGCCAGAGAGATGGGGCTCAGCGAACGGGAACCGCCATTTTTCTTTTCAAAACCGGCCGACGTAATCACCCAGTCGGAGGCTGTTGCCTACCCTTCCCGCACCAGCAATCTGCACCACGAGGTCGAATTGGTTGTTGTGATTGGCAAGCAAGGCAGAAATATTCCTCTGGATTCGGCGCTTGAGTATGTGTATGGCTACGCCGCAGGTGTGGACCTGACCAGGCGTGACCTGCAGGCCACGGCAAAGAAAAATGGCCGGCCGTGGGATGTTGCCAAGGGTTTCGATGAATCCGCTCCGCTGTCCAGCGTTTACCGCGCATCTGAAATCGGACATCCGGCAACGGGAAAGATCATCCTCTCGGTAGACGGCGAGCGCAGGCAAAGTGGCGACCTGTCTGACATGATCTGGTCAGTTCCTGAAGTGCTGGCGGAGTTATCCGCTTATTTTGAATTGATGCCCGGTGACCTGGTGTTCACCGGCACCCCGGATGGTGTTGCTGCAGTCACCCCGGGTTCAGTCATCGATTGCGCCATCGAAGGGGTGGGAACTCTCCGGTTCACGATGACCGGGAGTGCGGCATTATGAACGCCAAGCATGTTGGGGAAGGACAAAATCCCGATGAAGCAGCAATGGTTGCGGCGTTTTACAAATTTGTGCAATTGCCCGACTACCGGGATTTGCGTGTTCCCCTGCAACAACAATGCAACGACCTCGATCTGTTGGGAACGATTCTGTTAGCAGAAGAGGGGATCAATGGCACAGTCTCGGGTCTGCCAGACGGTGTTTTGCGGCTGTTTGAATTCCTGCGCGAAGATCCACGCTTCTCCAGTCTGGGATATAAATCGTCAAGGGTCAGTAAAGCGCCGTTCTACCGGATGAAAGTCAGGCTAAAAAAGGAGATCGTCAGCCTCGGCGTGGACGGCCTCGACCCTGGCGATCAGGCAGGTGATTACGTGGCACCCGAGGACTGGAATGAGCTGGTCAGCAGACCTGACGTCCGCTTGATCGATACGCGAAATGACTACGAGGTACACCTGGGAAGTTTCGAGGGCGCGGAAGATCCGCAAACCCGCTCTTTCCGGCAGTTTCCGCAGTGGGTCGAAGATAACCTCGATCCCGAACACGACCAGCACGTGGCCATGTTCTGTACCGGTGGAATTCGCTGCGAAAAAGCAACTTCGTATCTTAAATTCCGCGGTTTTCAGAACGTCTATCACCTTGACGGCGGGATATTGAATTACCTTGAAAAGGTAGATCCGTCCGATAGCAGCTGGAGAGGGGACTGTTTTGTATTTGATAACCGCGTGACGGTTGACCACGAGCTCAGGCAGGGTGATTTTGAGGTTTGCCCGGCATGCAGGATGCCGGTTACCGAAGATGACCGAAATTCACCGATGTTCGAACTGCACGTATCCTGTCCAAAATGTTTTCATCGCCTCACAGCTGGAAAACGCGAGAGCCTGCTGGAACGCGCAAAGCAAATTGAATTGGCTGCTGCGCGTGGTGAGAAACATCTCGGAAGCCGCTAGCGGCAAGCACCGTAGACCGCTAACATGGAGTGATGGAATCCCCGGAAAATAATTTTGAAGCTCAGCTTGCAAAAGTGACGGAAAACATCGATCAGGCACCGGAATTGCTGTTTGATCCGGACGTTGTCGACTGGTTACCCGAATGGCTGCGGCCGTCATGGGAATTCCTTGCGACCTATCCGGTAGTACTGTTGCCGGTACTGGTTATTATTGGCTACCTGCTAGGCAAGGCCTTTCAGTCTATCCTGGCCAGGAGTCTTGAAAAGATCACCAGTCGCACACCCACCAAGTTGGACGACGTACTGATCAAGGCTGTCAAGAAACCGGTGTTGCCAACCATGGTGATTTTTTCATTGCTGTTGGGTACCAGTGCGTGGAATTTGCCGGAATTTCTGCACAACCTGACGATACGTTTGCTGTATACGATGCTGTTATTAATATGGACACGGTCGGCAATGCAGGTGGCACATGTTGTCCTCGAAATTCTGTCCCGCTACCGGCACCGGTTTGAAATCATTCAACCCCGCACGATGCCGGCCTTTGACATGACACTCAAGATTCTTGTGGTGGGTGCTTCTGCCTATATGTTCATAATGATATGGGGTATCAACCCGACTGCCTGGCTTACATCCGCCGGAGTGATCGGTATAGCAGTGGGTTTTGCGGCTAAAGATACGCTGGCGAATTTCTTCTCCGGCATTTTCATCATTGCCGATGCGCCTTACAAACTCGGCGACTACATAATGCTTGATTCGGGAGAGCGGGGAATAGTGAAAACCCTGGGGATGCGCTCGACGAGATTGCTGACCCGGGATGATATTGAAATCACCATTCCCAATGCAGTGATCGGCAATGCCAAGATCATCAATGAAAGTGGCGGGCCGTCAGAAAAGGAACGGATACGCATACCTGTTGGTGTTGCCTATGGCAGCGATGTGGACCAGGTTTGCGAATTACTGAAAGAAATTGCACTTGCACAGGCAGAAATCAGCAAGGATCCAGAACCCCGGGTTCGATTGCGTGCCTTTGGCCCCAGTTCACTGGATTTCGAATTAATGGGCTGGATCGAACACCCTGAGCTTCGGGGCCGAATCCGCCACGAGCTTCACATGAATATTTATAAGGGCTTTGCAGAAGCAGGAATCAGGATTCCGTTCCCTCAGCAGGATGTACACGTTCGCAGTATGCCGCCTGACATCGAATAATTCAGGCAGGAGCGAGGATCAGCTCGCGAATGAAGTTACGGCGAGAATTATGCTTCGTAGAAACGTAGGAGCGATGACCACATCGCGAATGTGGATTGGTAGGTAACTGTTTTTGCGACACGCCGTTAATACATCCATGCAGGCTCGAACCAAACATCCATGTTTGGCACGGTCAAAAAAACAGTTTCCGGGTACTCTCCTGAAGCCGCGTGCACTTACCCGTCTTCGAGTCGCGCCAAAATATTCTGTACCAGGCCTTCCATCGGAATGTCTTCATTCTCATCTGCTGTGCGCGCCTTGAACTCCAGTTTGCCCTCGTCCAGTCCACGCTCACCAATAACCAGACGGAAGGGGATTCCGATCAACTCCATGTCATTGAACATGACTCCGGGTCGTAAATTTCGGTCGTCATAAAGCACATCGACACCTGCATCGACCAAGTCCTGGTAGACCTGGTCGGCAAATTCACGCACACGATGTGATTTCTTTGCGTTCATCGGCAACAACGCCAACTGGAACGGGGCCAGTGGTTGCGGCCAGCAGATTCCCTTTTCGTCATGGTTTTGCTCTATCGCTGCAGCCACAATACGCGAAACGCCAATACCGTAGGAGCCCATGGTAATCACCTGGGATTTGCCGTCTTCACCCAACACCACGGCATTCATTGCCTCGGAGTACTTGGTGCCCAGCTGGAAAATATGTCCGACTTCTATTCCGCGCGCCAGCTGCAGCACGCCTTTTCCATCGGGACTGGGGTCGCCTTCCTGGGCATTTCTGAGGTCGGCTATTTCCGGCAGTCCAATATCGCGTTCCCAGTTGATGCCAAACAGGTGCTTGTCTTCTACATTGGCCCCGGCAGCAAAATCTGACATCAGGGCAACTGCCTGGTCGGCAATGCAGGGCAAATCGAGCTTTACCGGCCCCAGCGAGCCTGGTCCGGCGCCAATTGCCCCGCGAATCTCTTCATCGGTGGCAAAAGTAAGCGGGCTGGAAACGGCATCAATTCGCTCAGCCTTGATGGCGTTGAGCGTGTGGTCACCGCGAATCAGCAAGGCAACAAAGTCAGATTCCACATCTTTTGCCGCCCTTGCGATCAGGGTCTTGACGGTTTTTTCTATATCAAGGCCGTGCTGAGTGACCAAATCATCTATTGTGTGTACACCCGGGGTGTCAACCGTTCTCATGTCTTCAGTAGGCTCAGCTCTCTGGCTCCCGGGTGGTGCAACTGCCGTCAGTTCGATATTTGATGCATAGTCGGATTCGCTGGAAAATGCGATCACGTCCTCACCTGATTCGGCAAGCACATGGAACTCATGCGACTTGCTACCGCCAATGGAGCCGGAATCTGCGATCACACTGCGGAAACGCAAACCGCTGCGGGTGAATATGCAGGAATAGGCCTCGTGCATCTGCCAATAGGTTTCTTCCAGACTGGCCTGGTCGATATTGAAGGAATAGGCGTCCTTCATCAGGAATTCACGAGATCGCATGACACCAAACCGGGGCCGGATTTCATCCCGGAACTTGGTCTGGATCTGGTAAAACACCACGGGTAACTGTTTGTAGCTTCGCAGTTCGTTCCTGGCAAAATCTGCCATGACCTCCTCATGAGTGGGGCCAAAGCAGAAATCCCGTCCGGCACGGTCACGTATCTTAAGCAATTGGCCACCAAACTCTTCCCAGCGGCCTGATTCCTGCCAGATTTCCGCTGGTTGAACGGCGGGCATCAGCATTTCCAGGTAGCCGGCGCGGTCCATTTCCTCGCGGACAATATTTTCGACTTTCCGCAATACCCGCAGGCCCAATGGTGTCCAGCTGTAAATGCCGGAAGTCAGTTTGCGGATCATTCCGCTGCGAATCATCAGTTGGTGGCTGACGATTTCTGCGTCGGAAGGTGTTTCCCGCGTGGTGAACAGGTGGAATGAACTGGCTTTCATGAATTATCTGGTGGCCCGGGAACATTGATCGAAAATCAAGCCAACATTCTAACGGCACTGACCGCCCCGGCATAGAATTTAATAGAGGTGTTTACTGGCTGCAGTTTTCGGCGAGGTAGGCGTTGGCTTCGTTCAGCCTGGTTTCGCGCTCATCGTCATCCATCCTGTGGGCATCGCCTTTTTCGTCATACACCAGCACCCTTGGACGTTCAACCCTGGATTTTTGACTACGCATGATTTCGCGTCTGACAGCTATTTTGCGTGCTTCCTCGGCATTTTTACGCCGGTTTTCAGCACGATCCTGACGTCTTTGTTCTGCGATTGACAGTTCGGGAGCCTCGCCCTCCCGGGCAGCGGCGTCAGCAGCAATACCTGCAGCGGATTCGGGAACTTTACTTTTTTCGGGACTGACCAGTTGTACGGTATTCGGCCTGACATTGATCAGGCTACCTTCCACGCCATCCGGTATCCGGTCGCCGTAATGGACCGAGCCGTCCTTGTCGACCCAGCGGTAAACCGCACCGGCGGCCATGACCTGTGGAATGGCGGCCAGCGCGCCAGTCAGCACCAATACCGCTAGCATTAATTTTCTTTGCATCTTCGATATCCTTGCCGAAGAGAGGATGAACAGTATATAGCACAGGCGGCGCCAGACCACATTTGCCATCAGGATTTCAGGACGCTGCGTGATATCATTCGAGCTCCGAAAAACCAGGTTTTCTGATGAGTCCAGCAAGAAAAATTCGACAACGGGGAGTCTTTCTTTTACCCAATGCCCTGACCACCGGCGCATTGTTTGCTGCGTTTTACTCAATTATTGCCGGTATCAATGGAAATTTCGCCGGCGCGGCTATCGCAATCGTGGTTGCCGGGGTACTCGATGGCCTGGATGGACGTGTCGCACGATTGACCAATACCCAGAGCGATTTTGGAGTTCAATACGATAGCCTCTGCGACCTGGTTTCATTCGGCCTGGCGCCGGCATTGTTGGCGTTCAACTGGTCGCTGAAAACCTTGGCCGAATACGGCGTGATGGCCGGGAAACTCGGCTGGCTTGCCGCATTTATCTATGTGGCTTGCGCCGCGTTGCGCCTGGCGCGATTCAATACCCAGGCTGAACATGATAACAAGAGTTATTTTCAGGGCCTGGCCAGCCCGGCGGCGGCAGGTACATTGGTGACCACGATATGGTTCTGTGTGGACCAGGGGATCCAGGGTGCCACCGTCCAATGGTTGATATTGCTTGAAACCATCCTGCTGGGGATGTTGATGTTCTCGCAGATTCGATATTACAGTTTTAAAGCCTGGCCGCGTTCCCAGCGCGTTCCCAGCGCCTGGATTTTCGTTCTGGTGTTGCTGATCGTTTTGCTTGCTATAGATCCGCCCTCGGTGTTGATGACGCTGGGCATCATTTATGTGGTTTCCGGTGTGGTGATTACCTTTGCGGGGAGACGAAACTGGAAATCGAGGCGCGCAAGGCGGCTCGCTGCCCGTTTGCCGAAACAAGGCATGCCGGATTCTCAAATACCGAAAACAAAGCGGATGAATCAGAATGAATGAAGCCAACCAGCGTGCCTACCTGGAGGCGATGGATATTCCCGTTTGGATACGCAAGGAATTGGCAGACCAGGTTCCGGATTTTGCTTCACCAGGCCTGAAGCTCGGGCCTGGCTCAAGCCAGATTTTATTGGTCTGTTCCGGCATTGATGAACCGGCAAAGAGAATTTCTGCCGACATTGCACGATCGCTGAATGCGGAGCCTGTCTGGGCCTGGCCGGAGCCCGCAAGCGAAGTTTCGGACCTGAAAACACTGGCTGGGGAGCAGCTGTTTACCACCGTGCTGGTGTTTGGTGAATCACTTGTAACAAAAATATTCGGTACCCGCAAACCCGGGACTCTGGGATCGGCGCGCCTGCTACTGGCAGCTTCGCTGGCTGAGCTCGAGGGATCACCAACCCTGCGGCGGGAACTGTGGAAAGTTATCGACACTAACCATCTTGGTGGCAAATCAACAGCTTAGGCAAATAATTTCTAGATGTACCCGCTGATCCGGTCACTGTTTCCCGAAGATCTCGATGATGTGGTTAAAATTGAGCAGGCCTGCTACCCGTTTCCCTGGACACTGGGAATTTTCAAAGAATGCCTGAAAGCAGGCTATGCCTGTTTTGGACTGCAACTGGGTGACGATCTTGCGGGTTATACCATCTGTAACTGGGGTGTGGGTGAAAGCCACTTGCTGAACCTGTGTATCAAGCCACGCTGGCAGAGACAGAGTTACGGGAAAATGATGCTTGACCACAGCATCAGCCATTCGCGGTCCCTGGACTGTCATGTGATGTTCCTCGAAGTTCGACCCAGTAATACGGATGCCGGGAACCTCTACCGGCAGCGCGGCTTCAAGGAAGTGGGCAAGCGACCGGCTTATTACCAGGCTGAAAATGGGCGCGAGGATGCCTTAGTGATGAGGCTTGACCTGCTCGACAAACGGGACCGCAATATCTGAGCCCGATAGCAGGAATTCCTCAAGTGCCCGAATAGGGGCTTTCTGGTCAAATAACTGATTGCTACGTTTCGCCAGAACTGTGCTTATACCGTCACGAAAGTCCTGATCACGGCCCAGTCTAAGCGCAATTCGCACATAATCTTCTTTTGAATCAGCGATCAATTCAGTAAGACCCAGGGAGGAAAGCATGGCCAGGCTCTGTCTCCCACGCATAAAATCCCCGGGTAGGCTCACCATGGGAAGCGAGCAGGCAATGGCATCGAGGGCTGTGTTACCTCCTGACCAGTAAAGTGAGTCCAACATCACATCACAGGCCAGGTTAGCGCGCAGATAATCCTGGTGGCTGACCCGTGGCAGTATCTTGAGACGTCCATCAGCAGGGAGTTTTCGTTTTGCAAATTCCCTGGCCAATCGTTGTGAAAATTGTTGATTGATCACTTGCTCTCGCGAGCGGAACATCACAATGACTGCCTGCGGTTCGCTTTCAAGAATATCAACCAGAAGCTCATCATTATGCGGATGAATCTTGAACAGGGAGTGTGGAAAAAGATAAAGGATCGCATTTTCCGGCAGACCCAGCGATGAGCGTGTGGCGGGGTCAGGTACGGCTGGACAGCGGTAGGAAGTTCCTATTCCGGGCAGCATGACGAGGCGTTCGCTGTAATGTTCCTCAGCTTCCGGAGGCTCCATTTCCCTGACTGAGAAATAGACATCGATATTATCATGCCCGGTCGTCACCGGGTGCCCCCACCCGGCGCACTGGAGCGGGGCGAGTCGCATTCCAGCCATGGCAAACGTGCGGGCATTCATGCCAAGATCCGGATAAATGATGACGTCGAGCTTCGCATCAAGAACTGCCTGCGCGAGTGATGGAAGCGAAAAGCTTGGTTGGTGGAAAATGTCGCAGGCGCGCTGAATCTCCGTGGTCAACCGGTCTGGTTGCAGAGCCAGGGAGAACACGACGGACTCAAATTTTTCCCGGTCGAGGTCAGTGATCCAACTGCGAAAGTATTTTACTACCGTGTTGCGATAAAAGAATTTCGAAATGAAACCCACCCGCAGGCGTCGCTGGCCCGGGCTTACAGGTTCAATGTTCCGGTAATACTGGGGCAGGGCGGACCCAAGCAAAGTGCGCTGGAAACTGGCAAAGTCCTGCTGCAACGCGCGGTCGTCCCGTCCGTGGTAAGCCAGGAGGAAATTGGTTCTTTGCAAGGCGTCGATTTTTTCACTGGCGTTGAGCCTGAGGAATTGATCAACCCTGGCCTTGAGAGATTTCAAACCGAGGCTGAAAGCGGACCGCTGTTCATCAATTTCAGCCTCACTGGGATAGACATGAGGTAATGTAAGCGCAAGCCCCAATTGCGCCAGCAGGTTTTCAGGCTTAGAGGCAGCTGCCTGCTTAAAGCATTCGATTGCCTCTGCATACATTCCTTTTTTGGAAAAAATTTCTGCGAGTACAAGCCTCGCGTCGTGGTCCGCCGGGTCTAATTGCAGTGCCCGTCGCAAAGACTACTCAGCGCGGTCGTAATCTTTTCGCTGGTAGTAAAACAGCCCCAGTGCTTGGTGCGTAAGCGTCAGCTTTGGATTAATTTTGACTGCTTAGGTAAGGCTCACTTCAGCCTCCTTGAACATGCCGGATATGCTCTG
Organism: Lysobacterales bacterium; assembly: GCA_963664065.1. Lineage (GTDB taxonomy): Bacteria > Pseudomonadota > Gammaproteobacteria > Xanthomonadales > SZUA-36 > JABDJL01. The sequence goes on from OY760942.1 coordinate 1,375,162, forward strand.
GTAGCGACCGTAATTCACCAGTGAATATACATGTTCAGGATTGAGTGAAAGAGCCTTTTCAAAGCATTCCGCACCCTCCCTGATGCGCTCAAGATTCATCATCACCGAACCGAGGCCATTCCAGGCATCAATATGTCCGGGCCAGGCATCAATCGCGGCGCGAAACGCGGCAACTGCCGCATCGGAACGGCCTAGTGCATGACTCAGGATGCCTAATTTGTAGTGCGCCGGCGCAAGTGACGGGTCCAGTCGGGTTGCAGTCTCCAGCTCGCGGATAGCGCCGCCGAAATCTCCCAGGGATTGGCGAATATTGCCTGCAAGGCTGAATAGTTGCGGGTCGGAGGCTTGCAATTCAATAGCCCGGGATTCGGCTTTCAGGCCTTGCCGGGTTTTCCCTGCCTGTACGGCCCCCATGGCCAGAAGCCGCCATCCTTTGGCATCGGTGGGACGCAGTCTGGAGTAAAGTTCAAGTCGCTTTAGAGCTTCACCGTGCTTCCCTCTACGCTGCAAAGTCACTGCCTGTTTCAACAGGTCTGATGGTGAATTCACTTTTGCACCTCAGTCCCGAAGGCTCTCCAATTGTTCCAGCTGAGATTTGAACCGCTCAAGCTTGGCCTCGTGATCAGCCAGGCGTTCTTTTTCCTGCTCCACCACTTCTGGAGGTGCTTTTTCGACGAATTTACGGTTTCCGACTTTGGCTTTTGATCGATTGAGATCAGCCTGTTCCCGCAATATTAATTTCCCAATACGCTTGAGCTCAGCCTGCACATCCACCAATCCGGCAAGCGGGATCAACACTTTGAGATCTCCAACCAGTGCGACTGCAGACTTTGAAGTATCCGCCCGGTCATCGATCCATTGGAAAGATTGCACCCGGCCAATACTGGCCAGCAGGTGTTCAAACTGTTTGAACCTGCTTCGGTCAGATTCCTTGCCGGCTTGTAGTTCAACATCGAGCTTCAAAGATGGCGCCAGGTCCAGTTCGGAACGAATCCGGCGTATTCCCTGCAGTATTTGTTTCAACCAGCCAATGTCCTCCCCGGCCTGGAGGTCAATGTCGCCAGAGGGTGGAAACGGCTGGTGCATGATGGTTTCACCACTGATGCCAAGCGGACCCTTCACCCTCTGCCAGATTTCCTCGGTAATGAACGGCATGAACGAATGTAGTGCACGTAGGCTGATTTCCAGTACATGCAGCAAGGTATGCCGGGTGGCGTTTTTCAGGATTTTCCCGTCCTGCGCCAGGGAGGGTTTCGACAACTCCAGGTACCAGTCACAGTACTCATTCCAGACAAACTCGTATAAAGCCTGTGAAGCGAGATCCATGCGGTATGCCGCGATATGCCCCTGCACTTCCGCCAACATCTGATGTGTACGGGAAAGAATCCAACGATCGGCAACCGAAAGCAGTTCAGGTTCTGTCACGTCGTGTCCGTCGGTTTGCATCAGGACGTAACGCGCTGCATTCCATAATTTATTGCAGAAATTCCGGTAACCTTCGATACGGCCAAGGTCAAAACGAATGTCACGGCCAGTGGTTGCAAGAGCTGCAAAAGTAAACCGTAGTGCGTCACAGCCGAACGCCTGGATGCCATCCGGGAACTCACGGCGAGTGGCTTTCTCTATGGCTGGGGCCATTTGTGGTTGCATCAGGCCGCTTATTCGTTTCGCGACCAGAGATTCAAGGTCTATGCCGTCTACCAGGTCAATCGGGTCCAGCACGTTACCCTTGGATTTGGACATTTTCTGCCCGTGGCTATCGCGAATCAATCCGTGAATGTATACCTTGCGAAACGGTACATCACCCATGAAACGCAAGCCCATCATGATCATCCTGGCGACCCAGAAAAATATGATGTCAAAGCCGGTTACCAATACGGATGTTGGGTAAAACTGTTCAAGCCGGGGGGTTTCCGTCGGCCATCCCAGGGTTGTGAACGGCCACAGGGCAGATGAGAACCAGGTGTCCAGAACGTCTTCGTCCTGGCTTAATTCCACCTCCATACCGAGGCCGCCCCTGTGGCGTGCATCCGCCTCATCCATGCCAACATAAATCGTGCCATCGGCGTCGTACCAGGCAGGAACGCGGTGACCCCACCAGAGCTGCCGGGAAATACACCAGTCTTCTATCCGGTGCATCCAGTCGAAATAGGTCTTGCTCCAGTTGGCAGGAACGAACTCAATCCTGCCAACTTCAACGGCCTTGACCGCTGGTTCCGCCAGCGGTGCGATGCGTACATACCACTGGTCGGTGAGGTAGGGCTCGATGACCGCCCCGGAACGGTCGCCACGAGGAATAACCATATCGTGGTTTTCGACTTTCTCAAGCAGGCCTGCGGATTCCAGGTCTGAGACAATTTTTATTCGTGCCTCGAACCGGTCCATGCCGCGATAAGCATCGGGGGCGTTATCGTTCAGGCTGGCGTCCTGGTGCAGGACATTAATCATCGTCAAATGGTGACGCTTGCCAATTTCATAATCACTGAAATCATGTGCCGGCGTAATCTTGACGCAACCTGTGCCAAAGTCCTTGTCCACGTAATCATCGGCTATAACGGGGATTTTCCGCCCGGTTAAGGGTAATTCCAGTTCCAGCCCGACCAGTTGGCGGTAACGCTCATCATCCGGATTAACTGCAACCGCAGTATCGCCCAACAAGGTTTCTGGACGGGTTGTGGCCACAACGACGTGGCCTTTGCCATCAGAGCGTGGATATCGTATGTGCCATAGCTTCCCGCTTTCATGTTCTGACAATACCTCAAGATCGGAAAGCGCAGTGCGCAGCACAGGATCCCAGTTAACCAGGCACTTGCCGCGGTAGATCAGGCCATCTTCATAAAGATCCACGAATACTTTTGTGACAGCCTCTGACAGATTTTCATCCATCGTGAAGCAGTCATTTTTCCAGTCAACGGAGGCACCGAGCCGGCGCATTTGCTTGTGGATCATGCCGCCGGACTCTTCTTTCCAGTCCCATACCGCCTGCACGAACCCTTCGCGACCCAGATCATGGCGGGATTTACCCTTTGATCCCAGCAGGCGCTCGACAACCATTTGCGTCGCAATCCCGGCGTGATCCATTCCCGGTTGCCATAACGCGGATTTACCCAGCATACGGTGGTAACGGGTCAGCACATCCATGATGGTGTCCTGGAAGGCATGTCCCATGTGCAGGTTGCCCGTCACATTAGGCGGCGGCAACATGATGCAGAAAGATTCGCCGCCCGGGCGCGGCGAGAAATAGTCTGCCTCCTCCCATGCCTGGTACCAACGGGTTTCGATGACCGCCGGTGCGTAACTCTTATCCATGTGTGGTGATCTCATGCGACCCCGGCGTGATGCCGTGGTCCCGGTAATATCTGTATTTTTCCCTGGAGGCTTTACGAGCTTCATTCTGTTGTGGAACGATTTCCAGCAGCCTGGCATAGCGGTTTGGTTCCGGAACCGGCCGGGGGCACAGGTTAATCACTACATCGCAATCGTTTAAGCCGGCGTCATTCATGCCATCCACTGAAGTGATGAGCACGGGAGCGGTGGCTGATCCTGCCTCGTTCGTCAGCTCATGCGGCAAGAACCTTTCAGCCGGTGATTCCCACATCAGTGCATCAAGTTTTCTGGCACTGTTTGCTGAGTCGGTGACCACCACGGTCCGATGACCCCTTTCCCATGACATTAATGCCAAGCGGCAGGCCATGCGCGTGGGGTCCAGTCCGGACGACGAAAGAATATAAAAATCTACCTGGCAGGGAGTGGGCATCTAGGGAACCTCTGATTTATTCTGGGTGAAGTAGATTGTGATTCAAAATGTTCAGATTAAAGGCGCAGATCGCACGTAATAGCTGGCTATTGCGAAGATTTGCAACGCAGAAGCCGGACATTTTGGACACAAGATACGAGTTCATGAATAGATCAGAGGTTCCCTAGATATTTTCAGCCCTGGTTGATCAGGAATTGGGTCAGTAATCCGGTTGGCCTGCCGGTTGCGCCTTCGGTCTGTCCCCATTTCCACGCGGAGCCCGCGACGTCCAGGTGTGCCCAACGCTGACCTTTGGCAAAACGTGACAAAAAACAGGCCGCAGTAATGCTTCCGGCAGGCATTCCACCCACGTTTTTCATATCTGCGAAAGGCGTTTTTAACTGGGACTGATAATCTTCCCACAAGGGCAATCGCCATGCGCGGTCTACCGACTGATTCCCGGCTTCAAGCAATTCTTCGGCCAGGTCGTCGTGTTTGCTCATCAGGGCCGAAGCGTGATGGCCCAGTGCGACCACGCAAGCCCCCGTCAGGGTTGCCACATCGATCATCGCTGATGGTTCAAAGCGCTGGCTATAGGTGAGCGCATCGCACAAGACCATGCGGCCTTCTGCATCTGTATTAAGTACCTCGATGGTCTGCCCTGACATGCTGGTAATGACGTCGCCTGGGCGGTAAGCCCTGCTTCCGGGCATGTTTTCAGCGGCTGCAACCACGCACACGAGGTTAACGGGCAATTGCAAATGCGCACAGCTTTCGAAGGCCCCGATAACTGCGGCAGCACCGCACATGTCAAATTTCATCTGATCCATATTTTCCGGCGACTTGAGCGAAATGCCCCCGGTGTCGAAAGTTATGCCCTTACCCACGAAAACCACCGGTTTTGAATTTTCTGCTGCACCCCGGTATTTGAGTACGATCAGGCGTGGCGTATTCTCGCTGCCCTGGCCAACGGCGAGCAGGGCGTTCATACCCAGATCTGACATTTCTGCCGGCTCCAGTATTTCAGCCTCTGCATTCTCATAGCCAGCTGCAATAAGTTGCGCCTGCTCTGCGAGATAGGCCGGCGTACAAATATTTGCCGGCAAGTCTCCAAGATCGCGGGCACGCTGAAAGCCGATAGCCAGACCAGCAGCCTGGTCAAGGGCGGCCTGCATGTCTGCAGCCCCTGAGAACGATGCTGCCTGCAGAGGGCTGGGAGAGTGCTCCTGAGTTTTCTTGGTAGCTGTGTACAGGTAGTTTGAGCGGTGAACCGCCAGTGCCGTCTGTCGCAGTCGCCAGGCCTTGTCCTGGGTTTCGACTTCAACGTCGGCAGTGCAGAAATGGGCTTCTTTCACAGGGTGGTCACGCAGGAATTTACCGGCATCCATACAGGTTTTTACATAACGGGAAGTATCCAGTTTTTCCCGCGTACCAAAGCCGACCAGCAATACGCGCTCTGCAGATACACCATCAATCCCATGCAACATGGTCGTGCTTCCACGGCTGGCGTCCAGGTCACCATTGTCAACTCCCTTGCTGATCACACCATCGCTGACCAGGTTGACCTGCTCTGCTGCACCATGCAGCGGTGAATCTTCGACAAGGCCTATTACAAGACATGGCGTTTCTACCAGTTCCGCTGCCTCATTGCTCAAGCTGAATTTCATATTCAGGATCCCTTTTGCCAAACGGCTACAGTCAGTGACTTAAAATTGATGACTACTGCTAAAATGCAGATGAACGCGTCATTCTACTAGAAATCCATGCACATTGAGGTAGGCGTTGAGCATTCTTCAAAAATACATCTTGCGTGAGTGGTTCTGGACATTTCTGGCCGTCAGTTTTGTTCTGATGATCGTTATGCTGAGTGCTTTCCTGGGCGATATGTTCAACGATCTCGCAGACGGAAGAATGCCGCCAGGGCTGGTGGGTGTGCAACTGATGCTCTATTTTCCCGAAGCAATCGGCGAAGTCCTCCCGCTGGCAGGGTTCGTCGCAATCATGTGGGGTCTGGGCCGCCTTTATCGCGACCAGGAAATGGCGGTCATGCGGGCCAGTGGATTCAGGTGGCAACAGCTGATCCGGCCCCTGTTGAACCTGATTGTGCCCGTGTCCGCATTGATGTTGGTGGTTGAATTGGCAGTCGCACCTGCGAGCAGTGCCACGGCTGACCGTAAGCTGGACGAAGCATTCCGGACAGCAGCAGTCTGGGGTCTTCAGGCCGGACAGTTTCACGTACTGAAGAATGGAGAATTCGTTGTCTATGTCGAGGCCCTGGAAGATGAGGGCAGGGGATTGCGCAAGGTATTTGTTCATCAGCAAAACAAGGGCACCGAGCAAGTCTGGTTTGCTGAACGCGGTGAGTACTGGATGAACCCGGAGACCGGTGAAAAGTATATCACTCTGGTAGATGGGCAGATTACGGAAAGTGTACCGGGACAACTTGATGTCAAAGTGCTGTCTTTTTCAAGGAACGATTTAAGATTACCCGAAAGAGATATTCGCACCACAGCGATCAAACTTGAGTCTCGGCCGAGCACTGACCTGCTTGCCGATTTGAGCCCGGAGGCTTGGGCGGAATTGCAGTGGCGCTTCACCCCTTCTTTACTCATACTGGTATTGAGTTTCCTTGCAATTCCCCTTTCACATTCGGAGCCCAGGGAGGGCCGGGGAAGTCGCGTTGTATTGGGGATACTGGCGTATGCCTTGTATTCAAACACGCTTTATCTTTGTAAAACCTGGGTTGCCGACGGCGTGCTACCAGCCTGGCTGGGCCTGTGGTGGGCCCATGCCATCGTAGTCTTATGTGCGCTGATCTGGTTAAGGCGCCAGGGACGAATGCCAAGGGAATCACGGTCATGATCAAGCGGGTAGACCGCTACCTGGGGCAGGTGGCAATTCTCGGAATCTTGGCGGTGTGGGTGGCCATGAGCCTTCTGGCTATTACCTTCAACCTTTTAAACGAACTGCGCGCGACAACCGGCAACTACGGTGCATTGCAGGCGTTCTGGTTCGTCTTTCTCAGTTTGCCCCGAACCGCCTACCAGATGTTTCCCGTATCCGCGTTGATTGGCGCGTTGATTGGGGTAGGTGGGCTGGCAGCCGCAAACGAATTGGTTGCCTTCAGAACGGCCGGGATTTCGCGCCTGAGGATTGCGGGTGCGGCGCTTGCAGGAACCCTCTTGTTAACCATTGGGGTGATGGTGATGGGCGAATGGATTGCACCTGTGGCCGAACAGCAGGGGCGGGCGTACAGGCTGGGAAAAATCATTGACCAGGCAATTGTCGGTGGGCAACGGGGAATGTGGATCAGGGACGGTGACCAGATTGTAAATATACAGTTACCCCTTTTATCGGATAACCGGGATCAACAATTTGTTGATTTCCGCGATGTGGTGATTTATTCCTTTGAAAACGGTAACAGGCTGAGAACAATCACCCGTGCTGAAAGTGCGGTTCATGATGGTGATCATTGGACGCTGGATACGGTTTCCCGGCTTGATCTCACAGATGAGCTTGTGCGTTCAAGTACCTTTGAGCAGGTCCCGTGGGATACAAGAGTCAAACCGGCTCTGCTGGACGCCGCTGTCACACGTCCTCCATACATGTCAATCCGATCACTGTTTGACCAGGTGCAGTTCCTGGGACAGAACGGTCTTGATAACAGGGTCTACAAGGCGGAACTTTTCGCCAAGATATTTTTCCCGTTTTCGGTAGTGGCCCTTGTGCTGGCTGGCATGCCATTCGTGTTTGGCCTGGCGCGACACCAGACCCCTGGGGTACGTATCTTTATCGGCATGTCAATGGGTATCCTGTTCACAATCGTGAACGGAGCGGTGCAGAATATCGGCAGTGCTTACGGGATACACGCAGCGGTCAGTGCGCTGGCGCCTTCCGCATTAATTGCATTAACAGGGGTATTGGTGCTGCGTCGCTCTGTTTGAGGTGGCTTCAGGTCCTGGGTACGAGGTAAAGACCCGAATGGCTGAACATGTCATGCCAGCATCGTTTCTCGCGGTCAAACACCGGCCAGATCAGGCCAATTCCCAAAATGGCGGCTGAAACAAGTGAAGTGAGAAATCAGGTGATGCATATTTTCCAGCTTAGCTCCCGGCCCTGGTCGGGCAGAATCCTGATTCGCCACGCGCGCATTCCCACGGTCATGCCCCCGTGTCTCCAGCAAATCGTCATGTAGAGAAACCACACAGCCATTAGGTAAAGCGTGAATAAGGGATCACGAAAAGCCTGTTGGTCTCCCTGGCCGAACGGAGATGCCACCGCTGCTGCGATCAACAAAAGGCCAGTCACGATGAGCGTGTCATAGGCAATTGCCGCCAGGCGGCGAAGCAGTCCGCAGCGATGCTGCCGGATTTTCTGTTCTGCCCTGTCAGTCACCTGATACTCCTGATGTTATAAAAGCGAGCGACACGCCGATCTACGCTGCTTTTCGTAGGTTTTTGGAATCTGTTATTATCAATGTACACTGCGGTGGTAATCCGGGTGAATTCCACAGTCAATTTTAAAATTTTACAAAAAGTAGGCTGGAAGTCATGGTTCCCAGAGATTATTCTGCGATGTCCGGGTATCCTGAGCCGTCCGCGATATTGATTCAACGGTAAAGGCTCGAAGGGTAGAAACCCTGATATCGCAAATCTTCGTTTTGAAAAACTGGAAGTAGGTTATGCCAAATAAACTAAAGCAGCATTCAATCTGCCTGGTCACCAGCGCATTGTTTGCCATGATATTCATCGGTAATACGCAGGCCCAGGTCCTGGATTCGACCGTAACGAGACAAGCCAAGATCAACTCGGAATCTGCCTCGTCCCAAAAACGCGTCACCAGCCTTGCACAACAGACGGCCGATTTACTGGCCGAGTACAGGGCAGTGGTGCGAGAAACAGAAGGCCTGAAGATATATAACGACCAGCTCGAACAAGTGGTCATGGACCAGCGCGCTGAAGTTGTATCGATCAACAATCAGTTGGAGGGGCTTGAAGCCACCAACCGGGGTGTTGTTCCCATGATGCTGGAAATGATCGAGACCCTGGGTCTGATTGTTGAGGGCGATATGCCTTTCAGGTTGGAAGAGCGCAAGGCACGGGTGGATCGCCTGCGTAACATGATGGACCAGGCGGACGTCACAACCTCGGAAAAGTACCGGCGCATCATGGAAGCCTACCAGGGGGAATTGGAGTTTGGCCGAACCACGGCATCCTATTCTGAAGCACTTCCAACGACTGGCCAAACGGTTGATTTTTTGCGAGTAGGACGAACCTTGCTTATTTACCAGACTAGCGATCAGGAAACCACTGGCTGGTTTAACCCAACCACACGTGTGTATGAGGAGTTACCAGACCGGTACCGGCTGGAAGTGAAGGAGGGTATTGCCATAGCCAAATCTGAAAAGGCGCCCAATCTTGTCATGTTGCCTGTACCGGGGCCGGAGGCAGGACAATGAAAAAATTAAACCTCATTATGGCCACCGCCCTGATGGGCATTTCAGGCTCGGTTTTCGGGCAAACACTTGATGAACTGGCTCGCATAGTCGAGCAGGCCGTGACCACAGAGGGCCGGATTAACCAGGAACGCGAAGCGGAGTTTCTGCGTGACCGAAATAATCAACGCAGCCTGCTTGCCCAGGCGCGGCAGGGTTTGCGCAATGAAGAGATCCGTGGCGACAACCTGAAAGCTGAATACGATCGCCGTGAACGCCAGCTTGCTGAACTGGAAACGGTATTGCAGGAACGCATGGGTAACCTGGGTGAGCTGTTCGGTATCGTCCGGCAGGCTTCAGGCGACATCCAGGCGTCTCTGGATGACTCCATGGTTTCATCTGCTTTGCCCGGTCGTTCGGAGTTTCTTTCAGATCTGGCCCAGCGCAAGGAATTGCCCAATGTGGCGGAACTTCGCCAGGTCTGGTCGCGCATGGTGACCGAGATCGCCCAGTCCGGAAAGGTTGTTAAGTACACCGCACCGGTGGAACGGACCAATGGTGAAAAGCAAGACCTGGAAGTGGTTCGTATCGGTGTTTTCAATGCGGTAACCGATGGTGTATTCCTGGATTGGGATCCCAGCAAGAGTAAGGTTAACCTGATTGAACTTGCACGTCAGCCTTCAGCCCGTTTTGGCTCAATGGCCTCTGACCTGCAGAGCGCAGCACCTGGCGAAATGGTGGACATGGCAGTAGATTTTTCCCGTGGCCAAATCCTTCGTGCAGTGGTACAGAGCAAGTCTCCAATCGAGCGTGTCAAGGAAGATGGCGGTCCGGTTGGTTACGTCATTATCGGTGTAGGTATTTTTGGTCTACTGCTTTGCCTCTGGAAAGCATTCGTTCTTTACACAACCGGTGGCAAGATTTCCAGGCAGTTGAAGAGCGAAACGGCCAACAAGGGCAATCCTCTTGGTCGTGTTATGGCCATTTACACGGAAAACCCGGACACCGATATCGAAACCCTTGAACTCAAGCTGGATGAGGCTATTTTGCGCGAATCAGCGCCACTGGAAACAGGGCTCAGCTTTATCAAGGTCTTGTATGTTGTCGCACCGTTGCTGGGCCTTTTGGGTACCGTGGTCGGTATGATCGCGACTTTCCAGATGATTACCCTGTTTGGTACCGGTGACCCCCGCATGATGGCCGGCGGAATTTCAACCGCACTGGTAACGACCGTACTTGGCCTGGTGGTCGCAATTCCTTTGACGATTTTGCACAGCTTCCTCCAGGGTAAGAGCAAGGCTCTCATTCAGGTGCTGGAAGAGCAGGCAGCGGGCATTATCGCAAGGTTGGCGGAGAGCCGTTAATGATCTGGTTCTATGATGCTGTCGCCTCGATCCGGGACTTCCTGGAACTCGGTGGCGATGTACTGTACGCAATCATGGCAACCCTGGTGCTGATGTGGACATTCATCATGGAGCGTCTCTGGTTTTTCTACAAAGTGCATCCGGGTGAAAAAAATAAAATCGTTGAAGCCTGGGAAGCCCGTGCCGATACAACGTCGTGGTATGCAAAGCGTATTCGCGAGCAGTTGATTTCAGAGGCATCCATAGCACTGGCACATAATGTCAGCCTGATTAAGGCATTAATTGCGATCTGTCCCTTACTGGGCCTGATGGGAACTGTGACCGGAATGATCTCGGTATTCGATGTGATGACATTCGCCGGGTCGGCCAATGCACGCGCCATGGCGGCAGGTGTTTCCATGGCAACTGTGCCAACAATGGCCGGGATGGTGGCAGCACTTTCAGGTGTCTATTTCGGCACCTGGCTCGAACACAAAGCATCGACGGAAGCCGAGAAGCTGGAAGATCTCCTGCATCATCATTGATGCGAGAAATTGTAGCCGCCGGTAATCCGGGGGCACATATAAAACTAAGGAGTTTTGCATGGCACGCAAGCATGCACATACTGAAGAAGCTGAAATCAACATCACACCGATGCTTGATATCGTCTTTATCATGCTGATCTTTTTTATCGTCACTACATCCTTTACCAAGGAGACCGGAGCTGCGATAACAAAGCCGACAGCGAAACAGGCGGTTTCGCTACGTAATGGAACGATACTCATCGGTATCGAACCAAATGATGATATCTGGATGAATAAGCGCCTGATAGAATTGCGGGAAGTTCGCTCGTTGGTAGAGCGCGCGAAAGCGGAGAATCCTGAGGGAAGTGTGGTGATCGTAGCCGATAGAGACTCTCGAATAGGAACAGTTACCCAGGTCATGGATCAGGTAAAAATGGCTGGTATCGAGGGCATTTCCATTTCAGCCGAGCCTCCCGGGGGTGGATAGTACTCCGCCGAGGATAGTTTTTCGACAAGGTAATATTAGTTTATGAAAAGATTTCGTACATTAATTGCCGGTCTGTTTGCCGTAGGCGTTACCTTTGGATTGTTTGTATTCATGTACAAGCTGATTTCCTCCGGTGCGGGAGGTGGCAATGAGATGGAAGCGATTTCAGGTATCCGGTTCGGACCCGTGGACATACCTGACGAAGTGATGACCCGCAGCCGGCGCATCCCCAAGAAGCCGCCTCCCCCCAAGAAACCACCACCGCCACCCAAGATGGAGATCAGTCAGCAGCAGAATATTGAGGCCATGCCGAAAATGGATTTGCCGAACCTGGATTTGCCGCTGGTTGGCGGAGAAGGCATGTTCATTGGAAATTTCGGAACCGTCGACAAAACTGCAGAAGGCGACATTATCCCCCTGGTTGTGATCCGTCCGATGTATCCGCGTGATGCGGCGATGAAGGGAATCGAGGGCTGGGTTAAAGTGGAATTCACGATTACCGCTATCGGTACCGTCAAAGACCCGCGGGTTATAGACTCCGATCCTCCTCGAATATTTAACCGGGAGGCATTGAGGGCAATTCTAAAGTGGAAGTTCAAGCCCAGGGTTGTAGATGGCGTTGCGGTTGACCGCCCGGCTACCCAGATTATTGGTTTTGACCTGGAACAGGAGTAAAGGAGGACATCATGAGCAATTGGAAATCCGGATTACTGCCTTTTGTAACTGTGCTGGCCGTCGGAGCCCTGTTTTCAGGACAGGTTCAGGCACAGGCTGGCTGCGGAGTCGAGCGCGATGTCACCCCGACCCCGCTGGATGAGCCGACCTGGAAACGCATGAACGATGTTTATGAAGATATCGGTGAAGAAAATTACGACCTGGCTTATCAGAAATTAATCAACATGACTCAGCGTGCAAGGGGTGGTAAATACCTGCAGGCGATTGTCCAGCAGTTAATTGGGCAAGTGGAGTGGGCGCGGGAAAATTTTGATTCGGCACTAGAGGGATTTGAAGAAGCAGTTGCACTCAATGCCTTGCCCGACTTGACACATTACTCATTGATGTACCAGATCGCCCAGCTCTACTATATGAAAGATCGATTCGATGAAGCTTTAAGAAGCCTGGATTTGTGGATGTGCAAGGCTCCACCGGAAACGATCAAGGCCACAGCGCACGTGCTTAAAGCCTCGCTTTACGCAGCCAAGGAAGACTGGGGGAATGTGATTCCTTCCGTAGACACGGCGATAAAAATGTCGGATGAACCAAAGGAATCCTGGTACCTGCTGAAACTGGCTTCTCATCACGAACTTGAAGACAAGGCAGCGGCCCGTGACACTCTGAAGGTAATGATCAATTTATGGACGGACAAGAAGATCTATTGGATCCAGTTGTCCAACGTGTATTTCCAATTGGAAAACGATAAAGAAGCGCTGTCGGTTATTGCATTGGCTCATCGTAAGAAATTGCTCAATAAGCAGACAGATTATTTGTACCTCTCCAACATGTACTCTCTTCAAGAGGTGCCTTTTAAATCCGCGAAGGTCCTTCAGGAAGGTATCGAAAATGGCATCGTGGAACACAGTGAGAAACATTGGAAGATGATCGCCGATTCCTGGTTTGTATCTGAAGAGATGGAACAGGCTCTGATTGCCTACGAAAAAGCAGGGGCAGCTTCATTGGATGGGGGAATAGACCTTCGCCGCGGGTATATTCTGATTGATCTGGAACAATGGGATTTAGCCAGGGATGCCCTGATGAAGGCCATCGAGAAAGGCGGTATCAACGACCGCAAGCTTGGCGAGGCCCACCTGATGGTAGGGATGAGTGAATTCAGCCTGGGTAATTATGATGAAGCCAGCGCGGCCTGGGGCCGGGCAGGTCGGTTTGAGAAGACAAAGACCTCCGCCCAGCAATGGATGAACCATATGCGGGAGGAACGGGCGCGCAAAGCACCGTAAAACCGGATTTATCCGGTTTTACTCCTTAACTACCTGCAGAATTGGCTAAGCCGCGCTTCGCGCTTTAAGTGGAGTCGCTGCGCAACTCCTTCATTTGCGAGGATACTGCCTCGCAGCACCGCTTCGCGTTGGCACTTCCCTGTGCCAAAGTATTGAAGAGGGCTTACCTGACTGCGGCCTTATCGGTGATTTACATGTTATAAGTCTTTTTCAGTCTGTAAAGTCCTGAGACCAAGTAAACCTGTGAAATGACAGAACCCGGTAATAATTATGTGCAACTGGTCGATCGGTTTCTTGATGCGATTTGGGCGGAAAGAGGGCTCAGCGAAAACACGCTGGAGGCATACCGGCGCGACCTGATGAAGTTGATGCGATGGCTGGCACTCAGGGACAAGACTCCAATTACGGCCGGTCGGGAAGATTTGCTGAAATTGTTGGCTGATGAAGTGGCAGCAGGCAGGAGCCCGCGATCACTGTCCCGTTACCTGTCCGGTTATCGCCAGTTTTATCGCTGGATGGTTCGCGAAAGATTAATCCGGCAAGACCCCACAGCATTGATCGAAGGCCCAAAACTGGGCCGGGGGCTACCGAAAGCGCTTTCCGAGGAGCAGGTAGAAGCCTTGCTTGAGGCTCCCGATATCGAACGTCCCCTGGGATTGAGAGACCGTGCAATGCTGGAAGTTATGTACGCAACGGGCCTGCGCGTGAGTGAATTATGCGGCTTGCAGATGGCCAGCCTCAACCTCAACCAGGGTGTGATTCGCATTATTGGAAAAGGGCGCAAAGAACGCCTGGTGCCACTTGGTGCTGAAGCCATGCTCTGGTTGGACCGGTTCTTTGCCGACGGCCGTCCAGCCTTGCTGAAAGGCAGGCAGTCACATTTCGTATTTATAACTTCCAGGAATACTGGTCTGACCAGGCAGGCTTTCTGGTACATGGTCCGCCGGCACTGCGAAAAATCCGGAATCAACAAGGCAATCTCACCCCATATGCTCAGACACTCTTTTGCTACACACCTGTTGAACCATGGCGCGGACTTGAGGGTGGTTCAGTTATTGCTGGGACATAGTGATCTTTCAACCACACAGATTTATACTCACATTGCCCGCGAAGGGCTGAAACGACTGCACCAGGAACACCATCCCAGGGGATAGGTCACTATCTTCTTAAAGAGATACTGGCGGTCTCCTTAGTCTGACGGGCGGTCTGAACTTTTATGGGATACCGTGTCAAAGGTCACGAGGCACAGATAGCGAACAAGATTGGAGAATGTCATGAATCGCACTATTGACCATGCAGCCGCATTCATTGGTGGCTTGCTGCTTACACTAATGACGCCTGTCATTGTTTTTGCTCAGGATGAATATACATCCGATATCGAGAAAAAAATCCGCGCGATGGCACCAGGCGTCACTTCGATCGCCACATCGGAAACACCACTGACAGACCTGTTGCAGGTTCAGGTAGGTAACGAGATTTATTACGCTTCATCGGATGCGAAATACCTGTTTATCGGCCGGATAATGGACATGGATACGCAAGTCAATATTACCGAACAGGCGAAATCTGCGATCCGCAAGGATTTACTTATCGGGGTGGATAATTCCAAGCAGATTACATTTTCACCTGCCGAGCCCGAATACGAACTTCTGGTATTTACCGACATTGACTGTGGTTATTGCCGGAAATTGCACGCACAGATCGAAGAGTACATGGCAGAGGGGATCGCGATTCACTATGCGGCTTTCCCGCGTGCCGGAGTAGATTCACACTCTTTTGATAAATTCGTTTCTGTTTGGTGTGCTGACGATCAACAAAGCGCCCTTACACTGGCCAAGTCCGGCGATGAGCCGGAACCACTGCAATGCGAGAACCCGGTTGAGGATCAATATGAACTGGGCAGATCAATCGGCGTGACCGGGACTCCAGCCCTGGTAACCAACGATGGGACAATGATTCCGGGCTATATGCCTCCGGCGCAATTGAAGGCGCGCTTGGTGGCTCTTCAGGCTGATCTGGCACAGGCTGACTGAATACCGGCAAGGTTTCCGGGCCAGGCTTGAAAATTTTCAGAAAAACCCGCTGCTCGCAGCGGGTTTTTCGTTTCTGTCGAGGCTATAATATTATTCTTCGGGGTCATCCTATCGGGCGGCATTCGTTCACCCGACCAGCATAGGGGTTAGCCCGCATATTGCACCAGTATCCCGGATGATGGCGCAGGACTGGTGCGGCTGGGCGCCAAGCTGGACTGAAACCCATAGTCGTAGCTATGGGTTGAGGGAAGCTTGGTGTCCAGGCATACATGAACAAGCCAGGGCTGGGATAGGACTTGGGCCGGGACAAACTGTACCTTTGGAGTTTGATCAAGTTTTACCTTGTAATTTACGCAAATCAGTGAGTTACGCTGAGGCCCAAGGCCGACTGGTGCAATATGCGGGCTAGGTGTTAAAAGGCCCTTGTGTACAGCGTCAGGCTGAATGTGCCATTAATTACGATGCAGCACACTAGAAGGAGTCCGCCAGTGTCCGAATTTGGTTGTTTGCTTGGAGAACACGCTCTTTCAGAATTTCGCAAGCAGAAGCTGGTTCGTACCATCGCCGGCCAGACCGGAATTGAGCTGGATATCAGTGCACAATTTTGTTACCTGGTTGAATTCCGTGAAACATTATCAGTTCAGCACAAAAGCCAGTTGGAAGAACTCCTGCAAGGCACGTTTGTAAACGGAATCCAGGAGGCAGGCCTGGTGCTGGTAACCCCGCGCCTGGGAACCCAGTCACCCTGGTCGAGTAAAGCCACCGATATAGCAATTCGCTGTGGCATGGAAAATGTTGAACGAATCGAACGGGCGACCTGTTACTGGTTAAAGCCGGTGGGGCATGACCGGGAGCTAATGGCCCGGATCATATTTTATCTGCACGACAGGATGACCCAATCGGCACTCAGCAGCCTGGATCAGGCATGGAGTCTATTTGATCACCAGACAGCCCGTCCGCTGGTGAGGATCGACCTCGGCAACAATCACGAGGAGGCAGATGGGAATGCAGCCCTGGAAGAGGCCAACCGGAGTCTGGGCCTGGCCTTGTCTGAAGATGAGATAGCATACCTTTACCGCTCCTATCAGGATTTGGGGCGATCCCCGACTGACGCCGAATTGATGATGTTTGCGCAGGCCAATTCGGAGCACTGCCGGCACAAGATTTTCAACGCGCAGTGGACGCTGGATGAAGAAATTCAATCTGAAACCCTGTTCGGTATGATTCGAAATACCCACGCAAAATCACCGAAAGGCGTTTTATCCGCCTATCACGATAATTCCGCTGTGATCCAGGGTTCTGACAGTGCACGCCTTTTCCCCGACCCCTTAAGTCATGAATACGGGCTCAATCCGGAGCCTGTTGCGATTCAGATCAAGGTGGAAACTCATAACCACCCCACCGCAATTTCCCCGTTTCCCGGCGCAGCCACGGGATCTGGAGGAGAAATACGGGACGAGGCTGCTACTGGCCGGGGGGCGAAACCGAAAGCCGGCCTGTCGGGGTTTTCGGTATCCAATCTTCACTTGCCTGGAGAAAGCGGGGATTGGGAATACAGTGCAGGCAAACCGGACAGAATAGCCAGCGCCCTGGACATTATGATCGAAGGGCCAATTGGAGCTGCCTCATTCAACAATGAATTCGGAAGGCCCGCCCTGGGCGGTTATTTCAGAACCTTCGAACAGCTTGTCGCGGGGCAACTCTGGGGTTATCACAAGCCGATCATGGTGGCTGGTGGCATGGGCAATATTCGTCCTCAGCACGTCGCCAAGCAATCCTTGAGCCAGGGAGATGTAGTCATTGTGCTTGGTGGGCCCGCCATGCTGATCGGTCTCGGCGGCGGGGCAGCTTCTTCGCTTGGTAGTGGGCAGAGTGATCAGGCACTGGATTATGCGTCGGTGCAGCGTGGCAACCCCGAAATGCAGCGCAGGTGCCAGGAAGTGATCGATAGTTGTTGTGCGCTCGGTGAACGCAATCCTGTAATTTCTATTCACGACGTCGGCGCCGGAGGGCTGTCCAACGCGTTGCCGGAACTCCTGAACGACAGTGAGCGTGGGGGTGAACTCGAACTGAGGTTAATTCCCTGTGCAGACAATGCGATGTCTCCTATGGAAATCTGGTGCAATGAGGCACAGGAACGTTATGTGTTGTCCGTAAGTCCACACAGGCTCACGGAATTCGAGGCGATATGTGCCCGTGAGCGTTGCCCGGTTGCTGTTGTGGGTTATGTGACCAACAGGCGCGATCTTGTTTTGTCCGATGAGTGGAACAATGATTTGCCGGTTTCAGTGCCACTGCAACTGGTACTGGGCAGCCCACCAAGGATGGAACGCCGCGCTACACGTCACGAAACGCCGGATGAAAAACTTTCTGTTGGAGTAGCGGGAATTGAAAATGCCATCAAAGCAGTCCTGCGCCACCCAACGGTGGGCAGCAAGTCATTCCTAATCACGATAGGGGATCGCTCTGTCGGCGGCCTGGTCGCGCGTGATCAGATGGTAGGGCCCTGGCAAGTGCCCGTGGCGGACGCGGCAGTCACCCTCTCGGGCTTTTCCGGATACACGGGCGAAGCCATGGCTATGGGTGAGCGCACACCGCTGGCGATCATCGACGGGCCAGCCTCGGGCCGCATGGCAATTGCCGAAGCTGTCACCAACATGGCCTGCGCTCCCATTGCGCGCTTATCCAATATTCGCTTGTCGGCGAACTGGATGGCGGCGGCAGGTGAGCCCGGGCAGGACGCTGTGCTCTTTGACACGGTAAAAGCAGTTGGCATTGAATTGTGCCCGGAACTTGGCATTGCGATTCCGGTTGGCAAAGATTCCCTGTCATTGAAAACCATCTGGAAAGATGCGGAAAATACTGAAAAACGCATGCTGGCACCCGTCTCCTTGATTGTTTCCGCATTCGCGCCGGTGACAGATGCTCGAAATGCGCTGACACCACAACTTCGGCTCAACCTGGGTGCGAGCCGATTACTGCTGCTTGACCTGGGTGCTGGCGAGGATCGCCTGGGCGGTTCGGTGCTGGCGCAAATTGGCGGGAGTTTCGGCTGCCAGGTACCGGATCTGGATGATGCCAGCTTGTTGAAGGGATTCTTCCGGACCATCCAGAGACTTAACCGGGAAGGTTTGTTGCTGGCTTACCATGACCGCTCAGATGGTGGGCTCGCCGCAACGGTTTGCGAGATGGCTTTCGCGGCAAGATGTGGTTTGAAGCTGGAGTTGGAAATCAAGGCTGACAAGTTACTGAAGCGACTTTTTTCGGAAGAGTTAGGAGCGGTGCTTCAGGTTCGTGTTGATGATCTCAAGAAAGTCAGGGCTATCTGCTGGGATGAAGGCATTGATTCAATACTGCATGATATCGGCCGTCCGGTAGCGGGCCGACAGATGCAGATTGCGGCCAATGGGCAGGACATTCTGGAGTTGGACCTGGCCATTCTTCAGCTCGATTGGACAAAAACCAGTCATGCGATTCAAAGCTTGCGAGACAATCCTGCCTGCGCGGATGAAGAACGTCAGGCCTTGAGCGAATGGAGTAATCCGGTTTTGAGGCCTCAATTGACTTTCAGTGACTCCGAAAATCCCGCAGCACCAATGCTGTCTAGTGGGGTACGTCCCGCAATGGCCATACTCAGGGAGCAAGGCGTCAATGGCCAGGTAGAGATGGCTGCTGCCTTTCACTTCGCTGGATTCAGGGCTGTCGATGTGCATATGTCTGACCTCGCCGAGGGCAGGGTGAATCTGGATTCATTCCAGGGACTGGTAGCCTGCGGTGGTTTTTCCTATGGTGATGTACTTGGTGCCGGTCGCGGCTGGGCGCAGTCAATTCTGTTTCAGCAAGCACTACAGGACCAGTTTTCGGCCTTTTTCCAGCGGCCGGACCGGTTTGCACTGGGCGTGTGCAATGGTTGCCAGATGTTATCGGCGCTGAAAACCATTATCCCGGGAGCCGGGGGCTGGCCGGATTTTCTGCGCAATCGCTCCGAGCAGTTCGAAGCCCGTCTGAGCCTGGTTCGAATTGAAGCTTCAAGGTCTTTGTTCTTCGATGGAATGGCCGGTTCCATGTTGCCGGTCGCAACTGCTCATGGTGAAGGCAGGGTCGATTATGCCGGCAAGCCAGTGATTGAATCGCAGATTACTTTGCGATATTGCGATGCTGACGGTTCCAGTGCCGGGGCTTATCCTTGCAATCCCAACGGGTCGCCCGATGGAATTACCGGTATTTGCAACCAGGATGGACGCGTTACCATTTTAATGCC
Source organism: Lysobacterales bacterium (assembly GCA_963664065.1). Classification (GTDB taxonomy): domain Bacteria; phylum Pseudomonadota; class Gammaproteobacteria; order Xanthomonadales; family SZUA-36; genus JABDJL01. The sequence continues at coordinate 1,394,935 of OY760942.1, forward strand.
ACATCCCGAGCGAACCCTCAGGACGGTGAATTTCTCCTGGGCGCCAGCCGGGTGGAATGACGAATCTCCCTGGCAACGCATGTTTCAAAACGCGCGCAAGTGGGTAGGATAGCTTAGCTCTGAACATGGCACATTCACCTTGAAGGAACACTTATCATGACTGAAACAAAGCAGCCAATGCGTCTTGGTGAGCTTCTGTTGTTGGCGGCGCTATGGATGCTGTTCGGGTTCATGCTTTGGTATTACCTGTCAGCTTTTCATGGCATTCCGGTTCGCCTGGCAGCAGACCAACTGCTCAGCTCGACGCTGGGCGATAATCTTTACAACGTGATCGCCAATCCGGATCGCCGGTTTCTTATACAGGTTCAAACCCATATTCCGTTCCAGTTTCCGGATGGCACCCGGGAAGCACTTGGATTTATCGTCAACCCCCTGGTTTACGGCTACGGGCTGCCTTTGCTGTTCGGGCTGGTCATGGCGTCCAACAACAGTCTTATCAGGAAGCTGATAACCATGCTTGTGGGTTATACCGTGATCACGATCGTTCAGATATGGGGCGTGTATTGGCAGTCTCTAAAGGTGCTGGCCTTCGATTTCGGACCGGACGTTCAGCAAGTCGTTACCGATGCCGGAATTTCTGCAACCGTAATTGCATTGTGTTACCAGTTGGGTGTGCTGATTTTTCCGGCACTGGCACCTGTTATTGTCTGGGTACTGGCAAGTTGGCGCGAAGTTGAGCTTTTCACCGGCTGGCGTCCGGCGTCGAAGTCTTGACCGGTTTGCACATGAGAAAGATCCGTAGCGGGAAAGGGAACTGTAGCGGGAAGAATGTGGTCTTTGTAACGGCGGCGCAAGGATGGAAAAGACTATAATCGCGCTATGGAAACACCGCAGTCAGATTCGCAGGCAGGGGCACAGGCAGTGCGGGCAGTAGATGAACAATCGTTAACCACGATCGAGGACAGCCCGGCTGTGCTGGACGAGGTGTGCGCATTTTTACTCGAATCGGAGCGGCTGGCCGCGGCTGACCTGAAACGTGCTGAAGCCTATCGTGAACAACACGGCGGCGATCTGATCACATTGCTGGTCCGGCTGGGCCTGGTATCAGAAAGAGACGTTGCCGAAGCCGAGTCCAGCTTATTGGATCTGCCGCTCCTGAATACGGCAGACCTTCCCGATGAAGGTCCCGATATCGGATCGCTGTCCCGGCGATTTCTTAAACAAAACCTTTTGCTGCCCGTTCGTGACACTGATACCGAACTGCACGTTGTGATGGCCAACCCTCGTGACGAATTTGCCCTTAAAGCACTTTCGCTTGCCAGCGGCAAAAAGATATTGCCACTGGTGGGAGTCGCTTCTGAGATCGAGAACGGAATTGAAAAGCTTTATGGCGGTGGCCGTAGCGCCATGGGTCAGATTATTGATAGCCTCGGCGGTGAGGGTGGTGAAGACGTTGAAGATGTTGAAACCCTGCGCGATCTGGCCTCGGAAGCCCCGGTAATCCGGCTGGTTAACCTGATTCTGCAACGGGCGGTTGAGGGTCGTGCATCTGACATTCACATCGAACCGTTTGAGAATCGTCTCAAAGTTCGTTACCGGATTGACGGTGTACTGGCAGAGGTAGAAGCCCCGCCCTCGAGCTCCACTGCTGCCGTAATCAGTCGGATCAAGATCATGGCCAAGCTGAATATCGCCGAGCGGCGATTGCCGCAGGATGGGCGGATCATGCACCGGGTACAGGGCAAAGCATTGGATTTGCGTGTTTCGACCGTTCCCACGTCGCATGGCGAAAGCGTGGTTATGCGTATTCTCGACCGGGAAAGCATCGTTCTGGATTTCGATTCATTGGGCTTCGATGATGAATTGCAGACCGGGTTTGTCAAGGCGCTGCAAATGCCGCATGGCATTATCCTGGTCACCGGCCCCACCGGGTCCGGTAAAACCACAACGCTGTATACGGCCTTATCCCGTATCAATACGCCGGAGCGCAAGATCATCACGGTTGAAGATCCGGTTGAGTATCAACTGGAAGGCATCAATCAGATCCAGGCCAAATCCTCAATCGGGCTGGATTTCGCGCATGCATTGCGAGCTATTGTCCGACAGGATCCCGATGTAATCATGATTGGCGAAATGCGCGATCTGGAAACTGCCAAGATAGCCATTCAGTCTGCCCTGACCGGGCACATGGTGCTTTCAACCATTCATACCAACGATGCCGCAAGTGCTGTGACACGTATGCTGGATATGGGTGTCGAAGATTACCTTTTGACCTCGACTGTAAATGCCATCCTGGCTCAAAGGTTGGTGCGGACACTCCACCCTGACCACCGGGAGGCTGTGCGCGTGCTGCCCGAAGTGGCGGCTGAGCTCGGACTGGACGAAATCACCAGTCAGGACAGTTATACCGTGTATCGTCCGCTGGCCTCGGAAGAAAATCCCAGCGGCTACCTGGGTCGTACTTCCATCCTGGAACTGCTGTTGATGTCTGACCCGATTCGCAGGATGGTAATGCAACACGCTACCTCTGGTGAATTGCAAAAGCAGGCCATCAGCGAAGGAATGCGCACCATGTACCAGGACGGGCTGCTGAAATGTCTGCGGGGTACGACATCCGTCGAAGAAGTACTGCGCGTCACCCAGGAAGCTTGATGCCCGTATTTGAGTACAAGGCAGTATCGCCAACCGGCGAAACCGTTCAGGGCACCATGGAAGCCGGCAACATGGAACTGGTGATCTCCAAATTGCAGGAAGCCGGAAATATTCCGCTACAGGCTCGTGAGGCCAGGCAGGGCGGCTTCAGTCTTGACATGTTTCGCTTCAACAAGCGCGGCATGTACAGTCGTGAGATTGGACAGTTTACCCAGCAATTGTCCACATTACTGGGTGCAGGACTACCGCTGGACCGTTCGCTACAGGTGTTACTCGAACTGTCTGAAAATGACCGAATCACCCGAACCGTGACAGATATCCGGGATCGGGTCCGGGAGGGTGGTAGTCTTTCGGAAGCCCTGGAAGCCCAGCACGGAACCTTCAGTCGATTGTTCGTGAATATGATTACGGCCGGAGAAATCGGCGGTACGCTCGACAATACCCTGGAGCGTCTTTCTGACTACCTTGAGCGTTCCAAGGAACTCAAGGACAGTGTTGTTTCAGCCATGATTTATCCCGTTCTGCTGATTGTTCTGGCAGCCGGCTCCCTGATCCTGTTGCTGGTTTACGTGATTCCTCAGTTCACGCCGATTTTTGAAGAGCTAGGTGGTGATCTGCCCGTGGTTACAAAAATTGTTCTGGCAGTGGGCGGGGTACTGCAAAATTTCTGGTGGGGCTTAATCGGGCTGACCGTAATTGCAATTGCCTGGTTCAAAAACATGTTGGTAGACCCTCCGCGACGATTGGCCTGGGACATGAGGGTGTTGGAAATGCGATGGGTCGGGGACCTGGTGGGAAAAATTGAAACCGCAAGGCTATCGCGTACGCTCGGTACCTTACTGGTTAACGGAGTGCCTTTGTTATCGGCCTTATCTATTGCCAGGAATGTTATTGGCAACACGGTGATGAAACAGGACCTGCAGGACACTGCCCGTGAAGTAAAAACAGGTGGCGGGTTTGCGCGAAACCTTGCCCGTGAAGGACGATTCCCGCGTCTGGCCATACAAATGATCAGCGTCGGTGAAGAAACCGGCAAGCTTGACGAGATGCTGTTAAAGGTTTCGGACACATATGACAGTGAAGTCAGGAACACCGTTGATCGTTTGCTGTCGATATTTACGCCGGTTGTCACCCTGATGCTGGCCGTCATGATTGGCACCATTGTGCTATCTGTATTGATGGCGATTCTCAGCATTAATGATTTGGTCGCTTAATGGGAACCTGCCGGATTTAACATGAGCTGCTGCGTAAAACCCGACAGGCTCCTGGAAAAAACCCCAGGTTCTTGCCCTGCTTACGCAGACACTGAAAAACGGAAAAATGATGGACATGAAAAATCGAAACGGATTGCAAAATAAATACCAGTTCCAGCGTGGGTTTACGCTGGTGGAATTGTTATTGGTGCTGGTGATACTGGCCCTGATTGCCGGACTGGTGTTACCAGGCATAATCGGCAAGGCGGAAGGAGCCAAAGTCAGGGCGACTTCGTCCCAAATCAGCCGAATATCCATGTCGGTCGAAACTTACTACCTCGATACGGGTTCTACCCCTGGTTCCCTGACAGACCTGGTTTCAGAGCCCGCCGGCGCCTCAGGCTGGAATGGCCCTTACATCAGGAACTCAATTCTGAAAGACCCCTGGGGCAGGGAGTACCAGTTCCGTAATCCCGGGGAGCACGGGGATTTCGATATTTTCTCCTACGGTGCAGATGGTCAACAAGGTGGTGACGATAACGATGCGGACATCACCAGTTGGGAGTGATCCCTGTGCGGCAGGAAGGATAAAAACCTGTTTATGAATCGCTTTTCACAACGGTATCGCTCGCAAGGTTTCACGCTGGTGGAATTAATGGTGGTCATGGTCATTGTTGCTTTGGTGATGGGCCTGGTAGCAACATCCATTTCGCGCAGCATTTCGGGTGCCGAGTCCAGGGTCGCGGCCCGAAAATTGACGGCAGCTCTAAGGTATACGCGAACCCAGGCCATTTTAAAAAAAACCGAAACCATATTCATGGTGGATACCGAAGCTCGTACTTACCAGGCGCCGGGCAGGCCAGTAGTAGAGTTGCCGGAAGGTATGGACGTGCTGTTGACCACTGCGCGGTCGGAGTTAACCTCCGAAGCGGCGGGAGGGATTCGGTTTTTTCCTGACGGGGGTTCCACCGGAGGCCACGTAGAGCTGATAGTTAACGGGCGGGAATACCGGGTAAACGTTGCCTGGCTGACGGGTGAGGCCACGCTGGCGCCGCAGGAAGATCGATCGTGATGTTACATCGCGGACCACGGTTGTTGAGTGGCAGGTCAGGCGGTTTCACGCTGCTCGAAGTATTATTGGCTTTTGTAATTTTTGCCCTGAGTTTTGCCACCGTACTCGAAATATTGGCAGGTTCCATGCGCAGTACGACTCGCGCCAGATCCTACACCGAGGCGGCGTTACTGGCGCAATCGCTGGTAGATATGGTCGGCATAGATATTCCGCTGGAAGAAGGAAATATGGGTGGCGAGGCGCCCGGGGGATACAGCTGGCAACTTTCCATCTCATTGTACGAACCACAATTTGCCGAGGATCCCGTGCTTGAACTGGCGGAAGTGTCGGGTACATCACTGTACTGGGTAGACCTGGAACTTGAGTGGGGTAACGAAACTCGCCCACAACAGGTCCATTTCAGCACCGTGCGCAGCATTTTGGCCGGACGGCAAAGATGAGTAATTCCTGTCCAGCGCGTCCTGGTCAGAGGGGTTTCACCCTGGTTGAACTACTGTTGGCCATCACGCTGATGTCGATGTTGTTGGGCCTTGCGTATGGCGGCTTGAGAGCTGCAATCCGCACCACGGCCACCGGACAGGAGTTGCTTGAAGAATCCGGAAAAGTCAGGATCACACACCAGTTCATCAGGCGGCAACTGAACCAGATGCAGCCCTTGCCCTTTGATATTGCCAATGATGCGGAGGAAACCCGGATTGTGTTCCAGGGCAATGCCCGGCGTATTCAGTTCGTGGCACCAATGCCTGGGTACCTTGGCCAGGGCGGGCCACAGGTACAGTACCTCGAACTGGTCGACGGTGTTGACGGCCTCGATCTTATATTCAGCCACCAGTTATTGCAGGGATATGATCCTGCTTTCATGATTGAGCGCGAACCCATCGTCCTGATGGAGGGTATCGCGGAAGCTCAATTTGAATTCCTGGCGAAGGACGAAACGGGTGTATTGCTGGGGTGGTCAGGAAGCTGGGATGCACCAGGGATTTTGCCGGTTGCGGTCAGTCTTGATCTGGATCTGGATCTGGGTCAGGAAAGCCGTTCGGTTTGGCCACTGCTCATGGCTGGTGTAAAAGTGGATGAACTGGCCACATCTCAAACCGGTGGACGCCGGAATTACTCTGATGCCATGAGTAACATCGTTCGGCGTTCCATAGAGTCTTCACAATGAACGCTATCCGGCAAAAGGGCATTGCGCTGGTTATGGTGCTGTGGATTATTATCCTGATAACAATTACTTCCGGTGCATATGCATTGATGGCGAGAATGGACCAGTTGGAAGCACACGCACTGTTGTCCGGCACACGCGCGAGAATGGTGGCCGAGGCCGGCATTCACCTGACAGCAGTCATGCTGCGTGACCAGGATGAAATGACCCGAATGATTGCAGACGGCAGAACCTATCAACAAACCATTGATGGTGTGTTGCTCGAAATCAGGGTCACCGACGAGCGCGGCAAGCTGGATATCAACGCGCTGGAGGAACAGACCTTTCAGACCCTGTTCATCAACAATGGCATGGAGATTGATGAAGCAGAATACCTTGCGGCGGCGGTTATGGATTGGCGTGATATTGATGAAGTTGAACGGGTCAATGGTGCTGAACTTGATGCTTACAATTCTGCTGGGCTGGAGATCGGCCCTGGGAACCGACCATTTATGATGAATGATGAGCTTTTGCAGGTTCTGGGCATGCCATTTGATTTATACCGCCGCATTGAACCTGGAATCACCGTGTACTCCCGGTCAGTCATGCCGAATATTGCCTATGCACCGGTGGAAGCGTTAATGGCGATACCGGATCTGAGCATGGATGATGCCATCAATTTTGTGCAGACAAGGCAGGCATTGGAACCCGGGGACATACAAAGTGTCGCATTACCGGACGGTCAGGTAGTCATGGCACAGGGAAGGGGCCTCACGTATAGTATTCAGGCAAAAGCGACCATGCCAAATGGGGTCTGGGAGCAACTCGAAACCACCATCCGACTCGGAGGCAGCCCCAACGGTATGCCGTTCCGGGTTATGCGGTGGCGCGAAGGGTTTCACCACTGATGGCAACTGCAATCGAAAATTACTTTGAGAATTTTAGAACCCGGTTGCGTGGCAGCCAGGTGGGGCACTTTTTTCATTGGTGGATGAACGAGTTGCGTGAAATGTTGCCGCCTGGACTGCAAGCAAAAATGCAGCATGCCAGGCGCCGAATCCTGTTGCGGCTTCACAGCGATGAGCTGAGTGTAAGCGTTAATGAAGCTGACACTTTGCAGGAAATCGATGTCTTGTCTTTGGGCCAGGATTCGCGACTGCAACGACAGCAGCTTCATGATCTGCTGATTGAAAGAGAGTTGTCGGAAGTGTCGCGCGATTTGTTGCTTCCCGAATCCCGGATATTGAGAAAGGAAGTGATATTGCCACTGGCGGCAGAGGCGAATCTTCGCCAGGCGCTTGCTTTTGAAATGGACAGGCAAACACCTTTTCACGCCAATGATGTATTTTTTGACTACCGGGTCTTGCACCGGGATCGTGATTCAGCCCAATTGCGAATAGACCTGGTGCTTACCCTCAAGCAACCATTGATGCGGGAAATTGAGCAACTCGGCCCCCTGGGTATGTCACCTGGCGGTGTCGATGTAGAGTTGAACGGATTTCCAGCAGGTCTTAATCTATTGCCACCAGAGTATCGTCACCGGGTAGTGAACAGCGGGCTGCGAAACAACCTGAGGCTGACTGCAGTTGCTGTCGTATTGCTTGTTTCCGTCATGACGCAATCTATTTGGCTGAGACAGCACCAGCTTAACGAGGTGCGCGAGGCCATAGATGAAGTTCGCGAAGAGGCAATGCAGGTTCAACAGCTACGAAATCGAATTACGGATGCTTCCGAAGCAGCAGGGTTTATGCAGGCACAGCGGTCTGCTTCTTTGCTCACAGTGAAAGTCCTGGCAGAAGTCACGCGGATTTTGCCGGACGATACTTATCTTGATCGCCTGCTGATTGACAGCGATTCTGTGCAAATGCAGGGAAAGTCCCAGAACGCCCAGCAATTGATCGAGATGGTGAATTCGTCCCCCAATTTCCGGGATGCTTCATTTCGCGGCCCGACCAGGCTTGATTCGCGTACACAAAAAGAGATTTTTGATATTACGGCGTCACTGGTAGTGGGAGGTGACAGCTGATGCAGTTATTACCTGAACAAAAAAATTCACGTTTGACCGCCACCCTTTTGCTCATTATCTCCCTGATCATGATTTATCTGCTGGTGTTTCACTGGTTTTTTGTCCGACACGGGGAATATGCTTCCGAGTTAGAAAGTTTGAGGGACCAACTGTCTCGTTTTGAGTCGGTGGCTGCCATGCGTGAAAATACTGAAGACCGCTTACAGTCAATTCGGGATTCCAGGGAAGACGCGAGCCTGTTCCTGGACGAGCCAGATTTCAATGAAGCTGCCGCTGCCATGTCGGACCGGTTGGGACAAATGGTGCGCACACAGGCCGAACAGGATTGCCAGATCGTGAGCAGGCAACCGGTGCGCTCCCGTGTACAGGAACGATATGAGAGAGTGACGGTCAATGTACGAATGCGTTGTCAACCTTCAGACCTTTTACAAATCATGTACCGGCTTGAATCCGAGGTGCCGATGATGATCGTCGATGATCTTAATATTATTCGACCCAGGACGCGGCGCAGGACCGGTGGAGACATCGTCGAAACCGCTGCGTCGTTGGACATTCGCTTCAATATGTCCGGGTACCTGAACCAGTGAACTGGCTGGTAAACAACCCGCTTGGCGCGGCTTTGGTTTCTGCATGTGGTTTGATTGTTCTGGTGTCTGCAGGCCTGGCGTATGTCTGGAGCAAGCCGGCGTCTTCTGGTGCACCGGTGGACGATACGTCCGCTCAAACCACCGGAGAGACAAAGCAGTTGTTCAGCGAACTCGCCCCGATCAGCGAGTATCGGGAAGTCACCGAACGGCCGGTATTTAATGAATCAAGACGCCCTGCGTTGGCAGTGGATGGCGAAGGCTTGAACATGGATGACATGGCGGAGGTGGCGGACGCCCCGGATGTAAGGTTGACGGGTGTGATCATTACGCCGGATGCGAAGCTGGTGACGCTCAGGCCATCGTCCAGTGCGGAATCAATGATTGCCCACGAGGGCGAGCCACTTGAAGGTGACTATTTCGGGTGGACGGTGACGGATATCAAACCACGAAGTGTCGTGCTGGCTTCCATGGATGGCGACCATCTTGAACTGGATTTGCAGGTCAACACCCGAAGAATCGAGGCGCCACCCGAGCCCGTACCGGTGTCCGCTGAAGAAAATGATGGGACCCGGTCAGACGGTGAATCACGGCAAGATTCTGATGAGCAACCCCTGTCTCGTGCAGAAGAAATCAGGCAACGCATCGCAGAACGCCGCGAGGGACTACGCAGGCAGGCCGAGGATGACCAGCATGCAAACAGATCGAACAAGTCGAGACGGTCAAATGGGTCTGGCCCGTCTGCATACCAGAGCGCGATCCAGAACATGATAAATCGCAACAGTCGAAAAGATGAAGAAGATGAAGACGATGATGACGATGAAGAAAAAAATGGAGAATGAAGTGATGGCTGAAGCCGGTATGCAAGGGCTGGTTTTGTGAAGCATTTCATTGGCGCGTTTTGCCTCGTGCTGCTGCTTAACAGTTGTGGTACCACCAGCCCGGCACATAAGCCGACGGATCGGCTGAGCCGTGCTGGCCAGGCTTCTGAAAATACCAGCGAAGGCATATTTGACCGCTCAGGTGAAACCCCCGGAAGCCGTGTAATAGATGTCGAGACCTACCCTGGCAGTGGCCGGTTCATCAATGAAGACGCGGCGGCCCGGCCGGTAAAAGCAGTTTCGGAGGATGGCGAAATCGTCCTCAATTTTGAAGCGGAATCTCTGCAGTCGGTGGTTCATACCATCCTTGGAGAGATACTGCAGGAGACTTTCGTTATTGGCCCCGGTGTTGGCGGGGAGGTCACATTCTCTACTTCAAGGCCGGTCAGCCGTGAGCAGTTAATGCCAATACTCGAACTGTTGCTGAGGTGGAATGGCGCCACACTGGTCTATTCAGAAGGCCGCTATCACGTTTTGCCGGTATCCAGTGCTATTCGTGGACACCTGGTTCCGCAATTGGGCGACTCATCCGGAGTTCTTGGCTACGAAGTCAGGGCTGTACCCCTGGAATTCATTTCTGCTTCCGAAATGGCCAAGATTCTCGAACCCTACGTACGCGAAAATGCCATCATCAGTGTAGATATCATGCGCAGCATGATCTTCCTGGCTGGAACACGCGAAGAGTTGCGAAATTACCTGCAAACGGTGGAGATATTTGATGTTGACTGGTTGTCAGGCATGTCGGTCGGCGTATTTCCCCTGAAGACGGTGGATGTGGCTTCCATAACCTCGGAATTGACTGCCATCTTCGGCACCGAAGCCGATTCCCCGCTGGCCGGGCTATTTCGGTTCGTGCCACTGGAACGCCTCGGCTCCATATTGGTTATTACTCCCCAGGAGAAATACCTGGCCAAGGCCCGCGAGTGGATAAATAGGCTGGATCGCGGTGCTGCGGGCGCCGGAACCCAATTGTATGTTTACCGGGTAAAAAACCTCGAGGCAACCGTACTGGCCGGTTATCTCAGCCAGTTGTTTGGCGGAACAACAACTGGCGGCGCACAGAGAACTCAAAGTAACCGGGGTGCACTGGCACCTGGTTTGCAGCAAGCCACAGCCGGATCGGTGAGTGACTTTAATCGAAACCGGCTTGGTACCCAGCAGACACAAACAGCCGGCAGCAGCAGTGTGCTTGAAACCGACCAGGGTGAAATCCGCATTACGGCGGTGCTGGAAACCAACTCCCTGCTGATCCAGGCCACCCAGTCACAGTACGACAGCATCCAGGCTGCCATGTTGCGTATTGACGAAGAGCCCCTGCAGGTATTGATCGAAGCACAGGTAATAGATGTTGTGCTGAACGACACCCTGCAATTCGGTGTGAACTGGTTCCTGAGCAATCGGGCAGAAGACATTCCTGATGTGGGAGTGGGTAATTTTGGACGAACGCTAAGTGACGCAACAATAGGCGGATCATTCTTTTCTACCGTCAGCAGGGTCGGCGGAGGCGGCAAGAGTTTCGTCGAGGCCGTTATCAGTGCCCTGGACGCGGTTTCCGATGTGCGGACAATCGCTGCACCTTCGTTGTTGGTGCGAAACAATGCCCAGGCGACGATCACCGTCGGTACTCAGATTCCGGTGCAGTCCTCCAGTATTACTACGGGCACCAATAACGTGGTCAGCAGCGCGCAATATGTTTCCACCGGTGTCACCCTGACCGTCACGCCCCGGATCAACCCCGGCGGATTGGTATACTTGGACCTGACGCAGGACGTCAGTTTTGCCGGTGAAAGAAACGAGGATATTTCAACTTCGGGAAATCCACCTATCAACACCAAATCTGTGAGCAGCCAGGTAGCGGTACAGTCTGGTCAAACCGTGTTTCTCGGGGGGCTGATCCAGGAGTCATCCAGCGTTTCCCAAAGCGGCTTGCCCTACTTAAGCAGGGTCCCTGTACTCGGGCGATTGTTCGGCAGCAAAATCCGCGATAATGAACGCACGGAAACACTGGTGATGATTACACCAACCGTGATCGAAAGCACAGCCGACCTCAAGCAAATCAGTGAGGACCTGAGAAAGGAATTCAAGGACATTCCACCAATCAAATTCCATATATTACAAAACGGGGAAGGACAATAGTTATGACGCTTTATCACAAATTTCCGGCGCCGCTCCGGGTAACCGGCCTGCTCATCACCCTGTTTCTGGTTGCCTGTGCAGGATCACCCGCTTACCCTGAAAGCCTGGAAGATCGCGCGCAGGCACGTTGGGACGCGCTGCTGGCAGGAGACTTCGAGCAGGCATATGCCTACCTTTCACCGGGATTCCGTTCCTCGGTATCGCAGCGTGATTTTGAACTGGGATTCTTGCTGCGTCGGGTTCAATACACTTCTGCCGCATACATTGATCGTGAATGCCAGACCGATGCCTGCACCGTACGCATGAACATAGGTTACACGCTTGTCGCTCCGCTAAGGGGCGTACAGATCTGGAATAGCAAGACGCCCGTAAAGGAAAGATGGGTGCGTGTAGACGGCCAATGGTGGTTCTTACCGAAGACCTGATATTACCATCTTGATCTTAGCTTTTGATTTTATTAGTAGAAATCTAAACCGGTGATGTGTTAACCAGCCTATGGGAGGCTGCAAAACCATTAGCTGTGCCGGGATACTGACAGCAAAAAACTTGTTTAGCGTTCAAGCGCTAGTGTCCAGGATGGTAAACTGCCCCCAGCAGCTATCTCCAGGCCTTGTTTTCTACTGTTGAAAATGTTGCTTTGATGCTGCGCTTAACGTAATATTAGGCCGCGAATGGCTGGAAAACTGCGCTGTATGCCCGTGTGACAAGGGTTTGGTGGTGCGGAGACGGCCTTGTTATAAAGCCCTGTAAGCACTTTTTTGGAGTGCTATAACAATTAGGAGTGTTGTGATGAAAAGAAAGAATTTAACAGCTGCTGTGCTGGCCGGTCTGGCAGGTGCTGCCGGTATCGTCGGTACTGCAAGCGCCGCCCTATTTATTAACCCGGATGGTCTCGGCGAAGTGCTGATCTATCCGTACTACACGGTCAATGCCGGAAACGCCACCCTGATGTCGGTGGTTAACACCACCGATTCCGCGAAAGCGGTCAAGGTACGTTTTAAAGAGGGTGAAAACTCTCGCGAAGTGCTTGACTTTAACCTCTACCTGTCGGCACAAGACGTTTGGACTGCAGCCGTCATCAATGATGGTGGCACACCCACACTGATTATTCCGGATAATTCATGCACGGTCCCGTACCTGTATGGAAATGATTCTGACGGTGATGGCGCCGGAGAGCAGCCATTCCTCGATTTTGATTACACCGGTGGCCGTGCCGACGGCGGATCTTCAGGTATAGCCCGCGCCATGGAAGGTCACATGGAAGTCATCGAAATGGGTGAACTGAACGATGATATGATGGAGGATGGAATGGATGGAATCACCGGTCATCATCGGCGGCAGGACTTACGGTTCTGAAACGGCCGCGACTCACGTCGAAGACGAGGATGGCAACCAGGCACCCCTGGATTGTCAGCAGTTGAGCGACCAGTGGAGTGTGCTGTCTGGCAAAGATGGCCTGTGGGTTGGGGCTGGCGCTGCTAGTCTTGATATTGGGATGACGACAGGCGGTCTGTTTGGCAGTGCCTCGATCGTTAATGTACTGGAAGGCACTTTGTACACATACGACGCGAAGGCCATCGGCGATTTTGACGATATGGGAGACTTGCATGTCAAGCCTGGTACCTCCGAGCCTGATCTGAACATGGGCGACGCCAGTGCGGCCAATGTTTACACGGGCGGCGGTGGTAATACTCAAATTGAGTACGATCGTAATATTGACGCAGTTTCGGCCGTATTTATGCATGACGCGACCATGAATGAGTATGTGCTGGGTGGGCCCACCGCCGCGGAATCCGAATGGGTGATCACCTTCCCGACCAAGGGCTGGTATGTGGATTCCACACTCGCGCAACTAAATGGCTACTTTATCTGGGGCAATGTCAGTACCTGCACGTACATTGGCGACCACGACGATGATGACAGTACGCCCGTCATAATTGGTAATTGGTCGGTTTACCCAGGTTTTGCTCCTGGTATACCTCCTAGTATAGTACGAGTTCCACATGGTGGCACCTTGGGTGCGGTCATTACAGCTGGCGGAATTGTACACCATGTGGAACTGCCACTGCACTGCGCTACCAGACGGGTTCTTCAGCACTTCCCTTCAGATCCGTTTACTTCAAGCTTTGACGGAGAGGCATGTGAAGTAGTTGGTTTCGGTCTCTGGGATGCAAGCGAGAATGCAATTGCGGAAATGGACAGTCCCTCTACACTGCCAATCGTTTCACCACCGGCTCCTGGAACCACTACACCGGGCGCGGCGGCGTTTGAGCTCTGCTACGCGACCAGTGTCCTGCAGTTTGGTGACAGTGACATCTTTGGCTCCAGTAATAAGCATACCGTGAATACCACCTTCGAGAGTGGCTGGGCACGTATTAACTTCGGCCTTTCGGACCTCCACGTTCTGGTTGGTAATGAAGTTGGGATTGGCGATGATTTGGTCGGATTGCCGGTTACAGGCTTCTGGGCTGCCAAGTTCGTTAATGGTGTCCTGCCTGGTGGTGTGTTGGCCAACTATGGTAGTTTGTTCGATCACAAAGGATCTGTGAAAACTGACACAGAGTAAATTTGGTCATTATTTTTCAGGTCTTTTTTGACCGTTAATAAAGCAAGGGGCTGCATTGCAGCCCCTTTGTTTATGTTGTGATTGTTGCGTTTACACGGACTCACTTCACGCCCAAATTATTCACTTTTCCGTATCTGATCTTCCGATACAGTAGTGCCGGCACACAGGAACTGGCAGTAGGGACTGGCCGGGTTTATTGCACATTGGCATTGAAGATTGCCACAGTTTCCCCACTACACATTCGACTCAAGGAATAGAAATGCGATATCTGTTGTTATGTATGAATCTGGTTGCCGGAATTTTTACTTCACATTTGGCCGAAGCGCAGACAGAACACGACCCGCAGTCAGTTCTGGCCTACCAGGGTGACCAGGTTCTGACCCAGAATGCCGTTGACGGCGCTTTTAACAGGATACCTGAAAAACATCGCCTGGCTGTTATCAGGGATGGAAACAAAGTTGAGATATTACTCACATCAATGATGATGAATAAAATAATGGCAGCGGATGCATACAAGGCCGGGCTGGATCAGGATCCGCTCATTCAGGAGCGTATGAAACTCGCCGCTGAAGAGGAATTGGCACTTGCCTGGAAAGAAAAGTTGTTAAGCAAGGCGCCGGCTGCTGATTACGATACGATGGCCTACGAGTCGTACCTGGCCCGGCAGGAGGAGTTCCTGACAAAAGAGGTTCTGGATGTGTCTCATATCCTCATCTCTACTAAAAACCGCAGTGAGGATGAAGCAGCCGAGCTTGCAGCATCAATCCGGTTGCAACTGCGCGAAGACCCCGATCGATTTGACGCTCTGGTTCTGGAGTATTCAGAGGATCCCGGGAAAGACGCCAACAAGGGCCGTTTCAGTTCGGTTGTCCGCGGGCAAATGGTCAAGCCTTTTGAACATACAGCGTTCGCGATGACTGATCCCGGAGAAATAAGCGAGCCGGTGAAGTCGGGTTTTGGTTACCATATTATTCGCTTCAATGCCCGCCAGGAACCTGAGCAGTTGGATTTTGCCCAGGTCAAAGCAGGCTTGATAGAAAAGGCCATCAGAAAGCACGAGCTGAAATTCCGTGACACCTACATGTCCCAGCTGTTAATTGAACCCTTGAAGTTTCCCGACGGCGCACTTGAAATAATGGTAAAAAGGCATTTTGGCGAAAACCTTGAACTGGCGCCCGACTTCTACAGCCATGATACGGAAGGCGAAGATTAACCACTCAATCCGGGTGGCGCAGCGTTTGGATGGATATTGATGATGATGTTGCGACAGACGCTCTTCTGGCAGTTGGTGACCCGCGAAATCCGCACTGCCTACCTTGAGAATCTGACTGGCTTTGCCTGGCTAATTCTGCAGCCCCTCATGCTGCTGGCCGTTTACGGTTTTGTTTTCACCAAGATATTCCATTCGCGCATTCCCGAAACAGAAGTGGGCTTTGTACCATACCTGGCCATAGCATTTTGGCCATGGACGGCATTTTCAGAATCGATTCTCAAGGCCAGTAGCACTATTACCGGTAACGCTGCTTTAATCGGTAAAGTCGCCTTGGCCACCGAGATGTTGCCAATGGCGACCGTGACTGCCACTTTTATCATGCACATGGCCGGGTACCTGGCCATCTTGCTTGTGTTGCAATTAATCGGCACTGACATCCACTGGCTGTATTTACCGCTTATGGTCCCGATAATTCTGCTTTTGTGGCTGTTCGCGGTTGGCCTGGCATGGTTATTCAGTGCCTTGCAGGTTTTTGTTCGGGATATCGCTCAGATACTTCCACCGGTGATGACATTATGGTTTTTTACCACGCCAATTCTCTATAGCCAGGCGCAGCTGCCCGAAAGTATTTCATCGATCATGGCCTGGAACCCGATGACCTGGTTTGTCGCGCAAATGCGGGAGCTGCTTTTATTTGGACGCCTGAACCTCGGTGCCGGAGAAGTGCTTACTGCTGCAACCGTGGTCATAATTGCGTGGCTGGGATTGAGGTTTTTCCATAAGTTCAGCGGCCACTTCGAGGACTTTCTCTGATGCGTACCCTGATGCGACTGGAAAGTGTATCCAAGGTCTATCCGCGAGTGCACCAGCCATGGGAGCGCCTGCAGGCGTTTGGCTCAATATTACTGGGTCGTGAGCCTGCGCTTGGCGCTGAAGTGCTGAGCGATGTCAGCCTGGAAGTCATCAGGGGACAGTCCCTTGGCATCATCGGTGAAAATGGTGCAGGTAAGTCCACATTATTGAAAATCCTGACAGGGGTGATTCGACCCACGCGGGGTACAGTGGAAGTTAATTCCAGCGTTGCTGCCTTGCTGGAACTGGGTGCGGGGTTTCAGCCTGATTTCAGCGGTCTGGATAATGTAAAAATGAAAGCTTCTCTTTTGGGACTCAGTAGTTCGGAACTTGACCAACGCATGGACAGGATTTTGTCTTTTGCTGATATTGGCGAGTACATCCACGAGCCCGTCAAGCATTATTCATCCGGAATGGTGGTGCGGCTTGGTTTCGCTGTTGTGACGGCATCCCGTCCGGAAGTTTTGATCACCGACGAGGTTTTGGCAGTTGGTGACGAGTCATTCCAAAAAAAGTGTATACGTTGGATCGAAGATTTCCTGGCCGGCGGTGGAACACTGCTCATGGTTTCCCACGGCATGTATATCGTGCAGAAGTTGTGCCACAAGGCACTGTGGTTGAGTCAGGGGAAGGTAGAGCAGTACGGTGAGGCCTTTCCGGTCACACAGTCATATCTGGCCTGGCACGAAGGCCGGAGTTCGGAAGAAAAACGCCTGCGGGAAAAACAAAAAGGTGACGGTGGTGAATACCAAATCAGGGAAATTAACTTTCCGGAGCATGACACCCGGCGGGATGTGAAAATGAACATGGGTAGCGACCTGCTGGCAGAGTTGGTGCTTTACTCACCGGACGGGCGGTCTCCCGTGGTACACGTGGGAATCATCCGTATCGACGGAACCCCGGTTTATGGTGTCACTTCGGATACGGTGGGGGCCAAGCCCGTTCAAATCGACGAGAGTCTTTTTCGATTCCGAATTCGCTTTAATGAGCCCAGGCTTTTGCCAGGCAGCTATCATTTGAGGGTGTTGGCGATGGACCCTGAAGGCTTGCGGGTTTTCGACGAGCAGGAGCGGATCTTCCAGGTCAATGGTGAGTGTATTGATGTGGGCATCGTACAGATGCCTCACGAGTGGGTGGAATGAAACCCGTTGTCGTTATTCCGGTATTCAATGCGTTTGAATTTTTGCAGGACTGTTTGAAGTCGGTCGAAGAGTCATCTCCTGATGCAGAAATCGCCCTGGTAAACGATGCCTCTACAGATGAACGCGTACCGGCTTTTCTGGAAAACTGGAAGCGGGCGGGCGCCGGGCGGGTGCTGTTGCATAATGATCAAAACAAGGGCTTTGTTTACAGTGTTAACCGGGGGATTTCCCGTACACCGGGCGATGTTGTGCTTCTGAATTCCGATACCCTGGTCACCCCAGGCTGGCTGGATGCAATATCTGTCTGCCTCGCCTCTGATCCAAATATTGCCACTGCTACACCCTGGACAAATAACGGTGAAATCGTCTCTTTTCCGGATTTTTGTGTCGCGGCGCCCGTGCCAGCGGATGCTGCGGAAATCGCAGGATCTATTTTTCAGGCAGGTTCTCCGGAGTATCCGGAGCTACCGACTGCTGTGGGCTTTTGCATGGCAATTTCCCGTGTTGCAATCGACCGGATCGGATTGTTTGATGAAGCAACATTTGGCCGGGGATATGGTGAAGAAAACGATTTCAGTTTGCGCGCCGTTGAAGCGGGAATGATCAATGTCTTGTGTGATGATGCATATGTGGCTCATCATGGCGGCGGCTCGTTTTCCCCATTGGGAATGAGGCCCGATTCGGAGTCAATGCAAAGATTATTAGGCAGGCATCCGGGTTACCGTGAACTTATTGAGGATTTTATTCTCCGCGACCCCCTGTCAGGGCGAAGACAGGTGTTGATTGATGCAATTGCGCGCAGGCACGACACAATGCGTTAAAATTCCTGCTAGTGTCATGTCAACTCTATAAAGTGGAATCAGTGGGATTTTGTGGTTGATAAACTTGAATTTACCGGTGAGCGATTCACCCCGGAGTGTGAACGGGAAATATGGTACGAGCATGTTCACCGTTATGCGTTCGCGGCTCAATGGTGTCGGGGCGCGCAGGTACTCGATGCGGCCTGTGGTGAAGGTTACGGGTCTTCGCTGTTGGCAAAGGCAGCAGAATCCGTCATAGGAGTAGATATTGACGCTAAAGCTGTCCGGCATGCCGGACAGCGTTATGCAAGCCAAAAGAACCTGGAATTTCGCACCGCAGACTGTACACAGCTGCCTTTTGAAAACGGCCGTTTCGATATCATCATCTCTTTTGAAACACTGGAGCATTTGTCATCGCAAGAAGCATTGATGTCCGAGTTTCGGCGTGTGCTCAAGCCCGGCGGATTCCTGATGCTGTCTTCACCGGATAAGTCAGAGTATTCAGATAAGCGGGGATTTCAGAATGAATATCACGTTAAAGAGTTAGACCGTAAACAACTGGAGAATCTGATTTCCAGGGAATTTCCAGCTTGCCGTTTGCTTGGCCAAAAATTAATGTTCCATTCCGCGATCTGGAATCTCGGGGAAATCAGCAAGATTAGCCTGCAAACATCGTCGCCAGGTGGGGAGATTTTGAACGGTAAGCTTATCCACCCGCCTATGTACTTCATCGCATTATGTGCCGCCAGCGATGATTGCCTGCCGCAAATATCCGGCTCATTGAGCTTGTTCGATGACAGCCTTGAGTCTGTTTACACCCACTATCACCACGAGATCAGGAAAAATATGGCAGCCGGCGGGATACTTGCAGATCGAGACGCTCAATTGGCCGCCCTGAAAAATAAAGGGCTGCAGCATCGTAAATCCTGGTGGTGGCGCTTGCTGAGAAAAAAGTGAACCGGTATGACAGTTACCGCGATTGTCATCAACTTCAATGCCGGAAAGGCTTTACACCGTTGTATCAGAGCCCTGATGGCCAGTTCGGTCAAGCCCGCAATCCTGGTGGTCGACAATGCTTCTTCTGACGGTAGTACAGAGCAGTTGCGGAGCTTGTTTGGCAACCAGGGAGGCCTAGAAATTCTTGATAATCCGGTAAATATCGGCTTCGCTCGTGCCGTTAATGCTTCGGTGCAGAATATTACATCGGACCTGGTGCTGGTCATTAATCCGGATTGTTCCATTCACCGTGATGCATTGGGCCTGCTGCAAACAGCGCTGGAGAATGATAATAATGCCGCCCTGGCAGCCCCCACGGTACGTGATGGTGATGGTCAGTTTGAAAAGGCCTCGCTGAGGCGTTTCCCCGACCCATGGAATTCCCTCATGACCCTGACAGGATTATGGCGTCTAGGCCGGTGGATACCGGTTTTGCGCGGCGTGCCTTTCAATCCTGAAAAATTGCCGGTCGAAACCACCGTGGCAGAAGCGGTATCCGGTGCCTGCATGCTGATCAGGCGAAATGTCATGCTCGAAGTGGGCCTGCTGGATGAAGGCTATGGTTTGCACTGTGAAGATCTGGATCTGATGTATCGCCTGAAACCGGCCGGCTGGCACTGCCTGTTTGTTCCCGGTGCCACTGCAGTCCATGAGCAGGGAGTCTCCAGCCGTAGCCGGCCGTTTTGGGTGCATCGCCAAAAACACAGGGGCATGGACCGTTTTTTCCGGAAATTCCAGGCATCAAAACACTGGCCGCCGGTGAGGTGGCTGGTTTATTCAGGAATCTGGGCAAGATATTTACTGCTGTGGCCCCTGGTTTGGTTGAGAAAATGAGCAGGGCCAGGGTATTGCTACTGGGTGCGAGCGGACAAATCGGGGTATTTGCCATACCCCGTCTGTTGGCTGCCGGGTTTGAAGTGATTGCGGTCAGCAGGAAATCACCGCCAAAGTGGTTTCCACGGTTCGAGGGTGTTCGCTGGGTGAAACCGGACGTGCTTTATTCGGGTGCAATGGTGCATGCAGAAATGCTGATCTCGGCCGGCCCGGTCACGGTAGCAACTCGTCTGATTAATCTATGTCCGCAACTTGAGCGTGCGGTGATCTTCAGCACCAGCAGTGTGTTCAGCAAGCTGGAGTCTCATGATCGAAAAGAAAAACGACATATGCAGCAGATCCTGATGGATGAGGCGGTGCTTTCAAATTACTGCGAGGCACACGGGATCACACTGAGCCTTTACCGGCCTACCTTGATATATGGGTGCGGAATGGACGGAAACGTGAGTTGGCTCGCCAAGTGGATTCGAAAATTTGGCTTTATGCCTGTTGCTGGCGAAGCAGCAGGCCTCAGGCAACCGGTGCACGCCGATGATCTTGCCAAAGCGGCAGTCGCAACGCTGACCAGCGAATTCCCTCTTGCCCTCGATGTTCCATTGTGTGGTGGCAGCACGCTGAGTTTCAGGGAAATGGTTGAAGCGATTTTTCATGGCCTGGATAAGCCGGTGCGGATTATAAGCGTTCCGGGTCGAATGTTTACTGCAGTGGCCTATTTCAGCAGATTGATACCCAAGTTGCGTGGAGTTCGTCCCGAAATGATCAGGAGGGAAAGTATCGACCTGGTTTTCGATGACAGCACACCCAGGGAAGTGCTGAATTATCAACCACGTCCCTTCGCACCGGAGCCGGCAGAATTTGCCCGCCCGGACCCTGCCCGGCTGGAACAACTTGCTGGATTGTAAATACATCTTAACCCGCTTATTGCACCAGCAGCACCTGTCCTGCGCCATCATCAGGGATACTGGTGCAATAAGCGGGTTGAAGCCCGTTCTCACATTCAAATCAGGGCCGGCATCGCAAAAAATCCTGATTAATAATGTCCCGTCAAGCCCCTGGCATTGGGCCTCTATATCGCCTTGGAAACTCTCAGGAATGATAGAATGAGTCCCCAATTGGCGGGGTCAGATCCAGTCTGCATTCTCAACTCCAATTTAAGGAAAAACATGTTTGACGAGACTTTTCAAATCAAAGGTTTTGACACCGAACTGAATACTGCGATAGTGGGTGAACGGGCACGGCAGGAAATGCACATCGAGTTAATCGCTTCCGAAAACTACGCTAGCCCGCGGGTTCTTGAAGCACAAGGGTCAGTGTTGACCAATAAGTATGCCGAGGGGTATCCGGGAAGGCGATACTACGGTGGTTGCGAATTCGTAGACATCGCAGAAACACTTGCCCGGCAAAGGGCCATGCAGCTTTTTGGTGCAGATTATGCCAATGTGCAACCGCACTCTGGCTCGCAGGCCAATGCTGCAGCCTACCTCGCCCTGCTAAAGCCCGGTGCAACCTTACTGGGTATGAACCTGGAGCACGGCGGACACCTGACGCATGGTTCAAAAGTCAATTTCTCGGGCCGGATTTTTAATGCGGTGCAGTACGGGGTTAATGAGGAAACCGCGTTGATAGATTATGACCAGATTCAGCGTTTGACCGATGAGCACAGGCCTGAAATGCTGATCGGCGGGTTTTCCGCTTATTCGCGAAAAGTGGACTGGGGCCGCATGCGTGAGATCGCCGACGGGGTTGGTGCCTGGTTCCTGGTGGATATGGCGCACGTCGCGGGACTGGTGGCTACCGGCATCTATCCCAGCCCTGTCCCACATGCCCATGTGGTGACTTCAACCACTCACAAAACCCTGCGTGGACCACGTGGCGGGCTCATCCTTGCCCAGTCCAATGAAGAGGTGGAAAAGAAGTTGAACTCATTGGTGTTTCCCGGTACCCAGGGTGGTCCCCTGATGCACGTAATCGCCGCAAAGGCCGTCGCTTTCAAAGAAGCATTGGAACCAGAGTTCAGGATTTATCAACAGGCGGTAATTGAAAATGCAAAGACGATGGCGGACACCATGACAGCCCGCGGTTACAAGATCGTTTCAGGTGGAACGGACAATCACCTTTTCCTGGTCGACCTGATAGGCAGGGACTATACCGGCAAACAAGCCGAAGACGCGCTGGGCAGGGCTCACATTACGGTCAACAAGAACACGGTTCCCGGAGAACCCCGTTCTCCGTTTGTGACCTCTGGGCTCAGACTCGGAACACCTGCGGTAACTACCCGGGGATTTGGGAAGGACGATTGTGAGCATCTTGCAAATATTATCTGTAACCTGTTGGATGATATCGCTGATGACAAGGTTGAGGCCGATACCCGCAAGTCCGCATCTGAACTCTGCATTCGCTACCCGGTATATCAAAGCGCTTGAGTCATGTGGTGTCCGTTCTGCAATCATGATGATACCCGTGTTGTAGACTCGCGCATGACAGGGGATGGGATGCAAATCCGCCGCCGGCGTGAATGTTTGAAATGCAACAACCGTTTCAACACCTTTGAATCACCGGAACTCAAGGCACCGAGAATTATCAAGTCCGGCGGCATCAGGGAGGCATTCTCTGAAAACAAGCTTCGAAAGGGCATGATGAAGGCACTTGAGAAGCGACCCGTTGAAACCCGTGACGTAGAAAGGTCTGTTCGCAGCCTGGTGAGGGAAATCAGCAGTGTGGAGGATGCAGAAATTCCAAGCAGCCTGATCGGCGAGTGGGTCATGCGCGAACTCAGTCAGCTGGACCAGGTGGCATACGTGCGTTTCGCATCGGTGTACAAGAGGTTTGAGGACGTGCAGGCGTTCCGGGATCTCATTGAGCGCCTGGAACAGGGAAATCCGGGGGAGCTGGACCAACGACAGATTTCACTTTTGGACCTGCCCAGGGGCCGATCCGGAAAAGACAGCTGATGTTTGATTCTTTCGATCACCAATGCATGACCCGCGCATTGCAACTGGCGGCCCGGGGTGTTGAAACGACCGACCCGAACCCCAGGGTGGGTTGCGTTTTGGCCAGACAAGGCAAGGTAGTTGGAACCGGCTGGCACCAGCGCTGTGGTGATGCTCACGCTGAGGTCTATGCATTGCAGGAGGCCGGGCCGGAAGCCGTTGGCGCAACTGCATACCTGACCCTGGAACCCTGCAGTCACCAGGGCCGCACCCCGGCGTGTGCACCGCAATTGATTGAAGCTGGCATCAGCAGGCTTGTATGTGCAATCCAGGACGATAATCCCCAAGTTAATGGTGAAGGTTTTTCCTTACTCAAAAGAGCAGGTGTCCGGGTAGATACCGGTTTGATGAAGGGGAAGGCAGAGTCCCTGAACGCCGGTTTTTTTAAACGAATGCGGGAGAACAGGCCCTGGGTAAGGGTCAAGTTGGCGCAGAGCCTGGATGGTGGGACAGCCTTATCAAATGGGCTTAGCCAATGGATCAGCAGCGCTGAATCCAGGGCAGACGTACAGAATTGGCGTGCAAGGTCTTCCGCCGTAATGACCGGAATCGGAACCGTACTCTCAGATGACCCTTCCCTGAATGTCCGCCGTGAAGGGAATTGCCGTCAACCTTTGCGCGTCATACTCGACAGCCACTGGTGCACACCGGTGGGGGCGCGCACGCTGGGACTTCGGGGCAGGGTGTTGATAGCCGGCCGGGAAGACATTGACGTGCCTGCTGGATTACGGGAGTCGGGGGTTGAACTTCTGCCGCTGCCGGCGGTTTTGGAACGCGTTGACTTGCATTTACTGATGAATGCCTTGAGTGATCGTTCAGTAAACGAGGTTCAGGTCGAAGCCGGCGCAACCCTTTCGGGCGCACTGATTGCTGAGCAGCTAGTGGACGAGATATTGATTTACCAGGCACCGGTACTGCTGGGTTCCGGCGCGCAGGAGCCTTTTGGGTTCGGTCCCCTGGAGAATATGGAAAACAGGGTTCAAATGGCATGGATTGAAAGCGTGCACATTGGTAGCGATTTGCGCTTGCGACTGAAACCATTGTACGGGGAAACCTGATGTTTACCGGAATCATCGCACAGCGGGGCGTCGTGAAAAACCGAATCGAGTCAGATAGCGATACGCGCATCAGTTTCAGCGTGAAAGGCGGCTTTTTGAATGACTGTGCGATAGGAGACAGTATTGCTGTTTCGGGGGTTTGTTTAACCGTCGTGGACCTGGATGCCAATCATTTCGGCGCGGATGTTTCGGCCGAAACACTCGCCAGGACTACCTTGAGCGACTGGAAGGACGGAAGAAAGGTCAATCTCGAACCTGCACTGAGAGCGGCAGACCGCCTGGGCGGACACCTGGTCAGTGGCCATATTGACGCTTGCGCAAAGCTGGTTTCTGAAACCAGGGAAGGGGGCTCCCGGCGCATGGAGTTCGAGTATCCGCAAGAATTGGCAAGGTATGTGGCCGGAAGGGGCTCGGTTTGTATTGATGGTGTCAGCCTGACCGTAAATGATGTCGGTGAAAATGACCAGAAACATAGCTGGTTTTGCGTTAACGTGATACCACACACACTTGAAGTGACGACTCTAGGCAGTCTGCGAACCGGGGATACCGTCAACCTGGAAGTAGATATGATTGCACGCTACCTTGAACGATTACAGGCCGGGGCATGAAGGTCCGGGAGATTCATCAGTGAAATTGAATTCAATTCCTGAATTAATTAAAGAGATTGCACAAGGCCGCATGGTCGTCGTCATGGATGATGAAGATCGCGAAAACGAGGGCGACCTGGTAATGGCGGCCACCATGGTCAAGCCGGAAGATATTAATTTCATGGCCCGCTATGGTCGTGGCCTGATCTGTATGCCATTGACGCGTGAGCGGTGCCGTCAACTGAGTCTGCCGTTGATGGTGAATCATAACGAGGCCCGGTTCGCGACCAATTTTACGGTTTCGATCGAGGCCGCTGAAGGAATCACAACCGGAATCTCCGCCTATGACCGGGCCCATACCATACGCACAGCGGTGCGCCCCGATGCCACCAAGGCGGATATTTCGCAGCCGGGCCATGTTTTTCCATTGATGACTCAACCCGGCGGTGTATTGGCCAGGGCGGGCCATACCGAGGCAAGCGTCGACCTGGCGATGCTGGCGGGTATTGAACCGGCGGCTGTACTGGTGGAAATACTGAACGAAGATGGCAGCATGGCGCGCCGGCCGGAGTTGGAATCCTTTGCCAAAAAACATGAATTGAAAATCGGCACTATCGAGGAACTCATTCGCTACCGCCTGGAGAATGAAAACAAGGTGGAGTGTGTTTCCACCCAGGAGGTGATGACCGACCATGGTCCCTTTCGTCTTCACACTTACAAAGACCACATCGAAAACAGGTTGCATCTTGCCCTTATGCGGGGGGAAGCCAAGCCTGATGTTCCTATGCTAGTGCGGGTGCATGTTCAGAACCCTTTGAGCGATGTATTGGGAATCCAGCGGGATGACTTTGGGCTCCCGCTGAATGTTGCCATGCGCGAGATTGACCGGGCCGGTTCGGGATTGATACTCGTGCTCGGTGCCCAGGAGGATGACCAGGGCCTGTTAAGGCTTATTCGTGAACAGCCGGAGCCGGAGGTTTTCGAGAATGGAGACAATCGAAGGTCGCGGGAACTTCGAACCTACGGCATCGGTGCACAGATCATTGCTGACCTGGGTGTGCGGAAAATGCGGGTACTCAGTGCGCCCCTTAAATTGACCGGCTTGTCCGGATTCGGTCTTGAAGTAATTGAATACGTAGAGCCGGGGCCCGGCTGACCATCCCGGCGCTGAGCATATTCCAGGTAAAAGAGATTGGGATGAAAGAGTTTGACCTGAAAGTTCCATCGGCCCCAGCCAGAGTTGCGCTGATTGCCGGGCGCTTCAACCAGTTCGTGACCGACGAACTCATTGCCGGTGCGCGGAATGCCTTGGTGCGTCATGGCGTGGATGAACAAAACACATCCCTGTTCTGGGTGCCGGGCGCTTACGAATTGCCGTTAGCTGCTGATCGCATTCTCAAAGCCGGAAAGACAGACGCGGTAATTGCACTGGGCGCCGTTATCCGGGGCGGAACTGCACATTTCGAGTACGTGGCAGGGGAATGTGCCCGTGGCCTTTCCGCAACGGCCCTGAAGTATGGCAAGCCTGTGATATTTGGCGTACTGACCACCGACACCATTGAGCAGGCAATGGAAAGAGCTGCTGCAGACCGGGGAAATAAGGGTTTTGATTGTGCCATGGCCGCCCTGCATATGCTGGGCCTACTGGAACAGTTGGATCACGAATGAAAGAACGAAGTCAGTTCGAGCCCAGGCGGCGCGCACGCAGAAGGGCACTGCAAGCGCTTTACCAGTGGCAGATCACCCGGCAGGATGACGTCGAAATTATCAGGCAATTCCTGGAAGAACAGGATTTCAAAAATGTTGATCAGGACTGGTTTCGAATGCTGCTAAGCGGTGTGATCTCCAGGCACCAGGCTTTGGACAACAGCCTCCAGCCGTTTCTCGACCGCCCGGTTGGGAAACTGGACCTGATGGAACTTCTCATCCTCAGAATGTCGGCCTTTGAACTGCAAAATCAGCCGGAAATTCCATATCGTGTTGTACTGGATGAAGCGATTGAACTGGCCCGGCGTTTTGGCGCAGAGCAGGGTTATAGTTTTGTAAACGCTGTTCTGGACAAGGCGGTCTGTCAATGGCGCCCGGACGAACTGAAAGACGGTTTTAAAGCTTCCGGCTGAGCCAATCATGGGTGAGTTTCAGTTGATTGAGTGGATTCGGCATCGTGTCTGCGAGGACGACTCAGGCCTCATTATTGGAATAGGGGATGATGCTGCAGTTCTCAGCCTGCCTGAAAACAGGGAACTTGTGATCAGCACCGATACGCTCAATTCCGGAGTGCACTTTCTTAAGGAAACTTCACCGGGAGATCTTGGCCACAAGTCCCTGGCGGTAAGTCTCAGTGACCTGGCCGCGATGGGCGCAACTCCGTGTTGGGCCCTGCTTTCAATTTCCATTCCCCGGGGAGACAAACTCTGGCTTGAGAAGTTTATCGGCGGATTTCTGGACCTGGCAGGAGAATGCGGCATTACCCTGATCGGTGGCGATACCTGTTCGGGTAGTTTGTCCATTACTGTCACGGCCATGGGGTTGATAGATCCCGGCAAAGCCTTAACCAGGGACGGTGCCAGGCCGGGCGACCTGGTGGTTGTTTCCGGGTGTTTGGGTGGTGCTGCGATGGCCCTGTCAGCCCTGAAATCAGGGAATGAATCTAGTGAATCCTGTAGTATGGCCTTACACCATCCGGTACCGCGTATCGCGTTGGGATCATCGTTGGTCGGAAAAGCAACGTCCTGTATAGACATTTCTGATGGTCTGTTGGCAGACTTGGGCCATATCGTCAATGCGTCAGCTTGTGGTGCTGTTATCGAAGTCGCGAGCCTACCGGCCAATGCCGGGCTGAATGAGTGTGAGCAAGTGCATCGATGGACGATGCTGTTGTCCGGCGGTGAAGACTACGAGTTGTGTTTTTCCATAGCTGCCGACCAGATGCACACACTGGAAATTCTCAAACAGGAATTGGGTTTGGAATTAACCGTGATTGGGCGCATGGTGGAAGGGAGCGGTGTAAGGTGCATCAAGCCTGACGGGGATCTTTTTGAGACGGACTGCACTGGATACGAGCACTTTAAATGACTGGAACAAGTGAACAGGAAATTTACCCTGGTTCTGAAGAGGGCAATGAGGATTCTGACAGCCTGGAATCCGGCAGTATTGAGCAGCGCGCAAAACACCTTGCTTTTAGCACACTGGCCGGCTTCCTCGCATTCGGGTTTGGGTCAGGCCTTCTGACAAGGGCACCCGGAACCATGGGAACACTGGCAGCGGTTCCTGTCGCTGTAGTGATCACTTTACTGGACATCAATGGGTTCTGGTTCCTGGCCTTGACATTCTCTTCGGGCATATGGATTTGTGAATACATCACCAGCAAGCTGGGTGTTGAGGATTACGGCGGCATTGTTTGGGATGAAATGGTGGCTTATTGGCTTATCGTTGCCTTTGTTCCATTTCACTGGACGTGGTTCCTGGCAGCCTTTGTAATTTTCAGAGCCTTCGATATTTCGAAACCCTGGCCGATTTCCCTGCTGGAAGAATCGTTGGAAGGCGGACTGGGTATCATGCTTGATGATGTACTTTCCGCGGTTTACACCATCCTGATTCTTAGCTTCATCAACAGGATGATACTTGGCGCTTGAATGTTAATGACGAATGCAGCAAATCCTAATTACTGTAGCTGAATACTTTTACCACTTTCTCGACACCACCCACATTTCTGGCCACTTCCGCTACTGCTTCACCTTCTTCTCTCGTGACGAGACCCATCAGGTAAATTTTGTTTTTTGAACTGACGACTTTTATTCTCGTCGCGTCGAATCCTGCCACCGGGTTTTCTTTAAGCAGTATGGTATTAACTTTGGTCGTGAGCCAGGTGTTGTCCAACCGTTGTCCAATGCTGGCGCCGCTGCCCACTTCCAGTTCGTTAACCACCCGCAATACGTTATCAACCTCTGCGGCCCGGCTGGCAGCCAATCCTTTCTTTTTTTCTGAAGAGACTTCACCTACCAGCAAGACCACACTCTGATAAACCTCAACCTTGACATGGTCACCGCCTTCAAAGCCTTCAGTTGCATAAATATGGTCCACTACTGTTAATTCGATTGTCTGATCATCGAGGACGGTTCCCGTGGTGCGCCGGTCCGAAGCAACCATGGCTGCTGCGCCAATGGCGAATACTGCGCAGCCACTGAGTATTGCCGTGCTCAACAGTATGCAAATCAAGCTGGGTAAAATGTTACGGCTCCATTTCGTGCTGCTAAAAAGACTGCTTATTTTCATGGTTTTATCCCGATGGTGAATCAAACGCGTTCTTAATCCAGTTAAAAATTGTTTTTCCCCGTCTGGTACCGACGGATATTACGTCAAACCGGCAGGGTTTTTGCGAGTAGCGGCGGATTCAGGCTCAGGAAAAACATGGCAGCCCGGGCCAGTTTTGCCTGTTTCCGAACCGTAACCGTCTCAGCGCCACTGCCATAACGGTCATCTGCCCGAAACCTGACTTCAACAAAAACCAGTACATCCCGATCTCTCATGATCAGGTCGATCTCTCCAAACCTGCTGTAGAAATTCCGCTTCTTTGTGGTGAGACCACGCCGATGCAAAAAAGATTCAGCTGCATTTTCCCAACGCCTGCCAAGCTGTCTTGTGCTTGGATTCATTTCAGGGTTAAGCACAGAAATTCGTGTCAATTTTTGTTGCTTGGCCATGCAACCGCAATCGGCCTTCCCCGGGAAAACTGCGCCCAGGCCGGATCAAGCAATAGTTTTCCATCCTGACTCATTTTCAATGAGCCCAAGGCGCCGGGAAACTGTAAATCCCGATCTTTTCGCATTAAAGGCAGCCATGGCAAAAGGTTCCATGCATCTTTCCCGAGTGCGTGCAAGGAAGCAAAACCACCTCCGCGCAGGCTTGCAAAGTTATCGCCCTCATCATCCCCGGTGATGGAAAGTTGAAAATGCGTGCTTGGAAAAAAGATTCCATTGAGATCCTGATCTGTGGTCGTATCAACCGAACCGCCATAAATCCTACCCATGGCATAGACTGGTTTTTCACCAGCGTCATGAAACCTGAACTGTGGTCTCAGTTGTCTTCCCTGAGCCGGGCTGGCGGCAAGAAAAAACAAGTCAAAATCGTCCCGCCTGGACGGTTCAAAATTCAGGGGTATCCCAAGGGTTGCTTGAACGCGATTCCTGCGCTCATTGCTCTCGTCAATCCTTAACAGCCCAGTCAACAGACTGCTGTGGTCGTTTTCCGCGGGATCAAATTGTGAACTTGTGGTAATGGTGCCGCCGCCTGAGGTAAAAGCTTCGCCGAAAGCAGCTTTCATTTGCCTGCCCCAGGCACTGTCAGCTGTTAGCATGATTGCACTGATTTGCCCGTTTTCGAGCGCCCGGTTGGCGATAGCGCGGGCTTCCTGTTCCTGGGAGAGAGAAAGTCTGAACAGCAGGTTATCCCTGGCGCTTGATGGTCCATCGCTACCGGTGTTGTTCAATGCCAGTGCCGGAACACCCAGGCTTCCCAACTCCGAAAGCGCCTCCACAGATTCCCTGCGCAAAGGCCCAATAATCCACTGTGCTCCCTCACCCATCGCCTGGAAATAGGCAGAAACTGCTGATTGGGGATCTTCTGTAGTTGGATAAAACCTTAAAGTTACTCCTTCAGAATGTGCGAGAAAAGCACTCATTAGCCCGTCCCGGATTGCCTTGCCGGCAGCAGCAAGACCTCCTTCCACGGGCAGCAGAACAGCTATGTTTTCCGGAAGTGAAAAGAGTTGTCTGTAGCGTCCGGCAAGGATTTTAAATTCCTGTTCTGAGACTTCATGATCAGGATGTTGGTCCGCCCATCCTGCGGCGGCCAGATTTACATCGTGTCCATTGATCAGGGTTTCCCGAATCAGAACGGTCAGTTCCGGCCAGTCGTTCAGTCCATAAGCGCCGGCAGTATTACCAGATATATTGCGTAGCGAACCCGACGAAACTTCTTCTAGCAATTGCAGGATGGCTACACCCCGTGTGCTGTCGTACCCGATTGCAGATTTCATAGCTGACGCAGCGGTAGCAAGTGCGTAGCTTGCCGGGTCGGTCTGTAGCCGTGCCGCTCTGGCCAATAGCTGACGGTATCGTGATTTCTGGTTCGTTGTCAGGTCCTTCCGGGCGGCGGCCAGGTATATTTCAGCAGCGTCGACATCGGCTGCTGCCAGTGCCAGCTCTGCATGCAATAAAGAGAAACTTGATACGCGATTGTCTAACAGCTGACGTTGATCCACCTGGCTCAATATGTTCCCGGAACGCGAGCGTTCACCTGCCCGCATCCAGGCTTCTGCCGCCTGCAGGCGATATTGATGACGATCAGGGCCTACCGAAACCAGTGCGGCTTCCTGCCATAGCCTGGCCGCTTCGGAAAAGTTTCCAGTAGCTTGTGCCTGTTGAGCTTGCGAAACCTCATTGGGCGTGACTTTAAGCTGCGCTGGCCCAACTGCACATGCACTTACAAATAGCAGGAACAGGAAAGCCAGTAAGCAATGTAGTGCCGTTTGATGGTGCTGGCGCATATACTCTCCTTCATTTACCTCATATCAGAATGATAACCTATGCCACTGTAGCCCAGAGTGATGTAATTTCATGCCGGAACCGGGTCTTTATGTTGTAGCAACACCTATTGGAAACCTGGAAGATATTTCCTACCGGGCAGTTCGAGTGCTCGCCGAAGTCAGTTGTGTTGCAGCCGAAGATACCCGCCGCAGCAGGGTTTTGCTAAATCACTATGGAATTGAAACCAGGCTGTTGTCCCTGCATGAGCACAATGAGACAGACCGTATCCCCGGCCTGGTAGCCCGGGTCAAAGACGGTGAAGCAGTTGCGCTAATATCAGATGCAGGCACGCCTCTGATATCTGATCCTGGATTTCAATTGGTTAAAGCCATGGGTGAAAACCGCTTGCCGGTCTTCACCATCCCCGGGCCCAGTGCAGTTACCGCAGCGCTATCCATCGGCGGACTCGCTTCAGATCGATTTTTGTTCGAAGGGTTTCTTCCTGCAAAGTCTTCTGCAAGGCGGAAACGCTTGAATGCAGTAGCGGCAGAAAACGCAACCCTGATGTTTTTTGAATCAAGCCACAGAATAGAAGCATCAATTGCAGATATGCTCGAAATTTTTGGTGATGGGCGTGAGGCAGCCATTTGCCGTGAACTGACCAAGAAATTCGAAACAGTTCTCCGTGGTAGCCTGGCTGAGCTGCAGTCACGGCTTGAATCAGACCCGGACCAAAGAAAGGGTGAATTCGTCGTCCTCGTGGCAGGAAACCCGGAGTCACAGAACCCCATTGACGGCCTGGCGCTTGCCCGCGCCCTGCGCGAGCACTTATCAGCCAGCCAGGCTGCCAAGATCGCTGCTAAAGTCACCGGCAGCTCACGCCGCGAAATCTACAAAGCTCTAAAATAATGGTAGGCGCGAGCACCTGCCCGCGAATGAACGTACGGCGAGAAATAGGCTGTAGCACCGATTGGGGCTGTTAAATATTGGCCCGGTAGAGGAAAATAACACCCGGAGCCGGCCAGGCGATCGCGCTACAGTCCTTCGGGATATGTGGTGAGGAAAGTCCGGGCTTCACAGGGCAGGGTGCCAGGTAACACCTGGGGGGCGCGAGCCTACGGAAAGTGCAGCAGAAAATATACCGCCCGCCCACTGTAAAAGGTGTGGCAGGTAAGGATGAAATGGTGCGGTAAGAGCGCACCGCGCAGGTGGTAACACTCTGTGGCAAGGTAAACCCCACTCGAAGCAAGACCAAATAGGAAGGCAGAATCGCGGCCCGCGATGCCTTCGGGTAGGTCGCATGAGGCCGGTGGTGACACTGGTCCCAGATGAATGATTGTCCCAGACAGAACCCGGCTTATCGGCCGGCTCCACCTTCTTTGCAGGGCAGGGGAAGGATGTTCTACCCTTAAAAACCGGACCAACTATCTACTTTGCAACGAATTCGGTACATTTTCACCCACATTTGTTTCTGAAGAGTCAAAAATATTGATATCAACGCGATACAGTGGGAGTGTGCCTGTCAAAAACACATACTTATCCAATTTGGCGTGGTCATCAGTTAAAATCTGTAGTCCGGACGGGGCCGCTTTTTGACCCGTTGCGTAGTCCTGAACTGCAATAGAAAATGCTTCCAACAAGACGTCTAACGACAATACTCGGTCGTCAACCTGAAATTTTCCAAATGGGAATTTGACCGCAAACAGGGTTGAAAAATTAGATCGGTAGTCCGTGGGTGTTAATTTTTTAAGGTTCCGATGAGTTGCGAGATATTTTCCGATCAAAGACCCATGGTCACCATGAACAACGATGATAGATCTTTCAAACAGACCTGACCTTTTCATGTTGTCAAATATTTTGCGTAAACTGAGCAAGGAACATTCCATTTGTTCGAAATACATTCCAGTACGGGCCTCATAAACCAGGTCATCTCGTATAGGCTCATCTACCGCGTACGGAGTCCTGATCATGCGATCAGTTTCATAATTGAGTGAACAATCAAGTAAATATGCAAATGGGCCATGTGGCAAAAGCACGTGCGCAAAGAAGTACCGCCCATTGGGTTCATTGAGAATGTCTCTTTGCAAATTGGAAAAAACCCGCGGGTCGTGATTGGTCACACCCATGTCGACAAACCAATTGCGCGATTGAAACATGTCCGCCAGCAAAGTTGATTGCCTCAGTAGCACACCCGCTAAATTACCAAGCCTTAATTGCAAATCATGAACCTGTCGTATCGAACCCACATACGGATGTGTATAAGTCCAACATCTATCAAGCTTGTCAGGGTTAGACTGGCAAAAATTCAAATGCCCGGTTTGATATACATTAATCCGATAACCGACTTTCTCCAGTGACTCAAACAGTGCATTGGATTTCAAAATATGTGCGCGCCGATTTGAAACTTTCATTGCACACTCGTAGCTATGTTCATTGATAAAATTCATTGCCGAGCAGAGTGAATCTTCGGTTCGCCAATGACGACTGTATGCACGGGAGAAGACCTGAAAACCATAATTATCGAAAAACGTGTGGAGTTCATCTTTCATGACCTCAGATGCGGGGTATGGCGGCAAACCATCAATCCCGGAGAATGCATCCAAAAGGATGTGAATCACGGGTGTTAGTTCTGAATCTACATTTTCTATTTCTGCAATCGGCCGGGACCCACTGTCATATTCAAAACTATCGAATAGAGCGCCCAAGATCAATGCAGCGAGAATGGGTAAACCGTAAAGGTGGAAATTTGCCTTAAGCCGCCAGGCCAGGACCCAACTTATGGCTGCGCAAAGAACCACTCCTTCCAGTAGAAAATTAAACTGGACCATGAACGAGATGATGATCAACAAGGCAGACAGAACAGTGGCCACCGTGGATCGCAGATTTGTGAGAATGACTGTAAGTAGTATGCAGAAAAAAAGAATCACCAAAAACAGGACAGCTGTTTCTACTGTGAATAAAGGATAAGTTCGTCTCCAAAGAAACGACATCAACGGATAAACAAATAAAAGAAAATAAAATAGAAAAATTACAAATGATTTTTGCAGATTATCTGAGTGGGCTTTTTTAATCATTATTTCTTATCACTCGTTTTCAGTATTTAGACATCGGCCCATTCGTTAGTCCCCCTTATTTGACAGATCTCAAAAGCAGAGATCAGACCAAATGACCAGTTTTGCTTTGGAGTGATATCACCAGGACCCATATTCGGGCACTCATGATTGTACGTCTATAGCCATCGAGTCGCGTAATCCTGAACTTCTTCAGTCGAATTTGTCAATATCGGAATGTTTGTTCCCAAAGCACCGCAATAACTCCCCACTTTCCAGTAATCGGCGGTGATAATTTAGTTGGCTGCCTTTTTTCCAGAGCCGCCACCTTAATGCGAACTGGCTCGTAAGCTTCCCCACAAGGGTTACAGTTCTAGACTAGAGTTTTCCAGCATTAAATTGCGCACATACATCGCTGGCGGTATGCGCCCCAATGCCCTGTGCGGTCGGTATTCATTATAGATTTTCATCCATTTTTCGGTGATTTCTCGCACCTGTTCCAGAGTC
This sequence comes from Lysobacterales bacterium, assembly GCA_963664065.1. Taxonomy (GTDB): domain Bacteria; phylum Pseudomonadota; class Gammaproteobacteria; order Xanthomonadales; family SZUA-36; genus JABDJL01. The sequence goes on from OY760942.1 coordinate 1,429,742, forward strand.
GAAAACAAGTGCGCACTGAGCACTTCTTCTCGATAGCTTTTGTTAAATCGTTCAATACACGCATTCTGGTTGGGCTTGCCAGGCTGGATGTAACGGATCTCAATGCCGTGTTCCTTGCACCAGTCGATAAACGCCTGGGCACAGAACTCGGGAGCGTTGTCCACCCGGATCGCCGTTGGCTTGCCGCGCAGCTCAACCAGCTGCTCCAGAGTGCGGATGACACGCCCGGAAGGAATCGAGGTATCGATCACGATGGCCAGTAACTCCCTGACCCCTTCATCCAGGATGTTCAGCGTCCTGAAGCGCCGACCCCGATATAACGCATCGCTCATAAAATCCATCGACCACACCTGGTTGGGCAGTGGGATTACTTCCATGCTCTGTCGTTCTCGCTGTGGCAGGCGTTTCTTCTTCCGTCGTGGCAGATTCAGCTTCATCTCGCAGTACACGCGCCATACCCGCTTGTGGTTCCAGGCATGACCATCCAGGCGCAGACGATCAAAACACATCCAGAAGCCCCAACGAGTGTTGGCCTCGACCGGTTTGTTCAGTGCATCAATGACCGGCCGATCATTCAGGACTCGTCTTCCTTTCAACTTTCGGTAGTAAGCCGTTCGTGACAGCTTCACCGCTGCCACCGCCCGCTTTACTGGAAGTTGGTGTTTGGCCACCAGATAACTCGCGATCTCGCGCTTCTCCGATGGCCTCAGAGCTTTCGCTCAATGACGTCCTTCAAGGCAAAGTTTTCGGGCGCCAGTTCTACATACATGCGCTTGTACTGGCCCAGGTCCCGTTCCATTTCCTTCATGCGCTTCAGATCGGAGGCAGACATACCACCGTACCTGGATTTCCAGTTGTAGTAGGTCGCATCGCTGATGCCGTGACGCCGACAAATATCTTTCACTTTGGCGCCGGCATCGGCTTCTTTGAGGATCGAAATGATCTGGGTTTCGGTAAATCGACTTCGTTTCATCTTGGCCTCCTGGTGGCTATCCTGCCAGAAAGCTCTAGTTATTACCTGTCAACTTTGGAGGGAAAGCTTACGGGCTGACCATATAGAAGCTTCCATACCATTTCCAGAATGCTGTCTTTGGGGCGCCATTCCAGCTTGCTCTAATCAAATATAAGTCCTTGTCCTGCTTGACAATCACTTGATCTACCACTATCGTGCATAATTGTGGGAATTTGTGGAAAAAAATTGCAGTAAAGTGGGAATGAAGTGTTTTTCGGTGAAACGGCTATTAACTTGGACGCCAAAGGGCGGCTTGCGATCCCGACGCGATTTCGGGAACTCATTGACGAGCAATGTGCAGGTCGTCTCGTATTGGCATATAGCGCCTTTGATTCAGGTGCTCTTTGGCTGTTTCCGGAACAGGAATGGAAGCGTGTTCGCGATGATGTCATGCAGCTTAGTACCTTCAAACCCAGCCACAGGGCGCTACAGCGCCGACTGGTAGGTAGCGCAGCCCCGGTTGAGCCGGATGGCAGCGGGCGAATCCAGTTGCCACAGACGCTCCGCCAGGTGGCAGATTTGAAAAAACATGTGGTGTTCCTGGGAATGGGTACCAGGTTTGAAATCTGGAATGAGGACACCCTGAACCAGAAACGCGCGGAAGAGGAGACCAGCCTCAATGAACCGGCTTCTGAAGAAATGTCACGGCTGGTTCTTTAAACGCTGAATAAGAACAGGATCGAATAGTTAAGACCAAAGGTCACGAAAAGAGTAGATGAACACATTTCAGCACCAAGCAGTGCTGTTGGATGAAGCAGTTTCATCACTCAACATACGGGGAGATGGGATTTACCTCGATGGCACCTTTGGCAGGGGAGGACACAGTCGGGCAATTATTGTGCGACTGACTGAGCAGGGACGCTTACTTGCCCTGGATAAAGACCCGGAGGCGGTTGCCGCGGGACTGGGAGAACTGGGAGAAGACCCCCGTTTTTCAATCGTTCAGGGTAGTTTTGCAGACATGGACCAAATGGTCCGTGACTGGGGTGTTGAAAAAACTTTAGACGGCATTTTGCTGGACCTGGGTGTTTCATCACCTCAGTTGGACGACCCGGAGCGGGGTTTTTCATTTATGAAAGACGGCCCTCTGGATATGCGGATGGACCCCACACAGGGTGTTTCTGCAGCCGAATGGTTGTCAGAAGCCACCGAACGGGAAATTTCCCGGGTGATTTGGGAGTTCGGAGAGGAGCGCCAAGCGCGCAGGATTGCCAGAAGCATCGTGATGGCCAGGCAGCGGGAACAGTTGCATCGCACATCACAGCTGGCGGAGCTGATTGAAAATACGATCGGCAGACGTGAACCTAAGCATCCGGCTACACGGTGCTTTCAGGCAATTCGGATATTTGTAAACAATGAACTGGCTGAGCTGGCCCTGGGGCTGGAAGCCTCAATAAAGCAGTTGCGCCCGGGGGGGAGGCTGGTGGCGATCAGCTTTCACTCCCTGGAGGACCGCCTGGTCAAGCGGACGTTGCGAGAAGCCGCAAGACCAGGCAAGGTCCGACGCAACATACCGGAGCATCCAGACTGGAAGCCGGTGCTGAAGTTGATTGGCAAAGCCGTTCGCCCCTCCGAACATGAAGTTTCCGTAAATTCCAGGGCCCGCTCCGCGGTCATGAGAATTGCGGAGAAACTGGATTGAATGCACGTCTTCTGGTTCTGACCATCGTATTGCTTGCTGATGTAGGCAGCTCGCTTGGGGTCGTCTACACCCGTCATCAAAGCCGGCACCTTGCCGTCCAGTTGGGAACGCTTGAACGGCATCATGACAACTCGGTTGCCGAATGGAGTCGCCTGCAACTTGAGCAGGCCTGGCTGGCGGACGCGAGCCAGATTGAGCAAAAAGCACGTACGCAATTGGAAATGCAACAACCCGAAAACACACGCATCCTGGTGGTCCGACCTTGAGCACAGCAAGTCAAAACCAGGTTCATTTGAGCAGACTTTATGCCTTGTTGGTTATTTTTCTTCTCTCTTCTTTCGCATTGATTGCCAGGGCGGTAAACCTGCAGGTCACTGAAACCGAATTTCTCCAGGGACAGGGCAAAGCCCGGTATCTCCGCGAAGTAGACATTCCTACAACCCGCGGAATCATCAGTGACCGTAACGGTGAGCCACTGGCGGTCAGCACACCTGTTGATTCCGTCTGGGTGAAACCATGGGAAGTGCTGCAATCGCCTGAGAATCTTGAACCGCTGGCATCTGTGCTGGAAACCGACCCGGACGACATGGAACGCAAGCTCACTCAGCGCGCAGGCAAGGAGTTTGTCTGGTTACGCCGCCGCCTGCACCCCGATGTTGCTGTACAAATCAAGGCATTGAACATTCCGGGTGTATTTCTGCAAAAGGAATATCGCCGTTTTTACCCCGCCGGCGAGGTGGCTGCACACGTGGTGGGGTTCACCAATATTGACGACATTGGCCAGGAAGGCCTGGAACTGGCATATAACGATTGGCTGGCCGGAGAAACGGGAAGTAAGCGGGTGATCAAGGATCGCCTGGGACGTACCGTGGAAGAAATTGAACTTGTGAGGGCGTCGAAACCAGGCAATGACCTGCACCTGACCATAGACCGTCGTCTGCAATACCTGGCCTACAGCGAACTCAAGCGTACCGTCCTCAAGCACGGTGCCCGCTCAGGTAGCGTGGTTTTAATGGACCTGGAGTCAAGTGAAATTCTGGCCATGGTCAATCAGCCATCCTACAACCCTAACCACCCTGGCTTTGAAAATGATGGTTTGCGTAATCGAGCCGTCACTGACGTTTTTGAACCCGGCTCTGTAATGAAGCCCTTTGCGATGACTTCGGTATTGGAAAGTGGCACCGTCACCCCGGTAACAAAGGTGGACACTGCTCCGGGTACTTTACTGATTTCCGGTCACACCATCCGTGATCACCGGGATTACGGCCTGCTGGACGTCACCGGGATCATAACCAAGTCCAGCAATGTAGGAATGACCAAACTGGCATTGGAACTGGCTCCGGAGCTGATGTGGGATACCTACCGGCGGTTCGGTTTTGGTGAAGCAACGGGTAGCGGATTTCCTGGAGAATCAGCAGGAGTTCTTCGCAATCACAGTCGCTGGCGGCGATTGGAACAGGCCACAATCTCCTACGGGTACGGGGTTTCCGCTACCGCACTCCAGTTGACCCAGGCTTATGCCGTAATTGCCAATGAAGGCCGCCTGCGCCAGCCGACCCTGATCCAGGGCGCGACGAACCCTCCGATTTCAGTAATTGATCCCCGATTGGCACGTCAGATGGTAACCATGCTTGAAACCGTTACCGGTCCGTTGGGAACAGGTAAACAGGCCCGCGTACCCAACTATCGTGTTGCCGGTAAAACCGGCACATCCAGAAAAGCGAGCGCATCCGGATACGCCTCGCGCTATGTGGCGAGTTTTGCCGGCTTTGCACCGGTCTCCAGGCCGAAATTGGTGTGCGTAGTGGTTGTTAACGATCCGACCGGAGATCTCTACTACGGTGGTGATGTAGCGGCACCTCTGTTTGCCAGCGTACTCAACGGTGCCTTGAGGCTGATGAATATACCACCGGATGATTATTCGGCCCTATTGGTGGAATCCGGAAAAGTTACGGGATCCGGGTCAACAGGAGCAACGCAATGACTTACGGAATGAGCTTGCGAATGCTTCTCGAAGGCTGGCTTGCGGAACCACCGGACATCGCAGTTGCAGGGCTAAACCTCGATTCCAGGTGTATGGAGCTTGGCCATGCATTTGTTGCAGTACAAGGCGCAAAAGGGCACGGCCTTGACCATGTTGAAGCAGCTATTGAAAACGGCGCAGTTGCCGTAATTCATGACGGTAAACGGGATGATCCGGATGTGGATGTCCCGTGCGTTTCAGTGCCCGGACTGGAAGATAAATTGGGAGAACTGGCTTCACGATTCTGGGCCGCACCCTCTGATTTGATGACCATTGCCGGTATTACCGGTACCAACGGTAAAACATCTGTTGCGCATTTCCTTGCCCAGTCGTGGCAGCGGTTTTACGGTCTTTCCGCAATGATCGGGACCCTGGGCTATGGTCCCCTGGATGATTTGGAAACATCAGAACACACCACCCCTGATGTCTTGAGACTGAACAGCATACTGGCAAAATGCCTGGACTCCGGTGTTGATCGAATTGCCATGGAGGTGTCCTCCCATGCCCTGGAGCAGGGGCGTTGCCAGACTGTGCAGTTCGACGCCTCCATTTTTACCAACCTGAGCCGTGATCACCTCGACTATCATCACGATATGCAGGCTTACGCCAGCAGTAAGAAACGCCTGTTTACTGAATTTGCACCACGCTTCGCCATCATCAATCACGATGACCTGACAGGTCGTGGCTGGATCGATGAACTGGGAGGTGAAACCCAGGTTCTGGGCTTCGGCATGGCACCAGGCGCTGAGCTGCAGGCAGAAATTCTTTCCGTTGATGCCGATGGAATGTACCTGTGCATTAATGGACCGTGGGGCAGGTCGGAGTTCCGAACCGGCCTGTTGGGAGCATTCAATGTTTCCAACCTGCTGGCAACCGCCGGCACGCTCAGCCTGCTGGGTATGAGCTGGGGTGAAGTGGTCGGCGAACTTGAAATGATGCAGCCGGTGCCTGGTCGCATGATGCGATTGGGTGGAGAACCCGGGCAGCCGGTTGTAGTGGTGGATTACGCGCACACGCCCGACGCGATGGCACATGCTCTGCGGGCGGTCAGAAGCCACTTGAGTGGACGCCTGACCTGTGTATTCGGCTGTGGTGGTAACCGTGACCGCGGCAAGCGACCTGAAATGGGTCAGACGGCGGAATCTCTGGCGGATCAATTGATAATCACCAGTGACAATCCGCGATTTGAGTCTATCAATTCGATCATTAACGACGTACTCGGTGGCCTCGATAAGCCCGGGAACGCCCTTGTTGAGCCGGACCGGGCAGCTGCCATAAGGCGCGCAATATCAAACAGCGGACCGGGTGATATTGTCCTGGTCGCCGGCAAAGGACACGAGAAATGGCAGGAAATCGGTGAACAAAAACTGCCATTCAGCGATGAAGCAGTTATCCGGACTGCACTGGAGGCGGCGGCATGATCACTATGCCTCTGCGGGAGGCTGCGAAAATACTCGGCTGCCAGGCTGTGGAAAACAAAGCCAGTTTCGAAGGCATCACCTCAGATAGCCGCCTGGTAAAAAACGGCATGATGTATGCCGCCCTTAGCGGCGAGCATGTCGACGGTCATGATTTTGCCAAGGCAGCTCTTGAACATGGTGCTGCATGTGTGCTGGTCAGCAAGAAGCTGGATATGGCTATTCCTCAGCTTGTCGTGAGTGACGTGCTGGCAGCACTTGGGATCCTTGCAGCGCAGTGGCGTTCTGAAACCAATCCCTGTGTAGTGGGAATTACGGGCAGCAACGGCAAGACAACGATCCGGGAGATGGTGACCCGGATTCTTGAGCTGGATGCCAGTGTTCTCGCCACCACAGGAAACTACAACAACGAGCTGGGCTTGCCGCTCACATTGTTTGAATTGAACCACGATCACCGGTTTGCAGTGTTGGAACTTGGAGCAAGCAAAGGCGGTGACATTGCCTACCTGGCCAGCTTATCGGCGCCCAAAATAGGACTGGTCACCAATGTGGGTCCCGCGCATTTGCAGGGCTTTGGGAACGAAGAGGGGGTAGCCCGGGCCAAGGGTGAGTTATACGAATCCCTGCCGGTTGACGGCTACGCCATTCTCAACGCCGATGAGCAATGGGGTGATTTGTGGCGGGAACTGTGTTCGTCAGAAAACTTCATCACTTTTGGCCGGAAGACGAAATGTGACGTTTTCCCTGTGCAAGCAGCTCATGGCATAGAAGTTCAAACTCCCAGGGGTAGTTTTCCGCTGAACCTGCATTTGCCCGGCAAGCACAATCTGCAAAACGCGCTGGCAGCCACGTCGGTGGCGCTGGCGTTGAAAGTGCCTCTCGACCAAATTCGCGAAGGGCTTGAAAACACCCAGCCGGTACCCGGGCGGCTGAACCTGGTTCATACCGGGACCGGGTGGACGGTTTTGGATGATACCTACAATGCCAATCCAGCCTCTTTGTATGCCGCCCTGCAAGTGTTGTCGCTACAGCAGGGCGATGGGTGGCTGGTATTGGGTGACATGAAAGAACTCGGGCAGGGCAGCCGCAAAATGCACGCTGAAATGGGAGAAGCCGCCAGGGCATTGGGTGTGAAGAGAATTTTCGCCCTGGGTGATGCATCGATGTTTACCGTGGACGCTTTCGGACCGGGTGCCCGGCACTTTTGCAATCACGCTTCCCTGATAGATGCACTTTGTTCCGAACTTGTTCCTGGTGTTGTCTGCCTGGTAAAAGGTTCACGGTCGATGAATATGGAACAGGTAGTCGAGGCAATCACCGGCCCAATTACGATGAGGGAGGCTGGCTGATGCTACTGGAACTGTTTCAAAGGCTGGCTGAAGTTAATCCCGATTTCAGCGTATTCAGATATATCACCCTGCGTGGAATTTTGAGTGCTTTGACCGCGCTGGCCATTTCCCTGTTGCTTGGCCCGTCTTTCATCCGCAGGCTGGCCAAGGGACAGGTTGGCCAGCCGATTCGTGAACTGGGACCAAAATCACATTTCGCCAAGGCCGGTACACCGACTATGGGCGGCGCGCTAATCCTTTTTGCCATCGTGCTTTCAACCCTGCTCTGGTCAGACCTTGGCAACCGCTACGTCTGGGTCGTGCTGCTCGTCACGCTGTCCTTTGGACTGATCGGGTGGGTTGATGACTACCGTAAGCTGGTCTTGCAGGATTCACGTGGTTTGGCAGCGAGATGGAAATACCTTGCCCAGTCAGTGGCCGGGCTCGCTGCAGCAATCTACCTGTGGTCCAGTGCTGAAATCCCGGCTGAGACGGAATTGATCGTTCCGTTCTTCAAGGACTTTGTGCTGCCGCTTGGTATCGGTTACATCGCCTTAACCTATTTCTTTATTGTGGGGTTTTCAAACGCAGTAAACCTGACCGATGGTCTTGACGGATTGGCCATTATGCCTGCTGTGTTCATCGCCGTCGCGCTGGGTATTTTTGCCTACGTAACTGGCCATACTGTTTTCTCAGAATACCTGGGCATACCCCATATTCCGGGGACCGGGGAGCTAACTATTTTCTGCGGTGCTCTCGCTGGGGCCGGTCTCGGTTTCTTGTGGTTCAATACCTATCCGGCGCAGGTGTTCATGGGCGACATTGGCGCCCTGGCCATGGGTGCAGCACTGGGGCTGATCGCAGTATTGGTGCGCCAGGAACTGGTTTTTTGCCTAATGGCCGGCGTTTTCGTAATGGAAACAGTCTCTGTGATTTTGCAGGTCCTGTCATTCAAGTTAACTGGGCGGCGGATTTTCCGCATGGCGCCCATACACCACCATTTTGAACTCAAGGGCTGGCCTGAACCAAGGGTGATTGTCCGATTTTGGATTATTTCCGTCATCCTGGTTCTAGCCGGCCTGGCTACCCTGAAAATCAGATGAAAGCATCTTCGCCACATAATCAGGCATTGCGATCTGACCACCTCAATCATGAAGTCTCGCTCGATTTGTGGTTGCTATTACCGGTAATGATGCTGGTGGCTATAGGACTGGTAATGGTCGGATCTGCCTCGATCGCGGTGGCGGAGAGCCAGGGTGTGAGTTCTTCTCACTATTTACTCAGGCATGTCTTCTATATTTGCCTTGGCATTGCGCTGGCATCGTCATTCCGAATTATTCCAGTGGCGTTTCTCGAGAGAATTTGCCGGCCCATGTTGCTCCTGGCAGCACTGCTTTTGTTGCTGGTTTTTGTCCCCGGTCTCGGCTATTCAGTCAATGGCAGCAGCCGTTGGATCAAGTTGGGCTTTGTCAATTTCCAGGTGGTTGAAGCAGCCAAGGTCATGGTCATTATTTACATGGCAGGCTACCTGGGTCGTAAGTCGGAGATGATCAGGACGCGGTTTTTCGATACTTTCAAACCGCTGATACTGGCAGCGATCCTGTCTTTCATTTTGTTATTGCAGCCGGACATGGGCAGTGCTGTTGTGATAACCGCCATCATTGGTGGAATGATCTGGCTGGCAGGCGCGGCGATGAGGCACATCATGGTGCTGATCGCAGTGACACTACCGGCATTTGGCTGGGCAGCAATGGAGCCCTACCGGCTACGCCGTATTATCAGTTTCATGGATCCCTGGGCCGATCCCTTTGATAGTGGTTTTCAATTGACCCAGGCACTGATTGCGGTCGGACGCGGCGAGGTTTTTGGTGTAGGCGTGGGTGCCAGTATTCAAAAACTTTTCTACCTTCCCGAAGCACATACCGATTTCATTTTTGCCGTACTGGCCGAGGAGTTTGGTTTGCTCGGAGTCATTCTCGTGCTTGGCTTATTCATGTTGCTGGTCACGCGAATCATGTCCATTGGCATGATCGCTCACCGTAATGACAGGGCGTTCGCCGGTAATCTTGCTTTTGGCGTGGGCCTTTGGATTGGTCTGCAAGTGCTTGTCAGCATTGGGGTTAATCTTGGTGTCTTGCCGACCAAAGGACTGACCCTGCCACTGATCAGTTCTGGCGGTAGTAGCGTTTTAATGACTTTTCTTGCGCTGGGCATGGTGTTCCGTATTCGTTATGAGTTGGATCGTGACGGCCTGCTTCAGACACGCGGCCGCAGCCGGCTTGCAGGGGCGCGAACGTGAAACCCGCTTCTCCCAGCGTGCTCATCATGGCCGGAGGTACAGGAGGACATATCTTCCCGGGATTGGCCGTGGCGGACCTTTTTCGCCAGCGTGGCGTCGATGTGCGGTGGCTTGGTGCCCAGGGCGGAATGGAATGCCGGCAGGTGCCAAAACATGACATCGAACTGGATCAATTGAGAATTTCCGGAGTCAGGGGTAAAGGGATCGGGGGCTGGTTCAAGTTGCCTTTCCGCCTGGTCAGGGCGGTACTTGATGCCGGGGCCAGCATGGCAAGGAGTCGCCCCAGTTGTGCCCTCAGCTTTGGTGGTTACGCTGCCGGGCCGGGAGGAATTGCTGCCTGGCTACGAGGTATCCCGTTGGTTGTGCACGAGCAAAACCAGGTGCCCGGCATGACCAACCGGGTGTTGGCCAAGATTGCCAGGCGGGTACTTCAGGCATTTCCCGGCACATTTCCAGCCGGCCTCAATGCCGTGACCTGTGGCAACCCTGTGCGCGGTACCGTGGCCGGTCTGACGGAGCCTGGTGCTCGTTTTTATCAGCGCACAGGCCGGCCCAGGTTGCTGATTACCGGCGGCAGCCAGGGCGCACAATGCCTTAACAGGATTGTTCCCGCGGCTGTAATCCTTTTGCCGGAAGAATCGCAGCCCCTGGTCTGTCACCAGACAGGATCGGCCGGTCTGAACGAGACAGAAAAGGCGTATTCGGAAGCTGGTATTAAGGCTGAGGTACACAATTTTATTGAACACATGGCGGAAGCCTATGCCTGGGCTGACCTGGTGATCTGCCGGGCCGGCGCTTTGACCATATCTGAACTCGCTGCAGCAGGTGTGGGTGCAATCCTCATTCCTTATCCACACGCAGTGGATGATCACCAGACCCGTAACGCTGCCTACCTGGTCGATACAGGTGCTGCAGAAATCATGCCAGAGACGAATTTGCAGGCCCAGGTGCTGGCCGACAGGCTAAGTCCCTTGCTGTCGGATCGCCCTCGTATGCTGGAGATGGCTCGTGCAGCCAGGTCGGTTGCTGTCAGTGACGCTGCGGAGCAGGTCTTTGAAGCTTGCAGGGAATGGGTGAAGCCATGAGAGCGGCATATTTATGAGAGCCAGGGGAGGACAGCTTCAACCCATGCGCCGGATGCGGAAAGTACACATGGTGGGAATCGGTGGTTCCGGAATGAGCGGAATTGCCGAGGTGCTGGCCAACCAGGGGTTCGAAGTCAGTGGTTCTGACATACGGGAGTCCAGGACAACAAAGCACCTTGACAGTCTCGGAGTAAAAGTCAACTACGGTCATGACGGATCTCTCGTCAATGATGTGGATGTGCTGGTCGTGTCAAGTGCTGTGCCGGAAGACAACGAGGAAGTTCTGGCGGCACGGCAGGCAAGAATCCCCGTTGTCCCGCGAGCGGAAATGCTTGCAGAACTAATGCGCTTTCGCCGCGGCATTGCTGTGGCCGGCACACACGGGAAAACTACGACTACCAGCCTTGCAGCCAGCCTGCTGGCTGAGGGTGGTTTGGACCCGACTTTTGTGATTGGCGGAGTGGTAAACGCCTGGGGCAGTAACGCGCGCTTGGGCCAGGGCGACTACTTACTCGCAGAGGCAGATGAAAGCGATGGGTCGTTCCTGCTGCTGCAACCGGTGATCGCCATTGTGACCAATATTGATCGCGATCACCTGGAAAGCTATGACGGCAGTTTCGAAAACCTGCGGCGGGCTTTCCTGGAGTTTTTGCAGCACCTTCCTTTCCATGGCGCGGCCGTGTTGTGCATTGACGACTTTGAGCTTGCTTCGCTGATACCTGAAGTGACCCGCGCTGTGGTTACCTTTGGCCTTTCCGACCGTGCTGACATACGAGCCACGGACCTGCGGCAGGAAGGCCGCAAGATGCAGTTCAAGGTCCACGTCCCATCGGGCGGGACTGCCGTTGATGTTGTACTAAACCTTCCGGGCGTTCATAACGTTCGAAATGCACTGGGTGCAATTGCTGTGGCCTGGGAATTGGGCTTGGACCTGCAAAAGGTGGTGTCCTGTCTCGAAAAATTTGAAGGGATCGGCCGCAGGTTTGCTGATCTGGGCTTCCATGAAATCGGCGGTCGTCGCTTGCAGGTAATCGAGGATTACGGACACCACCCGACAGAGATTGAAGCCACCATGGCTGCTGCGCGAGGCGGTTGGCCGGGCCAGCGGATCGTGGTGGTGTTTCAGCCACATCGTTACAGCAGAACCCGCGACCTGTTTGATGATTTCAGCAGGGTTCTCTCGGAACCAGACCTGGTGGTTCTAACCGAGATCTACGCGGCAGGAGAGACACCCATTGACGGCGTGGACAGCCGCGCTTTATGCCAGTCAATTCGGGCAAGAGGGAAAGTCGATCCGGTCTTTATTCCGGAAGTTGACGAGGTTTTTGAGGCACTTGAAGACCTGCTGCTCGATGACGACCTGGTTATGTTGATGGGTGCCGGCAGCATTGAGAAAATTGCGCAGCAACTGCGTGAAGCCAATGCTGAAACGGGGGTTTCAACATGAACGCATTAGCGCCCCTGCAAATCAGTGATTCCGCAGCTTTCGGCCATGTTGGCTTATTGGTTGGTGGAGATAGCCCGGAACGCGAGGTATCTCTTGATGGCGGGGCAGACATTGCACGTTCTTTCGAGCGTAGCGGCATAGGCTACCAGTTGTATGACGGTGCCCAGGGTTTGTTCAAAGCCATTGACGCCGGCAAAATCGACCGCGTATTTAACCTGATGCACGGACCTGGTGGCGAAGACGGCGCAATCCAGGGTGCCTTGCAGTTATTAAAAATTCCGGTTACTGGAACCGGTCTGCTCGGTTCAGCCCTGAGTATGGATAAAGTTCGCTCCAAGCGCCTGCTCCAGCAACAGGGAATATCAACAACCGACTTTGAACTTGTCGCACTGAAAGGCGAGCAATTCGGACATATTACCGAGCGATTCGGATTCCCGGTTTTTGTGAAACCAAGCGGTCTGGGGTCGAGCATCGGCATATCAAGGGTCACGGCCGCGGATCAATTGCCTGAAGCCATTGGACTGGCACGCCAATTTGGGGGCGAAGTGCTGGTTGAGCCGGCTGTGTCCGGTGATGAGTACTTTGTGGGAATTATTGATCGCTGTGCTTTGCCCTTGATCCGGATTAAGACGCCGAGGGAATTCTACGATTACGAAGCCAAGTATCACTCTGATGAAACCCGTTATTACTGTCCCAGCGGCATTGAGGATGAATTCGAACGTGACCTGCAACAGAAATCACTTGAAGCATTCGATGTTTTGAGGGCATCAGGATGGGGCAGGGTGGACTTTATTCTTGATCAGGATAAACAGCCCTGGTTCCTGGAAGTCAACACCATTCCCGGGATGACCGGTCATAGCCTGGTACCTCAGGCTGCACAGGCCATGGGACTGGGCTTTGATGAACTGGTTTGGAGAGTCCTGGAGACCAGTCTGTGAACCGGAAAGTCACCATTCAAATGCACCGGACGGTTCGCGGTTTCAGCGAGGGCCTGGTTGCAACATTGTTAATGTGCCTGCTGGCTGTCGGTGGTGTCGCCTGGGTCGGCATGGGCATGCTTACACAAGAGCAATGGCCGGTGCGCTGGCTTGAAATTGACGGTGCCTTTGAGCGAGTGAACGCCGAGCAGATCAGGGCCAGCCTGGTGCCGGTTTCATCGGGTAGTTTTTTCACAGTTGACCTGGAAAAAATACGCCAGGTAGCGTACCGCCAGCCCTGGGTTGAGAGCGCCACTGTCCAGAAATCCTGGCCTGACACGGTCAGGGTCCAGGTGAAGGAATTCACCCCGGTTGCGCACTGGATAGGGGATTATCTGATTTCTTCGTCCGGTTCGTCGTTTGAGGTTGCTGGTGCAGCAGGAATCCAGGGCCTGCCCCGCTTGAACGGGCCGGATGAGCAACTGGACGTTGTATTTGCCAGTTGGCAAAAATTCAATGACGAATTGCTAAGGGCAGGTCTGGAAATAGAAATGATTCGCCTTGACCCACGGGGTTCATGGCTTCTGGAATTGAATATCGGAACCGAAGTACAAGTCGGTCGGGAGAACGCCTTCGCTCGGCTTCAACGCCTGGTAGGGAGTTGGGCCGGATTAATGAATGGCAAGGACATGGCTCCATTGGCCGTTGATCTTCGCTATACCAACGGATTTGCAGTGCGCTGGCCGAAACCACCGGCCAGATTTGCGGGGACTTATGGTAAAGAAAACTGAAAAATCACTGGTCGTAGGACTGGACATAGGCACGTCCAAAATTGTAGCCATCGTTGGTGAACTTCAGACCGATGGCGCAGTTGAGGTAATTGGGCTGGGTTCACACCCTTCGCGTGGCTTAAAACGCGGTGTGGTGGTCGACATGGCTTCAACAGAACAGGCCATTCAACGAGCCGTAGAAGAAGCTGAATTGATGGCAGGTTGTGAGATTCACTCTGTCTTCTGTGGCATTTCCGGAAATCACATCCGTAGCCAGAACTCAGACGGGACGGTGGCCATCAAAGATAAAGAGGTCAGTGAAGGCGATGTGGATCGCGTTCTGGATGCCGCAAGGGCAGTGCCCGTCGCAGCGGATCAGAAAGTCCTGCACGTATTGCCGCAGGAATACGTGCTGGATAACCAGGACGGTATTCGCCAGCCGATTGGCATGGCAGGTGTCAGGCTTGAAGCGCATGTACACGTAGTCACTGCCGCGTTAAGTGCAACTCAGAATATTTCCAAATGCGTTGCACGCTGTGGTTTGTCTATCGATGAATTGATCATGCAACCGCTTGCAGCCAGTTTTGCAGCCCTGAGTGAGGATGAAAAGGACCTGGGTGTTTGCCTGGTCGATGTCGGCGCGGGCACGACCGATATTGCAGTGTTTACCGACGGTGCAATCCGCCATACCGCTTGTATTCCCATTGCGGGAGACCAGGTGACCAATGACATTGCGGTCGCATTGCGAACACCAACCCAGCACGCGGAAGACATCAAAATCAAGTATGCCTGCGCGCTGGAACAACTGGCAGGCAGCGAAGAGACCATCCAGGTTCCAAGTGTAGGTGACCGTACGTCGCGACGTCTTGCACGGCAAACCCTTGCGCAAGTCGTGGAAGCACGTTACCGCGAACTGTTTTCCCTGGTCATGGCAGAACTCAGGCGTAGCGGATTTGAAAGCATGGTTGCTTCGGGCATGGTGATGAGTGGTGGAGCCGCCAAGATGGAAGGCTCTATCGACCTGGCTGAGGAGATTTTTCACATGCCGGTGAGGTTGGCTTCCCCGCAATATGTCACTGGCTTGTCTGATGTTGTATCTAACCCGGTGCATGCTACTGGAGTAGGGCTGTTGCTTTACGGCAGCCAGGCAGATAGTGGCCGGAGCCTGTCAGGTTCCGGTGGCGGTGATTCATTAGTGGACCGGATCCAAAGTTGGTTCCGGGGTGAGTTTTAACGGTTTTGTAGGAATGCATCGGTTTTCAGGGACAAAGCATATCCCTGGAGCCGGTGGAAAATAACGCGAGCGAGAGGAGAAATAAAATGTTTGAACTAGTGGAAAATTACACGCCGAGTGCCGAAATAAAGGTCATCGGTGTCGGGGGAGGTGGCGGTAACGCTGTCGCACAAATGATCGATGCCAATATTGATGGTGTCGATTTCATAGCAGCTAATACGGATTCCCAGGCCTTGCGGCAATTCAAAGGCAAAACGGTATTGCAGATTGGCGCAAGCATCACCAAGGGCCTAGGCTCAGGCGCCAACCCGGAAGTGGGCAGGCAAGCGGCGCTGGAAGATCGTGAGCGGATCGTTGAGATTCTCAGTGGTGCAGACATGGTCTTCATCACGGCCGGTATGGGCGGGGGTACGGGTACCGGTGCTGCACCGGTGATTGCCCAGGCTGCCAAGGAACTTGGCATACTGACAGTGGCTGTGGTTACCAAGCCGTTTCATTTCGAAGCACGACGCCGGATGGCCATTGCCGAGCAGGGGATTGACGAGTTATCGCGCCAGGTTGATTCCCTGATAACCATCCCGAACGCAAAGTTGTTTGAAGTCATGGGTGATGATGCTCTGCTGTTGAACGCATTCAAAGCAGCCAATGACGTATTGCAGGGCGCAGTTCAGGGGATTGCCGAATTGATCACCCGCCAGGGACTGATTAACGTTGACTTTGCCGATGTACGAACTGTGATGTCGGAGATGGGCCAGGCCGTAATGGGTGCGGGCCGGGCACAGGGTGAGGACCGGGCCTTAATGGCGGTTCATTCAGCGATTGGCAGTCCACTGCTGGAAGACATCAACCTTTCCGGTGCAAGAGGTGTGCTGGTTAATATAACTGCCGGCATGAACCTGACCATGAAAGAGTTTGACGAGGTGGGCAGTGCAGTTGCTGACCTCGCCTCTGAAGACGCAACCGTGGTAATCGGCACAGTGATTGATCCCGAAATTGGCGACGAATTGAGAGTGACCGTTGTCGCCACCGGCCTTGGAGGAAGTGGTGCGCAAGCCCAGCCCTTTGAAAGCAGGATGCAATTGGTCAGGAATGGCACTACCGGCCAGGCCGAATCCATGTTCATGGGGGAATCGGATACTTCGGTTGCCGGGAAACCAGCGGGAGAAGTACCTGCCGGGGAAGCGGAAACCAATGACATGTTTTCCCAACAGGAGAACATTGACTACCTGGATATCCCCTCATTCCTGAGAGTCCAGGCAGACTAAGCCGATTCCCTGATGTGGTATTCGGGATTAGTTCTGCTCCTGCAGTGCAGGAGTTTTTGCTCGCCTTAAAAGGCCGGCCCGTAATGCGGGCCGGCCTTTTTTCAGGCAGGTTCTTTTCCTCCGTAACAGTGTTGCAGGCCTGTTCTCATCGGTCATTACCCATATTGGCAAGTCCCTCCTTAAATGCGGCCTGCACCTCGCCACGAAGAAGAATTCCTGCGCCTGAAGCCTCGCCCGATAATTCGCTGACGCTTGTGTTCGCACATCCATGTGCCAAAGGTAAATTGTTAAGTTGAGAGCTTCAATTGTTAATATGTTGTTAAATAGCAACATTTTGTTGTTGAAACACCAAAAAATTCTTTTTTGATCAGGAGTGCTGTGCTAGTATTTCACCGTCTTTTCGGGCTTGAGTCTCTGAAAAAGTGATAAAGCAACGAACACTAAAAAACGTTATCAGGGCCACCGGTGTAGGAATTCACACCGGTGAGAAGGTCTATATGGTGCTCAGGCCGGCAGCGGTCAATACCGGTATCGTATTTCGACGCGTGGATCTCGATCCGGTGGTGGAAATTCATGCCATAGCGACCAATGTGGGTGATACCAGCATGTCGACCACACTGGTGCGTGACGGAATTCGCGTATCTACGGTTGAACACCTGTTGTCAGCGATGGCCGGCATGGGTATCGATAATGCCTATGTTGATGTCAGCGCCGCCGAAGTGCCTATTATGGATGGTAGTGCGGGCCCATTTGTATTCCTGATCCAGTCCGCGGGCATTGAAGAACAGTCTTCGGCCAAGCGCTTTATCAAGATTATCGAACCTATAGAAATTCGACAGGATGACAAGTGGGCGCGATTTGAGCCCCACGAAGGATTTAAAGTTTCATTCAAGATTGATTTTAATCACCCAGTATTTAAATCCCACACGTCATTTGCCTCGGTCGACTTCTCAACTACTTCATTTTTGAAAGAGGTGTCCAGGGCACGCACATTTGGTTTTATGCGCGATCTGGAAATGCTGCGCGATCGCAACCTGGTTCTGGGCGGTAGCATGGATAATGCTGTCGTGCTTGATGATTACCGGGTCTTAAATGAAGACGGTTTGCGGTATGAGGATGAGTTCGTAAAGCACAAGGTGCTGGATGCTATTGGCGATCTTTACCTGCTTGGCCACGGCTTGATCGGGGCTTATTCGGGCTTCAAGTCCGGCCACGAATTGAATAACCTGTTGTTGAGGGAATTACTGGCCCACCCGGAAGCATGGGAAGAGGTAATTTTCGAGGATCAGGAAAACGCACCGATTTCGTACACACACCCGGCGCAGGCCATTTAATGAATGAGCAAAATGGGGCTCCTGCCCCATTTGCATGTCGCTGCGCAGACGCGTGGGTCTGCTTCGCGCTTTAAGGAGAGTCGCTTCGCGACAACATGAATTGCGAGGATACTGCCTCGCAGCACCACTCGCTGTTGCTCGTGTTGGCACATATTATAGTCCTGCTTAATTGTCTCGGTCTCTGTGCAGGTGTTTCAGAATCAGGTCCCTAGTTTCTTCATCTCCACTGTCATGAGCGAATCGCTCCAGCGATAGTCTCGCACACTCCGGTAATTCTCGTTTGTGGCGCGTTTCTTTTCTTGTCCGCGTAATGGGTGCGGTACGAACTTTGATTTGTGACAGGCCTTTCACCCCTGAAGCTTTGAGTGAATTCAGCAGGCTGTCGCTGTCCATTTTCAATCGTGTTGCCAGCGCCGCACTGGGTGTTAGCAATACCAGGCATTCATCGTGCATGGCAGCAACCTGCACCTGTGCACACATTTCGGGTTCCAATAAGCCCGCCAGTTTTCGATCGAGAAACTGTAGTTGCCGTGCGTGGCTGAGCAGATTGCCGAAGCTTTTTGATTCGGAATTCAGCAATTCGCCAACCAGCCTGGCAGATCGCTTTGGTGATTGAGAGTTGCCTGCCATAGATCAAGGGTACTTCATAGGTGCTTCATATGGCTAATCATGAGGCCATGACGCTTGTATAATGCCCCGGCAAGCTTGCATCCAGGCCAGCCAGACCCCAAATAGAAAGCTGTTCAAAAGCAGGCGTTCTGGGCAGACCGAGCCAACTTCCGGACACTTCAAATTTTATGCTGAATGTACTGATTACCAAGATTTACGGCAGTCGAAATGAGCGGCTGGTGAAGAAAATGAGCCGCGAAGTCCAGCAGATCAATGATCTGGAGGATTCAATACAGGCGTTGTCTGACGAGGCCCTATTGGCCTCGACGGCTGAGTTGCGTACGCGCCACAAAGACGGCGAATCCCTGGAGGACTTACTACCCGAGGCTTTTGCCTGTGTCCGTGAGGCCAGCATACGAACGCTGGGTCTACGGCACTTTGACGTCCAGTTGATCGGCGGAATTGTGTTGCATCGCGGAATGATCTCCGAAATGAAAACCGGCGAGGGCAAGACACTGATGGCCACGCTGGCGGTATATCTTAATGCGTTGACCGGTCGCGGTGTTCATGTTGTGACCGTGAACGACTACCTGGCGCAACGGGATGCAGATTGGATGAAGCCAATTTTTACCGCCCTGGATATAACGGTTGGTGTTGTCGTGCCGGGCATGTCGCATGCGGCCAAACGTGCGGCTTACGCATGTGATGTTGTATACGCGACCAATAACGAACTGGGTTTTGATTATCTGCGTGACAACATGGCGTTTTCAATCGATCAGAGAGTGCAAAGGGATCGGTTCTTTGCCATCGTGGATGAGGTGGATTCGATTCTTATTGATGAAGCCCGGACGCCGCTGATAATTTCCGGGCCTGCAGATGAGTCTCCGCAACTGTACGTCCGAATAAACAAATTGATCCCACACCTGAAACCGGCTGTAAATATAGCTGCGGAAGGTGAAGAAGAGAACCTGAAGGGCGATTTCACTGTTGATGAAAAGCAAAAACAGGTTTATCTCACCGAAGATGGCATGGCGAATGTTGAAGCCTTACTGGTCAAAGCCGGGCTTTTGAAAGAGGAAGACAGCCTCTACCACGCTCACAATTTGAGTCTGGTTCATCATCTCAATGCGGGATTGCGGGCCAATCATCTTTATAAAAATGACGTTGATTACATCGTCCGTGATAACGAAGTTGTTATCGTGGATGAGTTTACCGGCCGTACCCTGGCTGGACGGCGCTGGTCCGAGGGCTTGCACCAGGCCGTGGAAGCAAAAGAAGGTGTACCGATTCAGCGGGAAAACCAAACACTGGCCTCCATCACCTTTCAGAATTACTTCCGCCTGTATGAAAAACTATCCGGAATGACTGGCACGGCGGATACGGAGGCTTACGAATTCCAGTCAATATACAGCCTGGAGGTGGTGGTGATTCCCACTCACCGGGTCATGATCCGTGATGATAAAGACGACCTGGTCTTTCTGAAATCAGAAGCCAAGTACGGGGCCATACTGGACGATATCAAGGATTGCGTAGACCGGGGTCAGCCGGTGCTGGTGGGCACGACATCAATCGAAACCTCGGAATTGGTCGCTGCCAAACTGAAAGCTGAGAAAGTTTCACACGAAGTTCTGAACGCCAAGCAACACGAACGTGAAGCAATAATTGTTGCCCAGGCAGGAAGACCATCAGCAGTGACCATTGCCACCAACATGGCTGGCCGGGGTACCGACATTGTGTTGGGTGGCAGCCTGGACGCTGAACTCGCCGGGCTGGCGGAAGATCCCTCAGAAGCCTTGAAAGAAAGTGCCAGGGCAGATTGGACAAAACGTCACAATGCCGTGATTGAGTCGGGCGGTCTTCACATTATTTGTACTGAACGACACGAATCCAGACGTATAGATAATCAGCTTCGTGGACGTTCCGGAAGGCAGGGAGACCCTGGATCATCCAGGTTTTATCTGTCTTTGGAAGATAACCTGATGCGCATCTTCGCCTCCGACCGGATGTCCGGAATGATGCAAAGGTTCGGTATGAAGGAAGATGAGGCTATTGAAGCCGGTATGCTGAACCGCGCTATTGAAAACGCGCAACGAAAAGTCGAGGCGCATAACTTTGATATCCGAAAACACCTGCTTGATTATGACGACGTTGCCAATGATCAGAGGCGCGTTGTTTATCAGCAGCGTAGCGACCTGATGGAATTTGAAGAGATTCATGAAACTATCCTTGAATTCAGGGAAAATGTATTCAATGACGTGGTGAGTCGTTTCGTTCCTCCCGGAAGTATTGATGAGCAGTGGGAAATAAAGGAACTGGAGGCAGCGCTTGATGGAGAATTCGGGATTTCCATGCCATTAAGCCGCTGGATCTCTGAGGAAGAAGTTCAGAACGAAGAGGTGATACGGTCGCGTATATTGCAGACGGTCAATAACCACTTTGAAGCGCGTGAAGCCCAAACCGGTTCGACTGTGATGAGGCACTTTGAAAAGGCCTTGATGTTGAATGTTCTAGATCAACAGTGGAAAGACCATCTGGCCAGTATGGACTATCTGCGCCAGGGAATTCACTTACGCGGATATGCGCAGAAACAGCCCATGCAGGAATACAAGCGTGAGTCCTATGAAATGTTCAGTGGCCTTATGGAAAGCATCCAGCATGAAGTTGTCCGCATCCTGGCCCGCGTTGAGGTCAGGGCAGAGGAAGATGTAGACGCGGTAGACGCACAAAGAAAGACCGACGCTCCCATGCAATATCGTCATGATGAGGCGACATCCGCCACCGGTGGTGCAAAGGGTTCAGGACCGGATCCAGAACAGCCCTTCATCAGGAGCGGTCGCAAGGTTGGACGAAATGAACCATGCCCCTGCGGTTCTGGCCAGAAATTCAAGCGCTGCCACGGTCAATTGCAATAAGAAAGATAAGTTTCGTGTAATTCCTTCACTTTAGCCTGAAGGTCTGCTTTATCTTCAGAATTTTCAATCACATCATCTGCGATTGACAATCGCTGTTCACGCGAGGCCTGCGCAGCTAACGCAGCTTGCGCCTGTTCGCGGCTGACCCCATCCCTGGAACTCAACCTTTCAAGCTGCGTATCAACATCGGTGTCAACCACCAGTACCCTGTTAACACCGGGGTAAGCTCCCTTTTTGGCCAGTAACGGGATCACGAGAATACAGTAAGCAGAATTGAGCTGGTTGATGCGATGGCGGACTTCTACTGCGATCTGAGGATGCATCAGTGCTTCAAGCTGCTCTCTTTTTACCTGGCTGCTGAAAATCAGTTTACGCAGTTTCCGGCGTCGTAATCTTCCGTAAACATCCAGTAGTTGCTGACCAAATGCAGAGACGATGGAGGCCAGTAGAGGCTGACCGGGCTCCACCAGTTCATGTGCAATGACATCAGTGTCAACAACGGGGACGCCAAGCTCAGAAAACATTTCAGAAACCGTGGTCTTGCCGGATGCGATGCCCCCGGAGAGCGCGACCACAAATACAGATTTGGAAGGTTTGGTGCTTTCACCCGAACCGGCCATTACGAGTGCTCCTTCAAGGTGATATTGCCATATTCAGAGTTAAGCAGATGACCCAAGACAAGGCACAGAGCGTAGACAATGGCATGTCCTTGTTAAGGTCTGTAGCACTAGCGTATCCCGCTTGAAGAAAGGTATACGGAGATGATCCGGTCGCCCCAGACCAGGGCAATCCAGCCGGCTGCTGCTATAAATGGGCCGAAAGGCATGGGCTGACTGCTCTGATGCCGACGCAATCCCATGAGAATGATCCCGACAACCGCGCCTACCAGTGATGACAACAATACGATCAAGGGCAGCATTTGCCAGCCCATCCAGGCACCAAGCGCGGCGAGTAATTTGAAGTCGCCGTAACCCATGCCCTCCTTGCCGGTCAGTAACTTGAATAGTTGAAATATGATCCAAAGTGCGAAGTAGCCCGACACGGCTCCAATAATACTGTTGACAGGGTCAATAAACACAACAAACAGGCTCAGGATCAGGCCCATCCACAGCAAGGGCAATGTCAGGTTGTCTGGAAGCAGTTGGTGATCCGCGTCAATTCCGGTCAAAGCAATCAGGAAGCCGGTCAGCAGCAGAGCAGCCAATCCCTGTGTTGTAGGTCCGAAATGCCAGGCGGTAACTACAAACAAGATTGCAGTTACCATTTCAATCAACGGGTAGCGGATTGAAATTTTCTTTTTGCAGTAAGCGCATTTGCCCCGCAGAACCAGGTAACTCAGTACCGGAATATTTTCATGTGCCGCAATGGCGTGATTGCATTTTGGGCAGTGCGAACGGTTCCAAAAAATGTTAGGCGGTTCAGCCTGTGGTTCCTGATCGCTGAGCTCAAGTAATTCCTGACACTGGCAGCGCCAGTCATACAAAAGTCTCGCGGGAACCCTGAGGATGACTACATTCAAAAATGAACCCAATAAGAGCCCAAAAACAAACACCCCTGTGAGGAACAGGGGTGTGCTTTCGCTAATTATTGTAAGCAGTGCCTCCATTAAGCGGGCAAAGGAAGCCCCTATATAACGGCAGCCATCTTAAAGATTGGAAGGCACATGGCAACCACCATGCCACCGACAACAACACCAACGAACACGATAATCAGGGGCTCAAGCAAACTACTGAGGGCGTCGACGGCGTTGGTGACATCCTCTTCGTAGGCTTCGGCAACTTTAATCAGCATTTCGTCCAGTGAACCGGCCTCTTCGCCAATCGCGGCCATTTGAATCACCATGTTTGGAAATACATCGGTTTGCTGCATGGCAAGTTGCAATTGATGGCCGACCGAGACGTCTTCCCGAATTCTGGCAGCGGCATTGTTGTAAACGTAGTTACCGGTAGCGCCTGAAACAATTTTCAAAGCATCCACCAACGGAACGCCAGCGGCGAACGTAATGGCCAGTGTGCGGCAAAAACGGGCGATAGCAGCTTTTCCCAGAATGTCGCCAATCACCGGTATCTTTAGCGAAATCCTGTCAATCCAATGTGTAATGCCCGGTGATCGTTTCTTTAGCATTATGAAACCGACAACAATAAATGTCAGACCGAATATCAGGTAAATCCCGTTACTTGTTAACCACCGGCTGACGTTGATCACTGCTTGAGTAAAAGCGGGCAGGGCAGCGCCAAAGTTGGCAAATATATCTTCGAACTGTGGAATAACGTAAATCAACAATATCGCGGACACAAGGATGGCGACCGCGACTACTGCGGCCGGGTAGTAAAGGGCTTTCTTTATTTTGCCCTTAATACTTTCGATACGCTCTTTATAGGAGGCAATTTCATCGAGGATGGTGTCCAACACACCCGCCGATTCGCCTGCTTTGACCAGGTTGGTGTATAGCTCGTCAAATTGAATAGGGTGCGAGCTTAACGCTTCAAACAAACTTCCGCCTGATTCAACGTCCGCACGAATTTTGTTTACCATCGTCCGCATACGTGGGTTTTTTACACCTCCGGCGATGATTTGAAATGCCGTGACCAGGGGGACACCTGATTTCAGCATGGTAGCCAACTGCCTGCTGAATATCGAGATTTCCTTTGCACTGATTCGCCGGCCCGCACTACCGAATAAGGGTTTGGCTTTTTTCTTTACGCGGATCGGGCTGATTCCCTGCCGCCGCAATTCAGCACGCACAAGGTTTTGATTGGGGGCGACCTGCTGGCCTTTTAGCTTGACACCACGTTTGTCACGTCCTTCCCAAAGAAAGATGGTGGGTTCAATTTGTACTGTAGCCATAACCTAGTCCTTGGTTACACGGTTAATTTCGATAAGATCTGTTATGCCACTTGCAGCCTTTTGTAAAGCCGAGTGGCGCAAATCCTTAACATTTTCTTCCCTGGCCTGCATTGCGATGCGCATCGCATTGCCCTCTTCCAGAATAATACGCGCAATACTATCTGAAATGGGCATAACTTCAAAAATACCGGTTCTACCACGGTAACCCTCATTACAGTCAACACAACCGTTCGGCTTAAAAATAGTCAGTTCTTTAATGATGCACTTATCGAATCCTGCGCTTAGTAACGCCTCCTTGGGTAGATCATCCTGAATTTTGCATTTATGTAATCTGCGAAGCAAACGCTGTGCTATCACCAGGTTAACCGCAGAAGTAATGTTATAAGTCGGCACACCCATGTTCATCAGGCGGGTAATTGATTGGGGCGCGTCATTGGTATGCAGGGTGGACAACACGAGGTGACCGGTTTGTGCTGCCTTTATCGCGATTTCCGCAGTTTCAAGGTCACGTATTTCACCAACCATGATTACGTCCGGATCCTGTCGCAGGAATGAGCGTAACGCACGGGCGAAGGTCATGCCCTGTTTGGCGTTTTGTTGCACCTGGTTGATTCCCTTTACACGAATCTCTACCGGGTCTTCTACCGTGGATATATTCCGTCCTTCTTCGTTTAGAATCTGCAGCGCTGTGTAAAGCGTTACTGTTTTACCACTACCGGTCGGACCGGTTACAAGAATCATACCGTAGGGTTTTTTGACTGCCTCGTGATACTCCAGCCGCTGTTCTTTTTCAAAGCCCAGGCCTTCTATGCCGAGCTTGGTTGCTGCCGAATCCAGGATACGGAGCACGACCTTCTCGCCGAACAGTATGGGGCAGGTACTCACACGAAAATCGATGGATTTGGTGCGGCTGATGGTTAATTTTATCCTACCATCCTGCGGCACGCGCTTTTCTGCAATATCCAGGCCTGCCATGACCTTGAGGCGTGATGACATGCGGCGCGCCATTTGTACTGGCGGGTTGGCAGCCGCCTTCAGAACGCCATCCATGCGATATCGAATTCGATAGCTTGCCTCGTAGGGCTCGAAATGAATATCAGATGCTCCTTTGCGAATGGCATCGAGCAAAACCTTGTTGACGAACCGGACCACGGGAGTTTCGTCAACCGCCGGGTCGGAGCTGTCATCTTCATCCTCCGCTTCCAGTTGAAAACTGATATCTTCCAGCCCTTCGTCTTCAAATTCGTCAAATTCCGGCTCGGCTGACTCGAGTGCCTTGCTAATGGCAACTTCGAGTTTGTCTGATGCAACCAGTACCGGTTCAACGTGAAATCCCGAGCTAAATGAAATCTCGTCGATGACTTCATGATCAGTTGGGTCGGGTAAGCCTATAAAGAGAGAATTGCCACGCAGGTAAAGCGGAAGGGCACGGTGCTTCTGGATCAGGTTTTCGTCAACCAGGCTGACGGGCGCCATGGTCATGTCGAATGCAGATACATCAATGAGAGGCACACCGTATTCCACCGACGCAGCGGCGGCCAGGACTTCGGGGTCGATCCCGTTTTCCTGAATCATCCAGGCCAGAATGGTACTGCCTTTTTTACCGGCAAGATCTACAGCTTCCAATGCTGCCTGCTCTTCTATCATGCCTTCAGCCACCAGACGGCGTGCAAAACTGTGCAGATGGTTGGAGACCTTGAGTTCGGTATTCACAAGCGGGTTACTCCATGTCCCACGCCACCATTATACTGATTTGTCAGGTCTATAGTGCAAGCACAAGACGAATAAAGAAAAATCTCCCCCACGGGGGAGATTTTTGCTTACGTTGACTTAGCTTACGGAGAATCAGCTATCGCGGCACGACGATGGCAGGTAGCGCACGTCATTCGCTGCCGTTGAACCAACAGTACAATCCCAATTCAATATATTACTTGTACCTTCCTGAGCCGGAACCATTACAGGAGCTATGGTGCTTAGCACAACGTCGACAGCCGATTCATTGACATCAATCTCAAAAGCACCAGTGCTTGACTGATAATTGATAAACCCATTGCAGAATTCGCTGGTACTTGCACCTGAAGCGGTTTCAATGCCAGCTTCCAGTGCACTCGGGGGCCAGGAACCCAAAGTCTGGCGGTATTCTGAGATTTGCAGTTTAGCGACTGCAGCGTTATTGATGCATTCTACGACCTTGGCACGTATCGTATAATTTTTATAGGCAGGAACTGCAATGGCTACAAGAATTGAAACGATGGCGATCGTGATCATCAACTCGATCAGCGTGAATCCACCTGATCGCTTCCCCTGAATGGTATTTCGCATTGCTTTTCTTCCAGTCCGTCCATTGCCGGGATATGGTTCCTGAATGAAACCCGGAGCTCCGGTACACCGGGGTTGATATCAACCCAATCTCCATGTTCAGGTCGAACAGTTACTTCCCCTACATATAGTATAGACGCTTAAAATCGGTTTGTAACCTCCGATTTTACTAATAACTTACTGATATAAAAAGAAAACCCCTGCTAATGCAGGGGTTTTTCGTGGTTCACTTATTAAAAAAGTATTATTACGTTGTTCCGCGACAGGTAGCCGGCAGGTATTTAACATTTGCAGCAGCTGTCGAACCATTAGTGCAGTTCCAGTCAACGTTGTTTGAAGTAGCATTTACACTAGCTGTCAACGTGGGCTGAATCACGCCCGAAATGTTGGCGTCAACAGCTCCGATATTAACTGAAATATCAAAAGCACTTCCGCCGGTGTAAGCAAAGGCATTGCAAAATTCACTGACGCCAGCAGTTACCGTGGTGCCATTACCAATACCAGCCTCACCGGCATCTCCCGGGTAAGATCCGACAGTTTCCCGGTACTCTGAGATTGAAAGCTTGGCAACGGCAGCGTTATTAACGCATTCGCCAACCTTCGTGCGGATGGTGTAATCCTGGTACGCAGGTACTGCCAGTGCAACCAGAATAGCGACAATCGCGATAACGATCATCAGTTCGATCAAAGTAAAACCTTTTTGTACTCGTTTCATGTTTAACATCTATCCTACCCTCCAATGGTGTGTGGTGTCTGCTTTGACAGATCACCTGTTCAATCCCCCATGAAACCCGGGATGCACCTACATAATGCAATTCACGTGCCAAAATCTACTCATATTGAAAAACAATAACATATAGAATATTTTTATTAGTAAAAATAAGGAGTTTGGTCACAAATTGTCATAAAGTGACAAATTTTGTCACTAGTTACCTGTTTTCATGGAAGTATTTGCAACTGCGCCCGCTATCCCAATAGCGCGGCATACTGATCTTTTGAAATTCGACTTTATTCGTGCGAATGCCCAGCTTTTGCACTTCGCTAATTGAAAATACACAAACCAGGGCAGCCACCACTATTCCCACCGGCAAGACTGAAATCGAACTTAAAGCAAGGGAGGGAGTATTCCGGACCACCGGATTTAACCGGCCAAATGCCCAGCCGCATGCCAGCACGCCCATGACCTGGCTGGCTGGCATGATCAGCACCCCGCTGACACAGGCATGAATGGTGGCTGCCAGGATACTGCAGCCCAGCATGGCAACCAGAATATCTGACGATTCTTCGCCACTTTGTTCGCCACGGCATTTCATAATCAGGCACCATCCTAACCATGTGCATACAGCCATTATCAGCAGGAACGCGGGGAATCCCCACTCAGCCAGTAGTTTCATCGGAAAATTATGAGGATGAGAGGGCGTTGCCGGTGGTGAGTTGCAGGCAAAACCCGCCGGACCTGACCCCAGTGCAGGTTGCTCCAGGGCCTCCTTCCATGCCATTTCCCACATCTGGACCCGGCCGGTACTGGTGATCAACGGCCTGCCTACCGATTCCTCGATGAATTTACCTGTTCCCGGAACGAATAATTGATTAGCGAAGACCAGGCCGAGGTATATCATTAACCCCATAATCAGGCCGGCAAGATGAATAGACATCCATGAGCGCCGGCGAACAGGGAATAGAAATGCAGCGGCCACAAGCGTGGTTATCAGACTGATGGTACTTCCCCGCCCGCCGGAAATTACCACCAGGCACCATTGTACGCCGATCAGAATTACCGCCAATACTTTTAGCCCTTTCCTGGCATTGAACACAAAAGGCAGTGCTGCGATCAGCGGGATACTGAATGTTTGTAGCTGATTGTAAAACCTCGGATGGGCGAAACGGACCAACATCTGATCGTAACTGAACTCATTTCCGGCCAGCCAAGCCGCGAGAAACCCCATAAATTCCGTAACAGCTACTATGGCTCCGACCGTAATCACGATAAGCAAAGCCAGGCGATCGAAGTAATTTCCTGATAAACGCCGGGCGGCAGCAGTGGCAATGGTGCAAAGGATTAGCAATAACAACATTGCAATCTCGAGCAGCCCGTAGCCAGGATGAGAGAACCTGAGTGTGGATGCGGTACCCAGTACAAATGCCATTGCAAGTGCCATGAATGCCCAACGCGGTAAAATAGATTGAAGTTCCCGAAAAGAAGTACGCAAATCGTGACTGATAAGTACGGCAATTAAGAGGAAGAGAAGGGTAAATACCTCCAACACACGCTTTCCATTGAAAACCCCCAGGCCCGGAAGCATGTCAAAGCCGGTCGTGCTGATCAGGAACAAGCCCAGCAGGAATGGCACGAAAATGATTGCAATGCGCTCGGAAATCGAGGAATTCATCTTGCGCGTCTAAGAAAAGGTCCAGCTCCAGATAAACTGAAACAGGTCTAATCGATGTTGAATTTTTTTAGCTTGTATCGCAATGAGCGGAAACTGATTCC
This sequence comes from Lysobacterales bacterium, assembly GCA_963664065.1. GTDB lineage: Bacteria > Pseudomonadota > Gammaproteobacteria > Xanthomonadales > SZUA-36 > JABDJL01. Next base: position 1,458,694 of record OY760942.1, read on the forward strand.
CAGCAGAGCAGCGGCCCGTGTCTTGTTGTAGCGTGCTTCCTGGAGAGCATCTTCCAGCATCTTTTTTTCAATGTCTTCGATGTAGGTATCCAGAGACTGCTCTCCGTCGCGTTCCGGCGAGTCCCTGAGACCGTCCTGCACAGTAACCTGTACCAGCATCAGGTCACCGGGCATGATTGTGTTGCCTTCACACATCGTCACGGCACGTTGAAGTATGTTGATCAGTTCACGCACATTACCTGTATATTCGTGCTGGGACAGGGCTTTCATTGCCTGGTTTGAAATCTCTGGCATTTCGTTTTCGGCCCATTGTTCTGTAATTTCACTTAAGAATTGGCTTGCCAGCATGGGTATATCTTCGCGCCGATCCCTGAGGCTGGGCATTGGCAATTCAATGACATTCAACCTGAAAAACAGGTCGCTGCGAAATTTCCCGGTTTCAACAAGAGGTTTTAACACCTGGTGCGTGGCACTGACAATTCGTACGTCAACGGTTACTTCGCTACGGGCGCCGATGGGGCGCACAGCTTTTTCCTGTATGGCCCGCAGCAACTTGACTTGCATGTGCAAAGGCAGGTCTGCAACTTCGTCGAGCATCAATGTGCCGCCATCTGCTGCCTGGAATAGTCCTTCCTTGTCTACGTTTGCGCCGGTAAAGCTGCCCTTGCTGTGACCAAAAAATTCACTTTCCATCAATTCGGTCGGAATGGCCCCACAATTTACCGGTACAAATGGCTGATCGGCCCTCGGACCAAGTTCATGAATCAATCTTGCCGCCAGTTCCTTACCCGAGCCTGATTCACCCGTTATCATTACCGGGGCCTGGCTTCTCGCCAGTTTCCGGATCATCACACGGGTCTTGTTGATGGCCTCAGATTCACCGGTCAGTTTTTTCAGGCTGTCTTCAATCGACAGGTCGGATTTCAGGGCAGGGCCATCGATATCGCCTTCGTCACCACGAAGCTTCAGCGCAGTATTAACCAGTCTCCGCAAAATACCCAGGTCGACCGGCTTGGATACAAAATCAAAAGCTCCAATTTTCAATGCGAGGACAGCGTCTTCGATTTTTCCGTGCGCAGTAATGACTGCCGCAGGCAGCTCAGGGTGATTTTCGGAAATCTCCCGCACCAGATCCAGTCCATTGCCATCGGGCAGGCGCATATCGGTCAGGCAGAAACTGAAATTTTCGCTGATCAGGGCCCGGCGGGCTTCTGCCAGGTCAGCCGCAGCGGTGACATCCAGGCCCATGCGGCTGAGTGTCAGGGTCAGAAGTTCCCGGATATCAGGTTCGTCATCAACAATAAGGACATGTTGTTTGGTCATTACTATCCCTGGAGATTATCAGTCGGATTAATTTCTTTTTCTCCGCTACCCCTGGCCATAGCCAGTCTGACATTTAATCGCGTACCGTGATCAACTATCGGGTCTACCGTAAGTTCTGCCTGGTTTGCCTCACATAACTGGCGTGCCACGTACAAGCCCAGGCCTGAGCCTTGTTTCCTGGTGGTGAAAAACGGTTCGAAAATGTTTCCAATCTGATCTTCAGGAATTCCGTGACCGTTATCTTCGACGCTGATGATGCAGTAACCGGCTATTTCCTGTCGTTCCATTCTCAGTATGACCCGGGGAGGTAAGTCTTTTCTTCCGGCGTGCTCGGTCGCGTTATCCATTAATTTCCATAGGGCCTGGCGTAGCTGGCTTCTATCAAACATGACCATCACCTCATCTTCCCCCACATTGATTTCCGGAACCAGGTCAAGGGTGGGGATGGCGCTTTTAAATTCCTCCAGCAGATCAACGAGCCAGTGGGTCAGTTCGAATAATTCTGGACGGGATTTTTCACGTCGTGACAACTGCAGGATATTTTCGACAATTCCATTCATTCTCCGGGACTGATTTTCAATGATGGTAATCAGCCTTTCCTCGGACTCCGGAATCTGGTCCGACTCTGCCAGTAATTGCGCCGCGTGGCTTACTGCGGACAGTGGATTTCGAATTTCATGGGCGATGCTGCCAGACAACTTTGCAAGCGAAACTGCAGATAACTCAATCGCCCTCTTGGCAACCACATCGTTATCTTCCAGGAAGATCAAAGTACTGATATCCCGATCCGAAGGCAGTGCGACAAATTTGGGAACAACCTGTGCCTGGCTGACTTTCAATGTGATGGCCTCAGATTCCACCGAAGTCCTGTTTTTCCAGTTATTCATTGCGTCGAAAAGTTCCGGGGACACAACTGGAAGCGCACGTTCCAGGGCGGGTGGACTCCCAAGATGAAACCATGCAGATTCATTCATTAGTCTGATTTCACCATCGTGATCAACTGCCAAGACTCCGCTTCGCATCCTGCGGATGATTAGTTCATTGATTTGTTCAAGCCGACTGAGGGTTTGTTGCTGCCGTTCTGCAATCAAGCGGTAGTCCCTGGCCCAGAAAGCCAGCAGGTGAGCAAGAATAGCCGTAAGGAAGTTGGTCAGGCCATACAGGCCCGAGCTGATCAGGTTTTCTACCTCCCCGCTTCGCAGCAACCCGCCCAGAACGGATTCGCCAATAATGGCCAGGCTGGCCATCGATGCCAGGAAGAGTGCCGTTCGCAAAGGTAATAAAATAGCTGCCGTGGCACATACGAATACAAGCAAGACATCCAAACCGCTATCCAGGCCGCCAAAAATGAACAACAAGATCGCCAGGAACAGGGTATCCACAAACAATGAAGAATGTGCCAGTAAGAAAACATTGGTTCTCTTGTATTTCGTGTCCACGAACAGGAAAACCGCGAGCACGATATATGCAATCAGTGTCGTGCCGGCCAGGGTGGGATTGTTTATGTTCGTTGCCTGGACCAGCGCATCTGAAAAGTATGCAAACGAAAGCGCAACACTAATGAACAACCGAAAGAAACTGAGGTAAGCGAGAACTCGCTTTGAGAGTGAAGCGGTTAGGGGATAGGCGGCAAAATCTCGCATCTGGCTCATGGTGATCCGCTCCGGGTCAACAAATCCTTCACACCTGAAAATCTGAACCGCAATTGCATGAATCTGCAGTATATCACCATCGTGAAATCACACCGCCTGTCTTTGCTTTAGATGCCGATTCAGGAGAAAATAAGGGATTAGCCGGGCAAAATTCCAAACCGGGGTCAGAGAGCCAATTTTGTTTTGTTTACGCCCTTAATGTTGGGCTGGTTCAACTAAAATGGTTCTCTGACCCCGGTTTAATTTGATTCAGGAGAAAACATGAATTTCCATGAGTACCAGGCAAAAGAACTGTTTGCAAGCTATGGCATTCCGGTTCCTGCAGGCGTGATGGCCCGAACCCCGGCAGAAGCGGTTGCTGCCGCCAAGGGGATGGGCGGAAAAATGTGGGTTGTTAAAGCCCAGGTACACGCCGGTGGTCGGGGCAAGGCCGGTGGCGTAAAGCTGGTCCGGGACCTCGAAGCTGTACGCAGCGAAACCGAGCGCATGCTGAACATGAAAATCAGCACCTATCAAACTGGTGGTATTGCATTGCCGGTGGACTCTGTTTTGATTGCTGAAGCTATCGACATTGAGACAGAATTATATCTTTCCGCCCTGGTGGACCGGGTAAATCACTGTGTGACTTTTATGGGGTCGGCTGCTGGCGGCGTTGACATTGAACAGGTAGCAGTTACCGAGCCTGAAAAAATAGTTACGGTCGAAGTAAACAATACTGCCGGCCTGCAGGCTTACCAGTCGCGGCAGATGGGATTCGGCATGAGCCTGTCTGCGAAAAATGTGAAACAACTGGGAAAGATCATGCACGGCTTGTACCGGCTTTTCGTGGAAAAAGACCTGAGCCTGGTGGAAGTAAATCCGCTGATTATCGATGGCAACGGTGACCTGCTTGCACTGGACGCAAAGATTAACGCTGACGATAACGCGCTGTTCAGGCATCCCGACCTGGCCGCCATGCGAGATGAAGCCCAGGAAGACCCGACCGAGGTTGAAGCGAGTCGGCATGATCTGAATTACGTGACGCTGGATGGCAATATCGCCTGCATGGTTAATGGCGCGGGTCTTGCCATGGCAACCATGGATGTCGTCAAGCTCAACGGCGGCGAACCGGCCAATTTCCTGGATGTCGGTGGCGGTACCAACGCAGAGCGCGTGGAAGAAGCTTTTAAGCTGATTCTTTCAAGTGACAGGGTTGAGGCGATCCTGGTGAACATTTTCGGCGGGATTGTGCGTTGCGACCTGATCGCAGAAGGCATCATCAACGCGGTCCAGGAAGTGGGTGTCGAAGCGCCTGTTGTGGTGCGCCTTGAAGGTACCAACGTCGACGAGGGCCGGCAGATGCTGGCGGATAGCGGTTTGGCTTTGATCCCGGCAACTGATCTGAATGATGCAGCACAAAAAGTTGTGGCTGCTGCGGGCAGTAAGAAAGGGGCGGCACAATGAGCGTTTTGGTTAATCAGGCAACAAAAGTAATTTGCCAGGGTTTCACCGGAAACCAGGGTACTTTCCATTCCGAGCAAGCGCTTGAATATGGCACCAGGCTGGTGGGCGGCGTGACCCCGGGCAAAGGCGGTCAACAACACCTCGGTTTGCCGGTGTTCAACACGGTTGCACAGGCGGTGGAAGAAACCGGCGCTGAAGCGTCGGTAATCTACGTGCCGCCCCCTTTTGCAGCAGATGCGATCCTGGAAGCTGCCGACGCCGGCATCAGGGTGATCGTCACCATTACCGAGGGTATACCGGTACACGACATGATGCGGGTGAAGGCAGTGCTGTCTGAATTGGACGATACCTGGATGATCGGCCCTAATTGCCCTGGAATTATTACTCCTGGTGAATGCAAAATCGGCATAATGCCGGGCAGAATCCATTCCAAGGGGCGTGTTGGCGTGGTTTCACGTTCAGGTACCCTGACCTACGAAGCCGTTTACCAGACGACTCTCGCAGGATTGGGGCAATCAACCTGTATCGGCATCGGTGGAGATCCTATTCAAGGGATGAGTTTCATAGACAGCTTGAAAATGTTTCAAGACGACGAGGAAACAGAGGGCATCATTATGGTGGGAGAGATCGGTGGTTCGGCTGAAGAGGATGCAGCAGGGTTTATTGCCGACTATGTCAGTAAACCAGTGGTCGCTTACATTGCCGGTGTAACCGCGCCCCCGGGAAAACGCATGGGACATGCAGGTGCAATCATCGCCGGTGGTAAAGGAACTGCAGAAGCTAAATTCAAGGCACTGGAAGCCGCGGGTGTCAGAACGGTACGTTCGCCAGCCGATCTGGGTTCTGCTATCTCCGAAAGCCTGGCCGGTTGATCCCTTCATCCTGAAATTCGAAGCCGGAAAGAGCCGGCCTGGAAAAATCGAAATTATATGAGAATCGCGCTGGCGCAATTTGATTTCCAGGTTGGAGACCTGGCCGGGAATCTCAGGCGGGCGCTTGAATGCATAGAAGCTGCAAAAGCTGAATCTGCTTCAGCAGTCTTGTTCCCGGAATTAGCCATTGCAGGTTATCCTCCGGAAGACCTGTTATTACGACCGGGATTCATGCGTCGCTGTCACGAGATTTTCGAATCCCTGGTATCCTCGGTGCAAGAGATTGACGTCATTATTGGGCATCCATGGGAAGAACACGGCTTGCGATATAACGCGGCAAGCTGGATCAGAAACAAGGCAGTCATCGGTCGTTACTTCAAACAGTGCCTCCCCAATTATGCTGTTTTTGACGAAAGGCGATACTTTTCGGCCGGCCAGGATTCGTTGGTCATTGAACTTGAAGGTGTCCTTTTTGGTGTGTTGATCTGTGAAGACAGCTGGGAAAGTGAACCCGCATTGCAGGCAAAAGAGGCCGGCGCTGAATGCCTGCTTGTCCCCAACGCATCGCCCTATCGGGATGACAAACTAAAAGCGAGGGCGGGAATGTTCCGTCGACACCACGCTGAGACCGGTCTGCCCTTGGTGTATTGCAACCTGGTGGGTGGTCAGGATGAACTGGTTTTTGACGGCCGGTCCATGCTGCTTAGCGCAAACGGCAACTGCAGCCAGGCGGGACCACTTTGTACCGAGGCATTGCTGATAGCAGATTTCGATTCTTCTCGCGGAACGCTCACAGCCCTGGATTGGCCCCTGGTGAATTCTGCCGGGGCACAGGTCGGGGATTCTGAACTGGCGGAAATATACACCGATCTGGTCAGGGGCCTGGCTGATTACGTCAGTAAAAATGGTTTTACCGATGTTGTATTCGGATTGTCCGGCGGAATTGATTCCGCACTTACCCTCGCCATTGCCGTTGATGCCCTCGGAGCCGACAAAGTTCATGCCGTAATGATGCCTTCCCGACATACCTCAGACTTGAGCATTGAATTGGCCAAATCCCAGGCAAAGGTGCTCGGTGTGCACTACCGGTCTATCTCAATCGAGGCGTCATTTCAGTCCATGGCCGCGGTTTTGGAGGAATCCTTCAAACATGTCGACGACGATGTCACAGAGGAAAACCTCCAGGCCCGAATACGAGGTACGTTGGTAATGGCACTGTCGAATAAACTTGGCTGGCTGCCACTCGCCACCAGTAACAAGAGTGAACTCGCGGTGGGCTACAGTACGATTTATGGCGACATGTGCGGTGGATTTTCACCAATAAAGGACTGTCCCAAAACCCGTGTATACGATTTGTCCCATTACCGGAACCAACTGGGACCCGCAATTCCGGCAGCTGTGATAGAGCGGGCACCTTCCGCCGAACTGGCACCTGGCCAGACAGACCAGGACCGCTCAATTCAAGAGATAGTTGCCGAGGGGTTTGAAGAAGATGTGGTGAGAAAGGTCGCGGCCATGGTGCTTCGCAATGAATACAAACGCCGCCAGGGAGCGCCAGGCACACGAATTACCTCAAGGGGTTTCGGGCGTGACAGGCGTTACCCGATAACTTCGGGATGGCGCGAGGGCAGAGAGCAGTAAAACCTGGTTTAAATCAGAGTATATTGAGCGCAAGACGCGAGTTCATGAATAAACCAGAGGCCCTTAGTCAAATGGCCAGAGCTTGCTGAAAAATCCTTCTTTTTTATAGCCTTTGATATAGGGATGATCCGGGTAATTCAATTTCAACACCTTCATGGCGTCATCGGCCAATTCCGGCAAATTCAGTTCCGTATAAGCAATGTGCATTACCTCCAGAGCCCCGCCGGTTTCCGGGGAATCCGGGTAGGTTTCCAAGAGGTAGCGGGCACGATTTGCGGCGGCCACGTAGGCCTTGCGACGCAGGTAATAACGGGCTACATCAATTTCGAACAAAGACAGGTTATTGCGTAGAAAGATCATTCTCTTGCGGGCATCAGGCGCATATCGACTGTCTGGGAAACGCCGGCACAACTCGTCAAAATCATTGAAAGCATCAATCGCCGCCGTCTGGTCACGGTCGCGTACGCGACTGGGCATTAACCGTTCAAGCATGCCGACTTTTTGCTCGTAATTGGTTAGCCCACGAATGTAATAAGCATAGTCAACATTTGGGTGACTCGGATAGGTGCGGATAAAACGGTCAGCCGTGGACAGAGCCCGCTCGGGTTGGCGCGCTTTGTAGAAGACATAGGCCATTTCCAATTGAGCCTGTTCCGCATAACGGCCGAATGGATACCGTGTCTGAAGCTGTTTATAACCCCGCACCGCCTGGTCATAGGCCGAGCGTTCCAGGTGGTGTTTGGCTTCGGCATACATCTGCTCAGCCGTCTTTCCGGTTTCCCGCTCCAGGTCTTCTTTGCCGCAGCCGCCTAGCAACACTGACATTGCAAGCATTAGCCAGAATTGACTGACTTTCAGAAATTTGAGTGGTGGGCAGTTGAATGCTGCAGGCATAGTATCCGGTCTTTGATGTTTTCGGTCTGCTATGGATGCGGAATGATAGCCGAATCGTGCGCCTTTCACTAGCATGCGCCTTTCACTGGCAGTGTAAATTGACGATACTTAATCTCAGACACTATTGAATCCAATGGTTCAATTCAACGGAACTTGAATAAGGCAGGCCAAGCGGGGATGTGATGACCATAATCAAGCAAACCCGGCATCTGAATAGTGACCAGGCAGGTAAGCGAATTGACCAGGCCGCAACCGAATTGTTTCCTGATTATTCCAGGGCGAGGCTCCAATCATGGATTCGTGAAGGTAGCCTGACTCTGAATGGCAGTACCGTATTGCCCAAACAGCGGGTTGCTGGAGGCGAGATTATCAGGCTGGAGGTCGAGCTTGAGCTGGACAATGAAGTCTTATCCCAGGAAATCCCGATCGATATTATTGCCGAAGATGCACATATCATTGTTATCAACAAACCTGCAGGTCTGGTAGTACACCCCGCCACCGGTCATCCCGGCGGAACGCTTCAAAACGGTCTTCTGCATTTTGATGCTTCCCTGGCTGCAATCCCACGATCAGGAATCGTACATCGCCTGGACAAAGACACTTCCGGTGTCATGGTCGTTGCCCGCAGTCTGAAAGCACATAATTCCCTTGTTAGCCAGTTGCATGACCGGAAAATGGGCCGGATTTACAGGGCAGTAGTCCATGGAATTACTGCTCTGAAGGGTACTGTCGAGGCGCCGATAGGACGCAATCCTCATGATCGTCAGCGTATGGCCGTGGTATCTTCCGGGCGACCGGCAATCAGTCACTATCGCCTGCTCCAGGCTTTTGAACACTTCTGCCATATCAGTGTCGCGCTTGAAACCGGCCGCACCCACCAGATTCGTGTACATATGCGGCACCTGGGACATCCCCTTGTTGGTGATGCGCAGTATGGACAAAAAACAGGGAAAGTCACCGGCCCGACGGCGATTGCAAGCGAAGCGGTAGCCAGGTTTTCGCGACAGGCGCTTCACGCGCGAACATTGAAGCTTTTACACCCACAGACGAATGAGTTGTGCGAATATTCTGCGCCGGTGCCCGATGATCTGGCCAGACTACTGCAGATTCTGGAAACTGAAGACGGCAAACGGAACGCCCGGCAATGATTCCGGTCATTGAGCCGGAATGGCCAGCCCCGTCCTGCGTCAGTGCACTTGCTACAACCCGGCTTGGCGGTGTCAGCAAAGGCACGTGGCAAAGCCTCAACCTGGGTTCGGATTGTGGTGATTTGCCGCGGGACGTTGCTGAAAACATGCGGCGTCTCGAGGAATTTTTACCCGCTCCTGCGAAATGGTTGGCTCAGCTGCATGGAAATGTCCCTGTACGGCATGACGGAATCACGCAGCAAACACCTGAAGCAGACGCTATATTCAGTGAAATACCAGGACGGGTTTGTGCGGTATTGAGCGCCGACTGTTTGCCGGTACTGTTTGCGGACATTCGTGGCCGCCGGGTTGCTGCCGCGCATGCAGGTTGGCGGGGTCTGGTTGCGGGTGTTTTAAGGAAAACTGTTGAATCACTGGATTGTGCGCCAGCAGAACTCATGGCGTGGTTGGGTCCGTGTATCGGGCGGGATGCATACCAGGTAGGTGAAGATGTGCGGCAGGCTTTCGTGCGAAATGACACTGCAGCAAAAGAAGCATTCAGGATTTCAGGCAATACATGGCTGGCTGATCTGAACCTTCTGGCGAGGCAGCAATTGGAAAAGACAGGTGTGCACCGGATTTATGGCAGCGATTTCTGCACGTACTCGGACCCGGAGCGTTTTTTTTCCTACCGCCGTGACGGACTTACCGGCAGAATGGCAACGCTTATCTGGTTGAAGTGACTTCCTGCTGCAGGCACTTTTGGTAAGCTTTTCGCCCCGAGGCGGTTCTTTTCCCGATAGTAAGGGAATAAGCAAAACAGGAGAACATCATGCTGGGACTTCCACCATTCGTACTCACGGTGCTTGAACTGATGGCGACGCTATTTGTTTTTGCCGTTGGCACCGGTCTGATCCTTATCCTGTTTCTGTATTTTTTCGACAAGTACCAGACGGTAAATTCGGTGCGCCGCAACTATCCGGTGGTGGGCCGGTTCAGAACGTTTTTCGAGCACCTCGGAGAATTTTTCCGGCAATACTTCTTTGCGATGGACAGGGAAGAATTGCCATTCAACCGTGCGCAGAGATTGTGGGCGGAACGCGCGGCCAGGGACATCAATAATACAGCAGCGTTTGGATCGACCAAAAACCTGTCGCACGAGGGGACTGTAATGTTTGCCAACTGCATGTTCCCCCGCCTGGACGAAGAGGCCATGAAACCCTCACCAATCCTGTTCGGCCCCTATTGTGAAAAGCCCTACGAGACAAGCTCGTTCTTCAATATTTCGGCCATGAGTTTTGGCTCGCTGTCCAGGCCTGCAGTGCGGGCGCTTTCGCGAGGCGCTGAAATGGCTGGAATCTGGCTGAACACCGGTGAAGGCGGGGTTTCACCCTGGCATCTCGAAGGTGGTTGTGACGTCGTATTCCAGATTGGCACCGCCAAGTATGGCGCGCGAGATGAATCCGGAAAACTATCGGATGAAAAACTTCGCGAAGCAGGAAACAACCCTTCGATCAAGATGATTGAACTCAAACTGTCGCAAGGCGCCAAGCCAGGCAAAGGGGGCATACTGCCCGCCATCAAGGTCACTGAAGAGATCTCTAAAATCAGGGGTATTCCCCAGGGCCAGGCCTCGATCAGCCCCAACCGCCATCCGGAAATCAACTCACTGGAAGACCTGCTGGATATGATCAAGCGCATCCGCGATGCAAGCGGTCTGCCGACTGGTTTCAAAGCGGTCATCGGCGCCTATGGCTGGCTGGACGAGTTCTGCCGGTTGATTCATGAACGTGGTATAGAGTCGGCACCTGATTTTATTACCGTAGACAGCGGCGACGGGGGCACCGGCGCAGCACCTTTGCCTCTGATGGATGAGATGGGACTTCCGATCCGAGAGTCTTTGCCAATGGTAGTAGACAAATTGAATGAGTATGGTCTGCGTCCCCGAATCCGGATACTGGCATCCGGCAAGCGGGTGACGCCTTCGGAAGTTGCCTGGGCACTTTGCGTAGGGGCGGATGCGGTAAATTCTGCGCGTGGTTTCATGTTTGCCCTGGGTTGCATCCAGGCCATGAAATGCAACCGAAATACCTGTCCGACAGGAGTAACTACTCACAATAAGCGCTTGCAGCGTGGACTCGATCCCACCGACAAATCAGTACGCGTGGCAAACTATGCCCGCAATATGATGAAAGAAGTATCAATCATCGCGCACTCATGTGGTGTGCCGGAGCCGGGTCGACTAAAGCGTTTTCATGCACGCGTGGTCAGCGCCAACGGGCTTACTGTTGGTCTGGATGAATTACACCCCAATGTCACTACTTTGCCTGAGTACCTGAAATCAGCGTAGCAGTGTATTTATAGAGGAACGCGCGTCAGCATTCGAGGATAAGCCTGGCTGATGACCGAAAAGATCAATCCGTAGGCTTCACCGCAAGTTCAATCAATGTCACGCGTTGGAACCCTCTGGGTAACTTGCGACCTCTTTTCGCCCTTTCACCACTGTAGTGTTCCAGGTCGCTGCTGCTCATGCGAAGGTAGCGCTGTCCGGCCCACACCAGGATTTCATCGCCGAGAGACTTGACGACCATGCCCACCATGAATTCCTCTCCGGCCTTTAGCCTCTTGGGCGGTACATTGATCAGCTTGTTACCCTTACCCTTGGCAAGTTCTGGCAGATCACTTAGCGGAAAAGCCAAAAGGTAGCCTTCCGAAGTCGCACAGATAATGGTATCCGTTTTCTCTGAATGGATAAGCGCAGGTGTTACAGGCTGTGAGCCTGATGGTAAGGAGATCATCGCTTTGCCGGCCTTCATCCGGCTGTGCAAATTGGACATGCTGGTCACGTATCCGTAGCCAAAAGAACTGGCAAGTACGATTTTCTGTTCCGGGTCACCGGCCAGCGCATAAAGAAAGCGGGCGCCATCTGGGGTGTTGAAACGGCTGGTCAGGGGTTCTCCAAGGCTGCGCGCAGATGGCAATGAATGGGCCGGCAGCGTGTATGCCCGGCCGGCAGAATCCAGGAACACAGCCAGTTGGTTGCTTCGCCCGCGCGCCGAGTGCTGAAACGCGTCTCCGGCCTTGTATCCCAGGCTTTTAGGGTCAATTTCATGCCCCTTGGCAGCACGCACCCAGCCGGACTCGGATAAGATAACGGTTGTAGGCTCTGCGGGCATCAGATCCTCTTCTTTGAAGGCCTGTGCAGCTCCCTTTTCCTTCAGTTTTGAGCGCCGGGCGTCACCGTATTTTTCAGCATCGTCGTTCAGTTCTTTTTTAACCAGGGTCTTCATCCGCTGTTTCGAACCCAGCGTGGTTTCCAGTCCCTGTCGTTCCTCGTCCAAATCCTCCTGCTCGGTACGGATCTTCATCTCTTCGAGCTTCGCCAGATTCCTGAGCTTCAGTTCAAGGATGGCTTCTGCTTGCGTTCCGGTCAGCTCAAAACGCTTCATCATGACTGCCTTGGGTGTTTCCTCGGTGCGAATAATGTGAATAACTTCGTCAATATTGAGATAGGCAAGTAGCAGCCCTTCAAGAATATGCAGCCGGTCTACGACCTGGTCGAGACGGTGCTCAAGGCGTTTTGTGACCGTTGCAAGCCTGTAAGTCAGCCATTGCTTCAGGAGATTCCGGAGATTCAATACGTTGGGCTTTCCATTATTGGCAATGATATTGAAGTTGGCCCGGTAATTTCTCTCCAGGTCGGTAGTAGCGCACAGGTGATTCATCAATTGTTCAATATTGACGCGGTTTGAACGAGGCACAATGACCAGCCTCGTGGGATTCTCATGATCCGATTCATCACGCAGGTCTTCGACCATCGGTAGTTTCTTGGCGCGCATTTGTGTGGCGATCTGCTCGAGAACCTTTGCGGGCGAGACCTGGTGGGGTAGGGCGTTAACAATAATTTCACCGTTTTCTTTCTCCCAAACGGCGCGCATCTTCACCGAGCCGAGCCCCGTTTCATACATTTTCCGCAAGTCTTCACGCGGCGTAATAATTTCCGCATCGCTTGGGTAATCCGGACCTTTTACATGCTCACAGAGATCTTCGATGGACGCCTTGGGCTCATCCAGTAAGCGAATGCATGCGCTCACGACCTCCTTAAGGTTGTGTGGCGGAATATCGGTGGCCATGCCGACCGCGATGCCTGTACTTCCATTCAACAACACGTTGGGCAGGCGGGCCGGAAGCGTGCATGGCTCTTTCAGAGTGCCATCAAAATTGGGCTGCCACTCAACGGTGCCCATGCCCAGTTCGGTCAGCAGCGTGCGCGCGTATGGCGCCAGTCTCGATTCGGTATAGCGCATGGCGGCAAAGGATTTGGGGTCGTCCGGGGAGCCGAAATTCCCCTGTCCGTCAATCAATGGATAACGATATGAAAATGGCTGTGCCATCAACACCATGGCTTCGTAACACGCGGAATCGCCGTGCGGGTGAAACTTGCCCAACACGTCACCAACAGTTCTGGCTGATTTTTTGTGCTTGGAGCCGGCACTGAGGCCCAGTTCGCTCATGGCGTAAATAATCCGCCTTTGTACCGGCTTCAGGCCATCGCCAATACTTGGCAGGGCCCGGTCGAGTACCACGTACATGGAATAATCCAGGTATGCACGTTCGGCATAATCCTTAAGAGGAACCTGTTCGTAATCAGTAAAGCTCTGCGTAATCTCAGTCATATGTTCTCGCTCTTGAATTTCGAACCTGGCCGGTATCTGATTTGGCTTCAAATAGAGGCGAGATCACCCTTGTCCTGTAGCCAGGCTTTGCGGTCTGCAGCGCGTTTTTTAGACAGCAGCATATCCATCATCTTAAATGTAGCCGATTCGTTTTCAATGGTCAGTTGCACCAGCCGCCGTGTATCCGGATCTATGGTACTTTCCCGCAGTTGCAGCGGGTTCATTTCGCCTAGCCCCTTGAACCGGGTTTCGGTAATCTTGCCCTTTTTCTTCTCAGCGGTAATCAACTCCAGGATGGCTTCGCGTTCCTCCGCGTCCAGCGCATAAAAAGTTTCCTTGCCGACATCAATCCTGAACAAGGGAGGCATCGCCACAAAGATGTGTCCGGTCTCGACCAGCGCATGAAAATGCTTCAAGAACAACGCGCTCAACAAAGTGGCGATGTGCAAGCCGTCCGAATCCGCGTCAGCCAGGATCACGATTTTGCCGTATCGCAGTCCCGAAATACTGTCAGACCCGGGATCAACCCCGATGGCGACAGAGATGTCATGCACTTCCTGAGAGGAAAGAACAGCGTCCGAATCTACCTCCCATGTATTCAGGATCTTGCCGCGTAACGGCAGGATGGCCTGGTATTCACGGTTGCGCGCCTGCTTGGCGCTGCCACCGGCGGAATCACCCTCAACCAGGAACAACTCGGTCATCGACAGGTCCTGGCTGGAACAATCGGCCAGCTTGCCGGGCAGGGCCGGTCCCGAAGTGATCTTCTTGCGTTCGACTTTGCGGCTTCTCTTCATCCGCTTTTGTGCATTGTCTATTGCCTGCCTGGCAATTTCTTCGCCGTCGCTAACATTCTGGTTCAACCACAGGCTGAATGCGTCTTTGAGGATACCGGAGACAAAGGTCGCGGCCGCACGGGAAGACAAGCGCTCCTTGGTCTGTCCACTGAACTGCGGCTCAGCCAGTCTGAGCGAAAGAATGAAACCGATGCGGTCCCAGATGTCGTCGGGCGCAAGGCGCACACCGCGTGGAAGCAGGCTGTGCAGTTCGCAAAACTCGCGTAAGGATTCCACCAATCCGGTGCGCAGGCCGTTGACATGTGTACCTCCCAGCGTGGTGGGTATCAGGTTGACGTAACTTTCCTGCAGCGTATTCCCGCCCGGCAACCAGCACAGCGCCCAGCTGACTTCAGAGTCGGTGCCTTTCAATTCCCCTGTGAATGGACTGGCGGGAAGCAGGATTTCATCCTCCAGTTCCGACTGAAGGTATTCTGAAAGCCCTTTCTCGTATAACCATGTTTCCTTTTCACCTGCTTTTGCCTGGACCAGGCTTACTTGCAGTCCCGGGCAAAGGACGGCCTTGGCGCGTAAAAGGTGGCGCAGGCTTTTGACCGAAATTTTCGCCGAGTCAAAATACTTCTTGTCCGGCCAGAACCTGAGGCGGGTGCCTGTATTGCGCTTGCCAACCGCGTTGATAATTTCCAGTTCGGAGGCCTTGCCGCCGTCTCTGAAGGACATGTGGTGTTCATTGCCGTCGCGCTTGATCCAGATTTCCAGGTCACTGGAAAGCGCGTTGACGACGGAAACGCCAACGCCATGTAATCCGCCGGCAAACTGGTAGTTCTTGTCAGAGAATTTCCCGCCGGCGTGCAGACGCGTCAGTATCAACTCCACGCCCGGAATATTGTGTTCCGGATGAATGTCCACAGGCATACCCCGGCCGTCGTCGGACACTTCAATCGAACCGTCCTCGTGCAAAGTGACCTCGATGCTCTTGCAGTGTTTTACCAGCGCCTCGTCAACGCTGTTGTCAATCACTTCCTGGACCAGGTGATTTGGCCGGGATGTATCGGTGTACATGCCGGGACGGCGCTGAACAGGCTCAAGCCCTGACAGGACTTCAATATCCTTGGCCTGGTATTGGCTGCTCATGGAACTCCGAAAAAGACGCAAATATGGAGAGGTGGATTCTACACCTCGACCCGGACGATGTTCTCGCGAATCAGGGGAGTTTTCAAGCAGTGATTGCCTGCAGATCAAAATCGGCGTGCAGGCATCATCTTTATCGTATATGAGCTCAGGATTTTGGCGGCGCGTTTCAATAATAAAGAAAAATTTAGCACATGACTGAGCCTTGTCCGGTAGAATATTGATCCAGAACTTCCACAGCTAAAACAGACAGGTTCTGGTATGACTTCACTTGTTTTTGTAACGGGCGGCGTTGTTTCTTCATTGGGTAAGGGGCTTTCTGCTGCGTCTCTCGCCGCTATCCTTGAATCACGGGGACTCAGTGTGACAATGGTCAAGCTGGATCCTTATATCAATGTAGACCCTGGCACCATGAGCCCGTTTCAACATGGTGAAGTTTATGTAACCGAAGACGGTGCTGAGACTGATCTTGACCTCGGGCACTACGAGCGGTTCATTCGCACCCGCATGACTCAGCTCAATAATTTCACCACCGGCCGGATTTACAACAACGTTATCGCCAAGGAGCGCAGGGGTGATTACCTTGGCGGAACCGTGCAGGTGATTCCGCATATCACCGATGAGATCAAGGAAAGCGTGGTTAAGGCATCCGAAGGTTTCGATGTGTCGATGATCGAAATTGGCGGAACCGTAGGTGATATCGAATCCCTGCCTTTCCTCGAAGCCATTCGACAGCTTGGTTTTGAATATGGCGACCAGGCTTTGTACATCCACCTGACATTGATCCCCTACATCAAGGCGGCCAATGAAACCAAGACCAAGCCGACCCAGCACTCCGTGAAGGAACTGAGATCAATCGGAATCCAGGCGGATATTCTGCTGTGCCGTTGTGAAAACGAACTAACCGAGGAAGAAAGGACAAAAATTGCGCTATTTACCAATGTTTCCAGAGAGGCCGTCATTTCAGCGCTGGACGCGCGTAATGGAATTTATGAAATACCGATGCTGCTTCATGAGCAGGGCCTGGACGACATCGTGGTAGAACGCCTTGGTCTTGATGCAAGAGAAACGGATCTCAGCGAATGGCGTGAGGTAGTTGATCGTATGCAAAACACCCGCCATGAAATCACGGTGGCAATGGTAGGTAAATACGTCAACCATGCCGATGCTTACAAATCACTGACGGAAGCACTACAGCACGGCGGACTCCGCCAACGTATCAAGGTGAATATTCTCCGGCTCGAGTCTGAAGACTTAGAAAAAGAAGGGATTCCCGGCCTGGAAAACGCCGACGCCATTCTGGTGCCGGGCGGATTCGGAGAGCGCGGCTTTGAAGGCAAGGTAATGGCCATTCAATACGCGCGTGAAAACCGCGTGCCCTACCTTGGAATTTGCTATGGCATGCAGGCTGCAGTTGTTGAATATGCGCGTAATGTCTGTGATCTCGAAGACGCAAACAGCACGGAAATTGATCAGCAGTGTGCTGATCCGGTCATCGGCCTGATTACTGAATGGCTGGACGCTTCAGGTTCCGTGGAGACACGATCGGAGGATTCAGAAATGGGTGGCACCATGCGCCTGGGTGCTCAACGTTGCCGGCTTCGTGAAGGCACTTTGGCCCGTGAATTGTATCAAAAGGAAATCGTTATTGAACGGCACAGGCACCGCTATGAATTCAACAATCACTACCGTGATGTTTTGAAAAGGCACGGCATGGTGTTGTGCGGTCATTCGATGGACGAAACCCTGGTGGAAATGATTGAAATCCCGGATCATCCCTGGTTTCTCGGCTGCCAGTTTCATCCGGAATTTACCTCTTCACCGCTGGGTGGACATCCCCTGTTCACCGGCTTTATCGAAGCGGCACTCAAGGCAAAACAGGTCGAACTACCGGCCGGAGTCGCCAGACTGTGAAACTGTGTGGATTTGACGCCGGCATTGACCAGCCACTGTTCCTGATTGCCGGACCCTGCGTTATTGAATCCGAACAGTTGGCGATCGAAACGGCAGGTAAATTGAAGGAAATTTCCAGCCGGGTCGGTTTGTCTTTCATTTTCAAATCCTCTTTCGACAAGGCCAACCGGTCTTCCATCGACAGCTTTAGGGGTCTCGGCGTTGATGAAGGACTGCGAATTCTTGCCGAAGTCAAAAGCCAGCTGGGTGTTCCGATATTGACAGATGTACACGAGGACACGGATATATCAACGGTTGCCGAAGTTGTGGATGTGCTTCAGACACCTGCTTTTCTTTGCCGGCAAACCAATTTCATTACCCGTGTCGCTGATAGCGGTCGGCCGGTAAATATTAAAAAAGGGCAGTTTCTTTCACCCTGGGATATGAAAAACGTGGTCGCGAAAGCACACGCAACCGGAAACCGGCAGGTTATGGTATGTGAACGGGGTGCGTCTTTCGGTTATGGCAACCTGATATCTGACATGCGCTCCCTGGCAATCATGAGAGACACAGGCTGTCCGGTAGTTTTCGATGCAACGCATTCTGTTCAGCTACCGGGTGGGCAGGGCAATACCTCCGGTGGCCAGCGGGAATTCATACCGGTATTGGCACGTGCAGCGGTTGCCACTGGCGTCTCCGGTTTGTTCATGGAAACCCATCCTGACCCTTCAAAAGCACTCAGTGACGGCCCCAACGCCTGGCCACTCGACCTGATGGAAGAATTACTGATGACGCTTAAAGCCCTTGATCAAACCACCAAGGCCAATCCGCTGCTGGAACATGGCGTCTGATCAATTCTGTTAACAAAGTTTTGAGTACCGATGACCCAAATTAAATCTATTAACGCGCGTGAAATTCTCGATTCACGTGGGAATCCCACTTTGGAAGCAGAAATATTACTTTCTTCCGGGGCGTTTGGCCGCGCGGCAGTGCCCTCCGGTGCATCGACCGGAGCGCGTGAAGCAATCGAATTACGCGACGGTGACAGCAGCCGCTACCTGGGCAAGGGCGTCATCCAGGCAGTTTCAAATGTGAATGGTCCGATCGCAGATACGCTGTGCGGTGAGGACGCCGCTGACCAGGCAGAACTCGATCGCATGTTGATTCAACTGGATGGCACGCCAAATAAAGGGCGCCTGGGCGCCAATGCACTTCTGGCCGTTTCGCTGGCCTCAGCGCATGCCATGGCGGCGCAACGGGGAAAGCCGTTATGGGCCAGCCTCGCGGGTTCTGATTCATTGAATATGCCAGTACCTATGATGAATATCATCAACGGTGGTGCGCACGCAAACAACAGCGTGGATATGCAGGAGTTCATGATTATGCCGGCCGGTATGCCGTCGTTTAAAGAGGCATTGCGATGCGGAACCGAAATATTCCATGCTTTGAAGTCGGTATTATCGGGCCGGGGGTTAAATACTGCCGTCGGCGACGAAGGGGGGTTCGCACCCGACCTGCCGTCGAATGAAGCGGCTGTTGAAGTGATACTGGAGGCCACCGAACTGGCGGGATTCCGCATTGGTGACGAGGTTTACCTGGCACTAGATGTTGCTTCATCCGAGTTTTACCGTGACGGCCACTATCACCTTGATTCAGAAGGCCTTTCTTTTGATTCACACGGGTTTTCGGAATACCTCGAAAACTGGGTTCGCCAATACCCCATTGTCAGTGTCGAAGACGGCATGGCCGAGGATGACTGGTCAGGTTGGGCTATTCACACCGCCTTGACTGGCGGTCATTGCCAATTGGTGGGCGATGATATTTTCGTGACCAATACTGATATTCTCGCCAGGGGTATCGATGAAAATATTGCCAACTCCATCCTCATAAAGTTAAACCAGATCGGCACGTTAACGGAGACGCTGGCTGCGATAAGCATGGCCGAAGATGCCGGATACGGGGCTGTCATTTCCCATCGCTCCGGTGAAACAGAAGATACGACCATTGCCGACCTTGCCGTAGCGACCTCTGCATCCCAGATCAAGACGGGTTCCCTGTCGCGTTCTGACCGGGTCGCAAAATACAACCAGTTACTCCGCATCGAAGAAGCGCTTGGCAAACGGGGAACCTATCCGGGTGTTGCAGCCTTCGCCAATGTGCCGGGCCTGGAATTCTAAGACCAGCATGCGGGTACTGATCGCCATTTTGCTGGTCATGTTTGCCTTATTGCAATTCAAACTGTGGTTAGGCGAAGGAGGGTTTAGCGAAGTTACGCGGCTTGAAGAGCGTGTGGAGGTGCAAATCGAGGAAAACGAAGTGCTGCAGCAAAGAAATAATGAACTGCAGGCCGAGGTCGAGGACCTTAGAGAGCGGCTCGATGCGGTCGAAGAACGCGCACGTAACGAATTGGGGCTGATCAAGGAAGACGAGGAGTTTTACCAGGTTGTTCCTCCACCGCCTGGCCGGGAAAACCAGTGAACAGGCCCGTGGTTCACGCGCTGATTCCGGCAGCAGGCCGGGGACGGAGGTTTGGTGGCGATACCCTGAAACAATATCTCGAGGTCTCCGGCAAACCGGTATTGGCACATGCAATAGAATCAGTAAATCTTTATCCACAAATCTCGGGCATCACGGTGGTACTGGCTGCTGATGACGGTCTGTTTGCCCGGGTGATAGACACGAATACAACCGGGCTTAACACGGTAATCGGAGGCGCTTCCCGAGCGATGTCCGTAATGAACGGATTGAATTCCATCCACAGCGGGCATCCGGACACCGAATGGGTGCTCGTACACGACGCCGCGCGTCCCTGCCTTTCCCGTTCCTGCCTGGCAAGCTTGCTGGAAAAGGGGTTGCAGGAAGCAGATGGTGCGATCCTGGCCATTCCGGTACGGGACACCTTGAAGAAAATGGATGATGCCGGTTACATTCATAACACCGTTGACCGCAATGAGCTATGGGTTGCGCAAACACCCCAATTGTTTCCCATCGATCGCCTGAGTGCAGCGATGGAATCAATGCTAAGTGCCGGAACATCGCCAACGGATGAAGCAGCTGCTATGGAATTTAGCGGCGCGCACCCCTTGCTGGTGATGGGTTCGCCCGCCAATATCAAGATAACCTTGCCTGACGATCTGGCCATTGCCGAGGCCTGGTTTACAGCAATGAAGGCCAGCGAGCCAGATACTTATGAGAATAGGAACTTAGGGAATTTGGCCAAAGAGATGGCGGAATAATGATGTCAGGCGGGTTCCAGGGTCAGAATTTTCGAATCGGACAGGGTTTGGATGTACACGCGTTCGGTGCAGGAGATCACGTAATTTTGTGTGGCGTGAAGATCCCGCATAAGGCGGGACTTGTCGCGCACTCTGATGGCGACGTTGCCTTGCATGCCTTGTGTGACGCCCTGTTGGGAGCGGCCGCACTGGGAGATATTGGCAAGCTTTTTCCGCCCGATGACGCAGCTTTTGAAAATGCTGACAGCCGGGAGTTGACTCGCTCAGTCATGGCGTTAGTGTCTGAACAGGGCTGGGCGGTTAACAACGCAGACCTCACGATCATCTGTGAATCTCCGTGCATTGGACCCCAGGTAAGGGCAATGACATCAAATGTGGCTTCTGACCTGGACGTTGCGAACAGCCGTGTGTCTATCAAGGCAACCACTACGGAGGGCCTTGGATTTTGCGGCCGCAATGAAGGAATTGCAGCAATGGCTGTTGTTTCGCTGGCTTCCAGCCAGGCTTCATAATTTACCAAGCATGTCTGTCTATCGCTTGAAAGGCACAGCCGGCGCCGTAACAAACCAGGCGTTCCAATTAGCGGGAACGCTGCTTATTGGCCGTGCTGACGACTGTGATGTCCGGATAGATGATGAGCGCGTGTCGGCTCACCACGCAGAATTGCGCCTGGGCTCTGACGGCCAGGTTCAATTGAAGGACCTCGGCTCAGGAAGCGGGGTCCGGGTCAACGGTAAGAAAGTCTCGCATGCAGACCTGGCAGGCGGCGATGAAATTCATATCGGAAATTGCCGCCTGATGCTTCAAGCACCGGGCTTGCGTCCGGAACGGGTTCTCGAGGGCGACGCTATCCGGCCTCCCAGGCAACACTGGCCCTGGTTGTTAGCAGTAGCTCTCGGAGCTGCTTGTGCTCTGGCTTGGCAGAACGGATTTTTAAGTGTTTTGTATTAGGCCTGTTAACAGACCCTAGTCTGATTGGAGGATGATTTCCGGGCTTCCCATTCGGGCTTGAGTAAACCCAGCATCACGCTATCCTGCCATTTTCCGTAAACTCGCCAACGTTCACGGAACAGGCCTTCATGTTGAAACCCCAGCTTTTCAAGTAGCGCCAGGCTGCCTGCACAAGTTTTTCGGCGCCGGCAAGGTCAAAAACCGGCTGATTGGACCAGTACTTCATTGTTTCCGGGTCGGAATACAACTCGTACATTGCCACACTGTCTTCAATCTTGAGAGGGCGAAGCCGTGTCCGGCTCGTCTCGATTATTTTGCTTGGAATCGGGTCAGTCATGGACACACAGTCCTCACACAATTAACTGGCCGGCAATTTTCATCAACGATGCCATTTCGGATCAGCCAGCTCCGGGCGTCATCGGCATCTTTTTCAAACCAGGCTAGCGCTGATCCCAGTCGAAAGCTGTAGCCCCAGAGATCCATGTCGGCAAACATGCGCAAGCTGCCCATGTCCGGCAAATAACCGGCCAGGATGATCTGTAAGTAACACACAGCGTTTTCTTCGTCATAATCGCCCCCTGCATTAGTGAGCAGTCCTTCCCGCCGACGCTTATCCATACAAATAAAGTGACCGGCTTCGTGCAGAATGGAGTGGACGGGGGTATCGGCCCGGACCAAAAGACGGTTTGCAATCAGGCCTGCTTCCTCCTCTCCCCAGAAACTCCCTGGAATCGGGTTTGATTCTTCCACCACTTCGATACACAGGCCAAATCTGTCCAGCACTGTTGAAAGCGCTGACTCGTCACAAGCGTCATAAACCAGGATTTCAGTGGGTTGTGCGGACACGGTCGCAATGCTCCAACTCCGTTTCAATATTAAAAGCAAGCCTTGATGAAGGTCAGGATGGGCTATTATCCTTGTGCGGTTCCGTTCCGCAAGCGAAAAATAGGTGGCAAGAGGCTCCAGAACGACATGGTTGTATTCCAGGGCAAACACCGTCCCCTAGAATTGATGCGTCTCGCCGGCCTGTTCACCTGGTTCTGTGCTTCAGTTCCGTTGATTTTCATGTCCATGTTGCGGGAAACTCCCCTGCCACAGGAACAGTACATTGGGTGGTGGATTCTGCAGCTTTCGTTCGGTTTGGTGTACTGGCACCTGACACGGTTTCTGGGCAGCAATATGTTGACCCAGTTGAGGCTGGTGTACCTGTTGTTTTTGACCGCGTGTTCACTGGGGATCACCCTGGCCAGTGAGTCTTCTATCGGTGGTGTTTTGCTGCTGGTCGTTGCAGGGCTCTTGCCATGGATGATGTCAGCCATTCCGGCGACTGTGTGGCTTATCACTCAAAACATCCTGTTGGCCTTGATCATTAACAGCTTTCCCGAGATGGATTTTACTTATGCCGCATTCCTTGCCGGTATCTTCCTGGGAATTTCATTAT
Organism: Lysobacterales bacterium; assembly: GCA_963664065.1. Classification (GTDB taxonomy): domain Bacteria; phylum Pseudomonadota; class Gammaproteobacteria; order Xanthomonadales; family SZUA-36; genus JABDJL01. Next base: position 1,481,771 of record OY760942.1, read on the forward strand.
TCTTTTTCATCAGTTCGCTTGCCGCCCTTAGACAAAATGAATCGCGGGACGAATTGCGTAAAGTGAATTCTGAACTGAGGGCGACCCAGGCGCTGCTCAGGGAAAATACCAGAATGGCTGAGCGTGTGCGTATCGCCAGGGAACTGCACGACCTGGTCGGGCACCACCTGACTGCATTGACACTGAATCTTGAAGTCGCCACACACCTGATTGACGGTAAAGCCCTGGAGCACGTGGGACAGGCACGTTCCCTGGCGAAAATGTTGCTGGCGGACGTGCGCGAGGTGGTCAGTGATATGCGGCGTGGTGACCAGGTTGATATGGCCGGGGCCCTCCGGACGCTGATCGAGGGTGTACCGGAGCCCCACATTCACCTGGATTTTCCCTCGGACATGGTTATGATCGACCCGGAACAGGCGCATTTGCTGTTGCGCTGTGTTCAGGAAATCATTACCAACAGTGTGCGTCACGCGCGCGCACAAAACCTGTGGATTCGCCTCTCCACGGCCCAGGATGGCATAGCCATGAGTGCCCGGGACGATGGCCGTGGCGTTAACACAGTACAGGCCGGGAACGGATTACGAGGAATGAGTGAAAGATTGACCCAACTTGGGGGCAAACTGGAGGTTGAATCACAAATCGGCGCAGGCTTTACCCTGCATGCGTGGATTCCTACGGAGGCAATATCATGATCAAGGTCATGCTGGTAGATGACCAGACCCTGGTTCGAAAAGGCGTAAGAAGTCTCTTGGAGCTTTCCGAGGAGATAGAGGTGATTGCGGAAGCAAACGATGGCACCGAGGCCCTGGACATGCTGCCGGATGTTCAGCCTGATGTGATGTTGCTGGATATGCGAATGCCTGGTCTGTCTGGTGTGGATGTCCTTCGCAGGCTGAAGGAAAGCGACCAGCTGCCACCGACCATTATCCTGACCACTTTTGATGATGACGACCTCGTGCTTGCGGGAATTCGCAATGGCGCAAAAGGGTATTTGCTAAAAGATGTTTCTTTGGAAGAGTTGGTAAACGCGGTAAAGACTGTGGCCAACGGCGGTTCAATCGTGAAACCGGCGGTTACAGAAAGGCTGCTTCGTGGCCTTGAGAATTTGCAAACGGATTTCTCCAGCCTTGACAGGCCGGATCCACTGACCGAGCGGGAAACAGAGATTCTTCGGCTAATGGCCGGTGGTTATAGCAATAAGGAAATTGCCAACTCATTGGGAGTTGCAGAGGGAACTGTCAAAAACCACGTTTCCAATATTCTGTCCAAGATGGGCGTGCGCGATCGCACACGAGCGGTACTAAAGGCTTTCGAACTGGGCTTTATCTGAACGCTTGCTAACGGGTTTTGGCTTGGCGGGATTCGAAAGTCCCCGCAATCCTATAAAGACATAAAGTATCCCGACAATGATGAAAGCCGGGTACTGGTAAATACCCAGCGGTATGAATAACATCCCGACTATCAGCATTCCCAGGGGGTGCACCTTGTTGCCAAGGGCACGATATCCTTTGCTCACGTTTGGATCTCGCCGTCAGGAAGCTTTGTCAAGGTATTCAAACTGGCGTTTAAGGTCTTCCTTGCGATCGGTGACGATTCTTTCCAGAGTTTCAACCCGGTCCCTGAGATCCAGGTCCAGCTTATCGGGCTGTGTTTTCAGCTGGTCAAGCTTTTCATTGACATCTGAATCATTGCCGCGTTCGTGTTTTTTGCGTATGGTCTCGCCAACAATCGCACAAATCGATATTAGAGCAATAGCTGTCCACATTCCCATTTGTGTTTTCTCCTCCTGACCGGTTTACAAACAAGGGTATGTAAAAAATAGGGCCCCTGGGCCAGAATAACCAGTGAAAGAAGTAACAATCCTTGACCAAAAGACCGGGTTTTCGCCGAATCTGCCTGAATATTCAGATATTTTGAACTGATATCGGCCATTCGTACCGGATTTGGAACAAAAGCTTTATGCTGTTGTCTGCATTTTCGCAGATTCAATAGCTTCAAAATCCGGAACTGATGAAGCATTGAAAAATGGATATAAATCCGCAAATAACTGATGCGCACCCAGCAGCGATTTGTTCCCTCGCATGCGAAGCGGTTATGAAAAAGCAACAAGAAGTGAGCTGACCAGGGATTATCGCCAAGCATGATTGAAGCACAATCACTTTGTAAATACTACGGCAGTATTGCCGCGGTTGACCGGCTGAGCTTTGAGGTTAAAGCTGGCCAGGTGCTTGGCTTTCTCGGCCCCAACGGTGCAGGCAAGTCAACCACCATGAAAATGCTGACCGGTTTCCTGGCCCCGACTTCCGGAACCGCTATCATCAATGGCCACGATATTGTGAAAGATTCGCTGGCCGCCCGCCGTTTGATAGGTTATCTGCCGGAAGGCGCGCCAAGTTATGGTGAAATGACGGTTGTCCAGTTTCTGGAATTCGTTGCCCGTGCCCGTGAAATTGAAAGCAGGTCTGTCGCCTCAGCGGTCGGCCACGCGATTTCGCAATTGAACCTCGGCCCGGTAATGCACCAGGCAATAGATACGCTGTCCAAGGGTTTCAAAAGACGTGTTGGCCTTGCACAAGCCATCATGCACGATCCGTCGGTACTGATACTCGATGAGCCCACCGATGGCCTGGACCCGAACCAGAAACACGAGGTCAGGAACCTGATTCAGCAAATGGCCAGCGACAAGATCATCGTGATTTCCACGCATATTCTCGAGGAGGTAGAAGCCGTCTGTAACCGCGTAATGATCATCTCGCAAGGGAAACTGCTGGCAGACGACACGCCTTCCGGGCTGATCAACCAGTCTCGATTCCACAATGCCGTCACCCTTGTGGTTGAGGAAGCAGAAAAAGCCGCCAGCATTCTTAGTGAATTGCCCGAGGTGGCTCGTGCTGAGCTGAACAGCGGTGCATTAACGGTGTTCCCGGCCGGAGACGGTCTGCTTGAGGCTGTTTCCAGGGTGGTGGCACAGCAGAATTGGAATGTTTCTGAATTGAGGCTTGAAGCAGGTCGTTTCGACGAAGTGTTCCGTTCAATCACGCAGGGGGAGTCAGCCTGATGATTGCGATTCTCAATATCATGCGCCGGGAAATCACGGCGTATTTTGCAACCCCTGTGGCTTACGTATTCATCGTGATATTCCTGGTTATGACCGGTGTATTCACTTTCTACCTGGGCAATTTTTACGAACGAGGTATCGCAGACCTGGACCCGTTCTTTCGGTTTCATCCGTGGCTGTACCTGTTCCTGGTGCCTGCCATATCCATGCGACTTTGGGCCGAGGAAAGAAAATCGGGCACCATAGAGTTACTGCTTACATTGCCGGTCACGCTTTGGCAGGCTGTAATCGGAAAATTTCTTGCAGCCTGGTTGTTTCTGGGTCTGGCACTGATGCTGACCGTACCGGTCTGGTTCACGGTCAATTACCTGGGCGAGCCCGATAACGGAGCGATTCTGGCAGCCTATTTGGGAAGCTGGCTGATGGCCGGTGGGTTTCTGTCCATCGGCTCATGCATGTCTGCACTCACCCGCAACCAGGTCGTTGCATTCATTCTCAGTGTCGTGTCCTGCTTCATGTTTCTACTCAGTGGCTTACCGATGGTCATGAACCTGTTTACCGCCTGGGCACCGCAGATTGTCATGGACGGTATTGCCAACCTGAGTTTCCTGTCCCACTTCTCAGATATTGCAAAAGGGGTCATAGACCTCCGGGACCTGGTCTATTTTTCCCTGGTTATTGGTTTCTGGCTGGTGATTAACACGATCGTACTGGAGTTGAAGAAGGCTGATTGATGGACACACGGAATCGAAACCTTTTTTCAGCCGGTTCCATCCTCCTGCTCGCATTTCTTTTTGTCGCGTTGGTGATTTTGTCCGGCGCGCTGCTAAAAGGTCATCGACTGGATTTAACCCGCAATCAACAATACACGCTGAGCGACGGCACCCTGAACATACTTTCCGGACTCCGGGAACCGGTGAATTTTTATATTTTTTTTTCAGAAGAAGCCAGTCGTGATTTGCCGCAGATTCGACGATATGCGCAATGGGTAGGTGAAATGCTGGACGAGATGGCCGCTCACAGTAACGGCGGACTCAGGATTCACCGGGTTGACTCCAGGCCATTTTCCACCGACGAAGACCGTGCGGCCCAGTTTGGCTTGCAGGCAGTGCCACTGGGTGCCGGTGGCGATGTCCTGTATTTTGGCCTGGCGGCCACCAACACGCTGGATGGACTGCAGGTCATTCCCTTTCTCCAGCCTGCGAAAGAGTCGTTCCTGGAATACGATCTGGCCAAGATGGTCTCTGGTCTGTCACACCCGGAGCAAAAAAAGCTTGGTCTTTTGTCGAGCCTGGATATGCAACCAGGGGTTGATCCGGCAACACAGAGCATCCGGGAAGCCTGGACCATTTATGACCAATTGGATCAATTTTTCGACCTTGAGGTGATTTCCCCGGAGAGCGAAGAATTACCTGAAGGGCTCGATCTGCTATTGCTTGTTCATCCGAAGCAGCTCAGCGAAAACATGAAGTATCAGCTTGACCAGTTTGTGCTCAGAGGTGGAAGACTGGTGGCTTTCCTGGATCCCTTCGCGGAGGCGGACCTTGGGGATAACCCGAACGATCCAATGGCTCGGTTCAACGCCGGTAGCAGTTCAACCCTTGACAAATTACTGGATGCATGGGGTGTGCGTTTTGACCCGGCCCGGATGATCGGAGACGCTCAGTACGCGCTTCAGGTCGGTATGGGTGGCGGCGCTGCTCCTGTGCGGCACCTGGCCATAGTGTCAGTAAGCGGAGAGGGGTTGAACCAGAATGATATTGTCAGCGCAGAGTTGGAAGCAGTGAATTTTTCCTCGACAGGCTGGCTGGAACCCATGGAGGCTGCCACTACACAATTCATATCGCTGGTTCACAGCAGTCAGAACTCTGCTCCGCTTGATGCCAGCCGAATGAGGTTTCTTGCCAACCCGTTGGACCTGCTGGATGGGTTTTCTGCGACCGGTCAGCAATATGCACTGGTTGCCAGGATTACCGGACCCGCTGATTCTGCATACGATGCTATACCCGAGGGCAAATCAGATGAAGACCATGTCCCGCAATCTGTGGATGAGGGCATCAATGTATTGCTGTTTGCAGACAGTGATTTGTTAAGCGACCGGTTCTGGGTCCAGAAACAGAATTTCCTGGGACAATCCATGCTCAGTTCGTTCGCAGATAACGGCAGCCTGGTGGTCAACTCCGTTGATCACCTGATGGGGTCCCCTGACCTGATTAGTGTACGAACACGTGCAACAACAAGCCGGCCATTCAGCCGTGTTGAAAATTTGCGATTCGAGGCCGAAGGCCGTTACCGGGCCACCGAAGAAAGCCTGCAACGGGATCTTGAGGAGACTGAAAGAAAACTTGCCGAAATGCAGACCTCGAGAAACGATGGTGATCTCACTGTACTCAACCAGGAACAAAGTGACGAGATTCAGCGATTCATGGACCAGAGGGTTCAAATTCGCAGCGATTTGCGTCAGGTTCAACACGACCTGGATCGAGAAATAGACGCCCTGGGAACACGGTTGAAATTGGTCAATATTATGCTGGTCCCGATCCTGGTGGTCGGTTTCGCGTTGACATACAGTCAGACACGCCGACGTCGCCGGGAAAAATCGGTGTCATGAATCAGCGACACTTTTCAGTTCTGTTGCTTGCTTCCCTGGTGTTGGCCGTAGCAATTTTCCTATTGGTACCAGGGCTTACGGAGCGGGATGAAATTAGCGGCGATTTGTTTCTCAGGGACGTTGGGGGACGAATTAATGAAGTAAACAGAATGGTAGTCACCGCTGGCGGCGGCGAGGTTTCAAGCACCCTGGTAAAAAGAGATTCAGGCTGGACCATCCGTGAACTGGATGACTATCCCGTGGACTGGAGCAGGCTCAGAGCAGTTCTGGCTGGCCTGGCTGAAGCAGTGGTGGTAGAACAAAAAACCTCGAACCCGGAATACTACCCACACCTGGGCGTAGAAGCAGTTACCGAAGATGGGGCAAACAACGTGTTGCTGGAATTATCTTTGGGAGACCAAGTGCTGGGGATTATTGTCGGTAATGATGCAACCTCACGTGGAGGACAATATGTCCGGCTCTCCGGCATTGCACAAAGTGTGCTGATCGATCGGGGCATTGATGTAAGCGCAGAACCTTTGAGCTGGGCAGATGATGGGATTGTCGATATCGGTTCTGCGTTGGTTGCGGAAATTGAAATCTCGCATCCCGACGGCGACATGATCAGGGTTCGCAAGGTTTCTGCCGATGACACAGACTTCAAACTGGAGAACCTGCCTGAGGAGCGTAAAATTCTGTCCAGCTGGTCGATTAACTCCCTGGCCAACACCTTTTCACTGCTTCGCATGGATGCCGTGAAACCCGATATCGGGGAGCCTTCCGGCGAAATTGTGTTCATTAGTTTATTGATGTTTTCCGGAATCGAAGTTACGGCGGAAGCGTTCGAACGCGAAGGCCGGGGCTGGATCAGGCTCAAAGCCTCGGCGCCTTCACTGCCTGACGCTACAGGGGCCGACGAGCAGGCGGTTCAGTTAGCCCGGGCCCTCGTTGAGGAAGCGGAAAGTATCAACGGGAAAGTCAATGGGTGGGTTTACCGTCTTCCAGTGTCGAAATTTGAGGCAATGACAAAGCGATTTGAGCAGCTACTCGAGCCCCTGGACGATGGCGGCGGAGTTTGAGCCTGATGAACCCGTACAGGCTCATCCTCTTGATGGCAGGGCTGGCTGGCCTGTCCGGTGTCATTCTTGCTGCGGCCGGCACGCACATGATTCCCGGATTGGATGGTTCTGAAAATTTCAGGATTTGGCAGACGGCTAATTTCTTTCACCTGTTGCACTCGGTAGCATTATTGGCGCTTTCGTTGATACACCAACGTTCAGGCAGTAGAGCTACCCTGTTTGCGGCTCTTGCCTTTTGTGCCGGGATTGCGTTATTCAGTGGAAGTATCTACCTCTCATTAATAACATCCATGTCTGGCGTGCGACAGTTAGCCCCGGCCGGGGGGATGCTGTTGATGCTCGGCTGGCTTTTGATCATTGTTCATTCATTGAGAGCAAATCCCCGATGAGTCGCCGCTCGTATAGCTGGTTCCAGGCTGTTGCTCACCTGCAAGGACGTTGTGAACACCTCGGCAGCTTTATCGATGGTTTCGGTCCGAAGCGCCTGCCAATCAGGGACGGCGATAACCTGTTTAATGCTTTGGCACGTGCCATTGCCTATCAACAGCTCTCGACCAAGGCTGCTGCCACCATTCACGGGCGATTTGCAGCGCTGTTTCCGGAGGAAAGCCCGAATGCAGAACATGCAGTTAATTTGTCAATCCAGGAACTGCGAAGTGTCGGCCTGTCACAGGCCAAGACACTATCGACCCTTGACCTGGCGGAAAAATCTTTAGCCGGGGATTTGCCGGCAGCCCGAAAAATGGGCCGGATGACTGACGATGAAATCATCGCCAGTCTTTGCCAGGTACGTGGAATTGGCCCGTGGACAGCCCAGATGTACCTGGTTTTTAACCTCGGCAGACCGGATGTAATGCCTTCGACCGACCTCGGTATCCAGAAAGGTGTTCAGAATATTTACCACATGCGCCAACTTCCCACGCCCGAAAAGGTGATGAATAAAACCCGCCACCTGAAGCCCTTTCGTTCAGCGGCCAGTTGGTACTTCTGGCGCGCGTCTGAACTGCCCAGGTAATGGCTTCTGATAAAATCAATTCCGATTTTGTGCTTGAAACCCAGCCTGAAACACCGCATGTTGGTGAGGTCAAACTACCTTGGCTTCCTCTATGAATTTACTCGATCAATTTATCCTTCAGCACGTTCAGTTATCGGTGCTCCGCGCCGAGTTGGTGCGTAAGCTTTCCCTCCAAAGTTGACAGGTAATAACTAGAGCTTTCTGGCAGGATAGCCACCAGGAGGCCAAGATGAAACGAAGTCGATTTACCGAAACCCAGATCATTTCGATCCTCAAAGAAGCCGATGCCGGCGCCAAAGTGAAAGATATTTGTCGGCGTCACGGCATCAGCGATGCGACCTACTACAACTGGAAATCCAGGTACGGTGGTATGTCTGCCTCCGATCTGAAGCGCATGAAGGAAATGGAACGGGACCTGGGCCAGTACAAGCGCATGTATGTAGAACTGGCGCCCGAAAACTTTGCCTTGAAGGACGTCATTGAGCGAAAGCTCTGAGGCCATCGGAGAAGCGCGAGATCGCGAGTTATCTGGTGGCCAAACACCAACTTCCAGTAAAGCGGGCGGTGGCAGCGGTGAAGCTGTCACGAACGGCTTACTACCGAAAGTTGAAAGGAAGACGAGTCCTGAATGATCGGCCGGTCATTGATGCACTGAACAAACCGGTCGAGGCCAACACTCGTTGGGGCTTCTGGATGTGTTTTGATCGTCTGCGCCTGGATGGTCATGCCTGGAACCACAAGCGGGTATGGCGCGTGTACTGCGAGATGAAGCTGAATCTGCCACGACGGAAGAAGAAACGCCTGCCACAGCGAGAACGACAGAGCATGGAAGTAATCCCACTGCCCAACCAGGTGTGGTCGATGGATTTTATGAGCGATGCGTTATATCGGGGTCGGCGCTTCAGGACGCTGAACATCCTGGATGAAGGGGTCAGGGAGTTACTGGCCATCGTGATCGATACCTCGATTCCTTCCGGGCGTGTCATCCGCACTCTGGAGCAGCTGGTTGAGCTGCGCGGCAAGCCAACGGCGATCCGGGTGGACAACGCTCCCGAGTTCTGTGCCCAGGCGTTTATCGACTGGTGCAAGGAACACGGCATTGAGATCCGTTACATCCAGCCTGGCAAGCCCAACCAGAATGCGTGTATTGAACGATTTAACAAAAGCTATCGAGAAGAAGTGCTCAGTGCGCACTTGTTTTCGACTCTGGAACAGGTGCGAGAAATCACCGAAAAATGGATGAAAATCTATAATGAATACCGACCGCACAGGGCATTGGGGCGCATACCGCCAGCGATGTATGTGCGCAATTTAATGCTGGAAAACTCTAGTTTAGAACTGTAACCCTTGTGGGAAAGCTTACGGGTGCGCGCCAGCCGTGAGCCGGGTATGCAGGAAGCGAAAGTTGAGCTGAACCTGACCCCGAGGGTGATGGAAGCGGAGCAGGATTCACTTCTGCCTTCATACCAGGTGAGTGCGAAGTTGAACTGTGAAAGCGCGTCCGAGGACGAATCAGGGCCCGCGTTCAAAGCCGTGGTCGGGATAGATGCGGTTTACCAGCAAATATCCGGCGATCCAATGGACATCACCGAATTTACCAATCAGCATGCGGTCCTGGCACGGCAGTTGTATCCTCTTTTACAACAGGAAATGCGTGTTCTGCTGGCACGCATGGGCTTGTCCCAGATCCAACTACCGTTTGACCTTGCACCCAGGGTGCAAAACGTCGATGGCCCTTCAATCGAAGTTTCAGGGAGCCTCCATTAGAGCCCGCATATTGCACCAATATCCGGGCTAGACCCTTCAATGCACCCTCAGTGTTGGTGGTACCAGTGCCACGGTTCGTAGGCAATTCCATGCCTGTTGTTTCGCGGGAACGACAGTCTGAAACCGAAATCATCAGCTGATTCAGTCAACCACTCAAACGCCTCGGTATTTTCGAAGCACTGCTCCAATGGCGTGGAATCAGGACAGCAAATATCGATTGCGTGTCCTGTGTGGTGTTCGCTGTAGCCGGGCGCCGCAGATACTTTCAGGATTTCGTCAATGGACTGGCCAGCCTGGCGTTTTCTTTCGATAATTGAAACCTGGTAACCGACCGATCGATAAGCTGAAGCCACCTGTAAAGTCACACCATCACTCTCTGCCGCGTTTCGCAATTCATACCAGGCCATGGCGGACATCGGATGCAACATCTGTTCGCGTCCTAGGATGTCGGTGCCAATGGTTGCCAGCTCCCGGGCCTCTTCCTGCATCATCAGGCGGCGCTGGCGGCCGTAGTTGAAGGGTATTCCGGTTTTTCCCAGCAAGCGCCGGATTCGCGCACCGTAGCGTGTCTGCCTCTGCGGAAATGATCGCGTCATGGAAATTGAATCCAGGTTTGTGCGGGGATCCTTGACGCTGGCCGTGCCGGGCCGGGACTGATACCGGCATCGGCGGTAGAAATCAATCGCAGGCAGAGCTGCCTCGACGCGCAAGTCTGAGATGCCGAACCGGATCGCCAGGCGCTCGATCTCCTGAACCATTCTTCGGCCCAGTTCCTGACCTTGTAAAGCAGGGCTGACAAACAGTCCAACCATTTCCTTGTTGTCGAGATCAAGGCTGTTACATGCGACGATTCGCTTTCTCGAGATACCGACCAGTACGCAGCCATCAGCCACACGATTCAGAGTTCTTTCGGTGGGTCGAATCCTGGACCAGTGCAGTAGTTGCGCTCGTGAGTAAGTCTCCTGAACGGTTTCCAGTATGGCTTCTTGACGTAGCCTTGAGATGGCCTCGAGGTCTTCCTTGACAGCCGGCCGGATAATAACTCTGGAATTCACAGCCCGGTATTAACCTTTTGGTGTATTAGGCCGCTGAAGATTATCACATGGCGAAGCGAACGGTCGGCTGAGACTGCAAATGTAAAAAACGCCGGTTAATTCAGGAAAATTCCTTTAAACAGGAAGAAGAACAGGATAGCCAGTATTCCCCCGGCAGGCAGGGTTATGATCCATGACAGCATGATGTTACGCACCACTTGCAGATTCAGGGCGCCGATACCGCGTGCAATTCCTACACCCAATACTGCACCAACCAACACGTGTGTCGTGGAAACGGGCAATCCCGTTCCTGAGGCAATAGCGACCGTGCTCGCAGCTGCCAACTCTGCTGCAAAACCCCTGGAAGGAGTCAGCTCGGTGATGTTTCTACCAACGGTTCTGATTACCCGCCAACCGTAAGTGGCCAGGCCCAATACGATACCGATGGCGCCCATCAACAATATCCATATGGACAACACGGACTCCTGGGCCACCACCCCGGTTGTAACAATACTGACAACTGCAGCGACCGGACCGATTGCATTGGCGACATCGTTTGAACCATGAGCAAACGCCATACCGCAGGCTGTAAAAATCATCAGCACACCGAATATTTTTTCTACATTGGTAAATCTGAATGCATCGTCATCATGGGGATCAACCTTGACTCTACGAATGGCCAGGATGCCTATTCCCATTGTGATCAATCCTGTGATTAAGGCGATAAGCAAAGATTGCATCGTACTGAAATCCAGGCCCACGTGTTTGAGCCCTTTGAGCAGCGTGACCAGTGCCAGGATGAAGCCAACGGCAAATATGTAACCGGGTACGTATTTTCGGGCGTTTTTTAGAGGATCGCCGGTTCCGAGAATCAGTTTTTGCACGCTCATGAAGATGAAAAAGGCAATAGATCCTGAAATCAATGGCGATATGATCCAGGAAGCGACAATTTCTCCTACCTTGGCCCAATGTACAGATTCAACACCGATACCCACTGCGGCGAAGCCCACTATTGCGCCGACGATCGCGTGTGTTGTGGAAACGGGCCATCCTTTTTTGGATGCAATTAACAGCCATATTGCAGCTGCCAACAGTGAGGCCAACATACCAAAAATGAGCAATTCAGGGCGATCCGCCAACTGTTCAGCATCAATAATGCCCTTTCGAATGGTCGATGTGACCTGGCCACCGGCCAGGAACGCGCCGGCGAATTCGAATATCGCAGCCACCAGAATGGCCTGCTTGATGGTAAGGGCGCGTGAACCGACCGAAGTGGCCATGGCATTGGCTACATCGTTTGCGCCAATTCCCCAGGCCATGAACAGGCCGAATGCTGCGGCCAGCCCCAGGTACCAGATAGAAAATTCCATGGCCCCTGGCCGCTATCTGGCCAGCATCAATTGCAAACGGCTACCCACACGCTGGGCCCTGTCGGCAATGCCGCTGGTCTTATCTATGACACGGTAGAGAAACATGACATTTACCGGCGGCAACTCATCTTCCAGAGCAAACAACTGGTGACTGAGCGTAATGGCCTGCTCATCTGTTTCCTGTTCAATATGGTCCAGTGCCGTCAGCAGTTGGCCGACATGTTCACGTTCCTTGTCGCCGAAGCCTGTTTCAATCAAGTCGTCCAACTCCCTGATTGCCAGGTAGGCCTGTTCGCAGGACTTGACACAGGTAGTCACCAGTTCGCGATAGTTGGATCTCATATATTCAGGAAAGACAATGTTCCGTCCGACGATGATGCCGGCTACGTCCCGGGCTGCGCCGGCAACAAGATCCTGCATGGTTAATACTTCCAGAACGTCACGCCGGTCAATGGGCATAAACAAACTGGAGGGGAGATGAAGCCTCAGCTCCTTCTTCAGGTGATCTGCTTTGTGTTCAAGGTCAATGATTTTTTTGTGGTGCCGGTCCCTGTTGGAGAGATCTCCGGCCAGGACGGCATCAATATAGGGGACTAATTCCTTCACACATTCAACAACCTGTTCCATGTGTTGCTGCAAAGGACGTACCGGTGAAGATCCGAAAATGCCACTTAGATAACCGCCTGCCATGGTCTTTCCCTCCTCGCCTGGTTTACGGCGAGCATTGAAAACGCGCATAGCGTATCAGGTTTTTATCGAGAGGAAAAAAAGGCCGGAAACCCCGGCCTTTTTCAAAATGCAGTCCTTTGCTTACGCGTTCTCGCTTCCATCCTGGTTACGTGTTCCCCTGCGTTCTTTTCTGTGTTCTTTCATAATCTTACGATGTTCTTCGCGGTGAACCCTCCGGTCCTGGACCATGGCCCTTAGTTCGGCGCGTTGTTCGTCGGAAAGCTGTGCCAACACAGCTGCCGCTGCCTCACTGGCGACCAGCGTGATCTGGGTAGTCAGCTCACCCTGCTGCGTGGCGATTGCAGCCACCGCATCGGCATCGTATGTTTCGCCGGTTATTGCCTGGTGCAAGCGTTTCCTGCCCTGGTGGAGTTCTTTGACCAAAGGCATGACGGTCTCTTTGAATCCCCCGAATTCTTCGCGTATGGCTACTTTCTGATCTTCGGTGAGATCCAGATTCCGGACAGCCCTTCTCAGGTGCTCCATGATCTGGCCTGCAATGTCGGGGTCACCGCGCTGGTGCATCCGGCCCCTGTCCTGGTTACGCTCGCCAGCGAATGAACTGGCGGCTAGGATCAGTCCTGTGACCAGCAGTGAAATTTTTAATCGATTTGTCATTGATAACTCCTTTGATGATTCTTTCGCGGGACGCTATACCCGCGTTCCTGTACCTGCATATTATGTGACCACATGGACGTGTCTGTTAATGTTTGGGAAACGTAAAGACAGGTAAATCACGGGCAGATTAGTCTCAATTGGCTACAATCTGGACTCGAAAAACAGGAATGAATATGCCTGATACGATACTTTTGGCCGATGACGACATCGAACTGTGCAGCCTGTTGAAGGAATACCTTCAGCAAGAAGGTTTTGATGTGCGCCTCCCCCATGACGGTGAACAAGCCCTGAGCGAGGCGGCAAGGCCAGGGCTCGACGCGATGGTGCTTGATATCATGATGCCGCTACGCAATGGCATCGATGTTTTGAAAGCCCTGCGCAGGGATTCTGATTTGCCGGTAGTGATGCTCACAGCCAGGGGCGACGATCTTGACCGTATTCTTGGTTTGGAACTGGGCGCGGACGATTACCTGCCCAATCCGTGTAATCCGCGGGAACTGGTCGCCCGGTTACGCGCCGTATTGCGTAGGTCAGGTGGTCATTTGCATGCCAGTAACATCTGTATTGACGACCTGGAACTGAGCCCCGGAAGCCGCGAATTGAGTAAGAACGGAATCAGGGTTGAGCTTACCAGCACGGAATTCAGTGTGCTTCAGGCCCTGTTGCAAAAACCTGGCGTGGTGATCAGCAAGCGCAACCTTTACCTTTTTGCGCTGGGTCGCGAACCGGTACGCTACGACCGCAGCATCGACATGCATGTCAGTAATCTACGACGCAAGCTTGGCCCCAATTCTTCGGGTGACGCCCGTATCGAGACCATTCGGGGTATCGGTTACCAGTACCGGGTCCAGAGTTTCTAATGTCCATTCCCACATATAAGTACCGTTTCAAAGCCCCACAATGGGACCAATGCAAGGCGCAGTCCGCCCGGAACGGTGCGTCCTTGCCAAGGGGGCACTAGGAATACATATGCCAAGGCTGTTCTGGAAACTGTTCTTTGCGCTGTGGCTTAGTATTATGGGCTTCGCAGTCATCATGGCCATGGTCAACAATCTCCTGGTTCAGTCCGAAGTTCCCCAGGAACCGGCAGTCCGATTTAACCGCGATATTCAACTGCTGGATGAAAGATTGTCTTCGGCGCTTCAGCAACATGGGCCGGAGGCTGCACGAAGAATTCTGCGCAACCTGCCCAGGCAAATCAGGACCCGCGTCTATCTATTTGATCAAAGTGGACATGAGTTGGCGGGCCGCGATGGCGTGGCCGAACGACTCAGATCCAGGCAGATACAACTACACACCCGCGAATTGATCGACGCAGATAACAATGTATATCGTCTGGTAGTGCTTCGACGGACACCCCCGGGTGCTTTGTTGGAACCGGGCAGGCGAGGGATTGCCTGGCGCTTGCTTACTGCTTCCATTGTCAGCGCCCTGGTCAGTTTTGTTATTGCGCGTTACCTGACCCGGCCGATGGTGAAACTGGGTTTGGCCAGCCGCCGGTTGGCCGATGGTGACCTTTTTACCCGAATCGGACCACCATTAACGGGCAGAAAAGATGAATTTGGTCACCTGGCGAATGATTTCGACGAGATGGCATCCCGGCTGCAGTAGTTGCAAAGGGAAAACCGCCGTCTTCTCCGGGATGTCAGCCATGAATTGCGCTCACCATTAGCGCGTCTTCGTGTCGCGCTGGAAATCGCACGCAACCGGGACTCCTCGGTGGTCAGCGGCGAACTGGACCGGATTGAACTGGAAAGTGAGCGCCTGGAAACACTGGTGGACGAGGTTCTGGATCTATTGCGTGAGTCCTCCGAAGCCAGCCCGCTAAAGAAAGAGGAATTTGACCTGGTGGAATTGCTGACTGACCTGGAAGAAGCAGTCCGCTACGAGGTTCCTGAGCACCTGCCAGGCTTGCAATTCAAGGCCAGCGGTCCTATGACGGTAACAGCAGACCGGGAACTGTTGTGGCGTGCTTTTGAAAACCTGGTGCGCAATGCCCTGATTCATACCGATGATAATACTGGCGTTGAAGTAGAGGCTGTTTTGGCCAGGAAAGGTAAACAAATAGACGTTTTTATCAGGGATTCCGGTTCCGGGGTGCCTCCGCAGCACCTCGATAAAATCTTCAGGCCTTTCTATCGTGTTCAGGAGGCAAGGGAACGGGACTCAGGTGGCCACGGTCTCGGCCTGGCTATTGCTGAGGCCGCTATCAAACGGCACGCGGGTACGATTACTGCCGAAAATCGCGAATCGGGGGGGCTGGAAATGCACGTCAGCCTGCCAGTCTGAGCGGATCAGGCCCGTTCAGCTGGGAACGCGAGGACGTCTTCCAGGGAATTTACACCCAGTATCGCCATCAACAGTCGATCAACGCCCAGCGCAACCCCGGCGCATTCCGGTATACCGGCATCCAGGGCTTCCAGAAATTCCTGGTCCAATGGAGCCCGATTGTCCCCGCAATTATCCCGGGCCTGTAGTTCGTATTCAAACCTTTGTCTCTGTTCAGCCCCGTCTGTCAGTTCCTGGTATCCGTTTGCCAGTTCCAGGGATCCCAGAAATAATTCAAAACGCTCGGCAACCGGTGGATCATCGGCCCGGATTTTGGCCAGTACCGCCTGCTGCACTGGAAAGTCAAATACGAAGGTAATGGTGTTTTCCGGCAGCCCGGGCTGCACGACGAGGCTGATCAGCAGGTCCAGCATTTCCTGCCGCTCCAGGTTTTGAAGTTTGATCCCTTTTGAGGAAATACAGTTGGCGATACGCTCATCCGCAGCTGTCATTGGGTCGATTCCGGTATAGGCGATAAGCAGGTCCCTATAGCTGACACGGGACTGCCTGAACATCCTCCCGGGGAAGCAATGACGTACCAGTTCTTCCACTTCGTTCATCAGTTGGTGGTAGGTCCAGTCAATCCGGTACCATTCCAGAATGGTGAATTCCCGGTTGTGGTGACGACCGGATTCGCCAGCGCGAAATACCCGGCCAAGTTCATAAATATCGCCACTGCCTGCAGCCAGCATCCGTTTCATCGCGTACTCGGGAGAAGTGCGCAGCCACAAAGGCTGTTCATGCAGAGAAAATTGGCGGATGCCGGGATCACTGTTCCCGGCCACGGATATTAGGGGTGTTTCGACTTCCATGACCCCGCGCAACGCAAAGAATTTTCGAACCCTTGCCAGTAGTTCGGCTCTGACAACAATAGCATCCAGACCGGCCGCCGGCCGCCATTCACTCATGTTTGAAAATTCTTATTCAAAATTGCAAACAGAATGAGTTTCCTCAGCGGCTGAGTTTTTTCATCAGGCGTTTTTGCGGGTGGCGAATTTTCTTTTTGCCGGTTTCCATGGTACTGAGATATTGACCGTCTGCCTGCATATCCCAGGCCTCCATGCCTTCCTGCCAGGGAAGGGACAGGGTCTCCTCGTGGATACGGCTTCTGAGTGTTGCATTCAGGATGGGGAAAGCGACTTCAACGCGTTGATGCAGGTTGCGCTCCATCCAGTCAGCGCTGGAACACCACAACTCGCCTTTCCCGTCATTCTCAAACCAGAATACCCTTGAGTGCTCCAGGAATCTGCCCAGCACAGACCGGACACTGATGTTTTCAGATACCCCGGGTATGCCGGGTCGCAGGCAGCAGATACCGCGAATGAGCAAGCGAATTTCAACGCCTGCCTTCGAGGCGTTATACAGCGCGCGTATGATTTTTGGATCGGTGAGAGAGTTCATTTTGGCCTCAATACCTGCCGGCCTCCCTTTGCGTGCATTTTCGCCTTCGCGCTTGATTTTTCTGAGCAATTGCTTGTTCAGTGTAAAAGGAGAGTGCAGCAGGTGAGTCATTTGGAGCACTCGCCCGAGGCCGGAAAGCTCCTGGAAAACGCGGTGTACATCTTCGCCAATTTCCGAATTACAGGTAATCAGTCCGAGGTCTGTATACCTTGTGGCCGTGCCGGAGTGGTAGTTGCCGGTGCCAAGGTGTACATAGCGCCTGATTATCTTTCTTTCGCGCCTGACGATCATCAGCAACTTGGCGTGCGCCTTGTAACCGACGACACCATAAACTACCTGTACACCGGCTTTCTGAAGCCGGGCGGCAAGGCTGATATTGGCTTCTTCCTCAAACCGGGCGCGTACTTCGATTACAGCGGTAACATCTTTGCCGGCGCGTGCAGCCTCTACCAGCAATTGAACAATTTGTGAATTGATACCGGTTCGGTACAGGGTCTGCTTAACCGCAAGTACATCAGGGTCCTGGCTCGCCTGGCGCAGGAGTTCCAATACCGGCGTGAAAGCCTGGTATGGATGATGCAGAACAATATCCTGCCGGCGGATGACAGAGAACAAATCCGGATTACCATGCAATGCGCGGGGAATCCATGGCCGTAGTACCGGGTACTTGAGGTCAGGGCGGTCAATCTGGTCTATCGCTTCTGTCAACCGGTGCAGGTTGACAGGACCGTCTGACTGGTAAACATCAGCAGGGCTTAATTCGAATTTCAAGGTGAGGTACTTCTCTACTGACGCCGGGCATCCTGCATGTGTTTCCAGCCGCACGGCAGCCGCGTAGCCACGCTCAATCAACTCGTTCTGCAGCGCGTTGGCGAGGTCTTCAATTTCCTCTTCGTCAACCAGTAACTCCGAGTTCCGTGTAACCCTGAACTGGTGTGAACCGACCACCTCCATTCCCGGGAATAATTCGACCATGAAATATTGCAACACGGAGGACAGGAATACGAAGTCATCCGGCCCGTGGGTATAGGTCCGGGGGATCCGGATCAAACGGGGCAGGGAACGGGGAGCTCTGACCAGGGCCATGGAACCCTCACGACCAAAGGCGTCTTTGCCTTTAAGTTCCACCGCAAAATTCAGGCTCTTGGTCAGAATCCTGGGGAAAGGATGAGCCGGGTCCAGCCCCAGGGGACTCAGTACCGGTAACAACTCGCGCAGAAAATAGCTGTGCAGCCAGCGCACCTGGCGTTCAGTCCAACTCCCGGATTCAAGAAAACGGATACCTTCGGATTCCAGTTCCGGCTTCAAAGTCTTATTAAAAACACGGTACTGCCCTTCAATCAATTTGAGCGTAGACTCGCGAATATTTTTCAGGGTATTGCGGGGAGTAATGCCGTCAGGGCCGGGCTTTGCGGCTCCGTGAAGAATCCGCTGCTTCAGGGAAGCCACTCTCACCTCGAAAAATTCGTCGAGTAACTGGCGGGAGATGCAAAGGAATCTCAGGCGCTCCAACAGCTTGAGGTTCGGATGCGTCGCATGCCAAAGCACGCGTTCATTGAATTCCAGCAAGCTGAGTTCACGGTTTACGTACAGTCGCCGGTCACGCAGGCTCTTCGGTGGCCTGGTTTCCAGGTCCCGAAGATGGTTCTCGCTCACCGCTAATTGGACGACTGTAGATTCCATGTGCGTTCTTTGCTGAATTACTCCTATTTAGAGTATACGTGTACAAGGTTTTGATTGTCCCTGTTAAAAGACATTTGGAAATGAGAAAAGTTGGCTCAAATCGGGGACTTGGAAAATTAAACGGGCCGCATGGCGGCCCTTTGAATCGACATGATCCGGCATTCCGGCGCAATCAGTACTTAAGCTCGGGGTCCAATTGCAGGTGGTCGTAGTCCCGCTCGCTTCCCAGATCGCCATTTCCTTTGCTCACAAGGTAGGTGACGCTGGCCTTGATGTTCTTGGCGACTGCGAACCCGCCTTTCAGGATATGACCGCGTCCACCTGTTCCACCGCCAGAGAAGTCGGAGTCGGTCAGCAGGCCAAATGCCGCGTCGGCTTCAATGTCCTGGTAAACGTAAGCGAATTCCCAATTGGCTTCAGGCTTGGCATTGCCGTACTTGAAACCCACCGCGTAAGCGGTATCGAAGTCACGTGCATCCTGGTTTTGCACATAATCGAAAAAGACATTGGCAGGTTTGTCGCCAATATTAAAATAAAGGTCGGCGAACAATTCCAATTCTTCGTAATCATAAAGATAGGTGTTGGTCAGCGGGTCAAAACTATTGCCAAAGAAGTCATCGTCATCGCTGAAGAATGACCCTTTCCCTTTCGTCCCCAATTGGCTGTAGCCAATGCCTGCAGTCAGCTTCACGTTGTTACCAAGGGTTTTCCTGAAACCGGCCTGTACAGCATAGGAAAACTCCGTCTCTTTCCTGCTGTCACTTTCCAGCCAGGTTCCCATTGCGTTGACAAAGTGGTCACCATTGTCCCAGCTCAGCCCCACGCCTTCGGGATTCCAGTCATCATCCCAAAGCAAACCATGTTTACCCGGTTTGAACAGGACGTTTCTGAACTTCCCTCCATAGAAAATCGTGTTGTTCGTACCGGCCCATTTTACATAGGCCAGGTCCAGGTTGATGTCCTTGGAAGAACCGCCGTCGCCGAGCGTCTGGTTGCTTGAAACGGGATCGTCACTGCCACTGGCAAAACCAAGGCCGACTTCCGCATTTTCCGAAACATTGGCAATGATAGCGGCGCGTGCACGAATCCGGCTTCGGTTACGGTCAGCACTGCCTTCCTCGTCAATTTTTTCATATCGTTGGCGGAAATCACCCATAATTGAAATCCTGTCTGCCCAGGAGGATGCGGAGTTGTACTCGCTTACCCCCCCCCTTCCGCAGAGGTCTGCTCGTTGTCTGACTGCTAACGGGAGTTTTCCTGCTTCAGCTCCGAATTGGATGCTTCAAGCGCATCCAGCCTTTGGCTGAGAGCCTTGAGTTGTGCTCTCATCAAGCTGTTTTCATCCTCTTTGCCTGATGCCAATGCTGGAACTGGACCGGCGGTCGTTGCAATGATGAGAGATGTGGCCAAAATGAATTTTCCGGGACTCATTGGGTGGATTCCTTATAAACAAATGATGCATGCAGGTGGATTTCCCCAGCATTATAATGGTTGCCAAGCGTAGTTTTTTGACAATAAGGAATTTTCAGACCGTGCCGCGAGGGCGTCACGCTTGCCAGGAATCAGCTGCTACGATCCTCGTCTCGAATTTCAACCATCTGGATACGCAATTCCATCAGGCGGGCGCTGATCCGTGCCCGTTGGTAGTAATCGAGCTCCTGGTCTTTTGACAGCATTTCGAGCTGCTCTATGGCCTCAGGCAATCCGCCGCGCTGATAATAGGACTCGGCAATCGCCTCGCTGGCCCGCACCCGGTCGCCCGCGATATTGGCTGATTTTGCATACAGGGCAAATAACTCGGGGTCTTCTTCACGGAAAAGAATCTGTTGGCGCAGAATGATGCTGGCGGTTTCAGCACGTTGAGGATCTTCCTGGGCCAGTAATGCTTCGCTGTATTGCATGGCAATCGCGTGATTTCCCGGAAAACTGTGGTAGAGGCTTCCCATGCGCTCAAGGGCCAGGCCGTATTCTTTTCTTTCCAGATCCAGGTCAGCCAGTTGCAATTGATAGCTCAGACGGCTGGGGTCCTTGCTTAGCAAATCCACCAGTATTTCGTATGCTGGCTCGTAGTCGCTGCGTCTTTGCAGCGATATCGCCAGTCCGTAATTCAATGCCTGATGACGATTTCCCGTGAATCCTTTTTGTAACTGATCCTGGAAGTAAGTAATTGTTTCCGCTGGTTTATCATCCAGCATTGCGCGAACCCTGGCCTGCATCAGATAAAAATCCAGGCCGTCGAGTTTTTTCACCGGTGGCATATTCTGAGCACGGTTTTCAGCTTCGGCAATTCGATTGACAGTCACCGGGTGGGTTCTCAGGAATTCCGGTGGTCCTTCACCATTTGGTCTGGTTAAGCGGTTGAGTTTTGAAAAGAAACTGGACATGCCATGAGGATCGAAGCCAGCCCTGAAGAGGGTGGTGATTCCAATCCGGTCTGCCTCGTATTCGTTGGCGCGCGTAAAGTTTATTTGCATTTGCTGCGAAAGTGCTGTGCCGCCCATCAGTGCGCCGGTTACGGCATCGCCTCCGCCACCTGCAGCGAGAATCAGGCCGAGCATGGCGAGCGCAATGGGAATCGACATCCGTTGCGAACTTTCAAAGGCACGATACAGATGTAATTGCGTGATATGCGCAACCTCGTGAGCAAGTACGCCGGCCACCTCGTGTTCGTTTTCGGCAGCCATGATCAATCCTGAGTGCAATGCGATTACACCGCCGGGCGCAGCAAAGGCGTTGATCCGGGGCTCGTCCAACACCACGAAATGAAATGGCTTCTCTGGCCTGTCGCTTTGAGCGACCAGCTGGAATCCCATATTTTGGAAATAGGCACTGATTTGCGGGTCATCGACCAGCACTTCGTAGGCGCGCATCTGTCGAATGAGCACTCTGCCGTATTCTTCTTCTTCCTTTTCCGAAAGAATATTGCTGGCAGAATTGCCCATGTCCGGCAGGGGAATGCGGTCGTCCTGCGCGATGCTGGCGAGACTGAACAACAGGACCAGAACCGTCAACAGGAGGCGCTGCCATCTGATTATGTGTTGCTTGACCCTCAACATGCTTTCCTTAAAACTTCCTGGACTCAGGCTGAGACAATATAATTCATAGCTGGTTCTTGCATATTGCCGTTATTCTAACGGATGCAGTCGGTTTGCTCAGGCTAAAGTAATGAGATGGCTTCGAATATTTCAGAGGTTACCCAAATGAAAATCCTGGTTATTGTCAATGAAAGCCCTTGGGGCTCTTCACTAGTCACCACCGCTTTGCGATTTGTGCAGTCGGCAAATCAGTCGGGCCACAAGGTGCCTGCAGTATTTTTTCAAAATGACGGGATTTACAACGCATTCGACGGGCGAGTGTCTGATGACGGTATGGTTTCCCCTTCGCGTGCCTGGCAGGAAATAGGCCGGGAACATCATACTCGGTTGCTGCTGTGCTCAGCGGCGTTCGCACGGCGTTTCATGACAGAATCAATTGGCAAGCTGCCAGAGGAATTTCGAGAAGCCGGGCTGCCACAAATGTGGGATATCGCCCGGCGATGCGACCGCGTGGTGTCTTTTTGATGAAGGTCGCGGATATCAGAATTGGGCTGATCATTCGCAGCGGGCCATTCCAGGGCCGTTCAGCCAGGGACCAGTTGGATGTTGCACTGGCCGCGGCAAGCCTGGGCTTTGAACTTGAATTGTTTTTTACCGATGAAGGCATTCTGCAACTGCTGGCAGATCGGGATGCGCAAGCGGGTGGATTACCCGGAGGCCACAAAGGATGGAAGGCGCTGCCCGGGCTTACTTCGGTTACAGCCTGGGCTGCTGAGCGGGTATTGTCATCTCATGTGGACGCCAGCACAAAGTTCATGCTCGAAGTGAAGCCGGCATCCCAATCCCAGATGGCTTGCCGCCTGGCTGACTGTGAACATTGCCTGGTCGTCTGAGCATGAAAGGCATATTGCACCAGTTATTATCAGCTGACCCGCGAGCGGTAAAGGATTGCCTTTCCTTCGTCAAGCCTGGCGATGAGCTTTTGTTAATCAATGCGGGGGTGCATTTGCTAAACGGCCCGAATTCGATTCTGGCCGCACATGAACAGCCTGGATGTGAATTCAGGGTATTCGCGCTGGAGACGGATGTTAAAGCCCGGGGGCTCCAGTCCCGGGCCGAACAACGTGCACTCCGCCTGTTGGATGACCAACAATGGCTGGAACATGTTTGTGGCTGTCAGCAGGTATTGAGCTGGAGGTGAGCAACTGGCTACAAATGGGCGACGGCAGAAAGCTTGCCCTGGATGAGCACGGCCACCTGGAGAATGGCGAAGACTGGTCGGAGGCGGTGGCTGATAGATTCGCCGGGCAGGATGGTATCAGTCTTGGCGATGTACATTGGCTGGTCCTGGAGATACTACGCAGCTACTACCAAGACTATGGAATTGAGCCGCCCATGAGAGCGCTGGTCAATGAGATGAAAGCCCGCGGCGCTGAAGATTGCGCTACAAGCCTGGAGCTTTATCGCCTTTTTCCGGATGGCCCTGTCCGACAGGGAAGTCGTTACGCCGGACTTCCTATACCGGTCAGTTGTATCTGAATCCATGTTGAATTGATGGTCTAATTCACAATTTTTTTGCTTGAAAGCGCTTTCACCTGGACAAAGAATTATAATGGCCGGCCAGGCCCCGCTTTGGGGTGTGAACTGCAACGGTGATTCGATGAGCAAGACGATCAGTGTTATCCCCGGTGACGGTATCGGGCCGGAGATTATGGTTGCAACACTACGTGTCCTGGATGCTCTTGACGCCGGACTCGACTATGAAAGGGTCGATGCGGGGCTGGCAGCTCTGGAGAAAAAGGGTGAACTGATTCCCGAAGCTACGCTTGAATCCATACGTCGTAACCGCATCGCCTTGAAGGGCCCCTTAACAACTCCGGTGGGCAAGGGTTTCAAATCAATCAACGTCACTTTGCGAAAGGAGTTCGACCTGTATGCCAATGTCCGTCCGGTAATTTCCATGGCGGGTACCCGCTCGCATTTTGAAGGCATTGACATCATCACTGTGCGTGAGAATACCCAGGGTGCCTACCTGGCCGCTGACGCAAAACTGAGTAAGGATGGAGAGCAGGCCGAATCCAAGATGGTCGTGACCCGTCATGGTTGTGAGCGGATCACACACTATGCTTTCGAATTGGCCCGCAGGGAGGGACGCAAGAAAGTCACCATCGTTCACAAGGCCAATATCCTCAAGACGGTATCAGGGATGTTCCTGGACATGGCACGTGAAGTGGCCAAAGAATATCCGGATATTGAAAGTGAAGATATGATCGTAGATGCCACTTGCATGAAACTGGTGATGAACCCATGGCAGTTTGACGTGATTGTGACCACCAACCTTTTCGGTGACATTATTTCCGACTTGTGTGCCGGCCTTGTGGGTGGCATGGGGCTCGCGCCTGGAGCGAATATCGGTAAAGACGTTGCCATGTTCGAAGCGGTCCATGGTTCAGCACCGGATATTGCGGGCCAGAAAATTGCCAACCCCTGTGCCCTGATGCTGGGTTCGGCGCAGATGCTTTCTCATCTTGGAATGGAAAGCCGTGCGCAGCGATTGCGAACAGCCATAAAGGACACATTGAAGGCAGGAGACAGGGTGACTCCGGACGTTGGCGGAAAAGGCTCAACCCGAAGCATGACAGACGCGATTATTGAGCGCGTACACGAATCGGTAGCTTAATTTTACTGCCCTGCACATGAGAAAGAACGGGATTTTTGTAGTTCAATCCAGTATGTTGGCTTGATTTACCCTGGTGTTGTTGCGTTCTAACAACGAACAAAGGTCTGTTCGCCGCCCCGCGTCAGCTTGATTGAGCTTTTCTCCGGGTATTTTTTGATATTGAAAATCAATGAATTAGCCTTATATTAACCGAGGGATCACGGTGTGAATCTACTACGTTAAAAAGATGTTAAATCGTTGACAATCTGTTGTTTTCCTGCCATATTTAGCGCCGTGGAACTGCGAATTTACGCGGGACAGAGGCTACAAGGATGAAATTGCGGCTGTTCAAAGCGGTGCTGTTGGCTACAGGCTTACTCCCTGGACTCTCTGCTGCACAGCTATCTGGCCTACCAATGGCCAATTTTACGGCGGGCGGAACAGGCCTGACGCCGTTCTATGTCCTCGGTTTTGAGTTAGGCCCCTGGCAGGATTACCTGGCAAGGGAATTGACACCTGAATTCATGGCCGACTCCTCTATTGAGCCGTTACACATCAGCTGGATGGATTACGAATCAGTCGTCATCCTCCCGGTATTTGCAGAAAAGCTCATGGGAAGCCAGACCCGCTCAAGGATCAGCCTGGAGCTTGAGTGGCAATATTCCGGTGAATTGAATACCCCGGGCCTGACTCGTGATCACCAACAGCCCGGTCTTGGCTTTGAACGGACTTTGCTCTCTCCCGGCATCATGCATCAGTTGAACGATAACCAGGTGCTCGGTGTATCGGCGATATTTGCCTATCAAAGTTTCGGTGTTTCCAGTCTCGGTATGCGCAGCTTTGACGAAGAACTGCCTGGCTACCGGCAGACATCATCCTATTCGCCCTACGAGGAAACCGGCTTCGGCGCCGGCGTAAGGCTTGCGGTCCGTAGCGAAGTCACACCAGGCATGGCCATTGATGCCGGCTTCCAGTCACGGATTGATATGGAAGAATTTGCCAACTACCGTGGTGTTTATTCTCAGCCTGCGGACCTTGATATTCCGGCCCGTGCCAGTGTAGGCCTGGCGATCCAGGCCAGTAACCGTTCGTGGCTCAACCTGTCTGTTGAACGCGTGATGTACAGCGATGTAAATGCATTTCCAAGCAGAACGTTGCCTGACCGGTTCCTGTCCCTGTTGGGTGATTCCACCAGCCCGGTATTTTTCTGGGACGACCTGACGGTATATTCAGTAGGTTGGGCATGGAGTAATGGCGATGACACCCAATGGCAGCTGGACTTCAGTTCGAGGTCGCAGCCGAACCCGAGCTCCCTCACTCTTAGCCGGGCTCTTGAAGGGGATCTCGCTAACAATTCAATGATTCTTGGCTACTCCAAGAAATTCAGCCAGTCGAGCCGATTTGACGTTAATGCGGCTTACGCTCCTTCGGAGTATGCATTCGGCGGAAATGTTCTCGGCATTATTTCGGATAACCTGGACCAGAACTTTGAAATCGAAGCCTTCTGGACCTGGGATTTTTAATCTTTACTTACCCGGCAGTTTCCAGCCCGGCTCCCCCTTTTAGATATCAGCCATTAACTGGCTGACAGGGTCTCTCACTTGGACTTACTTAAAGACTGGTTCAGGCGCACATTTTCTGATCCGCAAGTGGTCATTCTGGGTCTGTTCCTACTGGTCGGTTTTTCTGTAGTATTCGGTCTGGGGGCCTACCTCGCCCCGGT
Source organism: Lysobacterales bacterium (assembly GCA_963664065.1). GTDB lineage: Bacteria > Pseudomonadota > Gammaproteobacteria > Xanthomonadales > SZUA-36 > JABDJL01. The sequence continues at coordinate 1,507,860 of OY760942.1, forward strand.
ATTTGCCAGCGTTGTAATCGCTTACCTGCTTGAAGCGGTGGTGATGCGCCTTCAACGGCTCGGCACGCCCAGGTTACCCGCTGTCATCGTGGTTTTCCTGTTTTTCCTGGCAAGCCTGTTCCTGATGTTATTTGGCCTGGTTCCCATGTTGACATCGCAGTTGTCTGCCCTGGTACAGCAATTTCCGAATTACATCAGCCAGGGCCAGGTTATGCTGGAACAGCTTCCCCAGCGATATCCGCAAGTAATTTCAGAAGAACAGATCGAGGTCATTATTTCCAACGTCGGCTCCGAGTTGGCTGGCCTTGGCCAGGAATTGGTTAGCTGGTCGCTGGCATCTGTCGCAAGCGTATTAGGATTGCTGATTTTCCTGGTATTGATGCCGGTGCTGGTGTTCTTTTTTCTCAAGGACAAGCAGGGACTGATCGGCTGGTTTGTCAGCTATCTGCCGAGGGAGCGCCATCTGGTTTCCTCTGTCTGGACCGAGGTTGAAGGACAAATCGCCAATTATGTTCGCGGGAAGGCTGGCGAGATTGTCATTGTCGGTGCTGTAAGCTATGCAACTTTTGTGGCGCTGGGTCTTCAATACTCGGCCCTGTTGGCTACCGTGGTTGGCTTCTCTGTGCTGATTCCATATATCGGAGCCGCGGTCGTTACTTTGCCTATAGCGCTGGTAGGGTTTTTCCAATGGGGCTGGGGATGGGACTTTGGTCAACTGATGATCGCCTATGCCGTTATCCAGGCACTGGATGGCAATGTGCTGGTGCCTCTGCTGTTTTCCGAAGCCGTAAATCTGCACCCTGTAGCTATTATTGTCGCCATACTGGTATTTGGCGGTTTATGGGGTTTTTGGGGTGTGTTCTTCGCTATTCCGTTGGCAACCCTGGTGCAGGCCGTGTTAAAGGCATGGCCGCGCAATACCCAGGTAGACGAACAGGAGTCCTGGACTTCGAACGACTGATCCCCTGGATCAAAGCGCAGAGGAGGCGAAGTCTGCCAGGCGTGATCTCTCTCCGCGTCTGAGGGTAATATGGCCCGCGTGTGACCAATGCTTGAAGCGGTCAACCGCAAAGGTGAGTCCGGATGTGGTTTCAGTCAGGTAGGGTGTATCGATCTGGCCGACATTTCCAAGGCAAATCATTTTTGTACCTGGTCCTGCGCGGGTAACAAGTGCCTTCATTTGTTTTGGCGTGATGTTCTGCGCCTCGTCAATAATGACCAGGCGATTGAAAAATGTGCGTCCCCGCATGAAATTCAGGGAACGAATCTTGATCCTGTTCGCCAGCAGGTCATTTGTCGCAGCCCGGCCCCACTCACCACCTTCCCCCGGCTGGGTCAAAAATTCGAGGTTATCAGTCAATGCACCCATCCACGGGGTCATTTTTTCTTCTTCGGTGCCAGGCAAGTAGCCGATGTCCTCACCAATGGGTACCGTGGCACGGGTCACGATGATTTCCGTATAGCGATTTTCATCCAGGGTTTGCGCAAGACCAGAGGCCAGTGTCAATAGCGTTTTACCGGTTCCTGCTGTACCCATCAGCGTCACGAAATCAATATCCGGATCCATCAGCAGGTTTAACGCGAAATTTTGCTCACGGTTACGCGCCTGGATTCCCCAAACCGTATTTTTACCGGAAAGATAATCCGTCACCAGGCGCAGGATGACGTGCTTTTCGGCGGCCTCTGTAATAATCGCTTCAATTCCGTCACCGCTGCCAATTACCACACATTGATTGGGATACCATTCGTCGCCTTCTGTACGTTTCAGGCGATAGCAGGTCTGGCCGTTTTCGTTCCAGGAATCGACTTCCGGGTGCCGGTCCCAAAACGATTCATCTTCGATGGTCATCCCCCGGTAAAGAAGACTCAGGTCGTCCAGTGCCCTGTCATTAAAATAGTCTTCTGCTGTAATTCCAAGAATGGCCGCCTTGATCCGAAGATTGATATCTTTGGATACGAGAATGACATCCAGCGTATCCAGACTTTTCTTGAGTGAAAGAGCTGTATTCAGAATTTCATTGTCGGAAAATGACCCGTCGCGCAACAAGCTTGAATGAGTCTCTGGCATGCTGGTCTGGAAATAGAGACGTCCTTTGGCGGTGGGGAGGTCGAGACCGCCGGGTACCTGTAATTCCAGGCCATCCTCCAGGGTGGTTGCATCCTGCCGGGACATCATTTCGCCTATGAAACGGCTGACCTGGCGAACATTTCGTCCCACTTCAGACAGACCTTTCTTGGCTGTATCCAGTTCTTCCGGGACCATCATGGGAATAAAAACATCGTGTTCCTCGAAACGGAACAATGAAGTGGGGTCGTGCATCAGCACATTAGTATCAACGACGTACAGACGTTTGTTTTTTCCCATACGGGTACTGGATCCTGCGGATTTCCCCGTTAGCCGAGCGAGCGAACGGCCTGAAGCACAGAATCTACATGACCCGGCACGCGAACTTTTCGCCATTCAAGGCGTAAAACACCGCCCGCATCAATCAGAAAGGTACTGCGTTCTATACCCATGTACTTGCGTCCGTACAAATTCTTTTCCTTGATAACATCAAATTGTTCACACAAATTCTCATCAACATCAGAGAGGAGGTCGAAAGGAAAAGATTGCTTTGCGCGAAAATTTTCGTGGGTACGGACGCTGTCCCGCGAAACGCCCAGGATGTCAGCACCGGCGCACTTAAATTCTTCATAAGCATCACGAAATTCCTGGCCTTCACGTGTGCAACCAGGGTATGGTCCTTGGGGTAAAAATATAGGACCAGATGTGTGCCTTGAAAATCGTCCAATGAAAGCGTTTTGTCGCCGGTGGCGGGAAGGGTGAAATTGGCAACGTGCTTGCCGATGCTGACCATGAACACTCCCTATCAAAGCTGTTGCCGGGGGTTAACGACCCGGAGTCAGACACGCTGGTCCTTTGATGCAGGATACTTGTCAGCAAAGGGGTCCGCAAGTACTATTGCGCCACGTTCGCCAGGCGCAAACAAGCAACGTGAGAGCGAAGTGACCAAGTCGGGATTACGGGAACTGTTTCGGTTGCTTACGATCGAAACGAACCCGATCCTGGTAAAATGGACGGCCGCAGAAATGGGTCTCATTAAGGACGGATTACGGTTACCATTATTGCCCCTGGAAAAGCGCCACCACGATGCTTTCAGGGTGTGCCTGCAATCACTACAGGCAAATTGAAATCATAAGCAGGATTGGAATGGGTAATTTATTGAAACCAGCCATGATACTCATCATTGCGACGTGCCTGATTCAGGCGTGCACTGTTTTCAGGGACAAGCCACCGGAGTACCTGGCCAGTGAAGATGGCCATCCCCTGCAAGTGCCAGAAGGGCTTGACACACCGCGACCGGTTACTCCGATCGTAATCAGGATCGCAGACATGCGAACTCCTTCGGGAGATGAATTGAACCCATTGCCCCCAAGGGCAGCTAGTACTGCTGGTGGTGGTGAAGCCAACGCATATATCGCCTGGTCTGCAGCAGGTGCGTATCTTGCGGTAAAAGATAGCCCCGAGAGTGTATCTCGCCGCCTGAGGTTTGCTATCCAGCGCAGCGGGATGAACCTGGTGCAGCGTGATGATGAAGCTGGTCATCAATTTGAGTACGTTCACGTACAACAGCCGATGGAAAAAAGTTTCTGGGGGAAGATGAAGTTCTGGAGTGAAGAATATGGCCCCAACTATTCCGGGACTTACCGATTACGCCTCGAACCGGATGGTGAAGAGACGCGGGGTTACCTGGTAACCGCGGCCGGCGGTACTGCCGGGACGAATGCAGCGGAACACATTCTTGGGGTCTTTATGGAACGCCTGGGCTAATCGGCATCAACCAGACGCTGCTTTGCGGCCAGTCAATCCTCTAATCGGCGAATTGCGGCCGGTTGTTTAGCGTTCGAGTAGTGTCAGTTTATCCGGTTTGCCATCCCACTGCGTGGCGTCGGGAGGCGGGTCTTCCATTTCTGTGATGACAGGCCACTCCAGTGATAACTCAGCATTCAGAGCTGTGAAATGTTCTTGCCCTGCCGGCAGATCATCTTCCGGATAAATCGCTTCTGCAGGGCATTCGGGTTCACAAAGTGTGCAATCAATACACTCTTCCGGGTCAATGACGAGAAAGTTGGGCCCGACGTGGAAGCAATCCACCGGGCAAACCTCAACACAATCAGTGTATTTGCACTTGATACAATTTTCGGTTACTACAAATGTCATTAAGTCTTACTCTCGAAATAATGGCGCCCTCCACGAGAATCTAACTCGTGTTTCCGCCTTGAGAGGGCATTTTTAGCCCTTTTTACATCAAGCAACTACGATCTTAGAATATTGATAAACAACTATTATTATCCGCTAATGTCGGTTGATGACTTTATACGTATACTTCTATGCGCTACCAGAACACCACGTATTTGCACCAAATCGAGGTTATCAAAAACTCGAATAGCGGATAAAACCGTTAAGAATGCCAAGCCTAGAATGAGCGCCTATGACATTCAAGACGCAGTGCTGAGGGGATTTATTTTGAAGGTACAACCAACCGGAAGCAAGGCTTTTGACGCAGAGTGGGGCAGGGGTAAACGTTTCCGCATTGGTGAGGTGGTATTGCCAACTGTCACTCGGGCGCGTGAGATTGCAGTGCAGCGTATTTCAGCCTCGAAAAGCGGTGAAATTTCACAACCACGAAATAGAAACAACGCAGCCACCCTGATGCAAAATCGCTCTTAGTTTATGCAATTTGATTCGATCACTTTTATTGTCTTTTTCATAAGCGTTTTAACGCTTTATTATGTTCTGCGTTCAGTACGTCAGCAAAAATCGCTTTTGCTCTTCGCGAGTATCGTCTTTTATGCCGCGTGGAATCCCTATTTCATATTTCTGATTGCGTTTTCAACTTTGCTCGACTGGCAGCTGGCAAAAAAAATCATTTTCAGTAATAAACAAAAAACCAAGAGAAATTGGTTGTTGCTCAGCCTTACTTCAAATCTCGGCCTGCTTGGCTATTTCAAGTACGGAGAATTTCTTTTACAAAACTTTCAGAAAAATTTGCTTTTGACGGGCGTTAATTACCAAGCACCTGCGGTAGATATTATTTTGCCGATCGGTATTTCCTTCTACACCTTTCAAACCCTTTCTTATACGATTGATGTTTACAGGGGAAAAATCAAAGAGCCGGCACCACTGCTGGATTTTGCGCTCTATGTAAGCTTCTTCCCGCAGCTCGTTGCCGGGCCAATTGTAAGGTCAAACTATTTCTTACCTCAGTGTCATGACCTGAAGCGATTTGATACCTGGCATATCGGTTGGGGTATATTTCTTTTGGTTAGCGGTTTATTCGCAAAAGTAGTCTTGTCAGACGTTTTACTCGCACCTTTTGTAGATGCTGTTTACCAGCAACCATTTAAAGTAGGAACCGTGGAAGCCTGGGCTGCAGTGTTTGCCTTCTCAGGACAGGTGTTTTTTGATTTTTCCGGCTACTCACTTTGTGCAATAGGTGCTGCTTTTTCGTTGGGATTCTCATTGCCAAGAAACTTCAATTCACCGTATGCGGCGATTAGTTTCTCTGACTTTTGGCGCAGGTGGCACATTTCATTGTCCTCCTGGTTGCGCGACTACCTGTATATCCCATTGGGTGGAAGCAGAAACGGTGAGTTGAGAACATACTTAAGTCTTTCAATCACCATGTTGCTGGGCGGTTTATGGCATGGTGCTTCATGGCAGTTTGTTATATGGGGAGCACTGCACGGCTGCTATCTGGTTATTGAGAGATTACTTGGATTTATTTATTCCAACAAAACGCCCTCCGGTGACTTATATCAATTGACGGTTGCTGTTCTGATTTTTGTCCTTGTCTCGATCACCTGGATATTTTTCAGGGCAGAGGATATGACTGCAGTTTCTGCGATCTTTCAAGCCTTATTTCATTATCAAGGCAATTCGATTATCATCTACGATGTAAGCAGCAAGGTTCTTCAAATATTCATTCTAATCAGTCTGTTATTCAGTTTTCATTGGTATAGCCGAAACACATCTTTTCTGCAGATTGTTGAAAGTTTTCCGGGATGGCTGAAAGCGGTTTGTTTAATTTTCATGATGTTGGGCATTACCTTGATATCCAGCGGTGATGAGAGGGCTTTTATCTATTTTCAATTCTGACATACAAAAGACCAGGGGGAATTGGGGTCAGATATTGCTGGTCTCCTTAGTCATCTACCTCGCAGCGCTTATGATGTGGGAGATATATCTGGATGCCGAAAACCCCATACTATCGGTGCAGGATGATTATGTTCGATGGGCCCAGGCCAGATCTTCATTGTCGCAAAATGATGCCTGTGCCCTGGTCATTGTGGGTGAGTCCCGCAGTCAGATGGCTATTGATCTGGATGAAATGGAAAAGTTCGCGCGAAGCCGTCCTGTTCAGCTTTCAATCATTGGTTGAGAATTACTGCCGGTTATGGAGAACATTGCACAAGATCGAGCCTTCACGGGGACCGTGCTACTTTCATTTGCCCCATATAACCTGACGAAAAGCGACGCTGTTGATGACGCGAATTCGTGGGTTGAGAGGTATGAGCAAAGTCATTCGAACTCGCATGCACCTCCATTTTATTTTCGATTTGAACATTGGTTAAAGAAAGGCCTGGATTCTCATTTTTCATTTACTAAAGATGGGGGTAAACCGCTGGATTTATTGACCAAGGCAGAAATGAATCGATACACCTACATGGATGGAGAACGTCGCGCATACGCTGATTTCACACTGATAGATACGGCTGCTTTGCATCAAACGAGGCTGAAAGACTATATCGGCATACCACCCTTTGTCAGGAGCCATCAAAACTGGCTGCAAAACATGTTGCCGCGATTATTGACAGCAATCGAGAATATTCAACGGAGAGGAGGCAGGGTGATCGTTTTCCGGTTTCCTTCTGACAGAGAAATCTGGTAAGGAGAAAATATCAAATTCCCAATAGCAAAATATTGGGATAATTTTGTCGCTCAAAGCTCTGCACAAACTCTGCACTTCACAGAATACCCTGAGTTCTCTGAGTTTGAATTACCCGATGGAGTCCACCTGGATTATCGGGATGCAAATCAGTTTACGAAAGTCTTATCAGAAATTGTTTTTGCAGAAGAAAGGTTTGATTCTGAACTGATCAAGGTCTGTGAGTAATTCATCTGTCCAACCCCTTTTCATACTCATTTGTCAGAATAATGCGGACAATCATTTGCAAATAGATGGCGCTCCCTACGAGAATCGAACTCGTGTTTCAGCCTTGAGAGGGCCGCGTCCTAACCGCTAGACGAAGGGAGCTGTATCAGTCTAAAGATGGCGCTAACTCAGGAAGTTTAGCGTATTCAACCGGGGGCACATGTTAAACTAGTGGCTGCATTACGTACAACCGGTTTTCAGGTGTACGCACTTCTTATTTCACTAGTCCAGGATTTTATTATCAACAGTTCCAGCCTTATTCCTGCCGCACGCCATGGTCTTGCGGCCAAGAAGCTTTGCCCTCACGCCAGCGAAGTCGTCCGCCGTCTGCAAAACGCAGGATACGAGGCTTATATTGTGGGTGGGAGTGTCAGGGATTTATTGCTTGGCAAAGTACCCAAAGACTTTGATGTAGCCACCGATGCCACACCAGAGGAAGTCAAAGTCGTGTTTCCACGCTGCCACTTGATCGGACGGAGGTTTCGTCTTGCTCATGTCCGGATTGAAAGAGTGTTGGTAGAGGTTGCGACATTCAGGGGCCAGCAGCAAAGCGGCTCGCATACACATACGGATGGCCGGATTCTCAGGGACAATGTCTGGGGCAGCCTGGAAGAAGACGCAATGCGCAGGGACTTCACCATCAATGCACTGTTCATGGATCCGATCAGCGGGGATATTCGTGATTTCACGGGAGGATACGAAGACCTTGCAGAGCGAAGATTGAGGCTGATTGGAGACCCTGAGACACGTTATCGTGAAGATCCTGTTCGCCTGCTCAGGGCTGCCAGGTTTGTCGCTAAGTTGGGCGTAGAGCCGGTTAGGGAGACCGGCGCGCCCATAAGAAAACTGGCTCCATTACTCGAATCCATACACCCTGCGCGTTTATTCGAAGAAGTCTGCAAACTGTTCCTCACCGGGCATGCGACCAGGACGCTCGAGGCTTTACAGCGTTTCCACCTGACCTTGTCACTCTTTCCGGTGCTCGATAGCAAAGATTCGCAGGGAAAGGCCGAAATCGGACCATTGCTCAGGCAGGCGATGATCAACACTGACCAGCGGATTAAAGAATTGAGGTCAGTTACACCGGCCTTCCTGATCGCCGCTTTGCTATGGCAACCTGTTCGAGACAAAACTGCAAAACTTATGGAGCAAGGTCTGACAGAATTCCAGGCCATTGAAAAAGCCGGGGAATATGTCATTGGCGTTCAGGTTCGGCGCACTGCCATACCCCGAAGGTTTAGCGCGGTGACACGTCAGATCTGGGAAATGCAGGCACGCTTCAGAAAAACCCAGGGTCGAAAGGCGATGAGTGTGCTACACCAACCCAGGTTCAGGGCGGGATATGATTTTCTTTTACTGCGTGCGGTAGAAGATGAGGAACTCGTTCCGCTGGGTGAATTCTGGACCCGGGCGCAGAAGAATATGCCTGTATCAGCAAGGCCACCTGTAAGAAATAGAAGACGAAGGCGCCGGCATGGCAGGAAATCTGCCGACGGTTCCTGACATGTCTTCGGCCGGTCATAAACGACAGACCAGGGCATGGGTTGGCCTCGGCAGCAATATGGGAAACGGCCGGCAACAGATTGGCAGGGCTCTGGATTTGATGCGCGAGAGGTCTTCAATCCAAGTCATGAGAACATCCCGTTTGTACGTGAGCAAACCCTGGGGTATGAGCAGGCAGGCTGATTTTACCAATTCGGCTGCTGAATTAATGGTCCGGGTTGAAGCAAATGAGTTATTGCGGCTGTTTAAGGATATTGAGCAAAAAATGGGCCGCGTACCCAGTGGAAGCCGCTGGGGGCCAAGAGTGATTGACCTGGATTTGTTATTGTTTGGTGGGCTGATTTTGTTCCGACCGGGCTTAACCGTCCCTCATCCTCGTATGCACAAAAGGGCGTTTGTGCTGGTTCCTGTGTATGATCTTGAACCAGACTTGATCATTCCTGCCCGGGGCACAGTCAGATCGTGCCTGGCCCGGCTCGGTGGTCCTGTTATTGACGATCCCCTTGCTGATGATCCGTTTCCTGATGGTCTGGGGGTAGAGTTGCTTCCGGAAGAGAACGACACATGAAACTTCAACTATTTATACTGTTTGGGCATGCATTTGGTGTTTTGAGCAGATTCAAGGATTTATTGCTTATATGGTTGGCATTAATGAACTTTAGTGGTATTATTACAACCATCCTTGGTAAAACTGCAACGACTTCCAGGGATACAGGGCGCGATATACGGGTACATCACTCCAAAAGCCTGCCTCTCCCCTTCATCGGGGAGAGGTTTTTTTTTAGCCTTGAATTTCTTTACTATTTGTCAAAAAATACTCTTGAAATACAAATAGATACATTGTTTAGTCGGTCGCTGATCCCTATCAGCTCTGCTGAAGTTTGTTTATCATGTTTGAGCGAATCAAGCTTGAAAACCTGGGAGCAATAAAACCGACAGACCCTGGTTCAGCTATGCCAAATTCAACTCCATCATTCTTCGAAATATTGAATATGTTGCAAAAATGCAAAAAAAAAATCCGTGATGTCCCTCTTTCGGAGCTGATTTCTGAACCCGGCAGGTTTGATAATTTCAGTTGTGGCATGGAAGGCATTTTGCTGGATTACTCGCGTATCCACCTCGATCGCGAAATACTTGATCTGCTTTTGATGCTGGCAAAAGCAAGCGGGTTACAACAAAGCCGCAATAGCCTGTTTAGCGGTGAAGCGATAAATGCTACTGAAAGCCGGCCCGCCATGCACATGGCACTGCGGTCCAGAGCATTAGGCAAGAATCTTCCTCGCGATGAATTTGATGCGATGGAACAGGGCATGGCTCGCATGTTTGAGATTGCGGCCTGTTTACACGGGGGGCAACTTCCGGCTGACCAGAATCAAAAAGTACGGAATATTGTGCACATCGGAATTGGAGGTTCCCTTTTGGGGACGAAGCTGCTGTGTGATGTTTTTGAGTCGCAGTCAAGCCAGTCTCCTGCTGTCCACTTTCCTGCTGTTCATTTTCTGGGGTCTGTGGATGCCCATCCACGGGAGCAATTGCTTCGGTCCCTGAATCCGGAAGAAACGGTAGTGATTCTCGCTTCAAAGAGTTTTTCTACCCCGGACACATTGATGCATGGCACCCGGGTCAAGCAATGGCTGGAACAGAAACTTGGGATGCCTGCTGCCTGCGCGAGAATGTTTGCAGTAACCAGCCAGCGCGACCGTGCAGACGCACTGGGTATTCCTGAAGGTCAAATACTTTACCTGCCTGCATGGGTTGGCGGTCGCTATTCCCTCTGGTCACCAGTCTCACTCGCCGCTGTGTCGATTGCCGGCCCGGAATCTTTCCAGGAATTGATTGACGGTGCTGCAGCAGTGGATCGTCATTTTATGGAGACGGAACTGGATAAGAACCTGCCGGTACTGATGGGTTTATTGGGCGTCTGGCACCGGAACGTCTGCGGGTATTCATCCTGGGGCGTGATTCCATATGATCAGCGGCTCCGGCTATTACCCAATCACCTTCAGCAACTAATCATGGAGTCAAATGGTAAATCGGTAAGCACCGAAGGAATCCCGGTATCTCTTGCCACAGCGCCTGTGGTTTTTGGTGACTGCGGAACAGATGCACAGCATTCCCTGTTTCAGGCCATGCACCAGGGTACTGACCGGGTGCCTCTGAACCTGATCGGCGTCATCCGCCCGGATCATGAAGATCATAATGCCCATTCCGAATTACTGGCCAACCTGCTGGCCCAGGCTACTGCCCTTGCTACCGGCAGATCTTCAGAGCAAACGCGATTATTGATGAAGGCAGAAGGAACAGGGACCGTCGAAGATTTGCTTCCGCATCGTATCTTTGAGGGGAACCGCCCTAGTGAATTGTTGTTGCTGGATGATCTCAGCCCCCGAAACCTGGGGAAGCTACTCGCACTTTATGAACATAAGGTATTTGTTGAAAGCGTGATTTGGGGAATCAATGCGTTTGACCAGTGGGGCGTTGAGCTGGGCAAATCACTTGCGCCTGACATCAGGCGCGCACTGGAAGGTGGTGAAACAGCATCTCCCGGCCTTGATGGAATAATGAAGTACATCCGCGAGCGAAGTTGAAGCCTGCCAGATCTGCATTGACATGTGGCAGGTATACCGAAACCCGAATATTCAAATAGCCAACGGCAAGCACTTGCAAGCTTACAATGCATTCCGGAATCGGCAAGGCCTTGTGAACCAGAAAGTATTGACCATGAAATATGGCAGGATTCGAATTTAAATTTTTATGATTGGGCACGGAGACAGATGAATATGAAAATGAGATTGAGCATATTGACGTGGTCCAATAGATTGTACAACCCAGTTAAGAGATAATTTATTTAACTGGGAGAAGTAAATTGAGTAGCAGAAAAAAGTATTCAAAGGAGTTCAAACTGGATGCAGTCAGTTTGGTACTCGATCAAGGTTATAGCCGTGCAGAAGCGGCCAGAAGCCTTGGGCTTAATAGCAATATGCTTGGTCGGTGGGTTTCAGAACAGCGGTCCGATGGCGGTCAGGCTTTCCGCGGGAACGGCAAACTAACACCGGAACAGGAGGAAATCCGGAAGTTAAGATCGCAGGTCAAAAACCTGAGAATGGAGAAAGAAATCCTAAAAAAAGCGACGGTCTTCTTTGCCAAAGAAATGAAATGAGATATTTGTTTGTCACCCAACATAAGAAGACCTGGCCAATCGACCTGATGTGTCGAGTACTGGGCGTCAGCCGACAGGGTTATTACCACTATCGGCGAAATACAGAAGCCAGACTGGCTGATCCAGAGCACCAGGAGATGCTGGACTGGATGAAGGATATAGCCATTGCCAGCAAGTACACCTATGGCCGGCGGCGCATGAAAAGAGCAATGAATGCATTGGGTTTTCCGATCAGCAGAACGAAGACTGTGAAGCTGATGAAAGAAGCGGGTATTCAAGTTCGGCATAAGAAGAAATTCAAAGTGACCACCAACAGCAATCACAAATTGCCGTTATTTGAGAATTTGTTGGAACGACAATTTGATGTTGAGCAACCCAACCAGGTATTTGCTTCAGACATCAGCTATGTCTGGACCCGGGAAGGCTGGCTGTACCTGGCTGTGGTTATTGATTTATATTCCAGAAAAGTTGTTGGCTGGAGTATGAGCAGCCAAATGACAGCACAGCTGGTGTGTGATGCTTTGACGATGGCGATCTGGTTGCGTAGGCCAACGGCGGGGTTGATCCATCATTCTGACCGCGGATCGCAGTATGCCAGTAAGGCTTTCAGGAAATTATTGAAAGCACATGGCTTCAAAGGCAGCATGAGCCGAAAAGGTGATTGCTGGGACAACGCCGTTGTGGAGAGCTTCTTCGGCAGCTTGAAACAAGAACGGGTGCATTGGTGGCACTACCAGACTCGATATGAAGCACAGCAGGATATTCTGGATTACATATCGATGTTTTATAACAGTTACAGACTGCATTCGTACCTCGATTACAGAAGCCCGAATCAGTATGAAATGGAAATGACGGAATTAAGAAAAGCTGCTTAACTGGGTTGTATCAAATAGGTTGACCACGTCATATTGTTATTGGTGGCTGCACTGGTGCTGGCTGTGGCCGGTTGCAGCAAGGGTGGGGACGAAGAGGCCAGTGCAGTTTCCAACGCGGTTGATGCTGCTGCTGAATTGGCGGATGACTCTGGTGACCTGGCTGCAAATGCGGTCGATGCAGCTGGTGATGTTATAGATGATGTGGCTGATGCGGCCGGTGACATTGCAGAAGATGCCGTGGACGCCGCTGGAGAAATAGTTGATGACGCGATGGATGCTGCTGGAGAAATAGTTGATGACGCAAGCGATGCAGTCAAGGACGCAGTAGAAGCGTTCAAGGATGAAGTCAAGGACGCAGCTGACGACGCCGGAGGCGGTGGCGGCTGATCTTTCCCCTTGCAATATGTGACAGTAAAGGCAGGCTTTGAGCCTGCCTTTTTTAATGGGGCTTTTTTATCGCTTGGGTGTCAGTTAAGCTTCCGTTCTTCCAATAAGCTTGATGACACCCGGACTCCTGATACATGGATCAACAACCCTACAATCCGTCAGAAATCGAAGCCAGGATTCAGCAACGCTGGAATCAGGATAAAGTTTTTGTCGCACGCGAAAAACAGGGTGCTGAAAAGTTCTACTGCCTGTCCATGTTGCCCTATCCCTCCGGTGCGCTACACATGGGTCATGTTCGAAACTACACCATCGGTGATGTAATCAGCCGTTACCACCGAATGCTGGGCAAAAATGTATTGCAACCAATGGGGTGGGACGCTTTCGGCTTGCCGGCTGAGAATGCTGCCATCAAGAACAACACGGCACCTGCCAAGTGGACTTACTCAAACATTGAGCATATGAAAATCCAACTCAAGCGCCTGGGGTTTGCATATGACTGGACACGGGAATTTGCCACCTGTCAGCCTGACTATTACCGCTGGGAACAGTTGATGTTTACCCGCCTGATGAAAAAGGGCCTGGCCTATCGTAAAGGCGCCGAGGTGAATTGGGATCCGGTTGACCAGACGGTTTTGGCCAACGAGCAGGTGGTGGACGGGCGCGGCTGGAGATCCGGTGCAGTAGTCGAGAGGCGGTCCATACCGCAATGGTTTCTGAAAATCACCGACTACGCGGAAGAACTGCTCAATGGACTCGATGATCTGGATGGCTGGCCTGAAGCCGTTAAAACCATGCAGCGAAACTGGATAGGCAGATCTGAAGGAGTCGAGTTTGAACTGAAAGTCTGTAATGAACACGGCCAGCCGGATCAGCGGGACCTGGCAATTCGGGTATTTACCACCCGACCGGATACCGGCTTCGGTGTGACTTATGCAGTACTCGCGCCTGAACATCCTTTGGTTGGTCTTATCACATCTGCTGCGCAGCAGATTGAGGTCAATGAATTTGTTGAAAAGGCAAGTGCCGAAACCGAGGCTGACCGCCTGGCAGAAGGCGGTGAAAAACAGGGTGTCTTCACCGGTGCCTATGTTCTGAACCCGTTCAACAACAAGGCAGTGCCACTGTACCTGGCCGAATATGTGTTGATGGGCTATGGTACCGGCGCCATCATGGCCGTGCCCGGGGAAGACCAGCGCGACTGGGATTTCGCCAATTTAAACCAGCTTCCCATCATACGTACGGTTCAGCCTCCCGAAGACTGGGCAGGCGAGGCTTTTAACGGTGACGGACCGTCAATTAACAGTGAGTGGTTGAGCGGTTTACATTTACAGGATGCTCGCAAGAAAGCAATTGATTGGTTGGAAGAGCGGGGTTTAGGCGAAAGAACCGTCAATTACCGGTTGCGGGACTGGGGCGTCAGCCGCCAGAGGTACTGGGGTTGTCCGATACCGGTAATTTACTGCCCAGCGTGCGGAGCCGTTCCCGTACCTGAAGAGCAACTGCCTGTTGTATTGCCTGAAGATGTGACTTTCATGGGCGTTCAGTCACCCATCAAGGCTGATCCGGAGTGGCGAAAAACCCAGTGCCCGCAATGTGGCGCAAATGCTGAGCGGGAAACGGACACGTTTGATACATTCATGGAATCCTCCTGGTATTACGCCCGGTATTGCAGCCCCGGTTCCAATGCTCAACTGGATGAACGGGCTGGATACTGGCTGCCGGTTGATCAATACATAGGCGGAATTGAACACGCCATTCTTCACCTGATGTATTTCCGCTTCTATCACAAGCTGATGCGGGACGCGGGGATTGTGCACGGTGATGAGCCGGCCACGCGCCTGCTTTGCCAGGGGATGGTTGTAGCCGAGACTTACCGGCAGAAGCAGGAAGACGGAACTACTGCCTGGATCAACCCGGCTGATGTTGATGTTGAACGGGACAACGAAGGGAAAGTCCTTGCCGCCCGGCTTGCTTCCAGCGGCATTCAGGTTGAAATAGGCAGCGTTGAAAAAATGTCCAAGTCGCGTAACAACGGTGTCGATCCAAACGACCTGGTTGAATCTTATGGTGCAGATACGGTTCGCCTTTTTTCAGTTTCCAATTCAGCGCCGGAGAAATCCCTGGAATGGTCGGATTCCGGTGTTGAAGGGGCTTTCAGATTTCTTCGCAGACTTTGGTCGCTGGTTAGCACGCACGTGGCTGAAGGTACGGTAGCCGCTCTGCAGATCGAGGAACTCAACAAAGATCAAAAACGAATCCGCTGCCTGGTGCATGACACCATTGCCAAGGTTTCGGACGATATTGCCCACCGCCTGACTTTCAATACAGCTATCGCAGCAGTGATGGAACTGAGTAACCACATGAGCCGGTACAAAAGCCGCTCCGACCAGGACCGCGCAGTTCTTGACGAGGGCTGGAACGCAATCGTCCGGCTCATGGCACCCATAACACCTCATATTTGCGAAGAACTGTGGGAGAGACTCGGCCACACTGAGTCGATAACATCTACACTGTGGCCTGAAGCAGATGAATCGGCGCGTGTAAAATCTACCCTTACAATCGCCGTTCAGGTTAACGGCAAATTGCGTGCAAATATCCAGGTATCACCAGGTTCAACTGAGGATGAAGTTCGTAAAATCGCTGTGGCTGAAATCAATGTACAGCGCCACATTGAAGGCAAAATGATTTGCAAAGTCATACTGGTACCGGACCGCCTTTTGAACATCGTGGTAAGTTGATTGGTGTGATTAAAGCGATCACACAAATTATTTCTGTCATTTTTTCGGCAGTTTCCGTAATTGCCTGTGGATTTCACCTGCAGGCAGAATCGGTGTTGCCTCAGGAAATGGCTCAAACCAGTCTTGAAATTCAAAACCCGTACAGCCCATTCGCCCGTCGCCTTTCTATCCTTCTTGAGCAAAATGGCATCAAGGTCATTGAACCGCATCTCGCCAGTGCAGTGCTGGAAGTGCCGGTAAATGTCGTCAGGAAGGAGATTTTAACCATAGGAGACAACGCCCGGGTCCGGGAGTACAGGGTTCGGCATACGGTGAGTTTCCGTCTGCTTGACATGGACGGTGAAGTCCTGGTGTCTGACCACGCCCTTGAGCAAAGCAGGGTGATCAGTTTTGATGAGCAGGATATTCTTGCCGCGGCCCAGGAGGAGGAGTTTCTGCGGCAAAACATGGCGGAAACACTCTCAAGGCTGGTGATTCGCCACCTCGGAGCCCCGGGCAACAAATAGATGCCAATCCGGCCTGAACAGCTGCCGGTTTTTCTGCAACGGGGCCTATCCCCGCTTTATCTTTTCGGCGGTGCCGAACCGCTGCTGCTGTCAGAGTGCAGGGACCAGGTTTTCGAAGCCGCGAAGCAACAGGGCTTCCTGGAAAGGGAGTTGTACCAGGCAGCCAAGAAATTCGACTGGTCAAGTCTCGAGCAATCCGGCTCAACTGGCTCATTATTCGCTACCAAGAAAATTATTGACTTGAGATTGCCAACCGGTAAACCAGGACGGGAAGGCGCCAGGGTGCTGACAGCATGGGCGGCGAACCCCGACCCTGATGCATTGCTGGTCGTCAGTTGTGAGCAATGGGATAAAAGTTCCCGCAATTCCAAGTGGGCGGGCACACTGGAGAGAGCCGGCACCAGGGTTGATATCTGGCCTGTCTCCCCGGAGGAGTTGCCCGGTTGGATCAACAAGCGGATGCGTGCCGCCGGCCTTGAACCAGAACGGGAGGCAGTTTTAATACTGTCAGAGCGCTTGGAGGGTAATTTGCTTGCTGCTCAGCAGGAAATTGAAAAACTGTTACTTATCAACGGGCAGGGACCGGTGACCGAAGATGATGTTTTGCAGGCAGTAGCTGACAGTTCCAGGTTTGATGCTTTTTTGCTGGTGGAACGGGTGCTTGCCGGAAACCTGGCGGACAGTCTGCGCGTAGCCTCCGGACTTCGCCGTACCGGTGTTCCCCTGCAAATGATTACCGGCGCCTTGTACCGGGACCTTCGAATACTTGAAGCATTCAAACTGTCGATTCACGCCGGCGAAAATGAAAACCTGGCTTTTCGCAAGCTCAATATCTGGCGTAGCCGCCAAAACCCGATGCGAGCAGCGGCCAGGCGGGTGAACATGGACCGGTTGATGGAGGCATTTAGCCAGATGTCTTTGATAGACCGGCAAAGCAAGGGGCGCGCTGCAGGTGATCCCTGGCATGCCCTTGATCACCTGGTATGCGCTTTGTGCGCCGCGTGAGCAGGGCCAGCAACCAGCCTGTTGCATTATTCGGGGGTATTTTCGACCCGGTGCATTACGGTCACCTGCGCACGGCATTGGAAGTCCGGGATCTTCTGGAAGTTGATGATTTCAGATTTCTCCCGGCTGGTACGCCGCCGCATCGCACAAATCAAGTCAGTCATGCCTGTCACCGCCTTGCGATGCTGAGCCTGGCTATTGCCGGAGTGGATGGCTTCTCGATTGATGAGCAGGAGATCAATAGGGAGGGCCCTTCATTCATGGTTGACACTCTCGCGAATCTGCGTGCCGGCCTGGAAAGTGCCCCGATCATCCTGGTAATGGGTCAGGATTCTGCCAATACACTGGAAAGCTGGCACCATTGGAGGCAAGTATTTTCACTTGCCCACCTCGTAATCATGAGCCGGCCGGGTGACAGGGAGGACTATCCGGCTGAGTTGGAAGCCGAAATTAGCGGACGGCGTGCAGACACCTGCAAGCAGTTATTCAAGGCTCCTGCAGGGATGGTTAGAAAAGTGGATGTAACGGGATTCTCAATCTCATCCCGAAATATCCGGGCTAAACTAATGAGGGGCGAGTCACCCCGGTTCATGCTTCCGGATGCAGTTCTGGACTACTTAAGAAATCAGTCCCTTTATTCTTAAAGCCAATGCTCGTCCATGTACACCGGGAGCAAGGTCTCCGATTGTCGGCACATCCCCCGGCTGAATCTTTAGGGGATGTTCCTTTACCTGCCAGACGCTGACAGGCTAGAATTGAGTGGCACAATGCAAAGGTAAACCTGACTTTTGAATATACAAACCGCCCGTGACGAACTCTCGTCCGCTCAGCTGCAACAACTCGTTGTATCCGCCCTAGAAGACATGAAGGCCATAGACATACAGAATCTTGATGTCACGGGATTCAATCCCCTGACTGATTTTTTTGTCATCGCCTCCGGAAACTCTACCCGTCATGTAAAGTCCATGGCAGATAAACTGGTGCTATTGGCCAAGAATTCCGGTACTCCACCCCTGGGTGTCGAAGGTCATCGCCAGGGCGAATGGGTCCTGGTAGATCTCAATGATGTCATTGTCCACCTGATGATTCCGCAAACCCGGGCCTTCTACAACCTGGAAAAACTCTGGGAAGCCAGCGCCGGACATCGTTTGAGCGCGTCTGCCCCGGCCTGATTCCATGCTTATCAAAGTGGCCGCTATTGGCCAGCGTATGCCCCAATGGGTAACGACGGCCTGGCAGCAGTATGCGCGCCGGTTTCCGCAGGCTGTCAGTTTGGAATTGGCAGAACTCGCCATGCGGCGTAGAGCAAAAAACGCTGATATTGAGCGCTTGAGAGTTCAGGAAGGCCGGGCATTGTTGGCCGCGGTGCCAAAGGGTGCCCGGGCCATTGCACTGGATATCAAGGGTAAATCCTGGTCAACCCGCGAACTTGCTTCAGAGTTTGAAGGCTGGATGTCCGGTGGTCGTGATATCTGTCTTTTGATTGGAGGCCCGGACGGCTTGTCGGCCGATTGCCTTTCTGCCGTTGGAGAAAGTTGGTCCCTGGGGCCTTTGACCTTGCCGCATCCGCTGGCAAGAGTTGTGCTTGCAGAACAGTTGTACCGGGCCTGGAGCATTGTTAACCATCATCCTTATCATCGCGAATGAATCAGAACAGTGAAATCGTGCTGGCATCCGGGTCCCCCAGGCGGGCAGAGTTGCTGGTGCAACTTGGATTGATTTTTTCCGTCCTGGTGACACATATTGATGAATCGAGGATTGAAGCAGAAACCCCACCCGACTATGTCAGGAGAATGGCAGTCGAAAAAGCCCTCGAGGGGTGGAAAATTTCCGGTTCAGGATTGCCGGTTCTTGGTGCCGATACCGTTGTTCTGCTGGATGACCGTATCCTGGGTAAGCCGGCCAGCCGCTCAGAGGCAGCTTCAATGCTCAGGATGATTTCAAACGGTGAGCACCTGGTTCTTTCAGCTGTGGCACTTGCACAATCCTCAAATCGTCCTGAAGTTTTGCTCAACACGACACGCGTGACCTTTGCAGAAATGCCTGAGGAATTCATTAACCTGTATTGTTCCAGTGACGAACCTTTGGACAAGGCCGGTGCCTATGCAATACAGGGTCAGGCTGGCCGCTATATTTCCCGAATTGATGGTAGCTACTCGGGGGTGATGGGCCTGCCCCTGCATGAAACCAGCTGTTTGCTTGAGCTGGCCGGTGTACTTTCGTGAACTTCTATTTAAGGGCAAATTTACATTGAAATGTTATTCTAAAATCAGTTTGAAAGTGGACTTTTTCCCCTCGGGATTCGGGTCCCGGAATTATCGCCTGTGAGCGAAGAAATACTGATCAATAGCACGCCGACGGAATCCCGCGTGGCAATGGTGGACAATGGTGTGCTTCAGGAAGTTTGGCTGGAAAGGCTTAGCCTTCGTAAATGCCTCGGAAATGTCTATAAAGGAACTGTTTGCCGTGTGTTACCTGGTATGCAGGCGGCTTTTATAGATATCGGCCTGGAAAGGACGGCATTTCTTCATGCCTCGGAAATCTACCGGGCTGATGCCAATACACACAAGCAAGACGCGGGAGATAATGAACCAGCTGGTCGAAACCTGGGTTTGGCTCCAGTTCCGCTGATCAATACCCTGGTCTCAGAACGAGCTGAAGTGGTCGTTCAGGTGATCAAAGATCCGATTGGCACCAAAGGTGCAGGCCTGACCACAAATCTGAGCATTCCTTCAAGGTTCCTGGTATTGCTGCCGGATAGCGACAATATCGAAATTTCTGCTCGAATAGGTGATGAGGAAGAAAGAGAGCGTCTGAAAGAGCTGGTTCAGGAACTGCGGTGCGAAGCTGATCATTTCGGTTACATCGTGCGTACCAATGCTGAAGACGTAAACGAGTTTGCCTTGTCAGCAGATATGACCTACCTGCGTAAAGTGTGGCAGACAATCCAGGAAAAGATGACCGAAGCCGGATCCGGCGAGTGTGTTTACGAGGATCTGTCAATGCCGCTGAAAGCATTGCGTGACCTGATGCACAGCGAAATTGAAAGTGTTCGGATCGACTCTGGTGAAGCCTATGAAAAGGTGCTCGATTTTGTCCAACGCTTTATTCCCGAATGGTCGCAGCGGATTCAACACTACAAATCTGAAAGGCCGGTCTTTGATCTGTATGGCATCGAAGATGAAATCGACCAGGCCTTACGCCGGCACGCGCCGCTGAAGTCGGGTGGTCACCTTGTAATAGACCAGACTGAAGCAATGACCACTATTGATGTAAATACAGGGGCATATGTAGGGCACCTTACACAGGAGGAAACCATCTTTAAGACCAACCTGGAGGCCGCGACCACTATCGCCCGACAACTGAGATTGAGAAACCTTGGTGGCATTATCATCATTGATTTTATTGACATGCTTGAAGAGGAACACAAGCGCCAGGTAATGAAAACGCTGGAAAAGGCACTGGAAAAAGACCATGCGCGAACCAGCGTCAGCGAACTTTCCCCGTTGGGCCTGGTGGAAATGACCCGCCAACGGACTACGGAAAGTCTCGGCCAGATGTTGAGCCAGCCATGTCCTGTGTGTACCGGCAGGGGAAGCATCAAGAACGCCGAAACCGTATCCCGGGAAGTTTTCAGGGAAATAACAAGGTCCGGAACCCAATTTGAATCCAGCAAGCTTTTGGTATTAGCGTCGCCGCTGGTAGTGAACCACGTGCTGGATGAACAGTCGACAGCTGTGTCCGAACTCGAAGAATTGATTGGCAGATCGATTCAATTCCAAAGTGAAGATCATTACACACAGGAACAATTTGACGTGGTGTTGCTATGAGAAGTCAAGTGAGAAGCCCGGGCAGTTCAGTGCCTGACAGGCCAGATAATCATGGCTAGGGCTAGAACCATGTTCCGGCGTATTCGTACCCTGCTGTGGACCGCCCTGACCCTGGTTTTGCTGCTGGCTGCAATTATAGTGGGTATTGGCAAACTGCTGATGCCATACAGTGTCCGCTACCAGCCCCAACTTGAAGAGTGGCTTTCCCGGGAATTCCAGCAACCCGTTGTGGTTGACAGTTTTACCGGTGAATGGAAGGCATTCGGACCGCGCATAAGTTTTGAAGGGGTTACCCTGCTGGGCGACGGCCAGGGTGAGGGTGAGATCGCAATCCAGTATGCTGCGCTGGATATCAAACCGCTGAACGCCCTGATACCAAACCGGCCTCTCTACAGTTTCCGGATTATCGGTGCAGACCTTTCGCTGGTCCGTACCCCCGACGGGCGGTACGAGTTATCGGGCCTGGGGGTCAGTGGGAGAAATTCCGGTGAAACCGGTAATTCCGGTTTACGAAACATCACAACGGTTGGAGAGGTATTGCTGGAGGATTCGAATCTCAGCTTTGATGACGAAGAACGGGGTATTCATGTCCAGTTGACTGGAATGAAGGGGCGCCTGCAACTCAATGGCCGAGAACTGTCGATGGAAATGGAAGCCAATATCTCGGACGAATTCAAGCCCAGGGTGCTGGGGGACCTGAAAGCTACGCTGCTAATCACCCTCGGTGAAGACCAGCACCTGGCGCGCGCACGTTGGCACGTGAAGACAGGCGAGCTGATGATTTCCGAGTTGGCCCGTCAACTCCCTTATCACACATTGATTCCGCGCTCTGGCTGGCTAAACGCGGAAATATGGGGAGAATGGTCTCAGGACAGCAACCAGGAGATGGAAGGTGTAATTGACCTTCGTGAATCAACGTTGTCCGAAAGTCCGCGCCTGATGCAATTGGATCACCTGAACACCCGCTTCCGCTGGAATTTTCATGACCGGGAAATCTGGCGTATAGACCTTTCTGACCTGACTATAGAAAAGGACGGTGAGGAATGGGAATCCTCAAGGATGTCGGTGGAACGCAATATCCCGGGAAATCTCGGAATCTGGATCAGCTCTGATTTTGTCGATATAGAATTTCCAATGCAGCTTACGCAAAGAGTCATGACCAGTTACAACACCACCTGGCCACGGGTGATGCCCAGGCAGGCCCGCGGGCAGTTGCGTGGGTTTGACCTGGTTCTGGACAGCCGTTGGAAACTATTCAAGCTCAGTGGTGAAATGGACAAAATTGATGCCTGGGAGTGGGACAAATATCCTGACGTGGCCGGCATTAGCGGTTCTATTGACCTGCAAGGTGGAGAAGGTGAGATCGAATTCAACGGTCAGGATGTCAGGCTGGAATGCCCGAGGAATTTCCGCAGACAGGCCGTGGTTGATATTCCCCGCTGCAGCATGGAAATCCTGTGGGGTAAACCCAATGCCTGGCGGATCGATGCCAGGGATTGCGTGATCGAAAACGAATTCTTTGCTCTTTCGGGCCGCTCGCGTTTTGCGGGTAACCAGGGAAAGCCGGAAATGGACATCAACATGGTCTTCAGCCGGGCAAACCTGGCAGAACTGGACGACTATTGGCCGCAAAGCGTGATGTCTCCCACGGTGGTCAACTGGCTGCGCCGTGGAATCGTTTCAGGACAGTCCTCTGACGGGCGTTTCATGTTGCGCGGCGATATGGATGACTGGCCATTTCGCGCCCAGCAAGGAATTCTGCTGGCAACCGCACGCATCAACGATGCGGAAATAGATTATTTTGCAGACTGGCCGCGCGCGCGCGATATAGATATGACGGTCAGTTTCCGCGGCACCGCCATGGACGCAGAGGGAAGTTTGGGCAATATGGCAGGTCTACCCGTGCAGCGTGTCAAAGCCCACATTGAAGACTTCAAGCAACCGGTGCTTGAAATGGCCTATACATCGCGGGCGCCAATGCAGGATATGGTGGGATTCATTGAAAGCACCCCATTGCTGAATAATGTGGATCTTGATTTGGGACAATACAAATTTGGCAAGCGGGCTGAAACCAGCGGACGCCTTGTTGTCCCGCTCAAATCGGGGCTTGGTGAACTGTCCATCGATGGCCGCCTCAACTTATCCGGCAATCAGTTTACCGAATTGAAATCCGGTATTGAGTTGCACGAACTCAAAGGTGAAATCTACTACGACCGGGACGGCATGAAAGGATCTTCGATGACCGGCGTTTTCATGGAGCATCCCACTGACCTTGCACTGGCGGCGGATTGGGATGGAGCCGAAGTCTTCAGAGCAGAATTGAATGGAGTCTTCCCGATTGAAGAATTGTTGCCGGAATCAATCATGCAATCTGAGCCACTGCTGAAAAAATTCAGCGGCAGCAGTCGCTGGGATATCAATTTAAGCGTGAATACCGCTGCCGGTTCGGTGGATCGTGAAACCTGGCTGGACATGAGCAGTGACCTGATTGGCGTTACGATGAACTTCCCGGTGCCACTGAACAAACAGCCAGAGGTACCCTGGCCATTGAAGGTCAGGTACCCGGTAAAAGCCCGGTCATCAGTAATGTCGATCGTGCTTGATAATAAAGCCACCATGCAGTTTGAACTGGGTGAAAAACTGGGTAACGCACGCAGAGCGCATATCCATTTCGGACAGGAAACAGGCGAACTGCCAGCAGAGGGCTTTTTCAGCCTGGGCGGGTCAACAGCGGAATTTGATCTCGACCAGTGGATGGATGTGGTCATTGAGCGCTTTAGCCAGAAAACAGCGGGCGAAGGCCTTGTTTTCGACAAGGCCGCGCTGTTGGCCGATGAAATGCGGTTTCTCAACCGCTCATTCACTGATGTAGCGCTCAATGTGAGTTACCAAGACGAAATCCTGGCCGGCGAAGTGGAAAGTGCGGGACTTGCCGGTAACGTCAGCTACAGGCAGTCCGATGACGGTTCACATTCCTTGTCAGCGGAACTGGAACGGCTATTCATGCCCGAGCCAATAGATAAGGGCATGACCATGGACACCGACCCCTCATCGCTACCGGAAATGCACCTGTATGTGCGCGAATTCAGCTACAAGGGACTCGAATTGGGTGAGACACGTATTGAGGCGTATCCAATCCAGAATGGATTGCGTATCGATTCAGTCGAAGCTGTCTCATCGCAGCTGAATTTTCAGGCCAGGGGTGACTGGACAAGCGATGATAGCGGCAGCCGTTCGGATTTTGACATCCTGATGACCTCGGAAAGCCTCGGCTCCCTGATGAATATGATGGATATCTCTTCGGTGCTGGAAGGCGGCCAGACCATTCTGAGTTATGACGCCTGGTGGCCGGGCCCACCTGCAGCATTTGCACTTGCCCGGCTTAACGGAGAAATGAGTATCAATGTCAGTGACGGCAGAATCCTGGATGTGGATGCCGGCGCCGGAAGAGTGGTTGGTTTACTCAGTATTGCAGCCTTGCCCCGGCGGCTGGCACTGGATTTCCGCGACGTGTTTGGCAGCGGTTTCAACTTTGACCAGGCGACAGGTACGGTAACGCTTGAAAACGGCACGGCGTATACTGAAGACTTGACCCTGCAATCAACCGCAGCCACCTTGACTATTAACGGTAGTTCAGACCTGGTCGAGCAGGAATTTGACTATGTTATGGCTGTACGGCCGGGTGTCAGCCAGACGCTTCCGGCATTGGGTGCCGTGATCGGTGGCCCCGGGGGGGCTGCTGCTGGTTTGGCCTTGCAGGGATTGCTTCGGAAAAGCCTGGGGGACGCGACGGAGGCGGTTTATACAATACGCGGGCCCTGGTCATCGCCCACGGTTGAACCGGCGGTCACACCAGGCTTGACGGCTGAAGGAACAAGGAATGAGTGAAGCGCTTGTAATAGCAGAACAACAGTTGCTTTCTCCGGGAGGACTGGACCAAGGTGACCTGGTCAAGGTTCTCGATCACCTCATGGGTTCGGCAGTGGATGCCGGCGACCTCTATTTTCAGCACGCAAGCCGGGAAGCCTGGTCACTGGAAGACGGACTGGTGAGAAACGCAACCCATTCAGTTGAACAAGGTGTGGGTATCCGGGCGATCAGCGGGAAAAAAACCGGTTTTGCCTACACCGACGAAATAGTACTGCCATCCTTGATGCAGGCATCCTCTGCTGCGCGCGCCATTGCAAGCCAGGGGTCACAGGGAGCCGTTCAGGCCTGGAGCCGGAAGGATGCCAGGGCTTTGTATCTGCCAAATGACCCAATGAAGACACTTATAGCCGATGAGAAAGTTGATCTGTTGCGCCAGGTAGATACTTATGCGCGTTCGCTGGACCCAAGGGTCAGCCAGGTGATGGTCAACCTCGCAGGCTCGCATGAAACCATTCTGGTAGCCGCTGCAGATGGTTCCCTGGCGGCTGACATACGTCCATTGGTAAGACTTTCCGTAACTGTTATCGCCGAACAAAATGGACGCAGAGAGCAAGGTAGCGATGGCGGTGGTGGCCGCTTTGACTATTCAAAACTTGTACGTGATAACGCCTGGCAGAAATTTGCCGATGAAGCTGTTCGACAGGCACTGGTGAACCTGGAGGCTGAAGATGCACCGGCTGGAACCATGACCGTTGTACTGGGCCCGGGTTGGCCGGGCGTGTTGCTGCACGAAGCGGTCGGACATGGGCTCGAAGGTGATTTTAATCGCAAAGGCACATCCGCATTCAGCGGGCGTATCGGAGAGCAGGTTGCATCCAAAGGCGTGACCATTGTTGATGACGGAACCCTGGCCGCCAGGCGGGGCTCACTGACCATCGATGATGAAGGCACACCAAGTGAATTGACTGTTCTTATCGAGGACGGTGTTCTGAAGACCTATATGCAGGACAAAATGAATGCCGGCCTGATGAAGATGAATCCCACCGGCAATGGCCGCCGTGAATCCTTTGCACACCTGCCGATGCCCCGAATGACCAATACCTATATGCTCGCAGGTGAGCATGAGCCTGAGGAAATCATTCGCTCTGTGGACAAAGGTTTGTACGCCGTGAATTTCTCAGGCGGGCAGGTTGATATCACTTCGGGTCGATTCGTATTCTCAGCTTCCGAGGCTTACCTGATCGAGAAAGGGAAGGTGACCCGGCCGGTTCGTGGAGCCACCCTGATCGGTAACGGACCGGATGCCATGACCAGGGTGAGCATGATTGGAAATGACCTGAAGCTGGACGCCGGGATCGGCGTGTGCGGCAAGGACGGTCAGACTGTTCCGGTGGGTGTTGGCCAGCCCACCTTGCGACTGGACGAGCTGACGGTTGGTGGCACGGACACATGAGCTATATCCGTGAGCCGGACCAGGAAAGACCATTCCATTACATTTCCGGAATAACGGGCAAATCCCGTTCACTATCCATTTTGCGCAGCATTTTGAACAGTTTCCGTGCTGCAGCCGGTGCTTTTCCCTGCTCTGACTCTTTGCGGGCGTTGCGTACAAGATTACGGAGTGCCTGGATGTCGAAGGAATCAAGTTCCCTGAGCAAATCGCCAAGCACTTCATCACCGTTAGCCAGTAAGCGGTCACGCCAGGCCTCAGCCCTGTGATGACGCGCTGTCAATTGCCTTGCTTCCAGTTCCCGGGCAGCCAGTGCCTGCTGGATGACCAGCACATCACGATGGCGCATCATTTTGGCAATAAACTGAACCTGCCTTTTTCGCGCAACGTTCGATTTGATGCTGCGGGCCAAATCGATGGCTTCGCGAAGATCCGCCTCGATGGGCAATGCCGCAAGTTGACGGCTGCTCATGGCGACCAGGTCGCGGCCAAGTTCAAACAGTACCCGGGCATCCCTTTTACGCTGGCTTTTACTGGGCAGATGATCCGTATTATCCAGGATTTTTGAACTCATCAGGTATCCATGTGGGAAATGTTAACAGGCCCTAGTGACAAAACAATGGTATCGCAGGGCATGCCGGACCGCGAACATGAACTCGACTCACTGTCGCAGCATGTCGAAGAAGCGGTGAACCGGGCGATACAAAGTGGCGCGGATGAAGTTGAAGCCAGTGCCAGTATGCACTCAGGACTGGGTGTGAATGTAAGGCTGGGTGAAGTTGAAACCCTCGAACACAACCGTGATCGCGGGATTTCTGTGACGGTATTTGTTGGCCGCAGCAAGGGCCATGCCAGTAGTGCTGATCTGCAAGCTGGTTCGGTGGAGAATTGTGTACAACGTGCGGTTGAGATAGCGAGATATACCCAGCAGGACAAATGCAACGGACTGGCTAATCCTGAGCGCCTGGCCAGGGATTTTCCGGATCTCGATCTGTGGCACCCGCGCGCTCTGGATGTAGCCGAGGCCATAGAGCGTGCTCTTGAGTGTGAATCGGCAGGCATGACTGACAAGCGAATTAGTAATTCAGAAGGGGCTTCCTCATCATCCAGTGTCGGACTATCGGTATATGCCAATTCAAATGGTTTTACCGGCCGTTCAGGTGGTACCCGCTTCGGTCAAAGTTGCGTACTGATCGCCGGGCTTGGAGAGTCCATGCAAAGGGACTACTGGTATGACTCCAGGCGTTCATTTACAGACCTTGAGCCCCCGGCCGACACAGGTTCGAAAGCGGCCGCGCGGACGCTTGCGAGATTGGGCGCGCGTAAAATCACGACTTGCAAACTGCCGGTGCTGTTTGCGCCGGAAGTAGCCAGGGGACTGATTGGCCACTTTATCAGTGCAATCTCTGGCGGGGCACTGTATCGGAACGCGTCATTTTTAAAAGATACTCTTGGTGAGCAGTTGTTCCCGGATTGGTTGAGCATTAGCGAGCATCCGCTTTTAAACCGTGCAGCGGGCAGCGCCAGTTTTGATGCAGAAGGTGTAGCTACTGATGAGCGGGAAATTATCAGGCAGGGTGAACTGACCGGTTACGTGCTATCGAGTTACTCGGCGCGGCGATTGGCGCTGGAAACCACTGGAAATGCCGGGGGTGTTCATAATCTTCTGCTATCCGGCGGCCAAATGCCGGTTGGATCGCTGCATGATCAACTGAACAATGGATTGCTTGTGACCGAAGTCATGGGCCATGGCGTCAGCATGGTTACAGGTGACTACTCAAGAGGTGCCAGCGGGTTTTGGGTGGAAAACGGTGAAATTACTTACCCTGTTGAAGAAGTAACCATTGCCGGGAATCTCAAGAGTATGTTTGCCGGTATCAAGGCGATTGGCGACGATGTTGATGAAAGAGCCAATATTCAGTCAGGGTCTATCCTCGTTGAAGGTATGACTATCGCCGGATCGTGAGTTTTTTCAAAGTGATCAGGGTTGCCATCCTGTTGACAGTGTTGGTGATAGTTGCTGGCGGTCAATGGATCACCCGCTCACGAATGAGCAGTTGGGAAAAGCCTGTCTGGATGACCATCTACCCGATCCTTGTAAGTTCTTACGATGTAACGAAGCCCTATGTAGATAGCCTCAACAGAAACTCTTTTAAAGAAATCGCAGAATTTCTTGCTCAACAGAGTGGTCGTCATGGTCGGAAACTGAGTACGCCGCTCAAACTGCAGTTCGCAGCTCCCGGCTATGACCTCCCTCCCAAGATACCACCGGAAGGCGAGCGCATCGGTATCGCCATCTGGAGCCTGAAGATGCACTGGTGGGCCTGGCGGCGTGAACGGGAAGACTATCTTCCGGGGGCAGATGTACAGATGTTTGTCTTGTATCACAGTATTGATGAACCACAACGGCCCGAACGGTCAGTAGGTGTGCAAAACGGCATGTACGGAATCGTCAATGCATACGCATCGCGTGGCTACGCGCCGGGCAACAGGGCTGTTATTGCCCACGAGCTACTGCACATTCTCGGGGCAACAGACAAATACAATCCTTCCACAGGCCAGCCATTGGAGCCTGATGGTTTAGCCAACCCGGATCGCATTCCACTTTACCCGCAGAACAAGGCCGAAATCATGGGCGGTCGCATTGCTCTTTCTCAAACGAAAGGGGTAATGCCTGCTTCACTTAAAACCTGCATAATCGGGCCAGATACCGCCGTTGAGATCGGTTGGCTCTCACCTTGAAGGAGTATCAAGTACCGTGAGTTGTGTGTTGATCGAGTTGGCAATGAAACACTGTTGGTGGGACAAGTGGTGAATATTATCCAGCACGTGATCTTCGGGTGGTGTTCCATTGAATTGTATTTGTGGAGAGAGTTCAATCCGGGTGATTGCCAGCCGGCCTAGCCTGTTTTTTTCCATGTAACCGCAAGCCCGGTCTTCATAGCTGTCCACGATGATTTTCTTGCGTGCGCAAATCGCCAGGAAAGTCAGCATATGGCAGGAAGATACTGAAGTGACAAAGGCCTCTTCTGGATCTACATTTTCAGCCTTACCCAGGAATTGTGGTGCCGCTGATGCTTCGACCACGCCGCCACCCGGAAAGCTCCAGCTGTGTTCCCGGTTGTAATCTGAATAGCCGAAGTCAGGTGTCTGGCGCTTCCATTTTATGGTGGCTTCGTGGGTGGACATTTTATTTCTCAGTCGAGTTGCCTGAATCGTTTGCTCTGGCGCCCGATCATCCATCGCCCCATTCCGGGTAAATAGCGCGTTATTGTGACCAGAAAACGATAATAGAAACCGGGAATCGCGATGACACGCGGCTTACTACGCATTACGGATTCGATACCGTAGGCGACCACTTCTTCGGCGTTGAGCCAAATCGATTTCGGCAGCTTGCTCATCATTTCCCTCGTGTTGTTCACATCGTGAAATTCACTGTAGGTGAAGCCCGGGCACAGCGCGCTGACATTGACGCCGTGAAAGCGGTTTTCCAAAGCCAATGTTTCGGAAAACAGGACCAGGAATGCTTTGCTTGCGCCATATAGGGTGTGTGATTCCGATGCGGGTATCAGCCCGGCCACCGAGGACACGTTTACGATATATCCTTTCTTTATTTCTTGCATGGCTGGCAATAAATGGCGGGTCAGTTCACAGACCGCGGTTACCATGACCTGGATAAATTCCTCGTGTTTCCGCCAGGAGTTGTCGTTAAATCTGCCAGGTAGCCCATAGCCCGCATTATTGACGAGGAACTCGACGGTGATGTCCTCTTTCTTCAGTCGTTTTGCGATGCTGGTGGAAGCACCGGATTCGGAAAGATCAGTCGGCAGTATCAGGCAGGCCGTGCCATGCAGTTGCCTTAATTCAGTCGCCAATGAATGCAAACGGTCCGCCCGCCGTGCCACCAGTACCAGGCGATAACCGCCAGCGGCCAGTTGCCTGCAAAATTCCTGTCCAATTCCAGCCGACGCGCCGGTGACAAGCGCCCATGGGGAAGGGTCGGTGGTTTGGTTTTGGTCTGCCTGCATTATGCCTGTGACCCCGGTGCGAGTTGGTACATGCTACTACAGCCATCGAAGGTGCTCATCCTTGCAGGCTGCAGCGCCTGTCGGTATCCTTGCGCGCGCTAAGCAAGAGGACTCCCAGGTGAAAAACAAGCGTAAAATAATGGTTGCCGGCAATTGGAAGATGCATGGTTCCGAATCCGAGGTCCGGTCACTTCTGGGCGGCATCATGTCCGGACTCGAAGATTCATGCAACGCGGATGTTGTCGTATTTCCACCATTTCCATTTTTGGCACTGGTGCAATCAATGGCGGCCGGAAGCCAGATCGAGTGGGGTGGCCAAAACGTGAACCCCGCCCCAAAGGGTGCGCACACGGGAGAAGTTTCAGCTTCCATGTTGCAGGAATTTGGCTGCCGGTACGTGCTTACAGGGCATTCAGAACGCAGAACACTCTACGGTGAAAGTGACCACGATGTGGCAGAACGCTATGTCGCTGCTTTGGCAGCGGGACTGGTGCCTGTTTTATGCGTAGGCGAGAGCATTGTACAGCGCGAAGCCGGGGAGACAGAAGCCGTCGTCTCGAGGCAGTTGGATGCGGTCCTGGCACTTACCGGCATTGAAGGGTTCGGGCGCGCCATAGTTGCATATGAGCCGGTGTGGGCAATCGGCACTGGCCTCACCGCAAGCCCCGGGCAGGCGCAGGCAGTTCACGCGTTCATACGTGACAAAATTGTAAGTCTGGATGGTACAATAGGCGGTCAAATAAGAATTTTGTACGGCGGCAGTGTGAATGGTTCCAATGCCGCCGATTTATTTGCCCGGGAAGACATCGACGGTGGGTTGGTGGGGGGCGCTTCTCTCACAGCAGGGGGCTTTCTCGCCATTTGTCAAAACCATAATTGAAACTATCGGGTTAACCGAAGAGATTAGAGAGCAGATGCAAGTTTTAAATATTTTTCATGTATTAATCGCTATCGCGATGATCGCATTCATACTGGTGCAGCGCGGACCTGGAGCAACAGCAGGCGCGGCATTTGGAAGTGGCGCATCAGGAACGGTTTTTGGTGCGCGTGGTGCAGGTTCATTCCTGTCCCAGACAACCTGGGTTCTTGGCCTGCTGTTCTGCGTGATCAGT
This sequence comes from Lysobacterales bacterium, assembly GCA_963664065.1. Classification (GTDB taxonomy): domain Bacteria; phylum Pseudomonadota; class Gammaproteobacteria; order Xanthomonadales; family SZUA-36; genus JABDJL01. The sequence continues at coordinate 1,539,541 of OY760942.1, forward strand.
CTTAGCATGGCTGTCATTGTTTCGCGCAGTGTTGATGCGCCGGAAACAGATTTGGGGGTGGTTGGATCACTGCAGGCACAAGAGCCTGCTTCAGATGAGAGTTTCCAGGATCTGCCCGGCCTGGATGACGCAGATCAGGATTCTGACCTTCCGGTACTGGATACTGCGAATGACGTTCTGCCGCAGGGTGATGTTCCGCAACTGAACGAAGGGCCTCAAGCGGTTCCTGATCCGGAAGACGGTGTTTCCGGCGCTGACACGGGCAATGGCCCGGGCGGTGATGGATAACACTTCCTGAATGGGGTTCAGGTCTTTGCCCAAGTGGTGGAATTGGTAGACACGCTATCTTGAGGGGGTAGTGGCGACAGCCGTGCCGGTTCGAGTCCGGCCTTGGGCACCAGATTGATACCGGCGATATGACTCGCTGAAGCGTGTAATATCTCCTTAAAGGAGTACTAGGGCCTGTTAACACTACCTGAACAATCGCTGTAGTGACTGAAAAATCGCCAATCAAGGCGCGAGGAGAGAAGTTTAGTGAATCTAAATGAACGACGAGCAACACCGAGTGGCGCTTTTGCAGCCGCTACCCGGAGGGCCGGGGCCCTTTTGTCGCCTGGCTGCGTTGTCACTCACTCGAGTAGTGCTACTACACCACATTCGTGCCGCCTTGCCAGCCAAAAAAAGGGCCTCCGGCAGCTTGGTTCAGGTAGTGTTAACAGGCTCTAGTATGCTCGCTGAATATTTTCCGGTTCTGGTCTTTCTCGGAATTTCTACCGTTATCGGTATTGCACTGGTTGTTATCGGTGGATTACTTGGGCCACATAATCCCGACAGCGAGAAACTCTCCCCTTATGAATGCGGATTCGAGGCTTTCGAAGATTCCCGCATGAAATTCGATGTGCGTTATTACCTGGTCGCCATCCTGTTCATTATTTTTGATCTCGAAATCGCTTTTTTCATTCCCTGGGCTGTAGCATTGGATGCACTTGGTATGTATGGGCTGCTGGCAATGATTGTGTTTGTGCTGGAACTTATTATCGGGTTCTTTATTGTGTGGAAACGCGGAGCGCTGGAATGGGAATAGCAGAACTCGGCCAAGTTGACGATATTATGCGTCCGGGTGCGGACGACATCCCGATCCTCAATCGCGGTGCAGTCACTACTACACTGGATGCGCTGATTAACTGGGCAAGAACCGGTTCAATGTGGCCGGTCACTTTCGGCCTCGCCTGCTGTGCGGTCGAAATGATGCAGGCTGGCGCCTCGCGCTATGACCTGGACCGTTTCGGTGTAATTTACCGTGGCAGCCCGCGCCAGTCGGATGTCATGATTGTGGCTGGCACACTGGTCAACAAAATGGCGCCGGCGCTGCGAAAAGTTTACGACCAGATGGCTGACCCCAAATGGGTAATTTCCATGGGCTCTTGTGCCAATGGTGGCGGTTACTATCATTATTCATATGCTGTCACCCGCGGTTGTGACCGTATCATTCCGGTTGATATCTACGTGCCGGGATGCCCGCCTACCGCAGAAGCACTGATTTACGGAATTCTTCAGCTTCAGAAGAAGATCTGCCGCACCAACACCATCGCCAGGTAATTAAATCATGCCCGGCACTTCGCTTTCTTCAGAACTCAAGGCCAAATTCGGCAAGCAGTTGACAATTAGCGGTTCCGCAAAGAAAGTGCTGACGGCAGAAGTCCACGTTGATCGTTGGCTGGAAGTGGCCAGGACCCTCAGGGACGACCCGGTTTTTTCATTTGAGCAACTCACCGATCTTTGCGGAGTTGACTACTTGAGTTATGGACAGTCTGAATGGGAAACCACCGATGCCACTTTTGAAGGATATAGCCGGGGGGTAGAAGGGCTGGGTCCGGGGCGCTTTAAGTGGAAAGACCTGCCCGAATCAAGTGACATAGAACAGAGATTTGCCGTTGTGATTCACCTGATATCCATCAGGCACAACCGGCGTTTACGCTTACGAACTTTCGCGGGTGATGAGGGCTTTCCCCTGGTCCCGTCATTGGTGGATATCTGGAACTCGGCCAACTGGTATGAGCGTGAAGCATTTGACCTGGTAGGCATTGTATTTGAAGGACATCCGGATCTGAGGCGAATTCTGACAGACTACGGATTCACCGGCCATCCGTTCCGCAAGGATTTTCCATTAATCGGTAATGTGACGGTTCGTTATGACGAAGAAAAGGCACGCGTGATTTACGAACCGGTGGAAATCGAGCCCAGGGTACTGGTACCCCGCGTGATCCGGGAGGATTCACGATACAAGACCGACGACATCGATCTTGCTGCAGACGAAGCAGCTGAACAGGATGCGGCAGGGTTGGATTGAGCATGGCTGAAATTCGTAATTACACGATGAATTTCGGGCCGCAACACCCCGCAGCGCACGGTGTATTGCGCCTGGTATTGGAACTGGACGGTGAGACCGTGGTACGGGCCGACCCGCACATCGGTCTTCTGCACCGGGCGACTGAAAAGCTTGCCGAGAGCAAACCATATAACCAGACCATCGGCTACATGGACCGTCTCGATTACGTTTCCATGATGTGTAACGAGCATGCATATGTTCGCGCGATTGAACAATTGCTGGGTATTGATCCGCCACCGCGGGCACAGTACATCCGGACCATGTTTGACGAGATCACGAGAATTGGAAACCACATGCTTTGGATCGGGTCCAGTGGGCTGGATCTTGGTGCAATGACGCTGTTCCTGTACGCATTTCGCGAACGGGAAATGACCATGGATATGTACGAAGCGGTATCGGGCGCGCGCATGCACGCTACCTACTATCGTCCTGGCGGGGTTTATCGTGATCTTCCGGATCAGATGCCGCGTCACCAGGAATCTCCGTGGACGAAAGGCAAAGACCTGAAACGTAAAAACGAATGGCGTGAGGGCACTCTGCTAGACTTTATCGAGGCATTCGCGCGTGACTTCCCGTCCAAGGTGGATGAATATGAAACCCTGCTTACCGACAACCGGATATGGAAACAACGCACGGTAAACATCGGCGTTGTTTCCCCGGAACGGGCGTTGCAGCTTGGTTTTACCGGCCCCATGTTACGTGGTTCCGGGATTGAATGGGACCTGCGCAAGAAACAGCCCTACGCCATGTATCACGAGATGGATTTTGATATCCCGGTTGGCGTTAACGGTGACTGTTATGACCGCTACCTGGTGCGCATAGAGGAAATGCGCCAATCGGCCAGCATCATCCTGCAATGCGTGGATTGGCTGCGGGCTAACCCGGGCCACGTAATGCTCAAGAACTTCAAGGTTATTCCGCCTACCCGAGAAGAGATGAAGGATGACATGGAAGCGCTGATTCATCACTTCAAGCTGTTTACCGAAGGATATTGCGTGCCCAGGGGCGAAACCTACGCGGCGGTGGAAGCGCCAAAAGGCGAATTTGGCTGCTACCTGGTTTCAGATGGTGCCAACAAGCCGTTCCGGGCGCATTTCCGTGCGCCGGGTTTCGCGCACCTTTCCGCGATGGACGAAATGGTCAAGGGTCATATGCTGGCAGACGTGGTTGCGGTGATAGGAACGCAGGATATCGTGTTTGGCGAGATTGATCGCTGATGAGCGCGATGGCAAAAAAAGAAATAGCCAGGTCAAGCGCGTTGAGCGCAGCAACCTGCAAGACGATTGATGCCTGGGTGGCAAAGTTTCCTGAAGGAAAACAAAGGTCTGCGGTAATTCAGTCACTGAGTGCAGCCCAGGATCAAAATGGCGGGTGGTTGAGTCCTGAACTGGTTGAGGCGGTTGCCGTATATCTCGAATTGCCACCGGTATGGGCATATGAAGTGGCGAGTTTTTACTCCATGTTCGACAACAGCCCAACCGGAAAACACAAGCTTAACGTATGCACCAACATTTCCTGCTGGCTGAATGGCGCTGAGGAAATAGTGCGCCAGCTTGAAAACAAACTGGGGGTTTCCATGGGTGAAACCACCGCGGACGGTCGAATTACGCTGGTTGTCGAGGAAGAATGCCTGGCGGCTTGTTGCGGCGCGCCGATGATGGTCGTTGACGGGCATTACCACGAAAACCTGGACGCCGACAAAGTCGACGAAATTTTGGACGGTTTGGAGTGACATGAACAAGTTCATGTCACCATTCATGAGCGAAATTGAGCGTCCTGCCCAATTCGCATTTCGCTACGCAAAAGCGTGGTTTTGCTTCGCTCGCGCTTCACTCGGGCCAAGCCCTCGTTGCGCGTTGGCACATCCCTGTGCCAGGGCCATGGGAGGCCATCATGTCTGACCATCAAGTCGTATTCGCAACCCTCGGTAATGAAGAGCCATGGAGCCTGGAAAATTACCTGGCCATCGATGGCTACAAGGCTTGGCGCAAAATTCTCGAAGAAAAGACACCGCGAGAGGAGATTATTGAGATCGTCAAGGCTTCTGCTTTACGGGGTCGCGGGGGCGCCGGATTCCTGACCGGATTGAAGTGGAGCTTTATGCCTCGTTCCGCACCGGTACAGAAATACATATTGTGCAATTCCGACGAGTCAGAGCCCGGTACCTGTCATGACCGGGACATTCTGCGATTCAACCCGCATTCGGTGATAGAAGGAATTGCCATTGCCGGATACGCCATGGGTGCAACCGTGGGTTACAACTACCTGCGAGGTGAGTTTCATCACGAGCCTTATGAGCGAATTGAACAGGCCCTGAATGAAGCACGTGAACTCGGGTTGCTGGGAGAAGACATTTTGGGTTCCGGCGTGGATATGCAAATCCACACGATTTTGGGCGCTGGAGCCTACATTTGCGGTGAAGAAACCGCCCTGATGGAGTCGCTGGAAGGAAAGATAGGCCAACCACGCTACAAGCCACCGTTCCCGGCCAATTTCGGCCTCTACGGCAAGCCGAGCACGATCAACAACACGGAAACACTGGCTTCGGTTCCACACATCATGCGCAATGGTGCCGAGTGGTTCCTGAACATTGGCAAACCCAATAATGGCGGCCCCAAGGTATTTTCGGTTTCAGGGCACGTGAACAAGCCGGGGAATTTCGAAATTCCGCTGGGTACACCATTTTCAGAATTGCTGGAAATGGCCGGTGGTTTGCGCAACGGCAACAAACTGAAAGGCGTGATTCCTGGCGGTTCGTCCATGCCGGTATTACCAGCTGATGTGATGATGGATATGACCATGGATTATGACGCCCTGGGCAAGGCCGGTTCCGGCCTCGGCTCCGGCGCCGTGATCGTAATGGATGATACTGCCTGCATGGTGCGCGCCTGCACCCGGATTGCACGTTTCTACCACATGGAGTCCTGTGGTCAGTGCACACCCTGCAGAGAAGGAACCGGCTGGATGCATCGCGTTTTGCAGCGAATCGTTGATGGCAAAGGTCGTAGCGAAGACCTGGAATTGCTGCGCTCTGCAGCAGGCCAGATCGAGGGCCATACGATTTGTGCCTTCGGCGAGGCAGCAGCCTGGCCGGTACAGGGCATGCTGCGTCATTACCGGGACGAATTTGAATACTACATCGCGCATGGCTGTTCCGTTGTTGACGAAAAAACGGGGCAGGCAGCATGAGCGCAAGCACCAACCAGGCGGTAAAAGACCAGGCTGTACAGATGGTTAATATCGAAGTTGATGGTGTCGAGATGGAAGCGCCGAAGAACTCCATGATCATCGAGGCAACGGATCGAGCCGGGATTGATGTACCTCGATTCTGTTACCACCGCAAATTGAGCATAGCAGCCAATTGCCGCATGTGCCTGGTCGATGTGGAGAAAGCGCCCAAGCCACTGCCGGCGTGTGCAACCCCGGTGATGGAAGGTATGAAGATTTACACACGGTCCCGCAGGGCAGTGGATGCCCAGCACGGCGTGATGGAATTTTTGCTGATTAACCATCCCCTGGACTGTCCGATTTGTGATCAGGGCGGTGAATGTGAGTTGCAGGACCTGGCAATGGGTTATGGCCGATCAGTTTCGCGATTTGCCGAACGAAAAAGGGTGGTCAAGGACAAGAATGCCGGTCCCCTGATACAAACTGACATGACGCGATGCATTCACTGCACCCGTTGTGTCCGGTTCCTTGAGGAAATCGCCGGAACCAGTGAATTGGGCAGCATTGGCCGTGCTGACAATCTTGAGATCGGAACCTGTATTGAACGCAGCATTGATTCTGAGCTATCGGGAAACATCATTGATGTCTGCCCAGTAGGTGCGCTGACGAACAAGCCGTTCCGGTATACCGCGCGTGCCTGGGAACTGGAGGCTCAAGCCTCGATTGCCGGTCATGACGGGGTGGGCTCAAGCCTCTACTACCATAACCGTTGTGGCAAAATACTCCGCGCTGTGCCCGCTGAAAACGAGCAGCTTAACGAAACCTGGTTGTCTGACCGGGATCGTTACAGCCACTTTGGTCTCTATTCCAATGACCGTGTACTTGAGCCCAGGGTCAAGGAAAACCGTGAGTGGCGAACCGTGTCCTGGGAAGAGGGCATCAGCACTGCTGCTGAGGCCCTGAAAGGCATTGCAGAAGAGTACGGTGCCTCGGCTCTGGGTGTACTGATGTCACCCGGTGCATTGACCGAGGAATTTTTCCTTGCCCAGCGGCTGGCGCGCAATCTGGGCTGTCATAATATTGATCATCGACTGCGGGAGCAGGATTTTAGCGACGACAAGGTGCTGGCAACAACGCCGTATTTCGAAGCGAACCCTGCTGATATTGAGCAGGCTGATGCCATATTACTGATCGGCAGTAATATCCGTCACGAAGCGCCCATCCTGGGACACCGGGTTCGCAAGGCCTGGAAAGCCGGCGCCTCAATCTCGGCGATCAACCCGCTGGATTGGACGTTTCACTTTGCATTGAAACATAAGACCATCGTCGCGCCACAAGGGCTTGTGCGGGCATTGTCTGCAGTCGCACTTGAGGTCGCTGACAAAACGGGTAGCAATCTGCCCACAGGCCTGAAAGGCCTGGCGCTTGGTGAAGAAGCAACCGATGCTCAGCGCGAAATGGCCCTCATGCTTGTGGGCAGTGAACGCGGTATCGTATTTCTCGGCCAGTTGGCCATGAGTCACCCGCAAGCAAGCAGCCTGCGCCAGCTGGCCAAGTGGATATCAACGGCCGCCGGTTGCCGGATAAACCTGCTGCCACACGGCGGAAATCCTGTAGGCGCCTGGCGTGCCGGGGCAGTTCCGCACCGGGGACCGGGCGGCAAAGCTGAAGAACCGGGCATGAACGTACGCGAAATGCTTGAAAGCCCGCGTATGGGCTATCTGCTATGGGGCTTTGAACCCGATTTTGATGTTTCAAACCCGGCACTGACAGAACTGGCCCTTTCATCTGCCGACAAAGTTTTGGCCATCGCCTCATTCGCAACCGGCCATCTCGCTGATTTAGCTGATGTCATTTTACCGTTGGCGCCTTTGGCCGAATCAGAAGGAATGATGTACAGACTGGATGGCGGGTCAGCGCAGCTGCGGCCGGCCGGACGGATTTCCGGACAGTGTAAGCCGGGATGGAAAATTCTAAGGCGGCTCGGTGAAGAGTTGGGTCTGGAGGGTTTTGGCCAGGTTAGTCTGCTCGAATTACAAACCGAAATGGAAGCCGGACTGTCGGGTGAAGCGGCTACCGGCGATGCGCCCGAGCTGGCAGCTGAATCCTCGGCCAAAGGGCTATACAGGGTCGGTGAAATTCCCATGTATGGTATCGATCCTCTATGCAGGCGATCCGACGCTCTGCAGCAAACCGTTCATGCACAAAGCGGCTTCGTAGGGCTCAATCCGGCCGATGCTGCGGCGCTGAAGCTGAAAGACGGCACTAGCGCTTGCGTTGACCAGGGTGGAGAAAAAGTCGAACTGACGGTACGCATTAGTGGAGATGTCCCAGAAGATGCGGCATGGGTGCGCAGCGCCACCTGTGCTACCCGTACACTGGGCGACAGTTTCGGGCCGGTAACAGTCAAAGCGGCCGGAGAAAAGTCCTGATGCTTGAGCTGTTTCTGCAATTGGCCTGGATTGTTACCAAGATACTTATCATCGTTGTATCGTTGATACTTTCGGTGGCCTATTTCACTTATGCCGAGCGGAAAGTCATTGGTTATATGCAGGTGCGCATGGGCCCCAACCGGGTAGGACCATGGGGTTTGTTCCAGCCTTTTGCTGACGTGTTCAAGCTGCTTCTGAAAGAAATTATCCTGCCCGATAACTCCAACAAATTCCTCTTTGTACTGGCGCCGGTAATGGCGATTGCACCGGCGTTTGCCGCCTGGGCTGTGGTTCCTTTCAATGATTTCCTGGTACTGGCAAATATCGATGCCGGCTTGCTCTATATCCTGGCGATCACTTCACTTGGCGTTTACGGAGTCATCATCGCCGGTTGGGCCTCCAATTCGAAGTACGCATTCCTCGGCGCCATGCGCTCGGCTGCGCAGATAGTTTCCTATGAAATTGCAATGGGGTTTTCGCTGGTCGGTGTATTGATCATGGCCGGAACATTGAACCTACGAGAAATTGTCCTGGCGCAACAAGGCGGAATATTCGACTGGTTCTGGTTGCCGTTGCTACCCTTGTTTGTGATTTATTTTATCTCGGGTTTGGCTGAAACAAACCGTGCGCCGTTCGACGTGGCGGAGGGTGAATCAGAAATTGTTGCCGGTTTCCATGTTGAGTATTCCGGGGCGGCATTCGCAGTATTTTTCCTTGCCGAATACGCCAACATGATCCTGATTTCATGCCTGGCGGCGATTTTGTTTGTTGGAGGCTGGCTGTCGCCATTTGCCGGGGTACCGGTGCTTGGAGATACCTTCCTGGGGCAGGGCAGCATGATCTGGTTCCTTTCCAAGTCGGTGTTTTTCATGTTCATGTTCCTGTGGTTTCGGGCGACTTTCCCCCGTTTTCGCTATGACCAGATAATGCGATTGGGCTGGAAGGTATTCGTGCCGATTACGATCTTTTGGGTGCTTGTAGCTGCCTTGATGGTCGTGCTGGGCATCGTTGTGAGAGGAGAGTAGGGCCTGTGAACACAGTGATCCGATATTTCAAAAGTCTGATGCTGATCGAGTTGTTTCGTGGATTGAGCGTGACTTTGAAATATTTCTTCAAGCCTAAATTCACCATCAGGTATCCGGAGGAGAAGACACCCAAATCCAACCGGTTCAGGGGTCTGCATGCACTAAGGCGTTATCCCAACGGTGAAGAGCGGTGCATTGCGTGCAAACTTTGTGAAGCAGTTTGCCCGGCCCTGGCCATTACCATCGAATCGACCCAGCGCGAGGACGGCACGCGCCGAACTACGCGCTACGACATTGATTTATTCAAGTGCATTTATTGCGGGTTCTGCGAAGAATCCTGTCCGGTCGATTCCATCGTTGAAACCGGTTTCCTGGAATATCACATGGAAGAACGCGGCGAAAACATCATGACCAAAGAACAATTACTGGCCGTCGGTGACCGATTCGAAGCGGAAATTGCTGCTGCCCGTGAACAGGACGCTGCGTACCGTTGAAGGGATGATGGACTTACCAATTCAAGAAATCGTCTTTTACCTGTTTTCGTTGGTCATGATTGCGGCGGCGACTGGTGTGATTACCGTTAGAAATCCAGTATATGCGGCCTTGTTCCTGGTGTTGACTTTTTTCAGCGCGGCAGCGATCTGGATCCTGCTGGAAGCAGAATTCCTGGCCATAGTGCTGATCGTGGTTTACGTCGGCGCGGTGATGGTGTTGTTCCTGTTTGTTGTGATGATGCTCGACATCAATCTTGCACCTCTCAAGGAAGGGTTTATCGGTTACCTGCCAGTGGGGATATTGGTTGCCGTTGCCATGGGCGCTGAATTACTGACCGTGATCTGGGCCAAGGACCGGTTTGGTGAGGGCAGTTTTCCGGATCCGGTGGCCCATGCGGAGGGATACAGCAACACGGCTGCCATCGGCGAGCGCCTGTATACCCAGTTCCTGCTGCCTTTTGAGGTTGCCGGCATTATTTTACTGGTGGCGATCGTGGCTGCGGTCGCACTGACGCTGCGTAAAAGGCCGGACGTCAAAACACAAATTCCAGCACAGCAGGTTCGAGTGAAAAGGGATGAACGCGTGCGGCTGGTGAGCATGGAATCTGAGTCGCCTGATAGTGGACGGGGGGATTAGGGCAAGTGTTCACAGGCCCTGGACCATGTTGACGCTGGCACATTTTCTGACCCTGGGCGCCATCCTCTTTTGCCTGAGCGTGGCTGGAATTTTCCTGAACCGCAAAAACGTCATCATTCTGTTGATGTGCATAGAGTTGATGTTGTTGGCGGTGAATATGAATTTTGTGGCGTTTTCACGGTTCCTGGACAATCTTGATGGCCAGGTATTCGTATTCTTCATTCTCACGGTAGCAGCGGCGGAAGCGGCCATCGGACTTGCCATCCTGGTGGTGCTGTTCCGCAACCGGGGAACCATCAATGTATCCGAACTGGATGATTTGAAGGGGTAAATTGAAGGTATGGGCCTGAAAAGCATTTTGCTGTTGATCCCATTGCTGCCATTGGCCGGTGCGGTGATTTCCGGCCTGGGAAGAAACCAGGTCGGACGTGCCGGGGCGCACTGGGTAACGATTCTGGCGGTTGCTGCCTCGTGTGCGCTGTCGTTCAGGATATTGATGATGCACCTGGGCGGTGAGATCGGTGTGGAAAACATCAGTGTCTACACCTGGATGATTTCGGACGGAATTCAATTCGAAATGGGATTCCTGGTGGACCATCTGACCTCGTTAATGATGTGCGTGGTAACTTTTGTATCGCTGATGGTGCACATTTACACCATCGGGTATATGCACGATGACCCCGGGTACCAGCGCTTTTTCAGCTATATCAACCTGTTCACATTCTCCATGCTGATGCTGGTGATGGCGAATAATTTCCTTCAACTGTTTTTTGGCTGGGAAGCCGTCGGCTTGGTGTCTTACCTGTTAATCGGCTTTTGGTTCAAGAAAGAAAGCGCGATCTTCGCCAATCTGAAAGCCTTCCTGGTCAATCGTGTTGGCGATTTTGGGTTCCTGCTGGGGATTGCCGCGATATTGATTACATTCGGCAGCCTGGACTATGCAACGGTTTTCCAGGCTGCGCCTTCAATGTCCGGGGAGACCATTTCCGTTATCGGCGGTACTGAGTGGAGCCTAATGACATTTATTTGTGTTTGCCTGTTCATTGGTGCAATGGGCAAATCCGCGCAAGCACCGTTACATGTCTGGTTGCCCGATTCCATGGAAGGCCCGACTCCGATTTCTGCCCTGATCCATGCTGCCACCATGGTGACAGCCGGTATCTTCATGGTTGCCAGGATGTCACCACTGTTCGAGCTGAGTGACGCGGCACTGAGTTTCGTCATGCTGATTGGCGCGTTTACTGCGCTCGCCATGGGCATGATCGGCATTGTCCAGAATGACATCAAGCGGGTGGTGGCTTATTCCACGCTGTCACAGTTGGGCTATATGACGGTTGCCCTGGGAGTATCGGCCTACTCGGCGGCAATTTTCCACCTTATGACTCACGCGTTCTTCAAAGCTTTGCTGTTCCTTGGTGCCGGGTCGGTGATTATCGCGCTCCATCACCAACAGGACATACGCCATATGGGCGGACTGAGAAAGCACATGCCCGTAACCTGGATAACCGCCTGGGTCGGTACCCTGGCTCTGGTCGGGTTCCCGTTTTTTGCCGGTTTTTATTCCAAGGACGCAATCATTGAAGCAGTCGGGTTTTCACATCGCTGGGGATCGGGTGTTGCCTATATTGCAGTTCTGCTTGGCGTGTTGATCACCGCCCTGTACAGCTTCCGCCTGTTGTACCTGGTATTTCATGGCAAGCAACGATTTGAGGTAGTGGATGCGCATGATAAGCACCAGCACGATGACCAACTGCCCGATGGTCAGTTGGATCATGCACCAAAAGAATCCCCGCTGGTGGTCACGATACCCCTGGTCCTGCTGGCCATACCTTCCGTGCTAATCGGCTGGTACACCATTGAACCCGTGTTGTTTGGCGGTTGGATGGACGACTCAATCAGGGTGTTGGAGAAAAACGACGTGTTGGCGGAACTGGCTCACCATTACAACGGCGCAACAGCGATGGCATTGCATGCCATTCAAACACCGCCGTTCTGGCTGATGATCACAGGCTTCGTTATCGCAACCGTTATCTATCGCTTTCGGCCAGCAGTGGCTGATAGCGTCCGGCGCCGTGTACCGGTTCTTTACCGCTTGCTTGAGAACAAGTACTACTTTGACGAGCTGTACCAGAAAACCTTTGCAAACGGCACCCTGAAACTGGGCCAGGGTCTGTGGCAACGGGCAGATGCCGGACTGATTGATGGTTTGCTGGTGAATGGTTCGGCGAAAGCGGTCAACTGGATGGCGGCACGGGTTCGGAAATGGCAGACCGGTTATCTATATGACTATGCCTTCGCAATGATTCTCGGCCTGATCGCCATTCTTGGTGTCTGGGTGGTGATGTACTGATGATGACTCAATCATCACTACTAAGCCTGCTTGTCTGGGTACCAATACTCGGTGGTGTCGGTGTATTACTGGCAGGAGACCAACGTCCGGTACTGGCCCGCTGGCTGGCGTTGTTGGTTTCGCTGGCGACATTCCTGTTCAGCGTGTCTTTGTACATGCGGTTTGACAGTTCCATCGCAACGATGCAGTTGCAGGAGTTCAAGCCGTGGATCGATATATTCAGCATCAATTACCACCTTGGAGTGGATGGGTTTTCTGTACCGCTTATCCTTTTGACGACCTTCTTCGGGCCACTTGTTGTAATTTCCGGTTGGGAAGTCATTCAGAAACAGGTACACCAGTACATGGCGGCTTTCCTGATCATGGAAGGCCTGATGGTCGGGGTGTTTTGTGCACTTGACGCTTTCCTGTTTTACGTGTTCTTCGAAGCCATGCTGATCCCTATGTTCCTTGTGATAGGCATGTGGGGCGGTCCGCGACGGGTCTACGCCACCATCAAGTTCTTCCTTTACACATTCCTGGGTTCCGTGTTCATGCTGGTCGGGCTGATTTACCTTTATATCCAGTCCGGATCATGGGACATCCTGGCCTGGCACAATTTACCTATAGGCATGACAGTGCAGAACTGGCTGTTCCTGGGCTTCCTGGCTGCGTTCGCGGTAAAAATTCCAATGTGGCCGGTACACACCTGGTTGCCGGACGCACACGTTGAAGCCCCGACCGGTGGCTCGGTTATCCTGGCGGCCATCATGTTGAAAATCGGTGGGTACGGCTTTATCCGTTTCAGTTTGCCGATTGCACCCGATGCATCCAACGCACTGGATTGGCTGGTTATCGCTTTGTCCCTGATTGCGATTGTTTACATTGGTTTCGTGGCCCTGGCGCAGCAGGACATGAAAAAACTGATCGCTTATTCATCCATTTCGCACATGGGGTTTGTCACCCTGGGTCTGTTCGTCGCGTTCGCAATATTCAGGGATACCGGCGGCACTTCGGGCGCAGCCCTGGGTGTAGAAGGGGCCATGGTACAGATGATCTCGCACGGCTTCATCTCCGGTGCATTATTCCTCTGCGTCGGGGTGCTGTACGACCGGGTTTACAGCCGCATGATCAAGGACTACGGAGGTGTGGCCAATACCATGCCGTGGTTTGCGTTTTTTGCGGTCCTGTTCCTGATGGCAAATTCCGGTTTGCCGGGTACCAGTGGTTTTGTGGGCGAGTTCATGGTGATTGTTGCTTCGTTCAAAGCAAGCTTCTGGTTCGCATTTTGCGCTGGCCTGACCCTGATACTTGGAGCCGCCTACAGTCTTTGGCTGGTTAAACGGGTTATTTTTGGAGCGGTTGCAAATCGGAACGTAGAAAATCTCAAGGACATCAATTTCCGAGAGGCCCTGGTGCTGGGCACGCTGGCATTTGCCGTTCTGCTGGTCGGACTGTGGCCGCAGCCCCTGGTTGAAATGATGCACGCTTCGGTTGCGCAATTGCTGGATCACATTATCCAGACCAAGATTTAATGAGGAGCCACTGAGTGGATAAGGTACAAATGTTACTTGCCGCGCCGGAACTCTGGATCCTCGTGCTGGCCTGCGTGGTGATGTGCGTTGATGTGTTTCTGGAAGAGTCGCGGCGTGGAATTATCCACATGCTGGCCATGCTGGCGCTGATGTTTGCCGCCATCATTACCATGCGCGGTGACTATCACGCAAATGGCGCCTGGGCGGTTACTGCGTTCAGCGACACTTTTATTCGCGATCCCATGAGTGATGTGCTCAAGCTGTTTTGTTACGCCACCCTGGCCCTGGTTTATACCTATTCAAAACATTATTTGCGTGCCTTTGGCCTGTTCCGTTCAGATTTCTACACACTGACCCTGTTTGCCCTGCTCGGGGTGATGTTGCTGATTTCAGCTAACAGCCTGATTACCATATACCTGGGCCTGGAGCTGACTTCCTTGTCCTCTTATGCGTTGGTCGCTTTCGACAGGAATTCCAGGCGCGGATCTGAATCCGCCATGAAATATTTTGTTCTGGGATCCATGGCGTCCGGTTTGTTGCTTTACGGCATGTCCATGATTTATGGCGCTACCGGCAGCCTTCAATTGCAGTCGATAGCAATTGCGGTCAGCAGCAACGGATCGAATAACATACTGTTGGTATTCGGGCTTGTATTCATGGTTACCGGTATCGCTTTCAAACTCGGCGCAGCACCCTTTCACATGTGGGTCCCGGATGTGTATCACGGGGCTCCGGCCGCAGTAACCCTATTCATTTCAACCGTCCCGAAACTGGCAGCATTTGCAATGGCATATCGCCTGCTGTATGGCGGCCTCGGGTCTTTACACGCGGATTGGCAGCAAATGCTGATGTTCCTTTCTGTTTTATCCATCATTATTGGTAATCTCGCTGCCATCATGCAGACAAATATCAAGCGTCTGCTGGCTTATTCAACCATTTCCCATATGGGGTTTATGCTGTTGGGTATGCTTCCCGGCACGGCCTATGGCTTCGGCGCTTCGATGTTTTACGTCATCGTTTACGCACTGATGACTACAGCGGGTTTTGGCATGTTGATATTGTTGTCGGAAAAAGGGATTGAGGCAGAAGAACTTAGCGACTTCAAAGGGCTTAACCAGCGGAATTCATGGTATGCAGCGATCATGGCCATGGTGATGTTTTCCATGGCCGGTGTTCCTGTTTTTGTCGGCTTTTTTGCCAAATGGCTGGTCATCAAAGCAGCACTGGATGCCGGACTGGTCTGGCTTGCGATCCTGGCGGTGGTATTCTCAGTTATTGGTGCTTTCTATTACCTGAGGGTAGTGAAACTGATGTACTTTGATGATGCCGAAAATGAAACACCAATCGTGGTGCCTGTTGACTTCGGCGCAGCGATCTCCTTTAACGGTATTCTGATGCTGGGACTGGGTATTTTTTCCAGTTCACTGATCGCGATTTGCATGACGAGTTTTGGACCCTGACAAGGAAGAACGAAACTCGCTTCCCTTCCAATGAATCTTGACACACGGATGTGCTAACACGAGCGAAAGTGAGTGGTGCTGCGAGGCAGTATCCTCGCATTTGATGATGTCGCAAAGTGACTCACCTTAAAGCGCGAAGCGTGGCAGGACCCGTCTTGTCCAAACGGGCCATGGATGACCCATCTTGCTCATGAAATACCCCTTGTAATTGGGTAATTGAGTCATTATCATGCCCTCCTGCTGATGCGGGGTGGAGCAGTCTGGCAGCTCGTCGGGCTCATAACCCGAAGGTCGCAGGTTCGAATCCTGCCCCCGCTACCAAATTCGAGAAGCCGAAGTATGGTTTCTAAAGAGAAGGCCCCAGCGGGGCCTTTTTTGGGTCTGAAGATGCTACCAATGTCGTAGCACCTTCAGACCCCATTCGCCGGTATTGATCCGGTGATCCCTTGCGACGAATGGATGACGCAATGATTTAAAGCTGTTGCATCCGCCTTGAGAGGCGAGCCATGGCGGGTTCCGGAACAACGGAGTCCAATCGCAAGGGGCGTGCGCCCCTTTTTTGTGCACGGGTGCTTTGTGGAGTATGGATTGAGTACAAGCAAGTTAACAAAACTGGTGCGCCCCCTGGTTGCTGAACTGGGCTATGAATTTGTAGGCCTGGAGCACAGCAGTAACCCCAAGAACGCGGTGCTTCGCATATACATCGACCACGACGACGGAATCGGTCTTGACGATTGCACCAGGGTCAGCCGTGAAGTCGCAGCCCTGCTGGATGTGGAGGACCCGATTTCAGGTCATTACAACCTGGAAATCTCCTCACCGGGGCTCGACCGGCCGCTGTTTACGCCTGGGCAATTCGAGCAGTTTGCGGGCGAAGAGGTCAAGGTGACCTTATTTGCCCCGAAGGAAGGCCGGCGTAAGTTCAAGGGACGCATACTGGGTGTTCAGGGAGAGAGTGTTCAATTGAATGTGGATGACGCAGAAATTGCCCTGGATTTTGTAAATATAGCTAAAGCAAAACTGGTACCCGATTACGAAGGCCTGATGGCCAGCCGTAGTCAGAACGCAGACCAGGCCGGACAGTGAAAATTAGTGTCGGGGAAATCTCTGTTGGAGAAACCCCTGTCAGGAGTTGGATAAAATGAGCAAAGAAATTCTGTTGGTTGTCGATGCGGTGTCAAATGAAAAAGGCGTTGAAAAAGACGTAATTTTCAGTGCACTGGAAGCCGCGTTGGCTTCAGCTGCCCGTAAAGGCAACAACGAGGAAATCGACATTCGCGTCGCTATCGATCGGGAAACCGGAGAATATGAAACTTTCAGGCGCTGGGAAGTGCTGGAAGATGACGTCGAAATCGAGTTTGAGGAACACCAACTGCTCCTCAGTGCCGCACTGGAACAGAACCCTGAACTCGCCGTCGGTGACTTTATTGAAGAGCCCATGGAAAATGCGGAGTTTGGCAGGATTGCAGCGCAAACGGCGAAGCAGGTCATCGTGCAACGCGTACGAGAAGTCGAAAGGGCGCAGGTGGTTGAAGCCTACCAGGAACGCGAAGGCGAACTCATTAACGGTATTGTCAAACGCATTGAACGGGGAAATGTTTACCTTGACCTGGGCTCAAATGCCGAGGCTTTTGTTTCCCAGCGCCACATGATTCAGGGAGAAACTGTGCGGCCTGGCTATCGTTTGCGAGCCTACCTCTATGAAGTAAAGGCTGAAATTCGCGGTCCGCAGCTGTTTGCCAGTCGCACCATCAAGGAATTCCTGATTGCTCTGTTCGAACTGGAAGTGCCGGAAATCGGACAGGACCTGATCACCATCAAGGGCGGTGCGCGTGATCCGGGCCGCAGGGCGAAAATCGCCGTGCGTTCTAATGACCCGCGTACCGATCCTATCGGCGCCTGTGTCGGCATGCGTGGCTCGCGCGTACAGGCAGTGTCAAATGAACTGGCAGGGGAACGAATCGATATCATTTTATGGGATGAAAATCCAGCTCAGTTTGTTATCAATGCAATGGCCCCGGCAGAGGTCGCCGGCATCGTGGTTGACGAGGAACGCAACACAATGGATATCGCCGTAGAAGAGTCCAGCCTTTCCCAGGCCATCGGTCGTGGTGGCCAGAATGTTCGACTGGCCAGTGAGTTAACCGGTTGGGAACTCAACGTTCTTACCGTCGAAGATGCGGACAAAAAGAGTGTTGAAGAGGCGCAAAAAGTACTTGGCACCTTCATGGAGCGCCTGGACGTTGGTGAAGACGTGGCAACGATCCTGGTTCAGGAAGGCTTCAGTAATGTTGACGAAGTGGCATACGTGCCGGAATCTGAGTTGTTGGAAATCAAGGAGTTCGACGAGGAAATTGTCACCGAATTACGTCGTCGGGCTCGTGATGCTCTGCTTACGCAATTGATTGCCAAAGAAGAAGTACTGGATGACAACAAGCCGGCGGAAGACCTGCTAAGCCTGGATGGAATGACTGAGCGTTTGGCGTACATGTTGGCGGAACGTGGATTACGGACCCAGGAAGATCTTGCAGAGCTGTCAACCGATGAACTGATCGAAGTTGATGAAATGGAAGAGGAAGTAGCGGCAGCGCTGATCATGGCGGCACGAGCGCCATGGTTTGAAGCTGAAAATGCAGAAGCAGAATAATACGGAGCTTGCAGCTTCCACCAGGAGTTTAATATGTCAAATGTAAGCGTTTCACAATTAGCCGATGTGCTGGGCGTCAGCATTGAAAGGCTGTTGGATCAGTTGACCGGTGCGGGGATCGTGGCGGATAGCGGTGATGACCCGGTTTCAAATGATGATAAGAAAAAGCTCCTGGCGCACTTGAGGGCAAGCCACGGCAAATCAAACAGTGATGCAACTGCTCCAAGAAAAGTAACCTTGAAGCGCAAATCGGTCAGTGAACTGAGGATTCCCGGCAGTGGGCCAAGAGCGTCCACCAAGACAGTGAATGTCGAATTCCGCAAGAGTCGTACCTACGTTAAACGCGAAGCCCTTCAGGATCAGAATATCGCCGATCCGGACCGGGAAAGGGCGGTAGAGGCTTTGAAAGAATCCCAGCAAAAACGTGAAGCAGAAGAATTTGGCCGCAAAGAATCTGAAGAGAAAGCAGCCCGGGAGGCAGAGCAAGGCGCACGCAAGGCGGCTGAAGAACAGGCCCGGAAGACACAGGAAGATGCCTTCCGCCGGGAAGCGGAGGAAAAAGCACGGCAGGAAGCTGCCCGGCGCGAAGCCGAGGAAGTTGAAAGGAAAAAAGAGGAAGAGCGGGCTAAAAAACTGGCCGAAGAGCAACGCAAGCGCAAGAAACAGCGAAACAAGCCCTCTACCCGTTATGGCCGGGCAGAACTACACGTTGCCGGTGGAGCAAGCGGTCGTCGATTGAAACCGGCCCGCAGGGCAAGCAGTACTCCATCGGGATCCTCCGAACATGGATTCTCCCGGCCGACAGAGCCGGTGATCAGGAATCTCGCGATTCCCAACGCCATACCTGTTTCCGAATTAGCCAAGATGATGGCCATCAAGGCCAGTGAGGTCATCAAGTGTCTGATGCATATGGGAATGATGGTTACCATCAATCAGGTTCTTGACCAGGACACCGCGATCCTCGTGGTCGAGGAAATGGGACACACTGCGAGTGCGGCAGAAGAGAAAGATATCGAACAGGAACTGATGACCGACGATGAAGTGGTCGAAGGCGATGCCGTTACACGGCCTCCGGTGGTGACTGTTATGGGTCATGTCGATCATGGGAAGACATCGTTGCTGGACTTCATTCGCACTACCAAGGTAGCAGACGGTGAAGCTGGCGGTATTACACAGCACATTGGTGCCTACCACGTAGAAACACCGCGCGGCGTTATCACTTTCCTTGATACACCGGGACACGCAGCATTCACATCCATGCGCGCTCGAGGTGCCAGGGCAACCGATATCGTGATTCTGGTGGTTGCAGCAGATGATGGCGTCATGCCGCAAACAAAAGAGGCGATTCAGCATGCACGTGCTGCTGACGTGCCTCTGATTGTAGCAGTGAATAAAATGGACAAGCCCGAGGCAGACATTGAAAAGGTCAAATCGGAGCTTTCCAAAGAAGAAGTGATTGCTGAGGACTGGGGTGGTCAGGAACTTTTTGTACCCGTATCGGCGAAGACCGGGGAGGGCATTGATGCGCTACTGGAGGGCATTCTGCTGCAGGCCGAATTACTGGAGCTAACGGCAACTATGGAACGGCGGGCGCATGGAATGGTCATTGAATCCAGTCTCGACAAGGGCCGTGGGCCGATGGCCACCATCCTTGTGCAGGACGGCATCTTAAAAACTGGAGATATGATTCTGGCGGGTCAGCAATTTGGTCGTGTTCGAGCCATGTTTGACGAGGAAGGCGGAAAGATTAGCGAGGCTGGCCCTTCTATTCCTGTGGTCGTAGTCGGTTTGGGTGGTGTGCCCCTGGCGGGTGACGAAATGCTCAGCGTGGCGAACGAAAGGAAAGCAAAGGAAGCGGCTTCACTGCGTCATGACAAGCGGCGTGAAGGCCGCCTGGCGCAGCAGCAGGCATCCAATTTGCAGAATCTTTTTGAAGGTATGGGCAAGGAAGATCAGCTTTCAGTTGCCTTGCTGATTCGGGCTGACGTTCAAGGGAGCGTGGAAGCACTGAAGGATTCGCTCACCAAGTTGAGCAATGACGAAATTAAGGTAAATGTGGTGGCATCGGGAGTGGGCGCCATCACCGAATCTGATGCTGCACTTGCCCAGGCTTCAGGTGCGATCATTATCGGCTTTAATGTTCGGGCTGACGCCAGCGCACGCAAGCTGATTCAGGAAAATCATCTGGATCTGCATTACTACAGCGTGATTTATGACGCGATAGATGAGGTCAAGGCGGCCTTATCCGGCATGCTGGGCACCGAAACCCGGGAGCAAATTCTCGGCCTCGCGGAAGTCCGGGATGTGTTCCGTTCCTCCAAGCTGGGAGCCATTGCAGGTTGCCTGGTAGTGGAAGGTGTTGTGAAACGTAACAGACCCATTCGCGTGTTGCGCGATAACGTGGTGATTTTTGAGGGTGAACTGGAGTCTCTTCGTCGATTCAAAGACGATGCCGGGGAAGTTCAGTCCGGTACGGAATGTGGTATCGGTGTGAAGATGTACAACGATGTGAAACCCGGTGATCAGATTGAATGTTTTGAGAAAATCGAGGTTGCCAGAACTCTATGATTCCAGAACTTCAAGCTTTCTAAGAGGCATTGATGCCGCGCGATTTTAAGAGATCGGAGCGCGTTTCGGGCCAACTGCGGCGTGAACTTGCTCAAATGATCCAAAGGGAAATCAAGGACCCGGAAGTTAGTTTTATCAGTATCTCGGATGTAGAAGTAAGCCGCGACCTGGCGCATGCAAAAGTTTATGTCACCGTATTCGATGTCGGTCAGGCACCGGTCAGCATTAAGGCCCTGAACAGGGCCGCAGGTTTTCTGCGAACACGCCTCGGCCAGGAATTGCGTATGCGCAATGTCCCGCAATTACATTTTCTGCATGATGATTCAGTCGAGACCGGTCAACGCATGGACAGCCTGATTGAACAAGCGATGGAAGCTGATCAGAACGCGATGCAGGACGACCCTTCGGTAGCAGAGGGTTCAGACTCAGAAGAATGAGCCGTAGAAAACGCGGTAAGCCCGTTAACGGAATTGTATTGCTGGACAAGCCAGCCGGCCTGACATCCAACCGGGCTTTGCAAACCCTGCGGCGTTTATTTGATGCCCGCAAAGCCGGGCATACCGGCAGCCTTGATCCTTTTGCGACCGGAATGTTGCCGCTGTGCCTTGGCGAAGCCAGCAAAACCGCGGCATTCATGATCGCTGCCAACAAGACCTACCGTGCGGTCGCACGCCTCGGCCTGGCTACCGATACCGGTGATATCGAAGGCTCAACCATCCTGAACATGGACATCCCTGAGCTGAGTGAATCAATGATTCGTGAATCCTTTGCAGCGTTTTTGGGTGAAATTGAACAGGTGCCACCCATGTATTCAGCCCTGAAACAACAGGGACAACCACTTTACAAATTGGCCCGGCAGGGAAAAACGGTTGAGCGTAGCCCGCGAAAAATAGTGATTCACGACCTGAAACTGTTGGGATTTGGCGAGCAGTTTTTGGAATTTGAAGTCAAATGCTCGAAAGGAACCTATATTCGTACCCTGGCGGAAGACCTCGCCAGGGCCCTGGATACATGTGCCCACCTGGTTTCTTTACGACGCCTGTCAGTCGAGCCATTTGCTTCCGGACACATGGTGACACTGAACCAACTGGAATCTGATGCTGAGTCACAAACCCTGGATCAGCATCTTTTACCGATTGACGCCGGCTTGAAGAATTGGCCACTTGTCTGTCTTGATGCCGAAAGCGCCGCTGGATTCCGGCACGGCATTTGCCAGCAATGTGAAATCACTGAACCTGGTTGGGTACGCGTGTGCGGCCCGCAGGAACAAGCACTGGGCCTTGGTGAATGTACGATGGACGGGCTGCTAAAACCCAAACGGGTATATAACCTGAATATAGATTGAATTGTGATTCTGATGGTGTAATTACCTGCCATGAGTTTAGGCCTGTTCAGTGTTACCAGGCCCTGGTCGGAATACATGAAAATAAGCTTGTTTGCAGTTTCACCCGCGGGTAAAATACCCGGCTACCTTAAACCCGGGGCTTCCGAGGTTTTTGCAAAGACCCAAATGGTTCAAATTGGCGGGTTTTTACAAAGGCTTTGGGGCTCTAGATATGGAGAACTAACCATGTCTTTTAGTGCTGAAGTAAAAAGCAAGATTGTTGAAGAACACAAACGTTCGCCGAGTGACACGGGGTCTCCCGAGGTCCAGGTTGCTCTGTTAACAGCGCGAATTCAACACCTGACCGAACATTTCAAGACGCATAAGGGAGATCACCATAGCCGCAGAGGCTTGTTGAGACTCGTGCATCAGCGTCGCAGCCTGCTCGACTACTTGAAAAAGAAAGAAGTGCAGCGCTATCGCGACCTGATTGGGCGTCTTGGCCTGCGCCGTTAATTCTTTCTTCGCACGAAAATGCGTATGTCCTGGCAGACAGGCATTCTGCTAGAGCGTACACCTACTTGACATAATAAACGAACAGGATAATCCAGTGCAAAAGCTGACGAAATCATTTCAATACGGTGACCGGGAGGTCACGATCGAGACCGGGCAAATCGCCAGGCAGGCCAGTGGGGCTGTCAAGGTTTCCATGGGAGACACGGTCGTCATGGTCACAGCAGTAGGAAGAAGGGAAGCCGATCCGGGACGCCCGT
Source organism: Lysobacterales bacterium (assembly GCA_963664065.1). Lineage (GTDB taxonomy): Bacteria > Pseudomonadota > Gammaproteobacteria > Xanthomonadales > SZUA-36 > JABDJL01. The sequence goes on from OY760942.1 coordinate 1,562,322, forward strand.
TTTTTCCGCTGACTGTCAACTACCAAGAAAAATTCTATGCAGCAGGTCGCATACCGGGAGGTTTCTTCAAACGTGAAGGACGCCCTACCGAAAAAGAAACCCTGACCTGCCGCCTCATTGACCGCCCGATCCGCCCGCTGTTTCCGAAAGGATTCATGAACGAGGTCCAAATTATTGCGACCCTGATGTCTTCTAACCCGGAAATTAACGGAGACATTCCTGCCTTGATTGGCACCTCGGCGGCGATCGCGCTTTCCGGTATGCCGTTTAACGGACCGATCGGTGCAGCACGGGTAGGATATATCAATAACGAATATGTTCTTAATCCCACTACCAGTCAACTGGAGGATTCCAGGTTGGACCTCGTTGTGGCCGGTACAGAAAATGCTGTGCTGATGGTTGAATCAGAGGCTGATCTGCTCAGCGAAGAAGTAATGCTGGGTGCGGTCACCTTCGGTCATGAAGCCATGCAGGCTGTAGTAAAGGCCGTGAGAGAATTGGCAGCTGAAGTTGGTGTTGAAGCCTGGGGGTGGGAATCTCCTGCGGTGGATGAATCACTGGCAGCCAAGCTTGCAGATACTGCGAGTGCGGGGCTGACAGAAGCTTATGCCGTAGCCGACAAGATTCAGCGACGTGATGCAATTTCAACGGTGAAAAGCGCTGTCGTCGAGTCGCTTTGTATTGAGGATGACGAAAACGCGCCTTCGGTCGATGCCGTCAAGGGTGCATTCTCCAGGCTGGAGAAAAGCCTGGTACGTGAACATATTCTTTCCGGCAATGCGCGAATTGACGGTCGCGACCTGACGACGGTCCGCCCCATTTCGGTGGAATGCGGAATCCTGCCGCGTGCTCATGGTTCTGCCCTGTTCACCCGCGGAGAGACGCAGGCAATTGTCGTCACTACTCTGGGCACGACACGTGACTCGCAAATCATTGATGCCGTTCAGGGTGAATACAAAGACCCCTTCATGCTGCATTACAATTTTCCACCGTTTTGCGTGGGCGAAACCGGTTTCATGAGTGGCCCCAAGCGCCGCGAAATCGGACATGGCCGCCTGGCCCGGCGTGGTGTTACGGCTGTATTGCCGAATCCCGAGGAGTTTCCTTACGTAATACGTGTTGTTTCAGAAATTACCGAGTCCAACGGCTCTAGTTCCATGGCTTCGGTGTGTGGCACTTCATTGGCACTGATGGATGCCGGTGTTCCTGTGAAGAAGCCGGTTGCAGGTATCGCGATGGGTTTGATCAAGGAAGGTGACCGTTTCGCCGTACTGTCCGATATCCTGGGAGACGAAGATTACCTGGGCGATATGGATTTCAAGGTTGCCGGCACCGAGGAAGGTATCACCGCCCTTCAGATGGACATCAAGATCGAAGGGATCAACGAGGAAATCATGAGCATCGCGCTGGCTCAGGCCCACGACGGAAGGAATTTCATCCTGGGTGAAATGAACAAGGTTATATCCGAGCCACGCGCCGAGATGTCAGAATTCGCGCCACGCCTGATTACCGTAAAGATTCATCCAGACAAGATTCGTGACGTGATCGGAAAAGGCGGCGTAACCATCCGCAGCATTACCGAGGAGACCGGCGCCACCATCGATATTGACAATGACGGCACCATCACCATCGGCTCTGTATACAAGGAAGCTGGCGACGAGGCACGCAGGCGGATCGAGCAGATCACCGCGGATATCGAGCCCGGCCAGATCTTTGAAGGCAAGGTTATCAAGATCATGAATTTTGGCGCATTCGTATCCTTGACACCCGGCCGCGACGGCCTGGTGCATATTTCCCAGCTCTCAAATGAGCGGGTGGAGAATGTAACTGACGTTGTTACGGAAGGCGATATGGTCAAGGTCAAGGTACTGGAAGTAGACAAGCAGGGTCGTATTCGCCTGTCCATGAAGGCCGCCAAAGAAGAAAAGGCCGAAGAGAAAGCTGAAGTATAAAGCACTATTCAGCCGGAGCACGGGCGGCGCACAGGCGCCGTTTTTGCAGATAAAGAGTTAAGGAACCTCAGATCTATTCATGAACTCGTATCTTCTGTCCAAAATATCCAGCTTCTGTGTTGCAAATCTTGGCAATAGCCAGCTATTACCTGCGATCTGCGCCTTGCATCTGAATATTTTGAATCACAATTTACTTCGCCCAGAATAAATTAGAGGTTCCTTAGATATGTCCAGGGATCGTTCTGAAATTATGAACCGCCGCAGTGGCCTGTTAGGCTGGGTGGATCAGGTGCGCTACAAGGAAATCTATCGCCAGGCTTTCGGTTTGATTCTGATAGCGGCGTGTGCCTGGGCTGCCGAACCCGGTCAGCAGCGGATTATGACCGGTATTGCCATCGCCGGCGCGGGCCAGCTATTTCGAATATTCGCTGCAGGAACCATTTTCAAAAATCGCAAACTTGCCAGTACCGGGGCATATGCCCTGGTTCGCCATCCCCTGTACCTTGGAAATATCCTGATCCTTGCAGGCTTTGCTGTTTCGGCGGGCAATCTTGTTGTAGCCGCTGTCATCGTGGTGTTTTTCCTGGTCTGGTACCCGTCGGCAATCCGCTATGAAGACGCAAAACTGGAACGAATTTTCGAAGATGACTGGCGCAACTGGAGCACCGGTACCAATGCTGTGTTCCCGGGCCGGTTCAGTTGGAAGTCATTGACCGATGCCCATTGGAACGCCCGGCAATCCATGATCCGAAATGGGGAGCTTTATATCACTGTCTACCTGTTGGCCTGTGCTGTATGGCTTTGGTTCAGGGCGCAGGCCTGAATAACCAGGCTAAGTGAACTTGCACAGCCTGAATGCTGCCCGAGCGTGAATAAATACCTGCTTTTACTGTTGATCTTGCTGATCGGCATGGCGCAAACGACCCGCGCAGAAGTAGAGGTCGACACCGAAACCCTGCAGTTGAATTTCTCCGACTACGGTGATCTTATCAGCATTCACGCCTGCCTGCCGGTCTGTAGTGATCCCGACGCGCGCACTCAGGACTTTGACAGTTATCGCGGATTTTTGTCGCTGAATCGCGACTCTGGAGTGGTATTCAAACTCGACCGCGTGGATGGCGATAAGTCTGTTCAACTGGTATTCAGCAATCGTTTTACCAACGAAGTCAGGCAATGGAGTATTCCACATAGCGGTTGGCTGATTGGCTTTGAGGTCTCCCGGTCACAGAACATGGCCATTGCATCCGGCGAAGCTTTTGAACGGCCGAACGTGGCGGGGTTCGGCGCCTGGCTGGAAAGCCTGCGATACGTGGTTTTTGATCAGGGGGGCTTGCAGCAATCCGGCCTCGGGGAAGACCTCGAACCCTGGCAACAAGAGCAGGCCTGGCTGGGATACCGAAGCCGGTATTGGGCTGCATTGATCAGACCGGAACAAGCCGTTTCCGCTGCGCTCAGAACAGGTGAAAATCAGTTCGAGGCGCAGCTTGATCTGTCACCGGTGGACGCTGGCCCCTCGCGCTACCTGGTTTACGCAGGGCCGGTCGAACCCGCGGCACTCCGGTCTGCGCATCCTGAACTTGAAGGTCTGATGTATTCCGGCCTATGGTTCTGGTTGCGCTGGATTTGCCAGGCCCTTTTTATGTTGCTTGCCGCAATCCAGTCGCTGGTGCTGAACTGGGCTCTGGCCATCATTCTTATGTCGCTCCTTGTGCAATTGATCATTTGGCCGTTGAACCGGCTTGCAGAGCGCATACAGGATGACGTGCGAGATACCGAGTCGCGAATTTCGCCACGGCTCAATAAGATCAAGGAAGGATATAAAGGCGCTGAGCAGGCAGAGAGAATCCTTGCTTTATACAAGGAGGAAAAGGTACACCCGCTTTACAGTATGAAGAGTCTGGCCGGTGTGCTGGTGATTATCCCGGTGTTTATCGGGGCATTCAATATGCTGTCTGAGAATATCTGGTTGTCAGGCGAGTCATTTCTCTGGATCAGGGATTTGTCGCTGCCTGATGCGATTGCGAAGCTTCCATTTGCGTTGCCGTTTCTTGGCAACAATCTGAATCTGCTTCCCTTCATCATGATTGCCCTGAGTGTGCCGGCCTCAATCCTCCGCAACGCTAAGGATACCGATTCGTCGTTACGGGCCAGGAACACCCGAAACCTTTGCCTGATGTCATTGCTGTTCTTCATGCTTTTTTACACATTCCCTGCAGGAATGGTTCTCTACTGGGTGGTGAACAACGCCATTTCGTTGATCACCAGCATTACTCACCGGGTCCGGGCGTGAACCCGGAAGCAGAAGAGTCCTTTATAATGCGTCTAAAGATATGATTGCCGTTTTTGATCAGCAAATCATAATCACAAGGAATAGATATGGAACAAATACTCGTACCCATTTCTCCAGGCGAGTTGCTGGACAAAATCACCATCCTGGAAATCAAATCTGAACGCATGTCGGATGAGGAAAAATTAAGCAACGTGAGGCGTGAGTTGTCATTACTGAATCAAACTTGGAATGAGCGTGTTTCTGCCGATGACACGATACGGCGCATTCACGCTGAACTTGGAAATATCAACGAAGCCCTGTGGGAAATTGAAGACGATATACGGGACAAGGAAAAGGCGCGCGAGTTTGACCAGCGGTTTGTTGAGCTTGCCCGCAGTGTCTATTTCACCAATGACAAGAGAGCGGCTGCCAAGAAAGGACTCAATACTTACCTGGGTTCTGACATTGTTGAAGAAAAGTCCTACCAGGACTACGGCTAGTGATCAGTCTCTGAAACGTAGCTTCAGGCTGTGCAGGTTCACAACAAACTCCAGCGATCCCGGGCTGAACCTTGAACCTTTCCATCATAATCGTTAACTACCGATCGTGGCCCTATCTGGATGATTGCCTCGACTGCCTGTTGGCTGATCCCGATGCAAAGGACTGGCAAATTATGGTGGTTGATAACTACTCGAATGATGGACAATTTGAAATATTCAAACAGAAATTTCAAAAAGTCGAGTTCATCAGTAACCAAAGAAATGGTGGCTTTGCCTTTGGATGTAACACCGGCGCACGACTGGCAAATGGCAAAAGATTGTTATTTCTTAATCCGGACGTAATGGTGGCCGCCGGGCAGATTCAAACTCTCATGGAGGTTAAAGACAACAGTGATGACGCAACAATCCTGACAGCGAGCCAGGTTAACAGAAAAGGACAGCCGCAAAAAACCTGGGATATTTTTCCCAACCTGTTGACCTATCTCAAATCGGTGAAAAGCCTGTTGCGAAAAGTCATGCCGGAGCGCTATCCAAATCCCAGGGACCCGCAGAAGGGCCTGATTTATTGCGATTGGGTGTCCGGCGCGATAATGCTGATCGATCGACAGCATTTTGATGCACTGGGTGGTTGGTGTGAAGACTACTGGCTATATTCCGAGGACTGTGACCTGTGCTACCTGGCCCGTGAAAAGGTATTTGGTGTTGCGTGCACGCCGGAGGTGACTTTTTTGCATCATCACGGCGGCGCCAGCCGGCAAAACAGGGACATCACCGTGCTGACCAAGACCGAAGCCATAATTTCCAAGCACGTTTTCAATCACCGGCATCGCAAAGGCCTTCAGCGGTTGGCCAATCACTGCCTGATTTTACTGGCCAATTTGCCTGAACTGTTTTTCTGGACAGCGCTGGATGCACTGACTTTTCGCCGGTTCAAGGTGCTTTCAATACGAAGAAGCATGCTGCGCCAGCTGCTTGCACATTACGCCAGAGTTTTGCGGACCCGTGATTGGCGCTCGAGTCGTATCTTCTAGGGCCTGTTAACACTTACTAGTGTAGTGCATCGCAATATCTGGAACTTATAACGGCCACATTCCCCGCCATTCTGCGTTGCTCGTTGTCGCCATAGTCCCACTATGAATCCGCCTCGCGCCTTGACTGACGAAAAATAGGACTCGTTCTAATGTCCCATTAATTACGATGCACTACACTAGCTTATCCTGCCGCCCGTGAGCTTCATCAGGTTCAGGAATTCTCTGCGGGTTTTCGGACCGTAGGTCCGGAAATGAGGATTGGGGTTGTGCCGGTAGGCGGCTTTGGCTCGGGAAACCGGGTCAACTGACGCTCTTAGCAGAACCTCGTCCAAGTCAATATCATAAGGTTTTAGAGCATTCAAGCCGAACACCTTGGCTCGTAAAAGAGGCGTAATTTCCGGATAGCCGTGTGTTTCCCTGAGTGTTTCAGAGATCTGGAAAGTCCGAAATGCCTGAATCTGGTCCTGCGGAGACCCGTACCATACCGAATCCGTACCCCAGAGCACATTATCTTCACCTACGAATTTGAACAACTTGCCAAGCATGTGTGCTGCGCTGCCCGGATCCCGCATGGACAGGAATCGCCACGTGCTGCCAAGTTCTGCATAAACATTGCTGTTCGGTGCGAGTTCATTTTCCACGAGTGATTTTACCAGCGAGTCGACCCCCTCATTGCGTTCCGGATTGTAAGTTCCTTCTGCCTGTCCCGGAACAAATCCGGAATGATAAATAAGGAAATTGATGTCGGGATACGCTTTCGCTACCACACCTATATCGTCACACAAGGAGTGTTCATAAGAATCGCGGCCAAAGGGAATTCCCTTGTGTACGCAGATGTTCCGGACACCGAGTTTCCTCGCTTTTTCAATATACGGAATGCCGCTATCTTCATCGCTCAGGTAGAAGCCTTTCCTGCCGGGACCGTATTGCGTATAACATTTCCATGCAGATACTTTCCATTTCTCAGCCAGTTCATCCATCAATTCCAGGTCACCTGGCTGATTCGGGTTGCAGCGGCCATGCAATAACAACCTGTGATTGCCTTCCATACGTTCAACCATTTCACGCGTTGCATGTGCTTCTTCAATGGATAACGGTTCATCGGCCCTGGTCGAAGGAATGAAAGACAAGGCCATCATGTCAGTGTCACTGTCCAGGAAGACGTCCTTGATAAAGTTGCCCGCGCCCAGGCAGTTCATGTAATCCCTGCCGAGAAGATCATGGTCTTCGATGCACCCAGGTTTTAGGGTTCTTGCCAGGTTGGGCGGCAGATAGTGCCCCTGTACATCGAAAATAAATTCACGTCCTTCGAGACTTACAGCTGCCAGTTCGGGATCAAAAGCTGCGTCAGGGGGCAGGTCAAAACTGCCTTCCGCCGGAGTATCTCCAGCATGAGCATGGTTAAATGCCAATAATGTCGCTGCTGCCCCACAACTCGATCGCAGGAAGCGCCTGCGCGATGTACCGGTGTGCCTGGCGGCATTTTCGGCGCATTCCAGGGCAAAGCTGTTGGCTTTTTGTTCACTCGCAGACAGGGGTATGGGAATAAATTCGCCATTTGAAGTACTGTCGAGTTTGATCGCCAGCCGGGTCTCTGCAGAATCAGTTTTTCGGCTCATTGTGTCGCTCCAATTGCTCAATAACAGATTCAGGGTCTATCAAGTCCATTACTCCGGGAACTTCGATACGCGTTCCCCAACGAAGTTCCTCCGGTTCCTTGCCACGATACTTTCTTGCCGCTTCCGGAAAACGGTCCACGCAACATTCCAGGCTGTTAAAAGGACCACTCCTCTTAGACCAGGTGGCCGCATGGAGTCCGATCACTTTCGTGCCAAGCGCAGAAGCGATATGCGTCGGCCCCGAATCCGGGGAAATCAATACGCTGGCTTTTTCCATCAGCGCCATGGACTGCCCCAGGGTGTCTTTTCCAATAAGGTTTATCGCCTTTGCAGACATGGCGCTTTCAATATGGTGGCCAGCGGTTTTCTCCAGGTTCCCGGGCCCGCCGACAAGTACAACCTGCATGCCCAATTCTTGCGCGGCATGGTCTGCCACCCGGGCATAATATCCATTTCGCCAGTTTCTGAACGCGTGACTTGAGCAGGGGCTGATCATCAGGACCGGTGCACCACCCGGAATCTGCTGACCCGCCCAGGCGCGATCCTCGTCGCCGACTGGAAGATCCCAGCAGGGTGAGGATTCCGGCAAGCCCAGGGCGAGTGCGAATTCCTGAAATCCGGTAACCTGGTGCTGAAAAGGAATCGAGCGAACAGAGTGATTGATAAACCAGTGGTGTCGATCTCGCGAACGTGCCCGGTCCCATCCTAATCGTATGGGTGCATTGACAAGGCGACCGATGATACCGGCACGTAACGCGACCTGCATGTGCATTAACACGTCGAAATTCCTGCCGCTCAGTTTCCGCCTGAGTTCAGCCAAAGCTCCGAGGCCTGCATTTTTATTGAAAGTAATAAACTCGACCCCCGGAAGGTGTTGCAATAAACGGTGTTCCAGCGTACCAATAATCCAGGTGATCTTTGTGTCAGGCCAATGCTTATGAATCGAGCGGACAACGGGTACGGTATGCGTGACATCACCAAGCGCAGAAAGTCGCAATATACAGATTCCCCCTGGTGTGTCTTGCAGTGGCAACTGTTTTTGCATCCGTTTTTATCACCTTTATTCATTGACGCATTGCCGGACCAATCGCACAATAGCCCGCGAGCACCCGCCCATGAATCCTGTCATCCACTCAGAAAATCGCCACACAATTGTATATGATGCCAACCGTATTCCGGAGCCGGAACTGTGTTTGTTTGAACCTGGCTATTGGGACCGGAAAGGGGCCGTAACGGGGCATGGTACTGGCAGGGGGAGTGCATTATTCCTTGATACGCCCTTTGGTCCGGCTGTGCTGCGGTCTTACCTAAGAGGCGGATGGCCGGCCAGAATCTCTCGTGACCGGTATTGTTATTCAGGCATTGACCGTTCAAGGCCGGTCCGGGAATTCAACATACTGAAGGATATGGCAGCAATTGGCCTGCCGGTTCCGGTGCCATTGGCGGCATTGGTTGATCGTGGCTGGTTTTCCTATCAGGGTTCAATGCTCATGGAACAGATACTAGGAGTGAAGCCGCTGAGTGAATACCTGGGTATTGAGACTGAAAACTCCGTCATCTGGTCCGACACCGGTGAATGTATCAGGCAGTTTCACGAAGCCGGGGTTAATCATGCTGATCTCAACGCTCATAACCTGCTGATAGATCCAAATGAAGGAAAGGTTTACCTGGTGGATTTTGATCGTTGCACGATGTCGAAAGGATCAGTTGTGGCTGGTGAACCCAACCTGGCCAGATTGAAACGATCATTGGTGAAACTGTGGCCCGCCGACAACAGAGTTTCCATTGTGAGATGCTGGAAATCGCTGATGGACGGCTATCATGGATGAACTTTATTCCGGCAAGTTACGTTTTATAGAATCTAAGAGGTTACGGCTTATTGCGGCGACCAGTGACCTGATTGCCGAAGATTTGAAAGGGCCAAAGTCCCTGGCTGCATCCCTGAAATTGAGCGTACCTGATAACTGGCCACCTGATTTATATGACCGTCAAGCCATGGATTTTGCCGCTGCTCAACTGAAGGACTCTTCAGAACGTGGCTGGTCTTTCTGGTACCTGGCAAGAAAAAAGTCTAATTCCGAGGAATTGCTGGGAATGTGCGGATTCAAGGGCCGTCCCGGTCAATCGGGATCAGTAGAAATTGGCTATTCAATCCTCAGCCAGTTTCGCAACAAAGGGTATGCAACCGAAGCTGCGTCCCGCCTGGTTGACTGGGCATTCGGCCATGCAAATGTTACCGAGGTGTGCGCCGAAACACTGCCCCATCTAAAGCAATCCATCAGGGTGCTTGAAAAAAATGGATTTTCATTCACCGGTCAAGGTTCCGAACAGGGGGTTATTCGTTACGCTGTGCAGAGATCCGACCTGGATTGACTGCCTGGAAATTATTTCCGTGGTTCAAGGCTGGGCACTTGCTGCAATGACATTGGACTCATTACCGGCCTCCAGGATACACAGCCTTGAGAGTCGCAATTCAGCCGTTTCCCTGAGTTGCAGATCCGCGTACCTTTCGGCCAGGGGTTGTTCCTGAATGATGTCGTACATGTCCGGTGCTTGCTGGTAATCATCACAAAAGGTCAAGAGACGTTTCTTCATGTGTGGATAAAGCCAACCATCGTAGTGGTTAATATTGAGTGCCTCGTCCCAGTATTCATTGACATGATCCGCCCAGTCGAAAGGCCTTTGGATTACCCAACGCTCCTCTTCCCATCGAAGAATAGAGAGCTTGCCGGCAATGACGTTATCTTCGAACAGGCTACGATAGAACACGTAGCCCTCGTAATTTGCCACTAGGTCTGCGTTGGAATAAGAACCCGTGGTCATTTGTCCAAAGATGGCTCTTTCGGTAAACGCCGACCATTCCCCGGCACGGGCTTCATTTTCGTACCTGAGGTATCGGCGATAGTATTTTCGGCCTTGGGAAAGAAAATGTCCGATCTTGTCTGAGCCGACCAGCACCTGGTTGATCTTGAGTGTCGGGCCTGCTCCGAAAACTGCCGCTAATCTTATTGCCCAAAAAGGGTGGCCCGAATAGATGGAAGCCCGTTTCGGGGTATTGAGCCGCTCGATTTCGGATGATTTCATCGCCCATCGCTCGAGCTTGTCCACCCAGTGGTGTCCACCGATTTTATGAAAGATCTTATTGACGACTTTCTTGTTATTTCGCTTACCGCGCCATTCCTCAACAATTGACCGGATGGTCTCGTTAACCTGTTCATTCAGAAGGTCCGTGGAGTCAGCAATGGGTTGCAAACGGTTGTTGAACTGGTCGGTTTCATATGCCCCGCAAAACTGCGGGGCAAGCAGCACAAACGCTCCAAACAGCAGGTTCCTGATGGTAAAAACCTCGTATCAGAACCGGTAGGTAAAGTTGAACAGGGTATGACTGCGGTCACCGAAGCCCACTTCGAAGGTCAATGCGGCATGCTCGCTGAACACATGACGTGCCCCCAGCGTGGTATTCCACTCGTCTGAACCACCCAGCACCACGTCGAATGGCACATTACCGAGCACCGGTAGTGGAACCGTGCCTTTATGGGTTTCTTCGACATCCAGGTACAGGCCGCCGACCCAGTACTGCCATGGCCCGCGTACCACGCCTATCCTGGGTTGAATGGTAGTGGAATCCACATTTGAGTCGAAATTGCCACTTAAATCAGTTTCCGTACGGGTTGCAGTTACCGTTGTGAACCAATTTTCACCACCGTAAGCAAGGGTGATCCCCAGTCCGGTTACGGTGCCTTTTGTAGTCACCGGAAGCTTACCCAACGGGAAAGGTAATCCCTGAACAGGCGCTTTGGACAAATCGATGACCGTATCGGATTCCACATGCCCGAGTATGGCGAAAAGGTTCAAGAATGGCAGAATCCATACATCGAACTTGATATCGAAATGCTGTACATCATTGGTCACTTTAAGCAGCGAAGGATCATCCAGTGAGATGCCGGGAAGGTCGAAGCTCAGGAAATCAATATCGTAATCCTGGTCCATGGTGTAGAAATCGATACCGATTCCCCAGGGTCTGGGCAATTCGATATCACCCACTTTATCCTTGAGGAAAGGCAGGCGCGACTCGGCGGTCGCTGTGATGGGCATAAGTAAGACAAGTGCAAGTAGGAAGCCGCGCATTGCATTCTCCAGAGTGTCCGACCATTTGAATTATATCCATTGTGATGCAATTTTTCCCAATCGCCGCACAAGGATTCTTTAATTTGTCTCCAGAGGGCTGGTTCGAGCACCAGTTCCAGCTATTGTTTGCTGACTTCTGGCACATGTGTTTCTTGCAAATAAATTTATAATGATATATAAATGATATCAAAGGAGGAAAGACATGATTCAGGAAATCAAACGCAAGTGTGCTTCGGGTTACCTGGCTCTGGTGGTTATCCCGGCGCTGCATATTTTCGATGGTTGGCTGTTCTACAAGGCAGTCAATGCCGGGTACCCGCCGGGTATTTTTCTAACGGTACTGGCATTCGTAGTCATCATTATTTGCTACAACGGATTTTTCATGGTGCATCCGAACCAGGCAAAGGTTTTACAACTGTTCGGCAATTATGTTGGCAGTGTGCGTGAGACTGGACTGCGCTGGGCGAATCCGTTTTACTCAAAGGTAGCAGTTTCTTTACGTGTTCGAAACTTTGAAAGCGAAGTGCTGAAGGTCAACGACAGCTCCGGCAACCCTATCAAGATTGCCGCAGTTGTGGTCTGGAAAGTGGTTGATTCTGCTGAAGCCATGTTCGAGGTAGACGACTACCAGAGTTATGTTCATATCCAATCCGAAGCAGCACTTCGTAACCTGGCAACTTCATATCCCTACGAAATTCACAGCGGGGAGGATGAAATCGCATTGCGTAGCAGCCCACAGGAAATCGCCTTTAAATTACAAGCGGAGGTTCAAGAGAGGTTGGGCAAAGCAGGCGTTGAAGTGATTGAAGCCCGTATCAGCCACCTGGCCTATTCTGAGGAAATAGCCAGCGCCATGCTGAAGCGCCAGCAGGCACAGGCGGTCGTTGCCGCCAGACGGCAGATTGTTGACGGTGCTGTCGGCATGGTCAAAATGGCCCTGGATGAACTCAAGAGCCAGGACATCATTGAGCTTGATGAGGAGCGCAAGGCTGCCATGATCAGCAACCTGTTGGTGGTTCTGTGCGGAGAGGAAAACGCACAACCAGTCCTGAATACAGGCTCCTTGTATTCCTGACCCGAAAAGCTGATGGCATCCAAGAAAGCGTTTCCGCTGAGAATCAGCGAAGACATCTTTGAAGCGGTGCGCCGCTGGTCGGATGACGAGATTCGCAGCGTAAATGCCCAGATCGAGTATGTCCTCAGAGACGCCCTGCGCAAAGCAGGGCGTTTGCCAGCAAACAGGAAAAAAGGAAAATAGTTAAATCTTTACACTGAGCCTGGTACTCCTTGAAGGAGTACTGGCCAAAACGCTTAGATATTCAGCTGGTTCAGGCCGGATGCGGTAATTGCCCGTCTGGTGGGAATAGATAATCCTGCCGGTTTCGTCAGTGATCAAAACGGTTGGGAGCACTGTAGCTGATTTATACCCCAGTAATTGAGCACCCATTGGTGTGCCCCAGGCATCGTCTATACCCAGTCGTTTGGCCGCCATGTTTTTTGGGTCGCGCAGGAAACGCATCGGCAGCTCAAATCGCTTTGCCAGAACCTGGCATTTGCCAGATGGCTGGGGGCTGATCAAAACAACAGCAGCACCTGCGGCGTCGATCTCCCGGTACTGTTGTGCCAATTCCTTGATTTGCGCTGTGCAGAAGGGACACCAGTTGCCCCGGTAGAAAGGCAATATGTGTGCCTTGCCCTTGAATGATCCGGAATGGACAATTTCACCACTGCTGTTTTGTAGTTCAAAGTCCGGGAGTGTGTTTCCGGGCAGCAAAGCGGCTGCATCGCGATGGCTGAAAGTTGAATACCAGCGAAGATAAATAATCCAGAAAATAAAAATCAGACCGGTCCAGATGTGCACGATTCCGGCTGCGTCACCGTAACGCCATGACATGAGCATGGTGATGGCGAGGCCAAGTCCGCTTATGAGGCTGATTCCGAGCGGATGTTGGTTTGTGCGAGCCGGCTTTGTTATAAAAACCCAGGTGAAAAACGCTACCGGACCAAAAGCAGCCAGCGCCATTCCCATCCATGACCAGACAGGCTCCATGCCGCGGAACAACTGCGTCAGAGCGTATGTAAAAGCAACGAGAAGGTAAGTGACAAAGGCCGATATGAAAGCGGAGCGAAGAAAGGCCATGTGGGAATCAGTCGTTGTCGCTGCCGTTCGACAATAACTTCGAGGGGTGACTCAGTGTCTTCTGCCAAAACTCTGCCGCACGTTTCTGGGCAAGCCGAAGCAGGCTTCCCCGGGGCATTCACCCTTTTCATTGGCCTCACCGGCTGGCATCCCGGTCAGTACTTCAAGCGCTTCGTGAACGCTTGCCACCGCGAAGACACGGAATTTTCCTTTCTCGCAGGCTTCAATTACGTCCTCGCGCAACATCAGGTCACCGGCGTTGGAACGGGGAATCAAAACCTCCTGCTCACCATTTAGGCCGATGGCATTGCAGGCATCATAATAGCCCTCAATTTTTTCATTGATCCCACCAACTGCCTGGATGTGACCGTGCTGGTCGATAGCCCCGGTCATTGCAATGCCCTGGCGGACGGGCACAGCCGTTAGTGCGCTTAGCAGGCAGCAGGTCTCCGCGCCTGAGGCTGAATCACCGTAAATACCGCCGTAGCTTTGTTCGAAGGCAATCGATGCGCTGAAAGCCAGCGGGTGTTCGGTATGCAGAATATGCCGTAACAGGCCTCCAAGAATATGGAAACCCTTGGTATGGATGGAACCCGACATGGCCGCGGCACCTTCGATGTTAATGACTCCAGCACGGCCTGCACCGATTGTCGCTGTAATTCTTGCCGGGAAGCCGTAGCTGAGTGGGCCTGCCTGCATGACTGCCAGGCCATTGATCTGTCCCACGACTTCGCCGCTGGTGGCAAGCCAGATGGTGCCGTCGTTGATCAGTTCCTGAAACCGTTTTGACGGCAGGCTTGCCCGGTACTTGGTACGCAGGACGGTTAGTTCGACGTGCTCGCGGCTGACCAGTTCATCACTGGCCTTGCTGGCGATAAATGAGGCTTCGCGCACAATGTCTGCAATTCGTCCGAAGCGGGCGGTGATTTTCCCCCGCCTTGAGGCGATCCTGGCACCGTGTTCTGCTAGGGCCGCGACTCCACCGGCAGAAAAATCAAGCAAGTCCTCTTCGCTGCGCATTCTTGAAACTACGCCTGCGTACTGGTTGACTCCATGCTCTGATCGCTCGATTTCGGAATCAAAATCGGCAAGCACTTTAAACAGGTTGGAAAAGTCCTGGTCCACCTGATCGAGTTGATAATATAGACCGGCGCTGCCAATCAGGATGATGCGAACCGAAATATCTATCGGTTCAGGTTTCAATGACTGTGACGACACAGGCCAGCCCAATTCGGCCGGCACGATCTCCACGCAGCCCGTTCGCATGGCGCGCATCAGTAGTCGCCAGGCGCCTGGCTCGCTGAGTATTTCTTGCGCATCGAGAATCAGGAATCCGCCATCGGCATGTACAAGAGAGCCCGCGCGGATTCCGCGGTAATTGGTAACCACCTGGCCCTTTCCTGCAAATTCCGGCTCAACTGAGCCAAGCAGATTGGCCACGGTAGGAGAGTTTTCAGTAATCACCGGGCTGGCACTGGAGTTCTCATGCGAGCAAATCACATTGACACCATAAATTACCTGCGGGTCGGGAAGATTGGCGTCCGCACCGGAATTCAGCCGGTTTTCCACCACGTCATCGATCACTTCCTCGACAAAAGTGGCAACGGCCGGGTGATTAAAATGCCCAAGCATGTTTTGTGTCAGGTTTTGCAGGATGGACCGGACCTCAGATTCGGCTAACTCTTCGAGCCGGCTGATACCTGCCTGGTAGGCCTGGCTGGCTTTTGAGGAAACTTCCCCGAGGCGTTGGCTGTATTGCCGGATACGCTCTTCGATGCGAGTGTATTTGGATTCCTCTACCTTCCCGGCCACAGCCATCTGTTTGAATTGCTCCGGGGAGACGGGCTCTCCATCGACCAGCGGAAAAATGACTGCCCGGGCCACGGGGACAGCCTGCAACTGGACCATTGCCAATCCATTGTCTTGCAGTTCTTTTTCCAATGGTTTGGTAATGGAAGAAATCTGCAGTTTGGTTTGTTCCTTAACGGCGTCACTGCGGGCTTTAAATGGTGGACTCTCAAGTGCTTCTTTCAGTCGGTTCTGCAAAAACCCGGAAACTTCTTTCATCATGCGGCGAAATTGCGGGCCTTCACCAGCGTCCAGAGTAATTAACCGGGAACGGTCGGGTTGGTGGAAATTATGGACATAGCATCGATCCAGCCGTCGCCGGGCCTGAGGCTGTAGTTCCTCCAGCAACGATGTCACAAGCGTCATCCGCCCGGTGCCGGTTACACCCCTGACGTATACATTTTGCCCAGGCGAATCGCATTCAACGCCGAATCGCATTGCCTCAATTGCTATGGGTTGACCAATAATGCCTTCAGCTGGATTGACTTCGGCGGTGGACTTGAATGAAAGCCTGGATTCATCTACCCGCCACTTGAGATCTTCTGGTTTTAATTCACCCGGATGAGGCAATGAGTGCTCCGATGCTTTAAAGCGCATTATGATAGTAGATCAGATTAAACAGGTGACCGATATGCTTGAACGACTACTTTTAATCGCAATTTTCCTTTTGCCGGCCTTTACGCATGCCGATTGCGAATGTTTTCCTGATGATTTAATTCCAGACAACATGTTTCCAAGTATAAATTTCGAAACCAACATGGGAACCATCGTGGTTGAGCTAAACAGGATGCGCGCACCCGCGACTTCCAATAATTTTTTGCGTTATGCTCTGGAAGGTGCTTATGACGGAACCATTTTTCATCGGGTCATGCCGGAATTTGTCGTTCAGGGCGGCGGTTACGAGCCGGATTACACCGAGCGGAAACTGCACGAACCGGTTATCAACGAGTCCGGTAATGGGCTGGCCAATAATACCGGCAGCATAGCGATGGCCAGGTTTTCCGATCCTCATTCGGCAACCAGCCAGTTCTACTTCAACATGGCTGACAATCAGTCGCTCAACCCCGATTCGCGAAGTTGGGGGTATACCGTATTTGGGTATGTGCTCGAGGGAATGGATGTTCTAGAGGCAATTTCAGCGGTGGAAACAGGATACAGCGATGGACTGGATGCGCAGGATGTACCGCTGGTACCGGTAATTCTTATCAGTGTCACCGTTCAGGATTAGGGCGCAGCTTTGAACATGTCTTTGAGTCTGAAGCAATGGAGCATCGCTGCCGTCCTGCTGCTGACAGCTGTATTGTCCGTGTTGACGGTAGTTGATAAACAAGCCAGCGAAAACTACGAGAAATTGTTCCAGCGGGCATTTGTCACCTTTGCGCTGGCCAGAACACTGAACGGTGTCATTTCGGCAGTGCAGGGTACGGAATTGGCGTTGCAACCGGCAGGAGTCGGGGTCACTCTCACCCCTGGTCAAATACTTGATCCTGTGAATGATCTCGTAGAGCGTTTTTCATGGATCATGTTGGGAGCCACCGTTTCCCTTGGCATCCAGGATGTGCTGTTGGATGTTTCTGCCTGGTGGATGATCAAGCTGCTGGCGGCCGTCATGGCCATTTGGCTGTTGCTGGTTTTCACAAGCAGCGATCAAGCAAACAAGAAAAGCCGACTCTTGACCCGCGTATTTCTGGTTGTGATATTCATTCGCTTTGCCGTGCCACTAACCATGATCGCCAACGATGCACTTTACCGGTTATTCCTTGAACCCCGGTATCTGCAAAGCACCGAGGGAGTTGCCACAGCCGGTGAGGAGATAGAGCAAATTGGAAGTGCTGAAGATGAAAGCGAAGAGGATGGGCTTTTTTATTCCGGTATGCTCGGATCACTCGGTGACGCTGTAAATATGACCAGAAATGCTTTGGATCTGGGCGATAAAGTGGGACGAATCAAGACCAGGGCCACCGAAATGATCGAACATCTGATCCAGTTATCGGTGGTTGTTATCCTTCAGACCGGAATATTGCCACTGTTTTTCTTATGGTTTTTCCTGCAATTGGCGAAATGGGTATTCAGGCCACATATTTCCTAACTATCTAAAATTAAACTTAAATACTTTATTTCCGTTTCCGTTTATCCTTTTCCCGCTCATGTCGGGGAAATTTCCTACATTCATAAATTGACATTAATGTCAATCCAAGGGGAACACCTTGGGAAGAATCAGGAAAGCTGGCGGTTCGTGCAGAATGAAAGCAAGGGGAGCATCTGCGCAACAGAACCAAGGGGGAGCCGGTTTACTTGATGAGCAAGGGGGCAAAGTTCGAGCTGGTCAACAGGTCGGACTTTGTCTTGTGCCAGGGTTTTCGAATTACGATAAGAGAGGGTTTTGAGTTTTCTTAACCAGGGAATGAAGGAAAATTTATGTCTCTGAGCATGGAAGAGGGTCCACTTCAAGAGGCTGCAATTCTAACGAGGGCGGTGGAAAACGTCTTCCGTAAGTTAATTCGCCTGTTAATCGGCCGGATGACATTGACCAAATTGCAGGAAATGATAAGGATTATTTTTGTTGAGGAGACTGTCCAGTCGCTTAAGAAAGATAGACCTGAAAAGAAAGTCCCTTTAACCAGAATGGCATTGCTTACTGGCTTGGATACGAGAACATTAAATAAACTGATTGAAGAACGTCAGAGTTCCCCGGCATTGCACCGCGAGAAGAAATTTTTAAGAGAAATTACTCCAGAATGCAGTGTCCTCGATTACTGGAGTACAAACTCAAAGTTCATGAATAAGAACGACGGGTCACCTCTTGTACTTAATTTGAGAGGAAATGAACCTAGTTTTGAGTCACTGGTAAGAGAAACCCTGACAGCAAGAGGTGTCACTGTACGATCACTGTTAGAAAGACTAAAAAGCAGTAATTCAGTTGCAATTGACGAAGCTGCTCAAACTGTAAGGCTATTGGACTCTCGCTATTGGCCATTCGAAATGGAAGGGGCTACTGGCGCAATTGAATTGGGATTGGCAAGTGTAGGAAATCTTGTCGAGACAGTCGTTCACAATGTTGAGTCAAAATCAAACCCATCAGACTTGTTCTTTCAGAGGTCAAATTGGACTAATCGGTTGAACAAGCGTGACATTCTAAAACTTAGAGATCAAGCGCGTAAATATTTAAGTTCTGCCGAAACAGATACAATTGGAATACTTGGTAATCTCGAAGAAGATGATATCAGTGAGAATCAGATCACTGCGGGAATAAGTATGTTTTGTTTCGAGGATGAAGCATCTGTTTAGGTCTTTTGGAAGTGATCAGGATTGCTAGTCTTATCCAGAAGAGCTGACCTTCAACTCTGTCGCTTAGCAGCTGCGGTGAGATTCGCAACCGGTAAATTAGTGACTCTGGCTATCCTTAGCCTTCACCTTCGCTTTTTTTGGTCGCTGTGTGATCCAGATCGGTAATCCTTCCGATTTGTCGAACCATGCTGCGAGGATGTTTCCCCGCAATTTATCAGGTCCCGGAGCGACTTTGCTTTTTTTGAACCCATTTAAGCACATCAAATAAATATGCCACCTTTCGGTAGCATATTTCTAAATAGCCCAATTAACCGTCAGTGATATCCCGGAATGAAAAGTATTTATACCGGTTAATCATCTGGCTTAGGTACCGGTGCTGTCTCCGCACCCTGACCATTGGATTTTCCATCCGCTTCTGGAGCCCAGACGTCTTCCTGTTCAAACTGCAGGATCGCTAACCAGGTCAGTAGCATCAGAGCCAACGCTGCGATGATAAGAAACAAAGGCGAACTGCGGATACTTTTTTCTGTCAGTTTAATGGCCTCTGCTCCCGGATCAGGAAGGGGTTCCGGTGTAATCAGGAACCGGTATCCCTTTCTGGAAATTGTTTCGATAAAAACGAGTTCATTCAAATCGTCATCCAGGGACTTTCGAATCTGGGAAACAGCCCGTTGTAGTGCCTCGGGTACGAAGTGGGTTCCTCCCCAAACGTCTTGCATGATCTGCTGCTTGGTCAGTAATTGCCCAGCCCTGTCTGACCCGTAAACCAGCAAGTCCATCACCCTGGGCTCAACATGTCGCCGTTCGCCATCCACGACCAGAACCAGTGATTCAGGGCGGACTTCCACACCCCCCAACCTGAAGGCAGACGAAGTACGACGATCAGCTTGTTGGTGAGTATTGATCATGGTTTGAATGAGCTCAATCGCCATTAGCGAATCATTAGCGAATCATCAGCACAGTATTGCGAGGTGTAATTTAGCATGCGTGTCACTTTTTCTATAAGTCAGGAGTTCACATGAATCGAAGAAACTTGTTTTGCACACGGACCGGTCTGCTGTTGTGTTTGGCCTGTATGACGGCATACGGGGACATAAGCTGGAAGCCAACTGGATACTGGACCGGCCATCTTGGATACCGGGGTGTTGACCTGGAGGTATGGGTTCACATTCGGCAAGAAGATGGACAGCTTTCTGGCCGCCTCGATATTCCAGCCCTGGTCTTTGCAAATCAACCACTGCCCATCACCAACAACAAAGCAAAGTTGCTTACTCTGGAGTTTCCTTTTGGTATAGGACAAATAAATGTATCAGCGCTGGGCTCGGAACAACAGCGTGGAGAGCGTGAGGGCTTTTCACTTGGGTTGCAACGAACCGAGGCGCCCCGGAATTTGCAAAAAGACCTTGAGTTCGGCGTCTTTGAGTCAAAGCTGGAAGGCACGCTGTACTTACCCGAAGGGGAGGGGCCGCATCCTGTTGTCGTACTGATCGCCGGTTCCGGCAATGCCACGCGCGAGAATTGGTCTTACGCTTCGTGGGCCAACTTTTACCTGGAACAGGGGGTGGGCGCTTTAGTTTATGATCGCCGGCCAGACTTGGATCCCTTACCTGATAATTCCATTGCAAGGATTCACGATCATGCTGCTGATGTCATGGATGCTATTGGGCGGATAAAACTGCAACCCGGCGTCGACGCTGACCGGATAGGGCTTGCCGGAAGCAGTCGCGGGGCCTGGATCGCAATGTCGGTAGCCCGTCAGTTGCCTGATCTTGCTTTCCTGCTGTTATCCTCCCTTGCTGCTGCCACACCTGGCCAACAGGAGATGACCTCTGTGCTGACAGGTATGCGCCAGGACGGACTGGGCCCGGCATCATTAGCACAGGCACGCGCCTATTTACGGCTGTACTTCTACGTGGCGCAAACCGGGACTGGATGGGGCCTGCTGTCCTCAGCCATGACATCTGGTGAGGGTTCAAAATGGTTTCAATATGTCTATCAGCCGCAGTCGTTAGATGACCTTATATGGTGGCGTCGTAATATGAACTTCGATGCTGTCGCTCATTTAGAGGATATCAGGGTGCCTGTGCTGGCACTGTGGGGCGGTGACGACTTCATTACACCCTGGGCTGACTATCGACTAAAGCTAGAGTCCTGCTTAAAAGTGGCTGGCAACAATGATGTAACAACACGGGTATTTGCTAATGCTGATCACCGCCTCGAGGTGGGTTTTGGTGAAAATAAACTCGGTGTTTGGCACTGGTTCGGGTTGGCCCCGGGAGTACTCGAGGATATTGGCCAATTTGTTCACCGTACGACCCAACAATGAATTGCGCTGGCATCTCTATGGCAAAAGCCACCTGATCACGACCCAAGCTTTATCTGGCGCGCCCGAGAGGATTTACTCGCGACATCCTTGTCGCTCGCCTTCGCACTGCTCAGGTCGCCTCGATTCACTCGGCGCGTCCAAATCGGCTTTCCTGCCGATTTGTCGAACCTGAGGCGAATCGGTAATTCGCCAGTTCGAACCTCTTGCAGAACACCCCAAAAAAACAAAAGGCCACCCTTTAGGTGACCTTGTGTTTTCTGGCGCGCCCGAGAGGATTCGAACCTCTGACCCCTAGATTAGGAATCTAGTGCTCTATCCGACTGAGCTACGGGCGCATCAGGGATCGGTATTTTACCTGAAGGTCGGTTTTAACGACCAGCAACTATGGCTAAAAAGTTACCATCCGCGCTGCTGGTCAGGCGGGTAATGTTGTCAATGCCGAATGCTTGGAAGTCAACGGTCAGTTCCCACCGGGTATTGGCTTCATTACTCCGGTAAATCTTGCTGCCCGATCCCATCCAGTAACGACCAGCGTGATCGACCTCAAAATCTTCAATGCCGGGAAACAGGGGCATCACTTTTGTCTGTGTGCCGCTTTCAATGTCAATCGATGTGATAGACCAGGGCGCCACCGTCTTATCGACGAATAGAATTTCCCCGGTGACTGGATGGAGGCGTAGTGTTCGGCCAATATTGTCCACCAGGAACTCCGATGGCTGATCGCCAACTACCGCTTTGTGCAAAGAGAAACTCTCGCCAAGGATAAAAACCGCAACGGACTCAGGACCCATCCAGGTGTAATAACCCACCGGCTCCACGTTCGGCATCAGCAAGCTGGATTCGCCGCCCGATGTGGAGATACTCCAAAGCCGCTGGAGTTGTTCAGGTGGCTCAACCCGGATCACGGATACCGCTTCCTGACCCGGGATTGGGGTTGGTGAGTATTCACTTTCAGCTGAGTTGTTGATCAGTCTCAGATGCTCGCTGATTATTTCATATTCGGCAATATCAGTCTGACCGCTTTCCTGCTCGGCGGTGAAGTAAATAAACTTTCCGTCTGGCGAAAACATGGGTTGATTGTTATAACGATCAACGGCACTGATACGAATAATTTCTTTGGGGATACCGTGGTCAATTTTGCAAAGCCAAACCTGTGTAGCGGGTAGTTCTTGAGCATTCGCTTCCATACCTGCCATTAAAATTCCGGCCACAGACAGGTATTTCCACGAATTCAGAGTTCTAAATACCTTCATTGTCAATTCTCAAGTATTTGAACCAGGGTTTCGCCGAATACCTTCTGTCGCCAACCCAGCAATTTTGCCGGCCATTCATTTTCGCCATTTTGAATCAGGGATTCCAGATCGCGCTTTGAAGCGAGTACTGCAGGCTCCACGCCCAGTTGGTCTGCTTTGGATTTCACCGAGTCCCGCATTTTCTTAAGTTTCCTGCGTTCAACAGCCGTAAGATCCTGGACGGTTTCGAGGTTTCGACCGGAGGAAACGGTATTATTTACATGTTTAATTAATTGAGCACCATGGCGTTGAACCGCACGGGGATGAAGATCATCGATACCTTCCAGTTCGTCCATTGAAGTCATTTTGTTTCGGGAAATGGCGAGCAGGGCATTGTCTGTCATGACAAATCCTCGAGGTAGATTGCGTCTTCTCGCTTCGACTTCACGCCATTCGGCCAGTGCCTGCAAAATAGCAAGACTCTCGCCGTCCAGGCGGCCGATTCCCCGAATGCGTTGCCAGAAAATAGAATTATCATTGGATTGCCGAGCCTTGATTACCTGTTTCCCGCAATCTTCCTCAAGCCAGCCAAGCCGGTTCTTCTTTTGGAGTTTCTCCTGGAGAATCCGCCACATCAAGGGCAACAGGCAAACATCCAGTGCAGCGTATCTGAGTTGCGCCTGCTTCAATGGTCGTGCACACCAGTTTGACCGGGTCTGATCCTTGTCAATTGTGACATTCAACAGCCATTCTGCAGCAGTGTGATAGCCCGATTGCAATGGTTGACCCAGCAGTGCACACGCAAACTGGGTATCAATCATGGGATTCGGTACAGCGCCAATGGCATGATTGAGAACTTCCAGATCCTCCGACGGACTGTGGAAAATCTTGTAAATGGAAGAGTCCTCAAGCAAGGAGCACAAAGGCCCGATTGCGCCATCTACCAGCGGATCCACCAGCCAAACAGTGTGTCCATCGGAAACCTGAACCAATCCAATATTGGCGTAAAAAGTCCGCTCACGGACAAACTCAGTGTCAAGCCCGAGGAATGTGCTGCGCCGCCATGCTTTTTCAGCGCGGGAGATCTGTGTTGCAGAGCTTATAAAAATGGCGGAATTTGCAGCCTCCATTGCTGTCTCAATGACGTTGGAAATACTCATGATATTGTTAATATATTTTTTCTCAAAAGCACTGTAACTGTTGCTAGTTAAAGGATTTATTGGCAATTCTCGAGCTTGTTGAAATCATGGTTCTGGGTTATTGTGTGCGCCTGTTTTAACCGATCAGGATGAATTAGCGGCAACCTTAACATGGGATTGCCCGGAGCAAAGGAAATTGCATGTTTTCTAAGTCCTCATTTTCATATTCACTGCGGCCAGCGCTTTTTATGCTGCTGCTATCAATGCCAGCGCTGCTAACTGCGCAAGAGGATGATGCTCGCGAAGGAAAAGAGGTTTCATCTGACACGCAATCAAGCGAAGAGGGGGACAGGCGCGTAAGGCGGCTTGGGGATGCTTCCTCCGAAGAATGGAAAATGGAATTGAACATGCCTGGCGGACCATCCGCGCAGTTGCAGGGTTCCGAATTCGACCTTCCGGATGAGGAGCAGAATACCCGTCTGCAAAACCTGCTAACCACCCTTGCTGCACGTCCCGGAAACAGTGAGGCCAGGTCGGAGCTCGATGAACTTCTCAGTGAAATACTGCTGCAAGCTCTGGAGTTGGCAAATCCCGGTCAAATGGACGAAATGCAACAGTTACTGAGTGTTATACGAAATGTGAACCCTCGCAAGACGGGACTGGCTGAGGCGTTCCATCAATTACAGGACTTGCGTAATGTGGACAACTGGTTGTTGGCCGCATCACAAGCCATGGATGCTGATGAGATCATTGAGCCCGATGGCGGGAGTGCATTGTATTTTCTGGATCGGGTCATTGCTGTTGAGCCAGAGAATCAGATGGCTCACGCCGGATTGTTGCGGGTGCAAAGAATCCTGATTGACAGGGCATTGATTGCGGCGCAGGAACTGGATTTTGAATTTGCCGAGGAATGGCTTTATGAGGCCTCACTGGTCAGGGAACCACAGGACCTGGTCGAGGAAGCCAACTCGCAGGTTGCCGGATACCAGGCCAGGCAGGTTGACAAGATCGAACAGGGCATAACGACTGCCATTGAGGCGGGCAACTTTGCCACCGCGGAGATTGTCATGATTGATCTCATCGCCCTGGTGGGCAACGACCAACGGGTTCAATCGCTACGGTCCCGATTGAGTGCTGCGAGAATTTATGGGCAATACAGTCCCGGCCAGGTCATACGGGACGAGCTCGGTGAAATTGAGGGTACGGCGCCCGGGGTCGTTGTGATCAAGGCGGGTAGTTTCCTGATGGGGTCATCCGAAAGTGAAAAGGATCGGAATGACAACGAAAGCCCGCAACACCGTGTCACTTTGGAACGGGGATTCGCATTGGGTCTGCACGAGGTGACCGTCGGTCAATTCCGGAAGTTTGTCGAAGCAAATCGCTACCGAACACAGGCTGAAACAGTTGGGAACTCTAAGGTTTATGACGAGAAATCAGCTCGAATTACAGACCGGGAACAGGTTTCCTGGTTGCATGATTTTGAAGGCAAGCCGGCGCGGGACAATGACCCTGTTATTCATGTTGACTGGTATGACGCCCAGGCTTATGCCAGTTGGCTCACTGAGCAAACCGGTAAGCGATACAGGTTGCCTACGGAAGCAGAATTTGAATATGCGTTACGGGCAGGGTCTGTTACCCAATATTGGTGGGGAGACGGTCGCCCCCAAGAACAGGTGGAAAACCTGACCGGCGCGGAGGATGAGTCGGTCAGCGGCAGGCATTGGACCATTGGATTTCGCAGATATGCTGATGGTTATTGGGGCCCGGCCCCGGCTGCCTCATTTATGCCTAATTCATTAGGAATTTTTGACCTGGCGGGCAATGTCAGCGAGTGGGTAGAAGACTGCTGGCACCAAACTTATTCACTGGCGCCAACGGACGGAACCGCCTGGGTAAACCCGGGCTGTCAACGCAGGGTCGTTCGAGGTGGATACTGGGCGAGTGCCAAGGATCAGGCGCGCTCTGCTGCGCGCATTTCTGCTGGAGCCAATCTGCATGGACCCAGGGTTGGAATAAGGGTTGCCAGGGATTTATAGACCGCTTTCTGATTTACAACCCTTTTTGCTTGCCTGCTTGTGACTTGATCTATCGTAAGCAGCCTTTGGCTTGAGCACGGTATTCAATACCCAGGCCAGTCGTACGCCACCTTTTTTCAATTGTTCCTGTGCCAGGCGCCAGCTTTGGTCTGCAAATTCGTCAGAGATTTCCAGAGTGCCTGGATACGACCAGGTCTCTGCAAACGAATGTGATTCATTTGTCCAGGAAACCACTTCATCAGCTTGCCAATCAGATTCTGGAGTAGACCCACTGCCGTCACTGAGTTGGTCATATAATTCTGTCCAGGACGTGCTGCGATCCTTGATCAGCCTGCTGTCCCAGAACGAGTGCAGGTTGATCTCTTCACTCTTGAAGCTGACCACAACGTCATTGCCACCCCTGTCGTGTCCAAAACCAGCATGCAGGGGTTGGTGCAGATCACCCACAAAGTGACAGACCCAGCCAAATGCTTCGCGGCGGCTTTTCTGTGGAAAGTCAGAATTACCAAGTTCGGCCGCATACTCGCCAATTGCCTCGGTAACACACATACCGGTTGGGCAATCCCTTTGCATGTCATAGAGTGAAGCACCGGGCACCATATTGATATAGTGCTTTGGCTCACTCCACGCACCTTCTATTGTGGCCCTGTATTCATCAGGCCAGTTGCACCATTCGACCAGGACTTCCGCATCGTCAATTCCCATGATCTCATGCAAGGTGTCCAACGCTCCCTTACTCAGGTAATCGAGGGCAACGGCACCAACGATACGATGGCCGTCCGGGCCCCAGGCAACACCCTTGGCAGGTAGCACCAGGATGACAGTCATAAAAAGAAGGCGGAACAAATCGGCAGGTGATTGAATTATCATCGTTACATTGTGAACAAAAGCCAAGCGGAATTCAGAAAAATTTCAGATCGTTCCGGGCCCAAATCCGAATCCGCTTGCCTTTCTTTCATGGGTCGCGACCCGTACCCGGATTCGTTTGATTGTTTGGGAGGCCAATGGCTAGCCCTGTCGGTGAGTCCACGTTCGCTGCATTGAAATGGGCCTTCAGGCCCGTTTCGATGGTGCCGGAGGTCGGACTCGAACCGACACTTTGTTGCCAAAACTGGATTTTGAATCCAGCGCGTCTACCAATTTCGCCACTCCGGCCAGGGAGGCGCAAATTATATATATGCAGGAACAAGGAAACCAGCCTGTTGGACAATCTTTAGCCTGCTGATTATCGGGATCCTGACTCCATGGTTTTGATGCGCTTGAAGTAGGCGCCCATCTGGGTCGTGAAATGCTCGTAATCAACGAGAAAAGCATCGTGGCCATGAAATGAGGGCAGAATATCCAGACCTGTCTGAATTCCATTCATAGCCAGTGCTTCGGCAATTCCCTCCTGCTGATGTGGTGGGAACAGAATATCGGTTTCAACGCCCATGACATATGCCGAATCAAGACTGACTTCTGCAAGTGCTGCTGACAGGCTGTAGTGGTCCTGGGTGGCATCAAACCAGTCCATGGAGCGGGACAGGTACAGGTAGCAACAGGGATCGAAAGCGCCGATAAATTTACGTGCTGCCGCCTCCAGGTAGGACTCAACCTCGTAGGTCATTCCAAAAAGCGTTGGTTCGAAATGATTTTGCTTGCGCCTGCCAAATCTTTCACGCCACTCGGATGCCGAACGATATGAGATCATACCCAGCTTCCTGGCCATTCGCATGCCGTTTTCTGGCCAGTTTTCATCGTCGTATTTACCCTCGTTCCAATTGGGGTCAGTGACGATCATTTCGCGCTGCAATGAACGCAGTGCTATCGAGAAAGGCTCGGCTTTCCCGGCGCCGGAAATGATCAGGACGTGACGCGCACATCGGGGGTTTTGACGAAGCCAGGCAATGGCTGTCATTCCACCCATTGAAGGACCGACAACCGCACACAATTGATCAATTCCGAGATGCCGCACCACCAGTTGAGCCGCCGCCGCTATGTCCTCGATGCTCAGTTCTGGGAAATCCAGTCGCCAGGGCTGGCCCGTCTCCGGGTTGATGCTGGCCGGCCCAGTGGAACCTTTGCAACTGCCCAGTGAGTTCACACAAATAACAAAGTGTTCGGATGTATCAATCGCAGCCCCTGGCCCGATCATGGGCTCCCACCAACCATCAGACGGGTCCGTGGCGCTGGATGCCGCGTGGGCGCCCGGTGAAAGGCCCGTGGCGATCAGGACCGCGTTGGAGCGCTCTTCATTCAACACGCCCCAGGTCTCGTAGGCAATACTCAACTGCGGCAACACACCGCCTCTGATAAATTCAAAAGGCGTATCATCGTGTAGAAATTTGCTTGCGTCTGGCATCAATTACCTGGTCGAAAAGTTTGTCAGCGCCAATGATACCGTGGAGTAACGGAATACGTATCGTGTTTTCGCCAAACTCAGCCAAAAAAGAAGCAGTATCCAGGGCGGTCCGCACCAGTCAGACGGACGTTCATCCACGCTTGGACCTGCTCTTGCAAAAACACCTGGAAGTTCCCTGGCAACAGCCATTTCACCCGCCGAGTGTTGCCGCTTTTAAACGGGCAAGTATTTTGGCCGGTGAAGAAATCTCCAGCGCAAACCTGATACTGGATTCAGGTTGTGGCACAGGTGAAAGCACCAGGGTAATTGCCTCGGAACATCCCGAATCTCTTGTATTCGGTATTGACCG
Organism: Lysobacterales bacterium; assembly: GCA_963664065.1. Lineage (GTDB taxonomy): Bacteria > Pseudomonadota > Gammaproteobacteria > Xanthomonadales > SZUA-36 > JABDJL01. Next base: position 1,590,520 of record OY760942.1, read on the forward strand.
TTCCCATCACCGCCTGCAAAGGACCGGATCAGGCAGTTTTCCCTGCAGGGAAGCCAACATCATATGGGTGAGGGCAGAGCTGGAGACTTTCTGGAGATTGGCAATTGCAAAGCGCTGGAAGCCGTACCGGCATTACCTGTTGTATCCGAACCCTTATCCAAAGCGAGCACACCTGAAAAAAAGATGGCATGCACATCCCGTGTTTCCCGAGCTGTTGGCACTCGGGGGTGGGCTGGAATTGAGGTGCAATTGGAAAATCTATGCCAGGGAATTCGCCCATGCCATAGAATTTTCTTTGGGCATCGTGGTTTCGGTCGAAGATTGGCAAACGGACTGTCCAATAAGCGCTTTCGAACGGAAATATATGGCAAGTAACCACCAACTCTACAGGGTGCGGGTGACTGCTGAAGCACTGTCAGGAGCGCGGTTGTTACAGCACCGGAACCAGTAATTCGAGCTGAACGGTTTCCTTGGTGTCCAGGATCACCATTAAGTGCTCACTTTCCGGATCACCAGGGCTGGCTGATGCGCTGCCTGACAGGGAAAGGCGAGCAAGCAATTGCAATGGGTCAGCACCGGATACGGGTGATGCCGCCAACATGCTGTCTGCATCGCTCATCCGAATGTTGACCGGGAAAACCGGGTTGAAAATTCGCCTGACCCCTACCGGTGGGCCGGGCGCCTGGGGGTTACGTGCTATGACAAACAGCACCGCACCGGCCGGTACATTAAAATCGGGGTTTGAAGCCGATACTTCAATATTGATTCCTTGCCAGCCTACAGTTTCAAGGGGCAGTTCGGCAGGTGCCAGGCCCATGCGTGACATCGCCTGGCTAATCTGGTCCTGAACGGCTGTTCTGGCACCGAATGATGGATCCATTTGCGCCAGCAAATTCTCCCAGAGCTCTACGGCCCGGGCATCATTTCCTGATTGGCTGGAAGCAAAGCCGAGCAGCCAAAGTCCTTTTTGCTGCTTGGGATCCAGTGTAAGAGCCTTCTCAAGCAATTTTTTAATATCCGGGCCAATCACAGGGCTTCCCGAGTTAAACATTCTCGCTTCTGCCAATTCAACCATCACCAGCGGGTTTTCGGGCGCAATCTCAAATGCCCGGGCAAGGGCAGTTTCGGCCGGACCGTATTGCAGGGTGGTTTTGTAAGTACGTCCCAGCAGCAACCAGCCCTGCAGGTCATCGGGATCTTGCACCAAGCGCTGTTCCAATTGGCTGGTTAGTTCTGCGATCTCGTCAGCAGCTGGTTCGGATTGTGCTGTTGTTGTTGAGTCACGATCAGGTGTGCCATTGATATCGATACCACCTGGTGTGCCAACTTTTTGATACATGAACAAGGCCGCAAGCGGAATAAATACAACCAGTGCGAGGCCATAGTTTCGGAATTTCCCACCAGCGCGTAAAATCGGCCAGCAGATAGCGATGGCTGAAAGTAATGCAATAGCAACGGCGAATGCCCAGAACATCAGTAGTGCCCGGCATCAGAATTGTTGCCGGGCATGATTTTTCGCTTCCTGATGCCAAATACCACCACGGCACCTCCGCCAAGCAGTAAAAATACCGGCGCCAACCACAAAACCAGGGTGTTTCCCTGCACCGGCGGCCGGTACAACACAAAATCGCCGTATCGTTCAATCAGAAAACTCTTGATCTCATCGTCGGTTTTGCCGGCCTGCATCATGTCGAATATTTCACTGCGCAGATCATGAGCCAGTGGTGCGTCCGAATCGGCCAGGTTCTGGTTTTGGCAGACCAGGCAACGCAACTCCTCGGTGAGATTGTTAAATCGCTCCTGCTGTTGCGGGTTGTCGAACACCAGGGGTTCCTGGTCAACCTTTATCTGTGCAGCCGAAATGGAAGAAAGCAGGATCGCCAGAAAGAATGCGAAGCGTTTCATGATTGTTCACGCTTCATTTCATCTACCATGGGCAAAATGGTCTGGCTGATGATTTCGGACGTCAACGCGCCAATGTGTTTGTAAACGACTTCGCCGTCCGGAGATATCAGGAAAGATTCCGGAGCCGCGTAAACGCCAAAATTGATACTGATCCTGCCGCTGTAGTCCACCACGATGTCGTGGTAAGGGTTGCCGTGGCGGGACAACCAGTTTTTGGCGTCCTCCGGTTCATCACGATAATTGAGGCCAACAATTCGCAGCCTGCCGCTTCGCGCTAGATCGGTAATCACGGGATGCTCGTATACGCAGGTGGGACACCAACTACCCCAGAAATTGACCAGGTAAGGCTCACCAAGAAAATCCTCCTGGCTGAGCGTCTTTTCCGGCTCGAATAGCTGCGGCAAATTGAATTCCGGAACCGGCCGTCCAATCAACGGAGAAGGGATGTGAGTCTTGGTATCCGAAACGGTAAGACCCACAGCGAGCAGAATGCCAAGCAGCAGAAAGGCCATTAACGGCAGCAGGCGCGAAATCATGACAATGCCGCTTCTGTCTTTGCCACAGGGACAGGAGATTTCTGTTTCCGGTATCGCCGGTCAGCGGCCGCCAATAGCCCGGCAGCCGTCATAAACAAAGCCCCCAGCCAAATCCAGCGCACAAATGGCTTGTGGTAGATTCGCACCGCCCATGCCTGTCCATTGTCCAGGGGCTCGCCCATGGATACGTAAAGATCCCGGGTGAGGCCGGAGTCGATGGCGGCCTCGGTCATCATCTGTCCAGCGCGTATATAGCGGCGCTTTTCCGGGTACATGCGGGTAATTTCAGCGCCGTTTTTCAGCACCACGAACTCACCCTCATCGGCCACATAATTCGGGCCTTCCAATGTCCGGGTACCATTAAAAACAAAGGTGTAACCGGCCATCTCAAACCGGTCTCCTGAAGCCATTCGGAGGTGCTTCTCTGAGCTGATCGCGCCGCTCAGGCTGACCCCGATCAGGAATACTCCAACACCGAAATGTGCCATTGTCATAGCCGTTTCAGTGCGCGTGAAACGTCCATGTTGGCGCAGGCGCCTCAGCGGCATGGCAAGACTGGCAGACATCAACCAAACACCACCCGCGACTCCCGCAATGCCTGAAATACCGGCCTCGGGCACCAAAACGCCGGCACTGATGGCAGCTAGCAAGGCAAAGGCCGCAGGAACGAGCAAATGTTTTGATATCCGTGGCAAACCATCAATGCGCCAGCGGGAAAACATGGCAAAGGGAATGACTACCACTATCGGTGCAAGCAACATCGCAAAAAGCAAACCGAAATAGGGTGCTCCCACTGAAATTTTTCCTGCCCCGAAGGCGTCAATGGCCAGTGGATAGAGCGTGCCAATTAATATCATGGCGGCCATGACCACCAGTAACAGGTTGTTAATCAGTAGCAGGGACTCGCGTGAAACCCCTCCAAAACCTTCGCCCTGGATCATTTTTGGCGCTTTGAAAGCAAACAGTGCCAGTGAACCGCCAACAACGATGAACAGGTAGGTGAGGATATAAACACCACGGGAGGGATCAGACGCAAAAGCATGTACGGAAGTCAATACACCCGAGCGAACCAGGAAAGTTCCGAGCAGGCTCAGAGAGAATGCGGCAATGGCAAGCAACAGGGTCCAATTGCGAAATACCCCGCGTTTTTCAGTTACAGACTGGGAATGAATAAGGGCTGTGCCCACCAGCCAGGGCATGAACGAGGCGTTTTCTACTGGATCCCAGAACCACCAGCCGCCCCAGCCGAGCTCGTAGTAGGCCCACCAGCTGCCGAGTGCTATTCCGAGGGTCAAAAATGACCAGGCGACGTGCGTCCAGGGCCGCGACCAGCGTACCCACCCCCGGTTAACCTGGCCGCCAAGCAGCGCTGCCACTGCGAACGCAAAAGTCACCGCAAATCCCACGTAACCCATGTACAACATGGGCGGATGAATGATCAGGCCGGGATCCTGTAACAAGGGGTTCAGGTCTCTTCCTTCCAGGGCAGGCGGCAATATTCTGCCAAACGGGTTCGAGGTATAAATGATAAACATCAGGAATCCGACCGAGACCCATCCCAGCACGCCCAGCACACGAGCCCGAAAAGCCGCAGGTAATGACTTGCTGAACAGGGCCACGGCAAGGGTCCACAATGCCAAAATGAGTTCCCACAACAACAACGATCCCTCGTGTGCGCCCCAGACGGCGGAAAACCGGTATTTCAGCGGTAAAAGCGAATTACTGTTTAGCGCCACGTACTCGACAGAAAAATCCTGCATGACAAATGCTCGGGTAAGCATGGCAAACGCAGCGATGATCAGGATGGCCTGCGCAATAGCACCCCTGGAGGCCATCGCCATTAAGCTGGCGTTTCCAATACGCGCTCCGATCATTGGGAAAATTCCCAGTGATATTGCCGCCATAAGAGCGATCAACAGGGTGATTTGACCCAGTTCTGCGGTCATCAGCCTTGGTCCGGGCCCCACTTGATATGCATGCCTTTTTCTTTGAGCGCTTCGGCCACTTCCGGCGGCATGTAATTTTCATCGTGCTTGGCCAGCACTTCACGGGCGACAAACAGTTCCTTTGTTTGGAGTTCACCCCGTGCGATTACGCCCTGGCCCTCGCGAAAAAGGTCCGGGAGAATGCCATCGTAGGTCACGATAACCGACCTGGCGCCGTCACTCACCTCGAACTGTACGGCCAGTCCGTCATCCGCCCTGTCAAGGCTGCCCGGTACCACCAGGCCGCCGAGCCTGAATTCACGACCCAATGGCAGATTCTGTTCCTCAATGTCAGCCGGGCTGACGAAAAACAGCATATTCTGGCGTAATGAATAAATGGTAATCGCACTGGCGGTACCCACACCGAACAGGATCACCAACAGGCCAATCATCCGGCGTCTACGCGTTGGGTGCATTCTCGTTTTCCATTGTTTTGTTCCGCTGGAGTATGGCTTGCTTCAACTTCCGGATTTGAATTACCGGCGCCAGTGCACACCAGGTCAATAACACCGCTGTAATGGCGTATGTAGCGATGATAAACGGTGCATGTGGCATCAGGAATTAACTCCACCCAGGGCGTCAGATACCCAGCGTTTTCGCTGGTCCTGCTGCAATAAACGGTACCTGGACCGGGTCAGCAGGTTGGCAATATAGAAAAACTTCCAGGCCACCACCATGACCAGCAACGGCCACAGCATGCTTGGGTCAATACTACTGCCTCCGGAAGTCAGGCTGGGAGGCTGGTGCAGGGTATTCCACCAGGTCACCGAATAATGGATGATCGGCAGGTTAACCAGGCCAACCAGGGCTAGCAGTGCCGCTGCCCGTGCTGCCTTGCGTGGCTCATCATATGCGGAATAAAGACCGATTACCCCCAGGTACAGGAATAGCAGTACAAGTTCGGATGTCAGTCGCGCGTCCCACACCCAGTAGGTTCCCCAGGTTGGCCGGCCCCATAGGGAGCCGGAGATCAGGGCCAGCGCCGTAAACATTGCACCGATCGGTGCGCTGGAAATAGCCAGAATTTCGGCAATCCTTACATGCCAGACCAAACCGACAAAGCCCATCGCGGCCATCAACGCGTAAATCATCATGGACATGTAAGCCGAAGGCACGTGGATATACATAATCCGCACACTTTCACCCTGCAAGTAATCCGGCGGAGCCTTAACAAGGCCCAGGTACAGGCCCGCTGCTGACAGGATCATGAAAACAGCCCATATCCAGGGCAATAGCCGTCCACTGAATCGGTAGAACCACGGCGGTGATCCTGTTTTATTAAAGAAAAGCATGAATCTGTTCATATCGGGGCTGGGTTCTTTTCCTATTCCAGACTTAATTTAAGTGCGGCAGCGGTAGCAAAAGGCGCCAGGCTGAGCGTCGCTACCAGGCCAGCGGCCATAAGGCCCAACTGCCCATTGTAAGGCAAGCCGGCCACGGCAGCGGATACTGCATTGGTGGCAATAATCAGCAATGGCACGTACAACGGAAACACCAGTACCGACAGTAATTGCCCTCCGCGCTTGAGGCTGACGGTTAACGCTGCACCTATTGATCCGACCAGGCTTAACACCGGGGTGCCCAACGCCAGGCTTGCCATCAACACGCCCAGACCTTCGACAGGCAGATTCATCCAAAGTGCCAGCAACGGAGACAACAATACGATCGGCAGACCGGCAACCAGCCAGTGCACCAGGATTTTCGCGAATGCGATGGCTGTTACCGGGTGACCCGAAATTGCAAACTGTTCAAGCGTGCCGTCTTCGAAATCCGAACGGAACAGGGCTTCCAGTGACAAAACAGTCGCTAATAATGCAGCTATCCAGATTACGCCTGGCGCGATGGAGGCGAGCAGCTGTGGACCAGGGCCTACACCTAGCGGAAACAGGCTGACCACAACCAGCAGGAAAATCAGGGGCTGCACCATTTCCGAACGGCGCCGGAATGCAAGCAGCAGATCACGGCGTAGCAATGAAGTGAATGCCTGTGTGGAACCTGGCCGGCTCATGCTGCGATGGAGCCTGGTATCAATTCGCATTCCTGCATCTCGAACCCCTCGGGGCGCAGGCTGCCGTGAGTCGTCAACACACAGGCACCGCCGGAGTCGATGTGCTGCCTCAACAAGCGGTCCAGCATCGCAATTCCGTTCTTGTCAAGGTTGGAATATGGCTCGTCGAGCAGCCAGAGCCTGGCATCGGATAACATTAATCTTGCCAGTGCACAGCGTTTTCGTTGACCGGCCGAGAGCGTTCGGGCTGGCTGTTCAGCGACTCGGTGAAGCCCCACGCGATCGACAATACTTGCGGTGGAATCGCTGGAGGTTCCAGAGAAACCGCGAATGAAATCTATATTTTCAATCACAGTCAGATCGTCCTTGACCGCAAGCTGGTGCCCGATATAAACACGGTTGGGTTCGCTGCATTCCATTTTGCCCTGGCTGGGCCGCAGCACGCCCGCGATGATTCGGATCAGCGTGGTCTTACCCGAGCCATTGTCACCGGTCAACAGCAGGACTTCTCCGGTGGACACGGAAAAGCTCACCGGCTGAAAAACCGGCTCAAAATATCGTTCGAGACTGATGTTCCGGACTGAAAGCATGCATCATCACTGAATGAATTATCGCCTATGCTACGGACAGCCCGCAGGCAAGTCCACGCTGATCAGAGCAAGGAGTTTATTCATTTCAGCCCAGCAGGGTAAACGGCCTACATTCGATAAGATCTTGCAAGTTGATATTTGTTGTCAGGGCTAGATGATTTTGCCGGTCTATACCACTGAAAAATGCCGCCTGCACTGGATTATTGGCCAGCTTCCGTGGTCTTATGTCCCGCGATCAGGCAGCCCTTTTAGCGGCTTATAACAATATTCGGACCTTGTATGTCAAAACATGATTATGATCTTTTTGTGATCGGAGCCGGCTCAGGCGGAGTGAGGGCGGCACGGATAGCCGCTTCGCACGGTGCAAATGTGGGTATTTGTGAGAGAAGCAGAGTAGGTGGCACCTGCGTGATCCGAGGTTGTGTTCCGAAGAAACTTCTCTCCTATGCTGCCCATTTCGGCAATGACTTTGAAAATGCGGTAGGATATGGCTGGACCGTTACCGGGGCGGAGTTTAGCTGGGAGAAGCTGATCGAGAACAAGGATCGCGAAATTGACCGCCTGAACAATGTATATTTGCGCTTGTTAAACGAATCAAGCGTTGACCTGTTTCCGGTCCATACCAGTTTTATCGATTCACACCGCGTTCAGCTTGGCGAAGATATCATTTCCGCTGACAGGATTCTCATCGCTGCCGGTGGCAGGCCATGGGTGCCGGAGTTTCCCGGGCACGAACACGTGATCACTTCGGATGAAGCTTTTCACCTTGAACATCTGCCGCCGCGAATCGTTATTGTTGGAGGAGGATATATCGCTTGTGAGTTTGCCGGAATTTTTAACGGACTTGGCTCCAGGGTTAGCCAGGTATACCGTGGCCCGGAACTGTTACGGGGCTTCGACAAAGATGTTCGCCGCGTGCTGGGCAGGGAAATGAGGACCCGGGGTGTAGATATCCGTTTTAACCGGACCGTTACTGAGGTTGACAAGCAAGTCGATGTGTTGAGGGTTTCGCTGGATGACGGCTCACACCTGGAATCGGACTGCGTCATGTATGCAACGGGACGGGTACCAAATTCCAAAGGCATGAAACTTCTGAATGCCGGCATCGAAGTTCGTGCCGATGGAAGTATCCCGGTTGATGAATGTTCAAAAACAAGTATTGACCATATTTTTGCGGTGGGCGATATCACCAACAGGGTCAACCTGACACCGGTTGCGATACATGAAGGCCATGCTTTTGCCGACACCGAGTTTGGTGGCCGTTCGAGGATGGTGGACCATGTGTTCATACCATCTGCTGTTTTTACACAGCCGCAAGTCGGTACAGTAGGCTATTCTGAAGACCAGGCGCGGCAACATTATGGTGATCTTGACGTTTACCTCTCCGAATTCCAGCCCATGAAATTCACACTCAGTGGCCGGCAGGAGAAGACCATGATGAAACTGATCGTGGAACGCAGCGGCCAAAAGGTAGTCGGACTACATATCGTCGGCGTTGATGCGCCGGAAATTGTGCAAGGCTTCGCTGTGGCTGTAAAATCGGGCCTGCGTAAAGAACAGTTTGACGCGACGATCGGAATACATCCAACCGCTGCCGAGGAACTGGTGACCATGCGCAGCGCAGTTCAGGGATGAAGGGCAGTCTATGAAACAGGGATCAAAATCACTTGCAGTCATTTTGGGTCTTGCCCTGGCGCTGTTGATCGTTTCTATGCCATTGGCAGCGAAATCACCCTCGGCAAACAGATCCAGCAACGATAGATCAACCTACATTGTTATTCTCGAGCAGCCGTCCCTGGCCGAATGGCACCGGGATCGCCTCGATTCGCCCGTGTTCAGTCCTGAAGCAGGCAGTTCCAGGGGCAAAGCACCCTCGAGACGGCTGAATGCCAGGTCGGCGGACGCACAAGCCTACCTTGGATTACTCGACGAAGGCTTTGAAAAATTCCGTGGAGACGCCACACTCGCTATCGGTCGTGAACTGAAAACCCGCCGCCGGTATCGTACAGCCTTAAATGGTTTTTCTGCTTCCCTGACGGCCGAAGAAGCGCAAGAGCTGTTATCGCTTCCGCAGGTCAGGGCGCTAGAACCGGATCTCAAGCACAAACTCCATACCGATGCCGGGCCGGCCTGGCTCAAAGCGGATGATATCTGGAATGGTGTGGGTTCAATTCCCGCCAGAAGCGGAGAAGGGGTGGTTATTGGCGTCATAGATTCAGGCATCAACTGGGATCATTTTTCTTTCTCGGATCCGGGCGGATACGCCGGCAGCCACGATTTCATTAATCCATATGGATCCCAGCTGGGACTATGCTCTGAGCCCGCGGTGTTGTGCAATGACCATCTGGTAGGGGTCTATGATTTCGTGACGGACGACCCCGATACCGTAGTCGCTGAAGAAAACACCATGGGCGAGGACAACTCCGGCCACGGCACGCATGTTTCCTCGATCGCGGCCGGAAATATCCTGCAACACACCAACAATGGCATTACATTTGTCGTATCGGGTGTGGCCCGGTTTTCAAATATCGTTTCCTACCGGGTTTGCTACATAGGTGATCCGAACGACACCGAAGATGGCGGGTGTAATGGAGAAGACATCGTTGCGGCCATTGACCAGGCAGTGACCGATGGCGTGGATGTGATCAACTACTCACTTGGCACCGGGAACCCGACTATTTCACCGTGGGGTGGTTCTGTGTCCATCGCATTTTTGAATGCTTTCGGGGCTGGAATATTCGTTGTATCTGCAGCCGGAAACGAAGGTCCTGCGCCATCTTCCATTGGTTATCCAGCTAACGCACCTTGGATTAGTGCTGCCGGAAATGCCACCCATAACCGAATAGTTGGCGCTGCGCTTGAAGGTCTTATCGGTGGGGATACGCCCCCTCCGAATGGCATATTCGGCGCCACCCTGATCGGAACCAGCGGTTTCCGGGACATTGTGCATGCCAGGGATTTTGGCAATTCCGCGTGCGGCACAGGTGCGCCTGAGCTCGGCCCCAAATGTGATGACTACACCGGGGCGAGCAGTCCGTTCGCCCCCGGTACCTTCAATGGTGAAATTGTGGTTTGTGACCGCCAGGGTACTCATGGCCGTATTGAAAAGGGCAAGAACCTTCATCTGGCTGGCGCCGGTGGCATGATTCTGGCCAATACAGATTTGGATGGTGGGTCACTCAGGTCGGATCTGCACTGCCTGCCTGCCATTCACATTGGAAACCTCGACGGGAATGATTTGCGGACCTGGCTGGACTCGGGAAGCGGCCACAAGGGCTCGATTTCCGGTTTCGACCGAATCGTGGACCATTCGCTTGGCGACCAGGTGGTAAGCAGCAGCTCCCGCGGCCCCAGTGTGGCTCCGGTGGACGTCTTGAAACCCAACGTAATAGCCCCCGGCAGCAGCATCCTGGGTGCCTATCTCGATGGTAACTCATTTGCATTCCTGAGCGGTACATCCATGTCTTCGCCACATATCGCGGGTTCAGCGGCTTTACTACTTTCTGTACACGGCAATTGGACGCCCAGCATGATTGCATCTGCGCTGGAAACAACAGCAACGCCTGATCGGGCTTACAATTTTAACGGCACCGATGCCACACCCCATGACCGTGGTGTGGGGCGGCCCCAGCTGGATCTGGCGGCCAATGCAGGTCTGTATTTGAATGAGTCCGTAGCCGATTTCTTCAGTGCCAATCCAAATTTAGGCGGTGAGCCCCGAGACCTGAACCTGCCGACCCTCACTGATGCTAATTGCGAGGGAACTTGCAGTTTTACCCGTACAGTCACGGATCTGATGGGTGGTGGAACCTGGGCGGCAACCGCCACCGGCTTTCCGCCCGGTACTTCCGCATCTATCACACCTCCCGGATTTTCTCTGGGCTCCGGTGGGAGCAGAACACTCACAATAGACGTCGATGTCAGCGATAGCAGCGTCATCGGATTCTGGGTTTATGGTGGAATCACGCTCAGTGCGGCCGGTGCACCCGATACGGTATTGCCCGTCACTGTATTCTCAACCGGCGGCGAGCTTCCGCTGGAGATTAATATTTTTTCCGACCAGAATTCAGGGGCACAGGATTTTACCCTGGATGGCCTGGCCCAAATGCCACAGGCGACCTTTACTTCGGGTGGACTGCTTCGGCCACAAGTCGACAGCCAGTTCTTGGTTCAGGATCCAACCCGTAATGATCCATATGATGGTGGCACCGGTGTCCTAACCATTTTCCACGAGGTACCCGAAGGCACATTCTGGTTCCATGCCGAGTCACTGGATTCGACAGCGCCGGATGTTGACCTGTTTGTGGGTCGTGACAACAACGAAGATGGAATCGCCGATTCCAACGAAGAAATCTGCAGCAGTAGCACACCCAACGACCTTGAACTGTGCGACATCCTGAATCCGACACCGGGAGATTACTGGATTATCGGACAGAACTGGGTAGGCAGCGGCGCGGGAACCGACGAGGTTTTTATTGAATCCGCAGTTATAGGCCCGGGTTCGGATTTTCCATTGGCGGCAACCGGTCCCGGGATCATTCCTAGAGGTGCTGCTTTCGACCTGCGGCTTTCCTGGCAGGATGTGAGCGCCGTAACAGGCGAGACCCTGCTCGGTGCAGTTGGATTGGGCACCAGTACAGCAACTCCCGGAAAGGTCGGTATTATTCCCATCTATTTCAATCGAAACGGCATAGCTGATCCGAAAACGTTCCCATTGTTTGACGGCGTCGATCACAAGTTTGCCCTGGGTGGCCTGGCAGATCACAACAGGATGTTTTTCGATGTGCCGGCCGGCGCTACCGGCTTAACCGTCACGGCCTCCGGTGAGAGTGATTTACAAAACAACGGCCTGGTCATTGATCTGCACCGCGTTGAATTTGACAACGCATTCTCCGAAGCACCATTTGCCGCCGACGCCCCCGGAGGAGCGCCTGATGCGACTGCATCCGGTTCCGGCGGCAACGGGCCCGAGTTGATGATGAGTGGCGGCATCCTGCAGCCCGGTCGCTTTTATACGGTGATTCGCAATGCCAACCCGACTGCAAGCTCCGTCACCGTGAGGGCGGAAGTGACATTTGACCAGGTCAATAATCCCGTGAACGGCAACCTCCTTGTTTCCGTAAATCGTGGAGGAATCTCCCAGGGCATAGATTATCAACCCATTGGCCCTTCCCGCGGTTTGCTTTGGTATACCTTTACCGATAGCCATTTGCCTACCTGGTACCTGTCGGCGGGAGCAGCGCCGGTTGGCGACATCTGGAACGGAGACCTGCTGAGATTTACCAATAACGGCACAGTTGACCAGTTCACCAGGGTCGGAACAGTCGGCGTCAGCTCCCTGGCTGAAGGTGATTCCATCTTCAGCTGGACATTGTTCGGTGAGTCCGGAAGTGAACGCATGGGAATTGTCACCGGTGCGGACACCAATCCCTGTCCGAGCATCGGTGGGCAAGCCACCAGCATCAGCGGATTCTGGGGTAAAGCACAGGCGGGCCTGGGAGGTGCCAGTGTATTGCTGACCAATGCGGCACATGCTGAAATCCACTACCTGTACAGTGATTCCGGTCTGCCGTTCTGGTTACAGGCCACCGGGGCCAGCGGCGACGACCTGGTCATGAGCCAGTTCACGGGCAATTGCCCGTCCTGCGCGTCCAGCCCGGTATCCAGTGAAGATGTAGGGGTGTTGGGCTTCAATTTTGTCGGTGAATCAGCAGGTAACTGGACGCTGAATTACATGCTTAAGCCGCCGCTGTCTGGTGACATCAACCGCAATGATGCCGTGGTCAAGATTTCCGATGTGAGAGCCTGTGATTAGGAGTCTGTCGGACTTAACATGATCTACTGCGAAAAATCCGTTGTGGCCAGATTTCCAGCTCTTTGTCGTTAAATAACGGTGCTATTCTCCTCAAAAGACCAAGAAATCTGACTCAAATCGACTTTCTCTCGCTACGATCGGTCAAATCCAACAGGCTCCCCGCCGGTTCGCTGATTTCGTTCAGTTGGTTTTCAATGAGGCGGGCAGCTAGTTCGAAATCCACATCCTTCAGGGATTCAGTCCCGGCAAGCAGTTGATCCAGGATGTTCGCCTGGTGTTCCCCTCGCCGGTAAACCTGTGCATAGGGCAGACGGTGAAACATCACCAGTGAATAACGCGCAATGAATCGTTGCGGAAATCTGCGTTCCAGTTCGTGCTCCAATTCCTTCCTGAGCAGGAAACCGGGGTCGCGGACCGATTCCCGCATAATCTGGTAGTTTTCAAGTGCCATGTCGGCAATGGCATTGGCATGAGCGATACGTCGCTCCTGGAAGCGGTGAAAAACGGTTTCCCATTCCTGGTTTTTGTCCTGAAGGCAATCCATCAGTTCGGTACAGTCTTCGAAAGCCGCGTTCATGCCCTGGCCGTGAAACGGTACAACAGCATGTGCTGCATCACCGATCAGCAGGGCTATATCCCGGTGATACCACTTTTTGCAACGCACGGTACCGAGCAAGCCGACAGGATTGTCGCGAAAATCTGCTTCGAGATCACTCAGCAGCGCCATGGCATCCGGAAACTGCTGTTGCATGAACTGTTGCTGGCTTTGCCAGTCTTCAAGATGTTCAAATCCCGGATCTTCATGCTTGGATAAAAACAGGGTTACGGTAAAACTCCCGCCGGAATTGGGCAGGGCAATTAACATGAATCCCCCCCTCGGCCAAATGTGCAACGCGTTTGAGTCCATCATGAACCCGCCGTTTTTACCGGGTGGTATGGTCAATTCGCGGTAACCATGCTCCAGCGGTTCCGCGCTGACGCCGAGATCGGCCACTCTTTCCATCGCTTTGCGAACAGCCGAACCGCCGCCATCCGCCCCGATCAAAACATTGAACTCATGGGTGTGCGGGTTCTCACCACCACTGGCGGAGCAGGCTATTTTTCGGTAATCCCAGTCCACACCGGTCAACTTGTGATCAAAGAAAATACGCACCTTGTTGCTGGCCTCGGCGTCATCCAGCATGGTGCGGTTCAATTCGACGCGGTGCGTTGACCAGATGACTTCTGACTCGTCCTTCCCATATTCCTGCAATGTGAGCATTCCATCAGGTGCGTGCAGCATCCTGCCACGCATCGGGATCGTAAAGCGGTCAACCTTGTCAATCAGCCCGGCCATTTTCAAAGCGTGCCGGCCACGTTCAGCCAGTGCCAGGTTGATGGATCGTCCCGCAGAGGCTCGCCCTTTTCTCGGGTCGGGATTGCGTTCAAAGAGTTCTACGTCAAATCCTTTTCGGGCCAGGAGTATCGATAACAGAGGTCCTGCAAGGCCGGCGCCGGCAATGGTGATTTTTTGCGTGTCGCAAACTTTCATGTGGTCTGTTCTCGCCACGGTGTAATCTCCACCGGATAAATAATCGGCCGGCTACTGGTTGCATCCGCAGCAAGGGGTTGGAGTTCAAGGTGTAGCCAGTAATTTCCGTCGACAATGTCACCGGGTACATAGATCATTTCAGTCACACTTCGCGACCGTGGATCGAACCGGGTGACGGAGTTTTTTACATCCAGGCCCCACCATCGTCGATGATTGCTTAGCCGGCCGCCATCGTTGGCCCGGTCCAATGAAGGTGTGTCCAGTAACAGGTGTTTTAATTCCTGATCGGACAGCCAATTGATTGCCTCATTACTCAGTACAGGGTAGGAGGGTTTGAGCGCGTAGTCGCGGGTCATTTTCTCTGGTTCGTTGGGTAATGTGCGAATGACCAGTGCATCGGCTAAAAGGTCAATTGAACTGTCCAGTTGTTGAAGAAGCTCTTCTAGCGTAAGAAGAATTTCGTCCATTCCCAGGGCAACCGGGTAGGACTCCCGGCTGTTTTCAGCCCGGTTTCCCTCCAGGGTGACAAGCTGTGCAAGGCATGGCTGTTGATCAATAACATCCAGTACATTGGCTGCTGACTTATCCAGGTGCGCTCTGCACTCTGTGTGAGTACCATGGCAATGTGGCACGAACTCCAGTACTTCGGCGTTGCAACTACCGCCGAGGGAGACATCTCCGATGTAATCGCCCACGCGCAATGGGCTCGATCGTGCCGGTGCGCCTGCGAAAAACGAAGGTTGGGGACCATGTGGATCCAGCGTAATAGCCAGCGAACGGCCTGCGGAGAAATCAATGCTCAAACGGAATTCGTGCCATTGCAGTTCGGCAATCAATGAAAACTACCCCCGGCGATTGCTTGCTGCCTGCCAGTGCGATCATGGGCAAAAACTTTAGTATTGAGCATTTCAATTTTCCTGATTTAGAAAGATTATAAGTTTGTCTGAATAAAGTATCGATCAAGCATGCATAATTTCTGAAAATGAATCGTAGTGATTTCACATTTGAACTGCCAAGGAGACAAATCGCACAGGCACCATTGTCCAGCCGAACTGCGAGCCGGCTGCTGCACCTGGACAGGTCCGATGGAAAGATCCTGGACATGCAGTTCGCTGACTTGGCTGCTTCTCTTGAACCTGAAGACCTGCTGGTGCGGAATAACACTCGCGTGATTCCCGCGCGGATGTTTGCACACAAGGAGAGCGGAGGCAGTGTGGAAGTACTGCTTGAAAGGCTGATTTCTGACCGACGTTGCATTGCCCAGCTTCGCGCCAGCAAATCCCTGCGTCCCGGTGCCAGCTTGGTTTTGGAAAACGGAACAGTGCTTTGCGTTACCGGCAGGCAGGATTCGTTTTTTGAGCTGGAAATAGAGCAGGGCAGAGGTGGCCTGGCAGCCCAGCTGCATGAGGTCGGCCATATGCCCTTGCCACCCTATATTCAGCGCGAAGACGGGGCGCTGGATCGAGAGCGCTACCAGACCGTCTATGCTTCGAGCCCGGGGGCAGTGGCAGCCCCGACCGCCGGGCTGCATTTTGATGAGGATCTGCTCAATGAAATTAATGAATTGGGCGTCGAATCCGCAGAAGTCACACTTCATGTGGGTGCCGGTACATTTCAGCCGGTACGCACCGATCAGATTGAAGACCACAAGATGCATGCCGAATATCTCGAAGTCAGCGAGCAATGTTGCGAGGCAGTAAAAGCAGCCAGAAAGAGAGGCTCCAGGATAATTGCCGTAGGCACTACCACGGTAAGAAGCCTTGAGACCGCTGCAGCCAATGGCGAGATGAGCGCATATTCAGGCGACAGCCGACTGTTCATATATCCAGGCTACAAATTCAGGGTTGTCGACGCAATGCTTACGAATTTCCACCTTCCCGAGTCCACATTATTGATGCTGGTTTGCGCTTTTGCCGGCACGTCTGAAACCCTGGCAGCTTATCGCCACGCGGTGCGGCAAGGCTATCGCTTTTACAGCTATGGCGATGCGATGATGGTGGCATGAATTTCGAACTACTGGCCAATGATGGAAAAGCGCGACGCGGTCGGCTTCAGTTTGGCCGTGGCGAAGTTGCAACCCCGGCATTTATGCCGGTCGGTACCTATGGTTCCGTAAAGGCCATGACACCCGAGGCTATTCGTGAAACCGGTGCAGACATTATTCTCGGCAACACCTTTCACCTGATGCTCAGGCCCGGTACTGATGTCATCGCCGGACATGGCGGCCTGCATGACTTCATTAACTGGCAGCGCCCGATCCTGACCGACTCCGGGGGCTTCCAGGTCTGGAGCCTGGCCCATCGTCGCGAAATCACGGAACAGGGAGTGACTTTCGCCTCGCCGGTGGATGGTTCAAAGGTATTCATGGGGCCCGAGGAGTCCATGGCGGTACAGCAGGCCCTGGGCTCGGATATTGTGATGTCATTTGATGAATGCACTCCTTACCCCGCCGCTCATGACGAAGCAGCGCTTTCCATGCAATTGTCGATGCGCTGGGCTGAAAGATCAAAAAAAGCGCACGGGAAAAATCCTGCAGCATTGTTTGGAATTGTACAGGGCGGTATGTACGAGGACCTGAGGGTGGAATCGGCAGGCAGCCTGGCCCGAATAGGATTCGACGGTTATGCAATTGGCGGATTGTCGGTCGGCGAACCGTTGGAGCAAAGGGAACAGGTGATGGACTTCACCCTCTCGGAACTGCCCGACGACAAGCCGCGGTACCTGATGGGCGTGGGGCGTCCGGAAGACATTATCGAGGCGGTGCGTCGCGGGGTGGATATGTTCGATTGTGTGCTGCCGACAAGAAATGCCCGCAACGGGTATCTCTTTACCCGTAAAGGAACGTTGAAGATACGCAATGCCCGTTTCCGCATGGATACCCGGCCCATTGATCCGGAATGTGAATGCTATACCTGCAAAAATTATTCCCGGGCTTATCTCAAACACCTGGACCGCTGCAACGAGATTTTGGCTTCAATGCTGGCGACAATACACAATCTGTGGTTCTACCAGGAATTGATGCGGAGCCTGAGATCGGCAATCGAAGCAGGTGAGTTGAAAGCACGTAAAAGTGAGCTTCTTGAAGGGCTGTCGAAGGGTCCTGAATGAAGTCCTGAACAGGCCCTAATCAGATCAACCGAATAAGCTATAATGACGCGCTTTTTGCGCACGCTGAAGGCTTGTGGTCGTGCCGAGCAGCGTGCGAAAATCGGTCCCCAGGTTTGAATTGCCAGCCACCGGCCCCAAATAGACATTCAAGATAAATTTAAAAGAGGCTTTCCATGGATTTCCTGATCTCGAGTGCCTACGCACAAGACGCAGCATCGCAAGGCGGGTTGATGGGCTTTTTGCCCCTGATCCTGATTTTTGTCGTGTTTTATTTCATGTTGATACGGCCACAGATGAAACGTGCCAAGGAGCACAAGAAATTAGTGGTAGAACTTTCCAAGGGTGATGAGATCGTCACCAATGGCGGCATCCTGGGCAAAATCACAGACCTGAGTGACTCATTCGTAACGATGGAACTGGCTGATAATGTCAACATCAAAGTGCAGCGCCACGCGATCGCAAATGTGATGCCCAAGGGCACCATCAACTCAGCCTAGTCAACCAATACGCCATCCAGGACTGATTTATGAACCAGTATCCACTCTGGAAGTACATCCTGATTTTGCTGATTATCACGATCGGCACTATCTATGCCTTGCCGAATTTGTATGGTGAGGATCCGGCAGTACAGATCACTTCAGCGCGAGGCTTTAATCTGCCCCTGGATTTGACCTCAATCATCGATAATTCGCTGGCTGACGAACAGATTCCATACAAAAGCAGGGAACAGATTGGTAATCGCATTCTGTACCGGTTTCAAAACACCGAAGATCAATTAAGGGCTTCTGACGCCCTCCAGGAAGACCTGGGAGCCCAATTTGTGACTGCATTGAACCTGGCCCACGCCACACCGGATGGACTCCGCGCGATTGGGGGTAAGCCGTTGACGCTGGGTCTTGATCTTCAGGGTGGTGTGCATTTCCTGATGCAGGTTGATATGGAAACGGCCCGCAGCCAGCAGCTGGATCGATATGTAGACGATATTCGTGCGTCACTGCGTGATGAGCGGATCAGGTATGTGTCCGTACGCCGGGAAGGCAATGGTTTGCTGGTCCTGCTTCGCAGTGCCGAGGATCGTGACAGAACGATGAATATCATCCGCAGCAGCCAGAGTCTGCAGGGTCTCGACCTTAAGGAACTGGAAGCCGGTGAAACCTTTGGAATCTCTGCAACAGTTCAGGAAGCGCAACTGCTGGACCTTCAACAGACAGCTTTGCAGCAAAACATTACTACCCTGCGAAACCGAGTTAACGAACTGGGTGTGGCCGAGCCGGTGATACAGCAGCAGGGCGCTGACCGTGTCGTCGTCCAGTTGCCGGGTGTGCAGGATACAGTTCAGGCCAAGAAGATTATCGGTGCTACAGCGACCCTTGAGTACCGAGCGGTAGATGAAGCCAATGACGCATATTCTGCAGCAGCAACCGGCCGCATCCCGCCGGAGTCCAGATTGTATACCGACCAGGCCGGACAGCCGGTTTTGCTTAAGAAGCGATTGATTGTATCCGGTGACCAGTTGATTCGTGCCTCGGGTGGATTTGATCAACAAACTGGCCAACCGATGGTGAGCGTGACCCTTGATGGTGTAGGTGCCGGGCGAATGTTGGATTTTACCCGCGATAACGTGGGCAACCGCATGGCAGTGCTGTATATCGAACAGAAACCCGGCGGACAAAGATTAGAAGAAGTCATCAGCGTCGCCGTAGTGCGCGAGCCGTTCGACAAACGATTTCAGACCACCGGTCTGGATTCCATTGGCGAGGCAACCCAACTTGCACTGCTGCTGCGCGCTGGCGCACTGGCGGCACCGATGGAAATTGTTGAAGAACGAACAGTTGGCCCCAGCCTTGGCGCCGACAATATTGAGAAGGGCTTCAAGTCGGTCGTAATCGGCTTTGTGCTGGTATTGATATTCATGGCTATCTACTACCGCGTGTTTGGACTTGTAGCCAACCTGGCCTTGTTTGCCAACCTGCTTTTACTGATCTCAATGCTATCCATGCTTGGTGCCACGCTGACCATGCCAGGCATAGCCGGTATCGTGCTGACGGTGGGTATGGCGGTGGATGCGAATGTTTTGATTTTTGAACGAATCCGCGAAGAATTGCGCAATGGCAATACCCCACAGTCGAGTATCCGGGCCGGTTATGAAAAAGCCTTTTCGACCATTGCAGACGCGAATATCACGACCCTGATTGCGGCTTTCGTTCTGTTCCTGTTCGGTACCGGGCCAATCAAGGGATTTGCAGTGACACTATCACTCGGCATCATGACATCCATGTTCACGGCCATCATGGGGACCCGTGCCGTTATAAACCTGATTTATGGCGGCCGAAAACGCGTGGGCAAGCTGGCGATCTAAGGGATTGATATGAGATTTTTGAATCGGAAAACCAATATTGATTTTATGGGCAAGCGCAATATCGCGCTAATCCTGTCTGCCGTTGCAATCATCGCCGCGATCGCAATTTTACCGATACGCGGGTTGAATTTCGGCCTGGACTTCACCGGTGGCACACTGATCGAAGTTGCATACCCGACGGCGCCTTCAATTGCGGATGTGCGCGCTAATCTAGCCACCGAAGGCCTGGGCAACGCAGTGGTGCAAACTTTTGGAGCCGCTACGGATATCGTCGTTCGTGTACCGCCAGGCGAAAGCGAAGAAAGCAATGCTGAACTGTCAACCCGCGTGCTCGCCGCGCTGGGGCAGGGCGTGGAAGGTGATGTTGAAATGCGGCGTGTCGAATTCGTAGGCCCGCAGGTTGGTGAAGAACTGACCGAGCAGGGGATACTGGCCGTCGTTTATGCCCTGATCGGAATTTTTCTGTACGTAATGTTCCGCTTTCAATGGCGTTTTTCTGTGGGCGCCGTTGTCGCGGTGGTTCACGACCTTCTTTTCAGCATGGGTGTTTTATCCTTGCTGCAGATTGAATTTGACCTGACTGTTGTGGCTGCCCTGTTGGCGGTTGTGGGCTATTCGCTGAACGACACCATCGTGTTGTTTGACCGCATCCGCGAGAATTTCCCCCGCCTCGGGAAACACACTTCGATTGATGTGATTAACACTTCGGTGAACGAAACGTTGGCCCGAACCCTGATGACATCAATGACTACCTTGATGGTATTGATCGCTTTATTCTATTTCGGTGGTGAAATCATCCATGGCTTCGCCCTGACTCTGATTATTGGTGTAGTTGTGGGCACTTATTCCTCTATCTATATCGCCAGTTCATCGCTGCTAATGCTTAAAGTGAGCAAGTTCGATTTGCTGCTAGTAGAAAAAGAAGGCGCAAAGCTCGACGCTCGCCCATAATGGGCTGATCTTTTCTATTCAGGCTGTGATGCATGTACATTCTGTGCCGAACATTACCAGTATGGGTATCGGGAGCACCACGCGAAGCTCTTGATCTTTTTTATTTCGCCTTGGCAGCAGCCCACCTGGGCTCAATAATCCGCCGCAACTCGGTCATCAGCTTGTAGGGTGCGGCGAGGATGGAATCTGATTCTTCCACCTTGTCACCGCCACTGAAGTCATTGGCCACACCACCAGCTTCCCTGACCAGCAGAGCGCCGGCAGAAACATCCCAGGGTTTGAGGCCAATCTCGAAAAAACCATCGACCCGGCCTGCTGCGGTCCACGCAAGGTCGAGCGAAGCGGTTCCTGCCCGGCGAAAGTCTTCCGCCTGCTCCCAGATCGAGTTGAAAATATCCATGTAAACCGGCATGTATTCACGCTTCCGGAACGGGAATGCTGTGGCCAGGATCGCCCCTTCAAGCTCGGTTCTTTGTGAAACCCTTATACGCTCTTTATTCATATATGCACCGCTGCCCCTGGTCGCGGTAAACATTTCATCACGAATCGGATCGTAAACCACCGCATGTTCTGTCCGGCCCTTGAATTGCTGGGAGATGGAAACAGCAAAATGCGGTAGTCCGTGCAGGTAATTGCTGGTACCGTCCAGGGGATCGATAATCCACTGGTAATCGCTTTCGCCACTGGCACCGCTTTCTTCGGCCAGAATCGCGTGATCAGGGTAGAAGCGTGTAATTTCCCGTACAATTTCTGCCTCGCAGGCACGGTCTACTTCACTGACATAGTCATGCCGGGCTTTGCGGGTGACCGGAATGGAACTGACATGCAACAAGTTGCGGCGCATGAATTCACCGGCTTTTTCGGCAGCAGCAATTGCGACATTCATATGTGGATGGGACATGCGAGTACTCCGGAGTACCAGATAGTCTATGAACTCAAAGGCGGCACAGGATACCAGAAGCGATACCCGGGTGGCAGACCATCTGGACAGGATTCGCATAGTCCTGATCGATACCACCCATCCTGGAAACATCGGCGCGACGGCGAGAGCGATGAAGGTGATGGGGGTTTCCCGCCTGCACCTGGTCAATCCTGCAATCTATCCGCATGCAGATGCAACGGCCAGGGCATCAGGTGCGGATGACATTCTCGAGCATACGTGTGTCCACGAATCACTGGAAAAAGCGCTGGAGGGCTGTTCCCTGGTGTTGGGTACAAGTGCCCGACTGCGCAGCTTGTCCATGCCCCAATTAAATGTTCGAAGTGCCGCTGAAATAGCGCTGACCGAATCAGGTGGGCAGCATGTTGCAATA
This sequence comes from Lysobacterales bacterium, assembly GCA_963664065.1. Classification (GTDB taxonomy): domain Bacteria; phylum Pseudomonadota; class Gammaproteobacteria; order Xanthomonadales; family SZUA-36; genus JABDJL01. The sequence goes on from OY760942.1 coordinate 1,612,621, forward strand.
TTGTTCGGCCGTGAACGCCATGGCTTGACCAACCACCAGATGCAACGCTGCCACCGTCTTGTTCACATCGAAACCAACCCCGATTATGGCTCCCTGAATATTGCCCAGGCAGTTCAACTGATCGTCTATGAACTTCGCATGGCGGCCCTGGAATCAGACGTGCTTTCATTGCCGGCTGTTGATTGGGAACCGGTTGACGCCGGCCAGATGGAACTGTTTTTCGAGCACCTCGAACAGACCTTGCTGGACCTTGAATTTCTGAATCCAACACAGCCGAAAAAACTGATGATGCGTCTGCGGAGATTGTTTAACCGATCTCGTCCCGATCAGAATGAAATAAATATTCTGCGGGGGATTCTTGCGGCGGCGCAGGGCGCCGCCCTTGATCACGGAAAAGATGATGATGAACACAATTAATAAAATTTTTAATGTTTTGTGCTTGAGTTTTAAGTCTTCGACTGCTAATCATAGGGTATAGGGAGTTTATTCAGAGCAGATGGATCTGTTCTTCTGAGCTAATGGAGTGGAAATTCATGTGGCGCACCCATTCCTTTCTTAAGCGGGCGATGGTGCTGTCTGATCTGCTTTCATTCTTGAATCGCTGTTGCCGGACGAATAACTCTCCCTTTTCGTCCATTTACAGCGACTGTTGACGGGCCGGCTCGGAGCCGGCCCGTTTTTTGTCGTTTAATTCAATACCCGGTAGCCACGACCCCGTAAACAATTCTTGACTACACGCACCTGGTCACGTTCACCTTCGTTCAGCCCTTTAACTCCACCGGTGATGGCTCCGATGGCCGCTCCCTCGCCTGCATCTTCGCGGCGACTGACAGAGCCAATCGCACCGCCCACTACTGCGCCAGATGCAGATCCCTTGGCGGCCTTTTTACCGACGGCGACCTGTTCTGCATATGTCTGGCACTCGGCAAGATTATCTTCGTAGCGACTCATATCAACACCCTTCTGATCAATGATGATCTCGCTGGTCGTCGTACACGCCGAGATAATCAGGAGCATGACAATTGCCATTAGCGAATCTTTCATGGATATCTCCTAACTGCTGAGGTTCAATTACCTTCAGGATTATCTACTGAAGAATCCTGTTCCCCAGAGTGGTCCTGGCCATACCCATCGTGATCTTTTCCATGCCGACCGTGTCTTTTACCATGAGATTTCTTGCCGCCATGAGATTGACCACGGTGTTCCTTCATGAGCGCGCGTTGTTCTTCAGTAAACACGGCACGCATATCTTCACGGCTACCGCCAGTTTCGCGGATATGGCGTATCTGCTCCACCTGCTCATCGCTGAGGCCCAGGTTTTCCTGCATTCGTGCCATACGATCACCACCATGGTGCTTTCCTTTATTGTTGCCAGTATCTTCGCCGGCATAAGTTACGGCGGACGTCACTGCCAGACCAAGGATCAGAATCAGTAGCTTTCTCATATTTATTTCTCCGTGGATAATGTTTAACAGTATATTCTGTGCAGCATCGGGAACTACTTCCGGATAAGGTAAATATGCTTAAAAAAATGTAAAAGCCTGCTTTTGGCGGGCAGTAAGCTGCCGGCAGGCTGAAACCTCAGATTCGGGACAGGTAGCCGGGAGCAGGGGTATCAAACCGCATATCTGGTGCGGTAACGGGTTCTCCGGCTGTGACTGAAAGCGACACGACTCCGGCCCAGATTGGCAGATCCAGGTCGATTGAAGGCTCATCGGGCGGGCCGGTTCGCACTTTTGTTGTGAATGTTTCTATGGGAATTGACAAGAGATATGTCGCATTGATTTCTTTGCTGGTAGATTCGCGTAACTCAGTCAGGCGACCTGGCACCAGTTGTTCGACAAGCGTATCGAGGCCTTCTTTTTTGGCGGACAGTTCATTCACCATCGTGGCGATGCCGAATACCATTACGGAGCGGTAATTCATGGATGAGTGAAACGCAGAACGTGCGAGTACAATGCCATCTAGGTGGGTTATGGTGACACAGCAACGCAGCCCATCGGCAAGCCGGTTCATCAAACGGCTGGCTACCGAGCCATGTAGCAGCAGGTTTTCACCATCCCTGGCGCAGGCCATAGGCAGTACATACGGTTGATCATCCATGACAAAACCGACATGGCATATTTTTGCCCCGTCGATAATGGCACAGGCCTGCTCAAAATCCTTGCCACCCCGTTCGGGGGTCCGCCGGAACGTGGTATCTATCTGCTCGCTCATCGTTTGATCTTTCCTGTGTTAGTCTGCAATTCAACGCCCAGCGGGGCATCGGCAGATGAAAATATATGCTACCCGCCAGCCCGGTAATTGAACATATACAGATTGCAGCCGATTTGTGACTGACGAAAAGAAAAAACCCGACAGAAGCTGGGCAAAACAGGTCTGGAAAGTAGTTTCTGATATACCTGCTGGACATGTATTGACCTATGGTGAGGTGGCCCGGCTCTCTGGTATGTCAAGGGCGGCCCGGCGAGTAAGTCAGGCAATGAGCTGGGCGCCAACGAGCATGCAAGTACCCTGGCACAGGGTCATTAATGCACAAGGAAAAATATCCATTCCAGCGGATTCACCCTGGCATGACAAACAGAAATCGTTGTTGCAGGAAGAGGGTGTCGTGTTTCTTAACGGCAAGGTAGATCTCAAGAAATATGGTTACCGGGGGGCGGTAGATACGCTGCTCTGGGGCAGAATGAACGAGAGTGAATGAACGCGGTTTCTGGTTTTCAGTTGCGCCTCGGCCAACTAAATTCTCTTTATCCGTTATTCAGCAGACCCAGCGCTTTGGCGTGGTACCGCAGGTGGTCGTTGATAAACGTAGCAATGAAGTAGTAGCTGTGGTCGTAGCCTTCCTGCATGCGTAATTCCAGAGGGTGGTTGGCGGCGATACAGGCTTGTTCCAAGGCGCCGGGCTTTAGTTGCTCCCTGAGGAATTCATCCTTGCTGCCCTGGTCGATCAGGATGGGAAGCTGTTCCGTGGGTTGTTGAATCAATTGCGTAGCATCCCACTCGGACCAGCTGTTACGGTCGCCACCCAGGTAGGTGCTCAGGGCTTTCACGCCCCATGTGCAATCGACCGGATGGCAAATGGGTGCGAATGCTGAAACAGATCGGTACCTGCCCGGATTCTTCATGGCACAAACCAAAGCGCCATGGCCACCCATGGAATGCCCGGAAATTGACTGTTGATCCGTCACCGGCAAATGGCCGGCTACCAGCTCCGGTAATTCCTGCGTGACGTAATCGTACATGTGGTAGTGAGCTGACCAGGGAGATTGGCTGGCGTTTACATAAAAACCCGCCCCCGAGCCAAGATCATAACTTTCATGTTCGCCGGGCAGGTCGGTACCGCGTGGACTGGTGTCGGGGCAGATTATGGCCATACCAAGTTCGGCCGCCATTTGCTGAGCACCCGATTTTTGCATGAAGTTCTCATCCGTGCAGGTAAGTCCCGAAAGCCACCACAACACGGGCACAGGGCCACTGGCGACCTGAGGCGGCAGGTAAGCGCCAAAGATCATGTCACAATTCAGTACCGCGCTATGGTGCGCATAGCGATGCAACTGGCCGCCAAATAATCGCTGACTGGAAATCTTCTCCATCGCCATCGACTCAGATCAGAAAATCACCACCGAACGGATACTTTCGCCGTCATGCATCAGGTCGAAGGCATTATTGATTTCTTCCAGGCCCATGGTGTGAGTAACCATCTCGTCGATCTTGATTTCGCCGTTCATATACTGGTTCACGTAAGCCGGTAATTCAGTGCGGCCACGAACGCCGCCAAAAGCGGTGCCGCGCCACACCCGACCGGTGACCAGCTGGAACGGCCGGGTGCTAATTTCCTTGCCTGCACCGGCGACACCAATGATGACGGATTCACCCCAGCCCTTGTGGCAGCACTCCAGCGCTGATCGCATGACTTCGGTGTTACCAATACACTCGAATGAATAATCAACTCCGCCATCGGTCAGGTCAACGATGACATCCTGGATTGGCTGGTCATGGTTTTTAGGGTTGATGAAATCGGTAGCGCCGAGCATACGGGCCATTTCGAACTTGTCCTCGTTGATATCAATGGCCAGGATACGTTCTGCACCCGCCATCACCGCACCCTGTACAACACTTAGCCCAATTCCACCCAGGCCGAAAACGCCCACCGTTGATCCCGGCTCAACTTTTGCCGTGTTCAGTACCGCACCAATACCCGTGGTAATGCCGCAGCCCAGCAGGCATACCTTATCCAGGGGAGCTTCCGGGTTGACCCTGGCTACGGATATTTCGGGCATGACGGTGTATTCGGAAAAAGTAGAAGTACCCATGTAATGCGCAATGTCCTTGCCATTCATTGAGAAGCGGCTCGTGCCATCCGGCATCAGGCCCTGTCCCTGAGTTGCACGAATTGCCTGGCACAGATTGGTTTTGCCCGAAAGACAATAACTGCATTGGCCGCATTCCGGCGTGTACAGGGGAATCACGTGGTCGCCGGGTTTGACACTGTTTACACCCGCGCCGATCTCTTCAACTATGCCACCGCCTTCGTGTCCCAGTACTGCAGGGAAAATGCCTTCAGGATCGGCACCGGAAAGCGTAAATGCATCGGTATGGCAAACACCGGTGGCCACAATGCGGACCATGACCTCGCCCTGTTTGGGCACTGCGACATCAATTTCTTCAATTTGCAAAAGCTGGCCTGCTTCCCAGGCCACGGCTGCGCGTGATTTCATTTCTTGAACTCCAGGGTATTTTCAGTATTACAAGCCCGACTTCTTGCGGGCCTGTTGTCAGAGATGCTGATCAGCGATATATCCAGGCTACAACTGTTCCCAGGATCATCAGGTTGACAGTGTCATACGCCGCCTGGCGGAACACCAGCATTTCCGGCATTGGCTGGACCGCATAGTAGATCAGGTAAATGCCCACCGCTGAAAACAAGGCCAACAGGAAGCCGAAGCGTATGCCCTGCGCCAGCCACGGCTTGTCTTCGCGACCGCAAATGTAGAGTTTCACAAATGCATAAGCCATGACAGCGTGTCCCAGTAACAGCCACGGAAAATAGGCCTCCTGATCTTCCACAGAACGGAAAAGCCCGGTAGCCGTGTATTCATCGGCCAATACCCAGGCATGAGTTATGAAACCCAACAGCATAGAAACTACAAAAATTATGACAACAGATAGGATGAATTTTTTATCCATGAATGGCTCCCGGTATTCAAAATGAGGAATCGATCACTCCTATTATAGGCAATCAGTCCAGTGCGGCGAGGTTGACAGCAATCAGCACACGACCTGATGGGCGTTTCAGCGCTTCGATAAAACCCCGGCGGCCAATAAACAGCTTCACCATAAATCACCGACGTCAATCAGGATGAATTCAGTGGCTTCTGGCTCTTCACGACCTCGCGCGCGGCCAAAGGGGTAATTGTTGTCGCTGATAATGGCTAGCAAGCCACTATCCAGAATCGCCAGCCCTTCCATTGTTGCCATGGGGAAAGTAAACATTGTCTTACCGTCCTGGTTCAAATCATGGGGGTCTTCGATCTTCAACAGGTCTGTAATTTCGATCTTAACAAGAATGTTTTCTTCATTCGTTTGCGAAAAGTCCACTCGATAGATTTTCTTGTGCTTCGCGTTGGCACCCTCGCCGGAATCCCGCTCGATGACCAGGCCGGTTGTTTCGTTTGCTAACTTGAAAGCTCCTATTGCGGTCGCCGCGGGATCGAGTTGATAGCGAAAAGAAGGCTCATCGGCTGAGCCATTCAGAAATCGTCTGCCCTCGACATCAAAGGAATATATATTGAGCAGGCCTTGCTGGCCGTCAAGTGATCCTTCGAGCATGGGATAAAGCGTCCCGCCATTCGGGGATTTTGCCATGCCTTCAAAGCCGCGTGAGTGGCGCAAAGTGTGCGTTGTTTTTTCTGAATCCGGCCGCGATTCCGATACCAGGCCCTGCAGTTCGAAGGGCGCTTCAAGCAAAGCGCCCGTGGCATCAAAATGGCCAAGGTACGGCCCAATTTCGTCACCGATCCAAAGGCTACCGTCCGGTGTTTCCTGCAATGATTCTGGGTCAAGGTCAGCGCCAGTCAATAAACGCCCGGTTTTAGCAGCCTCGTTTACTTCCAGGCACGGATCCTGGCTGTCCAGGCACTCACGGCTTGCGGTAATGGGGTAGGGCATCAACCCGCCCGGGTCAGAAAGGTTGATATAGCCGTCGATTAAAATATCACCGCTGCCACCTTCGGCTGTGCGGAACTCCGGGTTGAGAAAGTAAATTCGCAAAAGAAAGTCCGGTGAGTTTTCACGGCTTCCAAAACCATTATCGACCAAGGCCAGGTACCCGCCGTTGCCATCCTGGATGATGGCTGAGAATCCCTGCGCCGGTTGGCCCTGGAACGGCAACTCGATATTTTCGCCGGCTTCAATAAAATGCCCGGAATCAGGTCCGGGCATCAATGTGCTGGCATTAAGCCGGGCAAATCCCTCCAGCGTTGCTGCCACCGCCGGACCAGCCGAAAAAGCGAACGAAAGTGCAGCAGCAAGCAAAGAACCGGATCTCACGAATCAGCGGACCTCATTATTCATCTCAGTTTGCCTGGTGCAGATGTACGTCTGACTGCGGATATGGGATGTTACAGCCTGCAGCCTCAAGTTCGGTTTTCCCCGCTTCTAGCAGATCGCTGCGCACCGTCCAGTAGTCCTCGTTCTTGGTCCAGGTCCGCACGGCGAAATCCACACTGCTATCGCCCAGGTTGGACAAGGCAACGGCTGCTTCCGGTTCTTTGAGCACCAGCGCGTGTTCATCGCAGATGCGCTCAAGGACAGAGCGCGCAACCTTCAGGTCATCGTCATACCCCACACCGAAAACCAGGTCTACCCGCCGCGTATCCATGGCCGTGAAATTGGTGATCGTGTCACCGGCCACCTGCCCGTTGGGAATAATGATCAGCCGGTTGTCCCCGGTAGTCAGCAGGGTGCTGAAAATTCTCACTTCCTGCACTTTTCCGCTCACACCTGCAACTTCGACGAAGTCACCTTTAGTGAATGGACGGAACATGACCAGCATTACGCCTGATGCAAAATTACCCAGCGAGTCTTTCAAGGCAAGGCCGATGGCCAGGCCGGCTGCGCCTAGCACCGCTACCAGCGAGGTGACGGGCAACCCCAGTGATTGCAGGGCGGTGATCACGATAATCGTCATCAGGACGGCATTGGCCAGGTTATTCAGGAATGCGACCAGTGTCTCGTCCATTTCGCGAAATTCCAGAACTTTCCGGAATGCTCGTGTGACCGCGTGTGCGATCCAGCGCCCGATGACAAATATCAACAGTGCTGTGATCAGCTTGATCCCCCAGTCGATGCCGAGTTGCTGCCAGTCATTTGCAGCCAGGTATTCGCTAAATGCATTCATTGCCTTCTCCCATTTTTCAGGCGATATCGCCGCCCGGCTCCAGCGCCTTTTCTATGCTGTCTGCAAAAGGCGCCATAGTATTGATTACGTATTCCAGTTCCTGGTCATTGAGGGTGGAATAGGGCATGTTTTCACACAATTTGATATATGGTGTGCCGTCCAGGTCTCCGACCGCAAGGTAGCCGATTCTTTGCATCTGATTGATTCTAAGCCATTTCTCTGCATCAAAGTCAGCCAGCGGAACCACCGGGGTTTCAATCCGCAAGAAACGACGCCCATCTGATGTTTTCAGTTCAGCCAGGAACATACTTTGTTTTCTTTCACTTTCATCTGCAGGGCTTTCAAAGCCGAGCAAAAAGGGCTCGTCAATCATGAGTGAATGATGACCCATGACATGGTTTCTGATTTCAGCGAAGGTTTTCATTGGTTTTTTACCTTGTTTTATAGTTTGGGCTACCTGGTGATTTACTTGGGTTGAAGCCGGACTGCACCGTCAAGCCTTATGGTCTCGCCATTAAAATACGCATTCTCCACGATGTGCGCGGCCAATTCAGCGAACTCTTCCGGCCTGCCCAGGCGGCTGGGGAATGGGATGGACGCGCCCAGCGCCTCTTGCATATGCTCCGGCATGCCCTCAAGCATCGGGGTCCAGAAGATTCCTGGGGCAATGGCCATCACGCGTACCCCGATTCGCGCAAATTCACGTGCTATAGGCAACGTCATCCCAACGATGCCAGCCTTGGATGCGGAATAGGCGGCCTGGCCGATCTGGCCTTCGTAAGCTGCGATGGATGCGGTGGAGATAATCACCCCGCGTTCACCGTCCTCACCTGGTCCGTTGGATTCCATTGCCGCCGCAGCGGCTTTGCAAATGTTAAAGCTTCCCACCAGGTTGATTTGAATTACCCGGGCAAAAAAATCGAGATCCATCGGTGCTTCCCGGCCCAGCACACGGCCATCACCAATGATTCCGGCACAATTGACAGCAAGGTTGAGACTGCCCATTCGCTCTACAGCCGTATCTACCGCGGTCTGGACGGCAGATTCACTTGTGACATCGGCATTGATGTAACTGGCGGCTCCACCCAGTTCGGTAACTGCCGCCGCTCCCGCGTCATCATTGATATCGAGTAATACCGTTTGCCCGCCATCGGCAACGACCTTACGTGCAACCGCCAGGCCGAGACCGGATACGCCGCCGGTAATCAGAGATTTGACTTTATTCATCTTCATTTTTTTGTTTTCCTTTGGCTCGTTCGCAGAAGATTATGTTAATACCGCGAGGCTCCTAATATTGCCTCTCCAGCCTTACTCCAATTGGGCCGGTCAAGGCGATTTGAAATCCATCTTCCGGTCATTGCCAGTTTTCTTAAATCTACGCCGGTACCGAAGCCTAAACCATGCAGCATGTAGACCACATCCTCGGTAGCCACATTTCCGGAGGCGCCGGGCGCATACGGGCACCCGCCCAGGCCGGACACCGATGCGTCTACACAGCGTACGCCCGCTTCGAGACAGGCCAGGATGTTGGCCAGTGCCTGGCCATAAGTATCGTGGAAATGCACCGCCAGCTGGTTCATCGGAACAACAGCCGACATGCTGTTGATAAGGCTTCGGGCTTCACCCGGTGTTCCCACACCAATCGTGTCTCCCAGGGAAATCTCGCCGCAACCCAATTCCATCAGGGTCTTACTGACTTCAATAACGGAATCGAATTCCACTTTCCCTTCATAAGGGCAACCCAGTACGCAGGAAACATACGCCCGTACAGGCAGGCCTTTGCCCCGGGCTATTTCTGTCACCTCTCCAATACGGGTCAACGACTCGCTGATGCTGCAATTGGTATTGTGCTGGCTGAAACTTTCTGTTGCCGCCGTGAACACTGAAATCTCGGTAGCGCCGGCCTCAATTGCACGCGCCAGGCCCTTGGTGTTGGGCACCAGTACCGGGTATCGCGTGCCGCCGTAGGGTTCAAGCCCGGCCATTACCTCGGCGGCATCGGCGAGCTGAGGAATCCTTTCGGGATGCACAAAACTGGTGGTTTCAACTACCGGGAGGCCGCATTCAGACAGACGCGAGATCAGCTCCAGCTTGGTTGCGGTCGGGACGATGGCTGTTTCGCTTTGCAGACCATCCCTTGGCCCGACCTCTACTATTCGGACCCACTCACCCATCAGTCTGAGACGACCCAGGAGGGGTCCCGTTTTTCCAGGAACGCGTTCAGTCCTTCCTGGCCCTCAGCTGAAACCCTCAGCTTGGCGATTAACTTTGCTGTGTGCCCATCCTGCCCCCTTTGGTGTTCTTCGTCGTGGCCCGCGACTGCATTGACCAGCTTTTTACTGGCCAGGACGGCGCCGGGTGCGGCCCTGAGCAAGCGTGCTATGAATTTGTCCAGAGTCTCGTCCAAGGAATCCGGCGTGGCTACTTCGTTTACCAGCCCTATATCCTTTGCTTTTTGAGCGTTGAAGCGTTCACCGGTCATAAAGTATCGTCGGGCATTCGACTCGCCAATTCGGCGAAATACATAGGGGGAAATGACCGCTGGTACCAGTCCCAGGGTGGTTTCGGTCAGTCCGAAACGAGCTGTCTCACTCGCGATGGAGATGTCGCAGCAGGCAATCAAGCCAAGACCGCCTCCAAATGCAGAACCATTAATCAAGGCGATGGTCGGCCGGTCAAGGTAATTCAGGGTACGCATCAATTCAGCCAGTTTCAGCGCGTCATTCTCGTTTTCTTCTTCTGATGCATCAGCCATGCTTCGCATCCAGTTCATATCAGCGCCGGCAGAGAAACTCTTGCCAATACCTGTCAAAACGATCATGCGAACAGCGGAATTTAGTTCAGCTTCCAGTAAACAGCCTGTGAGTATTGCGATCAGTTCGTGGTCGAATGCATTGTGAACCTGAGGACGATTCAGTGTCAGTCTCAGTACACCGCGTTGATCGAGTTGCTTTAAAAGCTGTGAGTTCATGAATAGATTAGAGCTTCCCTACTACATACGGAAAATACCGTGACGTCCGCGAACAATCGGTGCATTCGAAGAAGCGTGTAAAGCCCGGCTGAGTACCTTCCTGGTATCAACAGGATCAATAATCCCATCATCCCACAAACGGGCGGATGCGTAGTAGGGGTGACCCTGCCGATCATAGTCCTCCCTGATAGGATTCTTGAACGTTTCTTCGTCTTCTTCTGACCAGCTTCCACCCCTGGCTTCGATGCCGTCGCGTCGCACGGTAGCCAGCACTGTGGCTGCCTGTTCACCGCCCATTACGGAGATACGCGCGTTCGGCCACATCCATATGAATTTCGGCTGGTAAGCCCGCCCGCACATCGCGTAATTTCCGGCTCCAAATGAGCCACCGATGATGACGGTGAACTTGGGAACATGGCTGGTTGCCACCGCCGTTACCATCTTCGCACCGTCCTTTGCAATTCCGGAATTTTCGTACGCCTTTCCTACCATAAAACCAGTAATATTTTGTAGAAAAATCAATGGAATATTACGTTTATTGCAAATTTGAATGAAATGTGTCCCTTTCAATGCAGATTCGGAAAAAAGAATACCGTTATTGGCCACAACACCTACCGGGAATCCATCCAGGTGGGAAAAACCACAGACCAGCGTTTTGCCGTATCTTGCCTTGAATTCGTGGAACTCGCTGCCATCAACCAGGCGCGCGATTACTTCCCGGATCTTGAGTGGATAACGAATGTCACTGGGAATGACTCCATACAGCTCTTCGGCCGGGTACAAGGGCTCTGCCGGCTCGCGCATTTCGAGTCCTGATGGCGACACCCGATTCAGATGGGAAAGGGCTACACGGGCCAGCTCCAGGGCATGTGTATCGTCTTCGGCAAAGTGATCAGTGACGCCTGATTTGGAACAGTGCACATCTGCGCCACCCAGTGATTCGGCGTCGGTAATTTCACCGGTGGCGGCTTTAACCAGCGGCGGACCACCAAGGAAAATCGTACCTTGTTCTTTCACGATGATGGATTCGTCACTCATGGCCGGCACATATGCGCCGCCGGCGGTGCAGGAACCCATCACTACAGCAATTTGTGGAACATTGGCAGCTGATAACCTCGCCTGGTTATAGAAAATTCGCCCGAAGTGATCACGGTCTGCGAATACTTCATCCTGCAGCGGCAGGAATGCGCCACCTGAATCCACCAGATAAACGCAAGGTAGATTATTTTCCAGCGCAATTTCCTGCGCTCGCAGATGTTTTTTGACAGTTACCGGGAAATAGGTACCGCCTTTCACCGTGGCATCGTTGGCTACGATCATTACGTCCCTGTCTGCGACTTTTCCAATACCGGTAACGATTCCTGCACAGGGTGCCTTGCCGTCATACATATCGTGGGCAGCCAATGCGGACAACTCAAGAAAATCACTGCCATCGTCCAGCAGTGCCTTGATTCGGTCGCGAGGCAGCATCTTGTCGCGTTTAAGATGCTTGAAACGGGCATCGTCGCCACCGCCGAGTTTGACTGCCTCGAGTTTCTCCTCAAGGTCCGACACCAGCGCTTTCATCGCCAAGGAATTGGCCTGGAATTCTTTAGTCCCTGTATCTACCCGGCTGTTGATGACACTCATGCTTTGTAGTCCTTTTGACATTAGCCTTTTAAGCTAACTCGATAGCAAGTGCTGTTGCCTCTCCACCACCATTGCAAAGAGCTGCAATACCCTTCTTGAAACCCCGTTGTGCAAGGGCGTTGATCAAAGTGACCACGATTCGCGCACCGGAAGCCCCGATCGGGTGGCCCAACGCGCAGGCACCGCCGTTAACATTGACCCGGTCATGATCCAGCTTATGATCTCTCATGGCTGCCATTGTGACTGCCGCAAACGCCTCGTTGACTTCAAACAGGTCAACTTCGTTCTTGTCCCAGCCGGCTTTTTCCAGCGCCTTTGTAATCGCGCCAATCGGCGCTGTGGTAAACCATTCCGGTGCCTGGGAATGCGTCGCATGCGCCACGATGGTGGCCAGGGGTGTGACGCCCAGCTGTTGAGCTTTAGCCTCGCTCATCAATATAGTGGCTGCGGCGCCGTCGGAAATTTTCGAGGAACTGGCGGCTGTCACGGTGCCGTCTTTCGCAAATGCAGCCCTTAGCGCGGGAATTTTTTCAATATTACAGCGCGGTGGTTCTTCATCACGGTCAACGATCGTCTCGCCGCGGCGCGATTTAACCGTTACCGGCGTGATTTCAGACTGGAACTCGCTATCCATGGCTCGTTGCGCTCGCTCGATGGTCTCGATGGCAAAAGCATCTTGGTCTTCACGGCTGAATTCATATTTATCAGCGCATTTCTGACCGAAAATACCCATCATGAAGCTTTCATCCGGATCCTGCAGGCCGTCGTAAAACAGGTGGTCAACCACTTCGCCATGACCCATCCGGTAACCGCCGCGGGCTTTTAGCAACAGGTAGGGCGCGCGGCTCATGGACTCCATACCGCCGGCAACAACAATCTCTTCAGAACCGGCAAGAATCTGGTCGTGGCCCAGGTGGATGGCCTTGAGGCCTGAGCTACAGGCCTTGTTGATGGTCAGAGCAGAAGCACTGTCTGGAATTCCGGCTGCTCTTGCAGCAATACGCGCTGGCGCCTGGCCGACACCCGCTGGCAGGCAGCAACCCATAATGACATCATCGACCTGCGATACGTCTATGCCAGCCTGTTCAATGGCGCCGGTAATGGCCGCAGCACCCAGGTCGGTGACGGGCACATCACTGAATTGTCCCTGGAACGAGCCGATGGCTGTGCGTTTGGCGCCGGCGATGATGACTCTGTTACTCACGTTTATTACTCCAAAATTATAATGTTCTGTCTATTTGAGTGTTTTCAAGCATTGCAGGCGAGTACCGGGTGTCTCTTTTTGAGGACTACCAAACAGGGAAGTTTGGTCCGAGCCTGCACGGATGCATTCACGGTGTGCCTCAAAAGGAGATACGCGGTGCTCGCCACAGCAATGCGGATTGGAGAGCATCTCCTATTTGCTACACCTTACCTCGGACCAGCTCGCGGCCAATCAGCATTTTGCGTATTTCGTTGGTACCTGCACCGATTTCGTACAATTTGGCATCCCTGAGGATACGCCCGGCAGGGAATTCATTGATATAACCATAGGCGCCCAGCGACTGAATGGCCTCGAGACCAACTTCGACTGCTGATTGAGAAGCGTGCAGCAGGCAGGCTGCCGGGTCGATGCGGGATTTCCGCCCGGCGTCATAATCTTCGGCGACCCGGTAAACGAAGGCGCGTGAAGACTGTAGGGCGGTGTACATGTCCGCCAGCTTGGCTTGCATGATGCCGAACTCGCCAATCGGCTTATCGAACTGCTTGCGCTCGCGCAAATAAGGCAGTACCAGGTCAATGGCGGCCTGCATCAAGCCCAAAGGGCCGCCGGAAAGGACCAGCCGTTCCATGTTGAGCCCGGTCATCAGGACCTTGACGCCGTTGTTGACCTCGCCCAGGACATTTTCAGCAGGAATCTTGCAGTTTTCAAAAACCAGTTCGCTGGTATTTGACCCGCGCATGCCGAACTTGTCGAGTTTTTGGGCGGAACTGAAGCCGGGCATGCCTTTTTCCACGATAAAGGCGGTCATGCAACGAGAACCGGCTTCTTTACCCGCGGTACGCATATACACCACTGCCAGGTCGGCTTCCGGCCCGTTGGTTATCCACATCTTGCTACCATTCGCGACCCAGGCACCGGCGCGTAATTCTGCGCGGCAACTCATGGAGCCAACCACATCGGAACCGGCTCCCGCTTCGGACATGGCCAGCGCGCCTACCCACTCGCCGGAACATAGCTTCGGTAGATAGCGGACTCGCTGTTCATCACTGGCATTGCGATGCAGGTTGTCCAGGCAGAGGTTTGAATGTGCGCCGTAGGAAAGTCCCACCGAGCCGGAAGCACGGGAGATTTCCTCCATTGCGATCACGTGTGCCATGTAGCCCATTTCGGAACCGCCGAATTCGGCGGGAATGGTAATACCCAGCAAGCCGAGTTCCCCCAGCTTCACCCACAAATCCTGGGGAAAGGCGTTGCTCGTGTCGATATCGTCTGCCCTGGGCGCGATCTCCTGCGCGGCAAAGCGCCGCACGGTATCCCGTAGCAGGTCCAGTTCTTCGGACAATTGGAATTCAGTACTCATATTTGAAGGCCGGTTAAGCTGAATTTCGCTCGCGCCCGGGGAAGCGATGTGGCTTGCCCATGTGCGGCATCTTGATTTTGCCCAGGATTTCGATGCGTTCCTCGGCCATGCGATCGGACGCCTGCCATGTAGGGATACCGTCACGATCGGCAATTTTGAAGATACGTCCGACGTTGTAGTAAATCGTCCGCGACATGCGGTAAGCGCGTTCCTCGCTGTAGCCTTCAAACTCGATGGATACGTTCATCAGGCCGCCGGCGTTTACCGCGTAATCCGGCGCATACAATATGCCGCGGTCTTCCAAATCGCTTCCAGCCTCATCGGTGGCCAACTGGTTGTTGGCAGCCCCGGCTACAATTTTGAACTTCAAACGGGGAAGGGTGCTCTGGTTAATGACCGCACCCAATGCGCAGGGGCTGAATACATCGGCTTCCACATCATAAATATCATCCAGCCCTACAGCCTCGGCGCCGAGTTCAACACAGGCATCGACCGCCTCCTCGTTGATGTCGGTAACGAAGACCTTTGCGCCTTCTTCACGCAGCAAACGAACCAGGTGAAAACCGACATGGCCGGCGCCCTGGACGGCAAAGCTGTATTGGCTAACATCCTCACTGCCAAACTTGTGTTGCAAAGCGGCGCGAATGCCCTGCACTGTTCCATATGCGGTGAAGGGTGAAGGATCGCCTGAGCCACCGTGAACCTGGTGGACTCCGACTACATTATTGGTCTCCTGGAAAATGAACTCCATATCATTGACATCAATGCCGACGTCTTCAGCAGTGATGTAGCGGCCGTTGAGGGTATCGATAAACTTGCCCAGCGAACGAAACAGGGCTTCTGTCTTGTCTTTACGGGGGTCGCCGATGATGACGGCCTTACCGCCGCCCAGGTTCAGTCCGGATACCGCGGCTTTGTAGGTCATGCCGCGGGAGAGCCGCAGAACATCATCCAGTGCTTCCTGTTCGGTACCGTAAGGCCACATTCGCAGTCCGCCCAGTGCCGGACCGAGTGTGGTGTTGTGAATAGCGATAATGGCTTTTAATCCAACATCGGTGTTATTACAAAACATCACCTGTTCATGCTTTGAAGCATGAATCGTTTCAAACAGTTCCACTAAGTGCTCCTCTGGAAGCTGGTTTATCGTGCGGTGTGAGGTGTCGCAGACCAGTGATCACCCCGGCGTAAATATTAGTATTTTGTTCCTACGTTCATGCAGGCAATCAAACCGACAGTTCCGTTAGAGGAATTGTTTCCTGCCCGCCCTCAATTCAGCCGCCGATTATATCGTAAAGCAGCATTTTCCACACCTTGATAACGGTCGTGATTTAGTTCGCCCGGCGGAAACAATTCATGCTCCCAATACGAAATATCACAGCGTCCGGTGTTTATGAAGTTTCTGAAAATAAATGTGGATGGGTGCGCTCAGCCCTGCATGATAGATTGGCGTACAGATACCAGTGAAGCTTCGTCACTCAGGCCCGCCCCCTTGGAACGGTTTACGACCCCCAGCGAATGCCAGATGCCGGAAAGGTCAGGAAAATTTCTGCTGTTGACATGTTCTTCGTATAGGTCTGAGAAAATCCTGGTTCCTGTCAGGTCGTCCAGTCTTTTGAATAACTCACTGGCCCGCCAGCGCTTGTTTATATCAAGGCAACAGCTTTGCAGGGAAGCAAGCGCCAAATCCAGTGACTGCTTGTTTCCGCTTGCGGCTCGCAGGCGGGTATCGGCTATTAGCGTCATCGCAGCGCCCGACCAGTACACCCGCATGGTGTGCTCCTAGCCTTCGCGTGTTGCCTCGGCCAGTGTTCCGCCCCGACTTCCTGATGGGGTTCCCCGTTCACCACGTTTGATGCCATCAAACATGCCCTGCCAGGCCTGCTCCTCACTCAGCATTCCCGAGCGGGCGAGCAATATGTACTGGTAATAAGAAGCAAGACCCTCCGATAACCAGCGGTCACGGCTGGACACGAAGGGTAGTAGCATGTGGCTGAGTTCATGGCAGGCTGTCCAGTCTTGAGCGAGTTCTTCCAGTGGCCTGGTTTCATCAACAAAAAATTCTGCCGAAACGCCACCGCCGCGCATGACATGTGCCCATGGCACTGGCTCGTTGCGCGAGCCAATCGGAATGACTATTAACTGAGGAGATGCCTGTGGAAAGCGACCATAAACACCCGCAACCGCTGCCACCGCCTGCTTTACCCAAATCACCAGTTTTTCCTTCCGTGCATCCGGCGCAGAACCCGGTATGGCCAGCCGGATTCCGGTCTCTCCCACGTTCAGGGTCCGGATGGGAAAACTGCCTACCGCAATTCTTGATACCCAGCTAGCGGGTGTACCGGCCGGTTTAAAAATCATGTTTTTCCCAGAATGACTGATTTGGCGCCACGGAACAGAAATGTTCATACCGGACGGTAACACCACCTCGACCTGTACTTTTCGGTCTCCCGGCCCTCGCCAGAACCAAAGGTCACCGTCTGTAACTATGTCATTGCCAACACGTGATGCGAACCGGAAATCTGTTTGGCCAGTAGCGCGGGCGAGGTCAACCTGCCAGCTGAGACAACTGTCCGGCTTCAGGACAGGCAGGCGGGTCGAACCGGAATTCGACCGTAACCGGAGTTTTCCGGTCGGAGTAATCAGCCGGCCAGCGAAACGGCTTGCCTCGGTATTGTGGTACAGGCGTGTTGGCAGGCTGCCCTCGAAGCAGGCTTTTACGCTGACCTTTTCCAGCTTTTCTTCAAACCGCACCAGGTAGTGGTCCTGAGCCAGGGCAAACACCGGCCAGACGGTAAAAAGCAGGATGAGAAGCGTTTTATGCATGGGGAAATTATTGCCTATTTTATGAATAAAGGGGCTCGTATGGGCTGATTATTGCGACACCCGGCCTCTTTCAGGCATGAAATTCCGTAAGTTGTTGATATATATTTTTGAACTTTATCCATAAAAGGATTGACACGGGGTTCCCAATGATGGGATAAAACCTTCATGTTTACACGTTTACAACGGTTTAACGGTTTAACAGCGCAAGCCCGCAGACTTGCTGTGTCGCTGCATTCCGATTTGCTTAATGTAAACACCACGCTGGTAGTCGTGCTGATTATTCTGGTCCTTATTTCGCAAAGCGGGGTGGGATTGGTAGCGTAAACAAAAAATCAATCTGAACAAAACCCCGCAACCGAAAGGAGGCGGGGTTTTTTTAATCCAAAAATGAATTGAAGAATGGTGAAAAAAGCAAGGCAAACAAGTGATGTAATGAAAAGCGGTCCCAACCGCGCGCCTGCGCGTGCCATGTTGCGTGCCACCGGTCTGGACGACAAGGCGATTCAACAACCCCTGGTTGCGGTGGTCAATACCTGGAGCGAAGTCACGCCCTGCAATATTCATTTGCGTGCCCTGGCCGAACCTGTGAAAGACGGTATCCGGGCGGCTGGAGGCACTCCGATTGAATTCAACACCATCGTTATTACCGATGGCATCACCATGGGCACACCCGGAATGCGTGCCTCGCTGATCTCACGCGAGACGATCGCCGATTCCATTGAGCTGGCTGTAGGAGGCCATTCACTGGACGCAGTTGTCGTGCTGGTCGGATGTGACAAAACCATTCCGGCTGCTGCGATGGCAGTGGCCAGGTTGAATGTGCCGGCTGTTATCCTTTACGGCGGATCGATCGGCAAGGGCAGGCTCTACGGGCGGGACCTGAGTATCCAGGATGTGTTCGAAGCGGTGGGTGCGCATGCAGCCGGCCTTATCGACGAAAAAGAACTGGATGCGATTGAAAAGGCTGCCTGCCCGGGGGCCGGAGCTTGCGGTGGCCAATTCACCGCAAACACAATGTCCATGTCCTTGACCATGCTGGGCCTTTCACCTATGGGCTCCAACGACGTACCTGCGGTTCACCCCGATAAGAATTCGGTGGCTTTCAAGGCAGGGCAACAGGTAATGGCTGCGCTTGATGCCGGGCTCACTCCCGATCAAATTATCACCACCGAGTCTCTGCGCAACGCGGCTACCGCTGTTTGTGCGACGGCAGGATCCACCAACGCCGTGTTACACCTGCTGGCGATAGCCGAGGAAGCCGGCGTTGAGTTTGAACTCAACGAATTCGACGATATCTCGAGGCGCACACCCGTGATCGCAGATCTCAAGCCCGGCGGCCGCTTCCTGGCCTGCGACATGTTTGATGCCGGTGGTACAGCAGCACTGATTCGCCGGTTGTCGGCCTCGGGGCTGATTACCGACGCACCAACCGTCACCGGCAGGTCTTTGTTCAAGGAAGCCTCTGAACTCGGGGAACCCGCGGATCAGCAGGTCATTCGTGACCTGGCCGATGCCATCCAGCCCCGTGGCGGTTTTGGCATCCTTTATGGAAACCTGTCTCCTGAAGGTTGCGTGGTCAAACTGGCCGGCCATGGAGATCTGAATTTCAGTGGGCCCGCGCGTGTATTTGATTCCGAGGAAGAGACTTTTGCTGCTGTCCAGGGCGGCGAGATCAGGCCCGGAGACGTAATCGTGATCCGCTACGAGGGCCCGCGGGGCGGTCCAGGTATGCGGGAAATGCTGGCGGTAACCGCAGCCATCGCCGGCCGAGGACTCAGTGAATCGGTTGCGCTCATAACCGATGGCCGCTTTTCCGGAGCCACCCACGGCTTTATGGTCGGGCATGTCTCCCCTGAAGCTGTGATTGGCGGGCCGATCGCCCTGGTCCGTGACGGAGACACCATCACCATTGATGTAGAAGCTCAGCAAATCAACGTAGAAGTCGACCTGGACAAGCGACGTTCCGAATTCCGACCCAGGCGTAGAGTGCCCTTGCACGGTGCTTATGCAAAGTACGAACAGCTCGTAGGATCCGCCTCCAGGGGTGCAGTGACTATCCCCGTGGCTGAGCGCGTGCAATCTGATTCCCAGTCATCGATGCACCCAAATTCGAATTAACCAAGGAAGCAGGCAATGAAATTATTTACCACAGATGATGTAAAACGTGACGCAATTTCCGGCAAGACCGTGGCCATACTCGGTTATGGCAGCCAGGGAAGGGCGCACGCCAATAACCTCAAGGATTCCGGTTACCGGGTGATCATCGGTGCGCGCGCCGGCGGCCCTACTGCCAGGACCGCTGCCGATGCCGGCTTTGAGCTTGCTGATTTTGCGCAAGCCGCAAAGCAAGCTCAGGTGGTCAGCATGCTGGTGCCGGACATGGCCCAGCCCGCAGTCTACGAGCAGATCAAGGACCAGTTACATGCCGGTGATACCTTGTTGTTCGCGCACGGATTCAACATCCATTTTGGCGTTATCGAGCCATCCCACGAGATTGACGTGATCATGGTGGCGCCAAAATCGCCTGGTGACCTGGTTCGCCGCGAATACCAGCAAGGCCGTGGTGTGCCTTGCCTGCGAGCGGTGTACCAGGACGCCAGCGGAGAAGCGGCAGATCGTGCCTTGTCTTATGCACATGGCATCGGTGGAACACGTGCGGGCGTACTTGATACGACTTTTGCCGAGGAGACCGAGACCGATCTGTTTGGAGAACAGGCCGTTTTGTGCGGCGGTGCCAGCCAGCTTGTGTTGCACGGTTATGAAACCCTGGTTGAAGCCGGTTACCAGCCCGAAGCGGCATATTTCGAGTGCCTGCACGAACTGAAGCTGATCGTGGATCTGATGTACGAAGGTGGAATGGACAAGATGTACGAGTTCATCTCCGACACCGCCTCCTACGGGGACCTGGTTTCGGGACCGCGAATTATTGACGACGGGGTTAAAGCCCGCATGAAGGAAGTGCTCACCGAAATCCAGGACGGCAGTTTTGCCAAACGCTGGATGGATGAATACCAGGCCGGCAGCAAGGACTATGCCGAGCTCCTGCAGAAACGGCGCGCGCATCCGATTGAAGCGGTGGGCCGTAAATTACGCGAACGAATGAGCTGGATCAGTAAAAAACCGAAGAAGCAGCAGGCAGCGTGAATCTTGGGAGCTGGGAAAAATGAAAAGGGAAACAGTGTGATGAGTTCAATTCCGGAAACAGCCATCAAGGTGCGCAGTGGCTCGCAACTGTTGCTCGAAGGACTGGAGCGGCAGGGGGTAAAGCAGGTATTCGGTTACCCTGGCGGGGCGATCATGCCGTTCTACGATGAACTGGTCCGCTCCGGAATAAAGCATTACCTGTGTCGCCATGAGCAGGGCGCGGCGCTGGCGGCCGATGGTTTCGGCCGCACCACGCGCCGCGCAGGTGTTTGCATTGCCACCTCCGGCCCCGGCGCAACCAACCTGGTTACCGGTATCGCCAACGCCTACATGGATTCCGTTCCGATGGTTGTGATCACCGGCCAGGTGTCGAATGCGCTGCAGGGGACAGACGCCTTCCAGGAAGTGGATATCTTCGGCATTACCCTGCCGATTGTGAAGCACAGCTATATCGTTCGCCGGGCGGAGGACATTCCGCGGATAGTCGAGGAGGCGTTCCACCTGGCTGAGCACGGGCGCCCGGGTCCGGTATTGATCGATTTTCCCAAAGACGTGTCAATTGCGATGGTCAATGAACCGCCTGTTCCGCCAAAACTGAAATGGGTGCCGCCACAAGCGGACGACGCCTCCGTGGCAGCGGCACTGGAAATGCTGGAGGACGCGCGGCGTCCGTTGATCTTTACCGGTGGTGGCATCGCGATCTCCGACTCAATCGATGCCTTCCGGCGCTTCGCCCGCTCCAGCGGCATCCCGATGGTCACAACTCTGAAAGGTATCGGCGTGATGCCCAGCGACGACCCGGCATTCCTGGGCATGGTCGGGATGCACGGGCGCGCTTCTGCCAACCACGCGGTGCAGAACTGCGATGTGCTGATGGTCGTCGGGGCCCGCTTCGACGATCGAGCCACCGGCCAGTTGAACCAGTTTGCACCCGGTGCACGAGTGATCCACCTGGACATCGACCCGGCCGAGATCTCCAAGCTGCGCCGGGCGGATGTTTCGGTGGTGGGCGAACTGGAACCCTCGCTTGAGGCAATGACCGGAGAGATCACTGTTAACCGCCCGTGGCGGGAGCAATGCATGCAGTGGAAAAAGGAATTCGACTGGCGTTACGACGCGCCCGGTGATGGTGTATTTGCGCCCCTGCTGCTGAAGCAGCTTTCTGAACTGGGCGGCCCGGAAATGGTAGTCACCTGCGACGTGGGCCAGCACCAGATGTGGGTGGCGCAACATTGCAAATTCAAAAACCCGCTCAAGCACCTGTCGTCCGGCGGGCTCGGCACCATGGGCTACGGCCTGCCGGCTGCGATCGGCGCGAAAGTCGCCGACCCGGAGTCCACCGTGGTCTGCGTGTCCGGTGACGGTTCGATCATGATGAATATCCAGGAGCTCGCCACACTGAACCGCTACAAGCTGGGCGTGAAAATATTGCTACTCGACAACAGCTACCTTGGCTTGGTGCGGCAGTGGCAGGAATTGTTCTTCGACGGTAATTACAGCGAGGTGGAACTTTCCGACAACCCGGATTTCGCCGTGGTGGCGAAGGCCTTCGGTGTCGAAGCGCGCAGTGTGGACAAGCGCAAGAACGTGCAAGCCAGTCTGGAGTGGCTGCTGGCCTCCGACGGGCCGGCGCTGTTGCACGTTCTGATCGATTCCGAGGAAAACGTCTGGCCACTGGTGCCGCCGGGCAAGGCCAACCACGAAATGATGACCGCAGGAGAGATCGGAATATGAAAACTGTGAATCATCAACTGAAAATCGAACTCAGCAACAACGAGGGGGCGATGTTACGGGCGCTGGGCCTGACGGAGCGGCGGGGATACCTGCTGCAGACCTGTAAGCTGCATGCGGAACTCGATGGCAAGCGGGTGCTGGATATCCGGGTGGAGTCCGACCGCCCGGCAGCATTATTGAAGCGACAACTGGAACGGCTGCATGACGTTATTACCGTAAGCATTATGTCCTCCCCGGAGCACGCCGCCCCAAGATTTGGCATACGGACACCGAATTAATGAATTTGAAGAGACTATAGCCATGACTACAGAAAACACACACAACCGCGTTTATATTTTCGACACCAGTTTGAGAGACGGTGAACAAAGCCCTGGATTCAGCATGAGCCTGGGCCAGAAACTGCGGGTAGCCCGGGTCCTTGGTGAACTCAAAGTGGATATCATTGAGGCCGGCTTTCCGGCAGCATCGCCGGGCGATTTCGAAGCAGTCCGGGCGGTCGCAAGTGAAATTGAGGGGCCGGTCATTGCCGGCCTTGCCCGCACCATACCTTCGGATATCGACAGCGTCGCACGTGCCATAGAGCCAGCAAAAAGGAAACGCATACACACTTTTATTGCAACCAGCCCGATTCACCGCGAACGCAAACTGAAAATGAGCAAAGAGCAGGTGCTGGCCAGTGCGATAAGCGCCGTTAAACTTGCAGTCAGTGCATGTGACGATGTCGAGTTTTCCGCCGAAGACGCGATCCGGACCGAGCGCGATTTTTTGGCTGAAGTATTACAGGCGGCAATCGAAGAAGGTGCTACAACCATCAATATCCCGGATACGGTTGGTTATTCGACCCCTACAGAGATGTTTGAGCTGTTCTCGTGGCTGAAAACGAATGTTCCGGGCATGGATGGAATCAGGATCAGCACCCACTGTCATAACGATCTCGGACTGGCCGTGGCAAATAGCCTGTCGGCGGTCGACGCCGGTGCGCGCCAGATTGAGTGCACCCTCAACGGCATAGGCGAGCGTGCCGGAAATAGCGCATTGGAAGAGGTGGTGATGGCTTTGAAAACCCGTGCCGATCGCTATGGATGCCACACGGGTATTGAAACCCGGAAATTGCATGCGGCCAGTCACCTGCTGGCAGCGGTTACCGGCAATTTCGTCCCGCGTAACAAGGCCATCGTGGGCGAAAACGCATTTGCCCACGAAGCCGGAATCCACCAGCACGGCATGCTGGCAGATCCTGAGACCTACGAAATCATGCTGCCTGAAGACGTGGGTGTCAGTGGGACCGAGTTGGTACTTGGTAAACACAGCGGCAGGCATGCGGTCGCCGACCGTGCCAACCAGATGGGTTACGTACTGGAAGACGATGAATTAACCCAGGTGATGGAGCGTTTCAAAGACCTGGCTGACCGTAAAAAGCGGATTTTCGATTCAGACCTCGAAGCCATTATCACCGGCAGCCAGGTGGGCACAATTGGCCCGTGGACATTGGCCTGGTTGAGCGTAGTAAGCCGTGTTAACAGCGAGGATCACCCGACCGCGTCCCTGACACTGGCCCATAAAGACGGTGAAACGGCGACACAAACCGGCATCGGCGATGGCCCGGTGGATGCCATTGTTCATGCACTGGAAAAAATCACCGGCATGGAAATCAAGGTGCTTAGCCTGGCCATGCGCAGTATTTCGCTGGGCGAAGATGCCCAGGGTGAGGCCAGCTTGAGAGCGACTTGCGATGGCGTGGAATACAGCGGACACGGCCTGTCCACTGACATCGTTGCTGCCTGTGCCGAAGCCTTGCTGGAGATCGTAAACCGGGCAGACCGGAACCATGAATACCTGCGCAGTAAAATAGCTGCCAGCGCAGCCTGATAAGGGAGTATCAGACCATGAAAGCTACCAAGTACATCTGGCATAACGGCAAATTCGTGCCCTGGCACGAGGCCACGACGCATGTGCTCACACATGCATTGCACTATGGCTCCAGCGTTTTTGAAGGCATTCGCGTGTATGACAGGCTCGGCGAGCCTGTCGGCTTCAGAATGCGTGATCATCTCCGGCGTATGTTTGATTCGGCAAAGATTTATCGCATGGAGATACCGTTTGATATCGACACCCTGTTTGATGTCTGTTGCGATTTGGTGTGCCGAAACGATCTCGGTTCAGCCTACCTGAGGCCGATTGCGTTCAGGGGCTACGGCTCACTTGGCGTGGCCCCGCATGAACCGCTGCCCGTGGAAGTTTCCGTCGCGGCCATCGAGTGGGGTGCCTACCTGGGTGAAGAAGCCCGGGAAAATGGCGCCAGGGTCTGTGTTTCCAGCTGGCAGCGCGTGGCGCCCAACACGATTCCGGCGGGCATTAAGGCTGGCGGTAACTACCTCTCGGGGCAGTTGATCAGCATGGAAGCCCATCGTCTGGGCTTTGACGAAGGGATTGGATTGGCCACTGACGGCACGTTTAGCGAGGGGGCCGGTGAAAACCTGTTCATTGTCAAAGACGGCGTATTGATCACACCACCCCAGGCAGCCTCCATCCTGGCTGGAATTACTCGTGATTCGGTAATGCGCCTGGCGCACGCAATGGGTTATGAAGTGCGGGAACAGCAATTATCGCGTGAGATTTTGTACCTCGCTGATGAGCTGTTTTTCACCGGAACCGCGGCAGAGATCACACCCATCGCATCGGTGGATGACCTACCGGTCGGTGCCGGCAAGCGCGGTCCTATCACGGAAAAACTGCAATCTGCTTTCTTTGGCCTGTTCGACGGCACAACCGAGGACCGCTTTGGCTGGCTGGCGCCAATTGGAAAGGGCAGCAACACCCGGAAGCGGGCCGCCGATGCCGCAGCCTAAGACGCTCTACGACAGGCTCTGGGATGCGCACCTGGTGCGTGCGGAAAGCGGTGACACGCCTGCCGTTATGTATATTGATCTGCACCTGGTGCACGAGGTGACCTCACCGCAGGGCTTCGATATGTTGCGTAAGCGCAAGCTGGCCGTACGCAGGCCGGACCGGACCGTAGCGACGATGGATCACTCGACACCTACGCTGCCCGCAGACGAAAACGGCCGGCTGCCTTACGCCACGGACCAGGCGGAAAAGCAGGTTGAGTACCTGCGAGAAAACTGCGCCGAATTCGGTATCAAGCTGCACGATTTCGACAGCGGAAATCGCGGAATTGTGCATGTTATTGGCCCGGAACTGGGAGCCACCCAACCGGGCATGACCATTGTTTGCGGAGACAGCCATACCAGCACACATGGCGCGTTCGGAGCACTGGCCTTTGGTATCGGCAGTACCGAGGTGGCTTATGTGCTCGCCACACAGTGTGTGCTGCAGCGCAAGGCAAAAAATATGCGCATTACCGTCAATGGTGAACTCCCGAAGGGCAGTTCCGCCAAAGACCTCGCGCTGCACATCATCAACCGGCTAGGTGTCAACGGTGGCACAGGTCATGTCATCGAATACTCGGGCAGTGCTATCCGGGCGCTGGATATGGAAAGCCGCATGACGCTGTGCAATATGGCCATCGAGGCGGGCACCCGCGCGGGTATGGTTGCGCCCGATAACATAACGATCGAGTATCTCCGGGGCCGGGAAATGGCACCCAAGGGGGATGATTTCGAGGCAAAAGCACGACAGTGGCTGGCGCTGGTTTCCGATGAAAGTGCGGTGTTTGATCAGGAAATAGAAATCGACGCCTCTAATGTGCTGCCGACCATTACCTACGGTACGAATCCTGGCATGTCCATTCCGATTCAGGGGATAGTTCCCGAGTCCATGTCTGCTACCGCAAAAAGAGCGCTGGATTACATGGCGATCGATGTCGGTAAGTCACTTTCCGGTCGCAGAGTTGACGTGGTGTTTATCGGCAGTTGTACCAACGGCCGTATTTCAGACCTGCGCGTGGCTGCTGAAATATTGCGTAATCGCAGGGTTGCCGACAATGTTCGAATGCTGGTGGTTCCCGGCTCAGAGGCCGTTCGGAAACAGGCCGAGACTGAAGGACTGCACGAGATTTTCTTAAAAGCGGGTGCCGAGTGGCGCCTACCGGGTTGTTCCATGTGCATCGCGATGAACGGCGACATTGTTGCACCTGGAAAAACCGCAGTAAGCACT
Organism: Lysobacterales bacterium; assembly: GCA_963664065.1. Taxonomy (GTDB): domain Bacteria; phylum Pseudomonadota; class Gammaproteobacteria; order Xanthomonadales; family SZUA-36; genus JABDJL01. The sequence goes on from OY760942.1 coordinate 1,639,004, forward strand.
TCGAATCGCAATTTTGAAGGCCGCCAGGGTGCAGGTGCGCGGACCATGCTGGCCAGCCCCGCAACGGCAGCGGCTTGCGCCGTTGCCGGCGTGGTAACCGACCCCCGTAGTTTCGGTGTAAGCCGGGAGGTGGCCTGATGAATGTATTCACCCGGCTCAATGGCGAGATCATGGTCCTGGCACAACAGAATATTGATACCGACCAGATAATTCCGGCACGTTTTCTGACCACCACGAGTTTTGAGGGCCTGGGCGATCACCTGTTTGCTGACTGGCGCAGGGACGCTAGCGGACAGGAAAAGCCGGAGTGTGTGTTGAACCAGCCACGCGCCAGGCACAGCCCGATCCTGGTGGCCGGGCGAAATTTTGGTTGCGGATCGTCACGTGAACACGCCCCGCACGCACTCCTGGATTTTGGTTTTCGCGTGGTGATCAGTTCCGAGATCGCTGATATTTTCAGTAATAACTGCCAAAACGTCGGTTTACTTCCGATTGTGCTCCCGGAGGACCAACACCGGCACCTGATGGGTCTTGATGGCCAGGAAATCACGGTGGACCTGGTGACCCGCTCCATCTTTGTCTGCGGCAGTCACGATAACGATGTTCGATTTGAGTTCGAAATTGACGGTTTTGCCCGCCGCTGCCTGTTGCAGGGCATGGACAGGCTGGACTTTTTACTGGCCGAAGAAAAGGCCATCAAGGCACACGAATGTGTACTTGAGGCGAGAACATGAGCAAGAAAATTTTGATGTTACCAGGCGATGGAATCGGGCCCGAGGTCTGTGCAGAAGCAGAAGCTTTGCTGCGCGAGATTTCTCAGCAACATAGCCTTGATATCAGCATTGACCATGCAATGATCGGCGGAGTGGCCATGGATACCACCGGTGTACCACTCCCCGATGAAACCCTGGCCGCATGCAAGGAGTCCGATGCAGTTTTGCTGGGGGCCGTCGGTGGTCCGAAATGGTCTGACCCCAGCGCAACAATCCGGCCTGAGCAGGGCTTGTTGAAGTTGCGGGAGGAACTGGGTTTGTTTTCCAACCTCAGGCCCGTTCGGGTCCATCCTTCGCTGGCATCAATCAGCCCGTTGAAACCGGAATTGATTGAAAACGTTGACATTATAGTAGTACGGGAACTGACCGGCGGGATTTATTTCGGAGAAAAGCAGGAAGGTGACGAATACGCCACCGACCTGTGTGCCTATTCACGTGATGAAATTGAAAGGGTGGTTATACAGGCCGCTGAACTGGCCCGGCAGCGCTGCGGCGGTTTGACCCTGGTGGACAAGGCCAACGTGTTGGCTACCTCGAGGCTGTGGCGCAAAGTGACCACAGAAATCATGGCTGACCGATATGCGGATGTACCTTTTGAAACCATGCTGGTTGACGCAGCGGCTATGCATATTGTCGCCAACCCGGGGCGATTCAACGTCATAGTCACGGAAAACCTGTTCGGTGACATACTCACCGATGAAGCGTCCATGCTGGTCGGTTCCATGGGAATGTTGCCCTCGGCTTCTCTCGGCAAAGGCCGCACGGGTCTTTATGAACCGATTCATGGTTCTGCACCGGATATCGCCGGCAAGGGAATTGCCAACCCCTTCGGAATTATGGCCTCGGTTGGCATGATGTTCCGCTATACATTGGGCGACCACGAAATTTCCAGCCGTATTGAGCGTGCCATCTGGTCGGCCGTTGAACACGGTGAATGCACGCCGGACATCGGTGGCAAACTTTCAACTTCTGAGGCCGGAGAGGCCATGAGGAATCACCTGGGTGAATACTACCTGCCCAAAGCAGTCTTTGCCTGAGCGGATTCAGGACCGCCTTCGCGGGGCCCGGGAAACGCCGGTATATGACCTCGCGCATCGGACTCCATTGCACGAAGCAATTCGGCTTTCGAGCAGGGTCGGGACACGTTTGTGGCTGAAAAGGGAAGATCTGCAACCCACTTTTTCTTTCAAATTACGCGGTGCCTATAACTGTATCCGCAAATTGACAAAAGAACAGAAGAAACGTGGCGTGATTGCCGCATCGGCGGGTAACCACGCACAGGGTGTCGCGCTGTCTGCGCGCGAGCTAGGCATCGACGCGACCATTTTTATGCCGCGCACAACGCCTGAAATCAAGGTGCAGGCCGTCGCTGAACTGGGCGCCCGGATTGAACTGGCTGGTGATGACTACGATGAAGCCTGCGCCCATGCGCACGCCGAGGCAGATGGAACCGGCGCGATTTTTATTCATCCTTTTGACAACCTTGATGTCATTGCCGGTCAGGGCACCATCGGTATCGAGATCACGGAACAACTTTCGACACCGCCTGATGCCATATTCGTACCGGTTGGTGGTGGTGGCCTGGCGGCAGGGGTGGCTGTAACGGTCAAGTCAATCTACCCGCAGGTGAAGATCATCGGCGTTGAACCCGAGGACGCAGCGTCCATGAAAGCCGCCTTTGAAGCCGGGACGCCGGTGGATATTGGCACAACAGGGATTTTTACCGATGGTGTGGCTGTCCGGAAAGTGGGTGAGACGACATTCGAGCTTTGCCGGGAATTGCTGGACGAAATCATCACGGTCAGTGTCGACCAGGTCTGCGCGGCGGTGAAATCCATATTTGAAGAAGTGCGGGCGGTGGCTGAGCCGGCCGGCGCCCTGGCGGTTGCCGGTGCGCTTGAGTACGCCGTCAATCACCCCGCCCGTGAAAACGATGAAAGGGGAGACTGGGTTGCCGTGGTAAGCGGTGCCAATGTGAATTTTGACCGCCTGGGGCACGTGGTTGAGCGTTGCGCGCTGGGCGATGGCAGTGAAGCTTTGTTGTCGGTCACCATTCCAGAGCGCCCTGGCAGTTTTCTCGAGTTTTGCCGCTCGCTCGGTGCTTCACCGGTTACCGAGTTCAACTATCGCCACAACGGCACCGCCAATGCCCGGGTTTTCGTCGGAGTGCGCCTGAATGATTCCGTGCAAGTGCTTCAGGGGCGCATGGAGAAGCTGGGATACGAGGTGATTGACCTGTCAGGCAACGAGGTCGCGAAATTGCACCTGCGACACCTGGTGGGGGGGCGCCTGCCGGTAGGTGGAAGAGAGCGATTGTTCCGATTTGAATTCCCGGAACGCCCCGGGGCCTTGCTGGAATTCCTGGAGGTGCTTGCCGGCCGCTGGTCAATCAGCCTGTTTCACTACCGGAATCACGGCTCTGCGCATGGCCGAGTGTTGGCCGGTTTCTTGGTACCGGAGGAAGAAGACGGTGAATTCCGGAAATTTCTCAAAGACACGCATTACCATTTCACCGATGAAACGGAGAATGTGATCTACCAGGAATTCTTATCCAATCACGATGAACTGACGCTGGCGGATCAGCAGAAGTTGCGCGCGCTATAGGAGCGAGGGGGTTTTGTGGGAGCGATTTTCAATCGCGAATCAGTTTGGTAACCCCAGAAACAATTCACGATTAAAAATCGCTCCCACATCCAAAGCCAAACAAGGTGCCTACTGACAATATTCGCGATCACTGATCGCTCCCACAACTAAAATCTTCGCTCCTTCAAGTTAATCAACTTCAACGACAAAGCCTTCCTCATCCAACACAGTGATCGGCATGCCCAGCGCTTCCAGTTCCGGCCGGATGACGGCTTGATCTCCCACCACGACGACAACCATGTTGTCCGGCTGAATCAGCTTGCCGGCCAGCGTATTCAAGGTCTCGCGGTCGGTCTCTTTCAGCAGGTTTTTCTGTAGTGTCCTGTAATTCAACGGCAGGTCATAGCGCATGATATTGCCGAGCAGTCCCAGCTTGGCGCCCGGAGTCTCGTATTGACGGGCTTCGCTCTGGCTCACTGCGTTTTGCATGAATTCGAATTCCTCCTCGGTCATGCCCTCGGCCTGGTATGCCTCGAGTTCACCGAACAACTCGGTAATCGCGGCAGCAGTCACATCCTTGTTGACCTCGCTGGAAAATCGGAACCTGCCCAGCTCAGGGCCGCCCTGAAAACCACTGCCTGCCCCGTAAGTGTAGCCCTTGTCTTCACGCAGATTCAGGTTGATACGGCTGTTGGAGTTCCCACCCAGCACAAAATTGGCCAGCCTGGCCTTGCGATAGTCACCCAGTGCGTCGAATTTCAAAGAATGATGTGCGATGCGCACGCTTGACTGCGCGGCGCCGTCCTTGTTGACCAGGTATAGCGATCGTCCCGAGACCTCTTGCACTTCCTGCAGTGGCTCGCGGAATGCCTCTGTAACCTCGAGTTCCGCGAAGCCCTGCAAGGCAGCCACGATATCAACCTGTGGCAGGCTGGTGCTGACCAAAACACCGCTCAAATGCTGTGGGAAATGTGCAGCATAGTAGGCCTTGACGTCATTCAGCGAGATAGCCTCAACGGTGCTGCTTAGCCCAATGGCCGGGTAGGCCAGAGTGTGCTCAGGGCCGAACAGCACGGAGTTCAAGGCACGGCTTGCCAGTGAAGGCGGCGATTTTTTGAAATGCATGATCGCTTCGAGGGTCTGTTTCTTGACTCTGTCGAAGTCTTCCTGTGTGAAATCGGGCCTGAGAGCCCTGTCCAGCAGGAGCTTAGCTGCCTTGTCGAGGTGCTTGGACAATGTGCTCAGTGTCACCGAGGTCTGGTATGTTCCCGAATTGACGGATACGCGAGCGCCTATCCTTTCCAGTTCCTCGGTAAATTCCGCGGTGCTGAGGCCGGCAGAACTTTCCTGCATCAGGGCGGCAGTCAAGGCTGTAATGCCAGCCTTGCCCGGTGGCTCGTCGCGCTGGCCGACACTGAACATGGCATTGATGGTGATGGTCGGCGTTTCGGTGTTGGGTACTGCCAGCAGTCGCACGCCGTTTGCCAGTTTCGTATCCCAGATCGCGGGCAACTCGACAACAGGGCTGGCATCAGCTACCGGCTTCTGGCTGCGGTCGAAATCGTCCACCACCGGCCGCAAGGGCAGTTCAGTGCCTTCATCACCATAGTTATCGGGTACTTCACGTTGCGACGGCACAAAGTCCGGTTCAGCTGCAGCAAGTTGGGTGGCGCCGTTGGGGACGATGCTGAGAATGACTGAAGCGCCGTTGTTCACGTATTGTTCAAACACCCGCTTGACGTCTTCAATAGTAACGCTCAGGTAGCGATTAATATCCTCAGCGATTCCGGCGGGCGAGCCACGGTATGTCTGGAAGGAGGCCAGTGCGGAAACTTTCCCGGATACACTCTGTAGTGCAAACACCCTTCCGGATTCGTATTGCGCCTTGAATTTTTGCAAGTCGTCATCGTTGACTTCGCGTTCTGCGAATTCCTTGATGGTCGCGCGAATCGCAGTCTCCATTTCTGCCAGGGTCTCGCCGGAACGCGGATTCTGGATCACAATAAAGCTCATTTCACAAGCCAGTTCACGGCACCTGTGTGAGACAACCACTTGCACGGCACGGCCGGTTTGCACCAGGCGCTGGTAAAGCAAGGAGTCTTGCCCCCCACCTATGATTTCCGCGGCGGTATCAAGTGCAGCTTCGTCTTCATGGCCGGCGTAGACCGTGGGAATAAGCATGGCAATGGCGGGCAGGTGAATGTTGTCTTCCATTGTCAGATAGCGATCAGCATCCAGCATAGCCGGTTGCTTGGGCAGGTTCTCGACGGATGGTCCCGCAGGGATCGAGCCGAAGTATTTTTCTACCATTGCCAGTGATCTGGCGGGATCAATGTCACCGCCAATGGTCAGCGCGGCGTTATTGGGGCCGTACCAGCGCAGGAAAAAGCGCTTCAGGTCGGCAACTTCGGCACTGTCCAGGTCTTCCATCCAGCCGATGACGGGCCAGGAATAGGGGTGGTCCTGTGGGTACAGCGTCCTGTTCAGGGTTTCACCAACCCGGCCATAGGGAACATTGTCGACGCGAAACCCTCGTTCGTTCTTGACGGTTTCGCGCTGGATTTCAAATTTTTCCTGGTTGATGGCCTCGAGCAGCAAGCCCATGCGGTCGGCCTCCAGCCACAGGGCTGTTTCCAGGTAGTTGGCGGGTAATGTTTCGAAATAATTGGTCCGGTCGTTATTGGTGGTGCCATTACGGGTGCCACCGGCATCGGTAACGATTTGCGCGTGCTCCTCGTCGGCCACGTTTTTGGAGCCCTCGAACATCATGTGTTCAAACAGGTGGGCAAAGCCTGAACGCCCGATTTCTTCGCGGTTAGAGCCGACATGATAAGTCACATCCACGTGCACCAATGGGTCTGAATGATCCTCGTGCAGGATGACGGTCAGGCCGTTATCCAGGCGGTACTTGGTGTATGGAATGGAAATGCCGGTATCATCACCGGCGAATTCCTCGACCAGTGTGAATCCTTCCGGCAAGGCCGGAACACCATCGGTTCCATGAATTTTGGCAGCGAGTTCGTCGTGGTCAATATTGCACGCTGCCAATGGCAGAAAAACAGACAATAAAATAAGCTTTTTCACACGGGTTCCTTGAGGATCTACGAAACAGCGGGTAACTCTAGCAAATGCGCTCAATAATTACCCGTGCAATTAGATTAGTTACAAAATATTTTGCACCCATATTCCAATCGAATTGACCTTGCTATCGCGCATCTGTAGCGTGACACCTTCACCTCCTGGAGCCGCCCTTGACCACGCTCGACACCAACATCATCTTTGTTTACCTGGGCCTGATGATTGCCATTGGGCTGTACGCCAATTACCGCCAGAAAAACGTCGAGGATTATTACGTGGCCGGCCGCAGGCTGGGGCCGTTTTCCATTGCCTGTTTGTGGCTGGCATCCTGGGTGGGTGGGGCGTCCATCATCGGTGGTTCAGCCAGGGCACATGAAATTGGCATATCCGCCATCTGGTATGTACTGTCACTGGCAATTGGCTGCCTGCTGTTCGGACTTTTAGCCGCTGCCCGCATCAAAAAACTCGGTGATGGGCACGGGCACCTGACTTATCCGGATTTTATTGAACAACGTTTCGACAGCCGCACCCGGATAATCGCCACCATTACCACTTCCGCTGCTTTTATTGCTTATGCAGCAGGGCAACTGGTTGCGCTGGGCAGCATTCTCCACGTGCTGATCGGCTGGGACTATTCCCAGGCGCTGCTGCTGTCAAGTGTCATAGTGATTACCTATACCGCAACGGGCGGATTCCTGGCGGTTACCTATACGGATTGGGCACAGTTCATCCTGCTGCTGATCGGTATCGTTTTCATCGGCTTGCCAATCGCAATATCCGAGGCGGGAAACTTCACCGAATTACAAAATGTTCTACCGGCCAGTTATTTCGAAATAGGCGCCTGGGGCTGGCCGACCATTACGGCACTGGCGTTTTCCATCGTATTGAACTTTTTCGTGGCCATGGACAGCTTTACCCGCTGTTTTGCGGCCCGCGATGCGTCGGCATCCCGCCGGGGTGCGCTAATAGCTGTAGTATTCATGCTGCCGATCGCGGTGGCGGCAACCTGGATGGGACTGGCCTCTGCTGCACTTTTTCCGGCAGTTGAGAGTAGCAACGATATTCTCACCACATTCGTGCTGGATCTATTCCCTGCTGGCCTGAAAGGGCTGATGCTGGTTGGTATTTTGGCAGCTGTCATGTCCAGTGCCGATATCTGCATCCTGACTTCATCTGCCAACCTGACCAGGGATATTTATCAGCGCTACATCAATCCCGATGTGGAGCAACAATCCATGCTCCGTATCAGTATGTGGGCTTCTGTGGTTGCGGGCCTGCTGGCCACCCTGATGGCCTGGAAAATGCAGGATATCATTGATGTCCTGCTGCTTGGATTCACGATCAACTCGGCAGCGCTGTTTGTGCCCACCATGGCAGCATTGTTGTTTAAAAAGGTAGATTCTGGTGCGGCATTTTGGAGTATTGCCCTGTCCTTGCCGACGGTAATATTGTGGAAGATGGCTGCAAGCTCCGGCATGGAAGGTGTATTCAGGGTTGAACCGCTGTGGCAGGGACTGGCGGTTTCGGTGGTGACGTATTTATTGATGCAAAAGCGAGGAGAGTTAAAATACTGATGAAAATCACTTCTAATGCGCACAAATTATCCGCTGAATTCTATCTGTACGACTGGAATCCGGAGCTTTCTTTTTTTGAATTTAAGCAAATGAGCGACCAAAGCTACCGCGACTCGCCATTTCTTGATGCCCGTATCCGATCTGTAGGAATAAAGCCACTCCGCTATCACCAGCAGACACTTGAGCAATTTTTTTGCAATCAACCACCAAGGCTCGCGCCAATAATTTTTCATACTGGCTATTGCGGTTCGACGCTGCTGTCGCGGGCGCTCAGTGCCAGCCAGAATATTTTGCCACTGCGTGAGCCCAAGCCATTGTGGAAGCTTGCTGCAAGTTACAGTGTGCTTGAGCAACCAACACGATTGCTGAACCGTGAACAATGGAATGTGGTCGCGCGGATTTTACTGCGGTCTTATGCACGATCATTTGGTGAGCATCAGGTGGCTCTAATCAAGGCGACCAGTACCTCCAGTAACCTGATTGTTCCATTGATCGAAAATACCCTTCTTGATCGAGCCATGCTGTTGTATCAGCCATTGCGCTCCCACCTGGCGACCAACTTGCGCGCTGAGGCACCGAGAAATAGCCTGCGTACCTGGGCCGTGCACCGCATGCGCGAATGGATAAAAATACCCGGTGTACCAAAACTGTATGTTAGCGAACTCTCTGCCGGGAAATTGGCGGTAGTCTCCTGGCTGGGGAGCATGTATTTGATGCTCGAAGCGATGGACCAATACCCTGAACATTGCCGTTTGTATAATTTTGATACTTTTCTCGAGGACTCCGAAAATTGCATGTTGGAAATTAGTGAATGGATGGGTTTTGCATCTGAACAGGAATCTTTGCTTGCAGCTCTGCCTGAAATCACCTCCCGAAACTCCAAACGTCCCGGCGAAAGTTTTTTAGTCTCGGCTCGCCAGCAAAAACATGCGAAAGCGCTTAAACATAAAACATCCCAGGTCAAAGAAGCTATGGACTGGGCCGGATATTTGACAACAAAAATTGCTGCGTTTTCGAAATGCCGTGAATATGTGGGTGATTAATGAGCATTGAAGGGCACTGAATGACCACGCAAGCTGGTGGAGCCGTCATTTCGACCGAATCAACAACAATTCTTGTTATTGATACGCTTGAAAGCGATGGCCGCGAACTGTCGGTGGAGCGTGATCATTTTCCTGTCGATGCTGAAGTCCGGCAGTTTACCTACCGGGGTGATCCTGATGAGCTGGCGGTCACCTGTGCTGATGCCGATGCAGTGCTGACCGATTTTGCGGAATTCAGCCGCGAGGTGTTGCAGCAAATGCCGCACTGCAAGGTGATCTCGGTGGCGGCGACTGGCTCGGATTGCGTGGACATCAATGCAGCAAAAGAGCTGGGCATCAGCGTTTGTTGTATCGGGGAATACTGCACGGATGAAGTCGCCGATCACACCATGGCGCTGATTCTGGCGCTGAATCGAAAATTGTTCACCTATCATGGCCAGGTCCAGGAACAGGGGAGCTGGGCATACGATGAGGTCTCCGGGATCAAGAGGCTTTCAGGTCAGACGCTGGGCATCATCGGCTTCGGCCGGATCGGGCGCGCTGTGGCATCAAGAGCCGCCGGGTTTGGCCTGAATGTCATGACCTATGATCCGTATCAACAAGACTATAAGATCGGGGTGCGCCTGGTTGAATTGATTGAACTGCTACGGCACTCCGATATCATCAGCCTGCACGCAAACCTCAGCCAGGACAATCACAATCTGATTGACGGTGGCGCATTTTTGAAAATGGAGCGCAAGCCGCAGTTGATCAATGTTTCACGCGGTGCCCTGATTGACGAATCGGCCCTGGTATATGCCCTTGATAATGGCTTGATTTCCGGGGCAGCGCTGGATGTTCTGGCACAGGAGCCGCCGGACTTGAAAAACCACCCCTTGCTTGGCCGAGAAAATGTGATCCTGACACCACATGTCGCTTTTTATTCGGAGCAATCCATGCTGGAGAACCGCCGGATTTCTGCACAAAATATCAGATATGTTCTTGAAAATCGTTTTGATGATGTATTCAAATTTGTCCACAGGGCAGGGGCTCAATGAGGGTTTTTCATGGCAGTGAAGGCAACATTTGACGCCAGGCCTCCGGCCGGCACCATCAATTTCGGTATAGGACAACCCTCGTCCGACCTGATGCCAGTGGCGCTTTTTCGAGCGCTTTCCGATGAATTCCTGGCCTCGGCTGACCCGCAGGACTTCAATTATGGCGACAAGCAGGGCGATGTCCGTTTTCGCGAATCATTGGCGGACTTTCTGAGCATTGCCTACGAATCGGATACCGCACCGGAATCACTGTTTCTGACCGGTGGGAATTCCCAGGCACTGGAATTCGTCTGCGAGCGGTTCACGCAGGCAGGCGACACCATCTTCGTAGAAGAGCCGGCTTATTTCCTGGCCTTCCAGGTTTTCCTCGACCGCGGCCTCAATATCATCAGCATTCCGTTGGACGATAAAGGCATGTCCATCGATGCGCTGGAAGCGGCTTTGGAGACATCAAAGCCTGCCATGCTCTACACGATTCCAAGCTTCAGCAATCCGGGCGGTCAATCCTTATCGGCATCACGCCGTGAACGGCTTGTTGACCTGAGCCGCGAGCATGGTTTTGTGATCGCCGCCGACGAGGTTTACCAGTTACTGCCGTGCTTTGGGGAAGTTCCACCTGCGTTGGGTACCATGACTGAACGGGGTAACGTCCTTTCGCTGGGTACATTTTCCAAGATTCTCGCACCGGGACTGCGCATGGGCTGGATACAGACCTCGGAAGAGTTGATGGAGACCTTGCTCGACAGTGGCTGGGTGAACAGTGGCGGTTCAATCAACCACGTTGCTTCGCACTTGGTTCGCCACGCCATCGACAGTGGGCGGCAGGAGCAGCACATCGAGTATGTCAAAGATGCTTACCGGAAAAGATTGATGGCCATGGAAGAAAGTCTCCAACAGTACTTGGCAGGTCATGCGCAATGGATTCGTCCGGATGGAGGCTATTTTTTCTGGCTGAAGTTGCAAGAAACTACCGACGCGATGGAGTTACACGGCAGGGCTTCTGAATTCCAGGTCGGTTTTCAGCCCGGTGAATTGTTCTCAGCTAACGGCGCGTTAAAAAATTTCCTGCGCCTCAGCTTTGCGTTCTATGGCGAGGATGATATCCGCGATGGTATCGCCCGCCTTGGTGCCCTGATGAACTCATATTCGTAGGAGCGATGACTTTTGGATGTAGGAGCGAGGACCACCTCGCGAATGGTTTCGGTTTGCACTAGGAATGGGACATTTGTGAGAGCGATTTTTGATCGCGAAGCTTTTATTTAATCTCCTCAAAAAAAACCCCGCTTTCGCGGGGTTTTTCAACACAACAAATAAAGCTGATTACCAACTGGCTGTTAAAGCAACGCTGGCCAGCTTTAATGACAAGGCTGTCGCCAGGTCATCACGACTGGCTATGCGTGCACTGTGCGCACCGATAATGGTCTTCACATCCAGGCCTTTCTCATCCAGGGCTGCTGCCAGTCTCAGGGTGACAGGCTGTGCCGGCACCATGCGGCCGTTGGCCGGGTTCGGAAAATGGTCGGCCTCGAACAAAATACCTTCATCCGGCAGGTAAGCAACCAACAGGTGCTCTGAATGAGGAGTTGGTCCGATATCGTGGATTTCCACGGTGCGGCTGCCGGTGCCAAATACTTTTTTGCCATCGACGAACTCCAGCTTCAATGCTTCACCATCTATTGCTGTACCGCGTACTACTTCTTCGTGCTGTTTAACGGTAAAGATCACTGAGCCTTCTTCCTCATAAGCGGGCACGCCGACCAGGTGGTCGTTGTGGTGATGGGGCAGCACCGCGTACTTGATGGGCTTGTCTTCAATCGTTTCACGCAGCTTGGCGATGCGTTCCGGAATTCCGGCTGTGGCGCCAACCGCAACAATGTGATCATCCATCTCGACAAACATGGCAAAGGTGCCGGCAGAACCGACCAGGAACACGCCTTCTTCGACTTCCTGCAGTTCAACCTCGGTGGCAGCAGGTGGTGCGGCTTCAACCAGTTCCAGTCCTTTCGGAATTTCAAGATACTGCGCAAATTCCGGATTTACTTCCGTTGCGTAGCGGTCAATCAGAAGGTTTGGCTGATCGTTGGCATATAACTCGAATGTCTTGCTGAATGGAATGCCGTCAATGGTGACGTAGTCCTTGAAGTGGTAGTCAATTTGCCCGAATGGCGCTAAAACACGCTCGGAACGCGAGAGCAGGTGCGTTTCCTGGTCAAAGTACAGGCTCAAAGCCGGACCGACTTCCATCACCAGCGTGATGACATCGTGTTTGCGGCCCTCGTAATCCGCCTCGCCCAGCCAGTGCGAGGTATAGCGGCGGTCTTGCAGTTGTTTGACCAGCAAGGGAGCCGTTACGCGAATGAACGGGCCGGAAATGGTGTTGAAATCAGCGGTCGGGTTTTCCGTCTGGGTGCCGGCGCGGAAATCAAAATTGAAGCTTTGTTCGCCATTCACCAGCTGCCCGCCATTGAAATTGAAACCACCCTGTGAGCCCTTGTTACCGCCGCGGAACTGTTCGTTCTCGAAGTCGATGGCCGCAAAGTTGGAAGTGTGGCCCTCATCCCAGGGCGCGCCCGGTGTCAGGCTCTGGTTGGTCGCCCAGGTGGTGAACTTGCTCTTGCGCGCCACCCGGTTGAGCTTGGTCAGCGCCTCGGCACCGCCGTAGGCCTCAATCGCGGCGTCAATCACTTCACTGGCCTTGTTCACCGCGTTCAGCGGAATCGTGTCTTCGGCAATTGCATTGCCGGCTACCAGCAACAGGCTGGCAGAAAAAACAGGTGTAAATCGCATTTTCATTGAAACACTCCGTATAAAAAGGAAACGCAGGACACGTCCCTCTCACGGCCCCAACGGCGGCACTGTGCCTATAGATGTGTTGTTTGTCTGCCCCTTATCGACGAAATGATGTGTACTTGCGACAAACTGTAGCAGCGATCACTTTTGGATGTGTGGGCAGGACCACTGTGGGAGCGATTGGATTTTGGATAGCAGAGGTGCTTGAGACATTTGTAGGAGCGAGCCTCTGCTCGCGATTGGCTTATGTTATTCCCACTTCATGAGCGGCCTTTTCTTGGACTCTGCACATTCACGCAGGTAGTGATTGATCAAGCTTTGATAAGGCATACCAACATCGTCTGACAACTCCTTGAAATACTCAATGGTTGGTATATCCAGGCGAATAGTTACTTGCCTCTTCAAATATTTGATATAAGGATTGCGTACTGAATTTGAAAAAGCGTATTCGTCCCTCATCTTTTAAACCCTCTGTATTGAAACCTCTCAGCAGTCGTTGCCTTTCTGGCGGAAATGATGCGCACTGATTTATTTTTGTCATCATAGGTGTGACTCACCATTAGGAGTCGAAACTTTTTACTCCACCCCATCAGAATGAATCTTTCTTCATGCAATGAATGGGTCGAATCTGAATGAAGTCTCGCGTCAGGATCAAAAAAAGACGAACTCGCTTCATCGAAAGAAACACCGTGTTTTTTAATATTGGACTTTTGCTTGGATTCATCCCATTCAAAACGTAAGAATTCATGATCAGATATTGTAATTATAATATATTTACATCGTGGTCACAATATTTCGTCCAATGACCGTCGTATTTTCCGAACCAGGGGAATATCGGAAAACTTCATCGAATCATGTAGGAGCGATTTCTAATCGCGAAGCTTTTGACCTCCATGACCAATGCCTGTCCCATCCACCACCCCAAACCCTGTAAAATAGAGGGGTTAATATCACTGAGCCCAAAATATGAGCCGAGCCGCCTCCGACATTGGCGTCATCAAGAGCACCGCCATCGAAACACCGCTGCGCTTTGTTACAGCAGCGTCGCTGTTTGACGGCCACGATGCGGCCATCAACATCATGCGGCGGCTGATCCAGGCGCAGGGCTGCGAGGTCATCCACCTGGGCCACAACCGCGCGGTGCTGGATATCGTGCGTGCTGCCATCCAGGAAGATGCCGATGCGATTGCGATCTCCTCTTACCAGGGAGGACACAACGAATATTTCAAATTCATGATCGACCAGCTCAAGGAGCGTGGGGCGGGGCATATCAAGGTATTCGGCGGTGGTGGCGGCACCATTACGCCGGAAGAGATCAGGGAACTGGAAGCCTATGGCGTAGAGCGCATCTACCACCCCGATGACGGCATGGACATGGGCCTGGTCGAGATGATTCAGGACGTAGTCCAGCGCACCGAAGTCAGCCGTCTGGCACCGGGCTATCCGGATCAACTGGACCTTGAAGACTCAAAATCTATTGCAGGTGTCCTCACGGCGCTCGAAGCCGGCGTATTTGGTGAGGCAGAACTCAAGCTCAAGCGCCGAGAATGGGCCGGCGCCAAAAAGCAGGCCCCGGTAGTCGGCATTACCGGCACCGGCGGTGCCGGTAAATCCTCGGTCACCGATGAGATTTTGAACCGCCTGCAAGCCAGCTTCCCCGACAAAACAATCGCGGTACTGGCCGTAGACCCCACCCGCAGGCGCACCGGCGGTGCTCTGCTGGGCGACCGCATCCGCATGAATTCATTGCGCAGTGAGCGCATCTACATGCGCTCCATGGCAACGAGACGTCAGCACCTGGCCACCTCCGCCATGCTGAACGACGCCATCTCTTTCTTAAAATCAGCCGGCTTCGATCTGGTGCTGGTAGAAACCGCCGGTATCGGCCAGTCCGATTCGGAAATCGTCGACATGGTGGATTTCTCCTGCTACGTGATGACTTCCGATTTCGGCGCACAAAGCCAGCTCGAGAAGATCGACATGCTGGATTTTGCCGAATTGGTGGTGCTGAACAAATTCGACAAGCGCGGCGCCGAAGACGCGCTGCGCGATGTACGCAAACAATGGAAGCGCAACCACCTGGCGTTTGCCATGGAAGACGAGGATGTGCCGGTCTACCCGACCATCGCCAGCCAGTTCAACGACCCGGGTATTTCCTGGATGTTCGTCAACCTGTTACGCCTGTTGCGCGAAAAGATGAGCCTGAAGGGAAAAGACTGGACACCTAACACTGATGTTTCTGTCAAAGAACCCAAGGCCACCATCCTGATTCCCGGCGCCCGCACCCGCTACCTGGCCGAGATCGCCGAGCAGGTCAGGGACATCAACGCCGATATCGCGCGCCAGGCAGAATCAGCCAGCCTAGCCCAGCACTATTACGAGTGCCTCAAAGACCTCGAAGACCCTGAGTTACCCTCGGCGTTTGATGTGTACCCTGTGGGAGCGATTTCCAATCGCGAATTGTCTGAATCTGGCACTGCTCCTGATTTGGATGTGGGTGCTGAATCGAAGATTGTGGGAGATGGATCGAAGGATGTGGGAGACGGCTCGAAGGATGTGGGAGCGATTTTTGATCGCGAATTCGTTCTGCTGAGACAAAGGTATAACTCTTCAATCTCTGAACTCTCAGTTGATGCCCTTGAGCTCTTAAAAGCCTGGCCCTCCCGCAAACATGGCATCCGAACCGAACAATTCTCCTACACCGTCCGCGGCCGAGAAATCACCGGCTCCAACTACCGCGAATCCCTCTCGAAACTGGCCATCCCCAAAATCGGCATGCCACGAGACACCGACTGGGGCGAGCTGCTCTCATTCCTGATGCGTGAAAACCTCCCCGGTGCCTACCCCTACACCGCCGGTGTCTTCCCCTATCGAAGATTAGCCGAAGACCCCATCCGCATGTTCGCAGGCGAGGGCACACCGGAGCGCACCAACCGTCGCTTCCACATTTTGGCAGCAGGCCAACCGGCCACGAGGTTATCGACCGCATTTGATTCGGTCACCCTGTACGGCGAAGACCCTCACACCCGCCCGGACATCTACGGCAAGGTCGGTAACGCGGGCGTATCCATCGCGACCCTGGATGATATGAAAAAGCTCTACTCGGGCTTTGACCTGTGCCAGCCCACCACCTCGGTTTCCATGACCATCAACGGTCCCGCGCCAATGATTCTGGCGTTTTTCATGAACGCCGCCATCGACCAGCAGGTGGAATTGCACTTAAAAGAAACCGGCGAGTGGGAAAAAGCCCAAAAGAAGATCAAAAAGCACTTCAAGGGCAGAAAACAACCCGAATATACAGGCGAATTGCCTGAAGGTAATGATGGCTTGGGCATTGGACTGCTCGGTATCACCGGCGACAAGCTGGTTGATCAGGAAACTTATGCGCGGATCAGAAATGACACCTTGAGTAAAGTCCGTGGCACCGTGCAGGCCGATATCCTTAAGGAAGACCAGGCGCAGAACACCTGCATCTTTTCAACCGAGTTCGCCATGCGCATGATGGGCGATATCCAGCAGTTCTTCGTGGAAAACCAGGTGCGCAATTTCTACTCGGTATCGATTTCGGGTTACCACATCGCCGAAGCCGGCGCCAACCCGATCAGCCAGTTGGCCTTTACGCTCAGCAACGGCTTCACCATCGTCGAGTACTACTTGGCTCGGGGCATGAACATCGATGAGTTCGCGCCCAACCTCAGCTTCTTCTTCTCCAACGGCATGGACCCGGAATATACCGTGATAGGGCGGGTAGCCAGGCGCATCTGGGCAAGAGCGATGCGGGAGCGTTACCAGGCCAACAAACGCAGCCAGATGCTCAAGTACCACATCCAGACATCAGGCCGGTCACTGCATGCGCAGGAAATCCAGTTCAACGACATCAGGACCACGCTGCAGGCCCTGTACGCCCTGTTCGACAACTGCAATTCGCTGCACACCAACGCCTTCGACGAGGCCATCACCACGCCCACGGAAGAATCCGTGCGCCGCGCGGTAGCCATCCAGATGATCATCAACAAGGAACTGGGCCTGAACTTCTGCGAGAACCCCTGGCAAGGCAGCTTCATCGTGGACGAGTTGACCGACCTGGTGGAAGAAGCCGTGTACCAGGAATTCGAGCGGATTTCAGAACGCGGCGGTGTACTCGGCGCCATGGACACCATGTACCAGCGCAGCAAGATTCAGGAAGAATCCATGTATTACGAGCACAAAAAGCACGACGGCAGTTTGCCGCTGGTTGGGGTGAATACATTCCTGAGTGAGGAGGGCAAACACATCCACGGCGGCGAGCAGGAACTGATGCGATCGACAACCGGTGAGAAAGACCAGCAGGTGGAGAACGTTGAGAATTTCAGGGAATCACACTCCGAAGAGGCGAAGCCGGAACTTACCAACCTGCAACAGGTGGCGCGTGAGAGGAAAAACACTTTCGAGGCACTTATGGAAGCGGGGAAGGATTGCTCACTCGGCAGCATGAGTCATGCGCTTTATGATGTGGGTGGGGAGTATCGGAGGAATATGTAGGAGGCAGTCACCTTAGGCTCTGAAAGGGCTCTTCAGTTGGCGTTTGTGTTAGTAGATAAACAATGAGGTTTTAATAAACAGCTTTTTTTTGAGGAGCATGCTCATTAAGGTCTCATGACTAAATGGAGGGCCCATTTATATTGTCGGCCTGACTTCCACGCGAGGTTGTACTCTTGTTCTAACTTCTTCGTACACCGGGATTTCGACACCTTCAGCTACTTCTATCGTTACCGCTAAGCCGTAGGGAACCGTATCAGTTAATGGGGATGAGTCGGCGCGGCAATTAACCGAAATAAGTAAAGAATCACCATCTTGGAAAATTGTTGCTCTTTCACCCGCAAATATTTCGTGTTGAACAGTTCCTCGACTAACAGCATGGTGGTTATATAGTTCCCGTGTACGTCGTCAGAGCATATGGCACCACTTGAGCTATTTTCTAAGAGACACTTTTCTGCCCATGCTTTCTCCAGTCTAGCCTGCTAACCGCAGGTTTTGTATTTTCCTTTGCGTTAACGTTCTGGCTTTGATCATTGACCGTCGGTCCAGGATGTCGTTTCTTCTTCCGTTATACACATCAGCCGGCGTCACGTTATCCAGTGATTCGTGATACCGCTCATGGTTGTAATGAGCCACCCACTGAGCAATGGCACTTTCCAGTTCACGGTGGTAGCGTTCGATCTTGCCCTGGGTCATCGGGTGGTACGGTGCTCCCCGGGTGTGCTTCATGTCTTGATCCTGCAACCATTCCCTGAGTTCTTTTGAGATATAGCAGGGGCCGTTGTCAGACAGTAACCTGGGCTTGTGATGCACCCTGACTTCGGTGAGCCCTGTGGCTTTCAGAGCATCTTCCAGAGTATCGGTGACATCATGCGCCGCCATCGTGGTCGTCAACCGCCAGCTGATGATGTAACGGGAATAGTCATCCAGGATCGTCGACAGGAAGTACCAGCCCCAGCCCACCACCCGGAAGTAGGTAAAGTCTGTCTGCCACAGTTCATGTACACGCCGTGTCGGATGCTGGAACGCATCGGCTGCGCTCATCACTATGAACTGTGGGCTGGTAACCAGGTCATGGGCCTTGAGGATGCGATAGACACTGGACTCCGAGATAAAGTACTCATGGGTATCAGTAAGATGCCAGGCCAGTTCCCGGGGTGTCAGCTCCGGTTGTTCCAGGGCCACATCAACAACCAGTTCCCGTACCGACTCGGGGATCTTGTTCCAGTGCTGACGTGATGCCCTGCTGTGGTTCTGCAAGCCATCAGGGCCATCGCGTTCATAAGCCTGATACCAACGGTAGAAACTGCTGCGACTGACGTTGATCTCGACCAGAGTCCTGCGCACGGATAACTCCGAGTCTTCCACCAGGCGGATAATGGCCAGCTTTTCAGATGCGCTGTACATCAGTCTTCGTCCAATGTCACACCCTACCCAGTGAGACTTTTTTTAAGCCAGTCATTGCGCAGGTACAGTTCGGCAACCGCTTGCTTGAGGGTGGTATTTTCTTTTCTGAGACCAACCACTTCATCGCTGTTGGCTTCTCTGACGGTATCTCCTGACAGGCGCTTTTTACCGGCCTCCAGAAAATCCTTGCTCCAGCGGTAATACAGATTGTTGTTAATACCTTCCTGGCGACACAGTTCAGCGATCGAGCTTTCACCGCGCAATCCATCCAGTACGATACGGATCTTTTCCTCTGACGAGAACTTGCGACGGGTATTGCGGCGGATCTCCTTGACCCGTTTGGTGGTGTTTGACATGCTCATATTGAGACTCCTCTGCTTCAGGTTAAAAATAGCAGAAGTGTCTCTTAGTTAAAGCAGTTGATTGGCCCCATATGGGCTGACGTCACACAGTGATCAATTACGAGTTGCCTCGCGACCCGGAAATTTATGTGCACCGCATCGGGCGAACCGACAGGGCAGGCGAGAAGGGCATTGCAATGAGCATGTTTACCGAGTCTGAACAGGTCCGCATGAGGGCGATTGAGGCATACCTGTCGAAACCCTGTATCTGCGATGTGCCAGCATCACTGGACTTTGAGTCGGGATTTAAACTGAAAGCACCCATGGCGACCATTCAGATAGATGCTGGCCGTAAGCACAAGATTCGTCCAGGTGACTTGCTCGGTGCGTTGACCGGGGATGCAGGCTTGCCGGGATCCCAGATCGGAAAAATTGATATTTTTGAAATGATGAGTTTCGTCGCACTTGAGCATGAAGCACTGCGCCAGGGACTTTCCTACCTGGCAAATGGAAAAGTTAAAGGGCGCAATGTCCGCGCCCGCAAAGTGAGCTAGAGATATATGGTTAATAACGATGTTTTGCGCCGCATTCGGTACAGCTTTGAGCTTAACGACTCGAAAGTGATGGAAATATTTGCCCTGGGAGATATGGAGGTCACACGTGCACAGATCAGTGACTGGATGAAAAAGGACGAAGACGAGGCGTACAAGCCATGCAAGGACGCTGAATTTGCCGCATTTCTCAATGGGTTTATTATCGACAAGCGCGGCAGGAAAGACGGCCCGGTGCGAGCTGCAGAGAAACGTTTGAGCAATAATCAGATCTTCAGCAAACTAAAAATTGCCCTTAACCTGAAAGCAGAGGACGTTTTGGAAATCACGAGCCTGGGCGGTCTGACTTTGAGCAAACATGAGCTCAGCGCTTTTTTTCGCAAACCCGGAAACAGGCACTACCGGGAGTGCAAGGATCAATGCCTGCGGAGCTTCCTGAAAGGGATGCAAGAGCGCTATCGCAATAGCGGGTAACTTGTTTTTTCCGCAATTGATTTTCGATCCCCATTGATAAGGGAATGCCATATAGTCAGCAAAATATTTGGGAGGTCCCATGTTTCGAACAATGATCACCATATTCTGTGTGCTGTGGGCCGCCATGCCCGCACGTGCTGATGTTGACCCTGACCTGGGGTTGCAACTCTCAGAACTGTTCCTTGCTGGCGAAACCGAAGCCATTTGGGCCCAAATGGCTTCCAAAATGCAGTCGGCCCTGGGCGATGCAGCGAAGCTCAACGCCTTTAGCCAACAGGTACAAATTCAGGCGGGATCTGCAGGAGAGGTCATCAACGAGGAGTGGAGTGAGGAGCAGGGCTTCGATATATTTCGAAGAATTCAGAATTTTGAGAATAGCCCCCAGCCACTGGTGTTTCATTGGACTTTTGATGCGAAGGGCCAAATCGCCGGTTTCTTTGTCCGACCGCAACAGGGCGAACCCAGCCAGGCCTTTGAAGATTATCAGACTCGGACTGAGCTGCGCGTGCCGTTCAGCGGCGAATGGTTTGTGTTCTGGGGTGGGCGTGAACGCGCGCAGAATTACCACGTCGACGCCGTAGACCAGCGGTATGCTTATGACATTCTGGTAATCAGGAATGGCAAGTCATTTGAGGGTGACCCGCTGTCGCTGGACAGTTATTTCTGTTTCGGGCAGGAAATTCTGACACCGGCCGGTGGCACCGTGGTCGCCGCCGTGGATGGGCTGCCTGACCAGGTTCCTGGCCAGATGGATTCAGCAAATCCTCCCGGCAATCACGTGATCATCAACCACGGCAACGAGGAATACTCTCTGCTAGCGCACTTTCAGCAGGGGAGCGTTGCGGTTAAAGAGGGAGATGTCGTAGAAGCAGGGCAACTGTTGGGGCTGTGCGGCAATTCAGGCAATACCAGCGAACCTCATCTGCATTACCACCTGCAAAACGCCGATACATTTGGCCACGGGCATGGCCTGCCGGCGCCATTCAGTTCATACATGGCGGATGGCGAGAAGATTCCATACGGAGAACTGGTGAAAGGGCAGGTTATCAGCCCCTGCGACGACTGTGAATAATCCCCCCATTGCTTTCAAGCCCTTATCGCTACTCCCTGCATCGAGGTTACTGATCCTCCCCCGTTTCCACGGACACCAAGTTAAGCCCTTTTCCTCATTTCAAACTGCATGGGGATCTGATTTCCTATCGCTGAGTGTTTCACTCAAAAACATCAGCCAACACATGCGTAATGACCAGCGTACCCACAACGACCAACACCAGGTCGCTACCGCTCCAGTGCCATTCATAACCCTCGTGATACGGAAGTTGGTTTAGAAAGGCATCCGGCATACGGTTTCTCGCGATACCCGGCGGCATCGGCTTGCCACGGGTCAGGTTCTTGCGAATTCCGGGTGGCAGCGGCTTGACTCCGGTCAGGCCATGATTGACCGCCAATTGGCGCGCCTCGCCCAGGCTAATGCCGACTGAGACATTCAGTGACCAGTCAAGCGAACCTTCCTGCTCATGTTCTGCTTTGCGAAGCTCTTTGCCCGCTTTCCCGGGTTTTCCTTTGTCGCTGGGCGGTTCTGCCATCAGCGGCACCGGGACCAGAATGATCGTGAGTAGAAAAACAAAGATCGTTCTCAATATTGATTGCAACATAAGTGACATCCTTTTCACTGATATATACCGGTTAGTTTAACTCATGAGTACAATGCAGCCACACCCGGGTAAGAATAATTAATAGGCCGCCCCTTGGGCGAGAAAAGTGCTCTGGCCCCTTTATTTCTCACCCTGTATTTCCATTGAGGGTTGAACAGGAATATCGATTAGTGGCTTAATTAATTGTCCGAGAAGCCGGGTTAGTCCACTCTACCCCCATTACATTGAGAAATGTCACCATGAAAAAATTGCCAAACCATCAAACCGGTGCATCCGTGATTGCCACAATCATCACACTGGTAATCCTTGGGTATGGCATATATATAGGCATCCAGTATGTGCCGCATGTCATTGAATCCAAATCCATTAATTCCATCCTGACCAGCGTTGAAGTCGATCATAGATTAGATCCCATCACCAGTGAATATGCTGCAAAAGGGAAAGTGGTCAAGTTACTGCAAATCAACGAAATGAACGATATGACTAGTAATTTCAAGGTCCGCAATAGAAATGGCTCAATCACGATCACGTTCAGTTACGACAGGGTGCTGAACCTGGGTTACAAGAAAAAGAAAATACATTATGAGACATCACGAACTTTGAAATGAAAAAAGGGGCCGGATACCTGTTCTAAACAAAATGTACCCGCCCCCTTTTTTTGCTGATAAATACCGATAATGAGATGCCAATGACCATTAATATTTGGGGTCAGAGTCAGGTGAATATGGTTTGTCATGAACACCCAGGCATGGATGTCGACGCTGAACCGCGAGGCGCCTTCGAACAACCGATGGGCAAATGCTTTGAAATCTGAATCAGATGCGAAACATGCTTGCCGGTTGTTTCCTCTTTGGATGACATGTACCGGCAGGCCGGCAGGACAGTTTCGAGTAACTCGCGGCATCCAGGCAGCGTAAAGAGACCGCGCGCTTTTCGATATTGGACATTAGCTCCGAATTCTGTGAGTTTTTACTCTGACCCTTAATATCATCAGGAGCCAGAGTGGGCTGACCCCTTCAGATTTCTTCCCAGCCGGAAGGCACTTCGAAACGGTCCGCCTCCAGGTATTCGTCGCTGACTGATCTGAGTTCGGTCGTGATCCTGAATATCTGCACCTGGCCAGGGACGCGCTCGGCGAGGCCTTCGTCGCCGACATCGGCCGGTTCGGCTTGCTTTTCCCGGTCCATGGCTTTGGAGGCGGCATTGCGGGTAAATATGCCAGCTGCAGTGGATGCAATCATACCGCCGAGGCCCCCAGCCTGCTGCAAGACCTGGCCGGCGACGACGTTTCCGGCTGTGCTCGCGGCAGACTGCTTGGTGGCCTGCATGCTGTCTTCCTTGACCCCTGACCAAACCGTGTCGCGAGTGATCTCGCTGTTGGATCGTGTGCGGCACTGCTTTCCGCCGATGTGCAGGGTCATAATGGTCTTGACCGGGAAACCCTTGAGGCCGTCCGCCTCAAAGATGACCTCTTCCCAGCCATCCTCGAACAGCGCCAGCAGTCCTTGCGGAATCACGGCGGACATGGCCAGCAGTTCCGGTGTGCCGTAGCGGTCTGCGAGTTCCCGCTGGGATTCGGCAACCTCGCGGTCACCAGGCATACGCCGCGCGTTCCAGTAGTCCAGCACCCAGGTGACATCACAGGCCTGCTGTGTGTCCGGAATCGCACAGGTGCTGGCCATGGTGACCAGGTATTGCTCGGCGCGAAGGCCTGCAATTTGCGCCTTTTCCTTTGTGCGCTTCATCTCGATCGCGGGGCGGGACCACTGGCAGCCCTGCTCGTTGATCGGCAGCGCATCCGGTCCGTTTTGCGGCATTTGTGCGATCAGCTCGATATCACGTTCCTCCTCCTGCCTGAGCTGGCCCAGTGACTTGCTTTCATACTGGTTACGATCCGGGTGGAGCAGATAAGCCCAGTCGTCCTCGAGCTTGATGATGGCCGTTGCTTCGGCGGAACCGGTCAGTTCGCCGTTAAAGCTTTCGATCCTCGCGCGGTCGCCGGAGATGCGGGTCTGCATGGTTTTCTCGGAGTCGAAAACTGAAATCAGGCCGCGTGCTTCGACTTTAACGGAATGCTCCAGCGTGACATCAGCCGACATTTTGGCAGGCAGAAAGGCTGAAACGAATAAAGGTAGGAAAATTCTAGGTAGTGTGTGACGTCAGCCCATATGGGGCCAATCAACTGCTTTAACTAAGAGACACGTCTGCTATTTTTAACCTGAAGCAGAGGAGTCTCAATATGAGCATGTCAAACACCACCAAACGGGTCAAGGAGATCCGCAGCAATACCCGTCGCAAGTTCTCGTCAGAGGAAAAGATCCGTATCGTACTGGATGGATTGCGCGGTGAAAGCTCGATCGCTGAACTGTGTCGCCAGGAAGGTATTAACAACAATCTGTATTACCGCTGGAGCAAGGATTTTCTGGAGGCCGGTAAAAAGCGCCTGTCAGGAGATACCGTCAGAGAAGCCAACAGCGATGAAGTGGTTGGTCTCAGAAAAGAAAATACCACCCTCAAGCAAGCGGTTGCCGAACTGTACCTGCGCAATGACTGGCTTAAAAAAAGTCTCACTGGGCAGGGTGTGACATTGGACGAAGACTGATGTACAGCGCATCTGAAAAGCTGGCCATTATCCGCCTGGTGGAAGACTCGGAGTTATCCGTGCGCAGGACTCTGGTCGAGATCAACGTCAGTCGCAGCAGTTTCTACCGTTGGTATCAGGCTTATGAACGCGATGGCCCTGATGGCTTGCAGAACCACAGCAGGGCATCACGTCAGCACTGGAACAAGATCCCCGAGTCGGTACGGGAACTGGTTGTTGATGTGGCCCTGGAACAACCGGAGCTGACACCCCGGGAACTGGCCTGGCATCTTACTGATACCCATGAGTACTTTATCTCGGAGTCCAGTGTCTATCGCATCCTCAAGGCCCATGACCTGGTTACCAGCCCACAGTTCATAGTGATGAGCGCAGCCGATGCGTTCCAGCATCCGACACGGCGTGTACATGAACTGTGGCAGACAGACTTTACCTACTTCCGGGTGGTGGGCTGGGGCTGGTACTTCCTGTCGACGATCCTGGATGACTATTCCCGTTACATCATCAGCTGGCGGTTGACGACCACGATGGCGGCGCATGATGTCACCGATACTCTGGAAGATGCTCTGAAAGCCACAGGGCTCACCGAAGTCAGGGTGCATCACAAGCCCAGGTTACTGTCTGACAACGGCCCCTGCTATATCTCAAAAGAACTCAGGGAATGGTTGCAGGATCAAGACATGAAGCACACCCGGGGAGCACCGTACCACCCGATGACCCAGGGCAAGATCGAACGCTACCACCGTTCGATGAAAAACGTGGTCAAGCTGGAGAATTATTACTTCCCGTGGGAACTGGAAAGTGCCATTGCTCAGTGGGTGGCTCATTACAACCATGAGCGGTATCACGAATCACTGGATAACGTGACGCCGGCTGATGTGTATAACGGAAGAAGAAACGACATCCTGGACCGACGGTCAATGATCAAAGCCAGAACGTTAACGCAAAGGAAAATACAAAACCTGCGGTTAGCAGGCTAGACTGGAGAAAGTACGGGCAGAAAAGTGTCTCTTAGAAAAAGGCTCAAGTGGTCCCATATGCTCTGACGACGTACAGGCAGGCAAGCCATCAATCAGGGTTTCCGATTGCGCATCGCTTAATCCGCGTGGGTCAGATAAACGGGCAAGGTCTGCTTTGACATGGTCGATGCGAGCCAGATTTTTCGGGGTAGATATGACCGCGTAATACAGTGGCCGGCCTTCATGGCTGCGCGCATATTCTACCAAAATGGCACGATCGCTCTGATTGGTAAGCGAGGTCACTACCTCCACAATCTGTGCAGGGGTAGCGGTTTTTTGGCCGACCGGGAATCCCAGTATCGAAGAGGGCGTCGTGATCGCAGGATCGTAATTACCTTCAAGCAGCGGCAATTGGTAATGGAGACCCTCCATCTGCGTGGGATTCAATTCTGTTGCAATCACAGCACCGGAAATCAGGAGAGACAGACTAATACCAATAATGCTTTTCCCAATAATGCTTTTCATGGAGGGCCCCTGGTCATTCTTGTTTTCGTGGATTCAAAGGCGTTGATGGCCCGCAAATAGCGATTCTGCCCTGATCAGTTCGTAGAAACAACAATCCCGTTTGCTTGAGAGTCCATCCAGCACTTTCACAGAATATTTGGGGTCAGAGTTCTTTTGGTCGCAGAACCTCAACGAGTACCCAGTTTGCCTCGATGGCTTCTGCCCAATCATCGGCATTGCTCTCCAACAGGGCCGCGTTGGCAGTTGTCATCCGGACCCACTCCCCGCATAAACCTGATACGGCGTCTTCCCAGCCAGGATTGTGTCCGAGCACCAACAGCGTGGAGATGTCCTCCGCCAGCATGCTGCATGCGTTTGTGATCGCGGACAATCCGCCGTGATAGAAAGCGCTGCAGAATCGTTTCTCGATTGAATGTGGAAACTCCGCTTTCATTCGCTGCCAGGTCTCTCGTGTACGCTCTGAATCGCTGGCAATGACCAGGCCCGGGATCCAGCCGAGATTCCGTAGTCGGGCGCTGATTCGAGGCGCATCGCGCCGCCCACGCTTGTTCAGCGGGCGCTGCTGATCGGTGGCGGCTCCGGACGTCCAACTGCTCTTGGCGTGGCGCATGATAATGAGTCGTTTGCTCATGTGTGCCAGTCTAAACCACCACGCGTGCTTACAAGAATCCAAAAAATATTTGGGGTCAGAGTAAAAACTCTTCTTTTGGATGAGTTTTGTTTTTTGATTTAGGGCCGCGCTTGAGGCGGCACTGTAGCTGACCCTTCAACTGCTCCACTTCAGCTCGAAATTGATCACTACCCAGCGCCAGCCCGGTGTTCAAGACGTGTGACCCGAATATCTCTCTCAGATAGCCGGCCCAGGGCTGCGAGCGGCCGTGCTGTGGGAAATGGGCCAGTTTGGGGCCAGCGGCTATGGGTTCAGACGCACTGGTGGCCAGGATGCCTGTGGTTCAGGGGCTGACAGTGCACGAACTGAACGCTTTTGGAAGTGACTGATACTTGGCGGATATCCCAAAAGAGTGGTTTATACTTCCTCGTATAGACGCCCCCTTTGTCAACTTGAATTTCCTGGCTGAATCACAGAGTGGGGTTGACCGTGGACTAACATCCTCGTATTCGCGTGCTGGTTAACGCATTAAGATCTGTCCGTTTAGGGGTCACCACAACCTATACTCAGGGGCTGATGTTTCTAAGGAAGTTCTTGTGGGCTTCCCGATCTCTGGCTTATCCTCCGTATCAATCATTAGATTCAAGCAATTGACAAAGTGGTTTTGGTTTTACGCGTATTTCTGCTCGTTTTCAGGCCGCCACCGCATTGAGTGACTCCCACACAAAGCCCACCATCTCCCGGGCGCAGTCTCTTTGCGCCTGGCCTTCAGGTCCTTGCCGATTCTAGCCGTTCGGTAGCCGCGCTGATTGGCTTCAACAAAAGCCGTGCGCAAGTAGCGATTACCCTGCTTGGTAATCCCCATCCGGTTGTGCCTGCCGCCAGAGGAATATTCCCGGATATCCATGCCGATCCAGGACACCAGCTGGCGGGGATGAGGAAAGCGCTTGATGCCACCAATCTCGGTAATCATCGTCAACGCAAAGATATTCTTGATGTCTTTGTAGCAGATCAGTGACTGAACCGAGTCCCGGTAGCGCGGTGTGATGGCCAGCACCTCGATCTGCTGACCATACTCGGCCAGGATCTGGTTGAGCCCCTTGATCTGGCGCAACTGCAACTCCAGATTCACCTTGAGGCTGCCTGATGCACCTTCGATGGTGCGTGCCTGCCAGCCGTAGTGATGCGCTGTCCAGTGCGACTTATTGCCGGTCTGGGCTTTGTAATGCAAGCCGTTGCGACGTAACACCGCTTGTAGATGTTTGCGCAGCTGCGTTCGCTGTTGCAACAGCTTCTGGCGCGAACGGAGTAAATCCCGATCCTGTTCCTGCTCCTCATCCGGGGCTGCATGATCGTCAATAAGTCATTGTCGTAGAACTGAACCAGGTAGCCCGCATCAATACAGTCGGTCTTGACGGCCTTGCCGCGCGGGCTGGGAATGCTGCTCGGCGCCACGACATCGCAGTGAACGCCATGGAACGCCAGGTCGCGTTGTAGACAATAGCCCACGTAGGATGCTTCGTAGCACAACCTGATCGCACAGCCGGGAAAATGCCGCGCCATCCTGTCCAGCTGGTTCAGTAGACCCTTCAGCGTGGGCCGGCACTTAAAATCAATAATTTCACCGGTGTCTTTGTTGAAGGCCGAGCCATGGTATTGGGTATCGTCGACATCCAGGCCGACGTGGAGTATGTTCTGTTTCATAGACGTCTCCGTTTTTCACGAGGTTCAGTGGTGTCACCCACTGTTTAAGGTATGCATCTATGATGATGGTCCTCGATCCTCGTGAATGGGGAGCGTCTATATCTTCTACCGCAATAAGTAATCTGCTGCGTGCAGAGATTACAACCTGGGCCTATTTGGCTGATAATAACCCTTCCTTGAGTCAGTTTTATTGTCAGGTTAATCATCTTGAATGCCTATATCGGTAAGAATGTACTGATCACTGGTGGCCTCGGTTTTATCGGGTCAAACCTTGCCCGTAAACTGGTTCAGGAGGGCGCAATTGTCACCCTGGTTGATAATCTGAACCCCAGGCATGGCGGCAACCTGTTTAACGTGGCTGATTTGCGCAATGCACTTACCCTCAAAAGTTGTGATTTGGGGAATTCCGAGGCCATGACACCGTTGGTTAAGGATGCGGACTTTATTTTCAATCTTGCCGGGCAAACCAGCCACATTGACTCAATGTGTGATCCGCTGTCAGACCTTGACATTAATGCCCGGGCACAGCTTTCGTTTCTTGAAACCTGTCGTGAGTTCAATGTGCGCGTCAAGATTGTTTACGCCAGTACCCGACAGATATATGGAAAAGCTGATATTTTGCCGGTGAACGAAAAGCAGTTGGCGCGCCCTGTTGATGTGAATGGGATTAACAAATGGGCTGGAGAGCAGTTCCACTTGCTATACAACAATGTCCATGGGCTTCGTACATGTGCTTTGCGCCGGACCAACACCTATGGCCCGGGTATGCGGGTCAAAGATGCAAGGCAAACTTTTCTGGGTGTCTGGCTACGCTGTCTGGTGGATAAGCAACCATTCCAGGTGTTTGGTGACGGTCTGCAATTAAGAGACTTTAATTATGTCGATGATTGTGTCAATGCGCTCCTGCTTGCAGGTGCATCGGAAAAGGCCAACGGAAATATTTACAACCTGGGAGGCCCGGAAATCATCGATCTCAAATCCCTTGCTGAGTTGATGATTACCCTCAATGGCAGTGGTAGTTACAAGCTGCTTCCTTTCCCTCCCAACAGGAAGGCGATCGATATTGGAGACTACTACAGTGATTATTCCCTGATAAGGGGAAGCCTGGGCTGGGAACCAAGGGTCAGCCTGCAGGAAGGCCTAGCCAGAACAATCGAATACTACCAACTCAATGGCCAGCATTATTGGAAGCAGGATCAATGATTTTAATGAATGCCTTCAAAGCTGAGCCGCCAGAATTAAAGGCTAGCCTGCTCGCAGCCGCTGGCCGGGTTATCGAATCCGGACACTACATTCTTGGAAACGAAGTTCTGAACTTCGAGCATCAATGGGCAAAAATATGCGGAATCACGCACGCGGTAGGTGTCGGTAACGGCATGGATGCCATTGAGATCGCTTTGCGGGCTCTTGGGATTGGAAAAGGGGATGAGGTAATCACGACTGCTATGACGGCATTCGCTACCGTGCTGGCCATTATCCGATCTGGGGCAACTCCTGTACTGGCTGATGTGGAGCCCGGAACAGCGCTGATGTCAGTCGAAAGTGTCAGACGATGCATTTCCACCAACACCAGGGCCATTGTACTGGTGCACCTGTACGGCCAGATGCGCGACATGGATGCCTGGCAGAACTTGTGTGCCGAGAAGAACTTATCCCTGGTTGAGGATTGTGCTCAGGCCCACCTAAGCTCCTGGCGAGAAGGCATGTCAGGAAGTTTTGGAAGTGCAGGGGCTTTCAGTTTTTATCCTACAAAAAACCTGGGAGCATTGGGGGATGCAGGCATGCTGGTCACCCAGGATTTATCAGTAGCCCAGGCAGCGAGGAGTTTAAGGAATTATGGCCAAAGCAATCGATATCATCACGAAGAATTGGGACTAAACAGCAGGCTTGATGAGCTCCAGGCGGCATTTCTCACCGAACGATTGAAGTGGCTTTCAAAATTCAACGAACAAAGAAGAAAAACAGCCAAAACGTACCGCGCGGGAATAAAGAATGCACTGGTAAAGCATTTGCAAGAGCCCCAGGAAACCTGTTCTCATACCCACCACCTTTTTGTTGTCATTTGCAAGCAGCGAGATGCACTTCAACAGTATCTTTTTTCAAATGGCGTCCAGTCATTGAGTCACTACCCTGTTCCGATTCACAAACAATCACCTTTTCTGGAAATTGCCCGAGATCCTGAGGGGTTAGTGAGTTCTGAAAACCACGCTGCCACCTGTCTTTCCTTGCCATGCCATCCGCAATTAAGTGACGGAGACGTCAACCATGTCATACAAGTCATTAATAACTTTAACGGCTGCAAGTAGGCTTTTGGTATGATTTCCAGCATCAAAATGCTGGCGTTAATACCAGAATTACACGTTTGCCTGATGGGATCATAAAATCAGAATTAATCCTCAAAAAATTGTGTTGTACGGCATTGGCTCGCGCTACGTTTACGAGATGGTTGAGGTAGCTGCAAGGGCGCAGGTTGAGATAGCTGCCTTCATCAACAACCTGCAAACAGAAGGGAACTTTTATGGATTAAATCCCGTGTTGAATCCTGATCAATGCGATTCATTGATTCGGGACTGTCCGGCAATTATCCCGCTGGTGACGCCCGGTCATCGAAGGGCAATACTACATGAACTGGCTGAAAAGGGTTTTACCGGTGAGGGATGGTTAATTGATCCAACTGCAACAATTGCTGGCACTGTACTATTTGGTAACGGGTTCCAGGTAAATGCAGGTGTCGTCATTGGCGCCCATAGCCAGTTTGGTGAACAGGTATTGGTTAACCGATCCGCTTCTATTGGTCACGATACCCGGGTTGAAGATTTTGTCAGCTTTGGACCTGGCTGTGTGACGTCAGCCCATATGGGGCCAATCAACTGCTTTAACTAAGAGACACTTCTGCTATTTTTAACCTGAAGCAGAGGAGTCTCAATATGAGCATGTCAAACACCACCAAACGGGTCAAGGAGATCCGCCGCAATACCCGTCGCAAGTTCTCGTCAGAGGAAAAGATCCGTATCGTACTGGATGGATTGCGCGGTGAAAGCTCGATCGCTGAACTATGTCGCCAGGAAGGTATTAACAACAATCTGTATTACCGCTGGAGCAAGGATTTTCTGGAGGCCGGTAAAAAGCGCCTGTCAGGAGATACCGTCAGAGAAGCCAACAGCGATGAAGTGGTTGGTCTCAGAAAAGAAAATACCACCCTCAAGCAAGCGGTTGCCGAACTGTACCTGCGCAATGACTGGCTTAAAAAAAGTCTCACTGGGCAGGGTGTGACATTGGACGAAGACTGATGTACAGCGCATCTGAAAAGCTGGCCATTATCCGCCTGGTGGAAGACTCGGAGTTATCCGTGCGCAGGACTCTGGTCGAGATCAACGTCAGTCGCAGCAGTTTCTACCGTTGGTATCAGGCTTATGAACGCGATGGCCCTGATGGCTTGCAGAACCACAGCAGGGCATCACGTCAGCACTGGAACAAGATCCCTGAGTCGGTACGGGAACTGGTTGTTGATGTGGCCCTGGAACAACCGGAGCTGACACCCCGGGAACTGGCCTGGCATCTTACTGATACCCATGAGTACTTTATCTCGGAGTCCAGTGTCTATCGCATCCTCAAGGCCCATGACCTGGTTACCAGCCCACAGTTCATAGTGATGAGCGCAGCCGATGCGTTCCAGCATCCGACACGGCGTGTACATGAACTGTGGCAGACAGACTTTACCTACTTCCGGGTGGTGGGCTGGGGCTGGTACTTCCTGTCGACGATCCTGGATGACTATTCCCGTTACATCATCAGCTGGCGGTTGACGACCACGATGGCGGCGCATGATGTCACCGATACTCTGGAAGATGCTCTGAAAGCCACAGGGCTCACCGAAGTCAGGGTGCATCACAAGCCCAGGTTACTGTCTGACAACGGCCCCTGCTATATCTCAAAAGAACTCAGGGAATGGTTGCAGGATCAAGACATGAAGCACACCCGGGGAGCACCGTACCACCCGATGACCCAGGGCAAGATCGAACGCTACCACCGTTCGATGAAAAACGTGGTCAAGCTGGAGAATTATTACTTCCCGTGGGAACTGGAAAGTGCCATTGCTCAGTGGGTGGCTCATTACAACCATGAGCGGTATCACGAATCACTGGATAACGTGACGCCGGCTGATGTGTATAACGGAAGAAGAAACGACATCCTGGACCGACGGTCAATGATCAAGTCCAGAACGTTAACGCAAAGGAAAGTACAAAACCTGCGATTAGCAGGCTAGACTGGAGAAAGTACGGGCAGAAAAGTGTCTCTTAGAAAAAGGCTCAAGTGGTCCCATATGCTCTGACGACGTACACTTTTGATTTAAAAAAAGAATCGAGAAATTTCAAAAAGGCCGCGTGTTACCCACGTGTCATTTGGTACACTTTTTTGTACCGCTTAATCAACTTTCTTTGCAGCGGCCAGTAGTGAATTCATTAAAGTGTCGGAGTGAAGCCCGTGTGCCTTTTCTAAGATTTGGGCATCGGTCAGTTTCGGGTTGCCGCGATCCTCGAGGGGAAAGACGTCCGCGTGACAGCGGGTTAATTTTGGGGAATTATATCGAATGTTACCCTGACGTGGTCCAATAGATTGTACAACCCAGTTAAGAGATAATTTATTTAACTGGGAGAAGTAAATTGAGTAGCAGAAAAAAGTATTCAAAGGAGTTCAAACTGGATGCAGTCAGTTTGGTACTCGATCAAGGTTATAGCCGTGCAGAAGCGGCCAGAAGCCTTGGGCTTAATAGCAATATGCTTGGTCGGTGGGTTTCAGAACAGCGGTCCGATGGCGGTCAGTAGCAGACAATCAACAGCTCGTTTCCAGCCTACTGATATTCCAAGTTGTTTTATCAATTACGACCCGCTACACTAAGAAGGAGAGGAAGCTGCTGCCTGCAAATCTCGGTACTCTTCCGGGATTGACATTGGAGGAAAGGTCGCCATGAGCTCCAAAAAAAACCTGTTTTTCATTTGCTTACTCATAAACCCCCTGTTGCTTGTAGCAGAAGAACAAAAAGGACATAAGCACACTCCCAGGGGAGAGATAGCTTTTAGGCCCTCTTCCCGGGCTGCTTTTGACCATAGCGGGCAGCTGGTTACACATAGAATCCTGGCAGATGGTTCCATGATGGCTGAGCACAATGGAAGTCTTGGCAATGTCACCGTTGCAAGACTGGGCCCGGATGGGAAGGTAGAGACTTTCTGCACCACCGATGAGGGGGCCGCCAAATCATGGATGGCTGGAGAAATCGGCAGGAGCTCTGTCGCTTCATTGAACACACCTGTCGTGGTGAAGAAGCCATGACTTTAAAATCATTGATAGGACTGGCGTACATCTCCCTGTTTGCCATGCAGGCATCGGCCGCGATAATTGTCATCCAAAACAATGATGGTGCTGGAGAAGGATTTAACGATCCGAGCCCACCAGCCAATGCCAACCAGAAGGGCAACAATCCGGGTACGACACTGGGAGAGATGCGCCTTAATTTATTCCAGGCAACCGCTGATGTCTGGGGGCGCATTCTGAAAAGCGATGTCACCATCAACGTCGGCGCGCAGTTTGATGAGTTATTTTGCAGCGAGTCCAGCGGCACGGTTGGCAGCGCCGGTCCGGCGTTTACAGGCGCAAATTTTCCCGGTTCTGATCCAAACATTGCCTACCCAATTGCGCTGGCAGAAAGCCTGATTGGCTTCAACCGAACTGGCGCATCTGTGGATATCAATGCGACCTTTAACAGCCTGGTAGATTCCGATCCTGATTGTCTCGGCGGTGGAGGATTCTACTACGGCTTGGATGGGGATACGCCGGCCGGGACCAGCACTCTGTTTGCTGTTGTTTTACACGAATTGGCACATGGTCTCGGTCTTACCAGCATATCCGACGTGGATGCTGATGGTAGCGGTGAATTTACAGGGGTTGGCGGCTACCCCGATGTATTCAGCCGTAATCTGCATGACCTGGACACCGGAAAATCCTGGGATGTTATGACTAATGCCGAGCGAAAAACATCTGCAACAAATGAGCCAGCACTCGTATGGAATGGATCGAATGTAACTGCGGACAGCAGTATGCACCTGGGTGCCGCGCCAGAATTGGAAATTAATGCACCGGGTGGCATTTCTGGCAGCTTTGAGGCGGTCCCCGGTGAAGAACCGACCATTATTGTTCCCGCAGATGGAGTTACCGCAGATGTGGTTGATGGCAATAATTTTGGTGATGGGTGTACTCAAATCAATGAGGCTTCTTTCAGCGGCAGGATTATTCTTTTTGATGAAACACCAGACTGCACGGCGGCATTCCCAGCTTTCTTTTCTGAATTTGCGACTGGTGCTGTGGGGGTCATTATTGCAGCTACATCCCGTAGGGGGCTGCCTGATATGCGTGGGCAAATTACTAATCAGGAGATTACGATTCCTTATATTGGCGTTGAGAAATCGGTGGCAGATGACTTACGTGCCAACCTAGCCACAGCCAATGTGACGATTAAGCTTAGCGCTACCAAGTTGAATGGTGAGAATCAGGGCAAGGTGAAAATTTATGCGCCGTCCGAATTTGAGGCTCGGTCATCCGTATCTCACTGGAGCAGGACGGCATTACCGGATTTATTGATGGAGCCGTTTATAGGGAATCTTGACCATGCCGAAGTGGACCTTACGCAAGCCGCGTTCAAGGATATAGGATGGTTAATTAATCAACGGGATTTCACAATCAACGCCGGCCTCAATGATGCATGGGTAAGTGCTGATGCCGCTTTACAGGGGTTTTTCTTCACCGTTTACCCAGACCTGGGATTATTCTTCCTGTCGTGGTTTACCTTTGACTCGGCACTGCCAGATGAAAGTGTTCTGGCCACTTTTGGAGCACCGGATCAACGCTGGGTGACCGGCCTCGGTGCCTATTCCGGTAACAGTGTGACAATCAATGTTGAATTGACCAGCGGCGGTATATTCAACGCCCTCGAACCACTGGCAAACCAGCAACCGGGCTACGGGACCATCACCATTGTTTTTGTCAGCTGTAATGAGGCAATACTGACTTACGACTTCCCATCCACGGGACTTTCCGGGCAGATGACCCTCGCCCGTGCTGTGCCTGATAATGTGGTAATATGCGAGGCACTCTCTGCTCAATAGTCTTTGGTACCAGAGGCGCGGACTCGATCCCGCAACATATGTAGTTCCGTGAATACACGAGCCGAGAAAGTCAGAGTCAGTTGTGTTTACCAGTTTCACCGCTCCGACTAAGTAGCCCGGACCCTAAAAAGTCCGGGCTTTTTTATGAAAACTGTTCGGTCTTTGCCAGCGATGGATATCGCTGTTTCGGAGGGGGAGGCAGCACCGCGTTCATGCGACCAACTCCCGATATGCTATATAAGGGGCGCTAAAGCTGGACCAGCGCATCATATCGTTCAAAAAGAAATGCAATCCGTTCTGCTTCGGACTTAAACTTTCTTCTTGTGTATGCTGCGTCAACAGCTCGATCATTTGCTTGATGTGCTTTGAGTAATCCAACTGGCATTG
Organism: Lysobacterales bacterium; assembly: GCA_963664065.1. Lineage (GTDB taxonomy): Bacteria > Pseudomonadota > Gammaproteobacteria > Xanthomonadales > SZUA-36 > JABDJL01. Next base: position 1,674,772 of record OY760942.1, read on the forward strand.
TGAGAGGGTCATAAAGGTCTGCCAGTGAAGCAGTTGGATGTTTTACGCGTTCATCTAGGATTGCTTGAGCAGCGTTCTCAATTCTAGTTTTTAGCGCGATGGATACCTTCTTAGGCCACGGAAAATTGTTGTAGACAAGCGTATTAGAATATCGGTACCGACTTTCTAATCTTCCGCAAACTGCTCGAATCCAAGCCATATGCATTTCCGAAGAAAGAAAACCAAAATGGTATAAATTTGCCTTCGATGAGATAAACAAAAGATCACTTGACAAGGTGCTTGGGCGTACATAGCCAAATGGGATGTAGATGCGGCGTTCCGACGAGACCTTCGGTAAGACCATATATTGTGAGGTCGGCATATTCTCAACGTGAAACCTGGTTGGAGTAGCCGCCAGTGCTTTTGTTGAATTTGGCTGCGGATCTCCTTGACCCGTTTGGTGGTGTTTGACATGCTCATATTGAGACTCCTCTGCTTCAGGTTAAAAATAGCAGAAGTGTCTCTTAGTTAAAGCAGTTGATTGGCCCCATATGGGCTGACGTCACACAGATAACGTGACGCAGGCTGATGTGTATAACGGAAGAAGAAACGACATCCTGGACCGACGGTCAATGATCAAAGCCAGGACGTTAACGCAAAGGAAAATACAAAACCTGCGGTTAGCAGGCTAGACTGGAGAAAGTACGGGCAGAAAAGTGTCTCTTAGAAAAAGGCTCAAGTGGCCCCATATGCTCTGACGACGTACAAAGCTGATCTTCTAGCTTTTCTCGTCTCTTCCCAATCCACCATTGCGCCCATTCTTTAACGCCTGCAACTACTTCCTCTTGGCTCTTCATGTTACATCCTTGTTATTTTCATTCATTCTGTTCACTGTCGCATGGCTGTAGAGAGTGACGTAGCTGACCATTACTGTACGTCGTCAGAGCATATGGGACCACTTTGTGTGACGTCAGCCCATATGGGGCCAATCAACTGCTTTAACTAAGAGACACTTCTGCTATTTTTAACCTGAAGCAGAGGAGTCTCAATATGAGCATGTCAAACACCACCAAACGGGTCAAGGAGATCCGCCGCAATACCCGTCGCAAGTTCTCGTCAGAGGAAAAGATCCGTATCGTACTGGATGGATTGCGCGGTGAAAGCTCGATCGCTGAACTGTGTCGCCAGGAAGGTATTAACAACAATCTGTATTACCGCTGGAGCAAGGATTTTCTGGAGGCCGGTAAAAAGCGCCTGTCAGGAGATACCGTCAGAGAAGCCAACAGCGATGAAGTGGTTGGTCTCAGAAAAGAAAATACCACCCTCAAGCAAGCGGTTGCCGAACTGTACCTGCGCAATGACTGGCTTAAAAAAAGTCTCACTGGGCAGGGTGTGACATTGGACGAAGACTGATGTACAGCGCATCTGAAAAGCTGGCCATTATCCGCCTGGTGGAAGACTCGGAGTTATCCGTGCGCAGGACTCTGGTCGAGATCAACGTCAGTCGCAGCAGTTTCTACCGTTGGTATCAGGCTTATGAACGCGATGGCCCTGATGGCTTGCAGAACCACAGCAGGGCATCACGTCAGCACTGGAACAAGATCCCCGAGTCGGTACGGGAACTGGTTGTTGATGTGGCCCTGGAACAACCGGAGCTGACACCCCGGGAACTGGCCTGGCATCTTACTGATACCCATGAGTACTTTATCTCGGAGTCCAGTGTCTATCGCATCCTCAAGGCCCATGACCTGGTTACCAGCCCACAGTTCATAGTGATGAGCGCAGCCGATGCGTTCCAGCATCCGACACGGCGTGTACATGAACTGTGGCAGACAGACTTTACCTACTTCCGGGTGGTGGGCTGGGGCTGGTACTTCCTGTCGACGATCCTGGATGACTATTCCCGTTACATCATCAGCTGGCGGTTGACGACCACGATGGCGGCGCATGATGTCACCGATACTCTGGAAGATGCTCTGAAAGCCACAGGGCTCACCGAAGTCAGGGTGCATCACAAGCCCAGGTTACTGTCTGACAACGGCCCCTGCTATATCTCAAAAGAACTCAGGGAATGGTTGCAGGATCAAGACATGAAGCACACCCGGGGAGCACCGTACCACCCGATGACCCAGGGCAAGATCGAACGCTACCACCGTTCGATGAAAAACGTGGTCAAGCTGGAGAATTATTACTTCCCGTGGGAACTGGAAAGTGCCATTGCTCAGTGGGTGGCTCATTACAACCATGAGCGGTATCACGAATCACTGGATAACGTGACGCCGGCTGATGTGTATAACGGAAGAAGAAACGACATCCTGGACCGACGGTCAATGATCAAAGCCAGAACGTTAACGCAAAGGAAAATACAAAACCTGCGGTTAGCAGGCTAGACTGGAGAAAGCATGGGCAGAAAAGTGTCTCTTAGAAAAAGGCTCAAGTGGTCCCACATGCTCTGACGACGTACACTCGACTCGTCTGCGGCCAACTATGTTTTTAACGTGCTTGAGAGCAAGAAGGTAATTGACGCCGGTCGCGCCACCGCGATCCTCGCGTAAATTCGACCCCGCATGAAGTCAAGGGAATTGCACGTCGTTCTTGTCGAATGGGAAGATAGTGTGCAGGCTGACTCTAGCTGGCAATGGCCGGATGAGGCCGACTATCCACCCATCGTCATTTGCCGATCTGTCGGCTGGTTGCTTCATCGGGATGAGCGGCAACTGACGCTTGCCATCAGCATCGGCGGCAAGGAATCGAGAGAACAGGTGTCCGGCGTTATCACGATTCCAGCGCGGGCGGTGGTGAAGATCGACCGGCTGTCTAACGACCCTTCTTTGGGGAACTAAATCGAATGTTACCCAACCTCCCCACTGGAGCTACTTCGGAGTCGAAGCCTTCTCCCTCTCGACGCGCGTGTTATCTGCGTGTTATCTGCGTGTCATTTTCGCGGCCTACTCCAGCCCCTTCAAGCACTGATTCCCGGAGCAGGCGAACACCCGGTGCCCCGGAAAGTGAAGCTTAGAAAGGGTTTGAGCTGGGCTGGAGTGGTTCAGATGAAACCGGGAATATGGTGGCCATCACAGGCAATGTGCCTACAACGTCGGTTGGCTTGATTCTTGAACCAGTTACCTGGACGCGATCAAGCTCAACGCCATCCTCGCCATCCGCATCGTCCTGGGCAAGGACAGCCAGCGGAGAAGAGGCAAGTCCGAGGACCAGCGCACTGCTCAAGCCGTTTTTAACGGCATTAGATAGTGGATTACGGTTAAATTTCATTTCTAATATCTCCAAATTTACTTTGGTTTGCTAGATGATTTATCCAAGCAAAATCCCCTACAGACAAGAATTGAGATCTATACCAACCAAAGATATGAGAAATGATTTCAACCAGATTGTCTGCAGGGGGGTCTTGCCCGGGTCGTGCCTCAACGAGCCCCACGAAGAGTAGTGTACTTCCTTTGATTTGCATTTCATCGGGAGATCGACGAAAAGAGTCGTACTTACGATCAGACGAAATATTTTGAGATCAAACATTTGGGATCAGAGTAAAAACGACCCTGCATCAGTCCTTCAGCGTGTCGAGATCAAAATCTTCGTTGCGGGGTATGGTATGCGGCCAGTTGGTCCGCCAGACCTCCCTTGAAACATTGACCACGTGTACGCTGGACCGTGTTTTAAGTACTCTAGATGCGGGGCAGCCACAGGCCCATGGTGGCCACGAAAATCAATTGGCCGGTGACGGCCACCAGGTACCAAAACACTGCTGCTGCTTTCAGGGTGGTTTCCGCAAGCCATGCAGAATCATGGCGCAACTCGCCGGTACTGGCGTATGTCATTTCAATTCCTAAAAATCACCCCGGGGGATTTACGTTTCACTAAGCGTATCCCTTGGCCTGGGGACTGAACAGTTGCCTGACCAGTGGCTCGAAATACTCCAGTGGTTTGCTGGGATAGTCGGGATCGAAGCAGTTCTGGTCCCATTTGGCGCAGAAATCTACGGTCGCTTCAAAGTAGGGATGGCCTTTGTAAAGGTCACGTTCCCGGGGATTACGGCCATAGTGTTCAAACCAGTAATAGCCCTGGAACAGGCCGTGATGCTGGACGATCCACCAGTTTTTCTGACTGACGTAAGGCCGCAAAATCGCGGCTGCGACCTGGGAGTGATTAAGGGGTGAATAAACATCACCGATATCATGTAGCAGGGCCACGGCAATGGTCTCCTCATTAGCTCCGTCGGCTTCCGCGCGGGTCGCCGACTGAAGGCAGTGTTCGAGGCGGCTGATCTTGTAGGGGGAAGGGCCATCCAGGGACTTGAGATCCGTAAGAATTTTATCGGCCAGGCCGTTCGCCAATACCGCTTCATGAATCTCGACCAGGTCGTAATCGGCGCGGGTGCCCTTCGCCATCTGGCTGAAACTGACTTTCCGGGAGGCTTTGTCTGCCATGCCCTGCAGGCTACCTGAACATGGTCCAGGCGGCAACGGGAAGGGGAAAACAGGTGGGCTTCTTTAAAACAGGAATGCCATGGTTGTCCATACTGCTAATGGCAGCCACGTGACCCCGACTTCTATCGGTGTAAAAATAGTTCATCACCCGCTTTACATCCGATGCTTGTACATGCGTTAAGGGAATTGCGTGCGATCATCAGGTTACCCTCACCGGAGACAAACGCCACCCAGTCACCCTGTTTTACATCGCCATAGTTGCTGCCCCTCAGGAACCGTACAGTCTGGTCGCGCAAGCTGAGATTGAAATGGCAACCCTTTTTATACCCAGTCGTTGCAGATCTTCGGCTACGAACGCGGTGAAAATGTTTCCATAATTTGCCGAGATACTGGTAATGACGCCAATCACGCCTTCGGTGGAAAATTTGGCTGTTGATGCGCTGAAACTGCCTGCAATAGTGCCGTTTTTGTCGCGGTCAATCTGGCCATTTTCGACGAATTGATCCAGCGCCTGCAATGCCGCCAGGCGTTCGGCGTCATTCACGTTCACATGGCCATCACGATTGACCCGCCACAGCGCTGGCGCCACGGGGGCAATACCGGCTCGCTGCAGGTATTCCTGTGGCCCTTGCAACTCGCTCTGATTGGTGAGAAAGAGGATAGGAATCCGCGGACTGTGGTTAAAACCACGCGCTTCCTGTTGCTTGCCTGTGCCCAGCGCTGCGCCGATTGCAAGGATTCCGTCGAAATCCGCGTAATGGGTTTCGGCGATCAAGGTGCCGATCGCCCCACCCATGGAGTTGCCCATGACCAGGGTGCGGGCAGGTTCGCCATGGATTTGCACAATATGGTTTCTCAGCAGATCAAGGTCCTCGATTGCATCCTTGATGATTATCCCGTTTCTACGGTAACTGGAGATGGCAAGCATCCACCCTTCTGCCAGCAAATTGGCATAGGCGGGGCGCTCAATGTCCAGGCTGCAATCCAGCGCTGCCGATTCCGGACGAAGTCCGTGCGCAATGATCAATAGATTACCTTGCCATGCAGATGGCCTGGCGATGGTGTACAGCGCCCCTTTGATGGAGCCAGTGCTGGTCTCAATAGACGTTTCTTCGGCCTGCAGCAATGCCGGGAAAATGAAGGCAAGCAGAACAAGACGGCAATAATTCAGAAAGCCAGGATTCACGATAGGTCCAATCATCAATAAAGCGCCCGCGTAGAATTTTGCATATAGTGTAACGGAGACACTGAGAGGGACAAACCTCAGGCCCTTTTTATTCCTTTTTCTTCTCCAGTTCAGCGCCGATCCGCAAGACGCCATCAATAAGCGCATCAAAGTCGGAACGCCGGCTGCGATGATTGGTTATGGCAACGCGGATGGAAAAACGGCCCTTGAGCCGGGTTGAAGAAGGTGATGCAACGCCCCGTGTTTGCAAGAGCTGTAATAAGGACTGATTTAGCCCATCCAGCATTGCGTCATCAAGATTGTTGCCACGATAGCGAAAATTGACGATATTCAACGAGGTTTTCGCCAGCAATTCCAATTTTGGGTTGGCTTGTATGAGCCGGGTCAAATACGCGGCCTGGGCGATATTTTGATCTACCAGTCGACGGAATTTTTGCAGGCCCTCAGGCTTGATGCTGGTCCAGGCCCGCAGTGCTCTGAATGAGCGTGACAACTGTACCCCATAGGCAGAAAAGTCGGTTGGACCCGAAGCCACGCCAAGCTCAAATTGGGTCAGGTAATCCGGCGAAACTACGAATGTTTCCCGGTGCGCCTTCCGGTCGCGAACCAGCACACAACCGATGTCATATTGCTGATACATCCACTTGTGCAAGTCAAAAGCCAGGGAATCGGCCAATTCCAGTCTGTTGACCAGGTGTTGATGCGTTCCCGAAATGCGCGCCATGGCGCCAAAAGCCCCGTCCACGTGCAGCCACAGGTTCTCTAGTTTGCAAATATTGGCCAAGCTGTCTAATGGATCCATGGCACCGGTATTGACAATACCGGCATTGGCAATGATGCATACAGGCCTGAAGCCAGCACGATGGTCGTCGCGGATCTGTGTCTTCAGCATTTCGAGATTGATGGTGTAATCATCCAGCACCGGGATCGTCACCAGGGATTCATTGCCAAGGCCCAACAGATCGATCGCTTTGCGAATCGAGGAATGGGTTTCGCGGGAGGCGTAGTAGCGCAACCGCGGTTGATCCTTTGGCGTCGCGCCCAGGGTACGCACGTCGAAGCCGGCCATCTTGTTGCGAGCGACCGCCAGGCCGACCAGGTTTGCCATCGAGCCACCGCTTACCAGCAGGCCGCTTGCTGTTTGTGGCAGACCAAACATAGATTTGAGCCAATCCAGTAACTCCAACTCAACATACGTGGGCACCGCTTCATCGAAGCCCAGGTTGCAGGAGTTCATAGCAGAAATAACGATATCGGCGAGCAGTGCCTGAGGGGTGCCGGTGCCGCCGACCCAACTCCAGAAGCGAGGGTGTATGTTACCGGTAGGGTAGGGCAGAATGTGTTCTGTGATTTCCGCGTAGGTCTTCTCCAAACCAATACCGTGTTCTGGCAAGCCCTGGCTCAGGTGCTGCTTGCTGTCTGCCGGAATTTCCCGGAATGAGGGCCGCTCCCGAACGCTGCTCAGGTAAGCGATCATATCGTCCAGTGCGCGATGCGCCAGATTGGCAAATTGCTTCCAATCGGCGGGGTCGAAAGTTTCCTCTAATTCGCTATCGGTTTGGTCAGCCTCAATAATTTCTGCCGGTGATTCCAACATCACTGCGCTCCCGGATGAACTCGTCTGTTCAGGATACGCAATACAAAAACACTTTACAGATACAGATTTTGGCGATTCTTACCTGCACAGTTTTCTTTCCAGGCAAGCCTTCTTGGATAAAAGAAGCGGTTCCAGCATTGATTCAAAAAAGGGGCCGGATTGAATCTGGTCCCTTTGGGAGCGTCAGTTTTACATGTCAATTGCTTCTGCAACTTCCACAGACCCGCCAGCAGAAAGTATCGGGCAACCTTTGGCCTTGGCCAATGCGTCATCAAGGTCTGAAGATTCAACCAGGCTGTAGCCACTGGCAGGGTTTGCGCCGCCATTGTCTACAACCGAACCATCACTTTGTACCGTCGATGACATTCCTACAGGGTTACCGCCATCAACTACTGCATTACCCATCGATCCAAACCACTGACCCCAGGTATCCATGACTTCTGCGACTTCTTCCTGGGTTTCCGGGTGTTTACCACCGTGATATACAAATAAATACTTCGCCATTTTGTAAGCTCCTTCAAGTAAATGTTATTAATACAGGCCAATTTCCAGAACCTGCGCATCGAAATTAATCGCCCTATCTGATTTGTCTGAAACCGATGAATTAGAGGTTATCACCATAAATAATGACTTACATCGGTTAAAATACTGACATACTGGCCAATTAAATGTGGATACTGCACAATAGTAAATATGAATTTCTATCTTGAAGAATCCTTAAATGAGGTCTTGCGCCGTTTTCGGGAATATCCAGCGCTGCCTTCTTTTATTTGGTTCCTGGAGGAGCATGTTCCTGACATCAATACGGAATTGCAAAACACAATTCTTGCTGAAATATTGGCATTTACAGATTCAGGGAATCCTGAAATTCTCCCGGAACTGGAACTTGATATCGCTGGACACACAGCTGAAATTATTCGATTACTCAAGGGCGGCAGACCCGGAGAATTCAGATTTGTACTGAAGAGTGCCGAACGCCGGGCTGCACATCGATTCCCATTGGAAGCCACGTTTCACGCCTATCGATGCGGTCACAGGATTTATTCACGATGGTTGCGTGCAGCACACCTGGAAACCACTCCAGGCTCCGAGCGGGCAGGGGACTGTATAGGGGTGATTGCTGATTTCACCATGGAGTATACGGATGCAATAAGCACCAATGCGACTCATGCTTACCTGGCTCATCGGCAATTAGTCGCTGATGTGGCGGGTGATCAAAGAACGCAACTGCTCAATATCCTGCTGGATGGTTACGACGAGTCAGACGGCCGTGTGGCCAGGATATTGCGTAGCGCCGGCTATCTTGACAGCCGGCAGTCATTTTGCGTCGCTTTGGCTCAGCCTGTTGAACCTACCGAGATGCTTAACCCCTTGCGGGCACTTCGCCTGGTTGATGCCATCGAAGAGGTGCTGCTCGGAACAGCAGCACGGCGCATTGTTGAAATTCGTGATAACCGCGTGACCATTATTTTTTCTCATGCCCGGCGCGCATCCGGTTGGACGGCGCCACGGACCACTCTGGCTGAACAAATCACGCCCAGACTGTTCCTGGTCGGAAATGCGGCGCTCATTGGTGTCAGCAACGATGTCCCTTCAACTTCGCAAATTCCTACAGCGTACAAGGAAGCATTATTGGCGCTTGAACTTGCAGATGTCAGGCATCGGGTGATGCAATTTTCAGAGATCCCTGCACGTCGACTAAGCCTGCATTTTGCACGTGCGGAGCTACAACATGTTTTGCCGGCCTGGGCGCATGGGTATTTCCAGCTTGACAAAAAAGCGAAAGGCGGAATGACGGCCACGTTAGAGGCTTATGCAAATGCCGATATGAACGTATTAAAGGCAGCGAAAATTCTTTCCGTACACCCCAATACCATGTATTCAAGGTTTCAGAGGATTTTTGACGTCACCGGACTTGACGCAAAAAGTTTCAGTGCTCTGAACGAAATACTGATCGTTGCTGAATGTAATGGTCACTAATCGCTAAGGTGTTTTATCCTTAAGCAGATCAACCCACCGCAAACAAAAACCCGAGATTCACCCATGAAAGCATTGACGGTTTACTGCGCATCTTCAGATGGCATCGACAATACCTACCGGGCCGCCGCGGCGCGCGTTGGCGAAACGCTGGCCGAGCGTAACATCACGCTGGTCTTCGGAGGTGGACGCGTCGGGCTGATGGGTGAAGTGGCACGTGCCGTGCGCCGAAAAGGCGGTCGCGTGGTGGGTGTTATCACCCAGTTCCTCATGGATATCGAACAGGGCGATCCGGACTGCGATGAGTTGATCGTGGTCGAGACCATGCGCGAGCGCAAGCGCATATTGGTCGAGCGCAGCGATGGTTTCCTGGTTCTGCCGGGTGGCATCGGAACCTTCGAGGAATTCTTCGAGACCCTGGTAGGACGGCAACTTCGTGAGCACAACAAGCCGATCGGCATTATCAACACCGACGACTTTTACCGGCCGTTATTGGATTTGTTCGACCATGGCGAGGAGACGAACTTCATCCGGCCCGGTATCCGCGATCTGTTCGTGGTTGGCGATGATGCCGGTAATGTGATCGACGCCCTGGCCAGGATTCCTGCCAATGCGGGTCCGAAATTGTCCTGAAATGATCCCTGGCTGCACAACCAACTTAGAGTTGTCCGGCCGCATCAGTACCCAGTATTGATTTTTAGTCGACTGTACGTCGTCAGAGCATATGGGACCACTTGAGCCTTTTTCTAAGAGACACTTTTCTGCCCATGCTTTCTCCAGTCTAGCCTGCTAACCGCAGGTTTTGTATTTTCCTTTGCGTTAACGTTCTGGCTTTGATCATTGACCGTCGGTCCAGGATGTCGTTTCTTCTTCCGTTATACACATCAGCCGGCGTCACGTTATCCAGTGATTCGTGATACCGCTCATGGTTGTAATGAGCCACCCACTGAGCAATGGCACTTTCCAGTTCCCACGGGAAGTAATAATTCTCCAGCTTGACCACGTTTTTCATCGAACGGTGGTAGCGTTCGATCTTGCCCTGGGTCATCGGGTGGTACGGTGCTCCCCGGGTGTGCTTCATGTCTTGATCCTGCAACCATTCCCTGAGTTCTTTTGAGATATAGCAGGGGCCGTTGTCAGACAGTAACCTGGGCTTGTGATGCACCCTGACTTCGGTGAGCCCTGTGGCTTTCAGAGCATCTTCCAGAGTATCGGTGACATCATGCGCCGCCATCGTGGTCGTCAACCGCCAGCTGATGATGTAACGGGAATAGTCATCCAGGATCGTCGACAGGAAGTACCAGCCCCAGCCCACCACCCGGAAGTAGGTAAAGTCTGTCTGCCACAGTTCATGTACACGCCGTGTCGGATGCTGGAACGCATCGGCTGCGCTCATCACTATGAACTGTGGGCTGGTAACCAGGTCATGGGCCTTGAGGATGCGATAGACACTGGACTCCGAGATAAAGTACTCATGGGTATCAGTAAGATGCCAGGCCAGTTCCCGGGGTGTCAGCTCCGGTTGTTCCAGGGCCACATCAACAACCAGTTCCCGTACCGACTCGGGGATCTTGTTCCAGTGCTGACGTGATGCCCTGCTGTGGTTCTGCAAGCCATCAGGGCCATCGCGTTCATAAGCCTGATACCAACGGTAGAAACTGCTGCGACTGACGTTGATCTCGACCAGAGTCCTGCGCACGGATAACTCCGAGTCTTCCACCAGGCGGATAATGGCCAGCTTTTCAGATGCGCTGTACATCAGTCTTCGTCCAATGTCACACCCTACCCAGTGAGACTTTTTTTAAGCCAGTCATTGCGCAGGTACAGTTCGGCAACCGCTTGCTTGAGGGTGGTATTTTCTTTTCTGAGACCAACCACTTCATCGCTGTTGGCTTCTCTGACGGTATCTCCTGACAGGCGCTTTTTACCGGCCTCCAGAAAATCCTTGCTCCAGCGGTAATACAGATTGTTGTTAATACCTTCCTGGCGACACAGTTCAGCGATCGAGCTTTCACCGCGCAATCCATCCAGTACGATACGGATCTTTTCCTCTGACGAGAACTTGCGACGGGTATTGCGGCGGATCTCCTTGACCCGTTTGGTGGTGTTTGACATGCTCATATTGAGACTCCTCTGCTTCAGGTTAAAAATAGCAGAAGTGTCTCTTAGTTAAAGCAGTTGATTGGCCCCATATGGGCTGACGTCACACAGGCATAGCGTTTACCCGTGAAGGACCATCCGCTGTCGATATCAGGTAGTTCCACTTCGATTTTGGCAATGTCACCAACCCTGGTTTCAATGCTGGACTCATCCAGCCATTCCTCTTTCGAAGCACAGACGGTTCCCTTGATAACAGCTTCATCCGTACCGGTTTCACCGGTGATTGAAAGACGCCCGGCACCGGCAATTACCGTCAAAGTCTCACTGGATGACAAATCCAGTGTCGTGTCGATCTTCTTGTCAAACTTGCAGTCCTCTGCATGCGCCCCGGCTGGGAACAGCAGCAGTAAAATAAGCCTGGCCAGCAATACTGTTAATTTCCGCACAACTCTCTCCATTTTTATCCGTAACCTATAAGACGATGCAAGAATGAAGCCAGTTACTTTTTCCGCCTGAACACGGCGACCTTGCTGAGCTTATCAGCGAAACACGACATTTCAGCAGGCTTGAGCGTGGCGAAACGAACCGAGTCTTGGTGAATCTGACGGAATTTTCTTGATAAAAAGTCTAGTTACCTAATCTTTATGTAAATAAGACTTGACATAGATAAATGTCGTACTTATCATATATAAAATAAACTTTACTTAATGACAAAGGGAATAGACATATGAACAAAGAGATATCCAAGTCCAGTGACTGGACGGAAAAAACCAGGAAGAACACCCTGCTTCTCGGGTACTGGACAAGTGCATGGGTTGCGACGATGGCACTGGCAACTTTTGGCCCTATATTTATCTGGAATTCCAATACTTTGCTTACAATTCTCGCAGTACTTGTAAACCTTGGCCTTGGCCTTGGAATGATATTGGCCAACAAGCGACACCTGAAAGGTCTGGATGAACTGCAGCAAAAAATCCAGCTCGAGGGCATGGCCTTATCACTGGGCGTTGGATTGGTGTGTGGCCTCAGTTATTCAGTACTGGACAATACCAATCTCATTGCCTTCGATGCAGAAATTTCACACCTGGTAATTTTGATGGGCCTTACCTATCTTGCCGGAGTTTTCTTTGGCCAAAGGCGGTACCGATGAAAAACCGTCTGAAAGTACTTCGTGCAGAACGGGATTGGACCCAGGCCCAACTGGCTATCGCTCTGGAGGTGTCACGCCAGACGATCAATGCCATTGAGACAGGAAAATTCGATCCCAGCTTGCCTCTTGCCTTTAAAGCCGCCCGGCTTTTTGAATCATCAATCGAAGATATTTTTCAAGACGAAATGGTATCTTGATTCATCTTTCACAAAAGAAGCAAGATTTGATTTGGTGTGTGACGTCAGCCCATATGGGGCCAATCAACTGCTTTAACTAAGAGACACTTCTGCTATTTTTAACCTGAAGCAGAGGAGTCTCAATATGAGCATGTCAAACACCACCAAACGGGTCAAGGAGATCCGCCGCAATACCCGTCGCAAGTTCTCGTCAGAGGAAAAGATCCGTATCGTACTGGATGGATTGCGCGGTGAAAGCTCGATCGCTGAACTATGTCGCCAGGAAGGTATTAACAACAATCTGTATTACCGCTGGAGCAAGGATTTTCTGGAGGCCGGTAAAAAGCGCCTGTCAGGAGATACCGTCAGAGAAGCCAACAGCGATGAAGTGGTTGGTCTCAGAAAAGAAAATACCACCCTCAAGCAAGCGGTTGCCGAACTGTACCTGCGCAATGACTGGCTTAAAAAAAGTCTCACTGGGTAGGGTGTGACATTGGACGAAGACTGATGTACAGCGCATCTGAAAAGCTGGCCATTATCCGCCTGGTGGAAGACTCGGAGTTATCCGTGCGCAGGACTCTGGTCGAGATCAACGTCAGTCGCAGCAGTTTCTACCGTTGGTATCAGGCTTATGAACGCGATGGCCCTGATGGCTTGCAGAACCACAGCAGGGCATCACGTCAGCACTGGAACAAGATCCCCGAGTCGGTACGGGAACTGGTTGTTGATGTGGCCCTGGAACAACCGGAGCTGACACCCCGGGAACTGGCCTGGCATCTTACTGATACCCATGAGTACTTTATCTCGGAGTCCAGTGTCTATCGCATCCTCAAGGCCCATGACCTGGTTACCAGCCCACAGTTCATAGTGATGAGCGCAGCCGATGCGTTCCAGCATCCGACACGGCGTGTACATGAACTGTGGCAGACAGACTTTACCTACTTCCGGGTGGTGGGCTGGGGCTGGTACTTCCTGTCGACGATCCTGGATGACTATTCCCGTTACATCATCAGCTGGCGGTTGACGACCACGATGGCGGCGCATGATGTCACCGATACTCTGGAAGATGCTCTGAAAGCCACAGGGCTCACCGAAGTCAGGGTGCATCACAAGCCCAGGTTACTGTCTGACAACGGCCCCTGCTATATCTCAAAAGAACTCAGGGAATGGTTGCAGGATCAAGACATGAAGCACACCCGGGGAGCACCGTACCACCCGATGACCCAGGGCAAGATCGAACGCTACCACCGTTCGATGAAAAACGTGGTCAAGCTGGAGAATTATTACTTCCCGTGGGAACTGGAAAGTGCCATTGCTCAGTGGGTGGCTCATTACAACCATGAGCGGTATCACGAATCACTGGATAACGTGACGCCGGCTGATGTGTATAACGGAAGAAGAAACGACATCCTGGACCGACGGTCAATGATCAAAGCCAGGACGTTAACGCAAAGGAAAATACAAAACCTGCGGTTAGCAGGCTAGACTGGAGAAAGTACGGGCAGAAAAGTGTCTCTTAGAAAAAGGCTCAAGTGGTCCCATATGCTCTGACGACGTACAGGCTGTTCTGATGAACTTCCAGAATGCGACGATGCTTGAGGGCGATTCGGATAATGTCGAGGCCTTGCATGCGCTGGGCATGCGCAGCTTTCAACTGACCTACAACTTTCGCAATCTTCTGGGCGACGGCTGCCTGGAACGCACTAATGCCGGCTTATCGGACTTCGGTTTAGAGGTTGTTGAGCGTATGAACCACATCGGTGTCATGGTTGACCTGTCGCATTGCGGCCCTCAGACGACCCTCGACGGTATCGAATTCTCAACGAGACCAGTGGGAATGACGCACACGATGTGCGCAGGAATACGCGAGCATCCACGCGCAAAGACAGATGAAGCCTTGCGTGCCTGTGCACGGAAGGGAGGAGTCACGGGTATCGCTGCCCTGGGGTATTTCATCGGGCCGGATCCGGGTGGGAAGACCACGATTGAACACTATGCAGACCATATTGAACACGCGGTAGCAGTTGCCGGCCATGAACACGTGGCCTTGTCCACCGACTTTCCGCCGCAGGGTATTTCACCCTGGGCAACCCGCGAGGAATGGTATGAGCCGCGGCTGGAAGCGTTTAAGCCAAGCTACGAGGTGCGCTGGCCGCCGTGGATTCCCGAACTCGATTCCACCGATCGTTTCCGCAACCTTTTGGAAGTGCTGGACGGCCGTGGCTGGAACGAGCGCAATCTCGAGCGCTTGCTCGGACAAAACTGGTTGCGGTTATTTGGCGAAACCATCGGCTAGCCGATGAATGTGTCGTTAATTAATTTCTGCGAGGCAACGGAAGCCAAATGAGGGAACACCCCTTTTATCCCATTGAGCACCTATACGGAATTCCCCGTGGAGGAGATGCGTGCCCGGCTGACAGAATTCTATGAAGATATCAATCGGCGCAGGACAGTGCGGGAGTTTTCAAACAGGCCCGTTCCCCGCGACCTCATTGAACAGGCACTGAGGGCAGCCGGAACCGCACCCAGCGGCGCTAACTTCCAACCCTGGCATTGCGGGGGCAAAGTCAAACATTACTACCCCGTGGAATCGACCGGCATTGCCACCGGCATCCTGATAACCGCACTGCACCGGGCGGGACTTGTCTGCCTGACCCATACACCGAGCCCGATGAAATTCCTCAACCGGATCCTCGGACGCCCACGCAGCGAACGGCCGTTCCTGCTATTGGTGACAGGTTACCCTGCCGATGGCGCAAAGGTTCCGGATATCCAGCGAAAAACCCTGGAAGATTTTGTCAGTTTTATCGAGCAATAATTCAGGGATCAATGCTTGGCCTGTTCCTTTTGGCACCCGCCAATACGAAAACCGCTGTGGCATAATCCCGCCTCATATCGGCTAGACACCCTAATCTGAATTCCAGGAGTAACAATATGTCCAGGGGACTGATTTTAGTTATCGTGTTGGCAGCGATTGCTGCCGGTGTTTATTTCTTCGCACGCTCATCGGGTGACGACACCGATATGGCGGACGCCTCCTTTGATTCCACTGAACATCAATCAGGTTCGCAGCTTTCGGTTCTTAAATCCGGTGTGCACCTCGACGCATTGGATCTTGAAACCCGTGCACAGGATGACTTTTACCAGTTTGCCAATGGTGGTTGGCTGGACAACACCGAAATTCCAGAAATTTACTCTGGCTACACCGTCTATCACCAGGTCAATGAAGTTGCCGAAGAAGCACTTAAGAAAATTATCCAAAACGCGGGCGCCAACCCCGGAGAGTCGGGCTCTGAGGCCCAGAAGATCGGTGATTATTTTGCCAGTTGGTTGGACGAAGAAGCTATTAATAGCCTTGGCATCAGCCCGATTCAAGCGGACATCGAGGCAATTGCCGCCATCGAAAACGTCCCGGACCTGGTTGAGGCCATGGCCACGATGTATCGGGGCAGTATCTCGATGCCTTTCGGCTTCTATATTTATCCGGACTTGAAGGATTCGGAGAACTACGCGGCCTATTTCGGACAAAGTGGCCTGACCATGCCCAACCGTGATTACTACCTGGAAAAAGACAACGAGAATTTCGCCAAGGCACGCGATGCTTTGCCGGCTTACATACACGACATGCTGGTGATAGCAGGCTATGACGACGAGCAAGCGGGGCATGGTGCCGCTGCGGTCTACGCAATCGAAGCAAAAATCGCCGAAGCCCACTGGGACTCGGTGACCAACCGTGACCCGCAAAAGGCTTACAACCCGCACACCTGGGAAGAGCTTGAAGAACTGGCCGGCAACCTGGACTGGGAAACCCTGGCCGCTGTCCAGGGCGTAGACGGTGAAAACAAGCTGATCATCAGGCAGCCTTCATATTTTGAGGCTCTGAACGACATGATCACCGATATTCCCATCGAAGACTGGCGCGCATACCTGACCTTCCGCCTGCTGGATGGCTCTGCTTTCCACCTTGATCAAAGTACCGCCGACGTGCGTTTTGCCTACCGCAGCCGCACATTGAGCGGCCAGCAGGAAGAACGCCCCCGCTGGAAGCGTGGCATCAGCCTGGTCAACCGCTCAATGGGGGAGGCAGTCGGCAAGCTGTATGTGGCTGAATACTTTCCGCCCGAAGCCAAGGCCAAAATGCTTGAACTGGTCGATAACGTGATCGCCACTCTGGACGACAGCCTGGATGATCTCGAGTGGATGTCCGAGGAAACCCAGGAGCAGGCCCGCGTCAAGTTATCCAAATTTACCCCGAAAATCGGTTATCCGGACGAATGGAGAGACTACTCGAGCATGGAAATCGTGCGCGGGGATCATTACGGCAACCGCCAGCGCGCAAATGAATGGGAGCACGCCCGTGAGGTGGCCAAGCTAGGTCAGCCCATCGACCGCAACGAGTGGGGCATGACCCCCCAGACAGTAAATGCCTATTATTCACCTGCGATGAACGAAATCGTTTTTCCGGCGGCGCGCCTGCAACCACCCTTTTTCCAACTCAGTGCGGATGACGCGATCAATTACGGAGCTGTTGGCGGTGTTATCGGTCACGAAATCAGCCATGGCTTCGATGACAAGGGCAGCCAGTTCGACGGCGACGGCAACCTGGTTAACTGGTGGACCGATAAAGACCGCACACGTTTCGAAGAGCGAACCAAGGTGCTGGTCGATCAGTACAACCAGTACGAGCCGGTAGAAGGAATGAATGTTAATGGTGAACTGACACTGGGCGAAAACATCGGTGACCTGTCGGGTGTCGCCATGGCCTACCGTGCCTACATCACCAGCCTGAACGGCGAGGAGGCCCCGATCATCGACGGCTTCACCGGCCCGCAGCGCTTTTTCATCGGCTATGCCATGTCGCGCAAGGGCAAGTACAAGGATGAAGCGACCATCAGCAGGATCGCATCCGACACGCATTCACCGCTGGAATTCAGGGTCAATGGCGTCTACCGCAATATCGATGCCTTCCATGAAGCCTTTGGCACGAAAGAGGGTGACGGCATGTGGCTGGCGCCGGAGGACCGGGTCAGGATTTGGTAAGAAGAAACCCGGGGTCATCAACGATGAGAAGTTGATGTCCCTGAATTTATTGCTGGAGTGAAATATTTAGCCTGGTTTTCAGGTTTTCTTCAGTACCAGGGCCGGTCTGTCGATTCAACGTGGAATAGCATCAGGTCACGCATCGCGTTTGCGTGTTTGACCGGCATATGGGGAATCTTCAGAGAATGCGAGGCCAGGTGAATGTTCAGATGTGCCAGGCCTTTGCGGCGCTGTCCGGGGGATTGGCGGATATCGACTCTTTGCACCTTGAATAGCGGGAAAACAGTGGTTTTGGTGCCGATGAATCCGTACCTGACAAAACCATATTCGCCAACGACCGCATAACCCAGTTTTTGCCAGCTTCGATAAATTGCCGCACAGGCTGTTCCAACAGCAAGCGGTAGCATGGCGGCGAATTTCCAGTTGACTAATAAAGTGAGCGTGCCTGTTACCAGCAGTACAGGCGGAAGCACAGCCAAACCCAGCTTGAACGCGGCAAAGCGACGCAGGTTGATTCTCGAGAATTTTGTCTTGCCCATTTCACAGGCCGGCAGAAATTCGGAAGTCAGGTCCATTACTTCCTCCGGATGCAAGGCGGGCACCAGGAATGTGCTTTTGGGGCCGGTAGGTAATTGACCCTGATCTGCCCCCGTACCGGCACTCGCCACTCTTAGTTGAATATTGGTGCGATTGAACAAACGCGCCACAAAATTCTGCTTCAATACCACTGCCTGAATTTTGTGCCTTTTCAGGGATTCATCATGACGCGACAGCAATCCGCTGTTTTTGCGATACGTCTCGCCTTCAATACTCAGGCGATAACCGTAATGCCTGAACAGGGCACCGATCACCGAAATGAGAGGAAGCAGCAGAAACATTGCCAGACCCAATCCCAAAATGATCAGCGCACTGCTAATCAAACTGCCGTCGCCTTGCGCAAAGCTAATCAAGTCCTGGATTTGAATTTTTGCGGCCAGCCACATGAACACTTCTTCACTAAAATCGTAGGCGCCAAAAACCGCACCAATTGCAATCAAAAGCCAAAAAATGAAGTTAATGGTCAGGCCGTAAATTGCAATATCCTTGCCGCTGCGTGAAAGCAACAAGCTAGGATCAGCCTGGGTGTCTTGCTCACTTTCGGCGTTATCGTCAATGGGCCTGGCTTTTGACAGGATAGTTTTTCGTAAGCTAACGGCGACATCCTTTTTGATACCACCCAGTACAATTTCCTTTTTGCCGCTGCCGGCGGTGTCAATACTGAGTAGAGCAAGGCCGAAAGGCCTCGTATAGAAAGGTTCACGGATACTGATGTTCTGTATGCGCTTGAAATCGACGCTAAGTTCTTCACGGTGTAGAACACCGCTACGTACCAGGATACGGTCATCGATAATGCAAAAACGAAAGCGCAACCAGGCCAGAACAGAACCAAGAATTCCAATGATAATTGCAAGCAACAATGCCGCCTGAATCAGTGATTGGTTTGAATCGCTGGCAGAGGCATAAGCTGCCAGAATTACCACTATGGCAGGTAGTCCATTATTGACAAATTGACGCGCCGCATTGAACAGGAAAAATACCACCGCTACCGGTGATGTACGTTGCCAGTTTACGCCGGGATCAGTGTTCGTCATTCAGAGTCAGCAACATCGCTTTTACCGAGAACATAAGCACGGATCTGCTCCGCACGCTCCCGCGCAAGCCCGTCAACCTTGAGATCGACACTGCTGCCCCCGGCGGTGAAAAATTTCAACGTTGCCAGCCCGAACTTGCGCTGCAATGGCCCTGAGCTCACCTCAACATGTTGCACGCGGTTAAACGCCAGAACGACAGTTTTGCGCCAGTAAAGACCGGATCGATAGGCAATGTCATGTTCCCGAAGAGCAATGCCTTTGACCCCAGACATTCTGACTACCAGTGACCCGATGAAGAGGCCCAGTAGCAGCACAATCACGGGAATGGCCAACAGAAAATAGCGTTGCGCCAGAACAAACGGCAAGAACGAACCGAGCAATGCAGGTATCCAGATAATAAATTGTTGGCTTAGAACTTCCCGCCGGTATTCAGCCGACATTGGCTCCATTTCGATTTCAGCGGCAGCAGGCAGATCATCGATAGCTAGCTGCAAGTTAACAAACGCCATATTTGAATCCTCCCTGATACAAGGCTATCACCGGAAGGTGTGTGGTGTATGTGCAGATGGTCGGGGCATAAGCGGCGAAAAAGAATCAGGGCAACACGGCGTTAAATTTGCGCGGCAGCCGAATTCTGATAGCTTATGAAAACTTAGTCGCTGTCAGCCAGGTATTTCGCCAGCCAGGCATGTACTTCCTGCCAGTAATAGCGCGCCTCTTCTCCTTTCATCACCCAGTGGTTGGCATCGTGAAAAACCAATAGCCTGCCGGGTACCTGCTTGCGCTGCACGTAGGACCATGCTGCTATTGTTTGATTGATTGGCACCCTGAAATCCTTCTCACCGATGGTCAGCAATATCGGCGTTGAAAATTGATCGGCATAAGTGGAAGGGCTTTGTTCACGCCAAACCTGACTCGCGCCCCATGCCGGTCCGCCATTCATGATTTCACGGTTGTAGATGGTATCGCTGGAGGAATATTGGCCCTCCAGGTCAACCAGTCCAGCGTGACCAACCAGGGCTTTGAAATGGGTGGTGGTGGCCTGCAACCAGTTCACAAGGTGCCCGCCGTAACTGGCGCCGGTGGCGGCCTGTCGATCACCATCGATAAATGGATAGCGCTTAATCGCCTCGTCGGCGCCTTCAAGGATTTCCTCAGCTGGTGTTTTTAACGGGTCGGTCTGGATATTCCTTGAGAAATCTTCGCCATAGCCCACCGAACCGGTGTAATCGGTCATCAAAACAACATAACCGGGTGAGGCCATCAGGCCCGCACTCCAGCGTACGTGACTGGAATCCCTTGATGAGCTGAACGGGCCACCATGGATCTGTAAAACCAGTGGGTATTTTTTTCTTTCATCAAATCCCGCTGGCAGAGAAAGCCAGTTGTGAATTTGCCGGCCTTTACTGCTCTCGAACTAGAATTCAAGATACGCGGCACGATCAAGTTTCGCGGCTCGTTCAGAATTGAAGTTGCTAAGCGGAGTATGGCTTCCATCGGCGAGATTGATTCGGACGATTTCTGCCGGCTCAGCTGAACTTTCCCACTTTGCCACCAGTTGGCCATTGAAAACTTGTATGCCGGCATAAACGCCGCGACTTTCTGCATTCAGCGCTTTGATCTCACCACCGATGGCAGGTACAGAATAGATTCGTGAGCGGCCGGCATCGGCCGCCATGAAATAAAGAGTTTGACTATCTGCACTGATATCCAGCCCGGATACAGACCGATCGAACGAGGCCGTAATGATTTCAGGTGAGTCGCTGACATCATTATCCGACCAGTCGAATCGGGCGATCCTTGTCAGGTTGTGTACGAATTCGTTTTCGGGTTCCAACTGGCAGTAGAGTGCCATACCGTCGTTTGAGAACTGCGGGGCATGGCAACTCCAGTCATCCCTTTGGGTGAGTTGTCGGGGTTCGCCGTAAGCAACGGGAACACGATACAAATGATAGAAAACGCGGGCGTGTGCCGCATCGTCCATGTTTGTGGTTGCATTAAACACGACAGATTTGCCATCTGGTGCCCATGCAGGATTCAGTGAATTTCCGGAGCGTGTTGGAGTCCCGGCATAGCCAGGCTTGCTGACAAGATAACCGCCTGCTAGCAAGTCTTTTGCTGTTGCGCCGGCCTTTGCATCTTGCACAAACACATGTGTCTGCAAATCATCGCGCCAGCGATCCCACTGGCGGATCGGGAAAATCTTATAGACGGATACATTGGTTTTTCGTTCTTCACGTGCCTTTTTCTCCGCCTTGTTGGCCTCGTCATCAGCGGTACCCGGATAAACATTACTTTCGAAGGCGATCTGAAGGCCATCGGGGCTCCATACCGGGCCTCCGGCACCTGTAGACAGGCTGGTAATCGCCTCTGCTTCACCAGGACCGTCCATGTTCATGATGTAAATTTGACTTAACTCGTCTTTTCCGCGCTTGGTACCGAACGCGATTTTTTTGCCGTCAGGGCTCCAGGCGACTCCACTTTCTCCTTCCGCAGTTGCCGTCAACCGCCTGGGTTCAGTTTTTCCCTCGACATTGATCAACCAAAGATCACTGATGTCTGCTTCTTCTTCATAAGAGGGTTCAGTGACACTCACCACTGCATAACGTCCGTCAGGGCTGACAACCGGCGTGTCCAGTCGCTTCATCAGCCAGACGTCTTCGTGGCTGATGGCCCTTAATCCATCGTCTGTTGCCAAAACCTGCAGCGGGGTTGAAAACGAGATCACCAAAATAAGCGTTATGAATCTGAACATCTTCCTGCCTTTGCATGTATTAGGGGGAGAGTAAAACCCATTATCGATGAACCAACAAGGCTTTGTATTTTCATGCTAGCTGGATTCAAACTAAAGCTTAATAACCGCAGGCAAAGGGCAGTTCACCGCGAAGGCGCTTGCCTGATCCCGGTTGCACATCTAGAGTGACAGAAAATTTCAGTAATGGAGTCAGCATGCACATTTCAATTCGAATAATCGCCGGAATCGTTCTTTTGCTCGGGTTCACTAATCCGGTTCAGTCGCAAAGTCCGCCGAGCCCGCCGGCTGCTTTTTGCGAGAATAACGACGGATTCGGCGACTGGGATTTCTGGGTGGGAGATTGGAACGTTTATTCCAACGATGAAGCGCGGACTTTTGCCGGAACCAATTCCATCACCAAGCACTATCACAGCTGCTTGATTAAGGAGACCTGGGTTAGTGCAACCGGCAATGGAGGCTTTTCCATCAACTATTTTAATCCCAATAAAGACGAATGGCGCCAGGTATGGGTAGCAAACGGCTATTCGATTGACTACACCGGCGGGCTCAATGATGCGGGTTCGCTTGTTCTGGAAGGTAAGATCTACAACTACGCTACTCATGTTACCCAACGGATGCGCGGGATATGGACGCCTGAAGAAAATGACGATGTCATCCAGCATTTTGACGCATTTGATGCTGAGACGGATGCCTGGCAGGTCTGGTTTGAAGGACGTTATGTCAAAAAAGAAAACGACCCCAATCCACCTGTTAGTGAGTAGAATTCATCAAAACCGGAATCAGTCGGAAATCTTTACACTCTTAAACCTGCATGCAGACACTGGACAGGAAATTTCGCTTCTACTCAATTGACCAATTACGTGGTCTGGTGATTGTGCTGATGGCACTGGACCATGTCAGGGATTTTTGGACGCCTTTTAGCTATTTCCCGGAAAATCTGGAACTGGCTTCCCCGGAACTGTTTTTTACCCGTTGGATCACGCATTTTTGCGCACCGGTATTCATCTTCCTGACCGGTATGAGTGCGTTCCTCTATGAAAGCAAAGGCAACAGCAAGGCGACGGTGCGGAATTACCTGCTTACGCGTGGCTTATGGCTGGTCCTCATTGAATTCACCGTCGTAAATCTGTCGTGGAAATTCAGTTTTGCACCGTGGATTTTCGGCCAGGTCATCTGGGCGATCGGTGTGTGCATGTTGACGCTCGCTGCATACATTTATTTACCGCGAAAATTAATTTTTGCCATTGGCATTTTAATGATTGCCGGGCACAACCTGTTCGATGGCATCCAGGCAGAGTCGTTCGGCGCGTATGCATGGGTTTGGGCCATGTTTCATCAACCTCTGTTTGTGCCAATGTTTGACGGTGCGTTTGGCATCTTTTTTGCCTACCCGCTGATTCCCTGGATTGGCGTAATGGCGGTAGGTTACGCTTCGGCGGACTGGTTTTGCCGTGATCCGCAAAATTTCTCACACAAAGCAATTTATACAGGCCTGGCCATCACACTGGCGTTTGTCTTGCTCCCTTTTACCAACTGGTACGGAGACCCGGCAGCATGGGCGGAACAGGCCAGGGGTGGCTTGTTTACCTTCCTGTCTTTTTTGAACCTGCAAAAATACCCGCCCTCTCTGCTCTACCTGTTGATGACACTCGGCCCGCCACTGATGCTGCTGGGATACCTGCAGAATACGAATTCAAGGCTGGCTTCGCCTTTTGGGCGGGTGCCGTTCTTCTTTTACGTCGTGCATTTGCCATTCATCCACGGCCTTGCAGTACTTTTCTTCGGGATTACGATTGGATCCTTTGATCCCAACTGGCAAATGCAGGGACCTGACTTCCTGCCAGCCGGGTATGAGCCCAGCCTGTTACGGGGATACCTGGCATGGGCATTCGTCTGCGTGGTGATGTATTTCGCCTGCCGCTGGTTCGCTGGTGTCAAGCAATGAAACGACCACTGGGTGTTGAAGTATCTCTGATCACTTAACGGACTGATAAACATGAATAAACTTACCATCTCAGCCCTTGGGATCTTACTCCTCGCATCACAAAGCAGCATGGCTGCCACATCATCTGAAAAGATACTGCCTTACCCCATTTTCCAACACCAACTGGACAACGGCCTGAACGTCGTAACCGTGCCGTTTGATTCACCGGGTCTGGTGGCTTTTTATATCGTCACGCGCGTTGGTTCGCGAAACGAAGTGGAACCGGGTGTTACAGGCTTCGCGCATTTCTTTGAGCACATGATGTTTCGCGGCACGGACAGATATTCAAAAGCCGAGTACAGCGCGGCGCTCAAATCAACCGGTGCCGCGGCCAATGCGAACACTTCGCTGGACAGAACCCAATATCACATGACCGGTAGCGCGGAAAAGCTGGAACTGATGTTTGAGCTCGAATCCGACAGATTCATGAATCTCAACTATTCGGAGCACGATTTCAAGACAGAAGCGGGTGCGGTTAAAGGGGAATACACCAAGAACTTTGCCAGCCCTTACAGCCAGATCAGGGAAAAGCTTGCCGAAACTGCATTCACCACCCATACCTATTCGCATACGACCATGGGCTACTTCAAAGACATCGTCGACATGCCCAACCAATATGAGTATTCG
Source organism: Lysobacterales bacterium (assembly GCA_963664065.1). GTDB lineage: Bacteria > Pseudomonadota > Gammaproteobacteria > Xanthomonadales > SZUA-36 > JABDJL01. The sequence goes on from OY760942.1 coordinate 1,699,416, forward strand.
AAGAAGTTTTTTGATCGATATTATCGTCCGGAATACAACACGATCCTGGTAGTCGGCGATGTCACCACTGAACAGGTAAATGCCCTGGCTGAGAAGTACTTTGGAAATTGGGAACGCGGTAGCTATGATTCTGTTGTACCGATAGAGCCTGAGCAAAATGAAACGCGTTATACCCACCTGCAAAACGGCAGTATTCCAGCCTACTTAAGCATGAGTTACAAAGGTCCGGCCTTTAACGATTCGAAAATCGATATGCCGGCTTTGGATGTCCTGTCCTCCATCGTTTTTTCCAATACTTCCGATTTATATAAAAAACTGGTGCTGGAAGAACAGAAAGTTCGCTTTATCGGCGGTGGCGCCCAGGATAGCAAGGACCCCAACCTGTTTACGATACAGGTTTCGATGGTTGAAAAAGATGATATGTCCTATGTCATGGCAGCAATCGAAGAGGCCATCGCCAAAGTCAAAACCGAAGACATTGACGAAGATTTATTGCAGCGAACCAAGTCCAATCTGAAATACGGATTTGCCATGCGCATGGATACACCGGATGCAATCGCCCGGTCCTTAAGCCATTACATTCAGCTTACCGGCGATCCTGAATCCGTAAACCGGCTTTACGCCCAGTACGACAAAGTCAGTCTGGAGGACATCAGGATGGTCGCCAACAGGTACTTCAAGCCCGAGCACCTGACCATTGCGACCATTTCTGACGACGAACAGGGGGCATTGAAATGAAGCATTTATCACGGCTTGCCTTCGTTCTCACTGCCACGATGCTCGCCGTTCAGGCACAGGCCATGGATGTTACCGAGCTCAAATTGCAAAACTCCAACAAAGTCGTATTCAAAGTTCGCTTTAACAATGGTTCAATTACTGATCCGGCCGACCGGAAGGGGCTGACCATGGCCACCGCATCATTAATGGGGCAGGGCGGTGCAGGCGGCATGGGCTACGCAGAAATCCAGGATAAGCTGCACCCCTGGGCAGCAAGTTACTTTTTCCGAGTCGACAAGCAGGTCTCAACGTTTACTTTCCAGGTGCCGCTTGAATTTGTGGATGAATTTTATCCAATTGTAAAAAACGTATTGCTGGCCCCAAATTTCAGTGAACGCGACTTTAGCCGCACCATGAAGCAGCAACAAAATTACGTTGACCAGCTTGTGCGCGCATCGTCCGATGAGGATTACAGCAAGTTTGCGCTGGAGCATCAATTGTTCCGGGGTGGCAACATGGGCCACCTGGTTCAGGGCACATCGGCTTCGGTGAAAAGCATCACGCTGGATGATATTCAGGCCCATTACCGGAAAGCATTCACCCGGCACAATGTTTCGATCGGCATTGCCGGTAACTACAGAGATGCCCTGTTAAGCCGCTTCAAGGCTGATATGTCCGAACTGCCGGATACAACATTTGCGCCAGCCTCGCCGTCGAAAGCCAGGCTTGCTTCCGGTATTGAAGTAAAGATTATTTCCAAGCAAGGCGCTTTCGGATCGGCCATTTTTACCGGTGCACCACTAGGAATTACGCGTGCAGAAGACGAGTTTGCTGCCCTGATGATTGCCAATTCCTGGATGGGTGAGCACCGAAAATCCTATTCACGCCTGTATCAGAAAATTCGCGAAACCCGCTCGATGAACTATGGTGACTACTCGTATATTGAGTGGTATAGCCAGGGGGGAAATTTTCAATTACCTCCGTCAGGAGTGCCACGCACATCCAATTATTGGGCTATATGGATTCGCCCGGTGCAGATCGCCACGCAATTGAAAGGGCAATATGAAGAATTGGCGAATATCAGCATCGGCCATGCGCATTTCGCATTGCGCATGGCCATCCGTGAATTTGATCTGTTGATTAAAAATGGCATGACAGAAGGGGATTTTGAGGCCACCAGGACTTTTCTGCGTAGCTATTCAAAACTCTATGCACAAAGCCCTTCCCAGCAACTGGGGTGGTTGATGGATTCGCGTTTCTATGGCCGCAGTGACTATCTGGCTGAACTGGATACGCTGCTGGAAAACGCCACGCTGGAACAGGTCAACGCATCACTGCGGAAACACTGGCAGACGGAAAATATGTTTGTCACCATCGTGACCGATGAGAGTGAGGCCAAGGCACTGGCTGACAGTTTGATCGGCAACATCCCGTCCCCCATGTCTTACTCCGACCTGGTTAGATCGGGTCTCGCTTCGGAGGTGCTCAAAGAGGACGAAGAGGTGGCTAAATATCATTTGAACATCAGGAAAGTCACGATCGTGGAATCAGCGGACACGTTTCAATAATTAATTTGAGTTAGTCAAGAGTAAAAACCAATGGCGCCTCAATAAAGGGCTCTGAAAACTTTATCGACCCGCTTAGAGCGTCAAGTGCTCCTCAAGGAAATTGCCAAGCGCCGCCAGGTATTGATTCCGGTTCATCAGGAATCCTCCATTGTGGTTGCCCGTGAGCACCAGCATTTCCTTCGGCTCCGGGGCCGCTGCGAAAACTGCCTGGCCCATATCAAACGGGATGATTTCATCCTGTCGGCTGTGGACGACCAACAGGGGGCTGGAAAGCTGCTCAACATTGTCTTTCACCCGGTATTTCAGACGTATGACCAATCGTACCGGAAGGAAAGGATACAGGCGGTGTGCCATGTCCAAAGCGGAGGTGAAGCAGGATTCGAGAATGACCGCCCCAGGGGTGGTTTTTGCCGCGAGCCAGGATGCCACGGCACCACCGAGAGAGCGGCCGAAGATGACTATATTGTCCGGAGCAATCCCGCGGGTATTGACCAGGTATTCCCAGGCCGCCTGGGCGTCGAGATAGGTGCCCTGTTCTGAAGGTTTGCCTTCACTCTGGCCGTATCCGCTGTAGTCAATAATGAAAGTGTTCAGCCCCAGTTCCCTCAATATGTCAATGCTGTCGAGTCGGTGGGATATGTTGCCCGCGTTGCCGTGCAGAAAGAGAACGGTTGCCTTTGCCTGTTCCGCCGGTATAAACCAGCCATGAAGGCGTATGCCGCTGCTGGTCGTGATGGACACATCCTGGTAGTCAAAACCGGCGTCCTGGGGTGTGGCGGTCAATGTCCGCCCGGGCATATTGGCCAGGAATACCATCTTGTTCTGCATCAGGTACAACACCGCAGCTAACAATACGTAGATGCCGACCAGTAATTGCAGCAATGTAAACAGCGGGCGCATGGACTGATTTTGGCATGAATAAATGGGCTCAGAGTAATTCTTTTGGCGTGATTTTTACTCCAAGCTCAAATTTCCCTACTCGATCCTGAAGCCCTTTTTGATGGTGGACACGATGGTGGTAGCCAGGATCGATCCACTGAAGGCCAGCATGATGTCCTTTTGTGCATCCCAGATATCTCCCTGAGCACCCAGGTAGGTACCACCCTGGGCAGGGAAAAACACATCCGCAACACCCCATTCTATCAATTCATACACGGCGCTCATTGACATCGTAATTTCAATGGGCAGCAACCACGCGACCCACACCGGATACTTCAAAGCCACCAGGAAAAGCTCCCGCATCGGATAGGCCAGCAGGAACCCGAAACTAAAATGGACGATTCGGTCATAATGGTTCCGATCCAGATCCAGTCTCTCCATCAGCCAGAAACCAAAGGGATTTGCGGCATATGTGTACTGAGATCCATAAACGTGCAGGCACAGGAATATGAAAGCTAGCAGGTAGCTTAAATCACTGAATTTCATCCTTTTATAGCTGCTGACAAGCACTATAAGTGCGATGAACACAAGGGCGTTCTCCAGCAACCAGTTGGACCGGTCCGTAGTCCCTGTATAGGTGGATGCCCAAAGCAGGAAAAACAGCCCGGTCATCGAAATGAGCAAAGGGTTTTGCCGGAACGGCACTCGAAAGTCGGAAATTGCGTTGGAAAATTTCATTTGCTTACCTCTCTCCAGGTGCTCATTGTAGTCGGGCGTCAATTTTTTCGCGTCTTCTTTTATTGAGATCAGTTCAGTACAGAAGCGCCTGGATGAGAGTAATACCTGTTGATGCCAGGTGGACCCGGTGTGAAAGTGGGCGGTGCGCCCGCTATTATTAGTGATTGAATTACAGCTAAGGGAAGCACACAGATGCGGCAACCACACATCCTGATCGAGCCGACCACCAGGGACCTTGGTGAGTTCGAGGTCCGGCGGCTACTGCCATCGGTTGTGCAGCGATCAGTCGGGCCGTTCGTGTTCTGGGACCATTTCGGCCCTGTCACCTTGCCTGCCGGCCGCAATATGGACGTGCGTCCGCACCCCCACATCGGCCTGGCGACCGTGACCTGGTTGTTCGAGGGTGAAATCCAGCACCGGGACAGTCTTGGCTGTGTACAGATAATTACACCGGGGGCGGTGAACTGGATGACCGCGGGCCGCGGTATCGTCCATTCCGAACGTACGCAACAGGCACTGCGTGGACAGCCCAATTCGCTGCACGGCCTGCAGATCTGGCTGGGCATGCCGGAAGAGCATGAAGATGCCGAACCGGAGTTTCACCACCACCCGGCAGAGCCCTTGCCCAGGGTAGAGCGGGACGGCGTATTGTTTGACCTGATCGCAGGTGCGGCGCTTAATATCGAGTCGCCGGTGCGCGTTTACTCGCCGCTGTGTTACCTGGTGGCCCGGTTGCAAGCGGGGCAGGATTTCAACTGGCCGAGACAGTATTCGGAGCAGGCGATCTACGTGGTGGAGGGCAGTATCGAGATCAATGGCTACGGTGTTCCCGGGCAGCGCATGGCAGTATTACCCGGGGCGGAATCGGTGCGGGTACAAAGCGAGCAGGGCGCGCTTATTGCGGTGCTGGCCGGGGAACCGATTGGAAAGCGCTACGTCTGGTGGAACTTTGTTGCCAGCAGTCGCGAGCGAATCCGCGAAGCAGCCGAAAAATGGGCTGCGGGTGGCTTCGAACCTGTGGCTGGAGATGACGAGGTCATCCCCTTACCCGATGACCGTCCCTTGCCCTGATATTATTAAGATGACTTTTCATCGCAACGCAGGGGTCTATACTTCATATGCGCTCTTGAGTGCATGTGCTGATAAATGGAACCACTATTATGGGAAACAGAATCTGCTAGTTTGACATCCCGGTTAATGACCTGGAACGTGCAAGCAATTTCTATCGAAAGGTACTGGGGATTAATATCGAAGTCTACGGTGGTGATGCGCCGGTTGCAGTAATGGAGCATGGTCCCGGCGATGTGGCTGGTTGCCTGTTCAAGAACGGCGGCGAAGAACCCTCAGCGAAGGGACCGTTACTCTATTTTACAGTGGAAGGAAGGCTTCAGGAGGCAACGGGTATGGTTGAAGAGTCTGGCGGTCAGATTCTGCAGGCACCTCATTCCATTGCCCCGCATGGCAACCGTTCCGTTGTGAAGGACTCGGAAGGCAACAGGATAGTCTTACATTCTGAATCAGTCTGATTCGGGACGGTTTGAATCTACTTTTGATGATCACCTTCCTGGAATTTTTTCCGGTGGGCCTGCTGATCACCCTGGTCAGTGCGGCATTGCTACGAAAAAGCGGCTTGCTTCCTGAAAACCGGGGTATGATAGATTCAGGCTCTGTAATACACGATTAATCCATATTGAAGCCATCGAGTGTTTATGAAAAAGTTATATGTGGCAATCCTGATAGCGGGATCCGTTGCGGCCAGCGAAGCACCGAAGAGCATGTCACCGCAAGCCGGGGAAGAATTAGTATTTTCTGAAATTGATCGCTGGTCAGGCAGCCATATATCTGCTCAGCAGCGCCGACCCGCATTTGCCGAAAGGCAGTCTCGCAGTCAGGTTGCAAAAAGAGCCCGGAAGACTTTCAAGCGATTGAAATTACATGAGCGGCGCAAGGCTGGGCCTTCTGTCATCCGGACATTGCAAGGTGATGGAGAATTCTTTTTTGATGAAGTAGAGGGCAGGCAAAGCACCGCCAACAAATTCCTCTTTCAGCATGCTGTTCAGCAAGGCTTACCTGCGGTTGTGGATAGCGCATTTCTGAGCCAGGCAGCAGATACTGCATGGGAAGCATTCAGGAAAGTCAAATTTCGAGGTACAAGCAAGGGTCTCCCATCAATTTGGCGGGCTATCGGGCCGGAAACGGTCACAAACGGCGGGTTTCTGGAGCCGAAAAACATCAGCGGCAGGGTTACCGACCTGGCGACGGGTGTCAGCTGTACGGTGGATGATTGCCGCTTGTATGCAGGCACGGCCGGTGGTGGCTTGTGGCGCAGCGACCGGGCGCTGGACCCCAATTACCCGCGCTGGAGATTATTGTCCAACGGATTGGACAGCAACAATATCGGATCGGTGACGGTTGATCCGAATGACCCCACCGGTATGACGCTGTATGTGGGCACCGGTGAATCGAATTTTACTTTCACATCGGCCGCCGGCAAGGGCTTGTTCCGGTCCATTGACGCCGGTGATTACTTTGTAAAAGTTCCTACAATGTTCACTGATCCAGGGGTTGCACCCGGTCCCATTGATTTCACTGCCACACGCGGAATCAGCCAGGTAGCCATCAAGCCTGGTACTCCGGATACGATTTATGTGAGTACCACCACTGCCATGTTGGGCATGACCTCTGTGCGAGGCGGACAATCCAATATTACAGGCGGGCCGCAGGCAAAAGCGGGGCTGTACAAAACCATTGATGGCGGCGGAAGCTGGGACCTGTTGTTTGAAGCACCGGTCAGCACTATTTCCAGCCCGGGTACGCATGATGGTTCGCTGCAGCTGATTTCAGGGGTCAAAGATGTTCAGTTCGATCCCCAGGACCCGGATACCGTCTACATATCCGTGGCCGATGATGGCCTCTATCGATCCTCTCCAGGCATAGACAGTGATGCGGTTTTTCACCAGGTTTTCGAAGTCGTCGGAACTGACAAGAGCGACTCGTATGTGGCATTTGATCTGACCGTCAAGGACGGGCAAACACGCCTCTATGCTTACAACGGAAACGGAAGCGATCAGGCAGAACAGGCTTTGTACAGGCTGGATAACGCCAACCAGCAACACGCGGCCCTGTTCAGCGGTTCCGCCAATACGTCCGAATGGGTGAACAAGTCCGTTTTTGTATACCCGGAAGATTTGGTCGATTTCGAGATTTGCAGATCCCAGTGCGTTTATGACCTGGTCGTGGCAACCCCCGATGGCCGGCCGGATACTGTTTACCTGGGTGGTGTGGCAACCCGTTCGCTGGCAGATTCGACCATTCGGTCTGTTGATGGCGGTGAAAATTTCTTTTCGCATGCCATTGATTTGGAAGCACAACCCGGAAGACCACATGTGGATGTGCGCGCAATCGTTTTTTCACCTGATAACCCAAACCTCGCTTTCATAGGATCGGACGGTGGTGTGGTCAGAACCACCGGAATATTTTCCAGTGCTGCAGGAAGGTGCACCAGTGTTCTCGGGATCCCGGCGAACGATCCGGTCTTATTTCCGTTGTGCCAGGCGGCACTTTCTTCGGTCCCACGCCAATTTGTGTTTATGAATCATGGTCTGCAAACCATGCAACTTTATAACGTATCGGCGGATCCAAATCGGCCATTGAGCCGGATCATGGCGGGCACCCAGGACAACAGCACCCAGTGGTATGACGGTACTGGTAGTATCAAGAACTGGACCACGGTGTTTAACATCGGCGACGGCACTTCGGCTAACGGCTTTCATCGAGACGATCCTGACATCCTGTTTGCAAGCTTCCAAAGCGCCTATTTCTTTACCCATTTCGATGGTGGGACTGGCGGTAATGAAAACTGGTATTTCACTGGAGGGCCTATTCAATTCAGTAATGAAAGACAATATCCGAACTCTGTACCGGGCTCCGGGCGCCAGTTCATCACCTTTGATCCCGGTGTTGCCGACACCCAGTTCACCGGCTATGAGCATATATGGCGGACCACAAATAACGGTGGGTCCAAGGCGAATCTGATTGCCAATAGCTGTGCTTTTACTCAGAATTTCTTCAAAGTTGAATGCGGTGATTGGGTGGCTTTGGGGCCTTTTCTGACCCGCAGTAATTTTGGTTTGGACCGGTCTGGTGGCGTCATTGTAGCCGCAGAGCGTTCGGCTGGTGATAGCGGCAGCCTGTGGGCCGCAACATCATTGGGACGGGTATTCGTGACAAAAAATGTGGATGCCTCACCCGCGGCTGTCAGTTTTGAACGTGTCGATACGGCTGCAACACCGCCACGTTTTATCAGCGGGATTGCCGTTGATCCGGAAGACGCCAACAGGGCTTTTATTTCTTATTCCGGATTCAACGCAGTGACGCCGGATACCCCGGGACATGTTTTCGAGGTGGTTTTCGACGGAGCCAGCGCAATATTCACATCTTTGGATTACAACCTGGGAGATATGCCCGTTAATCACCTGGTGCGTGATGATTTGAGCGGTGACCTTTATGCCGCCTCTGATTTCGGTGTGCTGGTTTTACCGGCTGGAGCAACCGCCTGGGAAATTGCGGGCAACGGACTGCCCACCGTGCTGACGCCGCATTTGGAGATTCATTCTGAAAAACGCATGCTGTTCGCCGCCACCCATGGTATGGGTGCCTGGTATTTGATTCTTAACCGGAACTAGCCTTTCAACGGGGCTTTACCAATTGATGCTATTCCCCGTGATCAGGGAGTCTGCACAATCGGTGCAGCGTTTATTGATTCAAGACAATCGGTCAACCCATCCGAAAGTGCACGTACCATCGGTGCAGTCCCCTGCACTCCGCCCGGCAAATCGTAGGTAATTGTGATGTTGTTGCAGCCGGTGACTTCAGCGGTACCGAAACCATAGTTCGAGTCAGTCGTGGGCTTGGGTGTTACGGCATTAAAAATGCCGCCGGTGGTATTTTCGTACTTGATATCAACGATAGAGCTGTCCAGGTGAATAGGGCCGAATCCAGTCAACCACCGCTGATCCGTACTGCCAATATCTACATTTGCACTAATTTCTGAGACTGAACTCAGTGTGGGAGCCGATTTTGTGGCAAGCATCGAAAGCGGTGCATCAGGGAAAGTAAACCACGCGAAAAACAATACGCCGGATTGCAAACCGACTTCCATCATCACACCCGAGCCATCCACACCAGGCGTCACCCAGGCACCCTTCATGCTTTCATTAAACCGAACCGGGCCTGGCGGGAATAATGCGTACTGCCAGTTTCCAGCCAGGTCATCTGTATCAACCGTGACGAACACATAAATCTTGTCACTGGACAGGGACAAAGGGCCCACCAGGGAAGCCGAGCCTACCAGGTTGGCGCTTGTGTCGTTAGGGTTAAAAGATTCCTCAAAGGCCAATAATGTAATGCCAGCATTGAAATTGACACCAACCTCACCAAAATAATAGATACCCGTTTGAGGCACGGTCACCGGCCCGCTCACATCGTAAGCATGCAAGCCGATCCCCATTGGGAAATCTGCGCTGGCATCTGACAACTCATGTTGGCCGCTTGTAAAAGCAGCAGAATTGAAACCGGCACCTGAAATGATCCCGCTTCCCCGGATTACTATGCCGAATACCCCGCTGATGTTTTCACACCAGGGTTGAAGAACCAGCACATAATTTTTGCCGGATTCCAGCGTTACTGCCGCGCCTTCATCAATAATCGCAATTCTGTTAAATCCCGGGTCGGCGGGACTAAAACTGTCTTCATAGATATTGATGACGATATCCACGATTCCCTGCCCTGTGCCGGAAAAACCCAATAAATTCCCTGCGTCGGCCAATTCATAATCACCGGTAGAAGACACCGTCACTGTGCCCGTCTCCAGGTAGATTTGATTTTCAACTTCACCACAACTGACTGGAGAAGCGGCCATTTCAAGCCCGTCTTCAGAGAAGAAATCCGATATTGTGATGTTGTTGGCAAAAACCGATTGAGCACCTACAACAACTAATAAGCCGAAGAAAAACGGCGCGTATATAGTTTTCAACGCAAGTCTCCAAAACGTAAATTGTTTAGTGGCTTACTCATTCTGAATATTTTTACAATAATTGAGATAGCTTCTAGCTATACCATACTCGCCAGCCAGATGATATGCCTGGCTCCCTTGTGCCCGTGTGCAAATACAGAGATTTCTTCAACCATGAACCCGCAGCAACGGAGCAGGTCATGGAAGGCCTGGTCAGGACCTGCTGACCAGTACGCAAGGGTTCCACCAGGTTTCAGTGCATCCTGCGCTGCCATGATGCCATGGCTTGTGTAGATCCAGTCGTTCGCGCTCTTGGTCAAACCCTCGGGCCCGTTGTCCACATCCATTGCAATGACGTCATAATAGCCACGTTTTTTTCGCAGCAGCCTTGCCACGTCGCCGACGTAAATCCTGGTGCGAGGGTCATCCAGTGGACTGCCACTGCGCTCTCCCAATGGCCCACGATTCCAGTCTACGACTTCGGATATCAGCTCGGCGACGGTCACTTCCGCGTCCGGTCCCACCGCGTTGAGCACTGCGGCCAAGGTGAAGCCCATGCCAAGGCCGCCGATCAAAACGCGCGCTGACTCAGGTTGTCGCAAGCGCTGGCAGGGCAGGGTGCCGAGCGCGTCCTCGGAGCCGTGCTTTCGCGTGCTCATGAGTTCACTATTGGTGGAAGATACCTTGATAAAGAAATCATCCTTACCCTGGTAAAGACGCAGGAATCTGCCGGAGTCCGGTATGGGTGCCTCGCCAAGCAGATTCCAGTGTTTCACACTAGCGCAGGCCCCAGACCTTGATATCAGCGCCTTTCCAGCCAAGTGTCCGTGCCTCATAGTGAAAGACGATTTTATCGATCAGTCGTGCGCCGCCTTCCAGGTCGATTTTACGTGTAACGTCACCTTTTCCAAGTACACGGTTTTTTTCAAAAACCTGCTCCGAACCATTTTCGAAATGAATAACAACGCGTTTGAGTTCAATCCTGGCTCCGCTCGCCTTGAACTGAACACCCCTGAATGCACCTCGGGATTTTCCGACAGAAATCGTGTCCCTTTCGGTCCGGTCGCTGACATGTCTTTCCCCCAGCAACACCCTAGTTCTGGGCTTCGGCATCGAAAGTCAGACCGATACCCGCTATTGATAGAGCGGTTAGTAGAACCATCATTAATCGTTTCATTTTGTTTTCTCCTTTCAGTGGTGTGTCAAATTATACAAAAAGGGGCCACATCTCGCAGGCCGCGAATTTACGACTTTGAATGCCAGTTGCGGACCGAATTGCGCCAGAACGGTGCACTAGTAAGAGTAGTGTGGCGAGATTGTCCTGTAATCCTTTACTGGGCTACCCTGACAAGATGAATGAACTGAGTTCAATCCAGGTGCGTGTACTTGCTTGCCTGATGGAGAAAAAAGAAACTACCCCGGACCAGTATCCGTTGACGCTGAATGCTCTGCGCAATGCCTGCAATCAAAAGTCCTCCCGTAACCCGGTGACTGATTACAGCGAAGGAGAAATCGGCCATACGCTACGGGAACTTGAGAGCCTTGGCCTGGTGCGTGAAGAATGGGGCACAAGGGTATCCAAATACGGGCACCTGGCTGGTAAGAAATTGGGGCTGCATCGCAAAGGCATTGCACTGCTCTGCACCCTGATGTTGCGTGGACCGCAAACACTTGGTGAACTCAAAACCCATTCCCTTCTCTTATTTGCATTTGATGACCTCGATGATGTCCAGTTCGCCCTTGGTAATCTGCAAAATGACGATCTGCCACTGATCACCGACCTGCCCCGTCAAGCTGGACAGAAAGAAGGACGTTACGCTCATCTTTTGTGTGGCGAGCCTGCTATTCCGGAACCCGGCAGGCAGGTTTCTGTGACACAGGGCTCATCTGGCCACCACGATGCAAGCCTTGAAGCACGGATCAGCGAGTTGGAAGCCGAGTTGAGCGCCGTCAAAGCCCGCTTGTCCGTAATCGAGAATAAGTAGGAAATTTCCTCCTGTGCCCAAATCATAGCCAGAATGGATCTCCAGCACACCCACAGCTGCAGTGTGTTTCGCTTCGTGGTTGCGGCCGCCACATGGGTGGTATTGCAGGCCGCTGACGCACAGACGCAGGTAGCCCCTGGTGGTCCGCAGGAAAAATCCGTTCAGCTTTCCCATCAAGCCATTCTGGTAAAACCGGATTCCGGTGTGCCGGAAGTTTCGACCGCGGAGTTGCAACAAATATTCAAGGATCGCAGTGCGGTAGTGTTGGACACACGCCCCCACCTCGAGTGGTCTGTCAGCCATATTCCCGGTGCGCTCAATGTGGCTCCAAAACCAGGGGTGCCGATGGCGCTCTACACCTCCGATGTGGCAGAGATCGGCCGGCTGGTAGACGGGGATAAAGCACAGCCACTGGTGCTGTACTGCAATGGTACATTCTGTGGAAAGAGCAAACGGGTGGCTAAGGAGCTACTCGAGGCAGGATATACAAACGTACGCCGCTACCAGCTCGGCGCACCTGTCTGGCGCGCACTGGTTGGGCTGATGGTGATCGAACCGGACGGCGTTCGATATGTGCTTAAAAACGACCAGACCGCAGTTTGGATTGATGTTCGTGATCATACAGCGTTTCAGGCGGGCAGCATCCCAGGCGCAAAAAACTTGGCTCGAAGTGGAGTACTCCCAGGCAAGGATGTGGGGGAAGTCTTTGCGGCGAAGAATGACGGCCGGCTTCCCATGGAAGATCACAACACCAGGATCATAGTCTTCGGCCGGGATGGCGAACAGGCACGTGAAGTAGCCGAAGCGTTGGTTCGGGAAGCATTCCACAACGTAACGTACTTTGCAGGCACTTACGGGGAACTTAAAGAATCAATAAATAAATGATCCTTGAACGACTACCTCTGTGCCTAAGTTAAAGTGTTGCGTCGGCCGGTTGAATCGACGGCCATTGGCCGACATTCAGAGCGGAGCTTCAAGAGCCGCCAATTCACGTCAAAGCAAAAACAGATTTATTCTCCTATAATCAAAATCAGAGGTCATAAGTTTCCGCACATACATTGCTGGCGGTATTAGCCCCAAAGCATCATGCGGTCGGTATTCGTTGTAGATCTTTTCCCATTCCTCGGTAATCTCCCTGACCTGTTCTAGCGTCGAGAACAGGCGGCTACCGCAGCCGCAACAAATCCTGAAGTCCTCTTCACGGCTATCAATAATGCTTTATAGATCCACGTCAGCTGTTGCCCATGCCAGTTCCAGATCTGCTTCAACCGTTTCGGCCTCTTTTGTCTGACCCTGCTCCCTGAGCGCAATTGCCAGGCCATGCAGGGACCAGCCGTTTATGGGAAAGTGACTCAGTTCATCACGAAACGCCTGTTCAGCCTCGGCATAGCGGCCAGCAGCCAACAACACGGCGCCGAGATCCTGGCGGGCCGGGACCGTCCATTCCGGTGGCTCTCCATACAACAACAGGTCTTCACGTTGTACCGCTTTCTGCAGATGGGCGACCGCAGTATCAAATCGCCCGGCTCCGGCATCAACCCAGCCAGCCAGGACACTTTCCGCCACAGCCAGTAAATCTGCAGAGCGGTTAAATTCCATTTTGATACCCTCAAGGCCGTCACCACTCATTTGGAACTGCAGTTGTTCAAGTTCAGCTGCAGCTGCTGCGATATCACCCTTTGCGGCCAGTGCGCGGCCTCGTGCGTAATGCCAGATTGCTTTTGCGTGCGCTTGCGTGTCCGGCGGTGCATCTGCAGAGAGTAATTCATCCCATCTTGCGAACCGGATGCGGACCAGCAGCGGCCGGATAGACCAGTGCTGAAGGAAATCCATTCCTGGCGCGCCAAAAAGCTCTTGGGGAAGCAAGCTTGTAACCGTCTCAGCTGCACCGATTGCGTCCTTACTGCGGCCGATCATCATGGCTGCGAAGGCCAGGAAGTCATAATTATGCGGGTAGTAGCCAGCTGTATACATGCCCATGGCCGGGTTCTGATCCTGGATGTAGGTCTCATCCGCGTGGATTGCGTGTTCATTCATCTTCACCGCGTCAAGATAGCGCCCGACCCGAATGTATATGTGCCCCGGCATGTGAACCAGGTGCCCGGCACCTGGCATCAGACCTGCCAGCCGTTCGGCGCATTCCACCGCCCGTTCCGGATAAAGTTTTTCCACCGCGTGGATGTAAAAATGGCAAGCACCCGGGTGCCTTTCATTCACGGCGGTCACGCTTTCGAGGGCGGACAGAGCATCGGCAATACCGGGGTGCGGGCTGCCGTCCTCAGCCCAATAGTCCCAGGGCCGCAAATCCATTAGTGATTCGGCATACAACACAGCAATTTCGGGGTCATCCGGATAATCCGTTGCCAGGATAGCCATCGCATCCGCATAAGCCTGGTCAAGTTGCGACCGGTCATCAGGAGGAATTGCGGCGTAACGAACCGAAAGAGCATCGATCAGCGCCTGCTCACGCACATCGGCGTGTTCTCTTTGCGCCAACGCGCCTTGCAAAGCAGCGTAGGCTGCAACACCGGAAGGCGCGTCCATAGCCAGGTTGATGTTCGGTCCCCATGCCATGGCTTCACCCCACCAGCACATGGCGCATTCAGGGTCCAGGCGTTGGGCTTCCCTGAATGCGCGGACACTTTCAGCGTGATTGAACGCGTAGTAAAGCCTCAATCCCTGGTCAAAATAGGCTTGTGCTTCCGGTACGCTGGTACTGATCGCATAGTGATGGTCACCCAGGTTGTCGTACAACGGTACGCTGCCACCGGCTTCGGGTGTTTCACGTGAGTTTGCGAGATGCTCAGGTTCGGCCTCGTGCTGGCCACATGCAGCGAGACTGACCAGGAATGGGATGATTAGGATCGGTAGCAGTTGCCGTTGCATGCGCATGGTGATTCCCTTAATACATTAATGAAACCGGGTTCAATAGCTTTGAGCCGGCTGGCTGAATCATATATGAAAATTCGAAAACAGGGGGATGATGAAAAGGCCCTGCAATGGGAGCGGCTGGCCATGGAACTCGGAATGCGTTATCAAAGGGAGTACCTGATTCTGGTCTACGCCCGGCAGGGTGATACGGAAACCGCACTGGAACTGGCCCGCTTATGGGCAGCGAACCATGGCATGCCCGAGGTGGAAGCCCCGAATATTCTCAAGGCCATGGTCGGTGGCCGGAACGAAATGTACGAACAAGCCACCGACGGCGCCCTGGCCAGCGGCCAGCTGCCGTTGGGCCAGGCGATCTGGAACTACGTCGCGAGTGGCGCAGAAGAAGACAAGGTATTCGCACTGGTCAGTGAAGCCATGCAAGCCGGAAAACTTAACCAGATTGCACTGTTTTTTCCGCCTGCGGCACGTTACCGGCAGGACCCGCGTTTCCTGGAATTGACGAAGGAACTCGGCCTTATTGAATACTGGCAAAGCGTTGAACTGCCGGATTTCTGTGCTGAAGAAATAATTACCGGCTTGTGCGAATAGGTTTCATCTTTAATGTTGCCCGCTTGTTCCAGACCTGGAAACCAACCAAATCCAGCCAAATTAGTATTTTAGAGAATGAGTGTAAATGTTTGAATTAATGAATCACTTAGCCCAGACTGGCCCAAAACTTTTTGGATAATCAATAACAATGAGTATTTTCGAACAACTCAAGAAACGCAGGGTATTCACCACTGCAGCCATCTATATCCCCGGAGCCTGGCTGGTGGCGGAGATCATACTGGCGTTCATGGACCGCTTTGATGCGCCGGTCTGGGCTGGCGACATGGTCTCGATGCTGTTTTTACTGGGTTTTCCGGTGGCGCTGCTGCTGTCCTGGCTATTCGATGTTTCCAGTGATGGTGTAAAACGCGCATCACCCGGAACGCCAATGGGAATCATCACTTTGTTGGCTTCCGGCCTGTTCCTGAGTGTAGGTGCGTATATTTCCTACCAGGTATTCTCGGGCCGGCTCGATGAAATCCGCATTGCCATTTTGCCGTTGAAAACCAATGCAATGGTAATTATGCCCTTAACGAAATGACAGGGATCCGCTAAGATTCCTTCATGCCCTTAAATAATCCCGTCTTTTCAATGCCTTTGTTGTTTTCGGCAACCGCTTTATCGATAGCCTTCATGGTGCGTTTCCCGACGATTTTCTCCATGAAGTCATGGTCGGGGAGATTGTGGGTGCTCTTGGGCAACCGTCGTTTCTTCTTGGGAGCTTGAGTCATGACTGATGTAAACCTTTTTTCGTTAATGGATCGGTTCAATTGCGATGAGAATTGCCGCGAGATCCTAGAAGATATCCGCTGGCCCGATGGCCCTTTCTGCTCTCGGTGCGGCGCGATTGACTCCCGTGAACTTCCCGATGGGGGGCAAGTACTACTGCCGTTCATGCGGCTACCAGTTCACGGTGACGAGCGGGACCATCATGCACGATTCGCACCTGCCGTTGCGCAAGTGGTTCGCCGCCATCTATCTGATGTGCGAGTCCAAGAAGGGCATGTCCGCCAACCAACTCAAGCGCACACTCGGGGTGACCTACCGTACAGCTTGGCACCTCTGCCACCGCATCCGTGAGGCTATGGGTAACGACCCGCTCACCGGCCCGGTGCTGGTTGGCGTCGTTGAGGTCGATGAAACGCTTGTGGGCGGCAAGGTGAAGGGCAAGGGACGCCGCTACACGGGCAACAAGACCATCGTCGCCGGCGCCATCCAGCGCGAGGGTGAGGTCCGCTTGGAACAGATCCCGGACGTGAAGAAGAAAACCCTGCATGACTTCATCGGGCGCACCGTCAAGGACGAAGCCGAAGCCATCTATACCGACGAACTCAAGTCCTACCTCGGCATCGCCGACGCCGACACCCGCCACGAAACGGTCAACCACTCGATCGAGGAGTGGGTCGTAGGCGATGTCCACACCAACGGTATCGAGGGCGTGTGGAGTCTTTTCAAGCGTTCGATCGTCGGGACCTTCCATAAGATGAGCCGCAAGCATATGGACCGCTACCTTGAAGAACTGGAGTGGCGATTCAACAATCGTGACAACCGCCACATCTTCCACGATACGTTGGAGCGGATTATGAACACTGGAAACCTCACCTATCGTGAATTGGTGGCATAGCATATTGGTTCATTTTGCTACCCATCACCCGCAATCCGCCTAATAGCTTCATCACACCCAAATTCTTCCAAGTAGGTCTCTGCTTGGCAGGCTCGTTTATACACTGTGTCAAGGAGGTCGCCTCCCTTTAGGTCTCCTCCGAGGAGCCCCATTTCCTTAAGCTCCCGGAAAACAATATTAAACTTCTCTCTTTTGGCGGTGGTGCCTTCCCCTGGGCTCCTAAGAAACTTTTTAACATAATCAAGTCTGCGCAGTGCCTCGTCCCGCCGTCGCAGTTCGTCTGCCTGTCGCTGCCGCAGTGCTTCTTGTTGCTGCGCGGTCTGTTCTCTCCGCCATTTTTTGTAATCGGCCATCCACCGGTCGAAAAACATTGACAGAGCAGCCAGCCCGGACCCAAACCCAAGAATGGTAAGAAACGGCGCCACCGCCGGCCAGAACTGCGTCATCATGTCACGAGTCCCGAGAAAGCCAACAAGTGCTTCCTCCACAAAAACAAGCAAGCACCATCGGAGCCACCGCGGAAAATCCATCCGGGCACACTAGCCCCCTCAGTATATTTCGTCAAGGGCATAATTACCAATGGATTGGGTGGCGTGAATTCCGGTGGATCAGGCTCAGGAATCGGCAGATCTGGGACAATCTGGATGCTGGCGTCAAAGAGCAGATTCAGAATCTCAGGTGAACTGTCGGTAACTTCAAGCGTGAACCGGAAAGTCCCCGACGCGGTGGGAATTCCGGATATACCAATATTACAACCGTTTAGGAACAGTCCCGGCGGCAGGCCGCCGCCTCCTTCAGTGCAGAAATACGGGGCTGTTCCGCCATCAAAGCCGGTTGGTACCGAGTAAGGATGGCCGACCGCACCGGGTGGGAAAGAGGTTTCGCGTGCCAGCAGCCCGCTGGGATTGATATTGATATTCATCTGGCCGGTCGCTGAGTTGCCCAGAGCATCTGTTACCGTGGCGTTGAATCCGAAAGATCCTTCCAGCGTAGGCAGGCCGCCAATAAAACCAGTTGGCTGGAGGTGCAGTCCTGGCGGCAGGCCGGAAGGAATAGTCCAAAGCAACGGCCCATTGCCGCTGGTGGCAAACAACTGGATGGAATATGCCGTCTCCAGCACACCGTCCGGCAGCAGCTGATCAACTTCAAGCAGGCCACCGGGATTCACCTGAAAATCATAAGCCCGGAAACCGGTATTGCCCTGATCATCGACAGCGCTAATCTGTACCGGAAAGCTGCCCTCGGTCTGTGGCGTCCCCTTGATCGTATCCACAACCAGGTCCAGGCCGGGCGGCAGGGCATCAAAGTTGAAAGCAAATGGCGGTACACCGTTTAATGATTCCACCACCTGGGAATATGGAACGCCAGCTGTTGCGGGCGGAAGCGTTTCAGGATTGATCACCAGCACGGTTTCAACCTGTAACAGATAGTCCCTCGACACACTCTGTGGCCCGGGTATTTTCAGTGAATCCTCGATATCAACTGAAACGCTGTGAAGTCCGGCACGCGCCGGCGTACCGCTCAGTGTTGCGGTACGGCCATCGACGCTCCAGTCCAGCCCATCTATATCTTCTATAAGACCGAAGCTAATGGGTTCAACACCGCCTAATGCATCAAATTCCTGTGAATATTCCTGTTGGGCACTGGCCGGGGGCAGTTGTAGCTCTGCGGGAACCAGACTGAGCGTTTCCACAACTTCGGTTATCGCGGTCGAAGCATTATTACCCTCGTCAGGATCTGGTAAAGAGGAACTTACTGTCGCGGTGTTGCTGACCTGCCTGCCGGTCTCGCCGGAGACTTCAAATCGCATGGTCAAATTGACCCCGGCGCCGGCAGCCAGGTCTCCCAGATTACACTTGATGAAATTTGCACTGGATGAAACAGGCCTCGGCCTGGAAGGGAACCTGGTTTTACCGCCAGTTCTGGTCAGACTTGAAACGCCCATCAAGAGTCCACAATCCAGGTCGAATGGCTGCACTTCCAACAATTCCAGGCCATCGGTCCGTTTATCTTCCAGAATTGAGGACGTGGCAGTTTGCGGCCCAAGGTTGGTAATTGTGACCTGAAACTCTAGCGGCTTGCCCGTGAACGCGTATGAAGTCGCCACGGTCTTGTTCACAACCAGGTCAGCTGAGGCCACCACATCGGTCAAATCGGTGGCGCTGTTATTGGATGGGTTTTCGTCAGTGATACCGTTGGGCATGGCCACAATTGCGGTATTCTGCAGGTTGCCCGTATAGCTTTTATCGATGGTCGCGGTAAGTGTGTATACCAGTGTGCCAGCCGGTTGCAATGTAACGAGGTCTGCAATATCACCTGTTCCGGAGACGCTGCAAGCAGAGCCCGCAGAAGGCGTGCAAGTCCAGGTGGCATTGAGCAGCGGTTCCGGCAGAGAATCATTGATCATGGCGCCGGTGATCAGCGTGCTTCCGGCATTGCTCACCCTGATCGTATAAGAAATTTCCTCGCCTGAATGAGCGGTGGCCAGTCCGTCACCCTTGGTGGTCTGCAGGTCAAAGCTGTCCGGGCTCAACACCTCTATGGTGGCTGAGCCGCTGTTATTGCCGGTATTGGTATCGACATCACCCACATCAGCAACCACGTTCGCAATGTTGGTGATAGAGCTCAAAGCGCCCAAATCCACCTCAACCGTTATGCTAAAGCTTACCGAGCTACCCGCAGGAATATCGACCAGGTCGTCTATATCGCCAATTCCACTGCCAGGACAGGTTCCGCTCGACCCTGGGTCACAGACCCAGCTTACATCGACCAGTTCTGAGGGCAGGTTATCGACAACCCGCGCGTCGAAGGCATCTGTGGGGCCTGCGTTGCTGACCACCAGGGTATAGTTAAATGAATCCCCTTCAATAGCCGTGGCCACGCTGGCCATCTTGGTCATGGAAAGATCCACTTCAAACGTTGGGTCTACCTGGCAAATGAAGTCATAGCTTGCCGGGCTGGGGATATTGATGCCGTTGTGTGAACAATCCACGGTGCCGATAAAGGTACCGGCTATAGAAGCATCACAGATAATCGCCACAGGATGCGGTGGTGCCGTGTCCGACAGGAAGAAAGCGCCATTGGATACGGAAAACTGGGGATCACTGCCGAGTTTGACCCCACAAAAACCGTTAAGGGCCGAACCCGGATCGCCGTTATTGGTAACGTCAATATTAAACGTTGGGTCTATGCCGCCCTCAAAGACAGTCAAGAGAGAAATGGTGGATCCCGGGGGCGGGGTCGAGCTGTAAGCGGGATCGGGCGCCAGAACAGAAATAGAGGACGCACCGGAGAACGCGGCTGAGTGGTCGATCTGATCGCTGCTGTTGCCGTCGGCGTTGCTGTCCTCAGTAGAGGCAGACACTGCCAGCAGTGCTAGCACTGCAAAGGTGAAACGCCTGCTGGTGGAGCTTGTCATGTCCAATACCGCGTATGTGCGTGCAGCGCGCAAAACCGTCCCGCTATAGCAACGGCTATAGCTGTCACCGGGTATGTCTCACTTTTCATTGTTGTTGCGCAGCTCATTTTAGTCCGGGTGGATTAGGTTCAGGCGGTAATCGTGGTCCCAGCCCATGCGGTGATTCCGGAGCCAAGGGGTTTTCCAGGACACTGCAATCCTCGGAAATCAGGCAGCGGGTGCCACCTGATTCCGGTTGTGTTCGGGATATTCCTTCAATTATAAAACGACCGGGCGGGGGTGTCGGTTCGCCAAGACGGATACGAATCCAGTCTCCGGGTCCAAGTACGGTCACTTCGGGATAGCGTGGATCCCGGCTGGCAGCGGACACGAGGCCATCGTAAACATACACACGGGTTTCCCTTGGCTCAGCGTGCACATCGAATTCGGTGCCCTGGACACCCATCGTACCTTCACGGGTCTCCACCTTGAAAGATTCACGGCGGCTGGAAAACGTCGTTGAAATCCGGGAGCGTAATCGGCCCCACAATAGTTTGATCAGGCCGTCGGGATTGGGACTGCTTACGTATCGGGAAATCTCCATTCGGCCATTTTCATCCAGGCTGAGAACACTGCCATCGTTGAGCGTCACCTGCAGGTATGACTCAGATAATGTCACCAGCACGTCAGATTGAAAAATGTCACTGCCAAGCGCCAGCGGCGTGCTTGCTGTCCGGATCACGGGCAATCGCGCGCTGGGCTACCTCGTACGCTTTGCCCGCCTGATCATCGGCAATCAAAAGTTCGATAAGCAGATCGGCTGATTTCTGGGCCAAGCCGGGTTCTGCGCCATCCACCAGTTCATCAAGTATGCCGCTTGCCCGGTCAGTTTCGTCCTGGGCCGCCGCAATCCGGGCACGGCCGAATTGAGCTTGTGACTCAGCGCCACTGGCCGCCAGTTCTTCAATGACAGGCGCTGCTTCGGAATACAGCCGATCGGCAATCAGAAAGTCAAGCAGGGCCTGGCTCAATTCCGGATCACCGGGGTTTGTTTCCAGGGCGCTGCGAAGCGCAGGCAGTGCTGCATCGATATCCTGGCTGTTGTAGTAGGCCAGTGCCAGCAGTCGATTGCTGTCAGAATCTGCCTGGGTGGATTGTAATAAGCTGATCACATCATCCCAGCGCTGCTGCTCGTAGGCTTCAGCAGCAGCCGATACCCCGGCCCGGACAGGCGACACGCAGAGACTGAATAACATCCAACAAGACACTGATAGTGTTTTCAGGCTCATCGTCTTTCAGTCCATATTACAGAGCATTCAAGCCCGAAGTATGAATCGGAGCAAAACCCCTCAATGCAGTATTTTGAGGACATTATTATCTTTTGTATTGCTGCTATGAGCTGCAGCGGAGTTGAATAGTAGCGTACTGCATTGCGTGGCCTCATGCTACTATCAACAAAGGCATGTAAGCGTCACAAAAACCGGTAAATCATCATGAAACGCGCCAATCGGTCCGTAATCCTGATACTCCTGGCTTTCCTGGCCAGCTCTACGCTTCCGC
Organism: Lysobacterales bacterium; assembly: GCA_963664065.1. Classification (GTDB taxonomy): domain Bacteria; phylum Pseudomonadota; class Gammaproteobacteria; order Xanthomonadales; family SZUA-36; genus JABDJL01. The sequence goes on from OY760942.1 coordinate 1,721,377, forward strand.
TTGGGGCATGGGCTCAAGAAAAAGGCAATGCGGAACCCGCGGCAGGTTTGGTAGCTGCTCTTACCGGTAGTGCCGAAGTCACAAGGGACAGCCAGCCGCCGGCCCCGATTGCTGTGAATGAATCCGTATTCCGCCTTGATGTGCTGGAGACGGCTGCTGATTCATTGCTGGAAGTCACGCTTAACGATGGCAGCAGTTTCTTGCTGGACGAACTGTCCAGTGTTGCGATTTTGGAATACATCATTGATGCTGATCCTCAAGGTCTCCTGTCCCTGGCGCGTGGACGCTTGCGAAGCATCATCTCGACCACTTTCTCAAGCCGCAGTGATTCATTCAGGGTGCTAACAAAGCAGGGTGTTATGGGTGTGCAGGGCACCGAGTTTGATGTGATTGCGATGGCTCAGGAAACCGAGCTATTTGTCTGGGCAGGCGAGGTATCGGTAACCCACATTGATCCGCAGTTTCCGGACGTACAGATCGTGCGGGCCGGGGAAACCGTGAGATGGCGCATCGATGAACCCGTACCGCCGCCGAGCAAGATAGAAACCATTCCAGAAGCATACCTGCCGCCACCGATGTGGCAGAACGGCACCCGTTTGCCGCCCCTGGTGCCCGGCCCCCGGGTCGCCTGGACCAACGAATGCCGAAATACTCAGTCGGCCATTGCCATCCACCGCCATGGAACCTGTGCAGCTTGGTAACCAGAAAGACCTTGGGAAAGAAGGTTTTGTAAAAAAAACAGGCAAAAAATGTGCTTGGCGGTCTGTTCAGCAAGGCATTAGGGGGTTCAGGAAGCAGTTCAGGCAGCAAAGGACCCAAGACCAAGCGCGACCCCAGTCGTCGTGAGGATTATTTGGAGTTGAGTGATTCTGTACTGGAAACGGAATTGGGTGTTCGCGGCAAGTGGACCGATGATGGCCTGTTGATCAGTACACGCATCGAAGAAACACCCGACAAAGGTACTTTTCAATCGGTCTTTTTGGAAGATTGTTCTGGACGAAGACTGGCACCTGTCAAGCTTGAACTTTACAAAATCTGGCCCAAGGCCACGCTGACGGTGAGCTGGACCAAGACCACATATTTGAACGGCAGCGTCATAGTCCGGCAATCGGGCGGCTGGTCACAGAGCTGGAATCATACTTTCAGCCGTTACGGCCGTGGCAGTGGCGATGAGTCCGGCGGGCCCCGCCTATCTGGCAACAGGCGGGCTATGATCGCGCCCATGCCGGGGTCCGGCAGATCGGAGCCTACTTCAAGATCAGCCCCGAAGAATTGGAACAACTGGGCGAACTGGCTTTCGTCGCCCACGTGACACGTCCTGGCCAGGACCCGATCGTGACGGCACCGTTCAGCGTCTCGATCAAACCGGGCAGTGATAAGACACCATCGATCAGCCCGCCTGGTGGCTGACCGGATTTCAACCCGCAATGTGGTTTATTAGCGCCTCGATGGCAGTCACCAGTTCGCGGTCACTATAGTCGTATTCGTCAGCAACGACCGCGAATAAGCGGTCGAGGTCGCTGCGAACGGCTTCTTTTTCGAGCATGCCACCACGTTCAAAGGCCAACACCAGGTTTACGATGGCCATGGCGGCCTGTTCTGCCGCAACATAGTCCTTGAATTCACCGGCAACGGCCTCTCGATCCAATTCCCGCAGTATGCTGACAAGATCTCCAATCGCGAAACGCTGTGTGGCCAATGCACTTACCGCGGCCTCAAGCTCAAGTTTCAGTGAGGTGGCGGCCTCAAGCACGTCCTGATGACCAATCGTCGTCGCCCTGTGCAATGCCCTGGTGCCATCGCGCAGGCGTCCAGCCATTTCCGGCTGGCTTGGCATCATGATCAAACGGAGCATAATCAGGTTGGCGTCATTGAGACGCATTTCACCGGGGCCAAGCCCTGCGCTGCCACGTGATTTCCACCGTTCGGAGTCCAGGCGCTGATGGCAGCTGTGGCAGTCCAGCAAAGCGGGTTCCACGAAAATTCCATGCCAGCCGATTTCACGGTCCAATAGCCAGTTCAGGGATTGCATGGCAGACAGGGCCTGCCCAAGCGCCCAGTCACGAACAAAATCAACCTGTCCCTTGCGTGCAACACAATCCTGATCTATTACGTGGTGAGGCTGCAAAAAGGTGAAGGTGTCCAGTTCGAAGGACAAGCGTGGATGCCCGGCACCCAGGATGCGGTGGTTGATGATCCGTTCTGCGTCTCCAAGATGGCACGACAGGCAAAGCCTGGCCCTGGCTTCGGGGTTCCAGCTTGGGTAGAGCCCGTAGCTGACCAGGTCTTCCAACTTGTTATCCGGGTCGGTATGCAGGTCTATGTACTGGCCGGCGGCGCCATGGCAGGACTCGCAGTTGACGCCGTCACTGAGTTGAAACCGCTCGCCGTGTCGTTCGGGGCTCACCAGGTCTGCATGACAGCTCAGGCACTCGGGCGCCTCAAAGGCGGGCCCTATTCCGAGTTTACGGGCTATGAATCCGGCTTCTTTGGTTTGCAACTTATGGAAGGCTTTGGCGTGCATATTCCGGTAGCGGTCCGACTGCCAGATGATGAATTCATTTTGTAGGATTGGCGACTGTTCAAATGGCTGGACCGAACCGTGGCACAGGGAACTGGCGCAACTGGCCGCGCCAAGATGCATAACATCACTGCTTTCGGCGTGTCTGGACCCGGCATCAGCCTGAACCGCCCCGATCCCGGTTGATAGGGGCCAGATAACGACCATCAGGCGCAATGCTTTGAGCAAAACAAGGGTTTTCCCGGGGTGCGGCCCCGGTTTTTGAAGTTGGCTACTTGGATTCAGCCTGGTATACGCCATCCCAGTCTCCTGCGGGTGGATTGTCCAGGAATTCTACACAGCGACCGAGCATGATCTGTGCCGGCTTGTCCTGGCTGAAGTCTAACAGAAGGTCTTCAAACTGGGTTTTGGCCTGGACGAAGCTCAATAAAAAATAGGATTGAAGCGCGTTCTGATATCTTTCTGCCAGGTCACGGTTACCGGGCTCGTCCTGCATCAGCTAGAAAATTTCAGCCGGCTGTGTCTTGCCCTTGACGCGTATGTGATCCAGCGGGCGGCTCAGGAAACCGTGGTCAAGGTGCTGTTCGAGGTTTGCGGTGTGAATAATCGGGACACCATAATACTTGCTGATGGACTCCACCCGCGAAGCCAGGTTGACGGCATCACCGATTGCCGTGTAATCAAACCGTTGGGTACTCCCAAGGTTTCCGACAACTGCCTTGCCCGTATGCAGGCCAATACCGATATTAAGTGTTACGCCATATTCTTGCTGGAATTTCGGGCGTATTTCATCCAGCCTGTTGATCATCGCCAGGGCCGCTCGTGCTGCATGAGCCTGGTGGTCAGCAATATTCAGCGGCGCGTTAAACAGGGCCATGATGGCGTCGCCAATGAATTTATCCAGGGTGCCTTCGTGTGCCAGCACGATGGAGGTCATCTGATCGAAGAATTCATTGAGCATGTCCACCAGGCGTTGCGGTTCAAGCAACTCGGATATGCCCGTGAACCCACGAATATCGGAAAATAACACCGTTACTTCGCGCTCTTCACCCGACAGACCCAGGCTGTCCGGTGCCATCAGCAGGCGATCCACTACATCAGGCGAAACATATGAAGAGAAAGCCCCGGTCAGGAATTTGGCGGTGCGTTGTGAGGTCAGGATGTAATACAACTGAAATGCAGTAAAAGCGACGATCAACGCGGCACCTGGATATATCAGGCTGACCAGCTGCGCCTTGTAAGCCACCAGGTAATAAAACACGGCTGCCAGCAAAGCGGAGAAAAACACCAGGCCCGCAATCATTTGTGAAAGTTTCCGCATGAAAGCCATGAGCATGATCGAGATCAGCGGAATGAACGCTATCAATGCAATGTCGTACAGCACGGTATCCAGGTTTCTGTACAGGTAATTGTTCTGGATGATATTGGCAGCGACGGTGGCGTGAATGGCGACGCCTGGAAACAACCCGTCTATGGGCGTGGGAACCAGGTCTCCGATACCGGTTTCTGTCACTCCGACGAACAACAGCCGGTCGCGAAGTTGGTCCGGATCAATTTGCCCGGCCATTACATCGGCCACAGAAAATATGGTAATTCCGTTTTCCCGGGAGTAAAAATTAGCGGCCATTCGGCCTTGCTCATCAACCGGGATCGATATTCCACCCAGGCGGACATCGGCGATGCCGTTGGGGTCAGCCGTTACCCCTGCCACAAGATCGTAATAAACAGACAGCGCTCGCAAGGCCAGGGAAGGAAACATTTCACCGTCAAAATTCATGACTAGGGGGACGGAGCGGACCAACCCGTCGACATCGGTGCTGCGATTGAAAAACCCCAGGCCGGTCATTTCCCGGGCAAACACGGCCTGGGAAGTTTCAACATGGGGCCATTCCGGAACCATGTCCAGGCGGCCGCCCGGTTTTATGAGTTTTTGCTTGATGCGGTTGTCAGCCAGCAAATCCAACGCTTCCTTCTTGCTGGCTCCGGTTCTTTCCTTGCGAAAAAAATAGCCGCCGACGACCTGGGCTCCTTCCTCACCCAGGGCTGCCACCAAATCTTCATCCTGGTCGCTGCAATTACACGATTCGTTTGAAGGCTGTGCATAAACGATGTCCAGTGCAATGACACCAGCGCCCATTTGTTTCAGCTGGGAGATCAACCGGGCCTGAACTCGCCGCGGCCATGGCCAGCGGCCGTGATTTTTTATGCTGGCCTCGTCCACCGCAATGATTGCCACCTCGGCCGGCGGCATGATGGACTCACGCCAACGAAACACGACGCCCCGGCTGCGCTGGTCCAGGTTCTCGAGCAAGGAAGGATGAAACCAGTAAGCGGTCAGGCTGAAAGACGAGGCGAGGATCGCAAACAACAGAGCTTGCCAGCGGCTGTGAAGGAAACGCATGCGCCCCTTGCCGGCAGTCTTTTGCTTACTATCCTGATGTTCGGAACGCCCCATGCTATATTTCCGGTGACAAATACTGATTCGAGTAAAAGACATGAGTTCGCATACTGACGCACGTGTTGAAGAGTTCATGCATGGCCTGAAACGGCGAAATCCAGGTGAACCGGAGTTTCACCAGGCCGTTTTCGAGGTGGCTTCAAGCATAATTCCCTATATTGAGGACAAGCCCCATTACCAGGAAGCGCAGATCCTCGAGCGCCTGACAGAACCGGACCGGATCATTTCATTCAGGGTGAATTGGGAGGACCAGCAGGGCAACGTCCGAACCAACCGGGGTTATCGAGTACAGAACAATAATTCGATCGGACCGTACAAAGGCGGTTTGAGATTCAATCATGACCTGACCCTGTCCGTACTCAAATTTCTTGCTTTCGAGCAGACTTTGAAAAACAGCCTGACCGGCTTACCAATGGGAGGAGCAAAAGGCGGTTCCGACTTTAACCCAAAGGGTAAAACGGACAGCGAAGTCATGCGTTTTTGCCAGTCATTCATGACGGGATTATTCCGCTACATCGGGCAGCACGTCGATGTTCCTGCCGGTGACATTGGTGTCGGCGCGCGTGAAATCTCCTACCTGTTTGGTCAATACAAGCGATTGTCCAACGAGTTTACCGGTGTTTTAACCGGTAAAGGTCTGGCTTTTGGGGGCAGCCTGATTCGCACCGAGGCCACCGGATATGGTGTGGTTTATTTTTTGCAGGACATGCTGGCGGTCAAGAGCCTGCAGTTGGAAGGCAAAACAGTCGTCGTCTCCGGATCCGGAAATGTCGCCCTGCATGCAATCGAGAAGTTGATCGCCGAAGGCGCGAAAGTGCTGACCGCTTCCGACTCCAGCGGCTTTATCCATGACCCTGAAGGCTTCGACACTGATAAACTGGCATGGTTGAAAGAACTTAAGACCACACGGCGCGGCAGGATCTCCGAATACGCCGAAAAGTTTGGCGTCGAATTTCATGCCGGCGAAAGGCCCTGGATTGTGCCATGCGAGTTGGCATTGCCCTGCGCTACGCAAAATGAACTCGATGAGGAGCAGGCCAGGACATTGTTGGGCAATGGCTGCATCGCAGTCTCGGAAGGGGCGAACATGCCTACCGAACAGGCTGGGGTTGACCTTTTCCTTGAAGCCGGAATTCTGTATGCACCGAGCAAGGCAGCCAATGCAGGCGGTGCGGCCGTCTCCGGACTGGAGATGACACAAAACAGCATGCGCTTGTCGTGGAGCCAGGAAGAATTGAATCAGCGCCTGCGCGACATCATGCTCAAAATCCATCAGAAATGCCGTCGTTACGGTCAGGATGGTGAAGAAATCAACTATGTCAAGGGCGCAAATATCGCCGGTTTTGTGAAGGTCGCCGACGCCATGCTGGCTTATGGCGTGCTTTGAAGCCTCGACAAGTTCGTAATGTGAATGAAAAGTTCAAGGTCGCAGTAGTCGGGGCCGGACCCGCCGGCCTCACCGCCGCCGCGCATGCCGCGGAAATGGGCGTTTCTCACCTGCTGCTGGAATCATCAGCGCAGTTATCCAACACGATCTTTCGCTACCAGAAGGGTAAATTCGTGATGGCGGAACCCGGTTCTGTGCCCTTGCGCAGCCCACTGCCATTCGAGGCAGGCAAACGCGAAGCGGTGCTGGATGGCTGGAATGATACGGTAAAGCAATTGGGCGTCAATGTGCGGAACGGTGCTGAAGTCATGGCCATTGACGGGCAAAAGGGTGATTTTCAGCTGCACCTCAAAAGTGGAGAAGTGATCAGCGCTGCACATATCGTCCTAGCGATAGGATTGCAGGGTAATATCCGCAAGCTGGGCACAGAAGGAGAGGACCTGCCATTTGTCCAGTATCAACTCGATGACGCTGGCGAGTACGCGGACGAAACCATTGTAGTGGTTGGTGCGGGCGACGCCGCGATCGAAAATGCCGTTTCACTGACCGACCAGAATAAAGTCATTATCGTCAACCGCAAGGATGAGTTTGCACGTGTCAAGTGTACGTCGTCAGAGCATATGGGACCACTTGAGCCTTTTTCTAAGAGACACTTTTCTGCCCGTACTTTCTCCAGTCTAGCCTGCTAATCGCAGGTTTTGTACTTTCCTTTGCGTTAACGTCCTGGCTTTGATCATTGACCGTCGGTCCAGGATGTCGTTTCTTCTTCCGTTATACACATCAGCCGGCGTCACGTTATCCAGTGATTCGTGATACCGCTCATGGTTGTAATGAGCCACCCACTGAGCAATGGCACTTTCCAGTTCCCACGGGAAGTAATAATTCTCCAGCTTGACCACGTTTTTCATCGAACGGTGGTAGCGTTCGATCTTGCCCTGGGTCATCGGGTGGTACGGTGCTCCCCGGGTGTGCTTCATGTCTTGATCCTGCAACCATTCCCTGAGTTCTTTTGAGATATAGCAGGGGCCGTTGTCAGACAGTAACCTGGGCTTGTGATGCACCCTGACTTCGGTGAGCCCTGTGGCTTTCAGAGCATCTTCCAGAGTATCGGTGACATCATGCGCCGCCATCGTGGTCGTCAACCGCCAGCTGATGATGTAACGGGAATAGTCATCCAGGATCGTCGACAGGAAGTACCAGCCCCAGCCCACCACCCGGAAGTAGGTAAAGTCTGTCTGCCACAGTTCATGTACACGCCGTGTCGGATGCTGGAACGCATCGGCTGCGCTCATCACTATGAACTGTGGGCTGGTAACCAGGTCATGGGCCTTGAGGATGCGATAGACACTGGACTCCGAGATAAAGTACTCATGGGTATCAGTAAGATGCCAGGCCAGTTCCCGGGGTGTCAGCTCCGGTTGTTCCAGGGCCACATCAACAACCAGTTCCCGTACCGACTCGGGGATCTTGTTCCAGTGCTGACGTGATGCCCTGCTGTGGTTCTGCAAGCCATCAGGGCCATCGCGTTCATAAGCCTGATACCAACGGTAGAAACTGCTGCGACTGACGTTGATCTCGACCAGAGTCCTGCGCACGGATAACTCCGAGTCTTCCACCAGGCGGATAATGGCCAGCTTTTCAGATGCGCTGTACATCAGTCTTCGTCCAATGTCACACCCTACCCAGTGAGACTTTTTTTAAGCCAGTCATTGCGCAGGTACAGTTCGGCAACCGCTTGCTTGAGGGTGGTATTTTCTTTTCTGAGACCAACCACTTCATCGCTGTTGGCTTCTCTGACGGTATCTCCTGACAGGCGCTTTTTACCGGCCTCCAGAAAATCCTTGCTCCAGCGGTAATACAGATTGTTGTTAATACCTTCCTGGCGACACAGTTCAGCGATCGAGCTTTCACCGCGCAATCCATCCAGTACGATACGGATCTTTTCCTCTGACGAGAACTTGCGACGGGTATTGCGGCGGATCTCCTTGACCCGTTTGGTGGTGTTTGACATGCTCATATTGAGACTCCTCTGCTTCAGGTTAAAAATAGCAGAAGTGTCTCTTAGTTAAAGCAGTTGATTGGCCCCATATGGGCTGACGTCACACACGGGTACGTCCATTTCCATTGTGTGCTTACCGGCGGCTTCAGTCTCATCATAGGCCTGAGCAGGGGAGCTAAAATGATTTTCATGAACGGTGATCTTCATCATGCGATCATGGTCAATTTTCCTGTCATACACCGATTATATGGCCTTAAATCGGGCAGAGTCATGGTTTTCACTTAATCTGGCTGTACAGCCTGAACTCGTTCCGGTAACGTTCCGGCACCTGTTCAGAGTCAATACACCAAAGGTATTTCAGCGTGTCTGATCAATGGCGAGTACTTAAATTCGGCGGCACCAGTGTTGCCGGTCTGGCCCAATGGCAGACCATTGCGGCATTGGCTTCCGAGCGTCAAAAAAAAAGCAATCGTGTGTTGCTGGTTTGTTCGGCAATCGCCGGAGTGACCAACGACCTGGAAGCCATCACGGAACCCGGCGCAAATACCGGGGAGTTAGTCCGTAGCATCATTGAAAAACACCAGGCTTTGGCACTGGAGCTCGGTATCGATGCCGCGGCGATGCTCGAAACAGCGGTGACCCTGCTCAAAGCCCGGATTCAAAAATTCAGTGAACGGCCCGGCCCTGAGAACAAAGCCGAATTGTTATCGCTGGGTGAATGGATTAGCAGCAGGCTGGGACATCTCTATCTTTCGCAAAACATGGCCATTGACCTGGTGAATGCGAAAGAGGCGCTTGAAGTCGTTCCGGAACAAGACCCGGAATCCCGCCGCGCATGGCTTTCAGCAAGATGTGTATCCCGGACGGATAGCGAACTTAACAAGCGTTGGTGTTCAAAGGCGCCGGTGCTGATCACCCAGGGTTTCGTCGCCAGCACCACCGATGGGCGAACCGCCTTACTTGGAAGGGGTGGTTCAGATACTTCAGCAGCCTTGCTGGCCAGCCGTTTGAATGTACAGGAATTCGAAATCTGGACTGACGTACCGGGCCTGTTTTCGGCAGATCCGGCCAGGGAGCCCGGCGCAATGTTGCTGAAGGAGCTTGACTACGCCGAAGCGCTGGAAATGGCGGCAAGCGGTGCACGTGTGGTGCATCCACGTTGTATCCGCGCCGCTTCCGAAGCAGGCACTTCAATTCTGATACGGGATATCAGGCGGCCGCAGCACCAGGGCACCCGGATTTCAGGAACTCGAACGGCTGTGAGTGAAACAGCACCGGTGCAGGGTATTAAGGCAGTGACCTGCCAGGACAGAATGCTGGTGATTTTGCTGGAAACCCTGGATACCCGCCAGCAGGTGGGTTTCCTGGCATGGGTGTTTGGTGTCTTCAGCAAGTTGGGTGTTTCCATCGACCTGGTGGCCACTTCTGAAACCACCACCACGGTGGCGATCAACGGCATTGACAACCACCTGGACGATGCGTTGATTAAATCGATGTCAGGCCAGCTTTCTCAACGATGCAAAGTGCGGCTTTATCAGGATTGCTGTTGTGTCAACCTGGTCGGGCGCGGTGCCCGGACAGCGTTGGCACAACTGGCACCCGCAACTACCGGTTTTGAGAAATGGCCGCTATTAATGCTTTCCCTGTCAGCCAATGACATGTGTCTCAGCATGCTGGTCCTTCCCGATCATGCGATACAACTGGTTCGTGATTTGCACCGTTGCCTGATCATCGAAGGCGAATTATCCCGGCGTAACAACCATTACGGCCCGGCATGGGCTGAGTTGGAGAAGGCCGGATGAATGACCTGCTTCCGGGTGGAATCTCAGTAAAGCAATTCCGGTTTCTGAAGCACAATTACGACCCTGCGACCGGTGAAGTGGTATTGGCGTATTCGTTTGACGATGGTGAAGCGCTTTTCGAACGTATCCGTTTTCCGTTTCGACCCTGGCCATCAGACCCGTCCAGGCAGGCTGCCTTCGACCGCGCGTTGGCCCTGTTGCATCTCATTGCCGGCGTTAGTTACTACAAGGCTTGTGTTCCGCAGGCCATGGACGCCGGTGATCATCGCATTGATAGCGAATTGGCCGGTTTTTTGAACGCTCTTTATGTCCGGGGGCTGGGAGAATTTGCCTATACAAATCGCGTTGAACTCCAATCACGGGTGAATTTCACGGTTAACAGCATCGGGGACACAGAACCGCTGGACCTGGATTTGCCGGAACGAGCCCTGGTAGCCATGGGCGGGGGCAAAGACAGCCTGGTTTCACTGGAGACATTACGTTCAGCGGGTATTGAGATACAGCCGGCCTGTGTTGGTGATTCGGAGTTGATCGCGCGAACGGTGCAAGTCGCCGGCCTGCCCCTGGTACAAATTGAAAGGGAACTCTCACCCGCGCTTGCACAAATGAACGCGGCCGGTGCATTAAACGGCCACGTGCCGGTTACCGCCATCAATTCTGCGATTCTGCTATGCGCATCAATCCTGTATGGCTATCGCTGGATTGTTTTTTCCAATGAAAGCTCGGCGGAAGAAGCAACCCTGCTTGATGCCGATGGCAGGCCGGTCAACCATCAATATTCCAAGAGCCTGGAATTCGAGCTTGGGTTTCGAAATGTGATTGGCGGGCAGGTCTCCACTGGCATTGAATACTTTTCGCTGTTGCGTCCGGTGAAAGAACTGGCCATTGCTGAGCGATTCAGCCACCTGCATCAGTATCACGCGGTTTTTTCGAGTTGTAACCGGAATTTTCACAGCGACGGTCCACGTATCGCCGGCCGCTGGTGTGGTGATTGTCCCAAGTGCCGTTTTACAACATTGGCGCTGGCGCCATTCATGGAGCCGGATGATCTGGTTTCGATCATGGGCCAGAATCTGCTCGATCAGCCGGAACAGGAAGAAGGATTCCGGGCGCTTTGCCGCCTGGGCGTGGAGAAGCCGTTTGAATGTGTCGGCGGCGTGGATGAAAGCAGATCTGCCATGGCACAACTGGGCCTGCTGGATGCATGGAAAGAGCAAGCCATTGTCAGGCTGTTGGCAACTGAACTTTCTTTGCTGGATGTTCCGGTTATGGAAACCATGCTGGCTGCGCGCGGGGATCACTGTATTCCAGCCAGGGGTTTACAAGATGTTGCTTTCTGAACTGGTCAATCGCGATATTGCCATCCTGGGGGCTGGCAGGGAAGGCCAGGCAGCCTGGCGATGGCTGCGAAAACATTTCCCGAAAAAGCTGATCAGCATTTATGAAGAACGGCCGGCCAGCGAGGTCCAGAGGGCACTGTTCAATGGTCAAAACGACCGGCTGGTAAATGGCCTTTTCGATATAGAAACCCTAGCCAGGCATGACCTGTTGATCCGCTCACCTGGCATCAGTCCCTACCGCAGCGAACTCGTCGCCCTCAGGCACAAGGGGGTCCGCTTCAGCTCAGCCAGCAGCCTGTGGTTTTCGCAGCACCCTGAAGCGGAAACGATTTGTATCACCGGGACCAAGGGCAAAAGCACCACCACCGCCCTGGTGGCTCACCTCATGGCATGCGAAGGCATCAAGGTGCAGTTGGCGGGTAACATCGGCCGGCCATTGCTGGAATGCGAGGATGATGAAGTCAGCTGGTGGGTGATCGAACTGTCGAGTTACCAGTTGGTTGACCTGGAAGCCAGGCCCTGCATTGCGGCCATTCTGAATCTGTCCGATGAGCACCTGGACTGGCATGGCGGCAGCCGCGCTTACCAGGATGATAAATTACGAATCTCAGAATTGGCGGGTGATGCGCCCCTGGTTGCCAACCGTACCGATGAGTTGCTGGTTCGGCGTTTATCGGGCCGGGATAAGCTTTACTGGTTTGGCGATGAAACGGGCTTTCATGTCAAAAACAATACCTTGTGGCACCGGGAAACCTGTTTTGAATCCCTTCCGCGCCAGTCGCTGCAGGGTTCGCATAACCTGATGAATCTGGCTGCGGCCTTGACCATCCTTGCACAGGCTGGCGTCGAAATCGAAAACCTGACTGCCAGCCTTTCATCATTTGAAGGCTTGGCGCATCGGCTTCAGGCACTGGGGTGCAGGAACGGTGTCAGTTATGTGAATGACAGCCTTTCAACCACGCCGGTAGCAACATTGGCCGCCCTGGAGGCTTTACAGGGCAATCGGATAATTTTGTTGGCGGGCGGAATGGATCGAGGGCTTGATTGGCGGCCTCTTATGCCCCAAATGAAGGAATTGGCGCCATATGCCGTGATCTGCCTGCCTGATAATGGACCGGATATTGCGAATGTGCTTGAGCAGGCGGGGCTTTGCCCGCCAGGCGGAATACAATGCGCCGCCGACTTGAAAGATGCGATGAGTATGGTATCGGTAGTGGCGAAAGAAGGTGATACGGTACTGCTTTCACCTGGTGCCCCGAGTTTTCCGCATTTCAGCGACTACGAGGACCGTGGTAATCAGTTTAAGGAATTAGCGGGATTTAGAGGGTTTCGAACAAGCAAACGATCAAGAGATCGCGGGTGAAGGGTGAGGAGTGCAGAAAACCCTGTTTGGAATGAGGGAGAGACCAAAATCTACCCGCGACCTCTTATGGGATAAGACCGCCAATATGGCAAAAAAGTTTCAACATTGATAAAAATTGTGGAGTATTTATGAATGATCATGGCAGCCAGATCAGGGCCGAAATGAACACCTCGAAAGGCGTGATCAATATCGAGTTGTATGCCCAACACGCACCGGTCACGGTGAGTAACTTTATTAACCTGGCCAGGCGCGGTTATTACGGTGGTCTGAATTTTCACCGGGTGATATCTGATTTTATGGTACAGGGCGGTTGCCCTCTGGGTTCAGGCACCGGCGGGCCAGGGTACCAGTTTGAAGACGAATGTCATCCGGACAAAAAGCATGATCGCCCCGGCATCCTGTCCATGGCCAATGCAGGTCCTTCTACCAACGGAAGCCAGTTTTTTATTACCCATATTGCAACCCCGTGGCTGGACGGCCGTCACACGGTATTTGGGGCCATTGTTTCTTCCGAGGATCAGGCAATTGTTGACGCAATCAGGGTTGGCGACAGCCTTGACTCGGTCAAAATCAGCGGAGGAGAAGACCTGCTGGATAGCCAGTCAGAACAGGTTACGAACTGGAATACTATTCTGGATTCACGCTAGTGATTGCGCCGGTAACTGTAGCGAGCAAGATCTTTCAGGGCTGCCTGCCATTTTGAATCCTGAAGCGCTTCAATACACTGCAGGGCTGAATTTGCCTGTGACCTGGCACTCTCCATAGCGGTCTCCAGGGCGCCGGTTTCACGGATGATCGCAAGCACTTCCTGCAGCTTGTCATTTCCACTGTTGCGCACGGCCTGGTCAATCACCGACCTGCCGTGTTCTCCAGTGCCTGCACGAGCCAGGATCAGCGGGAGAGTGGGCTTCCCTTCGGCCAGGTCAGCGCCGATATTCTTGCCCATTGCATCTCCGTCACCGGCATAGTCCATCACATCGTCAGCAATCTGGAAGGCCAATCCCAACTTGTTGCCGAATTCAGCCAGTTCGTCCTCGATTGCCTGGTCTGAGCCTGCCAGGATGGCACCAAGGCGGCAGGCGGCTTCGAATAGTTTCGCCGTCTTGTTTTCTATGACCCGAAAATAACTGGATTCGCTGATCTGCGGATCACCAAGGTTGAGTAGCTGCAATACCTCGCCCTCGGCTATGGTATTGGTGGCTTCTGCCATGATTTGCATGACACGCATGGAATCGATACCAACCATCATCTGAAAGCTGCGTGAGTAAAGGAAATCCCCGACCAGCACACTGGCCGCATTGCCCCACACCGCGTGTGCAGACCGTTTGCCACGCCGGAAATCAGACTCGTCCACCACATCGTCGTGCAACAACGTGGCGGTATGGATGAATTCGATGATTGCCGCCAGGGGTATATGATCATCTCCCTGGTAGCCACAGGCTCTGGCACTCAATATCAACAACATGGGCCGGAGCCGCTTTCCGCCGCCGGACATGATGTATTTTGCGACCTGGTTGATGAGAACAACATCTGAGTGCAGGCTTTCATGAATAAACCGGTCCACCCGCGCCATGTCCGGTGCACACAGATTAAGCACACTGCTCAGCGGATGGTCCGGCAATTGCGACTCAATTGTTGTTTGTTTCTGGTTCAAGAGGCTCTCCACACGAACGGGCGAATTATAGATGACTCTTGCGCACGGTTCCCACGAAACATGCACAACGGGATTTCCTACAGGTCTGAGAGGCTCCGGCAGGTATCCGGTTGCGCAGTTCTTTTGTATTTTTACTGGTAACAATGTTGCACGGTAAATAGCCGTGTCTGTGTTAAACTTCGCGGTCTGGTCGTGCCACGCTTTAAGCCGCCAATTCCGGGTGATTTTAGGTGGACAAGGCCGCAAATAAAACGAAACAACAAAACTCCGATTGCTGGTTTGCACGGGTAAAACCGGTGGAAGCGGAAAATTCAATAGCCAAGGGCGAAGGCTGTTTCGCCAACCTGGAGACTCTAAATGGCACGTGGTATCAATAAAGTTATTCTGGTCGGAAACCTGGGCAAAGACCCTGAAATCCGATACACGGCGAGTGGTTCAGCAATAGCAAATGTCACTATTGCTACGACAGATTCCTGGCGTGACAAACAGTCCGGAGAAAAACAGGAAAAAACCGAATGGCATCGTGTGGTTTTCTTTAGTCGTCTTGCTGAGATTGTAGGTGAATATCTGAAAAAGGGTTCGCAGGTATATGTTGAAGGCAGACTCCAAACACGCAAATGGCAGGATCAGTCGGGCCAGGACCGGTGGACTACAGAAATAGTCGCCAATGAAATGCAAATGCTTGGCAGTCGCGGAGGCGATGGAGGCGGGCAGGACCAGCAGAATACGGGGTTCAGGAAACCGGCTGCTCAGCAGCCAGCCAAGACCCAACAACCGCGTGCCGAGGAAGATTTCCAGGACGACGATATTCCGTTCTGAATATTCAGTCATGAAAACCCTGCTGGTCACAGGCGGCGCCGGTTTTATTGGTGGTAATTTCGTTTTACGCGTCCTGCAAAAGGACCGCGAATTGCGCGTGGTCAATCTTGATGCTCTGACTTATGCAGGCAACCTCGATACCCTGGCTTCACTCAAGAACAACGATCACCATGTTTTCGTACATGGCGACATTTGTGACCATGAACTCGTTACGCGGCTGCTTGCCGAATACGCTCCACAGGCAATCATCAATTTTGCTGCTGAAAGCCATGTTGACAGATCCATCGAGGAGCCTTCGGTTTTTGTCCGGACCAATGTCCAGGGCACGCTGAATCTGCTTGAATGTGCCAACCGCTTCTGGAATGGCGGCCAGTGTGAGCATGGAAACGGTTTCCGCTTCCTGCATATATCAACTGATGAGGTGTATGGAAGCCTGGGGAGTGAAGGAAGGTTTCACGAAACAACGCCATATTCACCCAACTCACCTTATGCGGCATCCAAGGCGGCGGCCGACCACCTGGTAAGAGCATTCCATCACACCTACGGCCTTCCGACGCTGACCACCAACTGTTCCAATAATTACGGCCCCTATCAGTTTCCGGAAAAACTGGTTCCACTCATTATTCTGAACGCGTTGGAGAAAAAGGCTTTGCCGGTCTATGGGGATGGACTGCAGGTTCGCGACTGGCTGTATGTCAACGATCACGTGGACGCGATATGTACCGTGTTGGCAGGCGCCCACCCCGGTTCGGTCTACAATATCGGTGGAAATTCCGAAAAAACCAACCTGGAAATCGTAAATGCCATCTGTGATGCTGTCGATTTTCGCCGCCTCGATTCGGATCAGAAAAGGCGTTCATTGATCACGCATGTGACGGACCGGCCAGGACATGATCGTCGTTATGCCATTGATTGCAGCAGCCTCGAGTCAGACCTGGGGTGGAAGCCCGCCACGACTTTTGCCGATGGTCTCCAAAAGACGGTGGACTGGTACCTGGAAAACACTGGCTGGATAGAACGTGTACAGGACGGAAGTTACCAGGGAG
This sequence comes from Lysobacterales bacterium, assembly GCA_963664065.1. Lineage (GTDB taxonomy): Bacteria > Pseudomonadota > Gammaproteobacteria > Xanthomonadales > SZUA-36 > JABDJL01. The sequence goes on from OY760942.1 coordinate 1,737,766, forward strand.
AAAGGCGTGGACTCGTTCACGGGGCAGGAAAGGAGGGCTGAAATGGATCGTAAAGGAATCATACTCGCAGGCGGTAGCGGAACCCGGCTCTATCCACTCACCCGCGTGATCAGCAAACAACTTCTGCCGGTCTACGATAAGCCCATGATCTTTTATCCGCTTGCCACCTTGATGCAGGCGGGAATACGGGACATTCTAATTATTACCACGCCTCATGAGCAGGCTATGTTCAAGCGTTTGCTGGGGGATGGCACGGACTGGGGAATATCCCTGACTTACGAGGTGCAGGAAAGCCCGGATGGGCTTGCCCAGGCATTCATTATCGGTGAATCCTTCCTTGCCGGGAGTCCTTCCTGCCTGATTTTGGGAGACAATATTTTTCACGGAGGTGGCCTGCAGCCAGTGTTGAAAGCTGCCACCAACCGCAGGCACGGGGGTACGGTATTCGGATACTACGTCAAGGACCCTGAACGATACGGTGTGGTCGAATTTGACAAAGACATGCAGGTACTTAGCATCGTGGAAAAGCCCAGCCAGCCGCGCTCAAATTATGCGGTAACGGGACTTTATTTCTACGATGAAAGGGTCTGCGATTTCGCAAAAGGGTTAAAACCCTCTCAGCGAGGGGAACTTGAGATCACGGACCTGAATCGCTGCTATCTGCAGGATGGCAGTTTGTACCTGGTAAGGCTGGGCCGTGGCTATGCCTGGCTCGATACGGGCACTCACGAATCACTACAGCAGGCAGCCAATTTTATTGAAACGATTGAAGCCAGGCAGGGACTGAAAGTCGCCTGTCCTGAGGAAATAGCGTTTCTGCAAGGTTGGATTGATGCCAACCAGGTATTGCGCCTTGCCGAGCCGCTCAAGAGCAGTGGTTATGGTGACTACCTCACAGCGCTGGTAAGCCGGGGTCCGGAAGGGTGAAGTTCAGGCAATCCACGCTCGACGGCGTCCTGATTATCGAACCAGGTGTTTTCGGTGATGAGCGTGGGTTTTTCATGGAAGACTGGAAATCCGGAGCCTACGCGAAAGCAGGGCTGCCACCAGTGATGGCACAGTCCAATTTTTCGAAATCGTCCTACGGCGTAATAAGGGGTCTGCACTATCAATACCCGCAAGCGCAGGGAAAACTGGTGTCGGTGCTTGAAGGCACGGTTTTTGACGTCGCCGTGGACATTCGTACAGACTCACCCGGATTCGGCAAATGGACTGCTATTGAGTTAAGTGCGGCGAACCGGCTGCAATTATATGTGCCGGAAGGATTTGCTCACGGCTTTTGTGCTCTGAGTGAAACAACCCTGGTGCATTACATGTGCACTTCGGAATATGCACCCGAGTATGACGCCGCGCTTGCGTGGAACGACCCTGATATTGGCGTGGAATGGCCAATTGAGCCTGTTTCAGTATCTGTCAAAGACGCTGAAGCGCCACTGCTTCGGGAAATTCCTGTTTCCGGATTGCCCCGCTTCGAACCATGAAGGTTTTGCTAACAGGGGCAAGTGGCCAACTTGGCAATGAACTCTATCCCCGGCTTTTGGATTTTGGCGAGGTTACTGCAGTTGATCTTGATTGCACACACAGCAATGCTGATAACTGTCGACAGCTGGACCTGGGTGATTCCGCTGCTTTAGAGATCATGTTGAACCGCCTACAACCGGAGCTGATTGTAAACGCGGCTGCTTTTACTGCGGTTGACAAGGCCGAGGACGAGACCGAACTTGCGTTCAGGATAAATGCACAGGTACCGGGGCGCATAGCGAGATGGGCAAAAGGCAACGATTGTGCCTTATTACACTATTCCACTGATTATGTATTTGACGGGTCATCGCAACGGCCTTACAAGGAATCTGACCTGCCTTCCCCGATCAGTATTTACGGAGAGAGCAAACTGGCAGGCGAGCGCGCCATTGAGGCCAGCGGATGTCGGCACCTGATCATCAGAACCTCCTGGGTTTACTCGGCGCACGGCAGTAATTTTGTACTTAGCATGTTGGCGCTCGCCGGCCGACGGCTACAGTTGAGTGTTGTGGATGACCAGGTTGGCTGCCCCACCTGGGCCCGAAATCTCGCCAGGGCTTCTGGCCACCTGATCCGGTCAGGATTGGAACCAAGCAGCGTCGGCAAGGGAAATATCTATCATTATTGTGATGCTGACCGGAGCTCTTGGTATGATTTCGCTCAACTGGTTTTCCATACTGCCGTAGAGTTGAAATTGCTGGACAAAGCACCGGAGCTAAAAAGAGTCTCTTCCGGGGAATACCCGCAGATTGCAACCCGGCCCCAATTCTCGGTATTGGATAGCCTGGCCATCCGGGACTCAGGCTTTAATCCTGCCGGTCTGTCTGATTCCCTGAGAGAGTGCATGATGGAAATGAAACATGAATAATACCAACGCCCACGCCCCGCTGATCCCCGTGATCCTGTCAGGTGGTGCGGGAACCCGATTGTGGCCCGTTTCACGCCGCGCGCACCCCAAGCCATTCATGCAATTGGCGGACGGTCAATCTTTGGCCGAGAAAACCTGGAAACGCGCGAAGGCAATCGCCGGACGTGCACCCGTATTGACAGTCACAAGCAGGGACTATTATTTCTATACCAGGGATCTGTATGGAAAAGAGATGGAAGACAGCCGCCAGGCCATGTTCCTGCTTGAGCCATTGGGCCGGAACACGGCTCCTGCAATTGCCCTGGCTGCCATGTATGTGCGGGAAAACCTGGGTGATGATGCCAGTCTTCTGATCATGCCAGCTGATCACCTTGTGACTGACATGCGAAATTTCGAAGCATCGGTTGATGAGGCGAGATACCTGGCTTCCCAGGGTATGCTGGTGACCTTTGGTATTCATCCGACACACGCAGAGACGGGTTACGGCTACATCAGGCAGGGCGAACCGCTCACGGCTTCCGGCGGACATCGTATCGATGCGTTTGTTGAAAAACCCGACCTGGAAACCGCAAAGGGATACCTTGAATCGGGAGATTATCACTGGAACTCCGGCATGTTTTGCTTTCAGGCAGGCACCGTTCTGGAAGCTCTGGGCAGTCATGCGCCCCAAGTCTATGACGCTGTTGCACGGGTTTGGAGCAGTATGGACACGGGTAAATCGCCGTTAGAAATCCCCGCAGAACTGTTCAGTGAATGCCCTTCTATCTCAATCGACTATGCGGTAATGGAACGGGCAGAAAATTCAGCGGTGGTAGTGAGTAACTTCGGGTGGAGCGATATCGGTTCCTGGAAGGCGATCAGCGAACTTTATGAGTCAGATGAAGCCGGCAACCGGATCAAGGGTAAGGCGGTTATGGTTGAATCCCGAAATTGTTTTATCCAGAGCGGCAACCGGCTGGTGGCAGCTGTAGGCGTCAATGACCTGGTGATCGTCGACACCGGCGATGCCGTGCTGGTGGCAAACCGGGATCATGTGCAGGATGTCAAACATGTCGTTAGCCAACTTACCAACCTCGAAGATGAAGCTGCCATCTTTCATACTACCGTCCATCGGCCCTGGGGCAGCTTCACCATTCTCGAGGACGAGGATGATTGCAAAGTGAAGCGACTCACCGTCAAGCCGGGACAGGTTCTTTCTTTGCAACTACATCACCGTCGCTCGGAACACTGGACGGTGGTCAGCGGAACAGCGAAGGTCAGGCTGGGCGACGAAGAATTCCTGCTGGAACAAAATCAATCCACCTATATTCCAGTGGAAACACTGCATCGCCTGGAAAATCCGGGCACGGAAGATGTTCACCTAATTGAAGTCCAAACCGGTGATTATTTTGGTGAAGATGATATTGAACGGTTTGAAGACATCTACGGCCGCAGTTAGCTGCCTTTAAACCGGGGTTTTCTCTTTTCAAGGAAAGCCGCGGTTCCTTCCCGCATATCCGCAGTCTTAAACAAACCGGAAAAAAGTTTATTTTCCAGCTCCAGGCCATCAGCGAGACTGGTATCTGCTCCGTCCAGAACTGCCGCAAGTATGCCTTTCATAGCGATGGGAGCCGATCCGGCCAGCGTGGCCGCCAATTTGCCTGAGACGCTCAGGAGATCTTCCGGCTCAACAACTTTATTTACCAGCCCATAGTCTTTTGCCTGTTCGGCGCTAATTGGTTTTCCCGTGAGCATCATTTCCAATGACTTCCCATGGCCAATCAGCCTGCTTAATCTTTGCGTACCACCATATCCTGGCATCAGTCCCAACCGGACTTCCGGCAGGCCAAATTGTGCTGTGTTTGAGGCAATGCGGATATGGCAGGCAAGTGCCAATTCGCAACCGCCACCAAGCGCGTAGCCGTTAATCGCTGCTATCACCGGCTTACCCAGGTTTTCTATCCTGGACATAACACCGTTGCCAAGATCAATAATTTTTCGTAATCCTTCATCGTCCAGGTCACGAATTTCAGCGATGTCGGCACCCGCGACGAAGGCTCTTGTGCCGGCGCCGGTAATAACCAAGCATCGAATTTCCTGCTGCCTGGCTTCAGTTTCGAGCGTGGAATGTAATTGACTGAGAACATCAAAGTTCAATGCATTGAGTTTTTCCTGGCGGTCTATGGTGATATTCAATACGCCATTTTCAGCGCCAGTTCGGACAAAAGTGTCGGTCATAATGGTCTCAGTCTGTTAACCGGTTTCTGGAGTCGGGGGAATTGTAAGGGATTTGTGCGTTCGATTTCGGACTGCTGTTGCCACAGCCGCGATCAACAGGCAAAAAAAGGCGCTGTTGCCACGGCGCCCGTTCGTGCATCGTTGTTAATGTATTTTACTCAATGCCTGGTGCCATCGATTGCGGCATTATCCCCAGCACCATCATGTTCCGTTTTCGCCTCTGTTTCGCTATGACCCTTCTCGAAACTGTTGCGTAGCAAACAATATAAGGCAACCCAACTGGACGCGAACAGCGTCTCGGAGTGCACGATGACACCGCTCATACTGTCCTTTAATTGATTCATTGTAATTTCCTGCATGTCCTGTCTGACCTTGTTTTCATTGCGTCTTGTTATAAAGACTGTTCAGTCACAATAAAGTTGACGACTTTTACCGGTTTTTCGTTACATATATCAGTAAAATCGCTCGTTTCGCCGCAAAGGAGCCTGTCGACACCAATACCTAGCTCTTTTTACCCTTATTTCCCAGGTTTGTACGGCCCAGTTCGCGGTCAATATCGAACTCTCTGGAAGTTACAAAAGCCTCCATTCGCTGCACTCTCAGGTCCAGTTCACGAAAGCGATGCTTGACATTACTGAAAACATCCGCAGGTGCGTTGCTCACTCCGCGCCAGAACTTTGCCTGTTCTTCATCAATCCGGTCTTCGGTGGGTTTCAAGGGCAGTACGATCGCCAGGATGATGTAACTGACAATCACAAACGGCATAAAGAACACACAGCTTATCGCGGTTACGCATCGCAGGCCTTTGCGACTGAATCCGAAATACTCTGCGATACCTGCACAAACGCCGGCGATCATTGCATTTTCCCGGTCCCGGTATAGTCGGTGCGGGTTTTTGCGCTGATACAAATCACTCATGGCGTTGTCTCCAGGTCGGAGCTTCTATATCCAAAATGCGTTCGAGAATATTGATTCGTTCTTCCATCTTGTTGGTAGATTCCCAGACTTCACACAGCATCTTTTCATCCTCGGCGGTGAGCCCCTTGGATGTCTTCATCTTTGTGATGTAGTGAAAAACGATCCAGAGTGGAAAACATATCGTTAGTAACAGAATAGGAATGACTTCACTCATCATTGCTCTCCTCGGCGCTTTCACCGACTTTTGCTTTCAATTCCTCAAGCGCCTCATCAACGCGGTCATCGCTCTCCAGGCCTTCGATTTCGTCCGCCAGGGTATCCCGCCGCCCCATGTCCAGGGACTCACCTTCAGATTCGACGCGGTCTATCTTTCGCTCGGCGTTTTCGAAGCGAAACAGCATCTCATCAATGCGGTCACTGTGAATGTGCTTGCGGGCTGCCAGTTGGGACGTTGCCGTCTTGTGGCGGATCACGATACTGCGTTGCCGCTTTTTTGCATCTGTCAGTTTACCTTGCAGCTTGCCTATGTCTTCCGTGAACTTGGCAAGCTGGGAATCCAGTGAGTCCATTTCAGTCTGCATCAATTCAATTCTGTCCTTAATACCCTGTTTTTCAGACAGGGCCGCGCGGGCCAGGTCTTCGCGGTCATTGCGCACCGCCAGTTCTGCCCTTCGTTCCCATTCACTTTGCTCGCCCTGAAGATAATCTGAATGCCGGTGATGTTCCTTACGGTCGGCGATGCACTTCGCTGCAGCAGACCTGATTTCAACCAGTGTATCTTCCATTTCCTGGATCATCAGGCGAATAATTTTCTCAGGTTCTTCCGCCTTTTCAAGCAATGAATTGATATTGGCGTTAATGATGTCACTGAATCTGGAAAAAATGCTCATTGTGAGTACGCTCCTGCATTCGGTTCTGTAGCTTCTTTAATGCAGACTTCGTGCCACTTCCAGATCCAAACATAAGACACTGATAATTAACAATAAAAAATATACTCCAGAATCTCTGTCGAGAAATTTCTGTGTTCGTATGGTCAATTCGACCACTGTTTGGCTGAACTTGAGCCAGTCAACACAGTCAATGCGAAACACATAGACGAAATAAGATTGATTCAGGCATGACACACATTGGGCTGCTCCTGTAGAATACCCACCTTTTCGAACGACCGGCATTACGCCGAAATACGAGAGAAACTGGAGGAAACAAGATGCGATCGAAATTCGCACTATCCTTTTTGATGGTCCTGTCCGCTGGCAGCGCGCTGGCCCAGGACATTACATCGGAGAAAGGAAAACTCAGTTACGCAGTTGGTTGGGACATTGGCCAGGACATCAGACGCCGAGGCGCAGAATTTGACGTTGAATCATTGATCTCGGCGATTCGCGATACGGTGGCAGAGCGGGACCCACAGGTTACACCTGAAGAAATGCAGGCTCTGATGACTGCTCTTCAACAGAAGGTGCGCAAGGAGCAGGTTGAGGCATTCCAGGCCCTGGCCGCGAAAAACCAGGAGGCCAGTGAGGTATTCCTGGAAGCCAACAAGACCAAGACTGGTATCGTCGTTATGCCAAGCGGTGTCCAGTATCGTGTAATTGAAGAAGGCGAGGGTTCACGTCCCGGGATGGAAAGCTCGGTCAAGGTCCACTACCGCGGTTCAAAGATGGATGGCCGGGAGTTCGACAGTTCATTCGCTCGCGGAGTACCGGAAGACTTCGTTGTAAACGCTGTGCTCCAGGGTTGGCAGGAAGTATTACCGCTGATGAAACAGGGTGCAACCTGGCAGATTTTCGTTCCGCCGGAACTGGCATTTGGTCAGCGTGGCAATCCACCTGTTGGACCGAACGAAGCTCTAATGTTCGATCTCAAACTGGTCGAAATCGTACAGTAATCCTCTATGCCGGGTGGCCGAGCCACCCGGTATTCCAAGAAATCTGATTTCGTGTCCAAAGACTGGCGCCTGCAATTGCTAATGGCTGTTTCGCCATTGAGTGAAGGTGTAGGCGCACTCCAGGTGAACAACTTCCGGCCTCGTGATGAGGGACAAATGTGCCCCGGTCGAACCGCCGCTGTGCTGGTACCCATACTTGATCTCGAGGTTCCGGAAATACTCCTGACCCGCCGCTCAACGCAGCTTGCGCAACATCCAGGCCAGGTCAGTTTCCCGGGCGGTGCAGCTGAAACCCATGATGAAAGCGCCGTTAGTACTGCGTTGCGGGAGGCCAGGGAGGAAGTTGGCCTTGACCCCGGTCTTGTCACGCCATTGGGATTTCTTGATCGATTTGACAGTATTTCTGATTACCGCGTTTTGCCTGTTGTTGGATTGGTCAGGCCACCACATGAATGGAATATTGACAAAAAAGAAGTAGCTGAAGCATTTACTATTCCACTTGAAGTCGTGCTGGACCTCAATCGTTATAATGAGCGTACTGTATCAGGCGATGGGCGTGATTTTGTCCTTCATAGTCTCGAGTGGAAAGGCCACGTTGTTTGGGGCTTGACGGCAGCCATGTTGATTAATTTGTCTAAGCGGATGAATGGATCCAAAATGTAATGACGGAAGAAATCTTGATCTCGGCAAAGGGGCTTTCGGATTTGATCAAGGATGGTGATGTACTCGTATTTGACTGCCGATTCGACCTTTTCCATCCAGACAAGGGGCACAATTCCTGGCTCGCCGCGCATATTCCGGGCGCGGTATATACAAATCTTGATAAGAACCTGGCCGGGCGTATCACCTCCCGGAGTGGCCGCCATCCGTTACCGTCTTCCAGGTCATTTGCGGCATTCCTCGCTCGCTCTGGTTGGGTGCCGGGCAAGCGGGTAGTTGCCTACGACGCGCACGGCGGGGCTTTCGCCTCTCGCCTCTGGTGGTTAATGAAATATTTCGGTCTGGGAAATACCGCACTTTTGAACGGTGGCATTGGCGCATGGATGGCGTGCGGATTTACCATGGAATCGGGTGAAGTCAGCAAAATACGCCAGGCACTGCCGGATCTCAATCCGAATCCTGAAATGACGCTGAATACCCGGGGCGTGCTATATGGCCTGAATCGACATGAAATCCAACTGTTGGATGCTCGTGCCAGAGACCGTTTCGAAGGACTGAATGAACCTATAGATCCGGTAGCGGGACATATTCCTGGTGCAATCAATCATTCGACGGATCTCAATATTGAAAATGGTTCATTTTTCCGGAATCCATCAGCCCTGAAATCGGGTTTCCGTTCGTTGGTCAAAAAAACCGATCCCTCACAAGTGGTGCATATGTGTGGTTCAGGTGTCACCGCCTGCCAAAACCTGTTTGCCATGGAATTGGCCGGACTTGAGGGTTCCCGCATTTATGTCGGATCCTGGAGTGAATGGATTCGCGATCCCACCAGGCCCGTCGTGAAGGGCGCTGTCTAAACCGTTTCAGGATCTGTTTTTCAGCCTGGCAACGACAGAATTTGGTCAAAAAAACCATGTGTGGTTCAGGTGTCACCGCCTGCCAAAACCTGCCATTCGCGATCCCACCAGGCCCGTCGTGGACCTTTTGGGTTTCCTCGCTGAACCACCTTTCTACGAATCCCGAGATGTTTTTGTCATCAAGTGAATCAAACTCCCTGAAAATATCCTGACGCAACAACGCGCGATTTCCCAGCATGGAGTGTGCAGGAAGTTCCAGGTGAGCATTGCACCATTCGACTGCGGCTTTAACAGTATCTACGGGGCTTTCAGACAGCTTATCTACTAATCCATTCGCGAATGCTTCTTCGGGTGTGATCAGGGCACCCGCGACGATCAGGCGCTCGGCACGGTGAATACCTGTCAAACGGATCAATGCGTGCCTGATGACACCGGGTACCAGTAATCCGACGGCGGTTTCATTCAGGCCGATCACAAATTCGCCCCGGCTCATGACCCGGTAGTCGCAAAACAGGCTCAGTACCGCACCGCCTGCCGGTGCGTGACCGGCAATTGCTGCGGCAACAGGGATGGGCGAACGAGCAACTGTTTCCAGTAATCCGAAAAAATTTCGCCAGAATTCCGTCATTTGATGTTGGTCCAGTTGCATCAATTCCGGCACATCCAAACCCGCAGAAAAAAGCCCCTCCCTGCCGGAGATCACCAGTGCCTTACTGGCTTTTGGGGCCAGCTGAATCGCCGTGTTGAGTTCGGTTACCAGTGCCGGATTCAACGCGTTGACCGGAGCCCGGTCCATGCTTAATTCCATTACTGCACCATGATCTATTTGTTTGAGCATTGTAATTTCCCCAGGTTCAGGCACTCTTGCGTTGAATCTGCTGGTGCCGTTTCAGCGCTATCGCCAGAAACTTTCCGGTGTGTGAATGCTTGCATTTGGCGATCGATTCCGGTGTTCCAGTGGCGATAATCCGGCCGCCCTTGTCCCCACCTTCCGGACCGAGATCAATCACCCAGTCAGCGGTTTTTATCACATCCAGATTGTGTTCGATAACGACCACGGTATTGCCATGATCCCGCAACCGGTGCAGGACCTGCATCAACTGTTCGATATCGGCGAAATGCAGACCCGTTGTGGGCTCATCCAATATGTACAGGGTTTGCCCGGTATCCCGCTTTGAAAGTTCTTTTGCCAGCTTGATACGCTGTGCTTCACCACCTGAGAGCGTCGTGGCACTTTGCCCCAGGGTGATATACGACAGACCAACTGCAAGCAGGGTTTCAAGCTTGCGCGCAACCGTCGGCACCGCGGAGAAGAACTCCAGAGCGTCTTCTACCGTCATGCACAGCACTTCATTAATGTTTTTGCCTTTATATAAAACACTCAAGGTTTCGCGGTTATAACGTTTCCCGTGGCAAACATCGCAGGACACATAAATATCAGGAAGGAAGTGCATTTCCACGCGGATCAGCCCATCTCCCTGGCAGGCTTCACATCGGCCGCCTTTTACATTGAAACTGAATCGTCCCGGCTTGTAACCCCGGGATCTGGATTCCTGAGTGCCTGCAAACAACTCGCGAATAGGTGTAAACAGGCCGGTATAGGTGGCCGGGTTGGAGCGGGGTGTGCGCCCGATTGGGGACTGGTCAATATCCACTACCTTGTCAAAAAGATGCAGATTTTCAACCGACTCGTAGGGTGCGGGCTGAGCGCTGCTGTCATATAACTCGCGTGCGGTCAGACGATGAAGCGTGTCATTAATCAGCGTGGATTTCCCGGATCCGGAAACACCGGTCACACAAACGAACAGTCCTGCCGGGATCTCCAGTGTCACGTTCTTCAGATTGTTGCCGGTGGCGCCGATCAGCCGGAGTTTGCGCGTCTCATCGACTGGCGTGCGCTGGTCCGGAATGGCAATTTGACGGGCGCCGGATAAAAACTGCCCGGTCAGGGATTCGGGATCGGTTTCAAGATGCTCCGGCTTCCCGCAATAAACTATTTTGCCGCCGTGAACCCCGGCTCCCGGGCCGATATCTACGACGTGATCGGCAGTGCGGATCGCTTCTTCATCGTGCTCAACTACGATGACGGTATTACCAAGATCTCTCAGACGGATCAGGGTCTTGAGCAGTCTCGCATTATCCCGTTGATGTAGGCCAATTGAGGGCTCGTCGAGAATATACATCACACCCACCAGCCCCGCGCCGATCTGGCTGGCGAGGCGGATTCGCTGTGCTTCTCCTCCGGACAGGCTGTCTGCCTGGCGATCCAGCGTGAGGTATTCCAGCCCGACGTTCACCAGGAAATGAAGGCGGTCGTGGACCTCCTTGATAATTTTGGATGCAATTTCGCCCCGGGTTCCAGTCAGTTGTAAATCTTCAAAAAATCGCAGGCACTTTTCAATGGGCCACGCGGTGATGGACGGCAGATTGGTTTCGGCGATGAATACATGACGTGCTTCCCTGTTCAGGCGCTGGCCACCACAATCCGGGCAGGGTTTGGAAGAGATGTACTTTGCCAGTTCCTCCCGAACAATGCGGGCTTCGGTTTCCCTGTAACGCCGTTCAAGGTTTGGTATTACACCTGCAAACGGGTGCCTGCGTTTTTGGGTGCCACGTTCGCCAAAATACTGAAACTCGATAATTTCCTCACCGCTGCCATACAAAACCACATCACGAATTTTCTTCGGCAGTTCATCAAAAGGGCCATCTACATCAAATTTATAGTGCGAGGACAGGGCCTTGATGATCTGGAAATAGTAGGCGTTCCGCCTGTCCCAACCGCGAACCGCGCCGCCGGCAAGGCTCAAGTGAGGATTGCTGACCACACGGTCAGGGTCAAAAAACTGGCTGATGCCCAGGCCATCGCATTTAGGGCAGGCGCCATTCGGATTGTTGAAAGAGAACATTCGCGGTTCCAGTTCCTGCAGGCTGTAATCACAGTGGACGCAGGAATACCGTGCGCTGAACAATTTTTCCTTGATATCGCTGTCTTCATCCAAAGGGGACAGAAGAGCCAGTCCGTCAGAAAGCGTAATGGCGGTTTCCAGTGACTCGGCAAGTCGCTGCTTCATGTCCTCGCGAACACGAAAACGGTCAATCACCACCTCGATCGTGTGCTTTTTCCGAAGCTCCAGTGCAGGTGCATGATCAATTTCGTAAACCTGGCCGTCCACCCGGAGTCGCACAAAACCCTGGGCCCGTAATTCGTCTATCAGTTGAACATGCTCTCCCTTGCGGTTGCGTACAACCGGTGCAAGCAGCATAACTCGCTCGCCTTCGGGGATGTTCAGCACATGGTCTACCATCTGACTGATGGTTTGAGCTTCCAATGGTATGTCGTGATCAGGACAGCAGGGGGTGCCTACCCGTGCAAAAAACAGCCTCAGGTAGTCGTAAATTTCGGTAATCGTCCCAACCGTGGACCGCGGATTGTGTGAAGCTGATTTCTGTTCGATTGAAATTGCCGGTGACAGGCCTTCGATATGGTCAACATCGGGCTTTTCCATGATGGATAAAAACTGCCTCGCATAGGCCGAGAGTGACTCCACATATCGACGTTGTCCCTCTGCATAGATTGTGTCGAATGCGAGTGATGACTTGCCTGAACCAGATAATCCAGTAAAAACAATAAGTTGATCCCGGGGCAAGTCCAGGTCTATGTTGGCCAGATTGTGAGTGCGGGCACCCCGTATTTGGATCGTTTTCATGTTGTGGCCGACAGAATTCAAACCACTAACTATACGCCTGTAGTACACTTCCCCGCAAAGTATGTTCGCGTTATAAAAAAGCCTTGTTTCGGTCATGGAATAGGTTGACCGTCCATCTCAAAACCGCTAACATTCCCGCCCTTTTGCAGGCCCCTTTAAATGGAGCGGCGTTACCATGTATGTAGTATTTTCAACCGGTGGCAAACAGTACCGTGCAAGCACCGGCGACATTGTCAAAGTAGAAAAGCTCGAAGCTGAAAGAGGCTCGACTATCGAACTGGACAGCGTGCTGATGATAGGCGAGGGTGAAGACGTTAAGGTTGGTACACCATTCCTGCCGGGTGGCAAGGTAACTGCCAGGGTCGTGGAACACGGTCGTGGCGAGAAAATTAAGGTCGTCAAGTTCAAACGCCGTAAGAACTATCTGAAGAAACAGGGTCATCGTCAGTACTTCACTACGCTTGAAATAACCGGTATCGACACTGTTGAATCCAGGCCAGCAGAGGCGAAACCGAAGGCAGAGACGAAATCAGCGCCTGCGAAGAAGACTGCCGCCAGGAAAGCGGCTGCAAAGAAGGCAGCCAGCAAGAAAGCAACAGTAAAGAAGGCCGCAGCCAAGAAAACTGCTGCTAAGAAGAAGACTGCCAAAAAGGTCGTTGCCAAGGCACCGGCAATCGAAGACAAGGGCGACGAATAGTCGAACAGGAGTTGAGTCATGGCACATAAAAAAGCAGGCGGCAGTACCCGTAATGGTCGCGATTCCAATCCGAAGTACCTGGGCGTCAAACGCTATGGCGGTGAATCGGTTGTAGCTGGAAACATTATCGTGCGCCAGCGTGGGACACGGTTTCATGCGGGCAATAATGTAGGTGTAGGACGGGATCACACGCTGTTCGCCCTGGCCGATGGCAATGTTAAATTCGAGAACCGCGGATATCCCAAGCGCAAGTTCGTAAGCGTGGAGTCCGGAAAAGACTGAATCTCGGAATAGATTGAGATTTCAAAACCCCGCTCCGGCGGGGTTTTTTTGTTTGGTAGGGGGATGTTGAAGGATGATTTACCAGAATACCAATCTCAAATTCTTGAGCGCCGGCAATTTTTTAGCACCATAATTAGTTTTCAGCTATTTCTCCCAAGCTAATCAGGGTTCAGGTTTTTCATGAAATTTGTTGATGAAGCACATATATCTGTCAAAGCCGGGAAAGGTGGTGATGGCTCCGGTTCGTTCCGAAGGGAAAAGTACATCCAGTACGGTGGTCCTGATGGCGGCGACGGTGGCCGCGGCGGTAGTGTGTTCCTCATTGGCGATTCAGGCTTGAATACACTGGTGGATTTCAGGCACAGGCGGGAATACAAAGCTGAAAAGGGCAAGTCGGGGTCCGGCCGTAACATGACCGGCAAAAGTGGCGCGGATATTACTATCCGTGTACCTCTGGGAACCATTGTGGTCAATGAAGAGTCCGGCCAGAAGCTGGGTGATGTCACCGGGCACGAGCAGGTATTGTGTGTGGCAGTCGGGGGTAAGGGTGGCCTGGGTAACGTTCATTTCAAGAGTTCCACCAACCGTGCGCCCAGAAAAACCACCCAGGGTACACTGGGTGAAGACCGTAGCTTACATCTGGAGCTTAAAGTGCTGGCAGATGTTGGCTTGCTGGGCTGTCCCAATGCCGGTAAGTCAACCCTGATCAGTTCGGTGTCTTCCGCCCGCCCCAAGGTTGCCGACTACCCGTTTACCACGCTGTATCCCAACCTGGGGGTAGTAAGTGTAGGATTAGACGCCAGTTTTGTCATCGCAGACGTGCCCGGGTTGATTGAAGGTGCCGCCGGGGGCGCAGGCCTGGGGATTCAGTTTCTCAAACACCTGCAAAGGACCAGGTTATTGCTGCACCTGGTTGATATTGCACCGCTGGATGAAAATCATGATCCGGTCGCGGAAATTAGACAACTCGAACAGGAACTTTCAAATTTCGATGCTGAATTGATGCATAAACCACGTTGGCTGGCTTTCACCAAGTCCGACCTGCTGGAAGCGGATGAGGCCAGATCCAGAGCGGAAAACGTCATTCGGGAACTGGGCTGGGAAAGCCAATGGGCACTGATCTCTTCAGTCACTCAAACCGGCACCATGGAATTGATGCAACAAATCATGCTGGCTATTGACGAAATGAACGAGACGTCCGCGATGGATGAAAAAGCTGATACCTTGAGACCATGAAAGCCATGGTCGTGGGGCGGCCCGGAGAGCCGCTGCAGTTGGAGGACAGGCCCGTACCGGAACCGGGCCCAGGACAGGTATTGTTGAAGGTCAGGGCCTGTGCGGTTTGTCGTACGGATCTTCATATTCTGGACCGCGAACTCCCCGACGTCCCGCAGGGCGTTGTGCCCGGTCACGAGATCGTGGGGGAGGTGGTCAGCACCGGGTCAGACGTCGATTACGCACTCGGGACTGCACTGGGGGTTCCATGGCTAGGCTACACCTGTGGGGACTGCCTCTACTGTCAATCGGGGCAGGAGAATCTCTGCGACCGTGCCCGGTTTACCGGCTACCAGGTCAACTGCGGTTTTGCCGAGTACACCGTGGCCGATCACCGCTACTGTTTTCCGATCAATCCCTGGTATTCCCCGCAGCACGCGGCGCCACTATTGTGCGCCGGTCTGATCGGCTATCGCTCGCTGCGCATGGCCGGTGACGGGACCCATCTTGGTATCTATGGTTTCGGCGCAGCCGGCCATATTGTCGCCCAGCTAGCCCGCTTCCAGGAACGCAAGGTCTACGCCTTCACCCGTCCTGGCGACCGTGTCGCACAGGAATTCGCATGCGGGCTCGGTGCAGTGTGGGCAGGAGACTCGAGCGAGACCCCCGGGCACGAGCTCGATGCCGCCATCATCTTCGCTCCCGTGGGTGCGCTCGTCCCTGCAGCGCTACGCGCGGTGCGCAAAGGCGGGATCGTGGTGTGTGGAGGGATACACATGAGCGACATCCCACAATTCCCGTACAGCAACCTGTGGGGTGAGCGACAGCTGCGCTCGGTAGCCAACCTCACGCACCAGGATGCCAGCGAGTTTCTCGATCTGGCACCTCGTATACCCGTGAAGACCGAGGTGGAGCCCTACCGGTTGGAAGATGCCAACGTGGCACTGGAGCGCCTCCGGCGCGGCGAACTCACCGGCGCGGCGGTTCTGGTGATGGACTAGCCACCCTGATTGCATTCTTCGTCTTTGGGAAGGCTTATTCTTTCTCAGGCGGTAAGCCTATGTGCAGCCTGTTTTTCCAGAAATCAACCGTGATCAGAAAGTGTTGAAGGACATCGTAACCCAGCATACCGTGGCTGTGTTTACTCCCGCCTGCTTGTCTTCGCGAATCGTACATAACTCTCAGTTCATGTTTATTTATGATCATGGCTTCCCCTTCCATCGGTACAATCGCCTTGACGTTTTCCAACTCATAAGGGCCGATTCCGAAACTTGAAAGGGTGAAAGTCTCCATGTTTTTGCCGGTGACGTTTACCCCTTCAGTTTTGACTGTCACAAGCGACCGGTCATCGAACCAACCGTTTTTTTTAGGAAGTTTGCGCGTCAGAACGACTCCTCCGCTGTTTCCGATATCAATGATCAACCAGGCATCTGTTTCCTGGTTCAGGTTTACTTTTATGACGGGCTGATTTGAGTTCCTGTCCCTCAATAAATCGACGTTTTCGAAGGCTTTCAAATTCACAGAATCCCGTTCAATAAGCCTCATCTCCATATGCGGATAATCGAGTTGCATAACAAACCTGTCGAAGTAATTCAGCGCAAACATGAAATCAACATCGCCCAGGTCTCCGACCGAAACGTCATCCAGCGTGAAGTTCATGCCAAATACTTCTATGGGTATTTTGGTGATGAGGTCCAGCACGGCTGAAGTATAGGCACCACTTACTCTCATCTTTCCCTTCTTTTTGAAGTCGCCTCCATGCTGTTCCACAAACGAGGTACCGATCATGTTGTTTGATATGCCCGGATTCAGCAGCGCTTTGGTTTCATGCCCATTAATGCTTATCGGTATGGCAACGTACCCCGACCCGACTCCAGCTTAAAGGGCTTCCAGGCAGTGGCGGCCGCCTGAACCGGGCCGGCAAAGTTCAACAAAAACAAACCAATTAGGATGTGCCTGATCATATTCTGTCCATGATCATAATACTTTATTTCACTCACTTGCTTAAGCATGCACATTGTTGCGTATTCTTCATGCAATCGTCGGAGTCTGGGTGAAATCATCTTTCGGCCACAAAAAAGCCCCGTTTCAAACGGGGCTTTTTCTTCATACGGGGTTCGGGCGTTGGATCAGAGCGCGCGAATGTGCTTATTCATGCGGGATTTATGCCGGGCAGCTTTATTGCGGTGCATCAATTCTTTGGACACCGAGCGGTCAATAGCGGGCACTGCTGCTTTAAAGGCCGCTTCAGCGGCGCTCTTGTCGCCTGATTCAATCGCAGCAAGCACCTTTTTGATGCTGGTGCGTACGTGTGAACGCTGACTGGCGTTAAGCAGACGGTGCTTTTCCGACTGACGGGCACGCTTGCGTGCTGATAAACTGTTAGCCAAGTTGGTCTCCAAAAATGGTCACAAAAAACAAGCCGGCTAGTATCGTGGTTTTTGCTTCCCGGGTCAATGATTCCAGGACCTTTCTGTTAATGAAAATATCACTTTGAAACTGCTCAAATCCACAGCCACCGTGGGCGGCGCGACCTTACTTTCCCGCGTACTCGGTTTCGTACGGGACATGGTGATTGCGCGTTTTTTCGGTGCCGATGAAAAGACCGACGCATTTTTCCTGGCTTTCCGAATACCCAACCTGATGCGGCGCATGTTTGCAGAGGGCTCGTTTTCCCTCGCTTTCGTGCCCGTGCTGTCCGAGTACCGCGTGAAAGGTGACCGGTCAGCCGTACGTGATCTTGTCGACCATGTGGCCGGGACCCTGGCGGCAATTCTTTTGGTGATTACGGCGGCAGGCATGCTTGCCGCACCGGCAATTCTCGCCGTTTTTGCGCCCGGGTGGTTCATGGGAGACCGGCCTGAATTTGAACTTTCTGCACAGATGCTGCGGATCACTTTCCCGTATATTTTCCTGATATCACTCACTGCCCTGGCTGGTGGCATCCTCAACACCTGGGAACGGTTCCTGGTCCCGGCCCTGACACCCATATTGCTGAACCTGTCATTGATCGGATGTGCATTATTGCTTTCACCGCGCCTGGACGTGCCTGTGAAAGCGCTGGCATGGGGCGTGCTGATTGCCGGAGTAGTGCAGTTGCTGGTTCAAATTCCGGCGTTGGCCAGGCTGGGTTTGCTCCCACGTCCCCGCTGGAGTTGGAAGCATTCCGGTGTGCGGCGGATTCTGAAGTTAATGGTGCCGACCTTGCTAGGGTCGTCTGCCGCACAGGTAAATATCCTTATCGACAGTGTGATAGCAACATTTCTTGTTTCGGGCAGCGTGTCGTGGCTGTACTACTCTGATCGGTTGCTGGAGTTTCCCCTGGGCGTGTTTGGCATCGCCCTGGCCACGGTTATCCTGCCCAATCTCTCCCGCAAGCATGCCGAAAAGAGTAGCGAAGCCTTTTCTGCAACTCTAGACTGGGCATTGCGTTTGTCGTTGATTATCACCCTGCCTGCGGCTGCGGGGCTGGCCGTGATGGCCGAGCCGATACTGATCACCCTGTTCCAATACCAGGCTTTCCAGGCGGATGATGTCACCATGTCCGCACTAAGCCTGGTCGCTTATGCAATAGGCTTGCCGGCATTTATTGCTGTGAAGGTGCTGGCTCCGGGGTATTTTGCCCGCCACGATCCAAACACGCCGGTCAAGATCGGATTACTCGCCATTGCTGCCAATTTCGTGATGAACCTTATCTTTGTCGGAACCCTGCTTAGCTGGGGATTTGCCGGTCCACACGCAGGACTGGCGCTTGCCAGTTCTGCTGCAGCCTTTTTGAACGCAGGATTGCTGTACCGGGGTTTGAGGAGAAATGGCACATACCAGCCAGCCAGGGGATGGTTAAAGCTAACAGTTACGGTAATTCTGTCCTGCCTGGTCATGATTGCCGTACTGATTCGCTGGACTCCGGATGGAGAAATATGGATGGCATTGACAGCCGTAAACCGTGGCTTGGACCTGTTGACGTACATTTTCTTTGGCGCGTCTGTTTTTGCGCTTAGCTGCTGGATAGCAGGGGTTCGTCCGCATGATTTTTCTCAGGGCGCAAATTAGGCACAGAATCCTTTAAAACGCTGCGGCCCAAGCCTCTCTCACTGCTATAATTCGCTCCTTTTGGGGCAATGTAAACGCGGCTTTGCAGATGCGAGTAATCACTGAAAATACAATCAGATCCCTGTGCCGGTCCAGCGTTGTGACAATCGGCAATTTCGATGGTATGCACCTGGGTCATAAAGCCCTGGTTGATCGCTGTATTGATCTCTCCGAAAAGATATCCGATGTGGTGGTTGTGACCTTTGAACCGCTGCCACAGGCCTTCCTGATACCCACAAGTGCACCGGCAAGACTGAGTAGTTCAAGGCAAAAGCTGGAGTTGCTTGAGAAATCAGGCGTAGACCTTGTGTGGATGATGCGTTTTAATCAGGAATTGGCGAACATGAGTGCTGCCTCGTTTGCAAAATCCGTGCTGGCAGACGCCCTGGCGGCCAGCACGGTCGTAGTTGGTAAAGATTTTCGTTTCGGTTTCTCCCGGGAAGGCAGGCTGGCGACGCTCGAGAGCCTGGGCGGCCAGCTTGGTTTTAATGTTACTACGGTTGCGGATTTGGAAATTGGAAAGACCAGGGTATCCAGCACGACAGTGCGAAATTTGCTCGCCAACGGAGGATTTGAGCGCGCGCAGGATTTTCTCGGGCGCCGTTTTACGATGCAGGGTGAAGTGATTCGAGGCAGCCAGTTGGGTAGAAAACTCGGTTACCCGACTGCCAACATGAAACTCGAGGCCGAACCCAGTCCGCTTTCCGGGGTTTTTGCAGTACGGGCCAGGAAAACCGCTGAAACTGAATACCTGGACGCAATCGCGAGCCTGGGAACCAGGCCGGCAATCGGGGGTACTGAATTCCTGGTCGAGGTGCATATTTTTGATTATTGCGGCGACCTTTACGGGCAGCAGCTGGAAGTGGATTTTGTAGCGAAAATCAGGGATGAGGAAAACTTTGAATCGATGGAAAATCTGGTTGCACAAATGAAAAAAGACGAGTCTCGTGCACGGCAAATCCTGCGTGCCTGAAACCAACAATAATACGGGAAATGAATAGAAAAACTGATGGATTATAAGAATACGATCAACCTGCCAAGGACGTCGTTTCCGATGAAGGCCAACCTGGCCAACAGGGAACCGGTGATGTTGAAACGGTGGGAAGAAACAGGGCTTTATCACCGAATCCAGGAAAAAACTTCCGGTCGTCCGACGTTTATCCTGCATGACGGCCCACCCTATGCTAACGGTGATATTCATATTGGCCACGCGGTCAATAAAATTCTCAAGGACATGGTTGTAAAGTCTCGACTGATGGCGGGATTCCATTCGCCGTATGTACCGGGCTGGGATTGCCATGGTTTGCCCATTGAGCACCAGGTGGAAAAGAAAATTGGCAAGGTGGGACAAAAGGTAGATGCCAAGACCTTTCGTGCAAAATGCCGCGAGTACGCGTTGAGGCAAATCGACCAGCAACGCGTGGATTTCAAGCGATTGGGGGTGTTGGGTGACTGGGAGCAGCCTTACCAGACACTGAAATACAGCTATGAAGCGAACATGGTGCGGGCGCTGGCAAGAATTGTCGATCGCGGGCATGTTAGCCAGGGTGCCAAACCGGTTAACTGGTGCTTTGATTGCGGATCGGCATTGGCCGAGGCCGAAATCGAGTACATGGACCGCAGCTCCCCGGCTATCGACGTCATGTTTGCTGCTGTGGATTCCCAGGCCATGCTAGGCGTGTTTGGCATGACCTCATTTGATGGTGAAGTGGGCATTCCGATCTGGACAACCACGCCCTGGACGCTTCCAGCCAACCAGGCGGTGACTTTACACGCAGAATTGGACTACGTGCTGCTGAGTGGGAATTGGCAGGGTAGCAGAATCGCGGTCGTGGTAGCCGAAGAACTGGCGGGCACTTTTACAGCGCGTATCGGGCTGGAAGACGCGATGCGGCTTGGGTCGTGCCCGGGTGCGGCGCTGGAGCACCAGCGGCTCAAGCATCCGTTTTATGACCGCGATGTTCCTGTCGTTCTCGGAGAGCACGTCACCACCGAGACAGGCACCGGCGCGGTGCATACTGCGCCGGGACATGGCGAAGAAGACTTTTTGATCGGTCGTGAATACGACCTGCCCATCAGTAATCCCGTGGGTGGCGATGGTGTTTACCTGCCGGAGACTGAATTATTTGCCGGACAATTCGTTTGGGCAGCCAACGACAACATCATCGAAAAACTACGCGATGGGCGTGTCCTGCTCAATCACGAACCGATCCGGCACAGTTATCCACATTGCTGGCGTCATAAATCGCCGACCGCTTTCCGGGTGACGCCCCAGTGGTTTATCAGCATGGAACAGGAAGGCTTGCGAGCAGACGCGCTGGAAGCCATCAAGACCGTACGCTGGGTTCCTTCATGGGGCCAGGATCGGATAAGCAGCATGATTGCCGGCCGGCCGGACTGGTGTATTTCACGTCAGCGGACATGGGGTGTGCCCATTACCTTGTTCGTTGACAAATCCAGCGGGGAATTGCATCCCGATACGCAGGTCTTGATGCAAAAGGCGGCAGACCAATTCGAATCCAGAGGTGTGGATTGTTGGTATGAAGATCAGATTTTCGAAACGCTGGGCGTTGATCCGGATCGTTATGAACGCGTCAACGATATTCTTGATGTCTGGTTCGACTCGGGGGTCAGCCATCGTTGCGTGCTGGATGTGCACGAGTCTCTGAATCGACCTGCAGACATGTACCTGGAGGGTTCTGATCAGCATCGGGGCTGGTTTCATTCATCCTTGCTGAGTTCGGTCGCCATGCACGGCGCGGCACCATACCGGCAGGTATTGACCCATGGCTTTGCAGTGGATGCTGACGGTCGGAAGATGTCCAAGTCTGTGGGTAATGTCGTCGCGCCGCAAAAGGTGATGAATTCACTGGGTGCTGATGTGCTGCGCCTATGGGTAGCTTCCGCGGATTATCACCAGGAAATGAATGTTTCCGATGAAATTCTTCGCCGTGTGGCGGATGGTTACCGCAGAATCCGCAATACCGCGCGTTTCCTGCTGGGTAACCTGGACGGCTTCGGGTCATCGCATATTCTTGAGCCTGGCGATATGCTACCACTGGATCGATGGGCGGTGGACCGCGCTGCACAATTGCAGAAAGAGATTTCCCACGCGTATGAGAATTACGAATTCATGCAGATTTACCAGAAGGTGCACCACTTCTGTGTGCTCGACATGGGCGCTTTTTACCTGGATGTTCTTAAGGACCGGCTGTACACCACGGGCAGTGACAGCCAGCCCAGAAAATCAGCGCAGACAGCGATGTACCACATCATCGAAGCACTGGTACGCTGGATAGCGCCTGTACTGAGCTTTACCGCCGAAGAAATCTGGACGGAACTGGGTGAGGGCCGCGACGAAAGTGTATTTATGGCAACCTGGTATACAGGCTTGATTGAGCTGGATTCGGCCGATGATCGTAATTTGTGGCGACAGTTGATGGCTGTTAGAGAGACAGTAAGCAAAGGCATTGAAGAACTCCGGTCAGCAGGCAAAGCGGGATCGTCATTGGCAACGGAAGTGAAGATTTGGGCGGATGGGGAAATCCTGAGAACCCTGGAAAGTGTTGGAGACGAGTTGAGATTTCTTTTAATTACATCGGAAGCGACCGTCCACTGCCTGGCAGATGCTCCTGGCGAAGTTGAGCAACTTGAACTGGCAAGCGGCAATATTGCGGTGCTTGTTGAAGCGTCAAAGCATGCCAAGTGCGTTAGATGTTGGCATCAAAGGGAAGAAGTAGGAATGTCAAAGCGCCACCCAGAGTTATGCGGGAGATGCATTGAAAATGTTGATGGTCGCGGTGAGCGGCGACGGATTGGATGAATGAGTAATAGCCCGGCAAAGCGCGGTAGTTTTCCGGCCCTGGTTCGAACCGGGTTGTGGTTGGCGCTCGCTGCGGCGGTGATCTTTGTTGACTGGGATACCAAGCAATGGGCGAGTGAATCTTTGGTGTTGTACCGGCCAAGTCATATTAATTCCTGGTTGAACATGACGCTGGCACATAATTACGGGGCAGCCTTTAGTATGTTCAGTGATGCAGGCGGCTGGCAGCGTTGGTTTCTCACCATCCTGGCTAGCGGTGTTACGGTGGTGCTGCTGATTTGGCTATTCAGGCTTAAAGAAGACGAATGGCGAACGGGTTTGTCCTTAGCATTGATTATCGGCGGAGCAGTTGGCAACCTCATCGATAGGATCCAGCTAGGATATGTCGTGGACTTTATTGACGTTTTCTACAAGAATTACCATTGGCCTGCCTTCAATGTGGCGGATTCTGCCATTACCGGTGGAATCATCCTGCTGCTGCTGGACGCATTGATCCTGACCATCAATAAGCAAGACATGAATACCGGCGATGAAGTCAACGAAGAGGAAGCAACAGAGTGAACCTGCTGCTCGCTAATCCCAGGGGATTTTGCGCAGGCGTAGACCGCGCCATCGAGATTGTCGAACGAGCGCTCGAGTTGTTTGGTGCGCCCATCTATGTCCGCCACGAAGTCGTACACAACCGGTTCGTGGTTGACAGGCTAACGTCCCAGGGTGCTGTTTTTGTTGATGAACTCAATGACGTACCTGACGGGGGAACCGTCGTATTCAGCGCCCACGGTGTTTCCCAGAAAGTGCGGACAGCCGGCAAAAGCCGGGATTTGAAAGTTTTTGATGCCACTTGCCCGCTGGTAACCAAGGTGCACATGGAAGTTATCCGTCATTGCAAATCAGGCAGGGACGTGATCCTGATCGGCCATGCGGGTCACCCGGAAGTAGAAGGTACGATGGGCCAATGGCTGAGCAATCCACCTCGCGGCAATAAGATATACCTGATGGAGTGTCTCGAAGATGTTGAATCCTTGCAGGTGGGGGTTCCCGATCATCTGGCATTTGTAACCCAGACCACACTTTCAGTCGATGATACACGCGAAATAATCACTGCTTTACAGGGACGCTTCCCTGGAATTCTTGGTCCAAAACACGATGACATTTGCTACGCCACGCAAAACCGGCAGGACGCGGTCAGAACGGTGGCGCAGCAGGCGGAATTATTGCTGGTAGTAGGTTCCGTGAATAGTTCTAACTCAAATCGCCTCCGTGAACTGGCGGAAAAACAGGGTGTGCCTGCCTACCTGATTGATGGTGCCTCCGAAATTAGGGAAGAGTGGCTTGCCGGCGTCAATACAATTGGACTCACAGCTGGTGCTTCGGCCCCGGAAAGCCTGGTGCAGGGTGTTGTTGAGTGTCTACGGATACTCGGTGCGAAAAAACCTGTCGAATTTGACGGCATTCCCGAAAACATGGAATTTGCCTTGCCAAAGGAGTTGCGTATCGAGATACGCAAATAGACCAAGACCGGTTAGCGACTCGACCAGCATTTTCCAACATCAGCGTTATTGTTTTCTATTTTTTTATGCCCGTCCTGGTCCAGCATCATGGCGCCGCACACATCCTTTTTCTGTGCCTGGTTTGGTATGGCCATAGCAGTGTACAAGGAGGTGGCGCTGAGGCCAGGAGCACTATAATCGTAACGATAGTATTGATCGCCATCTGGCGGGCATGTGGCCGTGTTGTACAAACCAGATTTGGCGCGAATTCCCTCCTGGCATGCAGCAAGCTGTAAAAGTTGAGTGATAGCCACTGTGCGGTGCGATCTCAAGCTGAAATTGCGAAAAGTGGGTGTTGCCAGTGTCATGAGAATGGCCAGTATGGCTGTCACAATCATGAGTTCGATAAGTGAGAAGCCGGTACAAACCTGAACACTTTTTTTTCTGGATTTCATTACAGGGTATGTTGCAAATTCAGTGCAACTGCCGCCACGCAACGCGACCACAGGGCGTTTTGTCTGTTACTCCACTGCAAAATCCTGGCTGGTCAGAGATTTTCGGAAAAACATCACTAAGACTTGCATCTCCCCAGGGCCGCGCAATGATGCTCTCGGTTACTATATAAATGGAATCCTCAATCGCCGCACTCCTGGCAACTATCCGGTAGTAACCGATTTCGGAAACAACGTTTTCCGTGGTCAATACCGGTTCTATATGAATTTCTTCAATTAGCCAATAGCTTTGTGTGCTCTACCCGGTCAGCGGTCATTCAGGATGCCGCCAGTAAGCGGGTCCTTGCCGGCAAGGTGGGCATTGTGCTCCCACCAACTCAAGTCCTGTTGTTCCACATTTTTGCCAAAGCTTCCTTCAGGTCGGATGACATCGGTAGCTATACAGGCGTCAGAACAAGCTGTTGGCCGTTTCAACCCATCCAAGCCTAAAATCCATTCCTCGCCCCACTTAAGCGTGGCGTCGGCTGTTTGTCCTGCCTGCGAACCTTCAATCAGGTTGCTTGCCATGCGTGCCTGCAATACACGATCCGAGGCTGCAGCCAGCCCAAGCAGGGTCAGGGCGGCAAGCATGAACAAACACAACATCAATACAGCACCCTTTGCTGAAAAAAAGCTGCTGGTCACTGAAACAGGAATCAATTGCTTCGTCCCCGGATGGTAAATGTAGATTCAAAACCCCGTCGTATCCGGCTATCATTTGAAGGTTTAATGATTGTATCCAATACCTTTATGCTGCCACCTGGTGGATGGCTCACCGGGTCGGGGGAAGCCAGTAAAACTGCGAGGCGGACTGCCAAAATATTGGCCTCATCCAGCCATTGTCCGGCTGCAACCCAGCGGTCAGCATTGCCATCCGAATCTGAATCTTCGGCATAAAGTGCTTGCAAGGCCTCGGCATTCTGCACCAGGCCAAGACTATTAATTTGCGTTGTAAGTTGGCCGGAATCAGGCCCATAACGACATGTCTGTGCAAGATTATCGCTGCTGGTAACGACGAACGATGTCTCACGTAAAAAGAATTTTGAATTCCCTTTTTCATCAAGGGCCATGTTGAGATTGTCGTAACAGTTTCGGTCTGACCACCGCCGGAAGCGGAGTTTGTCGCTTACGGTACTCACGCCCTCCGTTGAATCAATTGCCCAATCCGCACGAGTTTTCCAGGGTTGCTGTTGAAAGCCAGCGGCTTCAATTTCCCTTTGTATCGTACTGAGTGCAAAACGCGCATTTTCCTGCAGCGCCCCAAGGTTTTGCTGGAGTTGATAGCTGGCACCGGCCGCAATCACAAGCTGAACAATGGCGGTAATCAAAAAAGAGGCGATTCCCAGGCCAATCACTAACTCGATGAGCGTAAATCCGAGCTGTGTTCTGGTCCACTTCATCTTCTGGCGATTTTCACAACACGGGCACTCGCCGGCATCAGTTTTATGTCTGCCTGCCAGAAAACTTTTACCACCAACAGATCGCCGCCATCGCATGCAGGATGGTCGCCGGTACCATCAAAAGGACTGCTGTCTATGCAGACTACACCCTGGCCCATGGGCAGGCGGCTGGCTACCTGGAAGTGCCATGATTTCAGGTTTGATTCGGAAAACTGGCGGGCGCTGCATAAGCTATGTTCGTCGCAGCTTGAAACGCTGGCAGGTGGCGCCCGAAGGAACACTTGCCGGGATGCCGGTGATATTTCACTCATTGCAAGCATGCTGTCTGCCAGCATGGAAGCCGTGGTTTGGTAGCCGGACTGTGCGGTACCGGAAACTGAAGTAAACAGCAGAGCAGCAAGTCCAGCCAGGCCGGAACTCATAATCGCCCCGGATATCAGCACTTCGAGCAGGCTGAATCCTCGCTCAAATCTACTGCTGCGACCATATTTTCCCGATGACACGACGATGATCCGAATTAATAAGTGAATTGTCAGTTTCCGGATTCACCAGTAAAACCGCCATCGCAAATCACCGCTAAAAAAGAAAGCAGAAACCTATCAAAGCTGTGGGACTTTATTCACTCTCGCACCGGTCGTCATATGTTGTTTGATAGGAGTGATTTGAATATACTTTGCGCCCTTCGGTTGCCGACATAGCTCAGTTGGTAGAGCGGCGCATTCGTAATGCGTAGGTCGGGTGTTCGAGTCACCCTGTCGGCACCATTAAATAACTCATATAATTAGATAGATAAGTTACATCAATTTGGTTGAGTCGTATTTAGTTTTATTGTTACGTGCGATACAGGTGCGATTAGTGAAG
Organism: Lysobacterales bacterium; assembly: GCA_963664065.1. GTDB lineage: Bacteria > Pseudomonadota > Gammaproteobacteria > Xanthomonadales > SZUA-36 > JABDJL01. The sequence continues at coordinate 1,764,753 of OY760942.1, forward strand.
TATTTTCATGTGTTTAGTTCAATCCGGATTTTTTATTAACGATTTTACGTAGACTGGTTGAACTTACTGAGGATCGCTGGGTGGCCTGATTCCAGGTCGGCTGGCGAAATCATAACTGAACGGGTGAAAAAAGAGACTCCTTCCTGGTGAAAGGGGGATGGCCAAAATCTTCTTCTTAGAAAAAACGCCTCTCAGAAAGGCGCCTAGCCCCCTCTATGCCATAGCCGTCATTTTATTCAGGCAACAAATTTTTTTTGGGGAAAAATTGTTTTCCGAAAAGCTTCAGTGAAGGTTTCACCAAGCGCGGACCCCAACGAGATTTGCCAAGATCACTCCGTTCGCTCTTATGATTGATTACGGGCTCTGCAACGAAGCAATGAACCTGGCAATGAAACCTAGCGACTCCAGCACCACTTGGGTGGAGCCGTCCCGGAACGGACGCTTGTAGCGATACATCACCCGTCCCCCAGGCTTTCGGGGTGTTTTGCCGTCTAGGTTATGCAAATGTCCCCTTAGGTCAATTGAATCTAAACGTATATCATTAATGCAAACATTGTAAAAATGCTGTAGTGCATGAGTTTGAACGACCAGGGGGTGAGTAGAGCAGGGTAGGATCACATATGAAAAGCAAGCAAACCCAATTCGTTACTGATGAATTGAAGCGATTAGACCAGTGGGCGGTAACAGAAGATGGTGTGCGCCAGAGGACGTTGAGACACATTTCATCTTCCACAACTGCAAAGCCTATTATCGCTTGTATGGCCCACGCAAACCGTATCCTTTTCGAGGAGTGTGTGACGCACCCCAATGACAAAGAATGTCAACATACTGCCGATCAGCACGTCATCCTGTATCTCGGTACGCGACTCTTTAATGGCACTTTGGCCTTTTGGAGCCTGGTGAAGTCCGGGTACTACATGCCCGCTTTTGCTATTCAACGTGATCTCATAGAGTCTGGGCTCTTGGTGCAGAGGTTTATGATCAGGCCATCCGACATTGAAGTATGGCGCCTTGCTTCCCAAAAGGTGCGGATACGCAAATTTGGTGCAGCAACAAACAGACGGTTTTTGGAACACCAGGACTACCCAAATTTGTACGACAAATTTAGCTTTTATTGTGAGGCCGCTTCGCACCCGACCCCGTTAGGCAGGGTAATTACAGAGATGGATGGTCGAAATTGGACTGGGCCGCACTTCAATAGAATTCTATTCGAGAAAGTAATACGTGATATGGCCCTCAATGTGGTTTTTGGCTGTGACATGGTTATGGACTCACCTGTTCTTAATAGCCATAGATTTGAAGAACGTGAGTCTCTCAAACAGGAATTTCAACGTGCATACTTTGTAAAATCGGGCAGTTCAGGGTGACCACAACCTATGCGTGCAGAACTGTCAGCCCTTTAATCATCAAAGTTGCGTGCGTTACTTGGATTTATCTTCACATTGAACAAATATTCAGGCTAGGGAATCTTATATTTCCAGGTCCCGGGTGACTTTAACTGCGAATGCTCTGTTAGCCTGTAACAGTACACAGATGCGGCATAGTCGCTCAAAGAATAATTGAATCCAGACCAATCGCCACTTTTACCAGACGCGCTGCCGTTCACCTATTGCGGCAATGAATCATCGAATAGTGGAATATTTTGATCAATTTAAGGTCCGCAAATGGCCTAGGCTGTGTGAAAACTCGAAAATGACCTCCTGAGATCGATTTAAGCCGCTCAATCTTATAATTTCAATTGGTGGAGGCGGCGTCTTTCTTCTTCGTGCTGCAAGCATATGAATTGGTTTGCATTGATGCTCCTGAGATACAGCAGTTACGCACACAATTAACCTCAGGGATTTGGAATGACTTTTGATGTTGGGATTGTTGTGGCACCCGAATAAAGTGGTGCAATCGTTGAGGCAGACTGATTGGTATATCGTGTGTGACGTCAGCCCATATGGGGCCAATCAACTGCTTTAACTAAGAGACACTTCTGCTATTTTTAACCTGAAGCAGAGGAGTCTCAATATGAGCATGTCAAACACCACCAAACGGGTCAAGGAGATCCGCCGCAATACCCGTCGCAAGTTCTCGTCAGAGGAAAAGATCCGTATCGTACTGGATGGATTGCGCGGTGAAAGCTCGATCGCTGAACTGTGTCGCCAGGAAGGTATTAACAACAATCTGTATTACCGCTGGAGCAAGGATTTTCTGGAGGCCGGTAAAAAGCGCCTGTCAGGAGATACCGTCAGAGAAGCCAACAGCGATGAAGTGGTTGGTCTCAGAAAAGAAAATACCACCCTCAAGCAAGCGGTTGCCGAACTGTACCTGCGCAATGACTGGCTTAAAAAAAGTCTCACTGGGTAGGGTGTGACATTGGACGAAGACTGATGTACAGCGCATCTGAAAAGCTGGCCATTATCCGCCTGGTGGAAGACTCGGAGTTATCCGTGCGCAGGACTCTGGTCGAGATCAACGTCAGTCGCAGCAGTTTCTACCGTTGGTATCAGGCTTATGAACGCGATGGCCCTGATGGCTTGCAGAACCACAGCAGGGCATCACGTCAGCACTGGAACAAGATCCCCGAGTCGGTACGGGAACTGGTTGTTGATGTGGCCCTGGAACAACCGGAGCTGACACCCCGGGAACTGGCCTGGCATCTTACTGATACCCATGAGTACTTTATCTCGGAGTCCAGTGTCTATCGCATCCTCAAGGCCCATGACCTGGTTACCAGCCCACAGTTCATAGTGATGAGCGCAGCCGATGCGTTCCAGCATCCGACACGGCGTGTACATGAACTGTGGCAGACAGACTTTACCTACTTCCGGGTGGTGGGCTGGGGCTGGTACTTCCTGTCGACGATCCTGGATGACTATTCCCGTTACATCATCAGCTGGCGGTTGACGACCACGATGGCGGCGCATGATGTCACCGATACTCTGGAAGATGCTCTGAAAGCCACAGGGCTCACCGAAGTCAGGGTGCATCACAAGCCCAGGTTACTGTCTGACAACGGCCCCTGCTATATCTCAAAAGAACTCAGGGAATGGTTGCAGGATCAAGACATGAAGCACACCCGGGGAGCACCGTACCACCCGATGACCCAGGGCAAGATCGAACGCTACCACCGTTCGATGAAAAACGTGGTCAAGCTGGAGAATTATTACTTCCCGTGGGAACTGGAAAGTGCCATTGCTCAGTGGGTGGCTCATTACAACCATGAGCGGTATCACGAATCACTGGATAACGTGACGCCGGCTGATGTGTATAACGGAAGAAGAAACGACATCCTGGACCGACGGTCAATGATCAAAGCCAGAACGTTAACGCAAAGGAAAATACAAAACCTGCGGTTAGCAGGCTAGACTGGAGAAAGCACGGGCAGAAAAGTGTCTCTTAGAAAAAGGCTCAAGTGGTCCCATATGCTCTGACGACGTACAGTTCTGAAGTGCAAAGAAAACCCCGCCCGAGAAGGGACTGGTTATTGATGCTCGAACGGTTTGTTAGGTCGCATTCCTGACGCAGATTACTCGCAGATCGCGGACCATCTGAACCGCGGACAAGGCGCGGTGGTCACATCCATCGAGGGTTTGTTACTCAGAGTGCGGCCGGAAGCTGAAAAGGAGAAAGATGATGGAAGCGATATTCGGTAGCGGTTACATTTTCACCGGGGTTCTGACATTCATTGTAATAGCTTTCCTGTTGCGCATGTTCCGCGTGTTAAGGGAATATGAACGCGGTGTGATCTTCCTGCTGGGAAGGTTTTACAAGGTGAAAGGCCCGGGCCTGGTCATCGTCGTGCCGGTTTTCCAGCAAATGGTGCGGGTGGGATTACGCACCGTGGTGATGGACGTACCCACGCAGGATGTGATTACCCGGGATAACGTATCGGTGCAGGTCAACGCGGTGATTTATTTCCGCGTGGTGGATGCGCAAAAAGCCATCATCGCGGTGGAGAATTTCCTCGAGGCAACCAGCCAGCTGGCGCAAACCACCCTGCGCTCGGTACTGGGCCAGCACGAACTGGACGAGCTACTGGCCAGCCGTGAAACGCTGAACGCCGACATACAAACCATCCTTGATGGCCAATCCGATGCCTGGGGTATCAAGGTCTCGAATGTTGAAATCAAGCACGTGGACCTGAACGAATCAATGATACGCGCCATCGCCCGCCAGGCAGAGGCGGAGCGTTCAAGAAGGGCAAAGGTCATCCACGCAACAGGCGAACTCGAAGCCAGCGAACAACTGGTCACTGCCGCCGGTCGTCTGGCCGAACAGCCCAACGCTATCATGTTGCGCTACCTGCAGACCCTCACCGAAATCGCCACCGACAATCACTCGACCATCCTGTTCCCGCTGCCGCTGGAGTTACTCAAGGGCTTGACCGGTAATGGTCGGGGAGCGGACAAACCAGGTGATGACTAGTTTGTAGAAACGAGTCTCCACTCGCAATATTTTTCTGTTGTCCCCGAGTCGGCTACTGATTATTAGGAGCGATGACCAGTTCGCGATTGTGTTTTTGGCCCACTCAATTTGCCTATCGTGGTGAGGCTGATCGTGTTTTCGAGTGGTTGAACAAAGCGGTGCAATATAAAGGCGGGCCTGTCGCAAATCCTGACTAAAAACATGTTCTCCAACATCCACGACGATCCGCTCTGGCTGCTCCAGGTCAGTTCCCATATAAATTACCAGGACTTGCTTTCCTGTTCATTATGAAAGATGGGTTAGGAGAGTTTGAATCGCAATTCAAATTGATGGATCCAGCCAACGAGCAAATATATGAAGTGGCACTCGAACCAGTCAGTTTCCAATCAGACGGGACTAGTGCTGTCGTTATTCAACTAAACAACGTTCAATTCAATTCCGAAGGAGTTTATACGGTCGTGTTGCGCCTGGGAGGCAAAAAATACAACTTCCCAATTGTAATATCGTCTGCTTCCACCACGGATTCCAAATAGAGAGGCAGTCGGACTATACATGGCTTCTGACACACTTTTCATAGCCAAAAACTCAATGCGGTGGAATAAATCACCCCGACTGCGTCTTGCGTGACAAGGGGAAAATTCGTAGAACGAAAACCGGGATAGAGAAATCTTACATTTTCTGGATACGGGTTTATATGGGACTTTGCCCCGCTGGTAGGTAGGAAAAGTGCTAGGTGTCGTTGCGTTGGCAATTCAAGCGTTCTCGAAACTTGCAAGCCAGCGCCGCGCGCGGCCTGCTATGAGTGTCAACCCGCAAATGCGCAACATTTACGCAAACTGCTAATGCGGCATAATGCGCCGGCCAGATCAACATAATGCGGACTAAGTCGCCAACCAGGTGAACATAATGCGGACTATGGCGCCGTCCAGGTCAACCGTCTACACTCCACAAATCACAAGCGAATATCACGTTTGAAGGGCCGCAACCATCGAAACAACAGGTAGCAAAAACTACACTATAGGAAGATTTGCCAGCTATACCGGTCAGGGTTTCAGTGTCAGAGGGTAATATCTGTCAGCAACCAACCTCATTACCATTCGTCAATTCGGACCCACTGACAATCTTCCAGGCACTCAAGAAACTCTCTGACAGAATCCAAAGCATCATGTTTTGCCGCGGCCTTAATATGGGTCAGTAAAACTTCTTTCTTTTTCTGATTTGAAACACTTAGCCACACGCCCAGAATGGGAGGAATGAGAGTTTCAGTTTGAGCATCCTCTGGGAGTAGATCGTATAGCTTGACCCACTGTGAAGGATGAGGACACATACGATCCTTTGAAAATACGCCTTCCAGTAAATCGTGAAACGGCTCGATAATCAAATCTGCATTTGCTCTGCTTTTTGTGCTTTTAATGACAGCGCCATCATTTGCCCAAACTCCCACATCATCTGAATTCAAAAACCGGCCAACATGACCCACAAATCCACCAGTTTCCGTATCGAGATCGTTCTCCAATAGCATCACTTGGTCACCGTCTCCGGTCTCATATGGGATACCAGCTACTAGTCTCATTTCATCGTCCTAAATTAGGTACTGCCAAGTGGAGTCACATTATCGTAAACACTGACCTGTTTGCGGACTAAGGACGCGAATATGCGGAAATGTTGTACACAATCGTCGCGTTAGTCCGCATCCAGGTCGGAAAACAGAAAAATGTCAGGTAGAACAAAATGTAACTATAAGGATTTCAAGTTGTATGGCTATAATCCTAAATCGGTTGAATTGGCCTTATTTGATGACCCCGGAATAGGAAATCTTGAAGGATGGCAACAAGCAAACAAGTTATTGGCAAGTTCGGCGAAAACGTAGTCAAGAAGCATTGCAACTGCCCAAAATGCAAGAAAGATAAGACTTTCAAACTTCTACCAAATAGTTTTAAATGCGTAGATGTGATTTGTGATTTCTGTGGCTATTTGGGCCAAGTGAAAACAAAAACAACCAAAGACCTTGACTCGCTTCCAAAACGAGTTCCTGGGGCTGCGTGGGGGCCGCAGAGACAGAGAATGGAGGCAGGTATTTACTTCCCTTTGTTTTTAGTCTTGGTGTGCGATTCCGATTTCGCTATTTATTACCTACCTGTTGATTTTCAGAGCCAAGAATTGTTCGTGCCGCGCAAAAAACTATCAGATAAAGCGCAACGTGCCGGCGTAAGCTTCCCCACAAGGGTTACAGTTCTAAACTAGAGTTTTCCAGCATTAAATTGCGCACATACATCGCTGGCGGTATGCGCCCCAATGCCCTGTGCGGTCGGTATTCATTATAGATTTTCATCCATTTTTCGGTGATTTCTCGCACCTGTTCCAGAGTCGAAAACAAGTGCGCACTGAGCACTTCTTCTCGATAGCTTTTGTTAAATCGTTCAATAAACGCATTCTGGTTGGGCTTGCCAGGCTGGATGTAACGGATCTCAATGCCGTGTTCCTTGCACCAGTCGATAAACGCCTGGGCACAGAACTCGGGAGCGTTGTCCACCCGGATCGCCGTTGGCTTGCCGCGCAGCTCAACCAGCTGCTCCAGATGTGTGACGTCAGCCCATATGGGGCCAATCAACTGCTTTAACTAAGAGACACTTCTGCTATTTTTAACCTGAAGCAGAGGAGTCTCAATATGAGCATGTCAAACACCACCAAACGGGTCAAGGAGATCCGCCGCAATACCCGTCGCAAGTTCTCGTCAGAGGAAAAGATCCGTATCGTACTGGATGGATTGCGCGGTGAAAGCTCGATCGCTGAACTGTGTCGCCAGGAAGGTATTAACAACAATCTGTATTACCGCTGGAGCAAGGATTTTCTGGAGGCCGGTAAAAAGCGCCTGTCAGGAGATACCGTCAGAGAAGCCAACAGCGATGAAGTGGTTGGTCTCAGAAAAGAAAATACCACCCTCAAGCAAGCGGTTGCCGAACTGTACCTGCGCAATGACTGGCTTAAAAAAAGTCTCACTGGGTAGGGTGTGACATTGGACGAAGACTGATGTACAGCGCATCTGAAAAGCTGGCCATTATCCGCCTGGTGGAAGACTCGGAGTTATCCGTGCGCAGGACTCTGGTCGAGATCAACGTCAGTCGCAGCAGTTTCTACCGTTGGTATCAGGCTTATGAACGCGATGGCCCTGATGGCTTGCAGAACCACAGCAGGGCATCACGTCAGCACTGGAACAAGATCCCCGAGTCGGTACGGGAACTGGTTGTTGATGTGGCCCTGGAACAACCGGAGCTGACACCCCGGGAACTGGCCTGGCATCTTACTGATACCCATGAGTACTTTATCTCGGAGTCCAGTGTCTATCGCATCCTCAAGGCCCATGACCTGGTTACCAGCCCACAGTTCATAGTGATGAGCGCAGCCGATGCGTTCCAGCATCCGACACGGCGTGTACATGAACTGTGGCAGACAGACTTTACCTACTTCCGGGTGGTGGGCTGGGGCTGGTACTTCCTGTCGACGATCCTGGATGACTATTCCCGTTACATCATCAGCTGGCGGTTGACGACCACGATGGCGGCGCATGATGTCACCGATACTCTGGAAGATGCTCTGAAAGCCACAGGGCTCACCGAAGTCAGGGTGCATCACAAGCCCAGGTTACTGTCTGACAACGGCCCCTGCTATATCTCAAAAGAACTCAGGGAATGGTTGCAGGATCAAGACATGAAGCACACCCGGGGAGCACCGTACCACCCGATGACCCAGGGCAAGATCGAACGCTACCACCGTTCGATGAAAAACGTGGTCAAGCTGGAGAATTATTACTTCCCGTGGGAACTGGAAAGTGCCATTGCTCAGTGGGTGGCTCATTACAACCATGAGCGGCATCACGAATCACTGGATAACGTGACGCCGGCTGATGTGTATAACGGAAGAAGAAACGACATCCTGGACCGACGGTCAATGATCAAAGCCAGAACGTTAACGCAAAGGAAAATACAAAACCTGCGGTTAGCAGGCTAGACTGGAGAAAGTACGGGCAGAAAAGTGTCTCTTAGAAAATAGCTCAAGTGGTGCCATATGCTCTGACGACGTACAATATCCTGCACCTCGGCGTTTGCTTTCAAGGGACAGAAAATTGAGATCCCCGAACTGGCTAAAAGGCTGAACGTTGCCCATGTTCTTGAAGGCTCGGTTAGGAAGTCCGGAAACCTTCGATCGCACACTGGACAACATCTTCGCCATCCAGGATGAGATTGCATTAGAAGTGGTGGCGAAACTGAAGGTCACCCTGTTGGGTGATGTGCCCAAAGTTCAGGAGACCGACCCACAGGCCTATGCGCTGTTTCTGCAGGGCCGTCATGTGACCCGCGCGTATAACGTTGAGTCATTGGAAAAAGCCGAGGCGCTGTTTCAACAGGCGCTGGTGATTGAGCCCGATTACGCAGCAGCCTGGGTAGCGTTGGGATTTGTATACATTAACCAAGCAACCTTGGCCTGAGGTCCTATGATGAAGGCGCTACACTGGGCCGCGAGGCGACCACCCGGGCATTGGCGATTGAACCTGACTTTGCACCTGCACACTACACGCTCGGTTGGATCTCGATGATTCAAGAGGGCGACCTGGTCACCGCAGCCCGGCACATGGAGCGGGCAATGCTACTCGAACCTGGCAATGCTGCGATTATTCAACATGCTGCCAACCTGACTGCAGCACTCGGCCGACTGGATGAAGCGATAATGCTGAGTGAATTTTTGATAGCTCGTGACCCGATTAACACTGATAATCTGAACAACCTATGCGTCTACTACCTCAATGCTGGTCGCTGGGATGAGGCCATCGCTGCTGCTCGCACCGCGCTGACATTAAGTCCGGACAGCATGATACTGCAATATCTTATTGGCCTGTCAATGCTGGGGAAAGGCGAACCGCAGCTTGCACTGCAAGCCATGCAGCGCGAAAAATCCCTTTTTGGCATGATCGGATTACCCATGGTATATCACGCGCTGGGCCAGGTAGACGAGTCCGATGCCGCATTGGCATCTTTGATCGAGCAACATAAAGAGGCGTCCTATGGCATCGCTTGGGTGTTCGCCTTTCGGGGTGAGGCGGACCGTGCTTTCGAGTGGCTGGCCAAAGCGATAGAGGGGAAACCCCCGGGGCTGAAAAACATTGTGTATGAACGCCTGTTCTCAAACTTCTACAGCGCCCCACGCTGGCTGCCGCTCCTGGAAAGTATCGGTAAGTCACCTGAGCAATTGGCCGCGATCCAGTTCAAGGTGACTCTACCCAAATAGTGCACAAAAACAGGCTGTCAAAGTGTCTGTTCTTAAGGTCCGCTCCTGGCCGTTAGCAGCTATACGTAGTGACAAGAGTCAACATTCCGCTTCACCCCTGTAAGCAGCCATTCAAAGGACGCGAAATTCAACGGCATGATCAGCCGGAGTCAGCCATCTGCGGACCCTCAGGATCAGGGCAATATTGGACTGACTGGTAAGCCGGCGAACCATTAATGCGTAGGTCAGAGGTTTGAATCCTCTTGCTGGCACCAATTATGATCTGTCCGACCTGGTCAGAATGACCTGGTAGTCTTCCACGAGTACACGCCAGCCCCGCGCCAGCATGTATTCGATCGCCAGCTTGCCCTTACCGCCGTTGGGCAGGCCGCAGTCATCGATCAATACGAAAGTTCTCCGGTGAAGTTGCGGTTCAATCGCCTTAAACTCTGCAAGATGGTGTTGTTGGCTTACCACCTGGATCGCGGTGTCTTCCTTGTGATAGTCATAGCTGTCCAGGTACAGGAAATCGACTGGCTGTTTGAATTCGGCCAGGAATTCCAGGGAATCCTGCTGGTGCCACTCTACGTAGTCGTTCAGCCCCTGATGATTGATCTCGGCTTTAGCAGCGTTGATCGACTTTTCCGAGATATCAACGGAATACAAAGTCGCAGCATTTAACTTCGCCCATTTCGCAAAAACTACCGTAGAGGCGCCATTGCTTTTTGCACCTTTTAAACCATGCCGTGCCGTGCCGGTTTCCACCAATACTTTTGCCTTGCGATCCGAAAGCAGCTCCAGGGTTTTTCGAAACGTATCCCGTCGCTTGCCGAAATTGTGTCTCAGAGAAATAAAGGGGTAGAGCGATTTGTGCTTTACCGCCCGCACCAGCAACCACAGGGCGAGGAGCAAACCGAACAGCGACAGAAATGCCAGCAATGCAATTTTCATATCCCTCCCCTGGGTGCTTGCGCATGACGGACCAATTTAGTTTACCCGACAACACATTTTTGAGGTTCGCTCCATGTATAATCCGCGTCCAAAAGCGGATTCGGACCAAGAGCGACATGACTCGAAAACTATACCCCTGGTTGTTGATTTTACTGGTATGCAGCGCCTGTTCAAAGGAAGCAGAACGCGAAGTGCAGGAAGTCTACGATCCTGCACGTGATTATTTCACCTTCTCCAACTATCAGCAGTTCACCACGCGCCACCTTGCGCTGGACCTTGATGTGGATTTCGAAGCCGAGGAGCTTCGCGGTAGCGTGACGCTGTTTCTGAGCCGGTTGGATCCACAAGCCCGGTCGATTACGCTGGATATTCGTGATATTCACATCGAACAGGCCAGTGTTGCAGAAACCGGCCAGGGCTTACAGGAGACGGCGTTTTCCATCGGTGACAGGCATCCGCTCCTGGGTCAAGCTCTGAATATTTCACTTCCTGATGACTTTGATCCGGTAAGTGAATTTGAACTGAAAATTACCTACCGTACTGACCCATCAGCCACTGCGCTGCAATGGCTACCGCCGGAGCTGACTTCGGGCGGCGAATATCCTTTCCTGTTTTCCCAGTCACAATCGATTCATGCACGTAGCTGGATACCCTTACAGGACACGCCATCGGTTCGCATCACCTACGAGGCCAGCATTCGCACGCCCGAAAACCTGTTGGCACTGATGAGCGCCAACAACGACCCGCTGGCGCCGCGCACCGGCGAATATCAATTTGAAATGCCGCAACCAATTCCCTCCTACCTGATGGCTCTTGCCGTGGGCAACGTATTTTTCGCGCCGATTGGCGAACAGACCGGCTTGTACTCCGAGCCCGAGCTGCTCAATGCATCTGCCTGGGAGTTTGCAGAAACCCAGGAAATGATGGACCGGGTTGAAGAGGTTTACGGTGAGTACCAGTGGGGTCGTTATGACCTGCTGATCCTGCCGCCCAGTTTCCCGTTTGGCGGGATGGAGAACCCGCGACTCTCCTTCATCACGCCCAGCGTGTTGGCCGGTGATCGCAGTCTGGTTTCCCTGATTGCCCATGAACTGGCGCATTCCTGGTCCGGTAACCTGGTCACCAACCAAACCTGGCGGGATATCTGGCTGAACGAAGGGTTCACCAGTTACCTGGATGCACGGGTAATGGAAATGTTGTACGACAAGGACCGGGTCGATGAGGAGCGCTACCTGGCGTATACAGATTTGCTGGATCAGTTCAATTACGTCAGTCCGGAGATGCAGGCGCTGGCACCGGAGCTGAGATATGCCGACCCGGACGAATCACAGGGCTCGACTTATTACGCCAAGGGACAGATGCTGCTGGAACACCTTGAGCGCACATTCGGCCGCGAGCCGTTTGACCACTTTCTGAACGGATACTTTGATCACTTTCAGTGGCAGTCCATCACCACCGAACAGTTTGTTGAATACCTTGATGCCATGCTTCTGCAGAAAGATCCCGGAAAATTCACGCTTGAACAGCTTGACGAGTGGCTATACCAGCCGGGCCTGCCGGCTTATGTGGAAATTCCGCAGTCCGAATCCTTTGACAAATCCGCCGCCGCGGCCAGGGCGTTCGCTGCCGGTGAAATCGCTGCTGCCGACATACCGGTAGATGAGTGGAGCCCGCATGCCGTGATCAACTTGCTGAACAGCCTGCCGCTTGAAACCACGGGTGAGCAATTGAGCGAACTGGATGCCGCGTTGGGTTTGAGCACAACGCGAAATGCAGAAATAGGCCGGGCATGGTTCATCCAGGTTGCCAAACGACGGCATACGACGGCATATGAGCAAATGGAGCAGCATCTGAACCGTTATGGCCGAACCAAGATGTTGGCCAATGTTTACCGCTCACTGCTTGAAAATGGCCAGGACGCGAAACTAGCCAGGGCGATATTCGAAAAAGCGAAGTCCGCCTATCACCCGATCACGGTAATGGCCATTGAGCGGGTGTTGAAGACGGAATAATTCGACCATATCAGCCCGGGTTTACAGCTTCAAATGCCGCCTGTTTCTCCACGTAATCCGGCCCGATCCGCATGTCCCAACTCCATATCATACGGAACCATGAACTTGAAGCCGGTGGCTGCGATTCCCATGACCAGGGCCAGTACGAGGATACTTCTTCCCTTGAGAAACTGCTTGCACAAGGCAAGCATCGCCAGGCCGGTGAAAGCCATCAACAGGGGATTTGGCAAATGTGCCAGGCTAAATACCACGGCGCAACCGATGCATGTCGTACGTGACGAATAACCCAGCCTGATCATTCGTGTCGCAGGAATGGCGAGGAAAATGCTTAGCTGAAGCAGAGCATAGATTGGGTAGATCAACAACGAAGAGACCACGCGGTCTACGGCCAAAAAAACGGGAGAGCCACCTGCAAGCGCAAAGCCAACGGCTAACGGCGATAACAGGATCAGGGCGTCAAACGGGGCATCTCTTGTCGAGAAGTAATACCGATTAGAGATTGAGAGCCAATATTCTTTCGAGCGATGCAACAGTGCCAATGTGGCCACCAGCAGGACAGAGCCCAGGAGCCACGTCCAGATCATGCCGCTTACTGAGGGCAGGATCAGCCACAGGCTGGTAAAGAAAAACAGGGGTAAAACCAAGCACTCAAATAAAAGCATCAAATGATACAAATGCGCCCGGCAGGCGGGGATGTCCAGCTGGTCCCGTCCAGGCGATTGAATTTCAGCCGTAATTCGTGGCAGCCATCTGCGAACTGATCAAGCGGGTGAGAGGCCATCCAGCCGGAATCAAGATATTCTTCGACAGGGAAATCCTTGAGTAGCCACGGCTGATAAATTCCATACCAGCTCTCTGCAAAGGCGACACCGCCAAGAGAAACCTCGACGCCCTCAAGCAGGGATTCGAGCCGGGTATCAAAGGCCCAACCGGAGAGGTCCAGGTACTCGGAATCGCTACGTTTTACCTCGAATTCAAATCCTTCCCCTATCAGACCCCAGGGGCGCCGCCAAACCTGGTCGCGGATCTGGTCAACCAGGAAATGAATATTGCCGCTGAGGTCAACGTATTCGTTTTCCAGCCAGTGATTGAACTGATCCTTGGAGTGCGACAGATCACTGCTTTCCAGCCAGGCCACGTAGCCATTAAAAAATGGTATACCCATGCTGTCCTCACGTATGGCGTGATACTCCCAGGATACCTGGGTACGGGCTTCTGCCAGGCTTGAGCTACCGTCCAGTAACCTGGCCATGATGCTGGCCAGGCCGGTGCGGTCAGCTCCGGCACGGCAATGCACCAGCAGGGGTTTCGGGGCGCCCTCCAACAGGTCACGCAACTCGAGCAAATGATCGATGCGGGGGAAGAAGGTGAGATCCATGGCGATGTCGTGATGCCCAATGCCCAGTGATTCGGCCGCGGCTTTTTCATTCTCGTACCACCGCGCATCCGGTTTGGGCCTTCTCAGGCTAACCACGGTCTTAATGCCATGCTTTTGCACAATATTTTCAAGTGTTCCGGCACTGAGTTGGGCGCTGCGGTATACCTTTCCGGGTATCACCTCGTGGAAGTTGTCCATGGTCAGCAACCGGGCAGTCACCAGGATGCCAAATACGGTAAGTAGAATAATGTGCCAGCGTTTCATTTTTGCTTCTTGTATGAGCGTCAATTACAGGATTGATCCCCGATCAGGACCCGTGAGCGGAAATTATAGTGTTGTGTGCAGCCCGGGCATAGAACTGCGTATCTATTTTGATGCCCGGACAGCCGATGGGACATTCAACATGCAGGAAAGTGCAGCGTGCCCGGCGGCGGCACGTTAGAATTTACTCATGCATGAACTTTTCAAACTTACCATGGTTGGTCCAAACCGGCGATCTGATCAAACGGTAATCGAACAACTCTTTGAGTTAAGTCCTGATGAACTCACGGCATTTAAAGAAGAGCCGGAAATCCTGCGGGGAAAAGTGTTCGAGGCGGTTAGCTCTGTGCAGCCGGATGTACGGGAAGCATGGTTTCCTGTTGTAGATGCACCACGGAATACAGCAGAGATATTTGCGTGGCTGTATTGCGGCACGGCAGTGTTGTTACAAAAATCGACCGGGCATGATGTTTTGGAATTTGCTGTCCTTCCCAGGGAAAGTGAGCAACAGGCGCACGGCTACTTTGAACATGAAGTTGTTGAAGTAGGGGAGGCCGCCGGTGAACTGGCCCTGAGCCTGCTTAAGAGCACTTTGGGCGCACCGAACTGGCAGCAGGCAGATCAATACCAGGGCAAGGAATTTAAAGAACTGTATGCCACGTTTGCCGGTTTTACCTCACCCAAAGTATTGCCGGCAGATACCCGGGCCATCGTTGACGCTGCCCGCCGGCTGGAAATTCCCTGTATCAAGCTCGACCGACATCCCTACAGGGGCACAAGTGGTGATTTTCGTATCAGGCCAAACAGCATGCTGATGCTGGGTCAATGCAGGCACCTGCACCTTGTGGACGGCACCATGTGTGTAGATCGCTCCTCCACCGTGGTCCCCATAAGGTCCGACCAAGGAGCGATCTTCAAACGTGTGGCGGACCTGTTGCCCCCTGCCGTGCACCTTGATCCTGGAGACGGTGAAACTTGTGCAAATGTGGATATTGTCGTATCCAACCACAGGGTAGTGGTGACAGTTCCTGAGAGAATGCTTCACGAGTCGACCAGGGATATTGCCATCGAGGTATCCAGGCGCCTTGAAGTTGGGCTGTTGCTCATGAAGATAAGTACTTCTGATCCCTCCCGCCCGCTCGATGAAGCCAATGGCGCTGTAGTGAATATCGACCCTGCGCCACGGCTGGATGAGGTGCTGGCGCCGGATTCGCTAGGCATGATGGCTGCCGCCGAAGGATTTGTTCGTTGGGTGATACCCGCGGGTACCGAGTCAAGAATTCCTGTTGTTGCTGTTACCGGCACCAATGGTAAAACCACGACCAGCCGAATGATCGACAGGATCATGCAAACTGCCGGATACCGCACATCCTTGCTTTGCAGCGATGGCTTTTATATCGATAATCGGAAGCTTGAATCTGCTGAAGTTGGGGAATCAGACCCATGGTTTCGTCCGTTCGAGTTGAGCGAAGTGGAGTTGGCTGTACAGGAAACACATTTTGGAAGAATCCTGAGGGGAGGGTTCTCTTACATGAAGTCTGATGTTGCGATTTGCACCAATGTGACCGTAGACCATATCGGACGCCTGGGCATTGAAACCCTGGAGCAATTGGCGGAAGTCAAGCTCTCAGTAATGCAGCGTGCGGCTGACACGGCGGTATTAAATTTTGATGATCAACATTGCCGCGACATGATTCCGCAACTGGCGGCACGCAGGATATGCCTGGTTTCAACCCGGAAAGGGGCCGATGAACTTGAGGAATTTGCGACAGAGCAGGACATGAAGTGCGTGCTCGAAAACGTGGACGGCAGCGATTGGATCGTATTGTATGACCAGGGGCGCCATCCTGTGATCGAGGTCGATAAAATTCCCGCGACATACAACGGTACCGCGCGCTTCAACGTTTATAACGCCATGTATGCCACTGTGGGCAGTCACACATTAGGCGCGGGAGCGGACTCGATCCGAGCGACTTTGCTCGGTTTCGCGATGAGTGTAGAAAATGCTCCGGGGCGCCTGAATATTTTCGATGGGCATCCTTTCAAAGTCATCATGGATTATGCGCATAATGAAGATGGTTACCGGGAAATAGGCGAATTTGTTGCCAGCCAAGACATCAGAGGTCGCAAAATATTGTTGATTGCAAGTACTATAAATCGCCAGGATGCTGCCCTGCTGGAAAATTGCAGGGTTGCTGCAAAGTATTTCGATCACCTGGTGATTCGATGCTATCCGGATACTCCCGTCTCCGATTGGCAAGAAGAAACTGATCGCATGGAAAAATGTGCATTGAAAGTCGACATAGACGAGTCTCAAATCACTGCAATAGCAAATCCAGACGACGGAGTGCAAACAATACTATCGATGGGCAGGGAAGGTGATTGCCTGGTGATGACCTGGGGCCATAAAGAAGCCGAGAAAATGTGGGATGCGATTACTTCATTCCAGCCCGGAGGTGTGTTGAATCATCCTGTTCGCAGTTAAAAACATGAGCAGGATTTCTGCCTGACAGCTCGTCTTACCAGAGTACCTTATAGGTCGTATAAATCATTGAAATATATTGATATTTCTCTTTAAATACTGTATATTAATATAGTATTTAAAGCAGGAATATTCAGCGTGCAAAATCCGAATCTTCAACCTGTTTCACTGGCCAGGTTGGGCGACGAAATCACCGAAATGGCCGCGCACCTCGATGCCGGTACTTTCCAGTTGTTGAAATTAATATGCGAATTTGATGAACGGGAAGGTTGGGGCGGTGTGGGCATCAAATCCTGCGCACACTGGCTGAACTGGAAGTGCGGTATGAACCTGGGCGCTGCCCGGGAAAAGGTACGGGTTGCACGCACATTGCCGGCATTGCCGAAGATCAGTGCCGCCCTGCGCGAAGGCATGGTCAGTTATTCCAAGGTGCGGGCCATGACCAGGGTAGCGACGCCAAAAAATGAGGAAGCCTTGCTAGATAGTTGCACTGGGTGGCACCGCCAGCCATGTCGAACAGCAGGTGCGGTTGTATCGGAAAACAAAACGGTTTGAAGCTCTGGAAGATGAGAATATTCGCCATGGCCGGCGTGAGTTGAGCTGGTACCAGGATGATGACGGCTCATGGGTATTCAAAGGCCGGCTCACTCCCGAGCAGGGTGCCCTGGTCTCGAAGGCGCTGGAATCAGCCATGGACCAGTTGTTCAAAGAACAGAAAGATGTACCGGAAGACGTTTCCGCGGAAACGTTTTGGTCATCAAATCCGCTAACCGCAAAAACGGCCTGAACATCACCCCCCCCCCCCCCCCAAACTCCAATTCCTGCCTGGTACGGCGACCGGATGGATAGACAAATGGCGGTGGAGGCATTGCTGGTGTGCGAATAAAGGGATTTTTTGCTGATGTATGGTATTTCAGGGTTTATATGCCAGGTTAAAACCAGCGGCGATATTGTCCAGCCTTTGGTCCCTGGTCCAGAGCCTTGTATGAGGACTCAGTGAAACGGCCGCCAGCAGGCGTGCATCGATATAGCCTATTCCCCGGCCCATCAAAGCCTGGCGCTCAATGAAATAAAGTGCTTCCAGGTCCGTAGCAACGGTGGCCTCAGGGAGATCAGCCAGCAGTTTCAGCACTTCTGCCCGGTTCCCCAGGTTTCCACAGGCCATCTCTCCCAGAACGAATGGGTGCATCAAGACCTTGGTGGCCGTGAGCAGTGCGGCCAGGTCCTTGTCCCCGGCGCGCAGATGATCGATCCAGACTGAAGTGTCTGCGAGTATCACGTAGAGACTGACCGCCGGCGAGATGTTGACTCCAGCTGTTGCTCCGTTCCACCAAGCGCCGCCAGCCGCCTTGCACTTTCCCGCTCGATAAGGGCTTTGAGCCCCTCGCGCAGCAATGTTGCCTTTTCTTTCACGCCGGTGATGCGCTGAGCCTCAGTCAGCAATTGATCGTCAATATTCACCGTGGTTCGCATCAGCAATTTTCTCAGTTTCGAGCTAGAGTATCATATAATACATCAAATGATGCTAAAAATGATGTGTAAGTGTAAATTGACCCCTGAATCTTTTAGCGACAGAACTCTATTCTGTGGCGGTGTGTACAGCTACTTTGGCATATGGAAAATTGAGTGAATACCAGAAGATGCAGTCTGCAACTGTCAGAAAACGTATCCAATCTGCAAATAGCACAAAAAGGGGGCGCCCCGGTGGGTGTCCCCATCTGCTGTGCTGACGCTGGTTTGGCCTACTTGATTTCGATTTAAAAATAGAAAGGCATTACAACCGGCGTGCCTGTCTGGTTTTCATAGCCCGAGTCGTAATCCCACAGGCAGGCAGTTTGATTGATAGGGTTGGACTCAATGGACCAGCGGTCCGCTGCGAGTCGTTTCACCTGGGCATCGAGCGTAAAGTCAGTCACACAGGAATTGCCAATAAGTTCCATGGCATTCAGAGGGTCTGTATTCTCACTGTAGGCCATGGAGAATAAGGCGAATGCTGTAGTCTGATTCGGGACGGCGAGCACCCAAATGTTCACGGGGACGAAATAATCCGGCGCACCCGGTGGCCGCTGTTCAAGCTCAAACCATTGTTCCAGATCGGTTGCAGAATTCACCCACCATTCCCGCAGGTAGTCGTTCCATTGATAGGTGACGGTGATATTGTTGGCCGTAATCTGATCGGGCTGATCCAGGGTTTGCAGCTCGGCAAACCCTATTGCGCTAAGCTTGAGACCCAAATGCCAGGCCTGCGCCTGGCGATCACGTGGTCTCAGGGTAGTGGTGCCGTCCGCAGCATAACGAATCCGCCAGCCCTGGGCCGTGTTGGATGAAACAAAGCCATCGTTTGCGTGCTGATAGGCTCGGTACCTACACCGAATATTGAACTAACCTTTTGAATTAAAAAAAGAATCGAGAAATTTCAAAAAGGCCGCGTGTTACCCACGTGTCATTTGGTACACTTTTTTGTACCGCTTAATCAACTTTCTTTGCAGCGGCCAGTAGTGAATTCATTAAAGTGTCGGAGTGAAGCCCGTGTGCCTTTTCTAAGATTTGGGCATCGGTCAGTTTCGGGTTGCCGCGATCCTCGAGGGGAAAGACGTCCGCGTGACAGCGGGTTAATTTTGGGGAATTATATCGAATGTTACCCTGACGTGGTCCAATAGATTGTACAACCCAGTTAAGAGATAATTTATTTAACTGGGAGAAGTAAATTGAGTAGCAGAAAAAAGTATTCAAAGGAGTTCAAACTGGATGCAGTCAGTTTGGTACTCGATCAAGGTTATAGCCGTGCAGAAGCGGCCAGAAGCCTTGGGCTTAATAGCAATATGCTTGGTCGGTGGGTTTCAGAACAGCGGTCCGATGGCGGTCAGGCTTTCCGCGGGAACGGCAAACTAACACCGGAACAGGAGGAAATCCGGAAGTTAAGATCGCAGGTCAAAAACCTGAGAATGGAGAAAGAAATCCTAAAAAAAGCGACGGTCTTCTTTGCCAAAGAAATGAAATGAGATATTTGTTTGTCACCCAACATAAGAAGACCTGGCCAATCGACCTGATGTGTCGAGTACTGGGCGTCAGCCGACAGGGTTATTACCACTATCGGCGAAATACAGAAGCCAGACTGGCTGATCCAGAGCACCAGGAGATGCTGGACTGGATGAAGGATATAGCCATTGCCAGCAAGTACACCTATGGCCGGCGGCGCATGAAAAGAGCAATGAATGCATTGGGTTTTCCGATCAGCAGAACGAAGACTGTGAAGCTGATGAAAGAAGCGGGTATTCAAGTTCGGCATAAGAAGAAATTCAAAGTGACCACCAACAGCAATCACAAATTGCCGTTATTTGAGAATTTGTTGGAACGACAATTTGATGTTGAGCAACCCAACCAGGTATTTGCTTCAGACATCAGCTATGTCTGGACCCGGGAAGGCTGGCTGTACCTGGCTGTGGTTATTGATTTATATTCCAGAAAAGTTGTTGGCTGGAGTATGAGCAGCCAAATGACAGCACAGCTGGTGTGTGATGCTTTGACGATGGCGATCTGGTTGCGTAGGCCAACGGCGGGGTTGATCCATCATTCTGACCGCGGATCGCAGTATGCCAGTAAGGCTTTCAGGAAATTATTGAAAGCACATGGCTTCAAAGGCAGCATGAGCCGAAAAGGTGATTGCTGGGACAACGCCGTTGTGGAGAGCTTCTTCGGCAGCTTGAAACAAGAACGGGTGCATTGGCGGCACTACCAGACTCGATATGAAGCACAGCAGGATATTCTGGATTACATATCGATGTTTTATAACAGTTACAGACTGCATTCGTACCTCGATTACAGAAGCCCGAATCAGTATGAAATGGAAATGACGGAATTAAGAAAAGCTGCTTAACTGGGTTGTATCAAATAGGTTGACCACGTCACACCTTTGCGCTGGGGTTATGCTGCATAATCTCCTTGAGTACTACTTCGCCACTTTTATTTGGCATCAGGGAATCCAGAGTGACAAGCTCCGGCTTCAGACTTTTAAACAATTTCAGCGCCTGTTCACCATCACCCGCACGCCCGACTACCTCCGTAAGCTTTCCCTCCAAAGTTGACAGGTAATAACTAGAGCTTTCTGGCAGGATAGCCACCAGGAGGCCAAGATGAAACGAAGTCGATTTACCGAAACCCAGATCATTTCGATCCTCAAAGAAGCCGATGCCGGCGCCAAAGTGAAAGATATTTGTCGGCGTCACGGCATCAGCGATGCGACCTACTACAACTGGAAATCCAGGTACGGTGGTATGTCTGCCTCCGATCTGAAGCGCATGAAGGAAATGGAACGGGACCTGGGCCAGTACAAGCGCATGTATGTAGAACTGGCGCCCGAAAACTTTGCCTTGAAGGACGTCATTGAGCGAAAGCTCTGAGGCCATCGGAGAAGCGCGAGATCGCGAGTTATCTGGTGGCCAAACACCAACTTCCAGTAAAGCGGGCGGTGGCAGCGGTGAAGCTGTCACGAACGGCTTACTACCGAAAGTTGAAAGGAAGACGAGTCCTGAATGATCGGCCGGTCATTGATGCACTGAACAAACCGGTCGAGGCCAACACTCGTTGGGGCTTCTGGATGTGTTTTGATCGTCTGCGCCTGGATGGTCATGCCTGGAACCACAAGCGGGTATGGCGCGTGTACTGCGAGATGAAGCTGAATCTGCCACGACGGAAGAAGAAACGCCTGCCACAGCGAGAACGACAGAGCATGGAAGTAATCCCACTGCCCAACCAGGTGTGGTCGATGGATTTTATGAGCGATGCGTTATATCGGGGTCGGCGCTTCAGGACGCTGAACATCCTGGATGAAGGGGTCAGGGAGTTACTGGCCATCGTGATCGATACCTCGATTCCTTCCGGGCGTGTCATCCGCACTCTGGAGCAGCTGGTTGAGCTGCGCGGCAAGCCAACGGCGATCCGGGTGGACAACGCTCCCGAGTTCTGTGCCCAGGCGTTTATCGACTGGTGCAAGGAACACGGCATTGAGATCCGTTACATCCAGCCTGGCAAGCCCAACCAGAATGCGTGTATTGAACGATTTAACAAAAGCTATCGAGAAGAAGTGCTCAGTGCGCACTTGTTTTCGACTCTGGAACAGGTGCGAGAAATCACCGAAAAATGGATGAAAATCTATAATGAATACCGACCGCACAGGGCATTGGGGCGCATACCGCCAGCGATGTATGTGCGCAATTTAATGCTGGAAAACTCTAGTTTAGAACTGTAACCCTTGTGGGGAAGCTTACGAATAGAATTGGAACCCCCATAGTTAATATTTCCCGGTTCATTGAAACTACTTGTTGTATTCAACCCACACGCACAAGCCGGCCGTTCATTAAACCGGCTCCCTTTGATTCGCGAGGCCCTGATTGCAAAATCCATCCAGGCGGAATTCGTCATGACCCGGAGCTGCGGACATGCAAAACAGTTGGTGGCAGATACCGATCTGACTGAATTCGACGGGGTGGTGGCTGCGGGCGGTGATGGTACGGTTTTCGAGGTGCTGAACGGGCTTTACGAACATGAGCCCGTTCAGCGGGTGCCGCTTGGTTTGATTCCGATGGGTACCGGCAATGCGTTCGCCAGGGAGCTTGATCTGTTCCCGCCGGATTGGATCAAAGCGATAGACATTCTTGCTGCCGGCCGGACCCGGTTGGTTGATGTTGGTTTCGTTAGCTGCTCAGACGATCAGTTCTATTTCCTGAACATTATTGGTATGGGCTTCGTGGTAGATGCAGGACTGGCAGCCAGAAAGTTGAAATTTGTGGGTAACGCAGCTTATACGCTGGGAACCTTGTGGCGTACCCTAAAGCTCAACAGTTACCCGTTGGAGATAGAGTTGGATGGCGAAATGCTTGAACAGCAAAATGTTTTTGTTGAAATTTCCAACAGCCGTTACACCGGCACGACTTTCCTGATGGCACCGGATGCCAGGATAGACGATGGTCTGCTGGACGTGATTTTACTGCGAAAGTTGTCCAGGTGGAGGTTGCTGAGATTGTTTCCGACAATCTACCAGGGCCGGCATATTGGGTTTGACGAGGTTGAAACACGGCAGGTTCGGCGGCTTCGCATTCATTCACCGGCCGGAATGATGATGGCGCCCGATGGAGAGTTCAGAGGCCGCACACCAGTGGATATTCAATGCCTGCACCAGGACCTGGCCTTATTCTGTTAGTGTCCTGTCCCGTAAGCAGGTACCGTTTCAGAGTCCCAAAATGGGTCCAATGCAAGGCGCAGTCCGATGGGAATGGCGCTCACTCTTGCCCACTGGTCATCACCGGCTGTGTCCATGCGAAGTAGGCCCTGGCTTTGTCTGCACCGGTAATGCTGAAAATTTTCTCCAGGTAGGTCACACGGGCTCTAACAAAGCCCTGGCTTTCATGCAGTTCGATGCCTGCTTCGGGCTGATTATGTGCAGAACCCAGGACTCTGCCGTGTGAGCCGATAAATTCAATAACAAAATGAGAGTCGTCCGACCAGACTTTGGGTGCAGCGGACCTGATCCAGCTTTGTTTCACTTCCTGCCTGGTCCGCTCCATGTCCAGTTCCACCCGGTATTGATTTTCGGAAGTTGAAACATTTTTGAGATAAACGCCGGTCGTGGAATAAAAGTCTCCATTTTCCAAGGCACTTGTGATGCTATCTGTGTCCAGTTTGTTTGCTCTGACCATCACCCAGGCCCCTCCTGGCGGCGCGGAACCGAAGTAACGCAATATGGATCTGTACTTTTTGAAATCATGGGCATCGTCGGATGCGATGCCATAAAGTAGTTTGCCACTATCCAGAACCTGGTCCCAAAGATCTTCTACCGACGGTCGGAAGCCCTGATGGCCGGAATGGTTTGACCGGGGATGCGCATTGTATAGCTCAAAAAGCCTCACATTTTCTGCGTCCAGTATGTCCCGAAGTTCTACCTGGAACCGGTAATTGGGATGATTCAGAATGTGCAGGCCGCCTTGCTCGCGTATCCGCCTCGCTTGCTGCCGGATAATGCTGGTTTTATCCGGCGATTTAAAATCCCAGTCAACTGATCTACGGACGTTCAACGCTGTGGCATGAATTCTTCGTTCTCCATCCTGGTTAACACCGGGATAGCGATAGTCGCTGGTAATTTCCATTCCTGGAACAACCAGGAATTCCGGGCTTTGGGTGTCAGGAGAATTCAGGCCGATTCCATCTTCAAAACGGTTGTGGTCAGTAATGGCAATAAAGTGATAACCGTGATCCCTGTACCAACCCGCGACTTCTACGGGCGACGAATCTCCGTGTGCGTAGTCTTGAAAGCTGATTCGGGCGTGACTGTGGGTGTTGCCCTTGAACCAGAATAGAGTGTTCCCCGCAAGATCCGAACCGGCGAGGGCGGGGCTGACCTGAAGCGTGGTACCCGGATACAGGAAGTACCAAGCTGCGGCCAGCGCCCACAAGCCCAGAACCAGGATACGAATTCTCGAAACCGTCATACCGCGAACTCGAATTCAAGAATTGTTCAAAAACCAGTCTGGCCTGCCTATTTCTTTTTGTCCTTGTATTTGAATTTTTGCCCACCGATTGTGGCCTCATACATCAGTCCACCTTCGGCAATGGTGAAAACTGCCACACCCTTGCTGTAATTTGCGTCGAGGGATGCACCAGCATTAACTGCGACTGCTGAAACCTGGGCACCAAGTTCAAAGTTGCCGCGTTTGAAATCATCCAGTGCAGTCTGGTCCTTAAAAAAAATGAATTCTGAATATACCTGGCCGCCCAATTGAAAGCCCACTGTTAGCTGGGTCAGGGTAACGGTTCCTGTCGTTGTGTCGTTTTCAATGACAATGCCCTTTCCGCGCGCTCCGCCAATACCAAAACCCGCCTTTCCGACCCGGGGAAATACGGCATAACCGGTGGCTTCGCCAAACCAGCGTGCCAGGTTCGGGTCTTTTTCTTTGGCTTCGAGGATGGCTTTTGCCACGGACAGCTCCCGTTTGTCCTTGTTATCCGGTTCCCAGGCGAGGCCCGGTACGCATATAGCAAGCAAAACCAGTGTGATTAATGAATGGAGCAGAGTTTTCATTTCGTTTTCCCAGCCTTTCAGGCAACTACCAAATACAAGTGCTAACTATAGTGGAGAAATCAGGATCGGGCCATAAGTTACCAGCCACCCGTACTGCATTTTTTGGGCCAAACGGGGGTTAACAATGAAGAAATTGCGGCTTGTCGGCGTGATAGGACAGGGTCTGTTCTGGGTAATGACAATGGTGCTCGCGGCACTGACGCCTGGCTACTCGCATGTCAGCCAACTTATCAGCGAACTGGGAGCTCTTGGCGCCACTTATCCCGGTCAACGATCAGACGACTGAGTCCCAGCTGTGTAAAATACACAATCGAATCCGGGTGATGTCGCATGACTAGCCAGCCAGGGTTTCAACCACGAACTTAATTTACAGGATAGGCCAGTACTAGGTATCTGTGCGCAAACAGATAACAGGAAATTTCGGAATGCAGTTTCTCAAGAGACACCAACTGTTTCGCTTGAGTTTGTTAGCCTGTGTCATCACGTTATCGCCACAGGTAGTGCGCGCCGAAGTCGTGCTCACATTGAGCGATGCACAAAGTGAGTATCCATTGGGCCAATATGTCGGTGTATTGGAAGAGGACAGTGGAAAACTGACCGTCGACGATATCGCCGGACCCAAATACCGCGATCAATTTCGAAGCTTCAATGAAGATGCGCCGAGGCTGGGGCTTTCCAGGTCGGTGTTCTGGATACGGTTGCGGTTACGGAATGAATCCAGCCAAAACCATTGGCTACTGGATCAGGGCAATGCTAATACACACTATTTGGATCTGTATGTTCCCGGCGAAGATGGCAAGACTTTTGCGGTAAAAGAGTCGGGCAATCTGCGGCCCTTTACCAACCGTGATATTCCGCATCGCCGTATTATCTTCAAGTTACCAATAGATACCGACCAGGAACGCACTGTTTATCTACGCTATCAAAGTCAGGCAGCTGTCATTCTAGACATGATGTTATGGTCAATCCCGGCCTTTGCGGATGCCGACCGGGTTGATTCCTTCTGGATGGGCGTGTTTTACGGATTGCTTGGACTGACCCTGATAATGACCCTGTTCTTGTATGCGTTTTTCCGCAATGCCAGTTACTTATACCTGTTTTCGTTTGTTGCGAGTGTAACTGCGGTGTATTTGTTTTACGACGGCTATGCGCAGATGTTTTTCAGTGCAGATCGAGCCGAAACAAGTGAGTGCTTTGTACTTATGCTACTCAGTTTAAGCATGGTTGCACTGCTTGGTTTTGGGCGGCAGGTCCCGTCAACTTCGATGCTGCGAAAGTACCATCAGTACATGCACCATGCACTGGTCATCACCTGGTTATTGATATTGGTTGGTATGCCTTTTATTGGCTACATTTCTACGCTCAAGGCCACTATTCCGCTGATGTTTATTACCCTTTTATATTTACTGGTGGTGGGGGTTACTGGTTGGAAATGGCAGGACAAACCGACCCAATTTTTCATGTTGGGCCTTTTTTGTTTTATTCTGCTTTTTCTGGGGTCAATGCTTTCTGATTTGGTTATGTCGATAACCAAATTCTCCTGGATAAAGGAGCAAGGGCGGGCCTCATCGTTTTCGTCCTGATTTTATCAATGGCGTTGGTCGAGCACGTGCAATGGTTACAGCAAGTAAGGGAGCAAAGAAGCAAGGCATTAACAATCAGTGAGAAAAAGTTTCACGCCATTTTTGACCAGACATTTCAGAATGTAGTAATTGTGTCGCCTGCCGGCGTTGTATTGGAGGCCAACAAAACTGCACTGGATTATGTTCAGAGTTTGTACGTCGTCAGAGCATATGGGACCACTTGAGCCTTTTTCTAAGAGACACTTTTCTGCCCGTACTTTCTCCAGTCTAGCCTGCTAACCGCAGGTTTTGTATTTTCCTTTGCGTTAACGTTCTGGACTTGATCATTGACCGTCGGTCCAGGATGTCGTTTCTTCTTCCGTTATACACATCAGCCGGCGTCACGTTATCCAGTGATTCGTGATACCGCTCATGGTTGTAATGAGCCACCCACTGAGCAATGGCACTTTCCAGTTCCCACGGGAAGTAATAATTCTCCAGCTTGACCACGTTTTTCATCGAACGGTGGTAGCGTTCGATCTTGCCCTGGGTCATCGGGTGGTACGGTGCTCCCCGGGTGTGCTTCATGTCTTGATCCTGCAACCATTCCCTGAGTTCTTTTGAGATATAGCAGGGGCCGTTGTCAGACAGTAACCTGGGCTTGTGATGCACCCTGACTTCGGTGAGCCCTGTGGCTTTCAGAGCATCTTCCAGAGTATCGGTGACATCATGCGCCGCCATCGTGGTCGTCAACCGCCAGCTGATGATGTAACGGGAATAGTCATCCAGGATCGTCGACAGGAAGTACCAGCCCCAGCCCACCACCCGGAAGTAGGTAAAGTCTGTCTGCCACAGTTCATGTACACGCCGTGTCGGATGCTGGAACGCATCGGCTGCGCTCATCACTATGAACTGTGGGCTGGTAACCAGGTCATGGGCCTTGAGGATGCGATAGACACTGGACTCCGAGATAAAGTACTCATGGGTATCAGTAAGATGCCAGGCCAGTTCCCGGGGTGTCAGCTCCGGTTGTTCCAGGGCCACATCAACAACCAGTTCCCGTACCGACTCGGGGATCTTGTTCCAGTGCTGACGTGATGCCCTGCTGTGGTTCTGCAAGCCATCAGGGCCATCGCGTTCATAAGCCTGATACCAACGGTAGAAACTGCTGCGACTGACGTTGATCTCGACCAGAGTCCTGCGCACGGATAACTCCGAGTCTTCCACCAGGCGGATAATGGCCAGCTTTTCAGATGCGCTGTACATCAGTCTTCGTCCAATGTCACACCCTACCCAGTGAGACTTTTTTTAAGCCAGTCATTGCGCAGGTACAGTTCGGCAACCGCTTGCTTGAGGGTGGTATTTTCTTTTCTGAGACCAACCACTTCATCGCTGTTGGCTTCTCTGACGGTATCTCCTGACAGGCGCTTTTTACCGGCCTCCAGAAAATCCTTGCTCCAGCGGTAATACAGATTGTTGTTAATACCTTCCTGGCGACACAGTTCAGCGATCGAGCTTTCACCGCGCAATCCATCCAGTACGATACGGATCTTTCCCTCTGACGAGAACTTGCGACGGGTATTGCGGCGGATCTCCTTGACCCGTTTGGTGGTGTTTGACATGCTCATATTGAGACTCCTCTGCTTCAGGTTAAAAATAGCAGAAGTGTCTCTTAGTTAAAGCAGTTGATTGGCCCCATATGGGCTGACGTCACACAGTGACTGGTCATTCTTGCCTTAACTTCCTAAGCGCGAAGTGATCAGTTCACGAAGACGTTTTATATGCTGCGGCCCTACTTCGCAACAGCCGCCAATAATGGCTGCCCCAGCTTCAATCCAGCGTGCTGCTTGTACGGCATAGGCGTGGGGATCCAGATCAGTTCGGGCAGGAGGCAAATCATCATTACTTTGATAGTCCCACTTGTCTGGAATGGGTGTAAAACCGTTGGCGTATGCACCGATGGGTAAATTGGTCAAGGAAGTCAATACAGGAACGCCCTTGGTGAGCGCTTCCGGAGTCGAGCAATTCAGCAGAACGGCACTGACGTCCAGGCCCTGCAATGCCCGGTAGACCTGGGCAATAGTCTCACCGCTTCTAAGCTGCGGCGGGCCACTGTCATTCAGCGTCCATGATACCCATACCGGTTTTCCGGTAACTGAAGCACCTACCACCGCGGCTCTGGCCTCTTCGGCACTGGACATGGTCTCGCAAAGATAAAAATCTACGTATGGAGCCAGCAAATCGGCTTGTTCCCGATACAGGGGTTCGATTTCATCAAATTTACCCACCAGATCCGGACGGTAGCTCCCATGCTGAGGAGGTAAGGAACCTGCGATCAACACCTCCTTACCTGAGTTGGCCCTCGCCGACACCGCTAATTCACCGGCAAGACAGTTCATTTCGTCGAAACGATCCATCAGGCCGGCCGGCTCAAACTTGTTCCGTATCGTGGAATAGGAATTCGTGCAGATGATGTCTGCACCGGCCCGGATATAATCCTCGTGGATTTCCTGCACGGTTTGGGGTGAATGGAACAGGGCTTCGGCAGCCCAAAGCAGGCCATTGCCACCGGCGCCCCGGTTAATCAACTCCTGGCCCATGCTGCCATCGAGCAGCGCAACGGGCTGTGGAATTTTTACCGT
Source organism: Lysobacterales bacterium (assembly GCA_963664065.1). GTDB lineage: Bacteria > Pseudomonadota > Gammaproteobacteria > Xanthomonadales > SZUA-36 > JABDJL01. The sequence goes on from OY760942.1 coordinate 1,793,790, forward strand.
GGGTACCCCGGTTTTCGGCATCGACCACCTGGCGTCGTTACGGGATCAGGCGATCCCGTCCACTGAGCCATCCTCATTGAGGCGTATTTTGAGCGCCTGTGGCTTTTTCGGCAGACCGGGCATGCGCAAAATATTACCGGTCAACACAATTAGGAAACCCGCACCTGCTGCGACCTGGATATTCCTGACATTTACCCGGAAGTCCCTGGGACGACCATGAAGTAGCGGGTCGTCTGAAAGTGAACTCGGGGCTTTGGCAATACAAATTGGAAGTTTTTCCAGGCCGATGCCTTCTATCATGTGCAGGTCTTTTTCTGCATCCTTACTGAACGCCACGTCGTCAGCACCATACATTTCCTGGCTAACGGCACGGATTTTCTCAAGCACCGTCATATCGAGATCATAAAGCGGTTTGAAACCGTTATTCTTGTCCACCGAGGCAACGACCTGTCGGGCGAGCTCAGCAGAACCCGGACCACCATCCATGAAGTGCCTGGATTCGGCAAATGAAACGTCATGAGCGGCGACCCGCTCGGCAACAATGGCAATTTCCTCATCCGTATCTGCCGCAAAACGGTTTAGTGCCACCACCGGGTACTTATTGAATTTGGCCACGCTTTCAATGTGTTTATCGAGATTTTCCAGCCCGCCCCGAACCGCTGCGGTATCCGGCTCTCCCAGCCTGGTCTTGTCCTTGCCACCGTGCAGTTTTAGCGCCCTGACCGTGGTGACCAGTACCACTGCATCCGGATCCAGACCTGCTGAACGGCACTTGATGTCGAAGAACTTCTCAGCGCCCAGGTCAAAGCCGAAACCAGCCTCGGTAATCGTCCAGTCAGCAAAATGCTGTGCCATGCGCGTGGCGAATACGCTGTTACACCCGTGCGCGATATTGGCAAAAGGACCACCATGAATAAACGCGGGCACGCCTTCCAGGGTTTGCAACAGGTTGGGGTGCACCGCGTCACGCAGCATGGCCATCATTGCACCCGAGATTTCCAGTGACTTCACATAGACCGGCTTTCCATCGTAGGTAAAGCCGAGCAGGATGTTGTCCAGCCTGTGGCGTAAGTCATCAAGGTCGTTCGCCAGGCACAAAATAGCCATGATTTCCGAGGCAGCAGTGATGTCGAAGCCACCCTCACGTGGAATGCCCTGCATCTTGCCGCCCAGTCCCAGTACAATTTTGCGCAGGCTGCGATCATTCATATCCATGCAACGCCGCCAAACAATTGATCGAGGATCGATGCCGAGCTCATTGCCATGGAAAATATGGTTATCCACCATGGCTGAAATCAAGTTATTGGTGGTGGTGATGGCATGAAAATCTCCGGTCAGATGCAAATTGATACGATCCGCCGGGACTACTTGTGCATAACCACCACCGGTAGCGCCGCCCTTGATACCCATGCACGGACCCAGGGATGGTTCACGTAGGGCAAGGCAGACGGATTCCCCGATGTGCTTCATTCCCTGTGCAAGGCCTATTGACGTTGTCGTCTTGCCTTCACCAGCTGCCGTCGGGGTGGTGGCGGATACCAATACCAATTTACCTTCACCAGGCCGTTTTCGCGGCTGTGCAAGCGCATCGAGGCTCACCTTCGTGACCTCGTCACCGAAGGGAATCAGGTGTTGCCGGTCAACACCGAGATCCGCTGCGACATCCGCGATGGGCTTTACATTAGCCTGTTGGGCAATATCGTGGTCAGACAACATGTCTTATATCCTTGTTTTAATAAGTTTTTATAAAACTGAACGGACGGTTTTATTAATTTGAGCGGGGTATTCTAAAACAAAAACGAATAGGGTAAATAGTCGATATCCTCTCCGAGGCGAATTTCCTGGCCTTCGTGTTGCACCGCCAGGCCATCACCCCATACCGTCGACAGCAGACCGCCACTGCTTTGTTGTGGGTAGCACTCCAGCCCGTTGGCCACTGACTTGACACGCAGATATTCGGTTCGGAAGGATTCCTTGCGGCTGAACAGCGCCGCCTTTCGCAGAGGCAGTACTTCAATATCCCTGATGCCCTGGCACGCAAACAGGAAGGGCCGGGCAATCACCAGGCAGGTCACCAATACCGATGACGGATTTCCCGGCAGCCCGAGGAACGGCGTACCCCGCACATTTCCAAAAGCGAAAGGCTTTCCTGGCTTGATCGATACTTTCCAGAGGGCAATGACACCCAATGCACCAACCACGTCCTTGATATGATCCTCCTCACCCACCGAGACGCCGCCTGAAGAAACGATCACATCTGCTTGCTGCGCTGCCTCCTCGAGCATTGACCTGATGGTTGCCGGGTCATCCGGCGCAATCCCCAGATCCAGCACATCGAAACCCCAGGCTTTCATCAGGCCGCTCATCAGGTAACGATTGGAGTTGTAAATCTGGCCCGGCTGCACCGGCAGTCCAGGTTCGACCAGCTCATTGCCGTTGGAAATCACAGCCACTTTTAATCGGCTGTATGTTTTTACCCTGGCGACGCCCAATGAGGCGATCAGCCCGGCGTCCTGGGGCCGGATTCTGGCACCCGGTTCAAGCACGGTCTGACCAGCGGCAACATCCTGTGCGCGGCGGCGTATGTTGGCGCCTTTGGATGGGCATTTCTGTATCAATACCGCTGACGACTTTTCTTCGCAATGCTCCTGCATTACGACCGTATCGGCGCCTTCAGGAACTTCGGCGCCGGTAAAAATCCTGACTGCCGTTCCCGCCAACAATTCAACAGGCGAGATTCCAGCGGGAATTCTATTGCTTATCGTCAGAGGGTTTTCTGGACCAGGCCAGTCAGCATGAGTGAATGCATATCCATCCATGGCGCTGTTATCTGCCGGTGGGACATCAATCGTGGAAATCACATCCTCTGCCAGCACCCGGTCCAGGGAGGTTTGCAGTGAAATCTCTTCCATCTGTACCAGCAGGCGGCTTTCTTTCAGCAGTTCGCTAACCGCCTCACATACGGAATGCATCGCTTACTGTCCTGCCACTGTTTGATTTGCGTAAGTTATGAAGGATTCGGAATGATTGGGTTTGAATGACGAAACAAATTGCGAGTAAATTCCAAGCGGCATAGCCATCGCTATGTCTTTGGAATTTGTCGCGAGTTGTGAAGTCAGTCGAAACCAGCAACCGAATAGGTGAGCCGCCGTCATGATTTATGCGAATCAAACAGTGAGGTTTGGCCGACAAAGTTGCAAGGTTTGTGCGTGGCGTCCAGCTGTTCTTGCAGAATGCCGTTCCAGGCGGTACGACATGCGCCGGTTGAACCGGGCACGCAGAAAATCAGGGTCTTGTTGGCAAGACCAGCACACGCCCGGGACTGGACCGTCGACGAACCAATCTCCTGGTAGGACAATTGCCTGAACAACTCCCCGAATCCATCTACTTTACGGTCAAATAACGGCAACAGCGCCTCCGGCGTCGAATCCCGATCTGTCATACCGGTGCCACCGGTACTGATAATGACGTGAATCTCAGGCGCTGCAATCCAGGCAGACACTTTGGAGCGCATTGCATCAACATCATCTTTGCAAATATGCCGCATCACCACCTTGTGGCCAGCCTCAATGGCCAATTTTTCCAGGGTGTCGCCGGAGGTGTCGTTTTCCGCTGTGCGCGTATCGGACACCGTCAAGATGACGATATTCAGCGGTATAAATTCCAGGTCTTGATGCGCCATTTAGATTCCGTAATCTAATTTTCCGGGGTGAACCGTTAATTTTCAGCCCGCAGTGTTATCAGCGTCAAGCTGGCGTTCTGCAATGATCAGGTCAGCTTTCGTGTTCACATTGAAAAATGCCGGTAATGGTTTTTCCTGCCAATTCACGACAGCATGTGGCAGCTTATCAAGCATGGACATCAGCCCGCCTTGACCAGCGGTCATTACCGCATCATGAATCTGCGGGAATACTGAAAGGTTCCATAGTGAAAAAGTCGGCTGTAACACCCGCCTGTAACGAACTGTGCTGATGGTCTTTTGAGTCCGTATAGCCTCCTCGTAAAGCCGATCGGCCAGGTTGAGAGGAAGGAAAGGCGCGTCACAGGGGCATAACAAGAGCCATTCGTGACCGCCAGCTTCAAGCAGGTATTGCATGGCGGAACACAGGCCCGTGAGCGGCCCGCGGTGGCGCTGGACAATATCGCGTACGTTTACCAGTCCCGGTTCATCAAGCTCTGAATCCTGATCCTGGACGCTTAGCAGGACAGGACTGGCCTGTGCCTGCATTCTTGGAATAACGTGACGGATCATGGGCTGACCACCCAGTAGTGTCATGGCCTTGCTGCCCGGCCCCAGCCGGCTTGAACGACCGCCCGCGAGAATGACGCCTGCCGGCTTGAATGAAATTTCGCTGTTCAAGATCCGGTACTGGTGACGCCCTGAACTTCCTTCATCGCGGAACGAACAGCTTTGTCAACGCCCTGGCCATCCTGCTCGATGTAATTCGAGAACAGTTTACGCATGGAGGGTGCCCAAAAACGGGTAATGTGATCGGCGATGCGCGACACCTGGTCATCATGAAAACTGAAATTGGCCGAAATCTGGTTGGCCATTTTTCGTAGATGTTCGAGTTCGCTGTCAGACATTTTCTTTAAATTAAGCGTTCCGGAAAGGTATAGATATTGTGACGCCCCGGACGCGCAAAGCCAACCAGCGTGATGCCGCTTTGCAGCGCAAAATCCACCGCCAATGTAGTGGGCGCCGAAACAGCAGCCAGTAATTCCATACCGGCAGCGGCCGCTTTAAACACCATCTCGTAACTGGCACGACTGGAAATAACCAGGAATCCCTCATCCGGTGAGAACGCCATTCGCTGCAAGTGGCCAATCAGTTTGTCCAGCGCATTATGTCGGCCGACGTCCTCTCGCAATGCCAGGATCGCGCCGTCCAGCCCGCACCATGCAGCGCAATGAGTGGCGCCGGTTACAGATGCCAGCGGTTGCTGCTCAGGCATGTGTTCTAATGCTGCCTGCAAGGCATCACTGCTAAGCTTAATGCTCATACCCACCGGGCTGGGATAACGCATGGCCTGTTCCAGTGATTCGGCGCCGCACAGTCCACAGCCAGTGCGCCCGGTGAGGTTTCGGCGCTGGGTGCTGAGGCGGTCGAAACAGTCCTCACCGATGTTCATCGCCACTTCCAGGCCCTGATCGCGTGGCACAACCCGGGTGGATACCAAATCTGATACCTGGTCGATAATGCCTTCGGTGAGGCTGAAGCCAAGGCCGAAGTCTTCCAGGTCAGCAGGCGTAGCCATCATCACGACATGTGAAAGCCGGTTGTAGGTCAGCGCAACCGGCACTTCAGCAGCAATGCGATCATCCCGGCTCTGCTGATCGCCATCGCACCATTTGCTAACCTGAACAACTCGAGAATTGCTCATGGGTTAGCCGGTTTCTGCGTGCTCAGACTCTTTCCTTCCTGGCCCGCGCATGGGCCAGAAACTCTTCCTGTTGTTCTGTAAACGCACCGTATTTCTTCTGCCATTCGGATGGCTGCGTCACACGCGTGCACTGTACGGCGGTGACCTTGTATTCGGGACAGTTGGTTGCCCAGTCGGAATTCTCAGTGGTCACGATATTGGCGCCGGTCAATGGAAAATGGAAGGTCGTGTAAACCACGCCGGGTTGTACACGTGGGGTCACCACGGCCCTGAGCACCGTATCGCCGGCACGGCTGACCACACCCACCCAGTCTCCTTCGTTAATACCACGATGTTCGGCATCGAAAGGATGGATCTCGAGTAAATCCTGGTCGGCCCAGAGTGAATTACTGGTCCTGCGTGTCTGGGCGCCTACGTTGTACTGGGACAGAATCCTGCCCGTGGTCAGTAACAAGGGATACTTACGCGTGGTGCGTTCGTCGGTGGGGACAAAACCGGTGATCGCGAAATAACCCTTGCCGCGCACAAATTCATCTATATGCATGGTGGGTGTGCCTTCCGGTGCTTCGTCATTACAGGGCCATTGAATACTGCCCAGGCGGTCGAGTTTTTCATAACTCACACCGGTAAAAGTCGGTGTCAGCCGGGCGATCTCATCCATGATTTCAGAGGGATGCTTGTAGTCCATCGGATAACCCAATTCATTCGACAACAACATCGTGACTTCCCAGTCCTGGTATTGCGCAAGCGGCTCAATGACCTGGCGGACCGGCGAAATCCGGCGCTCTGCATTGGTGAAGGTACCGTTCTTCTCGAGGAAAGAAGATCCGGGTAGAAACACGTGCGCAAAGCGTGCGGTTTCGTTCAGGAATATGTCCTGAACGATGATGCATTTCATTGATTTCAGCGCACTTTCCACGTGATGGGTATTCGGGTCCGACTGGGCCACGTCCTCACCCTGGCAATACAGACCCATGAAATGACCGCTGATCGCACCGTCGAACATATTCGGAATGCGCAGGCCGGGTTCAGCATGTAATTTAACATTCCACTCCGACTCAAAGAGGTCGCGCACCGCCGGGTCTGAAACGTGGCGGTAACCCGGCAGTTCGTGCGGGAAAGAGCCCATGTCACAGGAACCCTGGACATTGTTCTGGCCACGTAAGGGGCTGACCCCCACGCCTTCGCGCCCCAGGTTTCCGGTAAGCATGGCAAGGTTTGCAATACCCATCACCATGGTGGAACCCTGGGTGTGTTCACTGACGCCCAGACCGTAATAGATTGCGCCGTTGGGCGCTTCAGCATACAAGCGTGCGGCGGCCCGCAATTCATCCGCCGGGATACCGGTTGCTGGCTGCAGCGTCTCGGGGGAATTCTCCTCGAGACTGATGAATTCGCACCATTGCTCATAGGCCGGTAATTCACAGCGTTCCTTAATATAGGCCTCATCCTGCAGGCCTTCGGTAAAGATCACGTGCGCCATGGCATTGATGAAAGCCACGTTGGCGCCGGGTAGTAACTGAAGATGATGTTGGGCATGTACGTGCGGACCATCAACCAGCGCAATCTGCCGCGGATCTACCACGATCAGTTTTGCGCCTTCCCGCAGGCGCCGCTTCATCCTGGATGCAAACACCGGATGCGCCTCGGTCGGATTGGCGCCTATGACCATTACCACGTCGGCGTGTGCGACAGAGTCAAAAGCCTGGGTTCCGGCGGATTCACCCAGCGTGGTTTTCAGGCCATAACCGGTGGGTGAATGGCAAACGCGGGCACAGGTATCCACGTTGTTGTTGCCGAATGCTGCCCGGACCAGTTTTTGCACCAGGTAGGTTTCTTCGTTGGTACACCTTGAGGAGGTAATCCCTCCAATGCTGTCCGGCCCATATTCCTGCTGGATGTCGCGCAATCGTTTCGCAGCATAGGAAATAGCCTCTTCCCAGCTGACTTCCTGCCAGGGCTCATTGATGGATTCCCGGATCATGGGACTGGTCACGCGGTCCTTGTGGGTGGCATAACCGTAGGCGAAGCGGCCCTTTACGCAGGCGTGGCCCTCGTTGGCCGCGCCATCTTTGAGAGGCGTCATACGTACCACTTCCGTTCCACGCGTTTCTGCACGGAAAGCGCAACCCACACCACAATAGGCGCAGGTAGTCTCGGTGCTGCGTTCCGGCACACCCAGGTCAATGATGGATTTCTCGGTTAAAGCCGTGGTTGGGCAATTGTCTACACAGGCGCCGCAGGATACGCATTCAGATTCCATGAACGGTTCCATCTGGCTGGCGCTGACGACTGAATCGAAACCACGCCCGTCCATGGTCAGGGCATAAGTGCCCTGGATGTCCTCACATGCCCGAATGCAGCGGAAACAGGCAATGCAACTGCTCGGATCAAAAGTGAAATACGGGTTGGAACTGTCTTTTTCAGCGTCGAGGTGGTTCTTTCCACCGCGGCCGTAGCGGGTATCGTGAACACCCATCTGGCTGGCGAGATTGTGGATTTCGCATTCAGAACCGTCGTGTTCGGATTCACAATCCGAAGGATGATCGGAAAGGTACAGTTCCAGCACGTTGCGCCGCAGCATCTCCAGCTTATCCGACTGCGTTTTGACGACCATACCTTGCTCGGCCGGCGTGGTGCACGAAGCCGGGTAGCCCCTGCGCCCTTCAATCTCGACCAGGCACATTCTGCAGGAGCCGAAGGCGTCGAGTGTGTCCGTGGCGCACAGTTTAGGCACTTTGACGCGGGCGAGTTCAGCCGCCCGCATGACCGAGGTCCCTTCAGGCACGGTGATATCGTTGCCGTCTACATTAACCGTCACCATTTCAGTGACATTGATCGGCAAAGGTGTACCCAGGTCCGCCTGTGGCCTGTAGGCTTCAAAAGTCAAAAGTTCTGACATTTCCGTATTCCTGTTAATCCTGTCTCTACTCAGACCGGAAATCTTCCGGGAACTCACGCACCGCGCTACGCACCGGGTAAGGCGTCAGGCCTCCCATGGCGCATAATGATCCTTCGACCATTGTTTCACATAAATCTTCCAGAACCAGCATATTATCATCCACTTGCTCACCGGACGTGATGCGATCAATCAATTCGACACCCCGGACCGATCCAACCCGGCAGGGCGTGCATTTCCCGCAAGACTCGATGGCGCAAAACTCCATCGCAAACCGCGCTTGCTCTGCCAGGTTGACTGTATCGTCAAATACTACCACGCCGCCGTGACCCAGCATGCCTTCAATTTCCGCGAATGCTTCGTAATCAAGCGCTGTATCCCATTGTTTTTCCGATAGATAAGTACCCAAAGGACCACCGCACTGGATCGCACGAATGGGCCGCCCGTTAAATGTTCCGCCACCGAAATCTTCCACCAGTTCGCGCAGGCTGTGACCGAAAGCCAATTCGACCATACCACCGCGTTTAATATTCCCTGCCAGCTGCACGGTCAAAGTCCCCCGGGAGCGCCCGCTGCCAAAATCTTTGTAATATTCAGCGCCCTTTGCCAAAATCGTGGTAACGGCTGCCAGTGTCAGCACGTTATTGACCACCGTTGGTTTCTGGAACAGGCCCTTGATAGCGGGCAGGGGCGGCTTGAACCGCACCATGCCACGCTTGCCTTCCAGGCTGTCCAGCATCGAGGTTTCCTCGCCGCAGATATAGGCGCCGGCACCGAGACGGACTTCAAGGTGAAAAGCCATGCCACTGCCGGCCACATCATCGCCCAGCAAGCCGGCCTTTTCAGCTTTGGAAATGGCTTCATTCAATATCTTTAATGCCTGGGGATATTCCGACCTGAGATAGATGTAGCCCTGTGTGGCGCCAACCGCGAGGCCGGAAATCGTCATGCCCTCGATCAACTGATAAGGGTCTGCTTCCATCAGCAAGCGGTCGGCAAAGGTTCCCGAGTCTCCTTCATCGGCATTGCAGGCGATGTATTTCTGATCCCCATCGGTATCAAGAACGGTTTGCCACTTGATACCGGTCGGGAATGCTGCCCCGCCCCGCCCTCTTAACCCGGACTCCTTCACCGCATCAACGATCTGCTGACCGGTCATCTGCAGGGCGGCATCAAGGCCTTCATAGCCACCCATCTGGCGGTAATCATCCAGTGAAAGCGGGTCGGCCAGCCCCGCCCGTTCAAAAGTCAGGCGTTGTTGGCGTGAAAACCAGGGAATCTCCGATGTCACTCCCAATGACAGCTCATGATCGCAGGGGCCCGGGAATCCAGCCTCGAACAGTGCTTCAGCATCACCGGGCATCACAGGTCCGAATGCGATCCGGCCACTGGCAGTTTCCACCTCGACCAGCGGTTCCAGCCAGAACGCACCGCGTGAGCCGTTGCGCACGATTTCCACATCCAGTCCGCGATGCAGAGCGGCTGCTCTTATTTCCTTGGCAACATCATCAGCGCCCAATGCACGGGCCGTGGTGTCAAAGGGGACAAAGATCCTTGCCGTCATTAGCTTGAACCATCCTGTTTGGCCAATAACTGGTCGAAGCGATCCGCCGATACCCTGGCATAAATATCGTCACCAATTCTCACCGATGGAGCGCAGGCGCAATTACCCAGGCAATAGACCGGTTCAAGGGTGTATTTTCCATCTCCAGTAGTTTCTCCGAAGTCAATTTCAAGCCGTTGTTTAGCATAAACTTCGAGTTGCCGTGAACCCATGGCCTGACAGGCTTCAGCACGACAAAGCTGCACGGTGATCTGACCGCGCGGTGAGGTTCGGAAATCATGGTAAAAGCTGATCACACCATGAACTTCAGCGCGTGAAAGGTTAAGCGCTTTTGCCATCACAGCCACCGATTCAGGTGGCACATGACCAAATTCATCCTGTACTGCGTGCAGCAAGGGCATCAGGCCTCCAGGCACATCCCGAAAGCGGTTGATAATGGCATTGAGTTGTTCTTCGAATGACAGCGCCATATGGCGTTTTTTCCTCTTGATTCAGCCGGTCGCACCGGACGTTTCCCGGTGCCGGATATTTCGAATCTTCTAGTTTAGGCGGGTCGGAATCGCGCTGCAAAGAAAATCCTCTTTTTATTGACCCGCGCGTGTCCTGCGATCACCATTCGTCCATGCCGTCAGAGAGAACAGACACCGTTGTTGTAGGCGCAGGTGTGGTTGGCCTGGCAGTAGCACGTGGCCTGGCAAACAAAGGCCGCGAAGTGATCGTATTGGAGGCGAATTCCGCGATAGGCCAGGAAATCAGCAGCAGAAATTCCGAAGTCATACACCCGGGAATCTACTACCCGCCCGAATCGCTAAAAGCAAAATGTTGTGTTCGGGGCAAAGATTTGCTGTACCGGTATTGCGAGTCGCGGGGCATTCCTCACAAGCGCCTCGGCAAACTGATCGTTGCAACAGGAAAGGAACAGGTGGTTCAACTGGAGCAACTGAAATCAAATGCTGATCAATGCGGTGTCAACGACCTTGAACTGATCAACCGGCAGCAACTGGCCAAACTTGAACCCGCCGTTGAGGCCGAAGCCGCCCTGCTTTCTCCATCAACCGGAATTGTCGACAGCCACGCCCTGATGCTGGCCTTTCAGGCCGACATCGAAGCAGCGGGAGGCTCCGTAGTCACCAATAGCAGGCTGGCAGGAGGATACCCGGATCAGGATGGCATTCACCTGCAGGTGATCAGTGGAGGAGAGACATGGTTGCGGGCTTCGCTCGTGATCAATGCCGCTGGACTCTCAGCCAGTCATGTTGCCCGCAGTATCCCGGATATTCCGGAAAAATGGATTCCACGCACCTGGTACGTAAAAGGCCACTATTTCAGCTATTCAGGCCAATCACCTTTTTCTCAGCTAATCTATCCTTTACCCGATAAATATAGCCTGGGTATTCATGCAGCACTCGACCTGGCAATGCAATTGCGGTTTGGCCCCGACGCCCAATACTGCGAAGGCATAGATTACAGCTTCATTGATGGCAGAAAGGATCATTTCGTTCGCTCCATCAGGTCCTGGTTTCCTGACCTCCAAGAAGACAAGCTGCAACCCGGCTACGTCGGTATACGCCCAAAACTCGCCGCTCCAGACGAGGACTTCAGGGATTTCGAGATCTCAGGCCCATCGCACCATGGTATCCCGGGCCTGGTCAACCTTTTTGGTATCGAATCACCGGGACTGACCTCCTGCCTGGCACTTGCAGATTTGGTAGTTGACTCCTTTCGTTGAATCTGCACTTTTTCTAAGCTCTGCTATATTAAAAATGCCTGCCCCCGCAATTCGACATGCAGGGACGCCCCTCTCGTTGCCCGGACAGGCGCCAGCAAAATTGGCGGAACACATGTCTCACGGGCGTTCACAATCTGAATCTTCCATCAGCGGGTTACTGCACCGTCTGAACTCGGCAGATGCGGGTTCTGCATGGGCGGAATTTATCGACCGGTACTCCGGGTTGATGATGAAAACAGTGACACAGTTCGATTACGAACAGCACCGGGGAAACGAGTGTTTCCTGTTTGTCTGCGAAAAGCCCTGCGACCAACAGTTCAGGAGACTGCAGAAATTCAACACGGCGGGTTCGGCCAGTTTCAGAAACTGGCTTTCCACGGTGGTTTTCAATCTATGTGTTGACTGGCACCGAAGGGAATTTGGACGGGCAAGCATCCTGCCGGCCATCTCAGCCTTGCCGGCCCTGGACCGGCTCGTGTACCGGCATTGCTACGAACTGGACATGGACCAACAGTCCTGTTACCAGGCGATCCGGTCGGACTTTCCGGGGCTGGGCAGGGAGCAGGTTACCGCCTCTTTAGCTCGCATTCACTCATTACTCACACCGCACCAGCGCTGGAAACTCAGCATGCGAAAGCGGGCACAGGGAAATTCCTTATCCGGCCAGACCGGTATCGGTGCGGAACAAATACCGGATCCCGGTCCCGGGCCTGAAACCCTGGCACAAAACGAGGAAAAAGCGGCTTGGTTGCAAACAGCCTTGTCCCGCCTGAGCACCGATCAACGCTTGTTATTGCAGCTTCGTTTCCAGGAAGGGCTGACATTCGGGAAGATCGCCAAGCTTGAAAACCTGGGTGATGCCCACCGTGCCCGACGGCATGTACAGGCAGCCCTGGACGCTCTTTACATTCAATTGCAAAAACCGGGTTCGGGGCAAACCCGACAATTCTGAAAGTTTTTCCGTGTTTAGAAGTAAGCGGATCAGTGCCGCTTTGGTTCTGAACTTTGATTGAAACCGGTATGGAAGAACACAAACTAGCTGAGTTACTGCGGATTCAGTCCGCGGAAGTATCCGGACAAACACCCTTTTGCCCGGAAGCTGAGCTGATCGTAAAGTACTTCGAGGGCACGCTGATCGAACAGGAGCATGCTGGCTTGAAACGCCACCTGGCCGAGTGCAGATTCTGCCTGGCTCGGATCGGTAACCTGGAGCGACTTGATGTTTCGGACGATGATCCTGAAGCACCCGGAACGGTTCTGGCTGACGCCAAGCGCCTGGTGAAGGTTTCCTCCGCACCGCGATTCAGGCACGCAACTGCATGGGCCACAGCTGACGTCACACACTGTTCGTTGGCAAAACCGAAGACGGACAGATCACGCTCGATTACGATATAACGCTCGAAGGTACTTTTGCTGATCGGGACGACTGGACTCCCGTGTTGGATAACACCGTGATTTTGACTTCCTGGCGTCTGAGAGTGGCACATAAAAATGAAAGAAAAAAATTCTCGAATATATCCTGCGTGGGTGAAGGTACGTTTGTGACCTCTATTGACGTTGTGAGAACCCCCTAGGGACAAGGAAAGAGTCAAGAATACCAGGTAGAACATGAGCAAGCCGTTACCTTTAGGTGCGTGGCCAACTGGCGCTAAGATTGGTCAACATTGTAGGAAGGCTGATCTCTCAGTGGCGGCTGTGCTTTTCCTCGTGAGTTTTGCGCTACTGATACCGGCGGGCACCGTATACGCTACCCAGGAGGTGCCAGATGGCTTGTCCAACGGCGACTGGGCCAGCATCCAGAGGCAGATGGCAGCGGGTAAGTACCGAGCCTGCGATGGCCACCATATTCCCGGTTTCATCTGAACTACTCCAGCCCAGCTCAAACCCTTTCTAGGCTTCACTTTCCGTGGCACCGGGTGTTCGCCTGCTCCGGGAATCAGCGCTTGAAGGGGCTGGAATAGGTCCCGAAAATGACACGCAAATGACACGCAGATAACACGCAGATAACACGCGTCGAGAGGTTCGTGTACGCGATCTGTGTCAGATTCGCGAGAATCGTATTCGTCGCGACCGGGGCGTTCGCCGCCGCACAAAGTGCCACGGTGAGGGCGTTCGAGCCGAGGTTGTGGACCTTGTGCGCCAAATCCTCTACGAACTGCTGGACTTGTTAAAACCTGCCATGATTAAAACTCCTAAAGGTTGAAAAATCCCCGCTCATGCGGGGTCGAATTTACGCGAGGATTTCGTCGGCCCGACCAGCGTCAATTACCTTCTTGCTCTCTAGCACGTTAAAAACATAGTCGGCCTCAGACGAGTCGAGCTCGAGTTCGTCCGCGCCGAGTGAAAATAAGACGTAAGCCTTGAGGCGTCCGCGCTGAATCTGAGTCAGGGTCACCCACCCGGCGTCCTCGTCCATAAGGACGAAGATTCTCCCCCGCTCGTCGTCCGTGACCCGCTCGAACCAGAGCTCAAGCGGCGTCGCGTTTACCGGGTCCCGGCCCCCTGTCGGGTGAGTGTCCGAGAAAACGTCGGCCTGTATGTCGTAATTGTACGTCGTCAGAGCATATGGGACCACTTGAGCTATTTTCTAAGAGACACTTTTCTGCCCATGCTTTCTCCAGTCTAGCCTGCTAACCGCAGGTTTTGTATTTTCCTTTGCGTTAACGTTCTGGACTTGATCATTGACCGTCGGTCCAGGATGTCGTTTCTTCTTCCGTTATACACATCAGCCGGCGTCACGTTATCCAGTGATTCGTGATACCGCTCATGGTTGTAATGAGCCACCCACTGAGCAATGGCACTTTCCAGTTCCCACGGGAAGTAATAATTCTCCAGCTTGACCACGTTTTTCATCGAACGGTGGTAGCGTTCGATCTTGCCCTGGGTCATCGGGTGGTACGGTGCTCCCCGGGTGTGCTTCATGTCTTGATCCTGCAACCATTCCCTGAGTTCTTTTGAGATATAGCAGGGGCCGTTGTCAGACAGTAACCTGGGCTTGTGATGCACCCTGACTTCGGTGAGCCCTGTGGCTTTCAGAGCATCTTCCAGAGTATCGGTGACATCATGCGCCGCCATCGTGGTCGTCAACCGCCAGCTGATGATGTAACGGGAATAGTCATCCAGGATCGTCGACAGGAAGTACCAGCCCCAGCCCACCACCCGGAAGTAGGTAAAGTCTGTCTGCCACAGTTCATGTACACGCCGTGTCGGATGCTGGAACGCATCGGCTGCGCTCATCACTATGAACTGTGGGCTGGTAACCAGGTCATGGGCCTTGAGGATGCGATAGACACTGGACTCCGAGATAAAGTACTCATGGGTATCAGTAAGATGCCAGGCCAGTTCCCGGGGTGTCAGCTCCGGTTGTTCCAGGGCCACATCAACAACCAGTTCCCGTACCGACTCGGGGATCTTGTTCCAGTGCTGACGTGATGCCCTGCTGTGGTTCTGCAAGCCATCAGGGCCATCGCGTTCATAAGCCTGATACCAACGGTAGAAACTGCTGCGACTGACGTTGATCTCGACCAGAGTCCTGCGCACGGATAACTCCGAGTCTTCCACCAGGCGGATAATGGCCAGCTTTTCAGATGCGCTGTACATCAGTCTTCGTCCAATGTCACACCCTACCCAGTGAGACTTTTTTTAAGCCAGTCATTGCGCAGGTACAGTTCGGCAACCGCTTGCTTGAGGGTGGTATTTTCTTTTCTGAGACCAACCACTTCATCGCTGTTGGCTTCTCTGACGGTATCTCCTGACAGGCGCTTTTTACCGGCCTCCAGAAAATCCTTGCTCCAGCGGTAATACAGATTGTTGTTAATACCTTCCTGGCGACACAGTTCAGCGATCGAGCTTTCACCGCGCAATCCATCCAGTACGATACGGATCTTTTCCTCTGACGAGAACTTGCGACGGGTATTGCGGCGGATCTCCTTGACCCGTTTGGTGGTGTTTGACATGCTCATATTGAGACTCCTCTGCTTCAGGTTAAAAATAGCAGAAGTGTCTCTTAGTTAAAGCAGTTGATTGGCCCCATATGGGCTGACGTCACACAGATGTGTATAACGGAAGAAGAAACGAGATCCTGGATCGACGATCAATGATCAAAGCCAGGACGTTAACGCAAAGGAAAGTACAAAACCTGCGATTAGCAGGCTAAACTGGAGAAAGTACGGGCAGAAAAGTGTCTCTTAGAAAAAGGCTCAAGTGGTCCCATATGCTCTGACGACGTACAGTGGCTTCAGAAATGTCCGGTCCACTGTTTAATTTTCTGGAGATATTTACCCGAGCATAAAACTGGCCGAACAATCCGCGATCAGGTCACCGCCATCAGCCAACCTGGCCTCACCTTTTAATGTCACCAGTCGGCGTCGTTCGCTTTCGATGCGACTGCTTAAAACGATTTCCTGACCGACACGTAGCGCCTTGCGATAACGAATCTCGCATCGGGCTGTGTGGGCCTTGGTATTTTGCAGGTACAGCAGGTTAGCCATCACGTCATCCAGTGCGGAAAAAATAATCCCGCCATGCACGGTGTCGCTGAAGCCTACGTGGCGATGATTAGGTGTAAACCTTCCGGTGCATTCACCACCTTCAACAACAAACCTGATTTGCAGTCCGATCGGGTTGTCCTGGCCACAGGCAAAACACATGGGGGCGGATTCAATAGTGGTGTTTTCTGTCATTTCTTTCTCTTGTTGCCGGTGGCTTCGTTGCGGGTGCAATGCTTCTATCTTAGTATCAAGGCCATGCCGTTGGTAGCTCACAATAAACTGCCTACCTTTTCCCGACTTCGAAGTAATGGTCTGGAAATCCTGGATTTCGGTGATGCATTGCAACAGGACATCCGCGAGCTGCATATCGGCTTTTTGAACATGATGCCCGATGCGGCGCTGACGGCCACCAAACGGCAGTTCATCAACCTGGTGGGCAATTGCAACAAGATTGCGCAGTTTTACGTTTACCCGTTCTCGATTCCGGAGTTGAACAGGGGGGAGAAAGCAGAAACGCACATCGGTAACTACTATTTCGATTTCAGGGATTTGCAGTCACAGGGACTGGATGCGCTGATCATAACCGGCGCCAATGTCATCAAGCCGGCTCTGGACCAGGAGCCATTTTGGGATCCGTTGATGGAGATTGTGCAGTGGGCCGAGCACAACGTCAGTTCAATTTTATGTTCCTGCCTGGCAACCCACGCGCTGGTCAAGCATTACCACGGTATTGAAAGGCAGCATTTGCCGAAAAAGCATTGGGGTGTTTACAGCCACCGGGTTTCATGTCCGGATCACCCGTTGGTGCGCGATATCAACAGCTGTTTTGATGCGCCGCACTCCCGTTTCAATACCGTAGAAAAAACAGAGTTAGAGCAAGCCGGACTGAAGGTGCTGGCCGAGGGCGAGGAAGCGGGGGTGCTCCTGGCGGTGAGCCCGGACCTTTTTCGGATGATTTATTTCCAGGGCCATCCGGAATATGATGCCTATAGCCTGCTCAAGGAATACAAGCGGGAAGTATTCCGCTTTTTGCACGGTGAACTGAATGCGCCCCCTCCATATCCCAAGCATTACTTTTCGCCAAAGGCGATGGAAATTGCAGAGCGTTTTCTCAACAAAGCGACGCTGGCAAGGGAGCAGGGCGAAGAAATCCCTGATTTCCCGGAGCCACAAATATTGCCCTTGGTTGACAATACCTGGCGCGACACCGGCAAGGCCATTATCAACAACTGGCTGGGCCTTGTTTATCGTCTGACCAATATTGATCGAAAACAACAGTATATGGACGGTGTGAACCGCGATAATCCGCTCAATTTGCTGGATGAAAATACACTGGCGGATCATTGAATTGTTTAGCCTGAAAAGTCGTTAAATTGCGTATTCCAAGATTCTGTGATTTGCGTGTATGATTCACCGTTTGGGGCGGCAAAAAACCGCAAACAAGCTGGACAAAACGAGGATAGTCAAGATGGGTTTTAGCACCAGGCAGATTCACGCTGGCGTCACTCCTGATCCAAGCACGGGATCGATTCTGACGCCTATCTACCAGTCCACCACATACGTTCAGAAATCCGTTGATGAGTACCTGGAAAAGGGTTACTCATATTCCCGTTCCGGTAACCCAACGGTTAAAGCGCTGGAACTGAAACTGGCGGATCTCGAAGGCGGCGCCGGTTGCGCGGCGTTTGGAACCGGAATGGCCGCGGTGCAAGGTGTCATGTTGGCGTTTCTGAATGCCGGTGACCACGCCATTATTTCTGATGTGGCATATGGCGGTACCTACCGCCTGTGCACCAAAGTCCTGAGCCGGTTTGGCATTGATTTTACTTTTGCCGATACCTCGAAACCTGGAGAAGTTGTAGCTGCTGTGCGCGAAAATACTGTGCTGATCCTGACCGAGACTCCTGCCAACCCGACCATGAAAACATCGGATGTTGCGGCAATATCAAAGATTGCCAAGGCGAACAATCTCGTACACGCAGTGGATAACACCTTTTTGACCCCTTATTTCCAGCGTGTTTTTGAACTGGGGGCCGATATCTCGATACACAGCACCACCAAGTATATGGATGGTCATAACGCGACAGTCGGTGGAGCGGTGATCTGCAAAACGCAGGAACTTCATGACAAAGTGGCCTTCATCCAGAACAGCACCGGCAGCATCATGTCTCCACAGGTGGCCTGGCTCACTTTGCAGGGCTGCAAAACCCTGTCGGTCAGGATGGATCAGCAATCCGCCAATGCGATGGCCATTGCGCAGTTCCTGGAATCACACCCAAAGGTAGAACAGGTTTGTTATCCCGGCTTGAAATCATTTGCCCAGCATGAGCTTGCCAGCACTCAGGCCAGCGGTTATGGCGCGATGCTGTGGTTCGAGGTGAAGGGTGGACTGGTTGCAGGTAAACGGCTGATGGACAACGTGGAATTGTGGAGCCTGGCAGAAAACCTGGGTTCTGTTGAATCCCTGATCACGCACCCGGTAACCATGACGCATGCGGATGTCGAAGAAGCGGAGCGCCAGCGGGTGGGTATTATTGATGGCCTGGTGCGACTGTCGGTCGGTCTTGAGGATGTTGAAGACCTGATTTCCGCACTGGAAGAGGCACTCGAGCAGGTTTAAAGCCGTAGGGTCAATCGAAGAACATGTCACGCTTTTACCACTTTGACACCATAGCTCTGCACGCAGGGCAGGCCGTGGATGGCGAGTTTGGTGCGCGTGCGACGCCGATTTACCAGACGACTTCTTACGTATTTCCCGATACCGATACTGCATCAAGCACGTTCAACCTGGAGCGGAGCGGGCACGTATACAGCCGTATTACGAACCCGACGGTTGGCGTACTTGAACAAAGGATCGCGGCGCTCGAAGGGGGATCTGCAGCGGTGTGTACGGCCTCCGGTATGGCCGCTACCTATTCCGCGATCATCGCAATACTGAGCCAGGGTGACCACATCGTGGCGTCTTCACAAATGTACGGCGGCAACATCAGCCTGATGAAGAATACGCTGCCGAGGTTCGGTATCACGGCATCGTTTGTGGATCCCATGGATATCGATGGTTTCAGGGCGGCTGTGCAGGACAATACCCGGCTGATTTACGGCGAACTGATCGGCAATCCGGGCCTGGATATACTCGATCTTGAGGCCATCGCAGAAATCGCGGGTGAGCATCAAATTCCGTTCATGGTCGATGCTACCTTTAACATGCCTTACCTGTGCCGCTGCTTTGACTACGGCGTCAATATGACCATTCATTCAGTCACCAAGTGGATGGGCGGCCATGGCGTGGCCATTGGCGGTGTGGTCGTGGATGGCGGCAACTTTGACTGGGGAGCGACAGACAAGTACCCGACCATTACCGAACCCTACGCTCCGTTTTCCGGGATGAATATCTGGGAGGAGTTCGGCCCCAGCGCATTTGCCACACGCATTCGTTGCGAAGCCATGCGTGATATCGGTGCAAGCATGGCGCCGATGACTGCGTTCCTGCTGCTACAGGGACTTGAAACGCTGTCTCTGCGTATGGATAAACACATTTCCAGCACCAAAGTGCTGCTTGAATACCTGCAGGCGCATGACCAGGTTGCGTGGGTAAACCACCCGGACCTGCCGTCTCATTCCGGCCATGAACTGGCGCTCAAGTACCTGCCCAAGGGCGCGGGTTCGATCGTCAGCTTTGGCGTCAAGGGCGGGAGGGAAGCCGGCAAACCCTTTATTGAAAACGTGGAACTGGCGTCCCACCTGGCCAACGTCGGTGACGCCAAGACCCTGATTATCCACCCGGCGACTACCACGCATTCAAGGATTGATGCAGAAGCGCTGGTGGCCGCGGGAATTACCGAGGATATGGTTCGTTTGTCGGTGGGGCTGGAAAACGTTGAAGACATCAAGGCGGATTTCGAAATCGGTTTTCGTGCGGCCAAGCGGATTTCGGACACCTGAGCATGTATTTCGACATCAAGGGCAAGAAAGTATTCGCGACCACCGGTGGAAAGCCTTTTGATAAGGACCAACCCGTGGTGATTTTTTTGCACGGCAGTGGCCTCGACCATACGTTTTGGGGCCTGCATTCGCGGTTTTTCGCGTTTAGAAAATACGCTGTGCTGGTTCCGGACCTTCCCGGGCATACCCATTCTGAAGGCCCGTCGCTGACCTCCATTGAAGCGATGGCAGACTGGCTGAATGATGTTGCCACAGCGCTTGATATCGATAATATCTCGGTGGTCGCACATTCCATGGGCTGTCTGACCGCGCTCGAATATGCATCCCGATTTCCCACAAGGATTCGTAGCATTTCACTGATTACCAGCGGCCTTGCCACACCGGTAAACCCGGCGCTGATCGAAGCGGCCGAAAACCGGCCGGACGTGGCTATTGCGATGATGCTTGGCTGGGGATTCGGAACTGCGGGCCATTTGCACCAGGGCCCGATACCGGGTAATTCCATGCTTGCCGGCGGCCTGAAAGTGATGGGTGGAAATGTACCTGAGGAGTTGGCCACGGACCTCATCGCATGTGATACCTATGGAAGCGGTAAGCTGGCAGCCGAAAAGTTACGCGGGCCCATCCAGGTCATACTTGCCGGCAAGGATCGCATGGCACCCCGCAAAGCTACCGCGGAACTGGTCAGTCACCTGCACGAACCGGAGGTACACGTGATTGCCGGCAGTGGTCATATGCTGCCACTGGAAGTACCGGATGAATGTAGAAAACTTCTTAAAAACTTTATATTTACTAACAATACTTCAAGTTAATTATTCAAATTCATGTACCAAATCAAACAAGCCGCTGTCATCGGCGCAGGCACCATGGGATTGGGCATTGCCGGACAGCTGGCCAATGCGGACATAGATGTATTACTGCTCGATATTCCGTCTGAAGGTAAACAACGCAATGCAGTAGCACTGCGCGCACTCGAGCGCCTGCTGGATAAGAATCAACCGTGCCTGCTGCACAAGGACAAGATGCAACGCATATCGATCGGCAATATCGAAGATGATATGCATCGCCTGGCCGATGCGGACTGGATTACCGAGGCCGTGGTGGAGCGGCTGGATATCAAGAAAGTCTTGTATCGCCAGATTGATGCGATAAGAAAACCCGGTTTAATCATTTCTTCCAACACATCAACCATTCCGATTTCAGTACTGGTCGAGGGTATGCCGGGACTGTTTCGGCGCGAGTTTGCCATCACTCATTTTTTCAACCCGGTTCGTTATATGCGCGTGTTGGAACTGGTGCGTGGCGAGGATACGCTGCCGCAAGTGATCGAATGTCTTGGCCAGTTTTGTGAATCACGCCTGGGCAAAGGCATCGTTGTGTGTAATGACACACCGGGATTTCTCGGCAACCGGGTGGGCGTATTTGCGATACAAACGGCCTTGCATGCCGCTTTCAGGCTGGGACTGAATCCGGAGCAAGCGGATGCAATTTTCGGCCGGCCAATGGGTGTTCCCAAGACCGGTGTGTTCGGGCTTTATGACCTGATCGGCATTGACCTGATGAGTGACGTGGTAAAAAGCCTGGTTTCGACCCTGCCGCCGGATGACGCCTTCCATGCCGTATCTGCCGAAATCCCTCTGATGGCCCGCATGATCGAAGAGGGTTACACGGGGAACAAGAGCGATAAAGGCGGCTTTTACCGTTTTGAAGATCCACATGACAGCACCAGCCGCAGAACACTGGATTTCGACACGTTTAGCTACCGTGATTTTGACCGGGAAAAGCCTGAAGTCGTGCTGAAAGCCGAACCGGCGGGTGACTTCAGCGTGCTGCTGAAGCGCGATGACCTTATCGGGCAGTATGCCTGGGTAATTTTGTCCAACACGTTCTGTTATGCAGCGTCTTTGGTGCCGGAGGTAAACGAGTCCCTGGTGGCCATTGATGATGCAATGAAGCTCGGCTACAACTGGATCCAGGGTCCATTTGAAATGCTGGACCAACTGGGTGTGGAACCATTCATCGATCGCATGGAAGCCGAAAAACGGAAGGTGCCGGTGTTTATCCACGCGGCCCGCGGCAAGTCTTTTTACCGGGCACATGGTGGGTGCTTGCAGTACCTGGGCGCCGATGGTGAATTCACGGATCTGGTTCGCACAGCCGGTATCCGGCGATTCAGTGAAGAGCGCCGCACGCTGATCCCGATCCTCGGGAACCGTGCAGCGAGTTATTACGATGTTGGGCAAGACACAGGCATGGTGGAATTCCACAGTAAGGCCAATACGCTGAATGGGGAGTCGATGCAATTGCTGGCCGATTCCATCGAGCATGCTTGCATAAATTTTAAAGGCCTTGTCATCCATAATGACGCCGCGCATTTCTCCTGCGGGGTGAACCTGGCGGCTGTTTTGGAATTCATCACCGCTGAAGATTGGGCCGGCCTCGACCGCTTTCTTGACCATTTCCAGCAAACAGTGCTGGCACTACGCAATGCACCCATTCCCGTTGTTGCTGCACCTTCCGGCCTGTCGCTTGGTGGCGGATTTGAAGTCGTGTTGCACTGCGATAAAGTCGTGTTTCACGCCAACTCGGTCACCGGACTGGTGGAATCACTGGTTGGCTTAGTGCCCGGTGGTGGAGGTGTCAAGGAAACCTTGTATCGCTGGTATGAATCGAAAGGTGATGAATCAAAGGCTGCCTGGGAAGCATTTATGCAGGTGGGTTATGGCAAGACGGCAGGCTCACCCCTGGAAGGCAGAGCCATGACCATGTTCCGCGAAGGTATCGACGAGTTCGTGATGAATCGAGACCGCCTGCTCGACACCGCCATCCGGTCTGTGAATACACTCTCGGCAGGCTATCAGGCGAAAAGAAGAGACCCTATTTCCATGGCCGGACGTGAAGCCTGGGGCGAAATGCGGGCATGGTTGCGCAAAACACATAAAAAAGGCCACATCACTGCACATGATGTGACCACAGGATCACAAATTGCGATGATTGTGACCGGCGGAGATATAGACCCGGGCAGCTTGATGACCGAGGCGGATATCATGGCGCAGGAGCGAAAGGCATTTATCACGCTGGCCAAAACAGCGCAGACAAAGGCCCGGATAAACCATATGCTTGAATTTGGAAGCCCGCTGCGAAACTGATTTGTGTAAATGACCATGATTTACAACGCACCCATCAAAGACATGATGTTCCTGATCGAAGAATGGATCGGAATCGATAATATTTCTTCTTTGCCGGGCTTTCAGGAAGTAGACGGAAACCTCATTCGTTTAGTTCTTGAAGAGGCCGGCAGGTTTTGTAGCAATGAGTTGCTAACAATTAATCGCGAAGGCGATGAACATGGCGTCACATTCAATGACGGGGTGGTCAAAACCCCGCCGGGTTTCAAACAAGCCTATCGTCAATACATTGAAAATGGCTGGACCGGAATCGATGCTGAGCCCCAATACGGTGGCCAGGGCCTGCCAAGGCTGATCCAGTTCCAGGTCGATGAGATGCTGTGCGCCTGCAATCTCGCCTTCAAGCTTTACTCTGAACTAAGCCATGGTGTTTATCATTTGCTTGCCGCCGAAGCCTCTCAGGAAATCAGGGACCTGTATATCCCGAAACTGGTGGAAGGCACCTGGTCTGGTTCCATGTGCCTCACTGAACCGCATTGTGGTACCGACCTGGGCTTGCTGACCACCGGTGCGACAACCAGGGAAGATGGCTCTTACACCATCAGCGGCACCAAGATTTTTATCACCTCCGGAGACCACGACCTGACCGATAACATCCTGCACATGGTGTTGGCCAGGATCGACGGCGCACCACAGGGCACGCGCGGCATCAGCCTGTTCCTGGTGCCCAAAACTCTGGTTAATGAAGACGGCTCATTAGGGCAGAGAAACGGGGTGAGCACGGAATCCATTGAACACAAGATGGGGATCAAGGGCTCTGCCACCTGCGTGCTGAACTTTGATCAGGCACAGGGCTACCTAGTCGGTGACGCGAATCGCGGCTTGAGCGCCATGTTCAAGATGATGAACCTGGAACGCATCACGGTGGGCATACAGGGACTCGGCTTTGCCGAGATCGCCTATCAGAATGCTGTCCAATACGCACAGGAGCGCTTGCAAAGCAGGGCGCCGGCGCCACGGCCGGATGATTCCAGGGCAGCTGATCCGATCATTTATCAACCGGACATCAAGCGGGCTTTATTGAAGATCCGTTCACAGGTGGAGGGCGCGCGTGCTTTGGCAGTGTTTGCCGGTTACCACGCCGATGTGATGGAAAAATCAGAAGACGCGCAACAACGTGAGGAATCCGGCGATTTTGTCGCGCTGTTGACGCCGGTGGTCAAATCATTTTTGTCCGATCTGGGCGTCAGCTGCACGCTGGCAGCACAGCAGGTGTATGGCGGTCACGGCTATATCCGCGAACACGGCATGGAGCAACTGGTTCGCGATAGCCGGATTGCAACGATTTACGCGGGTACCAACGAAGTGCAGGCGGCTGATCTCGTGTTGCGAAAACTCACTGCAAATGAAGGGTGCCTTGCCGACCGGTTTTTTCACAAGTGGCAAACTTTTTTTGCTAAGCACATGGATAGCGACGAACTGGCAGACTACGTAGCCCCTGCATCCGAGGCATTTGGACGGCTTAAACAAGCTACTGAGTGGCTGCTGGGTCAAATCTCGTCAGATGAAGCCGCCGCCAGGGGCGCCGCCACCGATTATCAAAGATTATTCGGACTCACGGTGATTGCATGCCTCTAGGCGGATATCGTGTCGGATATCCAGGACTTTGAAGGTGATTTCTACGATACAAAACGAATGGTGGCGCTGTTTTATATGCAGCATGTGCTTCCGGAAACGGTTGGCTTGACACGGGTGATTACCCAGGGTGCTGCAGCCCTGACGGGTTTCGAGGTAGCGAATTTCGAGACTTGAAACCTCATTTTATTCAGACTATTCCGTGTAGAACTGCTGGCGAAATTTTACCGCCATTGGTTTATCCTCGCCATCGACTTTTATTTCCACCGTGAAATCGTAGATTTCCATGTTGTGGACCGGCAGTTCGCCCAGGTAGTACACCGCCCCCTGCAGGTCACTGACTTCCCTGATGGAGATATTTCTTCGCTGTCCGGTGAGGTTTTTACCATTTGCCTTGACCGAGGCGTGTATGGGAATGCCATAGGAATCAGGCTCTTTCTTCATGACAGTAATGGTTAAAAGTGCCCTGTTCGATGAGCGCTGAATGCCGTAGGCCTGCGCCATCCGGAGTGAGATGAGATTCGTACTCAATGCGTTGTAGTGCACGACGTGATTGTCGAAATCCACAGATTGCTGGGCCTGTGCACCGCATGAAATTGCGAGTATACCCATCAGAAAAACCAGTGCCAACAATCGTTTCATGACTCGTCTCCTAAGTCGGTATTATTTAGGAATATACAGAGTGTGCCATATGTGTGTCAGGCAGTGGGAAACCTCCTGATTGGTTTTACACTCATTTCCCATTTGGCATACATGGGGAACCGGCGGCATAACAACACCAACACGGCCAGGAAACCGGCCACGAAACCCAAGGCGATGCCGATGTCCAGCAAGTGTGTAAATGGGCGGTTGTCGGGCGAAAATACCGGAACCACCATCAGGTACTTGCTGATCCAGATACCCAGGTTGATACCAATGGCCAGCAGGCACATGGCCAACACGGAGCGCTTGACCACTGCAAATACCAAAGTTGCCAGTGGAACAAAGAAACAGCCTGCCATCATGGTCCAGTAGTACGGGCCGTAATGTCCGTACATTTGCCGCCACAGCGGTTCCGCCTCGTGCGGCAGGTTGCCGAACCAGATGACAAAGAATTGTGCCCAGAAAAAATACAGCCACATCAGCGTAAAACAGGTAACCATCATGCCAAGGAACCGCACCTGGTCGGGGCCGAAGTGGCTTGCACCCGGTTCGGTGCGACCCAGAACGGCCGGAAATACGATCATTGCGGCGGTGGCCGCAAACAGATTTCCAAACCAATAATAAATCGGGAAAACGGTGCTGTGCCAGTGCGGTATCAACATCATTGCGAAATCCCAGGCGAACAGGGTATTACACAGTACAAAACCCAACACCACGATGGGGGAAAAAACGTAGAGTTGGTCTTCAATCTTTCGCAGTTCCTGTTCTGACGCACCCTGTTCAGCTGCCCTGTCCGCCCTGATGCCCTTCATCACGTAGAACACACTCAGGCCGTAAAACAGCAACAGTCCCAACAGGTTCCTCGCCAGCAGCCAGTCACTGTTCAGCCATGCACTGAGATGCGCGTCCGGCCCTGCAGAAAGCCAGTAAAACAGGTCATCGCGGGCATAGAAATAGAGCAACAGGAAACCCGCGATCGCAAAGGGGAAGAATGCCAGGGTACTGAGTTCAGCAAGCCGGTAGTACGGTTTTGACCACTGCGCCTTGACCAGCCGGGTCATCGCGCAGAACACCACGCCAAACTGGGTCACGCCCATCAGGTAAAGGAAAGTCGCTGTGAGTAGCCCGATGTCTGGCCGGGAAGTTTCATTTCCGGCGCTTAAATAAAGGCTTGCTATGCCAATCAAAAACAAGACGATCAGTACCGGCAGGGCAATGTTGCCGCGCAGGGAGCGGGGTGTGCGCAGAACAACTGCCGTGTTATCCATGCCGCTCATTGCTTACCAAACTCTTTTCTGAGGTAATTGATGACATCCCAGCGTTCCTGCTGGCTCAGTGCGTCCCGGTAAAAAGGCATGGCAACGCGGCCGCGGGTGATGGTGAAAAACAATTGACCGTCGGTTTGGTCCTGGGTGTAATCATCATTGAGATCCACCGGTGACGGATCCAGGAACTTGAGACCTACCGGGCCGTCCCCAAGACCCTTTGCGCCGTGGCAGACCAGGCAGTTGGTCTGGTAAAAAAATTCACCTCTAGCTATCGATTCTGCTGAGGCAGGTACCGGGTTGGGAATGGTCGCCGCTGCGTCTTTACCCGCGAAAGCCTCGGCCTCGCTCATCGGCACACCAAGGAACTCCGTGCCACCTATGGGAATGGCGTTGGGCTCAGCCGGTGCCTTGGATTCCTGCGGTTTGGCAGATGGCTGATCGACCATATCCTGGTCCCAGGGATAGGCCCAGGCCAGCACGGCATGACCACACAGCAACAAGGTGAGCATTACGTGCCTCATGAACTCTCCCCCGCTGTTTCGCGGACTTCATCAGCGCCTGATTCGCGCAGGATCTCACCGGCACGACTGGCATTCTCACTACTGTCGCAGGCAACGGTGACCACGAACTTGTCCACCGCGGCTTCTGGCACGTAGATACGTTCCTTGATGGCAGGCAGCCGCGCGCTGATCAGGAAGCCGAGCACGGTGGCCAGGATGCCAAACAGGATGGTCATCTCGTATGTGATGATCAAATACGGCGGAAACGTGATCAGCGGCCTGCCCCCAGTGGGGTGCGGAAACAGCACGGCAGTACCGGCTGCAAGCACGAAACCAGACATGCCGCCGGTGATGGCGCCGAACAGCGTAAACCGCTTGATCACGGATTTTTTCTTGCCGAGCACTTCTTCCACGCCATGGATCGGAATGGGTGACTGTATCTCGGGTGTTTCAAAGCCTGCACCCTTAAGCCTGCCGGCTGCGGCCAGCGCTGAATCAGGGTCGTGGAAAAGACCGATCAGGTGGTTTGCCATTGCGCCGCTCCTTCTCCATCTGGTCTATTGGCCGGTCTCTTGGTGGGCACATGCATGGTCTCCTTGACTTCGTAAATGGACACGCTCGGAAAGATTTTGACGAATATCAGGAACATGGTCGTAAACATTGCCAGCGAACCGAACAGGATAGATATCTCAACCAGGCTCGGTACATAAACGCCCCAGGCGTCCGGCAGGTATTGCCGCGACAAGGAAGTGCCAACGATCAGGAAACGCTCGGTGTACATGCCGATGTTGACTGCGATCGACAGGATCAGCATAGGAACGTACGAGGTCCTGAAGCGTTTGGATATGAGCAGCAGTGGTGCCACCGCGCAGAACAGGATCATTTCCCAATACAGCGGCGCGTAGTAGCCGAACAGTTTGTACTTCAATGCCTCATATTCGGTGGAGGTACCACTGTACCAGGCGGTGAACAGTTCAAGCATGTTGATGTAGGTCCAGATCAAAGACAATACGAGCAGCAGTTTGCCCAGATTGTCGAAATGCACCTTGGTGATGTATTGCTCGAAGTTCATGTATTTCCTCAGCACGAACATCACCGTGACGATGCCGGCGGTGCCGGAATAAATCGCGCCCACAACAAAATAGGGTGCAAATATGGTCTGGTGCAGTGACGGGACAATGGACATCGCGAAGTCCCAGGAAACGATACTGTGCACGGAAACCGCCAGCGGAATAATCAAAACGGCAAGAAACGTGTAGGCCCAGTTCAGGCGGTGCCATTGGGTATCGGTTCCCCGCCAACCCAGCGACATCAATACGTACATGTGGTGACGCCAGCCGGTCGTGCGGTCCCTGACCGCCGCGAAGTCCGGGATCGATCCCATGTAGATGAAGATCGAACTGCCGGTCAGGTAGGTGGCAATGGCCATCACGTCGAACAGCAGCGGAGACCTGAAATTCGGCCACATCCCCATTTGATTCGGGTACGGCGCTGCCCAGTGGATAAACCACGGACGCCCCACGTGTACCATCACCATGGTGGCCGCCACCATCAATGAAAACAGCGTCATGGCCTCGGCGCTCCGGTACATGGCCTTGCGCCACTCGCTGTTGGTGAGATGCAGGACGCAAGACAGCAGGGTGCCTGAGTGGCTGAGCCCGATCCAGAATATGAACGAGGCCAGGTAGGTTCCCCAGACCCCGGGGTGGTTCATACCAGCAGCGCCGATGCCGTAATATAACTGGTAGAACCATGGAAAGAAAAAGCACAGCAGGGTGAGACTGGCCGAAATGCCAAGCGTGATGTAATAACGTTTGCCGGTTACGGTCAGGGACCTGACGATATCGTTGTTTACATCGGCGTATTGCAGCTTATCCATTAGCATCAACTTTCTTTAGATAAACCACCGACGACCGCGTATTGAGTTCATCAAGCACCCGGTAGGCACGCGGATCGTTCATTTTTTTGGACACCTGGCTATCAGGATCCTTGCGGTTGCCGAAAACAAGGGCCTCGGTGGGGCAGGTCTGCACGCAGGCTGGCTGAACCTCACCGTCACGGACACGCCGCCGGCCGTCGTCCTTGGCGTGGTCCTTGGCCTGGCGAATGCGCTGAATGCAAAATGTGCATTTCTCCATGACGCCCTTTTCGCGCACGGTGACGTCCGGATTCAGTTGCTGATCCAGCGGCGTATCCCAGTGATGGTTGTTGTAATTG
Source organism: Lysobacterales bacterium (assembly GCA_963664065.1). GTDB lineage: Bacteria > Pseudomonadota > Gammaproteobacteria > Xanthomonadales > SZUA-36 > JABDJL01. The sequence goes on from OY760942.1 coordinate 1,823,188, forward strand.
AAGTAACGAACCTCGTAGGGGCAGTAGACCGCGCACGAGCGGGTACCGATGCAGCGGTTATATACCTGGGTATTGAGGCCATCCTGGTTGTGATAGGTGGCACTTACCGGGCAGACCGTCTCACAAGGGGCCGCATCACAGTGTTGGCATAGCATCGGAATGAAGCTCAGGCGGGCATTCGGATAAGCACCTTCCCAGTAGCGTTCGATCCGGATCCATTGCATTTCCCGGCCCTTGGCGAGTTGCTTTTCGCCAACAATCGGTATGTTGTTCTCGGCCTGGCAGGCGGTAACGCAAGCTCCGCAGCCGGTGCACGAGTCGAGGTCGACGGTCATGGTCCAGGCATAGTCGAACTCATCGTAGTAACCGGGTTTGCGGTATTTTTCCCATTTGCTGGTAAAACGTTCAAAGAAACTCATGATGGCATCACCTTTATCGGAATGCTGGTCACTGCAGCGTGATGCTCCGCAGGAGCCGCGGACCCGGTTGTTTGAATGATGTCACGGCCCAGTTCGCGCGAAACCCCGCCGGTCTTGACCAGCTTGGCCTGGCGCCCTGTTGCCACCAGAGCGACCCGCGTGGCACCCCAGGCCAGGTCGCCGGTTTTAGATTCCAGCTTTGGTGCCAGAATCTGAATTGGATTTACCCCGCGGTCTTTTGCGTAGCGGCCGTATTCGGTGTGGCCCTGGCCGATGGGCATTGCAATGACATCTGGCATGATGGCTGGGAAAATTAAAATCGGGGCGGTAATACTGCCTTCGGTAGAGGTGACCTCGACCAGGTCGCCTTCCTCCAGTCCGAGTGTCCTGGCTGTGGCCGGGTTCATCTCCACCCATGAACCATAAACCACGCTGGTCATTGCATCGGGCAACTCCTGCATCCAGGGCAGATTAGCCCCGCGTCCGTCATGCAGGCTGTTTGACAGGTAGGGGTGTAACAGGAATGGATAACTCTCGCTGTCACCGGCGAATTCCGGAGCGGCCATCCCGATGGTTTCGATCACTTCCCGATTCACTGAAAATGTAAGGGTTTCGGCGTCGGTCGGCTTACCCCAGACACCCGCTTCAACTACCGACATCCAGAACGCTTCGAAATCGTTTTCAGGGGCATCTTCTGACCCGCTTTCATACAATTCCTGCCAACCGTCCTTGAGTCGATGTTCCATGTTGCTCCACGGAATGGCTTCACTAAGGCCCATCCTGTGAGCAAGCTCCAGGATGATGTCACCCGTCGCCCTGGTGTTGTATAGCGGCGACACGACAGGTTGTGAGACTGAACCTAGCTGGAAACCGACGCCCGGTTCGGGAAAATCGTCACCCCAGCTTTCGAGGTAGGTATGACTCGGCAGAACCAGGTCAGCCAGGGCGGTGGTTTCATCAGCAAAAGAGGACAGGCTGACAATCATTGGAATTTTTTCCAACGCCTCACGCAAGCCGGTAGCTGCCGGAAGGGTATGCAGGGGGTTGGCCTGGTTGAGTATCAGCACGTCAATACGGCCCTGGGCGGCATCCCTGGCGAATTTGGCCATTGCCTGGTAACCAGCGGGGCGAGTCTTAGTTTTCGGCTCGAAGGCAGGTGCCGGATTGAACATCAAACCACCGGACTTGCCCACGTTGCCGGCAAGGTAATTCAGTGCATTGATTGCGACCAGCGTATCGACGCCATTGCTGTGGTTAGCGGCCGCTCCGCCGCCGATGGCCAGGCTGGCTTCTGAGTACATGAAGTTTTGCGCCAACCGCCCGATGGTATCTTCCGTAAGTCCGGTTTGCTCAGCGACAGCTTCTATTGAATAGGGCTCCAGCGCAGTGGTCCATGAGTCCAGGTCTTCACCAGCGTAAGCGCCGCTCGCGAGTATGTGCTGCGCAAGCCCCAGCGCCAGTACGCCTTCGGTACCGGGACGGGCGGGGATCCACTCGTCCGCTGCGGCACCTGATATCGACATGCGGGGTTCAACCTGGACAAATCGGCCCCGGGAGCCGCGGCCGGCATCACGGCTGCGTCCGAAACCGAGGCCATGGTGCACGGGGGAAATCCAGTTACCGAGGTAGTCCGCGCCGAAAGACAGCAGGTAGCGGGTGTTCTGGAGGTCGTAGTAAGGCAGGTATTGCGCTCCGAAGAAATGTTGGTTCGCCGCATACAGTGTGCCCGGGTGGGCGAAATCGTAATTGATAAGCCGGTCGGAACCCAGCTGTTCCATGAATCGGCTGAAGACATCGGCCAGGTGGCCGCGCGTGCCGTCGCTCAGGAAACATACCCGGTCACCCCGTCCCGCTTCGCGCAGGGCTGTCAGTCGCTCTGCGACCCGCGACATGCCGTCGTCCCAGGTGGTCTGTACGAATGAGTTGCTGCCGCGATCACCGGTTTGCATCATCGGTGCAATCAATCGGTCCGGGTTGTACAAAACCTGCAGTCCGGCCTGGCCCAGGGCACAAAGGCGGCCCTGGTTGACCGGATGCGAAGGATTACCTTCAATTTTCTTGGCACGGCCTTCACGGGTACGAACGGTGATTCCGCAACCTGCTGTACACATGGAGCAGACACTGTTGTACCAGGTGGCGATGCCGGGGCTGAAATCCTCCGGTGGCACCGGGTAAGGGATCAGGTGTTCAACCGGGTGCTTGATCGACTGCGCCAGTACGAATCCCGCACCGGCGCTAACGCTGCCTGCGCCGACAAGTTTGATAAAATCCCTGCGGTCAATATTGGCCATAGCCTTAATCGATACTCCAGCTGCTCATTTGTGACAGGTCCAGCAATCCAGGCCGTTTTCCACTTCTTTTTTCTTGTGGCAATCCAGGCACAAGCCCATTTTCAGCGGCGCTTCCCGGCTGATGACATCCATGGTTTCCACCGGCCCGTGGCAGGTTTGGCATTTCAGCCCTGCCTGCACATGCCGTTTGTGGGTGAAATGCACAAAATCCGGCAGGTCGTGGACCTTGACCCACGGTATGGGCTCCTTGTTCTCCCAGTAAGCCATCAACTTCTGGATCTCAGCGCGATCGGTGGCGACCTGGCTGTGGCAACCCACGCACTTGCTGACGGCGGGAACGCCCGCGGAAATGGACCGCCGTGCCTGGACGTGGCAATACATGCACGGGACTTCAAAGTCTCCAGCGTGGATCTTGTGGCTGAAATTGATAGGCTGTTCGGGACTCAGGTCGGTAAAAAACATGGCATTGGCCCAGAAACCTGCCAGCAAGCCAATAAAGCCGACCACCGCAATCAGCCCGGCAGGTTTGAGCACTTTCAGGGTTGGGACGATGGAAATATTCATGTCAGTCCCAGCGACTCGCCAAACCCGTTACCAAACTCATGAATCTGCTGTGCAACTTCAGCGTTCTTGGTGGCGCGCAGAAAGGTGTCTGCCATCTTGTGAAAAACCTGGTAAAAATGCAGGTTCATCTCCGCCACGGTCATATCCCGCGTCCACAAGTCGATGCCGGCAGTGGTTTGCTTTTCGCTGTCCCACAGCGCCAGCATCATCGATTGGCACAGGGAGGGTCCCGGCCCCAGCTTTTCGGTTGCTTCCCACTCGATCCGGGTTGGCAGGTTTTCATCGTCCAGATCGATAGTCAGTTTGATTTCGGCAGTTCTTGCGGTCATCCTAGTGTCCCGTAATGCCAAACCATTTGAAGCGGCAAAAGATGCTTAACATTCTCATTGTCCTGGTCATGATCGGTATCATCGTAAGTCTCGGTTATGGCCTGTATTTCCTCGTACACGACCGTGGCAGCGGTGATCGCACCGTCATTTCACTCAGCGTAAGGGTGGCACTTGCCGTCTCTTTGCTGGCCCTGCTGGCATACGGTTTTACTACCCGTTTCATGGCCTGATCCACTTCCGCTTCAAAACCAGTACACAAAGGTAAAAAGAAACAGCCAGACTACATCCACAAAATGCCAGTACCAGCTGGTCGCCTCGAATGCAAAATGATTATCCGGCGTCAAATGGCCCTTGAAGCTGCGCAGCAGCATGACGGTCAGCATGATCGTGCCGAGGGTGACATGTGCGCCGTGAAAACCGGTCAGCATAAAAAACGTGGAGCCATAGATGCCTGAGCCGAGACTGAGCCCCAGTTCCTGGTAAGCGTGAGCATACTCAATTACCTGGAAAGTCAGGAAGATTGCGCCCAGGGCAACGGTGAGGAACAGCCATAATTTCAGCCCCAGCCGGTTGTTCTTTTTCAAAGCCCAGTGGGCGAAGGTCACGGTCACGCTACTGGTCACCAGGATAATGGTATTGATGAAAGGCAGGCCCCAGGGGCCCATGGCCTCTGTTTCCAATCCGCCGGGGGTCATGAACAATGGCCATGTCTCAGCGAAGTCAGGCCACAAAAACAGGTGGGTTTGCAGGTTGTTTCCGGCCCCGGCCAGCCACGGCACGGAAATGATCCGGGCGTAAAAAAGAGCACCGAAAAACACGGCGAAAAACATCACTTCCGAAATGATGAACCAGGCCATACCCATGCGGTATGACCGGTCAAGCTGGCCGCTGACCATGCCCTTGAGTGATTCGCGGATAACCGTGCCGAACCAGCCAAACATCATGAAAACGATGGTAGCCAGGCCGAGAAAGAAGATGGGTTCTCCATAGCTGCCTTCTGCAGCTACCTTTTCACCGGTTTGATGAATGAATTTTCCTGCGCCAAAAGCGGTCAGGAACAGCGCAGTGGAGCCGATAATTGGCCAGGGGCTGCTGTGCGGTACGTAATAGCGCGGTGTTTCGCTCATCTGACTTTTACTTCGTTGCCGGTCTCAATTTGCGTGATTTTCATTTCGGGCACCGGATACATGGTGTAGGAAAGGCTGAGTGTGCTGATTTCTTCCGGTAATTCCGCATCAATATAAAATTGCAGGGGCATTTCCATCTCGCCGTTTGCCGCCAGCTGCTGTTGATTGAAACAGAAGCATTCGATTTTCTTCAGGTGCAATGCAGCCAGTCCCGGTGAAATACTGGGCACGGCCTGGGCGGTCACGGCCTTATTGGCACGGTTGCGTACATAGAACCAGGTTGTGTGGATTTCACCGGGCTTCACCTGCATTTCTTGCACGGTCGGCCGGAACTCCCAGGCCAGGCCCTTGCCGGTTCTGGCCAGGAACTGGATGGTGAAGACACGTTTGCTGTCCTTCACTGCAGGGCTGGCGGTTTCAGCCTGGCCCGAAGTCCTGCCGTTTATGCCGGTCAGTTCGCAGAAAACTTCGTACAACGGTACCAGCGCAAAGGCAAATCCGAACATGCCCACAGCTAGCAACGCCAGCAGGCTTGTGTGGTTGAGTTTTGAACGGCTGGTGGAGTTCATGAAAATGCCTTCCTAGCCATGTGCGTCCCCGGAGCTGTCTTCCAGCACGGGTGGCGTTTCGAAAGTATGGTGTGGTGCCGGGGAGGGAACGGTCCATTCAAGACCTTCAGCTCCTTCCCAGACCTGGGCCGTGGCTTTCGGACCGCCGCGGATGGTCTTGACCACGATGTACAGGAATAGCACCTGACTCAGGCCGAGCAAGCCAGCGCCGATGGTGGATACCACGTTGAAATCAGCAAACTGCAGGGAATAGTCCACCACCCTTCGCGGCATACCGGCAAGGCCGGTGAAGTGCATCGGGAAAAATGTCATGTTGACGGCGATTGCTGCGAGCCAGAAATGGATCTTACCCAGGCGTTCGTCATACATGTGCCCGGTCCACTTGGGCAGCCAGTAATACACTGCCGCCATGGTGCCAAAGATGGCGCCCGGGTAAAGCACATAATGGAAGTGCGCGACCACGAACATGGTGTCGTGGTACTGAAAGTCTGCCGGCACAATGGCCAGCATCAGCCCGGAAAAACCACCGATGGTGAACAGAATCACGAAGCCGATGGCAAACAACATCGGGGTTTCGAATGTCAGGGAACCACGCCACATGGTGGTCACCCAGTTGAACACCTTCACCCCGGTTGGAACTGCGATCAGCATGGTGGCATACATGAAGAACAGTTCACCGAATACCGGCATGCCGGTGGTGAACATGTGGTGTCCCCAGACGATGAATGACAGAAAAGCGATGGAGCCAACGGCCCATACCATGGAGGTGTACCCAAACAGCGGCTTGCGCGCAAAAGTGGGAATGATTTGCGAGGCGATACCGAAGCCCGGCAAAATCATGATGTAAACCTCGGGGTGGCCGAAGAACCAGAAAATGTGTTGAAACAACACCGGGTCTCCACCACCGGATGCGTCGAAAAAGCTGGTTCCGAAGTGACGGTCAGTCAGCATCATGGTCACGGCACCGGCCAGTACCGGCATGACCATGATCAGCAGGAACGCGGTGATCAGCCAGGTCCAGACAAACAGCGGCATTTTCATCAGCGTCATGCCCGGTGCGCGCAGGTTGAGGATGGTGACGATGATATTGATTGCACCCAGGATCGATGAAATACCCATCAGGTGAATGGAAAAAATGAAAAAGTCGGTGCTCGGGGGGCCGTAAGTAGTCGACAAGGGCGCGTAAAAGGTCCAGCCGTAATTGGGCGCGCCGCCTTCCATGAAAAACGAGGAAAGCAGCAAGGTAAAGGCGAAGGGCAGAATCCAGAAACTGAAATTGTTCAACCGCGGCAATGCCATGTCGGGCGCACCAATCATTAAGGGTATCATCCAGTTTGCCAGTCCCACGAAGGCCGGCATGACTGCTCCAAACACCATTATCAGCCCGTGCATGGTGACCAACTGGTTGTAGAATTCCGGTTCTATCAGCTGGATTCCGGGCTGGAAAAGTTCCGCACGAATACCCATCGCCAGTGCCCCGGCGATGAAGAACAGTGTGAAACTCAGCCACAGGTACAGCGTGCCGATTTCCTTGTGGTTTGTCGTTAACAGCCAACGGGCGGCAAATGCCACCAATGGATGGCGCGTGCCCGTATCGGCGTGTCCGTAAGTACTCATCGTGCCTCGTAAACTGTCATGGGTTGAACCACGTCACTGGTATCGTTGCCCCAGGCATTTCGTTCATATGTGATCACTGCTGCTATTTCCAGATCAGTCAACTGTGGCGCCCAGGCCTGCATCTCGGTGTCCGCCTTGCCGTTCATCACCTGGTTCAAATGGTCGGGGATATTGCCGGTGGTCATTTCACTGCCGGCCAGGGCCGGGTACTTGCCGGTCTGACCCATGCCATCCGGTTGGTGGCAGGCCGCGCAATGTTCCAGGAACACCTCTTCACCCATTGGCAGCAATTCTTCCATCGACCAGGTCTTGTTGCGATCCGCGACGGCGGTCTCGGAAGCCAGCGCCATGGCGAGCCGCTGGTCGGCGATCCAGGCATCAAATTCCGCCTCGGGCCGGACTTCCACGACTATCGGCATGAAGGCGTGACCCATGCCGCAGAGCTCGGTACATTGACCCCTGTACAAGCCCGGCTGATCCACGCGTGTCCACGCCTCGTTGATATAACCGGGAATGGCGTCCTGTTTAACAGCGAAATCAGGCAACCACCAGGAGTGAATAACATCATCTGAAGTTACCAGGAAGCGGACTTTCTTGTTGGTTGGCAGTACCAGTGGATTGTCTACCTGCAACAGGTAATTCTCCTCCTTGGGTTCACGGTTGTAAATTTGCTCCTGCGTAGTGGCCAGCCTGCTGTAAAAACCGATATCCGCTTCGACATAGGTGTAATGCCACTTCCATTGTGAAGCCGTGATCAGCACGGTGAGATCTGAACTGCTGTTGTCTTCAATATCAAGCAGCACGGTCGTCGCCGGTATGGCCATGGCGATGAGAATCAGGGTAGGCACCAGGGTCCAGGCTATTTCCAGCTTGACGTTGTCATGAAATTTCGCAGGATTGGGATGCCGGGAGCGACGGTGTGCGAAAAACGAGTAAAACATCGCGCCGAAGACCACGATGCCCACGATGGTGACGACCCAGAGACTGATTTGATGAAGGCCGTAAATGCGCTGGCTCATGTCGGTGACACCTTCGCGCATGTTTATTGCTGAACCCGGGGAGTTTTCAGAAAACAGCAGCAATACGGCGGGTATCAGGCCGCGTCCAAGCCTGTCAGAGAGAGAAGTCACCCTTCTCGAGGTCCTGCTACTAAGGGTCTTGCCAAAGAAGCCCTCCGGTCATAACGTGATCCCGCTTTTATACCATGCGAATGTCATTCATCCGCTCGGACGAGCCATCGAAAACCCGTGGTTCCGATGGAGTTCACACAGTCGGAGATCAGATCAAAAATATTTTTGTCGCCGGTCCTTTTTGTTATCGTTATCTTTCCGCTCTTCCAAAAATCTTCGGGCCAGCATAGGGCATAAACTGGTCGAGTTCAAGAACACCAATCAGCGCCTCAGTTGAGCCACTGTACGAAGCTGATTTCTACCTGTCCAATCACGATATCTGATCGCAGATGACCGTTCAATATGCCCCTCCCAGTCACCGCGGTGCGCCAGTAAAAATTCTTCCCCTTCGATTTTTGCCTGCCACAATCCGCCTTCCCAGTCGGTGTAGGCGATACTTGCATTTGCGTGCCGGCTCCACCTGTCCGTGTCTTGAGGGCTTTGCTCAAACTTGCCGGAGCGAATCCAGGCAGTCCACTGCTCATCGTTCCAGGAAACAAACTTCATCGATTCCTGCGCCCAGGGCTGATTGGAGGGTTCGCTGCCGGAATATGAATTTGCTTCGAAAGTGAGTTTTGCTGCAACGATGGTTGCCAAAATGGCCGCTGCGAGGGTCAACACAATCTTGAACATTTAGCACTCCGCTTCTCAGTGGCAGGAATGTAAACCCAGGTCCGGCAGATCCTGGTTCATTCCCGCAGACTCGGACATGTTACATAATTCGATCGTCCGGGGGCAACGTATACAGTTGTTGATCTACCCGAAAATTCAATGTACCTGTCCGTGTAATTCTTTTATCACCTAAACTTGAATAGGGGAATACCCGGTTCGCCAGTCAGAAGTTCTGAAAAGGGAGTTAATCATGTTATTCAAGATTTCGAGAATTTTGTGCTTAATGACCTGGCTGCCTGCTTTCGGTATCTGCTCTAAGAGCCGGCTACAGGTCGTCGGGAAGTTTTTTCTCGGCCGGAAACCATGGCCACTTGCAGACGGTTGCACCACGTTCACCTTCCGGTGTTTTAATCGAAAGACCGGTGTCCAGCACCGCACAGCCGGCCTCAACATTGGCAAAACCAATATTTTTCTCAAGGCGGGGGGAGAATACGCACCTGGTGACCCTTCCCACCTTCCTGTCGCCGGCAAATACGGGCCAAAACTCCCCGTTAGATGCTTCCATAGGTTCACCGGGTATATCGATTCCCGCCAGCAGTCTGGAAGCGCCCTCATCCCGTATCTTCTTGAGATTTTACTTGCCGAAAAAGTCATGTGACTGGTCAAGATCGACCAGCTGGCCCATGCCCAGGGTATATGGATTGTCCTGGCGGGTGATGTCGGAACCATAGGATAAAAGCCCACCTTCGATGCTTCGAATGGCTGAAGGCGCTATCGGCGCGATATTCCAGGGCTCGCCGGCGGCCATGATCATTTCCCACATTCGGTCGCCATGACAATGGTTGCGCAGGTAAATTTCCAAACCCAGTTCACCGCTCCAGCCAGTACGGGACACTACCACCGGAATATCGTCCAGCATGACTTCTTTCAAGCAGTAATAGCCCAGTTTCAGAATCCAGTCACCAAACAAAGCATGCATCATATGAGGAGATTTCGGGCCCTGGCCCTGGACCGGTGACACATCAGGCTCTAAAACCTGCACATCGAAACCACTGTTGATAGCCACAGCTTGTATCCAGAGCAGGGCATCACCATCTCCGGCAGACAACCAGAATTTCTTGTCGTCCAGGTGCAAAAGTACCGCGTCATTTACGATGCAGCCATGCTCATCCGTAAGCAAAACGTACAGGCACTTTCCGGCTTCGCTGCCAGAAAGATTGCGTGGTGTCAGGTACCGGATGAACTGGAAGGCATCCGGGCCGTTGATCTCAATTTGCCGTTGGCATGAGACATCCCAAACTGTGACGCCGTTGACCAGCTTCCAGTACTCATCGACCGGACCGGTGAACAGCGTCGGCATGTACATATGGTTGTATATGGTGAATGCCCGGGCGCCACGGCAAGCCTGGCCGATGTGGCAGACCACGGGCAGTTTGCACAAGTATTCGATGACCTGGACGAACAACTGGGTGGTCTTGATGTTCTGGTCAACAACGCAGGAATTGCCGGGCCCGTCGCCCCGGTAGAAGATATCGCTCCGGCTGACTGGGACTGGACTATTGCCGTCAATCTCAGCAGCCAATTTTACAGTGCACGCCAGGCTGTACCGCTGCTTAAAGACAACAGCGGTGGATCCATTATCAATATTGCATCCAGTGCAGCGTTTTTTGGCTGCCCGCTTCGCACACCCTATGCATCCGCCAAGTGGGGGTTGATCGGCCTGACCAAGACTTTGGCCATGGAATTGGGGCAATTTGGCATCCGGGTCAATGCCATCTGCCCGGGCAGTGTGGACGGTGAGCGGATCAACGCAGTCATTCAAAATGACGCGGACTGCCAGGGCAGGACTGTCGAAGAGATCCGCGACAGCTATCTTCGGCAAACCTCCATGAGGATCCTGATTGACCCGTCGGATGTGGCCAACCTGGCACTATTCCTGGCCTCGGACCTTGGCGCAAAAATATCCGGGCAGGCACTTGGTCTTGATGGCAATACCGAAACCTTTGCGACAGGCCAGTAATTCACCGAATGATCGAAAGGAACAGCATTGAAAGCAGCGTGGTTTGAGAAATTCGGGGCAGCATCAGAGGTGCTAATCACCGGTGAACAGCCCGCTCCTGAACTGGGAAAAGGCGAGGTGCTGGTCGAGATAAAGACCAGCGCGGTCAATCCTTCTGACGTGAAAAAACGTGCAGGGGCCTTTCCGGCATTGCTGGATGATGGATTTGTCATTCCCAACAGCGATGGCGCGGGTGTGATTGTCGCGGTGGGAGAAGGAGTATCCGGGGAAAGGGTCGGGGATCGTGTCTGGGTGTACCAGGCCCAGTTCGAGCGGCGCATGGGTTCGGCTGCCGGGCTCCTGTCCATTGACAACCACCGTGCAGTCTGTCTGCCGGACAATGCGTCATTCGAGGAAGGCGCCTGCATGGGCATTCCGGCCATGACCGCTCATCGCTGTGTTTTTGCCGACGGCACGGTGTCGGATAAATCGCTGTTGGTTACCGGCGGCGCAGGTCGGGTCGGGTTTTATGCCATTCAATGGGCCAGCCAGGCCGGCGCGCGGGTTGTTACAACCGCCTCCAACGACCAAGACCGCCAAGCCTGCCTGGAAGCCGGGGCCCATGCGGTGGTCAACCACCGCGCGGCGGATTGGTACAGGCTGGCGTTGGAAGCAAACCAGTCGAAGAAGTTTGACCGAGTCATCGATGTTGAATTTGGCGCCAACCTTCCGCAGACACTGGAGTTGATACGTACCGGCGGCACCATTGCGACCTATTCTTCCACTCAGGAACCGCAGCCTGTATTGCCATTCCTGCGCATGATGTACCTGGATTTAAGCCTTCGGATGGTGATCGTTTATGCCATGCCGGAGGCCGCCAAGCAAGAGGCCGTAAGTGCTATTGGAAAGGCCCTCAGAAATGACCTTTTGCAACACAGAATTGCGCACTTCCTGCCGCTGGATGAAATCGCTCGCGCCAATGAATTGATAGAGGAAGGTGGCTTCCGGGGCAGCGTGATACTGTCTGTTTCATGACAAAGGCCCGTTTATCTTTCATGACTGTAGCAGCCACGCTTCTATGGGTCGTGGCAGCGGCAAACACGCCGCCGATGGTTAAAAACGCAGGTGAAATCCTCCAGGGTACCTGGGAGGGGATAAAGGCAATATCGCAACATTCAAGGGTGTGCCCTTTGCTGCGCCACCTGTCGGGGATCTGCGTTGGAGGGCGCCACAACCCTACCAGGCCAGGGAGGGCATTCAGCAAGCCACTGAATTCGCTCCGGGCTGCATGCAGAACGATTACCTGGTCCAATGGTACGCGGGCGTTGCGGCCAAAATGGGCCATTCCCCAGATGTCGTTGGACGTCCCAATGGCGTCAGCGAAAATTGCCTCTACCTGAATGTCTGGACACCTGATCTCAAGCCCGACAAACCACTGCCGGTGATGGTCTGGGTGCATGGCGGTAGCAACAAGTCGGGTTGGTCTTACGAACCCAACTACATCGGAAAGCGCCTGGCGGCAAAGGGTGTGGTCGTGGTGACGATTGCTTACCGGGTAGGACCATTCGGATTTTTCTCTCATCCAAAGCTGGATAATGGCCCCGGAGAATCGGTGGCCAATTTTGGTGTGCAGGATATGAACCATGCCATGTACTGGGTCAGGGACCATATCGGCGCATTCGGGGGCAACCCGGAAAATGTGACCGCCTTTGGTGAATCTTCAGGTGTCGGCGACATCCGCGACTGGCTGGGCACGGATATCATCGGTGAGGGGCTTTATCACAAGGCCATCGCGCAAAGCCCGGCCGGCTCTATGTCCATGCGCCGCACGCTGGCCGAGGAGCAGGAAGTCGGTCAAAAACTGATCGGTTGGCTGGGATACGACAACCAGGCGATGACGCAGGAAGACCTGCGTGCGATTCCTGCCGAGCAGATAGTCGAGGCGGGTGCCAGGGCGCTGCAAGGGCACTATTTTGACGTGGTCCTTGATGGCCTGGTCATGAAAGAACTGCCATTGGAGTCTTATTCACGTGAGGAAATGTCCAAAGTCAGTTTCCTAATCGGTAGCAACCGGGACGAGTGGTATATGTATGTCGATACCGAAGCCGGTTGGCCTGATGTCGATAAATGGTTGCAGGCCAATGCGCCCGCTTATGCCAAAATTCTCCGCTCAAAGGTATCAGATGAAACAGACGTCAGACGGGCTTTTGACCGGCTGTGGGCATCGCATGACACGCATTGCCCGGCCAGGTATATCGCTACCGGTGTCAACGCGGTGGGCGGCAATGCTTGGGTTTACTATTTCACCCGTCAAAGGCCCGAGCCTGAAATGAAGAAGCTCGGCGCATACCATGGCACAGAGATTGGCTATGTATTTGACGCCCACGAGGTTTGGCAGCCCACGGACGAGGTGGATGACCGCCTCACCGAAATCGTCATGGACTACTGGGTGCAATTTGCCAGGACCGGTAACCCCAATGTACCGGGCCGGCCACACTGGCCCCGCTACACGGCCGCTGAACCGCGTCTGATGGAGTTGGGGAACGAGGTCAGGGTGATCCCGCCTCCGGATGCAGACCTCTGCCTGTGGCTGGGTCCGCAGAGGCAAGCCGCTAAAAGGTAAACCATGTGAATAATAAGCAACAGATCGACCGGGTCAGTTTTGGCGCCTGTATATCCATTATCGTCCTGTCGTGCATTCCCCTGATCATGTACCCGGATTCCGGCGGTACTTTCCTGGTCGACCTCTACAATCTGATTGCTGACAAGCTGGGTTATCTTTATCTCATGGCCGGCCTTGCCGCGATTGGTTTCCTGGCCTGGCTGGCTTTTGGCCGGTTTGGCAAGGTGCTGTTGGGGCAGCAGGGCGAAAAGCCGGATTTCGGTAATCTGAGCTGGGCTGCCATGTTGTTTTGTGCCGGTATTGGCGCCGGCCTGATGGCCTGGGCGCCGATTGAATGGGGCTATTATTACGATACGCCGCTTTTTGACGTGGCTGCCCGGTCTGTTGAAGCCGCCGAATGGGCATCAACCTACGGCATTTTCCACTGGGGCTTTACCGCATGGGCTTTTTACTGCCTGCCGACCATTGCCATTGCCCCCTACTACGTCAAACGCACCGAAAGCCTCAGGTTCAGCAACAGTTGTTATTACTGGCTGGATGGACGGGAGGATACGCGTCGAGGCCGCCTGATTGATTTCCTGTTCATGATCGGTCTGCTGGGTGGCGCCGGCTCGTCACTGGGTTTTTCGACGCCAATGATCTCAACCCTGTTTGCTCGCCTGACAGGTTTGGAACCCGGGTTTTCTATGGAATTCGGAGTGGTGATCGTCTCGGTAATTTTCTTTGCCATCAGCGTGTGGCTCGGCCTGAAGAAAGGCATCAAGCGTCTGAGCGAGCTGAACCTGTGGCTGGCGATGGTATTGCTTGGTTTTATTTTGATTGTCGGCCCCACGGTTTTTTTGCTGAAGACTTCGCTCAACAGCGTCGGGCTGATGCTGGATAACCTGGTGCGCATGAGCAGCTGGACCGATGCCTTTACCAGTTCCGGATTTGTCGAAAGCTGGACCGTTTTCTACTGGGCCTGGTGGATTGCCTACGGTCCATTCGTCGGTTTGTTTGTCACGCGGATATCCCGTGGGCGTACCATTCGCCAGGTGGTGTTGGGAATGCTGGGTTACGGCACACTGGGCTGTGCGCTTTTTTACATGATTATTGGCAATTACGGCATGCACCTGGAATTAACGGAGGCAGTTGCTGTGACAGAAACCCTGTCTGCCCAGGGCGCGCCCGCGGCCATTACGGTGATTCTTGAACAATTGCCATGGGCGACACTGGTGATCGCGGCATTTACCCTTGTTGCACTGGTATTTTCGGTCACGACTTACGATTCTGCATCTTATATTCTCGCCTCCAGCGCCACGCGCAGGCTGGCGCCCGGACAAGACCCCGAACGATGGCACCGCGTGTTCTGGGCCATGGCACTGGCCGTACTGCCGTTAACCCTGATGTTCGTCGGTGGCCTTCAGGTGATCCAGACAGCCACGCTGGTCGTGTCTTTGCCGTTATTATTTGTCGGGGTGATGATGGCCTGGTCCTTGTCCAGGCAACTGGCAAAGGATCATCAGTAAATCGGTAGGCTGCATACAATTTGGTTATGCTTGAGGGCGAGACCTGAGCCGGGGAAAACTGGATAGAAGCATGCGCCATCTCAACCTTTTCACTCGTTTGACAATTTATTACATGGTCATCGCCCTGGCGATGTGGGTCGCCTATTCACAGATTCCCGATCTTGCGAGGCACCTGCCACTGGGTGTGGTTGAACATTTGCTGTCTGACGATGACCCGACCGGTGGCCTCACGGGCAGGGGTGTAGAGATTCATGCATCCAGTGTCACAACTGAATTCGGCGGCATTGTGTGGCTGGTGGTGGCTATTCTGGGTGCGGTCATATTGATGATTCCGGTTTCCTGGGTATACATGGCAATTCGAAAGCAGGCCAAGGTGGACCAGTCACTATTGGAGACCATCATTATTCTTCCCATTGCCGTGACCGGCATTGTGCTGATCGTGCACAACAGCCTGGCACTCGCCTTCAGTCTGACCGGTGTTGTGGCTGGTGTGCGCTTCAGAAATGCCCTGAAAAATACCGCAGATTCTGTGTTTATTTTCATGGCTGTCGGCGTTGGCCTCGCATCCGGAATCGGTATGCTCATGATCGCCCTGATCATGAGCATCATCTTCAATTACACATTCCTGGCTTTATGGGCATTGAACTATGGCTATGTAGAAGAGGCCAAATCCTATATGCGGCTGAGCAAGGAAGAAGAAGATGATGACCAGGACAGGGGTATTTTTGACTGATTTACTGTTGGTACAGGGTATCAAATGACGATGCGAATCGTTATCTGCGTTTTATCGTTGCTGTTATCCAGTGCCTGCGCTCATGGTAAGGCCAGGATGATTGATGAATATCACTGGGAAGGCGTCGAACGTGTAGTTGCCATTGGCGATCTTCACGGGGACTACGAGCAATACATCAAGGTATTGCGGTCTGCCGGCCTGGTCAATTCGCGTGGCAAATGGTCGGGTGGAACCACGCATCTGGTGCAGACCGGTGACGTTCCGGACCGCGGGCCTGACACCCGTGACATCATTGATCACCTGGCCAGACTGAAGATACAGGCAGACAAAAACGGCGGCCGCGTACACACCCTGATTGGCAACCACGAGGCCATGAACGGCTATGGCGATCTTCGCTACGTAACTCCTGCCGAATTTCAGGCCTTTGCCGGGCGAAACTCAGCGCAAATCCGCGAAAAACAATGGAAGTTCCACCTTGAGCGGACCAGGGAATTAACCCCGGAAATATTTCTGGTCATTGATTTGGAACAATATCGGCTGGATTGGGAAAAAGAGGTTCCCCTGGGTTGGGTAGAGCATCGAATTGCCTGGCAACCCGCAGGCGAGTATGGAAAGTGGGTGCTTGGCAATAAAATAGCGGTCATGGTGAATGACACCCTGTTTGTTCATGGTGGACTAAGTCCGGATTATTGTCGTTATTCCTTGCAGGAAATTACCGAAATGGCAAGGGTGCAACTGCAAAGTTATGACCGGGAAGTCGATGGTGTTCTCAACGCCGAGAATGGACCATTGTGGTACCGGGGACTGGCGCGAGAGCACGAGACCTATTTCAGACCAGCTGTTGACCAGATCCTGGATCGGTATGGTGCATCACGAATCGTGGTGGGACACACGCCGACCGGCGGCGTGGTTTGGCCCCGTTTTGGCGGCCGGGTGGTGGTAAATGACACCGGAATCGCTACTCATTATGGATCCAATATCGGCTGGTTTGAGCAGTCAGGGGGCAAGGCCTATGCCGGTTATGAAGACCACAGGCTGGAATTGCCGGTCACAGAAGATGACCGGATCGCCTATCTCGAAGCAGTGATCGATTTCAAGCCTGACAATCAATACCTGCAAGAAAGGCTGGCCGAATTAACCGCTCCGGAAATCGTGGCAGAGCCGCCCCGGGCCAACGAGATTGCGGGTGAAGATGGAGAAATTAATGAGGCAGTGCCTGCCAGGGAGCCTGTCAGCCCCGGCATTTGTCGGTCAGATGCTTCTTGATCCCTGCCGGTTTATCCAGATATTCATAAAACCCTTCCAGGTATTTCACGGCAGTATTCCGGGTCTTGCTGGTGAGTAGTTCCTCATTCTTGAATAGCGCCAGGATTTCCTGTTTATTGTCGCGATACCTGGCCAGTGCCGCCGGTAATTCATCATTATGGAAGCAAAACCCCCGGTATAACCTTTGCGTGATCCTCCTGACCTTAAGCACGTCCGGCGGCGCAGCATATGGTGCGTTCACCAGGCCGGACGCATCGAGATCATAGGGTACGGGGTACACGGGTAAGCTACCCGGCCCCTCGCTCATCAATTTTGAATTATGGCAACATTCAACCGGGTCCCGCCCGCCCGTGGCCGACCAGTCGAGGTTGCTGATCAGGTACTGGAACAAGGTGTAATTGCTGGTCTCTACCGGGTCGAGATTGCGGTATTTAACCCTGGGAATCTCCAACTCTTTCAATCCATTACGTTCCGCAACATCATCAACATCCTCGATTAGAAAACCGAACCGTTCCAATGGCTTACTGTCTCGCTCGGTATCAAGGTAGGTGACCATCATCGGCCTGACTTTGAAGCTATATGGCGTAATCAGGTTATAGATACGGTAACTCAGGTACTCCTTCACAAAATACTGTTGGTAGCCCCTGTTGGATTTGCAGTAAGTGACCATTTTCAGCGAGCCCTGGCCACGGAACATCGTGTCCTTGACCTGCGCTTTGTCGAACCACAATTTTAACGGCGGAAAATCGCAGACCTTTTCAAGACGCGTCAGCCCCCTGGTGGTAAGGCCAAGACTGAGACTGTGACGTTGACCATTGGTATCGGTATATTCCAGTACTCCGGCATGCTTTTCCGGGTTGGTCTTTCGCCTTTGAATGCTCCGCCATGGCCCTTTCAGCGTCACGCTCATCATGGCGTGATCTTTGAATAACTTGACCGGCTTCGGATCCTCTTTCTGGGCATAGGCGTGAGGAATGGTCAAGAAAGCCAGTATCAGGCTGGTGATCGCAAGTTTAAAATGCTTTTGCATGGTCAGGTCCTGTCAGAAATTCGGTAACTGGGTGGTCCCGATACCTTTCTCGTGAAGCAATATTGGAATGCTGTCTTCAACCGGATAGATGACTTTCAAGTCTTCCGTTACGAGACCTTCGCTGAGTGGTTCTTTTACACTTTCACCTTCTACGAATTTCACTTCACCACGGCCAATGGCGGCATTCAGTTTATCCAGTTGTTGTGGCGTAAGCCGGGTTAGCGGAGTTTTACTCACCGGGCAACAAAGGATTTCAAGTAGTTTTCCGTCAACAGGCATGTCGTTTTCCAGGGCGTGACAAGTACCCCTATTTTACCCAAAATTGACATACAACAACCACTACTGTGCTGTTTGTGCCATCGGGTCGCTGCTACAATAATGTCCTTCTTTGTCATTTTCACGAAGGAATTCAAGTGGAAAAAAATGCTTTGGTCGGTGTGATCATGGGATCGCAATCGGACTGGGAAATCATGCGTCATGCCGTTGATATTCTTGATCAGCTGGAAATTACTAACGAAACTCGGGTGATCTCAGCTCACCGGACGCCTGACGTGGCGTTTGAATATGCGAGCACAGCAGCAGACAGGGGGCTTGAAGTCATCATTGCGGGTGCCGGGATGGCAGCTGCCCTGCCCGGTGTCATTGCAGCCAAGACCGATTTGCCCGTATTGGGAGTCCCCATGATGTCCTCAGCGTTTAACGGCATGGATGCGTTGTTGTCTATCGTTCAGATGCCCCCGGGTGTTCCAGTTGGGGCTTTAGGCGTTGGTAAGCCCGGGGCTATCAATTCAGCTTTTCTTTCTGCTTCAATCCTGGCAATAAAGCACCCTCAAATCCTGCGATCACTCCAGCAACTCAAAGAGCTTCGCCGCGAGGCGGTTCTCGCTCAGCCGAATCCCCGGCAATCCTGAATCTGAGTTAAGAAACCCGGTCATGACTGGCGGCAACGAATCCGGAACCAACCCGATCAAACTGAGCCTGTTTGCCAGCCGGATATCGGCCATATGCGAAGAAATGGGGGTGATGCTGGGCCGCGTGGCTTTTCCTCCCAATATCCGCGACCGGCTCGACTATTCGTGTGCCCTGTTTGACGCGCAGGGGTTGCTGCTGGGGCAGGCGACTCATATTCCGGTACACCTTGGCAGCATGGCTTATGCCATGCAGGATTTGGTGCAGGAGTTTGACTGGCGGCCCGCAGACATGGTTATTTTTAATGACCCATTTCGCGGTGGCGCCCACCTTCCGGATGTGACCTTTGTGTCACCGGTTTTTAATGGCGAACGGCTGATCGGCTTCTGTGCCAACCGTGCCCATCATGCCGATATTGGCTCTGAAGCACCCGGTTCCATGCCGATCAGCAATCGGCTTGAAGATGAGGGGATCGTTATTTCCCCGGTCCGTATCATTAATGGCGGTGAAACAGACCGGGCTTTATTCGATGCATTGTTGGATAAACTGCAGAACCGGGAATTGGCGCAGGGAGATTTCAAAGCACAGATTGCTGCAAACCTGCTGGGTGGGCAACGGTTGCAAATTCTGGCTGCAAAATCCGGGCCTGATACATTCCTTCGCGTATGTGGTGACTTGCAGGACTACGCAAACAGGCTGGCGATGGCGAGCCTTGCCGTCTTGCCGGCAGGCCGCTGTACGTTTACCGACCTGCTTGATGACGACGGTCACGGTACACGGGACATATCAATATCAGTTTGCATCAAGATCGATGAAACCGGGGTGCTGGTGGATTTTGCGGGCACTTCAGCCCAGGTTGACGGGAACCTGAATTGTCCGGTTTCGGTTACGGCTGCTGCAGTTTTTTATGTTTTTCGTTGCCTGATGCCGGACCAGATTCCGGCCTGCTTCGGTGCCATGCAACCGATCCGGATAAATGCCCCGGAAGCTTGCCTGGTAAACGCCAAAGCCCCGGCAGCGGTGGCGGCCGGTAACGTTGAAACCAGCATGAGGATAGTCGACGCCGTCTGCGGTGCATTGGCAAAAATTTTGCCGGATAAAATTCCGGCCGCCAGCCAGGGCAGCATGAATAACCTGGCAATGGGCTCACACGGCGATCAAAAGTGGGATTACTATGAAACGCTTGCTGGTGGCCTGGGCGCCGGTCCGGATTGCGATGGCCGTTCAGCACGACACAGTCATATGACCAACACCTTGAATACGCCGGTTGAGGTTTTGGAAAGACACTACCCGCTTAGAATTTTGCGATACGCATTCAGAAAGAACTCTGGCGGGATTGGCCGGTACGCAGGCGGTGATGGTATTTTGCGTGAATACCTGTTCCTGGCCGACGCTGAACTTTCGATATTGAGTGAACGCCGAGTTCACGCGCCGTGGGGTCTGGAAGGTGGCGAAAACGGCGCTACAGGCCAAAACCTGCTTGACGGAGAGCCACTACCCGGCAAATGCCAGTTGTCAGTTAAGGCAGGGCAACTGCTTTTGATAGAGACCCCCGGGGGTGGGGGGTATGGAAAAGCAAGTGAACAGTGAACTGCTAACTGGAAACAGGTGGCTTTTAACCGTTCAACGTTCCCAGCTCCCAGATCTCAACTACCGCCCCGTCGCAATCTTCCATTGATT
Organism: Lysobacterales bacterium; assembly: GCA_963664065.1. GTDB lineage: Bacteria > Pseudomonadota > Gammaproteobacteria > Xanthomonadales > SZUA-36 > JABDJL01. Next base: position 1,843,633 of record OY760942.1, read on the forward strand.
AATCACGGCACAGAATAATTCCGCAGTTTTAAAGGTGTCATAGACAGCAGAATGTGCTTCGGCTTCATTCCATTCTAGACCGGCGGCCTGCACTGCACGTGAAAGAACAGTTTGCCCAAAAGCCAGGCCGCCCAGTGTCGCCGTGTCGAACGAACTAAATGGGTGAAACGGACTGCGTTTCAACCGGGTTCTCTCGATTGAAGCGTTTATGAACGCCAGGTCGAATGCCGGGTTGTGTCCTACCAGGATTGCCCGTTGGCAACCGGTTTTACGGACTTCCAAGCGCACGGGCTGGAATATTCTTCTCAAGGCCTCTTTCTCGGCCAGCGGATTGCGCTCAGGGTCTTTCAGATCGATGCCGGTGAATTCGAGTGACCGGGGATCAATGACGGCGCCTTCAAATGGCTCGACATGCGCATCGATACTCTCACCGATAATCACCCTCCCGAAATCATCCATCTGGATAATGCAAATTGCAATTTCCAGAATGGCGTTTGTGGCGGGATTGAAACCGCTGGTTTCCACGTCAAGCACCACAGGCAGAAAACCACGGAACCGGTCAGAAATAGGCATAATTGTCAGGCGTTGAGGAAAGGCAGCGAGAATAAGGGAAAGTAGAGTAGATTGCTATGCGGCAAATAAAAATCAGGCGGTTTCTGGCCGTAGTGGCCCTGATCAGCGGCGTATTGTGCTGCACGCAACTAATCGCACAAGACAACCGGTCTTTGTTCTGGTCCATAGAAACGGAACAGGGGCACGCCGGCTACCTGTTGGGGACCATTCACAGTGAAGACCCGCGTGTGCTGGAGTACACCGAGGATTTCCTGGCCGCGCTGAACAGCAGTTCGCAATTTGCAATGGAATTGGTACCCGACCTGCAAACGCTGGCAAAGCTGGCAGAAACCATGCACCTGCAGGAAGGAACCGAACTGGCTTCGATCATTGGAATTGAACGATTTGAGGCAGTTGCCGGGGCACTTTCCGCCTATGGAGTTCCGAGCAACCAGGTTGCAAGAATGAAACCCTGGGCAGCCATGATCACACTTAGTGTTCCGGCCCCGGAGACCGGGTTCTTTATGGATTTCTCACTGTCGCTGCGCGCTTCGGGCAACGGCCTCACGATTATCGGCCTGGAAACGCTGGAAGAGCAACTCAACTTTCTGGAAAACATGCCGATTGAGCATCAATTAACCATGCTCGACCAGGCGGTGCAGGAAATTGACAAGGTGCAGGAAATACACAACCAGATGGTGTCCACCTATCTGGGTGGCGACCTGTCTGTTTTGCTAAATGAAACCGAAATCCAGTTATCCGGCCTCGGTGAAGAGGCCCGGGAATATTTTGTTACGCAAGGCATTACAGCGCGTAATCACCGCATGCTGGAATCGCTGCTGTCGGCATTGGAATCGGGCACCGTTTTTGCCGCGGTGGGGGCATTACATTTGCCGGGTCGGGAAGGGCTGGTATCACTGCTGAGAAACAGTGGCTTCAAATTAAGTGCTTTGCCTCCGCCATTTCCTCAACAGCGGAACCAGTAAGGCCAGCGCGGCGGAGACCAACAACGGTACCCCCCACATTGGTTCAACCCAAACAGTGGAAAGTGCCAATACCAGTAATGTCAGTCCCGCTGCCTGCAAGTCAGCGTTTTGGGTATCGCCGGGATCTGAACGGTTCGTCAGGCCTAACAGCACACGGTCAAGGCTGAGCCTGCCGCCGCCATGAAAGACCAGTGGTAACAGCATCAGCACAAACAACATTGGGAGTTTGAAATTGCCCGCGCCTTTTGAAGTGATCACGTAGCCCTTCCAAAGTTCAGACAGGCTTGACCAGTCAGCCGGCCAGTGTACTGCTGCAGTTGCCACCACGGTAACAACGATCAGGGATATGGCGGCGAATCTGGTAAACAGACCAAGCAATATCATGACGGAAAACAACAACTCACCCCATGTTGCTGCAAACCAGTTCAATTCGGCCGAAATCAGATTGAAAGGGAAAGGGAAACCCAGTTGCCAGTCTGCCCAGGGAATATCAGCAAACCAGTTATCGCCCTTAAACTTGGTGATTCCTGATTCCCAGAATTCCCAAAACATGATAAGCCGCAGCGCCAGTGGCCAGACATAATCGCCCGCTGCACTAAGGCGTGCAGTGGTGCTGTCGTAAATTTTCAGAAGAGCCATGAGCAAACACCTTATTCAGATTAATTTTTACGATTCAAGCGGTTCCCAGGATGACATCACGCTCGAAAAGATCCTGTAATAACTGAATACCACCTTCGATCACCACTTCAGGTTTCGAGTGTTCCAGCGAATTGGCAATTTCCTGCAGGAGATCGTGACCGGAACGTGGTTGTTCATCTTTCAGTAACTGCAGCAATAGAGCTGACACGACATTGAGTTGCATAAACTTGATCTCGTCTTTCCGGTTCCGGTAAACCAGCAGGTGCGTGGCTTCCTCCGGCGCAGCCTCAGGTTGAAATTCCGGGCTGATACGGTGAACGGGGAAACGGTAACTCAAAGGCCAGGCCAGTGGCGACAGGACGGGCACGCCCTCCAGCAAGTCACCTTGCGGATCGGCCGGGACGTCATCGATTTCGTTTTCATCCAGTGACAATGCGAGTTCTACCCATTCGTAATGTGCCAGTTCCAGCAAGAATGGCGGGTCGCCTTCGTGATCCCGTCTTTGATCCTGCAGGTATTGCAGAAATTCACGGGGTAACTCCGGGAACATTGGTGTGCGCGCACGGTGTTCCATGTAAAAGTCCCGCACCAGCTGTGCCCAGGCTTCCCTGGAGTACAGTTTCTTGATGACCGGAAAATTCCAGGACAGCAGATTGCGAATATTGTTGAAAAACAGGTTCCGGTAGATTTCCATGCGCCGGTCCTCCACATCGGGAGGCGCCGGTACTTTGAGAGGGCTTCGAATATGGGCCGCGAACTGCTCCTGCAGCTTCGCGAGGGTTTCAGGCTCGTTGCCGGTCTTGCTGTTCATTTTCCAGCCAGTGGGCCTGGGCCGTGTGTATGCGATCCACTTCAGCCATCAGTTCTGCAACCGGTGGGAAGTTGAAGTCTCTTTCAAGCAAGGTCGGGAAAACACCGAAAAACTCGTAGGCCTTGTCCAGTAGCGTCCATACACCGGGAATGACTTCAGCGCCGTGGGTATCGACGATAAGATCCTCCGCCACGTTACTGTGGCCCGCGATATGGCCGTAGGCAATCCGGTCACCGGGCAGTGACCGGAGGAATTCCACTGCATCGTAGCGGTGGTTGATGCTGTTGACGTGAATGTTGTTTACGTCCAGCAACAGGTCGCAATCCGATTCTTGCAGGATTGCGTTGATAAATTCGATTTCACTGAGCTGCGCTCCGGGCGCTGCGTAGTAGGAAACATTTTCGATGGCGATTCGACGGCCCAGCAACTCCTGGGTTTGCCTGATCCGGTCGCTGACGTGTTTGATTGCTTCTTCCGTAAAAGGAATAGGCATCAGGTCATACAAATGACCATCATCCGTACAGTAGCTCAGGTGTTCACTGTATATACGAATATCATGTTCATCCAGGAATCGCCTCACTTTGCGGATAAACGTTTCATCCAGCGGCGAGGGCCCCCCCAGCGATAATGAAAGGCCGTGGCACAAAAAAGGAAAGCGGCCGGTAAAGTGCCGGAATGATCTTCCCAGCTTACCGCCAACATTAATCCAGTTTTCCGGCGCGACCTCCATGAAATTCACAGATTCCATGGCATGATCCTGAAGCGGGCCCAGAAGGGCCCGCCTCAATCCAAGTCCCGCTCCTGTTACAGGAAATTTACGGTGACTCATTTTTGCAGTTTCTAACGTAAATAACGATTAAAGCTTGCGATTAGCCTTCGCCACCGCATTTGCCTTCACCACATTTGCCGTCTTCACCTTTCTCACCGCAAGAGCCTTCGCCTTCACCGCAAGAGCCTTCGCCTTCACCGCAAGAGCCTTCGCCTTCACCGCAAGAGCCTTCGCCTTCAAAGAGCCTTCGCCCTCACCGCAAGAGCCTTCGCCTTCGCCGCAAGAGCCTTCGCCCTCACCGCAAGAGCCTTCGCCTTCGCCACAAGAGCCTTCTTCGCCCTTTTCGTGTCCGTCGGCCAGCATGTAACCAGCGTCGAGATCAGTAGCATCAAAAGGATTATCATCAGCAACAGCGGTAACTGAAAAGACGAGAGATGAAACAAATGCAACGCCGACAGCGGCTGCAACAGGTTTAATCAAGATAGATTTGTTAGCCATTTGGTGGAACCTCCACAGTTCAAAAATGGGCAAAATGCCCGACTACTACGATTGCAGCGCCACACGCGCCTCAACTCCAAACTCGGTACTTATTGTTCAGTATCGTCCTGTTTACCAAGTAAATACAGGCCATACCGTTATCGAGCCATACCTAAAGCCTATCAAATATACCTAAATAATCAAAATGAAAATGAAACTATTAATCAAGTTTTTAGTTGATCTGACCCTATTTCCTCGCAGGAGACCGGTACCAGCGAAGGATTATTACACCCTGTCAGTCAAGCACCGTTCTTCTGGGATACTCCGACAAGTAATCGCGATTGAACGTTCATTTTGTGTCGAAATTCGATTTTTGCTGCTGCTTCCTGCGGCCGTAACTGCAGAGATCGCACAAAATACATTCGGAGCAGTTGGGAGACCTGGCAATACAGGTGTAACGGCCATGCAGAATCAGCCAGTGATGGGCGTCTTTCAGAAATTCCTTCGGTACGTACTTGAGCAATTTCCGTTCAACCTCCAATGGCGTGTTGCCGGGCGCAAGACCGGTGCGGTTGGAAACCCGGAAAATGTGGGTATCGACAGCGATCGTTGGCTCACCGAATGCCGTGTTGAGCACGACATTGGCAGTTTTTCTGCCCACGCCGGGCAAGGCCTCGAGTTCAGACCTGCTACGCGGAACCTCGCCATCATGTTCTTCCAGCAATATCCTGCAGGTGCGCATGATGTTGGCTGCTTTGGTGTTAAACAGGCCAATGGTCCGAACATAGTCTTTTAGTTTTTCCACACCAAGGTCAAGTATGCCCTGCGGCGAATTGGCTACCGGGAAAAGACGCCTGCTTGCCTTGTTGACGCTGACATCCGTTGCCTGGGCGGAAAGGATGACTGCAATCAGCAATTCAAACGGTGACTGGTAATTGAGTTCGGTGGTGGGATCAGGAGTGATTTCCCTGAGTCGCCGGAAAAATTCAATACGATCCGCCGGTTTCATGTGACGGCTTGCGGACTGGCTACGGCAGCCACGTGGACGCTCTCGGCCCGCCGTGCCTGCCACCAGTTTCGTGCCGCTATCAGCAACCCCAATCCGATGAATGCCCCGGGTGGCAGGATCGCCAGCAGGAAACCTGGGTGGTCCGGTATCACGGTAATCGTCAGCTTGTCACCCAGTGAACCAAACATCAGGTGGGCGTCTGCAAACAGGGCGCCGCGGCCGGTAATTTCCCTCAATGCGCCCAGTAATACCAGCGTCAGGCAAAAGCCCAATCCCGTGGCAAAACCATCCACCAGTGCAGGCACCGGCTGGTTTCTTGAGGCAAATGCTTCGGCACGGCCGATAATGGCGCAGTTGGTCACGATCAGCGGAATAAAGATTCCGAGGATACGGTAGAGGTCGTGCATCCAGGCTTGCATCAACAGTTCGAGCGCAGTCACCACGGAGGCGATAATCAAGACATAGGCTGGAATACGAATCTCAGGCCGCAACAGGCCACGTAATAAGGAGACAGAAAGATTGGATGCCATCAGGGTCAACATGGTTGCCAGGCCCAGCCCGAGGCCGTTGATCACGGTGCCCGTGACGGCAAGCAAGGGGCATAGCCCAAGCAAGACCACCAGACCGGTATTCTGATGCCACAGCCCGTCCATAAAGATGGTCTTGAGTTCAGGGGTTCTGGTCATGGCCTTCTTCTATGGCAGGCAGTTCAAAAAGTATTTCCTGATTCTTTGAGAAATATTGCAGTACCCGTTGTACCGCTTCCACCACGGCTCGAGGGGTGACGGTCGCGCCGGTAAACTGGCTGAATATTCCGCCGTCTCTTTGAACCGCCCACCCCAAATCAGTTGGGTTGTTTAAGGAGCGCCCGTTAAAGCCCAAAATCCAGTCACTGCGCTCAAGTTCAACCGGGTCTCCCAATCCGGGCGTCTCGTGGTGGCTAATGACCCGCACTCCTGCAATCTCCCCATCTTCACGAATAGCCACCAACAGGCGTATATCGCCGTTGTAACCATCAGCCGTTACCAGGTTCATCACCAGCGCCATCGGCCTGCCTTGCAGACGAGCCCTGTAGACCCTGACCGCTTTATCGTGCCCAAAAGAAACTATATCTCTGATTTCGATCACATCTTCATGCAGTGCGTTGTCATATTCACCGGGCGGAAGGACTTGGTTGAGCTGTTCCAGCACGACCCTGCGCTCCTGGTCTTCAATTCGTTCCCTGGTCAATGCATGGATACCAGCCAACAGGCTGGTGCCAATGACGGCAACCAGCGCCAGAAGTACTGCGCTGCGTAGCATGTTTGCGGCGACGCTCGTCATTGTCCGTAGGCCCTGGGTCTGGTGTAACGGTCTATCAGTGGCGCCGCCATGTTCATCAGCAATACGCCAAATGCAATTCCATCCGGATACCCTCCCCAGCGGCGGATGACGAGGGTAATGACAGCAACGCCCACACCGAACCAGAACCGCCCCCAGGCACTGGTGCATCCACTTACCGGATCAGTGGCAATAAAGAATGCGGCCAGTAATAAACCGCCGGAAAACACGTGCTGCAGCGGGGAAAGGTTGTTGGCGGGATCCATCAGGAAAGCCGGTAAGCTGATCAGCAACACGCTGCCGATCAGCGCCACTGGAACCTGCCAGGGAATAACCCGTCGATACAGCAGGAACAGTCCGCCGAGTGCGTACCAGTTGGCAATCCATTCCCAGCCCAGGCCGACAAAATCCCCGAACATCGGTGACGACCGGACTTCAGAAACCATGCGGCCAGAGTCCAGCCCGGTCTTGAGGGTGTCGAGAGGTGTCGACTGGGTGATAGCGTCCCAGTTCAAGGGTGCCGGCAACTGGCCAGTAAATATTGCCACCAGGCTATCAGCGAGTCCTGGCACTGTTTCAGCTATGCCCCTGGTGGGCAGCCACTGGGTCATCTCCTGGGGAAAGCTGATCAGCACGACAACGTAACCGACCATTGCGGGATTAAACACGTTACTGCCGAGTCCGCCATACAGGTGCTTGGCCACGACGATTGCGAAAAGCATTGCGATCAGTGCAATCCACCAGGGCGCAAGTGGCGGGATGCACAGCGCAAACAGCACCGCCGTTACCACTGCACTGTAATCTCCCAGGAATAGCCTGAGGGGCTGTTTTCTCAGTTTCAGCATCATGGTTTCAAAACCGAGTGCGAAAACCACAGCAAGCACAATCTGGATGATCAGTCCCGGTCCAAAAAACCACAAATGCGCCACAATGCCGGGCAAAAGCGCAATCAGAACAAGCTGCATTACGCCGGCGATCGTGAATTGTGGTGGCATATGTGGTGCGCCACCGGCCGTTAATATCGGCAAATTCACGAATCGGGCTCCGGTGGTGATTTCATGGCTTTTTTGCTTTCGGACCTTTCAATTGCCTCCGCAATGGTTCTGCTTTGTCCCGCCCTGTCCCGCAAGGCCTGTTTTCTGCGCGCAATGCGATCAAGGCGATCCTGCTTGATTCTCAACAATCGTTCATCACGGGCAAGGTGCCGGGATCGGGCATGGTCGGCCAGGCTGCGCTGTTTCGACTGTTCCCTGATTTCACCCTTGGCAAAATGAAACCATTCAACCAGCGGGATATGGCTGGGGCACACAAGATCGCAGCATCCACACTCGATACAGGCAGACAGGTGATACGATTCGGTGTCCTCCCATTGAGCATTCTTGATCTGCCAGTGCAACTCCTGTGGTAATAACTGGGCAGGACAAACGCGTGCACATTCACCGCAGTTGATGCATGGCATTTCAGGCTGGGGCGATTCCAGGTCCTGTGCAGTCAGAACCAGGATGCAATTACTGGCCTTTACCACCGGCTGCTGGTCCGAGGGCAGGCTGTAACCCATCATTGGTCCACCGACCACGATGCGTGCAACGTCTCCGGTGTAGCCGCCACACTGTGCCACCAGGTGCGAGACAGGTGTACCCAACAAGGCCATGAAATTACGCGGCTCAACGATCCCGTTGCCCGTTACCGTAACGTAACGCTCAAGCAGCGGTTTACCCTCGGTAACCGCCGTTGCTACTGCAGCAGCAGTTGCTACGTTGTTGCAAATCAGGCCAATGTCCGCGGGATAGCCGCCCTCCGGCACTTCCTGGCCGGTTAATACCTGTATCAACTGGCGTTCACCGCCTTCAGGGTAAATTGATTTGATTCTGATCAGGCTGATATCAGTGCTTCCGGTATCCTTGATAGCGGGCTCCAATGCGCGCCTGACCTCACCCATCTGATCTTCGATTGCGATTACCGTACTCTCGGCGCCGGTGGCTTTTTGCAGGATTTGCGCGCCGAGCACGATCTCCGCCGGGCGTTCGCGCATCAGCATTTCATCGCAGCTGATATAGGGCTCGCACTCTGCACCATTCAAAATCAGGGTGTGAATTCCGGCACGTTTTCCGATTTCAGTTTTTTTACCGGTCGGAAAAACAGAGCCGCCCAGGCCGACAATGCCGGTTGCAACAATCGTCTGGATCAGTGTCTCACTGTCAACCGCCCGCCAATCATTAACCGGCTGCAGCGTTCGCCAGCGGTCCTCTCCATCGGGCCGGAGCAGTACGCAGCAGCCAGGTATACCGGAGGCTTGCGACATGCCACGGGTTTCAATCGCTTCAATGCGCCCGGAGGTGGGCGCATGCACCGGGATATGCTGGCTGCTTGCTTCTACACCGATCAGGTCTCCCTTGAGAACCAGGTTACCCGGACTGACTACGGGTTCTGCGGGTACACCCAGGTGCTGATGCAAGGGAATGACCAACAGTTCAGGCAAAGGCGGACGCACCGTGGGGTGCAGGCAGGAAATTTTCTTGTTGTGCCGAAGCCGCAGGCCACCGTGATAGTGATGGAGGTGTTGTCCTGCGCCCCGAGTGAGTTTGACCGGGTCTGAATGCATTAAACCATTCCCGTCTGTGTTTCGGCATTGTCCGGCCTGGGCCATCGCCAATCGCGGTAGTCCTGATCCGGAACGATCATCTCGATACAGTCCACCGGGCAGGGTGGCAGGCACAAATCGCAGCCCGTACATTCGGATTCAATCACGGTATGCATCTGCTTACTTGCACCCACAATTGCGTCTACCGGACAGGCCTGGATGCACAGGGTGCAGCCAATACATGCCTGTTCATCGATAAGCGCTACCGTTCGGAGCTTTTCTTCGCCATATTCGGGGTTCAGGGGTTTGACTTCCCGGCCCAGCAAATCAGCCAGCGCCCTGATGCCCGCTTCGCCACCTGGCGGACACTGGTTGATGTCAGCTTCACCGCTGGCAATGGCTTGCGCATAGGGCCGGCAACCTGGATATCCGCACTGGGCACACTGGGTTTGAGGCAAAAGCTCATCAATTTGGTCAACCACCGGATCACTTTCCACCCGGAACCGGGAAGACACCCAACCCAGGCCAAGCCCGAATAACAAGGCCAGCACCAGCAGGACAAGGACGGGTATCAGAACTGGCATCAGCATTTCCATATTCCTGTCACAGGTTGGCCAGGCCGTTGAAACCCATGAAGGCCAGTGCCATCAGCCCGGCAGTCACCAGCCCTATGGGCGCGCCTTTAAAGTGTTGTGGCACATCAGCAAATGCCATGCGCTCCCGCATCGCTGCGAACATGATCAATACAATGCCGAAACCGACGGCTGCACCGAAGCCATAAAGTGCGGATTGCAACAGGTTGTGATGTTCCTGGACGTTTAGCAATGCCACGCCAAGCACAGCGCAATTACTGGTTATCAGCGGCAGGAAAATTCCGAGAATCCTGTAAAGCAGGGGGCTGGTTTTGCGCATGACGGTTTCGGTCAGTTGTACAACCACCGCAATCACCAGGATAAAGCTCAATGTGGACAGGTATTCAAGCCCCAGGGGTTGCAAAATATATTGGTGCATCAGGTAGCTGGATGCAGATGAAATCGTGAGTACGAATGCCGTTGCGACCGCCATGCCCATGGCGCCTTCGAGCTTGTTTGAAACGCCCATGAATGGGCATAAACCCAGAAAACGAACCAGTACGAAATTATTTGCCAGCACGGTGCTGACCAGGATTAGCAGGTACTCAGCCATCAGCAACTTTCCCAGGCCCTGTTAACACAGGCTCTAAGTAACACGCATGCCCGGCACGGCACCTTCATCCGGGCCGAGGATATATAAATCGCTGCCACCCGGGCCGGCGGCAAGAACCATGCCGCCGGATACTCCGAAGCGCATTTTACGGGGTTTCAGGTTAGCCACCATGACCGTCAGCCTGCCTTCCAGGTCTGCCGGGTCATAAGCCGACTTGATGCCGGCGAAAACCTTGCGGGTTTCCCCGCCGATGTCCAGGGTAAGGCGTAGTAGTTTTTCCGCGTCTGGAACATGCTCAGCCTTGATGATGCGTGCAATACGCAGGTCCACCTTCAAGAAATCTTCAATGCTGATCTCATCGGCCAGGACCGGTCCGGTTTCTTCATTGGCGGGTTTGAGGGAATCGCGGGAGTCTTCAAGCATGGACTTAACCTTGAGTGGGTCTATTCGGGTTATCAGGGGTTCGAAAGTGTTGATGGCAACATCCAGAAGAGGACTGTCCAGCGCGGACCAAAGATCCACAGACTGGCCCAGAAATGCAGCAGCCTTTTCGGCAGTAAACGGGATGGCTGGAGCCAGGCAGGTAATCAGCACCCTGAACAGGTTTATTCCCTGAGTGCATACGGCCTGGACCGCATCATCGCTGCCTTCCTGCTTGACCATTTGCCAGGGCTTATGTTTGTCTATATATCGGTTTGCCTCGTCGGCCAGCGCCATAATACGTCGAATTGCCGACTGGTAATTGCGTGACTCGTAATCCTGCGCAATCGATTCGCGTTCGGCCAGAAACTGATCGTATTGCTCGGAATTGTGCAGCTTGTTCGCCAACAAGCCATTGAAATTTCTTTGGATAAACACCGCGCAGCGGCTGGCGATATTGACCACTTTGCCTACCAGGTCCGAATTCACCCTCGACACAAAGTCATCAAGGTTCAGATCGATGTCACCGGTTCCCGGGCCCAGCCTGGCGCAAAAGTAGTATCGAAGGTAGTCGGGATTCAACCTGTCCAGGTAGGTTCGCGCCATGATGAAAGTGCCGCGTGACTTGGACATCTTGGTGCCGTCCACGGTCAGGAACCCGTGTGCGTAAACGGCAGTTGGTGTCCGGAAGCCGGCGCCCATCAGCATGGCGGGCCAGAACAGTGTGTGGAAGTACATGATGTCCTTACCGATAAAATGGTAGAGCTCGGTATCGGAACCAGGAAGCCACCATTCATCGAAACCCAGGTCATTGGTTTTGCAAAATTCGCTAAAGCTCGACATGTAACCAATGGGAGCATCCACCCAGACATAGAAATACTTGTCCTGTTCGCCTGGAATTCGCCAGCCGTAATAGGGCGCATCGCGGGTTACGTCCCAGTCGCGCAGGCCGTCGGTGAACCACTCCTGCATCTTGTTTACGACTTCGGCCTGCATGGTTCCAGAATTCATCCAGGTTTGCAGTTTTTCTTCGAAGGCGGCCAGGCGCACGAAGTAATGCTCTGAGTCGCGCATCACCGGGGGTGTGCCGCTGACCGCCGAGCGGGGATTGATCAGGTCGGTCGGAGCATAGGTGCTGCTGCAGGACTCACAACTGTCACCGTACTGATCCTCAGTGCCGCACTTCGGGCAGGTGCCGTGGATGAAGCGATCGGGCAGAAACATGCCCTCGGCTTCGTCATAAAACTGTGAAATCGTCTTTTTTGCTATATACCCGCCGTCCTGTAGTCGCTCCCAGATCGTCTCGACAACTTCCCGGTTGGAGTCATAGTGGGTGGAGGAATAATGGTCATAGCTCAGTCCGAATTCCTGGAAATCGCGCTGGTGTTCTAGAATCATCCGATCCACCAGTTCCTCCGGCGAAATGCCTTCTTTCCGGGCGCTGAGCATGATCGGTGTGCCGTGCGCGTCGTCGGCCCATGCGAAATAGCACTCGTGGCCCTGGGCGCGCTGAAATCGAGCCCATATATCGGTCTGAATGTATTCCAGCATATGCCCGATATGGATGGCTCCATTGGCGTAGGGCAGGCCGCTGGTGAGTAGAATTCGTCTTTTCTTTTGAGTCATGTGCCTGGTTGCATGTCTGCCGGCAAATGGGCCGGTCACAAGCGAGGCATTATCGCACGGTGTCGGTGCAAGCTGTACCCGTTTATCCGCCCATCATGGTCAGGAAATGATCCCAATCAGCAGGAACTTGGATACAATGTACGGCTTGTCTCATGAAAGAAGGAAGGTCAATTTTTGTGGCTTTGATTTCCCGCGAACAAATTAACGAAATTCTGTCCGGAATAGATGATCCCAACACCGGAAAGGACCTCGTTTCCGGTGGCTCGATAAAGGGTGTTGGCATGGACGGCAACCGGGTAGCTGCGGATATCAGGCTGGGTTATCCGGCCGATGGTTTAGTCGACGATTTAAGTGCCCGGGTTGTGTCCAGGCTCGAAGCGGATTCCCGCATCGAATCGGCTGCGGTCAATATCAGCTGGAAAGTTGCTTCTCACAAGGTTCAGGCAGAACTGAAACCGCTGGACAATATTTGCAATATCATCGCGGTGGCCTCCGGCAAAGGCGGGGTTGGCAAGTCAACTACCGCAGTCAACCTCGCACTGGGGCTTGCTCGGGACGGTGCCAGCGTAGGCATACTGGATGCTGATATTTACGGCCCCAGCATTCCCCGCATGATGGGAGTTTCAGGGCACCCCGATGTGGACGGGAAGCGCATAATTCCAAAACAGGCTCACGGCCTGCAGGTGATGTCTATCGGCTTCCTGGTCGAGGAGGACACACCGATGATCTGGCGCGGGCCCATGGTCACATCTGCGCTCCAGCAGTTGCTGGGAGAGACTAACTGGGGTGATCTGGATTACCTGGTGATCGATCTGCCCCCAGGCACCGGCGATATCCAGTTAACCCTTTCACAAAAGGTGCCCGTTTCCGGTGCTGTCATCGTCACAACCCCGCAGGATATTGCATTGCTGGATGCACGAAAGGCGCTGCAGATGTTCCGCAAGGTCGGCGTACAGGTGCTTGGTGTAGTGGAAAACATGAGCACTCATATTTGCACACAATGCGGTTTTGAAGAGCCCATTTTCGGAAGCGGGGGTGGCGAGGGATTGTCCGCGGATTATGAAATACCCTTACTTGGACAACTGCCGCTGGCGATGGAAATTCGATCATCATTGGACGAAGGAAACCCGACAGTGGTTTCGGCCGCCGATTCAGCACTGGCCGAAACCTACCTGGCGTTCGCGCGCCGTACAGCCGGGGTTCTTTCTCAAATGCCCCGTAATCTGAAACTGGAACTGCCAAATATAATTCTGCAAAACAACTGATGCTTCTGATTGGATATCTTGATTCACCCTTCGTGCGCCGCGTAGCGATCACCATGCGCTGTCTTGGCGTCGAGTTTGATCATCGTGAGCTATCGATCTTCAGAGACTTTGAGGAATTCCGGACCATTCATAATGCGGTGAAGGTTCCTACATTGGTCTGTGATGACGGCGAAATGCTGATCGACTCGGGCCTCATTATTGATTACCTGGAAACCCAGGTCGCCGGGCGCAGCCTGATGCCGGCAAGTGGCCGGGACTACCGCTCAGCGCTACAGCATATTGGTGTCGCCCTGGTTGCCATGGAAAAAGTGGTGCAATTGATCTACGAAACTGCTCATCGGCCTGAAGACAGGCGACATGCCCCCTGGATAGAGCGCATCGAACAGCAGTTGCAGGGAGCGGTTGGAATGATGGAAGCATCGGTGGCTGCCAGCGCAGGTGAAGGACACCTGTGGTTACTGGGGGAGGATTTGAGCCAGGCAGATATTTCTACTGCTGTGGCGTGGCGATTCAGCCAGCACGTTGAGGGAGTCACACTGGTACCTGAAGACTATCCTGCCCTGGCCACATATTCCGAAAGAGCAGAGGCCCTGCCCGAGTTCCGCGCCTGTCCGTTGTGTGATTAAAACTCCGTTTTTTAACGCAGCGGGGGCTGCTGAATCAGGGTGGCATAGGTCGCAAATTGCTGGCTTTCACGCCGTACGTCAAGTTCTATCTGCGTACCAGGTTCAAGTTGGGCAATCTGTAGCAGAAAAGCGCGCGCATCATCGATGGGCTGGCCGTCCAGCGAAAGCAACACGTCACCATCACGTATTCCGGCAAACCACGCTGGGCCGCTGGGTGAAACCTGCCCTACCTGGATACCCATTCGTGCGGCACTGCCGTCTGCCTGCACGGACAGAGGCAGATCGCTGAAACGTGCGCCCAGCCAGGCGCGCCGGACACTTCCGTACTCAATAATCTGACCCATCACCTGGCTGGCAAGGCCAATAGGAATGGCGAAACCGATATTCTGTCCACCCATTGCACTGCCAAGATTTCGCGTACTGATGCCGATTACCTCGCCGCTGGCATTTACCAGGGCGCCGCCACTGTTTCCGGCGTTGATCGCTGCATCGGTCTGGATGAAGTCCTCGTATAACACTGAGCGTAAGTCATTTCTTCCGGTTGCACTGATAATACCCATTGTTACCGTATGACTCAGGCCCAGGGCGTTACCGATGGCCAACACAACGTCGCCGACACGTAAAGTTGCATCCGGTGCCAAAGGTGCTGCCGGCAAGCCATCCAAATCGATTTTCAATACTGCCAGGTCGGTCTCAGGGTCTGAGCCGACTAGCTGGGCAGGAGCAAACCGCCCGTCCCAAAGCCCGACCTGGATGTCCCTGACCTGTGAAACAACGTGATTATTCGTGAGGATGTAGCCGTCGTCGCTTACCAGCACACCGGAACCCATATCCTGTCGCGCCCTTGCCACGTATTGCCGCCTGAGTATGCGTTGCAACTGCGGGCTGATCTCCTGCACCTCTACTCTTTGTGTGTAGATACTGACGACCGAAGGCGCGGCGAGATCCACAGCGTCAGCGTATGATGCGGGTCCCACAAGCGTAGTATCGGTTACGTATTGCGTTTGTGTAATAAACCGATCTCTCAGGGACGGCCAGAGAAAAACCAGAATAAAAGCCAAAGCAAGCCCTGCAACAGCTGACTGGAACAAAAAACCGGTGATGGATCTCAATTTGTTCATATTGTTTTATCGGCCTGTTAACCAAATATTAAGTATTGTGAGTTGCAAGTAGTCAGTGGGTTCAATTTTACCGGTAAACAGTTTGTCTCGCATGGGCCGTTTCGGATAAAATATGCGATTGATTTGAATCATTAAGACCGGCCTGAAATTATTACACGTGCCAGCAGCCGGTAAAGCCGGTTGTGCTCTTTTTGGGCGGGACAATCGTGGATTTGCCATCATTCAAATCGTGAATTCGGTCTGGGAAACGAGCATTTTCCTTTTAAAACAAGGTCCTGAGTGGAAAACAGACAAAGGAGTATTGCATGTCATCTGATGGCGTGAATAAAAAGCGCCGCCGGTTTTTGGTGGCCATAACCTCTGTCGTCGGTGCCATCGGGGCTGGCTTTGCAGCTGTTCCGTTTATCAAATCATGGAATCCAAGCGCCAAGGCCCGGGCCGTTGGCGTGCCGGTCGAGGTTAATGTCAGCAAAATGGAACATGGACAGCTGCTCAAAGTCCAATGGCGCGGCCAGACCATCGGCATCTTGAGGCGTTCACCCGAAATGCTGGAAGACCTGAATGAGTTGGCCGAAAGCCTTCGGGATCCGGATTCGCAAGAATCCGATCAGCCAGCTTACGCTGGCAATGCTTATCGCGCGATCAGGCCGGAATTTTTAGTGGTAAATATGCACTGTACTCACCTGGGCTGTGTGCCACAGATGATTCCCCAGGTTGGGCCCCAGCCTTTTGACGATAACTGGAAAGGTGTGTTCTTCTGCCCATGCCACAAGTCGAAATTTGACGCTGCCGGACGTGTTTACAAGGCTGTGCCTGCTCCGACCAACCTGCGCATACCACCGTACAGTTTTCTGGATGACCAGACTCTGATCCTGGGCGTTAATCCGGAGGGAGCAGTCTGATGGGCAGAGCCGCAAGCAGCTTGGCAAGACAAGCCACTGCGTTTATGACGTGGATAGACAAACGTCTGCCTGTTACCGAATTCTGGAATGCCCACCTGGCAAAATACTACGCGCCCAAGAATTTTAATTTCTGGTACTACATGGGTTCTCTTGCACTGTTGATGCTGGTTATTCAAATTGTCACCGGAATTCTGCTGACGATGCATTACAAGCCATCAGCGGCCGAGGCGTTTGCATCGGTTGAATACATCATGCGTGATGTGGATTGGGGATGGCTGATCCGCTACATGCACTCTACCGGCGCGTCATTCTTCTTTATTTTTGTTTACCTGCACATGTTTCGCAGTATCCTTTACGGCTCACACCGCAAGCCCCGTGAACTGTTGTGGGTGTTCGGGATGGTTATTTATCTGCTGTTGATGGCAGAAGCCTTCTTCGGCTACGTGTTGCCTTGGGGCCAGATGTCTTACTGGGGCGCGCAGGTGATCATCAACCTGTTCGGGGCAATTCCGAAAATCGGAGAACCTTTGACCGAGTGGATCAGGGGTGACTTTTACATTTCGGACGCCACCCTGAACCGGTTCTTTGCCCTGTACGTGATTGCGGTTCCCATTGCTCTGCTTGGCCTGGTCGTATTGCACCTTGCGGCCCTGCACCAAACGGGTTCCAACAACCCGGATGGCATTGAGATCAAGGAAACAAAGGGGGAAGACGGTATTCCACTGGACGGAATTCCTTTCCATTCCTACTACACCGTAAAGGATATTTTCGGTGTTGCGATATTCCTGATCGTATTTGCGTTTGTGATTTTCTTCTGGCCAGAAGCCGGCGGTTTATTCCTCGAGCATGACAATTTCGTACCGGCAAATCCTCTGGTGACACCGGAGCACATCAAGCCGGTTTGGTACTTCACACCTTATTACGCCATTTTGAAGGCTGTACCGGACAAGTTGTTTGGCGTGGTGTTGATGGGTTTGTCGGTCATGGTGCTGTTCTTTCTGCCGTGGCTGGATCGCTCACCTGTTAAATCGATCCGCTACAAGGGTGCCTGGTACAAAATCCTGGTGTTCACTTTCACGATCGCATTTGTGCGGCTGGGAATGCTTGGTATGGCAGAGGGCACGCCCGCACAGACCATAGAAATGCGCATCTGGACCTTCGTCTACTTTTCATTCTTTATTTTGCTGTTTTTCCTGAGCAAGGGTGGTAAAACCAAGCCGGTTCCCGAGCGGGTAACGCATTGATGAAGTTATTGCCCCGTAAGTCATTCCTGGCTGGCCTGGTATTTATACTGGCTTCATCTTCACTATTCGCAGCGGGCGAAACTCATCTCGAACCCTCAGGCGCGAATATCAAGGATGTTGCAGCATTGCAGCGGGGTGCCAGGGTGTTTGTCAATTATTGCCTGTCCTGCCACAGTGCAGCTTACATGCGATACAACCGCCTTTCGGAAGATCTCGACCTGAGTGAGGAAGTGGTGATGGAGAACCTGGTTTTTGCGGATGCGAAAATCGGCGAAACCATGAGAGTCTCGATGACAGCCGAAGACTCTGAACGCTGGTTTGGAAAGACACCGCCTGATCTTTCTGTTCGAGGCCGCTCGCGCGGACCAGACTGGCTTTTCGCCTACCTGCGTTCTTTCTACCAGGACTCAAGCGGCCAATGGAATAACCTCATACTGCCCAATGCATCCATGCCGCATATACTCTGGGAGTTGCAGGGAATTCAAACGCCGGTCTACGCGGATCACAGCGATGACGAATCCGCCCTGATTGAAATTGACCACCTTGAACTCACCACCCCCGGCCTCATGACGCCGGAAGAATATGACAGCACTGTACGGGATCTGGCCACGTTTCTGGATTACATGGGTGAACCTGCCAAGCTGAAGAGAAAACAAATCGGCGTATGGGTCATACTATTCCTCGTTGTTTTTGCATTTCTTGCATATTTATTGAAAGCCGAATACTGGCGAGACGTGCATTAGTCGCCTTGCTGGTCAAAGCTTCCCCTAACCTGATTGGAGATTTTTAGTGTCTGTACAAGCCAAAGGCCGTTCTACAATGGCTCTGTATTCAGCTTCAGAAAATATCGAGTGTCACCGGGTTCGTTTCGTGCTGGCAGAAAAAGGAATCAACGTAGAAATCGTAGATGTAGACACCAATTCTTCTGCGGCTGCCGATCTTGCCGAATTGAACCCCTACAATGAAACTCCAACCCTGGTGGATCGTGATTTGTTACTGCATGATGCCGGCGTCATTAATGACTATCTTGATGAACGATATCCTCACCCGCCGCTGATGCCGGTCGATCCTGTGTCTCGGGCAAGGCTGAGACTGGTGCATTATCGAATATTGCGCGACTGGTATCCGCTGGCACACGAAATCGAAGCCTCTACGCCGCGTAAGGCTGAAAAACCGCGCAATCAACTGAAAGAAAGCATTATTGCCGCGAATGAGTTATTCAAGCAGGGCAGCTATGTGCTTGGGGAAGAACTCAGCCTGGTTGATTGCACCCTGGCCCCCCTGTTCTGGCGATTGCCTGTTTATGGCATTAAGCTGGGACGCCCCGGTATCGCTGTACAGGGGTATATTCAGCGCCTGATATCGAGGCCATCTTTCAAGACCAGCCTGACCCTGGCTGAACGTGAACTGATACTCAACGTTACCTGAGCCTGCACAGAAATAAGCACTAACGCCATGACATCCAACAAGCCGTACCTGCTTCGTGCATTAAACGAGTGGATAATTGATAACGGCCAGACACCGCACATCATTGTTGACATTAATGCCCAGGCCGTGGAGGTGCCGAAACAGGCAATCCAGGACGGTAAACTGGTATTGAATATTGCACCACAGGCGACGCGAAACCTGGAGATAGGTAATGATTCCATCACCTTCCAGGCACGATTCTCAGGCTCGCCATTTGATCTTTTTCTACCGATTGACGCTGTTATGGCAATTTATGCCCGTGAAAATGGCCAGGGCATGATGTTTACGCATAGCAAGGATAAAGAAGGCGAGCACCAGCCGATAGAAGAATCAACACCGGGCTCACACTTGAAACTCATTAAATAAGCGGGCTCCTTCGCTCCGGTTTCGGGGCCTTTAGCAGCACGCTTACTGCGCCGGTTCCGCCCTCAACCGGCCTGCAGGATGCAAAAGCAACGACCAGGGGGTGCCTGCTCAGGAGGCGACGGGTCATTGCCTTAAGCTTCGGAATTTTACGGCTGCGCAAGCCTTTGCCGTGGACAACGCGAACACAGCCGATTCCGTTAATGGCAGCCAACTCGATAAAATCCAATAAAGCTTTTGAAGCCGTTGCCTCGTTCATCTGGTGCAGGTCGAGATGGTCACCGATACTGTATCGACCACGCCTTAATCGTTTCAGAAATCGTTTTTGAACGCCGCCGCGAAGAAACAGCAATTCTTCACCGGTTTCCAGTTCGGAGAAATCATCCGGCTCATCCAGCAGTTCCGACTTGACCGCCATTTCGTCTTTCACAAGCTGCCTGGGATACGGGTCGGGAAGCGGTGCGCGCGAATCGGAGCGGTCAGGTTGATTCAGGGGCTTAACATCACTGAAAGCTTCCCGGAAAATGGCCAGATCTTTATCTGCAGGGTCTGTCAAATTTAACTCCGCTTCGTTTCCGTCCTGCAAGGAAGATCGTACAATACCATCTCCTGATCTTCCCCTGCCGCTGCGAGCCTGAGAAAGAAAACACGAAATGGGTATGCATTTTCTGATTAGCAACGATGATGGCCTGTCGGCACCGGGCATTCAAACGTTGTCAAATTGTGTCCGGCAACTGGGAGCAGTTACCATAGTGGCTCCGGATCAAAACCGTAGCGGCGCCAGTAACTCACTGACACTTGATTCGCCGATCCGTATCAAGGAAGTGGAATCGGATATTTTCCGGGTTTCAGGCACACCCACCGATTGTGTTCACATTGCGCTCACCGGGCTCTTGAAGGAAGACCCGGATATGGTGATTTCGGGAATCAATGCCGGCGCCAACCTGGGCGATGATGTCATTTACTCCGGCACGGTTGCGGCTGCCATGGAAGGACGGTTCCTGGGCTTGCCGGCATTAGCAGTTTCGCTGGTATTCGAAGAGCGCCCGATCAACTACGCAACCGCGGGAGAGGCAGTTGTGCGTCTGGTCAGGCAATTACTCAAGGATCCGCTTCCGTCAGACACAATTTTGAACGTCAATGTCCCTGATCTGCCCTGGGAACAAATCAGGGGTTTCGAGGTGGCCCGGCTGGGCCACAGGCACCGTGCAGAACCTACCATTCGAACGGTTGATCCGAGGGGCAGGGCTATGTACTGGATCGGGCCGGCAGGCGCAGAGCAGGATGCTGGTCCGGGCACTGACTTCGACGCAGTGAAAAGAGGGTTTATTTCAGTAACGCCAATTCATGTAGACCTGACGCGATTCCAGGCGCTGGAGCAGGTGGCTGGATGGATATCCTCGATATCCACCGATGTAGATATGGACGGGGAGCGGGAATCTTGATTCACAAGCGGCGCCTGCAAAAGGACTCACGAGGAATAGGCATGACTTCACCCGGCACCCGGGAACGGCTGGTACGCCGTTTACGAAGTGATCGTATAAAAAGCGAAAAAGTACTGAACGCGATCATGCAGGTACCCCGACATAAGTTCGTCGATGAAGCGCTTTCAAGCCGGGCCTATGAAGACACCGCGCTGCCTATTGGACTGGGTCAGACAATATCGCAACCCTGGATTGTAGCTCGCATGACAGAAGCACTTCTCGAAGGCAGTGCGCCGAAAAAAGTGTTGGAGGTCGGGACCGGTTCCGGATACCAGGCCGCTGTGCTGTCACACCTAGTCAAAGAGGTTTATACCGTTGAACGAATCAAGGAACTGCTCAGACTGGCACGCAGGCGTTTCCATACCCTGAGACTGCATAACATCCACAGCCGCTATGCTGATGGACATTTAGGTTGGCCAACACAGGCACCGTTCGACGGAATTATCATAACCGCCGCATCACGGGTCATTCCGGAGGAATTGGTCGAGCAGTTGCGTCTTGGCGGAAAACTGGTTATGCCGCTTGAACAGGACAATGAGCAGCGCCTGTTGTCGATTGAAAAAATCGATGAAGGGCTTGAACAGACAAATCTTGGTGCGGTCGTGTTTGTTCCCATGCTCAGCGGTCTCGCCTGAGGACGGTGAAACTCCCCTGATGTTCAAGAATCTCTACGACCGTGTGCTTCGGTGGTCGGCCCATAAAAACGCGCCCATTTACCTGGCAGCGCTTAGCGCAGCCGAGTCCAGCGTATTTCCGATACCGCCGGATGTCATGTTGGCCCCAATGTGCCTGGCGAAACCCCGGCGGGCCTGGGTCTTTGCCGCATTGTGTACGGTGAGCTCTGTTGTTGGTGGACTGGCTGGCTACCTTATTGGCAAACTGGCGTTCGGTGGAATTGAGCCCTGGTTAATGGCTTCGCCCTACGCATCGGTGTTTGCACAAACAGTAGAATCATTTGGTGAATATGGATTCTGGTACATCCTGGTGGCTGGTTTCACACCCATTCCTTACAAAATATTCACCATCAGTGCCGGCGTAGTAGGCATGCCACCCCTTACATTTATTGCCGGTTCGGTTGTTGGCCGGGGGGGGCGGTTTTTCCTGGTGGCAGCCCTGATTCGACTTGGCGGTGATAAGCTGGAGCATAGTCTACGCAAGTGGATTGACCTGATCGGCTGGCTGGTTCTGGTGTTGATTGTGGTCGTAATGCTGTTCTTGAAATTCAGCGGGGGCGGGTCTTGAGGTGGCTGATCCTGCTGGGGACAGTCCTTGTGCTTGCCGCCTGTTCCACTCCACCGGCACCCGTGATTGATCGATCCAGCGGTCCGGGCATGCCAGCGAATGACAATGACCGGCAATATCGAATTCGTAAAGGGGATACCCTGCATGCAATAGCCTTCCGTTTCGGTCTGGACCATCGGGAGCTGGCAAGCTGGAACAGGCTCAGGCCGCCTTATTTGATTTATCCTGATCAGTTATTGAGACTGACACGGCCACCCTTAATTGCAGGGCGGCAAAAACCAGTGGCTAAGGCGCCAGCGGGTTCAAAACCCCGCAGTCAAGCGCCGGTTGGCAGCAGCAAAACCACCGGGTCATCGGATAAGCCAGGCATGGCCCACAAAACGCCGGCCAAGGCGAAAACGATAGTGATAACGGCAGACTCGGGTGATCCGGCATCCTGGACCTGGCCGGTAAAAGGTCGTATTTTGCGTGGATTTGTAGCCGGTGATCCTGCCCGCAATGGCCTGGATATCGCTGGCCGTGAGGGGCAGGAAATAAAGGCGTCGGCCGCCGGGACGGTGGTTTACAGCGGAAATGGCCTGATCGGTTTTGGTGAATTGATCATTATCAAACACAGTGAACTAATGCTAAGTGCCTATGCACACAACCGGGTCAGGTTAGTTGCCGAGGGTGCTAAGGTTCAGCAGGGGCAAAAAATCGCTGAACTGGGCAGAAATGACAGAAATGAACGCATTTTACACTTTGAAATCCGCGTCAGTGGACGGCCCGTTGACCCCCGCAAATACCTTCCGGCGAAATAGGATTCGGGCTAAGAACGGCGGTCGGAAAAGGGCACTATCACCTTGTCAGGGGTTGTTTGTCGTTCTTGCACACTTGTGACAAAAAATACGATTTATGGTAGCGTTGTCGGTCCACCCTGTCGATCAGAGTCTATTAATCTGCGGTCCGGGGGAACGATCTTCGTGACAGGGCGGTCCGGACGTAGAATGCCTCACAGGCAACAGGAAGGGAAATGGGTCACAGGCACGGAAACGGCAAGGATGCCGCCATGACCAACGACACCGCGGCTCAAACCGGGCTGAAGGTGCCCCGCGCGCGCTCATCGAAAACAGCAACTCGCCCTGTTCACCAGGGAGATGTTACGCGTATATATCTGTCTGAAATCGGACGCGCCAGGCTGTTAACTGCCGATGAGGAAAAATCACTTGGCTGTGCTATCAGGAAAGGGTGCGTCGCCAGCCGTCAGCGTATGATCGAGTCAAATCTGCGCTTGGTCGTCAAGATTTCAAGGGCCTATATCAATCGTGGACTGCCTTTGCTGGATCTCATTGAAGAAGGCAATTTGGGCTTGATCAGGGCGGTGGAGAAATTCGACCCTGAAAGGGGTTGCCGTTTTTCGACCTATGCTACATGGTGGATTCGGCAGTCGGTAGAACGGGCAATCATGAACCAGTGCCGCACGGTCCGCCTGCCCATTCATGTAATTCGCGAATTAACCACTTACCTGCGTACCTCCCGCGAACTGGAGCAAAAACTCGGACGCAGACCGGGACTTGAGGAAATATCCGGCGAACTTAATATACCGATTGAAGACGTATACACCATTTTTTCCTTTAATGAGTCAGCAAGCTCTGCAAATGCACGCAAAACCAATGACTCCCGAAAGCCAGTGCTGGAATCTATTATTGACGAGATCAACCGTGATCCCGAGACTGAGTATGCTGATCATGCAGCTGAAGAATTGTTGGACCACTGGATGGAGCTGCTGCCTGTGCAACAGCGCATGGTGGTTGAGCACCGCTTTGGTTTGCATGGAAAGGGGCGCCGCACACTGGAAGAAGTTGGCCAGCTGATGGGTGTAACCCGAGAACGTGTGCGACAGGTACAGTTGGCGGCGTTAACCAGATTACGCGAGATCTCCAGCAGGGAAGGCATATTGGAAATGCCATTCCTCGACTAAGCAGGGGCTATTGCATCAGCGCGGCAACCACGTTCCGGCCCTCCGATACCAGCACGTTAAACGTCCGGCAGGCGGCACTGGTCGTCATCACTTCGATACCTATCCCCATTTCATAAAGCGCCACCATCATGCGGGCGGGTAGAAAAAGCTGATGCTCTCCGGTGCCCAGTAACAGCACTTCTGGCCTGAGTTCGAATATGGGTAGCAGGTGCTTGGCCTGCAGATCTTCCACATTACGTGGTGGCCATTCACCGATGACATGTTCCGCGGAAACAATAACACTTTCAGTATAATACGCTTCACCAATGCAAATACCCCGCTCGTCCTGTGAGCGTATATACAGGTGATCACCGGGCCGTTCGAACTTCAGATCCACCTGTTCAAGCCCTGGGAAAGTCGATCACAGGTTTCTTTTTGTTATGCCGGTAAAAGCAGCTGACCTGGCCAATCTGGTGAACCATGACGGCCTTGCAGGCCTTCGCGATTTCAAGCGATTGTGCTTTGCGGGTTTCCCGGTCTGTGCGCAGTTTGATCTTGATTAACTCGTGGTGATCCAGAGCGTTTTCTATCTCTTCCAGCACATTCCCCGTCAGGCCTTTATCGCCTACCATGACCACCGGATTGATATGATGCGCCATACCACGCAAAAAGCGTTTCTGAGAAGAATTCAGTTTCATGAAATTAAGCCTGGGAAACCGCTCATAATGGTCTCGTATTTTAGCATGCGCCAGCCGCAAGGAACCTGATACCTTGGCCAGGAGTAAAAGTAGCAAACGCTGGTTGTCGGAACATTTTGATGATCCATACGTCAAGCAGGCGCAACAGCAGGGTTATCGTGCGCGTGCAGCGTTCAAGCTGCTGGAACTGCATGATAAGTACGGGCTTATTCGCAAAGGAATGTGCGTTGTCGACCTGGGTGCAGCGCCTGGTAGCTGGTCACAGGTAGCAAGTAAGCTGGTCGCACCCGGCGGCCGGGTGATCGCACTGGACATTCTCGAAATGCCTGCATTGGAGCGTGTGGAATTTATTAAAGGAGATTTCACGGATGACCAGCCAATGCAGGCGCTGGAAGCGCTGCTGGGGAATGACAAGCCTGATCTTGTGTTGTCCGATTTGGCCCCCAATATCTCAGGTGTGAGCGCTGCGGACCAGCCAAGGGCAATGTACCTGGCTGAACTGGCCTTATCGTTTGCAGAGCAATGGCTAAAACCCGGTGGAGATTTTGTCTGCAAACTATTTCAGGGTGAAGGCTCTGAGAATTTTTTGCAGCAATGCCGGTCTGGTTTTGAGAAGGTGGCTGTGCGAAAGCCAAAAGCCTCAAGACCTCGCAGCCGCGAAGTATATGTACTGGGACGTGGACGAAAGCTGCTGTAGTATCAATATTCAATCAGGAAACAGAAAAACTCATGGCAGGGAAGAAAGACGAAAAACCGATGAATGACCTGGTGAAGAACCTCTTGACCTGGGCAATTATTGCCGTGGTCCTGATGTCTATTTTCAATCACTACGCCAGTGTCAGTAATACACCGGATGCCCTGACTTATTCACAGTTTCTGGATAATGTACGCAACGGCACGGTTTCGCAGGTTCACGTGGAAAGCAGCCAGAGTGGCAACAAGATTTCCGGACGCACTGTCAACGGTAAGGATTTCAGTACCTTTGGGCCACCTGATCCCAAGCTGATAGATGAGCTGGTCGAGAATAAAGTTGAGATTACCGCCGAACCTCCACAGGAACGTTCGGTGATTGTTGAATTGATTCTCAATATCACCCCGGTGTTGCTGCTGATTGGCCTTTGGGTTTATTTCATGCGCCAGATGCAGGGTGGTGGCGGTGGCCGTGGTGCAATGTCATTCGGAAAATCACGCGCCAAGCTACAGGGTGAAGACCAGGTTAATGTGACATTTGCCGACGTCGCTGGCATTGAGGAAGCCAAGGAAGAAGTTGGCGAATTGGTCGAGTTCCTGCGCAACCCGGGAAAATTTCAGAAGCTCGGCGGACACATTCCGCGCGGTGTACTGATGCTTGGCGCACCGGGCACCGGTAAAACCTTGTTGGCAAGGGCGATCGCCGGCGAGGCGAAAGTACCGTTTTTCTCCATTTCCGGATCGGATTTCGTCGAGATGTTCGTGGGTGTCGGTGCCTCGCGGGTTCGCGATATGTTTGACCAGGCGAAGAAACACGCGCCCTGCATTATCTTCATTGACGAAATTGACGCAGTAGGCAGGCACCGGGGCGCCGGCCTCGGCGGCGGGCACGACGAGCGCGAACAGACGCTGAACCAGTTGCTGGTTGAAATGGATGGCTTTGAAGGTGGAGAGGGTGTGATTGTCATCGCGGCGACTAACCGTCCGGACGTATTGGATCCCGCATTACTTCGACCGGGCCGCTTTGACCGCCAGGTAGTGGTTCCCTTGCCCGACATACGTGGACGCGAAGCTATTCTCAAGGTGCATATGCGCAAAGTGCCTCTTGATGATTCCGTGAATCCCAGGATAATTGCCCGTGGAACACCGGGTTTTTCCGGCGCAGACCTGGCCAACCTGATCAATGAAGCTGCATTGTTTGCCGCGCGTGAAAACGCCAAGAGCGTATCCATGGATCATCTTGAAAAGGCCAAGGACAAGATCATGATGGGTACCGAGCGCCGCTCCATGGTGATGTCTGAGAAAGAAAAGAAACTGACCGCCTATCATGAAGCTGGACATGCCATTGTTGGCAGACTGGTTCCGGAGCATGACCCGGTCTACAAAGTGACCATCATCCCCAGGGGCCTGGCGCTTGGTGTCACCATGTTCCTGCCCGAGCAGGACAAATACAGCATTTCGCGCAAACAGCTGGACAGCCAGCTGGCCAGCCTGTTTGGCGGCCGGGTAGCGGAGGAAATTATTTTCGGTGAGGAAAACGTCACGACCGGTGCTTCAAATGACATCGAACGCGCCACCAAGATTGCGCGCAACATGGTAACGCGCTGGGGTCTGACCGACGCGCTGGGCCCCCTGGCCTACTCGGAAGACGAAGGCGAAATATTCCTGGGCCGTTCTGTGACCCAGCACAAACAAATTTCAGATGAAACGGCCAAACAGATTGATGCAGAAATCCGGGCCATTATTGAAAAGGCACATAAAACCGCCCATGACCTGATCACGGCCAATCTGGACACACTGGAAATGATGACCGAAGCCCTGATGAAGTACGAAACCATCGACCAGGGTCAGATTGACCAGATCATGGAAGGCAAAATGCCGGATCCGCCTGAAGACTGGTCCGACCAGGATTCAGACTCAAATAAAGCCGAAGCAAGCAGGGAAAGCGACAGCTCGGATGATCCTTCTCCTATTGGCGGGCCAGCCTCGCAGCATTGATTCCCGGCCGGGACGTGATTATTCACGCCCTTTCGCAATGACAGATAACTCTCCAAGTTTCCTGACCCTGGATTGTGGCGGCCGGCCGCTGGTGCTGGACCGTCCCCGCATCATGGGCATTCTCAATGTCACCCCAGATTCTTTTTCTGATGGCGGTGACTGGCTGTCGCCTCGCGAGGCCATGTTACACGCCCACCACATGGCAACAGCCGGTGCCGATATCATTGACATAGGGGGCGAATCCACACGACCCGGCGCGGCCGAAGTATCTGTACAGCAGGAACTGGACCGGGTAATACCGGTGATAGAAGCCTTGTGGGCAGAAACCCGCATTCCGTTATCCATCGATACCAGCAAGCCCGAAGTCATGAAAGAAGCCGTTGCTGCCGGCGCGGGAATGATCAACGATGTTTTCGCATTGCAGCAAGAAGGTGCATTACAAACCGCAGCAGAACTTGATTTGCCAATCTGCCTGATGCATATGCAGGGTGATCCGCGTTCAATGCAACAGGAACCTGCATACGAAGACGTCGTTACCGAGGTAGAGGGTTTTCTGCTTCATCGCGCAAGGGCTTGCGAATCGGCAGGTATTTCCCGCCACAACATTCTGATTGACCCTGGTTTCGGGTTTGGTAAATCCCCGAATCACAACCTGGAATTGATCAGCCAGCTTTCAGGTCTGTGTTCGCACGATTATCCCGTTCTGGCCGGGCTCTCACGCAAGTCCATCCTTGGATTTATTACCGGCAGAGAAGTAGACGGTCGCCTGGCCGGATCACTGGCTCTGGCGATGTTGGCATTTCAGGCTGGTGTGTCAATTGTGCGCGTTCATGACGTGGCTGAAACAAAGGATGTTCTTAAAGTAATTCAGGCAGTTTGCGCACAAACCGTTGAATCAGCGTAAAATCGGGACCATGGCTAATCGTCATTTTGGTACGGACGGCATTCGTGGGCAGGTCGGGAAAGCCCCTATCACTGCTGATTTCATGCTCAGGCTCGGCCGGGCAGCCGGTGTTGTGCTGGCACATGGTGATCCGCGGGCGGTGGTGATTGGAAAAGACACCCGAATTTCCGGCTACATGTTCGAATCCGCGCTTGAAGCAGGATTGGCCGCGGCCGGCGCCAACGTGGCTTTACTTGGCCCGATGCCAACGCCAGCCGTTGCCTACCTGACACGAACCCTGTACACCTGCGCCGGCATCGTCATTAGCGCCTCGCATAATCCCTACCACGACAACGGCATCAAGTTTTTCTCGGAAGATGGCGAGAAGCTGCCGGATGAAACCGAACACGCCATCGAGATCGAGCTCGATCAACCGTTTACAACCGTGGATTCGGCCCACATGGGCAAGGCCAAACGTATCGATGACGCGGCGGGTCGTTACGTGGAATTCTGCAAGAGCACGGTGCCCTACGGTACTTCATTGAGGGGGCTTAGCCTGGTGGTCGATTGCGCCAACGGTTCAACCTACAAGGTTGGTCCCGAGGTGCTGCGCGAACTTGGAGCCAGCATCGAGGTGATCGCCAATCATCCGGACGGCATGAATATCAATGATGATTGCGGCTCAACTCATCCTGGCAATCTGCAACGTGCCGTAGTGGAACAGGGCGTTGATGCCGGTATCGCTTTCGATGGAGATGGCGACCGGGTGTTAATGGTCGACGCCAACGGCGATATCGTAGACGGAGACGATATTCTTTATATCATCGCGAATTCGAGAAGACAGGCCGG
Source organism: Lysobacterales bacterium (assembly GCA_963664065.1). Classification (GTDB taxonomy): domain Bacteria; phylum Pseudomonadota; class Gammaproteobacteria; order Xanthomonadales; family SZUA-36; genus JABDJL01. Next base: position 1,872,779 of record OY760942.1, read on the forward strand.
TCTTCTCAACGGGGGAGTCGCGGGAACCGTCATGACCAATTTTGGCCTGGAACTGGCGTTCAAAGAACTGGAGATTCCGTTTCAGAGGACGCGGGTTGGCGACCGGTATATTCACCGTGCATTGGTTGATAACGGCTGGACGCTAGGTGGGGAAACCTCCGGCCATATTTTATGCCTGGACCGGACCAGCACCGGGGACGGCATAGTCAGTGCTTTGCAGGTGCTCGAAGCCATGGTTCGCAGTGAACACAGCCTGAACGAACTTCGGCAAGATGTCATAAAGTTTCCACAGATCATGGTTAACGTACCCATCGCGGCAGAATCTCGTTCAAAACTGGATCAGTCAGAAAAGATCCAGCAGGTTTTGCAATCGGTCGAGGCTGAAATGAGCGGACGGGGAAGGGTGATCCTCAGGCCATCCGGCACTGAACCCCTGGTTCGGGTGACGCTGGAAGGCGAAGATGCCGGCCAGATCGACCGCCTTGCAAATCAGCTGGCAGACGTGGTGCGAGCTGAACTCGGCTGAATAAATGAGCAGCATGGCCCAAGTCGCGCAGTGCGCTCTGATCAGAGTCGCTCCGCGACATTAATTATTTGCGAGGATACTGCCTAGCAGCACCTCCTGCACTTCGCTGTCGCTCGTGTTGGCACATCCATGTGCCATGTGTTGAACGGAATGAGAACCAATAAAAAAGGGCAGCGAAAGCTGCCCTTTTTTGTTCTACCTGATTTCGATCAGAACCGGAAACGCGCTCCGAGCTGGATTCGGTAAGCCGATGGAATTAACGCGATCGCCGGTGGAGGCACGATGGAATCCGGACCCGCTACGGCAGAAGAGGTCGCGCTGTAAATGTACTGACTGCCGTCAGCAGAAATGGCTACATTGGCAACCGCTATGTTTGACGGTGCTGTATAACTGTCTACCCGGCCCCATTTTGAGTTGAACAGGTTGAGCACATTCTCAATATCCAGAATCAGCTCAAGCTTTTTACCTTCACCCATCGGTACTTCCTGCATCAGGCGCAGGCTCCAGATATTGGTAAATCCTGTTTCACAATTATTGCGGCCAACATTCGTTCCACGAGAATGGGCGAGACAACTGTTGCCGCTGATAAACGTGTCCAGGTCTCTGAGGAATTGCGGATCACCGGTGACGATCGGGTCATTTACCCCGGTCGGTACGTAAAACAACTGCGACCCGGGATTGTCGCCTTCGCTGCCAAAATCAGCCAGGAAAGCGCCTCCGAAACCTATGCCAACATTACCCATCACATATGAGAAATGCCTGCCCGAACGGCCGGTATAAATAAGGCTTGCCCGGGTGGTATTGTCACCCCATATCTCGTTTTCCCAATTGAAGGTCGCGCTGAGCTTGTCTTCGATTTCGTACTTGGAGGGCGACAGGCCCATATTGTTGTAATCCGTGGTCGCATCAAACGCGAAGGATTCATAGGTAATGAAGCGGTTGTAGGCCCGGACTTCCTCCATATCCGTGTTGGTATAACCAAAGGTCGCGTCAAAGCGGCCAGTGTCCGTTTCCCAGGATTTGGCTACATTGAATGACAATACAGTACCACTGCCCTGACCGGTATTGACCAGAATATAATCGCTGTCAGCCGGCAAATCGTAGATCGGACGGCCATCAGGCCCGCTTCCCACCACACTTCTCCGGGCTTCAGTGACGTTGAAAGCAACCTTGACATCAGAAACGATCACCTCGGCGCTCAGATTCCAGCCGTCTCCCATGCCAAAGCGCGACAAATCCGCCTCGTAATCCACCCCCAGGCTGTATTTCCAGGTGCTCAGGGTCTCCCAGTTGGGATGAATCGCTTCCACGGCAGCGTTTGGATCTACGCCGTTAAACTGCTGGAGAAGGTTGAATGCAGAATTCGGATCATGTAAGCCGGCTGCAATTTCGCCATACAAGCCGAAAGCTGCCCCAATGCAAGCCCCACAGACAATATTGCGGGCAATAGCGTTGCCCGCATAACTGTTGGAAAGCATGATCAGCGGTTCACCACCACCGAACAGGCCGGCGCCACCGCGGACCGTCAGGCGGTCACTGGCTGCCCAGTCAAAACCGAAACGCGGCAGGACCAGGTCGTTGCCGTCCAGGTTATTGGTATTGTCAAATCCGTTACGCGCTGCAAAAGCAGGGTTACGCGGAATCGGGCTGCTGTTGTCGTTTTCTTCAAAGCGCACGCCGAATTTAAGCGTCAATTCGTCGGAGGCGGTCCATTCATCCTGGATAAAAAAGACTGTTGGTGGTGAGGGTAAATCTTCCCACTGCATCAGCTACCACCCCGGTTGTTGAGTTGCCATAAAGCGTTAATCCCCATTCCCGGTTTTCCAGGGCGTCGAGGCCGCCAAAGAACCAATATTGCCCCCTGGTGAACGGAACAAAAGTGTTGGCGGTCTTTTCCTCCTCGGTTTCATAACCGAAAGTCAGTAGATGATCACCCATGATGTAGTCCGCTTTCAGGCGGATAACCTCGGATTCGTTATCCAGCAGGTTGTTGTGCCGGAACTGGTCGCCACCCGCGTTGATGATGCCGCCGCCTGCAGTGAAAATATGATAAGCCGGGGTTGAAGAGTCAATGCTGACCTGCCGGTTTTCAACCGTCTTGGTGCCGTACTTGAACTCGGTAGATAGCCGGTCGTTCCAGTTGGAAAACAGCTGGAACGAGTTGGCATCCATTTTCTCATTGATGTTATAGCGGCTGGAATTCAAGGTAGCGGCATCGGTGAAATCATCAAATAACACATCTCCCTCCGCTTGCTGGTAGGCGATAACCGCGCGGTGATTATCATTGATGTCCCAGTCCAGCTTGATCAATGTTTTTTCATCTTCGTCAACGTCGGAGGTTGCAAATTTACCCGGAGCAAAACCATACTCGGATTGGAAAATGCTGATGGCTCTGTCCACATCCGCCTGTGTTACCCCGACGATATTGCCGATGGTCTGGGCGTTTGTCGGACGCGTGGTTTCAAATTTTTCATAGTTGATAAAAAAGAACAGCTTGTTCTTAATAATTGGCCCACCGACCGTGAATCCAAATGTTTCCTCTTCAAATTCGCCAATGCCCAGATCGGCTCCGCGGGACCTGTTACCTGTCTTGCCGGCATCTGTGGTAAAACCGAAAACACCGCCGTGAAATTCGTTGGTGCCGGACTTGGTGACGATATTGATGTTGCCGCCGATAAAACCGCCGTAAGTCACATCATACGGTGCCACATTGACGTTCAGGGCCTCGATTGCATCAATTGAAATCGGGGTGCGTTGGGTGGCCGAGGCGTTCTTGGACAGTCCGAAATTATCATTCTGTGCGACGCCGTCAATCGTCACGCTGTTATAGCGCAAATTCTGGCCGGCAATGGAAATTGCGGGGCCGCGCGCCACACTGTTATCGACCAGTATCGACGGGTCAATTGAAAGTGTGCTGACAAAATCCCGGGAAACCGACGGTATTCCACTGATGGTTCGTTGGCTGAAGTCACGGCCGGCGCCAACTCGCAGTTCCTGTAGCGTTTGAGTTGCCGTAACAGTGACCTCCTCCATTGTGGTCACCGGTGTAACGAACAATTCAACCACCTCGGTCTCACCCAGCTCAAGATACATATCTTCGCTTTCACCGCTTCTATAGCGATCAGGGTCAGCAGATTCGACCCGGTATGGCCCGCCGACCTGTAAGCCACGGACTGTAACGATACCCCCCTGCGGATGAGCTCATTACACGTGATCGCCGGGTTGGGAGGTGCGTTACACGAACGCGAACGCCTGCCACGCTGTTCCCGGCCTCGTCGGAAACCACAACTCTCAAGCCAGAGGTGGTCACTTGTGCCATCGCTGTCGCTGAGAAAATACCGAACAGCGCCCATACCACAGCGCACAGCAACAATCGTTGCAGTGAATAAGCTGAATATTTCATGATATCTCCTGATGTTTTTACGGCCTGCTGGCTGCATTTGTTATCAATAGAATCTAAACTCACCCGCTAAGCATACACCATTTTTTTACAAATTTTTAACAGCTAATCAGACCCTTCGAAACACATCAAAGGGTCGTGACTTTGATGCCAAAGAAGGCCAACTGACTTAGCTATTTAGCACCGTTAATTAAACTTCTGGATGAGTTGAAGAGGAAATAGGCTGACTGTTGAAGGGAGTCTAAATCAGGAAATTACGCCCAGCTTTCGCCCAACGGCTGTAAACGCCTTCACGGCGCGGTCAAGGTGATGCTTTTCATGAGCCGCAGAAAGCTGAACCCGAATCCTGGATTCGCCCTTGGGAACGACCGGGGAAAAGAAACCAATGACGTAAATGCCTTTATCAAGCAAGCGGGCGGCGAATTCCTGGGCCATGGGGGCATCGTAAAGCATGACCGGTACAATCGGATGCAGGCCGGGCTTGATATCGAATCCTGCGTTCGTCATTGCTGATCTGAAATAGCGGGTGTTTTCTTCGAGCCTGTCACGCAGGCTGGTTGTCCCGGACAACATTGCAAAAACCCTGATTGATGCGGCTACCAGCGGTGGCGGCAGGGTGTTGGAAAAAAGATAGGGGCGGGAGCGCTGCCTTAGCAGGTCAACGATTTCCTGGCGGCCGGTGGTGAATCCACCGGAGCCACCCCCCAGCGCCTTGCCCAGCGTGGAGGTGAATATATCGATTTTTTCCATCACGCCATGATGTTCTGCAGAACCCCGGCCGGTGCGGCCCATAAAACCGGTAGCGTGGCTGTCATCGACCATGAGCAGTGCGTCGTATTTTTCAGCCAGCTGGGTAATTTCATCAAGTTTCGCGATAAAGCCGTCCATGCTGAATACACCATCAGTAGCGATTAATCTTGTGCGGCAATCCTGGGTGTCTTGCAGCGCTTTTTCGAGTGCAGCCATGTCGCTGTTCGGGTAACGGTGGCGTTGTGCCTTGCATAAGCGGATACCGTCAATGATCGAGGCATGATTCAGGGAATCGGAGATGACTGCGTCCTGCGGACCGAGCAAGGTTTCAAACAGCCCGCCGTTGGCGTCGAAACAGGAGGTGTAAAGAATGGCGTCGTCGGTGCCGAAAAAGGCCGATATGGTGCTTTCCAGATCCTTGTGGAGATCCTGTGTTCCACAGATAAAGCGCACCGAAGCCAGGCCGAAACCGTGTTCGTCCAGTGCCTTGTGCGCGGCGGCGATGACTTCAGGGTGATCAGCCAGTCCCAGGTAATTGTTGGCACAAAAATTCAGGACTTCGCTGCCGTCCGAGACCTTGATTTCTACGTTCTGTGGCGTGGTGATTATCCGTTCATCCTTGTACAGGCCGGCTGCGCGGATTTCTTCAAGAGTATCGGTCAGGCGTTGCAGTGAAGTCATCTCAGATTGTTCCTGTCCAGTCACACACCACCTTGCCGCACTGCCCGGAGGCCATGAGCTGAAAACCGGATTCATACTCGGCAATCGGTATGTGATGCGTCATGGCCTTGTGCAAGGGAAATCCGGTCAAAACCATCTGCGTCATCTTGTACCAGGTTTCGTACATGCGCCGTCCGTAAATTCCGTGCAGTTCCAGTCCCTTAAAGATAATCTGGTCCCAGTCCACGCCGGTTCCGGCAGGCAACAGGCCGAGCAGGGCAACTTTGCCGCCATGAAACATATGGTGCAGCAGGTCATTGAAGGCGCCGGGGTGCCCGGACATTTCCAGCCCGATGTCGAAGCCCTCGATACCCAGTTCTTTGACCGTTTCAGCAATAGAACCTCTTGTTACGTTGATAACGCGGTTGGCCCCCATTTCTTTCGCCAGTTCCAGCCGGTAGTCATTCACATCGGTAATAACCACGTGCCTTGCCCCGACATGCCGGCAAATACCGGCCGCAATGATGCCAACCGGGCCTGCGCCGGTAATCAATACATCCTCACCGACCAGGTCAAATTGCAGGGCGCAATGGGCAGCATTGCCAAATGGGTCAAAAAATGCCGCCAGTTCAGGGGGGATTTCATCCGGTATCGGCCACAGGTTGCTGGCTGGCACCACGATAAATTCTGCGAAAGCGCCGTTTCGATTGACGCCGATGCCTTCGGTATTGGGGCACAGGTGACGCTTGCCGGCACGACAATTCCGGCAATGGCCGCAAACGATGTGGCCTTCAGCGGATACACGGTCTCCGACCTGGTAGCCGTCGACACCTTGGCCGAGTACTTCGATTAGGCCGACGAACTCGTGCCCAATCACCAGGCCGGGCCTGATGGTGCGCTGGGACCATTCGTCCCAGTTGTAGATATGCAGATCGGTGCCACAGATCGAGGTTTTTTCCATGCGGATAAGAACTTCGTTGGTACCGGGGTCGGGAACGGGAACCTGCTCCATCCAGATGCCGGGAGCGGCCTCTCGTTTTACCAGTGCTTGCATGGTCCGGGACATGGTTGCTCCTGTTCAGGAATCGGGCTGGTGATGCGTGAAAACGGCAGAATTATAACGGAGGAACGGTTTCGAGACAGGTTTCGGGTTATTTTATTAGCGGTCGACAGGTATGGCGGGGGCATGGCAGGATTGGCGTCTTGCGTGTATCCTGTCGGGCCTTTCGCGCCGGCAGGTATGCTGTGCACTATATGAGGATATTAAAGAGACAGGAATTGTGAGCGGTAAGTTATATATCAAGACGCACGGTTGTCAGATGAATGAGTACGATTCCGATAAGATGTCGGACGTGCTGGCGGCCTCTCATGGCCTGGAGTTGACCCTGGTCGAGGCCGAAGCGGACGTCATCCTGATCAATACCTGTTCTATTCGGGAGAAAGCCCAGGAGAAGGTGTTTTCACAACTTGGACGCTGGCGCGCACTGAAGGAAAAGAATCCGCACCTGGTAATCGGTGTGGGCGGATGTGTAGCCAGCCAGGAAGGCAAGGCGCTGTTAAAACGCGCACCTTATGTCGACATGGTGTTCGGTCCACAAACCCTGCACCGTCTGCCCTTCATGCTGGATTCTACCCGTGAAAACGGCAAACCGGCTGTGGATATCTCATTCCCCGAAATAGAAAAATTCGACTCGCTGCCGGCGCCCGGCGCCAAAGGCCCCAGCGCCTTTGTTTCCGTGATGGAAGGTTGCAGCAAATATTGCACATTCTGTGTCGTGCCTTATACGCGTGGCGAGGAAGTCAGCAGGCCGCTTGATGACGTGGTGGCAGAATGTGCCGCTCTTGCAGGGCAGGGAGTGCGGGAAATAAACCTGTTGGGCCAGAACGTGAATTCCTTTAGCGGCCTGATGCATGACGGCCTGGAAGCGGATTTGGCACTACTGATCCATTACGTGGCAGCCATTGAAGGCATTGACCGCATTCGTTTCACCACCTCCCACCCGGTTGAATTCAGCCGGAACCTCATAGACGCATTTGGAGAGGTGCCCGAACTGGTTAATTTCGTACACCTGCCCGTGCAAAGTGGTTCAGACCGCGTGTTGTCCATGATGAAAAGAGGGCACACAGCACTGGAATACAAACAGAAAATTCGCCGATTACGCGAGCAAAGGCCTGATATCTGCCTTTCCTCGGATTTTATCGTCGGCTTTCCAGGAGAAACAGAGCAGGACTTCGAGGCGACTCTGAAACTGATACGCGACATCGGCTTCGATCAGAGTTTCAGCTTCATTTACAGTGCCAGACTAGGCACACCTGCGGCCTCATTGGTCGATGACACACCGCTGGAAATCAAAAAAGAACGCTTAATGCGACTGCAGAGATTGATCAATGAGCAGGCCGGGGAAATCAGCAAGGGCATGGTAAACAGCCGGCAACGCATTCTGGTCGAAGGAAGCAGCCGCAAAGACCCGCAACAGCTTGCAGGACGAACCGAAAACAACCGCGTGGTGAATTTCGACGGACATCCCCGATTGATAGGCCATTTTGTAAATGTGTTTATCACACAGGCTCTGAGCAATTCATTGCGCGGAAGGCTGGTAAAAACCGAAGACCCTTCCATGGCTGTTGCCTGAGCCAGAGCAAGAATGAGTCCCCGAAAAACGCTGGAACTGGAACCCGCGGATACCGAAAGGCTGGCAAACCTGTGCGGGCAATTCGATCAACACCTGAAGCAGATTGAATCTCGCCTGGGTGTCGAAATATTTTGCCGTGGAAACATTTTTTCATTTGAAGGCAATACGCGGCAGGTGCGCTGCGCTACCCGTCTGCTCAAGGAACTGTATTCAATGTCGGAATGCGAAACTTTGAACCCGGAAACGATTAATCTGCATCTCCAGGAGTCGGGTATGGCAGAGATGGCCGAGCCGGGACGGCTTATGCCAACTGACGATGAGGTAACCATCGTCACCCGCTCTGGCACGATTCGCGGGCGCGGGCCGAATCAGAAAGCCTATTTGCGCAATATCAACAAGCATGCGGTCAACTTTGGTATCGGACCTGCCGGTACCGGCAAAACCTACCTGGCCATGGCTTGTGCAGTTGCTGCTCTTCAGCAGGATCGTGTTCAGCGCATTGTGCTGGTTCGCCCAGCCGTAGAAGCCGGAGAAAGGCTGGGGTTTTTACCTGGCGATATGGCACAGAAAGTCGACCCCTACCTCAGGCCGCTTTACGATGCTTCTTACGAGATGCTCGGATTTGAACGTGTTTCCCGCTTGATTGAGCGGCACGTGATCGAGGTTGCACCGCTGGCGTTTATGCGCGGACGTACTTTGAATGACGCCTTTGTAATCCTCGATGAAGCTCAAAATACGACCGGCGAGCAGATGAAAATGTTCCTGACCCGCATCGGATTTGGTTCTACCGCCGTCATCACCGGAGACATCACCCAGATCGATCTGCCGCACCATCAGCTTTCCGGAATGAAACAGGCTCTGCAGATTCTCAAGGGTGTTGAAGGCATCAGCTTTACTTACTTCACGCCCCGGGACGTCGTCCGCCACCCGATGGTGCAGCGAATTGTCGAAGCCTACGATGAAGCCGAAGACAATGGTGAAGACGCCTGAGCGAATGAGTATTTCGCTGGTGGTACAAAGGGCCTCTAAAGACCAGCTAACGCCCGGTGATGATGATTTGCATCGATGGGCCGAGTCGGCGCTGCAAGGGAACAAGGCTTCTTATGAGGTCACGATCCGACTGGTTGACGAGGCCGAAAGCAGACAACTGAACGCCAACTACCGTAAGCACGATGCTGCAACCAATGTTTTGTCTTTTCCCGCCGGAATACCGGAAGATATTCAAAAAGAGCTCGAATCAAACTCCGGCAGGCGGCCACTTGGCGACCTGGTGATCTGTGTGCCTGTAGTCAACCAGGAGGCGCATGACCAGGGTAAGCCGGTGATCGATCATTGGGCCCACCTGGTGGTCCACGGAACCCTGCATTTACTGGGCCACGATCACGAAGAGCCGGAGCAGGCAAAGTCCATGGAGCAGCTTGAGAAAAACATACTGTTGACCTTTGGAATTCGAGATCCATACCTTGCCGGCTAGTTTGAATTAAGCTTCGAAAGCTGAAAATCCTGCGTAAATCTGGTAAAAGACTGGAACAGGGGTGTATTGAGCCCCATATTCGCGGTGACGTAAATAAGCGTTGCCATATAAACCACCATGAGCGAAGACCAATCGAGTAACGGTGCCGGGGATAAATCCTGGATAGAGCGCATAGCGAGTGCATTCTCCAGTGAACCACGGGACCGGGACGAACTGAAAAAACTCCTGAATGAATCCCTTCAAAGGGGTGTGCTGGATGCGGACGCCCTGGCAATGATGGAAGGCGCCCTGGAAGTATCAGAAATGCAGGTCCGTGATGCGATGGTGTCCCGTTCACAGATGGTCGTCATCCCGCGTGACGGGACACCGAAAGAATTTCTGCCGCGAATACTGGAGTCAGGACATTCCCGCTTCCCTGTGATCGGGGAAGACCGGGACGAGGTCGAGGGGATACTCCTGGCCAAGGACCTGCTGAGACACTTTGCCGATGGCGCAAATGATTTCAAACTTATGGAAGTGATGCGACCTGCGGTTGTCATTCCTGAAAGCAAGCGCCTCAATATGTTGTTGAGGGATTTTCGTGCGAGCCGCAACCACATGGCCATAGTGGTGGACGAATACGGCGGCGTGTCCGGTTTAATAACCATTGAAGACGTGCTCGAGGAAATCGTGGGTGAAATCGACGATGAGCATGATGAGGAAGAGCAGTCTGCAGTTTCCGAATTGGGGAAGAATCGATACAAGGTCCAGGCGCTGGCCCCGATTGAAGACTTCAACGAAACCTTTGACTGCAATTTCAGTGATGATGACTACGACACGGTGGGCGGCCTGGTGATGGCGGAATTCGGTTACGTGCCGGAACGTGGTGAAACCGTGATACTGGCAAAGCGATTTGAGTTTAAAGTGACCTCATCCAGCAGCCGCCGCATCTTTACACTGGAGCTGAATGTACTCAGCACCGTCTGACCGCCGGTGGTTTCGCCACTTTCTGAATCCAGCAGCCGGGGTTTTGTGCCTGCCGTTACTGGTCCTGATTTTCCTGAGCCAGCCAAACCTGGCAACAGCACAGGCCTCCGGTCTGGATATTCCGCCAGCTTCAGCACCAAAGGAAGCGTGGCTGGTAACTTATTCACCCGGTGATATTTACTGGCAAAGGTTTGGTCATAATGCGATCTGGATACGTGACGCCGCAAGCGGCATAGATCACACCTTCAACTTCGGTTTTTTTGACTTCCAGCAGGACCGGTTCATAAGCCGGTTCATCCAGGGAAGAATGCTGTATTTTGCGGTCGCGCAGCGTGCAGCAGACGAGTTTCAGCAATATCATTTTGAAAACCGAAGCATTTCTGCACAGAGACTCGAGCTGGCGCCTGATGCGTTCGAGCAGTTAAGCACTTATTTACTTGAGCAGGTACAACCGGCAAATCGAAATTACCTCTACGATTACTACCTGAATAACTGCTCCACACGGGTAAGAGACGCGCTGGATCTTGCCCTCGGCGGAGCCATTAAAGACCGTTATTCCGGGCAAGTTGCCGGACAGAATTTTCGAGCACACACACGTCGCTCTACAAGCATGGATTTCTGGTATTACCTGGTTTTGGAAGCGGCTCTGGGCTTGCCCGTAGATCAGAGCATCAGCCGCTGGGATGAAATGTTTTTACCTTCCGTGGTGGCAGACCTTGTTTCAGAGCTGGAAATTGACGGAACGGCCCTGGCCGGGGAAAGGCTGTATATTTACCGTGCAAACATCGAATTGCCTCCAGCCACTGCCCCGGCTGTATGGCTGCAATACCTGCTTTTTTCTGTACTGTTGACCGCCTTTTTCCTCGGCTTGTGCCGCCTGGCGGGACCGCTCCTGGCTGGAGGCAGTGCACTGGCCTGGCTATTGGTGACAGCGACTGGCGGACTGGTGCTGGCAGGCCTGTGGTTTTTTACCGATCACGCCGTGGCAAACCCAAACGCAAATCTGCTGCTATTGAACCCGTTAGCACTGCTGGGTCTGTGGCCTGCGTTGAGAAGATTTGCTTCGATATTAATAATTGGCGGCCTGCTACTGGCGGCGATACAAGCCCTGGTTCCTTCGGGTCAATACAATCTGGATTTGCTGGCGTTTATTGCGCCGCTGAATGCAGCTTGCGCTTACTGGTTATGGCGCCAGCCATTGATGTTAAAAGACGGCCTGAAATAATTTCCGTCAACGGTTCTTCCACAGTTCTGCAAGATCGACTTCCGAAAGGGTCGTTTGGCCTTCAGTGATTTTCAGCAAGAATGCGCGCTCATATTCGCTGTCATTCATGGGCTCCACATGGCATTCACAGAGCATTGCAGCCAATTGCGGTATGGTATTGCTATGGCCCACCACGAAGGCATTCAATTGTTGCTCCCGGAGTTTCCTTAGCAACAGTTGTTGCCGGCCTGGGTCATATCTGCCGATTTCCAGGCCCAGCCGATCCGCCAGTGGACAAACAGTGTCCAGGGTGCGCCTGAATTCCGATGACCAGATGGCCTGAATATCTGGGCCGGATACCCATTGAGCGAAAAAACGCGCACGCGCCTGACCCGTTTCAGTTAATTCGGGATCGAATCCTCCACTGGCCTTTTCTGCATGCCTGACCAGTACCAGGCTGTACTCTGCCGGTAGCTCCAGCTCAGCTGCCTGCGCTAAATTACAAGCCAGCAGGACTAGCCCTAAAACCGCCACTGCTATACGAATGGTTTTATTCATCAAATTCTGCCAGTACGCGTGCCTGGTGCTCCTGCAAAAGCGGATCGATGATGGCGTCAAGTGCTCCGGCCAGCACCTCGTCCAATTTGTACAGTGTCAGGTTGATACGGTGATCGGTAACACGGCCTTGTGGAAAGTTATAGGTACGAATTCGCTGTGAACGGTCACCGGAACCGACTTGTAATTTGCGTGACTCGGCCTGTTCCTCGAGCTGGCGCGTTTGTTCCTGCTCCAGGATTCGAGCGTGCAACAGGGATAAGGCACGCGCCTTGTTTTTATGCTGCGACCTCTCATCCTGGCACTCAACCACGATGCCGGTGGGCAGGTGTGTAATGCGAATGGCGGAGTCTGTGGTATTCACATGTTGCCCACCGGCACCGGAAGCGCGAAAAGTGTCAATCCGCAGATCGCCTGTTTGAATGTCAACGTCTTCGATATTCTCGCGCTCGGGAAGAATCGCCACGGTGCAGGCTGAAGTATGAATTCGCCCCTGGGATTCGGTTTCCGGAACCCGTTGAACCCGGTGGGTGCCGGATTCATATTTCAGCTTTGAGAATGCGCCAAGACCGATAAGGCGGGCGACAATCTCTTTGTAGCCACCATGCTCGCCCTGGTTCTGGCTGAGGATCTCGATTTTCCATTTGTTTTGTTCCGCGTATCGCGTATACATCCGGAACAGGTCTCCCGCGAATAAGCCGGCTTCATCGCCACCCGTTCCGGCCCGAATCTCGAGGAAAATATTGCTGTCATCATCAGGATCCCGGGGTAACAGCAGCAACTTGAGTTCTTGTTCAAGCATTTCCTTTCGCTTGCCAGTGGTCGCCAGTTCTTCCTCGGCGAGGCTTTTCATGGCAGGATCCGAATCGGCGAGCATTTGGCGGGCCTCGACTCTTGAAGCCTCATTGGCCAGCCACAGTTTCCAGGCATTGACCACGGGTTCCACGCTTGAGTATTCGCGGGACAAATCCCTGAACTGGTCCTGATCGCTCATGACCTCGGGTTGCGAAAGCAAAATAGCAATCTCTTCATGGCGGGCTTCAACCTGCTTCAAACGGTTTCGGATACTGTCATTCATTGTTCCGACTCCTCCCCGGCATCATCATTATTGTCTTTTTTGCCATCAACATCCTGCTCGAACAACCAGTCTGCCGCCTTGAGAATTGCGTATTTTTGACTTTCTGCGGCCTGCCGCAAACGGATACTTGGTACGTGAAGTATGCGGTTGGTCAGCGTATTCGCCAACTGCCGCACCACATTTTCGGGGTCTTTGCCCATCTTGATTTGCTGGAGTGCTTTGGCCACCAGTTCTTCGCTGCTTTGCTCAGCGTGGTCACGCAGTCGTTTCAGGAATTTGGCAGCCCTTGCGCCGTGCAACCAGCGCATGAAATCCTCAACTGAGGACTGGACCATGCCGGCAGCAGCTCTGGCGGCACGGTTACGATGCTCGGTATTCTCTTCTGCAACCTGTTGCAGATCGTCAATGGTATAAAGGTAGGCGTCAACCTGGTTGGCAACAGAGGGCTCAATATCCCGTGGAACAGCAATATCTACCAGGAACATCGGCCGTCTGCGACGGATCCGGAGAGCTTCCTCGATCGCCGCGTGACTGATTACCGCCGTTCGTGCAGCGGTCGAACTGATCACGATGTCTGCCTCAGGCAGCGCAGCGGGCATAGAATCAAGTCCAATCGCACGGGCGTTGAATTCCCGGGCAAGTTTTTGTGCCTTATCAAGGCTTCGATTTGCGATGGTCAACTCCGAAACACCCTTTTGATGCAAATGGCGACCGCACAATTCAATCATCTCTCCCGCGCCTACCAGTAACACTTTCTTACTGGAAAGATCACCAAATATCTGCCGGGCCAGAACCATCGTGATATAGGCAACTGATACCGGGTGTTCATTGATGCCCGTTTCACGGCGAACAGCCTTGCTGGTAGAAAAGGCATGTTGAATCAGGCGGTCGATCAGTTTGCCCGTTCCCCCGGCATCCTTTGCCAACTGCCAGGCTTCTTTGATTTGCCCGACAATTTGCGGCTCACCAAGTACCAGCGAATCGAGGCCGCTGGCGACATTGAACAGGTGCTCCACCGCATGGGCATCTTTGCGAGTGTAAATATATTCGGCAGCCTGCTCGTCATTCAGGCCGGCAGCCTGCTGCAGCCAACACCTGATGCATTGCTCGTCCTCAGGAAGGACAATGCCGTATATTTCCGTGCGGTTACAGGTACTGAGTACCAGCGCTTCATCCACGGCTTCGAGCGAACACAGTTCGCTGACCTTTTCCCCGTAGTCACAACTGGCAAAGGCCAGTTTTTCCCGGACCTCCAGTGGAGCGGTTTGGTGACTTGTACCAACAACAAGAAGAGGCATGGGGCAGATTCAGTTCAAAAGGGCCAGGATTGATATGTTACGGCTCGCCACAGGCGGAAAGATTCTGGCCGTGGTGACGGTCAATATCAAGTATCTGATGCAGGTCTTCCCGCCAATTTTCAAATATGTAAACAGGGATTGGTTCAACAGCAGCAAACGCGTATCCTTTGTCATTATGAAAGTACACTATTGTTTCATGAAATCGAAATTGAAATGGATGTTCTTCCTGGTGCTGTTTATCGGTGCATGCGCACAGCACGCGGTCGACAGGGCAGGGCCTGAACAGGCTGGGAAACAGGAACAGGGTGATTCGACTGCGCGAGCCGAAGATTCGGCAGCCCTGGATCCGACTAGTGCAGATGTCATGTTCCGGGTATTTTCCGGTGAACTACTGGGTGCTGAAGGCGATATGGAGCAGGCCGCCAGTGAATACCTGGAAGCAGCCATGGAATCCGAAGATCCGGCCATTGCCGCCCGGGCTACGCGAATTGCGATGGCAGCGCAGGCCTGGCAGCACGCGGCAATGGCATCTGACCGGTGGGTATTGCTACAGCCTGAAAGTATTGATGCACGCCAGACCGCGGTGCGGACCATGATGATCGTCGGAGACTACGTAGGGGCTGAGCACCATCTCAACGGTATCCTCACCCAGATGCAGCATGACTGGGCAAGGGCCTGGGCCCTGGTCACAGGGTTGCTGACGACTGCTACCAACATCGACAAAGCCGGCAAGATAATGGATCGACTGATCCTGGAAAACGGCGCACAGAACAATTCTGATGCACTTTTCGCTAAGAGCCAGTTTCTCGCTCGCATAGGGCAGTTGGAAGAAGCAAGGCAACTGGCTGAAATGGCGATAAGCCTTGATCCTGAACGCGCTGAGTTTCACGCCTGGGCTGGTCGGGTTGCCGTGAATCTCAAGCAGGAAGATATCGCACTCGATTATTACCGGAAGGCGTGGAAGTTGGCGCCAACCAGTCAGCCGATTGCCATGGCTTACGCCCAGTTATTAAAGCGCAACGGTGTGATTTATACCGCCCAGGATGTTCTGGCAGGATTAGCAGATTCTCCGATAAACCGTTTTGCGCGTATCGCATTTGCATTGGATTCAGATCTGAGAGAACTCGCAAAGGATATTTACGGGGGATTTGCAGACGCTACATACCGGGACGAAATGGAGCACGCGTTCCAGGCCGGGCAGGCTGCAGAATTATTGGATCTGAGCGCTGAGGCGGCAGATTGGTACGAGGGGGTTGTGCGTGGCGCGCGCGCCCTGGTTGCGGCCCTTCGCAGGGCTTACCTGACTGCTGAAATCGGTGATTTGGATTCCGCACGGAAGCAATTGGCAAAATTGCGCCTGCAACACGATTCCGCCATTGTAAAAGAGAGTTATCTTGCGGAAAGCGAAATCCTTGTTGACGCAGGTCAGTCGGAGGATTCATATCGCTTGCTAAGCAACGCACTGGAATCCATACCGGCCGATCCGCAGTTGCTGTATGGCCGGGCGATGATTGCAGTGCAATTGGACAGGATCGGGGATGCTGAGCAGGATTTGCGGCAAATTATCGAACTTGACCCTGAAAATGCAGCCGCGTTAAACGCACTGGGTTACACCCTCGCTGACCGTGTGGGGCGTTACGAGGAAGCAGAAAACCTGATTCGCGCTGCCTATGATCTGCAACCTGAAGAAGCATCCATTATCGATAGCATGGGCTGGGTGGCTTTCAGGCAGGGCCGTCTGGAAGAGGCTGAAGATTTCCTCAGGGACGCCCTGGCCCGGGATAACAACCCGGAAATTGCTGCGCACCTGGGAGAAGTGCTATGGGCCAATGAACACCACGAAGAAGCGCTGCAAGTCTGGAAATCGGCGTTGAATACATCTCCTGAGAACGAAGTGCTCATTGAAACCATGCAGAGATTCGGAGCCACGCCCTGATGCGATTCGCGGCCGCAGCCGTGGCCTGCCTGGTTCTGGTTTCCTGCAGTAGCCGGCAGCTTGTGGCGCCCGACAGGCAGGCGGCAGAAAACGCATATTATCGGCGTGCAATCAGCCTGAATTCATTAGATTCGTGGGAGCTTGCGGGAAAACTTTCCATCGATGATGGTCAGGACGGCGGAAGCGGAAGATTGAGCTGGAGGGTTCACGAAAACGAGTCCCTGATGAAATTCCGAGGCGCGCTGGGCAAAGCATCCTGGCAGCTTGAATCCGGTACCGGTTTTGCAGAGTTGCAAAAATCGGACGGCAGCGTCACCCGGGCGGATACGGCGAGTGAACTGCTCGAAGCAGAACTGGGCTGGTATATCCCGGTTGAGTCGTTGAAATCGTGGGCCCTGGGAGTGGCAGCCCCTGGCGATCCGGAATTACTGGACCTGGACGATTATGGCAGGGTGCTGGCGATGCAGCAAAGTGGATGGAATATCACTTTTAGCCGGTATCGCGAGTTTGGCGATTTCGAGCTACCGGGACGAATGGATGCCGTGCGCGGACGGTACAGGCTGAAAATGGCAGTTTCGAAATGGACACTACAACACCCCGCGCAAACCGATGAGTAGCAATGCTCATTCAACCTGGCCCGCTCCAGCAAAACTCAACCTGTTTTTACATGTTACCGGCAGAAGGCCGGACGGTTTTCATGAGCTGCAGACGCTCTTTCAAATCTTGAATTGGGGTGATGAGCTTCATATCGAAAACACGCCTCACGGGGGTATCAGGCGTGAGCAGCGCATTGATGGTATTCCAGAGCGTGAAGACCTGAGCATTCGCGCAGCGCATTTGCTGAAAGCAGAGGCTGGTTGCAGCAACGGGGCCAGCATTCACCTGAAGAAAAACATTCCCGTGGGCTCGGGTCTTGGCGGTGGCAGTTCTGACGCAGCCACGGTGCTGCATGCACTCAATCAAATTTGGGGCTGTGGGTTATCAATTTACCAATTGGCCGAACTGGGGCTGAAATTGGGGGCCGATGTGCCACTGTTTATTCAGGGCCGAAGCGCCTGGGCGGAAGGTGTCGGGGAGTGTCTGCAAGTGTTCCCGACCAACGAAACCTGGTTTGTGCTGGTTTTCCCGGGCATTTCGATTTCCACGGCACAGGTTTTTGATGACCCGGGACTGAAGCGCGATTCGACGCCGATAGCATCATCAGATTACGATTACGCCAGCACCGGAAACGACTGCGAGGCTGTAGTTCTAGGACTGTTTCCCGCCATTCGGGATATCATGCAAGATCTCCAGCAATGGGGAACACCCCGTATGACCGGTACGGGCAGCTGCATTTTTATTCCCGTAGACGGAAAAAATGAGGCAAACAGGATCACAAAGAACCTGAAATCCCGATATAATGTGCGCGCCGTCCGGGGCGTGAATGAGTCTCCGTTGCTTGCAAGACTCCCCGGCGGGAGCTGACGGCGTACACGTCTGCTGGGACGTCGCCAAGTTGGTTAAGGCACGGGGTTTTGATCCCCGCATTCGCAGGTTCGAGTCCTGCCGTCCCAGCCAATTTTACAAAAACAAGCCTGGCGTTTGGAGCAGGTAAAACTGCTATTAACAGCATTCAGGCAAGTGGGAAAAGACAAGTGGCCAGCCCCTCCTTGATGATTTTTTCCGGAAACGCGAATCTCAAACTCGCGTCAGACGTAGCGCATGAATTGGCGGTACCGATGGGCAAAGCCATCGTTGGCCGATTCAGCGACGGCGAAGTCATGGTCGAGATCATGGAAAACATCCGTACACGGGATGTGTACGTCATCCAGCCAACCTGTGCACCAGCGGCTGACAATTTTGTTGAACTGCTGGTAATGGTGGATGCCTTGAAACGAGCGTCGGCCAGCAGGGTAACAGCAGTGATCCCCTATTTTGGTTATTCGCGCCAGGACCGCAGGCCCCGGTCAGCCCGGGTGCCGATCACCGCCAAGGTTGCCGCGAAAATGATCAGTGCGGTTGGCACGGACCGCGTGGTGACCATCGATCTGCACGCGGATCAGATTCAGGGTTTTTTTGATATTCCGGTAGACAATGTCTATGCCTCGCCGCTGGTTTTGGCCGATGTATGGAAGAGGCAGGGTGGCCAGGAGATTGTCGTGGTGTCCCCGGACGTCGGAGGTGTGGTTCGCGCACGGGCAATTGCCAAGCGTCTTGAGGCAGATCTCGCCATTATTGACAAGAGGCGGCCAAGGGCAAACGTGGCGACTGTAATGAATATCATCGGCGAGGTCGCAGGAAAATGCTGCGTACTGGTTGATGACATGGTAGACACCGCCGGTACCCTTTGCGCGGGGGCAACAGCCTTGAAAGAAGCGGGCGCCGTCAAAGTTATCGCTCACTGTGTTCACCCGGTGCTTTCCGGGCCGGCAATTTCCAATATTGAAAGTTCGGAACTCGATGAACTGGTGGTTACCGATACCATCCCGCTGAGCGAAGAAGCACAACGATGCACCCGTATCCGGCAGCTGAGTGTTGCACAGATGCTGGCGGAGACCATTCGCAGAATGTCAGAAGGTGAGTCGGTCAGTTCGCTGTATGTGGACTAACAGGACTTACAAATCGATCTGGATACAGCGAGATTCCAAAGCTGAACAAGGCTGGAGTAATACCAGAGATTTCCTCTGTAGCTTGTAGATTTTTCGGGAGCTTGGGGTACAATGCCCGGCTTGATTTTTGAGCCACCCTGGTCGCGGGATGGCGCCCGGCCATAAATCATGGCCTAACCGCGTTCCGGAATTGCTTCGGAAAGCAAAGAAAGCTGAGGATTATCATGTCTGATACAAACACGATCACCGCGGAACTCCGTGAAGATGTGGGGAAAGGTGCGAGCCGCCGCCTGCGTCATGCCGGAAAAATTCCAGCGGTTTTATACGGGGGTGATAAAGATCCCCTAGCATTAACACTTTCACATCAGGATATTTTGCACGATACTGAAAATGAATCTTTCTACTCCAGCATCATGGATATAAAAATCGCAGACGGCAGGGCACAGCAGGTTATCGTGCGCGATCTGCAACGGCATCCTTTCAAACAGCAAATCATGCACCTGGATTTCATGCGTGTTTCTGAAACCGAGAAATTGCGTATTTCGGTTCCAATTCACTTTGTAGGTGAAGAGGAATCACCCGCCGGCAAGACTTCCGGTGTGGTTATTCAACACCAGATGACGGAAGTTGAAATTTCCGCCTTGCCCAAGGATTTGCCCGAGTACCTGGAAGTTGACCTGTCCGAACTGGACACAGGGGACGCGGTCATGCTGGCAGACATCAAAGCACCTGAAGGTGTGGAGATTTCGCTGATGACACTGGACGAAGACGCAGAAATCATGGTTGCCAACGCGGTTCACATCTCTGAATCACAGGGCACCGGTGCAGCTGCTGCCGCGGACGCCGAGGCCCAGGCACTTGCCGATCTCGAAGCCGGTATTATTCCTGAAGTCGATGAGGCTGAAGGTGAAGAGCCGCTGCCCGATGGCGAAGTTGATGCTGAAGACGAGGGTGAAGAAGAAAGCGGTTCCGAGGAGTAAATCAGGGGATTTGCCTTGTCTTCAACATTCCTGATCATTGGCCTGGGTAACCCGGGCCCAAAATACGCTGAAACCCGGCACAATGCCGGGTTTTGGTTTTTGGACGAATTATCCCGTAAGACAGGGCAAGTCCTGAAGTCACAGTCTCGCATTCAAGCTGATGCGCTACGCGTGGAGGTTTCTGGCCACGACAGTATTCTCGCCAAACCGACCACGTACATGAATAAGAGTGGCGCTGCAGTGCGGGCGATACTGGATTACTACAAGATTCCCACTGAAAACATGCTGGTGGCATACGATGAACTCGACCTGCCTCCGGGTGTCGTGCGATTGAAGCAGGGCGGTGGTCACGGTGGTCACAATGGCATGCGGGATATTTTCCAGCACGTTCAGGCGCGAAATTTTCTGAGATTGCGTATTGGCATCGGTCATCCGGGGCATAAAAGTGCCGTGACGCGTTACGTGTTGGGTAGGTCACCAAAACAAATTCGAGAAGTAGTTGATACCGCCATTGCGCGTGCAATTTCAGTGATGCCAATGGTGCTGGAAGGACGAATTCAGGATGCCATGACAGCGCTGCACACAGATCAAGGAACAGGTAACGGGTAACTGGGAACTTGGAACAGTTCACCTTTTACTAAGCAAAGGACCACTAATGGGCTTCAAATGCGGAATCGTCGGCTTGCCGAATGTAGGCAAGTCAACCTTGTTCAATGCCCTGACCGAAGCAGGTATTTCGGCTGAGAACTATCCTTTTTGCACCATTGATCCCAACGTGGGTATCGTAGCTGTGCCTGATACCCGCCTGCAGCAAATCGCTGAAATTGTACAACCCGGGAGTATCGTGCCGACAACTCTGGAGTTTGTGGATATCGCGGGTCTTGTGTCCGGTGCATCCAGAGGCGAAGGACTGGGCAACAAATTTTTGGCACATATTCGTGAAACCGATGCAATTGCCCACGTAGTCCGCTGTTTCAAGGATGCTGATGTTGTCCACGTAAGGGGTGAGATTGATCCGCTGGCGGATATTGCCGTGACCAATACCGAATTGGCACTTTCTGATCTTGAAACCCTGGAGCGCAACCTGATGCGTGCAGATAAGCTTGCCCGGACAGGAGATATAAAGGCCTCGGCCCGGGTTGATCTTTTGAACCGTGCCCAGCAGGCGCTTGATCAACCCGGGGGCATTCGCGCGCTGGATTTGAGCACTGAGCACAGGCGCGAGATTAAATCACTGAACCTGATCACTATGAAGCCGGTGATGTATATCGCAAACGTGGAGGAAGGCGGTTTCGAAAACAATCCGTTGCTTCAACAGATGGCGGAATTCGCTGCTGCTGAAAACGCAGAACTGGTTCCGGTATGTGCCGAAGTCGAAGCAGAGATATCCCAACTCGAACCAGGTGACAGGGAAATATTTCTTGCCGAACTGGGATTGTCAGAATCCGGTCTGTCCAGGATCATCAGGGCTGGCTACGAGTTACTCGAGCTTTTGACTTTTTTCACCACCGGTCCAAACGAGGTAAGGGCCTGGACCGTGCGCGAAAATTCGACTGCTCCTCAGGCCGCCGGCAAGATCCATACCGATTTCCAGCGCGGCTTTATACGTGCCCAGGTCATCGCGTTCGACGATTTTGTAAAATACCATGGTGAGCAGGGGGCGAAAGAGGCCGGCAAGTTGCGCCTGGAAGGCAAGCAGTACCTGATGCGTGAAGGAGACGTGACCCTGTTCCGCTTCAATGTCTGATTCAGGTAGCAATCAGAAGAGAAATTCCGGCCTTGAAGATCTTGAAGATTACGACGAAGAAGTTTTCGTGACCGACGTGGAATATCTCGCCTTTTTTGAACAATATGACGATCTCGATACGGAACCGGAAATCGCCGTCGAACCTGAGTCGAATGAAGATGATTTTGAAGACATTGAAGAGGACTGAAACTACCACTATTAACACGATCAACAGACCGCAATAAACATCCTTGTTTTTTTTCTTGTAAGTGCCTTGATTTAGCCGTAGAATTCCGCGCCGGAAGCGAGTGCAAATTCTTGACAGTTCAGCGTGGCTGAAGGAAAATAGGCGGCTTGCTTGCGGGAGGGGTACTCAAGCGGTCAACGAGGGCAGACTGTAAATCTGCTGGCTATGCCTTCGGAGGTTCGAATCCTCCCCCCTCCACCATATTAAAGGAGGGTGGGGAACCGGACAGAAAGGCCGGAATTAATACCCGACCAGCCTGTTGGGATTTGGAAAAATGGGCAGAAAAAACGGAGGGCACTGTCGTATGGCTTTGTCCTTCGTTGTTGTTATGGCTGGTTGCATGACTTTGTAGGCCAGGTTCAGGCGGGTGTAGTTCAACGGTAGAACCCCAGCCTTCCAAGCTGATGATGTGGGTTCGATTCCCATCACCCGCTCCAGAACAGGCTGGGGTCAGGTACCAGAAAAATTCCGCCCTCATAGCTCAGGCGGTAGAGCACTCCCTTGGTAAGGGAGAGGTCACTGGTTCGAGTCCAGTTGTGGGCACCATTGATTAGAGAGTCCCAGGGTATTGTTTCAGGGACTTGAGTTTTCGGAGACAGGCATGTCAAAAGAGAAATTTGTAAGAACAAAGCCCCATGTCAACGTGGGCACGATTGGTCACGTGGATCATGGCAAGACGATGTTGACGGCGGCGCTGACGAAGATCTGTTCTGAGGCCCGTGGCGGGGAGTTTATTGCTTACGACAAGATTGATAATGCGCCGGAAGAACGCGAACGCGGGATTACCATTGCCACCGCGCACGTTGAGTACGAGTCGGAGAACCGGCATTACGCTCATGTTGATTGTCCGGGGCACGCCGATTATGTGAAGAACATGATTACCGGTGCGGCGCAGATGGACGGTGCGATCCTGGTGGTGTCTGCTGCTGACGGGCCGATGCCGCAGACGCGCGAGCATATTCTGCTGGCCCGCCAGGTGGGTGTGCCTTACATCCTGGTGTATATGAACAAGGCCGACCAGGTGGATGATGACGAGTTGCTGGAGCTGGTGGAGATGGAAGTGCGCGAGCTGTTGAGCTCGTATGATTTTCCGGGCGACGACATTCCGGTGGTGACCGGTTCGGCGCTGAAGGCACTGGAAGGTGATGAGAGTGACATGGGTGTGCCGTCGATCCTGAAGTTGATTGACGAGTTGGATGCCTATGTGCCTGAGCCTGTGCGTGAGATGGATAAGCCGTTCCTGTTGCCGATTGAGGATGTGTTTTCCATATCCGGTCGCGGCACGGTGGTGACCGGTCGTGTGGAGCGCGGCATTATCAAGGTGGGTGAGGAAGTAGAGATCGTTGGAATCAACGAGACCACCAAGACGGTATGCACGGGCGTTGAGATGTTCCGCAAGTTGCTGGACGAGGGCCGTGCGGGTGACAACGTGGGTGTGTTGCTGCGTGGTACCAAGCGGGATGAGGTGGAGCGTGGCCAGGTACTGGCGCACGTGAAGTCGATTAATCCGCACACCAGGTTTGAGGCCGAGGTGTACATCCTGTCGAAGGACGAGGGTGGACGTCATACGCCGTTTTTCAAGGGTTACCGGCCGCAGTTTTACTTCCGCACCACGGATGTGACGGGTGCTTGCGAGTTGCCTGAGGGTATCGAAATGGTGATGCCCGGGGACAATGTGCAGATGCAGGTTGAGCTGATAAACCCGATTGCGATGGAGGAAGGCTTGCGCTTCGCGATACGCGAGGGTGGCCGTACGGTGGGTGCTGGCGTTGTTGCCAAGATCCACGAGTGAATTGAGAACTGTGAACTGAAAATTGTGAACTGTGAACGATTACCTGTTACCAGTTACCAGTTCACCAAGAACCGGAAAGCTGGCAGCTGATTTGGCTGACCAGCTTTTGTGATCTGAAGAAGCATTGATAGGCCAGTAGCTCAATTGGCAGAGCAGCGGTCTCCAAAACCGCAGGTTGGGGGTTCGAGTCCCTCCTGGCCTGCCAGGGTTGAGAAAGGAAACTGGTAACGAAATCTGTTGAACCCTGGAATATGAACCAAAAAGCAGAAAAAACTCATTCGCCTATGCTCGACAGCCTGCTGTTGATGATTTCTATCATCATGTTGCTTGGCGGAATCGGGGCATATTACTACTACCAGGACCTGGCGATACCGGCAGTCCGCGTTGGTGGGCTGATTACAACTGCGCTGCTTGCATCGTTTGTTGCTGCTCAGTCAGAGAAAGGCGGTGCGTTTTTCCGGTTTTTGAAAGAAGCGGACATTGAAAGGCGCAAGGTCATCTGGCCCAGCCGCCAGGAAACGGTGCAGACCGCAATGATGGTGCTCGTGGTTACCATTCTGATTTCGCTGTTGTTGGCGGGAATTGATTATGTATTGGGTGCAGCGATCAGAACCCTGCTTAGTGGCGGTGCTTGAATCATGGCTAAACGATGGTACGTACTGCATGCCTACTCGGGTTTTGAAAAACAGGTAAAACGCTCACTTGAAGAGCGTATCCAGCGTGCCGGAATGGAAGACATGATTGGTGAAGTTCTGGTACCAACCGAGGAAGTGGTAGAGATGAAAGGCGGCCAAAAACGCCGCTCAGACAGGAAATTTTTCCCTGGCTATGTGCTGGTGGAAATGGAAATGAATGAGGACACCTGGCACCTGGTTAAAGACGTACCAAAGGTGATGGGTTTTATTGGCGGCACATCCGACAGACCGGCGCCAATCAGCGAGAGTGAGGCGGATGCCATCCTGAACCGTGTCCAGGAAGGTGTGGACAAACCTCGGCCGAAGATTTTATTCGAGCCGGGTGAAATGGTTCGGGTCGTGGATGGGCCATTTAACGACTTCAACGGGGTTGTTGAAGAAGTGAATTATGACAAGAGCCGCCTGCGGGTAGCTGTATTGATTTTCGGACGTTCAACACCTGTGGAACTGGAGTTTCACCAGGTGGAGAAGGCCTGATTGATTTGGAAACTGGTAACGGGTAACTGGTAACTGGAAACGGTTCGCAGTTAACAGTTAGCAGTTCACAAAAACTGACGGGGAGCCTGAGCATATTGTGGCCAGGCGCTTGAACCCGGGGAGATAAAACATGGCTAAGAAAGTTCTGGCTTATATCAAGCTGCAGATTCCGGCAGGGCAGGCAAACCCCAGTCCACCGGTGGGCCCGGCCCTGGGCCAGCATGGTGTCAGCATCATGGATTTCTGCAAGTCGTTCAATGCACAGACACAGAAAGATGAACTGGGCATTCCGTTACCTGTGGTTATCACCGTGTATGCGGATCGTACTTTTACCTTTATCACCAAGACCCCTCCGGCCGCCGTATTGCTGCGCAAAGCCGCAGGCGTACCCAAAGGGAGCGGTGTTCCCAACGTGGAGAAGGTTGGCAAGGTTAACCGCGCTCAGCTGGAAGAAATTGCTAAGGCGAAAGAACCGGATCTGACCGCAGCTGATATAGATGCCGCTGTTCGCACCATTGCAGGCTCCGCCCGCAGTATGGGTATCGATGTGGAGGGAGTTATCTGATGGCCGGGAATGGAAAAAGAATGCGTAGCATCCAAGAACAGCTTGAACCCGGAAAAGTTTACGACCTGGATGAAGCACTGGATTTTCTAAAAAAGACCAGCAAGCTGAAATTTGTTGAATCTGTTGATGCGGCTATTCGACTGGGTGTCGATCCCAAGAAATCAGACCAGGCAGTTCGTGGTTCCAGCGTTTTACCCAGCGGCACAGGGAAAACTGTCCGGGTTGCGGTATTTACCCAGGGTGAAAATGTTGAAAAAGCCAAAGCAGCCGGCGCCGACATAGTTGGTATGGACGACCTGCATGATCAGATCAAGGGTGGCGATATGAATTTTGATGTCGTCATTGCTTCTCCAGATGCCATGCGTGTGGTCGGCAAGCTTGGCCAGATTCTTGGACCCCGTGGCCTGATGCCAAACCCCAAGGTGGGAACCGTTACACCGGATGTGGAAACCGCAGTGAAGAATGCCAAGGCCGGACAGGTACGGTTCCGCACCGATAAGGCAGGCATCATCCACAGCACCATCGGCAAGGCGAATTTTGAGACAGACGCTCTGAAAGCAAACCTTTCTGCATTGCTGGGTGAATTAATGAAATTGAAGCCATCGTCAGCCAAGGGCCAGTACCTCATGAAGGTGGCATTGTCCACAACCATGGGTCCTGGTGTGGTCGTGGATCACACGAAAATCGAGTTTTAATTTTATTTGATGATTAAGTTGTGCCGTTCACCGGAGTATTGGTGAAAGGCAGTAAGGCGGGCTGATTGCTGCCGGGTGACCGGTCAGGAATAAGCCGTCAGAGACCGCAGGTACAGGGACATCAATAAAAGGTGTCTGGTTTAAGAGCGTTCCGGGGAACCGGGCGCGGCCTGCGCAGATGGTGGAGCCCCAGCTACTCAAGCGCTAAACCACGTTTGAGAGAACAGACGATCGAGCGTTTGAGTAGCTGGGTAACCACTGAGGAACCGTTGTGGTTCTGTGACGGACCAGGTGTTCGTCATGAGTCAACGAGACAGGCCGGTATTCGGCCACAAGACTCAAGGAGGTAAACAATGGCGCTCAGTGTTGAGCAAAAAAAGGCAGTTGTTGCGGAGGTGGCCGAAGCGGCTAACACCGCCTTGGCTGCTGTCGCGGCGGAGTATCGCGGCCTGACTGTTGAGGAAATGACCGAATTGCGCTCGAAAGCGCGTGAAGGCGGCGTATTTCTCAAGGTGGCCAAAAATACCCTTGTTCGCAGAGCTGTTGAAGGTACCGAGTTCGAGTGCATACAGGACGCCCTGACGGGCCCACTCCTGTTGGCATTCAGTATGGAAGATCCGGGTGCTGCAGCACGCCTTGTCAGGGACTACGCAAAGTCCCATGGCCACCTGGTTGCGAAGCTTGTCGCCGTTGGCGGACAGGCCTATGACGCCTCCGAATTGGAGCGTCTGGCCTCACTGCCAACCTATGACCAGGCAATCGCAATCCTGATGGGCGTTATGAAAGCACCGATTGAGAAGTTCGTCAGAACTCTTGCGGAGCCCCATACCAAATTGGTACGTACTTTGGCTGCTGTGAGGGACGCCAGCCAGGCTGCCTGATAGCAAACGATATTAATGATTAAACGGTGAGCCGAAAGCCCGCCCCGACATAGTGGAGAGACGACAATGGCCGTTTCAAAAGAAGATATTTTACAAACCATTTCTGACATGAGCGTGATGGATGTAGTAGACCTGATCGAAGCCATGGAAGAAAAATTTGGTGTTTCAGCCGCTGCCCCGATAGCCGCTGCTGCAGCGCCTGCCGCCGGTGGTGAAGCAGCTGCTGTGGAAGAGCAGACTGAATTTGACGTCCACATGAGTACGTTCGGTGCCCAGAAAGTGCCCGTGATCAAGGTTGTTCGCGAGATCAGCGGTCTGGGTCTGAAAGAAGCCAAGGATCTTGTTGAAAGCGCTCCGGTTAATGTTAAAGAAGGCGTTTCCAAGGCCGAAGCTGAAGAGATCAAAAAGAAACTCGATGAAGCCGGTGCTTCTGTCGAGGTTAAGTAAATCGTTTTCCTGTTAGCAGGACAACGATGGATTTGGCTGGGGACTTCGGTCTCCGGTCTGTTCCTGTTGGTTCCGTGGATATTAAATCCGCAAAACCGGTTGGCAAAGCCAACTCGGCGAATCAATTGAATATGTAATGAAGCAACCCTGGCAAGGTTTAAGCGAGGCACACGGATCATGAAGTACTCTTTTACCGAAAAAAAGCGTATCCGCAAGGATTTTGGAAAACGGCAGTCAGTGCTGGAAGTTCCATATCTGCTGGAAACTCAAATCAGATCTTATGCGGAGTTTCTGCAGTTGGAAATTCCAGCTGAGAAGCGCCGTGAGCGCGGGTTGCATGGCGCGCTTAAGTCCGTATTCCCTATCGTTTCCTATTCCGGCAACGCAGCGCTTGAATATGTCAGTTATATGCTGGGGAACCCGGCATTTGACGTGCGGGAATGCAAGCTGCGCGGAATGACCTATGGCGCGCCATTGCGCGTGAAGGCGCGTCTTGTCATTTATGACAAGGAAAGCTCTGCCAAGCAGAAACCTGTCAAGTACGTGAAAGAACAGGAAGTCTATATGGGCGACCTGCCACTGATGACCGAAACCGGTACTTTCATTATTAACGGTACAGAACGCGTTATCGTGTCGCAGTTACATCGCTCGCCCGGTGTGTTTTTTGACCACGATAAAGGCAAAACCCACTCAAGTGGAAAGCTGTTGTTTTCCGCCCGTGTTATTCCATACCGGGGATCCTGGCTGGACTTCGAATTCGATCCCAAGGATGGGATATTCACGCGTATCGACCGCCGTAGAAAATTACCGGTCACCATCCTGTTGCGTGCCCTGGGCATGACCAACGAGGAAATCCTCGACACTTTCTTCGAAACCAGCAAGATCAACCTGCTCAAAGAAGGTGCAAAACTGGAAGTAATTCCAAGTCGCTTACGCGGAGATTCCGCGCTGTTTGATATCAAGGACAAAAAAGGCAAGCTTATTGTTGAAACCGGCAAACGCATTACCGCACGCCATGTGAAACTGATCTCCGAAGCCGGTGTTAAGGCGATGGAAGTATCGGACGATTACCTGCTGGGCAAAATCGTTTCGAGCAATATCATTGATACCGGGTCTGGTGAAGTTCTGGCGGATGCCAATGCTGAAATCACCGAAGAATTACTCCAGGCTCTGCGTGAAGCAGGTATTAAAAAACTGGAAATTCTCTATGTCAATGACCTCGACCAGGGTCCGTATATTTCCAATACTCTGAATATTGACCCTTCTACAACTGAACTGGAAGCCCTGGTTGAGATTTACCGCATGATGCGACCGGGTGAGCCGCCAACCAAGGACGCGGCGCAGAACCTGTTCAGGAACCTGTTCTTTAGCGAAGACCGTTATGACCTGTCCGGTGTTGGCCGCATGAAGTTTAACCGTCGTGTCGGTCGTAATGAAATTGAAGGTTCGGCTGTACTGAACCGCGAGGACATTCTTGCCGTTCTGAAAGTTCTCATCGATATCCGCAACGGCAAAGGTACGGTGGATGATATTGATCACCTGGGCAACCGCCGCGTGCGAAGCGTGGGCGAGATGGCCGAAAACGTGTTCCGCGTGGGTGTGGTACGTATTGAGCGTGCAGTGCGCGAGCGTCTTTCTGTCGCAGAAAGCGAAGGCCTTTCACCGCAGGAACTGATTAACGCCAAGCCGGTAGCGGCTGCAGTTAAGGAATTTTTCGGTTCCAGCCAGCTTAGCCAATTCATGGATCAGAATAACCCTTTGTCAGAAGTGACACATAAGCGGCGCGTATCTGCATTGGGCCCTGGCGGTCTGACGCGCGAGCGTGCCGGGTTTGAGGTGCGCGACGTACACCCGACGCATTATGGCCGTGTGTGTCCAATTGAAACACCTGAAGGTCCTAACATCGGTCTGATTAATTCTTTGGCCGTATATGCCCGCACCAATGATTACGGTTTCCTGGAAACACCGTACAGAAAAGTGACCAACAGCAAAGTTACCAATGCAGTTGATTACCTGTCTGCAATCGAAGAGGGCGATTTCGTCATCGCGCAGGCCAACGCGGAGCTGGACAGCAAGGGCAAGTTTATCGATGACTTTATTCCCTGCCGTCACAAGGGTGAATTCACACTGACGAATCCGGCCGAAGTGAATTACATGGATGTTTCGCCCAAGCAGATTGTGTCTGTGGCCGCATCCCTTGTGCCGTTTCTGGAGCACGATGACGCCAACCGTGCATTGATGGGCTCCAATATGCAACGCCAGGCTGTGCCCACACTGAAGGCTGAAAAGCCGTTAGTGGGTACCGGGATGGAGCGTACAGTGGCCACTGATTCCGGTGTGACCGCGGTTGCTAAACGTGGCGGTCTGGTCGACCAGGTCGATGCCGGCAGGATCGTGGTCCGCGTCAACGAGGAAGAGGTTCCCGCCGGTGATCCGGGGGTCGATATTTACAACCTGACCAAGTATCAGCGCTCTAACCAGAACACCTGCATGAATCAGCGTCCGCTGGTTTCAGTAGGTGACCAGGTAGAATCCGGTGACGTGCTGGCAGACGGGCCTTCAACCGATCTGGGCGAATTGGCGCTGGGACAGAACATGCTGGTGGCATTCATGCCATGGAATGGATACAACTTTGAAGATTCTATTCTGATCTCGGAGCGTGTGGTCCAGGAAGACCGCTACACCACGATTCACATCGAGGAACTGACCAGTGTCGCCCGTGACACAAAGCTGGGTTCGGAGGAAATTACTGCCGATATTCCGAATGTGGGTGAGCACAACCTGAACAAGCTGGATCAGTCCGGAATCGTCTATATCGGCGCTGAAGTCGGAGCCGGGGATATCCTGGTCGGTAAAGTGACGCCCAAGGGTGAAACACAACTTACCCCCGAAGAGAAGCTGTTACGTGCCATTTTTGGTGAGAAAGCATCAGACGTTAAAGACACCTCATTACGGGTGCCTTCCGGAATGGATGGCAACGTTATTGACGTACAGGTCTTTACACGTGATGGCGTAGAAAAAGATGAACGGGCGATTTCTATTGAAAAAGACCAGTTACGCCAGGTACGGAAGGATCTGGATGACCAGTTACGCATCGTAGAAAACTCCATTTATCAGCGTCTCGAAAATGCCCTGGTGGGCAAAATGGTCAGCAAGGGGCCAAAGACTCTCAAGAAGGGCTCAAAACTTTCCGCTGAGAACCTGGCCGAGCTTGACCGGGATGAGTGGTTCAAGTTGCGCACCAACAGTGACGATGCCAATGAGCTCCTCGAGCACATGGCTGACCAGTTACGCGATCAGCGCAAAACTTTCGACGAAAGATTCGAGGAAAAAAGGGGCAAAATCACCCGTGGTGATGACCTGGCGCCAGGCGTTCTCAAGATGGTCAAGGTTTACATGGCTGTCAAACGCAGAATTCAACCGGGCGACAAAATGGCCGGCCGTCACGGTAACAAGGGTGTGATCTCCATGATCGTACCTACCGAAGACATGCCTTACATGGAGGACGGAACCCCGGTGGATATTGTTTTGAATCCACTCGGTGTGCCATCTCGAATGAATATCGGCCAGGTGCTGGAAACGCATCTTGGCTGGGCTGCAAAAGGCCTGGGTCATCGCATCAAAACAATGATCGATGAGAAAGCCAAGACAGACGACATCCGCAAATTTTTGGGCGAAGTGTACAACAGCGACCAGGAAGGCAGGGTCAATATGAACACCTTTTCCGCCGCGGAAATCAAAACCATGGCGGGTAACCTTGTCGACGGTGTACCAATGGCCACACCGGTATTTGACGGAGCGCCTGAAGCGGAAATCAAACGATTGCTGGAACTGGCCCAGTTGCCGGTCAGTGGCCAGACCACCTTGTATAACGGTCGAACAGGCGATGCCTTTGATCGCCCGATTACCGTTGGGTACATGTATATGATGAAGCTCAACCACCTGGTGGATGACAAGATGCACGCGCGTTCGACCGGTCCGTACAGCCTGGTTACGCAGCAGCCATTGGGCGGTAAAGCACAGTTCGGTGGCCAACGTTTCGGTGAGATGGAAGTGTGGGCGCTCGAGGCTTACGGTGCCGCGTACACGCTGCAGGAAATGCTAACGGTGAAATCGGACGACGTTGGCGGCCGAAATCACATGTACAAAAACATTGTCGATGGCAACCACGAAATGGCGGCAGGAATGCCGGAATCTTTCAACGTACTGGTGAAAGAAATCCGCTCGCTTGGTATCAACATCGAACTCGAAGAGACCCCATAGGAGATTAACGGTGAGAGATCTGCTCAATCTGTATAATCGCCAGCGCCAGTCGCTGGAATTTGACGCCATCCGTATCGGCCTTGCGCCGCCGGACTTAATACGATCGTGGTCATTCGGTGAGGTTAAAAAGCCTGAAACCATTAATTACCGGACATTCAAGCCGGAACGCGATGGTCTGTTTTGCGCGTCCATTTTCGGTCCGATAAAGGATTACGAGTGCCTGTGCGGCAAGTACAAGCGCATGAAGCACCGTGGTGTGGTCTGCGAGAAATGCGGAACCGAGGTCACATTGACCAAGGTTCGTCGTGAACGCATGGCGCACATCGAACTGGCCAGTCCCGTTGCGCATATCTGGTTTTTGAAGTCACTTCCTTCACGTATCGGCCTGATTCTTGATATGACGCTGCGTGATATTGAGCGCATCCTCTATTTTGAATCTTACGTGGTACTTGATGCAGAACTTACGGACCTGGAGAGAGGTCAGTTGCTGACCGATGACCAGTACCTGGATTCAGTCGAAGAATACGGTGATGATTTCAACGCAAAGATGGGCGCCGAGGCTATATTTGAACTGCTTCACAGCATTGATCTTAAGGAAGAAGTACTGCAACTTCGCGAAGATATTTCCGCCACGCGTTCAGTCACCAAGCTGAAACGCCTGTCGAAACGCGTAAAACTGGTTGAAGCATTCATCGAATCCGGTAATCGTCCGGAGTATATGATCATGACCGTGCTTCCGGTGCTTCCGCCTGACCTCAGGCCGCTGGTGCCGCTGGATGGAGGACGCTTTGCCACCTCGGATCTGAATGACCTGTATCGTCGCGTGATCAATCGCAATAATCGCCTGAAGCGGTTGCTCGAACTCAATGCACCGGACATCATCGTGCGCAATGAAAAGCGTATGTTGCAGGAATCGGTAGACGCCCTGCTGGATAACGGCAGGCGTGGCCGTGCAATAACCGGTACCAACCGGCGTCCGCTGAAATCACTGGCTGACATGATCAAAGGCAAGCAGGGCCGTTTCCGGCAAAACCTGCTGGGTAAACGCGTAGATTACTCGGGCCGTTCAGTGATCGTAGTGGGTCCAACCCTGAAATTGCATGAGTGCGGTCTGCCTAAGAAAATGGCACTTGAATTGTTCAAGCCGTTCATTTTCAGCAAACTGCAACTACGCGGGATGGCGGCTACCATCAAGGCTGCGAAAAAACTGGTCGAGGCCGAACGGGCTGAAGTCTGGGATATCCTCTCGGAGGTCATTCGCGAACACCCGGTGCTGTTGAACCGGGCGCCCACCTTGCATCGCCTCGGCATCCAGGCTTTTGAGCCTGTTCTGATCGAAGGCAAGGCCATCCAGTTACACCCGTTGGTCTGTACGGCTTTTAACGCCGATTTTGACGGTGACCAGATGGCAGTGCACATACCCTTGTCAGTTGAAGCACAGCTGGAAGCGCGTGCGCTGATGATGTCTTCAAATAACATTCTTTCACCGGCCAACGGCGAGCCTATCATTGTGCCGACACAGGACGTGGTTCTGGGTTTGTATTTCATGACCCGCAAGCTGGCCGGTGTTGCGGGTGAAGGCATGTATTTCTCGGATATCGAAGAAGTACATCGCGCTTATGAGAACAAGGCCGTTGAATTGCATGCCAGCATCAAGGTCCGGATCGATGAAACCATCATTTCCGAGCACGGTGAAGAGCGGCATGAGACCAACCTGGTTGAAACCACGGTAGGCAGGGCGTTGCTGGCGGAGATTCGCCCCAGCGGTATGCCTTTCCACCTGTTGAACCGTACCTTGAAGAAAAAGCAAATTTCTGCGCTGATCGATTCCTGCTACCGGAGACTGGGGCTCAAGAAATCCGTGGTTTTCGCAGATCGCCTGATGTACACGGGATTCCATTACGCGACCATCTCCGGTGTATCAATTGGTATTGATGACCTTCAGGTACCTGATGAAAAGAAAGCCATCCTCGAGGCTGCTGAACACGAAGTGGTCGAAATCCACAACCAGTACATATCAGGCCTGGTCACCGCCGGTGAGCGCTACAACAAGGTAGTGGATATATGGTCGCGAACCAACGAGCTGGTTGCTCGCGCGATGATGGAGCGCATGGGTAAGACCGTGGCGAAAACATGGGATGGCAAGGAAGTGGAGCAGGACTCTATGAACTCCATCTTCATCATGGCGGATTCCGGGGCACGTGGTTCTGCCGCCCAGATCAGGCAGTTGGCCGGAATGCGCGGCCTGATGGCAAAACCTGATGGTTCCATTATTGAAACGCCGATAACCGCGAATTTCCGCGAGGGCCTTGATGTATTGCAGTACTTCATCTCCACTCACGGTGCGCGTAAGGGTCTTGCAGATACCGCGTTAAAAACCGCAAACTCGGGTTACCTGACCCGCCGTCTGGTTGATGTCGCACAGGATCTTGTAATCACCGAGCGTGATTGTGGCGCCGAGATGGGGGTAGTCCTGCAACCCATCGTCGAGGGTGGTGATGTGGTAGAGACGCTGAGCGAGCGGGTTCTGGGCCGGGTTGTGGCCGAGGATACTTTCAAAGCCGGCACCAAAGAGCTGATATTCAAGCGCAACACCCTGCTCGACGAGCAGGGCGTGGAATTGCTCGAAGACGCCGGTATCGACCAGGTGCTTGTGCGTTCCACAATTACCTGCGTAACCAGGCACGGCGTTTGCGCCAGTTGCTATGGACGCGATCTGGCTCGTGGCCATATCGTCAACAGCGGTGAAGCGGTTGGTGTGATTGCGGCACAGTCGATTGGTGAACCGGGTACACAGCTGACCATGCGTACCTTCCATATCGGTGGTGCTGCATCGAGGGCTGCGGCGGTTGATCACATTCAAACCAAGTCTGCCGGTAAAGTCCGGCTGCATAACCTGAAATCAGTCATAAACGCGGATAAGAAGCTGGTCGCCGTATCACGATCCGGTGAGTTGTCCGTTATTGATGAACATGGCCGTGAACGCGAGCGTTACAAAATACCGTACGGAGCAATCGTATCGGGACGTGATGGTGATGATTGCCAGGCCGGGGGCATGGTTGCCAACTGGGACCCCCATACTCACCCAATCGTAACCGAGGTGGCGGGTTCGGTGAAATTCCATGACTTTATTGATGGTGTGACCATCAACGAAACCGTGGACGACATTACCGGTCTTACCAGCCTCGTTATCACCGATCCAAAGCAGCGCGGTTCCGCCGGCAAGGACTTACGTCCAATGGTTAGCCTGTTGGATAAAAAAGGTAAGGAGTTGTGTCTCGCGGGAACCGAGATTCCGGCCCACTATTTCCTGCCGGCGGGTGCCATCGTAGGCATCAAGGATGCTCAAAACGTTCAGGTGGGTGATGTAATCGCACGCATACCACAGGAATCGTCCAAGACCCGTGATATCACCGGTGGTCTGCCGCGCGTTGCCGACCTGTTCGAAGCACGTAAGCCCAAAGAGCCGTCAATCCTGGCCGAGGTTTCCGGAATCGTCAGTTTTGGCAAGGATACCAAGGGCAAGCAGCGCCTGGTGATTACCCAGGATGATGCTGAAACCTACGAAGAGTTGATTCCCAAGTGGCGTCACCTGATCGTGTTTGAAGGCGAACGCGTGGAAAAAGGTGAAACCGTTGTCGACGGCGAGCCAAATCCACACGATATTTTGCGCCTACTGGGTGTAGAAGCGCTGGCCGATTACCTGGTCAAGGAAATCCAGGATGTATATCGGCTTCAGGGTGTGAAGATCAACGATAAACACATCGAAGTCATCATTCGCCAGATGCTGCGTAAAGCCGAGGTTAAACGACCCGGTGATACGCGTTTGCTGCGCGGTGATCAGCTGGATCTGGTGCGTATCCTTGAGGCAAACGTGGAAAGCAAGAGAAACAGCGGAAAGCCGGCTACCTACCAGCGTATTTTGCTGGGTATTACCAAGGCTTCCCTGGCGACTGAATCTTTTATTTCGGCGGCTTCTTTCCAGGAGACCACCCGTGTGCTGACGGAAGCGGCTGTTCGAGGAACAGTCGATCATTTACGCGGACTGAAAGAGAACGTGATTGTCGGTCGCCTGATACCAGCGGGTACCGGTATGGCCTATCACAAGACACGCAAGCGGGCAGAAGAAGAAGAGCCTGAGATTGATCTCGCAGCCCTGGCAGCTGCAGTTGCGGCCGAGGATTTAGAAGCACTCGAAGGTTCAGCTGAAACCCAGTCGTAAATTACAGCTTTCAGAGATACCGGGGCCCGTTTGGCGGGCCCTCTTTCCGGTTGGTCAAAAACGACGGGAAAAGATTGTAGTTTTTTCTAAAAAATATTGCCAAAACATTAAGCCCCTGTCATAATCGACCGGCTAAGTATTAGCAATTCCTCAAAAACGAGGATCGGACAGATCAGAGACCTAGTCTGGGTCTGTCTCGAAGAGCCGATGTCGCCGGCGCGTGGGCCGGAATCATGGCGTCCAATCCAGGTGAAAAAGACCAGGGTTGGGCGTTTGACATTGCTAGGGGGGGCTGCGTAATATTCGCGCCCTTCGACAGGCAGGACGAAAGTCCCGCCTGTTGTTTTATTGAACAAGGTATTTTTTATGTCGACAGTTAATCAATTGGTGCGTAAAGCGCGTAAACCAAAGCTGTACAAGAGCAACGTGCCGGCGCTGGAAGGTTGCCCGCAGAAACGTGGTGTTTGTACCCGCGTTTATACAACTACGCCGAAGAAACCGAATTCCGCGCTGCGCAAAGTTGCACGTGTGCGCCTGACCAATGGTTTTGAAGTGACAAGCTACATCGGTGGAGAGGGTCATAACCTGCAGGAGCATAGCGTTGTTTTGATTCGCGGTGGCCGCGTGAAAGACCTTCCTGGTGTTCGTTATCACACGGTACGCGGCAGCCTCGATACGGCTGGAGTTGGCGATCGTCGCCAGGGACGGTCCAAATATGGCGCCAAGCGTCCCAAGAACTGAGTGCTGGTTAACAGAGAAAAACGGAAATCCTAATGTCCAGAAAACATTCAAATTTCACGCGTGACATTTTGCCGGACCCCAAGTTTGGCAGCGAAATGATCACCCGTTTTGTCAACATGGTGATGCACAGTGGTAAAAAATCTACCGCAGAGCGCATCGTTTACGGTGCAATTCAGACGATTGAGGAAAAGAACAAGA
Organism: Lysobacterales bacterium; assembly: GCA_963664065.1. Taxonomy (GTDB): domain Bacteria; phylum Pseudomonadota; class Gammaproteobacteria; order Xanthomonadales; family SZUA-36; genus JABDJL01. The sequence goes on from OY760942.1 coordinate 1,909,776, forward strand.
GTGCAACCCCGGTTGAATTGATTGAAAAGGCGCTGGAAAACGTCAGCCCGATGGTGGAAGTAAAGTCCCGCCGTGTGGGCGGCGCGACCTACCAGGTGCCGATTGAAGTACGACCCAAGCGGCGCCAGACACTGGCGATGCGTTGGATTATTGATGCCGCACGCAAGCGCGGCGAAAAAAGTATGCCACAGCGTCTGGCAGGTGAACTGCTTGAAGCCGTTGAGCAGCGTGGTTCTGCCGTCAAGAAACGTGAAGACACGCACCGCATGGCCGAAGCAAACAAGGCGTTCTCCCACTACCGCTGGTAGTCGGGTTTTGAGGAAAGGATAGTGTCCCGTAATACACCCATTGAACGGTATCGCAATATTGGCATCATGGCCCATATCGATGCCGGTAAAACCACGACGACCGAGCGTATCCTGTACTACACCGGTGTTTCACACAAAATCGGTGAAGTCCATGACGGCAATGCCACGATGGATTGGATGGAACAGGAGCAGGAGCGTGGAATTACGATTACCTCCGCTGCTACCACCTGTTTCTGGGATGGTATGAACGAGCAGTTCCCGGAACACCGTATCAACATTATTGATACGCCAGGGCATGTTGATTTCACCATCGAGGTAGAGCGCTCCTTGCGTGTACTGGACGGTACTGTAGCGGTTTTTTGTGCTGTGGGTGGCGTTCAGCCCCAATCAGAAACAGTGTGGCGCCAGGCAACGCGTTACAACGTGCCGCGTGTATGTTTCGTCAACAAGATGGACCGGACCGGTGCAGATTTCCCGCGCGTTGTTCGCCAGATCAAGGAACGCCTGGGTGCACGGCCTGTGCCCATCCAAATACCGATAGGCGTTGAGGAGCATTTTCAGGGTGTAGTAGACCTGGTCAAGATGAGGGCTATCTACTGGAGCAATGAAAACATGGGCATGGCCCATGAATCGCGTGAAATTCCGGAAGAACTCCTGGCTGAAGCTGAGTCGGCGCGGGAGTACATGGTGGAGATGGCAGCGGAGGCATCCGAAGATCTGATGGAGGCCTACGTTGAGACCGGCGAGTTGACCAACGAGCAGATCATCAGTGGCCTGCGCGTAGGCACCTTGCACAATGACATAGTGCCCTGTCTCTGCGGTTCGGCATTCAAAAACAAGGGTGTGCAGGCACTTTTGGATGCAGTAGTTGACCTGATGCCTTCCCCGATGGATGTTCCTGCGATCAAGGGCATTCTTGAAAACGACGAAGAGGGAGAGCGTCCCAGTGGCGATGAGCAGCCATTTGCAGCGCTCGCATTCAAAATTGCCACCGATCCATATGTAGGCTCTCTGACCTTTTTCCGTGTCTATTCCGGTGTATTGAAATCCGGCGACACAGTTTATAACCCGGTCAAGGGAAGAAAAGAGCGTGTCGGCCGAATTTTGCAGATGCACGCCAACTCGCGCGACGAGATCAAAGAAGTGCGCGCAGGCGATATAGCAGCTGCCGTCGGGCTGAAAGCCGCAACCACGGGTGACACCCTGTGTGATCTGAATTCAATCATTACGCTGGAGCGTATGGAATTTCCCGATCCGGTGATTTCGGTTGCAGTCGAGCCTCGTACCAAGGCAGACCAGGAAAAGATGGGTATCGCTTTGCAAAAACTGGCGCAGGAAGATCCGTCTTTCCGTGTGCACACCGACGAAGAGTCCGGCCAGACCATCATTTCAGGTATGGGCGAGCTTCATCTGGATATTCTCGTTGATCGTATGAAACGTGAATTCAAAGTCGAAGCCAATGTCGGACGTCCGCAGGTTGCCTATAGGGAAACGATTCGCAATTCAGTGGAAGCGGAAGGCAAGTTTGTTCGCCAGTCCGGTGGCCGCGGCCAGTACGGGCACGCCAAGATCCGGATGATGCCCACCGCGGCAGGCGAAGGCTACGAGTTCGAAAACAAGATTGTCGGTGGTTCGATTCCGAAGGAATACATTTCTTCGGTTGACAAGGGCATCCAGGAAGCTATGCAAAACGGCGTTATTGCCGGTTATCCGGTGGTCGACTTCAGGGTGGAACTGTACGACGGTTCCTACCACGAGGTTGATTCATCAGAGATGGCGTTCAAGGTCGCTGGCTCCATGGCATTCAAGAATGCTGCGCTGGCGGCCAGGCCGGTATTGCTTGAACCAATGATGAAAGTCGAGGTTGTTACCCCTGAAGACTACATGGGTGATGTTATGGGTGATATCAGCCGCAGGCGTGGCCAGTTGCAGGGAATGGAAGACAGCCCTGCAGGTAAAACCATTGACGCGCATGTACCACTTTCTGAAATGTTTGGTTATGCAACGGATCTGAGGTCACAAACACAGGGCCGGGCAACTTTTACGATGGAATTCGACCATTATTCGGAAGCGCCGAATAGTGTGGCCGAAGAAATTATTAAAAAAACCGCTTAAAGGCGGGCTCTTAAAAGCAGAGGTTAATCATGTCAAAAGAGAAATTTGTAAGAACAAAGCCCCATGTCAACGTGGGCACGATTGGTCACGTGGATCATGGCAAGACGACGTTGACGGCGGCGCTGACGAAGATCTGTTCTGAGGCCCGTGGCGGGGAGTTTATTGCTTACGACAAGATTGATAATGCGCCGGAAGAACGCGAACGCGGGATTACCATTGCCACCGCGCACGTTGAGTACGAGTCGGAGAACCGGCATTACGCTCATGTTGATTGTCCGGGGCACGCCGATTATGTGAAGAACATGATTACCGGTGCGGCGCAGATGGACGGTGCGATCCTGGTGGTGTCTGCTGCTGACGGGCCGATGCCGCAGACGCGCGAGCATATTCTGCTGGCCCGCCAGGTGGGTGTGCCTTACATCCTGGTGTATATGAACAAGGCCGACCAGGTGGATGATGACGAGTTGCTGGAGCTGGTGGAGATGGAAGTGCGCGAGCTGTTGAGCTCGTATGATTTTCCGGGCGACGACATTCCGGTGGTGACCGGTTCGGCGCTGAAGGCACTGGAAGGTGATGAGAGTGACATGGGTGTGCCGTCGATCCTGAAGTTGATTGACGAGTTGGATGCCTATGTGCCTGAGCCTGTGCGTGAGATGGATAAGCCGTTCCTGTTGCCGATTGAGGATGTGTTTTCCATATCCGGTCGCGGCACGGTGGTGACCGGTCGTGTGGAGCGCGGCATTATCAAGGTGGGTGAGGAAGTAGAGATCGTTGGAATCAACGAGACCACCAAGACGGTATGCACGGGCGTTGAGATGTTCCGCAAGTTGCTGGACGAGGGCCGTGCGGGTGACAACGTGGGTGTGTTGCTGCGTGGTACCAAGCGGGATGAGGTGGAGCGTGGCCAGGTACTGGCGCACGTGAAGTCGATTAATCCGCACACCAGGTTTGAGGCCGAGGTGTACATCCTGTCGAAGGACGAGGGTGGACGTCATACGCCGTTTTTCAAGGGTTACCGGCCGCAGTTTTACTTCCGCACCACGGATGTGACGGGTGCTTGCGAGTTGCCTGAGGGTATCGAAATGGTGATGCCCGGGGACAATGTGCAGATGCAGGTTGAGCTGATAAACCCGATTGCGATGGAGGAAGGCTTGCGCTTCGCGATACGCGAGGGTGGCCGTACGGTGGGTGCTGGCGTTGTTGCCAAGATCCACGAGTAATTGAAATTTATTTTTTTGGCAGATTACGAGCATAGCGAGTAAATAGAAATGGCCGAACAGAGAATCCGCATCCGGCTAAAAGCCTTCGATCACAGGCTGATTGATCGTTCCGCCGCGGAAATCGTGGAAACAGCGAGAAGGACGGGTGCCCAGGTACGCGGCCCGATTCCCTTGCCCACCCGCATAGAGCGTCACACGGTGCTCATCTCTCCGCACGTCAACAAGGACGCGCGTGACCAGTATGAGACGCGTACGCACAAACGCCTGATGGATATCATAGATCCGAATGACAAAACCGTTGATGCGCTGATGAAGCTCGATCTCGCAGCAGGCGTGGATGTGCAGATCAAGCTGTATTGAGGGGTTGCATGATGACAATTGGAATTATTGGCCGTAAATGCGGCATGACCAGGGTCTTTACCGAACAGGGAGAAAGTATTCCTGTAACGGTGATTGACGCAAGCCCGAACCGTGTTACCCAGGTCAAGAATGAAGAAACCGATGGATACCGTGCCATACAGGTCACCACCGGTTCCAGACGTTCAAACCTGGTGAACAAGCCTGCTGCAGGCCACTTCGCCAAGGCAGATGTGGAAGCAGGCGAAGGATTATGGGAACTGAGGCTCGCCAGCGAAGAGGGTGGCGAACTTGAGGCGGGTGCTGAATTGAGTGTTGAACAGTTCAAAACCGGCCAGAAAGTCGATGTTACCGGCACCAGCAAAGGAAAAGGATTTGCCGGAGCGGTAAAACGCCACAACTTCAGCATGCAGGACGCGACACATGGTAATTCGCTGTCGCACCGCGCGCCTGGTTCAATCGGCCAGTGCCAGACCCCGGGCCGGGTTTTCAAGGGCAAGAAGATGGCAGGTCATATGGGCGATGAGCGCGTGACCACGCAGAACCTGGAAATTGTCCAGATTGACGCAGAGCGGAACCTGCTCCTGATCAAGGGCGCAGTACCGGGGGCACCTGGCGGACACGTATCCGTGCGCCCTTCCGTGAAGTTGCATTAACAGGAATATGGTTATGAAACTCGCAGTTTCAGGTGGAAGTGATATCAAAGTGTCCGACGCCACGTTCGGACGGGAATTTTCTGAAGCCCTGGTACACCAGGTTGTTACCGCTTATCTGGCGGGCGGGCGTGCCGGTACCAAGGCCCAGAAAAGTCGTTCAACAGCAAGAGGCGGCGGTAAAAAGCCCTGGCGCCAGAAGGGTACTGGCCGGGCACGTGCAGGTACGATCCGCAGCCCTATCTGGAGAGGCGGTGGCAGGACATTTGCAGCCACACCGGCTGACCACTCTCAAAAGGTTAATCGCAAGATGTACCGGGGTGCGTTGCAGACCATCCTTTCGGAACTGGTTCGCCAGGACCGGCTGGTCGTAATTGAAAAGCTGGAGCTTGCGGAGCCGAAAACTCGCCTGCTCAAAGAAATGCTCGCGGGCATGGACGCAGAGCAGTGTCTGATTGTAAGCACGGAAGTAGACGGAAACTTGTTCCTGGCTTCCCGCAACCTTCCGCATGTCAGTGTGCTGGATGTCGAAGGTATCGATCCGGTGAGTCTGGTAGCGGCGGAAAAAGTAGTGATCACAATTGATGCAGTCAACAAGATCCAGGAGTGGCTGGGATGAACAATAATCGTTTGTACAAAGTACTCCTGGCACCGAGGGTGACGGAAAAAACCGCCCGCATTGGTGATGAAAGTAACCAGTACGTATTCAAAGTGGCGCCAGACGCCAACAAGACCGAGATCCGGGCTGCAGTTGAAACCCTGTTCGAGGTCAAAGTTGAATCGGTACGCGTTGTCAATGTGAAGGGCAAGAAAAAGACGTTCAAGATGCGCCCGGGCAAGCGTATCGACTGGAAGAAAGCATATGTTCGGGTTCAGGAGGGTCAGACATTGGACTTCCTGGGCGGAGATTCAGTGTAGGGAAGATTTGGTATGACAATTGTAAAGGCAAAACCTACATCGCCAGGACGCCGAGGCGTCGTGCAGGTCCGACATGATCACCTGCATAAAGGCGCTCCTCATCCGGCCCTGGTAGAGAAAAAATCCAGGACCGGCGGCAGGAATAATACGGGCCGGATAACTACCCGGCATCGTGGCGGCGGACACAAGAAGCATTACCGCGTTATTGATTTCAAACGCGACAAGGATGGCATCGGTGGTCGGGTAGAGCGCATCGAATACGATCCTAATCGCAGCGCGCACATTGCATTGGTGCTGTATGCAGACGGAGAACGCCGTTACATCATCGCTCCCAAGGGAGTGCGCTCCGGTGATCCGGTCAGCAGTGGCCGGGAAGCGGCAATCAAGCCGGGTAACTCGCTGCCCTTACGCAATATCCCGGTAGGTACGGTTGTACATTGTGTGGAGCTGAAACCTGGCAAGGGCGCGCAACTGGCACGTAGTGCCGGAACAGCGGTACAGCTGGTTGCCCGTGAAGGTCAGTACGCAACCCTGCGGCTGCGTTCTGGCGAGATGCGCAAGGTTCCAATTCGCTGCAAGGCCACGGTTGGTGAAGTTTCCAACTCTGAGCACAACCTGGAAAAACTGGGTAAAGCCGGCGCAAAACGCTGGCGTGGCGTGCGGCCCACGGTTCGTGGTGTTGCGATGAACCCGGTAGATCACCCGCATGGCGGCGGTGAAGGTAAAACTTCAGGTGGCCGTCACCCGGTATCTCCATGGGGCGTTCCAGCCAAGGGCCACAAAACACGCAAGAACAAGCGTACAGACAAATTTATTGTCCGTTCGCGTTCCGGGAAATAACGGGGTGAGATATGCCAAGATCAATTAAAAAAGGACCGTTTATCGATCACCATCTGGCCACCAAGGTGAGCAGTGCGGTTGAAACGAATAACAAGAGGCCAATCAAGACCTGGTCCCGCCGTTCCATGATCCTGCCGGAAATGGTCGGCTTGACCATTGCTGTGCACAACGGCCGACAGCATGTTCCCATTCTGATCAATGACCAGATGATCGGTCACAAGCTGGGTGAGTTTGCCGCTACCCGTACATTTCGCGGACATTCCGGCGACCGCAAAACGAAATAGGTATCAGGAAGATGCAGGTGACAGCACGATTGAAGGGAGCACGTATATCCGCGCAGAAGGTGCGGCTGGTCGCGGACCAGGTACGTGGCTTACCGGTGGAAAAAGCAGAGCAGTTGTTGACGTTCAGCACCAAGAAAGCGGCGCATATCGTCAAGAAAGTGCTGTTGTCCGCTATTGCCAACGCGGAACACAACGAGGGCGCCGACATTGATGAGCTGAAGATTCAGACCATCATGATTGATGAGGGCCCTACCATGAAACGCGGCAGGGCTCGAGCCAAGGGACGCGGAACCCGCATCCTGAAGCGAACCAGTCACATTACTTTGACCGTAGCAGACCAGGCTTAGTGTTTAACACTCTGGGTCTTTAACAGGTAAAGGCAAAAAATATGGGCCAGAAAGTACATCCAACAGGTATCCGGCTTGGCATCGCCAAGGACTGGAACTCCACGTGGTTTGCCGAAAAAGGTGAATACGCCGAGCAGCTGAATTCCGACCTCAAGGTACGGAAGTTTCTGCGTGAGCGTCTGGCCCAGGCAGCGGTCAGCCGGATTACTATTGAACGCCCGGCCAAGTCTGCACGCATCACGATCCATACTGCACGGCCGGGTATTGTGATCGGCAAGAAAGGCGAAGACATTGATCGTCTGCGCCGTGATGTCACGGCGTTGATGGGTGTTCCGACACATATCACGGTCGCTGAAATACGCAAGCCGGAACTTGATGCCCATCTGGTCGCGGAAGGTATCGCACAACAGCTGGAACGCAGAATCATGTTCCGACGCGCAATGAAGAGAGCAGTTGGAAATTCCATGCGCCTTGGTGCCCTGGGTATCAAGGTTTGTGTTGCCGGACGACTGAACGGCGCCGATATTGCGCGTAGCGAATGGTACCGGGAAGGCCAGGTGCCGCTACATACACTGCGGGCAGACGTGGACTACGGATTTGTAGAGGCAAAGACCACATATGGCGTGCTGGGCGTAAAAGTCTGGATTTACAAGGGTGAGGTTTTCGACCTGTATGCGCCCAAATCCGAAGACAGGCACGGCAAATAGGACACTAGGAGACTGGGAAATGCTGCAGCCGAAACGAACAAAATTCAAAAAACAGATGAAAGGCCGCAACCGCGGACTGGCCCATGTGGGAAACAAGGTCAGTTTCGGAGAATTCGGCCTGAAAGCAACGACGCGTGGATTCGTCACTGCCCGGCAGATCGAAGCAGCCCGTCGAGCGATCACTCGTTACGTAAAACGTGGCGGAAAATTGTGGATCCGCGTTTACCCCGACAAGCCGATTACCAAGAAACCCGTAGAGGTTCGTATGGGCAAAGGGAAAGGTAATGTTGAGTACTGGGTTGCGCCCATTCAACCCGGTCGAGTGCTTTATGAAATCCAGGGCGTGTCCGAAGATGCTGCCCGGGAAGCATTCCGCCTGGCCTCGGCGAAGTTGGCGGTCAAGACCACATTTGTAACCCGGTCGGTGATGTGATGGATATTCAGGAAATCAGAACAAAATCTGAAGGCGATGTGCGCAGCGAGCTCAGTGAGTTGTTGCAGGAACAGTTTAACCTCAGGATGCAAAAAGGAACGGGCCAGCTTGCTCAACCGAACGAATTGCGCCGCGTACGCAGGGATATTGCCCGCCTGAAGACCATCCTGAGCGAAAAGAGCAGAGAAGGAAGTGAGTCATGAGCAGTGCTTCAGAAGTCAAGAGAACCAAGGTGGGGCTCGTCGTAAGCGACAAGATGGACAAAACCGTCACCGTACTGCTGGAAAGGCAGGTCAAACATCCACTCTATGGCAAGTACATTAAGCGTTCGACCAAGGTTCATGCCCACGATGAGACCAATGACTGCGGCGAAGGTGACAAGGTCATGATCGCGGAATGTCGCCCGATTTCCAAAGCCAAGAGCTGGCGGGTGCTGGAAGTCCTGGAGCGGGCTCAGTAAGCCCCTGTTGAGACCGAGGAAAGAAAAATGATTCAAATGCAGAGCATGCTGAGCGCGGCAGACAACAGTGGCGCGCGCCAGGTAATGTGTATCAAGGTGCTGGGTGGATCCAAGCGTCGTTATGCGCATATCGGGGACATCATCAAGGTGACGGTCAAAGATGCCATTCCACGAGGCAAGGTGAAAAAGGGCGAAGTCTATGACGCGGTTGTTGTGCGTACCCGCAAGGGAGTGCGCAGAAGTGATGGCTCACTGATTCGTTTTGACAGCAATGCCGCGGTATTGCTGGACCCGAAACTTGAGCCTATCGGTACCCGTATTTTTGGCCCGGTAACGCGCGAGCTTCGCACCGAGAGATTTATGAAGATTGTCTCGCTTGCACCTGAAGTGCTGTAAGCGGGGGAGATTGGAAAGATGAAACGCATCAAGAAAGGCGATGAGGTAGTCGTGATTGCCGGGCGCAGCAAGGGCCAGAGAGGTCATGTGCTTAGCGTGATGGAAAACGAACGCCTGCTGGTAGAAAACGTCAACATGGTCAAGCGCCACACGAAGCCGGATCCTGGCCGTAATATTTCGGGCGGTATCGTGGAAAAGGAGGCCCCGATCCATGATTCGAATGTCCAGTTATTCAATCCTGCCACCAACAAGGCGGACAAGGTTGGATACAAGACACTTGGAGATGGTCATAAGGTCAGGATTTTCAAATCCAACGGCGAAGCCGTCGATATCTAAGGTTAGGAATTATGTCGAGATTACAGACATTTTATAAGGAAACAGTGGTTCCCCAGTTAATGGAGCAGCTTGAGCTGTCCAATGTAATGGAGGTTCCGAAAATAACCAAGATCACCCTGAATATGGGTGTTGGGGAAGCTGTTACCGACAAGAAAGTGATGGAACGGGCTACCGGTGACATGACCCTGATTGCAGGTCAAAAGCCGATCGTCAGGCTGTCACGCAAGTCAGTGGCCTCATTCAAGATCCGAGACGGCTGGCCGGTGGGTTGCAAAGTGACACTACGGCGTGAGCGGATGTATGAGTTTCTCGATCGCCTGGTGAATATCTCCATTCCAAGGGTGCGTGATTTCCGTGGTCTTAGCCCGAAATCATTTGATGGGCGTGGAAATTATAGCCTAGGTGTGAAAGAGCAGATCATGTTCCCCGAAATCGATTTTGACAAGGTGGATGCGATCCGCGGTATGGATATCACCATTACAACCAATGCAAAAGACAACGAGCAGGGAATTGCGCTGTTAAAAGCGTTCAATTTCCCGTTCAAGGACAGGTAGCCAAGGAAAAACCATGGCAAAAGTATCCATGATCAACCGCGAGAAGCGGCGCACGAAACTGGTGAAAAAGTACGCCAAGAAACGGACGGAGTTGAAGGCAGTGATTTCAAACCCGGAAGTTGGATTTGAGGAAAAGCAAAACGCGATGTTCGCATTGCAAAAACTGCCGCGTGATTCCTGCCCGGCGAGGCAAAGGAACCGTTGCGCCATATCCGGTCGTCCGAGGGGTTTCTATCGCAAGTTTGGTTTGGGCCGTAACATGCTGCGCGAAGCAGCCATGCGCGGTGACGTGCCCGGCCTGCGTAAGGCCAGTTGGTGAGAAGAATAAAACAACGGAGCGATGCTCCGGAATTGAAGAGACAGGACAAAAAAGATGAGCATGAGTGACCCGATTGCAGATATGTTGACGCGTATTCGCAATGCACAGGCAACCCGGAAAGTGACAGTAGAAATGCCGAACTCAAAGGTAAAAGTAGGCATTGCCGGTGTACTTAAGAACGAAGGCTATATCAATGACTTTGCCATCGGCGAGGTCAATGGAAAGCCTACGCTTGAGGTAACGCTGAAATATTTTGAAGGCCGTGGCGTGATTGACATGATCAAACGAGGCAGCCGTCCGGGCTTGCGTATTTATCGTGGCAAAGACGAACTGCCGAGGGTATTTGATGGCCTGGGAATCACCATTGTCAGCACGTCCAAGGGAATCATGACCGATATCCAGGCTCGCGCACAGGGACAGGGCGGAGAAATTCTCTGCTTCGTGTCGTAAACGGCTGGCTGGGAGAAAGATATGTCACGCGTAGCTAAGAATCCGATTGTTCTGCCATCAGGTGTTGAACTCAACATCGATGGCGCGGAAGTTTCGGTCAAAGGCCCAAAGGGCAAGCTTTCGGTCACATTGCACCCTACCGTAAGCCTCAAGCAGGAAGATGGCGAGTACAAGCTCGAATGGAAGACAGACAAAGATGTGGCCATGGCAGGTACCTTTCGGTCGCTGGTCAATAATATGGTGACCGGGGTGTCTGAAGGTTTTGAAAAGAAGCTGAATTTAATCGGCGTTGGATACCGCGCCCAGGCCGAGGGCGACAAATTGAACCTGGCACTCGGTTTTTCACATCCGGTCAATTACAAAGCGCCCGAAGGCGTGAAAATTGAAACTCCGACACAGACCGAAATCATCATCTCCGGATGTGATAAGCAGAAAGTCGGCCAGGCGGCAGCGGAAATTCGGTCATTCCGGCCACCGGAACCCTACAAGGGCAAAGGAGTGCGTTACTCGGATGAGCGTGTGATCAGGAAGGAAGCCAAGAAGGCCTGATCTTTTGGATGGGACATTCAGGCACTGACTGTAATTAAAGGTAGCTGAGATGAACAAAAAAACTGCGCGAATCAGACGCGCCAAAAAAGCCCGCGCACATATCAGGCAGTTGGGTATGCCCCGTTTGACGGTCCATAGAAGTGGCCGGCATATCTATGCCCAGGTGATTGATGCCGAGGGTGCAAATGTTTTGGCAGCAGCGTCCACTTTGCAAAAAGATGTACGTGATGGCCTGGAAGGAACCAACAACAAGGCAGCGGCCAAGGCGGTTGGCAAAGCCGTAGCCGAAAGAGCAGTTGCTGCCGGAGTAAAGGATGTGGCTTTCGACCGCTCCGGGTTCAAGTATCACGGCCGGGTCAAAGAACTCGCCGACGCGGCCCGCGAAGGCGGACTACAGTTTTAAAGCGCTATTGATAATTATCGATACTGGGAATTAGAGACACAGGTAAAAATATGTCAAGAATGGACAGAGACAATTCCGACGGCATGGTCGAAAAACTGGTCGCTGTTAACCGTGTAGCCAAGGTTGTGAAAGGTGGCCGAATTTTCGGTTTTACAGCTCTTAGTGTGGTTGGTGACGGTAACGGTAAAGTTGGTTTTGGTTATGGCAAGGCACGTGAAGTGCCGGTGGCCATCCAGAAATCAATGGAAAAGGCTCGCCGCGACATGATCCAGGTGCAATTGAAGGACGGAACGCTTTGGCATCCGGTCAAGGCCAGGCACGGTGGATCAAAGATCTACATGCAGCCGGCTTCTGAAGGTACTGGCGTAATCGCCGGTGGTGCGATGCGTGCCGTGCTTGAAACCGTGGGTGTACATAATGTATTGGCAAAAAGTGTTGGATCCAACAGCCCCATTAACCTGGTTCGAGCGACGATCAAAGGCTTGCAACAGATGTACAACCCCGAGGCAATTGCTGCCAAGCGTGGCAAACCCGTAGAAGAGATACTTGCGAATCATGGCTAAGAAACAGATCAAGGTAACCCTGCTGCGTTCTCCCATTGGGGCAAAACCCAAGCACCGCAAATGCGTTCGGGGACTTGGTCTGAAACGCATGCACCAAACCGTAACGCTGGAAGACACACCATCGGTACGTGGAATGGCAAATAAGATTAGCTACATGGTACGAGTGGAAGAGGCTTGAGGCTGGCGCCCGAACAGGAAAGTACTGAGATGAAACTGAACAACATTAGCCCGGCACAGGGCAGTAAAAGAAACCGCAAGCGGGTAGGTCGTGGTATTGGTTCCGGCATGGGTAAAACCGCAGGCCGTGGCCACAAGGGTCAGAAATCACGCTCTGGCGGGTACCACAAAGTTGGTTTTGAGGGTGGCCAGATGCCGTTGCAACGCCGTTTGCCGAAGCGTGGTTTTGCCTCACGCACTGCGCGCTATAACGCGGAGGTTCGTCTGTACCAGCTGCAGGTAATGAAAATTGACATGGTTGATATGGGATCACTGAAATCTGCTGGCGTGGTGTCCCGGTATATCAGGAAAGTTAAAATCATAAATACCGGAACGCTGGAAAGAGCCATCACCGTGAAAGGCCTGGCTGTCACCAAGGGTGCACAGGCGGCAATTGAAGCAGCAGGCGGTAAAGTCGAGTAATGGCACGCGGGCCTTCACAAATGGCGGAAACGCTGGGCGGCCTGGGTCGATTGACCGAGTTGCGCCAGCGTTTGTTGTTCGTGCTCATGGCACTGATTGTGTACCGCATCGGCACGTTTATTCCTGTGCCGGGCGTCAACCCGCAGGCCTTGTTGCAGTTCATGAATTCTCAGCAGGGAACCATCGTAGATGTGTTCAACCTGTTTACCGGTGGTGCTCTGGAGCGGTTTTCGCTGTTTGCTCTGGGTGTCATGCCGTATATCTCGGCATCGATCATTATGCAGTTGATGGCGAGTGCCGTCCCGCAGCTGCAGCAGCTGAAAAAGGAAGGCTCCAGCGGACGGCAAAAAATTACCCAGTACACCAGGTTTTTCACCGTGATACTGGCGGCCGTCCAGGCCGGTAGCGTGGCTTTTGCTCTGCAGGCCCAGGCTTCAGTGGTTTTCGCCCCCGGATTCGGTTTTATTTTTACCGCAATCATCACCCTTACCGCGGGTACGGTATTCCTGATGTGGCTCGGTGAGCAGATTACAGAGCGTGGTGTCGGAAACGGCATATCACTGATCATTTTTGCTGGAATTGTGGCCGGATTACCCCGTGCTATAGCGGGTACACTGGAATTGGTCAATACCGGTCAATTAAGTATACCGGCGGTACTGCTGATCGTTGCACTGATGCTTGGCGTGATTTACTTCATTGTTCTCGTCGAGCGTGGACAGCGCAGGATCACCGTTAATTATGCACAGCGCCAGGGGCGTGTCGCATATCAAAACCAGCAAACGCACCTGCCATTGAAGATCAATATGTCAGGGGTTATCCCGGCGATTTTTGCGTCAAGTCTGGTAATTTTCCCGTCTACACTGGCGACATGGTTCAGTGCCACCGGTAACCTGGCGTGGCTGACAGATGTGGCGGCAGCAATGACGCCGGGTAACCTGCCCTACACATTGCTGTTTTCATCATTGATTATCTTTTTCTGTTTTTTCTACACGGCACTGGTATTCAATTCCAAGGAGACTGCAGACAATCTGAAAAGATCGGGCGCATTTGTTCCCGGAATCAGGCCGGGAAGACAGACCGCGGACTATATCGACAATGTGCTAACGCGACTGACCATGGTGGGCTCACTATACCTGGTGTCTGTTTGCCTGTTGCCTGACGTATTGCGGGTGTTCTGGGCGGTACCGTTCCAGTTCGGCGGCACATCCGTGTTGATTGTGGTGGTTGTCATCATGGATTTCATTGCGCAGGTACAGGCGCACCTGATTTCGCATAAATACGACAGCCTGATGAAAAAGGCCAATCTGAAGTCCTATGGACGTTCAGGCGTGGTCAGGCGTTAAACAGGAATCTGAGGAGAGTTGCCATGAAGGTACAAGCTTCAGTAAAGAAAATTTGCCGGAACTGCAAAATTGTGCGACGCAGAGGTGTTGTCTACGTTATTTGCACCGACAAGAAACACAAACAGCGCCAGGGCTGATTTTGGCGCCTGCCCCCTGGCATGTAAATCAGGAGGATTGCAGGCTGTCACCGGCGCTGGTGATTGGATATAATTGGCTATTTACCCGTCGAAACTTAAATGGGAGGTTTGATGGGTCAGCTTGAATCAATACAGGAGTACGTAGTATGGCTCGCATTGCGGGAGTCAACTTACCCGTTCAGAAGCACACTTGGATTGCTCTGACCAGTATTTACGGCATCGGCCGTACGCGCGCTTTGCAGATTTGCGAGGCGGCCAGCGTAGCGCCCGGTACTAAAATCAGGGACCTCAGCGAGCCTGAAGTCGAAGCGATTCGTGGGCAAATAACGGATCTTTCTGTAGAAGGTGATTTGCGGCGGGGAGTGGCAATGAACCTGAAGCGATTGATGGATCTCGGTTGCTACCGGGGTCTACGTCATCGCCGGGGTTTACCTGTCCGGGGACAACGCACCAAGACTAACGCACGCACCCGTAAGGGCCCGCGTCGTCCAATTAAGCGATAACAGGAATCAGGCAGACTATAGATGGCCAAACCAAACACAAGCAGGAAGAAGAAAGTCAAACAGACAGTGGTCGATGGCATTGCTCACGTCCATGCTTCTTTTAACAATACGATTATCACGCTGAGCGACAGGCAGGGTAATGTTCTCTCATGGGCAACCTCCGGTGGTGCCGGCTTCAGAGGCTCACGCAAGAGCACGCCATTTGCTGCACAGGTGGCTGCTGATGCCGCGGGGCGCAAGGCCCAGGAATTTGGCTTGCAGAACCTTGAAGTTCGCATCAAGGGCCCGGGACCGGGACGCGAGTCGTCAGTGCGTGCGTTGAACGCACTCGGCTACAAAATCACCAACATTATTGACGTGACACCGATTCCGCACAATGGTTGTCGCCCGCCTAAAAAACGCCGGGTCTGAGGAGTTAAGCAAACATGGCAAGATATACAGGACCAACCTGCAAACTCGCCCGGCGCGAAGGCGTGGATCTCGGGCTTAAGAGTCCGGCCCGCGGCCTGGAATCCAAGTGCAAACTTGGCCAGGCGCCAGGCCAGCACGGTGCAGGACGCAGGCAGAGACTTTCTGATTACGCAATTCAGTTGCGTGAAAAACAAAAAGTTCGCCGCATATACGGAATACTCGAGAAACAATTCCGCAACTACTACAAGGCAGCCGCAGCACAAAAGGGTGCTACCGGCCAAAATCTTCTGATGCTGCTTGAAGGCCGTCTCGATAATGTTGTTTACCGGATGGGCTTCGCGGTAACCCGTGCCCAGGCGCGGCAGTTGGTTTCGCACAAGTCCATTTCTGTAAACGGTTCACAGGTGAATATTCCGTCTTACCAGGTGAAGGCCGGTGACGTCATTGTGATTCGTGAAAAATCGAAAAACCAATTGCGTGTGAAAGAAGCCATTACGCTTAGCCAGGAAATGGATCTGGTTGCAGGCTGGACGCAAGTGGATCCGGCCAAGATGGAAGGTGAATTCAAGACGTTTCCAGACCGGGATGATCTACCGGCGGATATTAACGAAAACCTGATCGTCGAGTTATATTCCAAGTAATTTCCAGGGTCACTGCCGGATGTTTGCCTGGCGGAGGCTGTTACAGGACTAAATTTTGTGAGGAACACGCCATGATGGCTGCATTTGATAATTTACTAAAACCCAAGGCTGTCGGAGTAGACGCCATCAACGAAAATCGCGCACGTATTGCGCTGGAACCGCTGGAACGCGGCTTTGGCCATACATTGGGCAATGCATTGCGCAGAGTGCTGCTGTCCTCAATACCCGGTTACGCCATCGTCGAGGTGGAAATTGATGGTGTTTTGCATGAATACACTGCGGTAGAAGGCCTGCAGGAAGACATCATTGAAGTGCTTTTGAACCTGAAGGGCATTGCCTTGCGCATGCACGAACGTGATGAGACAACCCTGACCCTGAGCAAGTCCGGAGCGGGCACGGTTACGGCGGGTGACATCCAGGTCGACCATGATGTGGAAATTGCAAATCCTGATCACATCATCTGCAACCTGACAAAGGCCGGCAGCATCAACATGCGGCTAAAGATCAACCGTGGAGTTGGTTATCAGCCAGCTACGCGCTTGACCATTGGTGAGCAGGAAACCAGGCCCATCGGACGATTGATGCTTGACGCTTCATTCTGCCCGGTACGGAAAGTGGCGTATAGTGTTGAGGCGGCACGCGTTGAACAGCGCACAGACCTCGACAAACTGGTGCTTGATATCGAGACCAATGGAACCATTGATTGCGAAGAGTCTGTGAAACTGGCTGCCAATATCCTGGCGGATCAGCTTTCCGTTTTTGTTGATTTCAAAGCACGTCAGGAAGTAGTCGAAGAAGAAAAATCCATGGAGATTGATCCGATTCTGTTACGCCCGATTGACGATCTCGAATTAACCGTCCGCTCTGCGAATTGCCTGAAGGCTGAAAGTATTCTGTATGTCGGTGACCTGGTACAACGTACGGAGGTTGAATTACTCAAGACCCCGAACCTGGGAAAGAAATCCCTGACCGAAATCAAGGATGTACTGGCCCAGCACGAACTGTCGCTGGGGATGAAGCTGGAAAACTGGCCGCCCGCGGTGCTGGTCACCGCTTAAGTTGACAAGAACGGGCCGGCAGGATTGAGCCGGTAGCGCAACAAGGAATAGGAAAAAATCATGCGTCACCAGAAATCAGGTCGAAAGCTGAACATGAACAGCGCTCATCGCAAGGCGATGTTCCGAAATATGGCTGCGTCGCTGTTCAGGCACGAAATCATCAAGACCACTGTACCGAGGGCCAAAGAGCTTCGCAGGGTCGCCGAGCCATTGATCACGCTGGCCAAGAACGATAGCGTGGCACACCGCCGGCAGGCTTTCGATCGCCTGCGTGACAAGGAAGTGGTTGGCAAGCTGTTTGACGAACTGGGTCCACGTTATGTTGAACGCCCCGGAGGGTACCTGCGTATTCTCAAATGTGGTCATCGGCCGGGGGACAAGGCACCGATGGCTTATGTAGAGTTGGTGGACCGACCTCGCGAAGAGGATTTCGATTCAGAAAACGATCAATAGTTTCCAATAATAATAAGAACAGAAACCCGGCCTTGCGCCGGGTTTTTTTACACCGATTGGGGTTGCCAGTACCCACCGTTCCCGGTTAGCAACGCATTAGCTGAAGGCTGTTGTACTATCAGGTCAGCAGGTAGGGAATGGTTCCTGCAGCATCGCTGGAGTCAATGGCGAAAAACTGGCTGTTGCTTCCGTCCTGTCTGGCTTTGGCGAACGGCGCGTATTCCGGGTCGTCTATGAACGCCTGTAAGCATTCCATCGAGGGAAATTCAAGCAGCGCGACAAGGTCCAGATCCGGCGCATCGCCTTCGATCGCTGTGATACTGCCACTTCGGGAAAGATATTTGCCTCCATGTCGATCTACGATGCCGTGCACTTTTTCGGCATACTCCGGTATCCAACTATCGTCTGTTACTTTTACTTGTGCGATCAGGTAATGCGGCATGAATGTTCTCTCGTCTTGATTCTGGTAATCGAGTATGACACCTCTAACCGGCTGAGCGTCAACCCGAATGTTTAAAGACTGTTTAAATCAGGCTTCCAAGCTGAAACACGGCAAAAGCGCCCAGGTATGCCACAGCTGTCATGTAGGTCCAGGCGAAAATCGGCCAGCGCCAGCTGTTGGTTTCCCTGCGAATGATTGCCACGGTAGCAGCACATTGCAGGCACCAGGCGTAAAACACCATGAGTCCCATCACCATGGGCAGCGTGAATACCAGTCTGCCATCAGGCCATTTTGCGGCGCGAAGTTTTTCAGTCAGACTGGATTCGTCGGCTTCGGAACCAACAGCATAAAGAGTGCCCATCACGGCAACTACAACTTCGCGGGCGGGGAAACCCGCAATAACGGCCGAAGAAACTTTCCAGTCCCAGCCCAGCGGCGAAAACACAGGTTCAACCGCACGACCGATGCGGCCGAGGTAGCTTTGCGACATCTGTGCAGCGGCGTGTTGATTCCCGATGGATTGCCCTTTGAACATCCCGGCAGTTGGTTGAGAGTCCTCCATGCGCGGAAAATAAGCCAGTACCCATACGATTACGGCCACGGTAAAGATCACCGTGCCAGCACGCTTCAGGAAGATTTTTGCCCGGTCCATCAATTTGATCATCACGGTCTGCAGATTGGGTCTTCGAAAGTCCGGCAAGGCCAGCATGAATTGTGGTTTCGGTCCTTTGAGCGCGGAGGATTTCATAAGCCGTGCGGTAAACAGGCCCCCGACAATACCTAACAGGTAAAGACCAAACAGCACCAAACCCTGCAAATTGAACCAACCCACCGACTCAGCCGGCACGAAAGCTGCGATCAATAGCGCATAGATTGGTAGGCGCGCCGAACATGTCATAAATGGTGCAGCAAGGATGGTCGATATACGATCACGGCGGTCAGGAATCACGCGAGTGGCCATGATTGCGGGCACCGCGCAGGCAAAGCTGGACAACATTGGAATGACCGACTGGCCGGACAGGCCGACTTTGCGCATCGCCCGGTCCATCAAAAATGCGGCCCGTGCCAGGTAGCCGGTATCTTCAAGAACAATAATGAAAAGAAACAGAATCAAAATCTGGGGCAGGAAAATTACAACGCTGCCAACACCAGAGATGACGCCATCGGATATGAAGCTGGTGAATGCTCCCTCACCAAAACGGTCAGTCACCACAGTGCCCAGCTTGCCAGCGCCCGCATCAATCATGTCCATCAATGGCGTAGCCCAGGAAAACACGGCCTGGAACACCAGTATAAGGGTCAGGAAGAATGCCAGGGTGGCTGGCCACGGCTGGCTTAGCCAGCGTGCGAACCGTGCGTTGAGCCTTGACAGCACGGGCGCCTGCGTTTGCACCTCGCCTATGACCTTCCTTGCCCAGCGATAACGCCGGCGGGCCTCCTCAGCCTGTGGCGGTGCTGCACCAAATAGTTGTTCACGGGCCTCTATCACAATTTCATCGCCGATGACCCGGCTTAATTCAATTGCGACGGCACTGCCAGGATGTAGCAGGCCCTGGATGACATCCATCCTGGCCGTCTCTCCCGCAGATCCCGTGGCCAGTAATTCCGCAGCTTGGCTTAGTTCATGCCATGACTCAGGAAAAACCGGAATCCTGATACTTGTTATGTTCGCCATTTCCTTTTTTAGCCGGTCGAGCCCATGTCCCGAAATTGCGGTAACCGGAATCACCGGAATACCGCCCAGGCGTTCGCTCAGGACTTCGATGTCGATGGTAATCCCATTGACGGTTGCAACATCAACCATTGTCAAAGCGACCATAGTGGGCAATTGCATTTCGAGTAATTGCTCCACGAGGTACAGTCCCTGGTACAGGTGGGTGGCGTCAACCACAACCAGTAGTCCTGCCGGAACTTCGGTGTCGGGCATGCGACCCAGCAAAACATCTACGGCGATAAGTTCATCGCTTGATTTGCCACCCAGGCAGTAAATTCCGGGCAGGTCTACAAGATGTACTGCTTTGCCAGCCAGTTCTGCGGTTCCAACGTGTTTTTCGACAGTAACGCCCGGGTAGTTTCCCGTAGTCTGGCGTAATCCGGTCAACCGGTTGAAGAGGGTGCTTTTACCGGAGTTAGGATTGCCAATAATCGCTATGGAATGGCGGGCCTTATGCCTGATTCCGATCTGTGAAACAGGAATTTCGACATCCCGGGTTTCAGTCACTGGTATCCACGCCATGGATTTGGAAATACCCTGCCTGTTCACGGCGCACTGATATGGATGCGCCATAAACACTGACTTCAAGCGGATCGCCGCCAATAGCGCTGTTTTCGAACCTGACGTCCACGTCTTCAACCAGGCCCAGGACCATCAGGCGAACAATGCCCGGGCTATCCGTATCGACAGCCTTGATGTTGCCGGTCTGGCCGGGCTTTAAATCAGCTAATGTCATACAAGGATTGCACCATTTGTTGCAAATGAGATGTATTCTCATTACCAATAAGCAGATTGTAAAACAAAATACAATAGAAAACGATGGAGTCAGATCAATTAGAGACCTTGAGCTATTAGCCTTCAGGCCGGGGGAATTTCCCAATGGCCACGTTTCATAACGCCAATGCAGGCGTTGGGTCGAAAGTGATACAGCCATTGATTCACATCAGTTGCATCAATCAATGCAAGATCTGCAGGGCTACCTTCCACCAGTGAGCCAGCCTGCTGCTCAAGCCCGATGGCCTTTGCCGCAATACTGGTTGCGCCGCAGAGTACCTCCTGTGGTGTCATGCCCTGGTTGATACAAGCGAGTGTCATGGCCAAGGGAAGGTGAAAACTAGGCGATGATCCTGGATTAAAATCTGTTGCCACGGCTACTTTCACACCAGCTTTTATCAGTCGCCGGGCGGGAAGGTAAGCACCAGCCAGGTACATTGAAGCAATGGGCAAACTCACTGCTACCGTACCTGATAAAGCCATTGCTGCAATACCCTGGTCACTGATGTATTCCAGGTGTTCAGCGCTGACGGCATCCATTTCAGCGGCCAGTTCAGCTCCGTTGCCACAGCTTAGCTGGTCAGCATGGACTTTCAGGCCCATCCCCAGATTCCGTGCGGCTCCAAGAATGTCACGTGCTTCTTCGATGCTGTAAGCATTATCTTCTACGAAAACATCGCAAAACTGCGCCAATGCGCGGGTGGCGATTTCGGGTAACAGCTCCTCGCAAAGCAGCCTGATGTACCCCCCGCGGTCATCGGTGAACTCAGGCGGGATGATATGTGCGCCGAGAAAAGTCGGCACCAGTTCAACAGAGTGTGCATGATTGAGGGCCGCGTACACTTGCAACAGCTTCAGTTCGTTCTCTGTGTCCAGGCCGTATCCGGACTTGCATTCCATGGTGGTTACGCCCAATGCGAGCGCCTGATCCAGTACTTCGCACGCCTTTTCGGTGAGTTCCTGCGATGAAGTGCTGCGAGTCGCGGCAACAGTGCTACAGATACCGCCGCCGGCAGCGGCAATGTCCTGGTAACTGGTGCCTGCAATTCGCATGGCGAATTCGTCACCACGCCAGCCCCCGAAACACAGATGTGTGTGGCAGTCCACCAGGCCGGGAATTACCAACCGGCCTTTACAGTCAACCGGCTCTGAATCTGCATAGCGTCCAGGGAGCTGAGGTTCTGGCCCCACCCAGTCTATCAGCTGATTCTCAACAACCAGCGCAGCTTGACCAATAAGCCCGGCGTCTTGCTGGCTCACTCCGGGCGGGCAGGTGGCCAGCTGCCCGATATTGCGTAAAACAGTGGTCACGCAAGTTGACCGGCAGCCGGCGAAACCGCTTTGCCAAGATCACCGCCGCGCAGCATGCTTGCGCAAATTTCAAGGTCGTTTCTGACTTCGTAATCTTCCTGAGCATGATGGATTTTTCCGCGCACAGCTTCGAACGCAAGTTGTACGCCTTTGCCAGGTAGCAGTGGCGCCCGGAAATCCAGTGCTTGTGAAGCCGTGAGCAACTCAACGGCCAAAACATATTCAACGTTGTGAAAAACAGTCAATAGTTTAAGAGCGCTGATGGAACCCATGCTGACATGGTCTTCCTGTCCGAGGCTGGTGGGAATGGAATCAACTGAGGCCGGGTGGCACAAAATCTTGTTTTCAGAAACCAGTGCGGCTGCAGTGTACTGGGGGATCATGAAGCCAGAGTTAACACCGGTGTCTTTCATCAGCAATTTGGGTAAACCATCATGACCTTCAAGCAGCAGGTAGGTCCGCCGTTCCGATATGCTGGCGAGTTCGGCCAGGGCCATGGCTGCAAAATCAAGTGCCAGCGCCAGTGGTTGTCCATGAAAATTGCCGCCGGACAGAATGTCACCGTCCAGAAAGACCAATGGATTGTCGGTGACCGAATTGAGCTCGGTTTCCACCACCGACGTGGCAAAGGCCAAAGCGTCCCGGCTTGCGCCATGCACTTGTGGCACGCACCGTAGACAGTAGGGATCCTGAACCTTGCCGCAATCACGATGAGAAATCAGTATTTCACTGCCCGCTAGCAGACTGCGAATGTTGGCCGCTACATCCTGTTGCCCCCGATAAGGACGTAACAGGTGGATTCGTTCATCAAATGGCACTGCACTGCCCTGCAGGGCCTCCAGGCTCATAGCAGCGAGGATATCAGCCTCTTTTTGCAGACTTAAAGCCTGGTTCAGCACGTGCGCGCCATAAGCACTCATCAACTGCGTGCCATTAATCAGCGCAAGCCCGTCCTTTGCCTGTAGCTCAATGGAATCCAGTCCGGTCTCTTGCAGCCGTTCCGCTGCAGGCTGTTTTTGTGAGCCAGCGGAGCTCCAGATTTCCCCACGCCCGATCAACGGAAGGCACATATGTGCCAGCGGTGCGAGGTCGCCGGAGGCACCGACACTGCCTCGGCTTGGAACCCATGGGACCAAGCCACGGTCTTCGAAGGCCAGCAACAAGGCGAAAGTCTGTTCCGAAATTCCTGATTGGCCTATTCCCAGTGAATGAATTTTCAACTGCAGCATCAGCCGGGTGATTTCCTGCGGTACCGGATCACCGACGCCACAGGCGTGGCTGAAAAGAAGATTACGCTGCAATCTTCCGAGTTCATTGTCGGGAATCCGTTTATCTGACAATGCGCCAAAACCGGTATTGATCCCGTAATGCGGCTGACCATCCTTCAATGCCTGCTCAACAACTGAACGTGACCTGCTCACTTTTGCAGAATTACCGCGCAAACTGGCCATGCTCTCGGCGAGATCGTCCTGGAGACTGGAAATTCGAATATTGACTGTCATTTGTCGACCTGATGTCCATTGATCATGGGCAGGTCAACGCCGCGATCATTGGCCGTTTTCACTGCGTCCTCGTAACCGGCATCCGCATGGCGCATCACACCGGTCCCGGGATCGGCAGTAAGCACACGCCTGAGGCGCCGGTCTGCCATTTGAGTTCCATCCGCCACGCAGACCATGCCCGCGTGTTGTGAATATCCGATACCTACGCCTCCGCCGTGGTGAATAGACACCCAGCTTGCGCCACAGGCAGTGTTCAGCATGGCGTTGAGCAATGGCCAGTCGGCGATGGCGTCCGATCCATCCTTCATGGCCTCGGTTTCCCGGTTGGGTGAAGCCACCGAGCCGGTATCGAGGTGATCACGGCCAATGACCAGCGGCGCATCGACTTTTCCTTTCCTCACCAGCCAGTTAAATTTCTCACCCGCCTCAGCGCGCTCGCCGTATTCCAGCCAGCAGATTCGTGCAGGCACACCCTGGAATTGCACCTGCTTTTGCGCTTTTTCGATCCAACGATGTAGAGCCTCCTTTTCGGGGAACAATCCGAGTATTGCTGCATCAGTGGTGTAAATATCCTGAGGATTACCTGACAATGCCGCCCAGCGGAAAGGGCCAGCCCCCTTACAAAACAAGGGTCGTATGTAGGCGGGAACAAAACCAGGAAAATCAAATGCCTGTGGCATATTTCTGAAATCGGCGACCTGTCCACGCAAATTGTTACCGTAGTCGAAACAGATCGAACCCTTTTGCTTGAGATCAAGGATTGCCTGGACATGGTCAACCATGGAATCGAGTACACGCCTGTCATATTCATCCGGGTTTGACTCGCGCAGGGTATCGGCATCTTCCAGGGAATAGCCGGCAGGAATATAGCCATGGCGCAAGTCGTGGGCGGATGTCTGGTCAGTTACACAATCGGGTACAATGCCACGGCGTACCATTTCCGGAAGAATTTCAGCAATATTTCCCAACAGGCCAATCGATACCGGCCCCGGAGCTTCATCCAGCATTTTCAGCGCTTCATCCAGTGAATTGGCTTGACGGTCGCAATAGCGGGTTTCCACTCGACGTTGAATCCGCCAGGGGTCTACTTCAACGGCAATACAATTACCATCGTTCATGGTCACGGCCAGGGGTTGCGCACCACCCATGCCACCCAGACCGGCGGTCACTACCAGCCTGCCTTCCAGGCTACCGCCAAACTCCTGGCGCGCCAGTTCTGCGAAGGTTTCATAAGTGCCCTGCACGATTCCCTGTGAACCGATGTAAATCCATGATCCTGCTGTCATCTGCCCGTACATGGTCAGTCCTCTTGCCTCGAGATCACGGAACACATCCCAGTTTCCCCACCGTGGTACCAGGTTTGAGTTAGCGATCAAAACCCGCGGAGCCTCTTCATGTGTCTCAAAGACGCCTACCGGCTTACCGCTTTGTATCAGCAGGGTCTGGTCATTTTCCAGCCTTTGAAGCGTAGATACGATGCGCCGGTAGCAATCCCAGTTTCTTGCCGCGCGGCCCGTTCCCCCGTAAACAATTAACTCATCCGGCTTTTCTGCAACGTCTGGATCGAGATTGTTCATCAGCATGCGCATGGCAGCTTCCTGGTGCCAGCCTTTGCAACTCAGGTTGCTTCCGGTTGGCGCCTTGATTTGTTCTGATTTTCCGCTCATTATCGGTATGGGTCGCCACCGTGATTGAAGATTCCAATTATACAATGCGCGCAGCCTCGGCTGTTGGCTCTCCATTTGGGAAAAGGCTATATGTTCTTGCACAAGATTTCTTTGAGAACCTGGTTTTTTGCAGCGGCAATCTCCTGTGCCTCCCTAATGGGGTATGCGCTGTACCTGCAGTATCACGATTTTCTTGATCCCTGTCCCTTGTGCATTATTCAGCGCGTAGGATACATCTGGATCGGCGTATTTGCATTGCTGGCAGCAATCGTGAACCCTTCCCGAAAATGGCAAAAGACTTATGCCTGGATCATTACCCTGGGTGCGGTTTTTGGCGCAGCTGTAGCCGGCCGGCATGTATGGATTCAGCATCTGCCCGCTGACCAGGTACCCGATTGTGGTCCCGGGCTCAATTACATGCTGGAAAACTTCCCCCTGAGTGAAACCTTTTCCACGGTATTTTTCGGTTCGGGGAGTTGTGCTGAAATCAAGTGGTCGTTTCTCGGTCTCAGTATGCCGGAATGGAGCTTGTTGTGGTTTCTCGGGCTGGGCGGATTCACGCTTTGGTTCACCTTTCGAAAAGGATGATCAGAGGTAGATATACATGAAACCTTTACCACACAATTCGAAGCCGATAGAGGCAGCAGCGGCCTGGAGCCCACAGTCCTGGTTGAACTACCCGGCCAGCCAGCAGGCTACCTATCCGGATCCTGTTGCACTTGAAAGCGCACTTGATGAATTGTCGACGCTTCCACCCCTGGTTACATCCTGGGAAATACTGGCCTTGCGTGAACAAATATCGCAAGCACAGCGCGGCGAACGCTTTTTGCTTCAAGGTGGAGACTGCGCCGAAAATTTCTCTGAATGTAATTCGCAGGTCATTACCAACCGTCTGAAAGTGCTGTTGCAAATGAGCCTGACGCTTGTACATGGCTTACAGATGCCAGTGATCAGAATCGGCCGATTTGCGGGGCAATATGCCAAGCCGCGTTCAAGTGACGAGGAAACCCGCGACGGCGTTACGCTACCCAGTTACCGGGGTGACCTGGTCAATTCACCAGAATTCACACCCGAGGCACGGATTCCTGCCCCCCGGCGTCTGATACAGGCTCATGCCTGTTCAGCAATGACCATGAATTTTGTGCGGGCCCTGGTAGATGGTGGTTTCGCAGATTTGCATCACCCCGAGTACTGGGACCTGAGCTGGGTGGATCATTCGCCACTGGCCGAAGAGTTTGCAAACCTTGCCGAAGGAATAGGGCGTTCTGTACGTTTTATGGAGACCATTTCCGGACAGCGCGCGGGTAACGTGAAGCGTGTCGAGTTTTTTACCTCGCACGAGGCTTTACACCTGCACTATGAGCAGTCCCTGACGCGCCAGGTTCCACGCCAGGAAGGCTATTTCAACCTGTCCACCCACTTCCCCTGGATCGGCATGCGCACTACCGCGCTGGAAGATGCGCACGTGGAATATTTCAGGGGCATTCGCAATCCGATCGGAGTCAAAGTCGGGCCAAAGATTCAGGCTGATCACTTGCAGAAACTTCTCACGGTCCTGAATCCGTCCAATGATTATGGCCGGGTGGTATTGATACACCGCATGGGTGCCGGAAAAATTGAAGATCAGCTTCCGCCGTTGATCAGGGCTGTGCAGGATGCTGGTCACAGGGTGCTCTGGATATGCGACCCCATGCACGGCAACACCGAAACGACCAGTTCAGGCATCAAGACACGCCGCTTCCGAAACATCATGGCCGAGATGGAGCGCGCGTTTGAAGTTCATCAGGACAATGGTTCCAGGCTTGGCGGCGTACACCTGGAATTGACCGGTGAAGACGTCACCGAGTGTACTGGCGGGGCACGCGACCTGGACGAGAAAGACCTGGAACGGGCGTACAAAAGTACCGTTGATCCGCGGCTGAACTATGAACAGGCGCTGGAATTATCCATGTTGATCGTGCGCAAACATGAACAACAAAACGGGTAAGAGGATCAACGGGACTTGGCGGCGGGATTCATAAAACCACTTGCGGCACTTTTAACGTTGGCGATAGCACCAGCGGCCATTTCCCAGCCGCCCATTTCTCATCCGGATGGGGAAGTTTTTCACAGCGTCAGTTTCCCCGGATTGAATCAACAATATGTTCACGTGCGCAGCGAGATACCGGCCGACGGCATTTCTGCGACAGTACGAATGGCCAACTGGACCCCCGGTTCTTACCTGATAAATGATTTTTCCTCCAATCTTGACCGGATCAGCTTTAAGTCCCAGGCTGATGAGCCCCTGGTCTTCCGCAAAACCTCCAAAAACAGCTGGCAGGTGGAACTGGCCGGTAACACCAGCTTGATTGTCGAATACGATGTGCACGCAGGAGATTTGAGCGTCAATACCAGTTGGGCGAGTCACGACTACGTGCTGATCAATGGCGCCTCCATATTTCTTTACAGCGATCTGACCAGGGATTTGCCACATCGGGTAAGGGTGCAGGCTCCCGAGTCATCAGGCAGGGTCATTGTTCCACTTCCGTCTACAGGGCAGCGCGGAGAGTTCCTTGCGTCCGGTTTCGATGAACTGGTGGATAGTCCTGTCGTGATCTCCGATGCCGTGACACACCGGTTTGTCGACGATGCTCACGAGTACGCACTGCTGAATGTAGGTGCGGGCAGTCTCTGGGACGGATCGCGTTCCGCCCGGGATTTAAGGTCCGTAGTAAAAGCGACCAATGATTTCTGGGGTGTCGTCCCGTTTGACCATACATATTGGTTTTTCAATTTTTTGGTAGAGGAAGGCGGAGGGCTGGAACACGACCACAGCACCGTCATCATGGGCAGTCGCTGGCAAATGCGGGACCGGGGTGACTACATCAAATGGCTAAGCCTGGCTGCCCATGAATATTTCCACTCCTGGAATATCCGCCGCATGCGCCCCCAAAGCCTTGCCCGTTATGACTATGAAAGTGAACAGTACTCAAGCGCATTGTGGCTCGCCGAGGGAATCACCAGTTACTACGACAATCTCCTGCTTTCGCGTGCAGGCCTGGTAGAGCCTGACGAATATTTCAAGCGCCTTGCGATTGATTTGCATGCACTGGAATTGATACCTGGCCGAAAATTGATATCGCTGGCGCAGGCTTCCAGAGATTCTTGGATACGCCATTATCAACAGGATGCCAACTCGGTCAACAGTACGATTTCTTATTACACCAAGGGTGCTGTCCTGGGATTAGTGCTGGATACCCGTATTCGCAGGGACAGCAACGATACTGCCAGCCTTGATGATGTGATGCGTTTGATGTTTGAGCGCTGGGGCGACACGGCGTATCCGGACAGCGCATTCTCCGATGCAGTTGAAGAGCTTGCAGGAACTGAAATACGAAACTGGTTACAACCTTTGCTCGACACGGCTGCAGATTTGGACGTGGATGAGGCTTTGGCCTGGTATGGGCTGACCCTGGACCGGCATCCTGTAAACAATGCCGCCAAAGCCGCAAACGATCCTGTTGCAGCGGGATTTGGCGTGAACTGGGACCCGGAGAAACCTCAACTGATTATTAAAAACGTCATCGGCGGCATGAACGGTTCTAAAGCCGGTTTGTTGCCGGAAGATGATTTGCTGGCAATCAATGAAGAACGTGTCACCAGGGAAGACATTGATGACCGGATGATGCGTCTGCTACCAGGCATGGACGTAAACCTGATGATCTCCCGTCGTGGCCGCATCATGAATATTGCACTGACGCTGGAGGAAGCCCGGCCCGCGACTTACGAAATCAAGCTTGATCCCGGGTTCGGCAAGCGTGAATTGAGGCGGCTGGAATCCTGGCTGGGGCAAACATTGCAATCTGATACCGGCTGAACCAACCCACTTGCGCAGCAGGTTCAGGGTTCCTGCTGTTTCTTTGCCTGGCGGTCTGCAGTTTTCCGTTCATGCTCCAGAAGGTGGCGTTTTCTCAAGCGAATATTCTTTGGCGTGACCTCTACCAGTTCATCATCCTCAATAAATTCCAGCGCCTGCTCTAGAGTCATCTTTTGAAAAGCTGACAATTGAACGTTTTCATCTTTAAGAACTGTGCGGATATTGGTGAGTTGCTTGACCTTCAAAGGATTGACTGTCAGGTCATTTCCGCGGTTGTGGATACCGATAATTTGCCCGACATATACATCTGAACCGGCTTCAATCACCAGCCTGCCACGCTCTTGCAGGTTGAAAAGGGCATAGGCGACAGCTTTACCGGTGCTGTTGGAGATCAGCACGCCGTTATTGCGTGTGTAGATGGGCGCCGGATCGTAAGGGCCGTAATGATCAAATACATGAAACAGCAAGCCGGTGCCCGCGGTCAGCGTGCGGAACTCGGACTGGAAACCGATCAGGCCGCGCGCCGGGATAATGTAATCCATGCGAATGCGGCCACGCCCATCTGGCAACATATTCTGCAACACACCGCGGCGTTCACCCAGTCGTTCCATCACAGATCCCTGGTAATCGGTCTCCAGGTCAACAACCAGTGTTTCGTAGGGCTCCTCGTTCTGACCGTT
This sequence comes from Lysobacterales bacterium, assembly GCA_963664065.1. Classification (GTDB taxonomy): domain Bacteria; phylum Pseudomonadota; class Gammaproteobacteria; order Xanthomonadales; family SZUA-36; genus JABDJL01. The sequence goes on from OY760942.1 coordinate 1,939,119, forward strand.
TTTTTCCTTGAGGATAACTTCGGGTCTTGAAATGGCCAGTTCGTAACCTTCGCGACGCATGGTCTCGATCAGGATGGAGAGATGCAATTCTCCGCGCCCGGAAACTTTGAATTTTTCGGCATCTGCGGTTTCTTCAATCCGTAATGCTACATTGTGGCTGGCTTCTCTCATCAGGCGTTCACGTATCCGCCGGGAAGTCAGGTATTTCCCTTCCTTGCCGGCAAACGGGGAGTTATTGACCCGGAAGGTCATGCTGATGGTGGGCTCGTCCACGCTTAAAGGAGGTAATGCTTCACGGGTGTCCCGATCGCATAAAGTGTCTGAAATACGCAGGTCTTCCACGCCGGTGACTGCAATGATATTGCCGGCCTGGGCATTCGGGACTTCGACGCGCTCCAGCCCATGGAAGCCCAGCACCTGGAGTACGCGGCCATTTCTTTGCTTGCCATAACGATCTATGACGCTAATACGCTGATTGGGCTTGATATATCCGCGCTGTATCCGCCCGATGCCGATAACACCGACATAGCTGTTGTAGTCCAGCGACGAGATCCTCATCTGGAACGGGCCATCGGCGTTCACCGGCGGCGCTGCGACTTCGTTGACGATCGTTCTGAGCAATGGCGTCATATCACCTTCTCGCACATTTTCTTCCAGCCCGGCATAGCCACGCAGGGCAGAGGCATAAACGACTGGAAAGTCGAGTTGCTCATCGGTTGCACCCAGTTGATCGAACAATTCAAAGGTCTGGTCCAGAACCCAGTGGGCCCTCGCACCGTCACGATCGACCTTGTTAATGACAACGATGGGTTTGAAGCCCATTTCAAAGGCTTTCTGGGTTACGAAGCGGGTCTGAGGCATAGGCCCGTCTACAGCGTCCACCAACAGCAGAACGGAATCCACCATGGATAAAATACGCTCCACTTCCCCGCCAAAATCTGCGTGGCCAGGGGTGTCAACGATATTGATGTGATAGTTATCGTCGCCGTACTTCCATGAGATAGCGGTATTCTTACTCAGGATGGTAATGCCGCGCTCGCGCTCCAGCTCATTGGAGTCCATCACCCTGTCAGGCGTGGCCGCACGCTCACCCAGCGTGCCGGATTGCTTCAGCAATTGGTCGACCAGCGTGGTCTTGCCATGATCAACGTGAGCAATAATGGCAATGTTTCTGAGGTTTTCGATCATGGTGCTCAAGACGGCTCTTACATTGACAAAGGCGCGCGCACCTTACAGGCTTTGGCCGCCCTGCGCAATGGCACAAAGAACGGGATTGTGGCTGTGTGACAGGCTATGAATCCTGAAGCCTATTGGAAGCCTAAGCGGTTCAGGAGCAACCTGTCTTCAGCTGTCGCACCGGAAATAGCCCAGGCACCGAAATCGTGGCGTAAGGGATAATTGCGCCTGAGCTTGTCATACTCGTTTCCAATTTCTTTCGGACTCAAAGACGCGAGTGTTTTCATGTCCTGGCCATCTTGCGCTACATGGTTGATCTCGGCGAAGACCCTTGAAAGCGATTCAGTTTCCTTGGCTAGGAAAATCCTTTGCCGGGAGGAATCTTCCCTGGATTCCGTTATTGGAATACCCGCCCATTGGCAAAATGCCCGGTGAATTATCAATGTCCCATTGTGGCGGCCCTCCACGCTGTAACCTGCCACATGAGGAGTAGCTACGATTGTGGCCCTCAGCAGCTCAGGATCGATATCCGGCTCGCCAGGCCATACATCCAGCGCCGCATTAATGCGACCGGCTGATAATTCGGCCTTCAGCGCATTGGCATCAATCACGTGGCCGCGGGCACTGTTGAGCAAAAGCGCGCCATTTCTCATCAGTCCCAGTGTCTGCACATTCATCATTTTCCAGGTCGGACAGGGGCCGTCCCGGGTCAGTGGCACGTGCAGGCATACGATGTCCTGAGCGAGTGCCTGTTGCATGTCGACCAGGCCCTGGCGGCCCGCGTCTGATAAGGGTGGGTCGCATGCAACCGAGGCAATATTGAGTGCGTCAAGGAGCTTGTGGAGCCGTGAACCTACATTGCCGTATCCAATGATACCAACGCTTTGATGCCGCAAATCGCGTCCGAGCCGTTCACAGGCAAGCCACAACATCGCCAGCGTGTATTGCGCAGCCGCATTGGCATTACAACCTGGCGCACTGGCCCATTTGATACCTGATTTGTCCAGCCATTCGATATCAAGATGATCTGTTCCGATCGTCGCCGTGCCCACGAACCGGATGCCCGTGTTTTCAAGAAGTTTGCGGCCTACAGGCGTAACCGAGCGAACCAGCAAAACATTTGCTCCTTCCAGGTCAGATCGGCAAAGCCTTCGCCCTTCGATACGCGATACACTGCCGTGTTTCACGAATGTCTCTTCAAGACCTGAAATATTGGAATCAGCGATTATTTTCATTCCACTATGCTGATTGCTTCTTTTGACATGATTTGTGTCTCGAAAATCAGGTTTTGGGCCTTTGAACCCGGCGAAATAAATTGCTTATCAGGTACAATGGTACAGATAAATTCCATGGCTGGTGCATTGTATTTAATCTAAAACGAGCCGGGCAGGAAAGCACAATTTCAAGGAGATCCAGCTTAATGAAACCCCCCGTTACCGTTGCCATTACTGGCGCCGCCGGCCAGATCGGTTACCAACTGTGCTTCCGTATTGCCGCCGGCGATATGCTGGGCCTGGATCAGCCTGTTGTTTTAAAGTTGCTTGAGATCACCCCTGCGCTGGACGCCTTGAATGGCGTTGTAATGGAGCTTCGGGACGCGGCATTTACCTTGCTGAATGACGTAGTTGCAACTGATGATGCCAATGTTGCCTTCAAGGATGCAGATTTCGCATTGCTGGTTGGTGCACGCCCGCGCGGACGCGGGATGGAGCGAGCCGACCTGCTGGAAGCCAATGGCAAAATCTTTGGCCCGCAGGGCAGGGCAATGAATGAACATGCAAGCCGTGACATCAAGGTATTGGTGGTAGGTAATCCGGCCAATACCAACGCGTTGATCGCCCGCGTCAATGCACCGGATCTCGATCCCGCCAACTTCACTGCCATGACACGGCTGGATCACAACCGTGCTTTGGCGCAACTATCTGCCAAAACCGGCATCCACCACAGTTTGATTCAGCGCATGGTGATCTGGGGCAACCATTCATCAACACAGTATCCTGATATCCGGTTTACGGGTGTTGAAGATATTGATATCGATTGGTATCAGGAAACCTTTATTCCCACCGTGCAACAGCGCGGGGCAGCAATCATCAAGGCCCGCGGAGCCTCGAGCGCAGCTTCTGCCGCTTCTGCTGCAATAGACCACATGCGAAGCTGGTCTCTTGGCACACCGGAAGGTGACTGGGTTTCAATGGCGGTGCCCTCTGATGGCAGTTACGGTATTGCTCCTGGGGTAATTTATTCTGTTCCATGTACCTGTGCAGATGGCCGCCACACCATTGTTCAGGGTCTTGATATCGACGAATTCAGCCGGACGAGAATGGACGCCAGTGATCAGGAACTTCGGGAGGAACGGGCGGCGGTTGAGCAGCTATTGTGAGGGAATCAGAGCATCCTTAGTATGAAAATATACACGCGAAATAATATTCGTATAAAATTGCATAAGAGATTGATTTAAAGGATATGTCGCAAGGAACTAAATTTAGATATGCAGTTGAAAATTTTGCACCACTGCAGGTGGTGGGCACGATCAATGCTTATACAGCGCGCATGGCAGAGGCGGTCGGTCATCGTGCCATATACCTTTCAGGAGGCGGTGTAGCAGCCAACTCGCTGGGAATGCCTGATTTGGGCATTTCCTCGCTCGAAGACGTGCTAACCGATGTCAGGCGAATCACCGAAGTTTGCAGCCTGCCTCTACTGGTTGATGCAGATACCGGATTTGGTGGTGCTTTCAATATTGCCCGGACCGTAAAATCTCTGATTCGGGATGGCGCTGCCGGTATGCATATGGAAGACCAGGTAGCCCAGAAGCGATGTGGGCACAGGCCGGGTAAATCCATTGTCAGCCAGTCGGAGATGGTAGATCGAATAACGGCGGCCGTTGATGCTCGTACGGATCATGCATTTGTCATCATGGCCCGCACCGACGCCCTGGCCGTGGAAGGCATCGAAAAAGCCGTGGAGCGGGCTGTTGCCTGTGTGGAAGCCGGCGCTGACATGGTTTTCCCTGAAGCGGTGCAGACACTGGATCAATATCGTGAATTCCGCTCGGCAGTTGGCGTGCCAGTTCTGGCAAATATCACCGAATTCGGCCATACACCATTGTTCACAACGCCGGAGCTGGGCGAGGCAGGCGTGGACATTGTGCTGTACTGCTGCTCGGCTTACCGTGCCATGAACAAGGCTGCATTGCAGGTCTTCCAGGCGCTGCAATCTGACGGGCACCAGAAAAATGTACTGGATATCATGCAAACCCGGGAAGAGCTATATAATTACCTTGGTTACCACGAATATGAACAGAAACTCAATGAACTTTTTGTGCAGCAAGAGGAGTCTTAGCAGGACATGGTAAAGAAGAACACGGGCGCTGGTCTGCGCGGTCAATCGGCTGGTGAAACAGCTGTTTGCACCGTAGGGGCGGAAGGTAACAGCCTGCGATATCGCGGATACAGCGTCGAGGAACTGGCCGAACAGTCGACTTTCAATGAAGTGGCCTACATGGTTCTGAAGGGTGAACTCCCCAACCGTGATCAGCTCGACTCATATGTTGCCCGCCTGCAGGGACTTCGTAGCCTGCCGGCTGCCCTGTGCGAGGTGCTAGAGCGAATCCCGGCCGACACACACCCGATGGATGTTATGCGGACCGGCTGTTCTTTCCTGGGAAATATCGAGCCCGAAGGGGATTTCTCAAATCAACAGGAAGTGGCTGACCGGCTATTGTCCCTGTTCCCCGCGATCGTGGTGTACTGGTATCGCTACAGTCACGATGGTGTCCGAATTGATACAAACACCGGTGAGCATGGAATAGGGGCACATATTCTCCACATGCTGCACAGCCGTGAGCCCACCGAACTCGAAAAACGCGTGATGGATGTCTCATTGATCCTGTACGCCGAGCATGAATTCAACGCCTCGACTTTCACGGCGAGGGTCTGTGCCTCGACGATGTCGGATCTCCATTCCTGCGTCACGGCAGCCATCGGCTCCCTGCGCGGACCATTACACGGAGGCGCAAATGAAGCGGCGATGGCGATGATCGAGGTATACGGATCGGTTGATGAAGCGGTGAATGATGTTCACCGCAAATTGGCGGCCAGGGAACTGATCATGGGTTTCGGGCACGCGGTATACCGTAAACGTGATCCGCGCAATGCCATCATCAAGGGATGGTCGCGAAAACTGGCTGCACAATTCGGGGAGCAGATGTTGTTCCAGGTTTCAGAAGCAGTAGAGCACGTAATGAAAGAAGAAAAGAACATGTTCGCCAACGCGGATTTCTTCCACGCCAGCGCCTATCACTTCATGGGCATTCCGACCGGCTTGTTTACACCCATCTTCGTGATGTCCAGAATTACAGGCTGGGCTGCTCATTGCTTTGAACAGCGTGCCAACAACCGGATTATCAGGCCGGCTGCAGACTACACAGGTCCTGATGACCGGAAATATGTACCTGTCGAAAATCGTTGAGAGTCCGTAACCAAATTTCAGGACTCTCCATGCACCGAGTATAAAGGCGACTGCATTCATGGCCTTAATGCCTCGCAATCGGGCAAGTTTGTCACGTAAAATACCCCGCCTTATAGAAACTCAGTGGTGAAATTCATGTCCCAGCCAGGCGTCAAATCAGCTAATCGGCCTCAACCCGACCAGGAGTTACAGGATATTGCGGATTACGTCTGCAATTACTCCATAGAAAGTGATGAAGCGTTTAGAACCGCCCGATATTGCCTGATGGACAGCCTGGCCTGCTCCCTGTTGGCAATGAAGTTTTCCAATTGCACACGCTTGCTGGGCCCAATGGTGCCGGGTGCGGAAATGAAGGGCGGGGCACGTGTACCAGGTACATCCTATGAGCTCGATCCGGCGCAGGCGGCCTTCAATCTCGGCACCTTGATCCGCTACCTCGATTTTAACGATACATGGCTGGCAGCAGAATGGAGTCATCCCTCGGATAACCTGGGTTCAATTTTACCGGTGGCGGATTACCTGTCCCGCAAAAACACTTCGCAGGGTGGTGAAGCCTTAAGAATGGAGCAGGTATTGAACGCGATGATCCTGGCGCATGAAATCCAGGGCGTGCTTGCGCTGGAAAACAGTTACAACAAGGTGGGCCTCGATCACGTGCTGCTGGTGAGAGTTGCCTCGACCGCCGTGGTAACCCGCATGCTCGGTGGCAGCCGGGAACAGGTAATTAACGCCGTTTCTAATGCCTGGGTCGATGGTGGTGCCCTGCGGACTTACCGCCATGCGCCCAATACCGGTTCACGTAAAAGTTGGGCAGCCGGTGATGCCTGCCGCAGGGCAGTCACGCTATCACTGATGGCGATGACAGGCGAGATGGGTTACCCCTCGGTATTGACTGAAAAGGTCTGGGGTTACTACGACGTGCTGTTCGACGGCAGGCCATTTAAGTTTCAGCGCTCCTATGGCAGCTACGTGATGGAAAATATCTTGTTCAAGATTTCATTTCCGGCAGAATTTCACGCTCAGACAGCGGTTGAATGTGCGATGCAGCTGCACCCGCAGGTCAGCGAACGGATCGATGATATTGAGCGGTTCGTGATCGAAACCCAGGAAGCCGGGGTACGAATTATCGACAAGACCGGCCCACTCGATAACTACGCGGACCGGGACCACTGTATCCAGTACATGGTCGCAGTGCCCTTGATTTTCGGAAAACTCAATGCCAGCAGTTACAGCGACGAAGTCGCATCAGAACCACGGATCGACAGGCTGCGTAAGCTGATGACGGTGACGGAAAACAGACAATTCACTGAAGATTATTTTGATCCCGGGAAACGCGGTATAGGCAACGCGATTCAGGTCTTCTTCAATGATGGCAGTTCAACTGAGCGTGTTGAAATCAGTTTTCCGATCGGACACCGGCGGCGGCGAGACGAAGGTATCCCGGCTTTGGTCGAAAAGTTCAATGATGCATTGGATGGCCATTTTGAGGAAGGCCAGGCAACAGCCATTCGCGAAGCCTGTTCCGACCAGCAAGGCCTTGAAGATATGACAGTCCCCGACTTCGTCGAATTGTGGGTTACCGATTAATCCAGCCCCTGGCACATGGATGTGAGATTTTACTCATAACATTTGGCACATGGATGTGCCAATACGAGCGACAGCGAGTGGTGCTGCGAGGCAGTCTCCTCGCAAATGATGACGTCGCTTTGCGACGCTTTATAAATCGCGGCGCGCGGCTTTGGCGATCTTTCCGAGCAGCCTAGCGCTTCATGAAGTTGAAGAATTCCTTATTGGTCTTGGTGGCCTTCAGCTTGTCCAGCATAAATTCGATGGCCTGCGCTTCATCCATGGGGTGTAATAGCTTTCTTAATATCCAGACTTTCTGCAACAGCGATTTGCTGATCATCAATTCTTCACGGCGGGTACCGGATTTATTGATGTCGATAGCCGGGTAAATGCGTCTTTCCGCAATTCTCCGCGCCAGGTGGATTTCCATGTTGCCAGTACCCTTGAATTCCTCGTAAATCACTTCGTCCATCTTGGAGCCGGTTTCAACAAGTGCCGTGGCAATGATGGTTAGTGAGCCGCCTTCCGACTCCTTTCTCGCGGCGCCGAAAAAGCGTTTTGGCCTCTGTAGCGCGTTGGCATCGACACCGCCGGTCAGCACTTTTCCGGATGAGGGGGCGACCGTGTTATAGGCACGTGCGAGACGCGTGATGGAATCCAGCAGGATCACCACGTCGTGTTTGTGCTCAACCAGCCGCTTGGCACGCTCAATCACCATCTCCGCAACCTGCACGTGGCGAGAGGCTGGTTCGTCAAAGGTACTGGAAATCACTTCCGCGTCCACCGACCGTCGCATTTCAGTCACTTCCTCCGGACGCTCGTCGATCAACAGGATGATCATTTTGGATTCAGGGTAATTGGCACGAATGCTGGTTGCGATGTTCTGCAACATGATGGTTTTACCCGCTTTAGGCGGAGAGACCACCAAACCGCGCTGACCCATGCCGATGGGCGAGACCAGGTCAATTATCCTCGCGGTTATGTCCTCGGTACTGCCGTTCCCACGTTCCAGTTGGTACTGCTTGGTTGGGAATTCCGGCGTCAGGTTTTCAAACAGGATTTTGTACTTGGCAGAATCGGGTGATTCGTAGTTCAGTTCCTCGACCTTGAGCAGGGCAAAGTAGCGCTCACTGTCCTTCGGTGGCCGGATCTTTCCCGCCAGCATGTCCCCGGTACGAAGACTGAAACGCCGGATCTGGCTGGGTGAGACGTATATATCGTCGGGTCCGGCGAGGTAGGAACTGTCCGCCGAACGCAGGAAACCAAAACCATCCTGCAAAATTTCCAGTACGCCCATGCCGTAAATACTTTCGCCATTTTTGGCATGCGCCTTGAGGATGGAAAAGATCACGTCCTGCTTTCGGGATCGCGCGACGCCTTCGAGGCCCATGTCATTGGCTATTTCAAGCAACTCGGCAATCGATTGTTGTTTCAGATCAGTAAGATTCATAGGTATATTTCAGCGCTGAGGGCGGGAGCCCGGAATTAGTGAGATGTATGGCTTTCGCAGTCGTTTGGTCGGCTTGGTAAAAAGAAACTGGTTTCAGTATCAGCTGGCGCCCACTCAAACTTTAAGAAATTCCTGAGTAATCAGTTTCCCTTTATCGTATCTATCCAGCACCAAAAAAAAGCTGGAGATTCATGGGAGTTCGTTCAGGCGAGGGTGGAACACCCGCGTAGATAAATTCAAACTAGCATGTTAACCAGCTACCGTCCAGTCGTTTTCAGCGGTCTGGTTTGGAACATTTAACAGTTGAATTGCGAAATATCAACTTCAGATTGTTTCTTCGACAAAAGCCCTGAGGTGTCCCATGGTCATTGCGCCTACCTTGGTGCCCTGTACATTTCCATCCTTGAAAATCATCAGGGTCGGAATTCCACGCACGCTGTATTGTTGAGGGGTCGCACTGTTACTGTCTATATCCATTTTGGCTACCGTCAGGCGGCCTGCATATTCTTCAGCGATTTCCTCAATAATCGGAGCGATCATTTTGCAGGGTCCACACCACTCTGCCCAGTAATCAATCAATACCGGACCATCTGCGTTTAAAACCTGCTGCTCAAAATCACCATCGGTGACATGGATAATGTGTTCGCTCACTCGTGTTCTCCTAATTCGCGTCCAATCCTGCTGGTACGAGGACCTTTGCGCGGTTAAAATGCATAGATTCAGGGCCCGGTTTAAAGTTTTGGTGACTGATGGGGCAGAAGCCGAGCATCAGGGCCGTCATTTCAACTGAACCGCCTCACGATTTCAAGGCGGTTGTCGTGTTTTTCAAGTCCTGCCAGCAAATTTAATGTGATGCCCATTATGGGATTAAGTATATATGTCAAACAAGCCGCTTTCAGAAACAACATTTTCCAGCCTGGGATTGTGTCCTGAAATAGCCGCAGGCGTTCAAAAAGCCGGCTTCACGCACTGCACGCCTATTCAGGAATTGACATCGCCACTGGCCCTGGAAGGAAATGATGTGGCCGGCCAGGCACAGACCGGGACCGGAAAGACGGCGGCGTTTCTGCTGGTAATATTCCAAAGACTGCTGAAGCAGGCCAGAAAAAACCAGCAGCGCAGGCAACCACGCGCACTGGTAGTTGCTCCTACCCGTGAACTGGCCTTGCAAATTCACAAGGACGCGATGCTGCTCGGCGGAGAAACCGGGCTGAAGTTTGGACTGGCCTACGGTGGTGTGGATTACGAGAAGCAACGAAAAAAACTTCAGGAAGGAGTTGATGTCCTGATCGGTACACCTGGCCGCCTGATCGATTATTTCAAGCAGAAGGTCTACAACCTGCAGTTCATAGAAGTAGTCGTGCTCGATGAGGCAGATCACATGTTCGATCTTGGTTTTATCAAGGACATCCGGTTTCTTTTGAGACGCACTCCGGACGCAGACCGGCGCCAGGGATTAATGTTTTCGGCCACGCTGGGCTACCGGGTGATGGAACTGGCCTACGAGCATATGAATAATCCGCAAACAATCAAGGTCGAGACCGAGAAAGTCACCGTGGATAACGTTGTTCAAAGCGTGTATTACCCGGCCAATTACGAAAAACTTCCCCTGCTGATCGGTCTTTTGAGAAAGCTGGAAAAGAGCAGAATGATGGTATTTACCAATACCCGGGCAGCGGCGGACAGGGTAGGCCGAACTTTGAACGCCAATGGGCTTTCAGCCGCCGTTATTTCAGGCCGTGTTCACCAATCAAAGACGCAAAGTTTGTTGCGGCGTTTTCACGATGGCGAAATTCCCATACTTGTAGCAACTGATGTTGCTACCCGTGGCCTCCATATCCCGGATGTGACCCACATATTCAATTTCGATCTACCGCAGGACGCACCCGACTATGTCCACCGGATTGGCATGACGGTCAGGTTGGGTGCCAAGGGTGAGGCCATCAGTTTTGCCTGTGAAGACTATGCATTCCACCTGCCTGAAATAGAAGACTTCATCGGCTATTCGATTCCGATGCAGCAAACCGATCCGGAATTGCTGCCCAGAATAAAGCGTCCACCTTCCCCACCACCCGGGCCAAAGAGGGGGTCAAAAAGGCATAGGAGTAACCACAGGGGCAGGAAGCCCGGAAGGCGGTAAAATCAGCGGCATGATTCGTTTCGAACAGGTCAGCAAGCGCTATCCGGGCGGACTGACGGCATTGTCAGAAGTCAATTTCCGGGTCGAGCCGGGAAGCATGGTGTTTCTGACCGGGCATTCAGGTGCCGGGAAAAGTACGCTGTTAAGACTCATTATGATGCTGGAACGTGCAACGCGCGGACAGGTCGTGGTGATGGGGCGAAACCTCAGCAAGACACCCGACAAGAATGCACCATTGGTCCGGCAACAGATTGGAATGATCTTTCAGGACCACAAACTGCTGAACGATAAGACCGTTTCCGACAACGTGGCGCTGCCGTTGATGATAGCGGGCTTGAAGTATTCAGATATTCGAAAGCGGGTTCGTGCGGCGCTCGACAAGGTTGGATTACTGGATAGAGGAAAGGCCTGGCCGTTGGCCCTTTCGGGTGGGGAACAGCAACGCGTTGGCATTGCCCGGGCAATCGTTTCCATGCCTCCGCTGTTATTGGCTGATGAACCGACGGGGAACCTGGATCCCGAGCTTTCTGAAGAATTATTCGGCTTGTTTCGAGAAGTCTCCATGCAGGGTGTGACCGTACTGATCGCCAGTCATGACCTGGCACTGGTACGCAAGATGGGTCAGCGCGTACTGGTACTGTCGAAAGGCCGCCTGATCGATGATATTCCGGCTAATGCGATTCGGGGAAACCTTTGACAGGCCCCGCAAACACCAGGCGCCGGGTCAGGTCCTGGAGCCGCAGGCATAGCTATAGCTTTTTCTCAAGCCTTGGAGCGTTGCTGAAGCATCGTATCGGCACACTGATGACAGTGTTGGTACTCGGTATTGCCATACTTCTTCCGCTTGGACTTTATGTCACCCTGATCAACCTCGATCGCCTGGACCTGCAACAGGACGAGTGGGGTGCCATTACCGTATTTATTACTCCCGGGACAGCAGAACCAGAAATCCTGGCTCTTTCGAGGCTGATTGAAACCCGGCTGGATGTGTCAGCCATAGAGTTAGTGTCTCCGGAACAGGGGATGGCTGAGTTCCGGGAAAATTCCGGATTTGGACAGTCTTTGGAAATGCTGGAGGAAAACCCCTTGCCATGGGTGTTGATGGTCAGTCCGGTTGTGCAAGGGGATGATGAAAATAGTGTGCAGATGCGACTCAGTGGCCTGATGAATTTCCTTAACGACAGGGAAGAAGTGCAGTCCGTTCAATTTGACCATAAGTGGTTACAGCGCCTTGGGCGTCTGCTTGAACTGGGCCATGCAACAGTAACTGTACTGGCTGTATTGTTTGGACTGGCAGTTATCGTGGTGGTTGCCAATACGATTCGCCTTGATGTGGCTGCGCGATCGGAGGAAATTGAAATTCTTGCCCTGGTCGGAGCAGGAAACAGTTTTATCCGGCAACCGTTCCTTTATTCAGGGTTCTGGTACGGCCTGATGGGGGGGGCATTAGCAGCCGGTTTGATGAAGTTGTGCCTATTTTACCTCGATGCCCCGCTGGCAAGATTGCTCGATGCCTATGGTCATGGATTCAGCTTGTACGGTTTGGGGGTCAGCGACATAGCAACTCTGATTATTGCCAGCGGCTTGCTGGGGATGCTGGGTGCGTGGGTATCGGTACAGAGATATCTGAAAATGCTGGTCGTGGGCGGCAGCCTGGGGCGTCGTTAGTCGAAAGCACTCATGGTCGGTTACCTACTGATATAGAGGATTATTGCCATTGAACGACCACCAGCCCAGGCGGTCCAATCTTGTAGTGAAAAATTATCAATCACAATCGGTTTGTCGGAGCCGGAACGGTCGGGTTCTTGGGACATGATTTGGGGCTTTGAATTTAAAAAAATGGCCCAATACTGCTATAATAGGCCGCTTGCATGAAGGAGTTTCAATGAGCAAAGCACTGGTACCAAGCCACTTGCTGGTCCCGGCCGGCACCGGAAGCCTGGATGCGTATATTCAGGAAGTTAACAAGATTCCGATGCTGACGCTGGAAGAGGAACAGGACCTGGCCAATCGATACCGGGATCACGATGATCTCGAGGCGGCCCGGCGCCTGGTACTTGCACACCTGCGTTTCGTGGTTCATGTCGCGAAAGGTTATTCGGGCTATGGCCTGCAGCTCGGCGACCTGGTCCAGGAAGGCAATATCGGCTTGATGAAAGCGGTCAAGCGTTTTGATCCTGATCGCGAGGTTCGCCTGGTGTCATTTGCTGTTCACTGGATTCGTGCTGAAATGCATGAATTCATCCTGCGTAACTGGCGTATCGTCAAGGTTGCCACCACCAAGGCTCAGCGTAAATTGTTTTTCAATCTGCGCAAAAACAAGAAACGGCTTGGCTGGTTGAACCAGGAGGAAGTAAACACCGTTGCTGAAAAATTGGGCGTGAAGCCTGAAGTAGTGGTGGAGATGGAGTCACGGCTGTCCGGTCAGGATATCGGTTTCGATATGTCTGCAGATTCAGACGATGACGATAAACCAAGAGTTGCACCTGCTGCTTTTCTTGAAAGCATAAGCGAAACACCTGAAGCAACTGCGGAAGCGGATGATCTCAAATCTCAAAGCCTGTCGCTGCTGTATAACGGCCTGGATCAACTGGATGATCGAAGCCGGGATATCATCAACAGCCGTTGGTTGACCGATGACAAGGCTACGCTTCAAACGCTGGCTGACCGCTACGATGTATCCGCCGAAAGGATCAGACAACTTGAAGTTAACGCAATGAACAAGATGAAGGCCAGTCTCAGCGCTTGAGCTTTCGACCAGATTTAATTATCGAACGGCCTCTGTTGAAGAGGCCGTTTTCGTTTGAAGCCAGCAAATTAAGCCAATTATCCCGCTCTCAGAATAATCTAAGCGATAAAGGGAGGTCATTGTGACACTGCTTAACAACATTAAGGCCGCGGCCCGGAAACTTCCGCTAATACGGGAACTCGTTGAAGAGCGTGACAGACTACGAGCAGAAATCGAAACAAAAAGCCTTGAATGTGAGCACTTAAGGGAAGCCAGTCGTGCGTCTCTCGAAGAGTTGAATGAAAACAAGAGAAATCAGGGCTTCGTGCCACCGGGTCATTTCTACTCGCCGGTGCCTTGCTTTGATGAAATCAGGAAAAACGCCGCTAAAACTTTCGAAGGCCAAACCACGGATGTTCCGGGCGTCGAATTCAACACAACTGCACAATTGACACTCCTGCACCATTGTCTGCCTTTTTACTCAGAAATGCCGTTTAGCACTGAAAAGAAAGACGGCCTGCGCTACTACTATAACAATCCTGCTTATTCATATTCGGATGCAATACTTTTGCACTGCATGATCCGGCACCTCGAACCGCGGCGGATCGTCGAAGTAGGTTCTGGATATTCATCCTGCATGATTCTGGATACAAATGAACTGTATTTCGATGGCAAAATTGAGACGACCTTTATCGAACCTTACCCTGATCTGCTTTATTCATTGTTGAAGGACTCGGACCGGGAAAACATCAAGCTTATTCCGAGTCGCTTACAGGAAGTAGACGCTAGCGAATTCTCTGCTTTACAGGCCAATGATGTCCTTTTTATCGATTCCACTCACGTCAGCAAGATCGACAGTGACGTTAACAGGATATTATTTGACATACTTCCGATACTTGCTCCGGGGGTTTGTGTCCATTTCCATGACATATTCTTTCCATTTGAATATCCAAAAAAATGGCTGTTAGAGGGCAGGGCATGGAACGAAGCGTACTTGTTGAGGGCATTCTTACAGTACAACCGTGAATTCTCTATTATATTGATGAACACCTACATGGATCAGTTCCACAGGGAATTTTTTGACACAAATATGCCGCTTTGCCTGGAAAACCCGGGTGGCAGTATTTGGCTAAGAAAGGGTAAAGCTGACAACGGCAGTTTGTAACTGGCAGGAAGCAAATATGGCTGAATTAAAAACCAGGGCAAATGACGCAGATGTATCTGGGTTCCTGAATTCTGTTGAAGAAGAACAACAAAGGGGAGACTGCATTCGATTGCTCGAAATGATGAGCGAAGTTACCGGAAGAGCGCCAAAAATGTGGGGTACAAGTATTGTAGGTTTTGGCACTTATCACTATATCTATGCCAGTGGCCGCGAGGGCGACTGGCCAATAATTGGCTTCTCACCAAGAAAGCAGAATATTTCGATTTACATCATGTCCGGCTTTGGCAGCTACGATTCCCTATTGAAAAAGCTCGGCCCGCACAAAATCGGAAAATCATGTCTTTACGTCAAAAAACTGGCAGATATCGAGACGGATGTTTTGCGCGAGCTAGCCGGTTCTTCGGTGGCTTATATGCGGCAAAACTACGAATGTAGCTGAAACAGGTTAATCTCAAGCCTCTGCTTCCTCTTCCATCCAGGTTTCGATTGGAGGACAGGCGCAAAACAGGTTGCAATCGCCGTAAACGTTATCCACACGACTGACATGCGGCCAGAATTTGCCTTGCCAGGTGCTCTTATCTGGAAACGCCGCCGTTTCGCGGGAATAGGGATGGTTCCAATCCCCGACCAGGTCTCGTGCGTTATGGGGAGCGTTCTTAAGTGGATTGTCTTCGGCATCCATGCCCCCCTCTTCAATTTCGCGAATTTCTCTGCGGATCGCCAACATTGCATCGCAGAAGCGGTCGATTTCGGTCATAGGTTCGCTTTCTGTGGGTTCGATCATCAGGGTTCCTGGTACTGGAAAACTCATGGTTGGTGAATGGAAACCAAAGTCAATTAACCGTTTGGCCACATCCTCCTCACTGATGCCGCAACTTTGCTTGAACGGCCGCAAATCGACAATGCACTCATGTGCTACCCGCCCGTTACGGCCCGTGTAGAGAACCGGGAAAGAATCGGACAGGCGTACGGCAATGTAATTGGCGCTCAGGATGGCGATTTGCGTCGCCTTTTTCATCCCCTCTTGTCCCATCATCGTAATGTAAGCCCAGGAAATCGGCAAAATACCTGCGCTGCCCCAAGGGGCTGCTGCCACGGCACCGTTTGCAGCGTGTACTGCGTCAATGTTCACCACTGAATGTCCCGGCATAAATGGTGCCAGGTGCTTACCAACACACAGGGGGCCGACCCCGGGTCCACCGCCACCGTGGGGGATACAGAAAGTCTTGTGCAGATTGAGGTGCGACACATCGGCGCCGAATTTGCCGGGAGCAGCACAACCAACCAGCGCATTCAGGTTGGCCCCATCGAGGTAGACCTGGGCGCCATGCAGGTGAACAATTTCACAAATTTCGCGAATTTGTTGTTCGTAAACACCGTGCGTCGAAGGGTAGGTGATCATCAGGGCGGACAATGTGTCCGAGTGTTGGTTCGACTTTTTCTCGAGATCAGCCAGATCGACGTTACCGTTCACATCGCAGGCAACTACCACGATCTTCATGCCGGTCATATGTGCGCTGGCCGGGTTGGTACCGTGCGCTGACGATGGAATCAGGCAAATATTTCGATGGGTATCACCTCTTGATGCGTGGTAATCACGAATAGCAATCAAACCGGCGTATTCGCCCTGGGAGCCGGCATTAGGCTGGAGACTGACGGCGTCATAACCCGTGCAGGCCTTGAGCATATCTTCCAGTTCCGTGAACAGTTGCCGGTAGCCCTCAACCTGGTTAGCAGGAGCAAACGGATGCATGTCTGCAAACTCTGGCCAGCTGACCGGAATCATTTCACTCGTGGCGTTCAGCTTCATGGTGCACGAGCCCAATGAAATCATCGCATGCGACAATGACAGGTCCCGGTTTTCCAGGCGCTTGAGGTAGCGTAGCATTTCAGTTTCGGAATGGTGCACATTGAAAATCGGGTGTTGCATAAACGAAGATTTTCTATGCAGCGAAACCGGAATCCGGCTGAAGTCAGCTGCCATTTCCCGGTCCAATTTTTCAATATCCGGAATATCCTGGCCACCTGAAAATGCCGACCATATCACTTCAATATGCTTGCGTGTGCTTTTTTCGTTTACGCTGAATCCAATCCTGGAATTATCAACCAGCCGGAGATTGATACCTTCCGATTGTGCACGGGCGATGATTTCATCCGCTTCTTGATTTACCGAAAAAGTCAGTGTATCGAAGCACGCATCGTACTCGGCGACAAAGCCCAGGATGTCAAGGCCGGCAGCCGCGAGGCAGGTAAGCCTGTGTACCCTGTCGGCAATTCGTTGCAGTCCCGAAGGGCCGTGATAGACACAATACATGCTTGCCATAACTGCCAGCAGGGCCTGGGAGGTACATATGTTGCTGGTGGCTTTGTCCCTGCGGATATGTTGTTCGCGGGTCTGTAATGCCATTCTTAGGGCCGGGAGTCCATGACGGTCCGCTGACACCCCAATAATCCTGCCAGGTAAACTACGCTTGAATTCGTCACGTGTGGCGAAATAGGCGGCATGAGGTCCGCCATATCCCATGGGCACCCCAAATCGTTGCGCCGAACCAAGGACGATATCGGCGTCCAACTCTCCGGGTGGTACCAGTTTTACCAGGCTCAACAGGTCTGCCGCTACCGCGACAAGGGCATTTTGCCCGTGCGCCTGCTCAATAATAGGAGCCAAATCCCTTACCGAACCATCACAGCCGGGGTACTGGATGATTAAACCGAAACATTCGCCCCTGTCGAGCTCTTCCGCCACATTTCCGATCACCGGTTCAAAGCCGAAAAACCGTGCGCGAGTTTTGATTACGTCAATGGTTTGAGGTAAACAGGTTTCATCAACAATAAATCGCTTACTTTTGTTTTTTCTGTTGATGCGTTTCAGTTGTGCCATCGCTTCAGCAGCCGCAGAGGCTTCATCCAGCAGAGAAGCATTGGAAAGTTCCATACCTGTAAGGTCACAGATCATATGTTGGAAATTCAACAACCCCTCAAGCCGTCCCTGGGAAATTTCGGCCTGGTAAGGCGTATATGCGGTATACCAGCCTGGATTCTCCAACACGTTTCGGAGAATCACGGCGGGGGTAGAGGTTTCATGGTAGCCAAGACCGATCATGTTGTGCATCAGCCGGTTACGGCTCGCAATTCGCTTCAATACCTGCAGGGTTTCCCTTTCGCTGAGTGCCGGTGCCAGGTCAAGTGGTCTGCTGTCCAGAATGGAGGCGGGCAGGGTGCTCTCAACCAGTTCATCGAGAGAGGCTGAGCCGATGGATTTGAGCATGTGAGCAGTTTCCTGCTCATCGGGGCCAATATGCCTGCGAATAAATTCACCGTGGTCTTCGAGCACACCCAGCGGCGTGCTTTCAAGTTGCTCATCGCTCATGAGTCGTTCCCGTTGCTGGTAAGGCTGGTGGTCTGACGAAAGGCGGATATTTTATCCCATACCCGGCCGGGTTTAGCACTGAAAAGTGGTTAACAAGACAAAGTAATGGTCAATCAGTAAAAACGCAAATAACACCATCAGGTAGGTTATAGAATATCCGAATGTCTGCATGGGCAGTTTCGGATCTCTACTGCGCAGCAGGCGCAGCGCATACCACAAAAACCCGGCATTAAGAACCGAGACGCCAGCCAGGTACAACAAGCCACTCATGCCTGTGAGGTAGGGAAGGGTAGTGACGATTACCAGCAGAATCGTGTAAAACAAAATTTGCCAGCGTGTGAAATTGAGACCATGGGTGACCGGCAGCATAGGGATATCAACCGCCTTGTAGTCTTCCCTACGGTGCATGGCCAAAGCCCAGAAGTGCGGCGGCGTCCATACAAAAATGATCAAAAACAGCAACATGGCATTAGGGTCAACTATTCCTGTTACGGCCGTCCAGCCCAGTAATGGCGGGGCCGCGCCTGCCGCGCCTCCGATCACTATATTTTGTGGTGTGGCCCGTTTCAGCCAAACGGTATAGAGAATGGCGTAACCGATCAAAGAAAGAAACGTGAGGACTGCGGTCAATACATTGACCCATAACAAAAGCACGAGCATGGAAACTGTGCATAGCAGCAGGGAGAACATTAGAACCTGCTTGTCGTTCAATTGTCCCAGCGGCAATGGCCTGTCGCGAGTGCGGGTCATAATCGCATCAATGCGCTGATCCAGCAGGTGATTTATGGCCGCAGCCGAAGCGGCAGCCAAGCCGATCCCTGCAGTTCCTGCCATCAAAGCGGACAATGGGGGCCATCCGGGCACACTTAAAAACATGCCAACCACCGCCGTAAAGATGATCAGCGATACTACTCTCGGTTTGCATAATTCGAGGTATTGAAGGGCCTTGTTGGAGTCAATCGCCGTCATTCCGGTTCAGGCCGTGCCCTTTGAGGTTCGATAATACAGTCCGACAAGGACAGCCAGTAACAATGCTGCCACTCCATTGTGCGCAACAGCGTTGGCCAGCGGGAGTTGCTTAACAACGTTGAGGACTCCCAGCAGGAATTGCAGCCCTGTCAGTGTCAGTAAAAGCACAACACTGCGCTGGAGAGTGGAAATTGACATCATGCGGCAGCCCGTAAAAATCAACACCAGAAGGGTCACAACGGCGCCAATTCGATGCGCCATGTGGATAGCAGTCCTGGAAGGAAGGTCCAGCACTCCACCTTCGAAATCAACGCCAATTTCGCGCGATATCATAAAACCTTCCGAAAAGTTGGTTTCCGGCCACAACAACCCCTGGCAAGTGGGCAAGTCGGGACAGGCCAGTGCGGCGTAATTCGAGCTGGTCCAGCCACCAAGCGCGATCTGTATGGTCAACACACTCAGGGCGGCAATGATGATTCCTCGCATCGCCCTGATCCGGGAGCCTGAATGGTAGGCATTTGCGTAACGGCTGCTGTAGATTATCCATATCAGGAGGGCAAGCGTCGCCATTCCGCCCAGCAAATGGCCGATCACTACAACAGGTAAAAGCTTCAGCGTGACTGTCCACATGCCCAGCGCTGCCTGGAACAGGATCAAGCCCAGCAGCAGGCCGGTCTTGCCTCGAAACACTGCGCTGTTTCGGTTCCGCCATGCCATCCAGTTCATGGCTGCGACCAGCAGTACCAGGGTGCCTGCCAGGTAACGGTGGATCATCTCTTTCCAGGCTTTTTCAGCTTCGACCGGGCGCTCAGGAAATGCTTCGTTGGCAATTTGAATTTCTTCGGCCGCTTCAGGCCAGGTCAGCTGACCGTAACACCCCGGCCAGTCCGGGCATCCCAGACCCGCGTGAGACAGGCGCACCCATGCACCAACAACAATCACGAGAAAAGCCAGAATAGCGGCGATGACCGCGAGTCGGTGAAATGCCTGGTTCATTAAGAATACCTGTGACTAATTGCTTCCGGACCAGGTCAGGAGGCGACCAAGATCCTGGTCAATATCGTTTGGGTCAAATCCCGGTGTGTAGTGCAATATTATATTGGCGGCGGGGTCAAGTAGAAAGGCCTGACCTGTTTGCGGCTGCGCTCCACTGGCATCGGGTTTTGTGGAAATTGAATTCAGGATTCTCATCGCATCGCCGGAAGGATCGATCAGAATATCCAGTTCAGGGTACACGGCAAGCAGGGATTTCTGCACCTCGGGAGAGGTTTGCTTCGGGGAAAGTATCCAAATTGCCACCTGCGGGCGTTTTCTTCCGGCTGCGAGGTGGATCTGCCTGAGACTTGCAATGTCTTTAAGACATTGCGGGTCGCAAACAGCATCAAATGGATACAACAATACCCACTGCTGTTGGTCAGCAACTGATGTACCGGCCCCGGCATATTGGATGTCCAGCCGGCTTAAGGGCAGCACAAGGGCAGGCTCTACCAGCTTTCCGAGGTTTGAGAAACTGGATGGTTCAAAATTCCACCAGCTTGATCGCATCAGGATGGCGAGCAAAAGCGGGGTTAAAAACAGTGCCCCGATCGCAATCAGGGTGAACTTCGGATTCTGAAGGTTCATTTTTGTTCACCGCGCCGGATAGTCAGGAAAATCCAGCCAAGGAAAGCAGTGAAAGCGAGGGCGAACCACTGGAACGCATAGGCCCGGTGTCTGGCCGGGCTCATGAACACGGGTTTCCACTGGCGACCTGAAAAGCCCCCCGCACTTGTTTCGTCTAGAAACAGGACCCAGGGATATAATTTTGTACTCAAAGCCACAGATATTTTGTCCAGTTTTGGGTAGGTAACCAGTTGTGGCCATCGATCCAAAAGCATATCCCCCTCTTTCCCCAGTTGTCGGCCGGGAAGCGGCATCGGCCCGATGCGCCCGCTGATTTCCAACTGGCCGGCCGGGGTATCGACCAATGGCAATGACAGGCGGTTTTCCGGCATCGGCAACCAACCCCTGTTAACCAGGATTTTTTCACCACTATCTAGTTCAAAAGCGGTATAGACATGAACACCCGGCCGGCCAGCCAGCACCTGGTTGTCCGCCAGCGTATCGTATTGCTGCTTGAATCGACCTTCAAGTACGAGCCGGGTGAATTCCCGCATATTGCCGGGATCGGGCAATTGAATGAACTCCGGAACGGATGAAAATTCTGACAATCTATGGTCTTTAATCGCAGCGCGATCCATTTGCCAGACCCCAAGTCGGGCGAAAATCAGCATCAATGCCAACATTAGTAGCGAGAAAGCGATTGAAGGTTTGAACGACACGGATGGATTCCAGGTATTCCTCAGAGGCTCCTTTACTTAAGTCTTGCCTATGGTTTTCGATATACTGTTGCCCGGCGCGGGAATGTAAGAGATGTTTAGTAAATTCGTCATTATCATTGCTCTTCTGGTCATTTTGTATACCTTGGGTTCGTCATTTTATTTCCTGGTCCGCGACAGGGGCGGGGAGAATAGAACCGTTCGAAGGCTTAGTTTGAGGGCGGGTTTGTCTCTCTTGTTGTTCGTCTTGATTTTTATCGGCATGGCGACCGGTTGGTTGCAGCCGGGCAGCGCCGGTCCCATACGTTACCACGCTGCCGAGCAGGTGAAGCCCCCGGATCCATGAACGACTCTCACACCACCGGTGAGTGTTCAAAGCACATAAACAAAGATAAATAGCCCCAGCCATACCACATCCACAAAGTGCCAGTACCAGGCCACCGCTTCGAAACCGAAATGCTGGTCTGGTTTGAAATGGCCTTTGGCACAGCGGAACATGATCACGGTCAACATGATGGCGCCCAAGGTGACATGCATACCGTGAAAACCGGTCAGCATGAAAAATGTCGAGCCATAAATTCCCGAGCCAAGCGTCAGGCCCAGCTCCGAGTATGCTTCGTGATATTCACCGATCTGAAACCACATGAACACAAAGCCAAGGATTACCGTGATTGCCAGCCAGGCCACCAGCGGCGCTCGTTTAGAGGCCTTTAAGGCATGGTGTGCCATGGTCAGTGTGACACCGGAGCCTAACAGGATCAGGGTATTGACAAACGGAATTCCGAAGGCCGGAATGGCTTGAAAATCCCCTCCGATCCCGGCTGGCCCATTGGTGGGCCAATGTGCGACAAACCCCTGCCAGAGATATTCGTTGGTGCTGGCGCCGGCTCCTTCACCGCCGAGCCACGGAACGACCAGTGCACGCGCATAAAACAAGGCGCCAAAAAAACAGGCAAAAAACATGATTTCCGAAAAAATAAACCAGGCCATTCCAAGCCGGAAGGACGAGTCCACCTGTTCGTTATATTTGCCGCCTTCGCTCTCGCGTATCACTTCGCCAAACCAACCGAAAAGCATGTAAATGATAATTGCAAAGCCAACAAAGAAGGTCCATCGCGCCGTACCGGATCCATTTAGCCAGATGGCGGCACTGGCGAGCATGGTAATCATCCCCAGTGATCCGATAATAGGCCACCTTGTGCCGTGCGGAACGTAATACGTAGAAGCCATCTCAGCAGTATCCTTGCGTCACGTTATCGGCCGGTTGGCCCTGGTGCAAGGCGGCATACGGGTACTTTGGAGCTGGCTTCTGAGTTCAGCTTGATGCGACATTGTCAGGCCTCAATTGATGCCGGACCCGGGTTGCTGAGCCAATGTATCAGTGCTGCCGGGTTCCTCGTTCAGGAAAAAAGTGTAGGAAAGCGTGATTTCGGTGATGTTCTCAGGCAAGTCGGTCTCTATGTAGAAGCGAACAGGCATTTCCCGGTATTCGCCGGCAGCAAGCTGCTGCCTGGAAAAACAGAAACACTCTGTTTTCACAAAATACAGTGCTGCCCCTGGTGGCGTAACGTTGTAAACCGCTTGCCCGGCTGTGTCTTTTTCTACCAGGCTATAGACGGCGTATACGGATTCGGAAGCCTCACCCAATGTCACATCCATGCTTCGTTGTAGCGGCTTGAATTCCCAGGGAAGCGCGGAGTTGGCAGTGGCGTCGAATAGCAATTTGACTGTTCTTTGCTGGTCCGGTGATAAATGATCGCCGGGAACACCTGCCGTATCATCCACCCTGATACCGGCTTGTCCAATGCCCGTGATCTCGCAAAATTTGTCGTAAAGCGGCGGCATGGCGAACACACCAAAGACAAACATTCCCACCGAAACCAGTAGCAGTTTTCTGGCCAGTTTTCGGTTTGCTTGACGGGTTTCCATGGGCTACCTGCCGATGACGCCGGTCAGTATGAAAACCCCAAAAATCAACAATGCGACCAGCGCCAGTTTCCAGGCAGTCCGGCGAGCATTCGCGCGGCGCTGTTTTAGTTCATTGCTGTCCATGTGAGTATTCATCATTCCTGCTGCCGCCTAGTGAGAAATTTCGTCTGCATGCACAACCATGCTTTCATCGATATCTGGCGGAGTATCAAATGTGTGGTATGGGGCCGGAGATGGAACGGACCACTCCAGGCCTATTGCGCCTTCCCATACCCTCGATTTGGCTTTCAACTTGCTGCCCCAGATACAGTGAATAATAAGCCCGACAAAAATCAGTTGAGTAGCGCCGAACAGGAAACCACCCAGCGACGACCACATGTTGAAATCGGCAAACTGCGGTGAGTAATCCGGAATACGCCGCGGCATACCGGCGAGCCCGAGATAGTGCTGCGGGAAGAACAGGACATTGACAAAAATTGCAGATAGCCAGAAATGCAGATTGCCCCATTTTTCCGAATACATCCGGCCGGTCCACTTGGGCAGCCAGTAATAGGTACCCGCCATCAACGCAAATACAGCGCCCGGCACCAGCACATAGTGGAAATGTGCCACCACGAAATAGGTGTCATGGTATTGGAAGTCCGCAGCAGTAATGGCCAGCATCAGGCCAGACAAGCCGCCAATGGTAAACAACACCACGAAACCGATCGCGAACAGCATCGGGGTTTCGAAAGTCATCGAGCCCCTCCACATGGTACTGACCCAGTTGAAAACTTTAACGCCTGTGGGAACCGCGATCAGCATGGTTGCATACATAAAAAACAACTCGCCTTCCAATGGCATTCCTACCGTAAACATGTGATGCGCCCAAACAATAAATGACAGGAAAGCGATACTGGCAGTGGCGTATACCATGGCTGCGTAGCCGAACAACGGCTTGCGTGCAAAGGTCGGCAAAATTTCAGATACAACGCCAAATGCCGGCAGGATCATGATATAGACTTCGGGATGCCCGAAGAACCAGAAAATATGCTGGAACATCACCGGGTCTCCGCCGCCCGCCGCGTTGAAGAAACTGGTGGCGAAAAAGTAATCCGTCAGGAGCATGGTCACCGCACCCGCCAGCACCGGCATCACTGCAATCAGCAGGAAAGCGGTAATCAGCCAGGTCCACACGAACAGGGGCATGCGCAAAAGAGTCATACCCGGTGCGCGCATGTTGATGATGGTCGCAATGACGTTGATGGAGCCCATGATCGAAGAGATGCCCATCATGTGTATCGAAAACACCACGAAAGCAAAGCTGTCGCCCGTCTGCAGGCTCAATGGCGGATAAAGGGTCCAACCCGATGCCGGGCCGCCGGAATCCATGAAAAGCGTAGAAAGCAGCATTGCAAAGGCAAAGGGCAGGATCCAGAAGCTCCAGTTATTCATGCGCGGAAGCGCCATATCCGGTGCACCGATCATCATCGGAATCATCCAGTTGGCGAACCCAACCCATGCTGGCATGATGGCGCCGAACACCATAATCAGCGCATGCATGGTTGTCATCTGGTTAAAGAAATCTGGCTCAACCAATTGCAGGCCGGGAACGAATAACTCTGCACGAATCACCATCGCCATAGCGCCGCCAATGAAAAACATCAGCAAGGCGAAAACCAGGTACAGGGTGCCGATATCCTTGTGATTGGTAGTGAATACCCAGCGGTTCATGAAGCCCTTTGGCTTGTGATCATTGTGGAGTCCGGTGAAATCTGTGCCCGCTATGCTGCTCATGACTCCTCTCCTGTCAGCCTCGCGACCGTTTCAGGTTGAACAAGATCTCCCGTCGCGTTGCCGAATGAATTGCGCAGGTAGGTGACAACAGCTGCAATATCCACCGGTGAGAGCATGTTGCCCCAGGCCTGCATTGCCGTGCCTTCGACACCGTTGACCACCAGGTCAATGCTCACTTCAGGCGGACCGGTGGCTACCGCACTGCCAGCAACGGCCGGAAATGCAGGTGCAAGACCATTGCCGTCAAGCTGGTGACAGGTGGCGCATTGGCCGGTATACACTTCCTGGCCGCGGCGCATCAGCCCCTCCAGGTCCCAGTCCTTCCGGATCAACTCTGCCTCAGCGTCACCCTCGTCATGCTGTCCGGCTACCCATTCCCGGTATTCCGCTTCCGGCAATGCGATGACTACTATTGGCATAAAACCGTGGTCTTTTCCGCACAACTCTGCGCATTGTCCACGGTAGGTGCCGGGTTTTTCTATGATGGTCCATGCCTCATTGATAAAGCCCGGAATAGCGTCCCTTTTCCAGCCAAAATCAGGCACCCACCAGGCATGCAATACATCGTCAGCCGTGATTAGAAACTTGACTTTCTTGCCCACGGGCAGAACCAGCGGTTTGTCTACGTCCAGCAGGTAGTTTTCGACATCTTCGGGATTGATACCGGAATTGAGTTGGCGGGCAGCGTTCGAATCAGCCTTTAGCGTGCTGATGAAGCTGATATCGTCTTCAAGATATTCGTATTTCCATTTCCACTGAAAACCAATGATTTTGACTGTCATGTCCGAGCCGGCGGTGTCTTCCATCCTGATCAGTGCGGTGGTGGCAGGAATGGCCATGCCGAGCAGTATCAGTACCGGAATGATGGTCCAGGCGATTTCAGCTTTTGTGCTGTGACTGAAACCGGCCGGCTGGTGGCCACGGGACTTTCGGTGAAGTACGATCGAAGTGAACATCGCGGTGAAAACAAGGGCGCCAATTACGATACAGATCCAGAGGATCGTCATGTGCAATTCATAGTGGGTAACACTTTGTGGCGTTACACCGACCGGCATGTTGATTTCATTGCCGGTCAGGGCAGGTGCTGCCAGTAACAGCCAGAAAGCTGCGCATACCGCCGCAAGTACAGCGAGAGAGACAATGACGGTGTTTTGCTTGTTCATATGGAAAAATGAGTCTCAAATTCCAAAATTTACGTTAATAAACAAATTCATACATTCGAGCACACGGCGACCAAAAAATGCTGCTCAAGTCTGAAAATCTTCTGGAACCCATATCATGGTACCGGTAAGTGTTTATCAACAATAGTAGCGAAACACCGGCCCTTTGCGCTGCCCTCCAGATTGGGCTCCTGCCAGCCGGCAATTGTATCTTCGGGCCCGACAACGGGGCAAGGAACCAGGCCAAAAAATCGCGGATTTATTGAATCTTCAAGGCTGCCTGCCAGTGCGGGCGAAAATGACTTTAAACCGTGCTTGGCCTTGGCCTTTATGGGGCATAAACTTAGCACCCACAAAATTGTCCTCCCAGACTAAGCCGCTAACCGGAGTAAGCGCATTGAGCGAGCGAAATGAATTTGAATTTCTGAAGGCCGGAACGCCTCCCGCCAATGAAGCAAGAAGCGCGATCAACCAGTCTTACCACGCGGACGAAACCAAGCTTGTCGGTCAGTTGCTTGCCGAAGCAGAACTCGATCATTCAGCCTCTGAAAGGGTAAATCGTTCTGCCCAATTACTGGTTCGTCGAGTCCGCCAGCGTAAGGCGGAACAGGGTGTGCTCGAAGCTTTCATGCAGGAATACGATCTCTCTTCCGAAGAAGGAATTGTACTCATGTGCCTGGCCGAAGCCCTGTTACGGATTCCCGATTCGGACACAGCCGAAAAACTGATTGCGGACAAGTTGTCGAGTGCTGATTGGGAATCTCACCTTGGAAGAAGCTCGTCAATACTGGTCAATGCTTCAACCTGGGGTCTTATGTTGACAGGCAAGTTGGTCAGTCTGGGCGAAGGTACTCAGAGAAGCATTTCGAACACGCTGGGCAAGATGCTTAATCGAAGTGGAGATCCGGTAGTGCGAACCGCCATCAGGCAGGCGATGCGCATCATGGGTTTTCAGTATGTAATGGGCCGGGACATTGATGAGGCGCTGGATCGTGCCGAAAAGAAAAAAAACCAGCCCTATCGATATTCATTTGACATGCTTGGAGAAGCTGCGCTCACGATCCCTGATGCGCAACGATATTTTGAGTCCTACCGCGAGGGGATTTGTGCCATCGGCCGGCGCAGACAGCACGAGGATATTTTTTCCGCACCCAGTATTTCAGTCAAACTTTCTGCCTTGCATCCACGCTATGAATTCGGCCAGCGGGACCGGGTGCTGGCGGAATTAACTCCAAAATTGCTTGAACTGGCATTGTTGGCCAAAGATAACGGCATAGCGCTCACCGTGGACGCGGAGGAGGCAGACCGTTTGCTGCTTTCACTGGATGTGTTCACGGCCGTGTTAAGGGAGAAAGCGCTTAAAGCCTGGGACGGCTTCGGAATTGCAATCCAGACCTATCTCAGGATGGCCGGAGCGGAGATTGATTTCCTGACGGAACTTGCAAGAGAAACAGGCCACAGGTTGCCGGTACGCCTGGTCAAGGGTGCGTATTGGGATTCAGAAATCAAGCACGCGCAAATGGAAGGATTCGCCGCATACCCGGTGTTTACGCGCAAGGCAAATACAGATGTTTCCTATGTGGCTTGTGCTCGCCGGGTATTGACGCGCAGGCAGTATTTTTATCCCCAGTTCGCAACCCATAATGCGCATACCATTGCAATCATTGCCGAGATGGCAGGTGATCGCCTTGACTATGAGTTCCAGCGGCTTCACGGCATGGGTGAGGACCTTTATGCAGAAGTGCTGAAACGCAAAGGATTCAGTCGAGCCTGCAGGGTATATGCGCCGGTTGGAAGTCACGAAGACCTGTTACCCTACCTGGTCAGAAGATTGCTCGAGAATGGGGCTAACACATCCTTTGTTAACCGTATCGTCGACGAGACTCTGCCCATTGAGAAAGTTGCAGAAGATTCGCTTGCGCGTGTCAGATCCACCAGCCCGGTGCCGCACCCGGCGATTCCGCTTCCGGTTCAACTGTTTGGCGAACAACGCCGAAATTCATCAGGTGTAAACCTTGCCAGCGAGGACGAACTGCTTGATTTGGCCAAACGTATGCAGGTATACGCGGACCGGAAATGGCGGGCCGAACCCTTGCTGGCCAGTAAAAGCCGAAACAAAAGGAAAGCCGAGGCGCATTCAGTTACTGACCCGTCTTTCAAGGAAAAGGTAATCGGGGAAGTCAGGTTCGCAACGGAAGAAGAAGTACAGCAGGCCATCGCAGACGCCGATGCTTTCTCAAACGAATGGGATAATACGCCTGCCGATGATAGGGCTGCAGCCCTGGAGCGGGCGGCTGAGCTGTTCGAAGCGAACCTGCCGGAGTTTCTGGCGCTGTGCGCAAGGGAGGCGGGCAGAACAATCAACGATGGAATATCCGAGGTCCGCGAGGCTGTAGATTTTCTGCGCTACTATGCAATGCAGGCCCGGCAGCGATTCGGAAGTCCTATCGTGATGCCCGGACCGACGGGTGAAAGTAACGAGGTTTCCTTGCACGGGCGAGGCGTATTCTCGTGTATCAGTCCGTGGAACTTTCCGTTGGCCATTTTTACCGGGCAAATCACAGCTGCATTGGCCGCCGGTAATACGGTATTGGCCAAGCCAGCAGATTCGACGCCAATCATCGCCTATCGCGCAATTCAATTACTGCACAAGGCGGGTATTCCCCGGGCGGCTGTACAATTACTCCCGGGTTCCGGCCGAAAAGTCGGTGCAATGCTGACCAGCGACCCGCGTATCGATGGCGTAGCGGTCACCGGTTCAACCACAACCGCCCGGATCATTAACAGGGCCCTGGCTGGCCGGGATGCACCACTGGCCTCGTTGATCGCGGAAACCGGTGGTCAGAATGCCATGCTGGTGGACAGTTCGGCATTACCGGAACAGGTCGTCACTGACGTTATTAACAGTGCCTTTCACAGCGCCGGCCAGCGCTGTTCCGCCCTGCGAATATTGTTTCTTCAGGAGGAGATCGCCGACAAGATCATGATCATGCTGGCGGGTGCCATGCAGGAACTGGTGGTTGGTGACCCCGGCATACTGGAGACCGATGTAGGTCCGGTGATTAATGCCGGTTCGAGAGACGAGTTGCAGGCCCATGTCGATCGCATGGAGCGCGAAGGCAGGTTGATCGCGAGAGCACCGCTGGATAATTCGCTGGAAGGATCGTTTCTGGCTCCCTGTGCTTTCGAAATCGACAGCATTAACCGCCTGGAGGATGAAGTCTTTGGTCCGGTCTTGCATGTGATTCGGTTTCAATCGGACGAACTGGACGTGGTTATCGATGCGGTCAATGGAACAGGTTACGGATTGACCCTGGGAGTGCATTCCAGGATAGACCGCACGCAGAAATATATTGCCAGCAGAGTCAAGGTTGGTAATTGTTATGTTAACCGTGCCATGACCGGCGCGGTGGTAGGTGTTCAACCCTTTGGTGGAGAAGGCCTGTCGGGAACTGGCCCCAAGGCCGGCGGTCCACACTACATGTTGCGTTTTGCCACTGAGCGAACATTGACCATCAATACAGCCGCCGTTGGCGGTAATGCAAGTCTTTTGGCCTTGGAGAATTAGCGAATGCAACGCGGTGGCAGAATGAGTATCGGCAGGCCCTGACATGTACCTTGAATATTTTGGCTTAACTGAGGCTCCGTTTTCCATCACGCCTGACCCGGCATTTGTGTTTCTAAGCCAGCGCCATCGTGATGCGCTGGCTCACCTGCTGTATGGCGTAGGTCAGGGTGGTAGCGGTGGTTTTGTGCAACTCACTGGTGAAGTCGGGACCGGAAAAACCACCTTATGCCGCTGTTTGCTGGAGCAGGTACCTGAAAATACCCGAATAGCGCTGGTGCTGAACCCCCTGATGACACCGCATGAATTGCTTGCCGCAATTTGCGAGGAGTTGGGGATACAGACGTTTGGTTTGGAAAACAGCAGCAAAGCGCTTGTCGACCAACTCAATCACTATCTGCTTGCCGCTCACGAGGCAGGGGAATGCGTTGTTGTAGTCATTGATGAGGCTCAGAATCTCAGTCCGGAATCTTTGGAACAGGTGAGGCTTCTGACCAATCTCGAGACCACCAAACAAAAATTGCTGCAAGTCGTATTGCTTGGCCAGCCTGAACTACGCGAGCTGCTTCAGCGACGTTCATTGAGACAACTGGCTCAGCGCATCACCGCACGGTATCACCTGACCCCTCTTGGTCAGGTTGATGCCGCACGTTACGTAGGGCATCGTATGCAGGTAGCTGGTGCGGTTCGAAACCCCTTCAGGAAATCTGCATTGAAAGCGCTGTACCAACGGTCTCATGGCGTACCCAGGTTAATCAATATCATTGCCGACCGGGCACTGGTTGGTGCCTATGCCGCCGAAGTCCGGGATATCAAGGCAAAGCTGGTACACGCCGCCGCTGATGAAGTTCAACTCGGTGAACCGGGCGCACGACGCAGCCTATGGCGCTGGCCGGCTGCGATTGCTGCAAGTCTGATATTGGCTCTGATTACCTGGAACATCATGCGTTCCGGCGCGGTAAATAGTGAAATCAGTGAACCAGCCGTGACCAACCGGCTTGCGGAATCCGTGAGTCTTGATAGTGGAACTGTGATCGACTCCATTACACTGCATTTCGCGCAGAAATTGCCGCCAGCTATGCCTGAAGAGGCGCTCGATGCTGACTGGCTCCGAATTCAGCACCAGGCTGCCTGGCAAGGATTGGCTTCCTTGTGGAATGAGCCCGCGGGTGGACCTGATATTGATGCCGCATGCAATGAACAAATAAACGTTCGATGGGCCTGCCTGAAATCTGACGGGAGTTTTGCCCGAATTATTCAACTCGGACTGCCTGTAATATTGCAGCTACAGAGGAGCAAGCCAAGCTTGCTCCTGTTACAAGGTATAGATGGTGACCACTTACTTGCTGGCGCACCGGGAACCACTTTGACATTGTCACGCAGGGCGGTAGAAGATCGGTGGTTCGGAGACTACATGGTGGCCTGGCCCCAGGCAGCAAGCTGGCCAAGGGAGATCGCCCGTGGAGACAGCGGCCCAGCTGTTGACACGGTCCTCAGGCTTGCCGGCCTGGCCGAACCACCATATTCAGGCCGAAATGAGTTTGAAGCAGAGTTTGAAAACTGGTTGGTCGGGTTTCAATACAGATATGGGCTGGAGTCGGATGGGATTGTTGGCCCACGTACACTTTTGTACCTGATTCGTCCATCGATAGCACAGCCTGGATTGCAGTCCAGTTGGCAGGGAGAAGGTTGAGATGTCATTTCTGCTTGATGCATTGCGCAAGTCTGAAAATCAAAAACGCCTCGGAGATGTGCCAAGCATTCACAGCACAGCGGGTCTTGAATCACGTTCGCGCAGTACAATTAAGCCGGTGCTGATTTTGTTGGCTCTGTTACCGGCCTTCATTGTTGTTGCATGGTATGGCTGGCAAATGTATGCGGAAAGCGATACAGCCGTTCTTTTGAATGATGAACAGGGAGTTCAATCCGGTTCCAATGAAACCATTGCGGAATCGACACCCCGGCAAGACGCGCTACCAGCCATTGCCCGGCACTCGAATGACAGCAGGCCGGTCAACAATGAACGGACTCCGGTTGAAACATTTTCGCGCCCGGCCAGAAGCGGATCTGGAGGATCGTCGGCAATGGGATTGGTTATAGCCAGGTTGCCGGCAACGGCAGATGCGGCCCCGCAAGAACTGGAACGAGCGGCGGAAACACCTGTTTTTCCGCCGGAAGACGAGATACTGGCTGATATCAGTCCGACCAGCAATTCTTCTGAAGTGCTTCCTGTCGATGCTTTGGTGCAGCAGGCAAGTGATTACCAGCAGCCTCGACTGGAGATCATAAGTTATTGGCAATTGCCTGTGTCCGTGCGCCAGGAAATGCTGGAGCCAAGAATATCCGTGCTTGTATATGCCGAGCGGCCCGAAGATCGTTTCATACTTATGAACGGTCTGCGCCTGGTAGAAGGCGATGAACCCTCGTCCGGCATGGTGTTAGTGGAAATTCGCAGGGATGGCGTGGTATTCAGCTATCGTTTGTACCAGTTCCTCGTTTCGCGCTAAGTAACGACTCGCCCTGGCTTAGAACCAACAATGGATTCGGGGATTGTTTCACATTGGTCGAAATCGCAGCTGCCGGTGCCGTGGGTAATCATCGTCATCACTTTTATTTGTGTTATCGGCATGCTGATTTACGTCGCCATTTCTCCGATAAAACAACAGGCGATGATTGATGTCGCGGGTGCTGTCCCGTCCGATACTGCGATAATGTTAAAACAGGCACCCCGCGACTGGCTGGATTTTGGTCTTCTGGTGTTGTTCACCAACCTTTTCGTCCACGCCAGTTGGCTGCATCTGGTGGGCAATCTTGCTTACCTTTGGGTGTTTGGTATTAAGGTGGAACAAAAACTTGGCGCCTTGTTTATGAGCTCAGTGTTTTTCCTGGGCGGAGCCCTGGCTCACGTGATAGTCGCCATGCGTCTGCCAATGCTGGACACACCGGTTATCGGAGCCAGCGGTGCAGTATCTGCTGTTGTCGGCACATACCTGGGTCTGTTCCCATCCAAGCGGATTGGGTTGTTCCTTCCCCTTGGCCTGTATCTTCAATTTGCCCGAGTTCCGGCCTTGTTAGTCATAGGTTCCTGGTTCACATTGCAGTTGGTTTATTCCGCTTTCGGCCCCATTACAGGGGCAGTGGCATGGTGGACGCACCTGGCCGGTTTCATTTTAGGCCTGATTTTTGCGATGCTGGCCCGGGCGCTTGCTCAACTCAGGTTCTGATTTTCAGATAAGGCAGGAATACATGGCGGCTAATCAGATTTACAGGGTTTCATTCCTGAAACACGGAAAGGTCTACGAAATGTTTTGCCAGGACGTAAATAACAGTGATCTATGGGGATTCGTGGACCTGAGTGGCCTCGTCTTTGGAGATAATGACGCGGTAGTTGTTGACCCTACAGAAGAAAAAATGCGTGATGAGTTTGAAGGTGTTGAAGTACTTTACCTGCCCATGCACAGTGTTCTCAGTATCGAAAAAGTTAAAAAGAGAGGCCAGGCGGTCATTCGCGATCGTAAAAGTGGTGAAAAAGTGACGCCATTTCCTCTGTCACCTCCAAAGCGCTCAAAAAACTAAATATTCCTCATTCTGGCCGGTCTGTTTTATTAACGCCGTTACTCAGAACCAATTGACTCAAAATGGCTGATTGCTTCCAGTATCAATCGGTCATTTTCGCGCCCTGTAACAAACTCCAGCATATCTGAAGACGGTGCTTTCACAATATCCGGCTCAATTCCCTGCTCGTGGATGGTTTTGCCCAGAGGAGTGAAATAGTGTGCAGTGGTCAGTTTTAGTATCGAACCGTTTCTGAGATTGAAAATGGACTGAATCGAACCTTTTCCAAACATCTGCTCTCCAATAATTACCGCTCTGCCATGGTCCTGCAAGGAGCCAGCTAGTACTTCGGAAGCCGATGCAGTTTTACCATCTACCAGAATAGCCACCGGCACATCGGCAGCCCATTGCCCCGGATGGGCCCGGAATTCCAGCAGGGAAGCATCGTAACGCCCCTTGGTGTAAACGATCAGACCCTCATCGAGGAAGCCATCGGCCATTTCTACCGCGGGCAAAACTACGCCACCGGGGTTTCCACGCAGGTCAAGAATGACGCCGTTCATCAGGGTTTGAGCCTGCTCCTGCAGCGTTTTTATACTGTTTTCCAGTTCGAGATGAGAGTTACGGTGAAAATGCGTGATCTCGAAATAACCGATACCACCTTTCAGTAGCTCGGAGTTTACGCTTGAAACCGGAATAAATTCCCGAACCAGTTTCAGCTCACGTGAGCGTTTGTTTCTTGATTTGATTCTAACCGTGACTTCTGATCCCGGCTCTCCGGTCAGGGCGTCGGCCGATTCAAATATTTTACGTCCCCGGACGGGTCTGCCGTTCACCGCCGTAACCAGGTCGCCGGCTATTACACCCGCTCTCGCTGCGGGCCCATCCGGAGTGACTGAATCCACCAGTAAGCGCCATTCTCGCAAATCCAGACTGACGCCAATTCCACCGTATCTGCCCTTGGCAGAGTCGTCAAACTCCTGGGATTGTTCAGCATCGATAAATGCAGACCACGGATCGAGTTTGGAAAGCATACCCTCAATCGCGGCCACCAGCAGGGTGTGATCATCAATCTCCTCTACGAAGTTGGAACGAAGCTGATTGAATACATCCGTAAAGGTTCTGAGATCATCTAAGGTCAGTTGTACACCGATTCTTTCAACCGGTTGCTGTTCAGCTTCCTGCGCTTTTGCAGTTGTCGGGCAAATAAAGAAGATCACCATAGTGAAAAGCCAATTTTTCATGATTTAGTTCCGATTGATATTCTTTCTAGCGAGCCAGCCAGGTGGCAGGATCGACAGCTTTACCCTGGTTCCGTAATTCAAAATACAGACCCTGATCGCTGCCGGGGGTATCTCCGACCGTACTGATCACGGTACCAGGCTGTACCCAGTCACCAACGCCATAATGCAAACTTTCGTTATGGCCATATAGACTCATGATGCCATCACCGTGGTCAATGATCATTAAAAGTCCATAGCCCCGCAGCCAATCCGCATAGGCCACCCTTCCATATGCTATGGCATGCACTTCGCTGCCTCGTCCGGCTTTAATTAACCATCCGTGCCAGTTAAAACCGCCTGCGCGTGCCTCGCCGAATGAATGCAGGATGCGACCTTGAAGTGGGACGGGAATTAATCCGCGTTGGTCCTTGGGGCTGATGTATTGACCCAAATCTGAAGGAATATCAGCCAGTGCACTAGAAAGGCGTTGTAACAAAGACTCAAGATCAGAACGGTTGCGGCTCAATTCTGTCAGTTTTTCCGCATCAGAGTCAATGCGGCCGGCCAGTCCTTCAAGCACTTCCTGCCTTTCATGCCGCCGACCCTGTAGAGTCGAAAATTCCCGTTCGTGAATTTCCTGCACCGAGCTTAACTCCAGCAGCTTGCCATCTATCTCCGCCTGCATACGATCGAGTGTGTCGAGCGCTACGCGAAATTCTTTAATCTGGTCAATTTGGGCACGGCTGAAGTAATCGTAGTAGGCAAGCATACGACTCAGCCTTGCAGGGCTGTCCTGGTTGAGCAGCAATTTTAGGCGTGACTCCCTACCCAATTGATAAGCCGAAACGATCTGTTGGCCAAGTAGTATTTTACTATTGTTCAGGCTTTCCAGATAAGCTGAGCGTTCTGTTTCCAATTTCCGAAGATCCTTTTCGTGCCGAACAGCTTGTGTCTTTAAGTCACGAAGCCTAAACGTGCTTGCCTGGATTTCGAGATCAAGCCTTTTCAGTTCGGCCTGTTCGCTGGCAAAGCGCTCACGCGAACGGGCAAGGGACTGTTGTAATAATCCGATTTCGGTTTTCAGTGCTTCAAGGCGTGTTTCGGCCTCTTCCCTGGAAATTTCCTGTTGCCCATGCGCGGCTACACAGTAAAAAAGACAAAAAAGAATTAAACTCGCAACTGGTCTCGTTCTGATTGATTCAGACAAAATACTGATCAAGCTACACTACGCTGACTGCCGGAAAGGCGCACCAGCGGCTTTCCGGTCATTTCTTCCGGCTGGGTGATGCCAAGCAGATACAGCATAGTGGGGGCGATGTCCTGCAAAGAACCCCGGTTTACCTCGTTTGTATTTCGACCCCAAAAAACAAACGGCACCGGGTTGGTGGTATGAGCAGTATGTGCCTGGCCGGACGAGGGGTCGCACATTTGCTCTACGTTACCGTGATCGGCAGTAATCATTAATTCACCACCGGTTGCTTCCAAAGCTTTCTTTACCTTTGCCAGGCAACGGTCAACCGCTTCAACCGCCAGTATCGCGGCGTCCAGCCGGCCGCTATGACCGACCATGTCAGGATTAGCCACATTGCAAATAATGACATCAAAATCTGCGCTGCGAATAGCACCGTCCAGTGCTGAAGACAGTTCCGGCGTACTCATTTCGGGTTGCAGATCATAGGTGGCAACTTTTGGTGATGGAATCAAGATCCGTTGTTCACCTGCATACGGTTCTTCGCGACAACCATTCATGAAAAAGGTCACATGTGCGTATTTTTCGGTTTCAGCAATTCTCAATTGGCGCAAACCATTGCGGGAGAGGATTTCTCCAAGCAACTCAGGAATCTCCACACTAGGGAAAGCAATTTCAACAGGCAGGCCTGACAGGTATTCGGTCATCGAAACAAAAACGGACAATGCTGGTACCCGCCTGTCGAATCCGCCAAAAGACTCCTGCACAAATGCCTGTGTCAATTCACGTGCACGATCAGCACGAAAATTAACAAAAAACACTGAATCTCCATCACTGATGCCGGTGAAATCTCCAATCAACGTGGCCTGAACGAATTCATCGTTCTCTCCCCGTTCATAGGCGGCATCCAGCGCTTGCCTGGCTGTCGCGGCATTTTGGGATGCCTTCCCCGCCGTGATTGCATCCCAGGCTTTTTTAACCCGGTCCCAGCGCTTGTCGCGGTCCATGGCAAAGAAACGTCCAGTGACGGTTCCAAAACTTGCTCCAGGTGCCTGATCAAGGTTTTCCTGCATCCGCACAATTGACGGTCCTGCGCTTCGTGGCGGCGTATCACGACCATCCAGGAATGCATGCACGACTATATCCGGGATGCCCCGGCCGCGGATCATATCTACTGCAGCAAGAAAATGATCAATATGGCTATGAACCCCTCCGGGTGAAAGTAAACCCATAATGTGGACAGTGCCCCCTTTTTCCATGGTTTTATCAACGGCATTGCACAGGGCTGGATTACGGTAAAAGCTTCCATCTTTAATGGCCTCGGTAATGCGTGTGAAGTCCTGGTACACAATCCGCCCGGCGCCGATATTCATATGGCCAACTTCTGAATTACCCATTTGGCCTTCCGGCAGGCCCACGGAATTACCAGATGTTTCCAGGAGGCTGTGACTCGCTCCTGCCCATAAACTGTCCCAGCACCGTGTCCTGGCAAGGCTGATCGCATTATCAGGTGCATCTTGCCGATGTCCCCAGCCGTCCAGCACCATCAGCACAAGTGGCAAGTGTTGATTTTCTTTGCTCATTGAAATGCAGTCCTGCCCGTGATGATGTTGGTGACTTGCAATTTTACTGATCGCCACCACATGGTGCTGGAGGCGGGTTGATTGTGTAGCTTATTATCCCATAAGAATGCTGGACCCGTAGACAGGTGCGTATGCCAATGCCTATTTCAGAACACTTCCGGCGCATGGCGACGGGGAGGCTCGATTCATGGAACAACTGATCGAATTTGCGGGCAGACACGCCCTGTTGTCTGGTGGGTTTATCGTGGTATCCCTGATATTGATCTGGACTGAGATTTCCCGCCGCACCCAGGGTTATACCGAATTGACACCTGTGCAGGCGGTACCCCTGATCAATAACAAGAATACAGTGGTAGTCGATGTATCCGCATCTGCGGATTTTCACAAAGGTCATATTGTTGAAGCCAGGAATTTCCTGCCTTCACGGTTTTCAAATCCCGATGCTGAAATTCAGAAACTGACTGGCCGAAGCATACTGGTGGCCTGCAAAAACGGCCAGGCGTCCCCTACAGCTGCTGCTGCATTGGTTAAACTTGGCGCTGCTCAAGTCGCGGTGCTCAAAGGCGGAATGATGAAATGGGTGGAAGACAACTATCCGGTTACCCGTGACTAGTGCTCCTTCAATGTGATAATTGCGGATTCAGCGCTCCTGTGGGGTTTCGCCGCAAGGCTTCCGGCTGGTTTTAAAACCGGCCAGATGAGATAATTTTCTATTGCCGTTCAATCAGTTCGGCCCCAACAATCAAAGCGAGCAAATCCATCATGGCAGAAGACAAGACTGCAGAAGATAAAAACACAGAAGACAAGATTGCAGAAGACCAGACTCAGGCTGTTGCTGAACCTGAGGCAGAACAAATGCAGTTTCAGCTGCAGAAAATGTACTCGAAGGATGTTTCATTCGAGCTTCCAAACGCGCCTGAAATTTTCCAGGACACCGGCCAGGCTGAGATCAAGATGAACCTGTCCCAAGTCGTGAACAATGTCAGCGATGAAATATTTGAAGTTATCCTTACAGTCACTGTGACCGCCATGACAGGTGAAAAGACCGCTTATCTGGCCGAAGTTCACCAGGCGGGCCTGTTCTTGCTGCAGGGTTTCAAGGAGAAAAACCAACACACGGTTTTGAACACGCTTTGCCCACATGCTTTGTTTCCTTATGCCTGCCGGGTAATCACCGACCTGGTGGCTGATGGTGGCTTCCCGCCGCTGGTTTTGCAGCCAATCAATTTTGAGCAGATATATGCTCAAAGAATTGCACAAGCCAATGCGCAACAAAGCGAGACTGAAGACATTGAAGTGCAGGGCAACGCCTGATCGCGGTAAATACTGAGTTCTGGTGAGCGTGAACGCTCCAGTGATCGCGGTTATAGGTGCAGGTTCCTGGGGAACCGCCCTGGCCATGCAACTTGATCGTAGTAATTGCCAGGTTATTTTGTGGGGCCGTGACGCAGATCAATTAAGTCGGATGCAAAAAACGCGGATTAATGCGCGTTTTCTACCAGGATGCGAACTACCAAGCACAATTGCACTGCAAGCAGATCTTGCTACGGCGATTTCTTGTTCGGATCACGCCCTGGTAGTCGTACCCAGCCACGCTTTTGGGGAAATAATCGAAACCATGTCGCCGATGCTCAAGCCGCGGCAGGGTGTGGCCTGGGGTTGCAAGGGCTTTGAACCTGGTAGTGGTCGTTTTCTGCATGAAGTGGCACGTGAAAGGCTTGGTGCAGACAAGGCGCTGGCGGTGGTCACAGGCCCATCTTTTGCTGCCGAAGTGGCTCGGGACCTGCCAACCGCAATTACCATAGCCGGTCAGGATGCCGAATTCACAAGCACCATCGCACAGGCTCTTCACGGTGGAAATTTCCGGGCATATACAACGGACGATGTAATCGGCGCCGAACTGGGCGGTGCTGTAAAGAATGTTCTGGCTGTTGCAACAGGAATATGTGACGGAATGGAACTGGGTGACAATGCGCGTGCTGCCCTGATAACACGAGGCCTCGCTGAAATGATGCGCCTCGGAACTGTATTATGTGCCCGCCCGGAAACCCTGATGGGCCTCGCTGGTGCTGGCGACCTGGTTTTAACTTGTACCGGCAATCTTTCAAGGAACCGGCGATTTGGCCTGGCCCTGGGACGGGGCGATAGCGTGGAAAAGGCGCAGGCTGATATAGGTCAGGTGGTTGAAGGCGTAAATACTTCTGTTGAAGTTCACCGTCTGGCTGAAAAGCACCAGGTCAGCATGCCGATTTCAACACAGATCTATGGTCTGATCCATCTGGGCTGGAATCCGGAAGACTGTGTTCAACGGCTTTTATCCCGTGAGCAAAAAGCAGAAAACAGCTAGCCCACATATTGCATGAAGGCGGACCGGTGAATGATCGGAGTTTCAGCGGGGAAAACCAAGTTGCCGCCAGGCCTCGTACACGCCGATCGCCACGGTATTGGAAAGATTGAGGCTACGGGATTTTTCGATCATTGGTATGTGCAGGCAACGATTTTTCCCGATCTCGCGAATGACTTCGAAAGGCAGCCCCCTGGTCTCGGGGCCAAACAACAATCCATCCCCATTCTTGTATTCTGCCCGGGTGTAACTCAATTCTCCCGCCGTTGAGAATGACCAAATACGCATATCCTGTGTTTGTTCGCGAAACGCGCCCCAGCTGGAATAGCGCCTGGTATTGGTCAACTCGTGGTAGTCAAGACCGGCCCGCTTGACACGTGCATGATCTAATTGAAAACCCATTGGCTCCACCAGGTGTAGCCGGGCTCCGGTGTTTGCACACAGGCGAATGATGTTGCCGGTATTAGGCGGGATTTCAGGTTGGTACAGAATAATATGCAGCATGAATGATCCCGAAATGAAAACGCCCTGCACCGCAAAGGCGGGCAGGGTGATCATTATAAAGCCTGGTGTTGCTTGGAGATCTACCGGGGCTATTTTTTCTCAATGATGATGACTTTATCGGTGGTGCTTTCGACTTCTACTTCGATACCGGCGTCACCATGCGACTTATGAATCCCGATAACTTTGTGGCCGTTACCGAGCTCATGCAACTCACTTAAGTCGAAGTCCTTGCCATCAGAAATCCAAACCATGTTGTCTTCGCACTCATCTACCTCATCGCTGGCGCATTCGGAATGCATGCGTTTCACGATGACATTGTGTGCTTCGCCGACTGCGTGCAAGGCTTCAATGTCGATATTTCCATCCGAAAAAAATACCAGGTCCTCTCCACATGAAACTTCTTCGTCCGTTTCGCCATCTGCCATGCACTCAATAAACTACGCGTTTGTGCATTTTGTGGTGTCCGCTGCCATCAAAAGCAGCCCCATCCATGTGCGGCATGTCCATCAGTTCGCCATCCACGTAAATTTCAACACCTTCTGCGGTACGCAGCAGGTCTATTGTTCTGCCGTTTTCCGTGACAATGGTCTCGGACTCGCCAATAGCCAGATCACTGATATCGGTTTCAGCTATTTCAAAATCGTTGGGTTTCAGTTGAATCACCATCTTTTCTTTATCACCTGCAAGTGTGACACCGGCGTAAATAAAGGCCGATAAAATCACCAATAAAGTCATGCTAAATTTGGTTTTCATATGGAAATCTCCAGGGAATATTTGATTTGCGACGAAGCGAAGGCCCATGTTTAAAGGCTTTCGCGCTCTCCAGATAAGACGCAAAGCGATTGGAAAGCGTCGCAAAGACTGTAATCCTTTGAAAAACATAAACTAAAGGTGAATTATACAGCAAGCTGCCATACGCCTCGGTACATTTGACACACCCCCATTTGAGGGGTATCTTTTACCCCCTCCGACACAACATCTTGTGTCTATGAAAAAAAAGAGGCACAATAAGTTGAGTCTATAATTAAATAAAACCAAACAATTACAAGAGAATGTTAATGAGCAGCGTGCGCGTTGAGGCCATTGGCACTGATTCACAAGCAATTCCTTTCCAGGAAGCATCTCTGGACATTTGGGATAAAAAATACCGCCTGAAATCAAAAATAGGTGAATCTATTGATCTTTCCATAGATGACACCTTCAAACGGGTGGCACGTGCGATTGCGGATGTAGAACAGGGCCAGGATGGCCGCGAGAAATGGTACAGGGAGTTTTTATGGGCCCTGAGGCGGGGAGCCATTCCCGCCGGTCGTATTACTTCCAATGCGGGAGCTGAAGAGTATAAGCCAGCCACATCTACGATTAATTGCACGGTTTCGGGAATTATCCAGGATTCCATGAACGGCATACTGGATAAAGTTCATGAAGCGGGGCTGACTCTCAAGGCCGGTTGCGGCATTGGTTACGAGTTTTCCACCCTGAGGCCAAAAGGAGCATATGTATCCGGGGCCGGTGCCTATACATCCGGGCCGCTCAGCTTCATGGATATTTACGACAAAATGTGTTTCACGGTTTCCTCTGCAGGAGGAAGACGCGGAGCCCAGATGGCAACTTTTGAAGTGGGTCATCCCGATGTCATGGAATTCATCAGGGCCAAACGCGAAGACGGCCGTCTGCGGCAGTTCAACTGTTCGCTGCTGATCACCGATGAATTCATGCAAGCGGTTCAGAATGATGATGACTGGCCGGTTGCTTTTCCAATTAACTCGCAGGAAGCAGCGGAATTTAATCTTGATGATCCGGATACCGTCCTGTGGCGGGAATGGCCATCAACTGAAGATTACGTGATGCGAGAGGATGGACTGGTCGCATGCCGGATTTATAAGTCGATGCCGGCGCAGAGAATGTGGGACATGATCATGTCCTCAACTTACGATTTTGCAGAACCGGGATTTATTCTCATCGACCGTATCAACGAGATGAA
Source organism: Lysobacterales bacterium (assembly GCA_963664065.1). Classification (GTDB taxonomy): domain Bacteria; phylum Pseudomonadota; class Gammaproteobacteria; order Xanthomonadales; family SZUA-36; genus JABDJL01. The sequence continues at coordinate 1,981,283 of OY760942.1, forward strand.
CAATAATTGGTTCTGCGAAAACATTCGCGCTACCAACCCCTGTGGTGAACAGCCGTTACCCCCTTACGGTGCTTGTCTGCTGGGGTCTGTAAACCTGACCCGCTTCGTCGAAGAACCATTCACAGATAATTCACGGTTTGATTGGGACGAATACAGGAAGGTCGTTAAAATATTTACCCGTATGCTGGATAATGTCGTTGAAATCAATGGATTACCATTGGGTAAGCAGCGAGATGAAATTGCCCGCAAGCGACGGCATGGCATGGGGTTCCTGGGTCTGGGCTCGGCCATGACGCTGCTGGGAATGAAATACGGCTCTGCTGATTCAGTAGACTTTACAGAGCAGATTGCACGGGAAATGGCCATCGCAGGCTGGGAGGAAGCCCTCGAACTGACGAGGGAGAAAGGTGCCGCGCCGATCATGGAAGAAAGCGTTGAAATCACTGGCGAGATGCTTCGTAAGCGACCAGAAATGACGGCCGATGGCTACAAGGTCGGAGATCGAATTCGCGGCAGTATATTGCATGCGAAGTACAGCCGTTATATGCAACGCATTGCTGGTCACAAGCCGGAACTTGTAGAGCATCTGGCAAAAGAAGGAGCGCGTTTCACGCATCACACATCTATCGCACCTACAGGAACCATATCCTTATCGCTGGCGAATAACGCTTCCAACGGCATCGAGCCGAGTTTTGCACATCACTATAATCGTAACGTGATCCGGGAAGGCAAGAAGACCAAGGAAAAAATTGAGGTTTACAGCTACGAATTATTGGCTTACAGGTCACTGGTTAATGAGTATGCAATGCCGGATTCTGAAGATGATGCCTTGCGTTTGCCTGAATACTTCACTTCGTCAGATGAGATATCACCAAGGGAACACGTGGACATCCAGGCTGCAGCCCAAAAGTGGATTGACTCTTCCATTTCAAAGACTGCCAATGTACCGACGGATTATCCTTTCGAGGATTTCAAAGAGATTTATACCTATGCACACAGCAAAGGTTTGAAAGGTTGCACGACTTTCAGATTCAATCCCGAAGCCTTCCAGGGTGTATTGGTTAAGAATAAGGATTTAGCCAGTACGACTTACCGCTTTGTATTGTCGGACGGCGAGACGGTTGAAGCCAAGGGTAACGAAGAGATTGAATATGATGGTGAAACTCACACGGCCGCCAACTTGTTTGACGCCCTGAAGGAAGGATATTACGGAAAATTTTAGTTAGACGGCGCTTTTTGTGCGGCTGACTTCGTTACTCGACTGTTTCGGCATCCTCATTACCTGCTTGGTAACTCCGGTGCTCTCAACAGTCGAGAGCCTTGTCACCCACAAAAAATCGCTCGTCCAATTTAAGTTTTTGCATGAATTCAACACATGTAAAAAAATTGCGACAAGGCAATAAAATGGTCTTAAATTATCGGGCTCCTGACCAGGGTCCGGAAGGTACACAATGTCAATAAAAATCGATGAACATATAGTCGGCTACGAGGTCGTCAAGCCCGAAGAAGAGAAGGCTGCGGCACAAGCGGCAGCGCAGGAGAAGGAAGACCGCACAAAGGCCAAGGTCATCCGAATGACAGAGCAAGTTCAGCGGCCTGAAGGTATGGAGTCACTGGAAGGCTCAACATACAAGATCAAAACACCGCTGGTTGATCATGCGATGTACGTGACCATCAATGACATTATTCTCAATCCCGGTACGGTGCACGAATCGCGCCGGCCATTCGAGATTTTCATTAACTCCAAGAACATGGACCATTTCCAGTGGATCGTTGCGCTAACCCGGCTCATGTCCGCAGTATTCAGAAAGGGCGGAGACGTAGTTTTTCTGGCGGAAGAACTCCAGGCGGTATTCGATCCAAAAGGGGGCTATTTCAAACCGGGCGGTAAGTTCATGCCTTCCATCATCGCTGAGATCGGTGCGGTAATTGAGCACCATCTGCAAAAAATTGGCCTAATGGAAAAAGAAGAATTGTCAGAACAACAATTGCTGATTCTTGAAGAAAAGCGTGTCGAAGCTAAAATTGCCGCTCAAAAAAGGACGCTATTTGCATCTGATGGGAATTCCGAAGAGGACCCTGCGTATCCTGCCTCAGCGACCTTGTGCGGCAAGTGTCACACCAAGGCGGTTGTAGTTATGGATAACTGTGCCACATGTCTCTCCTGCGGTTACTCCAAATGTGGTTGAGACTGCGCCAGCTTCACGATTGACTGCGTTTCTGCGACTTGCTACGCACTTCATTACCCAGATTGGTAATTCCAGTGCTCGCTCGTCACGTGCCTTGTCTTCGTAAAGCCGTTTGTGTCTCAAAGTTTGATTGCTTTTTGGTAATGCCCATCACGCATTAGGTAAACCGTATTCTGATTGCCTGGAGATAGAATCGAATCCGCCTTCAGAAATTAATCAGGATCGGTTGCTCATCCAGTCAACGACGGATCCCGCCCACCTTTCCCCATCTTCTTCCTGTATGAAATGACCACCTTGCAAAGTAATATGAGGCTGGTTCCGGGTGCCTGGAACCAGCTTCAAAAATGCCTGGTCACCACCGCGGGTGACCGGGTCGCTATCGGAAAAGCACAACAACATGGGTTTGTCCCAGGTCTTCAGTACCTGCCAGGCAGCACGATTTGCTTCGCAGGCCGGATCATCGGGCGAGGCCGGTACAATCATTGGAAAGCGGCGTGCGCCGGCAAGATATGAGTCATCCGGAAACGGCGCCCTATACGCATTTTCCTCGTTTTCCGTAAGTGGCCCCCGGCCGAAATTATTACAGATCAATCCAGCGTCAAATTCCGGCACCTGCTGGCTATAATCGCGCCATTTCTCAAATGCACCTGGCATGGGCTGGTCACCGGTTGGCAGGCCGGTATTGGAAAGTGATACACCAGCAAATCGCTCGGGCATTTCGGCCAGCAGGCGTATGATTATAGAAGCTTCACCTCAGGAGCTTGCCATGAAGAAAGTTACGCTTGTAACCGTGGCAGCGCTGTTACTAGGTAGCTGCCAACCAGAAGATGCCGCTGACCAGACGGTTGATTTAGCCAGGAACGACCCCGCTACACAAGCCCCAGAACTTCTTGTGATACCAGACGACCCTCCCCTCGATATCAATATTTCACAGATCATTGCCGAATCCCTGAACCACCCTGACAGGCTGGAGACGGACCTGGTGAACGATGCCCGACGATTGCCTGCTCAAGTTATTGAGTTTGCTGGAATTAAACCGGAAATGCGAGTACTGAACCTGTTTACTGCCGGTGGATATTACGCCGAACTATTGTCAAGGGGGGTCGGGCCAAAAGGCGAAGTGTGGGCGCATAATCCTCCCCAGTTCTACGATAATTTCGGTAGTGCCGACCTGGATTTTCGTCTTTCTGATCGTCGTTTACCCAATGTAATACGCCATGACCGGATAGTGGACGACCTGGCCTTGCCGAACGAGAGAATGCATGCGGTTGTAGCTGCCATGGTATTTCACGACCTGTTTTGGCTGAGCGATGACGTGCCTGGCGTTCTGGGACAGATTTACAATGCCATGCGGCCGGGTGGCCGTATGCTGATCACTGATCATGCTGCGCCAGTTGGTACCGGCGATGAGTTTGCCAGAGGGTTCAAAGGTAAACACCGAATTGAGGAGGCATATGTCGTGCAGATCATGCAGGAAGCAGGTTTTGATTTGGAAAAATCCAGCGATATCCTGCGTATTCCTGATGATGACCGTTCAATGGCATTCTTTGAACCCGGTATGCGTGGAAAACCGACCGACCGGTTTGTGCTGCTGTTTCGCAAGCCTGAACAGGAAACAAACCAATAGAGAGTGCCGATACCTGCCGGCACCCCCTGGAATGGTCAGTAACAATAAGAAGAATCAACGTAGGTCCAAACTTCCTGGCCTTGTTGGTTCAAGCGAACTTCAACGCATTGCCCATCGTTGTCAACCCGGTACCAGTAGTCCGAATTGCGTGACGGTGTTGGTCTGCGGCGGACAATTACGCGATCACGCCTGGAATTACTGGCGGCATGAATGATCGAGCCAATTACCAGCGCACCGGCCGCAATCTTCAGCCCATTGCGCAAATGATGCCTTCCACTGTGATGGCGATAATTGTAATGACGATAGTCATGATGATTGTAATGTCGCGGCTGGTATCCGAAATGGTGATTCGAGGAATAAAAATGATGGGAACGAAAGCCATTGTGATGTCCGCGATCTCTAGCTTCGGCCAGCCCGGCCGAAACCAGCAAGCCCGTGCTTATCAAGGTAATGATGATCTGTTTCTTCATGATGGAACTCCTTAAATTACTGTTTCCACGCTTGCACATTAGCAACGCCAGCGTGAACAGAGCCTGAATCGTAAAGGAGGAAACTCAAGGTATTGGTTCAAGTGAGGTTTCGGGATGGTTCGCTGTTATCATGGCGCGCATGTTCAGCGTTGAAAATGTCATAGCCAGGAAACGGAAAGGCAAAGCACTTGGTGGTGATGAGATCAGGAATTTCGTCGAGGGTATCAGTAACGGAAATGTGACCGATGCTCAGTTGGGCGGTTTTACCATGGCTGTCCGGTTCATGAGTATGAACAGCCTGGAACGGACCGTCTTGACTATGGCCATGCGTGATTCCGGGTCCGTGCTCAATTGGGATCTAAACGGTCCGGTGCTGGATAAACATTCAACGGGCGGTGTTGGCGACGGCGTCAGTTTAATGCTGGCTCCGATGGTTGTGGCATGTGGCGGTTATATTCCGATGATATCGGGCAGGGGACTGGGACACACGGGTGGCACCCTGGACAAACTAGAAAGTATTCCCGGTTACCAGGTCCAAATGCCCCTGGATCAACTACAGGCCCAGGTCAGGAAAATCGGCATGGCCATGGTGGGCCAGGGACCTGAGCTGGCTCCCGCCGATGGTCGGATGTACTCGATTCGGGATGTCACTTCGACGGTGGATTCCATTCCCATGATTGTTTCTTCGATCCTCTCGAAGAAACTTGCAGAGGGACTTGATGGCCTGGTACTGGACGTCAAGACAGGAAACGGTGCGCAAATCAGAGAGTTCGAAAGGTCTAAAGTCCTGGCGGAGGACATGTGTACCACCGCCACCCGGGCTGGAATACCTTGCAGCGCGCTGATCACCGATATGAACCAGCCACTGGGCTGGACGGCCGGAAACTCATTGGAGATAAACGAAACTGTCGATTTTCTAACGGGTGTCAGGCGCAACAAGAGACTTGAAACGGTTACATTCGGATTGGCTTCAGAATTACTGAAGCTGGGCGGGCTTGCGGTTGACAACGATGATGCACAAAAAATGCTACATGATGCTCTGGACAGTGGTCGGGCCGCGGAGCGATTTGCAAATAACGTAGCTGCGCAGGGTGGTCCGGACGACTTTCTTGAAAAACGTGATCAATACCTGCCGAAAGCGCCCCTGGTCCAGGCGCTTGAGTCACCCCGCGACGGATGGATTTCCGGGATGGATACACGTGAATTGGGTATGGTAGTGGTTCGCCTGGGTGGCGGTAGGATGCATGTAGAAGATACCATTGACCCGAGGGTTGGATTATCCAAATTGTGCAGTATCGGTGACCAGGTAGAAAGCGGTCAGCCTTTATGCATAATTCACGCCGACAACGAGCATGACCTGGAATATGCTGCGGCACATGTGAGTGCTGCGATCAACGTAACAGAGCAAGCCTGCGATCCAGCCGATGTCATCTACGAATATGTATCAGGAGACCAGTTAGATCAATGACCGGCACGCCACATATTGAAGCCGCTAAAGGTGATTTTGCAGAGCTGGTCCTGATGCCGGGTGACCCCTTGCGGGCGAAGGCTCTTACCGAAGGGCACCTGGAAAACCCCAAATTGGTAAACAGCGTTCGAAACATGCTGGCGTATACCGGCAGCTGGCACGGCCAGTCGGTATCAATTATGGGGTCCGGCATGGGAATGCCTTCCATCAGTATTTATGCCCACGAATTGTTTGATTACTACGGCGTGCAAAAAATTGTCCGGGTCGGAACCTGTGGAAGCCTGCTCGATGATATGAAGCTGGGCGACGTGATTCTTGCTACCGCCGCCAGCACCGATTCTGCAATGAATCGCCAGCGCTTCAATCACTGGGATTATTCCGCAGCGGCCGATCCGGAATTACTGCACAGCGTTTGGAATGCCGCAGAAGAACATGGAATATCGGTAAGGGCCGGGGAGGTATTTTCGTCCGACTATTTTTATCACCCGGATCCGGATTTTATCGGACGACTGCAGGCTCTTGGTATTTTAGCGATTGACATGGAAAGTGCGGCGCTTTATGCACTGGCAAAACGTCATGGCAGACGTGCTTTGACTTTGCTAACCGTAAGTGACGTTATCCCCACCGGTGAGAAGGCCAGCACAGAAGCAAGACAAAATGCTTTTGGGACAGTGATCGATGTGGTTCTGAAGGCCCTGATAGGTAACGAGTGATTCTGTGGACAATATCAAGCGCGTTAAAAAAGAATTGTTACCGCTGGCCCGTTCTGTAAGCCAGCAGGCATATTCACCCTATAGCCGCATCAAGGTTGGAGCCGTTGTCGTCGGCGAAAGAGGCGAGCTATACAGTGGTTGCAATGTAGAGAACGCATCCTACGGGCTCACTCAATGTGCCGAGCGAAATGCGCTGGCAGCTGCAATCGTTGCCGGGGAGAAACCGGGGAGAATGAGAACCCTGTTGGTTTATTCAAACGAATTTGAAACACTATCACCCTGCGGTGCGTGCAGGCAGGTGATTAGCGAACTGCTTGCCGAAGACGCAAAAATCATTTCCTGTTCCGAACAGGAGAAGTCCAAGACCTGGACAGTCAGGCAACTATTGCCAGATCCATTTTCTCTTGACCAGGGATCGAGCACATTGGTGGAATAATCTATGTTAAAAACGCAAAGCCGCCGTAATTTTCTCAAACAATCCGGAACCGTATTTAGCGGTTCCTGGGTTACGCTGAATATGCCGGTCATTCTTGCGGCAGCTCAAACTGCGTGCAGCCGGCAACAATCTGAAAGTCCCTTCAAAAATCTCAACGCTGCCGAAGCGGCTGGTTTCGGGGCAATTGCAGATCAGATTATTCCTCCCGATGAAACGCCGGGCGCCACGGATATTGGGGTCATCTATTTTCTGGATGAAGCTTTAAATGGGTTTCTCGCCCATCAAGCACAAATGTTGAAGGACGGCCTTTCAGACCTGGATAACGCTTCCGGTGCTCAGCATGCTGATGCAGCAAACTTTGCGGAACTTTCATTTGATGACCAGACAGCATTACTGAAGTTAAATGAAAAAACGGCAATGTTTGAAACCATGATCAGAATAACCCGAGTAGGAATGTTTGCCTTGCCCGAGTACGGCGGGAACAAAGATTATGCCGGCTGGAAATTGATTGGATTTGATCATCGGCATGCCTGGCAGCCACCTTTCGGTTACTACGATGAAATATATACCGCAGGGAAGGGCGATCATGCCGTACCCTGAGCAGGGTGTCGTGTTTAATACGCGAAAAGAAGTGGACTTTGTGATTATTGGATCCGGTGCCGCCGGCGGTGTATTGGCCAAGGAATTATCTGTAGCCGGTTTTGACGTGGTGGTGCTGGAGCAGGGCCCTTACCGGTTGGCAGCGGACTTTGTAAAGCATGACGAATTCAAGGTCCTGCTTCAAAATGACCTGATGAATCATCCGTCCTGGAATGACCCGCAAACATTCCGTCATACAGAAAACGAAGTAGCAACAGCCAGGCAGAGCGGTTTACCGCCGCGTTTTACGCGCGCACTGTGGGTGGCAGCAGCGTGCATTTCACGGCAAATTACTGCCGTTTTCACGAAATTGACGTTAATGAACGCAGCGTGCTGGGTGAAATGCCGGGGACAGGTTTTATGGACTGGCCCATCAGTTATGCAGATCTCGAGCCCTATTACACAAAAGTAGAATGGGAATGCGGTGTCTCTGGCGAGCAAGGACCCTTTGATCCGCCACGGTCCCGGCCCTACCCGATGCCGCCCTTACCGGTGAAATCATCCGGTGTCCTGTTTGAACAAGGGGCCAAGGCAATCGGTCTGCATCCCCAGGCAGCTCCGTTGGCCATACTTTCAAAACCGTATAACGGCAGGCCGGCTTGTGTGCACTGTGGCTTCTGCATGGGTTTTGGTTGCGAAATAAATGCCAAGTCATCTTCTTTGGCTGCCATGATTCCCCTGGCAGAGGCAACCGGCCGCTGTGAAATCAGGCCGCTATCAACGGTGTCCAGAATCGAAACCAATGATAATGGCAGGGTAAGCGAGGTCGTATATTTTGATGCCACGGGCACCATGCATTCGCAAGAAGCCAAGGCTGTTGTGCTTTCTGCCAACGGTGCTGAAACGCCGCGCCTGTTGTTGATGTCGGAGTCTTCTGCTTCTCCCGATGGCCTGGCAAATAGCTCCGGGGTCGTCGGAAAATACCTGACCTGTAACGCTCATTCGGTCACCCAGGCGGCATTTGAGCACCCCTTGAATGATTACAAGAGTGTCCAGGTTACACGCATAGTGCACGACTATTATGATTCTGACCCGGCACGTGGTTTTTACGGAGGTGGAGGTCTGGACGGGCGGTCATTCCTTGATGCCTCGCCAATTCTTCATTCGATGGCAGGCCTGCCGCACGATGCACCCCGCTGGGGAAAAGGGTTCAAACAGGCTCTGCGACATTATTTCACCAGAAAAATGGCGATCCTGGGCAGCACCACCTCGATCCCGCTCGAATCCAACAACATCACGCTTGATCCCGAATTGAAGGACGCTATTGGCCGACCGGCGATTCGTATGACACACAAGGACCACGATGACGACATGGCGATGGCATTGTTTCTGCAGGATCGAGCGGTAGAAATTCTGGAAGCAGCCGGAGCGACCGAAGTATGGCGTGACCCGGTAGAGCCAGGAGTCGGGCAAGCCCACTTGCTGGGTACCTGTCGCATGGGTGATGACCCGGCGACTTCGGTAGTGGATCGTTACCATCGGGCTCATGAGATTCCAAACCTGTTTATTTGTGACGGTTCGAGCTTTGTCAGTTCCGGTCGAGGCCAGCCAACGATGACGATCCAGGCGCTCGCTTTTCGGGCTGCAGAACATATTACAAAATTTGCAAAAAATGGTGAGATTTAGAATAGATGAACGAGGTTATTAATATGAAAATCATACAAAAGGCGCTTATTACCCTGTCAATAATTTCCATAGGCGCGGTATTTGCTGGACAGCCTGAAGCGGCCTACTACAGTGCAAGCCCTGACATGCAATTACCATTCTCAGATGCAGTCAGGGTCGGTCACATGCTTTACCTGTCCGGCAAGATTGGGAATATTCCCGGTACTCCACAACTTGCCGAAGGCGGCATTCAGGGTGAGACCCGACAGGCACTGGAGAACATTAAGGCCAGCCTAGAAAAATACGGCTCGTCCATAAGTGAGGTGGTCAAGTGCACGGTATTTCTTGCAGATATCGCAGAATGGAGTGCGATGAACGAGGTATACGTTAGCTACTTTTCCTCTAATCCTCCTGCACGAAGCGCCCTCGGTGCCAGCGGACTGGCGCTTGGCTCCCGCGTTGAGATCGAGTGCATGGCAACAGTCAAGTAGAACAACAGTGCAGAAATCTTTACGACGTTTGCCTGGCACCGGATGTACTCGATGTTGGTTCGGTCTCCATGCGCTACGATGGTTGGGATACCCACAACAACCAGATTTCGAGAATTGGCAATAATCTGCCGGATCTCTTTGGGGCATCCGGTGGCTTGTCGACGGCCATGACTGAAATAGCTCTCCTACCTGCTGTCGGCCCCCCTGCAGCAGATCAATTGACATTTTGTCTTACGTCAGATTTTGGCAGGCAGTTGCGGGCCAATGGAGATAACGGAACAGACCATGGTCGTGGTATTTATACTGTCCTGATCGGTCATGATGTCAGCGGCGGGGTATACGGCGAAATGTTTCCCGAAAGAGAGTCTAATCTTGATGGAAATGGCAGGATTCCCTTGCAAATCTCAGGAGCGGACATTGAAGGCTGCACTTCAACCGAACGCGTCTTTGCAGAAGCCTGCGAGTGGATGAAGACGGGTTCATCCGGTTCTGTATTTCCAAACGCCGGGTCTTCTGATATCGAGACTCCGGGAATGCTCGACAACTTGTTCGTGTAGTAAGTTAATTCGTTAGACCGTTTGAGGGAGTGCTGTCGCGCTCCCTTTCTTTTTTCCTCAGCCATGATGCGTTACCGTTGTCGCCTCGATATTGGAGTAAGGCATGTTTCGACAGAACCTGTGTATGCTTGTCATGGTTTTTGCCCTTGAAGTTGTAGCTGATTCACCCGAGACTAAAATCATCCCAACGGAAAGGTTTGTGAACCTGGCCCTGGACTGTGTACACCAGGAATATCCCAACAAGATTGCGCACGTGATGTCCGGTGATCAGGACGTGGGTCCGCCACGAGAACTTACTCCCGTATTTTACGGGTGCTTTGACTGGCACTCTTCTGTTCATGGCCACTGGCTGTTAATCCGCTTGTTGAGATTGAACCCGGATGCTGAATTTGCCAGTGATGCTGTTGCCGCACTGAACCGGAGTTTCCATGCCGGCAAAGTTGCGGTAGAAGTCGAGTATGCCCTTCATGAGCAACGGGGATCGTTCGAGCGGCCGTATGGTATTGCCTGGCTGCTGCAGCTAATGGCGGAACTGCGTGAGTGGGATAATCCGCTGGCCAAACGCTGGCAGGCGGTTCTGGTGCCCCTGGAAGCGGCATATGTTCAGAAAACTACCGACTGGTTAAACAAGCTGGCATACCCGATACGTATTGGCGAACATGCTCAGACTGCATTCGCCTTCGCGCTATTCCTCGATTGGGCAAGGGCAGCAGGAAAAGACGGGTTTTATGAATTAGTTAAAACACGCACCCTTGGTTTCTACTCAGCAGACTTGAATTGCCCGCTGAATTACGAGCCAGGCGGGCAGGACTTCCTTTCACCCTGCCTGGCCGAGGCTGACCTCATGCGTCGAGTCATGGACCCATCAGAATACGCAGACTGGTTAAGTTCATTCATGCCGCAAATTCCTTTGGATGGCAGTCCCAAGTGGCTGCCACTGGCAGAAATCACAGATCGAACAGATGGAAAACTGGCGCATTTGGACGGTCTGCATATCAGTCGTGCCTGGGCTTTGGAGGGAATGGCTGACGGGCTACCTAGATCAGATCAGAGAATACCAGCCATTCTTGCGGCAGCAGTGGAACAGGGAAATTCCGGGCTCTTAGCAGTAACCGGTGAGCATTATGAAGGCGGGCACTGGCTCGGCTCGTTCGCAAGCTACCTGGTGACCAGGCGCGGAATCAAAACCACCAACAGATCAATATATGCCAGGAATGAGGATCTTTCGTTCGGAGGGAAAGCCGGGGAACTGCCCGCGATACCAGGCCTGGTTGCTGATGGCGCGCGGTGCAAGGTTGCAGAAAGTGAAGAGGGCGAAGGCCAGGCCTGCGAGTGACCAGGTCAGGATGGCCCATCCGGTCCATTGAATTATTTCACCCAGGTAATGGGGACTGCTAACCCAGCGAAACATGCCGCCATGTGGAATTGAATAAGCTTTCTCTCCCGGTTTACGCAGCTTGCGGATCACAAGGTCTGAATGGCTATGCACTACAAATCCAGTCAAAAAGACAGCCACTCCTACCCAGAAATGAGATTTTGACCAGGGCCCTGCGCCGCTTGCATTTTGAATCAATGCTTCGCTGTTGTTATATCCGTTCAGACAATTGAACGCGATCGCAAACAATACCAGTATCGCCGGAAAAGTTTTGCCGGATGGGCGCATCAGTAACGGGAAAAGGAATGTCCGGTAGCTGTAATGAAAAAGCCAGAATGCCAGCGGAACCAGTGCATTGAGACTCGTTCCGAAAGGTGCCGTTAGCACCAACCATGAAATGACGAGAACAGCCGGCAGTTCCATCAGAAACCATGCGAAACGGTTGGGCAGATTTGGCCCCCAACCGGGTTTATAATGCCGACCATAGGGGGCTGTTACCAAAAGCAGGCTGAGAAACACGACCGGGCAAAGTGCAAATTGAATCAGCAGCGGCGTTGACATACGGCCATGATGCCAGAATGGGCTTGCCACTGGAATTGTCTCGATTGAGGAATAATTAATGGAACTGTTTTTCAGAAAACTTCATCGTTGGTTGGGGCTTTTGATGGCTCTTCAAATTATTGCGTGGATGTCCAGTGGCCTGTACTTCGCCATCTTCCCGATTGAAACAATCCGGGGTGAACACCTTGTTACCGACCCTGCAGCCCTCAATACATCGGGCATGGAAAATTTGATATCTCCTGCTGTGGCCTGGTCAGCTGTTTCTGATCTAATGTCAGAGGGCAACACACTTAAAGAATTGAGTTTGTATGAGAGCATTGGGCAAACCTGGTACCGGATTTCCGGCGACAGCAACGATAAAGTATTTACCCGCCTGGTTAATGCACATACCGGCGGAGTTATGAAGTTTATCGACGAAGCAACTGCGGTTCGCATTGCAACAGAGGCATTGAATGTTCAGGGCAACGTCAATTCGGTTGAAATGATCACGGAAGAGAGCAAGGGCAGTGAATACCGCGGACGTTCTCTGCCCTTGTGGCGCGTCAGTTTCTCTGAACCTGAATTCCTGAATTTGTATATCGATGGATGGACGGGTGAGGTTGTTGCCCGCCGAACAACACGTTGGCGGATATTCGATTTCTTCTGGATGTTGCACATAATGGACTTCGATGATCGTGATGATTTCAACACATCGTTGCTACAGGTTGCTGCTGCGCTTGGATTACTGGTCGCGCTTTCGGGTTTGGTCTTCTGGACAATGACCACGAGCCTGTTTCGATCGCGCAAGTCAAAACATGCGTGATTCATTTCGACTATCGCCATGCTGATGCTCTCGGGCCTGCACGATCACCGGATCGCCGTGATCAATGATGCGAAGACCTGAACTTCCGGCTGGATTTCAATACATTCCCGGTTTTCTTTCACCAGGGGAGGCTAAAAGCCTGTTTACCGTTTTGTGGCGGGAATTGTGCTGGAAGAGCCATGAAATCACGTTGTTTGGTAAAAAGGTGAAACAGCCTCGGCTCTCAGCCTGGTGCAGCGATCCTGGCATAAACTACCAATACAGTGGTTTGAATTTGTCTCCGACACCATGGCACCCGGGACTGGATTTGCTGCGGGGCCAGATTGAAAAGTTCGTTGATTGCAGGTTTAACTCCGTATTGGTCAATGCTTACAGACACGGTCAGGATTCAATGGGGTGGCATTCGGATGATGAGCGCGAGTTGGGTAGTGATCCGGTTATTGCCTCAGTCAGTCTCGGCACGGAGAGACGATTTCTCATTCGGCCGCAAGGCGGGGGTATTTCCTCAGGCATTGATCTGGAACATGGAGGCCTGTTACTCATGAATGGGAACAGTCAGCGAAACTGGCAGCATTGCGTACCAAAAACCAGGAAGCAGAAGGAGCTAAGACTTAATCTGACTTTTCGGCTAGTCCATACCAGCAGTAGCTCATAGCTTGGTCCGTCATGCCTTGTTTTGGACCAGGTTAGGGCGGGTGGGTCCAGCCATACCAAGCGATTGTGCCCTGGTCATTATCTGGTCGAGGACGCCATCAGAATCAAGCCCTGCTGCAGTCAAACAATCTTCCCGGGAACCGTGCTCAATAAACCGGTCAGGAATTCCGATATTCAGAACCGGTGCAACAATCCCCGATGCTGTGAGAGCTTCATTCACAGCACTGCCAGCTCCGCCAGCGATTGCATTTTCCTCGACCGTCACCAGCAAGTCATGGGATTCGCTCAGATCTTTTACCAATTTAAAATCAAGCGGTTTAATAAAACGCATATTGATCAATGTCGCATCCAGTTTGGCAGCGATATCCACGCAGGTGTGCGCCATGCTTCCAAAGGCGAGAATGGCGATGCCAGAGCCTTTAAACAGAACTTCACCTTTACCAAGGGGAATTTCTGTCATTTGTGAGTCGACCTTAACGCCCGGCCCTGTGCCTCTGGGATAACGCACCGCAGCCGGCCCCTGGTGCCGGAAACCGGTGTATAGCATTTGACGGCACTCGTCTTCGTTCGAAGGCGCCATGATGACCATGTTGGGAATACAACGCAGATAACTCAGGTCAAAATTTCCGGCATGGGTGGGGCCGTCCGGACCCACCAGTCCTGCCCGGTCAATGGCAAACAGTACTGGCAAATTCTGTACTGCCACATCATGGATTAGCTGGTCATATGCGCGTTGCAAAAAAGTACTGTAAATGGCTACTACCGGGTGAATACCTTCACAAGCCATGCCTGCTGCCAGGGTAACTGAATGCTGCTCCGCAATTCCAACATCGAAATACCGGTCCGGGAATTTTTGTTCGAATTCGACCAGCCCGGATCCTTCACGCATTGCCGGTGTGATTGCCGTTATCTTGTCATCGGAAGCTGCCATATCACACATCCACCTTCCAAAAACCGTGGTATAGCTAGGACTGCCAGTTCCCTTCTTTTTGACAACGCCTTTGTCCCGGTCGAATGGTGAAACAGCGTGATAGGTCAGGGGATCGGCTTCCGCCGGTGCATACCCTTTCCCTTTCGTGGTAATAATGTGAAGGAGATTAGGCCCTGCGACTGATTGTGTGGTCCTGATTGTCCTGATGAGTGTTGGTAGGTCATGCCCATCGATCGGACCCAGGTAATTGAAACCCAGTTCCTCGAACAGCGTACTGGGCATGACCATCCCTTTGACATGTTCTTCCCAGCGGCTCATAAAGCGCCAGGTGCGTGAATCACGATGCATCAGTCGCTTACTACGCTCGCGAATGCCGGTAACTGTCGGGCCGCTCATCAGGCGGCCAAGCATCTTGGTCATGGCACCGACATTGGGTGATATGGACATCTGATTTTCGTTGAGAATTACAAGCAGGTTCGGGTCCAGATCTCCGCCATGATTCAATGCTTCAAAGGCCATTCCAGCCGTCATTGCGCCATCACCAATAACTGCAACGACCTGCTTGCTGTCATCATTCAATGCAGATGCCAAAGACATACCCAGCGCTGCGCTGATTGAAGTAGAGGAATGACCGACGCCAAAAGTGTCATATTCGCTTTCTGTCCGCCTGGGAAAGGGCGCCAGTCCACCGGTTTTCTTGATCGTGGTGATTGCCTCTTTACGGCCGGTCAAAATTTTGTGGGGGTAGGCCTGGTGACCCACATCCCAGACAATCCGGTCAACAGGAGTGTTATAGAGGTAGTGCAGTGCGATGGTCAGCTCTACACAGCCGAGCCCGGCTCCAAAATGCCCGCCACTGCTTGAGACAGCATCCATCAGATAATTTCGTAGCTCCTCGGCGACCTGCGGCAACGCGTGTTCATTCATCGACCTGAGGTCCGATGGCACGCTGATCTGGTTCAAAAGTGGGTAATTGTCATTCTGCATATTGGTATTTTAACCGCCCCGGAGGTCTAGTGTCCTGTCCCGCAAATAAGTGTCATTTCAGCGCGACAAGAAGCGCTCAGGCGCTAGACGCGCCGAGGAGTAATAGCCGTAGCTATTGCGACGAGGGGCAACACCGCGAATGGGCGCTTATTGTCGCGCCCTGCCAGAGCCTTACAACGGGCCCACTGCAGCGTTGCAGCCCTTGGCAAGGGCACGCCATTCCCAGCGGACTGCGCCTTGCATTGGACCCATTGTGGAGCTCTGAAACGGCACTTATTTGCGGGCCAGGACACTAGTTGTCCCTATCGATTGCAAAAGATGCCAGCCATGAGAGTGCGCTGCAGTCTCCTGGAAACCCATCCAGTTCGGCGAGTGCACGGTCTTTCAATTTGTTGGCCTGTTTGCGGGAAGCTTCAAGGCCCAGTACGCCCGGATATGTCGGTTTTTTCGCGTCGGCATCTTTTTGAGTAGATTTGCCGGTTTTTTCTTTGCTGCCGGTTACATCCAGAATATCGTCGTGTATTTGAAAAGCAAGACCGACACATTCGCCATACTCTTCAAGTTTAGTCGTTAATTCGGCGTTAGCACCGGCGAAATGCGCAACGGAGGTGGCAGAAACCTTGATAAGTGCTCCGGTTTTTAGCCGGTGCATGTTGCTTAGTTGCAGATGTGAAATTTTTTGTCCAACGGCTGCCAGGTCCAGGATCTGGCCTCCCGCCATACCAGAACAACCACAGGCGTTGGCGATGTCCTGGAAAATTCTGAGCTGCTTGCGGGGCTCGTCCGAAAGCGCGGGATCGCCGGCTAGAATTTCAAATGCTAGTGCCTGTAACGCGTCTCCTGCGAGGATCGCGGTGGCTTCATCAAAGGCCCGATGACAGGTTGGCCGTCCACGTCGAAGATCATCGTCATCCATTGCAGGTAAATCGTCATGTATCAGCGAGTATGTGTGGATGATTTCAATGGCACAGGCAACGCTATCCAACTTTCTGAAATCCATGTCCAGTGCTTCGCAGGTCGCATAAACCAGCATGGGTCGCATACGCTTGCCGCCGACGAGTACAGAGTAGCTCATCGCCCGCTGGAGCAAATCCGGTGTTCCTTTGATCGACTTTAGGGACTGGGCGAGTTTAGTTTCAAACCTCACCGCCCATTGACGGATGCGCTCCTTTGTTTCAATCATGGGGTTCGAACGGCTCTGCTGAGTCCTCGTCCTCGGGATCGAGCAATTTCTCAACAGATTGTTGTGCCTGGTTCAGTACAGCCTGGCAACGGCGGGTCAGTTCCACGCCACGTTTGAAATTTGCCAGTGATTCATCAAGCGCCAACTCACCAGATTCAAGTTTTTCAACGAGGGCTTCAAGTTCAGCCAGTGATTTTTCGAAGTTCGGAAGCTTGTCTGTTTTGGTGTTCATGTTGATAGCCCCTGGCGTGGTGTTACGGATAACGTGTACGTATCATTGTGACGAGTAGCCGTTAGTTGCAAGGCGCGTCTCGCCGGGAATGGCATGTCCTTTCCAAGAGCACACTAGATAGGCGGACGGACACTAACTCACGGCTTCGGAATGGTCAACCGTTGCAGGTCCGCATTGACTGTGAACATGCCTTAACAGCGGATCTGAGGGTTGCCAGGAAAGCCTTGAATTCCATTCGTCCAGCCAGTCCTGCAACTGCTGACTGATAACCAGATCACCTACGGCCAGCAAGCTCTCCGGGCCATGTAGTAATGGAATGGAAGGACGTAACCAGGGAGGAATCCCGGCCACCCGCAAAATGTCTTTGAGGTCCTTGTTTTGGCCGTTTTTTGAAACCAGAATTTTTTCACCACCGAGTCTTCTGTTTACGGTGAGCTGCTTCGGCCAATCATCAGCGCTGTACGGGATATCGAGCGTACCTAACCCCCTGCCAAGGGCAAGCGGGCCGGGTTCTGACCACTTCAACTCCGGACAGTGGCAGATAGTGGATTCTGTTTGCAGCCAAAGACTATCCTGGAAAAGTTGCATGACCCACCCGTGCCAAGAGATCTTGACCTGATTCCCTGCTGATGCACGGCCGCACTGATTTCGAAGTTCTTCCAATTGCCTTGCGGGCAGCGAAGCTGCATTGTTGTTACGTAACCAATGTCGCAACAATAAAGAAAATGCCGGATCTGCCAAGCTCAAATTTTTGAGGCTTAGTATTTGCGGGTGTAATAGGTGTCCGGTCAGCTCCTGTTCTGCCCATGTCGCCAAAGTTGAGCTGGCCTGACGGCAAAGGCCAGAGCTTCTGGCGATGCGCTCAGACACGCCTGGCCATCTATCCGAAAGCAAGGGAAGCAGGCTTTTTCGCACAAAATTACGGTCAAATGCCTGGTCATCATTGCTAGGGTCTTCCAGCCAGTTTTTCTGGTGCAAATCCAGGTATTGCCGAAGAGATTCCATAGGGAAATCCAGCAGGGGTCTGACCAGCAGACCATTTCCAATCCGCCGGGATTCTGGCATTCCCGCCAGTCCGTCAACTCCGCTTCCACGGACAAGGTTTAGCAAAAGAGTTTCAGCCTGATCGTCCTGGTGGTGTGCGGTCAGAAAAAATTCACCCACGCCCAGTATGTTTTCCACCGCCTTGTATCGAACAAGCCGGGCTTCGGCTTCAATTCCTGCTCCGGATGCTCTGTTTACGGACAGGCGTTTCGCCCTGAATTCAATTCCAAGTTCATCACAAAGAAATTCGCAATGCTTCTGCCAGGAATCAGAATCGATGTGCAGGCCATGATTGAAGTGTAAAACTTTGATTTTTGCTTGAAGGCGAGGCTTTAGTTCATGCAGCGCACACAATAGCGCTGTGGAGTCCGCACCTCCGCTAAAGCCTACCCAATATACCGGGCTATTCGGGTGGCGCTGCAGAACGGCTAGCAACCGTTCAGAGTCAAACGGTGTGGACCTTTGCGTCATCGAGATTTCCGGTTTCAGTCCTTGTATACGCCGTAGGACAAAAGTTTTTGAAGTCGTTTCTCTAGCAGCGTATCGATGGTTAGTTTGTCGAGTTCTTCAAGCTGCTGTTCAAGACAGTCGCCAATACTGGCAGCAACAAGCTCAGGATCCTTGTGTGCTCCACCTAATGGCTCTGGAATCACTTTGTCTACCAATCCCAATTGTAAAAGCCTGTCAGAAGTAATCCCCAGGGCAGTGGCGGCCTCTTCTGCATTTGCAGCATCTTTCCAAAGAATAGAAGCGCAGCCTTCCGGGGAAATGACAGAGTAGGTGCTGTATTGCAACATATTGACTCGGTCCCCCACCCCGATTGCCAGCGCACCGCCCGAACCACCTTCGCCGATGATGCAGCAGATGATTGGGGTAGGAAGTCTCGCCATGCTTTCAAGGTTTCGCGCGATTGCTTCGGATTGCCCCCGTTCTTCTGCGCCGACACCCGGGTAAGCACCAGGGGTATCAATAAAAGTCAGTATTGGCAGGCTGAACCTGGCAGCCATCTTCATTAGCCGCAGGGCTTTTCGATAACCTTCGGGCCGGGGCATTCCAAAATTTCTGAAAACCTTGGCTTTCGTATCGCGACCCTTTTGTTGACCAATGATCATCACCGCGCGGTCTCTGAACTTAGCCAGGCCCCCGACTATTGCGTGGTCATCAGCAAAAGTGCGGTCGCCGTGTAATTCATGAAATTCGTCAAACAGCAGATCTACATAGTCAAGGGTATAGGGCCTTAAAGGATGACGGCTGAGTTTTGATACCTGCCACGGAGTGAGATCGCTAAAAATCGTAGCGATTTTTTGTCGCATTTTTGCCTGCAGGCGGTGAATTTCTTCATCCAGATTCAAGGCATTGTCTGAGCCTACATTGCGTAGTTCATCAATTTTCGCCTGCAATTCGGCGATCGGCTGCTCAAAATCAAGATAATTTGGATTCATCGTGACAGTTCTTGGTCAGGTGCATACAGTATAACGGCTCAGAGTTGAAACCCGCCAACTCCGTCCAGGGAAATTGTCTTCCGGGCTGGCACGCGTTCAATATTCCAGTGTTCAATCGCCCAAATCCAAAGCCTCTCAAAGCGCATTCCGGGCGGTGGCCGGTGGCCGAGAAATTCAAGCGCTTTTGAAATCGCTTTGACCGGATCAAGTTGAGATACGGGATCTGAATTAAATCGTTTTCCGAGTTTCAAACCTCCCTTAGTGGCTACAGGGAGATGGATATAAGCGGGTGTAGGAAGATTGAGTAATTGTTGCAGGTAAATTTGCCGGCAAGTGGAATCCAGTAAATCAGCGCCCCGGACCACCTCGCTGATGCCTTGTAGTGCGTCATCTAACACTACGGCAAGTTGATAGGCCGGTAGTTTGTCCGATCGCCATATCACAAAATCACCACAATCCTTGTTCAGATTCTCTTGAACCTGTCCTTGCAAGCCATCGTTGAAATTAATGCTCTTGCTGGTGGTTTTGACCCGAACGCACAACGGCATTGAAGGATCTCTCACCTTCCGCCTGCAAGTGCCGGGATATACCCCACTGCCTGGAAGCGATTTTCTGCTGCAACTGCATTTAAAAGCCAGGTTTGATTTAATTAATGATTGTCGGGCTGAACGATATTTCTTGATTTGGGAACTCTGGTGCAGTACTGGTTCATCCGGTTCCATCCCGAATCTTTTGAGATCCAGCAAAATTCGATCAGCACTTCCGTCGACTTCCCTTGGGGGATCGATATCTTCAATTCGTACCAGCCATTTACCACCCTTGCACCTGGCCTGTAAAAAACTGGCCACCGCTGCAATCAGTGACCCAAAATGTAAATCACCGGTCGGCGATGGTGCGAACCTGCCAATGTAGGAAGCTGATTCGGTCATTAATTAATTCGATTCGCAGGTTCTCGCCCGGTATCCGAATGCAAGCTGAATTACTGACCGACAACCTGCGGAGATTCTTGGAGGAAGTCACCCGCGACAAGTTTGACGCCGCATTGCCACAATACCGCCAGATCGGCTGCATCGTGAATATCATCTGCAACCACACAGACCCGCTTGCTTTCAGCGACCTGGACAACTTTCCTGACGATATCCTGGTGTGCGGAATTGTTGGTCAGTTCTTTAGTGAGCTCCGCTCGCAACTTGACCAGTGAAATGTCCAGTTGATCCAACAATGAACAAATGCTGCGTTGATCATCAAAGGATGACAAGGAAAAGCCGCAGCCATGAGGTTTCAGTTCATCGATTAGTCTTTTCGCAGGTTTGAGATTCTCTTTTACCGATGGTGCCGAAAGCTGAAGAACAAGCTGCCCCCCCTGCACGTCCAATTCCTTCAGTTGGTGAATAAACCAACTCGAAAAACTGAAATCCAGCAGGGAATTTTTACTCAAACTAATGATATGCCGGTCGCCTGTGCCTGCGATTGCCGTCATCAGGCCACTAATTACGTACCGGTCAATGGTCGTACCAAGATCATTGCGTTCGGCAATTGGGAGAAATTGTTCCACCGCCAGATCGTGATCCTCTTCACGAAGGAAGGTCTTACTCTCAAAAAGCCCTTCAGACTCTCCTTCCAGGTTTACAATTGATTGCTGTACCGAGTAAAGGTCATGGTTGTCCAGTGCATAGCGGATGCGTTCCACCCAATGCTGATCCCGTTTGTTTGAATCGACTGATATCAACTGTGGCTTATAGTGATTGATACTATTGCCTGCCATAGCGGCCACGGCGAACGCGTTTCGGGCATGATCAATGGCTTCGTCTGAGTTTTCTACCTGGTTGCCAAACATGGCAATACCTACACTACAGGTAACCGAAAGTGAAAGATTATCTACTTCTGAGGTATGGCTTCCCAGCTTACTGACTATACGATCACCAATCGCATTCAAACCGCTTTTGTCATCGCGACTGACTAACAACGCAAAGCCGTTGTCATCAATCCTGGCCGCAATATCCCCACCAATTATGCAGTCCTTAATCACAGCTGCGAATTCAATCATGAAGCTATCCCAACCAGAGACACCCAGGGAAGCACGCAGCTCACGGACACCATCGGCTTCCGTGTAGATAACTGCACTGGCATTGTCAGTGGCCTGTGCTTGTTCAATATGCTGATCAACGATTTCACTGAATGTTTTCCGGTTTACCAGATGTGTTACCGGGTCGGTACGGCGAAGGCGGTTCAATTCTTCCTTTAAAACGGCATTTGCATCTATTTCCTGGACCATCATCTGAATGCAGTTCTCACCGTCAAATCGGGCCGGGGAAAAAACCAATTCCACTTCGACTGTGTTGCCGGATGGGATGTTGATTACCACTTTTGTTGCATCTTTTGGATATTGGCCTTTATTGATATCCCTAAGCAGTTTCTTAAGACTAACTTCTTCACTGCTCATGGATCTCCAGCAATGAAACCGCTTCAATTTCTGTGAAGTTCTTCACCTGCAAAAGTTCGAGATAAGCACGATTGGCGTACACATGCAGCCCTTCGTGAATATAAGCGATGGATTCGCGTGAACTGTCCAGCAGCAGGTTGTATCTTGATTGCAGCTCATGCAGTCGGGTTTTTAGGTGATCAAACTCAAGCTTTGACGAACTGCTTTCGAGCAGTGTTTTGATGATAGTGATCAGATGCTCGTCTTCTTCGCTGTTAATAGCTAAGCATGTACAGAAACTTAAAGCTTCGACAAGCACGGATGGTTCTTCCGGTGAAAACCTGACGGCTACAGGTATTTGATAATTATCTGCCAACTGAAGAATCTTTGTCACCGGAGCAGATTTTAAAGCACTGGCATTGTAAATCAGTAAGAGGGGAGCTTCGGATTTAATAAGCTTTTCTGCTGCAGTAGTGGTTTTCGCGAAACTTGTACGAATAATAATTCCAGAATTCTGCAGCAGGCTATTTATTTCCTCAGCACGCTCTGGAGAGTGGTCTATGACTAACAGGCGGGGGCTATCCTTTGCATTCATACTTTGAGTCTCTTCCAATGAGCAGGTTTCTTAACATAACCACCATAAATTCAGTGAATTACCGACCAAACCTAATATGTATTCAAGAAATGCAACAAGTCGACAGGCTAAGTATGACCGATCGTCCGGGGTTTTGACAGGTCACGATTACCTCGCTTGATGAAACAGAGGAACTTCATTTCTGAATTAGGACATTCCTTACTGAACATCGCCACGGTTCACGATATCATTGGCCACTTCAACATGACTCCCAAAGCGTGATTTTGAAACACATCAGTTTTGCGAGTTACCGGGCTAGGGTCTCACTAAATTTGGAGTTGCGAATGGCCTCATACAGCACGAATGAATTCAGAGGTGGTTTGAAAATCATACTCGATGGTGATCCATATACTATTGTCGAAAATGAATTTGTGAAACCTGGTAAAGGACAGGCATTCAATCGCGTCAAGGTGAAAAACCTGGTCAGTGGAAGAGTCATCGAGAAAACCTTCAAGTCAGGTGATTCGGTTGAAGCGGCCGATGTCTTCGAGACTGATGCCCAGTATCTTTACACTGATGGTGAACATTGGCACTTCATGAATAACGAGACCTACGAGCAGTACGCCTGTTCGAAAGCCGCTGTCAGCGACGCAGTGAAATGGATTACAGAAGAGGACATTTGTCATCTCACACTCTTTAACGGTGAACCTCTCAGTGTTCAGCCGCCAAACTTTACAGAACTCAGAATAGTAGAAACGGACCCAGGCTTAAGAGGTGATACCTCAGGTAGCGGTGGAAAGCCGGCCACACTGGAGTCGGGCGCGGTAGTGCGTGTGCCCTTGTTCGTGCAGGAAAATGAAATCGTAAAAGTTGATACCAGGACCGGTGAATACGTTTCAAGGGTCAAGGGGTAATCCTGAGCCGTGGCTCAATTGCTTCTGCCCAGATATGTTGTGCCTGTAATTCCCAGAGGGGTCGTACTCGAAAATTATGGCGTCGTAATCGACAATGGTCGAATAGTCAAGCTGGAACCACGGGACTGCCTGTGTAAATTATTGCCAGATGCTGAGCAGGTAGAGTTGAACACCCATGTTTTGATGCCTGGGTTGATCAATATGCACACACACTCGCCCATGACCTTGTTGCGTGGTTACGCGGATGACCTTCGCCTTGATACCTGGTTAAAAGATCACATTTGGCCTGCTGAGCAACGCTGGGCTGACGGCGGATTTGTGAATGATGGAACGGAGCTGGCAGTCGCCGAGATGATTCGTGGTGGAACTACCTGTTTCAACGAAAATTACTTTTACCCGGATCGAATTGCGGAAGTTGTGAAGCGGTCCGGCATGCGGGCATGCATTGGTATACCGGTGATTGATTTCAAAACAAGGTGGGCTTCTGACTTTGACGAATATCTCGAAAAGGGCATGGACGTCCGGGCAAGATTCGCAGAGTGTGATGAGCTCGGCTTTTCCATAGCACCGCATTCCATGTATTCGGTCACTGATGCAATGCTCGAACACATCGCTGAAATTTCATCGAACCAGGGAATACCGGTTCATATGCATCTGCTTGAAATTGAATGGGAAATTGAGCATTCGATTTTGGAGCACGGCGTCAAACCTTTGCAAAGGGCGAGTGATCTTGGCTTGCTGAATAGCAGATTGATTGCCGTACACATGGCCCATTTGGATGACGATGATATTGGCATGTTGGCCGAGCAAGAAGTAAACGTTGTGCATTGTCCACGATCAAACTTCAAACTGGGCAGCGGCATGTGTCGTGTGAAGGATCTGGTTGATGCTGATGTTAATGTGAGTGTTGGTACAGATGGTGCCGCCAGTAATAACGACCTCGATCTGCTTGGCGAATTACGAACGGCGGCATTGCTGGCCAAGGGAATAGCCAAAGACCCCAGGGCAGTAAATGCAGAGTCTGCGCTGGAAATGGTCACAATTAACGCGGCAAAAGCACTGGATATCGAGGCTGACCTGGGCAGTATTGAAGAGGGTAAATTGGCTGACATGTGTGCTATGGATCTGGCGCATCCCAGAACGCAGCCCTTACACCACGTTATTTCCCAAATTGTGTATGCTGCCGCCAGCAACCAGGTGACCGACGTTTGGGTAGCTGGCCGCCGCCTGATGTGTGAAAGCGTACTTACTACGATGAATGAAGAAGATATTTTGCAAAAAGCGGATGATTGGGCAAAGCGAATGCAGACTGATCATGGCATCGGGGAACAAGTTTCACAATGAGTTCAAAGACTTCAAACATAGACATGGCAGAAAAGTCTCATTTTGATGAACTGGCAGCGGGTTGGTGGGATCCGGAAGGCGACTCCAGGCCACTTCACGAACTGAACCCGGCTCGCCTGAGATTCATTATGGAACTCGCCAATATACCTGGAGCACAGGTTGTGGATGTTGGCTGTGGCGGTGGCATTCTCTCCGAGGCCCTGGCAATTCAGGGTGCGGATGTGACCGGGATAGATATAGCCACCAGGGCTCTTGATGTAGCGCGATTGCATCTTGAAGAATCGGGCGTAAAAGTAATATATGAAGAGTCAACAGCGGAAGATTTTGCCGCCAGTCACCCACAGTCCTGTGATGTTGTAGCTTGCATGGAATTGCTGGAGCATGTACCGGACCCGATGTCTGTGGTTCACGCTTGTGCCAGGTTACTGAAACGGGGCGGCCACTGCTTTTTGAGCACCCTGAACAGGACTCCAGCTGCTTTTGCAATGGCCATAGTTGGTGCTGAACACATCATTGGGTTGATTCCGAAAGGCACACACCGGTATGACCGGTTTATCCGTCCATCCGAATTGTCGTTCTGGTTGAGATCGGCCGGAATGGAAATCCGGGAAATCTGTGGCCTGCATTACAACCCGTTGAGTCGCACCGCCAGGCTGGGTGGCAATATTAGCGTCAATTACCTTGTGCATGCTGTGAAAACCGGATCATCTGAAAAATGATCAAGGCTGTGCTTTTTGATCTTGATGGCACATTGTTGGATACGGCGCCTGATCTGATTGGATCCCTTAATTATTTGCGAACAGCCGAAGGGCTGCCAGTAGTGGAAGTGGCTGGTTACCGTCATTTTGTTTCCCGGGGTGCACTGGGCCTTATTTCAGCTGGAATGCCCGAGTCGAGTGAGGAGATTTACGAAAGACGTAAATCCGATTTTCTCAGCCACTATGAACAGAACATCTATAAGAAAACCAGACCATTCGAAGGTGTCGGAAACTTGCTTAATGAGTTGGACAGGCGTGCCGTCCCGTGGGGTGTTATCACCAATAAAATGGAATATCTCACCTTGCCGTTGCTAAAAGCTGCGAATCTTCTGCACCGCAGTGCCTGTGTGATCTGCGGTGATACACTTCAACAAAGCAAGCCTCATCCCGCTCCAATCTTACTGGGCTGTGAAATCCTGGGTGCGAACTGTACCGAAACGCTCATGGTGGGAGATGATTTGCGTGATCTACAGGCAGGACATGCAGCTGGCACGAGGACGGCACTGGCCACATATGGTTACCTGGATCCGGAATTGAAGCAACGGGACCTGGCGGACAGTTTTCTTGTAGACCAGCCTGGTGACGTACTCAAAATTCTCGAATTAGAGTCGTCCTGCCACTGAGCCGAATATCAGGCGCGAGCAAGTTAATGGCTGCCATTTCCTCATCCGACCGTAGCTACTGCGAGAAGCTTGCGTGCATTCCAGGCAGTGTATTTTCCACCAGTTATCGTTTTGCAAAACCTTCAATCCGGGATTCGTTGCTGTCATCACGCGCACTTGTAAATGAAATCAGAGGAATTCCATTTACCGTGTCTGATCCAGCCGTAGCAATGGCAAAAATTGCCTGGTGGAGAAATGAATTGGTTCCCCGTTCTATAAGTGTTTCGCAGCACCCTGTCGTGCGGGCCGTGAGAAATACCGGAGTTTTGGAAAGCCAGGATCAGGATGACCTGAATGATTACTTTGTCGCAATTTCAAATCTATCTTCAGGTGAGCCTGTCACAAGCGTTGACCAATTAACGCAGCTCGCTGAAAGGGTGGAGGGGTTCGAAGTTTTGTTCGAGTCTGGCGCGGGCGTCTCGAATTCTAAACGGACTGCCTTGGCAGCGATCGGTGTGGCCGGATTCTTAAACCGAATGCTGCATGATATGTGCTGTTCTTTGTGCGCAGAAAACTGGTGGTTGCCGCTGGACATCCAGGCGAAATACGGAATAACCCTCGGCACAGCGCGTAAGGGTAGTGCTGATGAAGAACTTAAAGGGGCTGTAAAGGAATTGTCTCGCCTGGCTCTGGATTCTTTGCACATGGGAATGACTGGGTTACAAGAGAAAGCGGCAGATTCAGCCCGCTCTCAGGGTGTACATCATTTGATGATCAGATCGCGCATTATTGATAAACGTCTCACAAATCTGAACGCTAAACCACATCACCATAATTTGAGAACTGCCAGAATCAGCGAGGTATATACTGCCTGGCGGCAGGCCGTGCGGGGTTGAAGTTCGTGCACGTGCAATATAAATGTTCAACATGAATCTCGAATCTACGCAAAAAGAAGACTCCATACTTTGCCAAGGTAGTTGTCACTGCGGACGTGTGAAGATCGCAGTGAAGGTTCCCGTTGTTGCCACGATCAGCAAGTGTAATTGCTCGATATGCGCCAAGTCAGGTCATATGCACCTGATTGTGGCCAAGGAAGATTTTGAGATCCTGCAAGGTAGAGACGGCATGACAGAATATCGGTTCAACACCGGCACTGCGAGGCACCTTTTTTGCAGTCACTGCGGAGTGAAACCCTTTTATGTCCCTAGATCGCATCCGGATTATTACAGCGTAAATATCCAATGCCTGACCCTGGATGAAAGAATCCGGTTGAGTGTCAAAGATTTCGATGGCCTGTATTGGGAGAAAAACATTGAGGAATTACTGGGTGAGCAATAGGTAAATTCAGGATTTCTTGTCTGAAATATATTCCGGCCCTTTACCTGAAGTTTTTTCATAAACCCCTTTTTCAGCTTTGCGATACTGGGTAAACCCATGTTTTGCAATATTTTCCTCACTGAGCGACGGTGATGGGCTTGCGATGTTGGCCGCAGTTAGGACCCGCTTAACTGGTGCAGAACATTCCGGGCATCTTGTCAGGAGTTCGTCATTAAGTTGTTGCAGATGATCGAACCCATTTTCACAATGATCACACTCGGTGTTGTTTTCAGGCTTGTAAACGTAGATTGGCATGGATTAACCCGGTAAATATTCTCCGTGGTGATTGTAACGCGCCTGGCAGCATTCAACAGGAGTTAAGCCAAAGGCAAAGCGCAAAAACCATCGGGCCAGATTCGGTGGCATCCATCCTTAGGAGGCACTAGCCTGCGTTTTCTGAATTGGCAGAATCGAACGATGGATCAACTGAAAGTCCTGGTAACCGGTTCTGCATATTTGGGTGCTTACGGAGCCAGCAAGGCCGCGTTAAATAGACTGGGCCGTATACTGGAAGAGGAGCTTCAGAGCACTGCAGTGGAGGTACTCAATCACTGTCCTGGTCCTATGCGGACTGCTTTACGTGCACGTGCACATCTTGCAGAGCATCCACAATCGATTCAGGATCCCGCACAAACGGCCTCACAGATTATTACGAGTTGAACACTTCCTATTCAAATTGAATAGTCAGGATAATTATTGATAAGCGGTCACACCGCGAATTGAACTTTCGGTAATTCAGCCTGGCGAGCCGATTCGACTCCGATCATTGCTTGTTTTGTTTCAATACCCCAGCGGTATCCACCAAGGGTACCCATACTGGTGATTACCCGGTGACAGGGTATCAACCAGGAGATTGGGTTTCTACCGATTGCAGAACCAATTGCACGGCTTGCCTGCGGGTTTCCCAGGTGCTTGGCAATCTGGCCATAAGAGCAATGCGCTGATGGTGGAATTTTTAACAAAGCTTCCCATACCTTGAGCTGAAACGGGCTCCCTCTTAGCCAGATATTGATTGGCGAATCCTTGGGGTTTTCAAATATCCTGTGCAAAAGGTTGCCGGCTTCTCTTGGTTTTTCGTTCAAGCTCACCGTGGGCCACTGACTTTTCAGGCCATTCAGTGATTGCGCATGGCCTTGTTGTTGACAAAATCCCAGAAAACTCACTCCCCGACCGGTCCAGGCGATCAAAGCGTCACCGAATGGCGTGCCGCCAAATCCATAATCCATGTGTACCGTTTGACCGGGTATCCTGACCTGGCCGGGCGTTACTGCTTCTGTGGTGATTAGCAGATCATGCAAGCGCCCAGGCCCGGAAAGACCAATATCCATAGATGTATCCAATACGGTCTGTCCTTGCCTTAAACGGACAATCGCCTCTTGCTTACTAAGGTGCTTGAGAAATTGCTTTGGGCTGATACCTGCGAATTCCTGGAAAATCCGTTGCAGATGAAATTCGCTAATCCCAAAGTGCCCAGATATTTGTCTTAGGGTGGGCTGGTCATGCTGATTCTCAACAAGCCAATACAGGACGAGAGAAATAGTTTCATAGTGCTTGGATTTATTCATGCCTTTATTGTATTCAGTAATTGCATTCTGACCACCCGATTCTTGCGGTATAGTCCTTTTACAACTGTTTTGTTTGCAAATGGGCAGCTAATCCATGTCTGACGATTTGTTTTTGAAGATAATTAATCGAGAAATTCCTGCAGAAATTGTTTATGAAAACGACGATGTACTGGCTTTCAGGGATATAAATCCGCAAGCGCCCGTACATATATTGATTATTCCAAAGGTTCACATCAGAACGGTGAATGATATCAGGCCGGAACACGTGGAATTGCTGGGCAAGTTGTACCTTGCAGCGAAAGAAATTGCGCGCGAGGAGAATCTCGCTGAGGACGGTTACAGGCTAGTTATGAATTGCAATCGGGCAGCCGGTCAGGTGGTGTTTCATATACACCTGCACCTGTTAGGTGGCAGGGACTTCGTCTGGCCTCCTGGATGAGGCTAGCCTGATCGGTATTTGTCTTCCGCCGCGGGTGAGATGACCCTGTTTGGTTATTCCCCGGAAAAAGTGCCCCTGCGAATTGCAGGGGCAATCTCTCGTTGGTCTTTCAAAAACGGTTTAACTATTCTTTACTTACCATAACCAATTTCGGCAGGCATTTTTCTGTCAAAGAAGTCGCCATACCCCTGGGAGCCACCCGAGCAAAATCCAGAAGCGGCAAATACCGGAACATTGCTGAACGATACAACCTCTGCAAAGTTGGAATCGAGGATAGAAACGCTTGCAGAATTACAACCGAGAGCAACTTCCATTTGCATACCATCATCGCCAGGTAAAGTTATAGCGATAGCATCAGAGCCAGTTCCACCGTAAGCTTTCCCTCCAAAGTTGACAGGTAATAACTAGAGCTTTCTGGCAGGATAGCCACCAGGAGGCCAAGATGAAACGAAGTCGATTTACCGAAACCCCGATCATTTCGATCCTCAAAGAAGCCGATGCCGGCGCCAAAGTAAAAGATATTTGTCGGCGTCACGGCATCAGCGATGCGACCTACTACAACTGGAAATCCAGGTACGGTGGTATGTCTGCCTCCGATCTGAAGCGCATGAAGGAAATGGAACGGGACCTGGGCCAGTACAAGCGCATGTATGTAGAACTGGCGCCCGAAAACTTTGCCTTGAAGGACGTCATTGAGCGAAAGCTCTGAGGCCATCGGAGAAGCGCGAGATCGCGAGTTATCTGGTGGCCAAACACCAACTTCCAGTAAAGCGGGCGGTGGCAGCGGTGAAGCTGTCACGAACGGCTTACTACCGAAAGTTGAAAGGAAGACGAGTCCTGAATGATCGGCCGGTCATTGATGCACTGAACAAACCGGTCGAGGCCAACACTCGTTGGGGCTTCTGGATGTGTTTTGATCGTCTGCGCCTGGATGGTCATGCCTGGAACCACAAGCGGGTATGGCGCGTGTACTGCGAGATGAAGCTGAATCTGCCACGACGGAAGAAGAAACGCCTGCCACAGCGAGAACGACAGAGCATGGAAGTAATCCCACTGCCCAACCAGGTGTGGTCGATGGATTTTATGAGCGATGCGTTATATCGGGGTCGGCGCTTCAGGACGCTGAACATCCTGGATGAAGGGGTCAGGGAGTTACTGGCCATCGTGATCGATACCTCGATTCCTTCCGGGCGTGTCATCCGCACTCTGGAGCAGCTGGTTGAGCTGCGCGGCAAGCCAACGGCGATCCGGGTGGACAACGCTCCCGAGTTCTGTGCCCAGGCGTTTATCGACTGGTGCAAGGAACACGGCATTGAGATCCGTTACATCCAGCCTGGCAAGCCCAACCAGAATGCGTGTATTGAACGATTTAACAAAAGCTATCGAGAAGAAGTGCTCAGTGCGCACTTGTTTTCGACTCTGGAACAGGTGCGAGAAATCACCGAAAAATGGATGAAAATCTATAATGAATACCGACCGCACAGGGCATTGGGGCGCATACCGCCAGCGATGTATGTGCGCAATTTAATGCTGGAAAACTCTAGTTTAGAACTGTAACCCTTGTGGGGAAGCTTACGCCACTCCCCACAGTTAAAACCAGTGTTTCTCCACCACTAAATGCATCGGATCCAGTTCCACTGCCGACTGTGTCTGAACCAGTTCCGCTGCCGACTGTGTCAACGCCCGTTCCACTTCCAACTGTTTCAATTCCGGTTCCGTTACCCACGGTCTCCTTACCTGTACCACTTCCTACGGTTTCCTTACCTGTGCCACTTCCTACGGTTTCTTGAGAGGAGATGGTGTTTCTTGCAAGTGATATTTCAGTAAGAACGACACTTGCGAAAGAACCATTCAATTCAGCCACTCCCGAAAAAACGCTGTTGTCAAATATCCAGGAGACTTTTAGGCTGTCTCCGTTAGCGGCTATTTGGAGCAAGCCTTCAGGTGCCACATCAGTAGGATTGGCAGACGCAGAAAAAGTTATTGCAGTAAGTGCACAACTCAAAAAAGCTCTTCGTAGCCCAGTGCCGGATTTTTCAATACCGGTTCCACTTTTTTCAATTAACCAACGAGTCATTTTATATCTCCTTCATTATCATCATAGTGATCGCCCCATTGGTACCAACCGATACCGACTGTGAGTTGACCAGGTTGCTTTTCCCCTTCTTCAAACTCTTCAAGAAGTTTGTCCCCTTCATAAATTTGCTTGTCCAATAATTCTCGGGCTCTTTTCCGAAATTCCACGTAGTTCTTGGGATCAAGTCTGTAAGTCCATCTCCCTTGCTGAGGCACTCGAAGTTCAGGTTCACTTTGTATGTTATGAATCACAGCAGAAAGGACTCTTGATGACTCCAATAATCCTATTTCTAATGACTGTGCATAGTCTGATGAAATTGGGTTATATACTTTAGAAATTAATTCGACCTGCTCAATATCTGCCCGAATGACCCTTACAACACCGCCTGATAAGAGTTTATCGAGGACTGTTTTGTTAGTAATATTCCGGCCGATAGAACGGAGAACTAAGCTTTGAAAAGTACGTCCACGCCCTTCTACTGGTAGAATGGCCGCCTTGCCAGTATCAGGGTCTTGGAAGAAAGGGTCACTATTCCACAAACCGATCAAAGCGAGTTCAGGATTAATTATTACTGTAGCCTGTTCGGGATTTTGATCTGCTTGGAGTACTGAACTAACTACCCTTGTGTCCAGACCCGTTATTAGTGCTAAAGCACTTTTCGTAGGCTTCGATCTACTTCTTTCTAACTTTTTCTTGCCTTCGTCAACGTAAATTGATCTCAACATGTCCACTAAAACCGGGAAAGAGACTGCCCCGACCAATAGACGAACAATTCTGCGGAGTAGAAAAGGAAGCATTTCAGTTATCGAGTTGGTGTCGACCTGAAGATCAATTTCCTTTTTGAGCGGATTGCCTGACATGTCACTAATCCATCAAACTCCTTGTTTACTTTCTGTGAATTCCGTTTCCTGAATAAGACACGCAACACCCGCCACCTGGTAGCCAAAACACCAGAGCGAGTGCATCCCATTTAACAGGATAGCCAATTTTTCAACGACTTGTACGATTTAACTCAACGTAATCTCACAAAAAAATTCCTGTAATTTAGCCATTTACCTCCGAAAGGTTGCCGGATACAGTTAAAAACTGGTGCCCACAATCCTTGTGGGCACCAGCCGCAGTGCGAGAATGATGGGAATTCTCGCAAGTTTCCGAACAATCCCTGTTCGTAAAGCAGACGTCCTGGTCTGCCAAAAGACCTCCTTGTTTTTAACAGGGCAAGGCAATCCGGCCCAACCCGATATTTCCTGTCTTGCACGAAATCCTAGCTTCAATGCATACGCGCCAATTCCTGGTCAATCTCCCGCCTCGAGCATCATTCATCCAGGGCAGGATCCGGTTATCAATGAACCAACCCAAAAGTCTCTACAACAAGCAAAGGGCAGGCTCCAAAACTAAACTTAGCAACATTAGCCAAATAAGTCTATAGCCAATTATGTATTTAGCCAAAAGCATATTTAGATATATTTGTATTTAGACACTTGTGTATTTAGCCAAAGTTGGCTATAGTATAGATAACAAGAGACGGGAAAGGCAAGGACTGCCTGCTTCGAAAGCAGAAGGAACTGCAAGAACAAAGGAATTGTTTTCTCTTGTGAGGCAAGGAAGCTATTCGCGGGTGGCGACACGTCCGCAGGGCGGCTTGGGACAACAAGGAAGATGTCCCGGCCGTTTTTTTTATGACTGTCGTAAATTATGAACTGATGGTGTTTGTTTACATAGTGCTGACATGCGCGATGCATTTCGGCTCTATGGCAATGGGTCGATGCAACTTTTTACTGTTCCGGGTGAGGCAAGCTCAATAGCAGTTTTTCTGTCAATTCCACGATTGGTGCCTCCAATCCCTGCCTGTTTAACTTTTAGCTAAAGGTCCACTAAAAGTCTGCTCTTCCTGGAACCCGGGGATAGGGAGTCACATCACGTATATTGGACATGCCTGTGATATAACTCACGAGCCTTTCAAAGCCCAGTCCGAAACCGGCATGCGGCACAGTGCCATAACGCCGTAATTCCAGGTACCAGTCGTAAGATTCTTTATCCAGATCCATTTCCGTCATTCGCTGATCGAGTACATCAAGGCGCTCCTCTCTTTGCGAGCCGCCGATAATTTCGCCGATTCCCGGCGCCAGAACGTCCATCGCGGCCACGGTTTTTTCGCCCTCATTAAGGCGCATGTAAAACGCTTTGATTTCTACCGGGTAATTTTTAACCACCACGGGTAAATTAAAATGCTCTTCTGTCAGATAACGCTCGTGCTCAGTTTGAAGGTCCAAGCCCCACTTTGGTTTGAACTCAAAATCCTTCCCGGATCCATCAAGAATTTCGATGGCTTCGGCATAATCAACCCTGATAAATGGCTTGTTGATCAGCTGCTCCAGCCTGTTTATTGCCTCCGGTTCGATAAATCGGGCAAAAAAAGCCATATCCTCGGCGCACTCATCCAGTACTGCACGGAAAATATACTTGAGAAAATCTTCTGCAAGGTCGGCAAGATCATCGAGATCAGCGAAAGCGATCTCGGGCTCGACCATCCAGAATTCTGCAAGGTGCCTGGCTGTATTGGAGTTTTCTGCCCGAAAAGTCGGACCGAATGTGTAGACCTTTGACATGGCAAGACAATAGCCTTCCACATTTAACTGCCCTGAAACAGTGAGGAACGTCTCGCGACCGAAGAAGTCCTTGCTGAAATCAACCTCACCACTTTCAGAGCGGGGTGGGTTTGCTGAGTCCAGTGTACTGACGCGAAACATATGCCCGGCACCTTCAGCATCAGAGGCTGTAATGATGGGTGTGCTTATCCAGTAATAACCATTTTCGTGAAAATAACGGTGAATTGCCTGGGCCGTTGCATGACGTATCCTTGTCATCGCTCCAAAGGTGTTGGTCCTCGGTCGCAGATGGCCTACATCCCGCAGAAATTCAAAACTGTGTTGTTTGGGTTGTATTGGATAAGTATCAGGATCGTCAACCCAACCGATTACTTCGACAGAGTCTGCCTGGACTTCAAAGGCTTGGCCATGTCCTTGTGATTCCACCAGCGTGCCGGAACAGATGACTGAACAGCCACTTGTCAGCCTCTGGACCTCTTTAGCATAATTGTCAAGTTCAGACGGAGCTACGACCTGGATAGTTTTGTGACAAGAGCCATCACTAATGGCAATGAAGGAGAATCCGGCTTTTGAGTCTCTACGGGTTCGAACCCAGCCCTTTATAGTGACCTTGGTTCCGACCGCAATTGAGCCTGATAAAGCAACTTTAATACTGGGAGCAGACATAGGATACAGTTGATATAAAGGATAAAGGCCCCAAATAGTAATCCACCTAAGACAATGCGTCAGCTTTTAATTAACGAGTCCGATGATCGAGGATAAAGTGTCTATAAAATTAACCGAATCGGCTGCACGTCGAGTGAATCATTTCCTGGCTCAGGAAGGGCTTCAAGCGCTTCGCCTGGGCGTTCGCCAAACCGGCTGTTCAGGCTGGGCATATACAGTGCAACTTGAAGATCACATTTCTGCCGATGACCTGGTGTTTGAAGACCGGGGAATCAAGGTCGTGATTGATCCTGAAAGCCTACCTTACCTTGCAGGTTCCGAAATTGATTTTGTCGCAGATGGGCTGAACAGGACTTTTCAGTTTAATAATCCAAACGCGACCGAGGAATGCGGCTGCGGTGAGAGTTTCACAATCACCTGAAACCATTCAAGTCTTCAATACATTCATTGAATTACAGCTTGCCGTGCGGGAATAAGCACTGATATAATCCGCCGGCTTTGTCCCCCGGACAGGGCAAATTACCTTGCTTCACCAGTACGAATCGCCAATGCGGTCAACCGGGAAGCTTTTACAGCCCAGACTTTACCGGGCCGGAAAACCGAGAGGAAAGACAATGAGACATTATGAAATCTGTTTCCTGGTCCACCCGGATCAAAGCGAGCAGGTCCCGGCAATGCTTGAGCGTTACCGTGGCCTGATTGAAGGAAAGGGAGGCCACATCCATCGGTTGGAAGATTGGGGTCGCCGTCAACTGGCCTACCCGATAGTCAAACTTCACAAAGCACATTACGTGTTGATGAATATTGAATGTGATGCGGAGACCCTCAAAGAACTGGAGGGTGTTTTCAAATTCAATGACGCCGTGTTGAGACACCTTACCATCCGCCGCCAGGAAGCTGTGACGGATCAGTCACATATGATGAAGGCCAAGGAAGAAAAAGATCGTTCCGGTCGTGGTCATGACGATCGCAGGCGCCGGGAACGGGCTGAAAAGCCCGCTGCGGCTGCCACTCCTGAGCAGGCCGCAGTCAAGTCAGCACCGGTTAAGCCGGAGGATGAGGTTGAAGAAACCATGGAAACCTCGAATGAAGTCGAAGCGGCAGAAACTACCGCCGAGGCTGAAGTCGCTGCGACTGAAACGGTCGGAATTGAAACTGACGAATCTGAAAACATTGAAGTAGCTGAGCCCGCCGGTGCCAACGACGAAGAGGCATCCGGTGATGCTGCCGATGGAGCAGAGATGATGCCGGAAGCGGCTACCGAATCCAGCGACGACAGTGCTGAAACGACACAACCTGGAGGTTCCTGATCATGGCTCGTCAATTCCGCCGAAGAAAATATTGCCGCTTCACAGCAGAAGGCGTATCTGAAATAGATTACAAGGATACGAATCTCCTGAAAGAATATGTTGGAGAGTCCGGCAAAATCGTTCCAAGCCGAATCACCGGCACAAAAGCAAAGTACCAGCGCCAGTTGGCTACCGCTGTAAAGCGAGCCCGGTTTCTGGCACTGTTGCCGTATACCGACAACCATTAATTGCCAGGGAGGATTCAGATGGAACTCATCTTGCTTGAAAAAGTACAAAACTTGGGTGATCTCGGTGAAAAGGTCAACGTCAAGCCCGGATTCGGCCGCAATTATCTGGTACCCCAGGGGAAGGCTGTTCCAGCAACTACTGAAAACATAGCACTGTTCGAAGCTTGCCGCGCAGAGTTAGAGGCCATAGCTGTTGAAAGGCTGGGTGGTGCTGAAACACGCCGCGATGCCATGACGGGAGTGGAAATTGAGATCACGGCGAACGCGAGTGATGAAGGCAAGCTCTATGGTTCAATTGGACCACGTGAAATTGCGGATGCAGTTACCGCGCTCGGACATTCGCTGAATAAAAGTGAGGTAATTCTTGGTGAAGGACCAATTCGAAATACTGGCGAATTCGAGGTTCTCATCCAGATGCACGCAGATGTCGAAACCACAATTAAAGTAAGCGTATTACCCAAATAGTCAAACTGCCGCTTGCGGTAGGAATCACGAATCACTATGCTCTCATCTGCGGGTCGATTTTCACGGCTCGCATTTTTTTTTGCCAATTTTCTGAAGATTAAGCCCAAATGCCTGAGCCCAGACTGGCGACAGTTGAAAACCTGAACGTTCCACCGCATTCGATTGATGCCGAGCAAGCCGTGCTGGGGGGGCTATTGCTGGCTGGCAGCGCCTGGGATCAAGTGGCTGATCTCGTCGTAGAAGATGATTTCTACCGTGAAGACCATCGAGCCATATTCCACGCTATTTCCGAACTTCATCAAAATAACAAACCCTGCGATGCGGTCACGATCACCGAATGGTTTGAATCTCACGGGCACATAGACCAGGTAGATGGTGGTTCTTACATCAGCCAACTGGTAAACACCACCCCAAGCGCTGCCAACATTCAGGCTTATGCTGAAATCGTTCGAGAAAAGAGTATCTTGCGTAGCCTTATTGATGTAGGTACTGAGATTACATCCGGGGCTTATGCAGCCGACGGGCGTGAAAGCAAGGTACTTCTGGAGGCGGCAGAGCGAGCGGTATTTGCCATCGCAGAAAAGGGAAGTCGTGGCGGTTCCGGGTTCGTTTCTGTTCAGGACACGATCAAGCAAGCCATCGACAAGATTCAGGAATTGTATGAATTCGAGGGAGAAATTACCGGGATATCGACGGGTTTCCAGGATCTAGATAAAAAAACGGCAGGTTTGCAGCCATCAGATCTGATCATAGTGGCCGGCCGACCGGCGATGGGTAAGACGAGTTTTGCAATGAACCTGGCTGAAAATGCCGCTATCAAGCATAACATTCCTGTAGCGGTCTTCAGCATGGAAATGTCTGCACTCCAACTGGTTATGAGGTTGTTTTCCTCCCTGGGGCAAATCGAGCAGGGAAGGCTGCGTACCGGTAACCTGGACGATCTGGACTGGCCCAAGCTGACTTCCGCGATGAACCTCCTTCAAAAAAGCAAGATTTTCATCGATGAAACACCTGCGCTTTCTCCAGCGGAGCTCAGGGCAAGGGCCAGGCGCCTCAAAAGAGAACACGATATCGGCATGATTGTGGTCGACTATATTCAATTGATGTCGGTGCCTGGCACCCGCGAAAATCGCGCCACGGAAATAGCGGAAATTTCAAGATCGATGAAAGCGATTGCAAAGGAACTGAATGTGCCAGTGGTTGCACTCTCGCAGTTAAACAGGGCACTGGAGCAGCGACCCAATAAGCGGCCAGTGATGGCAGACCTGAGGGAATCCGGTTCTATTGAGCAGGACGCCGACCTGATATTGTTCATCTATCGCGATGAGGTCTATAACAACGAAACCGCAGAAAAAGGCAAGGCGGAAATTATCATTGGTAAACACCGCAACGGCGAAATAGGAACGGTCAACCTGGCCTTTCAGGGACCCTGGCTGAGGTTTGCGAATTTTGCGCCAGAATATTTCCACCCTGATGACCGCGATTAACTCCAATAGCCAGTCAAACTGAACCCTTAGTTTTCCCGATAGCTTTCCTATGAGTCGAAATACCATTGCACGCATCGATCTGGCGGCCTTGCGTCATAATCTGGAAACAGTTCGGAAACTGGCCTCCGGCAGCCAGGTAGTCAGTGTCATCAAGGCTGATGCGTATGGTCACGGTATCAGTCGCGTTTCGCACGCTCTGGACAAAACCGACGTGTTTGCCGTTGCTACAACCACGGAAGCGCGCACGGTACGTGATGCAGGCTGGAACGGTAGATTGTTGTTGCTGGAGGGCTTTGCAAACAGAGACGATTTCTCAATGTCACGCGAATTGGGGCTGGAACTGGTTGTTCATCAAGCCTGCCAACTGGAAGTGCTTAAGCAAAAAGGTTGCAATCCGGCTCAAAGGTTGTGGTTAAAACTCAATACCGGCATGCACCGCCTCGGATTTCCGGTTGACCAGCTGGATTCATTGATTGAGGCAATTGAAACCATCCCCGGTGCCGGCGAGCCGGTTCTTATGACTCATTTTGCCTGCGCCGACGATCCTTCGAGTTCTATGACTGAGGCACAGATCAACACTTTCAATTCAGCAGTTTCCGGCCTGCCTTTTGAGAATTCCCTGGCTAACTCAGCAGCGATTCTCAATTTTAACCAGTCCTGCAAAGATTACGTCAGGCCGGGAATTTTACTGTACGGAATCTCACCCAACGCCGGACACTCAGGCGCAGATTACGGATTAAAACCAGCGATGGTGCTTTCCTGTGAACTGCTGGCCGTTAACCAGTGCCGCAAAGGCGATCGTGTGGGTTACGGTGCGAGTTATTTATGCGATGAAGATATGAAAATCGGTGTGGCTGCCATTGGTTATGGAGATGGTTATCCCAGGCATCTGCGCAGCGGGGCACCGGTTCTTGTGAATGGTATCAGGGCAAAGTTGGCCGGGCGGGTTTCGATGGACCTGATTACTCTGGATTTACGTCGCAACGAGTCCGCCCGGGCTGGAGACCAGGTAATCCTGTGGGGCAATGGTTTGCCGGTGGAAGAAGTGGCAGCCTGGGCAGATGCAATTCCGTATGAACTTGTTTGCGGTGTTACCGGCAGAGTTGATCGCGCCGGAGTCTGACCCTGTACGCTTAAGGAAGCTCTTTATTCGTCATAATCAGTTAATTCATATTTTCTCAGGTAACCACGCAACTGGTGATAAGTCATGCCCAGGTATTCGGCTGTCTTTTTTTGGTTAAAACGGCACTGTTCCAAGGCTTCTTTCAACAATTCGATTTCTTTTCCCTGGATATGTAATTTGAAATCATAAGGCCCTGTTTTTTGCTCTCCAGGTTCCTTCGGATTCTTTTGTGCAGTACCTGGTCGCCAGGGTGATTCAAAGGGGTCAAAGATGATTTTCGATATTTTATCGGCATCACGAGACGAATAAACCGCACGTTCGACGACGTTCTTCAATTCCCGGACATTTCCAGGCCAGCCGTAAGCCAGCAACGCCTCGCGGGCATCTTCCGAGAATCCAATGAACAGTTCCATACCGAGCTCACCGGCCATTTTTATCGCAAAGTGCTCCGCCAACAGCAATATGTCTTCGGGCCTGTGGCGAAGGGAAGGTAGGGTAATGACATCGAAAGCGAGTCGATCCAGAAGGTCGGGTCGGAATTTTCCTCCCTCGGCCAGGGTAGGCAGGTCCTCGTGGGTAGCACCGATTATTCGAACATCGGTTTCAATGGTTTCGTTACCGCCAACGCGTTCAAGCTCACCGTATTCAATCACCCTGAGAACTTTTTCCTGTATCCGCTCCGATGTATTGGCCAGTTCATCCAGGAACAGGCTGCCCTGGTTCGCCAGCTCAAATCTCCCTATCCGGCGTTTGGTGGCTCCCGTGAAAGATCCGGCTTCGTGGCCAAATAGTTCAGTCTCCAACAGGGATTCTGCCAAAGCAGCGCAGTTCATCTTTACGAATGGATTTCCCCAGCGATCAGAAAGAAAATGTATACGTGCGGCAATCAACTCTTTGCCGGTGCCTCTTTCGCCAATCACGAGAATCGGACGGTTCAACGGAGCGACACGGGACACGTGTTCGAGGACTTCGAGAAATCCGGGAGATTCCCCGATCAGTTGTTGTTCCTGTTCCCTGCGCACAATTATTACCTCTCTGACCGTCTTTTATTGTAGGAAAATACGGTTTTTATGTCTTAGGCCGGAGGTCATGGACGTGATCTGCTACAAGGATACATAAACCGGGGACTAATTGTGGCTAAATCCAAACTGATCTTCCATTGCACAGCGTGTGGAAGTAACCATTCCAAGTGGGCAGGGCAATGCCCGGATTGCCGTGCCTGGAATACAGTCGAAGAATTCCGGCTTCCGGCTGGTGCACGAGACAGGAGAAAAGCCGGATACTTCGGTGACGCTGTTCAGAAAGTGACCCGTCTGTCTGCAGTGACTTCTGAAAAAGTTGCCCGAACTGCCACCGGCCTTGGGGAACTGGATCGCGTTCTGGGTGGTGGCCTGGTTCCTGGTTCAGTTGTATTGCTCGGCGGCGATCCGGGAATTGGTAAATCAACATTACTATTGCAGGCAGTTTCAAAACTGGCAGCCAGCTTGAAATGCCTTTATGTGACTGGTGAAGAATCTTTGCAACAAATCGGCATGCGCGCTCAAAGGCTGGAACTGGCAGTTGAAGAACTGGAGTGCCTGACCGAGACCTGCGTTGAACGGATTATTGACGCTGTCGCAGTCGGTAAACCGCGGCTGCTGGTGATTGATTCTATCCAGACCCTTTATTCCAGCGAGGTGCAATCGGCCCCGGGCTCTGTGAGCCAGGTACGAGGGTCAGCGGCGCACCTCGTCCGGTATGCCAAAGAGAACGACTGCGCCATCATCCTGGTCGGACACGTAACGAAAGAAGGAGCATTGGCCGGCCCACGCGTACTAGAGCACATGGTAGATACGGTATTGTACTTTGAAAGTGACAGCGGCAGTCGTTATCGAATCATACGTGGGGTCAAAAACCGCTTTGGCACGGTTAACGAAATTGGTGTTTTTGCCATGACAGGTAAGGGGCTCAAGCAAGTCAGTAATCCTTCCGCCATATTCCTGTCCGGCCGCAAGCAAGCAGCACCCGGCAGTATCGTTACAGTTACCCGAGAGGGAACAAGGCCGATGCTGCTGGAATTGCAGGCACTGGTCGACGACAGTCACCTGGCGAATCCCAGGCGTGTGGCTATTGGTTTGGAACACAACAGACTGGCTATGTTACTCGCAGTCCTTCATCGCCACGGTGGCGTCAGCTTGTCGGCACAGGATGTGTTTGTAAACGTGGTTGGAGGTCTGCGCATCGAAGAAACAGGATCTGATTTGCCGGTGCTGCTTGCCGTGCTGTCCAGTTACAGGGACAAAGTACTTCCTCAAAGCCTGGTCACTTTTGGGGAAGTGGGGCTCTCCGGCGAAATCAGGCCGGTGTATAACGGTGAAGAAAGATTAAAAGAAGCAGCTGCGCATGGTTTCACGAATGCAGTCATCCCGGAAGCTAACGCACCACGGCACGACACCGGAGACCTTGAGATCTGCACAATAAACACACTGGCTGAGGCAATTTCTGCCGCTTTCGACTGACTCCGGTCGTTAAATTGCACCGTGATTGCTTCGTCCTCAGGTCGGGCCGCGGTAAGGTTTGACCATCACTTTGTGGATCATATTGTCCCGGATATCGACGATCGTCATGATGTGATCACCGATGCGAAGGCTGGCGTTACCATCCGGAATATCCTCCAACTCTTCGATTAACAAGCCACTCAAAGTGTGCGCCTCGTCATGGGGGAGATCCCAGCCCATGCGTCGATTCAGTACCCTCAAACCAGCTGTTCCGTCTACCAGGAAATTTCCATCGTCCAGTTTCCTTACGATACGTGTTCTGTCACGTCCTTCAGTCGTATATTCACCGACGATCTCCTCGAGTATGTCGTCCAGGGTCACCAGCCCCTGAATGTCGCCATATTCATCAACAACCAGTCCCAGACGACGCTCCTTTTGCTGAAATTCCTGCAACTGCCGGGTGAGTGATGTTCCCTCCGGTATGAAGTAGGGTTTTCTTACAGACTTCAACAAATCCCCATACTCGAGTGAACGATGTGAAAGTTTCGAAATGATAGTACGGATGTGCAGGAATCCTTCAACCTGGTCGATCGAACTCCGATATACCGGTAAACGGGTGTAGATAGTCTGGGAAAGTTGCTGCAGGATCTCGTCCCATTCATCATCAAGATCCAGACCGATGATTTCACCGCGCGGAACCATCACGTCGTCAACTTCTGCTTGCTCCAGGTCAAGAATATTGAGCAGCATGCGCTGGTGGTCATTGGAAATCTGTCCGCCTTCCTGCACCAGGGTTCTTAACTCTTCCCGGTTTAGACGTTCGAGCATTTCTACATCGGTTCGAATGCCAAAAGGCCTGAGCAACAGGTTGACGATACCATTAATCAGCCACACCACCGGATAAAACAACTTGAGCAATACTGCCAAAACGTAAGATGCGGGGATGGCAATTTTTTCCGGATGAAGCGCCGCCACCGTCTTTGGTGCCAGTTCAGCGAATATCAGTACCAGCACCGTCATCACCAGCGTGGAAATCCAGATTCCGTTATCGCCAAAGAGGCGAATGGCAATTACCGTTGCGATGGATGCGGCCAGTATATTAACCAGATTGTTTCCGAGCAAAATAAGTCCGATAAGCCGGGCAGGTTTGCGCAGCAGGTTTTGCGCCAGTCGCGCGCCTGAATGTCCCCTGTTTGCCAGGTGCCTCAGGCGATAGCGGTTCATCGCCATCAGGCCGGTTTCAGAACTGGAGAAAAATCCGGAGAGAATGATCAGAATCAATAAGGCGGTGTACAGGCTGCCTAGAGGGATATCGTCCAAAGTGTTTAATGAATCCTGTATGGCCCGTCAGGTCTGCCAGCTGCGCTCGAGTAATACCTCGAGTACCAGCTTGCT
Source organism: Lysobacterales bacterium (assembly GCA_963664065.1). Classification (GTDB taxonomy): domain Bacteria; phylum Pseudomonadota; class Gammaproteobacteria; order Xanthomonadales; family SZUA-36; genus JABDJL01. The sequence goes on from OY760942.1 coordinate 2,024,520, forward strand.
TCCAAAATAGGATAGCAGCAATAGCGCCATGCCCGCGAGCGTCATACGCACCGCGACTTGGCCGCGCCATCCCCGAAACCACCTTCCCCAAAGCAGCGTTCCGAACACCAGCCAGGCAATTATCGACAGTATTGTCTTATGTGCCAGGTGTTGCGCAAACAAATCATTAACAAACACCAGCCCGGTACCCAGGGAGATGGTAAGCAACGCAAATCCGGCACCGATTAACTGAAACAGCAATACTTCAAGAATGTCCAGTGCGGGTAAAGTCCGGATCAGCTTGTTCAGATGGTGTTTGTGCAGGAAATGGTCAATGAGTGCAACGAACAGGGCATAAACTCCTGCCACGCTCAAAACACCGAATGCCATCACGGAACTGAGAATGTGTGCCTTGATTTCGGTGGAACCGGCACTCAGAACTGTGCCAGGTGCCTCGAACAACCATTCCAGACCTACAGCCACGGTCGCGATTGGTAAGGCGACCAATCCGGCGTCAAATAACGGTTTTCGTGATAACAGGGAGATGACAAGCAGCGCGACGACCGCCAGTACACACAAAGACAACACATTCAAAATACTTATTTCAGTTGCATTGTTACTGAACCAGAGCTGGAATTGGGCGATGGAATGCAGCAATAATCCGGCACCTGTCCCCAGCATGGCCAGTTTCCGCAAACCGGGTGAAGATTTGAGTATTGAAGAATACAAAACCAGCACGGCACCCAGGTATGCGATAGCAGTGCTTGCAAGCAAAATGTCATGCATTTCAATTCATCAATTCAGCTTTGCTCCGTCATCGTTATAATACCCGACTGCTTAGTCCGGAGTGACGAATGTTTAATAATTTGACCGACCGTCTTTCACAGACAGTCAGGAAACTGAGAGGTAAGGGCAGGCTAACTGAAGACTCGATTCAGGAGACCATGAGAGATGTCCGGATCGCACTGCTGGAAGCGGATGTTGCTTTGCCCGTAGTGCAATCATTTATTGCCCAGGTTCGTGAACGTGCGCTTGGCCAGGAGGTCCTCAAGAGCCTGACACCCGGCGAGGCACTGGTGAAGGTTGTGCATGAAGAACTCGTGCATGTCATGGGTGATGAAAATGCGTTGCTAGATTTACACGCTGCGCCACCGGTAATTATTCTGGTGGCCGGATTGCAGGGATCGGGAAAAACCACCACCTCGGCCAAGCTTGCACGGCACCTTATTGATGATCTCGGTAAGAAAGTCATGGTGGTCAGTTGTGATGTCTACCGCCCGGCTGCCATTGAACAGCTTCGAACGCTTGCCAGCCAGGTTGGTGCCGTGTTCTCACCTTCCTCAGCAGATCAGCAACCAGTTGCCATTGCCCGGGCTGCGGTGGAGCAGGCGAAGCGACAATTCATGGATGTACTTCTGGTTGATACAGCGGGCCGGCTACATATCGACGAAAGGATGATGGAGGAAATTCGGGCTGTACATGCGCAAATTAGCCCCATGAGACACTTTTTGTGGTCGATAGCATGACCGGGCAAGATGCTGCTAATACGGCACTGGCGTTTCACGAAGCGTTGCCACTCACAGGCGTTGTGTTAACCAAGACAGACGGCGATGCACGTGGTGGTTCAGCCCTTTCTGTTCGCCAAATTACCGGGATGCCCATCAAGTTTATGGGCACAGGCGAAAAAACAGACGCACTACAGCCGTTTCATCCTGATCGGATTGCCTCGAGAATTATCGGTATGGGTGATGTACTTTCTCTGGTTGAAGAATGACGTGGTCCAATAGATTGTACAACCCAGTTAAGAGATAATTTATTTAACTGGGAGAAGTAAATTGAGTAGCAGAAAAAAGTATTCAAAGGAGTTCAAACTGGATGCAGTCAGTTTGGTACTCGATCAAGGTTATAGCCGTGCAGAAGCGGCCAGAAGCCTTGGGCTTAATAGCAATATGCTTGGTCGGTGGGTTTCAGAACAGCGGTCCGATGGCGGTCAGGCTTTCCGCGGGAACGGCAAACTAACACCGGAACAGGAGGAAATCCGGAAGTTAAGATCGCAGGTCAAAAACCTGAGAATGGAGAAAGAAATCCTAAAAAAAGCGACGGTCTTCTTTGCCAAAGAAATGAAATGAGATATTTGTTTGTCACCCAACATAAGAAGACCTGGCCAATCGACCTGATGTGTCGAGTACTGGGCGTCAGCCGACAGGGTTATTACCACTATCGGCGAAATACAGAAGCCAGACTGGCTGATCCAGAGCACCAGGAGATGCTGGACTGGATGAAGGATATAGCCATTGCCAGCAAGTACACCTATGGCCGGCGGCGCATGAAAAGAGCAATGAATGCATTGGGTTTTCCGATCAGCAGAACGAAGACTGTGAAGCTGATGAAAGAAGCGGGTATTCAAGTTCGGCATAAGAAGAAATTCAAAGTGACCACCAACAGCAATCACAAATTGCCGTTATTTGAGAATTTGTTGGAACGACAATTTGATGTTGAGCAACCCAACCAGGTATTTGCTTCAGACATCAGCTATGTCTGGACCCGGGAAGGCTGGCTGTACCTGGCTGTGGTTATTGATTTATATTCCAGAAAAGTTGTTGGCTGGAGTATGAGCAGCCAAATGACAGCACAGTTGGTGTGTGATGCTTTGACGATGGCGATCTGGTTGCGTAGGCCAACGGCGGGGTTGATCCATCATTCTGACCGCGGATCGCAGTATGCCAGTAAGGCTTTCAGGAAATTATTGAAAGCACATGGCTTCAAAGGCAGCATGAGCCGAAAAGGTGATTGCTGGGACAACGCCGTTGTGGAGAGCTTCTTCGGCAGCTTGAAACAAGAACGGGTGCATTGGTGGCACTACCAGACTCGATATGAAGCACAGCAGGATATTCTGGATTACATATCGATGTTTTATAACAGTTACAGACTGCATTCGTACCTCGATTACAGAAGCCCGAATCAGTATGAAATGGAAATGACGGAATTAAGAAAAGCTGCTTAACTGGGTTGTATCAAATAGGTTGACCACGTCATCATGCTGGATCCTGGATAGGGTTCGACCCAGGCTTTGATCCGGTAGCGGGGTGGCAATTCTTGTTGTAGTACTAAATATGAGCTATATTTGATGCTATGTTGATTAGAGGAATTCCCTGGTGAAATTAAGTTCGGCAGTGAAATCTATAAGTTATTTGAAACAACACACTGCGGACGCGGTGAAAGAAGTCAATGAAAGCAGCAGCCCCATGGTGATTACTCAAAATGGTGAAGCAAAAGCAGTATTGATGGATATTGTGGCGTATGAACAGGTGCAAGAATCATTTGCACTCTTAAAAATGCTTGCGCAAAGCAAACAAAGTTACCAGCAGGGCAAGCATAAGCCGGCCAGGAAAGCACTGGCAGATGTCCGAAAACAACTCAAGGTCAGGGGCTATTGAAACGTTACCTTGTTCGCCTCACCGAAGAAGTTGAATCTGACCTGCTCGACCTGTTCGAATACATCGCGAGAAAAGACTCGATTGAAAATGCCTGGTATGTGCTGGATAAGCTCGATACGTTGATATTGAGCTTAGACCAACAACCCGAACGGGGGCATCACCCTCCAGAGCTGCATAAACATGGAGTGAAGGATTACCGGGAAGTATTTTTTAAGCCATACCGGGTCATCTATGAGGTGATCGGAAATCACGTGGTTGTTTTAGGCTGTTTTGATGGGCGCCGTGATATGCAGCTGTTACTGGAGCGTCGGTTGCTGAGGTAGTGCAAAAACGTTTCCTAATCGCCGCCCGCAAGCAGGTCCCCGTGTCAGGCCCGTGGCGGCAGTACAAGCCCGGAGTGATAGATCGAACCTGGCACTAAGCCGCTCTAGTTGAAACTTCACGTTCAATGCTTGCTCCGACAGATCTCTTTGCGGTTTCCAGTTCGAAGCGTTTCTGCAAGTTAACCCAGAATTCAGGTGTGGTTTTGAAATAACGCGCCAGGCGTAACGCGGTTTCCGCCGTGATGCCACGGCCTTCCCTTGCAATTTCATTAACACGGGCCGCTGTGACACCAAGATGCCGGGCAAGCGCATTAGAAGAAAGGCCGAGAGGAATCATAAACTCTTCTCGCAGAATTTCTCCGGGGTGGATCGGGTCCAAAAGTTCCTTAGTCATAGCTAAAACCTGCAAGTGTCAGTGATAATCAACTATCTCAATCTTCCACGCCATCGTTCCAGCGAAAGCAGAAGCCCAGGAGTCTGTCGGGGACGCCGCTCTTACAATCCCGTAGGGTGGACATTTATGTCCACGCGTTGCCTGGAGTCACCGCGGGGTCGCGCCTCTCGCTGGAACAACCGGGATTAAGGCTTTTCGTTCTTATCTGGCTCGCTTTCTACCGTGAACCCTCGTCCCTGGCCCACTCATACAGTGCTTCTCGGGTGGCTGACGCCTCGAATTTGTACCATTCCTCGAGTAACTCGCAAGCATCGAGGAGGTCTTTGTAATGGGAATAGGCTCCTTTACGACGAAAAATGGCATCTACTTCATCATATCTACCCGGGAGTGCCCGGGATACAAACCGCATGACAAGTCGTTTTCCAAGGTCCAGATCCCGTTTGTCTGGCGTCTGGGCATACTGACTGGTGTCTTCGATGTCGTCGGGTATTTCTTGTTCCTCGGCGTCATAATCTTCGGACGTATAGTAGATTTTGCCGGTATTACGGCAGATGTATGCAAGGCTTTCATAGAAAGAGTCGTAACTGGTGAAATCCACAGCCATTTCGAGATCTGTGTACTTAATAGTAGGCACAAAATTGATGGTATCAATATAGTGAAAATTCAGCCAGAAAGTCTTTGGCCGATTCGATGCGTTCACCCCCGGGGAAGGATTTGTTCTGTGCGAGATCACCAACGACCTGCACCCGGCCCAGGGGTTCCTTTACCAGAAATTTTTTAAAATTGGGGCTCAAACTGTCGTCTTTCCATTTTACTTCAATGAGTTGGTGTGGTTGTTTTTCCCGTGTGACGAGAAAATCGATTTCTTGCCAATCTTTGTTCCTGATGTAGTGCAAAGCGAAGTCTTCACCATCCACATCCTGGGCCCGGTGAATTTCTTTCAGCAAGGCACAGGCCACCAGGTTTTCCAGTTTGATGCCATGGTCTCCTTGTACCATGCCGTTGTCATGGAGATAGTACTTGGGCTCCTTCAGCAGTGCGCGGGCGATGTTTTTATGGAAAGGCGTGACCTTAAAGATCACGTATAGGTCTTCCAGCAGTTTTAACCAGTGCTGGATGGTGTTGGGGCTTTTTTGCAGGTCACGGGCGAGAGAATTACCGGAAACGGGACTGCCCACTCGCGCGCGCAGTAACTCAATCAATGTTTCGATGGACTGAATGTCCCGGACCGCCGAAAGCGTCAGCAAGTCTTGTTTCAGAATCAGGTCGACATGAGAGCGTTTCCAGCGATTATAGAACCGCCGTGTACCCTTCAGGAAAGGCTCCGGAAATCCACCTAAGCTCATCAGCCGGGTAAAACTTTCATCTCTGTCCAGGCCCGAAAACGCCAGCGCTTCTTTCAGATCTAACGGATGAAGCCGAAACTGAAAATGTCTTCCCGCCAGTGAATCGCCCACCTTGCGGAAAACGGCGAGTTTGGCACTACCCGTGACCAGCAGGGCGGGTGGCAGGCCCTCTACATCGTAAATTCCTTTCAGCCAGGCTTTCCAGTGCTCCATTTTGTGAAGTTCACCAAAGATCACCAGCGCTTTTTGCCGGTCCCAGCTCTTTTCCTTGAACAATAAACGGTGTTCTGCGAGGTCGTAATTAATGTATTGATAGTCGGAATGCAGCATCTTGGACAGGGTGGTTTTACCAACTTGCCGGGGGCCGGTCAGTAGCAGAATCTTGTGACCCAGATCTTCCGTAAGCGCAGCATTCAGGTATCTTTCCATAGCGATAGCCCGGTGGTTATTGTCAGACTATTTTTCACTAAACTGAAAAAAAGTCAAGACTATTTTGCAATTGGGTGAAAAATAGTCGGATCAAATGCGACATGGTATTTCAGGATTGGCCCCTGTGTTCTGAGTATGGACGCTTTTGGATGCACTACACATAGGTCGCTATAGTTGAAACTTCACGTTCAATTGTTGCTCCGACAGATCTCTTTGCGGTTTCCAGTTCGAAGCGTTTCTGCAAGTTAACCCAGAATTCAGGTGTGGTTTTGAAATAATGAACAGCATCGCCGTGGGGGCCTGCCCCGGACATGATCCGGGGACGTGCCTCCTTCATTAAACTCATGTAGTTTTGCTGCCTGTTGGAAAATCAAATTCTTTTCTTTCAGTTGCGGGCGTATTACAATGTCTTACATACTATCTGATCTTTACCGGACATTGTTATGGGCACCCTGACTATCCGCATCGACGAAGAGCTTGAAAACAGTCTGGAGCAGCTCGCAAGGAGCCAACATCGGACCAAGAGTGATTTGGCCAGGGAGATGTTGCGAAAACGCGTCGCCGTTGAGCGATTCCACGAATTGCGGCGCAGGGCGCTACCCCTCGCTGAGGCTGCGGGTTATTTAACTGACGAAGATACCTTTCGCGATATTTCGTGAGGGTTTTCCTCGATACCAATGTGCTGGCCAGCGCCCTGGCCACTCGCGGATTATGTACGGAACTATTCGAACTTGTTCTGCAAGGTCACGAGTTGCTCATTTCAGAACCCGTTCTTCAGGAACTGGAACGCATACTTCCCGGAAAACTTGGTCAGTCGAAACTGGTCACGGATGGGTTTGTAGCCCTGCTTCGTGCTGAGGCTCTTCTTACTACCGCCGAGCATCCCTTTCCCGCACTACCTGATCCTCACGACGAAGCAATCATTGCATCTGCACTTTCAGGACAGGCAGAAGGTTTCATTACCGGTGACAAGGCTCTGCTGGAGCTGCAACACATCGAAAAACTGCCAGTGATGTCCCCCCGCCAATTTTGGCAGGTGTTAGCCGAAGGAAGCGGGCCGGGTTGACCTGACAGTGGAGAACTGGGTATAGGTGCTTAAGAGCACCGCGTTCGGTGATCTCTCCCACAAGCAGAATCAAATTTGTGGCAGTAGGAGAACATTCGCGATGTGGTCATCGCTCCCACAATTCATAGGAACAGTGTGCAAGCTCAAGGAATTCGCGATTAAAAATCGCTCCCACAAAAACGGTCGCTCCCACAGTTCTTTCATATAATGAAGCGATTGGAACCGGAGTTTGGTAGTTGATGGGCAAAACGGCGTTGATTACGGGTATTACGGGTCAGGATGGGGCTTATCTGGCTGAGTTTTTACTGGACAAGGGGTATGACGTGCACGGCATCAAGCGGCGTGCGTCGCTGATCAACACCCAGCGCATCGATCACCTGTATGAAGATCCACACATCGAGAATGCAAAACTGCACCTGCACTATGGTGATATGACCGATGCCTCAAGCCTGCAGCGTACCATTCAGGCTGTTCAGCCCGATGAGATTTATAACCTCGCCGCCCAGAGCCACGTAGCAGTGTCTTTCGAAGAGCCTGAATATACCGCGGAGTCCGATGCGGTGGGTACACTGCGCATCCTGGAATGCATCCGTAACCTGGGGATGGAGAAGAAGACGCGGTTTTACCAGGCATCCACTTCGGAGATGTTCGGCAAGGTGCGCGAAACGCCGCAGACGGAAAGCACACCGTTCTACCCGCGCTCGCCCTATGGCGCGGCCAAGTTATACGCCTACTGGATCACGATTAATTACCGTGAGTCCTACGGCATGTTTGCCTGTAACGGCATTCTGTTCAATCGCGAATCCCCTCAACGGGGTGAGACCTTTGTCACTCGTAAGATCACCCGCGGCCTGGCCCGGATTGCACACGGACTGGATCATTGTGTGTACCGGGGTAACCTGGATGCACGGCGCGATTGGGGCCATGCAAAAGACTTTATCGAGGCGCAGTGGCTGATGTTGCAACAGGATCAACCGGATGATTTTGTGATTGCCACAGGTGTTCAGCATTCGGTGCGGGATTTTGTGAATGCCGCCGCCAGTGCCATGGATTTCGAACTGGCCTGGGAAGGGCAGGGTGAGCAAGAATATGCCCGGGTTTCTTCCTGTGACCTGGTTTACCCGTGGCTGGTTGTCGGGGATGTCGTGGTGAAGGTTGATCCGCGTTATTACCGGCCGGCCGAGGTGGAGACTTTGTTGGGTGATGCCTCGAAAGCACGCGAGGTGCTGGGTTGGGAGCCGAAGATTTCGTTTGAGCAGATGGTTGAGGAGATGGTTGAGAATGATTTGCGGTTGGCGCGTGAGGAAGCTTTGGTGAGGGTGGATAGGGATTGGCCAAGTGGGAGGTGAAGTGCAAGAGCTAGAGCAAGAGCTTCGCGATCAGTGATTGCTCCTACAAATTTCCGGCGCACCTGCAATAACTGGAAGAATTCGCGATGTGGTCATCGCTCCCACAATGATCATCGCTCCCACAAAAACGATCGCTCCTACGTAAATGAAGGATAAAACAAAGATATTTATTGCCGGGCACCGGGGCATGGTGGGATCGGCGTTGGTGCGGCGGCTTGAAGGTGACAAGTTGATTACCCGCACACACTCCGAGGTGGATTTGACGCGACAGAAGCAGGTCGAGGATTTCTTCGGCGACGAACAGATTGACCAGGTATATCTCGCCGCCGCTCGGGTTGGGGGCATAGGCGCCAACGATCGCTTTCCCGCCGAATTTATCTATAAAAACCTGTTGATTGAGGCCAACTTGATCCATGCGGCACACAGATCGGGGGTGGGTAGATTGTTATTGCTGGGTAGTTCTTGCATCTACCCGCGCGATGCGGCCCAGCCCATGCGCGAGGACGCCTTGCTAACCGGGCCGCTGGAAATGACCAACGAGCCCTATGCAGTGGCCAAGATTGCCGGTATCAAGCTGTGTGAGTCCTACAACCGGCAGCATGGCGCCGATTTTCGTAGTGTGATGCCGACCAATCTGTATGGGCCCAATGATAATTTTGACCTGGAGACAAGTCATGCCTTGCCTGCATTGTTGCGCAAGGCTTACCAGTCCAGGCTGGATGAAGTAGATCAGCTGGAGGTTTGGGGTAGCGGCGAGCCAAGGCGTGAGTTTTTGCACGTGGATGATGTTGCCGATGCCTGCGTGCACCTGATGGGTCTGTCGAATGAAAGCTACTGGTCGGTGGCGCAACCGCGCTGTTCGCACATTAATGTAGGGGCTGGAAAAGACATCAGTATTGGCGAGTTGGCGGAGTTGGTTTCGGAGGTGGCGCGTTTTGAGGGGGAACTTGTTTTTGATGCTTCTAGGCCGGATGGGACGCCGCGTAAGTTGTTGGATGTGGGGCGGATGGAGGCTTTACGGTGAGATCATTATTTGTATTAGAGATGTGTGTTGTGGGAGCGATTTGTAATCGCGAATTGTATCGGTGGGCACGATTGAGAATCTCCTACAATGATTGATCTGCACTGCCACCTGCTACCCGGCATCGACGACGGCGCCGAAGACATGCAAACTGCCCTGGCCATGGTCCGCATCGCGGTGGACGATGGCATCACCCATTGCGTACTCACCCTACATCTGCACGAAGGACGCTGGGACAATCGTGCCCACCATTTAGTCGAATTGTGCGCTGATTTCCAGCAACAACTCGAAGCCGAAAACATCCCCTTGCTAGTCAGCTACAGCACCGAAGTCCGCATCGGTCCGGAAATCCTGGGTTGGGTGGCCGCTGGTGACATCAACTACCTGGGCAAGTGGCAAGGCGATAACGTCATGTTGCTTGAACTACCACATGACCAAATCCCACCCGGTGCGGAAAAGCTCACCGCCTGGCTACCCGTCTTCCCTGATAGCTAATCAGAGAAGGCTGCCAACATACAAGGAGCGAGGACCACCTCGCGGAGCTTTTTAGTGTAATGAACGCAGAATTTAAGAATTCGCGAGCAAGTGCTCGCTCCCACAATCTTCATTCACAATTGTGCTGTCTTGCACAATCTTGCGAATTCTTCCCGGTGAAACTTTTCTATGAGAAAAGATGACCGCTTAAAAATCGGCATCCCACTAGTGATCGCGCTGGTAGCGCTCGCTGTATATTCCCTGGCCTGGGGACTGGCCAGTCTGGATTTTTGGCGGGCCACTCAGATCATGGCGCAACTGGATTCAGATGAAGCGCCCATCGAAGCAAAAAGGGAACTGCTGGCCAGAGGCATGCAGCACCTGGACAACGCGCAACGACTGGGAGGAGATCACCCGGACCTGTTCGGCCAGCGCGGCCAGTTGCTGTTCTGGCAGGCGCTCCATCTTTCTCAAGCCGGGAAAGACCGCAGTGCACTACTGTCACAGGCATCAGAGCAATACCGCAAGGCGCTGGCCATGCGCCCGCTTTGGCCCTATTTTTGGGCCAACCTGGTGGTGGCCAAGGCTGAATGGGGCATTTTTGACCTGGAGTTTCGCAAGGCGCTGCGCCGTACCGTCGAAACAGGTCCCTGGGAACCACGCATACAGCTTCAGCTGATCCGCCTGGATTTCATTGAACAGCATCGCCTTGACCCGCAAAGTCGTGAGCACATCGACGGGATGTTAATAAGAGCGCTGCAGACTCAGCCAGCAGCGGTACTCGGGCTTGCTGTTGATCTCGGGAAAGTTCCGCGAGTCTGTGGTATGTCTGAAGCTGAACATTTAATACAGCAATGCGAGGGGCTGGGGTGGAGCCGGCCGGAGTAAGAAAAAGGATGAGCAAGACTTTACAGGATCAGATACGAGCGCTGGGACTGGCCAAAAGGCAGAAACCGGCTAAGAAGAAAGTGCGCAAGAAGGTGCAGGCCTCGAAATCCAGGGCAGACGCGGAGGTGTCGCTGGACCAGGCCTATCGTCTGCGCCAAAAAGAAGAAAAGCAGTCTGCGCGTGACAAGAAAGAGCATAAACGCCTACTGGATCTGCAACGTCGGCAAGTGAACAAGCAGATCCAGGAATTGGTGAATGAGCATGCCCTGAATGACAAACAGGCCGAGGTGAAACGGAATTTTCTGTACAAGGGCCGGATCCGCAGTGTACTGGTAACACCGGTGCAGTTGAAGGCGTTGAATGCCGGTGAATTGGGCCTGGTTTTTTTGAAGGGCAATTACATTTTGATGTTGCCGGAACATGTCGAGTTGGTTCGGGCTATATCAGATGACCATGTGCCTGATTTGGGTGGAAGTGAACCCGATGATGGAGATGATGGAGAACATAAAGTGCCGGATGATTTGGTTTGGTAAAGAGCTTTCGCGATTACAAATCGCTCCCACAAATATCTTCATCGCTCCAACAATTATCAATCGATGTTGGCGACCAGGTTGCGGCGGGCCTCGGCGGTGGTGATGTCCTTGCGCCGGCAATAGTCTTCCAGCTGGTCATCGAGGATCGTGCCCAGCACAAAATACTGACTGTCGGGGTGGGCGAAATAGTAACCGCTCACTGATGCTGCCGGCAGCATGGCGTAGCCTTCGGTTAACTGCATTTCCGAGTTGCTTCCGGCGTCGAGCAGCTTGAACAACTTTTTCTTCTCACTGTGGTCGGGGCAGGCCGGGTAGCCCGGGGCAGGGCGGATACCGCGGTATTGCTCTTCAATCAAAGCCTTGTGGTCCAGGGTTTCATCGCTGGCAAACCCCCATATTTCTTTGCGCACTAGCTGGTGCATCTTTTCTGCCAGCGCTTCGGCCAGCCGGTCTGCCAGTGCTTTCAGTAAAATGGATGAATAGTCATCGTTCTGCGCTTCAAACTCAGCGACCTTTGTCTCAATTCCAAGGCCGGCGGTGACTGCAAACAGCCCGATATGGTCCGCCATTCCCGCCTCGACCGGCGCCACAAAATCCGCCAGACAGAAATTGGGCTTCCCCTTGGCCTTGGCTTTTTGCTGGCGTAGAAACGCCAGGCGTTCCAATACCTGGATCCTTTCTGTATTGGTATAAACCAACACGTCATCACCTTCAGCCGCGGCCGGGAATAACCCCACGGTAGCGCGCGCCCGCAGCCACTTTTCATCAACAATCTTATCCAGCATGTCCTGGGCATCCGCAAACAGGCTACGCGCAGCCTCGCCCTTTTTCGGGTCTTCGAGGATATCCGGGTAGCGGCCCGAGAGTTCCCAGGTCTGGAAAAACGGTGTCCAGTCAATGTAACCCAGTAATTCTTTTATCGGGAAGTCATCAAATACCGTTACACCCGCTTGAGCAGGTATTGCAGGCTCATACTCCGGCCAGTTAATCACGAAACGATTTTCCCTTGCCGTTTCAATCGGCACCGGTGGTGCGCGACGGCTGCCCCTGGCACGCCTTTCCCTTAACGCCGCATAATCGGCCGTATACTCAGTAGTGAGTTTTTGCCGTTGATCCGCATCGGTCAGCTTGCGTGCCACACCCACCGCCCTCGATGCATCCTTCACCCAGAACACACCTTTGCTGTAATTGGGTTCGATGCGCAGCGCGGTATGCACCCGCGAGGTGGTCGCCCCGCCAATCATCAGGGGCAAATCCACGCCTTGGCGTTCCATTTCAGCAGCCACCAGGCGCATTTCCTCCAGTGACGGAGTTATCAGGCCTGACAGACCAATAACATCCACGTTTTCGGTTCGTGCGGTCTCGAGAATCCTGTCCATCGGCACCATCACACCGAGGTCAATCACATCGAAATGATTGCAGCGCAATACCACCCCCACGATATTTTTGCCAATGTCGTGTACATCACCCTTGACCGTGGCCATCAGTATCTTCGGCTGCTGTTTCAGTTCTTCGCCACTGTCTTTCTTTTCCTGCTCGATATAAGGCACCAGCACTGCCACTGCCTGTTTCATTACCCGGGCGCTCTTGACCACCTGGGGCAGAAACATCCGGCCGTCGCCAAACAGGTCGCCGACGATGTTCATGCCATCCATCAACGGCCCCTCGATCACATCAAGTGCGCGGCTGGATTGGCGGCGCGCCTTTTCGGTGTCCTGTTCAATATAGCTGTTGATCCCCTTGACCAGCGAATGCTTCAAGCGCTCCACTACCGGCAGTTCGCGCCACTCTTCAGCATTGGCCTCGGTCTCGCGGCTGCCCAGGAAACGTTGTGCAATCTCCAACAGGTTTTCGGAAGCATCGCCATGCCGGTTAAGCACCACATCCTCAACCGCATCTCGTAGTTCCGGGTCAATCTCGTCATAGACTTCCAACTGGCCCGCATTGACGATACCCATGTCCATGCCCGCACGGATGGCGTGATACAAAAATACCGAGTGAATGGCTTCGCGCACCCGGTTCTGGCCGCGAAATGAAAACGAAATATTACTCACACCCCCGGATACCAATGCACCCGGGCAGCGTTTCTTGATCTCGCGCGTGGCCTCGATAAAATCCAGGCCGTAACTGTTGTGTTCCTCGATACCGGTCGCCACGGCGAAGATATTGGGGTCGAAGATGATATCCTCGGGTGGAAAGCCGACGGTTTCAGTGAGGATTTTCCAGGCCCGTTCACAGATATCGATGCGTTTTTGCAAGGTAGCCGCCTGGCCGTTCTCATCAAAAGCCATCACGATCACGGCCGCGCCGTAGCGCAAAATAGTGCGCGCCTGTGCAATAAAAGGCGCTTCACCCTCCTTCATGCTGATGGAGTTCACCACTCCTTTGCCCTGAAGGCAGGCAAGACCGGCTTCCAGCACGTCCCAACGCGATGAGTCCAGCATCACGGGCACACGCGCTATATCCGGCTCAGAAGCGATCTGGTTCAAAAAACGCACCATCACAACAGGGCCATCAAGCAGGCCTTCATCCATATTTACGTCAATAATCTGGGCGCCGTTTTCGACTTGCTGAAGAGCTACCTGAACCGCTTTTTCGTAGTCCTCGGCCTGGATCAAACGCCGGAATATTGCCGATCCGGTGACGTTGGTCCGTTCACCAATATTTACGAAGTTCAATTCCGGTGTTATGGTGAAAGGTTCAAGACCAGAAAGCGAACAATAAATAGATTTATCAGCTGATTGACGGGATTTTATATTGTGAATTCTATCCCTGATTAAACGCGTGTGTTCTGGCGTGGTCCCGCAACATCCACCGACCAGGTTTACCAGCCCGGAGCGGGCAAATTCACCCAGCACCTCTGACATATGCTCCGGGCTGTCGTCGTACTCGCCCAATTCATTGGGAAGACCGGCATTCGGGTGGGCGCTGACCGGGCAGGTGGCCACCCTGGCAAGCTCCTGAATCCATGGCCGTAGCTCGTGCGCACCCAGTGCACAGTTCAAGCCGATAGAAAAGGGTTTTGCATGCCGCACCGAATGCCAGAAGGCTTCCACGGTCTGGCCCGAAAGGGTACGGCCGCTGGCATCTGTAATGGTTCCTGAAATCATTACCGGCAGGCGGTAACCGAGTTTATCGAAGGCGTCCTCAAGCGCGAACAGGCAGGCTTTGGCGTTCAGGGTGTCGAATATGGTTTCCACCATCAGCAGGTCGGCACCGCCTTCGGCCAGCCCAATTGCTGCCTCAAGGTAGCTGTCACGCAGCTCCTTAAAGGTGACGTTGCGGTAATCCGGCCGGTTAACATCCGGTGAAAGCGACGCAGTGCGGTTGGTAGGGCCAAGCGCACCAATCACGAAACGGGGTTTATCCGGTGTTTTGGCGGTAAATTCAGCCGCTAAACGGCTTGCCAGCGCTGCCGATTCATAATTCAGTTCATGGACCAGGGATTCTGTGCCGTAATCTGCCTGCGAGATGCTGGTGCTGTTAAAGGTATTGGTCTCGATCAGGTCGGCGCCGGCTTCAAGAAAGCCACGATGAATTTGCTCGATGTCCCCCGGCCTGGTCAGGCTTAAAAGGTCGTTGTTGCCTTTGAGCGGCAGAGGGTGGCCGTCGAAGCGTGCCCCCCGAAACGCTTCTTCTTCAAGCTCAAGATCCTGGATCATGGTGCCCATTGCACCGTCTATAAGCATGATTCGCTCAGCCAGCAGGCCTTCCAAGCTGGCGACCAGCTCCGGATTACGCCAGTTCAACATGTTCAATCCGGGCTCTGTCAGGCGGGGTTTTTCTTGGCCATCAGGGTCAGGATGGCAAAGTTGGGCGCACGTTTCTCGACCGCGGTCACCTGGCAGCAGACGGGTTCAAGACCGGCCTGGAGGCAAAGCTTCTCCAGCCCTTTGGGGGTAAATCCGAGATTGACGTGGTTAAAAGGCGTTACCGCTTTTTCGTGCTTGTGCTGCTTCAGGGTAACTGCCAGCAGTTGCCCGCCTGGCCGTAGCACCCGGGCAACCTCGGAAAACACCTGGCGCGGACGGCTGGTGTAGGTGAGGGCGTGCATCAGCAATACCGTATCAAAGGATTCGTCATCTACCGGCAGTTGGTGCATATCGCCCAGTTCAAAATCCACGTGTTCGAAATCGCTGAGACGTTTCTTGCCGGCTGCGACAATCTTTTCGCTGATGTCCAGGCACACGATCTTCGAAGCGTGGGGCGCAAGCAGTTCGGCCAGCACCCCGTCACCCGAGGCAATATCCAGCACATCGTTCAGCGCAAGCAATTGCGCGAGCGAGCGCGTGGTGGCCTCCCAGGTCCTGCCGGGGGAGTAGTGACGCTCCATGTCTCCGGCAACGCTGTCCGCCCAGTTGCTCTGTCCATTGCGCGCCTGCAACACTTGCGGGGTCCTCTCGAGGTCCTGGCGGATCACCGGGTCTTCGGTGTTTTGTCGCAGGATTTCCCACATGGAGCTGAGGCTGGCGTCTTCAATTCGCCCGGCCATGCGGTAATAAACAAATACACCCTGGCGGCGATCATTGACCAGGCCTGCTTCCTTCAGCTTGGCCAGGTGAGTCGAGACCCTGGGTTGGGCGAGTTGCGTGATGGCTGATAACTCCGCCACACTCAGTTCTTCGCGGTCGAGCAACAAAAGCAGCCGCAGGCGGGTGCTGTCGGAGAGCAACCGGCAGTGCTGGGAAGCTAATTGCAGATCGAGATTTGAAGGCATATATCTTTATATCTTGATTAAAAGATATAGGAAGCTTAGCGAGTGGGACGCCCTTGGTCAACCCATGATTGAAGGTGGTTTGGGATTGTAGGAGCACGCTGGCTTTGTGGGAGCGATTTGTAATCGCGAATTTTTGTTGCAATGAGTGCAGAAGGTAAAAAATTCGCGATTACAAATCGCTCCCACAACAATCGAACGCTCCCACAGCAATCGAACGCTCCCACAATAATAATCAATTCGTTCCTACATCATTTATAATTTACCTTCCGGAAAAGACCTGATCAAAAGGTAAAAAATGGATTTTCGTCTCACTGAAGAACAACAGATGATCCGTGATGCTGCGCGGGATTTTGCGCAGGCGGAAATCGTGCCGATCGCCGCTGAATTCGATGCCTCCGGCGAATTTCCCGTGGAGACCATCCGCATGATGGGGGAAATGGGTCTGATGGGCATTGAAGTGCCCGAGAAATACGGCGGAGCAGGGCTGGACCCGATCAGTTACACGCTGGCCATCATGGAGATCAGCGCTGCCGACGCCGCACATGGAACTATCATGTCGGTGAATAACACGCTGTATTGCAATGCCATCCTGAAATACGGCAATGAAGAGCAAAAGCACAGGTTCGTGACGCCGATAGCGTCCGGAAAGGCCATCGGGGCATATGCCCTGACGGAATCGCAGTCGGGTTCCGATGCGGCCAATATGCGCAGCCGTGCCGTCTTATCGGAAGATGGCACTCATTATGTGATCAACGCCAGGAAATCCTGGATTACCTCCGGCCCAGTGGCGAAGTATATTTTGCTGTTTGCGGTTACCGATCCCGACAAGGGCAGCAAGGGCATCACTGCATTCATGATCGACACCGCGAAAGAAGGGTTCCGGCGTGGAAAAACGGAGCCCAAACTCGGTATACGCGCCTCGGCGACCTGTGAAATCGAACTGGAGGATTACCACTGCACTCTTGATGACCGTATCGGCGAAGAGGGGCAGGGCTTCAAAATCGCGCTGGGTGTATTGGATGGCGGACGGATCGGGATCGCTTCACAAGCCATCGGAATTGCCCGTGCAGCCTATGCTGCCTGCGTGGATTTTGTACAGGAGCGCAAGGCTTTCGGGCGGCCCATCGGTGAATACCAGATGACCCAGGCCAAGATTGCGGATATGCGGGCCCGTCTTGAAGCCGCCGAGTTACTCACGCTAAGCGCTGCCTGGGCCAAGATGCAGGCGCGAAAAAGTGGTGAGCGTTACACCCTAAAAGCCAGCATGGCCAAGCTGTTCGCTTCCGAAACTGCCATGTATACGGCGCACCAGGCGGTTCAGATTCACGGGGGAATGGGCTACAGTAAGGAATTGCCGGTTGAACGATATTTCCGTGACGCTAAAATCACTGAAATCTACGAGGGAACCAGCGAAATTCAGCGCCTGATAATCAGCAGGCTCGAGACCGGATTGAGATGACCTGTAGCAGGGATGGTCAAACCGATGACCAGCATTGATAAAAATAAACAGGTCTTGCTGGAGCAGGTCAGCTCCATTCTTGCAGGCCAGAGCAAGACCGGCAAAGTGCGTCAGGCGCGCTACTATGCTGAAGCATTTTTCCGCCATGTCCCAATTGAAGAACTGAGCCGGGAAACTCCCGCTGCCCTTGCAGCAATTGTCAGTGAGCAGATGGAGTTCATCTCCAAGCGGCCACCTCAGGAAGCGCTGATCGGCGTTTTCAATCCCACCATCGAGGAAAATGGTTGGGAAAGTGACCACACCATCATTGAGATGGTGAACGATGACATGCCCTTCCTGATCGACAGCGCCAATGTCGTGATGGCCGAAATGAACCTTCGTGTGCACCTGATGGTGCATCCCGTCATTCACGTAGAGCGCGACGACAGGGGCCGGGTTAAAGGCTATTACTCGGCGGCTGAAGGCAAGGGTGAGCCGGAATCCATCATCCATATGCAGATCAACCGCCAGAACGATCCTGAAGTGCTGGCAAAGATCGAATCGAAGCTGAAATATGCCATGGCCAGCGTACGGTTGGCAGTGCGTGACTGGAAAGCCATGACAGCGCGCGTCGAAGAGGCCGTTAAAAAGCTGCCGGAATGGGCTGTTTGTACAGAGGCTTCGGTAGTCGAAGAGTGCCAGCAATTTCTGACATGGATGAAAAACAATCATTTCATTCTGCTTGGCTCGAGAGATTATGAACTGGTCCGGGAAGGCGACCAGAGCATCCTGAACATGGTCGAAGGCTCAGGGCTTGGCCTGTTGCAGGAAACCAAAAAGACCATCCGCAGCAAGCCTATCGCAGCTGTCGACGATGAGGCCCGAACCAACCGGAATAACCCGCTGATTATTACCAAGACGGGTTCCCGCAGCAGCGTGCACCGGGTGGGTTATATGGATTATATCGGTGTGCTGCGTTTCGATGAGAAAGGCCGCACGATTGGCGAACGGCGTTTTATCGGTTTGTTCACATCCAATGCTTATTTCCGCCGTGCCTCGGATACCCCGTTGGTCCGGGTAAAGGTCGAAGAGGTGCTGGAGAACTCTGGATTACGGGAAAACAGTTACGCGTTCAAATCCCTGGTGCATATCCTGGAGACCCTGCCAAGGGACGACCTGTTTCAGGCCACTACCGGGGAGTTGGCTGAAATTGCCACCACAGTACTGAACCTTCAGGAACGCCACCGGGTCCGCCTGTTAATCCGTCGTGAACGATTCACGCGGTTTTTCTCCTGCCTGGTGTACATACCCAGGGATCAATTCAACACCGAAAACCGAACCCGAATTCAAAAAATACTCAAACGCGCATTGAAGGGCGAAAAGCTCGACTATGTGGCTCAGATTTCAGAGTCTGTGCTGGCACGTTTGCAGGTCATCATCCGGCCAAAACCGGGCGAGGATCCCAGGCCGGACGTGCATGCCCTGGAGCAAAAAATTGTCCAGGCGATCCGCTCCTGGAATGATGAGTTGAAGGAAATCCTGGTACAAAAACATGGTGAAGACAGGGGAATGAGCCTGGCGGAACGCATCGGTGAAGCTTTTCCGGCTGCCTACCAGGAAGACGTATCGCCCTGGGTGTCCAGCTTCGACGTGGAGAAGATCGATGCGCTGGGGGATGAACAAGACCTGGGTATGAGTCTCTACAGGCCGCGCAAGAAGGGTACCAGCATCATCCGCTTCAAGCTGTTCCGGCAAAACAACTCGATTCCTCTTTCAGATGTCCTGCCGATGCTGGAAAACATGGGGCTGCATATTGTCAGTGAGCGACCGTATGAATTGTGCCTGAAAAATGACAAATCTGTATGGGTGCAGGATTTTGACATGATTTTCGCCAGGGGCGAGGACCTGAACCTGGACGCGGTGCGCGATGCCTTCGAGGAAGCCTTTGATTACACCCTGCGCGGTATTACCGTTAGCGACAGCTTTAACCGCCTCATCCTGGCCTGCCAATTGCATTGGCGACAGGTGAAAATGCTGCGCGCCTACTGCAAGTACCTGCTGCAGACAGGAAGCCCCTTTTCGTTTGAATATATGGCACAGACCTTGTCACGCCACCGTTTACTGGCCTACCTGCTGGTCGAGCTGTTTGACGCCCGGTTTAATCCCGGCAGGGATGAGGATTCCGACTTCAAGGTAGAAAAAGCACAAAAACGCCTGCGCCGGTACCTGGATGAACTGGCTGATGACGTTGAGAAGAAGGACAAGGCCCTGAGTGAGTACCTGGACAATGCAGTAGAGGCGCGCGCCAAATCACGCGATCTCCAGGTAAAAACCATACGCAAAGCCTTTGTGCGCGGCCTGGCGTCTGTCAGCAGCCTGGATGAAGATCGAATCTTGCACTCGTTTTACAGCGTTATACTGGCCACTATGCGCACCAATTTTTACCAGAAATCAGACAAGGGTCTGGTTCACGAGTACATGAGCTTCAAGCTGGATTCAGCGAAGGTGCCTGATTTGCCCAAACCCTGTCCTTATCGCGAAATTTGGGTCTATTCCCCGCGCCTGGAAGGAATCCACCTTCGCATGGGCGCAGTGGCACGCGGCGGACTGCGTTGGTCCGATCGCAAGGAAGATTTCCGCACCGAAGTGCTGGGCCTGATGAAGGCGCAAAACGTCAAAAATACAATGATCGTGCCGGTAGGAGCCAAGGGTGGCTTCGTTGTTCAGAATATACCGGAAGAGGGTGGGCGTGAAGCTGTAATGGCTGAAGTTATCTATTGTTATAAGTGTTATATCAATGCGTTACTGGATATAACTGATAATTTAGATGAAGATGAGTTAATCCCACCGGAGCAGGTCGTCCGCTTCGATGACGATGATCCTTACCTGGTCGTTGCCGCTGACAAGGGTACAGCCACATTCTCAGATACGGCTAATGCGATCGCGCTTGAGCGTGATTTCTGGCTAGGGGATGCCTTCGCGTCCGGCGGTTCGGTTGGTTACGACCACAAGGCCATGGGTATTACCGCCAAAGGCGCCTGGGAAGGTGTAAAACGCCATTTCCGTGAACTTGGAACAGACATTCAGCAACAGCCCTTCACCGTGGTGGGTATCGGAGACATGTCCGGAGACGTATTCGGTAACGGCATGCTGTTGTCGAAGCAGATCAGGTTGAAGGCAGCGTTCAACCATTTACATGTCTTCCTAGACCCGGATCCGGATGAAAAAACTTCCTACAAGGAGCGCAAACGCCTGTTTGCACTGCCTCGATCGAACTGGGCGGATTACAACAGAAAATTAATTTCCAAAGGCGGTGGTGTTTTTTCCCAGAAAGATAAAACTATCCCGATCAGCAGGCAGGTCCGGCAATGGCTGGAAATCGAAGACAAGCAATTGGCGCCGCACCAACTCATCCGTGAACTACTGAAAGCCGAGGTTGACCTGTTGTGGAACGGTGGTATCGGAACCTACGTGAAATCAACCGCTGAAAACCACGCAGAAGTAGGTGATCTTGCGAACAATCCCCTGCGGGCTGATGGCAGGCAGTTGCGTTGCAAGGTTATTGGCGAAGGCGGAAACCTTGGTATGACCCAGTTGGGCCGTATCGAATTCGCGCAAAACGGTGGCCGCATCAATACTGATTTTGTGGACAACTCGGCCGGTGTCGATTGCTCTGACCACGAGGTCAACATCAAGATTCTGTTGAACCAGGCCATGCGTATGGGAAAGCTGGATGAAAAGAAACGCAACGCCCTGCTGGCAGAAATGACCGATGAAGTTTCGGACCTTGTACTGCGAAGCAATTACCTGCAGACCCAGGTGCTTTCCATGATGGAGAAACTGTCCGGTCCTCGGCTTGGCGCCAAGCAGCACTTTATCCAGGTCCTGGAACAGGAAGGCCAACTAGACCGCGAACTGGAAGACTTGCCGGATGACGAGGAACTAATGGACCGGCGCAACCATGGCCTGGGGCTGACGCGGCCTGAATTGTCGGTATTGCTGTCCTACAGCAAGATTCGCCTGTACAGCCAGTTACTGGATTCGGATATCCCTGAGGACCCTTATTTTGCCAACGAGCTGAAGGCTTATTTTCCAACGCCGTTGCAGGAAAACTATGCGGAATTCATGGCTGGCCACCGCTTGAAACGTGAGCTGATTGCAACCCAGGTCACCAATAGCCTGGTCAACCGCATGGGCGTGTCGTTTGTGTTGCGTATGCGCGATGACACCAGCGCCACACCGGCCGAGGTCGCCCGTGCCTACGCCATAGCCCGCGAATTATTTGACGCCCGCGATTACTGGGCAAAGATTGAATCCCTGGACAACAAGGTTGAGGCTGAGCTGCAAACCAGGGCCTTACTGGCCATGTGGACATTGCTTCGACAAGTCACTCGCTGGATTGCAAACCATCCAGGCCACGAGCTGAATATTGAGGCCATGGTGGGCAAGCTTCAGCCGGGTATGAACGAAATGCAGAAAATCATCACAAGAAAATTGAATGATGAAGAAAAACAAAAGGTTGCAGATATCGAAGCGCCACTCATCAAAGGCGGGTTTCCCAAATCCCTTGCCCGCAGGGTGGCTACTCTGAACCTGCTGGCCCCGGCCCTGGACGTGGTGGCAACCGCAGCTGCGCGGGATATGGAAGTGCATTCGGTGGCCAAAGTTTATTTTGGCCTGGGTGAATCCCTGGGGCTGAAATGGTTCCGCGGGCATGTTGAGAGCCTGTCGGTTGAGGGCCAGTGGCATGCGCACGCGCGCGGCAATCTTAGGGATGAACTGTATTCTCATCATCGCGAGATGGTGAACCGGGTACTGGACGCATCGAATGGAGAGGCCGATCCGGTTGCGGAATGGATAGAAATGCATCATCTCGATGTCAACCGAGTCATCGAGATGATGCAGGATATGCGTAACCTGGCGAATATGGATTATGCAACGCTTTCGGTTGCGGTTCGCTCGCTGGGACAATTACTCAGCGCAACCGAAGTATGAGCAAAGACATTCACTTTGTTGCCAGCACGGTTCCGGCGGCGCAGCAGGCTTTAGAAATGATGCAGCGAGAATATGGCCAGGCGCCGATTGAGTCTGCCCAAATCATCGTGGCCCTGGGTGGCGATGGTTTTATGTTGCGCACCTTGCACAAGTTTATCGAGGCAGACTTGCCAACCTATGGGATGAAACTGGGTACGGTGGGTTTCCTGATGAACCGCTATGTTGAAGGCGGGCTTAATGAGCGTCTTGCAAAAGCAGACCTGGTGGAATTGAATCCGTTGCGGATGAAAACCCGCAGCATGGATGGAGAAGAGTCTGGCGCGCTGGCCATTAACGAAGTTTCACTGTTGCGCCAAACCAACCAGGCCGCGCACATACGCATACTGGTCAATGACCTTGTGAAGGTAGAGGAACTGGTTTGCGATGGTGTACTGGTGTCGACCGCGGCCGGCAGCACCGCCTACAACCTGTCGGCACACGGCCCGATTCTCCCCCTGGGAACCGACGCACTGGCGCTGACCCCTATCAGCCCGTTCCGTCCGAGGCGCTGGAAAGGCGCTATTTTGCCTGTTTCCGCCCACATCACTTTCGAAGTGCTTAACGGTGACAAGCGCTCGGTTAGTGCCACCGCGGACTACAACGAAGTACGCGATGTACTCAGAGTTGAGGTTTTCGAGGACAATTCCACTACGCTTAAGCTGATGTTTGACCCGGATCACTCGCTGGAGGAACGAATCCTGAACGAGCAATTTATCTGACCGGTTATTTTGTGTGGGAGCGAGCACCTGCTCGTGAATTCCTAAATTCTGCACTTACTAACACAAAAAGCTTCGCGATTAATAATCGCTCCTACAAGCTTCGGTTATTTTGTGTGGGAGCGATTATTAATCGTGAAGCTTTTCTCAATATTTGAGACACCTTCTGTTATTCTGAAACCATGAAAAGCGCCGAAATCCATCAACTTGTCACCAAACCCCTGGTGGTCGCGGTGTCTTCGCGTGCGTTGTTTGACCTGGATGAAAGCCACCGGATCTTCGAGGACCGGGGTATCGAGGGATATCGTGCATACCAGGTAGAAAAAGAAAACGACATCCTCAAACGGGGGGAGGCATTCCCGCTGGTGCGGAAACTGCTTGCACTGAATGATGATGAGGTAGAGCACCCGGGAGTGGATGTTATCCTGCTGTCTCGCAACAGCACCGACACGGGGCTAAGAATTTTTAACTCCATTGAACATTACGGTCTGAACATCGAACGTGCCGTATTTACCAATGGTGAAAGCCGTTACCCGTACATGGAGTCCTTCGGTGCCAGCCTTTTCCTTTCATCTCACGCAGAAGATGTCCGGCGTACGCTTGAAGCCGGGTTTGCTGCTGCCATGGTTCTTACCGGCACAAATGACCGTCCCGATAGTGGTCAGTTACGTATCGCATTTGACGGAGACGCGGTGTTGTTCAGTGATGAGGCAGAGCGTGTTTACCAGGAGCACGGCCTGGAAGTTTTCTCGGACAGCGAGCGACGGGCAGCCGAGACTCCCTTGAGTGTCGGGCCGTTTATGCCGTTTCTCACGGCACTACACCAAATTCAGTCGGCCTACCCGATTGAAAACAATCCTATCCGCACGGCGTTGGTTACCGCGCGCTCTGCACCGGCCCACAAAAGGGTGATTTTGACTTTGAGAAAATGGGGCATTCGGATTGACGAGTCTCTTTTCCTCGGAGGAAACCCCAAAGGACCTTACCTGAAGGCCTTTGGCGCAGATATTTTCTTTGATGACCAGCAAGTTCATATTGATTCTGCGAAGGAACATGTGGCGACCGGGCATGTGCCGTCGGGTGTGATGAACGAAAGCTGAAAGAATTCGCGATTGGGCGTTCGGTTGGCACAAGGGTAACCGAAGCTTGTGGGAGCGATTATTAATCGCGAAGCTTTTTGTGTAAGTGAGTGCAGAATTTAGGAATTCGCGAGCAGGCGCTCGCTACTACGATTATTCTGCCAATGAAGCTTCGCGGATGGCCCGGAACTCGTTGCCCTCATACCACTGTGGCCATTGATCGCCATTGGCCAGGCGGTAACCGATTTTGTAAAAAATTTGCAGGTCTTCGATTGCTGCTTCCACATCCCAGTCATCCTGGATTTCGTCACCAGGTGAGTGGTAGCGGTTTGCGACGAAATCAGCATTCCGTTGAGTCACGTAATCAGCCCCGTGTTCGCGGTCTACCGTACCACCACGGGCATACAGGATGGGTACGCCTTTCTTGGCAAAATTAAAATGGTCGGAGCGGTAATAAAAGCCCTTTTCAGGCGTGGCTTCAGGTGTGACCGTTCGGCCGGATTCAAGCGCAACTTCCGCAAGCACATCCTCCATTTCAGATCCGCCATGGCCGATCACCACTATATCGTTCATCTTGCCGCGGAAATTCAGACGATCCATATTGATGCCGCCGATGGTTTTATTCATCGGAAAGACGGGCATTTCTGCATAGGCCTTGGAGCCCAGCAACCCTGATTCTTCGGCGGTAACTGCCAGGAAACCCACCGAGCGGCGGGGAGATTCAGCCGTGGACGCCCAGGCTTCGGCAATTTCCAGCATACCGCTGGTGCCACTGGCGTTATCTTCGGCGCCGTTGTAGATGAAATCACCTTCTTCGCCTTCCTGGTGTGCCATGGTTCCCATGTGGTCCCAGTGCGCCATGTAAATGAACAGCTCGTCGGCAGCCTCTGTGCCGGGCTTCAGGGCGCCTACGTTATAGGATTCCGCAAACTCGAGCGTATTTTGAATATTCACATTAGCGCTCAGACCCAGCGCAATGGGTGTTATGGAACCGCTGGCGGCCTGTGTTTCAAGTACGGCCAATGATTGTCCAGCGTGCGCAAGAATTTCTTCAGCAACGTGATGCTGCAGCCAGCCTTCTACCTTGATCCGGTGCATGTTTTTGTTTTCAGGAGCGATATCGAATTGTGGTCCCTGCCTGCCATCCTCGATCACGTTCCAGCCATATGCTGCTGCTGCCGTTTCATGAACGATTAGCAATCCGGCAGCCCCCTGGCGCGCTGCTTCCTCGTACTTGTATGTCCAGCGTCCGTAATAGGTCATTGAATTGCCGTTGAACAATTCCGGGTTCTGGGTTGCAAAACCGGGATCGTTGACCAGCACGATGACGGTTTTACCCGTGACATCCTGTCCCGCGTAGTCATCCCAGTCGTATTCCGGCGCCACGATGCCATAACCCGCCCAGACCAGTTCACTGTTTTCCAAACCGGTCTGCTCGACCACCCGCTTGGTGAAAACAGAGGCCTCGGGACCATTTGCATAGCTGAGCGCGATGTTGCCGTCGTGGTCAGAAATGAGCAAGCTCATATCGCCATGCGCTTCAACCGCGACCAGTGGCACTGCCTGCCGGTAACTGTCACCAAACATGGGCTGCAGCCCCATTTCCTTGAATTGAGTTTCAAGGTAATTCAGCGTTAACCGCTCGCCTTCGGACATTGGAGCGCGGCCGCCGAACTCATCCGAGGCCAGCGTCCCGATACGCTGTAGCAGGCCATCGGTATCAATCCGATCCAGCGGGTTCTCATAAGGATGAGTATCAACCGTGCCCTGAACAGGATCTGTTTTTTGCGCATTGGACGGGCTTTCTGATTGACCGCAGGCCGAAAGTATCAGTAAGGAGGAAAATAATGAGGTAAAAGTTCGTTGGATCACGGCTGGCTCCGAAAGAGATCGAATGGTCGGTGCAAACTACTAGACAATTTGAGATCGTGCAAGATTATCGATAGTAAATTTGTAGTGTGGGAGCGATCGATGATCGCTGCCACAATCTAAATCCGCCATTGTACTCGCGGACACAATTCGCGATTAATAATCGCTCCTACAAAATTAGCGAACAATGTGCCAGCCTTTAGAAGTGCGCCCTGCAGCCGGGTCGGGGGAGACCTAAACCATTGGAATCATAGTCAGCCACAGGACGCAACCATACGATACCGTATTTTCAAGGCTAAGGTATTGCCCCAAACACCTGTGGCTCGCGCACGAGAGTAATGCCAAACCGGTCCTGAACTGATTTGGCAATGCTCCACGAGAGCTCCAAAATCTCAAAGCCACTGGCCTGGCCGTGATTAACCAGCACCAGGGCATGGTCTCGTGAAACACCGGCATCGCCTTGACGGAATCCTTTCCAGCCGCATTGTTCGATCATCCAGGCAGCGCTGAGCTTGCAGATTTCATCACTCACCCGGTACACCGGCATTGCCTCGTGTCCTGAACGCAGCTCCTCGGCCCGGTCTGTGCCAATTTCCGGGTTTTTAAAGAAGCTGCCCGCGTTGGCAATAACAGCCGGATCAGGAAGTTTTCTCTGGCGAATACGGATCACCGCTTCACTGACTTCTTTTGCGCCCGGATTCTTGATATTCATGGCTGAAAGTTCGCTCGCCAACCCGGTATAGGAAAGTTCGGGTTTGAAGTTTTTCAGTAGTCTCAGGTGACATGACAGAATCAGGAAACGATCAGGTTCAGTGGACTTAAAACGGCTGTCACGATAGGAAAATCCGCAATCTTCAGACTTAATGCTCACGATTTGGCCGGATTGCCAGTCCAGCGCCTTAACCGATTCCAGTACATTGGAAATCTCGACCCCGTAAGCGCCAATATTCTGCATGGGTGCGGCACCGACAAGTCCCGGAATCAGGCTCAGGTTTTCCAGACCGTAATATCCTTGGTTGAGCGTCCACAAAACGAACTCGTGCCAGTTTTCACCGGCCGCAACTTCAATCAGTACCGAGTCGCCATCTTCCTCAACCAGGTTCCGCCCCCTGATCCGATTAAGGTAAACCGTGCCCGGCACATCCGAGGTAAACAAAATATTACTGCCGCCGCCAAGCACCAGGTCTGCACCTGTATCGAATGAACTGGCCGGCTGTGATTGTGCCTGTAGTTGCTGCACGTCATCCATTGATTCAAGCCAGTGCATATTGTTGGCGACCGCATTAACACCAAAGCTGTTGAACGGTTTGAGTGAAATATCTGCTGCTGTTTTCATGGCGCCTTTTGTGCCAAGCTGATCGCTTGCAGGCAGTCAGCGATCAGTTGCGGCCCCCGGTAGACAAAACCGGTGTAAAACTGAACCAGGTCTGCACCCAGTTGAATTTTCCGTGCTGCATCTTCCCCGCTGCTGATACCACCCACGCCGATCAGTGCCACTTCAGCCGGCAGAGCATTTTTGAGACTGGCCAGTATTGCATCTGCTTTTTCACGCAATGGTGTCCCGGAAAGCCCGCCATCTTCGCTGGCATGCGGCAATCCATCAACACCAGGACGATCCAGGGTGGTGTTGGTTGCGATCACCCCGTCAATCCTGTGTTTTTCGATCACTGATGCAATCGACTGAATACCGGCTTCATCCAGGTCAGGGGCAACCTTGACTGCGATCGGAACGCACTTGTCCAATTCGTTCGCCAATTCTGCCCGCCTCCTGGCCAATTTCCCCAACAGCTCATCAAGGGCTTCTTCACGCTGAAGGTCGCGCAGGTTGCGGGTATTGGGCGAGGAAATATTGACCGTAATGTAATCGGCATGCGGGTAGGCCTGTTCGAAGCAATAGAGATAATCATCGGCCGCGTGCTCAATGGGTGTGTCCTTGTTCTTGCCGATATTGATACCAAGCACGCCCTTGTATTGACGCTGTTCTGCACGGCGAACCAGGTGTTTAACGCCTTTGTTATTAAAGCCCAGCCGGTTGATCATTGCCCCTGCCTGGCTGATTCGGAATACCCGGGGTTTCGGGTTGCCGGGCTGGGGTCTGGGTGTGACCGTACCAACCTCGATAAATCCGAAGCCCAGGTCACCCAGGGCATCAATATAATCACCGTTTTTGTCCATGCCGGCAGACATGCCGACCGGGTTGGGAAAATTGATTCCCATCACTTTCACCGGCTGGCTGATGGTATTGCACAGCAGGCGGGTTGCGCCCAAAACGTGACCCAGTCGCAGACTGTCCAGGGCCAGTTCATGTGCCTTTTCGGGCGATGCGGCGAACAGGGCGCTTCGGATTAATGAATACATATTTGAATGGGATCAGAGAACCGGAACAGGGGTCAGAGTAAAGATTGAGAAGAACACCAGTTTCCTCATGCAATCCGCTGATTTAATTTTTACTCTGGCCCCATTTATCCCCATATATCCTGTTACAGATCAAACTTTATGCCTTGCGCCAGGGGCAAGTCCGTACCGTAGTTAATGGTATTGGTCTGGCGCCGCATATAGGCTTTCCAGGCATCGGAGCCGGACTCGCGCCCTCCGCCCGTTTCCTTCTCGCCTCCAAATGCACCGCCGATTTCAGCACCCGAGGTTCCGATATTCACATTGGCAATACCACAGTCAGATCCTGAAACGGCCAGGAAGCGCTCGGCGTTGTTTACATTACTGGTAAAGATCGATGAACTGAGTCCCTGGACGACGCCGTTTTGCATTTCAATGGCTTCATCAATATCGCTGAATGGAATCAGGTAGAGGATGGGTGCGAAGGTTTCCTCCTGCACGATTTCCCAGTGATTCTCAGCGCGGATGATGGCGGGCTCTACGAAGTAGCCGGGACGGTTAATTCGCTTGCCGCCGGTCAGCAGCTCACCGCCTTCCGCCTGCGCCCTGGCCACCGCTTTCTCGAAGGTTTCGACCGTCGCTTGGTCTGTCAATGGACCCATCAGGGTATCCTCTTCCAGCGGATTGCCGATTCGCACCTGCCGGTAAGCGCTGACCAGCTTTTCTGTTACTTCATCCATAATGGAATCGTGCACGATTACGCGGCGTGTGGAAGTGCAACGTTGACCGGCCGTGCCGACCGCACCGAACACGATGCCGGGAATGGACATTTTCAAATCAGCTGTTTCATCGAGGATGATCGCGTTGTTGCCACCCAGTTCCAGCAGGCTGCGGCCCATGCGTCTGGCGACCTTGATACCGACCTGGCGACCAACCCAGCTTGAACCGGTAAAGGACATCAGATCCACACGCGTATCGTTAACAAATTTTTCCGCCAGGTCATGGTTATGCGCCATGAAACTCAAAAAGATCGACGGATAACCGCCGGCTTCAAGTGCTTCATTGCAGATTTTCTGTACAGCGATGCCGCACAAGGCGCCTTTCACTGAGGGTTTCCAAACCGTTGCGTTACCACAAATGGCAGCAATTAACGCATTCCAGGCCCATACCGCCACTGGGAAATTGAACGCGGAGATCACTCCCACCACACCCAGCGGATGCCATTGCTCGTACATGCGGTGTTGAGGGCGTTCTGAATGCATGGTATAGCCGTACAGCATTCGTGACTGGCCGACTGCGAAATCACCAATGTCGATCATTTCCTGCACTTCACCGTCGCCCTCGGCCTTGATTTTGCCGTTTTCCAGTGCAACCAGGCTACCCAGCGCGTCCTTGTTTTTGCGCAAAGCCTCGGTGCAAAGTCGGACCGCGTCACCGCGGGCAGGTGCCGGAACGCTACGCCAGTCTTTAAACACAGCTTGAGCTTTTTCCATTACGCGTTCGTAGTCTGCTTCCGAGGCAGAATGGACTCTGGCAATGACCTCTCCGCTGGCGGGATTCATGCAATCAAAAATTCCGGCATCGGTTGTCACGGACCATTCTCCATCGCCGAAATATGCTCCGGGGTTGTTTTGTTCAATTCCGAGTGCCTGGAGAAAATTTTCCTGGAGAATTTCCATGTTGTTTTTGTTTCCGTAATTGGGACTTTATCAACCCGATATTATCGCACCGCTACCACTGCCGTGAACACCTGATTGAGGCAATTCAATGGCAAAGCTAAAAAGCGAGTGGCCACACAGTTATTTGCCGTGGGCGTGGAACTTGGTTACAAGGGTCATGTCATAGAATCCATAAATATTCACTTGACGGAGTACTGGGCACCAGGCGACCGGGGAGGTTCAACGACCATGTTATCCTCAATACAGGGTTTCCACTGTCCATGATGGCCGGTGGAACATCGAATAGCGCAATGGCCATAAAAACAGGCATGACAGATCGGGAAAGTGCCGGTAGAAAGGGCCGTATAAAGGCGGATAAATCCGGCGTGAGTGAAACTAAGGTCGATCAACTACTGGTGGAACGGGTACAGAAGGGCGATAAAGCTGCCTTCGACCTATTGATCCATAAGTACCAGCACCGGATTGTCAGCCTGATTTCCCGATATGTTTCTGACCCAAGTGAAGCACTCGACGTGGCCCAGGAAGCGTTCATCAAGGCCTACCGGGCGATTGGCAATTTCCGGGGCGACAGTGCGTTTTATACCTGGCTGTACCGCATTGCCATCAACACGGCCAAGAACTGGCTGGTTGCTCGCAAGCGCCGTCCACCGGCCAGCGATATCGATGCCGCTGATGCAGAACAGTACGACATGGAAAGCCGCCTGAAAGACCGGAGCACACCAGAAAGCGAGTTACTGCGGGAAGAAATAGAGAAAACCGTTTACGACACCATCGCGAATTTGCCGGAAGACTTACGCACGGCAATCATATTGCGCGAGATGGAAGGAATGAGTTACGAGGAGATTGCGACCACCATGGAGTGCCCGATCGGCACTGTCCGGTCAAGAATTTTTCGTGCACGAGAAGCAATTGATGAGAAACTAAAACCCCTGGTTGGTGGTCAATAAAACCGGGACATTGCATCCCCACGATTTTGGGGCAGTAGAAAAACTAAATTTATAAGGCACAAATTAGGTCATGAATAAAGAGACTCTGGAACATATTTCCAGCCTCATGGATGGTGAATTATCCCGGGAAACAGGGTTGTTTCTCACGCGTCGGCTTACTGCTGACCAGGAACTCAGTGGAACCTGGGAGCGATATCATTTGATTCGCGATTGTATTCGTCAACCAGGCACAGGTAGACCTGTTGTGGACCTTTCTCAGCGAATGAAAGACGCCTTGTCTGAAGACGCCGCAGGACCGAAGCACTCCTGGTCATCAAACCGATGGTTGAAGCCGGTATCCGGATTCGCGATAGCGGCATCTGTCGCGTTAATGGCTATTGTGGCCATCGGGCCGGGGCAATCGCCACCCGATACTGATTTAGCATCAACTGCCGCAATCCAGCAATTTACCAGCCCCAATGTTTTGCCAGCAACGCCCAATACACAGGCTGCCAGTTTTTCGCTGCCGTCACAGCGCAGGGACACAAGGTTAAACTCGTATCTTTTAAGGCATAACCAGGCCAGCGTTTCAATTATTTCACAAGGATTTCTGGGTTTTGTTCCGATTGTTTCATCCGCGGAGACTGATGAGGCCCAGGGTGAAGAGCCCGGAGTTGAAGAGGGCGCCGAGGTACTGGATTCTGCGGAAACCGATGCACCTTGAACGCAACGATCTGGCAAGTGTTAACAGGCCCCTGACAGAGGTCTTGAATCCTTGACTCACTCCTTACGCCAATTCTCTTCCGTACTGATGCTGATGTCAGTCAGCGTATCGGCGATCGCCGGAACCCAGGTTGAAGCCAGTGAGTGGCTGGAACGCATGGCATCTGCGATGAACAAAATGAGTTACCAGGGCACTTTTGTTTACTCGCATGGAACATCACTGGAAACGATGCGTATAACCCACGTGGTCGATGAAGACGGTACCCGCGAGCGCCTTTATTCCATTAACGGTCCTCAGCGTGAAGTCATTCGCGACAAAGATGGTGTTCGCTGCGTGCTCGGCGATGACAAGGCGATCATGGAAGACCGGGTTGTTACCGGCGCCATCTTTCCTGAAATTCCAGCGGATATTCTCGGCGGCGAAAACGGACTGTACACGTTCAAAAAAGGTGGCATATCTCGGGTGGCCGGTGAATTGGCGCAAAAAGTTTCCATTACACCTGTAGATGAATTTCGTTATGGCTATGAATTCTGGCTGGAACAATTTTCCGGATTGCTGTTGAAGTGGGTGCTTTACGACAGCGAACACAAGCCTATTGCAAACCTGATGTTTACCGATCTCAACCTCGGCAGCGATATCCGGCTCGAAGAGTTGGTATCGACCACACCATCCGACGAATTTACCAGGCTGGAAACCGGCATGCCGGACAGCAGCTTGCTGAGCAGTAATCAACCGAAATGGAAACCATCCAAGCTTCCACCGGGATTCAAACTGGCCACGAACAGTGTGCAGGAAAAGGAAGGTGAAAACGTTTTTGAACACCAGGTTTACAGCGATGGTCTGGCAACGGTATCGGTATACATAGAAAACCGGCAACCGGGTAAAGAA
The DNA here is from genome assembly GCA_963664065.1 of Lysobacterales bacterium. Lineage (GTDB taxonomy): Bacteria > Pseudomonadota > Gammaproteobacteria > Xanthomonadales > SZUA-36 > JABDJL01. Next base: position 2,057,163 of record OY760942.1, read on the forward strand.
GTGGTTCAGGGTGTCAGCAAACTCGGTACAGCTAACGCTTTTTCGCGCAACATAGGGTCGAAACAGGTCACCGTGATTGGCGAGGTGCCAACGGTAACCGTCCAGTCGATCGGCAAAGCCGTCAAGGCACCTGCGAAAGACCGGTAATTTTCGAACAGCATTCCGTTTTGATCGAACAACAGGCAAGAGTTATACAAGCTGAGGGAGCTTATGTACGTGTGCGAATCGGCGGACAAACCGGTTGCATTGCATGCGATGAAGGCAAAGGCTGCGGTGCCGGCCTGTTCGGTAAACTTCTGAACCGAAAGCCGGTCGAGCTGACCTTGCAAAACAGGATCAATGCACAAGCGGGTCAACCGGTTCAGCTGGGGCTGGCCGAAACTCTCTTTATAAAATTGGTATTTCGCCTGTATGCTTGGCCGTTGTTTGCCGGTCTTATAGGGGCAATAGCCGGACTCAAGTTGGCCGAGAATGCAAATGTAAGCCTGGGAGCTCAGGACCTCGCAACACTGGCCGGTGCATTATTGGCCGCATCAGCAGTCTTGATTTTTTGGAGCAAGAGCGCCAAACCAGATATTGAATCCAGTGATATTCAACTACTGGAAACACCGGTCGCAGCCAATCGCTGCAACGCCGGATAAACAACAACCGATTTGAAGCGAATTTGAGGTGTAGTGTGAGAAAAGCGTTGCCAGTATGGATTTTGATCATGGTTACCGGGGTATTTCAACCGGCTTACGCACTAGTTGAAGGTCTGCCGGATTTCACCGGCCTGATGGATACTGCCGGTCCGGCGGTAGTGAATATTCGTGTCACCCAGTTCGGCAAAAGAGCACGACGTAACGCTCCTACGCAAGAAGAACAACCGCAGAATCCGGAAGTTCCTGATTTTTTCCGGCGGTTTTTCGATGTGCCGGAGAATCCCAATTTCGGACGGCCTGACCGATCCGGAGCGGGTTCCGGTTTCATCTATGACGCAGATGGCTACATTATTACCAATCATCACGTCATTGAAGATGCCGACCAGATTATTGTTCGCCTCGCAGACCGTCGCGAGTACGAGGCTGAACTGATTGGCTCCGATGCCGCCAGTGATATCGCCCTGATCAAGATTAATGCAGAAAATTTACCGGTGCTTGACTTTGGTGATTCAGAATCATTGCGCCCCGGCGAGTGGGTGGCAGCCATTGGTTCACCGTTTAATTTCGAGCAAAGCATTACAGCCGGAATCGTTTCTGCAAAAGGCCGCAGCAATGGTGCACAACAGTACGTTCCGTTTATTCAGACTGATGTCGCCATAAATCGGGGAAATTCCGGTGGGCCGCTGCTGAACATGCAGGGCAAGGTGGTAGGAATAAATTCCTGGATACTCAGTTCAAGTGGTGGCTACATAGGGCTTTCATTTTCGATTCCAATCGAGGTGGCTGCCAGCACGGTCCAGCAATTACGTGAAACCGGCCAGGTTTCGCGCGGACTGCTGGGTGTCATAGTGGGTGCGGTTACCCGGGACCTGGCAGAGGCCATGAATCTGGATCGTCCGGTCGGCGCACTGGTGAATGATACTACCAACAACGGATCAGCAGACCGGGCAGGTATCGTGCCAGGTGACATCATTCTCGAATTTGATGGTGATGCAATCGAGACCTGGAATGATCTGCCACCTCTTGTAGGATCAAACCCGCCTGGTACCGAGGCGATTGTGCTGGTAAGCAGAAATGGCGATGAAATTACTTTCGACGTGGTGCTCGACGAGCTGCCTTCCAGGGATGGCGACGGGCAGGCCAGTACCGGCAGAATTCAGGATGCCAGTAACGTGCTGGGCCTGGCGGTGGCAGGACTCGATCCACAACAACGACGTGAGCTGGGTGAGCGCTCCGGTGGTGTGATTATCACCGATGTGGAAAGTGATGCCGCCTGGCGCGCAGGCTTACGTCCGGGTGACGTATTGCTGTCGGTTAACAGTCAACGGGTTTCAGACATCGATGATTTTCAGTCAATCGTCGAGGGTTTGCAGGCAAGTCGATCCGTGGCGCTTCGGGTATGGCGAAATGGCACCTCCAGTTTCATAGCCTACAGGCCACGGGGTGCCGAACAGGATTAAGGTGCTGGCCTATATGGCATTCCGGCACCACGGCCGGACCAGTTAAGCGATATAATCGGCTATCAAACATCGGGCCATCTACCCCTTGACGGGGCAGGTGGCCTTTACGTGAACCCGGGTAAATAGTGGATCAAAGTCATACAAGGAATTTCTCGATAATTGCGCACGTGGATCATGGAAAATCCACGATGGCGGACCGGTTTATCCAGATTTGCGGGGGCTTGACCGATCGTGAGATGTCGAATCAGGTGCTGGACACTATGGATCTGGAGCGCGAACGAGGGATTACGATCAAAGCCCAAAGTGTTTCCCTGCACTACACTGCAGTTGACGGTGAAACCTACCTGCTGAATTTTATTGATACCCCCGGCCATGTTGATTTTTCATACGAAGTTTCACGCTCTCTGGCGGCCTGTGAAGGCGCCCTGCTGGTGGTGGATGCGGCGCAGGGTGTTGAGGCACAAAGTGTGGCCAACTGCTATACCGCTATCGAGTTGGGACTTGAAGTCCTGCCGGTGCTGAACAAGATTGATTTGCCTTCCGCCGAACCGGAAAAGGTCAAAACAGAAATCGAGGACATCATCGGTATTGAAGCCTCGAATGCCTTGTCGGTCAGCGCAAAAACCGGCGATGGCGTGCAGGATGTGCTCGAGCATCTGGTGCAGGGAATTCCGGCGCCAAACGGTGATCCGGATGCGTCTTTAACAGCCCTGATCATCGATTCCTGGTTTGATAATTACCTTGGGATCGTGTCGCTGATTCGCGTGGTGGATGGCAGTGTCAGCAAACGTGAAAAGATCAAGCTGATGGAGCTTGGCACTCAACACCAGGTTGAACAGCTGGGTGTGTTCACGCCCAAACGGGAGACCCGGGATACGCTACTGACGGGCGAGGTGGGATTCCTGGTAGCAGGAATCAAAGAGGTACACGGTGCGCCGGTGGGTGAAACCATTACTTCTGCTCATAATCCCGCCGAAGCTCCGTTGCCCGGTTTTGAAACCATGCAGCCACGCGTTTTTGCGGGACTATTCCCAACCGATGCCGAAGATTACCCGGACCTGCGCGATGCCCTGGACAAATTGCAGCTGAACGATGCGGCCTTGCAGTTTGAGCCCGAAACATCAGAGGCGCTCGGTTTTGGCTTTCGTTGCGGTTTCCTCGGCCTGCTGCACATGGAAATTGTGCAGGAGCGGCTTGAACGTGAATACTTTGTTGACCTGGTCACGACTTCACCAACGGTAATATTCGAAGTGCTGCTCAATAGCGGTGAGGTGCTGAACCTGGACAATCCGGCCAGTCTTCCAGAGGCGAACAAGATCACCGAGATTCGTGAGCCAATCATTGATGCCAGTATCCTGGTTCCACAGGAATATGTGGGTCCGGTGATTGGACTATGTGAAGAAAAGCGTGGGCGCCAGAAAGGCCTGCAGTACCTGGGTGGGCAGGTCTCGATCAATTACGAGATACCGTTGTCTGAAGTGGTGCTGGATTTTTTCGACCGCCTGAAATCGGTCAGCCGGGGTTATGCTTCTTTCGATTATCAATTCAATCGCTTTGAACCCGGCCCGTTTGTGCGAGTCGATGTATTGATTAACGGTGAACGGGTTGATGCATTGTCTGCAATCGTGCATCGTGACCATGCTCAACGGCGTGGACATGATCTCGCGGTGCGTATGAAAGAACTGATTCCGAGGCAGATGTTCGATATCGCGATACAATCCGCCATCGGTTCACAGGTTATTTCAAGAACAACGGTTAAAGCGCTAAGGAAAAACGTCACGGCCAAGTGCTACGGCGGTGACGTGACGCGTAAACGCAAATTGCTGGAGAAGCAGAAAAAGGGTAAAAGACGTATGAAGCAGGTCGGGCGCGTAGAGATTCCTCAGGAAGCTTTCCTGGCGGTGCTCCGGCAGGATAAAAAATAAATCCGGACAGATAACAGGAAATAATCAATGAATAACACGCCAATATCACCTCGAAGGAGCACTCTTCGATGAATCTGGATTTTGCATTTGTTCTGGTCTTACTGACCGGTCTGTCAGGTGTCATCTGGTTGATCGATAGCCTGCTTTTCCGGCAACGGCGCAAAGACAAAGCGGCACAGCTTGGGCCTGAACCTGCCAGGGAACCCATTGCCGTGGAATATGCCCGGTCATTGTTTCCGGTGCTCCTGTTGGTGCTGGTGTTCCGCTCATTCCTGTTTGAACCATTCAAAATCCCTTCCGGTTCAATGATTCCAACCTTGCTGATCGGTGATTTTATTGTTGTCAACAAGTTTGCCTACGGGCTGAGAATGCCCGTGATGAACAACAAAGTGATATCTTATGGTGATCCGAAACGGGGTGATGTCGCGGTGTTCCGCTACCCGGTCGATCCCAGCATCAATTTCATTAAACGGGTGGTAGGCTTGCCCGGCGATTCGATTTCGTATCGCAACAAAGAGTTATTCCTCAATGGTGAAAAGGTCAGAAATGAAGACCTTGGCCAATTTAGAACAACCCAGGTGAAGTGCTCAACTCCGCGCAAGGATGCGGTGCTTGAATTCGAAGATCTCGGTACTGATGGTCATGAACTTTTACTGCACGAAAGTGCCCGCAGCCGCAATGGCCAATGGGTGGTACCCGAAGGCCATTATTTCATGATGGGTGATAATCGTGACCGGAGTAATGACAGCCGTGCATGGGGCTTTGTCTCGGAAGAAAACCTGGTTGGCCGGGCGGTAGGTATTTGGCTAAACTTTGACTTTGAAAAGGCTTGTGCCGACTGGTCACGGGTGGGTGATGGAATCCGTTAAGGAATAGCTGATTTATTCCGGGGCGCGAGTTGCGAGCTTTATGAATAGACCAGTGATTCCTAAATCAGGATATGATTGATGCAAATCTGATGAAAAGGGTGACAGGACTATGATAATCCGTAAACAAAAGGGACTTACGCTAATCGGTTTTCTTATCGTGTTGGTAATGGTGTTATTTTTTGCCTTCGTGGGAATGCGAGTTGGTCCGATTTATCTTGAATATTATTCAGTGGTCAGTGCGATGGACGGCGTGGCCGCCGAGCGGGGGTCATCTCGGTTCACCCCATTTGATATCAAAAGGGAAATGCTTGACCGCCTGTATCTCAGTTATTCAGCAGAAAATGTGAAAGAAAAACACATCCGGATTTTGCGGCGAAGTGGCGTTCAGCTAAGGGTGACTTACGAAGTCCGTAAACCAATGATGGGTAATCTCGACGTGGTTGTTTCTTTCGACAGGATGGTTCGCCTCGGTAACTGAATCCAGCTGGCTTCTAAATGAGTGACCATATCCCCGGCATAGAGTACCGGTTTGAAAATGCCGCTTTGCTCGAAGCCGCACTGACACATCGTAGCCGCAGCAGTTCAAACAATGAGCGCCTGGAATTCCTGGGTGACAGTATTCTTAACTTCGTCGTGGCCAGCCGGCTGTATGAATTAATGCCTGATTGCAGCGAAGGTGATCTAAGCCGTTTGCGTTCACGCGTGGTGCGGGGGGAGACGTTGGCGGAGCTGGCATCCGATCTGAAGCTCGGTGACCACCTGCTACTCGGCGAAGGTGAATTGAAATCCGGCGGCTACCTCCGGCACTCAATCCTGGCCGATGCACTGGAAGCCGTTTTCGGCGCCATCTATCTCGACGGCGGCTTTGAAGCCTGCGAGGCTGTTATCCAGACCATCTGCGAACCAATTATCAGCAGTCTGCCCGATGCCGAAGACCTCAAAGATTCCAAAACCCGCTTGCAGGAAATGATGCAGGCGAGGGCAAAGCCCTTGCCAGAATATGATCTTGTCCTTGAGGAAGGTGCTGAACACGCAAAGAAATTTACCATCAGGCTACGCCTGGCAGATTCTGGTATGGCGGTGGAGGCTACCGGCAGCAGTCGCCGAAAGGCCGAACAATCCGCGGCCGCGAAAATGCTTTCGCAACTGAACGACCATTCAAAGTGACGGAATCTGCCGGACATCCGGGCGATTTCCGTTTTGGCTACGTGGCATTGATTGGCCGTCCCAACGTCGGTAAATCTACCTTGTTAAACGCCATCCTCGGGCAAAAACTCAGCATAGTCACCGCCAAGCCGCAAACTACACGCCAGCGTATTACAGGTATCAAGACTACAGCCCAGGGCCAGGTGGTGTACCTGGACACGCCCGGTATACATAAATCTACCGGAAGGGCGCTGAACCGCTACATGAACCGTGTTGCAAAAGCGACGTTCCGGGACGTTGAAGTGGTGCTGTTTTTGATTGAAGCGGGCCGTTGGACTCAGCAGGATCGCAAAATCGCGAAATTACTAAGAGCGATAGAGCTGCCGGTGTTCCTGGTGGTCAACAAGATCGACACGCTGCCAGACCGCGAATCCCTGTTGGGGTTTTTATCTGAAACAGTACAGCCCGATCAATTTTCCGAAGTGCTGATGATCTCGGCCACCAGGGGCGATGGGGTTGGCGACCTTGAAGACCTGGTGATGAAAATCCTGCCGTTTTCCAGGCCCTTTTATGATGAAGACCAGATCACCGACCGCAGCGAACGCTTCCTGGCAGCCGAGATGATCCGCGAAGCGCTGACCGAGCGCCTGCACCAGGAATTGCCCTATGCGCTGACGGTAGAGATCGAAAGCTTCAAACGCGAGGGAAGCCTGGTTCGCGTTGGCGCCATTATCTGGGTCGAACGCGAGAGCCAGAAACAGATCACCATCGGCAAGGGCGGCAACGTGCTCAAGCAGATCGGCAGCCAGGCGAGACGGGCCATGGAGGAGTTGCTGGACAACAAGGTTTTTCTGCAGACCTTCGTGAAGGTCAGCAAGGATTGGTCCCGCAGTGAGAAAATGATCGAGAAATTTGGTTACGATGAGTGAACTGGGAACTGTTCCCAATTCCCATATAATTACTCGATGCCTCGCGTCCACCAGCAACCCGCCTATGTCCTGCACCCCCGGGCCTACCGCGAGACCAGCCTGATCATCGAGGTATTGACCCGTGATCATGGTCGCGTGGCCATGGTGGCGCGTGGGGCAAAAGGCCCAAAATCCAAATGGCGAAACCTGCTGCAGCCGTTCCGCCCCTTGCTCCTTGGTTGGAGCGCCCGCGGAGAACTGGGCACCCTGACCTCCGCCGACCAGGTGGCCGCGCCGCCTGCATTACACGGCGAGGCTCTTTATTGCGGCATGTATGTCAACGAACTGCTGATCCGTCTGCTGCACCGTGGCGATCCCCACCCCGAAGTATTTGAGCGCTACCGGCAGGTGCTGGCAGAGTTGGCATCAGCTGTGCCGCCACAGCCGGGTTTGCGAATCTTTGAAAAACATCTTCTGGCTGCCATCGGATATGGCCTGACCCTTGATCATGAACATGGCTCAGACATTCCCTTACAGGCAGACAACATGTACGACTACCGCCCCGACCGTGGACCGGTGCGCGTCGGAGATCATGCCGGGAGCAAAGGCAGGGCGGTTTCCGGTAAAGCCCTGCTGGCGCTAAACACTGAACAGTTAAATGATGAAATATTGCCCGAACTGCGCAGTTTAATGCGGCGCGTAATCGGCTATCATCTGGGTGATAAACCCCTGGCCTCGCAGAAATTGTTCGGCAGGCCGGAAAGCAAGGGGTCAGGGTAAACTACAGGTTACCAATTTGAGGGCCTACCCTGACCCCAGTTACCAGTTACCAGTTACCAGTTACTAGTTTTGAAGTGAGCCATTCATGGGCAATAAATTATTACTCGGTGTCAACATCGATCACGTGGCCACCATCCGCCAGGCGCGGGGCACCGATTATCCAAGTGTACTGGAGGCGGCCGAAATCGCTGAAAACGCCGGTGCGGATGCGATTACCGTGCACCTGCGCGAAGACCGGCGGCATATCCAGGACGAGGAAGTCGAGGCCCTGTGCAAACAGATGAGCACCCGGGTAAACCTTGAGATGGCGGTGACCGCAGAAATGCTCGCCATTGCCGAACACAATCTTCCTGCTGATGTATGCCTGGTACCGGAAAAACGACAGGAACTGACCACCGAGGGCGGTCTGGACGTGTTGACTCACTTCACCTCCATACGCGCTGCCTGCCTGCGCCTGGCGGACGCAGGCATCCGGGTTTCGTTGTTTATTGATCCGGACAGGGGCCAACTGCAAGCGGCTAAAGACTGTGGCGCGCCGGTGGTGGAATTGCATACAGGAAGTTATGCAGATGCCATCGGCACAGTACATGCGTGCGAGTTGCAGCGGGTCATTGACGCTGCTGAATTCGGGCATTCCATTGGTCTGCAAATGAATGCCGGGCACGGGCTGCATTACACGAACGTGCAAGCCATCGTGGCCGTTCCAGAACTGGTAGAACTTAATATCGGGCACGCCATCGTGGCCAGGGCGTTGTTTGTCGGCCTTGACCAGGCGGTGCAGGAAATGCATGCACTGATGGATCGCGATTGAATGTCAGCTGCTGCCAAAGGGGATAGTGGCCCGTTGGCCACAACGGGAATTTACCAGCTGATTCTGATCTGCTTTTTCCTGTCCGGTGCGGCCGGGCTGATCTATGAAGTCATCTGGGCCCGGCAGCTCAGCCTGTTCCTGGGTATAACCTCGTTTGCGCACACGGCCGTGGTCACAGCCTACATGGCCGGGTTGGCTGCAGGCAGTCTTTATTTTGGCCGCAAGGCGGACGCGCGAAGCAGCCCGCTGAGAATCTACGCCTGGCTGGAATTGGGTATTTGCATCTACGCCATGCTGACACCGTGGATGTTTGACCTGCTACAGGCGAGTTATGCGGGAATTGCAGGAGTAACCGGGATCAGCGGCATGCCCGGACACCTTGCCCGGTTTGCCATTGCCCTGCTGGCGTTGCTGATTCCCACTTTCCTGATGGGCGGGACCCTGCCTCTGCTGGTGCGGGGTTTTGTTTCCAGCCTGCCGGAACTGGGTAAGGCCACCAGTAAACTCTATGGTATAAACACGCTGGGCGCGATGACCGGTACCCTGGCGGCCGGTTATTTGCTGATGCCGCTGCTTGGCATCGTGTTGGCCACCTTTGTCGGTGTGCTGATCAGCCTTGGGATTGCGATCTTCATCCTGACAGCACTCAGTGCCGGAAAAATACCTGAACGCGCCCCAACGGGCTCCGCCGTGCGAGGATCCCCGCCAGCGGCGGAACCAGCGCCAGGTCTGTCAGCTACACCGCTGCCACGCAATGTGCGGTTATCAATCCTGTTCGGGTTCGGTCTGGCCGGTTTTGCTGCCCTATTGACCCAGTTAGCCTGAATCCGGGCACTTATCCTGGTGATTGGCGGCAGCGTTTACGCATTTACCATTACGCTGGCCAGCTTCCTGGCCGGTATTGGCCTCGGCAGCCTGATGTACACGCGTTTCCTTGCCCATGCCGGTAAAGGAAAGGGCCAGGCGCTAATGCAGCAGCGGATGATGCAGGCTGCCGTGCTGGCCCTTTTGATCGGCTTATGTATCCTGCTAGGTCTGCCGGTCATCGGTCAACTGCCCGCACTTTTCTTAAAGGGTTTTGCTGTAACGTTTTCGGTTCATTTCGGGTTGTTCCAGTTATTTGTTTTTGCCCTGAGTTTTATGATCATGTTCCTGCCCACGCTGTTCATGGGCGCGCTTTTCCCACTGGTCGCGGTGATCTGGACCACCAGCGGTGCGGCGGCAGGGCGGGGAGTTGGCACCGCCTATGCCATCAATACTGTCGGAACCATTTTCGGCGCACTGATCGGCGGATTACTGATACTGCCCTGGCTAGGGGTGCACAAAAGCATTCAACTGAGTGCCGGCATGTACCTGCTGGTTGCGTTTGCTTTCTGGCTATCCGTGGGCGCCAGAAAGAATTTGACCGCTAAAATTTGGCCACCTTTGCTTTCTGCGGCACTTTTCCTGGTAATCGCCCTGCAAATTCCGGCCTGGGACAAGCTGCTGATGTCCAGGGGAGTCTATTACCGGGCCCACATCACCAGTGAGCAAATGCACGAACGCAGCCTGGCAGACATTATTGCCGATGCTGAGTTGCTGTATTACGAGGAAGGCCTGGATGGAACCGTTACGGTAAAACGGGAAGGCGGTGACCGTTACCTGGCCGTCAATAGCAAAACCGATGCATCGAGCCGGGGTGATCTTCCTACCCAGATTCTGCTCGGGCAGTTGCCTTTGCAAGTGAACCGCCATGTACGCCAAGCCATGATCATTGGCCTGGGCAGCGGCATCACTGCCGGAACGGTCGCTGCCAATGACTCAATTGAGTCACTTACTGTGCTCGAGATATCCACAGAAGTCGTCGAGGCTTCAGACTTTTTTCTTCAGGAGAACTACGCTGTGCTCAGCGATCCCAGGGTCAGGCTGGTCACCGCGGATGCACGGAATTTCTTGCTTGCGACCCACGACCGCTACGACCTGATCGTTTCCGAGGTGTCCAACCCCTGGATCAGCGGGATTTCAAACCTGTTTACCTGGGAGTTTTTCGCCCTGGCGAAGAGCCGCCTGAATCCCGGCGGCGTCATGTCGCAATGGTTCCACACCTACAGCATGTCCGAACCTGATTTCCGCACGGTACTGCGAACTTTTGCTGACCAGTTCAGGTTTGTATCGGTTTGGCGGACTCTTCCGGGAGACCTGGTGTTGATGGGTTCGGATGAACCACACGACCTGTCGCTTGGGCAGGTTGACTGGCATGCAGTTGCAGACACAAACGCGACAGAACTTCGGCGTGCGGGGGTTTACAACGACCGGGACCTGGTGCGTCATTACATCATCGGCGGCGAGGCGCTCCGGCAATTTGTATCCGGTGCGGTCCGCAACTCCGATAAGCATCCGGTGATTGAATTCAACGCCCCACGTAACCTGTATGCGGCGACCGACATCAGCAATTTGTACAGTGTTTTCAGTTTTCTGGGCGGGCAGAATATCGAGATCCCGGTGCAGGGTCTTTATCACCTGGCGGGGAACAGGATCGAAGCGACTGCATTTGGGCTGAGCATCGCAGCCCTGGAGACGGGCAAGCCAACTGGACTGCACGCACGATGGCTGGCAAATTGGCAATTGCAAGGCGCGGATGACGACCGGGCATACAAATTGGCCAGTGCCAGGGTACTGACCTGGAAAGAGGGCCGTTCGGAGTATTACATCCAGGCCAGCGATCATAGTGAAGCAATGTCAGAAACAATGCTCAAAACACTGTTGATCACCCTGGTAGCTGCACACGAACCACAATGGGGTGAAGTCATGCTTCCTGGTGGCAGCAAGGCGGTCTGGTTACACGTCAAGAACCAGCAAAACCAGCGTGTGCAACTGGCTATTACATGGAATTGTAAGAACGACCTCAGCGGTTTCAATCGGTATGCTTTTGTAGCCAGCCTTTTAGACCCCGGCCGGGACAACTGGAACCTGGCTGTGACCGATCAGGTTAAGCGTTTTCACTGCCCTTGAAATTAAGGATTATGAGCATGCGTGGCCGGGCGGAAACACTTGGCTGCCAACGATGGAAGTGCACCGATGGTGGGCAAATCCATTCCTGAACAAGCAGGGATTCAATAGTTCGTTTTAAAACCCGGCTCCAGCCGGGTTTTTTGTATGGCAGATGGCAAAACTGGCGCCAACAGAGTTGGCACCAGCGTCTTACCCCTTGCAAACTGATCTAATGTGTGACCCCCGACAAAGATCAGCCTAGCGCGTTTTTTACCGCATTTCCTCCAGACCTATAGGTTTATTCGTGACGTACATATTAAAAATGCACATGTAGGGCCGGGAAAAGGTTTTTAAAGCCGGTCTTATCAGAGCTTCCCTAATACGATTCGGTGGAGGCCGTTGCCAGGTGTTGTTTTGAGAACTGTTTGGGAGTCTGGCCGCAGGCTTTTTTGAAGGAATTATAAAAAGACGATACAGAGCCAAATCCGGACTGGTGCGCCACGTTGATTATGAGGTTCGGGTCGTCCGTTTCAGTTGCCTGGAGGTTTTGCGCCAACTCTATTCTGTATTCATTTAAAAACTGGTTGAAGTTAGGCCTGAATTCGGTATTTATCACCTGGGACAAGTGGTTCACCGAACATTGCAATCTCTCTGCAAGCTCAACAAGTGTCAGGTTTGAATCTGTAAAGGCTTGTTCGTTTTCCATCAGATCCAACAGGCGAATCTTATAGTCGGCCGCTTGCGGACCCCGCAGACCCGACCTGGAATATTTTGGACGCTGTTGGGCGTCATGAACCTGGGAGGCCATTCCTATTACCGTTTTAAGATTCGGATCAAAGTAGCAGTCACGAACGCTTTGAATCCTGTCATCCTTGACAGTGATTACATCCGCTCCTTCAAAAAGGGGATTTGAATCGTCACGGGTGTTTTTGGCGTACACGGTATAGCGAATGATGGTGCAGTTGGGACTGATGTTGTGGCAGTCGAACCCGACATAGCGGTAAGTGCTATTCTGGAACTCGCTGACGATATAGGCCCGAAAGTCGGATCTCAGGCAGGTTTCATTCCAGAAAACGTCATGATAAGTCGCACTATCGCTGAGTAAGGCGAGAACTCCATCAACATCCTTCCTCAGCCATGCGTCAAAATACTTTTTTACCAGCTTTTCCATAAGCACCTAAATTGCCTGTCCAGTACAGGAATAACATTTAACGATATTAGCCCAGAGTGAAGGATTTCACCAAAATAATGCAGGTTTGTCACATAAATTTGTTGCGCGGCTCTCGCCGTACATCCATTCGCGAGGTAGTCCTCGCTTCTTCAACAGGTGCTAGCTCCAGCAATACATCAGTGCTCCTGCGGTAAAATGTAGTCATGACACGCCGAAAGAAGCTATCCCCTGAACCATTTGAAGTCGAAATCCAGTCACTGCTGGAAAATGGGCGGGGTTCTGCGGTTTACGACAGCAAGCCATTGCAGGTACATGGCTCACTACCTGGTGAGTCGGTCATGGCACGTTACCTGTTTGGCCGGCGTTTGCGTGGCCAGGCTCAAACCATGGAGGTGCTGCAGGCATCAAAAAACCGTGTTGAACCACCTTGCCCGCATTTCGGGACATGCAGTGCCTGTGTATTGCAGCATCTGGATCACGGCGAGCAGTTGGCATTCAAACAGCAAACCATGCTTGGGCACTTGCTGGAACAGGGTAATGTAAGGCCTGAAAAAATGTGGCCGGCTTTATCGGCAGATCGATGGTATTACCGCCGCAAGGCACGCCTGTCCGTACGTTACGTAAGGGCCAAGGGCAGGGTGCTGGTTGGTTTCCGCGAGCGGGATGGGCGCTTCGTTACGGATATGGCCGAATGCCATGTGTTGGCAAGGCAAGTTGCGGATCGATTGCCGGAAATTGCTTTGTTGATCTAGGGCCTGGACGCCAGGGAAATTATCCCGCAAATTGAAGTTAGCTGCGGTGATGAAGAGTGCGCGTTGATCTTCCGGCATCTTGAGCCCTTGAGTGATTCGGATACCAAAGCACTGAGAGAATTTGCCAGGCATACAGGCCTGGCTGTTTTGTTACAGCCCAAAGGGCCGGATACGGTGCAAGCGCTGGAGCCGGAAAGCCCTGCGTTGAGCTATGCGCTGCCTGCTTATGATCTGGATTATGAGTTTGAACCGCTGGATTTCATACAGGTCAACGGTTCAATCAATCAGTTGATGATCTACCAGGCACTGGAACTGCTGGATCTTCAATCGCAGGACCGTGTCCTCGATCTGTTTTCTGGCCTGGGCAATTTCACTTTACCGTTGGCACGCAGCTGTGCGCAGGTGACAGGAGTTGAAGGTGACGAAGGCCTGGTGCAAAGAGCGATACACAATGCACAAGGCAACGGAATCAGAAACGTGAAATTTGTGCAGGCAGATCTGTACGCCCAGGCAACTGAACCAGGCGCAAACCCTGGTCAGTTTGAAAAGGTTTTGCTGGATCCACCACGCTCAGGTGCTGAACAGGTTTTGCCGCTGATTTCCGCCAGCGGTGCGTCAAGGGTGGTGTACGTTTCCTGCAATCCCCAAACCCTGGGCAGGGACGCCGGCAAACTGGTTCATGTGCACGGTTTTAAGCTGAAATCCGCTGGAATCATGGACATGTTCCCGCATACATCGCATATTGAGTCCATGGCATTGTTTGAACGCAAAACACCCTGATGAGCGTGACAGCATCTGGCCGGGTATTAATCGGTCTCGTTGGTACCCGAATCAGTCCTGCCGAAGAAGAACTTTTGCAACATCCGGCCACCGGGGGCGTGGTTCTATTCACCCGAAATTATTCAGACCGGCATCAACTTGGCGAACTGTGCTGTGCAATTCACAATGCCGCCGGTAAAAAAATGCTGATCACCGTAGACCACGAAGGCGGAAGGGTGCAGCGTTTTCGCGAGGGCTTTACCCGCCTGCCTGCGCTGGCAGTTTTGGGAAGAGTATTCGAGAAATACCCGGAGCGAGCGAGCGACCTTGCTTACCGCCACGGACGGGTGATGGCCACCGAACTGCTGCTATGTGGTGTGGATATGAGTTTTGCGCCGGTTCTGGATCTAAATGGCGACAGCCGGGTCATCGGTGACCGGGCGTTTTCCGTCAAAGCAGAGGCCATTATTCCACTGGGCGCACATTACCTGGCCGGCATGCACGATGCCGGCATGAAGACCTGTGGCAAACATTTCCCGGGCCACGGCTCCGTTCAAGCTGATTCACATGTATCAAATGTGTGTGACTCCCGGCCGCTGAGCATCATTGAAGCGAACGATATTGAAACCTTTCGAGCCCTGATGAACGGCCTGGATTCAATGATGATGGCGCACGTGGTTTACCCGGGTGCGGATGAAAAGCCGGCCGGTTATTCCCGTTACTGGACCAGGGAATACCTGCGTGAAAAGCTGGGATTTAAAGGAATCATATTTTCCGACGATCTGGGCATGCACGCAGCCGGTTTCGCTGGTAAGCTTTTCGATCGCATGCATGCCTCGCTTGAGGCTGGCTGCGATGCGGTACTGGTGTGCAAACCCGAAGACGTTCAGGAACTTTATTCCGGGATTGCTGACCTTGAACCGGACGACGAAACCATACTTTCCTGCTTGCAGGGCCGAAACACCCTCACCGGGGCGGAACTTGAAAGCGTGGGTGAATGGCGGCACTGGCAACAGTCACTGGAGTCATTGGAGAAATCACAATGGGCATAGCACCCGGTATTGAAGGCCATCCGGACCCAACATCGCTGCTGCAAAAATCAAAGGTTCTATTCAGCCGCGAACAGGTAATGGCAGCCGTAGACAAGATGGCAGTTGAAATCAACGCTTTTTACGGGGACGAGTCCATCGTGATGATCGCCGTGATGACGGGTGCGATCATGCCCGCCGCCTGGCTGGCAACACGCCTGAAAATGCCGGTGCAGATGGACTTCGTTCACGCCACCCGCTACCAGAGCGGACTACATGGCGCAGAACTGGAATACCGTGTTCCCCCACGCATGAACCTGGAAGGTAAAAAAGTGCTGGTAGTCGATGACATATTTGATGAAGGCGACACCCTTGCCGCGATCAAGGGTTCCTGTGAAAAACGTAAAGCCGAGTCGGTACACATGGCAGTGTTGGCCCGCAAAATGCACGACCGTGGCCTGCCCAGGGAATTCGCCGATTTCGTGGGTCTGGACGTACCGGATGTTTACGTATTTGGTTGCGGCATGGATGCTTACGAGGAATGGCGCCATCTCGAGCAGATATTGGCACTTGAAGAATGAGAACGGCAATATGAGAACTGTGGGACTGATTGGCGGGACGGGCCTGGAAAACTGGGATTTCGTCGAAGACTCACTTCAATTAGAGACACCGTTTGGAAGCACCTCGGGCCGGATCGGCGTTTTTACCTTTCAGGAGGCGCGGCTGTTATTTCTGCCTCGCCATGGTCAGGCGCGCACATTATCACCGCACAAGGTCAATTACCGTGCCAATCTCTTTGCGTTGCGACAGGCGGGAGCTGAGGTGGTGATCGCGGTAAATGCCGTTGGAGGCATCACCTCGAAGTTTGCGCCCGGTACACTGGTGGTGCCTTCCCAGCTGGTGGATTACACCTGGGGCAGGGCCCATTCTTTCAGCGACGATCCCGATTTCCCGCTAAACCACTTTGACTTTACCGAGCCGTTTTCGGCCGGATTACGCCAGGAACTGCTGCAGGCCGGCAAAGCAGCTGGACTGGATGTTGTCGACGGTGCATGCGTCGCGGTAACCCAGGGCCCCAGGCTTGAAACAGCAGCTGAAATCGAGCGCCTGAAAGCAGATGGCGCTGACCTGGTGGGTATGACCAATATGCCTGAGGCAGCGCTGGCGCGGGAGATCAGCCTTGACTACGCTAGCATCTGCGTGGTGTCAAACTGGGCAGCAGGTATCAGCAAAAAAACCATTACAATGATTGATATTGACAATACGCTGGCAAACGCGATGCAGTCCGTACGACTGCTGCTACTTCAGTTTATAGGGGCTATAGGTTAAGGCAAGTGTTAACAGGCACTAAGCAATCTCTGACAAATCAGAGATTGCTTACTTTGTAAGGCCCGAATTCCTGCGTAATTTTTACCGGGTCACCACTGACCTTGTGCAAATATTCAAAATCGACGTTTTCACTGACTTTACTGCGAAACACCGCTTCACCGTCACGAAAAAGCGTGAAGTACAGGTCTGGATTACGCTCGCCGGGTGAATCCAGGGACATGATATCGGCCACACTCAGCAGAAAAGTTGCTCTGCCATGCCCATCGACTTTGACCTTGCCCAGGCAATCGTCCAGCATTGCATCCTGGTCGCTGACAGTGGCTGTCCAGCCGTTTCCCCGTAGTGGTTTTCCATCTTCGTCGGTGAAGTTTGCGATGGCGCAAAACAATCCAGAAGTCTTTCCGCTCATTAGATAAAAGTCCTTTTTATTCCTTATCCGGCAGCCAATATTCAGGTTTGTTGCCGCTGTATGCCGATTGATATAGGTTACAGCCATGTCCGCACCGTTTCCACACTTGCTCGCGCCGCTCGACCTGGGCTTCACGCGCCTGAAAAACAGGGTGTTGATGGGCTCCATGCACACCGGCCTGGAAGATCACGCTCGTGATTACCCCAGGCTGGCTGCGTACTTCTCTGAACGGGCCCTGGGAGGCGTTGGTTTGATGGTTGCCGGCGGTATGGCACCCACCATACGGGGCTGGCTGGCACCATTCGCCTCCAGCATGGCGAGCAGGGCGCAAATTCCAAGACACCGTCTTGTCACCGGAGCTGTCCACCAGGCCGGCAGCAAAATCTGTATGCAGATACTCCATGCCGGGCGCTATGGTTACCACCCGTTTATCGTGTCCTCGGCAGCGACGCAATCGCCCATCACTCCGTTCAAACCCAGGGCTCTGAGCGTGTCCGGAACTGAACGCCAGATCAAGGGTTACGTGCGGGCGGCGGGTTTGGCCCGCGAGGCGGCTTATGACGGTGTGGAAATCATGGGTTCTGAGGGTTATTTCATTAACCAGTTCACCACCAGTCACGTGAACACCCGGACCGATGAGTGGGGCGGCGGTGTTGATAAACGTTACCGGATCGCCGAGGAAATCGTGGCCAGGACACGCGAGGCCGTGGGCAGGGAATTTATCATCATTTACCGTCTTTCAATGCTCGACCTGTTACCAGGTGGCAACAACTGGCCTGAAATCATCGCCCAGGCCAGGGCCATGGAGTTGGCAGGTGCAACGATAATCAATACGGGCATCGGCTGGCACGAGGCACGTATTCCCACCATAGCCGCCATGGTTCCGCGGGCGGCGTTCACCTGGGTTACCCGCAAACTCAAGCCGGAAGTTGGCTTGCCATTGATTACCACCAACCGTATTAATACGCCCGAAGTCGCCGAGCAGGTGCTGGCAAATGGTGATGCGGACATGGTTTCAATGGCGCGGCCACTGCTGGCCGACCCTGAATTCGTCAACAAGGCCGCAAAAGGACAATCAAAGCGTATCAACATCTGTATTGCCTGCAACCAGGCATGCCTGGACCACACTTTCAGGAACGTCACCGCAAGTTGTCTTGTGAATCCCCGCGCCTGCCATGAAACCAAATTGAATTACCTGCCCACCACCAATGCCCTCAAGATCGCGGTAGTGGGTGCCGGACCGGCCGGACTGGCCTTTGCAACCGTTGCTGCAGGACGTGGCCACGATGTCAGCCTGTTCGACCAGGCCGCAGAAATTGGAGGTCAATTCAACACGGCCAAAAAAATTCCGGGCAAAGAAGAGTTCCACGAATCCTTGCGTTATTTCCGCCACTTGCTGGTGGAGACCGGCGTTGACCTCAGGTTAAAAGAGACGGCCCATGCTGCGTCACTGGAAGATTTCGATGAAATCGTGTTGGCGACTGGTGTCCACCCCAGAATCCCTGATATTCCCGGTATCGAACACGCCAAGTGCCTGAGTTATATCGATGTGCTCAGCAAGGGCGTGAATGTTGGCAAACGAGTGGCAATAATCGGTGCCGGCGGCATTGGTTTTGACGTGGCGGAGTTTCTGCAACATGACCATGCTGCGGAGTCCAGCAGCCTGTCAACGGAAGCTTTTGCAAAGGACTGGGGCATAGACCGGTCGCTGCTGGCGCGTGGTGGCGTCGAGGGCATTTCACAGGCGCCTGTGGCTGCGGTTCGGGATATATTTTTACTCCAGAGAAGGTCCAGTAAACCGGGCAAGAACCTGGGAAAAACAACAGGCTGGATTCATCGCATGAACCTCAAAAGAAAAGGAATCAAGGCATTAACCGGCGTAAATTATCTGCGAATCGATAAGCAAGGATTGCATATCGAGCATGCTGGTGAAAACCGGGTGCTGGATGTGGGCAATATCGTAATTTGCGCCGGCCAGGTTTCGAACAGAACCCTGGCCGACAAGCTTCAATCAGCCGGCAAATCTGTTCACGTGATCGGTGGCGCGCATGTGGCCAAAGAACTCGACGCCAAATTCGCTATCCGTGAGGGCAGTGAACTGGCCGCGACATTGTAAGAGCGATGGAAATTGTTGTGGGAGCGATTTGTAATCGCAAATTGCTTCGGTGGGCACGATTGAGAATTCGCGAGCGCGTTGCATGTCGCTATACACGCATATATGACATCGCGAAGTGATTCAACAAACTACATCGCTCCCACAATTACATGTAAAATATTGCAGAATATAGATACACGAAATATAATTCACCATACAAATTAGTATCCCTTGCTGCAAACGAGTGTTGATGAACGATTGGACAATATTCAGTAACCATGGCCACGTGCTGCTTTTCCTGGCGCGGGACCCTGATGCACGACTTCGGGATGTTGCTCTGAGAGTGGGGATTACCGAGCGTGCTGTACAAAAGATTGTCCGTGATCTTCAGGATGGCGGAATCGTCAGTGTCAGCAAGCACGGGCGAAGAAACCGCTATCGCATACATACACGCAAATCGCTTCGTCATGATCTGGAATCCTATCGCACGGTCGGTAGTCTTATAAAACTGATGAAGGGTGGGAGCAAACCGAAGACCCGGAAACCTCGAAAAACCCGGAAACCGGACAAAGTCCCAACTGCTCCGGTCATCGCGGAAGTTCCTGAGGCGGTTGAAGACTCCTGGGTAGAACCTGTCGATGACCCAGTCGACTACACAGAAGTATTTCCAGAACCGTCTATTGAATCTGATCCGGTTTCGGGAGTTGTCTTTGAGACTGAGACAGTTCCGGATCCCGAACCAGAGTCCGAGCCCGAACCCGAACCTGATCCAGAGTCCGAACCGGAGCCCGAACCGGAGCCCGAACCGGAGCCCGAACCGGAGCCCGAACCGGAGCCCGAACCTGTTAAGACCCCACAGAGAAAGAAGCCTACAGACGATCAGCAGGGCTCCTTGTTTTGACTCTTCGCTGATTCCGTGACTCACGATCAGAAAACCATTGCGATCACAGGTGCCGGCAGCGGTCTGGGTGAAGCGATGGCCTACCGTTTTGCCAGGGATGGCTATCGTGTTGCTGTAACCGATGCCCTGGCAGAAAGGGCAGACACGGTTCTGTCCAACATCAAAACCGACGGCGGTAGCGGCTTCGCACTATCCCTGGATGTCACTTCGGGGCCGGATTGGGATGCGCTTTACCAGAGAATTCTAACCGAGTGGGGGAGCCTGGATATCATCGTGAACAATGCCGGTGTTGCCGCCGCGGGGCGCCTGGAAGATTCCAGCATAGACGACTGGAAATGGTTGCTGGATATAGACCTGTTGGGCGTGATCCGCGGTTGCCACCGTTTTCTGCCAATGTTCCGCCAGCAGGGCAGCGGCCACATTGTCAATGTTGCTTCGCTTGCCGGCATGGTCGCGGTTCCGCGCGTCAGTGCTTATGCAACGGCCAAGGCCGGTGTCGTTGCTCTTTCCGAGCAATTACGTGTCGATCTCGATAGAAGTGGTGTTGGTGTCAGCGTATTATGCCCGGCTTAGGTCGACACAAAATTGCTGGAGACTTTCCGCAGCTCAGATGACAATGCCAGGAAATTGGCCGGCAAATGGATGACCAATTCTTCAGTATCTGCAGAGCAGGTTGCGGAAAAAGTCTTTACAGCGGTCAAAAAAGGGCGTTTCCTTATCCTGACCCATCCAGAGTCACGCTGGACATGGCGCTTCAGGCGTTGGTTTCCGGAGATGTTTCACCGCAGCCTGGTTGCTGTGGGACACCACATGAGTAAAAAGCTGGGAAAATGAACAACTGGATGATCTATGGAGCCAATGGCTATACCGGCCGCCTGATGGCGAAAGAAGCGGTACGCCGCGGAATGCGCCCGCTGCTCGCCGGCCGGAACAAAGCAGTTATCGAATCCCTGGCTACAGAGCTCGGGCTGCAATCGTGCATTATCTCCCTGGAGCAGGCAGACAAGCTGGTGGATGATTTGCAGGATATGAAGCTGGTGATGCACTGTGCAGGACCATTTTCAGCCACCTCTCAGCCCATGATCGAAGCCTGCCTTGCCAGCCATACCCATTACCTGGACGTCACGGGCGAAATCAGTGTTTTTGAAAATGCCTGGAAGCAGACCGAAGCTGCGAAACGGGCCGATGTGATTCTATGTCCCGGTGCCGGTTTCGATGTCGTCCCCACCGACTGCCTCGCCGCCAGGCTGGTCGAAGAGTTGCCGTCTGCCACAAGCCTGCAACTCGCTTTTGAACCCGGAGGAGGATTAAGCCCCGGTACTGCCAAGACCAGCGTCGAGGGAATGAGCAAAGGTGGCTGCATACGCCGTGATGGCAAACTTAGCAGGGTCCCACTGGCGTGGAAAACACGCAGCATCCCTTTCCGGCACGGTGAACGAACTGCCGTGACCATTCCCTGGGGCGACGTATTCACCGCCTGGGTCAGCACCGGTGTGCCGGATATCGAGGTATATCTGTCAGTCCCTCCATCAAGAATCAAAAGGCTCAAACGCTTGCGGGTAATCCAGCCATTGATGAAATTCGGATTTGTACAAAATTTCCTCAAGAATCGGATTGAGAAAAAGATCCGCGGTCCAAACGAACAGGCAAGGAGTTCAAGCAAAACACAGTTATGGGGTGAAGTACTCAGCGCGGACGGCCGTTCGGTATCCGCAACGATGGAAACGCCCAATGGTTATGATGTGACGGTGACCGCTAGCCTGGGAATCGTCAGCTACCTGCTTGAGAACCAGGTGGAAGGAAGTTATGTAACGCCTTCTTTGCTGATGGGTAGCGGTTTCGCTGAAACCCTTCCGGGGATCACTCTGCAAATTAATCAATAGATGGCTTCCAATTCAGCCCGTCCACGGCTGATATCGGCGAGCGCTGATTTCAGGGAAGCAAAGCGGTTTACATCAACAGCAATGGTCATCTTCGAGCCGGATTGATCAAAATTCTCCGATATTTTTTTCACTCCGAATTGCTCAAGCAGACTGTGCACGGCAGATGAAAGCGCGAATTCGAACTTCAGCCTGCACTGGATGCGTGGCTGCCATTCAACGATTTCTGCCTGGTCCAGGCATTTGGCCGCGCCGCCACCGTAAGCACGTATCAAGCCGCCAATTCCCAATTTGATGCCGCCAAAATAGCGTGTGACCACCACCATCGCCTGTTCAAGTTCCCGACCATCCAGCGTGGCAAGAATGGGCCTGCCCGCCGAACCGGAAGGTTCGCCGTCATCATTAGACCGGTAGATGTGGTCGATGCGCCATGCCCAGCAGTTATGTGTCGCTTGCGGATCAGCAACAGACTCGTAAAATGCCAGGGTATCCGCCTGGGTCCTGACCGGAGACGCGTTTGAAACAAAGCGGCTTTTGCGAATGGTTTCCTCAAACCGGCAGGGCGCAGCCAGTGTTTTCATTCCCGGCCGGGCGCCTCGTCTGGTTCATCAGCAAGACTCCCGGTAAGTTCTTTAGCAAGTTCATCGGGTAGGGGATAGTCCGGCCAGGTCTGCCGGAATGATTCCAGTTCCAGCTTCCAGGCTTCGGATTCAAGCCTCTCTTCAGATTCATGTATATGCTTCATTTCCAGGATACGGGCAATCCAGTCTTCAGGGTCAGGCTGGCCCCTGGAAAAGTCATCCGCTGCAACCGAATCACCTGCAGCTGATGATTCTGGAGCAGGCATTTCCTCATTTTTTTGTATTACGGACATTGAAGCCGACGTTAGTTTTGCGGCCGTAATTGCAGGCGTCCGAGCGGCCTCATCCATCCTTTTGTCTGCACTTTGCTGTGATTCTTCGGCACCGGAAGGAAATTCAGTAACCGGCATGGCCGATTCCTGTTCCAGCAATTGTCTTTGCGGGGTTTCTGCTGCCCGTTCCCGGCGAAGCTCATACACCTTGATTTTACTGTCGGCGCCGTGCGTCTCTTCAGGCACACTGAGAGATTGTTTTAAAGTGCCTGCAAGGTCATCTTCGCTGGCGTCTTTGAATTCCCCTGGGGCTTCGATTTGCAGGGTTTCTACAAGAATCTCACCAGAGCTTGTAATCTTTTCCTGCAGAACAGCATCGGTATCGACGGCCACTGGCTTTGACCGGTTCAAGGACTCCAGGCGATCGATCCCGGGTGGCGGAAGAGTTAATTCGCTGCGTTGCTGCAATACCAGGGTCAACCCGAGCACCAGCAAGGCTGCAGTTGCAGTGGCATGCATCCATCCAAAATTCCAGGGACGGATGGGGTGGGATTCTGTGGCCAGCCGGGCTTTATTCAGAATAGCCTGGTCCAGCATCGCTGGTGGCTCGTCGGCTCGCAGCGCCCGATACTGGCTCTCGATCCCGTTGAGGTCCTGATCATAGTCTTCTGAGCCGGGATTTTTGGGGCTGCCGGAATTCATGACTGTAATGTCCGTTTCAGTTTGGCCGTGGCATAACGAAGGCGGCTTTTGACTGTCTCTCGCTTCACGCCGGTAATCTTACCGATTTCTTCCAGGCCCAGCCCGGCTTCGATCTTGAGCAACAGGGTGTGCTTTTGCTCAGCGGGTAAATCCTGCAATGCGGCACGAAAGCGCTTTTGTTTCTGTTCATTGCCCAGTGCCTCTCCGGGCTGTGGTGCGGAAGCTGTCATTTGATCCGGGTTCAGAGCTTCGGTTTCATGCTTGCTGCGGAAATGATCAACAACGTGGTTGTGTGCGATTCGAAAAAACCAGGCCCGAAAAGGTGCCGCTGGCTTGTAGCGATTGCGGGCCTTAATGAGTTTTTCCCAGCTGCCCTGGTAGAGGTCATTGACGGTTGCCGGGTCGTGAACCTGGCGTTGAATGTAGCGGTAAAGGGGACCACGGTAACGTTCATAGAGATCCTCGAATGCAGACACATCACCCGCTGCATATTGCTTCATGAGTTGTTCATCGGTGGAACCCCGCATGCCAAGAGCGTATCTGATGGCAGAGAATACGCCAAGTGGGAGTGCACTAAATTTGGCATGCGGGGCAGACAGCTTCAATTTCCCGGGAAGTATGGGAACTACTCCCCGATCAACCTATTGGCAACCGTATCGCTGGTGTCCAGCATTTCCGCAAGAGAGACGAGTTGAACAAACTCGCTGCGGTAACCGAAGTGATCCTGACCACGTGCATTCCTGGCAAGTTCGGCAATTTCCGGATAGCCAAGAGACTCGAGAAACTTTCCGCCACGCAGTTTCTGGCCGAAGGCAGCCACGGCTGCGGCGAAACGAAAGTTGTCACTGGCCTGGCCGGTTTCTGCCAGCACGGTGCTGCGAAGGATCGGCGCCTCGATCAGCCTTGAATGGCTCTGGCCGGGTCTCTTGTATCGAACCCTAAGGTGGGCGAGTTCACCGCCGAGACCTTGCGTGGCTTCACCAATGCGGTCCTTGGCGTTGTTGGCGCCATAGCGTCGATCAGGCATGCGTTGAAAACCCGATCCTGCGAGGCTGATCTCGTAGATGGCGGTAACACGGTGTCCTGCGCCAATTTCGCCGGCGTCGACCCTGTCGTTATTGAAATCCTCTTCATTCAGAATGCGGTTTTCGTAACCGATCAGGCGGTATTCGGATACCGTGGCCGGGTTGAACTCGACCTGAATTTTCACATCCTTGGCGATGGTCAGCAGGGTGGCTGACAGTTCATCGACCAACACTTTGCGGGCCTCTGACAGGCGGTCGATGTAGGCATGATTACCGTTGCCCTCATCAGCCAGTTGCTCAAGCATATGGTCGTTGTAATTGCCGCTGCCGAAACCAAGTGTGGTCAGGGCAATTCCGGCTTCCCGTTTGCGCTGGATCAGGTCAATTAACTCGGTCGTGCTTGCCTGCCCGACGTTGAAGTCACCGTCGGTGGCCAGGATCACCCGGTTCACACCGTTAGCCCGGAAATTCTGCTGCGCCATCTGGTAGGCCAGTCGAATACCGGCCGCGCCATTGGTGGACCCACCGGCTTCGAGTTGATTTAGGGCGGTCAAAATCCTGGCTTTCTGGTTTCCGTGGGTTGGCGGAAGCACAACACCTGACGCCCCCGCGTAAACTACCATGCTGATGGTGTCGCGGGCCTTTAGATTACGGGTCAACATGCCCAGTGCCTGTTTCAGCAAGGGCAGTTTATCGGGTGAGCGCATGGAACCCGAAACGTCAATCAGGAACACAAGGTTGGAGGAGGGCAGTTCCTGTTTGGGCACTTTGTAGCCCTGTATGCCGATGCGCAGCAAGTGGGTGTTTCTGTTCCAGGGTGCAGCCGCAATTTCAGTCTCTACCATAAACGGCGTTTGAGTGTTTTGTGGTGCCGGGTAGTCATAGTCAAAGTAGTTGATGAATTCTTCAATCCTGACGGCGTCCTCCGGGGGCAACTGGCCCTGGTTAAGCCAACGGCGCATGTTCGAGTAGGCTCCCGTGTCTACATCAATGGAAAATGTGGATACCGGGTTGTCAGCCACCCGCATGACCCGGTGATCCTCCGGGCGCTGATATTGCTCGCGATAAAGGGGTTCACGCGCGCGGCGGATCAGTTCCTGCCGGACGACAAGGGCCGCAGTGGTGGCAGGAAGTGCCTGCACGATACTCTGCACGTCGCCCATGCTGTGTTTGGCAATTTGTTCAGCTTGCTCGCTAGTAACTGAACGGCTGAATTCGTCTGACTTGATTTCCGGCGCCGCAGCGATATCCGGACCATCAACGCGATGCTCATTGCCTGCGACAACGATGATGGGCTCGGTGATTTGCGGCTCTGCAGGCAATCGTTTGTCAGCATCTTTCAGAGTATCAATCAACTTACGCGCGCGATCTGTTTCCTCCACATTAGCTTGAATGTGCTGAGTCAGGTCATCTTCACTGGCCGGATCGGTCGTACAGGCAACGGCAAAAATCACCGCAAAGCTGCATGACAATATTTTGTAATTCATGTCGTATTCCTTGTTCCAATTTTGTGTGTTCCCTTATCAGAACGGCACAAACATGAAAAAGGGGTTAAAACGTCATGAAATGGGGTCAGAGTAAAGTGCCAGTGTAAATCGCGGTTAAGCCACCGTCTCGATGTTTACTCTGGCACTTTACTCTTGGACAGTCGCTCGCCGGTGACATTGTCTACAGTGGCGTAAATGCGTCCATCTGCGAGCTGTGCGGACATGGATTGACCTTCTTGTACACCGAAAACAGAAGTCAGCAAGGCCTCGCCGTCGCCATCAGCCAGGATGGCGTACCCCCTGTCCAGGGTGGGCAGGGGACTGACCGCGTTCAGGGTACGAGCCAGTTCGCCCAATCTTCGCTGGCGTTCAGCTACCAGCTTGTTTCCGAGACTGCGAACACGAACCGTCAATTGCTCCAGGCTTGACCGATGGTCAGGAACCAGCCTTCGGCCGCTCACCGATAGCCTGGTAGCTATTTGTGACAGCAGCTTCCTGTGCTCCTGCATTTTTCGGCCGGGGTGTTGCTTTGCAAGGCGATGTGCAAGGTGGTCGTGTTCTTGCGAAAGCCTCTGAAGCTGGCCGTGAATTCGCCTTTTCAGATGCTGGCAATGACCGGCAAAGGCCAGTTTGAGCGCCTCGGCATCCGGGGTCAGTAATTCTGCTGCGGCTGACGGTGTCGGAGCGCGAAGATCCGCCACAAAATCGGAAATACTGTAATCGGTTTCGTGTCCAACAGCAGAAATCACCGGAATCCCGGAGCTGGAAATAGCACGGGCGACCGGCTCCTCATTGAATGCCTGCAGGTCCTCCAGGGACCCGCCACCGCGGCCAATGATGATGGCTTGTGCCCAGCCGTGATGGTTGACTGCTGTCAATGCATTGCAAATGGCCGGCACAGCATCCTTGCCCTGTACCTGTACCGGGTAAAGCCGGACAGCGGCCAGCGGCCAGCGCCTTTTTAACACGTTGAGAATGTCCCGGATGACTGCTCCGCTGGGCGAGGTTACTGCAGCGATTCGAACCGGGTATTGCGGCATTGGCTGTTTCAGGCCCGGGTCGAACAGACCCTCGCCCTGCAATTTGTTTTTCAAAGCCTCGAAAGCGGCACGCAAACGACCTTCGCCCGCCTCTTCCATGGTTTCGACGATCAACTGGTAATCGCCGCGGGCTTCGTAAAGACTTAATCGCCCACGGGCCTGGACCTGCATTCCATTATCCGGGCGGAATGAAATTCCAGCCAGCTTGGAGCGGAAAAATGCACAGCGAACCTGGGCCCTGCTGTCCTTGAGTGAGAAATAAAGGTGACCGGATGCCGGCCTGCTCAGGTTTGAGATTTCACCCTCCAGCCAGATTCGCCCGAATCCTGCTTCGAGGTGCAGCCTGGCTTGGTGATTGAGTTCACTGGGGGTGTAAATGGTACGTTCACCGTGCATATCTTGATGATAAACTCGTGCCCCACAAAAGTCCTGCCCAATAAGTCTTAATCAGGATGTCTTGAAAGGAACAAAAGCAAGAATGAAAAAGAAGTTGAGATTGACGGTTTTCCTGCCGCTCATTTGCATGCTGTCAGCCTGTGGCCAGGAGCCGCCAGCAGAGCCTGAGGCAGAAACCGGCAGCGGGCTGACCGGGGACACATCGGCAGTGAACGTCATTTACAACGCGCAAATTTATACCTCCAACGAAGATCAGCCCATTGTCGAAGCAATGGCCTTTAACGATGCAGGGGAGATTCTTCTGCTGGGTTCAAGCCAGAAAATTCAAAGCGCTTACCCGGGGGCGAATTCACGGAATCTGCAGGGTAAAACGGTAATACCTGGCCTGATTGATTCACACGGCCACCTCACCAACCTTGCACTATCACTGACACGCGCTCAACTGGTGGGTACCGCCAACAAGGAAGAAATCATTCAGCGCCTCAAAGCCCATGAAAAAAACCTGGCCGACCAGGACTGGTTGTTGGGACGTGGCTGGGACCAGAATGACTGGCCCGAGCAGGAATTTCCGAATCGCCAGGATCTTGATGAACACTTTCCGCTGCGTCCTGTCTAGTTGACTCGGATTGACGGTCACGCGGCGTGGGGCAACAGCGCGGCATTGGCAATGGCTGACCGGAACCTGGCTGGCGACTGGCACCCTGAAGGCGGCTTTATTCACCGCGATAGCCAACAACAGGCGACAGGCGTTCTCATTGACAACGCGAAGGCGATGGTTGAAAGCGCGATTCCGGCCGAATCCGAAACTTTGCAGAACGAAGCGCTAGGTCTGGCCCTGCACCAGACGGTCAGCCTTGGCCTGACCGGAGTACACGACCCTGGTGTTGGCCGGAACGTGATGGAACGATATCTGCGCCATGTTGAGGCCGGGCGTTTTCCCACGCGGGTGTATGCAATGGCCGATGGCGCCGGCGCTACCCTGAGCTGGTTGTGCGATCAGGGAGGTATCCGGCACGAATCCGGTCGTTTTTATGCCCATGCGGCAAAACTCTACATAGACGGGGCCCTGGGCAGCCGGGGTGCCGCCTTGCTGGCCGAATACTCTGATGATCCCGGTAACCGGGGCTTGTTGTTTATGCAGCCGGATGTACTACGTTCACAGGTGGCAAAAGTACTGTCATGTGGTTTCCAGGTGGCCATACATGCCATCGGTGATAACGGCAACCGCGTCGCGTTGGATGCCTTGCAGGCCGAAATTCCAGCCCACCCTGAAAACCCCGGTCGTCATCGTGTGGAGCACGTGCAAATTCTCGATGGCACGGATGTCGAGCGGTTTGCGCAAATGGGGCTTATTGCGTCGATGCAACCCACACACGCCACCAGTGACATGTATTGGGCCGAGGAACGACTGGATGTCGACCGGATACGTTTCGCCTATGCCTGGCGATCCCTGCTGGATAGCGGTGCACGCCTGGCGCTTGGATCGGATTTCCCGGTAGAGGAGGTGAATCCGATGCATGGAATCTATGCCGCTGTCACGCGGCGTGACCTTGACGGCTGGCCCGTCGGTGGTTGGTACCCAGGTGAATCCATTTCCCGGGCAGAGGCTCTGCGTGGATTTACCCTGGATGCGGCCTACTCTGGATTCATGGAGGACATGGTTGGTTCACTGGAGCCCGGAAAACGTGCTGACTTTGTCATTCTTGACCGTGACATCATGCGGGTTGCGGAAGATGAGATACCGGAAATCCGTGTGCGCGAAACCTGGCTGGATGGTTCGCTGGTTTTCTCGCTGGATTCGGCTGACTGACATATAAAACAGATCAGCAGCAGGATATAATGGTTGATTATTTCTCAACGCCCGGGAAACCCGGGCGTTGCTGCATACTGGCCGTCAAGGAGCAAAACGACGATGCGACTGATCGGTGAAGCACTGACCTTCGATGATGTAACCCTGGTGCCTGCCTACTCGGAAATTCTTCCGAAGGACGTTAATCTCGAAACCTGTATCACCCGTGAACTGAGTCTGAATGTGCCTCTTGTGTCGGCTGCCATGGACACAGTGACCGAAGCCCGCCTTGCAATTGCAGTTGCCCAGGAAGGCGGAATCGGGGTAGTGCATAAGAATATGTCCGCTGCAGAGCAGGCGAATCAGGTTCGAATGGTTAAGAAATACGAGGCCGGTGTGATCAAGGATCCGATCACAGTCAGTCCGTATACCACCATCCGAGAAGTCCTTGAAATCACGCACCGGCACAATATTTCCGGCGTTCCGGTGGTCGATGGTGACGAACTGGTGGGTATCGTTACCGGCCGCGATATGCGATTTGAACGAAAACTGGATGATCCCGTACGCAATATCATGACGCGCAAGGACAAGCTGATCACAGTCCGTGAAAACGCCGGCCATGATGAAGTGCTAGAACTTTTGCATACTCACCGCATTGAAAAAGTCCTTGTGGTCAATGAGGAATTCAGCTTGCGTGGGCTGATTACCGTCAAAGATATTCAGAAATCCACCGATTTCCCCAATGCAGCCAAGGACAGCCAGGAGCGGCTGAT
This sequence comes from Lysobacterales bacterium, assembly GCA_963664065.1. Classification (GTDB taxonomy): domain Bacteria; phylum Pseudomonadota; class Gammaproteobacteria; order Xanthomonadales; family SZUA-36; genus JABDJL01. Next base: position 2,087,062 of record OY760942.1, read on the forward strand.
GGTTGCCGCCGCAGTTGGAGTTGGCGGCGACACTGAAGAGCGGATCTCAGGCCTGGTGGAGGCCAATGTGGATATCGTGGTGGTGGACACCGCCCACGGTCACACCCGCGGCGTACTGGACCAGGTCACCTGGACCAAGAAACATTTTCCTGCCTTGCAGGTAATCGGCGGCAACGTGACTACCGGTGAAGGCGCGCTGGCGCTGGTAGAAGCCGGAGCTGACGGCGTCAAGGTGGGGCAGGGCCCGGGTTCCATTTGCACAACGCGCATGGTGGCCGGGGTAGGGGTGCCCCAGATCACCGCTGTTAATGATGTCGCGGAGGCCCTCAAGAACACCGGCGTACCCCTGATCGCCGATGGTGGCATTCGATTCTCGGGTGATTTCGCAAAGGCAATTGCAGCCGGTGCCAACTGCGCCATGGTCGGCGGGTTGTTTGCCGGCACCGAAGAAGCGCCCGGTGAAGTTGAGCTTTACCAGGGCCGTTCCTACAAATCATATCGCGGTATGGGATCACTGGGCGCCATGCAGGAAGGCTCCAGGGACCGGTATTTTCAGCACGACACCGCGGTCGATAAACTGGTGCCTGAAGGCATCGAGGGTCGTGTGCCGTACAAAGGATCGCTTTCCGGCGTTATTCACCAACTGCTGGGTGGATTGCGCTCTTCAATGGGTTACATGGGCTGTGCCGACATCGACCTGTTTCGTGCCAACGCGACCTTTGCCCGCATCACCGATGCGGGTGTCAGGGAAAGCCATGCCCATGACGTGCAAATCACCAAAGAAGCACCCAACTATAAATTGGTATAAACCGCCGCCCCGATGAACCAGGACATTCACCAGCATCGAATCCTGATCCTGGACTTCGGATCGCAGTACACGCAACTGATTGCCCGGCGTATCCGCGAGATCGGCGTTTATTGCGAAATCATGCCCTGGGATGTGCCGGCCGGTGAAATTCTGGATTTCAACCCGCGTGGCATTATTCTCTCCGGTGGCCCGGAATCGGTCACCGTGGCGGATGGCCCGTCAGCACCAGGGGAAATATACGGGATGGGCGTGCCCCTGTTGGGTATCTGCTACGGACTACACACCATGGCAGGGCAGTTGGGCGGTTCGGTTGTTTCCTCCGATGAAAAAGAGTTTGGCTACGCACAAGTGCGCGTTTGCCGGCCGTCCCGTTTACTGGGTGGTATTGAAGAGCAAGTTGTTGATGACGGCGTTGCTTTGCTGGAAGTGTGGATGAGCCATGGTGACAAAGTGGCCGACCTCCCGGATGGCTTCGTGCTCGAAGCCGAAACCGATTCTGCCCCGGTGGCTGCGATTGCCGATGACGAACGGCGGTTCTATGGTATCCAGTTTCATCCGGAAGTCACCCATACCCTGCAAGGTCAGCGTATTCTCCAGCGTTTCGTTGGTGAAATCTGTGGCTGCGAGAGCCTATGGACCGCCGAGAACATTATTGAAGACTCCATTCAGAACACGCGGCAGCAGGTTGGTGATCAACAGGTATTGCTGGGATTGTCCGGTGGCGTCGATTCCAGCGTGGTGGCAGCCATGCTTCACGAGGCGATTGGCGATCAGTTGACCTGTATATTCGTGGATACCGGATTGCTGCGCTATCACGAAGGCGACCAGGTAATGGCAACCATTGCAAAACATATGGGTGTCAGGGTGATACGGGTAAACGCTGCGGACCGGTTCCTGGCAGCACTTGAAGGCGCAAGCGATCCGGAGGAAAAACGTAAAATCATTGGCAAGCTGTTCATAGAAATTTTTGAAGAACAGGCCAATGCCTGCGGTGACGTGCGTTTTCTTGCCCAGGGAACAATTTATCCCGATGTGATTGAGTCGGCGGGCTCACGAACCGGCAAGGCCCACGTGATCAAGTCCCACCATAATGTTGGCGGTCTGCCCGAAAAAATGAACATGGAACTGGTAGAGCCGTTACGGGAGCTGTTCAAGGATGAGGTCCGGAGAATCGGCATGCAGTTGGGCCTGCCTGCTGCAATGGTTCAGCGGCATCCTTTCCCGGGTCCCGGCCTGGGTGTGCGTGTGCTGGGAGAGGTCAGGAAGGAATACATCGAGCCCTTGCAACGTGCCGATCACATATTTATCGAGGAATTACGTGCGCATGAATTGTACGACTCCGTGAGCCAGGCTTTTGCGGTGTTTTTACCGCTGAAGTCGGTTGGAGTGGTTGGGGACCAAAGACGCTACGAATGGATAATCGCCTTACGCGCTGTAGAGACAATAGACTTTATGACTGCCCGTTGGGCACACCTACCGCATGAATTTCTTGAGTCAGTATCTTTGAGAATAATCAATGAGATAGATGGTATATCTCGTGTAGTATATGACATATCTGGTAAACCACCCGCGACCATTGAGTGGGAGTAAGCCGAAGCTTGCAAAGCATACAAGACAAATCTCATTATTCTGGTTTACAAGAACTGATTGAAATTGAGAACAACCTTTTGGGCTATAACAATTTTATTGCGGGGCTTTTTGAAAAAGCGTTGAAAAATAAAAAAGTTATCGTTGATTTTGGGGCCGGAATTGGAACACTTTCAGAAATTTATAAATCTATTAGTGGTATTTCTCCCTTATGCGTTGAAATTGATGACGAGGCAAGGTGTTGCATTTTAAAGAAAGGATTTAATGCAATTGCCAGGTTGGAAGACATTGAATCTGAAGTAGATGGCGTTTTTTGCTCCAACGTCCTGGAACACATATCTGATGACAGGGAAATCCTTGAAAAACTTAATTCGAAAATGAAGGTTGGTGCGAAGTTACTGGTATATGTTCCTGCATTTATGATGTTATTTTCCGATCTGGACCGGAAAGTTGGACATTACAGGCGTTACGGGAAAAAAGAAAGGGTCTCAAAACCGAATGAATCCGGTTTTCGAATAGAAAGGATTCATTACGTAGATTCCATCGGATTCATCGCATCATTATTTCTGAGATTGAAGAGTAAAAAAAGAGGAATGAAGGATAGCGAGGCTATCATGCCTGTCAGTTCAAATTCCATGAAATTTTATGATCGGATCGTTTTTCCTATCAGCAGGTTGTTTGATTTTATTGGCATAAGATTCTTATTTGGGAAAAACATTTTTGTTATAGCTGAAAAATGCTGATAATTTGAGTCAAAAACTCTTTTCAGCTTCTGCGAAACACCCTTTTTGATTTGTTTTCGAGCGGGGTAACAATTGATTGGGAGTAGCTGTGATCGTTTCGTCCGCACAAATTTCAAAATGGTTTCGAAACCGGGCCAGGATGTATCGTTGGCCTGAAGCGGACGACATCAAGGGGTCGTTTTACCAGGCTGCGTCATCTCTTGTCGGGATTCTCGGATTTTTTGATGGAAGGCCCGCTTCAACAAAATCAATATTTGATACCGAAGGGTCAGTTAAGGGCCGCTGTTACGTTTGCCAAAAGGACACGAGTTTTCGCGTTGACAGGCCGGAGCAGGACAAAGCCATCAATTGGCGTGAAACCCTTGTTTGCCTGGATTGCGGATTGACAAATCGCTGGCGCTCAAGCCTGCATATCTTCGAACAGCAGGTTCAACCGCAAAAAGACGACTTGATTTTCGTCACCGAAGCGGTAACACCACTGTTTCAGGAGTTGCATTCCCGGTATCCAGAATTGGTTGGCAGTGAATATTTTGTCGGCGAAGAGCCGGGTGCAATGATTGACACGCCGGGCGGGCCAGTTCGCAACGAAGATGTTACCAGCTTGTCTTTCGGCGATCGTAGCCTTCACGCCGTGCTCAGTTTTGACGTGTTGGAACATGTCCCGGATTACAAGGCTGCACTGAGAGAGTTTTACCGGGTGTTGGCGACCGGTGGACAATTGATTTTCAGCGTGCCATTCCTGTTCGGGGAAAAAACCAGGAGGATGGCCCGTATTGACTCAGCAGGCGAGATAGAGCACCTGTGCAAGCCCGTTTATCATGGAGATCCTCTTTCGGGAAAAGCTGTGCTTTGTTTCTACGAGTTCGGAATCGACCTGCTGCAGGACATCAGGGATGCAGGCTTCCAGCAGAGTTTCGTCATTTGTTATGTTTCGGCAAAATGGGCATACCTGGAGCCCCAGGTGATATTCATCGGACGCAAGAAATACTGAATGATCATGACTGACACATTCAACGAAACCGACCTTCACTGGATGGGCCAAGCGCTGGAATTGGCAATACAAGCGCGACAGCGCGATGAAGTACCGGTTGGTGCTGTGCTGGTGCGCGATGGTGTTGTACTCGGAAGCGGCAGCAACTGTAATATCCTGTGCAGCGATCCTTCCGCGCACGCAGAAATCGTGGCCATGCGGAATGCCGGGGCGTGTGCTCAAAACCATCGCTTGCCGGGATCTACCCTGTACGTGACGCTTGAACCCTGCAGTATGTGCGCCGGCGCGATGATACACGCCAGGCTTGACAGGCTTGTGTACGGTGCAGCGGATCCCAAGACGGGTGCTGCCGGAGGGCGGTTTGACCTTCTGGGAAATAAAGGTCACAACCACGCAGTAGAAGTTAAGGGTGGTTGTCTGCAAGCGGAGTGCTCGGAATTACTGAAGGATTTTTTCAGGGCGAGGCGCAAGGCATAGACCTTGGCTTCGTGCTATTTTGCCCCGATATTTGTTGCGGTTAACAATCATAAAATTTGAGCAGGAGCATTCATGTGAGCATCTTATTCAGGATTATTCTTGTATTGACGGCTGTCGCACCCGCCACGGCCCTTGCTTATCTCGACCCGGGAACCGGCAGCATGCTCTTGCAGGTGGTCCTGGGCGGTATCGCCGCAGTCGCGGTGGCATTGAAGCTGTTCTGGTACCGGATCATTGCCTTCCTTGGTTTTAAAAAGAAGCCAGTCGGTGATGATGATCCGACTTAAACACCATTGAAAAACCCCTCCGGCAATATTGACACCGGTTCTTTCCGCGACCGTGACGGGCGCATTTATCTGCATGGTGAGCGTGTATTCCGGGGTTTGAGCGAATCCGCCCTGGAGAATTTTCGCGCTGTCAGTAACACCGCTTTTTATCGAAAGTTCTCCGAATCCGGGGCAGTGGTCAAATCCAAAGTGCTGGAAGAAAGTAACAACCCCTTGCCGGATGAAGTCCGGCAACAATGGGCCGGTTACCTTGAACACGAACGTATTTCCCTGATCTCATACCCTTACGAGTGGGCATTCGGCATGCTCAAATCAGCAGCGATGCTGCAGCTCAGGCTGACAGAAGCCGCCATCCAGGAAGGCTACACGCTCAAGGACGCCACGCCCTACAACATCCAGTTCGTTGGAAGGAAACCGGTGTTCATCGATATTCCTTCCTTTGAGCCACTGCCGGAAGGTGAGCCCTGGGCGGGATATCGCCAGTTCTGCGAAATGTTTCTGTTTCCGCTGATGTTGCAGGCCTACAAGGGCGTGCACTTCCAGCCTTTCCTGCGCTCCAGGATTGACGGCATTGATGTGCAGACCGCCGGCAAGCTGTTCGGTTTCAGAGACCGTTTCCGCAAGGGTGTAACGGGCAATGTCTGGCTACAGGCCAAGCTGGACCGGCGCTACAGCGGGTCCAGCGAAAACGTTCGCTCGAGCCTGAAGTCTGCTGGCTTTAATCGTGAATTGATCCTGGTAAACATCAGGAAACTTAAGAAATTGATTACTTCCTTGCAATGGGAAGGGGACGGCTCAGAGTGGGGAAACTACAAAAACTTCCATAATTATTCGGATGAGGACCATAAGCGTAAAGAGGAGTTTGTCGCCCACTGCGTCAAGGATGGCTCGCCGGCTACGGTTTGGGATATAGGATGCAACACCGGGCAGTTTTCAAGCATTGCGGCACGGTATTGCCGGCAGGTCGTGGCAACGGATATAGACCATTTTGCCGTGGAACGCATGTTCCGTGATCCTGATACGCCTGCAAACGTGTTGCCGCTGGTTCAGAACGTGGCTGATCCATCCCCCAATTGGGGCTGGCGCAACCTCGAAAGGCGTGATTTACAATATCGCAGTCAGCCCGGTATGGTGCTGTGCCTGGCCCTGATCCACCATGTGGTCATCTCGGCGAATATTCCGTTAGCTGAATTCATCACCTGGCTGGCGGGGCTCACTGATCAACTGGTGATCGAGTACGTATCCCGCGAAGATGACAAGGTACAAACCCTGTTGCTAAACAAGGAAGACAAGTACTGGGATTACCGCCAGGATTACCTGGAGGAACAGTTACAGAAGCAGTTTGTAATCCACGAACAAATCGAGCTCAGGGAGGGGATGCGCCAGTTGTACTGGTGTCAGAAGCGGGTTTCATGACCAGTCGAATAGATTGGATCAGTGCAGCTACTTCGAAATGCTTGATCCCGGGCGGTAGCTGCGAATGAGAAAATTGCACCGAGACAAAATTATTCACCGGTTTTAACTCTGCTCCTGCAAGCCCAACGCTGACCCGTTTCCAATATCCCTTTCCCGCTTCAATTCCCAGGTTTTCAACAATGATTTGACCGTTGATGCTGATCTTCATTCCCTGCTCCGGTATCCACTTTGGAAGATGCAGTCCAATTTGCAATTCTGCAATGCCATCAGAACCCGCAGATTCTTTGGGTAGTGATATAAGGAATGCCATCTGCCGGCCATTGATCCAGGTGGCTTCCTTGTCGGGCTCGGCAACGGAGTATCGCACGCCATGAACAAGATTATTTCCATTGCGGTAATTGACCGGGTCGTATCTACTCGGTGCCGTTTGAAAGGGAACAATTTGCTCAATCAGCCAGGTTCTGCTGTCACGGACGTCATTCCCAACCGAATACACCACATGTGGTACCGGCTTGCCGGTGAACAGTTCCCGGGAGGAATAAGGCATAAAATACCTGACCCGGGTCGATTCTTCAGCCAGGTCAAACGCGGAAGTCTGCAGGTTTGACTGGCCGAGGCCGACCATCGCCAGCGCCGTAGACGCGATATCGATCAGGCTGGTGGGGACCCGACTGAAATTCAACGGGCCGCGCTTGTCTTTTTCCTTGATCATGAAGGCCGGCCGCGCCGAACCCATCAGGCTGGGTGCCAGCGCCGATTGTTGCGAGCCATGCAGTTCATCCGCGGGTGCTGTGCCATGGCCGTGATCTCCACTGACCAGCACGGCCGTTTCATCATAAATTCCCTGCCTTTTGAATTCGTCGAGCAAGCCGGCCATGCCCTGCAGTACACAATAGGCCTGCGCCATGAAGTTTTCCCTGCTCCGTTCAAGCCTGCGATGATAGGTGCAATCTGCATCCCAATGTGGGGGAATATGTGTTCCGATAAAGTGGTAATACTTGAATGTAGGGGGCCCGTCATTGAGTTGCATGTTTTCGGTCCATTCACGGATCACGGGATCGGGCCAGGGTGAAGAACCGTCCAGCGTTGTGTCTGACAGGTACCAATGCCCGTCGTCATAGATTTTCTCCTTGATAAGCGTTGGCATCAGCCTGAACATCGTCAGATCTGCCAGGATTCGCGCTGAATACGCACGGCTTTCGTCCCTGTGACGATAATAACCCCGGGCTTTCATGTCATTGAACGGACGGGAAATACAAGATTCCGCACGCTCAGCACAGTAAGCTGTTGTGATCAGCGTGTAGTCCAGCCGGTAGCCCGCATTCTTTAGTACGGTGGGATATCCGTTGGCCTGCACATGCGGAATGACTTTCTGGTAGTCATGGCCCTGTTCCAGGTCAAATGGCATGCCGGTCAGGATGGTAGGTACAGCGGGTGCGGTTCCCTGGAACATGCCGAGGTGATTGGCGAAAAAAGTAAAGCCTTCAAATTTGGCAGCAAGTTCCGGATTTTCCTCCAGCACCTGCTGGACAACGTCACTCTGGAAACCGTCCGGCAGCAGGTGTATCAGATTCCCGTTACGGGAAAACCCGAATACGCCGGGGTCAATGTCCTGTTCCTGCCCATCGCCCCTGTTGCCCTGCAAATATTCAAACCAGGCGGGCACCAGCAAGAGCGTTGAGGAAAGTACCGGCAAGATGGCCAGCCATGGACCTTTCGGCCGTCGCCACTGCAATACAACGGTGACTACAAGGAGTGCTGAAAGAAAACCATACCATTCGAACCAGAAATCCTGGCCATTGCTTCTGAAGTTGATCTTTTCGCCGTTGAAATTCCCGTAAAAGAACAGGTCATGCACAACATTTGCCTGGACCGCGAGCACCAAAGCGAATCCCAACATCAGCAGGCCTGCCCGCCTGGCCCACGATTTTCCACCCAGACGGCCAATGCCGGTCGTGACGAGGCTGAGCGCCAGGCATGATAACAGCAGGATCAGGACAAGTGCGCTGAACGGTATGGCGATGTCATCACTGTTATTGACGGCGATGAACAGCGGCGTGGCAAACACGGTGACGAACCACAACGCAAAATGGTTCAGGAAATTTGGGGAAATTTTCATTTATTCTGCCCGGAAATTTCTGCCTCGATGTCCATTCTTGAAAAAGCCAGGCCAAGAATACGCAGGTCTTCCCCGGCATCAAGTGATTTCGGTGAGGCGGCATTGGGCATCAAAAAGCTGAGTTTCAGGGCTCCGTTGCCGCGAACGAGAATGTCAGAGGATATTTCCCAACTGATCGGTGAGAAAACTGACTTTTCGAATATCCAGGATGCAATCTTCTCGTCATTGGCCAACAGGAACACTTCCTGTTGGCTTAAATTTGGCGGCGCCAGGAATGGTTGAACCATGGCCTCGAATTTTATCCCGTTCAGATTCTTTTGTATTGGGAAGTTCAGGTCGGCCTGTTGACCTGTGGCCCAGCTGATATTGCCTTCATTGAAGTCCCAATCCCGGCCCATGTACGGGCGGATACTGAATTGCCCGAAATCCAGGCTCGCCCGGTATACGCCGTCCTCCAGTTGCAAGGGATTGACCGCTTCCGGGGAACAGTCAATGCCTTCCCAGGCAGGCGGTGGCGTAAAATGCCAATGGTCTGCACAGGGTGCAGGGTAATTCAGCTCTGTTGCTTCGTCGTCCGCCAACGCAAATACCCGCAATGAGGACTGCTGGTTACTCTCCTGGACCCCGGACAACAATGGAAGACTAAAATAGGAATCGAGAGCTTTACTGCTCCCCGAATACTTCCCGCTTCTGAAAGCAACGATGCTGCTGTCAGGTGCCATTCCGGTACCCAGTGAGCCATTCAGTTTCACCAAGGCAGCACCTTCATCTTCTACCGTCAGGGCCCGGCCCGCGTACGTCACCTTATTCACTGCCCATTCCTGACCCAATTGATTGACAAGGACTTCCTGACCATCACGGACAATCAACTCGAATGTCCAGGGTTTTTGCTGCTGCATTTCAGACAACAGCTTCCGGCCGTTCAATTCGTCTACCAGGAAAACCTGAACCTGGTTTTCGCCATCGCGCAAGGCATCGGGTGGCAGAAAAGCAGCAAATTGATTTCGGAATCCATCGACATCGTAAGTTCTGCTAACTGCCCGGATCACACCGTTGACTGCAACTGCCAGGTTGGCCGGGCCGGAATCCTGGCCGGCGTATTCCAGCCTGCCGGTCAGGTGTAACGGCACATAATCTGACTCGAGATTCACGGCCCTTAAGAGCATGGGGGCGTCCAGGACAACCCGACCGGAATTTGAGTTCCCGGATATATAATCTGCAGGATTTGTTCCAAGTAATTCCGGATTAGGCCCGATTTGGTAAAACTCAGGACTGGTACCGCGGCCCAGCAGTGCATCGTGTTCCGCCGCGCGGCTCGCAAGATGCGCCATGTGCTGCGCTGCCGGGTAACTGAAAACTGCGCCCGCTGAATTTTTTACGCTGACAATTTCCCGGTGCAAACGGTTTTCGTCGAGCAAAGAATCCCCTGAGAACAGCCAGTCAACAGCACTCCCCAACGCGTCGCTTATGGTTGGCAGGATATCGATCAGTGCTGCTGGCTTTTCGATCTTCCTGCCTGCCTCCTGGCCTGGCAGTTTGATGAACAGCGGAACAGCAGAGATATCAGAAAGTGACTCTGCAGTGATCATTCTCCTGGGCTGGCCGGGAACAAAGCTGGCACCGTGATCTCCCATAACAACAATCAGGCTGTCTCTCAACATATTCATCTTCTGCAATTGGTCAAGCAATTCGCCAATCAGAAGGTCCACGAACATGACCTGCAAAATATGCCGTTGCAGGGCCATGTCGACTGCCAGTTTGTCCTGCTGCCAGCGGTGGCCAAAAATCTGCCCGCCGGCGACGGTGGGACGTGAGTGCGGAGGGTCAAGTGCCGCCCATACTTCCTCAAGCAGGTACTGACGGCCGTCGGGAACATATCGCCAAACACGGTGTGGCAACAGGCTATGCAAGTAATAGAGGCCGGGTCGTTCTCCTGGCCTGATACGATTCACAAACTCGCGAAATTGACCTCTGCGCGAATTCCATTCCATCTGCCCGGATAAATCCGCTATTGCAATGGCTTCCTCAAGATCCGGGTCCAACTCAAAAGTGGCCAGACTGGCACTATTAAATCCAGACCATCCATTGGAAACGGAGGGAAGAGAGTGTACCCAAGGCGCCGGCGTCACGATGTGGGCGTAGACCAGCAACAGGTCATCGAGCAGTCCAGTGTGTTGTTCCTGGCCCACATTTCGATCTGTGCAAAGTTGCCTCGGGCACAGGCGGGTAGCTGTTTCCAGCGCGGTAATTTCATAGCTGTCTTGCAGTAAAGTAAACAGGTTGCGCGGGTAGTGGGCTGCAATCGGTAATAAATTCGCGTCCGGATCGGTTTCAATTCCGGTCAGCGCTTCGGGTATTGCATCCACCGTGACCACCGATCCGGTCGTTGCAGCCAGGTACCAGTCAGACTGATCCGCCAGGCGGGCAAAATTCGGAAAACGCTGCCGGTCTATCTCCAACTCAGGGGTCAGCAATGAAACCAGCGGGAATTCATCCAGTACGACAAACACAATGTCCGGCCTGGACTGAAAGTTAGCCGGGCCACCCGCAAAATCGGCAGTATCTGCCATCAACAACGGTGCGGCGCGGGAGAAAAACAGGAAGCTTAGTGGAAACACCAGTACCGCCGGGGTCAGGTATTTGAAAAACAGCCGCAGCGGCGCGGCCGCCCGGTAAAGCATTAACACCACCAGTGAAACAAACACACCGGCGAAAATAGCGGCCAGGCCCTGCCATCCGGCGGAAATAAGCGCAGGCATCAAAACCAGGGCTGCCAGCAGGCCAAAAAGCAGGTAAAAAATCAATTCACCAGCAAAAGAGCTGATTTTCTTTGCCAGCAAGGGAAGCAGTGCCAGCAGCACCGGCAGCAGCATAGAAAGGGCAAAAGCCAGGCTGACCAGGCCGGCAGACCCCATCGCGTGGGCGACCAAAAATTCTGCCTGTCTGCCAAGCAGGTCGAACAGGGGTTGTGCAATAGCCAGATTGGCCAGCAGGACAATCAGTAAAAATCGCTCGAGGCGGTCAGAGGATACATTGATCATAAAAAAGAAAGAGTTTCAGCCAATGAGCCAGCGGAAAACTTCAAGCGCCAGTGAAAGCCCCAGAATGATCAAAATTGCCCTGTTGATTTTCTCGCCGGTGCGTTTTGTTATCGAACGTTCCCGTTCAACAAGGTATTCCTTGCGCAATCCTTGCGGTGTGATTTCGTACAGGTAAGAAAAAACCAGTACCAGAGGAAAGCATATAACGCCAAGCCAGAACAAAAACCGGTATATCCAATCGCCACTGCCGAAGGTGATGACCAGGATATCGACGATTTGTAGCAAGAACCAGCCTATAACAAGGTATAGCACGGCGACACGGAATACATTGCGGCGTTTGAGTTCGGCAATCAGGGACATGTACGTGATGGTTCCGTTGTTTCTGTAACAAAGAATGGCGTATTCGCAGACAAAGTCAATGGTGTGAGACAGGCAATTGCCCTCAATCGTAGGGCTTGATGGCAGGCCCTATGGGCCGCGGATTTGGCTTGAATACCCACCGTTCACTATCTTTGGGATAGTTTAATTCGGATATTTCTCCGGCCCTGGACAGGGCAAAGATCCTGACCTCCATCCCTGTCGGGTCGCCCCCGACATTGACCGATACCGGAAAACGAAATCCGCTGCGTAAGATCCCTCTCATCTGGTAATTCGTTGCCGTTTTTTCCGTATCGCGGTTCGGCTTCAGTGCGTAATAGTATGCGCCGTTGATGAACACCAGGATCCATGCGGCTGGCTGTTGCGCTGCCAGGTCTGCCGCCCAGCCGCCGACAAGGAAGGTGTTGGGAGTTTGCTCTGGTATCACGGTTACCCATCCGGGCACTTCACCCCTTTCCACCGGAACCTCCTGATCATCTTTCCGGATTGCCCAACCGGAACGGATGTCACCGATCAAGCCGTAGGAACGACTTTCTTCGCCTTTTGCCTCTGCCAGGGTAATGCCCTGATCCGACTGCAATATGAACCAACTCCGGACATCAGCATTATCCGGCCCGAAAGACCCGGGCGGTACCAGTGTCTGGAATCCGTTTTCCTGGCCCGGAAAACCGAATGGTTGAGTGACCGCCCTGATAATTCCGTCCACTGAAACAGCGAGTATCTGTGAGGGATTGTCCGAGAATTCTGAATCGAAATTGCCATGCACAACACATTGCGTAAATGAGCCATCGAAATGGGCACTTCTGAGAAAATCCGGATACTGGTAGACCACACCCGGCACCGTGCGGCTTGATAGTGGGTAATCGCTTACCCGGGTTCCCACCAACCCCAATTGGTCTCCGGCCCGGTAAAGGCTGGCATAATCCTGCTGGCCGTATTCACTGCTTAATTTTTGCGCAGCCTTTTGAAGTTCATGCTTGTAAGCTGAAAAGTCGATTTTGGCGAACCGTCTTTTTTCAGAATAAAGCACCTTTTCAATTTGCTCATTCCGGTCACTGTCCAGCAGGCTCTGACCGTCATATTCGTCCCAGCCCCGGGCATCCAGAACGTCCAGGAGGGTGGGTAAGATATCCATGGATTGTGCGTTCTGGTCACTCACGCCGTTCGGCTGGTTTCCGGGGTATTTGATAAATAGCGGGACAGCGGCGATTTCGGCCAGGTTGCCCCCGTGTATATTCCGTCTCGAATATCCCGCATTAAAACTGACACCATGGTCGGAGGTAATGATGACCAGGCTTTCGTCATAAATACCGAGGGATTTTAGCCTGGAGACCAATTCCCCGATCATCCGGTCAACAAAGCCGACTTGCAGTACATGGCGCTGCCGGGAAACACGGGCGGCCGCGTCACTGTCATACCAAACATGTTTGTATATAGAGTCCGGATCATTGGGACTGATACCCATGATTTGTCCACCTGGGCTGGCTGTCAGCAAACGGCCATCCGGCAGGTGCCGCCAGGATCCATGCGGAAACATTGAGTGAAAGTAGTAGAGCTGACCTGAAGCAGATGTAATCCCTTCGATAAACTGATCGTACTGGTAAACGCGTGCACGCCAGTCAATGGTTTTTTGAAAGTCCCGGGGCGTGTCAAATACCTGGGCCACAGACACTTCCTCCCCCATAAAACCCAGCCAGTCATTATTGGTGGACGGTAGATGCCTCGCCAGGTCGGCCGGTGCCCAGATCTGTCCGAGAATGACCAGGGAATCTGTAAATAGCAGTTTGAAATAAGCAGGCTTCGGATCACAGACCGTATCAGGGCACAGCCGTGTGCCGTGTTCAGTCGCTGAAACAGAATATTGATCCTGCAGCAAAGCCAGCAGGTTATTCTGATAGACCTTGTGTGAAGGCAAACCCCGATCGCGGCCCATCGGCATGTTTCCTGAAAGCAGGCTGGGTATGGAAACCAAGGTCGAATCTGAGTTGGTTGTGTGATACCGGTACCAGGTGGTGGTTTCGGTCAGTGCTGCGAAATTCGGAAACCTGCCCCGGTCAATTTCCAGACCGCTATTGAGCAGAGACAACAGGGGAAATTCATCAAATACCACGACCACAATCGGAGGTGTCCATTTCAGTGCAAGACTTCTGTAGGCCCTTGAGTCGTCGCCGATTTCCAAAAGCTCAGATGCAGGAGAAACAAAAAGAAAATTCAATGGAAATATTAGTGCCGCCAGCGAGAACCAGGACAGGAACAACCGCGCACCTTCGTTCTTGAAATAAAACCTGGCAAATACTGCAGCGGCAAAAACTGCCAGGACCACGGCTAGAACGTCGTCCAGTGCCAGCCACTTGGAAACAATTGGCATAAGAGTCAGGCTCACCAGCAAAATAACGAAAATCCCGAGCATAAACCTGCCAGATTTGAACGAGAATGCATGTGTCACGCGATACACAAGGAAAAACAGCAGAGGTACGCAGAGGCTTAGAATCACCACGAAGGCAATGATGTGTATTGGCTCCAGGCGGTGTGCCACTAAAAACTCCGGCGTCGTGCCCGCCAGGTCATAAAGCGGCTGAGCGACGGCAAGACTGCAAAGCAGGCACAGGTGCAGGAACACCTTTGTATGGCTGATATTTGGCATCAGTTCCAGTGGGTAGTATCGGTCATTGAATTTTGCTTGCTCAAAAGCGCATCGAGGCCCAGGCACCGACATTCCGCCCCGGTGCATCAATGCCGGAACCATGCTCACGATAAGACTTATCAAGGAGGTTTTCCAGACGCAGCCCCACCTCTATCTTTTCATTAAGCTCGATTTTCAGCATCACGTTCAAGGTAAGCCAGCCAGCGGTACCTTCGGGGTTGATCCTGGGATCGCCAATGTCCCGGTCGCTGAGTCGTTTCTGCGAGCCGGCAAACAACAGGTAAGCGTCAAGATGCAGCGCATTTTTGGGACTAAGGCTAATGCCCAACTTTCCATTCAATGGTGGAACACGGTCTGCGGGTGAGGTGTTGCCGGCAGCCGTTTCTTCGCCGTGCGTGTAATTCAGGCTGCCGTAAACCTCCTGTCCGGAATCAGCAGACCATCGAAACCCCGCTTCAATGCCATAGTATTCTGCAGCGGCCAGGTTTTCGCTGCGTACAACAACACGGCCTGTTTCTGTTATTTCGCCGGTCACCACCGAGCTTATCTTGTCCCTGTAGTCCATGTAAAAGGCAAAGAATTCAGATTGCAGGTTCCCGTTTTGGGTTTTCAATCCCAGGTCGTAGCTGCCGACAGATTCGGGCCGAAGGGAAGGGTTAGTGACATTGAAACGGTTTCCGGGCCGGTTACCCAGCGTGCCGAGGTCGAAAATATTAGGTGGTCTGAAGCCCCTGCCAACATTAGCAACCAGTTTAATTGCAGAACTGATGGCGTAAACAAAACGGACATCTCCGGTGAAGTCATCGGGTGAAAGACTTGTATCCGGCGCGTTCTCAACCATTGGCAGGTGAATATCAAACTGGCTGTAGCGCAAACCCGAACCCAGTGTTAATCGCTCAACCGGATGCCATTCGGCCGACAGGTACGCGGCTGTACTGTCCATGCTTGAGTTGTCCGGAAAACGGCTGCGCACCACCTGGCTGGCGTTAGCGGCTGCGTCTGTTTCTCTTCGGCTGCTGCGCACCTTATCTGCATAAATCTCAAAGCCCCAGGCCAGGTGGGTCCCGCGGGCCAGGTTTGAATCAAACTGTATCGTGATCCCGTCCAGTGTGCTCTCGTTTTCCTCCGTTCGAATAAGGGATTCACCGAAATCCTGTGTCAGTCGGTCATCGGTGATTACCTGCCTGTAAACATTGACCTGGTAGCGATCAAGCCACGTGGAGACGCTGTCTGACCGGTAGCGGGCGTGCAGGAAACTGCGCCTGTTTGGCTGAAACAGGAACTGCCCGGATGCTGGTTGCTGCTGGCCAAAGCCAGCGACCAGTTCATCGGCTCTTGGCGTTGAAGGTTGCTCCAGTAACTGAGCGGAAAACGTCAAATCAGCACGGTCACCTATTGCTCCGGTCCATTTAAGGTCAACTGCTTCCGAGCGATAGCCTGACGGATGGATGGTTTTGCCTGAACCGGTTTTTCGATCGGAACGATCCTGCCAACTCACCCCGCCTGTGAAGCCATGGCCGGGCTTTCGCAGTTGCGTCTGCGCCCGAAAAACGAGGCCATTATCTGCGCTACTCCAGGAGCCATAAACTTTAGCTTCTGTTTGCCACTCGCCGTCTTCTGCAGTAATTTCCGGGGTGAGGAAATTAACCACGCCACCCATGGCGCCTGCACCATAAAGGCTACCTGCAGAACCTCTGATAACCTCGACCCGGTCCATGGAAAAAACATCAATAAGTCCGAGGTACTGGTTTGGTGCGTCTCTGAAAAAAGCGTTGTTGACGGGCATGCCATCTACCAGGTGAAGGACCTGCGAACCTTTCAATCCGCGGACAATGGGAATGCCCTGGCCGGGCGTGGTCTGTTGAAAATAGATCCCCGGCAGACCGCGTAGAATTTCCGGCAGAACATCCGGAGCCTCTACACGTACCTGGTCCTGTCCAATCACTGTAACGGCAAGTGAGGCTTCCTCAACAGGAGCATCGGTACGGGTTGCGGTCACCTGGACAGTTTCAATATCACCGGCTTCCTGTTGCCAGGATCCTTCTTCGACGCCTGCCTGCACAGCCGAAATACCGATACCCAAAAGAAAGGGCGGGAACAAATGTCCGGCCCATTTGGCGCGTTTGATCATTTAATCCCCGGACGAAACGCCACGCCCAGGTGTCCAGGGAACACCTGCCGCGTCCAGTTGCTTACGCAAAGCTGGGAGGTCTTCGGATACGATCCGGTCATAAGCTGCCCGTACCTGTTCAAATGCCTTTTCAGCCATTAGCAGATTGCTTTCATGCGTCGGAGTTGGACCGTGAGTAGACAGTGCCGTTCCAAGCAGTGCAACACCGGCCCGGTTGGTAATACTGACCGGCCCAGGCGCACCCATAAAGTCCCTGGTTTCGTCCCCGTTTAACTGCAATTGAAGTTCGGCTATCTCCAACTCCAGCCGAAGGACCTGGAGTCGCAGTTCGTCAGGTGCCCCTGAACGCACAAGTGTCATCTTCACCGCACCGAGTTCCCTGAGAATATCCGCATTTGCCGCATCTGCAGCCTCTACCTGGCGGTTTAACTTATCGAGCCTGAGCCCAAAGGCTACGAGCTCATCAGGGCTGGCGGTTGCAAGGCTGTTCTGGTGCAGTACGATGACCTCGACATCCTGGCTCTGGCCGCTGTCCTGAACCTGACCGTCTTTCCAGCTTGACAGGCTGACCGTGTAAGAACCAGGCCTTGCCAGCGGTGCAGGAAAAAGGTCACTGAAATCCTGCTCTTCTTCGCCCCAGGCGGCAGAAGGCGGATAACGCAGATCCCATGCCACGCGGTGGAATCCAGCTTTGGCAGGTCCCGGTAGTCGCCGCACGATATCTCCGGCACTGTCACGAATAGTGAGAACCACGCCCGGTTCTTCCTCGGCTGCTTCCGCGCGCAGCGCGTCCCAGCCGGGATAGGGGGTATCACCGCCTTCTTTCTCAATTGTCTTTTCGCGCTCGCGGCGATTTTCTTTCGCAGTCCTGATGTCTTCCGGCAGGTAATAGGTGATCACAGCGCCGAACGGCGGATTCTTTGCGACGAAAAACTGGTCGCCCTGTGATGACTTGCCCCCGGCCTCAAAATCACCCAGCGGCCGGCTTGGGATGTACCAGAGCGCATCGCGTACCGGGAATAACATGATGTCGCTGGCCAGGTTTTCGTTGCTGACACTGCGCAATGGAGTGTAGTCGTCGAACACGTAAAAACTGCGTCCGAAGCTGGCGCCAACCAGGTCATTTTCACGTTTTTGTATCACCAGGTCACGGAAGGACATATTGGGCAGTCCGCCGGATAATTTGGTCCATACACCACCGCCGTCAACGGTGAAAAATACGCCAAATTCGGTGGCCAGGAATAACAGATTGGCATTGACATGGTCCTGGGCGAGGCGCCAAACCAAATGGCGTTCCGGGAGGTTATTACTGATACTGCGCCAGCTTTTGCCGCGGTTGGTACTCTTCAGCACATAGGGTGAAAAATCACCTTTCTTGTGATCGTCAACGATTATGTAAACCGTGTCCGCGTCATGCAGATCGGCGCGAATATCATTGACAAAAAAACCATCCGGTACGCCAGGCAGCTTGTCCGTGGATCGCCAGCTCTCCCCGCCGTTCTCGCTCACGTGAATTCGGCCATCGTCCGTGCCTGCATACAGCAGTCCGTCCACCTGGGGCGACTCGGACAATGAAGAGATGGTGCCGAACTGGGACATGGCCATTACGTCCCAGGCAGAATCCCAGCTCCAGACGCGACCCATCATGGGAAGCGTGAGCCGGTCACGGGCGTGACTGAGATCTCCGCTGATCGCTGTCCAGCTGTCACCGCGATTGTCACTGCGCCAGACTCTCTGGCTGGCAAAGTACAGACGCGCCGGGTCATGCGGACTGATCAGGATGGGGGAGTCCCAATTGAAACGATCTGAATCTTCACCTTCCGCCGGTTGCGGCTGGATGTAGATGACTTCGCCGGTTTTCCGGTCATAACGGACCAGGTTGCCCTGCTGCCATTCCGAATAAATGATATCGGGGTTGGTCGGATCAACGGCCGGCTGGTGGCCGTCGGCAAACACGGTAATAAACCAGTCGCTGTTGCGGATACCGATAGCATTGGTGGTTCGTGATGGCCCGCCCTGTGTATTGTTATCCTGGGTACCACCATAGATGTTGTAAAAAGGCTTGTCGTAGTCCACAGCCACTTTGTAGAACTGGGTAATCGGCATATTGGCGTAGAATTTCCAGTTCTCCAGAGCGTCATAGGTTTCGTAAACCCCACCGTCGGAGCCGATCATCAGGTAATCGGCGTTTTCCGGGTCAAACTGAAGCACATGGTAGTCGCCGTGTACGTGTTGGTTACGAACCCGTTCCATGGTTTTGCCACCATCGGTAGTCCGGTACAAGCCCGGGGCTACCTGGTAGACCGTGTCCACGTCATGCGGACTGGCAAAAATTTCCTGGTAGTAATGAGGTCCGGTTCCGCTGTAGACCTCTTCACTGCGCTTTTCCCAGGTCTCGCCCGAGTCTGTCGAGCGCCAGAAGCCACCCGCTCTTTGTGCCAGCTCAATCGTGGCGTAAACCACATCCGGGTTTACCGGTGAAATCGCCAGGCCGATTTTGCCCTTGTCCTCTTTCGGGATACCGGTTTTTAATTCACGCCAGGTCTGTCCACCGTCGGTTGACTTGTGAATTGCAGATTCGGGACCGCCGTTAATTAATGCAGCGACGCTGCGGAAACGTTGATGCGTAGATGCGAATAACACATCAGGATTTCTCGGATCCAGGTGAATTTCATTGACCCCGGTGAACTCACCGCCGGACAGGATAAGCTCCCAATTGGCGCCTCCATCCGTGCTTTTGTAGAGTCCACGGTCGCCTCCTCCGGACCAAAGCGGGCCCTGGACAGCTATATAAACTACTTTTGAGTCCCTTGGATCGATCCGGATCATACCTATGTGCTGGGAATCTCCCAGTCCCATGTTTTGCCAGGATTTTCCGCCGTCCAGGCTCTTGTAAACGCCATCCCCGTAAGCAACGTGGCGTCCGCCGACATTTTCTCCGGTTCCCACCCACACGGTAGATGAATTGTTAGGATCTATCGTGATGCACCCGATGGAATAGGATTCTTCTTTGTCAAAAATAGTACTCCAGCTCGTTCCACGGTTATTTGTTTTCCAGACACCGCCGCTGCCGACACCTACGTACCAGGTGTTACGGTTGTTGGGATCGATGGCGATATCGGCGACCCGGCCGGCAGTCAGCGCCGGGCCGATACTGCGCCACTCCAAGCCTTTAAGCGTCGCTTCGTTCAAACCAGGGTCTTCTTTTTTTTCTTCTTCAGCCAATGCTGATAGTATTGGGAAAAATATAAATATTAACAATAATATACGAGCATTAATTAACATAATTTCTCCAAAAAAATCTGCTTAATCCAATTCCCCACCTGCCGCAGATTCTTCAGGGTGTACGGCATGGCGAAAAAGGGGCGCTAAGTCTGCCATAAATGGTGCTTTTTGCCTAATAAAAGCCGGTATTTACTGCACAAAGACGGGCTGGCAACCTATAATTAGCTATTGAGGTGAACAGGAAACACCTGACAGTGACCAATGTTTTTACATTAAGACAGCCCGGCTCGGTAGAAGACCGTGGCCTGGAGCGCAATCCGGGTATGGCGTACACGCCGGAGCTGTTCAACAAGATACGGATTAACCGCAGCGCGGTTGAGCGGCGTGCGGCGACGATTGCAAAGCGGCGCTCCATCAAGAAGGACTACCAGACCGCCTGGTTGCTGAAGGCAATTACCTGCATGGACCTGACTACGCTCGCGGGCGACGACACGCCGGGCAAGGTTCGAAGATTGTGCCAGAAGGCCATGCGGCCTGTACGCAAGGATATTCTCGAAGACCTGGGTGTTTCCGATCTGAACATCACGACCGGCGCCGTTTGCGTTTATCACAACCTCATTTCAACCGCTGTCAAGGAACTCCACGGAACGGGCATTCCGGTTGCCGCAGTGTCGACCGGCTTTCCGGCCGGCCAGATCCCGCTACCGTTAAAAATCGCCCAGATTCACGAGTCTGTAAAAGCAGGCGCCGCCGAGATTGATATCGTTATCAGCCGGGCCATGGTGCTGACCGGAGACTGGAAGGGAATCTATGACGAGGTCAAGGCTTATCGGGCAGCCTGTGGCGAGGCTCATTTGAAAACCATACTTGCCACTGGGGAGCTTGGGACACTGACCAATGTGGCCAAGGCCAGTTGGGTGTGCATGATGGCGGGGGCTGATTTCATCAAGACCAGCACCGGCAAGGAATCGGTCAACGCGACCCTGCCTTACAGCCTGGTCATGGTAAGAGCGATCCGCGAATACCACCGAATCACAGGCTACAAGATCGGCCACAAGCCAGCGGGTGGTATCAGCAAGTCAAATGAAGCCATCGCGTACCTGATACTGATCAAAGAAGAATTGGGTAATGACTGGCTGGATTCACAACTGTTCCGCTTCGGCGCCAGCAGCCTGCTTGGCGATATTGAGCGTCAACTTGAGCACCGGCTGACCGGTAGTTACTCTGCCCAGTATCGCCACCCAATGAGTTAACCCGGAAATAAAACATGTCTATTAAAGAAATTTTCGCCAGCATGGATTATGGCCCGGCTCCTGAAAATACCGAGGCCGCAGAGCAGTGGCTTGCTGAGCGGAACAACAAGCTCAATCACTATATCAACGGCTCCTGGGTTGGACCGTCATCGGCCAAGTACTTCGAAACCCGTAGCCCGGCGCGTGATGAAGTGCTGGCCATGGTGGCCGATGGTACAGCCAAGGACACCGACAGAGCCGTCGCTGCGGCCAAAGCAGCACAACCTGAATGGGCAGCGTTGAGCTGCCACGAAAGGGCGCGGTTCCTCTACGCCATAGCCCGTCAGATACAAAAACACAGCCGCTTGTTTTCGGTACTGGAAAGCCTGGAAAATGGTAAGCCGATCCGCGAATCTCGCGATATTGACATACCACTGGTGGCGAGACATTTTTACCATCATGCGGGCTGGGCGCAGGTTATGGATCGCGAACTCCCGGGTTTCGAGCCAGTCGGCGTAGTGGGGCAGATCATCCCCTGGAATTTCCCATTGTTGATGGCATCGTGGAAAGTGGCTCCGGCTATAGCAATGGGCAATGCGGTGGTCCTCAAGCCAGCTGAATTCACCTCCAGTACCGCGGTTTTGCTGGCACAGATTTGTGGCGAAGTCGGATTGCCCAAGGGCGTATTCAACCTTTTGCTTGGCGATGGAAAAGCCGGCAAATGCCTGGTGGATCATCCCGATGTGAAGAAAATTGCATTTACCGGTTCTACAGAGGTTGGCCGCATCCTGCGCAAGGCCACCGCCGGTACCGGCAAGAAACTGACTCTGGAACTGGGTGGTAAGTCCCCGTTTATCGTTTACGAGGACGCCGACCTCGATAGCGTGGTAGAAGGCCTGGTGGATGCGATCTGGTTCAACCAGGGACAGGTTTGCTGTGCGGGGTCGCGTCTGTTGGTGCAGGAATCCATTTCCGAAACCCTGCACGAGAAGATCAAGGCGCGCATGTCCAAGCTGGTCATCGGCGACTCAATGGAAAAAGGAATCGATATCGGCGCCATGGTTGATCCGGTGCAATTGCAGCGGATAACCGACCTGGTCCAGTTGGGTGTGGATGAGGGTGGCGACATGTGGCAACCGGAGTGTGATTTGCCCGAAGAAGGTTGCTTTTACCCGCCGACATTATTTTCGGATGTACAACCCTCGGCCACCCTGGCCCAGGAAGAAATCTTTGGCCCGGTACTGGTTTCCATGAGCTTCAGAACACCATCTGAAGCGGTGGCTCTGGCCAACAATAGCCGTTACGGCCTGGCCGCAAGCCTGTGGACCGAAAACATCAACCTTGCACTGGATGTGGCGCCAAAACTGAAGGCAGGCGCGGTATGGATTAACTGCACCAACATGTTCGATGCCGCCGCCGGTTTTGGCGGCTACCGTGAATCCGGATTCGGCCGTGAAGGCGGTAGAGAGGGCTTGTATGAGTACCTCAAGCCCTGCTGGGAATCAGCACTACACGACGGGCCCGTCTACCAGGCAGCGGAGCCGGTTGATGCAGATGAAATCAGCGCTTCCGGGGTCTCTACCATAGACCGAACAGCCAAGCTGTATATCGGCGGCAAGCAGGTCAGGCCCGACCAGGGTTACAGTCTGATGGCATATGATGCAGCTGGCTGTGAAGTAGCGGAGTTTCCGGATGGCGGAAGAAAAGATATCCGTGATGCAGTGGAAGCGGCCCGCCAGGCAGAGGCCTGGACGAACGCCACGGCGCACAATCGGGCCCAGGTGTTGTACTACATCGCCGAGAACCTGGCGGCCAGGGAGGATGAATTCATTAACCGGATTGCGCAACTCAGCGGCAAAAACGAAGAAGCAGCACACGAAGAACTCGAGCTGTGTATCCGGAGGATTTATACCTATGCTGCCATGGCTGATAAATACGACGGGAATGTCCATTCAACGCCCTTCAGAAACGTCACACTGGCCATGCGGGAAGCACTGGGCGTCATTGGAATCGTGGCACCGGCAGAGGCCGGTCTAATTGGTTTTATTTCTACCGTGATGCCGGCTATTTCAATGGGTAACCGGGTCGTGGTTGTGCCATCTCAGCGTTACGCATTGCTGGCCACGGATTTCTACCAGGTACTGGATACTTCAGATTTGCCGGGTGGAGTGATCAATATTGTCACCGGTAAGCAGGATGTGCTGACCGAAGAGATTTCAAAGCACTACGACCTGGAAGGGTTCTGGTACTGGGGCAGCGCGGAAGGCAGCAAACTGGTGGAGGAATCAGGGGCCGCCACCATGAAACGCACCTGGGTGAACTATGGCAAATTCCATGACTGGGACGACTCAAAGCAAGGTGAAGGTGAGACTTTCCTGCGCAAGGCAATCGAGATCAAGAATATCTGGATTCCATACGGCGAATAAAATTAATGTGGGAAACTGGTAACCCACCAGGGACCTTCGTAGGTAGCAGCATCGGCAGTGATCACGGGAATTCACCATATCAATTTTCTTGTCCGGGATTTGCAGCCGGCGGTTGAACGCTACCGTGGATTGCTTGGGATCGATGACGTTATATTTGAGGATCTGTCGGCGCGGGGGGGTCAAAACCGCCAGGTTCGAACTGGGTAAAACCTGGATCGTACTCGTCCAGCCGGTTGATCCACAGGGGATTCCTGCACAAAGGCTGGATGAGCACGGTGAGGGTTTTTTCCTCATCTCTTATGCAACAAATGACCTTGCTGACGCCACTGACACCGCCAGGCGGGCAGGCGTGAAGGTGCTCGATCAGGATCCACGCGAGGGACTGTCGCACTGGCGGGTCAGCGACCTTGATGAAGGTGACCTGTTTGGGGTCGAATCCCAGTTCACCGAAACCAAAGACTAGGGCCTGTTAACACTTGCCAGACCGCTGCGTTGCCGGTGAACAAGCTGGACTCCCGTCGCAGTGACCTGGTAAGTGTTAACAGGCCCTAATTCAGTCGATATCGTGCTTTTTTCGAAACGCCCTGCGTGCTGCCATGATGTGTGAGTGCATCACGGAGGCAGCCCACTCTCCGTCACCTGCCTCGATGGCCTCTACAATCTCCAGGTGGTGGTGGGCAGAGCGATTCAGGTCCTCGTTTTCGTAATCACGAAAGGTCTGAAAAACAAGCGGTGCGCTGGCCAGGATAGACAGCGTAGACCGAAGTCGCTCACTGGAAGCTGCTACCTGCAGAACCTCGTGGAAACGGTTGTTGAGGTCTGCGATGCGTTCAAGGAAGCCCGGTTTGAGATGGTTGGCCTCAAACACCTGCAATTCCGCCAATTGCCGCAGTTCCTTCAGTTCGCTGTTTGAAATTTTCCGTGCCGCAAGCCGTGCACCATAAGCCTCGAGCATGGCCCTGAGTTCAAAGATGTCTTCAGCATCCTGATCACTCCACGAAGAGACAAACGCCCCCTTGTGCGGGATGAAACGCAGCAGCCCTTCGGCTTCGAGGCGGCGCAGCGCCTCCCGGACCGGCGTTCTGCTTACACCGGCGGAGGTTGCAATCTCCTGCTCCTTGATACGGGTGCCGGGGAGATGCGTACCCTCGATGATTCCGGCGCGTAGGGTACTGTACGCTTTTTGGGCTGCTTTCATGAACGACTGCGCAATTCAGTTCTGGAAAACCGGTTGGGCGGGGGGGGATGACCGGTTTCGGCCAGGCACCTGGCCTTGAGTTCTTCGATCGAGCCGCCATGATCGAACATGCTGACTTCGCCCCGCGCGCCCCCCATTTCCGCCCGCAGAGATTCTGTGGCTTCGGTGTCAGGACTCATGTCGTCGTTAAGTACAACCCCGTAACGGCGGGCGCCCTCCATTGAAACTAGCCCTGCGCGTACATCAAACTCAACCTTCTCAACGGGACGATTCAGGGGGTCGCCACATCCACCGCCACCCCAGGTATCGAACAACAACAGTTCACCTTCGGCGACCTTGATACGGTCGCCTTTCGAGGGAAGATTTTCTTCTGAACCATCGAGATGAATCAGTGTTTTGCGGCTGCGTTGACCCGGAAGCCCGCCGTTTACGCCCCAGGGATAGGTCAGCCAGCGATCGTCATGAATGGAAACTTCACCCGGTTCAAGGAAACGGTAGCCGACCCGAATACCGTTTCCACCGCGGAAAAAGCCGGCACCGCCGGAATCCGTGATGGTTTCATAGATTTCGATTCTGAGCGGAAAGTAACTCTCCAAGAACTCATTTGGAACATTGGTGAAGCTCGGCCATAGCGAATGACCGTCTGGGCCATCGCCAAATGGTTTGCCTGGAATGCCACCAAAACCGATCTGATACAGCTGGAACCATTCACCATTCTTGTCGTAACCCGAATACATGAAATGCGGGCTGTCAGAGAAACCGGCGGCACAAAGAAAGTCCGGGTTGCCCTGGCCAAGCAAGCCACCGAGTATATCGAAGATACGGCCCAGTGCATGCGTGCGGCAAGACAATACGGCGGTTTTTCGCGGTTTGAGCAAAGATCCTTCCGGAATACGTACTTCCATGAGGTCGTAAAAACCGTCGTTAAACAGGATCTGCGGGTCAAACACCATGATCATGTAAACGCCGGCGAACATCTTGAACATTTCCTCGTTCAGGAAGAAATTGACCGAACTGACAGATTGCGGATCGGTGCCTTCAAAATCGAAAATCACCACTTCGCCTTCTCGCCACATCGAACAGGCAATCTTGTAGGCCCCCATGCCCACTCCGTCATCGCAGATGTAATCCTCAAAGTACTGCCGCTCTTCCGGCACAGTGTTAAGAATCAACTGGCGCATGGCCTTCTTGTTTCGATCCAGTAATTCTTCCAGCGCCGAGTAATAGGTGTCATCGCCAAAGCGGTCGGCGATTTCTATACAGCGCTTCTCCGCTGTGCGACAGGCGGCGACGATGGCGTTGAAATCAGACAGGATCCAGTGTGGCAGGCGGCAATTGTGAAGTATCACTTTCAACACATCTTCCTGCAGTTCGCCGCCGCGATAGATCTTGATGGGGGGTATTAAAAAACCTTCCTCATATATCTGCCTGGCATCGGTTGGTAATGAGCCGGGTACCCGGCCGCCAACATCGGTCATGTGCCCGAACATTGCCGACCACGATAGTAACCTCCCATCTTTGAAAATGGGCAGTAGCAGCAGCCAGTCATTGGCATGGCTGATAGCGCCGTTACAGGAGTAGGGGTCGTTAGTCAGGAAAATGTCTCCTTCCTCGATCGTTTCATCGTAGTTTTCCAGGAATCCGTAAATAAACGAACCGAACTGGCCGACCACCATCTTGCCGTCAACATTGGCAATCAGTGGGAATTCATCGTGTTGCTCACGGATTCCCGGTGACATTGCGGTCCGAAACAGCACGGTATCCATTTCGAAACGGGCATTTCGAAGCGCGTTTTCAATGATATCGATGGTGATCGGATCCACCGTGACCGATTCGAAAGGGCGGGGGCGGGTTTCTATGATTTCAGCAGTCATGATGATTCAACCTGTTCGTTCGGGCGGATCAGGATATTGCCGTATTTATCTACCGAACCTGTGTGGCCAGGCAGGATGACGCACGTCGCGTCCATCTTGACAACGATGGCCGGTCCTTCAATCGTGGATCCGGCGCCGAGTTTGCCGCGGTCATAAATCGTGGCATCCATATTTTCGTTTTCCATGAAGACGGGCTGTATTCCCGTGGCCGCAGTCGAGGCATCTGTTCCCTCACCAGTTGCAGCAGGAGCTTCAAGTGTGCTGGCCTTGCCCTGAGCTACCACCCTGGCGTTGACCAGTTCCTTGTCTGCGGGCAAGGTAAAGGTAAACATCTGTTTGTGCCGTTGATCAAAAATTTCAGCGATTCCATCGAGGCCGTTCGCGCCAAGATCCTGCTCGGAAATATCAATGGTGAGCAACAGTCCCTGGCCGTGGTAACGCACGTCAACCTGGTAGTGAACAGTCTGCTCACCAACGGGAACGTTTTCGGAGCGCAGGGTCTTGCAAGCCTGTTCCTGTAACTCGCCAAGGATTCCCAGCAACTCCTCAGTGCTGGTGTTTGGAAAACGGCGGATAAAGGTTCTGGAAGCCTCATCACGTACACGGGTGGTGGCATCCCCGTAGGCGCATAAAACGCCAGGTCCTGGCGGTATGATGACTGGCCAGGAGCCCATCAGGCGCCCCAGGGCATTGGCATGCAGGGGACCGGCGCCTCCGAAAGCAATCAGTGCAAAGTCTCGCGGGTCATGTCCTTGTTCAACTGATACCAGCCTCAATGCCCCAAACATATTCTCGTTGACGATATCAATTATTCCTGCCGCAGCTTTTTGCAGCGGCAGGTTCAATGCATCCGCAACACCCTGGACAGCCTGGCAGGCCTTGTCACGATCCAGGGCCATTTCACCGCCAAGTAGTGCGGATTCCGGAAGGTATCCCAGCACCATATTGGCATCGGTCACGGTGGGTGATTCTCCGCCACGACCGTAGGCGGCGGGTCCGGGGTCTGCGCCTGCGCTCTCAGGTCCTACGCGCAGTGCGCCGGTAAGTTCCGGAACGTGTGCAATAGAGCCACCGCCGGCGCCGACGGTACGAATATCGATCGATGGGGCGCGGACCGTTACATCACCGACCGTGGTTTCCCGGCGCAAGCGTGCTTCACCATCCTGAACCAGTGCCACATCGGTCGAGGTTCCACCCATGTCCAGGGTCAGGAGATTGTTGAATCCAGCCTGGCTTGCAATCCAGATCGCCCCGGACACGCCGCCCGCAGGACCACTCATCAGCATGTTGACCGGAAGGCTCTCGGCCGCGGCCGAAGAAGCGAGCCCACCATCGGAACGCAGAATATGCAATGTCGCATCTTTCATGCTGTTGCCCAGTTCCTTCTGCAGGTTCTCAATATAGCTGGACACTTTTAGCCTGACATAAGAATTAGCCACCGTGGTGACGGTGCGTTCGTATTCCTGCATTTCCGGCACGACGTCCGATGACAAAGACACGGGAATGCCCGGTAGTTCTTGCCCGGCCAGGCTGCGGATTTCCTGTTCATGTGCTGGATTGGCGAACGAATTAATCAGGGAAACGGTCAGTGCTTCAATACCCTTGCCCCTCAGAAATCCAAGTTGCTCGCGCATATGGGCTTCGTCCAGTTGCTCGACAACCTCACCACCTGCGCCGACCCGCTCATTAGCCTCGATAGTCAGTTCCAGGGGTGCAATCGGAAGACTCTTGTTGTAGATCACCCAGCCACCCAGTCCGCCCGGGACAAATGATCGTGCGATCTGCAATGTCTGGCGGTAACCGCGGGTAGTCACCAGCCCAACCCTTGCCCCGCTAAGGGTCAATATCGTGTTGGTGGCAACGGTGGTGCCGTGCATGACATGAGATATTTCTTCGGGATCAATACCCGCTGTTCCGGTAACCCGATTAATCCCGTTTAAAACGCCAATCGAGGAATCTTCAGGTGTGCTGGGGATTTTTGCCGTGTATGTGTTGCCATTTTCCTCATCGACCAGTAAAAGGTCAGTGAAGGTTCCTCCAACATCTACACCGAGTCTGTAAGTCATGTTTTATCCTTTATTAATGTGGATGGTTTTCGATGTACCAAAATCAAGCCGAGGCTGCCATCGTTGCTGAAGGAAAATCACCGGCCCGGGAAAGCATGCTTGGAACGGAAAACCCATCTTTTCACCCAGCCATTTTGCTGTATCGAGTAGTTTAGACAAAGAAATATTCACCTCGATTCCCGAGTTTCGCATCATGTAGACCAGGTCTTCAGTGGCAATGTTGCCTGTCGCGGCCGGTGCAAACGGGCAGCCACCAATTCCGCCGGTACTGGCGTCTATACTATCAGCGCCCGCTTCGATCGCCGCAAAAGCATTGGCGATACCGGTGTTGCGCGTATTGTGAAAATGGCAGCGGATCGGTGTATCGCCGGCGATCAGCCGGATTTTCTCCAACATTGCCTTGACCTGCCATGGTGTTGCAACCCCGATTGTATCCGCCAGTGCCAGTTCTGAAGGCTGGCTTTCCATGGCCTGCTGCGCCAGTTCCAATACACGGGTTTGGGCTACTTGCCTTCGAAGGGACAGCCAAAAGCTGCGGAAATTGTAATACTGGCCGCCAGGGAAGCGTTGTTTGACATGCGTGCTATCCGATGCCAGGCCTCCATTGATTCTGCAGTGCCAACGCCCTGGTTGCGCCGGTTAAAGGTATCGCTGGCAACCACGACGAAACCCACTTCGTCAACTCCGGCACTAATTGCGCGCTCGACGCCACGTTCATTCAATGCCAGGCCAATATAGGCCAGGCCTTTACGGCGGGGCACGCCAGCCATTACCTGTTCAGGGTCTGCCATCTGTGGCACGCGCTTGGGATGTACAAAACTGGCAACCTCAGTCTTTTTCAATCCGGCATTTACCAGTCGACGAATAAATTCCACCTTGTCGGTGGTCGACATCAACTTGTGCTCGCCTTGCAGACCATCCCGGGGGCCGACTTCAATAATGTTGATAAATTTCGTGAGCATGGGTCTTTATTCGGCAAAATGTAGGATAATTGTATACAAAATATGCCGGTGAACAAGCAAAACAGCAAAAACTTGAAAAAATAGTACTAAATTGTATACAGTAAGCTCTATACTAAGGTGCCACCCTGCTGTGTGTAGTGGGGTGTCCCGGCGCAGTCTGCCTGTTTGAAGGAACCAAATGAGCGCTATTGAATATCAAGCCAGGGGACCATTGTCGGCCCTGCGTGTCATTGAAATGGGAACGCTTCTGGCGGGGCCTTTTTGCGGTCAACTGATGGCCGACATGGGCACCGAAGTGATCAAGGTGGAAGCGCCGGGTGCCGGCGACCCGATGCGCTTGTGGGGCCAGGAGAAGGCCCACGGTAAATCTCCGGGTGGCCGAAGGGCAGGAGATCATCAGGGATTTGGTTAAGGATTCGGATTTCGTGCTGGAAAATTTTCGTCCCGGCACGATGGAGAAATGGAACCTTGGCTACGAGACACTTGCGGCTATCAATCCCGGACTAATCATGATTCGCATCTCGGGCCAGGGACAGACCGGGCCCTATTCGAAACGTGCCGGTTTTGGCTCCATCGGCGAAGCCATGGGGGGGGGGGTTGAGGTATGTTTGTGGTGACCCCGACACATCTCCTAGTCGAATGGGCATTAGTATCGGTGATTCGCTGGCGGCGATATTTGCCACGGTTGGGGCGCTTTCTGCTTTGCACCACCGGCAGAAAACCGGCCAGGGTCAGGTGGTCGATTCGGCGATCTACGAAGCCGTACTTGCAATGATGGAATCACTGGTCAGCGAATACGATCAGACCGGTTATATACGTGAGCGCACCGGCTCAATTTTACCCAATGTGGCACCGTCCAACATTTACCCGACCAGCGACGATCAAATGATCCTGATTGCAGCCAACCAGGACACGATATTTGGCCGCCTTGCCAAAGCCACGGGTCAAGCTGAACTGAGCAAGGATGAGCGCTTTGCCACGCACGCAGCACGTGGTGTGCACCAAAAGGAAATTGATCAGCGGGTAGCGCAATGGACTTGCACAAAGTCCGCGCAGGAATTGCTTGATTTGATGGAAGAAGCCGGAGTGCCGGCTGGTATGATCTACCGCGCGCCGGACATGCTCAAGGATCCCCATTTCGCTGCCCGCGAAGCAATCGTGCGCCTGGCTCACCCGGAATTCGGTGAGATAGCCATGCAAAATGTCTTTCCAAAGTTATCATTGACGCCAGGCACAGTACGTTGGCCGGGGCCGGAGTTGGGAGAGCACAATGAGGAAATTTTTTCCAAAAAACTCGGCATGAATGACAAGCAGTTGAACATGTTGAACGAAGCAGGGGTTATCTGACGGGCACTTATTATATGACCAGCGAATTGGAAAATAATTACCGCAGTTCAGGATTTCACCGGCAACTGGGGTTTGGTCGGAATCCGGCCCTGTTACTGGTTGATTTTGTCAAGGCCTACACTGACCGGGATTCGCCTCTTTATGCCGGGGTCGAGGCGGTTCTTGAGAAGTGTGTCGAATTGCTCGAAGTGGCACGCGGAACCGGCATACCGGTATTTCATTCCAAAGTCAGCTATCGCCCTGGCACCAAAGATGGCGGCATGTTTAAGAGAAAATTACCCATACTCAAAGTTTTTGATCAAGGCTCTCCGTTGGCAGAATTTGCCGATGGCCTGGAACCCGTGGCCGGTGAAGAAGTGGTTACCAAGCAGTATCCCAGCGCGTTTTTCGGGACTTCCCTGGCCGATTTATTAAACACAGCCGGTGTGGACACTGCATTGATCGCCGGTGTAACTACCAGTGGTTGCGTACGTGGTACTGCCGTTGATGCGATGCAGTCGGGTTTCCGCTCGATTGTCATCCGCGATGCTGTCGGAGACCGCCACCCGGAACCGCACAAGGCCAATCTGTTTGACCTGCAAGCGAAATATTCAGACCTGGTCACTGTTGAAGAAGTGCGGCAGTACCTGGCCGGATGAACGATACCAAGGAGCAATGTTTTGGTTGACCAGGCAAGAAGCAAAAAAAATATTATGAATTACACTAAATCAATATATACAGAACTTTTCACCATTAAACAGTCCGCAGAGTCTCTGGAGGAAATCATGAAATACCCAATCATCGGATTAACATTTTTGTTGATTAGCGGCATGTCTGCTGTTTGGTCTGAACCTGTTTACAGCCAGAGCAGTCAGGACAGCGAGGCATTCATTATTGAAGAGATTATTGTCACGGCACGTCGCAGGGAAGAAAGTCTCAGGGATGTGCCAGGTACTGTGACTGCCCTCACGGCGGCCACGCTGGAAAGTGCGGGTGTAGCACGGGCTGCAGATTTCATAGAAATGGTGCCCGGAGTTTCCATGGTTGATGCAGCTGAAGTAGGTGATACCCAGGTGAACATCCGCGGGATCAATGCCGCCCGAGATGCTGAAAACAGTTTCGCGTTTATTGTCGACGGCGTGCTCTATACAAATCCGGCGGCGTTTAACCGGGAATACACGGACCTTGCCCAAATAGAGGTTTTCAAGGGTCCGCAGGGTGCTATTTACGGCCGTAATGCCGCCGCCGCCGCTATCATCATCAGCACCACCACGCCCGGTGATGAACGTAGTTCCAATTTGACCATAAGTAGTGCACAGGACAGTACAAACCTGTTGAAGTTTTCAACATCAGGCCCTGCGGGCTCGGGTGACAAGTCTTTCCGCATCTCGGCCGACTGGCGGGAATCCGATGGTTTTTACCGGAACAGCTTCCAGAACGGCGCACCGATCGTCGACGCATATGAAGGTTTCAACGTCAACGGCCGCTTGTTCTGGGAAGTCAACGACAAGCTGACCGTTGATACCAAGGTAAGGATCGGCGAAGTTGATGCCTCGTCCATCACTTTCAACTCGACCTTCAATTTGCCGGTATTTGCCGCGGCACTGAATAACCCGCCGGCATTCCAGGACGTCAATGATTTTGACTTCCTGTTTCACGCCAATATGGTTTCGGACAACGACCAGGATTCATTTGAATTCTCAAGCAAGTTCGACTATGACATGGACGACAGGATGCTGATGGGGTGGCTGCTCTACAGTGATATCGAAAACAGCCTGATGTCCGATGGCACATCGGCAGCGTTTGGTTTCTATAATGGCGACCCGGTTTGCCAGCAGACGGTGCTTGACCTCGGCTGGGCCGGATCCTCTTTTCCCTTGCTGGCTCCGCAGTTCATCGGCATGACACCAACCGGCGTGATCTTCGATCCCAACGGTTCCTTCCTTGGGGCATACACACCAACCACCTGTGACGGTATCCAGGAACAGGTCCGCAGTCAGAAAGACTTCAGCATGGAACTGCGCCCGGCCATTCCGGCGGTAACCGCGCCAATATCGAACAGCAGGATCACGGTAATGGAGATGATCATTGCCGGAACCAGGCTTTTCTCAGACCTTGCCGACATGAATCGGACCATCAGCTGGGGAACGCCGATAAAGCCAATACCAATCGCAACGAAACTCACAATGGCGATCAAAGAAACCACGCCCGCGCCACTTGCGCCCCAGGCGCTCAACAGGCTGGGGTCCTCTGAACGCAGCGTGCTTAACACGGCCTGCCAACCGCCGGCGGCATCAATGGCAACAATCGGTACGATGACCAGTCCCAGCAGCATCAGGATGCCCTGTATCAGATCGGTCCAGGCGACGGCCTTGTAGCCACCTACCAGCGTGTAGGTGATGATGATGCTGGCGCCAAGTAAAACCGACGCACCGTAACTTAAATCAGTAAAGCCGCTGAATGCCTTGCCGGTGGCCACCATTTGGGCTGCGACGTAGGTACCCACCATTACCAGGATGATCACGGTGCTGATGGCGCGCAACACATGCTTTCGGTCATCAAAGCGCGCAGCAAGTACATCGGGAACCGTTATGGAGCCACTTTCGTCCGACATTCGTTTGATACGCCGCGACATCAGCAACCACGATGCTGAAATTCCGAGCACCTCGCCGAGCACAACCCAATAAGCATGTGCTCCCACCGCATAACCCATGCCCGTCAGACCCAGTAACAACCAGCCGCTTTCACCTGTCGCATTGGTACTGAAAGCCACCACCCAGGGAGGGAGTTTCTTGCCGGCTATAAAATAGCCGCTCAGGGTGTGGGTTTCGCGTCTACTCCAAAGCGCCAGGCCGATAAGGATCACGAGGTAGACGACAAAAACTGTGGTCATGGCAGACATGAGGGGCATTGTATAGAAGCATCAGCCATGCTTCATAGATGGCTTTCTGGTTTATTGCTGCTCTTGTGGACCCGGCCCTGTTTCGGCTGATTCCAGTGACTCTGAAGCCTTCAGCCAGTTCCACTCCAGTGTCTCAATCTCTTTCCTGAGTGTGCCTTGTTGCTGTACCAATGTAGCGAGTTCTTCCTTGCGATCCCTACTGGTGTAGAGGTCTTCTGAAGTCAACTGCTGGTCCAGAATTTCCAGTGACACCCGGTGTTGTGCCATTTTTTGTTCTATATCGCGTACCTTTTTGATGTGAGGCTGTAATTGCCGCCGGCGCTGTGCCTGGACCTTTCTTTGCTGTTCTCGACTTTGTGGTCCAATTTCCCGGCCACCACGCGGTTCATTCTGCGCAGCCTGCTCCTTCAGCCAGCCCGGATAGGCATCCAGGTCCTGGCGGAACTCCACCAGCCGGCCACCATGCACGATATACAACTCATCACACACGCTGCGAAGCAGGTGCCGGTCATGCGAAATGACCAGCAGTGCGCCTTCGTATTCGACCAGCGCCATGCTCAATGCGTGCCGCATTTCAAGGTCCAGGTGGTTGGTCGGTTCATCGAGCAACAAAAGGTTGGGTTTTTGCAGAATCAAAACCGCCAGCACCAGTCTCGCCTTTTCCCCTCCGGAAAACGGGCTGACAGGTTCATCTACCCGTTCTCCGTGAAAGCCGAATCTGCCCAGGTGATTGCGCAGGTCCTGTTCACGGATATCAGTAGCCTGTTGCCGCAAATGCCACAAAGGACTGCAATCCATTTGTAATAGATCCAGTTGATGTTGGGCGAAATAGCCGATTCGGGTATGTCGGTGCACCGTGCGCTCGCCGCCTAGCAGGGTAGACCCATCGACCAGGGTTTTAAGCAAGGTACTTTTGCCGGCGCCGTTGACGCCGAGCAAGCCGATCCGGCTCCCGGCCTGGACCCCCATGTTTATGTTGCTGATCACGGGCTTGTCATATCCCGAGATTGCGTTTTCCAGTGACAACAGGTGCTGCGGGTTTCGTTCTGATTCAAAGAAACTGAAATGAAATTGTGAGTCGACATGTGCCGGTGCGATTACCGTCATCCGCTCGAGCATTTTCAGACGACTCTGGGCCTGTTTGGCCTTATTTGCCTTGTAGCGGAAGCGGTCTACGTAACTTTGAATATGGCGGATTTCTTTTTGTTGCTTGGCGAACATCGACTGTTGCAGCGCGAGTTGCTCACCGCGCACACGTTCGAACTGGCTGTAATTGCCGGTATAAAGCCTGATGGCCAGGTGGTCAAAATGTGCGATGTGGGTACACAGGCCATCAAGAAAGTCC
Organism: Lysobacterales bacterium; assembly: GCA_963664065.1. Classification (GTDB taxonomy): domain Bacteria; phylum Pseudomonadota; class Gammaproteobacteria; order Xanthomonadales; family SZUA-36; genus JABDJL01. The sequence goes on from OY760942.1 coordinate 2,122,240, forward strand.
CGGTCGTGTGAAATGACCAGCAGGATACCCTGATAGGTCTTCAGCCAGCGCTCCAGCCAAAGTATGGCCGGCAGGTCGAGGTGATTGGTGGGTTCGTCCAGCAACAGGATATCCGACCGGCACATGAGGGCCTGTGCCAGGTTCAGCCGCATTCGCCAGCCTCCGGAGAACTCATTGACCGGCCGAGACATTTCCGGGTCGGAAAACCCCAGCCCGCTCAGTAAACGGGATGCCCGTGTAACGGCCAGGTAACCGTCGATATCCTCCATGCGCTCGTGCAGTTCGTGCAGCCTGGACTGCATTTCGGGCGCAGAATCTTCGGGATCAATTTCTGCGATACCTGCTTGCAGTTCGCGAAATTCATGATCACCGTCCATGACGAAATCAATCGCGCCATCACCGCTCGAAGGAATTTGCTGGGAGACATGGGCAATCAAATCCCTGCTATCAAGATGCAATTCGCCACTGTCTGTTTCCAGTTCACCCAGGATGAGTGAGAACAACGAGGTCTTGCCACAGCCATTGACGCCAATAACGCCGAGTCGCTGGCCGTGATGAATCTGCAGGTTTGCACTCTCGAATAAGAGTTTGCTGCCACGTCTCAAGCCGACTTTTTTCAATTGCAGCATCTAAAAACCCTGATTGGTGATTTCGCGGTCGCGATCCAGAAGGTAGGATGTTATCACCGTCACCGCTGGCAGTGGCCGGGCCCCGAAAATCAGGTACAGATTATGGCTGGTGTATTTTACAGAAACCCTCAACATGCATACCCGCTGGCAGTCAAAGGCGAAGGCGTCTACCTGTATGACGCTGAGGGCCGCCAATACCTTGATGGAAGTGGAGGGGCGGCCATCTCCTGTCTTGGGCACGGCCATCCCGGGGTAATTGATGCCGTGACCAGGCAGTTGGAAAATATGGCTTTTGCACATACAGCCTTCTTTACCAACCAGCCCCAGGAAGAACTTGCCCGCATCCTGGCAGATCAATTTGGTGAGGAAGACGCGCGCGTTTATTTTCTCTCAGGTGGTTCCGAGGCTAATGAGACCGCCTTGAAACTCGCACGCCAATACTGGGTGGCTGTTGGCTTGACGGATAAGAAACTAATGATAAGCCGTCATCAGAGCTATCACGGCAATACGCTGGGAGCCTTGTCTGTCACCGGTCACCCGGGGCGCAAGGAAACCTATGGGCCTCTGATGCATGACTGGCCGAAGATTGCGCCTTGTTACGCCTACCGGCACAAACGTGAGGGTGAAAGTGATCTCGACTACGGCCACAGAAGCGCCGCTTTGCTGGAAGAGAAGATTGTCGAGGTTGGCGCGGAGAATGTTGCCGCTTTCATCGCCGAGACTGTCGTCGGCGCGACGCTTGGCGCAGTTGCAGCGGCAGATGGGTATTTTGAGAAAATTCGTGAGATCTGTGACCGCCACGATGTGCTGCTGATCCTGGACGAAGTTATGGCAGGCAGGGGACGTACAGGTAGCTGGTATGCCTTCGACCAGGAAGGAATCACACCTGATATTGTGACAATGGCAAAGGGCCTGGGGGGCGGCTACCAGCCTATCGGCGCAACGATTTGCCGAGCTCATGTTCATGACCGTATCGTCCGCGCCTGCGGTTCGTTTGAGCACGGCCACACTTACGTTGGCCATGCAAGCGCCTGTGCAGCCGGTGTGGCAGTTGCCGGAATCATCGAAGACGAAAACCTGCTGTCTAAAGTGCGTGAGATGGGCGCAAGCCTGGAAAACGCTTTGAGAGAGTGTTTCGAGGAACACCCGAATGTCGGTGATATCCGTGGTCGTGGCCTGTTCCTGGGGCTCGAGCTGGTTGCAGACCGTGCTACGTCCAGGCCATTCAAAGCCAATCTGGGATTGCCGGGAAAGTTAAGAAATGCTGCCATGAAGCACGGTTTGATCTGTTACCCGGGTGGGGGAACTGCCGATGGAGTTGACGGGGCTCATGTGTTGCTGGCGCCGCCATTTATCTATGAAAATCAGCATATTTCCGAATTGGTCGAAAAATTGAATCTTACTTTCAGGGATATCCTGCATGTTTGACTCCCACCTCGATTTTGCTGAGCAGCGGGTGATGATCATTTCAGCACCGAATGGCGCACGCAGAACTCATGCCGATCATGCGGCGATTCCTCTGACAGCCAGTCAAATGGCAACTGAGGCCAGGCAACTGGTAGATCAACAGGTAGCAGTTTTACACCTGCACGTCCGGGATAAAGATCATGGCCACACGATTGATCCGGCTATATACCGGGAGGTAACGGCAGCGATAAAAAAGGCAGTTGCAGATGAATTGATCATACAGGTGACCACCGAGTCGGTTGGAATTTATAACCGGCATGAACAGATGGAAATGGTCAGATCGCTGAGACCGGAAGCAGTTTCACTGGCCTTGCGTGAACTTTGCCCCGACGAATCGAGTGAATCGGAGGCAGGGCGCTTCTACGAGTTTCTGCAAAAGGAAAATATCTGGCCACAGCACCTGCTGTACACAGCTGCCGAAGTAGCGCGTTTTGAAGAGCTCCGCAAGCGTGGCGTATTTGCCGAGGAACGACCCATCTGCCTCTTGGTGCTGGGAAATTACGTGGGGGCCGTAGAAGGCAAACTGGAGGAACTGGCAGATATGCACACTCGTGCCGACTTTGAAAAATTTCCCTGGTGCGTATGTTGCTTTGGTAAATCCGAACTCCAATGCATGCTGGCTGCGACCGGGCAGGGCGGTCACGTACGGCTGGGGTTTGAGAACAACTTATGGCTTGAGGATGGCACCATTGCCGCCACCAATGCGGAGCTGATTCGGCAGTACCGGCAGGCTATTTGTGACAGTGTGCGAAAGCCTGCCACGTCGGATGAAGTCAGGGAGCAGTACTTAACTGATTTTTAATTATTTTTTCGAGCGATTCTCGCGCTATCTATTAAATATAAAAAGCAAACAAAAAACAAATGTATACAAACAGATAGATAATAATTTTTGTGTTTAACTTAAAACACACCTTTGCTTAAATCATGATCTAAAAATGTGATTCTAAATTGGACGCAGACACCCTAAGCAGATTATAGTATTTCTCGCATACATCTTGTTAACAGTTGGGAGATAATAGTGAAGCACTCTAATAAACTGTTGGTTAATTCATTTTATGCGGCATTGCTGGTGGGCGCAGCCTTACCGGTAATGGCGGAAACAGCCAACGAAGACGCTACTGAGGTGGCACAAGAAAATACTGATTCACGGGTAACCGTCCTGGCTCAAGCCGACGACGAAGACAACGTACTTGAAGAAGTACTGATTACCGGTACCAGGACACAGGGCCGGATTGCATCAGATTCTCCAGTACCGATTGACTCCTTTAACATTGAAGACCTGGCCGCCCAGGCCCACGGTGATATGACGGAAACCATCAAGAACCTGGTACCGTCTTACTCTGCTACCCCGCTGACTGGTGACGGCAGCTCTTTCGTCCGTTCAACTTCATTGCGCGGCCTGCCTCCGGACGAGGTTCTGGTGCTGGTTAATTCTAAGCGCCGGCACCGTTCCGCGCTGATTCAACAGTTTGGCGCGGCCATGAGTTCCGGTTCGCATGCTGTAGATATCGGACACATCCCCAGTATCGCGCTGAAAAATGTCGAAGTCCTTCGGGATGGCGCAGCAGCCCAGTACGGCTCTGACGCAATAGCCGGTGTATTGAATTTTATCCTGAATGACGCCGATTCAGGCGGCTCAATGGAGGCCCAGTACGGCCAGTTCTACGAAGGAGAGAATACGTATCGCATAGCCGGCAATCTCGGATTCAAGCTCGGCAACAGCGGCTTCGCCAACCTGAGTTTCGAATGGGTTGATAACGAGCAGTTACATCGCGGTTTCCAACACCCGACAGCAGCAGCCCTGATCGCTGCAGGCGTTCAAAATGTAGGAACGGACAGTCCGTATTCCGGCGACACCTTCGCCCAGACCTGGGGCCGTCCTCAAAACGATGGTATTCGCACAGTCTGGAATATTGGCTATGAAATGGATAACGGTGCAGAATTCTACATGTTCGGTAACTATTCCGAGACTTATGGTAACTACCGGTTCTTCTACAGGAACCCGACGAATTCTTCCCTGCAAGTCATGCCCATTAACCCGACCGATCCGTCACAGGGCAATTTCTGCTGGTGTGATTCTTTGACCGGAGGGTACACACCCTGGTTTACCGGTGAGCAGGAAGACTTGAGCAACGTGGTTGGTCTCAGGGGCGAAATGGCTGACGGCACTCTTTATGACGTCAGCCTGAGTTTTGGTTCCAATTTTATTGATTACACTTTGTGGAATTCACTCAACCCGTCCTTCGGGCCTGAGTCACCGAGGAATTTCAATACGGGCGACCTGGTCGAGGAAGACTACGCTGTAAATGTTGATTTCTCCCGTGCGGTCAGCGACACAACAAACCTTGCCTGGGGATTTGAGGCGCGGGAAGAGACCTATATCATCAGGGCTGGAGACAGGTTCTCACGTGAGCCCGGCCCCTACACCTTTGTGAATTTCCTGGTCAATCCGGAAACCGGCAGCAACTACAGCGCACCGCCAATCGGAGCAAATGGCCGTTCGGGTTTCACCACTGACGCAGCCGGTTCATTTGGCCGGTCCAACTTTGCAGCCTATGTCGACGTGGAGTGGGACATCTCTGACGAGACGCTCATTCAGGTAGCCGCCAGGATCGAGAACTTCGAGGACTTCGGCGCGACCACCGATGGCAAAATTGCTGTTCGCCATAACTTCTCCGACAACTTTACCTTCAGAGCGGCGGCTTCTACAGGCTTCCGTGCTCCGACGCCCGGTCAATCCAATGTCACCAGCATTGTGACCACCTTCGATGGTCTGACAGGTCTGCAGGAACAGCAGGGTACGGTTCGCCCGACCGATCCGCTGGCGATTTCACTGGGTGGTAAGGCACTGGAGCCTGAAGAATCCAACAGTGTCAGTATTGGCTTTACCGCCAGCCCGAATGACGACTGGACTATTACCTTCGACATCTACGATGTGGATGTGGATGATCGCATCGCCAAGACCCAGGATATCCCGATCGATAATCCACTGTTTACGCGGCTGTCTTTCTACACCAATGCACTGCAGACAGAGACACAGGGCTTTGACCTGGTTGCATTATACGAGCGTGAATGGGACAGCGGCTCAAACACCGATTTCAGTTTTGCCTGGAATCACAACAAGACCCGTGTGACCGGCCAGAACCAGGTGAACGGCGTCAACCCGGTATCTGGTGGCAATATTTTCAATATTGAAAATAATCTTCCGGAATATCGTGTATCGATGACCGCAAGGCATTATTCCGGAAAGTTCACTACGACCGTTCGGGCGAATTACTACGGTGATACGATTGATGAGCGCAACAACAGGGAACCTGTTAATTCCGCAACTTTCTTTGATTTCTCCGTGGCTTACCAGGTAAATGATAATTATGCATTGACCCTGGGCGCCAACAATGTCTTTGACGAGTTCCCCAATACGATTACCACCCGTCTTGGTAACGGCCTGGCTTACCCACGCCGTACACCAATGGGCTATGACGGTGGAATGTGGTACCTGAGGGGTCTTTATAGTTTCGAATGATGGTAAGACCGTAATCAAATGAAAACGCGGGCTTCGGCCCGCGTTTTTTTGTCATGCGATATGCGGGTTAGAGCTGGTCGTCACTTTTGATGGATGAAATTTCGGCCATGATGACCGGGTTTTCGTAGCGCCCGGGGTGAAAGTGACCTGCGTAATCCGGCCTGGGTTCATCCATCATCCACTGCGCAAGCAGTTCACCGGCAGCACATGTGGTCATTGTTCCGTAGCCAGACAGGGCCGCTATCGTGTACAGGTCTGGATGTTGTTCCAAAGGACCTATCACTGGCCAGTTTTCCGGGGTACGCGTGTAGTAACCGGAAAACTGCACGATGGGTGTTGGGGGACTTTAGATATAGCCGGCCAGGCCGGGGATGAAGCGGCTGGCACCGCGCAAAACAATATTGGGAAAATCAAAATCGTCTGCTGGTTGCCAGACCGGGTTTTCCGCATGCCGGTTGTAGGCCCAGCCCAGCTTGATTTGGTGCCTGGATTCCGGCTTGATGTGCAGGCCGGGAGGGAACTCATCCAGCAGATAGCGATATTCCGGATCAGACTCGATAAGCTCCTTTTCCTCATCACTCCAAAGCAAAGCCTGGGGATCCGCGAAAATCGTAAACGGCATGTCCCTGGGAACAATAAGCTGCGGGTCCGGCATCACGAATTTGCGCTGCAGGCATGATTGAATGTTCAAATTCACATCAAGCAAGACGGCCAGGCCCGGAATCATTGGTCCGGCGGCCAATACCAGGTCGTCGGCTTCTAGCTGTTGACCCTGCTGCGTGCTAATCCTGAATTTCTCCAATTGCCGGGAAATATTGGCCACGTGGCCTCGCTGGACGCTTACACCTGCTTTGCGAGCCAGGGTCAGCATCAGAGACCCAAGAGCGTAGACATCCAGTGCGCCAGCCATGTTGATGTGAACTACCTGCTGAACTGAATCTGCCAGGTAAGGAAATTTCGATTTGATCCTTTCTGCGGACGAAATTTTCTTCAGTTGAATTCCATCATCAGGGTTGGCCAGGTGAGCAGATGGAAAAATTTCGCGATTTTGTTGAAGGCTGATAAAATCATAACCGGAATGGCGTATTTCAAAACTATTGTCAATTTCTTCAGCTAGCGCCTCCATCAGCGTGACGCTACGGCGCGCAAAGGAGGCCATGCATTTCTGCGGCCAGTAATCGCGGAAGTTTTCCCCTGACTTGCTGGTCGTGTAGGACATCGGTTGATCACGATCGATCAGTACAATGTTTTTTCGGCCATATCGCACTGACAGATAGTAGGCTGCAGCGATTCCGGCTATCCCGGCACCAATGATTACAATATTGCTTTTATTCATGCTGTGCGGCGTATTTCCTGGCATTTCATTCAGGCTTGAAATAATTGCTATGCTATGCCATCAATTGCAATCAATAAATCCCGAGGCGCCCGGGCGCCGTAAAATCAACAATCAAAACTCCTAGGAATCCTTATGCCCTGGTATAGAAAGCTTCACTGGCAAATTATCATTGGCCTGGTAGCAGGCACGATTTACGGCATTGTTGCTGCGGCCAATGGATGGGTACAGTTCACAAGCGACTGGATTGCACCCTTCGGCACGATTTTCATGAACCTGTTAAAGCTGATCGCAGTGCCCCTGGTGATTGGTTCACTGGTTACCGGCGTGGCGTCGTTGAGTAATCTCACCCGCTTATCCCGCATCGGCGGAAAAACGATCGGCATTTACGTCATGACAACAGCGATTGCGGTCACGATGGGACTGCTGCTGGTCAATATCGTAAAACCGGGAGACCGGGTGCCGGAGCAGACCAGGGTGATGCTACAGGAAGCATACGCAGGTGATGCTTCAAAACGGGATGAGGCAGCCAACGTGCAGCGCGAACGTGGACCACTGCAGATGATTGTTGACATCGTGCCGAGTAATTTCCTGGCATCCGCCTCGGATAACCGCAAAATGTTACAGGTGGTATTTGTGGCCCTGTTACTTGGAGTCGGTTTGATTCAGTTGCCCAGGGAGAGAGCAAAGCCCTTAATCAATGTTTTCGACTCTTTGGCCGGGGTAGTCATCAGGCTGGTGGACCTGATCATGTACATGGCGCCGGTCGGGGTGTTCGCCCTGATTTCCGGCACCATAACCGCCGTGGCAGGGGACGACCCCAGCCAGGTAGTCCAACTCCTTCGCGCACTGGGATTTTACATGGCTACCGTGATCATCGGTCTCTTTCTGCACGTGGCACTGACCTATGGGACCTTATTGAGATTCTTTACGCCCCTGGGTTTCAAAGAGTTCTATTCCGGCATCGGGCCAGCCCAGTTGGTCGCTTTTTCGACCAGTTCCAGTGGCGCAACCCTGCCGGTAACCATGGAGAGATGCGAAGAAAAACTCGGGGTTTCTGAAGAAATTACATCATTTGTCCTGCCCCTGGGTGCTACCATCAACATGGACGGAACAGCGATGTACCAGGCCATTGCAGCGGTGTTTATCGCGCAGGCCATGGGCATGGAATTGAGCCTTGCACAGCAGCTCGTAATCGTATTGACAGCGGTAATGGCCTCAATCGGCACACCGGCAGTTCCCGGCGCCGGCATCATCATGCTGGTGATTATCCTTGAAGCCATCAATGTGCCTGTACAGGGTATTGCATTAATTCTTGGTGTTGACCGTATTCTCGATATGCTGAGAACCGCGTGTAATGTCACCGGCGATGCAACGGTCTGCACCGTAGTAGCGGAATCCGAGGGGCAGTTAACCAGGTTGGATCTGAACGAGGAAGCAGATCGCATTCGTCTCGAGCGGTCTGTGGATTGAGTCGGTTGCCGGTCTATTAATCCCTGCATTGTGTTGGTACTAACCGGGACAGGTGACAACGCATGCTAAAGAGGTTGTTTCTACTGAGTGGCGTCGCGCTGATATACCTGACAGCCAGGGAATGGGAAGAACGGCCTCTTGTATATCCGCCAGGTGTATTGGTTCCTCAAATTCCTGTGCAGCTTGATCTTGAACCCAGCTGGTTTGACATGAAGGATTACCTTGTCACTCGCAGGGCCAAATTCAAGATCAGGGCAAGGGTGTTGTCAACCGAAAATATTATCTGCACCGGGAATCAGACCTTTCTCCAATTGACCTCGCTCTGGGATGGGTTCCAATGTCAGACGAAGCCGTGCTGGATAGATTGAAAATATCGCAAAGTGCCCGTTGGTATCGAACATACTACGAGTACCCGGCACCTCTTGCGGATGAGCAGATTATTCAAAACAGCAGCAATATGCATATGATTCCTGCTGCCAAAAGAATTTCCAAACAATTAAAACGATTGCGAAAAGGTGACCTGGTTACGATTCGTGGATTGCTGGTAGATGTCGATCACCAGTCCGGATGGCACTGGCGCACTTCAATGTCCCGTAAAGACACGGGTTGGGTGCCTGCGAGATTGTTTACGTTGAATCAATAGTCGTCGAGTAATTCTCCGCCGCGCGCCGCAGTTCATTTTCGATATGCTCATCCTGGGTAATGGTTCCGTATTTATCCGGGGCTTCCGGGCTGACAAACCGGGGCAGGGGGGATACTGCAAAATCTCCATCGACAGCGAAAAACAGCACCATTGAATACCGTGTCCACGGTGTATTGACTACCCGGTGGCCGGTAGCCTTGAAGTGACCGTTTGAAAACCGTTCCATCATATCGCCTAAAATTACCGTAAAACTGCCTATGTCCGAAGGCGCTTTACACCATTTACCTTCCACATTGGTCAGTTCCAGTCCCTCAGCTGTCTGGTTCATGATCGTGAAACATTCAAAATCAGTGTGAGCAGAAATTCCGACATTCCGCTCATCAACGCCTGCTTTGTTTTCCGGGTAGTGAAGCAAGCGCATGGTGCGCGGTGCTTTTTCAGTACTGTGCTGGTTGATAAATTGGCGGTTTTCGCCCAGCAATTCGGAAAATACTTCGCCAAGGGCTCTTCCGAGCCTGGTTGTTGCTATGTAATATTCAACAATGGCTGAGCGGAAGCCGGGTACATCCGGCCAGGCGTTTGGCGATATTCCCTGCAACTCGTATTCCTCGACGGACAATTCCTGGCCAAGGTCAAAGGACTCGAGGTGTGCGATGGTGTTTTCCTGGTATGCCGGCTCGCCAAAAATCGGCCCCCAACCCTTCATTCCACCATAATGCCTGTTATGAACTTTTTGCTTGCTTGGGTGCTCGTCCTCAAGGCCGAAAAATTCTGACATGGACGACAATGCACGGCTGATGAGCTGGTCCGGAACACAGCTGTTGTAAATGTAGAAAAAACCGGTTTCCAGGCAGGCGGTCCTGATTTTCTCAATCAGCAGGCGCCTTGCAGCCTGGTCATCAGAAAACAGGGCTGCAATATCCAGATTCGGAATTTTGTCGCGCGCGAGCACAAACGAAGGTGCTGATTGTTCCAGGTCTTTGGTTGGCGGCATCTTGATTGCGTCTGTTCGAAAACCCTGCAGATTCTAAACCTGTCGGGTCTTTGCCAAAAGAATATTCTGTAAAACTCCGTAAAATCGGGAACCTGGCGCGAGTTTGCGCATCAGAGATGGTATCTTGTGAGGGCTAATTTGCCGGATTATCGTGGTACAAAACACATGATTGACCGCGTCCTGAACGCCCGGAATGAAAATTCGTAATAGATTTGCTGTAAAAACGGTCAGGACACAGTGTATGCTATAGGAATTACGAAAACGACTGTAGGTTTGTGAACACATATCAAATAAGAGATTTAGGGATGCAGTCATCTGTCACTCTAAGGCAGAATCTCACGCAGCTGTTGCAGCATTCCGGGATTCCCCAAGTTTGGCTGCTGGCTTTCTTGTTCATTAGCTGTTCTTCATTTGCCCAGGATGATGCTCCCGAATCCGGGGACATAATCCCGTCGATCGAGCAGGAAGCCGAAATAAACGAGGCTACCGGCCTGGGCGAAGAGGAAGCAGCAGTCACCGGCGAACCCGCTGCTGAAAGTGAGGCTAATTTATCAGTATACGAATCTCCCATAGACCCGGTGGATACTTACCTTGACGCCATAGAAGATGCAGAAGTGATGAACGGTGCATATTCAATGGATTTGGCCGACCTGTACCTTGGTCTTGGAAACTCCCTGTTGAGCAAGCAGGAATATGATGACGCCAAGGAGGCATTTCAACAGGGAATGCAAATCGTACGGGTCAATTTCGGTCTCAATAGCCCTGAACAGATAAGCTACCTTTTTGCGGTTGCGGATATCGAAAGTATTCTGGGTAACCGCAGATTGGCAACCAAGGTACTCAACGATATCTACGCGATTAATTCCAGGAACTTTGGACGGAAAGCACCTGAGATGTTGCCGGTGCTCAGCCAGATATTGACCTGGTATCAGGCCAATCGGCCAGCTGATTCCCCGGTAAACACTTATGAAGACCTTGAACGCTCCGGGCTTATTACCGGTGAAATGGCGGAAATTATCGAACTGGATAAAGGACTTGGACACCCGGATACAACCGGTATTTACCGCAGGCAGGGCCAGCTTCACTGGCACACAGCGAAGTATGTTCTGGGCAGGGGGATTTCAGTAGAGCCAGGGGTGATCATGGCGACCGGAAAACCCTCGTATAGCCCTCGTGTGAAAGAAGTCTCGATCAAATCCCACTTCAGGGAAGGCAGAACGGCTTTTGCAAAAGTCGCTGAGTCTGTGGGACTGCATGAAACCAGCACTGCGATGGAACACGCCGAGTCTATTGCTCAACTGGGAGACTGGAACCTGGCATTTGGTAAGAAGCAGGCTGCCGGAACCGAGTATCAAAGGGCGTATCGGCTACTGGCAGAGCGTTTAAGATCAGAACAGATAGCCAATGAGTATTTCAAAGACCCGGTACCTGTACGGTTTATGAATGAAAAATTGATGGCAATCAATAGTGACCCTGAGAGCGAAGCTGCAATCATTTTGAAGGCCTCCATGACGATCACGGAGGGTGGCAGAGCGCTGAATATTGAAATACTCGATCCGCCTGAGAACATTCCGCATGGGAAGATAAGGTCGATTGGCAGGGAAATCAGCAGCATGCATTTTCGTCCACGGCTTTTAGAAGGCGTACCCAAAAAGGTAACGGACTTTATTTTTCACTTTCCAGTGGGAGCGGCCTTAGAGGAATCATGAGAATCCACAGACTTATCATAGTTTTATTTTTCGCCGGTGTGCTGGCAGCCTGCGCATTCCCTCAACCACAATCCAGCAGCTCGGGTTCAAGTTCGCCGAGCTCATCAGGCTCTCCCAGCTCTCCCAGTTCACCCAGTTCGCCCAGCTCTTCCGGTCAATCGGGTTCGCCCATGCCGTCGAGCCCATCGAGCCCGTCAGGTTCTTCAAGTCCGTCCGGGCCGCAGGGATCTCCACCATCCGGCGATAGCAGCTCGCCCTCTGGTTCCGAAAGTGGCGGCGGTTCTCCCGGATCCATTTCCTCAGGAGAACCCCTTGAGTGGCCCGGTGGAGATGAAGCGGGATCATCAGGTGACAGCCTCGAAGGCCTGGATGAACAACTGGACGACGCGCTCGGTGATTTCGATGATGCCATGGGTCAGGGCGGTGGTGCCGGAGAGGAAGAGATCGATATCCTGGATCCCATGGGTGGGGGCAGTTCCGGTTCTCCAAGCGACCAACCCGTATTCGAAGATGCCAGCCTTGGTGAAGACGGAGAATCAAACGAGGACCAGGGCATTGCCCAACGTGCTGCCAGTGGCGCTTCAGGTTCTTCATCTGGAGGCGAGCAGGGTGGGGCCAGTTCATCGGGCGGTGCTTCATCGTCATCAACCGGTGGCGAGCAGGGAAGTTCAGAATCTTCCGGTGGTGGTGGAGGCAGTGCACCTCCGGGACAGCAGGAGGCGTCAGGCAACGCCGGACAGGAAGAGCAGGGCAGCGCTGACATTATTCCCATTCCGGACGATGTCGGAGACGGCAGGCAAGATGACATTGTATTGAGACAGATTCGCGAAGCTGCAATGAAAGAGAAAGACCCGGTACTCCGGGAGAGATTGTGGGATGAATATCGTCGTATCAAAGATCAGAGGTAGGCTATGAGCATTAAAATTCGTCACAGGTTCCCGAAGATGAAAACCGTAATCCTGATCGGTCTTTTATTTTCAATGGCAGTAGATGCTGGAATTGACAAAGTAACCTCCACTACAATTCAACCCCTCAAGACTCCTTCCTCTTCAATTCCCGTTGAGTCATTGCTGGATGTCGCCATTCCGCCATTTAGTGACGGACTGGATCTTACCGATGACGAGGACACGGTTTTTCCGGAAGTCCGTTACGCGGAGGCCATATATTTTTCCAACCAACTGGCAAAAATCATGGAAAGAAGTGGTGCCTGGGGCGCTATCCGGGTAACCCCCAATACGAACGTGGTGATGGATGTCTATGTCACCGGAACCATTCGGCAATCGGACGGTGAAACTCTGGGCCTTGATGTGCAGGTGTACGACACCAGCGGAAAACAGTGGCTGGACAAACGGTACAAACACACAACCGGCAAATATGCATATGACAGGCGGCTCAAGAACCTGGGCGATCCTTTTCAGAACCTGTTTACAGCGATTGCGAACGACATACTTGCAGCTCGCGAGCAACTTTCCAGCGAACAGGCTGCACGCCTGCGACAGATATCTGAACTCCGTTTCGCCAGGGATTTTTCACCATCTGCCTTTAGTGAACATATTAGCGAGGACCGTAGGGGTATTCTGACTATTGAACGGCTTCCGGCCGAGAACGACAGTATTTTGCAAAGGGTTCAAAGGATACGCGAACGGGATTATTTGTACGTGGACACCATGCAGGACTACTACGACGTCTTTTCACAGCAGATGCACATGCCTTACCAGGATTTTCGCCGCGCATCCTATGATTCTGTGGTCAAAGCCAGGCAATTGAGAAAGCAGGCGAACCGAAGGATGATCGCGGGCTTTGGCGCAATTATTGCCGGAATATATGGCCGAACACAGGCCGACAGCCGTTTGCAGAGCGATGCGGGAATGGCAACCGCCGCAGTGGGTGGCTACCTGATCAAATCCGGTCTGGATAAAAAGCAGGAATCTGCCGCACACACCGAAGCTGTAGCCGAAATGGGTTCATCACTGGAGGCCGAAATCGTTCCGCAGGTGATTGAGTTGGAAGACCGCACTGTTACGCTGAGCGGTACGGTCCAGGCCCAGTACGCGCAATGGCGGGAGTTACTGCACCAGATTTACGAGCAGGAACGCGTTACACCTTGAAGCATGAATGCCAGTCATGACACCCGGACAAGCCCAATCCGTACCGGACAAGAATTTCGGCAAACAGAAAACTATTTTGCTGGCGCTGGCCGTGGCAGTGCTGGGAACGGTATTTCTGTTACCGCGTTTCGTATCAGATCCCTGGATCGCCGACGGTTCTTTGAACGATCCTGTCATTGCCGATTCATCTCCTTCCAGCGTGAGCCCTTCAACCGCAGCTGAGAAAACCAAATACCGACAGGATTCACAGTCCGTACTTTCACAAATCATTGTTGTCAGGGATCTCCTGCAGGAACAGTCAGTTGAAGGCTGGGCACCGATAGAATTCCAACAGGGCCTGGACAGTATTGAAATCGGCGACCAGCAATACAGTTACGGGGAGTACCGGCAATCGCTTGGCAGTTATGAGCAGGCATTAGAGGAATTCACTGCACTCGAAGTGATTGGCCAGCACAAACTGTCTGCCGCTTTGGCCAGCGGATTCGAAGCCATCGAATCACTTAATATTACCGGTGCCATTGAAGCGGGCATGCTGGCCAGCATGATTGCAGAGCAGGATCAACAGGTTCAGGAGTTAGCTGTACGCATCAAATCATTGCCTGGTTTGGCAGTGCAACTGGAATCAGGTGACCAGGCCAGGATTGCAGGAAATAACGCGGCGGCACAAAAGGCTTATCAAGAGGCTGTGAACCTCGACCCGTTGCACCAAAAAGCTGCACAATCACTGGCCGCGATCAAAACAGAAATAACAGAAAGTAGTTTTCGTCAGCATATGAGCCGCGCCTACTCGGCGCTGGACACGGGTGATTTTGAGGCTGCGATTTCAGCATTCGAACAGGCAGGCACGGTGCACCCCGGTCACCCCGCTATTGCCCAGGGAATGGCGCAGGTCGAGAACCGGAGGTCACAGGAAACCGTCAGCCGGCAGATCGCCGATGCCGCGCAACTGGAATCAAGCGAAGAGTGGGCGCAGGCCGTAACTGTGTATGAAGCCCTGCTAGAGCAGGATCCAACGCTGACCGAGGCAAAGGTTAAATTGATACCCGCCAGGGTTCGGGCAGATCTGGACCTGCGCCTCAATGACTATAGTGCGGAGCCGCTAAGGCTCTCCCAGGCACCTGTTTATCGCCTGGCGCAGGTGACCCTGAATGACGCCCGGGGCATCCCGAATCCCGGCGGCAAGCTCCGGGCCCAGATTGACCAGCTGGAAAATCTTCTTGAAAGAGCTCTGACGGCCGTCGATGTGGTATTTCAATCAGATAACCTGACCGTGGTAACGCTTTTCCGCGTTGCTCAATTAGGGCAGTTTGAACAGACCTCTTTGACTTTAATGCCTGGTAAATACGTTGTTGGGGGTCAACGTCAGGGGTTTCGGGATGTCAGGGTTGAGTTTTCTGTCACCGGTGAGCCTCTGGATGGGCCGATCGTTGTAAGTTGCAAGGAGCCGATCTGATGACAGTCAAGCGTAACAATGACTGATACCGGGCAAACTCAGCCCCGGAGGGCAGCGGGACTAACGGCTACCGAATTCTCGCCCCTGGAATCTCCGGGAAGACGGCAAAAGCGATCGGTTTCGCCAGCCCTCCTGATTTTGGGTGTACTTTCCATTGTCGCAGTGCTGGTGTTGATCTACCTGTTCGTGGCGCGGGCAGTCATATTTCTTCCGCAACCCGCATCTGCCGAACTTGGCGTCAGTGGCATTTCATTCAATATCGGCAATAATTACCTGTTACTGTCCGGTGAGCATAAAGTGAGCGCTGATGCCCCCGGGTACCATCATTTTGAGGATCTGATAGAGGTATCTGATGAACGGTCGCAGGAAATTGCCGTTGTTCTGGACCCACTGCCCGGCAGTATAAATCTGCTCTCCGAACTCGAAGAAATAAAGGTGCTCATAGATAACAGTTTTGCTGGCATCGCCCCGGGACTCATTGAGAATGTCAGTCGCGGCACACACATTATCGAGTTCAGCAAGCACCGGTACTTTCCGCTAAAACAGGAAATTGAAGTTGAGGGTCTGGGGCGAACCGAGTCGCTGGCGGTTTTGCTCGATCCGGCGTGGGGGCAAATGCAATTCAATTCGGATCCGCAAGGCGTGGATTTGTCCATTGATGGACTTCAGATTGGTCAAACGCCGCTCAACACCGAAATCCTTGAAACCGGCAGCAAGCTCAGCCTCTCTGCCAGGGGGTATAAGACCTTTGAAAAAGAGATCTTTATCAAGGCTGGCACCAGCCAGGAATACCCGGTAGTTACGATGATTGTCGCAGATGGAAAGCTGGAAATTGGCAGTTCACCTCGGGGGGCAAGTGTGACCGTGGGTGATGAATTCAGAGGCAATACCCCGGTGACGGTTCCCCTGTCCCCACTGCGGGAACACCGGGTTGAGCTTTATCTTGAAGGTTACAGGAAGGCTGTGAGAACTGTTCGTGTGGAGCCTGAAAAGTCTTCGCAACTATCTGTAAGTCTCACCCCGATTATCGGTCGGATTCAACTCAGCATTACACCTGCAGACTCCGAGATCGTGGTAGATGGAAACAGCGAGGGACGTGGCAGCCGCGTGTTGGTTTTGACTGCCAGGGAGCACGGTATCACCATACGCAAAGCCGGATACGAGGCTCAAAGTTTTAAAGTGACACCCAGGCCCGAGCATGAGCAATCACTGGATGTAAACCTGTTGACCATTCAACAGGCCTACTGGTCGACACGGCCACCACTGATAAATAGCCCACTGGGAGCGAGGTTGATACTGTTCCGTCCTGATGCAACATTTACACTGGGCGCGCCTCGGCGGGAGCCGGGCCGGCGCGCCAATGAGGCAGAGCGGAGCGTTCACCTGGAGCGACCTTTTTACATCGGCACCCACGAGGTCTCAAATGCGGAATTTCGCCGCTGGAAACAGGAGCACAGTTCACGTGCTTTCAGAGCCCAAACCCTGGACATGGATAATCAGCCTGCCGCAAACCTTTCCTGGCAGGATGCCGCTTTCTTTTGTAACTGGCTGAGCCGCCAGGAGGGTCTGCCGGTATTCTATGTTGAAGAACATGGATTGGTGAGTGGATTTAACCTCGACTCTCATGGTTACCGCCTGCCAACTGAGGCTGAATGGGCCTGGGTCGCAAAAATTGATGCTGAAGAAAATACCCTGATGTTTCCCTGGGGGGGCAACCTTTACCCTCCTTCACAACTGGCAGGAAATTACGCAGACCAGAGCGCAGCGAAATTTCTGAGCTTTACGCTGTCCAACTACAACGACGGATTTGCTGTTTCCGCGATAATCGGCAGTTTCAAGCCAAACAGAAAAGGTATTTATGATATGAGTGGAAACGTTTCTGAGTGGGTTACTGATTTTTACGACATTCGCCCGTCACGTGGTGAACCCGAGCTGGATCCCAGCGGCCCCGCCGTTGGCAACCGGCATGTGGTCCGGGGAGCAAGTTGGGCGCTGGGTTCCCGGTCCGAACTGCGTATGAGTTATCGTGATGCAGGATCGGATGGCAGAATGGACACAGGGTTCAGGCTGGCCCGATACGTAGACAAGGCAGGAATCAAGCAATGAAACGGATACTTATTTATCTACTACTGGTGATATCCATGGCGGTTTTTGCTCAACAGCAATCAGATTCAACAAATGATGCCGAGGCTCAAACCGAACAGCCCGCCGCGGGCGAGAAGGCACGCGAAGGCGAAGGCGAAGATACGGGGGGTGAAAAGGCCGGGGCGGAATCCCCGGGCGAAGCTGATGCCAGTTTAATAGCCCAGGATGACCCTGACCAGGTTTTGACGGATGGCGGGGATGAGGAACACCAGGATGAAGAAACTGAAGCCACCGTTGTGATTGACCCGGATGAAAGTGAATTTGAGCCCGATGAAGAAATTTCAGAAGATTACCCGGTACCGCTGCCTTCCGATATTTAGTGTGGTGTAACAAATATATTCAAGATCAAAGCATGATGAAAAAGCAAAAAGCATGAAAAGAAACAGCAATGAAATGTTTTATCAACTGGCGGTCCTGCTGGTTTCCGTGATTTTCGTTCATACAATCTATGTCACGGTGGTGCGTCCCAATGCCGATGCACTTGTAAGGCGGGCCGCAGAAAATGCTGCTGCGGGCGAACAATACGTCGTACCACGTTCGTTTTTCGTGGTGATCAAGGATTTTGAGCAGGAATCCTGTTTTGTACTGATGTTATGGGCCATGGCAATTATGGGTTACAAAACACGGATTGCCTTGCGCGAAAAAAGCATGTTGGATATGCCATTGATATCTATTACGGAAGGAACCCGAATTCTGCCGGGTGACGCCGGCCAGTTGGCGCGACCCTTACAGTCTCTGCAGGAGGAGCAACAATCTTTCCTTTTACCCCGTGCCCTGCAATCTGCGCTGTCACGATTCGAGGTGACTTCATCCGTCCAGTCAGCGACCGACGCTGTAAACACGGTCTGTGAGGCTGAAAACAGCCGCCTGGACTCTGAATTATCCATGGTCAGGTACATTACCTGGGCGATCCCCTCGATCGGATTTATCGGCACGGTACGGGGAATCGGCGCAGCACTTGGACAGGCCCACGAGGCGATGCAGGGAAATATTGCCGGTGTCACCGCCAGCCTGGGCGTCGCATTCAATTCAACGTTTATAGCGCTGTTGATCAGCATTGTGGTGATGTTTTTTATCCACCAGTTGCAATTGATTCAGGAACGCCTGGTGCTGGATTCCTATTCCTATTGTGAAACCCGCTTGCTGCGCTTTCTAAGGGCAGAGTAAATATGACATTGGCTGTATTGGAATTAAGTGACCAGTTACTGCTGATACAGGCAGAAAACGGGCAGTTATGTGCGGAAACCGGATTTGCCCGCCTGACACCCGGGGGTATAGAGACGGGGGAGTCTGCGCGCGCATCCGCATGGCGGGAACCACAGCACAGCTACAACCAGTACTGGAGCCAACTGAACCAAACCCCCCTTGCTGCGAAACAGGACTGGGCGCGTCACCATGCCGACATTGCTTTCGCACAGCTCAAGAACCTTTGGCAAAGTGCCGGATCACCGGAATCGATGCTGGTTCTTGTACCGGGCAGCTTTAACGATATGCAGCTTTCTTTACTACTGGGCATGATTGCTGCGCTACCGGCAAATATTACTGCGGTGGTGGACAACGCCCTTGCTGCTTGCCTCGAAGCCAACCGGAAGACGCTTTTTGTCGAGGTGCAGTTGCACCAGTCGGTACTCACTTTGTGTCAACCCGACGGTAAGACGATGCGGATTGCGGACCAGGAAGTATTCCCGGATCTGGGTTTGATGCAAATTTACAATTCGGTAGCCAGGCACATCAGTAAACTGCTGGTCGACAGCAACCGTTATGATCCCTTGCATACTTCAGACAGTGAGCAGGCTATTTTCGACCAGATTCCAGCTTGGCTTGCGCGCCTTCGCTGGGAAAGCGAATTATCAGCCAAACTTGATTCAGAGCACGGAGAATTGACGTTTATTCTGCGCAATGACGATGTTACGAGCCTGGTCAGCGAGCGCCTGGGGAATGTGCGTTCCTTCCTCGACAGGCATCCTGAAAGTCACCGGGTACTATCGCATGCTTCAGGCTTATTGGCTGGTCTTTCAGATGATTTTACAGCGGCAGAAGTGAGTAGTCAGGCTGCGGGAATTGACCTGTGCCTTGCCAGTTTTTCAGCGATTATGGATCAACTGGACGGCCTGTACCGTGTTCGGTCACTGGATATGGGCACCGTTCAGGCAGAGGCACAAAGCCCGGCTGAGAGTCTCGCGACCCATGTGCTCTACCGCGACCAGGCCTTACCCCTGAACCACCCCGTCAGCATCCGGATCAACGGCCAGGGTTTGCAATTGTCGAATGCAATCGACAAACACGCGGCGCTGACCGTGGTGATGAAAAATCAGATGCTGGAAGCCATTCATAGTGATCCCGGCCTTGAAACATCCGTGCCCAGGAATTGTCGTACCGGTGAGAGTATCGTGGTGGGCGAGCATCAGCTCAGGTTAATCCGGGTGCAACATGAAGGCTAAACAGCGGCGGACAACTCCTTTCAGCCTGTCTTTTCTGGACATCATGGCCTGTGGGTTTGGCGCGGTAACCCTGTTGTTCCTGATACTGCGGCACAATGATATACAAATTGAAGTGCCGGATGTAAACCTTGCCGCGGAGGTCAATCTCCTGCAGGAAGACATTCGTGATGCCGAAGAGGAGAAAGTGGAATTGCTCAATAGCCTCGAGGCAATTGAACTGGAAGTGGTCACGGCACAGGGAATGTCGCGGCGGTTCCTGACCCAATTGCAGGAATTGGAAGAGAGCATCCAGTCAGACCCGGATGAAAACATCGCCATGCTGCGCCGCCAGGTTGAAGAACTTGAGCGGGAAACTGCCAGCATGGAGGAAGTGGAGTTTGGCGACAAAGTACGCCAGTTCATCGGTGAAGGAAACCGGCAATATCTAACCGGTCTCAAGCTCGGGGGTGAGCGGGTGCTGATCCTGGTGGACGGTTCGGCCAGCATGCTGGCAGATAGTGTTGTGAATGCAATCCGGCGCCGGAACATGGAAGAAGAACAGAAGAAAAACGCGCCGAAGTGGCAGTGGACCATGAACACGGTGGAATGGCTGTTGGCCCAGTTGCCACCCAGCAGCCGGTTCCAGGTTTATATGTTTAACACCGAGGCCACACCTGCGGTGATCGGCAGTGAAGGAGAGTGGCTGGATGCGGCAGATTCATTGCAACTCGAAGAAGCGGTTGCCGGAATGAAGGATTTCTCCCCCGGCGGAGGGACCAGCCTTGAGAATGCGTTTGCCGCCATTTCGGATTTTGCAGACAAGCCGGACAACCTGTTTCTGTTGACGGACGGCTTGCCGACACAGGGTAGAAATCCACCTAAAAAGTACATGGTCAGTGGCGAGCAGCGACGAAGAAATTTCCTCAATGCGGTCGGCAAATTACCCCGTGGCGTACCGGTCAACAGCATTCTCTTCCCTATGGAAGGAGACCCGGAAGCCGCGGCCTTGTTCTGGCAACTCGCAATGACCACAAACGGTGCGTTTATCGCGCCTTCGAGAGACTGGCCATGAGAAGCCACCGACGTGAGCTGAAAGAGGCAAGCCTGTCTTTCCTCGATGTGATCAGCTGCGGCTTCGGTGCCATTGTATTGTTGTTGATCATCGCACGTGTCGGTGACCCGTCTGCGCTGGAGGAGGCGGAGCAGCAACTGCAGGGTTCGGTGAAAGAAAGGCAGGAACAGTTGTTCGAAATACGCGGTGAAACCGTTGTGCTCAATGAAGAGTTTGTGTCCCGTAAGGAACAGCTTTCCGAGTTGCGTGAAAGAATCGCCCGTTTACGCGCCAACCTGGCGAGCGTCGATGCACAGTCGAAAGATATCTCCAATACAAAGGTCCTGGAAGAAGAACAGCTGAAGTTGGCTTTGCAGATTTTAAGCGAGGGAATGGAACGCCTGATACCCCAGGACCAGGTTAAGAGTCAACTCATTGGCGGAGTTCCTGTGGATAGCGAGTACATCATTTTTGTCATTGATACCTCGGGCAGCATGCAGATGGCTGCCTGGGACAGGCTGCAAAAAGAGATGTTGAATATTCTCAACATCTACCCAACGGTAAAGGGCATCCAGGTTCTCAATGACATGGGACAGTACATGTTTTCGGCCTACCGGCAACGATGGATCCCGGATAGTCCGGAAATGCGCAATAACATCATGAAAACACTTCGTAATTGGGCGCCATTCAGCAATTCCAGTCCGGTTGAGGGAATCAATGCTGCTATCCAGACTTTCTATAGGCCAGGCCGTAAAATAAGCATTTACACGCTGGGTGATGATTTTTCAGGGCGTTCAATCAGGCGCGTGGTAAAGGCTGTGGACAACCTGAACCAGGCAAATCGAGGCAGCGAAAGGCTGGTGCGCATCCACAGCATTGGCTTTCCGGTGCATTTCCCTCCTGGCAGAACACCATCGGAATCGGCCATCAAGTTTGCAGCACTCATGCGTGAACTGACCTACAACAATGGTGGAACATTCATCGGCCTTACGAGCCTCCAATAATGAGAATTGAGCTTATGCCAATAGATAAAACAAAAACAGGCTTATTGCTGACAGCGATGATTATCCTGGGTGCTTGTAGTTCAACGGTACAGGTGAAAGTGCAGGAGCAGTTTCCCAACGTGGTCTCTGAGCCCAAAGACATCAGGGCAGCATTGGTGTTCAACCAGGAATTCAGAACCTACATTGCCAGGCCCAATAAGAAAACAAGCATTGACATTGGTGAATCCCAGGTTGATTTGCTGGGTCGGGCTTTTCGTGGCCTATTCCAGCAGGTCGAGATTGTTTCTTCGAAAGAGCAGGTCAGTCCGGACGTGCAGCTAATCATCATTCCTTCGGTTCGAGAGGTTCAATTGTCCACGCCATCGGACTCCTACCTCAATGTTTACGAAGTCTGGATCAAATACAACCTGGATATTGAGAATGCGGACGGTGAGCCAATCGAAAGCTGGTTCATGCCAGCTTACGGCAAAACGCCGGATTCCATGATGTTGTCCCGCTCTAATGCCATTAACACTGCAACAACCGTGGCCTTGCGTGATGCCGGTGCCAAATTATTATTGGATTTTTTCCGCATTCCATCTGTCTATAGTTGGATGGAACGGCAAAAGGAGCTTGTGTCCCAATGATGAAAGTTCATCAAATGATGTTGATCTTTGCCGTGGTATTCCTGTGCGGCTGTACCGCTACGACCACGATTGATGAATTTCGGCCAAATGCAATGCCGCTGGAAATTGGGGAAGGCGAAAAACTGGTCATACTCGGCAGGCGTGATGCCGGACACTACGAAACCGACAGGGATTTTGTCGGCTGTGTCGCCAAGAACATGAGAGGCGCGGATATTGTGATCCTGCCGGAAGTGGAATTTATTGACGCCATTTATCCCTGGTTTGAACCCCGCACAGCGCCCAAGGGCCTGCCACGCCTGAAGCGCTTGTTGGAAGAACCGGTCATCAAGGCAAAAATCGCAAGCGAAGACGTGCGATACCTGGTTTGGCTGGATGGCACTGCTGAAACCCAGGGCCAGATGGGTTCCATGAGCTGTACGTTCGGGCCTACCGGCGCTGGCTGCTTCGGCTATACCCAATGGGAAAAGGTGGTTTTTATCGAGGCCGTCATCTGGGACCTGGAAGATTTGACCGAGAAAGGGCGGATTAGGGTTGATTCGGAAGGAACTTCATTCCTGATCGGCATTATTGCCCCCATTCCGCTTTTGTCGCCGGTCAAGAGCAGTGCCTGTTCCGGCCTCGGTAAACAGTTGAAATCCTTCTTTACAGAAGAGGCTGGCTAGATTTATGAAAACTTGCAGACAAAGACTGGTTCTTATCCCGCTGCTGGCGGTAATTTCTGCTGCTGCCATTGCCGGACCAACCGGAAAAGAGATATTTGATGGTGTCATTGCAAGCACACCCATCTATGACGACAAGGAACTGGCTAACTATGTGGGGAACCTGGTTGGTGAAATTGTTTCAGTATCCGAGATGTCTGGTAAACGATTTACTTTCACTTTGCTGGACTCTCCGGATGTCAACGCATTCGCGACGCGGGATAACTACGTTTACGTTAATCGGGGTTTGCTGAATTACGTCAGCAATGAAGCGCAACTGGTGTCAGTTCTGGCACACGAGGTCGGGCATGTCACCAAGGGACATGTCAACAGCATGGAAAGCAAGGGTACGGGCGCGCAGGTGCTTGCCGCAATCGCTGCCATGCTGTCCGGCAGCCCCGAGGTTTACGATGCCGGCATGGCTTACGCGAATTCACTGATCCGTGGGCACGGCCGCAACAACGAGTTGGAAGCCGACCAGGCAGCGGCGCAGTACATGGCTGAATTGGGCTACAACCCGGAAGACATGATTGAAATGCTTTCGGTGATGAAAGACATGGAATCCCTGAACAAAGCCCGCGCAGCTGCACAGGGTGCCACCAGGCAGACCTACCACGGAATTTTTTCCTCGCACCCGAGAAATGACTCCCGCTTGCGAAATGCGGTAAGCAAAGCCGCGCAGGAAAAATCCTCCGGTATCCGGGGTAATGGCGCGGAACGATACAGGCAAATTACCGATGGTTTGATCTGGGGAGAGAATTTTGCGGAAAAAGAGGCAAAACCCACTCGCTATTCCAACCAGCAGTTACGGGTGCGATTTGATTTTCCAAAAGACTGGAAACACGAACTGGTAGACCAGGGCCCGGCAGTTAAAGGTGAACCGGAAAGCGTGGACGCCAGCCTGTTCATGGAGCCCCAGCCACGCACAGCACAAACGCCGGAAGAGTATCTTTACAACTATTTGAACTCACCCCAGCTACGCGATGGCAAAACCCTTGAGCCGGCCCGGCTCAAGGGTTTCACCGGCATTCTTCCGGGCAAAGAAGGGCAGCCTGATACTAGGATTGCCGTTGTTTATTACAAGATGAACGCCTATATCTTTACCGGTGAAGTGGATGACCAGGCCAAATTCGAGGAGTTCGACAAGATGTTTCTGGATTCGATTGACACGTTTCGCCCCATTTCCAGCCGGGAGCTCGCCGGCCAAAGCCCCAAGAAAATGCGATATGTGAAAGCCACCACCGCGACCACCTTCGACGCGCTGGCCGAAAACCTGAAACTGAGTGACAGGGAAAAAGAAGATTTGCGTCTCATAAACGGCTACTACCCGGTCGGTGAGCCAAAGCCCGGTGAGTGGATTAAAATTATCCAGCAGTAGCGCTTGGTAACAAACTCATGGCGAATCCTCACCCGGTGGGACCAGGGTGGCCTCCCAGGCTTCGCGCAGTCCCATTTTTTCCAAAAACGCCGGCCAGCGGGGATCGCTTTCCAGGACTTTAAAATAGCTGATGCTGAGGATACTGCCCATGCCGGATTCGCGCACCTCCAAGGCCGCTTCCAACCATTCGAACGCCTGGTCAATATCACCGTGTATGGCATGAATGATGGCAGTTTTAACCAGGCTCTCGTGGGATCGTGTTTCCAGGTATTCATCGAGCAGCACCTGTGCGCCCGATTCATTGCCCAGAGCAATCTGCAGTTCGGCGCTTACTATTATATTGAGGCCGCCTTCAGGGAGTTTATTGAACTCATTGATAGCCCGCTCGGTATCACCTTTCGCCAGGTATATACGGCCGAGCGTATGAGTCAAGCCTCCATACCCTGGATTTAGTGAGAATATTTGATTGATCAATGCAATAGCTTCGTCGAAACGTCCGGACCAAAGGTAAAACCCCGCCAGTTTATTTAAGTTGCTTACATGCAATGGATCCCGGGCAACGGCCTGCTCCCTGAATTTTATGGCTTTGTCTATTTGTCCGAACCTTTCAGCCAAAGATGAGGCGGCACCCAGAGCGTCCACATTGTTGGGCTCCAGTTCCAGGGCTTTTTCAACGGCGATTCTGGCTGCTTCCCAATCCCAGTTCTCATAACCTTTTTTTATATACGCCAGGGAGGCCCAGGCCGAGGCGAATGTATTGTCAATGGCCAGGGCCTTTTCAACCACTTCCAACGACATTACAAAAACTTGCTCACGAGACAGTTCACCTATGCGATATTTGTGGCCATAAATCCGGCTCATCCCGACCCAGGCCGGGGCATATTCGGGGTCAATTTCCAGCGCCTTGTTGTAGGCTACTTCCGCTTTGTTATAGCCTTCACTACTCCTGAGATTATTAAAATAGCAGAAGTGTCTCTTAGTTA
The DNA here is from genome assembly GCA_963664065.1 of Lysobacterales bacterium. Taxonomy (GTDB): domain Bacteria; phylum Pseudomonadota; class Gammaproteobacteria; order Xanthomonadales; family SZUA-36; genus JABDJL01. The sequence goes on from OY760942.1 coordinate 2,147,877, forward strand.
AAGCAGTTGATTGGCCCCATATGGGCTGACGTCACACACGATGCAGAGCCAGGTGGATCGGCTGAGTATTTCAGGGGGCAGCAATGCTCACACTGCATTCCGGATCGGGGTTCATTACGGAAAGGTCCTCGCCAGTAAAGACGGGTTCACGGGCGAAGGCGTCAATATAGCCGTACGCCTGACCGAGCTTTCCAGTGCGGACTGCATTTGCTTATCAGGGCAGGTGCTGCAAGCACTTGAGTTACCGGATAACGAGGGGCTTCAGTTCCTGGGGAATCACGAACTCAAGAACGTGGCCAGACCTGTTTCTGTCTATTCTGCTCGCCGAGTTCCATTTCTGAAAAGACTTTTTCTCAAGACGGAATCACTGGTTCCGAGGCGTTTTCGCCAAACAGCAGTCACCGCAGCGGCGATACTGGTGGCGGGGGAATCTGGTTCACGGGAGACTGGATAGCCCGGCAGGGCGTGTCAGTTTCGCCACTTTCCATAGCCGTGTTGCCCTTTACTAGCGGGGGTGAGCCTGTGCTTGATTACATTTCCGACGGGATCTCCGAAGAAGTCCGGTCTTCACTATCCACAATACCGGGCATGCGTGTTATCGGCCGGGATTCTTCGAGCTATTACATCGATCACACAGCCAGTACAGAGGAAATCGGCCGGGCACTGGAGGTGGCATGGTTGCTGCAAGGTGACTTTCGAAGCGCGGATGATGGGATACACGCGACAGCACAGCTGTTGAATACAGCTAACAGCGAAGTGGTATGGGAAGAACAATTCCCCGTGTTTCAGGGGAATCTTGACGGGTTGGCCCAGGATATTGTTCGGCGCATCGCAACTTTCCTTGAAATTACCGGCAACGATGGAGCAGGCCTCTCCCTGTTGCTGCCGATGACAACAAACCCGGAAGCATATTCACTTTATCTTGAAGCCCAGAGTCGGATTTGGCGCGGCATCCCCCAAGAATACAGCCATGCAGTTTCTTTATTGCAAACAGCGGTTGGACTGGACCCTTCATTTGCAGAGGCGCATGCAGTTTTGGCCGACTTGTACCCAATATCGTGGTTGCTGGATCGGCAAGAAGAGTACAACCTTGGGGTGCGCCGGGATCTGGCCAGGCAATCCCTGCAAAAAGCACTTTTTCTCCGGCCAGATTCACCGCTGGTATTGGCGGCAGCATCAAAAGCACGTTATTTTAATGACGATCTTAAGGGCGCGCTGACCCTTGCAGAGAGAGCGCTCAGGATCGATCCTAACAATACCCAGGCGATATCAGCCCTTTCCCTGGTTCAGTGGAAGCAGAAGAATCTGTTTGCGTCTTTGCAAACATCGAGTCGACTGTTGAGGCTTGATCCATTGTCGACGTTCGCAATGCGTGCCAACTGGACCAATCTCATGATGGCCGACCGGTACCAAGAGGCCTTGGCAGTTGCGGAAAGGTGTTTGGCATTTTATCCGGGAAGTCAATATCCCCGAGCTTATGGGTGGGTGGCGGCCAGCAAGCTGAAGCTGGGTGACCGTGTCGGCGCCATTGAATCATCCCGTAAAGGAATGGGTTACGGACCACCGGTTGATCTGTGGACCGGCCTCGAGTATGAACGGGAACATTTAGTTGATAAATCTTCTTTTTTTATGAAACATGCAGTGAACTTGATATTCGACGAGGATTATGAGCAGATAAGACACATCCTGATAGATCACTTTAATGCGTCTGACCCAAATTCAGTTAAGGCGAATTCTTTGCATTATCTTGTTAATCGAGGTGAACTTGAAGCACTGGCTGGCAATTTTGGGACTTCCATTGAGTATTTCGAAAGGGCTCAGTTGCTCGCACCCGAAGACGAAGGCGGACTGGTTGGATTAACAGGAATCAGTAGCTTGACCACGCCGCGCCAGACCCACCACTCACTGGCACTACTATTCGCATATCGAAAACTCGGCCAGCATGTAAAAGCGGATGAGACTGCCAGGCAATTTGAAAACCTGGTAAGCAAACACAGAAAAACGCACGCAACTATCAGCGAACTGACGCAGTATGAGTTTTTGTACAAGGAAGCCCAGTATTTCGCAATCGAGGGTAGAACAGTAGATGCGATAGACAAATTAAGAAGCTGGGTGGAACACGGCATTATTTTCACATACATCACCAGGGATCCTTTCTTTGAAAGTATGCGGAGAAACTATGAATTCGAGATCATCGTCGCTGAAGTCGAAGCAGAACTGGCCGAGGTTCGGACTGAGTATTTCAACTACATGGCAACTGCGGCTGCGCCAAAAGCGGGCTAGCTTGAATGTCTGCTTTCAGCTATGAACTCACCTCCTGCTATACTTTCAGCGACCCCAAGAGCGTCGGAAAAGCCATGACAGCACACGCGCAGTTTTCAATTGGCGATCTGGTACATCACAAACTGTTCGAATACCGCGGCGTGGTTGTCGACGTGGATCCGCGTTTGATGCTGTCCGAGGAATGGTATGAAACCGTCGCCCTTTCACGGCCACCGAAGGACCGACCCTGGTACCGTGTGCTGGTACATGACGCCATGCGTGAGACCTACGTAGCCGAACGCAACCTGGAAGCGGACACAAGCGGCGCTCCGATTCGTCATCCATTGGTCAAGACCTGCTTCCAGAGCTTCAGTGATGGACACTATTTGACGGCTGGGCGAATGAACTAAAGGTCTCAGATGCTGGATATTGATCGAACACCGGCCTGTAGTGCTATTTTTCATTCGCCGGCATGACAGGTCCTCGTAGATGAAAGATCTTGCTGATTTTCAGGCGGAGGCGATAGCGTGTGGTTACACGCATGACTTTGCTTTTGACGCAAGGTCAGCACCAGCAGACATTACACGCGAGCTTCGCATTGTGGATTACCTGACCTTCGATAGCGGCACGGATCCCGGTGATGACGTGACTATGTACCTGATTGAATCTCGGAGCGGCCCACAAGGCTATTTGATACTCTCGGACAGCTTTCATACGGACCCGCGTAAGGCTGCTTTTATTGATGCCTTACTCAGCAAGCAGCGTGTCAGCAGTTGATCCCCACAACGGCCGGCTGTGGAGCGCGGCGCATTTAGATCAGGCATTGACGTTCATGTAGAAAGGGTTGGTGCCGGAAGCGTGGTCGGTGGCGTCGATAATGTCGACCACTTCCGGGGCTACCCGTCGAACCATCAGCTCGAAGCCCTGGCGTAACGTAACCTGGGAGGCCGCGCAACCCTGACAGCCACCGGACATCTCGATGTAGAGCTTGCGGTCTTGCACCTTAACGATGGAAATCTTGCCGCCGTGCGAGGCGATAGACGGGTTCGTCTCTTTGTCGAGTAGTTCCTGCACGACTTCCCGGATATCATCATCGTTCCGATTCCCGGGAGGTGAAGCCTGTGGTGCTTCGAGGACGGCTCTTACACCGGTCAGAAGCTGCGTCCGGATCACAGCACCGACCTCCGCTCTCAGGCCTTCCCAGGAAACGCTCTCCTTTTTGCCGATGGTAACCACCTTGCCGGCTACAAGGACGTGAGTGACGCCTGCCAACGCGAACAGACGTTCGACCAGCGGCGATCCTGCAGCCTGCTCTGGACTGTCAAAGAAGAATGGCCCACCCGGATGAACCAACTTGCTGACCGTGAATTTGCAGGAATCGGGATCCGCGACAGAGGTTTCGGCCCGGATAGAGATCAGCAACGGTTTCGAGACCATATCAGACATCTTCGACAACTCCTGCCGAACTCCGCTCGCCCAGCTCGCGCAGGGCAGTGAAGGCGTAAATTCCGGTGCTGTGGCCATCGCTCCAATTGACTATGAAGGCGTAGTTGCCGACGCTCGATACCGTACGTGGGGCTACGTCGGGACGTACGGTTTTCGGGTCGAGTAAGGGACGGCCGCTCATCTCTTCGATGCACAACGCACAACGGCAGGCGAGGCGCAGATCGCGGACGTCGAAGTCCTGTAGGTGGCCGTCCTCCCAAAGAAGCGAAATCGTCCGCTCGTCCCGACGCCGAATACCGACGGCTGTTGTCGGTGAACCCTCTGCACTTACAGCGGCTTCGACCCAGAGTGGCTGCCCCTCCCCGCTTTCCCAGTTCCACGTAAACGGCTTGAGCGCCGCCGATGGGTGCCCCTGGAGATGAGCAGCCAGCTCCGTAGCGATAGCCAGGTACGCCTTAGCGGCGACTGAGTCTGGCTTTTCGAGCACGATCGGATGTCCTTCGTCTCCTCCGGTCACGATATCGGCATCCAGGGGAATTGCACCCAGAAACGGAACACCGAGTTCCCGGCTCATCCGCTCACCCCCGCCGTGACTAAAAATGTCAGTGCCCTTGCCGCAATGGGGACAGGTGAAGGTACTCATATTCTCGATGATGCCGAGGATGGGGACATTCACTCTTTCGAACATGCGCAGGCCGCGGCGAGCGATCTTGAGACTCACGTCTTGCGGTGTCGTTACGATGATCGCACCTGATAGTGGGAAACTCTGAGCGAGCGTTAGTTGTGTGTCGCCGGTACCCGGCGGCAGGTCGAGAATCAGGTAATCCAGAGTGCCCCATTGCACGTTTGCGATCAGCATGCGCAGGTACTTGCTCACCATCGGCCCACGCAGGATGGCAGGAGAATCGTCGCCTGTGAGCAGCCCCATCGACACCGCCTGAAGGCCGTGGCGCTCAGCCGGAGGGATTTTGCCATCAGGGGTCATTCTCGGCGGTGCGCCGGTCAGCAGCCCCAGCATTCCCGGGATGCTTGGTCCCAGGACGTCCGCATCAACCAGCCCGACACTGCCCCCGATATGTTTGAGGGAGAGCGCGAGGTTGACCGCCACAGTCGATTTTCCGACGCCTCCCTTGCCGCTACCTACAGCGACAAGGTGCCGGATCCCGGGCAGGGCCTCTGCACTGGCCGATGCGCCAGGTCCTTGCTGGTGATCTGGCTTTGATCCTGTCGTTGCCATCGTCTGACTCCTATGGTCGATCAAGCGGATAAGCCTGTCGCTCAGGCTCTTCCTGAGACCACCCAACAGTTTACGCCTTTGTGTGACGTCAGCCCATATGGGGCCAATCAACCGCTTTAACTAAGAGACACTTCTGCTATTTTTAACCTGAAGCAGAGGAGTCTCAATATGAGCATGTCAAACACCACCAAACGGGTCAAGGAGATCCGCCGCAATACCCGTCGCAAGTTCTCGTCAGAGGAAAAGATCCGTATCGTACTGGATGGATTGCGCGGTGAAAGCTCGATCGCTGAACTGTGTCGCCAGGAAGGTATTAACAACAATCTGTATTACCGCTGGAGCAAGGATTTTCTGGAGGCCGGTAAAAAGCGCCTGTCAGGAGATACCGTCAGAGAAGCCAACAGCGATGAAGTGGTTGGTCTCAGAAAAGAAAATACCACCCTCAAGCAAGCGGTTGCCGAACTGTACCTGCGCAATGACTGGCTTAAAAAAAGTCTCACTGGGTAGGGTGTGACATTGGACGAAGACTGATGTACAGCGCATCTGAAAAGCTGGCCATTATCCGCCTGGTGGAAGACTCGGAGTTATCCGTGCGCAGGACTCTGGTCGAGATCAACGTCAGTCGCAGCAGTTTCTACCGTTGGTATCAGGCTTATGAACGCGATGGCCCTGATGGCTTGCAGAACCACAGCAGGGCATCACGTCAGCACTGGAACAAGATCCCCGAGTCGGTACGGGAACTGGTTGTTGATGTGGCCCTGGAACAACCGGAGCTGACACCCCGGGAACTGGCCTGGCATCTTACTGATACCCATGAGTACTTTATCTCGGAGTCCAGTGTCTATCGCATCCTCAAGGCCCATGACCTGGTTACCAGCCCACAGTTCATAGTGATGAGCGCAGCCGATGCGTTCCAGCATCCGACACGGCGTGTACATGAACTGTGGCAGACAGACTTTACCTACTTCCGGGTGGTGGGCTGGGGCTGGTACTTCCTGTCGACGATCCTGGATGACTATTCCCGTTACATCATCAGCTGGCGGTTGACGACCACGATGGCGGCGCATGATGTCACCGATACTCTGGAAGATGCTCTGAAAGCCACAGGGCTCACCGAAGTCAGGGTGCATCACAAGCCCAGGTTACTGTCTGACAACGGCCCCTGCTATATCTCAAAAGAACTCAGGGAATGGTTGCAGGATCAAGACATGAAGCACACCCGGGGAGCACCGTACCACCCGATGACCCAGGGCAAGATCGAACGCTACCACCGTTCGATGAAAAACGTGGTCAAGCTGGAGAATTATTACTTCCCGTGGGAACTGGAAAGTGCCATTGCTCAGTGGGTGGCTCATTACAACCATGAGCGGTATCACGAATCACTGGATAACGTGACGCCGGCTGATGTGTATAACGGAAGAAGAAACGACATCCTGGACCGACGGTCAATGATCAAGTCCAGAACGTTAACGCAAAGGAAAATACAAAACCTGCGGTTAGCAGGCTAGACTGGAGAAAGCATGGGCAGAAAAGTGTCTCTTAGAAAAAGGCTCAAGTGGTCCCATATGCTCTGACGACGTACACTCGCTTGGTTGCAGATGTCGTTGATTTGAAAGAAGGTTATGTACTACCTCCGCTTTGTGATGCACACAATCACAATTTTGGTACTGGTTATCAAGAGGAACAAAATATAAGACGATTTTTAGAAGCGGGAATATATTATGTAAAAGTGCCTAGCAGCGTACCTTTAAAGTTGGGCAAAAGTATTCACTATTACAATAATCCTGCCAGTGTTGATGCATCGTTCGGTAACGGAGGTATCACCGGGCCGGGGGGACAACTCGTACAACTACGCGAGTATTTACTCGAATCGGGAGCATACCCGGGTTTTAACAAAGAAACTCTCGAGGATCACGCCTATACGGTGGTCGAAACGCCCGAAGATGTCGAAAAAAAATGGCCAATTATTTTGAGTTTCAAACCTGATTTTATTAAGTTCCATCTTGTTCATTCAGACGAACATAGTACCCGTCGCGACGACCCAAAATACTTCGGTCAAAAAGGAGTGAATCCAGAGTTAGCTCGGTTATTTGTCGAGCTAGGGCACGCCAATGGGTTGCGAGTCGCCGCGCATGCGCTAACAGGACATGACTTCGGTGTAGCTGTCCGGGCAGGCGTTGATGAGATCACTCACATGCCAGGATACGAATCTCCGCAGTGGATTAACGCTGAAGACGCGATCCTTGCAGGTTCAAAAGGCGTAACTGTAATTACGACGCTAAATGCAGCTGAAGCAGCTAAAAACGACACACCAGCATATGAGGCAATTCGGGAAACTCAGATTGCCAATCTACGACTACTTAAAGAAAACGGCGTGAGAATCGCTGTCGGCAGTGATGCATTTCATGGCGATTCGAGAAATGAAGCAGAGTACCTGCGACAGCTCGGCGTTTTCACAGATTTAGAAATATTAATTATGTGGACCCGCGACTGTGCGCAGACTACATTTCCTGATCGGTTTATCGGTGAATTGCGAGAACAGTTCGAAGCGAGTTTTATCGTATTGGAAAGAGATCCGATCAAAAATTGGTCGGCCTTGGATCAAATACGATATAGATTTAAAGATGGTCGGCCGCTTGAAGTTCTATCAGGTCTGGATAAAGGCGGGGAATGAAATTGAATCAAGAAAAGGTATCCGACCCCCCTCTAAATCTTCGAATTGTCAACGTCGGTTTTAAGCCACCCCGGCCCGTTACTTCGCAATATTCAAGGGCCGGTAGATTGTAACCAGAACGATGTCCCGCTTCCACTGACAGCTACCTGCCAGCTGTGTCCAGTATCACGGAAAGCAGAACGGAATACCTATATCTGGCCGAAAGCGTACCTTTAAAACCAGAAATGTTTTCAAAAATTGCTCATCGGTATAGCGATACCTCGTACCCTCATATATACGCGGGTGCTTTAAGCCACAGGGGTGTGCCGGGGGGGGGGGGGGGGGGTCGGATCTACAGTTTTTGATAACCAATCACCTGGCTGCACTGTTGCCGGTAATTTTTGGTTGATAACAATAGCGGCTTCTGGGGGGGGGGGGGGGGGGGGGGGGGGGGGGGGGGGATAGACACGCTTGGCACCGGCGCAAAACCATCTAATTCAGGCCCTGTACACTGCTCATGCACCATTGCAGGTAAATAGGTTGAGTGTATTACCACATAAACCATTGATCGTTTAATGGTTTTATAGCAGCCTCGTGGATTTAACGCAGTCCAGGATCGCAATTGATGGCAGTCCTTGCCTTTTCCAAGGGTTTCTTTTTGTACACTACAGAGTGCACTACAGAATAAATATGATAAAATAAAAGGCTGCAAAGTTATGCAACCTTTTGATTTAACTGGCTCCCCGGGTCGGATTCGAACCAACGACCTAGTGATTAACAGTCACCCGCTCTAACCAGCTGAGCTACCGGGGAAGAAACGTATAGCGCAATGCCTGATCGCATCGACGAGGCGCGGTATTTTCCGTGCTTTACCGGGATGAGTCAAGAAGATTACGGAGGAATTACTCCCGTCTGCGGACCAGGCTGGTGCAAATGTATATCAACTGGCAGGACACCGTGTCTCGTCACTGCTGTTGAGTTCAGATTGCCGGATACGTCCACTATTTGAAATCACGATTTTTCGCCCTTTTTGAAACCCGCGTTGGTCACAAAACACGAGACTGGTATTACTGCCCGGAGCGGTGCCACCGGGGAAGAACCGAATCTGTTGCCGGCTTTCCGGACTAAGTGCCGACAGGTACTCCAGCCTATTTGCATGTCGTAATAAAGGTTCTTCGACTTGCCAGTTGCGGTCCCCGTTGAGGTCAGCAAATATCAGCCAACCCTGTGCCCACTGGGAGCGGGCTGCGCAACCGTTTGCAATGTTTCCGGGACAGGCAATAGTCCACACGTTCATGCTGATCGCTTCATTGCGTGCCAGTTTCAGATCCGAGTGCAACAGGGCAAGGGAGGATCTGATCTGCTGGGTCATTGTGTATTCACGCAGGCTTGGAAATCCTGCGGCCATCAGGATGGTCGCCAGAGCCAGTGTAATCATCAACTCCAGGGCTGTGAGGCCCTTGTCCGGGTGTTTCACTTTGTGACTGTGCCTTGTATTCCGAACCATCAGCATAGGACCCATAGTCCTCCGCCGTGAGAGCAGGAGCAGCCTTTAATTGTCAGAATTATTGAATGGCTTGTGTAGGCAGGGAATTAAACTTCTGAAAGCGCCCTGGTAATCCGGGCCACGCAGGCTTCAAGATTTTCCATGCTGGTAGCGAAAGAAAGGCGCAAGCGGCCCGGCGCACCGAACGCCGTGCCAGGCACCATGGCGACCCCGGCGTTTTCCAACAGCCATGAGGCCAACTCTATGTCATCGCGGATATCCTCCATTCGCTCAATGACATCATCAAAAGAGGGAAATGCGTAAAACGCACCATCGCATTCCGGGCATTCAACGCCATCAATATTATTCAAGGCGGAGACCAGGTATTCGTAGCGAAGTTTGAATTCCTGACACATGTCCTCAACGCATTGTTGCGGGCCGGTAAGCGCAGCTGTTGCAGCCGCCTGGGAAATTGAGCAGGCGCCAGAGGTGCTTTGGCTTTGAACCTTTTTCATTGCGCCGATAAGTTCTTCGGGCCCGGCAGCATAGCCAATACGCCACCCGGTCATGGCATAGGCTTTCGAAACACCATTGACCACTACGGTCCGGTCATATAATTCAGGACAACAGTTCAACAATGTCTGGAACGGCTGATCTGCCCAATAGATATGCTCGTAAATGTCATCGCAAACAATGAGAACCTTGGGATGGTCTACCAGTACCTCAGCAATGGCTCGGAAGTCCCCGGCAGTGTAAACCTTGCCAGTGGGATTCGATGGCGAATTAATCAGCAGGAACCGCGTGTTGTCAGTCAGGGAATTTTGCAATTGCTTGGCTGTGATTTTGAAGTCGGATTCAACCGCGGTGTTCAGAATCAAGGGCTGGCCGCCTGCCAGTTTGACCATGTCGGGGTAAGAAACCCAGTAGGGTGCCGGAATAATGGCTTCGTCACCATCGTTGAGCACTGCAAGCATCAGGTTAAAAAGCGATTGCTTGGCGCCATTTGAAACGATGATCTGCCCGGGCCCGTAAGCAAGCGCATTTTCTTTTTCAAACTTCTGGATGATGGCTGCTTTGAGCTCGTTGGTGCCGTCCACAGGCGTGTACTTGGTTTTGCCCTCAGCGATGGCCTGGTTGGCGGCATCCTTGATGTGGGCAGGCGTGTCAAAATCCGGCTCACCAAAACCCAGGGAAATAATATCCCGACCCGTAGCTCGCAATTCACGCGCCCTGGCGCTGACCACAATGGTGGCGGCTGGTTTAACTTGTGAAACGCGATGCGAAATTTTTACCGACACGCCCGAATCCTTTTGCTTGTGTTAAATGCTTGCATGGAAGTAGAGAGGGAATCCGATCCTGGAAACTGCCCCTCCCTGAAACCCCCTCTTTCAAACACTATGATAACAATTTTGACTGCGGGAAAAGGCCTGTTTTCGATATCACGATGAATCTCAGCGGGTTTGTAATAGCTATCCCTCGCAGGCGGTTTTCAACACCACAAGACTCCTGGTCGAAGGCTATAATGAGCGGTTTAGCCGGGCAGAAAACCTTTCGTGAGAGAACAGGACAGACCATTCCGCTTGCACAGCGATTTCAAGCCGGCCGGGGACCAACCTGAGGCCATAGCTGGCTTAACCGGAGGTTTGAGAGACGGCTTGTCACACCTGACCCTGCTTGGTGTGACGGGATCAGGAAAAACATTCACCATGGCAAATGTGATTCAGCATTTGCAAAGACCGACACTCGTCATGGCACCCAACAAAACTTTGGCCGCGCAACTTTACGGGGAATTCCGGGAGTTTTTTCCGGAAAACGCGGTGGAATATTTTGTTTCCTACTATGACTACTACCAGCCTGAAGCCTACGTTCCGTCATCCGACACCTATATCGAGAAAGACGCTTCGGTTAATGAACATATTGAACAAATGCGATTGTCAGCCACCAAGGCGTTACTTGAGCGGCGTGACACGATAATTGTTGCAACGGTTTCTGCCATATATGGCCTGGGTGATCCCACTCAGTACCTCAGCATGGTTTTGCACATTTCAAAGGGCGAACTGATCAATCAACGCAGCATTCTCAGGCGCTTGGCAGAGATGCAATACAGCCGCAATGATATGGAGTTACGCCGGGGAACTTACAGGGTGAGAGGGGATGTCATTGATATTTTTCCCGGTGACGAGGAAACCCAGGCGGTACGAATAGAGCTATTCGACGAAGAAGTCGAGTCCATTTCTTTATTTGACCCCCTGACCGGCGAAATGCGGCGAAAGCTGCCTCGCTTTACGATTTACCCCAAGTCCCACTATGTAACACCCCGTCAGATTGTGTTGGATGCGATCCATGCCATAGGAGAGGAATTGAAAGAGCGTCTTGAATACCTGCGCAGTAATGACTGCCTGGTGGAGGCGCAGCGCCTGGAGCAGAGAACCCGATACGACCTGGAAATGATGCAGGAACTGGGCTACTGCAACGGCATTGAAAACTATTCAAGACACCTGACAGGTCGCGGACCGGGCGAGTCGCCTCCGACTTTGTTCGATTACCTGCCTGAGGATGCTTTGTTGATACTGGACGAAAGCCATGTGCTGGTTCCGCAGTTAAGTGGCATGTTCAAAGGTGACCGATCGCGCAAGGAAAATCTCGTGACCTATGGGTTTCGTTTGCCTTCAGCGCTGGATAACAGACCACTCAAGTTTGAAGAATGGGAAGCACGTACCGGCCAGGTCATATTCGTTTCCGCAACTCCCCGGGCCTATGAACTCGATCATTCCGGAGAAGTGGTAGAGCAGGTTGTGCGCCCCACGGGGCTGGTTGATCCTGCGGTGGAAATCAGGCCGGCGGCTGAGCAAGTCGATGACCTGCTATCCGAAATCAATGAGCGGGCAGCACTGGGTGAACGCATCCTGGTTACAACCTTGACGAAACGCATGGCTGAAAACCTGACCGAATACCTGGCTGATCATGGAGTGAAGGTGCGCTACCTGCACAGTGATGTGGATACCGTTGAACGGGTTGAGATCATTCGCGACCTGCGGCTCGGCAAGTTCGACACACTGGTGGGCATTAACCTGTTGCGTGAAGGTCTGGATATGCCCGAAGTGTCGCTGGTGGCCATCCTTGATGCTGATCGTGAAGGGTTTCTGCGTTCGGATTCATCATTGATACAAACCATGGGTCGCGCTGCCCGTAACCTGCGGGGCAAAGCCATCCTTTATGCGGACAAGATAACGGGATCCATGGAAAGGGCGATCGCGGAAACAGACCGGCGGCGCGAAAAACAGGTTGCATATAACAAAAAGCATGGCATTACACCGCAATCCATAAAAAAGAAAGTAACCGACATTATGGAAGGCGCCAGGGACGCGGCACCAGGGCGTTACACACGGTATGGGAAAGTAGCAGAAGAACAGGCAAAATATCGCAAGGTTTCACCGGCGGAACTTGGCAAGGCAATTGCTGAACTTGAAAAACAAATGTTTCACCACGCGGAAATGCTGGAATTTGAAGAAGCGGCAAGAGCCAGGGACGAGATTCAGGAACTGCGCGACCAGGTGCTCAGGCACTCAGGCATCTGAGTTCCCGGCTCAGAATTCAATATCAACCCATACCAGCCGGTGGTCAGTGAATTTCACCAGCCCATGTCCTGTTTCATCGCTCGATGGCCAGTAAACACCACAGGACCGGACCTCCAGGTTTTTTGAGGGAAGCACATAGTCCAGTCTGAGGTTTCCGGTGGACTCGTCCGAAAAATCCGAAGTATCTGTTGCTGGATCGCCCTGGTGTACCAGGTTTGCCTGTCCCTGGATAAGGGCAGCTTGCCGGGCGCCATTGCTGGAGGGAGTGCAGCTACTGTTGATTTTGGGGTGATTCAGAAGTTGCTGAATAGAATTTAGCAATGAATCACCATCTGCCGGATCCGAATTTTGATCACCGGCTATCACGAACAGGCTGCCTTCTGCCAGGCCGCCACGCTTGCCGTTGTCATCGTAAAGGTACCAGGAGTTTTGCGGTTCAAGGTAGTCGGCCCACAGCCGGATCTCGTCGTAGTTGCGACGGCCATTCCGGTCTTCCGGACCGTCAAAAACCGGCGGCGTTGGATGGCTGACCAGGAAGTGCAGGCTTTGCCTGCCGATCTCAATCGGAATGTCCCAGTGGCTCTTTGAACTGAGCCGCAATTGTTCCCATATCCCGTCAGAATAATAGCTCTCACCATCGTCCTTAAACGGGCGCAGGGCACCCGGCAAGTCTTTCCAGCGAAAATGGCGAAATGTTCGAACTTCTTCTCTAGTAACCGGGAAACGGGTTAGTACCAGCATGCCGTACTGGCCGGGAAAAGTTCCAAATCCCCAGGCATCATTTGGCCCGCCTGTCCGGCCGTCGCCGTCCAGGTCCATGCCACTGTCAGTACCGGTATTTACTGCTGCGATGAACCAGTACGCGTATTCGATGGGGGACTGGCCAAACCAGGACTTGAAAAGGTAATTGTTATTTAGAAGAGCTACAGACTCCGGTTCATAGTCGAACTCGTTGATCAGAAGAATATCCGGGCGAACCGTTTGAATTATTTCAGCCGCATGGGCCAAGGCGGGATCATCTCCTGACCTGAGTCGCTTGAATAAATCAGATTCATTGGGCAGACCCATCGCGAAATTGATGGTCGCAATTCTGACCCTGTTCGGCTCTACCGTCAGCGTGCACGAAGCGAGCGAAAAGCCAAGACAGAGCATTGCAGTGCTTAAGCAGCGAAGCATGACCCTCACCTTTGGAATTGCCGGTATCATACCTGAGCACGAGGTAGATTTTGGAGATTCAGGCTTATGTCATTTATAGAGGTAATTGGGCCCGGCACGGCAAGGGGCAGACTGGAGAAAACCTACAATCTTGTCGCTGGCCCGGGTGGCCAGGTGGACAAGGTCTTACAGGTTCACAGCCTTCGTCCCCATACGCTTGAGGGGCATATGGCCCTGTACAAGAATGTACTACATCACACAGGAAACATGCTACCGGAGTGGTTTCTGGAAGCCGTAGGCGTACAGGTCAGCCGCCTCAATGCCTGTGATTATTGTAACCGGCATCACACTGCAGGCCTTCTGAATCTAATGAAGAAAGCTGGCATGCACTTTGAGGGCTACAACCGGGCATTGAATGAGCCTGAACCAGGTAAGCCGTTCAGTGAAAGGGAACAGGCGGCGCTGGCATATGTCGCCAAACTTACCCAGGCTCCAGCAAGCGTGAAACGGGAAGATATTGATAAACTCAGGATACAGGGTCTGAGCGACGGCGAAATCCTGGAAATCAACCAGGTGGCCAGTTATTTTGCCTATGCGAACCGAACGGTTTCAGGGCTGGGTGTGACGACCGAAGGTGAGGTGCTTGGACTTTCACCGCAACAAGGCGAGGGCAGGGAGGCCTGGCGTCATGATTAATTGACAGTACCGATATCACTGGACAGGCATTCCGCCAGCCGGTTGTTTTCCGGAAGTTCATAGTTATCCGGACCGAAGAGTTTCTGAATGGTCTCCATGGCAGGCAATAGCTCTTGCCACATATGGTGACTCAGCTCCGCATTAAATGCAGCGACATTGTCGTCTTCACCAGTGTAACGCCAGCTTCGAACCGAAACGCCAAGTCCGGTAAATGTTTCCGTAACCGCATCCAGGTTGTCCTGGTTGTCATCTGCCATGAATATAACTGTTGGTAAAGGAGTGTTTGTACGTTGCAACAAGTTCTGCAACATGGCGCCTTTGTGCTGGCCGGATGTCAGATAAACCCCGTCCTCGTAACGGGTGGGACGCTTTGCGCCATCAGGAATAAAATTTTCCGGCCAGCCGCCTTCAGGTCCAATGGCATTCCGGCGAAAATCGAATCCATTGCGTCGTAATTCGCGAAAAGTCTGCAATCGAAAACCAACGCCACGCGAGGTTATGGCTATGACCGGAATTCCGGCATCCTGGGTCTGCCTTACCAGGTCCGGCGCATCAGTCTGGGTAGGCCGCATCGCGCTGGCGAAATACAAGGCGCCCTGGACAGCCAGGCGATTGGCGACCGTGTGTTCATGACAGGGATCTTTTTCCCAGAGGTCCGATTGCCATTCGTACCACTGGTCTGCACCCAATCCCTGCTCCATTGCCATCAGGGTATTGTCGATGTCGAAGACCACGATGACATTATGAGGGCTAATCGAAGCTGCGACCTCAATGGCATCCGTCACCAGTACTGCCAGGTCGTCGGATGCGTGACTGCGTGAAGGCAGAGATATCGTTGTGCAGCTGGTACACAAAAGCCCACAGAAAAAAAGGACCCAGACCAGTTTGAAGCTAAGCGCTTTACTCATAAATCTTGCCGTTTCAAAAGAACGGCTCACTTTGCCATCGTGCTGCTGCCAGTGCAATCACGTTCTCGACTGGCTCCCAGATATTCGTTGATCGCAAGCCGGGCATCACCTAAAATTGCCGCCCGCATTACCTGCCACAACCAGATTACGGAGAGGTGTCCGAGTGGCTTAAGGAGCACGCTTGGAAAGCGTGTATACGTTAATAGCGTATCGAGGGTTCGAATCCCTCTCTCTCCGCCATTTACCAAAAGCGCCCCATTCGGGGCGTTTTTCATTTGACTCCGAGTTCGGGATTTGAGGGTGCCGCCTGTCGCCGCGCTACGCGCTTTAAGCAGCATACAGGAGGTACCCGGTAATCTCTCTCCCCAATTAAGCCATTCATTTTCCGGAAACAAAGTAATCGATTTCCAGAACAGGGGATAAACAGCGAACTTTACTTGTATTGACGAACCTTTACGTGAAGGACAAAACCAGCCTTCGTTGCAGTTGGTAGAGTAAGTTCATGCAAACACTTGATACATTCTGATGCTGTTTCCGGATATTTCTTTAAGGCAAATTTCCTCGCTCATCATGTTTTACCTGGTAACAGGAACTGCGCTTGCGGAACTGCCGGCCGTGCCCGTTCCTGTGGAAAATCCTGCCAGTAAAGAAAAGCGAGTGCTGGGAAAGATGCTGTTTTGGGAAGAGCAATTATCCAGTGATAACACCGTCGCCTGTGGATCCTGCCATATCATTTCAGCTGGAGGGTCGGACCCCAGGGTAGCGATACATCCGGGTTCCGACCTGGTTTATGGAACCTCTGATGACACGCTGGGATCACCTGGAATCGTGGCCCTTGATGAGAATTTTCTACCTGTCGATGATGCCAATTTTGGCTATCGCCAACAGGTAACAGGCCGCGCTTCACCGGGTATCACCATGAGCATGTTTGCTGAAGATCTGTTTTGGGACGGAAGAGCCTCAACAACATTTGTAAACCCACTGAACAGCGACGAAATTATTATCGGTTCAGGAGGCGGGCTGGAAAGCCAGGCAGTAGGTCCCATACTCAGCAGTGTCGAAATGGCGAAAACCGGCAGAACCTGGACTGATGTTACCGACAAGCTCGAAACCATTGTTCCTTTAACCCTGGCCAGGAATATTCCACCCGACATGGCGCAGGCGCTGGGAATTTCTCCCGGCTATCCAGAGCTGTTCGCGAAGGCATTCGGTGATTCTGAAATTACGCCCGCAAGAATTGGCATGGCGATTGCCACTTATGAGCGCACTCTGGTGCCAGATCAGACCCCCTGGGATTTATTCATGGCTGGAGACGAATCCGCCATGACCCAGTCACAGATCGATGGCTGGAACGATTTCAGTGATCGAACAGTGTGTGATAACTGCCACGTACCACCAGAGTTTACCGATCACATATTTTATAACATCGGTTTACGCCCGGCCGAGGAAGACATTGGCCGTGAAGCGGTCACGGGCGATGCGGATGACCGGGGTCGGTTCAAGACGCCGACATTGCGAAATGTGGGATTAAAACAGTCCTTGATGCATGTGGGACGGATTACTGACACACAGGATGCAATTGATTTTTACAATGCCAATGCCGACGCTGAAAACGGCCTCGAAAACCCGCATGTTCAATTTGAGGAGTTTCAAACGGGCATTCCCACTAACAATCCGGGGAATGTGGTCGAATACTCAACACTTTCAATGTTTTCCAACGCCGACAATCCCGAGCGGGGAAAAGACCTCCAGCGACAGATAGCCGATTTCATCAGCAACGCCTTGACTGATCCCCGTGTTGCAGCCGAATCCTTTCCATTCGACCGCCCGACATTGGGCAGCGAACTTGCGGCGCTTAAGATACCGACAACTGCGATGGGAGGAGCCTGGATCAATCGAAGCGATAACGGCGAGGGTTGGTTTGTCGAGATTACATCGAACAACCAGGCAGTGGTCAGTTGGTATACCTATGGTGCCGACGGTAATCAGCTTTGGCTGATTGGGCTTGGAAGGATTTACGAAAACTCAATCAGTATAGATGAAATGCTGATCACTGAAGGCGGCATCTTCGCTTTTCCATCAGCAGGACTGGAGATTGCAGTCGAGGTTTGGGGATCACTGCAAATGGAGTTCTCCGGTTGTCAAAGCGCAACAGTTACCTATCAGTCTGAGCTGGTATCCGGCTCACAGGATGTCATCCGGTTGACTGCACTGGACGCTCTGGGGTGCTCATCATGAAATATATTCTGATGCTGTGCGCCGTTTCTGTTCTTGGCCTGGGTGTTAGTACTGAATCGGTCGCCCAGGATGGTGTTCCGTTTGAACCAGGCGAACAGGAACTGCGGATAATGACCTGGAATATCGAAAACCTGGGTAGTCGCATCGTAAGCTTCCCCACAAGGGTTACAGTTCTAACCTAGAGTTTTCCAGCATTAAATTGCGCACATACATCGCTGACGGTATGCGCCCCAATGCCCTGTGCGGTCGGTATTCATTATAGATTTTCATCCATTTTTCGGTGATTTCTCGCACCTGTTCCAGAGTCGAAAACAAGTGCGCACTGAGCACTTCTTCTCGATAGCTTTTGTTAAATCGTTCAATAAACGCATTCTGGTTGGGCTTGCCAGGCTGGATGTAACGGATCTCAATGCCGTGTTCCTTGCACCAGTCGATAAACGCCTGGGCACAGAACTCGGGAGCGTTGTCCACCCGGATCGCCGTTGGCTTGCCGCGCAGCTCAACCAGCTGCTCCAGAGTGCGGATGACACGCCCGGAAGGAATCGAGGTATCGATCACGATGGCCAGTAACTCCCTGACCCCTTCATCCAGGATGTTCAGCGTCCTGAAGCGCCGACCCCGATATAACGCATCGCTCATAAAATCCATCGACCACACCTGGTTGGGCAGTGGGATTACTTCCATGCTCTGTCGTTCTCGCTGTGGCAGGCGTTTCTTCTTCCGTCGTGGCAGATTCAGCTTCATCTCGCAGTACACGCGCCATACCCGCTTGTGGTTCCAGGCATGACCATCCAGGCGCAGACGATCAAAACACATCCAGAAGCCCCAACGAGTGTTGGCCTCGACCGGTTTGTTCAGTGCATCAATGACCGGCCGATCATTCAGGACTCGTCTTCCTTTCAACTTTCGGTAGTAAGCCGTTCGTGACAGCTTCACCGCTGCCACCGCCCGCTTTATTGGAAGTTGGTGTTTGGCCACCAGATAACTCGCGATCTCGCGCTTCTCCGATGGCCTCAGAGCTTTCGCTCAATGACGTCCTTCAAGGCAAAGTTTTCGGGCGCCAGTTCTACATACATGCGCTTGTACTGGCCCAGGTCCCGTTCCATTTCCTTCATGCGCTTCAGATCGGAGGCAGACATACCACCGTACCTGGATTTCCAGTTGTAGTAGGTCGCATCGCTGATGCCGTGACGCCGACAAATATCTTTCACTTTGGCGCCGGCATCGGCTTCTTTGAGGATCGAAATGATCGGGGTTTCGGTAAATCGACTTCGTTTCATCTTGGCCTCCTGGTGGCTATCCTGCCAGAAAGCTCTAGTTATTACCTGTCAACTTTGGAGGGAAAGCTTACGGCATGCCACGCCGAAGTGATGCTGATTTGCAGAATCTTGCCCAGAGATTATTGGGTTTTGACGCAACGGTGATCGCAGTGCAGGAGATATCAGGCGCGGGAGGCAATTCTGGCTCTGCCATAGAAACGGTGCTGAATTACATGGGGCCGGGTTGGGGCAGGGCTGGTATTTCAGGGAATATCATTATTTATGATGTAAGCAAAGTCAGCCTCAAATCCAGCCGGCTACTGAACCAGTTGAGGATAGCTCCGTACAGCACTTTCTATGAAGATTATCCCGAATGGCAAACGGACCTGGGCAGCAATGGGGATCCTTTTACCAGTTCAAGGAGTCTTGCATTCACGGCCGTTTTCAAAACGATCGGGTTTGGGACAGGGACTACTTTCAGGATAGTCAGCAATCATTTTCATGCACGCACCAATTCGACGCTCGCACGTGAATATGAAGGCCTTGCTGTGCGACGCTATGTTGAAAACCTGCTGGGTGATTTAAATGAAACACCGATTGTCTTCGTGATGGGCGACTTCAATGCAAGGCCTGAAACTGAACCCCATATTCAACTCGGCGAAACCGGATTTCTGCAACTTCTTCCGAAGGAAAACAGCCAAAGTACCGGAATCCTGAGCAGCAGTGCCAATATCGATCACGTGTATGCAAGCGTTTCCGTGTTCGAGAAAATAGCCAGGCAATCCGCATTTGTCGTTCTGCCCGAGCATTACGGCGAGACTCCGGAGCAATTTGAAGCTGTTTACAGCGATCATGCGCCGGTTTTGATAGACGTGGACTTGTTCAGCGCACGGGGCTTTTCAGGCAACTGGATAGACATTGAACACAATAATGAAGGCTGGGTTATTCAGACCCTTGCAGATGATAGAGCCACCGTCGCGTGGTACACCTACGATTTACAGGGAAACCAGATGTGGATGACGGGGGCAGGGAGCCTGGTCAATGGTGTTGCCCATTTTGCAGAATTGATCGTCGCCCAGGGCGGGGAATTCGGGCCTGCCGGAGAGAGCGACATCGTGGAAACAACGGTTTGGGGTACTCTGACGATTACATTTGTTGACTGTAACAACGCGGTAGCAGAATACAGTTCGGTCGCCGGATTCGGGTCCGGACAATTTTTACTGTCCCGCTTAACCGGTGTTGCCGGTCAGGAGTGCTTGTTGAACTAGGGTTTAGTGGTTGACAAATTATTGACAGTACAAGGATAATGCGCCGCCTTCGCGCCCGTAGCTCAGCTGGATAGAGTACTCGGCTACGAACCGAGCGGTCGGGAGTTCGAATCTCTCCGGGCGCGCCATTTTATCGAAAGGGCCATCCGCTTCGGGTGGCCTTTTTAGGTTTTTTTGAAAATTGTTTTTTAGTAATGGTTGGAGTCATTGACCCCCGTGGTTGGACTCCGTACCATCATCCGGTTAAGCCAGTGTCGGGGCGTAGCGCAGCCTGGTAGCGCAACTGCTTTGGGAGCAGTGGGTCGGGGGTTCAAATCCCTCCGCCCCGACCAAAATGAGAAAGTTGCTCGCTTTCACAGAAAGAGAAGCGAGAAATTTTCGAGGTCGACAGAGAGAGGAAGCTGCGTTGTGGTTCACAAAATCGTTGGGAGCGATTTTGAATGAGACTGCGTAAAGCGCAGCGAGCCGGATGGCTGAGGACAGGATGTCCGAGGTAAATCCCTCCGCCCCGACCAATTTGATGAATGCAGATTGAGCGCCCGTAGCTCAACCGGATAGAGCATCAGCCTTCTAAGCTGAGGGTTGCAGGTTCGAGTCCTGCCGGGCGCGCCATTTGTTAAAATGCGCAGGTGGTTTAAATTGTTTTAGGGAAGCGCAATATCCAGTTTGTGGAGAATGCGCTTCTGGATAGTTAATGGTGGGCGTAGCTCAGTTGGTAGAGCTCCGGATTGTGATTCCGGCGGTCGTGGGTTCGATCCCCATCGTCCACCCCAGTTTTTGAGCCGGCTGTTTTAGGCGGATTCGGTGACTACGGGCCATTAGCTCAATTGGCAGAGCAGTAGACTCTTAATCTATTGGTTCTAGGTTCGAGTCCTAGATGGCCCACCATTACCCGATAGCAGGATTGAGGCTCTATGGACATACTGCGAAAGTGGCGGAATTGGCAGACGCGCTGGGTTTAGGACCCAGTGGGGCAACCCGTGGGAGTTCGAGTCTCCCCTTTCGCACCAATGAATCCACGAGCAGAGTCCCATTTACACAAAAAAGGTTTGATTGATTCATGGAAGTAACGGTTGAAAAATCCAGCGAACTTCGACGTACGCTGAAGGTAAAAGTCCCTTCTGAACAATTGCAGCAGAAAATCAATAAACGCCTGAAGGAACTGGGAAAGCAGGTAAAGATCAAGGGTTTCCGCCCTGGTCGAATCCCGCACAAGGTGTTGAAGCAGCGTTACGGCAAGTCTGTTCAACAAGAAGTGGTTTCCGAGCTTGTTCAATCAAGTATTCATGAAGCGATAGAAAAAGAGTCGTTGAGACCTGCTTCAAACCCGGTTTTGGAAGACCTTCCTGACCTGGCCGTGGATGGTGACTTTGAATTTACAGCCAGTATCGAAGTTTACCCGGATATCGGTTCGATCGACCCGGCCACCGTTGAAATGAAACGTCCAAAAACAGATGTTAGCGAAGCAGACGTTGATGACATGCTTCAAACTTTGCGTGAGCAACGCCAGACCTGGGTCGATATCGAAGGCAAACCATCGAAAGGAGACCAGGTTGCACTTGAATACGTGGCTGAAACATCTGAAGAGACCGTTCCTGAGCAGGGACGCCAACGCCTGTCAATCATCATAGGAGCTTCCGGCTTTGAAGCCCTTGAAAAGGTTGTTTCCGGTCTCGCTGCAGGAGAGTCAAAGAAAACAAAACTCAAGTTCCCTGAAGAATACGGTGACCCGAAATTGGCCGGTAAAAAGGCCAGTGTTGAATTTGAAGTTAAGCTGGTGCAGCGTTCCGTGAAGCCTGAAATAGACGAGGAATTTATTCAATCATTTGCCGTCAAAAGCGGATTGCTCGAAGACCTGAGAACCGAGGTAAGGGGAAACCTGGAACGCGAGCTCGATCAGGCCACCAAGTCTTTCCTTAAAACCCAATTGGTCGCGAGTTTACTCGACACCCACGCTGACCTGGAAGTACCGGCAAGCATTGTCGAGCAGGAAGCGCATAAGCTGAAAATCCGCGCAGCCGAGGCACAGGGAGCAGAACCGGACACAATCCCGGTTGAGCAGTTTATGGAATCAGCGACCAAACGCGTCCGCAGCGGGTTGTTGCTGGCTGAACTGGCGCGGCAGAACAACATCGTTATTGACGGAGTAAGGGTTCGTAAAGCCATTGAAACAGTAGCTGAAACCTATGAGCAGCCATTGGAAGTTGTACAGATGTACTATGGAAATCAGCAAATGCTGGAATCTGTCGAGAATATGGTGCTTGAAGAGCAAGTGGTTGACTGGGTAGTGGATAAGGCTAAAGTGAGCGACGAAACCATGACGTTCAAAGAGGTTATCAACGCCGCTGCTGCGGCAGGACGGGCAACATGAAGACCGAAACAAAGGCCTTGAATCTTGTACCGATGGTTGTTGAACAGACAGCCAGGGGAGAGCGGGCATACGACATATACTCCAGGCTGCTCAAAGAGCGGGTGATTTTTATTGTCGGATCGATAGAAGATCAAACGGCAAACCTGGTGGTTGCACAGCTTCTTTACCTTGAGTCGGAAAACCCGGATAAAGATATCAACCTCTATATCAATAGCCCTGGCGGTATAGTGTCGGCCGGCATGGCCATATACGACACCATGCAATTCATCAAACCGGACATAAGTACAATGTGTGTTGGACAGGCGGCGAGCATGGGTGCTGTTCTTCTGGCGGCGGGATCAAATGGCAAGAGATATTGCCTGCCGCATTCGCGCGTGATGATCCATCAGCCATTGGGCGGATTCCAGGGTCAGGCCACTGATATCGACATCCACGCACGTGAAATTTTGAAAACCCGCGAGCAGCTAAATGAAATTCTTTCGACTCATACTGGTCAATCAGTTAAGACCATTGCGAAGGACACAGAACGGGATAATTTCATGAGCCCTGCTGATGCAATCGAATACGGACTGGTTGACGAGATACTTGACAGCAGGAAGGGTGACAAGGACAATAAAAAACGGTAGGATTTTCATCGGGATAACGGACTAAGCGAAATGAGCGATCAAGAACAGAAAAGCTCAGACGGCAAGATCCTTTATTGCTCGTTCTGTGGCAAGAGCCAGCACGAAGTTCGCAAGCTGATTGCGGGCCCCAGCGTTTATATCTGCGATGAATGTGTCGAGTTGTGCAATGACATTATTCGGGAAGAGCTGGAAGAGGCAGGTGTTAGCGAAAGGGATAAACTCCCGAATCCTAAGGAAATACACGCTTTCCTGGACGATTTTGTAATTGGCCAGGAACACGCAAAGAAAGTCCTTGCAGTTGCGGTTTATAACCATTACAAGCGTCTTGAGCCAAGCAGGCTTGACGAGGAAGTCGAGTTAGCCAAGAGCAACATCCTTTTGATCGGACCGACCGGTTCAGGCAAGACCCTGCTTGCTGAAACGTTGGCCCGTATGCTCAATGTCCCGTTTACGATCGCTGATGCCACCACGCTCACCGAGGCCGGTTACGTGGGTGAGGATGTTGAAAACATCATCCAGAAGCTTCTTCAGAAATGTGATTACGACGTTGAAAAGGCTCAAACCGGAATCGTCTATATTGACGAAATAGACAAAGTTTCCCGCAAAGCTGAAAATCCGTCGATCACCCGGGATGTTTCTGGCGAAGGCGTTCAACAGGCATTGTTGAAGTTGATTGAAGGAACCATTGCCTCGGTTCCTCCACAGGGCGGACGCAAACATCCACAGCAGGAATTTCTGCAGGTCGACACCAGCCAGATACTGTTTATCTGCGGGGGTGCGTTCGCCGGTCTTGAAAAAGTGATTCAGGCCCGTTCATCTGCCACAGGTATCGGTTTTGCGGCGGAAGTTCAGAGTGCAGAAAACCAAAAAGATATCGGTGAACTATTGCGCGAGGTTGAGCCCGAGGATCTGGTCCGTTACGGATTGATTCCCGAGTTTGTGGGCAGGTTGCCTGTGGTAGCGACATTGCAGGAACTGGATGAAACTGCCCTGGTGCGTATCCTGATCGAGCCAAAGAACGCATTAATTAAGCAATATAAACAGTTGTTCGCGATGGAAGATTGCGATTTGGACATCCGCGAAGAAGCGTTGCACGCGATTGCCCGCAGGGCAATGGCCCGCAAAACCGGTGCCCGCGGTTTGCGCACCATTCTGGAAGGCGTGTTGCTTAACAGTATGTATGAACTTCCAACTATGGAAAACGTTTCTAAAGTCGTGGTAGACGAGACCGTCATTGACGGCGGCGCAGAACCACTGATTCTATATGAGAATACCCAGCAACCTATCGCGGCCGGCGAGTAGGTCTTTTTACAGGCATTTTCGCGTCGCGGCTTGAAAAATCTTCAAGCGCGCCAATATTTCTATTTGAACCATTGAGCGAGGAATCTTCCTTCCTTGCTGGTATCCTGAATACACGACGGTAACAGGCCAAACCTGCGCACCGAACTTTGAGAAACCTTATGTCAGACACGCAGGAAAGCAGTCCTTCAACGCCAGCGGCACCACAGCCAACACCCGTCCTTTCCTTACGGGATGTTGTGGTGTACCCGTACATGGTAATACCGCTCTTCGTAGGTCGGGAGCGCTCAATTCTTGCACTAGACCAGGCGATGAACGTTGACAAGCGTATCGTGCTGGTAACACAACGCAGTCCGGACATAGATGTTCCGGAAACCGAAGACCTGTACGAGGTCGGAACACTGGCAACGGTCCTGCAGCTTCTGAAACTACCGGACGGTACAACTAAGGTACTGGTGGAAGGCGGCGACCGCGTCCGGATCACCTCCTTTGCCGAAAATGAAGAGTTTTTTCAAGCCCATTGGGAGTTACTGCCGGATATAACTGAAACCAGTGATAAAGAACTGGAAGTGATGATGCGTTCGCTGGTTTCATTATTCGAGCAGTATGTGAAGCTGAACCGGAAGATCCCCCCTGAATTATTGACCACGCTGGCTGGTATAGATGATCCAAGCCGGTTGGCTGATACCGTTGCAGCACATCTATCCATTGACCTGAATGAAAAACAGGAACTGTTGGAGATGGGAAGCGCCACGGCACGCATGGAACACCTGATGCGCCTGGTGGAAGGTGAGATGGAGGTCTTGCAATTGGAAAAACGTATTCGCGGAAGGGTGAAAACCCAGATGGAAAGAAGCCAGCGCGAGTACTACCTGAATGAGCAAATGAAGGCCATCCAGAAGGAATTGGGCGATATGGACGACGCGCCTAACGATATGGAGGATCTCGCCCGCCGCATCAAGGAGGCAGGAATGAGTAAGGAGGCGAAGAAAAAGACCAGCTCCGAACTCAACAAACTTCGAATGATGTCTCCGATGTCCGCAGAAGCGACCGTGGTGCGAAACTATATCGACTGGGTATTGAGTGTTCCATGGAAAAAGCGCAGCCGGATTCGCAAAAAACTGGACCAGGCCGAGGCCATTCTTGAGGCCGATCACTACGGGTTGGAGAAGGTCAAGGAACGGATTCTTGAATACCTGGCAGTACAACAGCGGGTAAAGGCCATGAAGGGTCCTATTCTCTGCCTGGTTGGCCCGCCGGGTGTGGGTAAAACCAGCCTGGGGCG
Source organism: Lysobacterales bacterium (assembly GCA_963664065.1). Taxonomy (GTDB): domain Bacteria; phylum Pseudomonadota; class Gammaproteobacteria; order Xanthomonadales; family SZUA-36; genus JABDJL01. The sequence goes on from OY760942.1 coordinate 2,173,644, forward strand.
GTCAATTGCCCGGGCCACCGGGCGTAAGTTCGTGCGCATGTCCCTGGGCGGAGTTCGGGACGAAGCCGAAATACGCGGCCATAGACGTACCTACATTGGCTCGATGCCGGGCCGCGTGTTGCAAAACATGGCCAAGGTAGGCAAACGCAATCCGTTGTTCATGCTCGATGAACTGGACAAAATGTCGATGGATTTTCGCGGTGACCCTTCCTCAGCATTATTGGAAGTGCTCGATCCTGAGCAGAATCACACTTTCAACGACCACTATCTTGAAGTGGATTTTGATCTTTCCGAGGTCATGTTTATTGCTACTGCAAATACCCTGAATATTCCCAGCCCCTTGTTGGACCGGATGGAAGTCATTCGTATCCCCGGCTATACGGAGGACGAAAAGCTGAATATTGCACAGCGTTATCTTGTGCCCAAGCAAATGGAGCAACACGGTCTGAATCCCGAAGAAATCCAGGTTAGTGAACAGGTGTTAATCGATATTATTCGCTATTACACACGCGAGTCGGGGGTCAGAAACCTGGAGCGGGAAATTGCAAAAATTTGCCGAAAGGTGGTTAAACGCCTGGCGCTTGAAACCGACCGCAAAAGTGTTACCGTCACCGCAAGAAACCTGGAAAGCCTTCTGGGCGTAAGACAGTTCCATTACGGTATTGTCGATGAGAAAAATGAAATCGGACAGGTCACCGGTTTGGCCTGGACCCAGGTAGGCGGTGAATTGTTGAAGATTGAAGCAACACTGATGCCTGGAAAGGGCCGACTGACACAAACCGGACACCTTGGGGAGGTCATGAAAGAATCGATACAGGCAGCCATGACGGTAGTCAGAAGCCGGGCCTTGTCCCTCGGTCTGGATCCTGAATTTCACGAGTCTTTTGATGCACATGTGCACGTGCCCGAAGGGGCCACTCCAAAAGACGGACCGAGTGCTGGCATCGCCATGTGTACCTCACTGGTTTCTGCAATAACAAAAATTCCTGTCAGGGCTGATGTTGCAATGACAGGCGAAATTACGCTTCGTGGCAAAGTTTTACCAATCGGGGGCTTAAAAGAAAAATTATTGGCAGCTCACAGGGCAGGTATGCGACAGGTCATCATTCCAAAAGACAATGAAAAAGACCTGGTGGAAATACCAAAAAATATTGTTCGAAAGTTAGATATTAAACCGGTTTCGGAAATTGACGAGGTGCTGGAATTGGCATTGATTGAGATGCCACAGCCAGCCCCGGCGGCCTCTGAAGGTGAAAATAAACCCGCAGAAACGCCGGAAACTGTCGTCCGAACCCACTAAACGTAGCAAATCGGCCCGGAAAATTGACCGTTTCCGGAGCCTGAACAAGTTCTTCTTGATGGTTTAATAAATTCGTGTTCTCTACCAAAAGAGAAGCTTGGCGAGACAATCTAAGGCATTACTTCTTTATCAGGACGGAATTCTGTTGCGTCAGTAGCAAGGGCTGTATTACCATGCTGGCTGGGCTTGCAGGCCTTGATTTGTAAGGCCTTCCGGGTATCGAGGCAATCCCGGAATCGGGAAAAACCAGTTGACAAAATTCAATTGTCGTGAATGAACTGGCCAAGCCCCCCCCAATACACCACTAATTAAAAAATGGAGTGCAAGAATGAACAAATCTGACCTGATCGACTCGATTGCTGCATCTGCCGGGTTGACTAAAGCTGACGCTGGCCGTGCACTTGACGCGTTTACTTCCAATATTGCCGGCGCCCTGCAACAGGGTCAGTCAGTGTCGCTGGTAGGCTTCGGAACCTTCTCTGTCAAGCATCGCAAGGCACGTGCGGGGCGGAATCCACGAACCGGCGAAACTATCCAGATACGTGCTTCCAACAACCCGTCATTCAAGGCTGGTAAAGCACTGAAGGATGCCGTAAACTAGCGCGCCTTTTCGGGGGTGCTTAGCTCAGTTGGGAGAGCATCGCCCTTACAAGGCGAGGGTCGGCGGTTCGAGCCCGTCAGCACCCACCATTGCTGGGAGTGGTAGTTCAGCTGGTTAGAATACCGGCCTGTCACGCCGGGGGTCGCGGGTTCGAGTCCCGTCCACTCCGCCAGTATGAAAGTGAAGGGCGCCGCAGGGCGCCCTTTTCCTTGTATCTGAATCATTAACGGAATCTGTTTTTATGGTCCTGCAATCCATTCGCGAAAGACTGACAGGTTTCCTTGCCGTCGGTATTCTTGGCATTCTTATTATCCCGTTCGCTTTCGTTGGCGTTAATAGCTACTTCACATCCGGCGCCGAAAACCTTGTAGCGCGGGTTAATGACAAAGACATTACAGTTAGCGACTTTACCCAGAGCTTTTCAAATTACCGCAGACGTATGCAATCCATGTTGGGAGCAGCGTTTGACCCGGTTGAGTTCGAGTCGCTTGTTACGAAAAGACAGCATCTGGATGCCCTCATTGACGAGGAAATACTGAGCCAGGCTGCAGACAGCATGAAGCTTGAGATTGATGATGAACGACTGGCGGAGCAAATCCGCGATATACCTGCATTTCAGCTGGATGGAGTGTTCAATCTGGACGTCTACCTGGCCCGCCTGACTTCACAGGGTCTGAGCGTGAAACAGTTCGAGCGCCAGATAAGATCGCAGTTCATCATGAGCCAATTACCTTCGGGAGTTCTCTCGAGCAGCATCACAACCAATACCGAATTGCAGGAATATGTCAGCCTGCAGGATCAGCAGCGTAATTTTAAATCCGTTTTGATCGCGCCGGTGATTGATGAGACTCAAGCTGAGTTTGATGATGACGTCATCCAGTCCTATTACGATGAAAAACAGTCCGATTTCCAGTCTGATGAAATGGTTGTTATCGAATATGTCGAGTTGAATGCGCTTGATATCGCCCTGGACACCGAGCCCGATGAAGAATTTCTGAAAAACAGGTTTGAACAACAAAAAGGACGATTTATCAGCCCTGAACAACGTAGGGTCGCACATATCCTGGTTGAGGTGTCAGCCAGCGAAGATGAAGCTGTAAAGGCTACTGCCCAACAGAAGGCCCAGGATATTGCAGAACGCGCGAGGGCGGGTGAAGAATTCGGCGATTTGGCACGAGAGTTTTCCGATGACATTGGTTCAGGCGCGTCAGGTGGAGATCTTGGGTGGATGGAACCGGGTGTCATGACCGAGTCATTTGAAGAATCCATGTACGGCCTGTCACTGGAAAACCCGGTTTCAGATCCAGTACAGACAGGGTTTGGCTGGCATGTTATCCAGCTTCAGGAAATTCAGCCTTCATCCGGCATGAATTTCGAAGAGGCCCGCGAAACGCTGATTGATGAACACCAGGAAGAGGAGTCTGAAAGGGAATTCATTGAGCGGGCAGACCTGCTTGTGGACATGATTTATGAAGACCCGACAACTCTTGACGCCGCAGCACTGGATCTTGGGCTCGAGGTCCACAAGGTTGGACCATTCAGCCGCCTGGGAGGTGATGGAATTGCAGCGAACCCCGATGTAATCAGTTCTGCGTTTTCAGAACTCGTCCTGTTGCAAGGGTCGGTAAGTGATCCGATTGACCTTTCAACGAACCATATCGTCATGATCCGTGTCCACGAGCATCTGCCGGTCGCTGTGCAGCCGCTTGAAGAAGTCCGTGGTTTGATCATCGACGCAATTAAGAAGGCCCAGGCGCTGGCTGCGGCCCGGAGCAATGCAGATGCCATGCTAGCTGCCTTGCAGGAAGCAGACGCTGAGCTGGAAGTGATTGCGGAACAATACGGATATGAAGTCTCCGTTACGGAGGCGGCAACACGTCGGAATTTTGTGCCGGACAGAACTGTAATCGAAGAGATTTTCCGCCTTGATGTGCCAGCTGAGGGTGAAACTTTGACAAGCATCGTAAATGCTCAGGATGGCTACGCTTTGGTGGTACTGGAAAGCGTTAATGACCGAAGCCTGGAAGAGGGGGCTGCACTGAATGAACAGCAGTACCGGCGTCAGATTGCCAACGCTGCGGCAAGTATTGAGTTTACCGGACTGGTTCGACAACTACGCGATTCGGCAAATATCGAGGTTTACGAACAGCGCCTGAGATAACAGCGGTGCATACCGTCACTTGGCAGGCGGAGTTTGTTTCTCAGACAGGATCACCTGAGAGTTCAGCCATACCCAGTATGCTGTATCCGGAATCCACGTAAGTTATCTCCCCGGTCACTCCTGATGCCAGGTCCGAGCAAAGGAATGCCGCGACATTGCCCACTTCTTCGGTTGTGACATTGCGTCTCAATGGCGCGGTTGATTCCACGTGTAGCAACATGGATCGCAGACGTGAAATACCAGCTGCCGCGAGCGTTTTGATTGGTCCGGCAGAAATTGCATTTACACGGTGACCGTGCGGGCCGAGACTCTGCGCCATATAGCGCACATTTGCCTCCAGGCTGGCCTTGGCCAGGCCCATCACGTTATAACTCGGCATGGAACGCACAGCGCCCATGTAGGTGAGGGTTAGCAGCGCTCCATTACGTCCTTCCATCATTTTCCGGCCCGACTTGGCCAGAGCGGCAAAGCTGTATGAACTGATGTCATGCGCGATTTGAAAGCCTTCACGGTTCACGACATCAAGATAATCCCCTTCCAACTGGTCCCTGGGAGCAAAACCTACCGAATGAACAATGATATCCAGGCAGTCCCAGGCTTTGGAGAGTTGCTCAAAGACATCATCGATCTGATCGTCAAAAGCAACATCGCAAGGCAATACGATGTTGGAGCCGCATTGCGTGGCGATTTTGTCCACCCGGGACTTCAGTTTTTCGATCTGGTAAGTAAATGCCAGTTCCGCACCTTGCTTGAACATGGCATTTGCTATGCCCCAGGCGATTGATCGGGGACTGGCAACTCCGACAATCAAGGCACGTTTGCCTTTTAGAAATCCCATTGCTTTTTCTCTGTATTAGTGAAGGGAAAGATTATAAGGTAAGCGATGGGTAAAAGTGACAATAGAAGCGGACTTACATGGGCAAACCGCTTGCTGATTAGGGGGGGGGACGCCCTCGAGTACATCCTTGTAGGGCTCTGGCGCAAAGTCCATTTTGCTCAAGCCCTCATAATCAACATTTCGCTTTACCCTATAAGATGCAGTGCGAGGCCAATTAACGATTATCACGATCATATTCGAGCCGTTGAGCGGCTCCGTGCTCGATGACGACGTCTCCGTCAAAGGCCAGAACACCGTTGATCCACGTGGATTGAATCCGGCTCCTGAATAATCTTCCCTCAAAGGGCGACCAGCCGCACCGGGACAGCACCCGGTCTCTGATGATGTGGGTAACATTATCGAGATCAACCACCACCAGGTCCGCCCGGTAACCCTCGCGAAGAAAACCCCGTTCACAAACACCAAAACGCGTGGCGGGATTGTGTGACATTCTTTGTACCAGCGTTTCCAGCTCCAGGGCACCGTCCTGGACCAGTTCGAGGCCGGCAAGCAGGACATCCTGTACAAGTGGCAAACCGGAAGGTGCTGACAGGTAGTCATTCGACGCCTTTTCGTCCAGCGTATGTGGTGCGTGATCGGTCGCAATGATGTCAATTCGCCCATTCCTCAATGCCCCGATCAGTGCCCGCTTGTCGGATTCACCCTTTATGGACGGATTGCATTTAATCAGGTTGCCCCGGCTTTCGTAATCCCTCTCAGAGAAATGCAGGTAATGCACGCAGGTCTCGGAGGTGATGGATTTTCCTTCCATTGGTCCGGGTTCAAACAATTCGAGTTCCCGGCTGGTCGAAATATGAAGGACGTGTAGTTGTGCGCCGTATTCGCGTGCCAGACCGACAGCAAGCTCAGTAGAGACATAGCAGGCTTCCATGCTTCGAATTTCTGGATGCTCGGTGATCGGAATATTCTCTCCGTATTTTTCCCTGGCCTTTGCCAGGTTCCTTTGAATGATGGGTGTTGACTCGCAGTGGGTTGCTATAACCACGGGGCTATCGCGAAAAATTGCAGCCAGGGTCTGTTCGTCATCAACCAGCATGTTTCCGGTAGACGCCCCCATGAACACTTTGAGGCCACACACCGAGGTGGGGTCGAGAGATCTGATGGCTTCAATGTTGTCGTTGGTGGCACCGAAGTAAAATCCATAATTCGCTGCCGAATTTTCGGCGGCAATAGCGTGCTTCCTTGCCAGTTCATCAAAGCTGGTTGTTGGTGGACTGGTATTGGGCATATCCATAAAACTGGTTACGCCGCCTGCAATTGCAGCACGCGATTCAGAATAAATATTGCCCTTGTGGGTGAGGCCGGGTTCGCGAAAATGTACCTGGTCGTCGATGACGCCCGGTAAAAGGTGTAATCCTGCAGCGTCAATGACCTGGGCGTGCGGCGGGGCGGTAATCGAAGGATCAATGCGTTCAATTCTGCCTTTTGCAACCAGCAGGTCCAACTCAATGGTCTGGCCCTCATTTACCAGAATGGCATTTCGGAATACGGTGGTGGAGTTCATTCAGTTCTCTGTGCGAACAAGGTCGGGCTGGAGAGCCAGAGTTATATTGTAGCCACAAGCACAAAGAACTGCGCAACATTGACTGTCGATCAGGGGACCGGGTCGTAACCGCCATCGCAAAACGGCTGGCAACGTGCGATTCTCTTGATGCCCATCCAACTTCCCTGCCACGGCCCGTACTGCTCTATGGCTTCACTGGTGTATTGAGAGCAGCTTGGTATGAACCGGCACTGCCGGCCAAATATCGGGCTGAGCACCAACCGGTAGGCACGAATCAGGAACATCAGGAACTTCTGCATGGCGATCTCGGTCTCAGGCTAGACTTTGCATTGCAAAAAAGCTTGCCGTCGACTCCCAGTTCGGATATAACACTGCATCTCCGAATACCATTGAATTAGTAATAAATTTAAAAATATATAATATTCAATAGCTTATATTATATACCACGATAAAACAAGGAGTTGAGTACCTGTCATGTCATCTGTTCGTGTTGAGTTAAGTAAGGGTTACAGGCCTAAAAAGAAAGAAGAGTACATGTCTCCTGAACAGCAGGAGTATTTCCTTCGTAAGCTTTTGAACTGGCGTGAAGATCTGGTTGAAGAGTCGCGTGAAACCATCAGCAATCTGCGGGAAGAAGTCCGTGATGTCAGTGACGAAGCAGAACGGGCAACGCGGGAAACTGAGAACAGCCTTGAGCTCAGAACCCGTGATCGCTACCGCAAATTGATAAACAAGATTGACAAGGCCTTGATCCGACTGGACGAGGGTGAATACGGATATTGTGATGAAACCGGCGAGGAAATAGGGCTCGCACGGCTGGAAGCTCGACCAATTGCAACTTTGTGCCTCGATGCACAAGAGCGCTGGGAGTTACGCCAGAAGCAAATGGGTGATTCGCGCTAAGCGCTTCAGCTTGAAGAACTTCGAAGAATCCGGCTTTAAGCCGGATTTTTTTGTGAACAGATTATTGGGAACTGGGTACCGATAACGTTTAACCTGTAATAATTACGTTCGCTGCGGCTGTTTTAATAGCGTTCAGCATCGCATGAAGTCCGTTGGCGCGAGTCGGGGACAGGTGGTCGTTCAGCCCAATCTCTTTGACAAAGAATGGCTCGGTTTCAAGTACATCATTAGCCGCTGCGCCCGAATAAACCCGGATGAGCAGGGCAATCAGGCCTGAGACAATTGCAGCATCGCTGTTGGCCCTGATGCTAAGCTCGTTTTCGTCCCCGCTGATTATTAACCAGACCCTGGACTGGCAACCGTCCAACAGGTTGCTGTCAATCAACTCTTCAGCAGGTAAAGCAGGTAGCTTACGGCCAAGGTCAATCAGGTATTGGTAACGGTCCATCCAGTCTGAAAAAAGGCTGAATTCACCGATGATGTCCTGTTGTGCTGCAGATAAGTCGTGCATTAGCGGTATACCTTAGTGACTACGTCGCCAGTGCGTGACACCGGCTCCATCTTCCAGCGAGATACCCAATTCACCAAGCTGGTCACGTATTTGGTCAGCCCTTGAAAAATCCTTGCTTGCGCGGGCTTGTTCACGTTCGGTGATCAATTGCTCTATTGCAGCGTCATCGATGTTCCCCGGGCCACCCTTGAACCATTCCTTCGGGTCATGTTGCAGCAGACCAATTAATTCGCCATTGGCAAGCAGCTCGCCTGCCAACGTTTGAATCTCCCCGCTGTTGCCCGCGGTTGCCAGGGCCCGGGAAAGAGTATTGAGAACAGCCAGTGCCTCCGGCGTGTTGAGGTCGTCGTTCAGAGCACGCATGAAATTCTCACCGGGCTGAGCCGCAGCTTTCAATGGTCCTGTTTTATCGGCTGTATCCCTTAGTATTGCGTACATCCGGTCCAGGGTACGGAGTGATCTTTCCAGGCCTTCATCCGACCAGTCCAGCGGCTGGCGATAGTGGGCACTCAGTAATTGGTAGCGGAGCACTTCCCCTTTATGCAGCTTCAGCAAATCATGCACGATCAGGGTGTTGCCCATTGATTTGGACATTTTTCGCCGGTTAAAGGTGACGAAACCATTGTGCAACCAGGTAAGTGCAAAGGGTTTGCCGTCATGCGAGCAAACACTTTGTGCGACTTCGTTCTCATGATGCGGAAATACCAGGTCTTGCCCGCCCGCGTGAATATCGATGACTTCACCGAGGTGCTTTTCTGCCATCACTGAGCACTCAATATGCCAACCGGGCCGGCCCCAACCCCATGGGCTATCCCAACCGGGCTGGGGCTTCGCCGATGGTTTCCACAATACAAAATCACCAGGGTGTTGTTTGAAAGACGCGACTTCAATCCTGGACCCTGCCACCATTTCCTCAAGATTGCGCCCGGAAAGCGAACCGTAATCTTCAAACGAAAGGACACTGAACAGTACATGCTGTTCTGCTTCGTAGGCATGGCCTGAATTGATCAGCCGGCTGATCATGGAAATAATTTCGCCGATATGATCCGTGGCCCTTGGTTCTACGCTGGGAATGCCTACACCCAGGGCAGCCATGTCTTCGTGATAGGCACTGATAAAACGTTTGGATATCACTTCGATGGAAACGTTCTTGTCTGCTGCCGATTGGTTAATTTTATCGTCCACATCGGTGATATTCCTCGCGTAAACCACCAGCGGATAAATACGTTGCAATACACGGTGAAGCAAGTCGAAGATAACCGCCGGACGTGCGTTTCCAATATGAGCATAGTTGTAAACAGTCGGTCCGCACGCGTACATTGTGACCCGCTCCGGATCGAGCGGTTCAAAAGATTCTTTTTGACGCGTCAGCGTGTTGTACAGGCGAATACTCATGTTAGGTCCTGTAAATATAGCCAAGCTCCTGATCTGGATTTAAAGTGCGTTTTGCACCTTTGGGTTGTCGTGGAACATAGTACCAATATCTTCCGCTTCAAAGTGCTGATATGGTAACCAATGTATCAATTTTCCAGACTGATCCGGCCTTGTTCAATTTGCAGGAAATCCCGATGAATAAAAGACCTACAGTGAGTGCTAACTATCCTGAACACGCTGCTGAATGCCAACGGCGCTGGGAGTGTGCCCTTGAAGCCGAGGGTTTCGATGCGGCCGTCATTCATGCCGGTAGCCAGATCATCAGTTTCCTGGATGATTATCACTATGCTTTTCGTGCCAATCCGCACTTTCTGCAGTGGTTGCCGTTAAGCCATCATCATGACAGCGTGCTCCATATCAGGGTTGGGCGAAAACCCCGGCTTTTTTATTTCCAGCCCGATGATTACTGGTATTCGCCACCTTCCGACCCGGAATCATGGTGGGCAGACGTGTTCGAGATACAGGCAGTGCGTACTCCGGCTGCCTGGATGGATGTATCATTTGATGATCAAACGGCTTTTGTTGGCGATGCCCCTTCCATGGTAGCCATTGCCGGTTCCGGGCAGCTGAACCCGACACGCCTGGTGAACCGCATTCACCTCGACCGCACAATAAAAACGCCATACGAAGTTGCCTGTATTAAAGAAGCAAACCGCCTCGCTGCGGTCTCACATACTGAAGCCGAAGGGGCATTCCGGGAAGGCTGCAGTGAATACGAGATTCACCAGCGTTATTGCCAGGCATCCGGATTACTGGACCACGAACTGCCGTATGGGAATATCGTGGCCTTAAATACGCACGGAGCGGTTCTTCATTACCAGGGGCGGGAACTGCAGGCCCCTGAAATCAGCCATTCTTTCCTGATTGACGGTGGCGCAACCCAGCAGGGATATTGTTCTGATATTACCCGGACCTATGCTGCTGTCGATGGTGAGTTCAGTGAAGTCATCGATGCCATGGACCTCATGCAACAGGATTTATGCGGACTGATGCTGGCCGGTGCCGATTACAGGGATTTACACGTCCATACGCATTTGCGAATTTCAGAAATTCTTTTACAACACAACATCATCAATGTTTCGGCGGAAGCCGCGGTCGAGTCCGGTCTCAGCAGCGTCTTTTACCCGCATGGGCTTGGTCACTTCCTCGGTTTGCAAACTCATGATGTCGCTGGTCTGATTGCCGATGAGGACGGAACGGAAATCCCAAGACCGGATGGACATCCATTCCTTCGTCTGACCCGTACGCTCGAACCGGGCAATGTACTGACTGTTGAACCCGGCCTGTATTTTATCGATACCCTTTTGCATAAGTGGAAAGCAAATGGAGATTCTTCCGCAATTAATTGGGGTAGGATTGAGGAGTTGAGACCATTTGGAGGTGTCAGGGTCGAAGATAACGTTGTTGTAACCGATGCTGAACCAGTCAATTTAACCCGCGCTGCGTTTTCCGAGGTCAATCGTCGCTGATGCCAAGCCCTCTCAGGTGGTCGGGAGGCATTTCGCCAGCAGGGCCATGATTCCAGATATTTGCCTGGCTGGCAAAATAAGACTGTTTATCCGGGCTGGCCAGCGCTTTCACCGCCTGCATGACTCCGGCCTCCTTGACGGCTTTGGTGACATAATTATCCAACTCGGTAACGTAAGGGTCACCAATGATTTTTCGCATCACTTTATTGGCCGCGGTGAGATCATCAGGAAACAGGTATTTTCCGGTTTGTAACTGATAATGATCTGATACTGCCTGTAAAGATGACAGTGAACAGTACGCATCGTCGAGCAAGCCGATCACCCCCAGGTGGTCCGGAATTACATCCAGTTCCAGGGTCCAGTAGGAACGAACCATATCCAGAATATGTTCCATTTCAGAATCAAGGCCGACATTGGCAGCGGCTGTAACGGCCACTTTCAACATGTAAGGCACCTGCTCGACATAGCCGAGCACGAATCGTGAACCGCGGTCCAGTTCTGCCTGATCCGGGACAACTCCATTGCGTTCAGAAAGCACTGCCAGCAGGTCGTGCAGATCCTGTTCAGCGTGTTCATCACGGCAATGTTGCGCAATCAGCGATTCAATTTCAGAAGTTTCCATCGACCCTGAGTTTCCGTTATTGCTGGATATTCTAACAACAGCCAGCAACTTTCGGCAGTTTGCATTGCCAATTGGCACAATTTCCTGTGCTAGTATGCGCGCTTTTGGCGGAGAGCTTGTGCTTTGCTGTTTTTGTCGCTGATTACATTGTTTACCGGACCTTTGCTATATCACTGGATGCGACAGGGTGGGCTGATCGCGAGGGCTTTCGACCGCACAATTGTGATTGCTTTGGTAGCGGTAGTGTTTTTTTTACTGGTCCCAGAGGCTTTGGAAGGCCTGGGTTGGGTCTCCCTGATATTAATTGCAGCGGGTTACCTGCTTCCGGGTTTCCTTGAATCCGCCATTAAGAAATCTGCGCATACCTTTCACCTGATTTCCATGCTGCTGGCTCTGACAGGTTTCGCCTTGCATGCCCTGTTGGACGGAGCAGGGCTCGCTGGCAGTTCGATGCAGTCATCCGGCAACCTTGGTTTGGTTATCGTGATGCACCGGCTTGGAGTAGGGCTGGTAATCTGGCTGATTGTTCAGCCGGCTTTTGGGCGTAATGTTGCCTTGGCGGTATTGCTGCTGATTGCTGCGGTAACCGTCATAGGGTTCAATCTCTCTGCGCAATTGCTGCCCCTGGCGGGTCAGGACTCAATATTGACTATCCAGTCAATGATCATTGGCACTATCGTGCATAGCCTGCTGCACAGGGGGCATATGGCGAGAGCTCATCAAGGTGATTAGGTAATTGGGCAACGATATAAAGCGTTGCTGAACACTGGTTGCCGGTATCTGTTGATCCTCCAGTCGAATCTACCTTTTCCTGCTACGTTCTTTCGTCTATCCACCAGCTCGTTATGCCACTTGCCAAGCGCTTTCAACATCCCGCAGCCTGGCGATTATTCGCTTGGATTCTGTTGCTGGCACTAACCTATTTCTTGACAGGAAAGGTCGGCCTGTCTCTCTCGCAGGTGGAAAACACCGTCACCCTGGTGTGGCCGCCCGCGGGCATTGCCCTGGCCACTCTACTTCTCGGAGGATTACGCTTGTGGCCCGGCATCTGGTTGGGGGCGTTCCTGGTTAACCTCTCCACGGGCTCGAGCGTTGAGGTCTCCTTTGGCATCGCCATCGGCAACACTCTGGAACCGGTAGTTGCCGCCTACCTCCTGCTGCAGGTTGCTAAAGTACGCATCCCTTTCGAAAGCCCTCGCGACCTCATTTACCTGGCCATCTTCGGCGTCATACTGGCACCGGTGATGGCCGCCACGATAGGAGTCTCAAGTCTGCTCGCCGCAGGGCGATTGCCTTGGTCGGAGTTTTCATCGACGTTGATGGTATGGTGGCTTGGAGACGCCGGCGGCACGCTGTTGATGACCCCTTTGATCATCAGCTGGTCATCGGTGCGGTTACCCACCAGCTATACCTGGCGTCAGTTGCTGGAAATTGGGGTTCTTTTTGCCTGTCTGCTCATCTCAAGTCTTGTAGTACTCATGCCTCCCGCTTTCATCGAGTCAGGCACGACTCTGGCGTTTCTGCCGTTCCCCTTTCTGATCTGGGCCGCGATACGCCAGGGTCTGCGGGGCGCAGCGAGCTCCACCTTCGTGGTCATCGCATGCATCGTGTGGGGAACGGCGCGTGACATCGGTCCGTTCGCCATCACAAGCGACCCCAGCATAGGGCTGGCAGTGCTGTGGGTTTATATGAGCGTGATCGCAGTTTCAACGCTCCTGACCGCCGTTCTCTCTGATCGCGACCGCGCGTCTCGCGAGCTCTCTGATCTCAACATTCTGCTGTCCGCGATAGTCGAAGGCACAAAGGACGCCACCTTCGTCAAGAGCCGGGATGGCCGCTACCTGCACGTAAATCAAGTGGTCTGCAGCAACACCGGAAAGTCGCGCGAACAGATTATCGGCAAGGATGACACGGAACTTTATCCCGAGCCGATGGCGCGAGACTTGATGAAATCAGAGCAGGATATTATGGCCGCAGGCGAGCTCGTGACTCTCGAGGAAACCACAAGTCAGGGTGACAATGCGATCACCTGGCATTCGATAAAGGCTCCATACCGTGACCAGGACGGCAAGATCATTGGGTTGATCGGCATCGCCCGTGACAGTGCCCAGCACAAACGGCTGGTTGAAGAACTGGACAAGCACCGCCATCACCTCGAGGAATTGGTGGATCAACGCACCGAGCAATTGGCCGAGGCCCGGCGAGAGACGGAAGCCGTTAACATTGCATTGCGGGAAAGCGAAGCGCAGTTCAGACACGCGGCCCAGGTCGCCCATCTCGGCCATTACCACGCTGACTCGCTGAAAGGAGAATTCACCACCGTCTCCGCAGAATATGCGCGGATTCATGGCTACACGGTGGATGAGTATATGGAACGCTACCGAAGCCTAAAAAGTGATTGGGAAACTTTCTACCCGGAAGACCGGGCAATGGTCAAGGAGGGGTATGAGCGGGAGGATGATGCGACATTGGATTATCGTATTATCCACAGGGACGGAAGCGTGCGCCATGTGCGCGAATTCCTCAAATATATCTGGGATAACTCCGGTACTCATATTGCGAGTGAAGGCACCCTGCTAGACATCACGGATGCTAAGCAGGCGGAACTCGAATTACGCGCCGCCAAGGAAGCCGCCGAGGCCGCCAACCTGGCCAAGTCGGAATTCCTGTCCCGTATGAGCCATGAGCTGCGCACGCCCATGAACGCCATCCTCGGCTTCGGGCAACTGTTGCAAATGACCCCGGAAGCCAAACTCAAAAAGCTGCAACCAACATTTGTTGAGAATATCCTCAAAGCGGGTCAACACCTGATGGCCCTGATTGAGGAGGTGCTGGACCTCACGCGCATTGACAGTGGAAGTATGCAGTTATCCATGGAAGCGGTTGACCTGGGTGTGATTTTGCAGGAATGCACCAGCCTGGTGCAGGCCATGGCGGATGAGCGCCAAATCACGCTGGAAATCCAGCTTGATTCCGGTACGACGCCCAGCGTGTGGGCCGACGAAACACGCCTGCAGCAGGTGCTGCTCAATCTGTTGTCGAACGCAATTAAATACAACCATGAAGGGGGCTGTGTGACGGTAGGCTGTAATGCACCCACAAATGGTTTGTTACGGATCGCCGTTAGCGATACCGGCCCGGGCATTCCCAAAGAGCGCATGGACGAGTTGTTCCAACCCTTTGAACGCCTGGGGGCTGAAGGGAGTGGAGTCGAGGGAACAGGTATTGGATTGACCATCACAGAGTTGTTGGTGGAGATGATGGGGGGGGGTCATCTTGGCGTCGAGAGCACCCTGGGTGAAGGCAGCACTTTTTGGGTGGAACTCCGAGCCGACAGCGGGCGTCTATCCTGAAAATTCGTCCGAATTCATGGGCAAGTTAAATCACAGGCGAAATTCGGCCAATCAGGTCCTCTATTCACTTATCTTGCACTTAATCCGTGATACTTCTAAAGAGCTTAAACATATAAGCATTTTAAAATATTGGTCGGGGTGAAAGGACTTGAACCTTCGACCTCTGCCTCCCGAAGGCAGCGCTCTACCAGGCTGAGCTACACCCCGCTGAAGGGCGCATATTCTATAGAAAGCACCGATGGTTTGAAAGGACGAAGGCCCCGGGCCGGTCTGATATGTGTAGCAAGCCATGGGAGTGTCCTGACTTACTTGTTAACCTACGGTGCGTGATGTACGATAATCTTCGTGTAAATGCGTGACTTTTGGTAGATTAATAAATCGAGGAGCTTTCATATTATGGTAAGCAACAGAAGGAACTTGCCCCAACCAACAAAAACAGAGCTCAATATTCTCAGGATTTTATGGGTTAATGGAGAAAGCACGGTTCGCGAGGTTCACGAAGCTCTGAATGAAGAAGAGGCTAGCGGTTATACAACAGCACTCAAAATGTTACAGGTAATGCATCAAAAGGGACTGGTAAAACGTGACGATTCTCAACGTGCTCACGTTTATGCTGCAGCTGTCAGCAAAATGGAAACACAGTCCACATTTTTATCTGACATGGTAAATCGCCTGTTTGACGGATCAACTTCGCAAATGGTATTGCAGGCGTTGGGTAACTCACCAAAGGCAGACGAGGCCCAATTGGAAAAAATTCAAGCCTTATTGTCTGAAATCGAGGAGCGGTAGGAATGTCCGGGGTCCCGCAAATTCAAGACCTGATCAATGCACTCGGGTGGACCTTGATCCACTTTTTGTGGCAAGGCCTGGGTATTGCTTTTGTGTTCTGGCTTGTATGCCGTTTCACAGAGTCCAAGAACTCACTGCTTCGCTATTGGTCGGGTATGCTGGCATTTCTTGCTACTGCCGTTGTCCCAATTGCAACTTTTATCTTTTACTGGAATTCGATGTCCGGCGTTGTAGGCGGACAGGCCTACGCAGCACCGATCATGCCAGTGAGCGGTGAATTGAGTTTTTCTGCGATGCAATTATTGCGTGCAGCTATGGAACCGGCGCTACCCCTGGTCGTGATTCTTTGGGCGGTCGGTGTCGTAATCCTCTCGGCTCGTGCTTTTCTGGGCTGGGTGGGGGCACACCGGTTGGTCAGGCTGGATACGAGAGAAGTAAGCGGGTCGCTGCAGGAGATTTTCCGGGGGCTGATGGCGGGCCTTGAAATTCAACAGGCTGTCAGGGTTCTGAGATCGGCGCGGGTTTCCGTTCCGACCGTGGTCGGATGGTTGAAACCGGTGATCCTGATTCCGGTAGCGGTAATTAATCGCTTGCCCGAAGATCAGCTTGAAATGATTATTGCCCATGAGTTGGGGCATATTCGCCGTTATGACTATTTGTTCAACCTATTGCAGGTCGTTATTGAAACCCTGTTTTTCTATCACCCGGCGATTCGCTGGATGTCAAAACAGGTTCGACAGGAACGCGAGCATTGTTGTGATGACCTGGTACTTGCGCAACGTGACCAACCTGTTTTGTATGCCCGCGCTTTGGCCAACCTTGAAATAATGCGCGATGATCCGCTACCGGCGATGGTATTGGCTGCCAGTGGCGGTGATCTGATCCAGAGGTTGCGCCGGATAGCTCGCCAGGATTTGCCTGGTAATCAAACAGGTTTCGCCCAGTTAGCCGTTATGATTGGTGTGGCCACACTGGTGAGTGTCAGCGCGCGCCAGGGCCTGGATGTCAGCAATCACTTCCTTGATGCATCTACTTTCAGCACGAAAACAGCTGTGTACGAATTGGATTCCATGGCACGTTCACGTTCTGCATGGGTGCAGGGAATCAGCGAATTTTCACGGCTTACGGTTGAATCAGAGCGCGCTACTGCCTTAGCCATATCTCAGAAATCAGATCAATCCAAAGCGCCGGTAATGACTGTCGTATCGAACCCGGGTGCCAGTCAGGAACACACGAACGAACCGGGATTCGGAGAGGTCATGCCTGCCAGGATAGCGGTGCAGGATAAGCCAATGTTTTCACCGGCGGCACCGGTGACATTCGGAACTGATATCCGGACTGGGGAGTTCACAGAGGAACTTGTGCTGTTGCTCTCAAGTTCGACCATGCCTTCGAAAACCCGCCATGAGCCGGTGCTGAGCGATACCGGATTGCAAAACAGAATAGCGGTACAGTTTGAAATCACTCCTGAAACGGTAATTTCGCCCATCTATCCCTTTAAGGCCCGCCGTAAGCACATTGATGGATATGTTCGGCTGGAGTTTTTCGTCGATCAATCAGGGCGTGCAAAGGATATACGTGTAGTCGAAGCACAACCGGCTGAAATGTTTGAGAAATCTGCCATAAAAGCATTGGAAAAGTGGGTCTTCAAGGTGAATGGGGATCACTCGGAAAACAAGCGTCTTTTCCAGAATTTTGATTTTGATATGGAAGATCGGGGTCAAAAGGTTTCGAAACGTGAGCGGCGTTGCGAAATTGCAGGCAGCCGGATATGTGGAATGAAGGTATATAATTAGAAAAGAATTTCGTCTTATTATTCGGCATTTAAACTGTACCAACAATCAGTTAGAAGACCTTCTTAGAAATAGTATCTTACCTGCACCAGCCGCTGGTCTCATTTGTTAAGATTTCGTAATAATTCCTTGCTACAATACTGCCACCATCAAGCATGGATCGGAGGCTCACAGGCAAAAGGCTTAATTGGCAGTTCACAAGACTCTCCGGAAATACCGGCTGTGATTCTGCAATTCCTTTCCCCGTAGCACTTCTTGTTGACAACCTTCCGGTTATCAAAAAGCGGAGTAACAAATGTTTAAAACAATCCGAGTTTCACTTTCATTCATCGCAATTTTCCTATTACTCCTGGCGCCTGTCGCAGGCTTTGCCCAGGAAATCACAGGTTCTGTTCGTGGCACGGTCAGCGCACCTTCCGGTGAGCCGGTGGCCGGGACACCAGTCACGGTGACAGATACCAGGACGGGTACAACCCGCACCACCACTACAAACGATAAAGGTGTTTTCAATGTTCGAGGCCTGGTTGTCGGCGGACCCTATACGATTCGCGTGGACTCCGACGACTACCGGGGCACTGTAGTAACGGATGTATTTACAACCCTGGCCGCAACCTCGTCTTTCAATATTGTTCTCCAGGAACAGACCGGACTTATGGAGGAGGTCATTGTGGTTTCGTCAGTTACCGTTGCCGGTGCTGATCTCGCCATTGGTCCCAGCACGGCCTTTAATCTAGCTGAGATCCAGGCGATGCCCACCATTACCCGGCAAATTCGAGACGTGATTCGAATGGATCCAAGAGTCAATGTTGGTCGGGCAAGTAGTGGAAACGGTTTTGGCGTTTCTTGCCTGGGTGGCAGCGGCCGGGCAAATTCCTTCTCGATTGATGGGGTGCGAACTGCCGATGGATTTGGTTTGAATGCTTCCGGATTTGCTTCGAGGAATATTTTCCCCCTCCCATTTGATACCGTTCGGTCAGCATCTGTAGAATTCGCACCAGTTGACGTTCAATACGGTTCCTTTACCGGTTGCAATATTAATATCGTGACAAAAGGCGGTAGCAATGAGTTTGCCGCGGTCGGCTTTTATCTGTTGAACGACGAAAGCCTGACCGGCGACACAATCAATGACAACATTGTTATTTCTGAACCATTTGAAGATACCAACTGGGGTGTTGAAGTCAGCGGCCCGATCATCAAGGACAAGTTGTTCTTCTATGTTTCATATGAAGAAACTGACGAAGGCAGCGCCCAGAACACCGGCCCGATCGGTGGTGGTTTCGCCAACGAGCGTCATTTGACCCTCGATGATGCGAACAGGATTGCCGGCATACTGCGCAGCCAGTACGGTCGTGATCCAGGATTCCTGGTACGCACGCTTCCCCAGTTCAGTGAGCGGACCTTTGGTCGCCTGGACTGGAACATAAACGACAACCACCGTGCCGAATTGACCTACGTCAAGCTTGAAGAATCCAACCTGGAAGAGGACGATTTTGGATTTAATGGTTTTACTTTCTCCGACAACTTCGAGATGGAGGGTACCGAACAGGACTCGACTTCTTTCCGCCTGTTTTCTGACTGGTCAGATAATTTTTCCACCGAACTTCGCCTTTCAAGCCTGGAAGTCCAGGACATCCAGGGCCCGTTGGGTGGTGGAGAAGCTCAGGACAACGACCTGGTCAGAATCATCGTTGAAGCCGGCGGCGGCAGCAGCACAGATATTTTTGCCTCGGGACCCGGTTTTTTTCGTAGCGCAAACGACCTCAGGTACACCAGTGACCAGGCCAAGCTTGCCGGATACTGGGATACGGGTGACCACAGATTCACCATGGGTTATGAACTGGATTCGCTGGACGTGTTCAACCTGTTCATTCCAAATGCGACAGGCACATTGATCTTTGACGACATTGATGACCTTGAAGCAGGTGATCTGGATTTTGCCTTCTTCACCGGTTCATTTACCCAAAACCCCAGCGATGCCGCTGCCAATTTCGCTCGCACTATTCATACCTATTATTTGCAGGACGAATGGCAACCCAATGACCGGACGACAGTGACTGCCGGCATTCGCTATGACACCTACGATTCAAACGATGTTCCGATCTATAATCCGATTTTTGAAGCAAGATTTGGATTTGCGAACACCCAGTCATTTGATGGACTCGACCTGCTCATGCCTCGAATTGGGTTTACCTATGACATGCCTTTCGATAGTTGGGGTGAGATGCAGTTGCGCGGTGGTTTCGGCATCTTCTCGGGTGGCGATCCCACGGTGCATTTCTCAAATTCATACCAGAATTTTGGTGGCGCACTCGGTGGCAGCACCAGCTTCTCTTCACCATGTACTTCTGCTGACAGGGATATTCTTGCCGGTGGTTTCACCGGGCTTCCGGATTGCATGAGGATCGCGGCACAGAATTCCGCTTTGCAAAACCAGGGCGGTACAGCAGCAATTCAACCCGGATTCGAATTACCCTCGCAGAACCGCTTCAGCCTCGGCATGAGCCTGAGCATGCGCTCAGACGTTAATTTCTTCAATGACTGGCAGGTCGATGTGGACGTCATTTACAGCGATCACCAGAACTCCATCGAGTACTGGGATCTGTCCAATACGCCAAGAACAGACAGTAATGGCAATATCATTTTTCTGCCCGATGGACGGCCGCAGTTTGCACCGATTGACCCCTTGCTTGCAGGATGCAACGCCGTGTTCCAGGGCCCGGGTAATGGCTTTGTAGGTGTAACACCCGATTGCGAGGTATCCAGAGCCAGGGGCAGTACTGGTGATAGTCTTCAGCATATCCTGATGGGTAATGGTATCAGCGGCCAAACGCGTTCATTCTCCTTCCAGGCTGCCAAGACTTTTGACCTCGGTGAGAATACTTCGCTGAACTTCCGCTTCGGTTACGCCTACACGGATTCCGAGATTGGCAATCCTGTGAGCAGTTCCACGGCGACCTCCGGCTACGAGGAAGTTGCACAGGCGGTTATTAATACCACCGAACTGGGCCCGGCACAGTATGTGAACGAGCATAACTTTGTGTTGGGTGCGACCTTCAAGCATTTCTTCTTTGAAGATCACCCGACTACTATAGGCCTGTTCTTCCGCAGGCGTTCCGGCCGTCCGTTCAGCTATACCTATGACAATCCTACATCACAGAATCTTTTCGGTGATTCGGATGACGAAGAACGAAATCTCTTCTACGTTCCTACCGGACCCAATGATCCCCTGGTTGATTTGTCCACGTTGTCCTCACAGGGAACCCTGGATGCGTTCTTCGCATTCCTGGACCGTTCCGGCCTGAGCCAATATGCGGGTCAAATTTCACCCAAGAACGGCTTTAACCAGGATTGGAACTCGGATATGGATGTGCGTATCTCCCAGGATATACCCCTGGGTGATTCCAGGAATTCATTGAAGCTCTTCCTGGATATCGAAAACATCATGAACCTGATCTCTGACGGCAATAACATTCAGACCTTCCAGCGGACCGGTGATATCAGAGAAGGCGTGCCCGTTGTTGACGCAAGCCTGAGTACTGATGGAACTCAATACCGGTATTCCAACTTCCGCCCTGGCGGTACAGGTGCTCCTACTTTCCATCCTGTATCTCTTGATGTAGACGACTCTGTCTGGCGGGTACAGGTAGGATTGAAGTACTCCTTCAACTGATTCCGTCTACAGAAATCCTCTTATTTGTGGGGAGTGACCAGAGAGGCCGGCATTAGCTGGCCTCTTTCTTTGATGCCGATTAATTTGGAGTGGTCGGTTACAATCAATTCAAATAGCCAGGAGATTTCCTTTGCCAGCTGATTCAGTAAGTGCCCGCATTTATCCGGCAGGAATCCTGACCACGCTAAGTCGCATGGAGGTTGAGCGTCTGCATGATGCAAGCCGTGGCAACCTGTCCGCCTTGCTGCGGCGTTGTGCGCTTGCTGTTCTCAACAGCGGTAACCAGGGTGATGATGCCGAAGCGCTGATGGCGATGCACCATGATTTCGAAATCGAAGTGCAGCAGTTTAACCGTGGCATAAGGCTGGAACTGAAGAATGCTCCGGGATCTGCGTTTGTTGATGGCAGGATGATCCAGGGTGTCCGGGAGTTGCTGTCCTCTGTGATAAGGGACCTGGTGTACTTTGATACGGAAATTAATAACAACCCGAACTGGAGTCTCACGGACACCAAAAGCATCACCAATGCTGTATTTGAAATTCTCCGCAACGCGAATGTTTTCCGGCCTGCAACGGAACCGGATATTGTGGTTTGCTGGGGCGGTCACTCGATTCAACGGGATGAATACGACTATACGAAGGAAGTGGGTTACCAAATCGGTCTGCGTAGCCTGAACATTTGCACGGGTTGCGGTCCGGGTGCAATGAAGGGGCCGATGAAAGGTGCCACCATTGCCCACGCCAAGCAACGTGTTAGCCACGGCCGTTACGTGGGAATTTCTGAACCCGGCATTATTGCGGCAGAATCGCCAAATCCAATTGTTAATGAACTGATTATCACGCCGGATATTGAAAAACGTCTCGAGGCATTTGTGAGATTCGGCCACGGATTTATCGTGTTCCCCGGAGGCGCAGGAACAACAGAGGAGATACTTTACCTGTTGGGTATACTGTTAAACCCGGCCAACGATGGTCTGCCATTCCCGATGGTGTTAACCGGCCCGGCGACCTCGGCTACCTACTTTGAGCAGATTGACGCGTTTATCCGACTAACCCTGGGAGAAAAGGCGACTTCAAAGTACCAGATAATCATTGATGATCCGGACACGGTAGCCCGGACTGTGACAGCGGGTTTACAGCAAGTGAAGCAATACAGGCGGTCGAACAAGGATGCATACTATTTCAATTGGCTATTGGAAATCGAGGAGCAGTTCCAAATACCTTTCGATCCCAGTCATGCTGCGATGGCGGCGTTGGAGATTCACCGTGATTTACCGACTCACCAATTGGCGGCAAACCTCAGAAGGGCGTTTTCCGGGATCGTTGCAGGCAACGTCAAACCCGATACCTTGCAGTCCATCAGGGAAAACGGAATTTTCGAGATCAACGGGGAAGTGGCGATCATGGAGTCTATGGACGGCCTGCTAAGCTCATTTGTTGCAGATCACAGGATGAAACTGCCAGGAACACATTACGAACCCTGTTATCGAATCGTAGCCTGAGCAGGGGCTGACACCTATTTTAAAGTTCGATCGAGGGTCAGACCTTCCGGCCCCATCAGTTTCCTGATTACGCTGATTTCGATTCCGTGGTTAAGTTCGTAGTGCTGATCAACGGCTTTCAGGAAGCCCTTTCCCAGCAGCTCATTTCGTTCACCAGGCGTAATTTCTTCATCTTCCAGGCTTGCATACGGATCCTGGAATTCCATTGGTATTGCGTGGGGACTCAAATCGTCGGCTAGGCGTATCCCTTTGACTGGAAAACGTAGCGCATACTGTCCATTGTCCCTGACCAGCACATCCAGCTTACAACCCTGTACCAGTCCATTGTACTGGCCCTCGACATCCTTGCTGAATTTCAGGAACACCAGGTGCCTGCGACCTTCTTCCAGTACAGTTGGGTTTTTGAAATAGCACTCACCGAAATGAAGGCCTTCGTCATAAACTTCCAAAATGTCTTCGAGTGCGCGTGCGACCTTGTATGGGATCAGAACCTGAAGGAATGCAGTGCCCCCGCGTGGAAATTCGCGTGTGTATTCGTAATCGGTGTCCAGTACCCGTGTCAGTGCAACCAGGTCAGCAGTGGCAGCCAATTCTGACAAAGAGACGGGGAGAGTGTGTTGGTCTTCCGGGTCCTCCTGCGCAGAGACCAATGTGGAAATTGAGAATAAAATCAGAGACAAAACCAGCCATTTCATTCTGTTCACCTGCTACCCATCTTGCTTACACGGTTCATTTTGAGTGCCGGCTTTGTAAATAGTTGCAGTATTTGTATTTCTCATGCCTTGAGAGTCGCCAGGCTCTGGCCCAACTGTACTTTGTCGTCTGCAGTGAATTTCGTGTAGTTGGTAACGGCACCAGCCGGCAATAAAACAACGACGGTTGATCCCATGTTGAAGCGGCCCATTTCCTGTCCCTTTGATAGTTTAATCACCCGGTCCTGGTACTCCCTGGTGGTGACTTTACGGGATTCAGACGGTGTAATTTCTCCGTCCCACGTGGTTTCCATGCTTGAAACCAGCATCGCGCCTACCAGGATCTGGGCCAACGGTCCGTATTCGGTTTCAAAAATACTGATTACGCGTTCATTCCTGGCAAACAGGCCGGGCACCTGTCGTACGGTGTAGGGTGCGACGCTGAACAGGCGGCCAGGCACATGAGTCATCCGCTTAAGCCTTCCCTGAAGTGGCATATGGACACGGTGATAGTCCCGGGGCGACAGATAAATGGTGCAAAAGTATCCATTGCGCCACTGATCGCATTGCGGATCATCCGCCAGCAGGGCGTTGAGAGTGAAGTTCTGACCTTTGGCCTGGAAAACCCGGTTGCCATCTATTACGCCGAGTTCGGAGATAAAGCCGTCACAGGGGCAAAGCAGGCTGTTATTTTCTTGATCGAAATTACGGGCGCCTTGCTTAAGGCTGCGTGTAAAAAAAGCGTTGAAATGACGATAGCTTGTCAAGTCCTGAGATGAAGCTTCTGACCAGTTCACTCCGACGGCTTTAGCAATGACGCGAATCTGAAAATTCTTTACCCATTTGGTTTCGATGCGCATCATGCGATATACCAGCGCAGACAACAGGCGCTGCGGAAGAATGTATTGAATCCCCGCAGCCACTCTTTCCAGCAAGACCCTCACTGCAGCCTGACGCCTTTCAGTTCAAACAGCTTCGTACATTGATTTCGGTCTGTCATCATGCGCTGAATTATACTTCCAAGGCCAAATCAGGGTTGCCGAGTTCCAATGACATTACAGGAATGGGTTTATGAATGCCGAGATGCGATGAACCATGCGGAGCTATGGTTTGGTCACGGCACCGATAACGCGGAAGATGAAGCCGCATGGCTGGTGCTGGCCGCGATAAAAGCGCCTGTTGACGGGAGTTTTTCAGGCTGGGGCCTTTCGGCAAGCAGAAAACAGGAAACATCCATTTCAGGGCTGTTGAAACAAAGAATACAAAGCCGCAAGCCATTGGCCTATTTGCTTGGAGAGGCCTGGTTTTATGGCCTCAAATTCTTCGTCAACGATAAGGTGCTGGTACCGCGCTCACCGATCGCAGAGCTGATTCGGGATCAGTTTTCTCCCTGGATTCGGGCCGGCAGGGTAAAGAGGGTCCTGGATTTATGCACTGGCAGCGCTTGTATTGCAATTGCGACGGCCCTTGAAATGAGCTGGGTCCGGGTAGACGCAGTGGACCTGAGCAGCAAAGCATTGCAGGTCGCAGCAAAAAATGTAGAGATGCATGGTGTAGGGGAAAGGGTAGAACTGATCGAATCAGACCTGTTTGAAGGTCTGGCCGGGCGCAGCTTTGAACTGGTGATTTCCAACCCGCCGTATGTCTCAAGAGCTGAGTTTGATTCCCTGCCTGCAGAGTATCATGCTGAACCTGAAATGGCGTTAATGACGGGTATGAAAGGATTGGAGATCCCGCTTAAAATTTTAAACCAATCAACAGATTTTCTTACGCCAGATGGTGTTTTAATTTGCGAAGTGGGTGAAAATGCAGAACTGCTCCAGTCCGTATTGCCGGACTTGCCTCTGACCTGGCTGGAGTTTGGATATGGAGGCAGCGGTGTATTCGCTATTGGGCGGGATTCCATGGCAAAACATCGAGGGCAAGTTATTGCAGTGATGGAGAAACTCAGAAATGTCGTATAACACTATCGGCAGAATGTTCAGGCTTACAACCTTTGGAGAAAGCCACGGGCCGGCTATCGGTTGTGTTATAGACGGCTGCCCGCCGGGTCTCGAGATCGAGGCTTCTGAAATACGTGCCGAACTGGAGCGTAGGGCAACAGGTAAGTCCCGCCATACTTCGCAGCGCCATGAAGAAGATGATGTACAGATACTTTCCGGCGTCTTTGAGGGCCGTACCACGGGAACTCCAATAGGTCTTTTGATAGAGAACACAGATGCCAGGTCCAGGGATTACAGCAAGATCGCCCGTCAATTCCGGCCGGGACACGCAGATTACACATACTGGAAGAAGTATGGCTTCAGGGACTACAAAGGAGGAGGACGATCTTCTGCGCGTGAGACAACGATGCGGGTGGCCGCCGGCGCTATTGCGCGCAAATATTTGAAGCTGCACCATGATATCGATATCTACGGTTGGTTGGCACAACTCGGTCCGATTCGCACTGATGAGCGCATGGATGTTGAGGCAATAAACCAAAATCCATTTTTCTCTCCCGACCTATCTCTGGTCCCGGAACTGGAGGCGTATATGGATAAACTACGCAAGTCCGGTGATTCGGTGGGCGCACGGATTTCCGCGATTGCAAGCAATGTCCCGCCAGGACTGGGTGAGCCTGTTTACGGCAAACTTGATGCCGAACTGGCCAGTGCGATGATGGGCATCAACGCCGCCAAGGGGGTTGAAATTGGAGCCGGATTTGATTCGGTGACTCAAAAGGGAACGGAACACCGCGATGAGATCACCAGCGAAGGGTTTCTTTCCAATCATGCGGGCGGAATACTCGGTGGTATCTCCAGCGGGCAGGAGATTCGCATCAGCGTGGCCTTCAAACCCGCCTCCAGTCTTCGAATCCCTTGCAGGAGCCTGGATGTGGATGGCAACGAGGTCGAAGTTATTACGACGGGCCGGCACGATCCTTGTGTTGGCATACGTGCAACGCCAATCGTCGAGGCCATGCTGGCCCTGGTATTGATGGATCATGTATTGCGTCACCGGGGACAGATCGGATCATGAGCATCACGGATAATCCGGTCATTGCTGTGGTTGGGGCCACAGGTGCAGTGGGTGAAGCGATGTTCTCCATCCTGGCCGAGCGATTGGGCACGGAGCATAAAGTACATGCACTGGCCAGTGAGCGTTCATTCGGCAAGACAGTGGAATTCGGGCGCCGGGAACTGGATGTGGAAGTGCTTGCTGAATTCGACTTTAGTGGCGTAGATTTCGCCATGTTTTCAGCCGGGGCATCGATAAGCAGGGAGTTTGCACCCAGGGCTGCAGAGGCCGGCTGCATTGTAATTGACAATACCTCTGAGTTTCGTTACCAGGACGAATTTCCACTGGTTGTGCCGGAAGTAAATCCTGGCGAGCTGGAATCTGCAGGACCAGGTTCGATAATCGCCAATCCAAATTGTTCAACGATTCAATTGGTGGTTGCCATCGCTCCGATTCACCGGGCGGTCGGGATCGACCGCATAAATATTGCGACCTACCAGTCGGTTTCAGGTGCCGGCAGGGCAGCTATGGAAGAGTTGGCAAGGCAAACGGTGGATCGCCTCAATCTGCGGAAAGTCACGCCATCCTCATTCAAACAACCGATTGCATTCAACGTTCTGCCAGAGATAGACAGCATGCAGGACAATGGTTACACAAGGGAGGAAATGAAACTTCAATGGGAGACCATCAAGATTCTGGATGACCCCGGGGTGATGGTCAACGCCACTGCGGTTCGGGTGCCGGTATTTTTCGGACATTCGGAGGCAATCCATCTGGAGACCAGTGAAGAAATCAGCATTGAAGAGGTCAAGGTGTTGTTAAAAGAAGCGCCAGGTGTAAGCCTGGAATTCGATAACAAAGCCGGATTTGCAACAGCCGTTACCCATGCAGCTGGAAAAGACGATGTATTTGTCAGCAGGTTGCGGCGTGATCATACGCATTCAAGAGGGATTAATCTTTGGGTAGTTTCTGATAATGTGCGTAAGGGAGCAGCTCTGAACGCGATACAAATAATGGAAACAATCCAGAAAAATGCCCAGGAATGAAAACGATTAATTCATGAAAAACTTTAATAGGCAAAACATTCCAAAAATTGTATTGGCACTCATGGTTGTATCCTTGTGTTCGCGTGCGTTCGCAATGGGTCTTGGAGAAGTAAAGGTGCGCTCGTACCTTAACCAGCCCCTGCTGGCTCGAATACAACTAATCAGCCAGTCAGGAGAAGAGTTGGGCACAGTTACCGCAGGCCTTGCGTCGGCGGAAGACATGCAAATGATGGGTTTGACCCGAAGCATTTCGGTTCCTCTGCATTTCGATGTTTACTTCGAGCCGGGTAACGCCTACGTAGATGTAAGTAGCCGTATAGCCATCACTGACCCGGTAGTACAAATGGTGCTTGAAGTTCGATGGTCCGGCGGTCGTATGTTGCGCGAGTACACAATGTTTCTTGATCCGCCGACCTTTGCTTCAAGGGCGCCGCCACCTGTAGTGAATTCCCGGCCTTCACGCCGGGAACCGGTACAGGCGCAATCACCACCAGTGGAAATTTATCCCGACCCTTCTACCCAGGATTTCGTGGAGACTATCAAGCCCCCAAGCCAACCGCTGGTAACGGTGCAGAAAAAGCCTGAAGTTCCGTCTGAGACTGCTGAAGATGAACCAGAAAATGTAGATTCATTTCTTGAGACGCGGGAAAGTCCAGCGGTCGATATTGAAAAGGAGGCTGTTGAAGAAACTCCCCGGCAAACAGCAAGGGTACCCGCAGGTCCGATCATGGCGGACCCGGCTGATAGTGAGGCTGTTCTCTCGGAGACTGAATTTGAACCCGAAACTGTAATCGAAGAGATTGCCATTACTGATTCGGAAGCTGAGCCGCCTCCCCAGGAGATGGAAACGATCGCCGAAGATACTTCGGAATCCCAGCAGGAATTGTCCATGCAAGCGCCCGTGGAGCCGGCTGTTGAATCAGCTGAAGCTGCACCGGCCGGGATGCCTTCTGAAAATGTGGAAGCGGAGCCAGCGGATAGCACAGTTAACGGTACTGAAGAGGCCGCTGAGCCTCCAGTTCAGGCGGAAGACCTGGTTTCTGTTGCAGAAGAATCCACTGTTGATGAAGATCCGGCAATGATCAATGCTGAATACGGGGGTGAAAATGAGATCATAGGCCCTGTGCAAAGAGGCGAGACCCTCTGGGCTATTGCAAGTACCTACAAAGCTAACCGAGATTTCAGCATCAACCAGGCTATGTTGGCGATTCAACGCCTGAACCCCGAAGCTTTTAACCGTAATAATATTAACTCCTTGAAGCAAGGTGCGATTTTGCGAATGCCAGCGTTAAGCGAGACCCGAAGGCTGACCAAAAGAAATGCCATGCTGGAGGCCATGAGGCAGGAGCAGGTCTACCTCGCCAGGAGAGCAGGAAAGCCTATCGACAGTCTTCCGGTCATCTCAGACCAGTGGACACGGCAACTTGGCAGTAACGAGTCCGACCAACCGGTTTTGCCGGGTGACACGGCGGCTACGAGAGAGGCTCGGTTAGAGTTGGTTCCTCCATCACAATTACAGGACCAAAGTAACAGTGGAAGCGGCTCTGGTGAGACTGCGACGGGCGCAGTGTCGTCCCGGGAGGTTCAGGAAGTACTCGCCAGGACCGAGGAAGAACTGGCAAATGCCCAACAGGAAAACGCATATCTCAACGAGCGTATTCTCGAACTCGAAGCTCAGATTGCAGATCGTCAACCCGATGGTCTGCTTACAGATAGTAGCCTCGCAGAGATGGAACAAAGCCTGCGTGAAAATCGCATATCAGAGGTTGCTGAGGACGAGGACTCGCAGAGTAGCGGAAACGAGGACGAGCTGTGGTATCTGTCCAACGCCTGGTGGGTCGGCGGATTATTGCTTTTGATAATCGCTGCCGTGGTATTGGCTTTGCGCAGGATTGGCGGTGGAAATGAACCTGCTCCAGTGGGTGAATCAGCACCGGAACAGGACGGGGAAGCAGTCGAATTTATTCGCAGCGAAGCAAAAGACGAGCTAAAGTCACAGGATGATCCTGCAAGGGATTCACCGGATGCAGGTAATGTCATTGAGCTTGAGGATTTTGTTGATCCCACCAGTGATTCGGTGAAAACGGAAGCGCTAAAGAAAGGCGGCAAGAAAGCAAAGATAATTCCAATTGAAAGTGAGGACGCAGTTGAGTTGGATGCCGACGATCCGGAGGTTAAACTCGATCTGGCCAGGGCTTATTTATCCATGGGAGACAAGGACGCTGCAGGTGAAATGCTGAAAGAAATACTGGAAACCGGCAACGAACTCCAGGTCAAAGAGGCCAGAGAAATGATGGAAGAGCTTTGATACAAACGCTTTCGCAATCCCCGCGACGGGGATTGAAAGGGCCTTGTTTTTTTTATTTACCGGATATCTCCCCCGACTGATGCGTTATGCCCTGGGAATAGAATATGACGGCAGTGCTTTCAATGGCTGGCAGGTTCAGCTTAATGATCCTTCTGTCCAGGCATGCCTGCAAAACGCAATCCGAAAAGTAGCAGATCAAACGGTAACAGTGTTTTGTGCTGGCCGTACTGATACAGGTGTCCACGCAGCTTGCCAGGTTGTGCATTTCGACAGTGACGTCAGTAGGTCAGAGCGTCAGTGGATCCTGGGAATAAACAGCCATTTGCCCGCTGCAGTCTGCGTGCGTTGGGTAAGGCAGGTCAGTGAAGAATTTCACGCACGTTTTTGTGCGATTGAACGGCGGTACCGCTACACGATTCTTAACCGCTGGGTGCGCCCCGCGCTGCGGGCCGGTTTGGTGAGTTGGTGTCGTCGACCCCTGGATGCGGAAAAGATGAATGAAGCCGTAGCAGTATTGCACGGTGAGCATGATTTCAGTGCATTCCGGTCCGCTGGCTGCAAAGCAAGTCACGCTGTCAGGGAAATCACCGGGGCAACAGTATTACGCGTCAAAGACGAAGTAATATTCAATATTGCGGCCAATGGGTTTCTCTATCACATGGTCAGGAATGTAGCCGGTTCCCTGATTGAGATCGGCAAGGGTGAAAAGCCTGTTAAGTGGTTGGATGAGCTACTGCATGCCGGAGATCGCACGCAAGCCGGAATGACTGCGGCTGCCGATGGTCTTTGTTTCATGTCGGTCCGGTATCCGTCTGTATTTCAGATTCCTGAACAGCAGGAAGCATTCCCGTCTGTTTGTCACAACCCATGAGTACGGTCAGGGTAAAAATTTGCGGCATGACCCGGCCGGAAGATATTCTTGCTGCATCCGCTGCCGGTGCAGATATGCTGGGATTTGTATTTGCCAGGAGTTCCCGGCAATTAAGCCTGAATTCAGCCATTGACCTGCTCGATGAAGTTCCAGAAGGCATCGTGCGGGTCGGTTTGTTTATGAATTCCGGGGCGCGCAGCGTCAATAAGGTCCTCGATAGTGTTTCGCTGGACCTGTTACAGTTTCACGGCAATGAAGACCGGCTGTTCTGCGGTTCATTTGGAGTGCCTTACGTCAAAGCCATAGCAATGGGAAATACGAGTAGCCGGGTTGATGCGGCTGCCCTTTACCCCGATGCGGCAGCTCATTTGTATGACAGCCATGCACCGGGCAGGGCGGGTGGCTCCGGAAACACTTTTAACTGGTCCTTGTTACGTAAAGGAACTCATCCAGTCTGGCTGGCAGGTGGATTGACACCAGCAAACGTTGCAGCTGCGGTCAAACAAGTCCGGCCCTGGGCTGTTGATGTTTCCAGTGGCGTAGAAGAATCTCCAGGCCGAAAGAGCCATGATTTAGTAAAAGCATTCATTCGCGCGGCGAAATCAATCGATATGGAAGAACAAAATAGTGATTAAAACGGGAACGACAGGAAATGACAGGACTACCTGATGGTTCAGGCCACTTCGGCGACTTTGGTGGCCGGTTTGTTTCCGAGACCCTGATGCATGCACTGGAAGAACTGACCGCGGCATATGATCGCTGGCGGATGGACGATGATTTCGTCGCGAAACTGGATGATGATCTCGCACATTACGTTGGACGACCGTCTCCGATCTATTTTGCAGAACGACTGACCCAAGCCTGCGGCGGTGCCAGGCTATTGTTGAAAAGAGAAGACCTCAATCACACCGGTGCCCACAAGATAAACAATACCGTTGGTCAGGGATTGCTGGCGAAACATATGGGTAAGTCCAGGGTAATCGCAGAAACCGGTGCAGGGCAGCACGGTGTTGCCACTGCCACGGTTGCCGCAAGGTTTGACCAGCAGTGCGTGGTGTATATGGGTGAAATTGACATTCATCGCCAGGCAATCAATGTTTTTCGAATGCAGTTGCTGGGTGCGGAAGTAAGGGCAGTTTCATCCGGATCGAAGACCCTCAAAGATGCCTTGAATGAAGCGATGAGAGACTGGGTCACCAATATTGACGATACGTTTTATGTGATCGGAACCGTGGCCGGGCCGCATCCCTATCCGATGATGGTGCGTGATTTTAATGCTGTAGTCGGACGCGAAGCACGCCGGCAGATGCTGGAGGGCTGGGATGCTTTACCGGACGCCCTGGTTGCCTGTGTAGGGGGTGGCTCGAACGCCATGGGCTTGTTTCATCCTTTCATTGAAGATCAGTCGGTTGCGATGTATGGAGTAGAGGCGGCAGGAAAGGGACTTGAAACAGGCGAGCATGCGGCTTCATTATGCGCAGGCCGGCCAGGGGTATTGCATGGTAGCCGATCCTACCTGATAGATGATGACGCCGGACAAATTCAACATACCCATTCTATTTCTGCCGGACTGGATTATCCCGGTGTCGGGCCGGAACATGCCTGGCTCAAGGAACAAGGGCGTGCAACGTATGTCAGTATCGAAGATAAGGAGGCACTGGACGCCTGTCACGCCCTTAACCGCCTGGAAGGGATACTGCCTGCTTTGGAGAGCAGCCACGCCGTGGCCTATGCAATGAAAATGGCCAGTGAAATGCGTCCGGACCAGACGATATTGGTAAATCTTTCAGGGCGTGGAGACAAAGACGTGCAAACACTGGCCGCCCTGGGGGGTCTGTCGCTTTGAGGCAGAGAATTGACCGTTGTTTTGCTGAGGCAGCACGTGCCAATCGAAAGGTATTGATTCCTTTTATCACTGCAGGTGACCCAGAACCTTCGTGGACCGTGAGTTTAATGCACGGGCTGGTATCAGGCGGAGCTGACATTCTGGAACTGGGAATCCCGTTTTCAGATCCCATGGCCGAAGGCCCGGTTATCCAGGCATCAAGTGAACGTGCGGTACAAAAAGGAGTGGACCTGGTACAGGTGCTTTCCTGGGTTCTTGAATTTCGGCAGGTGGACCAGGACACGCCGGTTGTGTTGATGGGATATTTAAATCCTTTTGAGCGTTTTGGCTACGCCTCGTTGGCCAGGGAAGCGGCGGTTTCCGGGGTGGATGGCTTATTGCTGGTTGATTGCCCTCCCGAGGAAATGCCCGCCTTACAGAACTCGCTGGACGAACATGATGTCTACTCAATCAGGCTGATTGCACCCACAACCACCGAGCAACGCCTGCAGGCCATCGCCTCAGGTGCAAGGGGGTTTATTTACTATGTTTCGTTCAAAGGTACCACCGGGGCTGATCGATTGGATACCGATGCGCTGGCCGGTCCAATACAGCGGATAAAGCAATATTCTCCATTGCCGGTGGCGGTTGGTTTTGGTATCAAGGATGCAGCGTCGGCATCGGTGGTCGCACAATATGCCGACGCCGTGGTGATTGGAAGTGCGCTGGTTGCTCAATTGGCTGATTGCGAAGATCTGAAAGAGGCCTGTCGTTGCAGTGAGAAATTTGTTTCGTCAGTCCGCAAGGCCCTTGACGAAGGCTAAGTATGAAACTGAAGCTTTATATTGTCTTGACCCCACATGGCCCTAAATATTATGAGGAGGTTAGAATAGCCACATGAGCTGGTTTCAAAAATTAATGCCTTCCCGAATACGGACAGAAGGCGGCAGTAAGCGTAACGTGCCTGAAGGCTTGTGGACCAAGTGTGAGTCCTGTTCGGCTGTCCTGTACCGCCCGGAACTGGAACGAAACCTGCAGGTTTGCCCCAAATGCAGCCACCACCTTCCGGTTGGCGCACGCACGCGCCTTGACCAGTTTCTTGATCCTGGGGAGCGACGCGATATCGCAATTGAACTTGAGCCTACCGATCCGCTTAGATTTCAAGATACCAAGAAATACAAAGATCGACTGGTGGCGGCACAAAAAAAGACCGCCGAAACTGATGCGCTGGTGGCCCAGGTTGGTGAGCTTAAGGGCGTGGGAATTGTGGCCTGCGCGTTTGAGTTTGCATTTATGGGGGGATCAATGGGTTCGGTCGTTGGAGAACGTTTTTCACGAGCGGCGCAGGAGTCCTTGCGTCTTCGTGCCCCGCTGGTCTGTTTTTCAGCTACCGGTGGTGCCAGGATGCAGGAAGGATTGCTGTCACTCATGCAAATGGCCAAGACCAGTGCCATGCTCGCACTGCTTGGGGAAGAGGGTGTTCCGTATATTTCTGTCTTGACCCACCCAACCACAGGCGGAGTTTCCGCCAGCCTGGGTATGCTGGGTGATATCAACATCGCTGAGCCCGGAGCATTGATCGGTTTTGCGGGTCCGCGGGTTATCGAACAGACCGTTCGAGAAAAACTGCCTGAGGGGTTTCAACGCAGCGAGTTTTTACTACAGAAGGGTGCCGTGGACATGATCGTTGATCGGCGTAATTTACGCGATGAAATTTCTTCGATGCTTGTAATACTGACCTCCGGACAGCGGCCCAAAGAAGTCAGTGGCAAGTTGCTGGAAACCTGATTCAACAATACGTTGTTCCGAAAGCACCAGCATGACTGACTCACTTGCGGCCTGGTTAAATATACTCGAAAGCAGACATCCGAAAGAAATTGATCTTGGTCTGGAACGAAGCTCACAGGTTTTTCGGGCTATGGGTTCCCCCAGTCCCGCCCCATTGATATTTACCGTCGCCGGAACCAACGGCAAAGGTTCGGTGGTGGCATATCTGTCTGCGATGCTTGAAGCAATGGGTTTCCTTTGCGGTTCCTACACTTCCCCCCACATCCTGAGGTTCAATGAACGAATTCGAATTGCTGGCGTTGACACCAATGACGGGAAGTTGATCGATGCATTCAAACAAACGGAACACGCCAGGAACAGCGTACCCCTTACTTATTTCGAGTTTACGACCCTGGCAGCATTCCAACTGATGCACGAGGCTGAGATTGACGTGGCCGTACTGGAAGTTGGTCTTGGGGGACGGTTGGATACCGTTAACGTTGTGGATCCGGATTGCACCGTCATTACCCCGATCGGGCTGGATCATCAGGATTATCTTGGCTTCGGTCGCGAAGCGATTGGCCTTGAGAAGGCCGGCATCATGCGGCCGGGCGCTCCAGTGATCTGCGGCGACAGGGAACCTCCGCAAAGCGTGACAATGCAGGCTGGCCAACTGGGTGCCCGGCTACTTGTGCTGGGCGAAGATTTTGACTGGACTCTGGCAGGCTCAAAAGTCTGCTTGACGGTCGGTCAAGATCAGCTTCAATTCACTGCACCGGCGATGCCCGGGCAACATCAACTGGATAACCTGGCCACATCGGTCACTGCTTTGCACAGTTTATTGACCGAACGGCTTAAACTTTGTGGTGAATGGAAGAGCGCGCCGGGATGCGTTCGCCTGCCTGGGCGCCTGACGGGGTCTTCTTCTGATAAGCGGTTTATTCTTGATGTGGGGCATAACCCAATGGCCGCCGGGGTGGTGGCTGCACATTTGTTTTCCCTTTCATACAAAAGGGTTGTTTGCGTACTGGGCATGTTAAAGGATAAGGACGCAGCAGGGGTTGTACGCATATTGGACGCGGTGGTGGATAACTGGTTTTGCGCCGGACTGGAAGGGACACGGGGTCAAAGTGGCGCGGAACTTGCGAAGATAGTTTCAGAGAGTCTTCCCGGTACTGATGTGTCGGCTTTTGAAAAAGTGAGCGCTGCAATCACCGGGGCCAGGGATCTGGCAAAAAATGACGATCTGGTGCTCGTATTCGGATCATTTGAGACGGTCGGCGCAGCAATGAGGGAACTGGCAGATAAAACTTGAGTGGCTGATTTCTTCGTAGAATTAATCAGATGATTGGCCGTTCTTTACTGTTAAAATTGCCATATGCGGGAATTTACAGATTACTATGGATAAAGCACTTAAACAGAGACTGGTTGGCGCAAGCGTGCTGATTGCACTGGCGGTTGTGGTGTTGCCTATGTTGCTTAGCGGGCAGCCTGACAACCGGCAGGAGACCCGCAGCATCGAAGTACCGCCCAAGCCCTCGGAGTTATCTTTTGAAACACGAAGGTTTCCGGTTGGTGAGCAGGCAAATGATCAGCCTTCTGTGGTGGAAATCAAAACTGCGCAGGAAACTGAAACTGTCACCTCCGGCAGTCAAGCAGCAGATCCGGATAAAGCCCGGACAGAGACAGGAATTCCGGCCGAAGCCGCAGAGACCGAGGAAGCCGTTGCTAACCAGCCTGCCTTCGTAGAAGAGCTTCAACAGCCGGGTAGATACCTGGTCCAGGTGGCCAGTTTCAGCACAACTGCCAATGCCAACCGTCTGGCCACACGCCTCAAGGCTGATGGACTTGAAGTTATGATGGACACCATTTCCGCAGCTGTCGGAACCCTGCACAGGGTACGGGTGGGACCATATAACCGAATTGATGAGGCCAATGAAGCCATGTCGCTGATTCGATCACGTACGCCGGATGTGAATCCCCGGATTATCGATCTGCGCCCTGATGAAAGCGCACCGGTTACTGATCCTTCGGACCCCCTGGTGCGCTGGGTTGTGCAAGTGGGCAGTTTTGAGAACCAGGCGAATGCCGAAAACCTTGTCAGTCAGCTTCGAACTACAGGCTTCAGTGCTTATAGCATTTCGGTCAGTGAACCGGGACGCACCCGGTACAAAGTTCGGGTTGGTCCTGAAATTGAGCGCCAGTCAGCAGTCAGAATTGCAACGGATATTCGAAACAAACTGAATCTTGACGGCATCGTGATCAGCGTAGACTGAGCTGACTCCATGGACTGGGCGGACTATCTGGTACTTGGAATAATTGCAATTTCCATCCTGGTTGGAGCCCTGCGTGGCCTGATAAAAGAAGCGCTTTCCCTTGCTGTCTGGATCGCGGCATTTCTACTTGCTTTTCAATTCTCAGGAACGCTCGCGGAAAGTCTTGAAAACACAATATCCTTGCCTTCTGCTCGTACGGCACTGGCATTTTCGGCGGTTTTTATATTGGTGCTTGTGGTTGGGGGACTACTGACGTACCTGGTAGGAAAGCTGGTTGAAAAGACCGGGCTCAGCGGTACAGATAGGCTGCTAGGTGGCGTATTTGGGGCTGCACGCGGGCTCATCATGGTAGTGGTGATGATCCTGGTCGCCGGTTTGACACCAATCCCGCGTGATCCCTGGTGGGAAGAATCCAGCACCATACAATCGTTGATGCCATTGGCCGACTGGGCCGGCGCCTTTTTGCCAGAGTCCATACAATCACACCTGGACCTGTACCCAGAGGAAGAGGTTGACGCCACTGAAGTATGAGAATTCGATCTTGGTTCACGTGCTGCATGTTAAGATTCATGCGCTTGGATATCGGTCACTGTAAAAGGGATTCGATGAAATGTGTGGAATCATTGGAATAGTCGGCCAACAGGCAGTTGCTCCTGCAATCGTCGATGCCCTGACCATCCTCCAACACAGGGGCCAGGATGCCGCCGGCATTGCAACTCTGGACGGTTATCGATTAAATCTTCACAAAAACAACGGCTTGGTGAGTGATGTATTCGGTGCTGCAGATTTCTCGCTTTTGCAGGGGTTCGCAGGCATTGGTCACGTTCGCTACCCCACGGCAGGATGCGAGAACTCCGCTGAAGCCCAGCCTTTTTACGTCAATTCGCCTTATGGAATTGCCCTGGCTCATAACGGCAACCTGATTAACACGGATCATTTGAAGGAAGAGCTCTTTGACAGTGACAAGAGACATCTGAATACCGATTCTGATTCTGAAGTGCTGCTTAACATACTGGCGCACGAGCTACAGCGTTGTGACAACGGCCGGATAATGCCTGCTGATATATTTACCGCCGTCGAAGGCGTTCACCGGCGTTGTAACGGCGCCTATGCTGTCATATCCCTGATAGTGGATCAGGGAATCCTGGGCTTCAGAGATCCATATGGCATCAGGCCAATGGTGATCGGCAGCCGGGAACTGGAAAGCGGCATCGAGTACGCGCTGGCGTCTGAAAGCGTTGCGCTGGATGTTATTGGTTTCAAGTTACTTCGAGATGTGGAGCCGGGCGAGGCTGTATTTATCAGCCTGGATGGAACACTTCACTGTTGTGAATCCCTGATCAGAAAGCCGTTTTCACCCTGCATTTTCGAATATGTCTATTTCGCCCGCCCGGATTCCATGCTCGATGATATTTCGGTCTACAAGGCGCGTCTCAGAATGGGCCAGGCCTTGTCGCGTAAAATCCTCAGGGATTGGCCTGAACATGATATCGATGTTGTCATACCGGTACCGGACACCAGCCGCACGGCCGCCTTGCCTCTGGCCTACGACCTGAAAGTTAAGTACCGGGAAGGGTTTATCAAGAACCGATATATTGGCCGGACATTCATTATGCCCGGCCAGGAGCAGCGAAAGCGCTCTGTCAGGCACAAGCTGAACGCTATTGATCTCGAGTTTCGGGGCAAAAACGTGCTGTTGGTTGACGATTCAATTGTACGCGGTACGACTTCAAAGCAAATTATTCAAATGGCAAGGGAAGCGGGTGCCAAAAAGGTTTATTTTGCGTCTGCAGCGCCACCCGTTCGCTACCCGAATATCTATGGAATCGATATGCCAGCCACATCGGAATTGATTGCCAATGGAAGAGATGTAAACCAGATACAGGAAGAGTTGGGCGCTGACTGGTTGATTTACCAGGAGTTGGAAGATTTGATTGATGCATGTCGTGAAGGTAACAGCAGCATTGAGCAATTTGATACCTCCTGTTTTTCAGGCAATTACGTAACCGGAGTTGAAAAGGGGTACCTGGAGTCGATTCAAAAATTACGCTCAGATCAGGCCAAATCGGATCGTCGTCTTACACCGGCAACACGGCTGGCCAGTTAAAGCCTGAGAGTTATTTAGAAGCCATCGGAATGCACGCCGGCACAAGAAACCCCGGATAAAAATATGAACGACAAAACAAAACATGCAGAACTTGATGAAGTTCGAAAACGCATTGATGCGTTGGATGAAGCGATCCAGTCCCTGATCAGCGAGCGCGCCGAACTGGCCTACACCGTAGGAACCGCCAAGGGTGATCTGCCGCATGCTGTTGATTACTACCGCCCTGAACGTGAAGCACAGGTACTACGGGGGGTGTTGGAGCGCAACGACGGGCCATTGAATGATTCGGAAATGCTGAGACTGTTCCGGGAAATCATGTCTGCCTGCCTGGCCCGGCAGGAGCCATTGAAAATTGCCTACCTTGGGCCGGAGGGTACTTTTACCCAACAAGCCGTATATCGGCACTTTGGGCATTCGGTGCAGGCGCTTGGACACCCGGCGATCGAAACCGTTTTTGAGCAGGTTCAGGGCGCCGAGGCCGATTTTGGTGTTGTACCGATTGAAAACTCCACCCAGGGCATAGTCAGTCACACGCTTGACATGTTTTTGGAGTCCGAACTCAAGATCTGCGGCGAAGTGGAAATGCGCATTCATCACAACCTGCTCACGCACTCAGACACCCTCGCGGGAATAGAGCGGGTCTATGCGCACCACCAGTCGCTTTCGCAATGCCGGTCATGGATCAGGCGTAATTTACCCCGGGTTGAGACCCTGCCGGTAGCCAGCAACGCCGAGGCAGCGCGAAGGGTCAGGAGTGCCCCTGAAGCGGCTGCTATTGCCAGCCAGTCGGCCGCCGAAATTTATGGCTTACCCATTTTGTTCTCGCGGATTGAGGATAATCCGGACAATACAACCCGATTTCTGGTTATAGGGCGCCAGTTATTCAGCAGTTCCGGCGACGACAAAACCAGCCTGTTGCTGGCTGGCAAGGAAGGACCCGGCTTGCTGCATGCCTTGCTGGAGCCGCTGGCCAGGCACAAAGTCAATATGACGCGTATTGAGTCCCGGCCATCTCCGGCCGGAAAGTGGCAGTACGTTTTCTTTGTCGATATTGAGGGACATGTTGAAGACGATGAGGTGTGTTCAGCCCTGAAGGCTCTGGCCGAAGTTTCAGTTCAAACCCGAATATTGGGTTCCTATCCCAAGGCCGTTTTGTCACCGGCGGAGAAAGTCTGAACTGCACATGAATTCACGTGATTCTGTCATCAGCAGTTGTGATATCGCGACACTGGCCGCGCCCGGCGTTCGTCAATTACATCCCTATCTTCCGGGCAAGCCAATCTCCGAGCTGGAGCGGGAATACGGTGTCAGCAATATCATTAAGCTCGCATCCAATGAGAATCCCCTTGGTAGCAGTCCTGCCGCACTTGAGGCCATGCAGGGTGAGCTGAAACAACTGGGCCTTTATCCTGATGGGGGCGGGTTTGAACTGAAGCAGGCCCTGTCAGATTTCCATGGCCTGGCCACGGACTGTATCACTTTGGGTAATGGCTCGAACGATGTGCTCGTATTGATTGCAGAGGCCTTTTTGCAGCCCGGCCTGGAAGCGGTGTATTCACAGTACTGTTTTGCTGTTTACCCGATAGCAGTGGAGGCGACAGGTGCCACCGCAAGGCAGGCGAATGCACTGCCTTCACATGATGAACAGGCAATGGGCCATGATCTTGACCGGATGAAGACCCTGGTCGGCCCTGATACCAGGATTGTGTTTATTGCCAATCCGAACAACCCCACGGCAACCTGGCTCGACTCAGACGCCTTGTGTGGATTTCTGTCGGCCATGCCGAATCATGTACTGGTGGTGGTGGATGAGGCCTACTTTGAATATTCCAGGCCCCTGGGTTTGCCCGATATGTCCCTTTTGCTGGACGAGTTTCCCAGGCTCATTGTGACCCGAACATTTTCCAAGGCCTTCGGCTTGGCTGGAATCCGTATTGGTTACAGCCTTTCCTCACCAGCTATCGCCGGTATGTTGAACCGGATTCGGCAACCCTTTAATGTGAATAGCCTGGCCCTGGCAGGCGCCACGGCCGCGCTGAACGACGACGAGTTTATCAGCCGCTCGGTTGCAACAAATTCCCAGGGTGTTAATGCTTTGATTGCCGGCCTGGAGAAACTTGGTATCCGCACCGGCCCATCGGCTGCTAACTTTGTGCTGGCCGATTTTGGTCAGCCGGCCGGGCCAGTTTATGACTCATTGCTCAGAAGCGGCATTATTGTGCGTCCGGTTGCAAATTACGGCTTAGCCAATCATCTCCGGATTACCGTGGGAACCACATCACAAAATGAAATGCTGTTGGAAGCGATAGCCAAAAGCCTGCAAGCAGGTCTTCCTCGAGGTGCTTGAAGCTAAACGCGCAAGCGGCCCGCTAATTGGCCGGATGTCCCCACCCGGTGACAAGTCCATATCCCATCGTGCCTTGATACTTGGTGCGCTGGCCGAGGGCCAGTCAGAGATTCGAGGGCTACTTGAGGCTGACGATGTCCTGGCGACAAAGTCGGCTCTTGAACAAATCGGTGCTTCGTTTACCAATGATGGCATGCACTTGCTGGTGAATGGTATTGGAACGGATGGCCTGCAACCGCCATCGGCGCCGCTCGATATGGGTAATTCAGGCACCGCAATACGCTTGCTTTCAGGTGTGTTGGCCGCCCAGGCATTTGACAGTCAACTTTACGGTGATGCATCTCTGAGCAGGCGGCCTATGGGGCGTATTTTTCATCCACTCAGAGAAATGGGTTCGCACATCAGCGGCACAGAATCCGAAACACCGCCAATAGAAATTCATGGCCGTTCTTTACAGGGGATTGATTACCTTTCACCGGTGGCCAGCGCCCAGGTCAAATCCTGTGTACTACTTGCTGGCTTATTTGCGCAAGGACGCACCAGCGTGAGCGAACCTGGCCTTAGCCGGGATCACACAGAGCGGATGTTGCCAATGTTCGGAGTCGGTTTGCCTGAAAAATGCACGGTAATTGGAGGAAGCAAGCTGCAGGCTACGCAAGTGCGGGTACCTGCAGATATATCTTCAACAGCTTTTCTGATTGCCGCTGCAACCCTGGTTGAAGATTCAGATGTGACATTGCAAAACGTTGGCCTGAACCCGACTCGTGACGGATTTCTCCGGGCATTGAAGACCATGGGAGCCGATATCGAATATGAACAGGAGCTGCAACGAGCGGCTGAGCCAACCGGTGATATCCGGGTCCGCTACAGCGGCCGCCTGAAGGCCATTGATCTTCCGGAAACCTGGGTGCCGTCGATGGTGGATGAGATTCCCATATTAATGGTATTGGCTGCACTGTCAGACGGTGTCAGTCGTATCAGGGGGGCTTCTGAGCTTAGAGTCAAGGAAAGCGACCGCCTGGCGGTCATGGCCAAGGGCCTGGGACTGCTGGGTGTCCCGGTTAAGATGTATGAAGATGGCGTGGATATTACCGGTGTAAACTCTTTCAGGGATGGTGTGCTGGAAAGCGCCGGGGACCACCGTTGCGCGATGAGTTTCGCGGTAATGGCAATGCGCGCACCGGTTGGTCTCCTGATCAGGGATGCAGAATATATCACGACCTCGTATCCTGGTTTTGTGGACGATATGAATATGCTGGGTGCCCGGATGCAGATGATTGATACGGAATGACGGGTAAAGCGAAAAACAAATCAGACAAGGCATGCCAAATCCCTGTGATTGCG
Source organism: Lysobacterales bacterium (assembly GCA_963664065.1). Lineage (GTDB taxonomy): Bacteria > Pseudomonadota > Gammaproteobacteria > Xanthomonadales > SZUA-36 > JABDJL01. The sequence goes on from OY760942.1 coordinate 2,215,733, forward strand.
ATCGACGGGCCGGTCGGTTCAGGAAAAGGCACGATATCTACCCGCCTGGCAACTCGACTCGGCTGGCATTTCCTGGATAGCGGTGCGCTTTACCGGTTGGTGGCCATAGCAGCCTTAGACGCCGGAGTTGATGCAAAAGACTACGCTTCATTGACCTTGATTGCCCAGGACCTGGATTTCGAGTTCAGGCACGATGGCAGTGAAACCATCCCCGTGCTGTCAGGGAAGGATGTATCGGACCGACTGAGGACCGAAACCACCAGCGCAATGGCCTCGAAAGTCGCCTCCGTGGTCAGCGTGAGGGCCGCTATGGTAGGCCGGCAACGAGCGTTTGTTCGACCACCAGGCCTGGTTGCCGATGGCCGGGATATGGGGACTATTATTTTCCCACAGGCCAATCTCAAAATATTTCTTACCGCCAGCGTCCGGATTCGTGCCAGGAGGCGTTATAAGCAGTTGAAAGGAAAAGGAGAAAGTGTTAACCTCTCGCGCCTTTTCAGGGAGATCGAAGTGCGCGATGAACGTGATATGAACCGTGAAGTCGCACCTCTAAAACCTGCAGAAGATGCGATAATCATTGATTCAACTGAATTCAGCATCAGTGAGGTGCTGAATTCAGTTCATAAGTTAGCTGAAGAAAGAGTTTTAAGTATTTAATATACATATTAATATTGGTGCCATCTATATTGAGTGGCGAATTTTAACCGGCCTTTGGGCCGAACAACCTGGGTGGGCTGCTGAGCGTTTTACCAGCCCGTGAGAATCAAACCAATGATTGAAAGTTTCGCCGAATTATTTGAAGAAAGCCTGCTTACAAAAAATCTGAAACCCGGATCCATCGTTACCGGAGAGGTAGTTGAAATCCGCGAAGACGCCATCGTCGTCAATGCCGGGCTAAAATCCGAGGGTATCGTACCCATCAGCCAGTTCCGCAATTCCAGCGGAGAACTGGAAGTAGAGCTTGGTGACAATGTTGAAGTCGCCCTGGATGCCGTTGAAGACGGTTTCGGCGAAACACGCCTGTCACGTGAAAAAGCCAAGCGTTCCCTGGTTTGGGACAAGCTTGAGAATGCTTTTACAGAGGAAGAAACAATACAGGGCAAAATCAGCGGTAAGGTCAAGGGCGGATTTACCGTCGATATTCATGACATCCGTGCATTCCTGCCGGGTTCACTGGTGGATGTGCGCCCGGTGCGCGATCCGGCATACCTCGAAGGTAAGGGCCTGGAGTTCAAAATTATCAAGCTGGACCGTAAGCGTAACAACATTGTTGTTTCGCGCCGTGCAGTCGTGGAATCCGAATTCAGCGCTGAACGTGAAGAAATGTTGGCCCAACTGGAAGAGGGCGCCATTATCAAGGGTGTGGTCAAGAATCTCACTGATTATGGTGCGTTCCTGGACCTCGGTGGAATTGACGGTTTGTTGCACATTACCGATATGGCCTGGAAGCGTGTCCGCCATCCCAGCGAAGTCGTTAACGTTGGAGACGAACTTGATGTTCGGGTTCTCAGGTTCGACCGGGAGCGCAATCGCGTCTCACTGGGCCTGAAGCAACTCGGTGAAGATCCCTGGAGTGATCTCGCACGGCGCTACCCGATCAACACCCGTCTTTTCGGTCACATCAGTAATATTACCGATTACGGTTGTTTTGTTGAGATCGAAGATGGCGTGGAAGGCCTGGTTCATGTTTCAGAAATGGACTGGACAAATAAGAACGTCAACCCGGCCAAGGTCGTTCAGACAGGTGATGAGGTTGAAGTCATGGTATTGGATATTGACGAAGAGCGCAGACGCATCTCTTTGGGCATGAAACAGTGTTCAGCGAATCCCTGGGACGCATTTGCCGCCATCCACAACAAGGGCGACAAAGTAACCGGCGCGATCAAATCTATTACCGACTTCGGCATCTTCATCGGCCTTGAAGGTGGAATTGATGGCCTGGTCCACCTTTCAGACATTTCCTGGCTGACTCCGGGGGAAGAATCCGTCCGTAACTTCAGAAAAGGCGAAGACATTGAAGCTGTTGTGCTGGCTGTTGATCCCGAGCGTGAGCGTATTTCCCTGGGTATCAAGCAACTGGATCAGGATCCTTTCGCTACCTTCATGGCTGAAAATCCACGCGGAAGCCTGGTGAAAGGAATCGTTAAAGAAGTAGATGCCCGCGGGGCTGTCATAGAACTTACCGACGGTGTCGATGGCTACTTGCGTGCTTCTGATATTAAGAAGAAACGCGTAGAGGATGCCACGAAAGTGCTGGCTGTTGGCGATGAAATTGAAGCCAAGTTCATATCGCTCGATCGTAAAACACGCAACCTGGGATTGTCCATCAAGGCTGTGGAAGACGAAGAACTGGCAGAGGCACTGGAAGAATACCACCAGACCAGCAGTTCCAGCGGGACAACTTCCCTGGGTGAATTGCTTAAAGAGCAACTCAACCAAGGCAACTGATACTGATTTTAGGCAGCTTGTCAGGGCTTGCCCAAAATTTCGTACTGGCGGCCTGTAACCTTTTGAGATATTGTAGGTTTATTATGACAAAGTCAGAACTGATCGACCGATTGGCTGAAAAACAAAATCATCTGGCCCACCTGGACGTAGAATTGGGGGTCAAATCAATTCTGGAACAAATGAGCAGTGCCCTGGCAATGGGTGAGCGAATTGAAATTCGTGGTTTTGGCAGTTTCCCGCTGCACTACCGTGCGCCCAGAATGGGTCGTAACCCCAAAACTGGTGAAGCAGTTGCGCTACCTGGAAAAAACGTCCCTCACTTCAAACCTGGTAAGGCTCTCCGCGAACGTGTAAATAACGGTTAGCCGGGGCTCGCACGGAAGTCAGAATAATGAACCGGCTGATCTTCGGTCTGGTGGCTGTGATGGCCGTGGCTATCGGGCTTCTTGTCGGTACTTTGAATTCAGACGAGGTCCGCCTGGATTTCTTGTGGCTTCAACTGGATTGGCCGCTTGGTTTATTGTTACTCCTTTCACTTTCCAGCGGCCTGTTGCTTGGGATTATCATGATTTACTTCTCCCAGGTTTTCCCGCTACGACTTAAACTGAGAAAATCCCAGGCAGAAGCCTCTCGTGCCTTAGAAAAGGAAGTGATTGGCAAGCAAGTGACTGGCCGGGACGTGACCGGCGTTGATAATTGATATTCTGCTGCTGGTCCTGGTACCGGTAGCCGCCTGGGGTGGTTGGTGGTTTGCTCGCAGTACTTCAAGGCGTAGTGAGCGAAAAAGAAACCGTATCTTCAGTAATCAATATTTCCAGGGCCTGAACTACCTGCTGAATGAACAGCCTGACAAAGCCATCCAGGTTTTCCTCGAGATGGCTGAAGTCAACGAGGATACAGTTGAGACTCATCTTGCGCTCGGCAGCCTCTTCAGGCGAAGGGGCGAGGTAGACAGGGCGATACGCCTGCATCAGAACATCATCTCAAAACGTTCGTTAAACGATACTCAACGTATGCAAGCCCTGCTTGAACTGGGTGAAGATTATATGCGTGCCGGCCTGTTTGACCGGGCTGAACGCCTTTTTAGTGAACTCACCGAGCGCGAATCTCAAGCACCTTCAGCATTACGCCACTTGCTGGATATCTATCAACAGGAAAAAGACTGGGACAAAGCCTTGAATATTGCCGCTATGCTGGAAAAGGCGACCGATAGTCACATGGGCAAGCTCAAGTCTCACTTTTGTTGCGAGTTGGCAGAGTTGGAACTCCAGGAGCAGAAGCCTGAAATCGCGAGAAAGTTTCTCAGGCAAGCCAGGCGCCATGATCCGGAAAGCGTACGTGCTCATTTTATTGCTGCCGGCATCAATGAGCAAAAGGGACAATTTAAAGAAGCCATGGGGGTTTACGAACAGATAGCAGAACTCGATCCGGAGTACCTGCCTTTCCTGCTTGATCAGTACTTTCAATGTGCTGGAGATGCTGGAGATATCGCCCGGGCGAAGAATCATCTTGTTCAATGGGGGCAGGATCATCAGGGGATCAGCCTGGTACTGTGTCAGGCGGCGATCCTGGAAAAGGAGCAAGGCGCTGTCAAAGCGGCTGAACTGATTTCAGAGGCGCTGCGGGAACGGCCTTCCGTGAAAGGTCTGGAGAAACTGATGGACCTGAAAAAGGAAGCTGGTCACGAAGTTGATTCAGGTGAAGATATTCTGCATTCAATCACCAGTGAACTGATGGCCAGCCAGTCGTCTTACCGTTGTTCGAATTGTGGGTTCAGCGGTCATAACCACCACTGGCAGTGCCCCAGTTGCAAAAAGTGGAGTACCACACGGGTGATCCGTGGTATTCTGGGCGAGTAGTCCTGGAATCTGAATGACAGGGCTTTCGAATTCGATCCTTGTTTCCGTGTTTTTACCGGCATCGTTATTGTCTGCCGGGCTGGTCTATGTTGCAGCGAAAGTGGCACGACAATACGGCATGGTCGATATTCCGGGAGAGCGGCAAAGTCACACTGTAGCTACCGCAACAGGAGGGGGAATAGGCATTATGGGGGCCTTGCTAGTGTCTTCACTCGTATGGGCCTTGAGCGGAAATGTTGCACAACCCTGGCTGCTTGTTGTTTTGCCGGGCCTGGCAATGCTCTCTCTGGTTGGTTGGATGGACGACAGAAAGTCCCTGTCAACTTTGCTCAGGTTGTTTGTTCAGCTTGTGGTCAGTTTTAGTTTGTTAGCCTTCCTCGCATTTAAAGGGCAGCTGGAAAACGAGCTGCTTATCCTGTCAGGGGGTATGGCGATTGTGTGGATCATGAATTTTTTCAATTTTATGGATGGCAGTCACGGCATGGCTGGTTTCCAGGGCATCTTTACCGGATTGTTACTTACCGTGCTATTTCAATTGCAAAACGAACCGGAGCTTGTGATTCCTGCGTTACTGTTAGCTGCCTGTTGTGCCGGATTTTTACCGTTTAATTTCCCGCGCCCGCAAATTTTTATGGGTGATTCTGGCAGTGTGCCACTGGGATTCGCCGTTGCAGCTTTGCTGGCCCTTGGGCTGGTCAGGGACGCACTTAGTTTTCCGGTCGCATTACTGGTGCTAGCCGTGTTTCTTGTTGACAGCAGTTTGACACTATTGAACAGGGTAATTGGGGGGGAGCGATGGTATACTGCGCACAAGCAACATATGTACCAGCGGCTGATAGGACAAGGATGGCCCCACAGTCGGGTTCTCTTGCTTTATCAGGCCGTTAACATAATTTTGGTAGTGCCAGTAACGATACTGGTGACGATGTACCCGGAATATGCTTGGCCTCTGACAGGAATGAGTTTCCTGTTGCTGACAGCAGGTTGGTATACAGCATCTCTCAGGCTTGGGGTGCGAAAATGAGCGCTAATAAAATGAAACAGATGCTCCATAATGTGCGTCATCCACGCGTAGCAGTCGGTGCGCATGATCTTCTCATGGTTGTTGTGGCCTGGCTGGCCTCGAGTTGGCTGATCGAGCGCATATCGGGAATCCCACTTGCGCACGGTTCCTCACTGGTCACGGAACTGATGGTTGTTGCTGTGTTGCAAACCGCAGTACTTTGGTACATCGGCTTGTACAAAGGTCTTTGGCGATTCGCCAGTTTCCAGGATATGTGGAATATTGCGAGGTCTGCAGTTTTCGGCACGGTACTGATTATTAGCAGCCTGGCTGTCATACGTGGCTCAGTACAGCGTGAGTGGCTGCAATCCTTACTGGTTTACCCGGTATTGCTTTTTGTTTTGTTGGGCCTGCCACGCATGGTTTACCGCTTCTGGAAAGACTCACGCCTGCCGCAACCGCGCCACAGTTCCAGTGGCCTCACAAGAGTACTCATCCTGGGCGCCGGCCATTCAGGTGCGCTTTTGGAGAGGGAGCTCAGACACCGCGGTGGATATGAAATTCTTGGTTTTCTCGATGATAATGCTCGCTTGCGAGGTGCACAGGTTCACGGCGTACCGGTCCTTGGCACCATCGACAGGCTTGAGCAAGTTGGCAAGGACCTGGAGGCGAGTCTCGTCATTATTGCCATACCGTCTGCGAATAATCAGCAAATGCAGCGCATTGTTGAAATTTGTGAACAAAGCGAAATTAAGATTCGCACGCTTCCAACCATGCAGGATCTGGGAAATCGCGCCACGCGTATTGGTGTATTGAAGAGGGTGGTAATCGAGGACCTGTTGGGTCGCGAACCGGTTTCACTGAACTGGGAATCTATCCGTGAAGGTCTGGCTGGTAAACGGGTAATGATTACCGGTGGTGGCGGCTCGATTGGATCGGAGCTTTGCCGGCAGATCGCGAGGCTTAACCCCATAGAACTGATTGTCGTGGACAACAGTGAGTATTCTCTTTACCGCATAGACCACGAATTGCGCAGTAATTTCCAGGATCTTATTTTTTATTCCATTCTGGGTGATATCTGTGACCCTGCTACGGTTGAAAAGGTTGTGGGCGAATACAAGCCTGACATGATTTTCCACGCCGCAGCTTACAAGCATTTACCGATTTTACAGACCCAGATTCGCGAAGCTTTCCGTAACAACGTACTGGGCACTATTCGTCTTTCAGAGGTGGCGGAAAGACACGGTATTGGAACCTTTGTTCTGATATCAACTGACAAGGCCGTCAATCCGGCCAACATCATGGGTGCCACCAAGCGTGTTGCCGAGATGTACTGCCAGAACATGAATGCACGTTCGAATACACGATTTATCACGGTGCGGTTTGGCAATGTGTTGAACTCGAATGGCAGCGTAGTGCCGCTATTCCATGAGCAGATTGAAAAAGGTGGGCCGGTTACGGTCACACACCCTGAAATATCCCGGTATTTCATGACCATCGCAGAAGCCAGTCAGCTTATTATGCAGGCGGCTGTACTGGGAAGTGGTGGTGAAATATACGTGCTGGATATGGGCGAACCGGTCAAGATTACTTACCTTGCAGAGCAATTGATCCGGCTCGCCGGAAAAGAGCCTGGCCGAGATATCCAGATTATTTATACCGGTCTGCGGCCTGGTGAAAAGCTATACGAAGAGTTGTTCCATGAACTGGAACCTTATGATATGACGACCCATGAAAAGATATTCCTGGCTCACCCGAGACAGGTAGATTGGGACATTCTCAGGTCTGAACTGAGAAATATTGAACTGGCCGTCAGGCGTTATGACACCAAGAGTCTCGGACGTATCATGCTGAGGCTTGTACCAGAACTGGCCAAGACCAGTGTCAATGTTGAGCCGGCAGAAATAATTCCCATCAACCGCCCGGGTTAAGATTTCCGTGAATAATTCTGCTCCGATCAGGAAGGTGGTCTTTCCTGTTGCCGGATTGGGCACCCGGTTTCTGCCGGCAACCAAGTCAATTCCCAAGGAAATGCTTCCGGTGGTGGATAAGCCACTGATCCAGTATGCAGTGGAAGAAGCTGTAGAGGCCGGGATGGACACTCTTATCCTGGTTACCCGCAGTAACAAGCAAGCCATTGGGCAACATTTTCTGCGATCAGAACAATTGGAACGGCACCTGGAGTCCAGGAAACAACACAAGCTTCTCGAAATAGTACGTGGTGTTCTGCCGGGGAATGTGCATCTGACCGAAGTCATCCAGGAACAACCGCTGGGGCTGGGGCACGCAGTTTTATGCGCTCAATACCAGGTTGGGGAAGAGCCGTTCGCCGTCATTCTGCCTGATGACTTGGTTCGTTCACCGAAGCAGGGATGCCTTGCCCAGATGCTGGATGTTTACCTGGAAACAGGCAGCAGCGTTATAGGTGTTGAACGAATCCCACCGGAATTGACCGGACAATACGGGATAGCCGCGGTGCAGAAAAATCCATCCGGGTATCTTCGCATTTCCGAATTGGTGGAAAAACCTGACCCCGTGGATGCCCCATCTGATCTTGGCGTAGTTGGCCGTTACATACTCAGCAACGATATTTTCAGCCACCTGGCCGACCTGGGTGCCGGTGCCGGTGGTGAAATCCAGCTTACCGACGCTATCGCAAATCTCATGGAGGAGCAGTCGGTGTTGGCATTCCCCTTCAAAGGCCGGCGCTACGACTGCGGTAACCGGCTCGGTTACATACAGGCCACCATCGATTATGCTCTCGACGATCCATCGTTGGGTGGTCCACTCCGCGAGCATCTGTCGAAGTTATTTATTAACCGGGAAAGTTGAGCACCTATGCCACGGGTAAGACAGAAAGCGGATTGGCCGCGCGGAGAGGTCAGGCACCTGGAGCACCATTCAGAAGTATTGAAGGGCAACCCCTGGGATGATCCAAATGAACGCAGGCTCAGCGTTTATTTACCACCCGGTTATAGTGACGGCGGGTCGTCTTACGTGGGACTTTGGGATCTTGCTGCCTTCACCAATTCGGGCCCGGATCACCTGAATTGGCGCCATCACGGTGAAAACCTGCCGCAACGCCTGGACAGGCTGATTTACCAGGGAAGTCTTTCACCGGTGGTGGTGGTGTTCCCTGATTGTTACACCTCCCTGGGGGGCAACCAGTACCTGAATTCCACCTCCGTTGGTCAATACGCGGATTATCTGAACGAAGAACTCGTCCCGTTCCTGACACAACAGGTCAACGTAGTCGCTGATCGATCGGGCAGGGGTGTCTTTGGTAAGTCCTCCGGTGGCTATGGGGCTCTGGTACTGGCGATGCAATACCCGGAAACCTGGGGTGCTGTAGCTTCCCATGCAGGGGATGTAGGCTTTGATCTCGTTTACCGACCCGAATTTCCTGTGGCTGCGAGCGTGCTTAGTGCCAGTGACGGGGACATTCTCAGGTTCCTGGATCGATTCTGGCGCTGCAAGAAGCCTGGCAGGGCAGACTACGCCACCTTGATGACGATAGCCATGGCCGCCAGTTATGACGCGGATGAATCAGAGCCTGAGTGCATACGACTACCGTTTGATCTTCAGAACTGCACGCTTGATGACGCGAGATGGGTAAACTGGCTGGCGCATGACCCCCTGAACATGGTCGAGTACAATGTTGAAGCACTACATTCCCTAAAAGCCTTGTACCTGGATGCCGGTAATCGAGATCAATACAATATTCAGTACGGAACCCGGCGGTTGTCATCAAAGCTGGAAAAACTCGGCGTTCGCCACCATTACGAGGAGTTCGAGGGCACTCATTCCGGTATGGACTGGAGGCTCGATACCTCCTTACCATATTTGGCAAATGCCCTGCTCAAGGAATAATGTGGAATAATTGAATCATGATTGAAGTCAGCCACAGCGCGCAAAAATACTTCAAACGCCTGATTGACCAGCAGGAACTGCAGGGTCTGGGTCTCAGAATAAAGGTTGCAGACCCGGGTACACCACGGGCAAGTTGTGACCTGCAGTTCTGTCCACAGGGCGAACATGAGTCCACCGACCAGGGCGTAGAATTTTCAGACTTCAATCTTTATGTTGCCCAGGACAGTGCTGAATGGTTGACCGAAGCGGAGATTGACTTCGAGGAAGACAGTTCAGGTGGACAGCTTTCCATAAAGGCGCCCAACATCAAGGGCAATATTCCTGAAGACAGTGCTGATTTAACCGAACGAGTGGCCTGGATACTGGAAACGGAAATAAATCCGGGACTGGCGTCACACGGTGGACGGGTTGCCCTGGAAGAAATTACTGCAGACAATAAAGTGGTGCTGCGATTTGGTGGCGGATGTCATGGTTGTGGAATGGTGGATGTCACCCTGAAGCAGGGAATTGAACAGGCCCTGAAAGAACACTTCCCCGAGATATCAGCTATTGTCGATGCGACTGATCACAGCAGTGGAGAAAATCCTTACTACCAATAGTCTTCAGTATCCTGACAAATCCTTTAAGCCTTCCATGCTTGCATACCAGGAAGCAAGTTCTTCAATATCCTGATCGCTGAGACTGGCGCTAAAGCCCTTCATAATTGGATTTATCCTCGAGCCATCCCGATAGTCCGTCAATGCACGTTCCATGTAACTGGCATATTGGCCGGCAAGAACAGGGTAACTGTCGTCGATGCCCCGACCATCGGCGCCGTGGCATGTCTGACAAAGTTGTAATTTCTCCGGTTCGACATTGTCCGTATTAGCCGGCTGTTCTGAAGCAACAGGTTTCAAACTGGTAATCCGTGCGCTGATATCTTCAATATCCTGAGCTGAAAGGCTTTCGGCTTGAAGTCTCATCGTGGGATGGGCTCGCTCCCCCGAGCGGTAAGCATTGAGAGAAGACACAAGGTATTTCTCATTTTGCCCGCCCAGTCTTGGGACATTGTAGGTAGGATAGACGTTCTTATAACCGGGGATTCCATGGCAGCCACTGCATGTATAGGCCTTGATTTTGCCCGCCTCAGCGTCACCTTTTGCAATAACGGTCTCACATGCAAGCAATGTGGTGAGGGCAAGAAACAGGGTCAGCTTACGCATTATTTCACTCCTGATCACTGGCTTTTGGGCGCTGATTACCTATATCGACCCGGACTTTCCATGAGTCATCCGCTTGTTTTTTCCAGATATTGACGTATTTCCCGGTGTCCACATTCTCTCCATCCACCACGACCTGGTACTGTCCCCAGGTCCAGCCCATATCCCCGGATGAAGCGACCTCTCCAAACTGGGGTTGCCAGAGCAATTGGTAGCCGGGGTCACCGTCGTCACCAAACATGGCAACGGCCCTGTCGTAACCCTCGATGATTCCCTGTGAACTGCGCGGCAGCATCATGGCATCGGGTGCGAGGAAATTGGCAAAGGCATTTTTTGGGGTGGTGGCTTCTGATAGAGCAGCGAATGCCGTGTCTGCTGCCATCAAGGCCTCGGTTTCAGCTGCAATATTGATTACTGGTGTTGCCTGGCAGGTGGTGAGCAATACCAGGCTGGCAAGGCTGACTGTGAGTTTCATAGTTATGTTTCTCCTACAGTGAGGATTATATCCTGTGAATGAGAGAGAGAAGCTGGGAACTGTTTTTGTGACCGTAGCATTCATGGATGAATGCTTTGAGCCTACATGGACGTATTCATGGCGTGTCACATAAATAGTTACCCGGTTCTCGCCGTACATCTATTCGCGATGGCGTTGCGTGTCGCTAAACACGCAATTCGTTAATCGCGAAGCGATTCTGCCTAATCCTCGCTCCTAAGGCTGTTTTAACAGAAATCACGGGACTTGATCTTGAGGCCTTTGGCCAGGTCGCCGAAATCATGCACCCGGTCAGCGATCAGGTGATAGACGTCACCATCGGTTTCCATGACTCCATCGATGGCGATCAATGATGCACACAGCACGATGGCGCGCTGGCGTTCCCACAAGCGTGGCCAGATGACCGCGTTCACGTAGCCGGTCTCGTCTTCCAGTGTGAGGAAGATCGTGCCGTTGGCAGTCATGGGGCGCTGGCGCATGGTGACCAGGCCGCAGGCACGTACCCGGCTGCCGTGCGGCAGACCCAGCAGGTCCCTGGCCGGCTTTACCCGGCGTTTGCGCAGTTCGTTACGTATAAAAGCGAGCGGGTGTTTGCCCAGGGTCAGGCCGGTAGCCGCGTAATCCGCCTTCAGGTCATCCACCTCGGATGGTGGGCGAATAGCGATGGACTTCGAATCTGCGGCATCACCGCCATCCACGCCGTGGAGCAGGTCGCCGACCTGTTTCTCAATAGACGCCGCTTCCCAGCGTGCCCGGTGACGATGACCGGCAATGCCACGCAGGGCGCTGGCCTCGGCCAGTGCCGCCAGTTCACGTTTATTCAGGTTTGCACGGTCGCACAGGTCCTGGTTGTCACGGAAGGGTGCCTCTGCTCGGGCTGTTTCCAGGCGTCTGCCTGCAGATTTTCCGAAACCCTTTACCATTCGGAGCCCAAGGCGTAAGACCGGCTCGCCGGATTCGGTGGCGATCAATGTGCAGTCCCAATCACTGTAACGGACATCCACCGGCAGTACCCTGACACCGTGGCGGCGTACATCCTGTACCAACTGGGAGGGCTGGTAAAAGCCCATGGGTTGTGAATTCAATAAGGCGCAGGTAAAGGCGGCCGGGTGGTGGCGCTTCATCCAGCAGGAGATGTACACCAGCAGAGCAAAGCTGGCGGCGTGGGATTCCGGAAAGCCGTATTCGCCAAAACCCTTTATCTGGTTGAAGATCTGTTCCGCAAATTCCTCTTCGTAACCACGCTCCCGCATTCCGCTGACCAGCCGCTGGTGCATATGCTCCAGTCCGGCACGCCGCGCCCAGGCGGCCATGGAGCGGCGCAGTACGTCCGCTTCCGAGCCGCTGAATCCGGCCGCGACCATCGCGATCTGCATTACCTGCTCCTGGAAGATTGGCACACCCAGGGTGCGCTCCAGTACCCTGCGCAGGTCTTCTGATGGATAATTGACTGCTTCCAGCCCGCGGCGGCGCTGCAGGAAGGGGTGCACCATGTTGCCCTGAATGGGCCCGGGCCGGACGATGGCGACCTCGATGACGAGGTCATAGAAACAGGCCGGCTTGAGCCGTGGCAACATGGCCATCTGTGCGCGCGATTCGATCTGGAACACGCCGATGGTATCGGCCTGCTGGATCATCGCGTAAGTATCCGGGTCCTCGGGCGGGATGTCGGACAAGGTGTAATCCATGCCGTTGTAGTCGTTGACCAGGTCCAGGCAGCGATGAATGGCGGTCAGCATACCCAGGGCCAGGCAGTCGACCTTTAACAACCCCAGCGTCTCCAGGTCATCCTTGTCCCATTGGATGATGGTGCGGTCCGGCATGGCGGCGTTTTCCACCGGTACCAGGCTGGCCAGCGCATGTTCTGAAATCACGAAGCCACCGACGTGCTGAGAAAGGTGGCGCGGAAAGCGGCACAGGCACTGCACCAGGTGGATAAGTTGTTGAACTTTCAGGTTGGCCGGGTCGAAACCCTGTTCCCTCAGCCGCTGCGAGAGTATTTCCGGCTCATCCCACCAGGACACGTTACGCGCGAGTTGGTCGACCTGGCCGAGGCTGAAGCCGAGCGCCTTGCCAGCGTCCCGCACTGCGCTGCGCAGCCGGTAAGTGACCACGGTGGCGGCCAGTGCGGCACGGGCGCGGCCGTATTTGCGATAGATGTACTGGATCACCTCCTCGCGCCGTTCATGCTCGAAGTCCACGTCGATATCCGGTGGTTCATCGCGTTCGCGCGAGATAAAGCGTTCGAACAGCATGCTCATGCGTGCCGGGTCCACCTCGGTGATACCGAGGCAGTAACAAACGGCGGAATTAGCCGCAGAACCGCGGCCCTGGCAGAGGATGCCCTGGCTGCGTGCGAACTGGACGATGTCGTACACGGTCAGGAAGAAGGGCTCATAGTGAAGATCGTTGATCAACTGAAGTTCGTGCTCTATTTGCTGGCGCAGTTCTGCAGAAATTCCACCCGGCCAGCGTTGCCGGATGCCCGCCTCGGTCAGGTCGCGCAGGTATTGGGCAATACTGGCGCCTTCGGGTACGACCTCACGCGGATACTGGTAGCGGAGCTGGTCCATGCGGAACCGGCAGCGTTCTGCGATACCTGTGGACTCAATCAACAATTGCTCCGGGTAAAGTTGTTGCAGGCGCTGGCGGCTGCGTAAATGGCGTTCACCCGAGGGCAGGGCGCGGTAACCCAGCTCGGCCACCGTGCAACCGTGCCGGATAGCTGCCAAAACGTTGTGCAGCATCCGGCGCGGGCGGGCATGCAGTTGCACATCGCCGCAGGCTGTCATTGGCAATCCGGCGGAATGAGCGGTGGCGGTAAGCCTGGCCAGGCGAGCCGGGTCATCGGGCCCGAGGTCGAGCTTAACCGCAAGCCATGCGCGCTCCGGGAAATAAGCAGCCACCCGATGTGCTGTGAGCACATCGTCTTCATTAACGGGCAGCCACAGGGCGAGGCAATGATCCAGGCTGTGCTCAAAGGTGCTGTCCGCCAGTTGGTAGCTGCCCTTTTTGGCATTTCGCCTCCCACGGGTGATCAGGGTGCAGAGTTGTGAGTAACCGGCGTGATCCTCGGGCAATAACACCAGGCGCGAACCATTTTCCAGCCGGAACAGGCTGCCGGGGATCAGGTCAATAGGCAGGCCGCGTTCTGCACAACGCCGTGCTTCCTCGAAGGCGCGCACGATGCCGGCCAGAGAACATTCATCGGTGATGGCAATGGCGCTGTAACCCAGCTCTGCGGCACGCGCGACCAGTTCCTGTGGGTGTGACGCGCCTTCCAGGAAGGTGAAATTACTGGTGCAGACCAGTTCAGCATAAGCGGCTGTGGTTGTAGAGTACATACTATAAATATATACAGTATATTCTCAAAATGCAAAAATAGCTCCAATCAGGGGATAAATCCGTCCTCACAGTCGTGTGCCGGGTAGTACCAGACGTTTTTGATCAGTGCCCCTGAAAACTCATAAACCGCTGTCGCACATTGTCCGGCACGGTCCTGGCTGCCGGCTCTTTCAAGAGTAGTTACGAAAGGCCCGTCAGCATAAATATTGAGGAGTTGGGAGTTGCTCGATGACCGGTTTTCAAAATACTGCTGCATGGACATTCGGAGTTCATCGGCATCGTGGGTTTCCACCGAAACCTGGTCACCGTCGATGCTCATCCAGCGAACATCATGCGTGGTCAGTGCCAGCATCGCGGAAATATCCTGGTGGTTGAAGGCATCCACAAAATCCCTTACCTGTTGCGCATTACCGCCTTCACGATCCGGCGTTAAACTGCAGGAAAAAAGCGTCAGCGTAAGCAGGGTGAACGATAATACCCGGCGCATTAATCCTGTCCGTTATTGCTGTACTGGGTTACCCCGCCGGTGACCGCAAGGCGCATTGCATCTTCAAACGGAATATCAATCGGGGTCAGGCAGGACCGCGACAGGTAAAGGGTGTACCCGCCGATCTGGTAACTCATGGGCATATACACAGCGATGGGATCATTCGCTTCCGGTTCCAGCGGAATGTCATCAAACGACTCGCGGGTGACGAAACCGAGCACCTGGAATTCCTGTCCCGGTATTTTGACCATCACCACCTTGCTGAAGCGATCCTTCTGGTCCTGACTCAAATAGCCTATGAAGTCCTTGATGGCCGTGTAGATGGTTTTAACCAGCGGCACCCGGTTGACGATGGTTTCCCAGAGGTCAAACAGCTTTTGAAAAATCAGGATGTGGGATAACAGGCCTACCAGCACAATCAGGACGATGGCGGCGGCCAGTCCCAGTCCGGGTATGTACCATCCTGCTGGCATGATGCGGGTCAGCAGGCCACCTAACAGGCGCTCTGATCCGGCTGCCATCCACCAGAGAATGGCCGCGGTCAGCACTACCGGTATCACTACGGCAAGGCCTTTCAGAAAAAGTTTACCCAGGCTGTTCACGGTTCAGGCTTTCCCCTGCGATTGGCATACGAACCATTATAGCGCCGGAACATAGCTCAGCAGCTCCTCTTTAGGATTTGTCTATATTTCGGTAGTTTCAGGAAAACATACCCTGCAAATACCAACCGGGTTCGGGCTTATATTCTCTGAATGCCCACAGTGTGCAACCCGTTCGATCGCGTACGACAAAGTAGTCCCGGCGGCAATCGTGGCCGTCCCACCAGCCCGCCTCGATGCGTTCAGGCCCTGCCAGCACCTGGTACTCGCCGATCCGGCAGCGCTGCGGCCTGGCGAATAACCAGATCGGGCGGTGTGGCATGGCGGTACAGTCAGCCGGTTCATCCAGTTCGCGTACCGACCAACTGTATTCGGGGCGGTGGTCCTGAATGCCCTTGAGGCCTCTCACGGCATCGGTGCCAAGCCGCGCGCACAGGCGCTCCAATAACGGGCGTACCGGTTGTTCTGAAAGGTCAGGCTTATCCATGAACAAGGAATTCTGCTGTGCATCGAAGGGCAGTAACTGCCCGGCCCGGAGCCGGATGTGACGAACGGGGCGGGGCAGGCGCAGTCGTTCCAGGCGTTCTCTCAACAGCAACAGAATACGGGATTCGTCGCGCGTGGCTTGTTGCAAGCCCAGGTGGAAGCGTTCTTCGCCCTGTTCACTTTTTCTGCTGTCGAGCCGCAGGTAAATGTGTAACTCCTGTATACCCCGGTCCCGGGCGCGCAGTACACCGCAAAGTTCGGACACGAGGCGCTTGAGCGGAAACAACAGGGCCTGGCTAGTGGAAATTTCTGAAGCCAGGTCCATGCCTGAGGAAAAATGCTCCGGCGGTTGCCAGGCCGGCCGTGGATCAGGCCGGGAACCGGTAAGCCGGTCCAGGTAGTCGACTGCTGCCGGTCCCATGCGCCTGGCCAATGCCTTGCGCGGGAGCTTAAGTATTTCCCCGATCGACCTGAACCCCATTTTCTGCAGGGCAGGACCCTGATTCAGGTCAAGTTCCAGGCTGTCCAGCGGCAGCTTTTCTATGCGCGAATAAATTTCACTGGCACGGCTGATATGCAGGCCGTGCCTGGCAGCCAGGCAGGCAGCTTCGGGCGTGGGCGCAGTACCGGCACGTACGTGATACCCCAACTGCAGCAACTCTCCGTTCAATTTTTGTGCCAGCTCCTCCGCGGCCCCGAACAGGCGGCGGCTGGCGCCGACTTCAAGCACCAGCGAGGTACGTTGCGGAATGATGGTGACCTGGCTGCTGTACTGGTAACACCAGGCGGCAAGCCGCTGAAGGGCATCCTGTTCCGCCTGCGTGTCGCGGGACACCAGGTGCAATGTTTCCAGTAGCCCGAGCGCGGCATTGACCGGCAGGCCGGGACGCACCCCGGCGTGTGCTGCTGCTGGGTTGCAATCCAGCACGCATTGCTTGCGCGAAACGTTGTCACTAATGGCAACCGGTAGATCGCGGCACAGTTCATGGCCCCGGGTCACGAGATCCAGCGACAGGTGGGGAAATTGCAGCGCCAGCCAGAGCATGGGAGCGGCAGCAGTCGACTACCTGGACCGGCTATGGTGGCGGAGTTCTTCTGATGGGGCCGTTACAGATACAGCCACCGATGGACTGCTGCCCTGTATGGCTTCTGACAGGGGCGCAAAGCCTGGTAATTGCTGTGTACGTCGTATTTTTATGGCCTGGCTTGTGCGTCTGCCGCGGCATTTCAGGATGGAAATACTGATATCGGCCCTGATAGCATTTTTATGCTGCGTCCTGACCTGCAGTCGCAGTGCAGCCGGCGAAGCCTGCTGTGCAGCCACCATGGGGCGGAACAGGAAGGCCGCCTTGTGACCGGCTTTCGCCGCCAGTTGCAGACGCCTCAGGCGGGCAAAGCCGGGATCTTCCAGCCAGGCCAGCACAGCACCGCCGCGCACCCCCCTGAGGGCTTGCTCGCAGGCCCACAGTGATTCCTCCACGTTACGGGTACGGATCAGCATCACCCGCTCCAGTGCCACGCCGTGACCCAGCATGGCCGGTGGGTAGGGCACCCAGGGTGGGTCGAGCAGCATCACCCAGCGCCGTTTTGACGTCATGGCGGCCAGGGCGGGCAGCAGCAGGCTGAATTCGCCATTTCCGGACGTCTCTGTCAATAACTCGGTCAATGCTCCCAGCGGCCAGCCTTTGCCTGGCAGGTGCCGGTCCAGTTTTGCATACCCGCTGGACAGGGCCGGTATATCCCGGTGCACCTGGCAACCCCGCCATACATCCGGCATATAGTCTGGCAATAAGGCGTCCGGCGCTACGGGCTGTAGAGCAGCCATCAGTCGTCCAACCGGTTACGGATCACGCCGACACCAAGGCCTTCAATGGCCAGATCCTGGCGGCGCAAATCGACTTCAATGGGTTTAAAATCAGGGTTTTCGGGTAGCAGCGTGACCCGGTAGCCGTTACGCTGGAAGCGTTTGACCGTCACCTCGTCCCCGATGCGAGCGACCACGATCTGGCCATCCCTGGCCTCAGGCGTGCGGTGAACGGCCAGCAGGTCATGGTCGAGGATGCCTGCATCGCGCATGCTCATGCCTGCTACACGCAACAGGTAATGGGGGCGCGGGGAGAAAAGCGCCGGGTCAACCCTGTATTCGTGCTCGATATTTTCCTGTGCCAGGATCGGGCTACCGGCCGCGACACGCCCGATCATCGGCAACGGCATATGAAAATTGGCGGGCAAGTTAGCGGCAGACAGGGCAGTCAGGGTAATGCCACGTGAGCGGCCCCGCTCAATCTGGATCACGCCTTTCTTTTCCAGTGCACGCAAATGGCTTTCCGCAGCATTCGGGGAACGGAAGCCAAAATGCGCTGATAGTTCATTCCTTGTAGGTGGAAATCCAATATTATCAATATGTTCAGATATAAACAGAAGAATTTGGTTCTGACGCTTGGTCAACGGTTTATGACTCATTGTTGTGTGCTCTGATCAAGTGCTGTAAATATATACAGTATTTGAAGATAACGCAATAGTACGCCACGGCTAAACCGCTAACTCCTTCTCGGGCCGGAAGTCTCCTGTAAGATTCAACATCAACTTCAGGTCATCTCTCCAGATTGTGCCGCCTTCCGATTTTGCCAGCGGTGCGGGTTGTGCAAACGAAAATATGCCTTTGAAACCGGAGTCAAATTACATTTCATCCCTCTTGCGGAAAGCCAGGGCGAGAGCAGCTTACTTTTTGAAGACCTGCCTTCTGTCTGCCTTGCCGGTCCTCCTGCCAAACCAAGCCGCCCAAGCCGACTCCCCGCCGATTGAATTGCTGAACGCAGGGCTTAACGATGCCTGGGTAAGCACAGATGCGCCTTTCCAGGGCATGTTTATCACCGTCTTTCCCGAACTTGAACTGGTATTCCTGGCCTGGTTCACGTTTGACACCGTTGTGCCTGAAGGTGAAAGCGCTGCGAACTTAATTTCGGGACTGCAAAGCAGGGCAAGCGGGTCCGGCGCTTTCACGAAGTCCTCGGCCGGGTTTGCCGCGGTCTTTGGTGCAGATGACCAGCGCTGGGTCACCGCATTGGGTTCCATTGATGGCAACAAGGCTGAACTGAACGCGGAACTAACCAGCGGCGGGGTGTTCAATACGTCCGATCCAATGCCAACGCAGGACACGAATTACGGCACGATATCCCTGGATTTCGTGAGTTGCGAAGAGGCTACGGTCAATTTTAATTTTCCGTCGACCGGTGAAACCGGTGCATTCATCATAAACCGGGTCGTGCCGGACAATACCGCATTGTGTGAAGCACTGGTGCCACCTCCTTCCTGCACGAGGGCCGACCCGGATATCAGTCATGGCCTGGACAATCCACCCATAGTTAACGATGCCACCATACCCACTGACGAAGTTGTCGGTGCGGGTCCGGGGCCGGATGGAATACCGCCGCTGGAATTACCGGGGTTTATTCAGGAACCGGGAGCAAACATCATCGATCCTTCAGAACTGGTTGTTGGTGTGAAGATAGATAACGATATCCGTGCCTATTCCCATCGGGTCCTGAACTGGCATGAAGTGATGAACGACCAGTTTCTCATGGATGGATTACCGGAGCGTGCCACATTAAGCTATTGCCCGTTGACCGGATCGGCTACCTTGTGGAAATCGCTCCTGGAACCGCTGGACAAGACATTCGGCACTTCCGGTCTTTTATACAACTCGAACCTGATTATGTATGACCGGGAGACCTTGAGTTTTTGGTCACAAATGCTGGAGCAATCAGTGAATGGATCCCAGATTCTGACGATTCCTGACCGACTGCAGGTGGTGGAGACTGCCTGGGGCACATGGAAGTCCATGTACCCTGGAACCCGGTTGATTTCCGAAAATACCGGATTCTCGCGAGACTACAATGATTACCCTTATGGTTCCTACCGGACAGACAATAGCCTGTTGTTTCCGGCGAATAATTCAAACGATAATCGCCTGCACCGAAAGGAACGGGTAGTGGGCATCAATGTCGGCGACAGATCCAGGGTCTATCCCATCTCTAATTTTTCCAGCAATGTCGAAGTCATAAACGAAACGGTCGGCGATATGCACGTGGTGGCAGCAGGCAGCAGTGGCCACAATTTTGGCGTGGTATTCAACCGGGAACTGGAAGACTGCACGGTGCTTGAATTTCAACCCGTGCAGGATCAACTGCCTGTGGTCATGCTGGACAACGAAGGCAACGAATGGGATATTTTTGGCAAGGCAGTGAGTGGTGCAAGGACCGGTCAGCAATTGCAAAAGACCAACTCCTATATCGCCTACTGGTTTGCCTGGACGGCATTTTCCCCGGGCGCAGAAATACACCAGTGATAATCAGAATATTAAAATTTACCATTTTGGCTTTATTGCTTCAGGGTCTGCAAAGCCCGGCATTGGCTGCAACCTGTAGTTGTGCAGGTGTGCCATTGCTGACGTCCATAGACACTTCTGCCACGGAGCAAGGCGATTTCTTTATCAGTTACTCCACCGAGTATCACCAGATAAGTGACCTGGTCGCCGGCTCCGACGATGTGCGGGACGAGACCGGCAGGGACCGTAACTCCATATCCCAGGTCATCTCTGCCAGTTATGCCTTGACTGATCGGTGGTCAGTTTCCGCGCTTATTTCCTATGTTAAACATAACCGTACGATCGGTTCGAGCATATTTGGTAAAGAAACGACATCCGGAGTAGGCGACAGCGTCATCCTGATCAGGTACACACCCCTGTTTATTACGCCATTTTCACGCCACGAATTGTCCCTGGGGCTCGGTGCACGAATCCCTACAGGCGAAGACAGTTTTGGCAGCGGCTTCATCATTTCCGAGGACATGCAACCAAGCGTCGGAGCATTGGGAAAAATAGGCTGGAGCAGCTATAGCTATGCGTTTAACCAGGCAGCCTCGCTACTGCTCAATGCCTCAGCAACTTATACAGATAATGATGATAATGACCGGAAATATGCTTTTGGTAATGAATCCAGTTTATCCTTGGGCTTGAGTCAAAGCATAGGTACGAAATTTGGTTACTCAGCTGCACTTCGCTACCGAAGCACCCGGACTGACCATCGATTCGGATTCGCAATCCCCAATACCGGCGGTGAATGGCTGGATTTTGTTCCTGCAGTCCAATATTCCGTGACTGACAATCTCAAACTTACGTTGTTTGGACGCCTTCCACTAACAAGGGACTTAAATGGCACTTTGCAATTCACGACCAGTTATTCGTATGGCTTGTCATTGACCTATGGCTTCTAGATTTATCAAAGCACTGTGCCTGGTACTGTTGCTGGTGCAAGTTGCGCCAGCAAGGGAATCTGCGCCGTTTTTTAGTGGCGCCGCTATCAATACCGGCCAGCAGATCAGCCTTGCTGACTACAAGGGTAAAGTCGTATTTCTGGATTTCTGGGCCTCATGGTGCCCTCCCTGCCTGGCTTCGCTGCCCGCCTATGACCGGATGCGCCGAGAAATAGGCACTGAGGGGTTTGAGATTATCGCCATCAATGTCGATGAACATACCGAAGATGGCCTGGCATTCCTCGAGAAGCACCCGGTGGCTTACCCCGTGCTTGCTGATCGGGAAGGTGGAATTGGTATTCTTTACGGGATTCGAACATTACCCCATTCCTTTCTGCTTGACCGCGATGGTCGGATAGTAGCTTCTTACAGGAGCTTTAAAGCCGGTGATGAGATCAGCTTAAAGCAAGCAATTGAAAAACTGCTGGAGCAATAAAAATCATCAGTACCCTGCTACCAGCCGCCACCGCCACCACCACCGCCGCCGGAGAAGCCACCACCACCTGAACCGGATGATGAACCGGGAGGCGAGGAAGCTGAGGAAATCGCGCTTGAGAAACTACTGCCAAGACCTCTTCCGATATGGTTGAGACTGCGGCTGCCGCTATACCAGCCGGGGTGATAGCTGCCGCCCTCGGTAAGCTCCTGGGGAAATTCACGCGCGAACCGATCACACCAGCTATTCTCCACGCCCAGCGCAAACGCATAGGGCAGGAACATCTCGAATGCTTCTGGCGTCAATTCCGGAGAACGCATGCGATCGAGGCGGAATTGCTCGGCGGTATCAAGGTACATTTTGAAACCCTCAATTTCATCCATTACACGCCGGCCGGCAGGCGTGGGCGCACGTAAAAGGAGAAGGAAAACCAGGTGCATCGTGATGGTCAGGACTATAAAAACAATCCATGGCGCGGGGCCGCCATGTCTTGACAAGGCAAATACGATTGCCAGGATGCTGATAATAACCGCAGGCATCATGTAAATCGTATTTAATTTAAACAGGCGTCCGTGATGTTCCGCTTTTAGCGCTTTTTTCAAGCCGTTGCGTGCACTGAGGAACTCCCGGTAATTTTCATCATCCAGCTCGATCCAGGAATCCTCTTCCGGCAGCAATTCGGTCAGCACCGCTGCTTCACCTGGTGTTGCCGTGTCGTGTTTCGGCCCCTTTTCGCGGTACAGGATGTAGTCGTCTTTTTCATCGATCTTCAGATAGCCCTTAACGCCAAGGCTGATAATGGCGGCAGTGAAGGCCTTGCTGTGAAAACCCATGTCGTTAACGTATCGACAAGCGGCGGCCGATAGCCGGTCCGGAGGTTTAAAGCGCGGAATGATCACGCCCTTCACCGGATCACGACCGTAGTTGTGCCAGGATCGCAGATACCAGGCCAGCGGCAGCAACAACCCGATCAACAGAACCAGTGCAGAGCCGTTGTCGTTTAAAAAGAAACCTGCTCGTTCAGTAAAAGTGGGCTCGTGTACGATACCTTTGGGCCAGCCAAGCGCGATAGTAAACCCCTGGCGAGCTCGCAGAGGCTGTGTGGTTTTGAATTCCATCACACGTGAACTGATGATCCTGAAATCAGCATTTTTCCCGGTGCTGCCTTGAAATCCCGTGTAGTACTCAGACCGCAGGCTATCCCATGCAACAGGTTCGGGTAGTTCGATACGCGCACTTGCCTGGTCGATATCAAACATCCAGCCGTTACCCGTGACATTCCAGTACAACTCATCAAATTCTGCAAAAAAGCCGAGTTGGCGGGTTGTGCGGTATAGCAAGCGGTATTCGTGTTCGCCATGCGGCAGGAATCTTTGCGCACTGCCCAATTTTATACGGATGCCGTTGGACCGTTTTTCAGTGGAAAACGTCTCACGGTTGTCGTTACGCCTGACATCAAGCACCTGGAATCCAACTCGGTGTCGATTGCCTTGCCTGTCTTTGTACGTGGTTGGGAAATCCCGGTAAATACCCCGCTTAATATTGACGCCTTCGGCCTGTACCCGGATGGTTTCTACGACGGTGAGACTTGCGTCCCGGTTGACCTTGATGTCTGAGTGGTAACCGAGTATCCGTTCGTCTGCCAGGGTCGCGCTACTGAATAGTGAAACAGATATTATCAGCACACCGGCTTTACTGATGGTTGATCTCATGCCAGAGATCCAGCCCTTAAAGATCAACATTGAGCGCATTCCTTTGAGCAGAAAATTCAATCTCAAAAAACTCTGCATTCACAAACCCAAAAAGCCCTGCTAGTAGGTTAGAAGGGAAACTTTCTACAGCATTGTTGTTATTCCTGACTGCGCCATTGTAATAACGCCGTGCATATTGGAGATGATCTTCAATTTCCACGAGACTGCCATGCAACTGCTGGAACCCGTCGCTGGCCTCCAGGTCGGGATAATCCTCAGCGAGCGCGAACAATCTGCCCAATGATCGTGAGAGGGCAGTTTCCTGTTTGGCCGTGTCCGGCACAGCGGCATGACGGTCGCTGCGAATTTTGGCAACTTCTTCGAACACACCGGATTCATGAGCAACGTAAGCCTTAACGGTGGATACCAGGTTCGGTACCAGTTCATGTCTTTTCTGTAACTGCACATCTATTCCCGCCCAGGCCTCACTGACGAGATTCCTGTTACGGACCAGGCGGTTGTACAGCCAGATGCCGGCGAGCAGGATCAGTAGAACGAAGGAGATAAAAAGTGTAGTTTCCATGTTGCTTCCTAGTTCGTTACACCACACTAGTACGGTAAGCCGAGCGCCTCGGTAACGAAGCGGTTCAGGCGTGAGCCTGCCCGGAATGATTCGAGCACTTCATTCAGCAGCTCCGGTGACTCGATGAGTCCGGGGTCAGCTTCGGCCATCACAAAAAAGGTTTTCCGTTTCAAATCCTCAATGTGTTTGTGTTCCGGATGAAACCCTCTTGGAGGTCGAACAAGGCTGTCGCCCTGGATGCCACCCCTGTCCCGAATGAGCTTTGAATTCCTGATTTTTCCCCATTCGGCAGGGCTGTCACTTATCTGATCACGGATGATGGCCAGGTGTTTCGAAGGTGGCCGCCATATACCGCCGCCAAAAAACAGACGGTCGAGTTCAAAATGTGCATAAAACCCTGGTGCGTGTGCATCTTTTCCTGCCTGGTGGCGGAAATGACAGGCCGCATGAGTTTTATAAGGCGTTTTATCTTTTGAAAACCTGGTATCCCGATAAACGCGGAACATCGAACCCCCGTGAGGCCGGGGATCCGCCACGTAGTAAGGAGAAATCTTTTTCAGGCCGGGTGTGATCGCCACGATGAACTCGCCCATCGGATTGACCACAGTTTCGATATACCTGGGTTTATTGTCGTTAAACCAGTCGCGGTTATTGTTTTTCTTCAGGTCTGTAAAGAATTTGAAGAAATCTTTGGGAAAACCATCGAATGTAGACATTACAGGCACCCCTTTGATGCAGATGTTTTTAGTATAGCCCTGGCCAGTCACAGGAAAGCACAGAATCCATCCTTGCCAGCCGGTATTTTACCGCGTGTTCCTGGCAGGATTGAATTCCTTAACAGCAGCTTCGAGTTCCGAGACTTCCGGCCTGTCGGGCGCATACCTGATGTTCCTGTACAGGCTGGAGATTTTACCGATATTCCCTGACTGGTCCTGAAAATGACTGGCCGCTACCAGGTGTAATTCTTTGGGCGTCATTGCGGCGCTTGATTCCACACCAGCAGCACGTAGTTTTTGACGGAACAGTATCCATTGTTTTCCCGCCGCATCCACGCCCACATTCAGCCTGAGCCGCAATATGCGCGGAAGCATCAGCAAGGCGATGATTCCTATTACCACGACCATGATTGCGACCATGCGTCTTGAATCCAGGTGACCAATTCCGAACGGCATGAACAGACTCATCTGGCGCTCAGAATCAAATGCGATTACCCAATCGTTCCAACCACGTTGAAGCAGGTCAAAACCGTTTTTTACATTTCGCAGCCATTGGTAATCAAACATATGTCGCGGTGCACTCAGAGCGTCCATTGCGCCACGCGCAATACGGTTAGGCGCGACCGCTGCAGTCGGATCTACGCGGGACCAGCCTGCACCCGGAAGCCACACCTCTGACCATGTATGCGCGTCGGACTGGCGAACCAGCAGGTAGTCACCAATGCCGTTATACCACCCCCCCCCCCTGGTAACCGGTCACGATACGCGCTGGAATGCCGGCCATGCGCATCATAATGGTGAACGCAGATGCATAATGCTCGCAAAACCCACGGCGCGTCTCGAACATGAATTCATCGACCGTGTGTTGAGTCAGCAGTGGCGGATTAAGCGTGTAAAAAAATGATTCCTGATTGAAATGCGCCAACACCCGGTTAACAAAATCCACATCAGACGGAGTCTCTTCGCGCCAGCGATTTACCATTTCCAGCGTTTGAGGATTGTATGCTTCCGGCAGATTCAAAGCTGCGCCTCGGTGAACGCTACTTAACTGTGGTGAGTCGGTAAAATTTGGATTGGATATCATTTCATAACTTTTCAGTTGGGTTATGGAACGACGACTGAGTAACTGGTAATCCATGGTGAGGAAAATCCCCCTGGGCACAAGTACCGGGTAATCCAGCGCGAATATCCAATGCTGTTCCGTGGGTTCCAGTTGTACGGTATAACGCCATGTTCGTCCACTGTCAGTTGGCTGGTCTTTTGCCGGAACATTGCGGTTGTAAAAATTCCCCCGCCATTCCTTCCCGTCAAAGCCCCAAAAAACCGGGCCGCGCCAGTACATTTGGTTAGGCGGCGGAATACCTCCGGAAAAATTCGCGCGAAATGCCGGGGAATCATCCATGAAAAGATTTTGAATACTGCCTGGCGACATGGAGTTTGAAAGCCCGGATTTGGCGTCCAGAGTCCTCTCCGGAACACCCCACAAGGGGCTGCCCCAACGGGGAAACAGAACAAATAAAGCGATGGCGATTGGTATCGCCATGGCGAGCAGCCTGGAGCTGTAGCCGAGTTCAGAGAAAATGGAATGGCCAGTTGCGGGGGCAGTGCCCTTTGGCTGAAATGCTTCGCGGCGTTGTAAGAGTGCCAGAGACATCAGCGAACCCAGCAACACCGCTGCGCCATAAAACAACATGAAAATACCCTGTGACCAAAGGAATTGGATGGCACACAAAAAAAGGCACAGACTGGCGACCACCCGGGCATCGCGTACCCGAAAAGTTTCCAGCAGCTTCAAAGACATCATCAATGTCAGCAGGCTGACCGCCGCTCTTCGGCCCAGCAATCCGCCGTAGGTAACCATCAGGATAAAAACAGCCAAACCGGTTGCGGTTACCCGAATCAGCATTGGAACAGGTTTCCAATCCCGAAATTCAGCCACAAGACGCCAGATCAATGGCAAAATTATCACCGGAAGGAGATGCGGCGGCATGGTTACGCCCTGCGGAAAAATGGTTACTGCGAGCGTGGCCATGACCCACATCATCCCAAGCTGGCTATTGCTTTTCATGCTTGTACAAGGCCAGTAATTCAAGACAACGATTGCGGTGTTCAACACCGAGGCTACCGGTAACATTGCCACCGGGAATGCTGAGGCTATAAGGCAATTGCCTGTGATCAGCAAGCAGGACCCATGCGGTCAGGATGGACAATCGGGTTTCTACTTCTGTGCCGGCTAGTTCAGTCCATGAAATCTCACAGGCGTCGTCGCGCGGGGTTTCCATCTCACGGGTATATAACTCATCGTGACGTGCACTGGTACGCTAGGCGATTCGGCGGGGAGGGTCACCATGCCGGTATTGTCGCAAGCCATGCACCTGTTCACCTTCGCCTTTACGTGCCTGAGAGGCTGGACCGTCACCGGTTCTTGTCAAGGGCGGTGGCTTCCTCGCGGGCATGGGATAAACTAGGCATCGAGCCTGGGGAAATAGCCATGTCCAGGCTCTGAACATACCTAGCGGATAGCGGGTTTCCAGTCGAAATGATTTCATCTCTAACCATCCGCGGTTTTGAGTCGATTGCTTCAATACAAGTTTCACGGTTGACTGCATGCTTATGTCAACGCAGTCTTGCGACTCACGGATACCGGCCTGTATAGTCAGGCGGAGCCTGTCTTCAGGATTACTGACATACACCTTGAAGTTCGCAGGTTCCCCACAAAACACGGGGTCAGCCCTTACACTCTCAACACTCAGGCCAACGAGATTCCGGTAAGCCAGAACGGTCGTCAACTGGGCAACCGCCGCAAGGATGAATACCAATAACAGGACCATGTTGTTGCTGAAATTCAGGCCCCCAAGGGCCATGAAAACCAACATTATTCCAAATCCGAACCCAAAAGCGGTGGGCACAACAAAAATGTGCCGGTATTCAAGTTCGAAAGGCAATGATACCGAACCGCGCCTGGTACGAACACGCTCCAGGATTCGCTGCCGAATCTTTTCCTTGGGAAATACTCTTTCGCCAAAAGCTGCCAGTGCAGTCATGGGGCTTTAATTCACCGTTAGGGGATGGCCGCTTGCTGGAGCAGGGAGTTGATTTGTTCATCAACCGACACTTCCATGCCGTGCGGTACGGTCATGCGGTGCCTTGCCAGGCCGGAAAACACAGCTTTGATATCATCGGAAGTGACAAAATCCCGTTCGCCGATGAAAGCCAGCGCTTTTCCGCAATGTAACAAAGCGATACCTGCTCTTGGTGACAATCCGGTTTCAAACCAGCGACTGTTGCGTGTCTCCGCCATCAGCGCCTGGATGTAATCGAGCAGGGATTCACTGGCGTGAATTCGCTGACAACCTGCCTGTAATTCAAGAATGTCGGCCGGTGACAAGACGGGCTTCGTTGACTTAAGCAAGATTGCACGGTCTTCGGCCACCAGCAACTCAGGTTCTATGTCAGGATCCGGGAAACCCAATGTAATACTGAGCAGGAAGCGGTCCAGTTGCGAATCCGGCAATGGGAAAGTGCCGACGAGGTCTAACGGATTCTGCGTGGCTATCACGAAAAACGGGGCAGCAAGTATGTGGGTTTTACCCTCGATCGTAACCTGGCCCTCGGCCATGGCCTCGAGCAGAGCGCTCTGGGTTTTCGGCGTGGCACGGTTTACTTCATCGGCAAGAATTAATTCGGAAAAAATCGGGCCCGGATGAAATTCGAAACTCTCGAGATCACGACGGTAAATGGAAACTCCCAGTATGTCTGCGGGTAGCAGGTCGCTGGTAAACTGGATACGCTGGTATTGCGCACCCACCACGGTAGCCAGCGCATGTGCCAGTGTCGTCTTGCCCACACCCGGGAGATCCTCGATCAGTAAATGGCCTTTCGCAAGCAGACATGCAAAGGACAATTCAACCTGCCTGTCCTTGCCCAGCAAGATGCTGTTAACTATTCGCATTGCATCATGCAGGCGTTCGTTGAGCGATGAATCGGTTGCTCTATCTGTAACTGTTACACCAGGCATAGCTCAGGACTCCAGCAGGGCATTGACCCTGGAAGCGCAAATAAAATCATTTTCAGTCAAACCATCAATTGCGTGAGTAGTGAAAACAACGTCACAATAATTATAACCGGCGGAAAAATCCGGATGATGCCCCTGCTGGTTGGCAATCCATGCCAGGGCATTGATAAATGACATAGTGTGGAAGAATCCCCTGAATTCAAACTTTTTACTGATGCTCTTCCCATCCGCACTGGATTGCCAACCCGGCACCTGCTCGAGGTATTGGGTCACACGCTTGAGTAACAAGGGATTTGTACCGCCTTCGCAGGGCTTACAGTGTTTTTCAAGCAGCTTGCTCAAACCTTACTCCTTGGTTTGTATTGCCTGTCAGACCTTGTGGTCTTTCAATTCAATCCGTGCACTTTTAACTCTGATAAAAATCCTGTAGCGTGCAATGTCCATGTTGCACAACTGTTTTATGTCATGCGCGGCAATCCTGGCTCCGGTTTAGTATACCATTTACGAATGATTTCATGAGCCTGAAACGCAAATCAAAGGGAAATCCACAATGTGTTTCATTACTTGATGCACCTTGCCTTTTAAATTACACCGCAGGAAAGTCAATCTGCCGCCAAAAATGAGATGCCAATGAATTCGCACCAACAAGGTCATAAAGGTCAATGTGCAGTTGTTTTACCAGGTGGTGGAGCGAGGGCTGCTTACCAAATCGGGGTGTTAAAGGCGATTGCGGAGTTCATGCCTGTCGAGCATGCACCGTTTCCGATCATATGCGGTACATCGGCCGGAGCCATTAATGCTGCTGTTCTGGCCAGTCACGCCCATGAATTTCCTCTGGGTGTGGAGCGCCTGGAGCAGTTCTGGGCAAGCATGAGCTGCGAACGTATCTACCACACCGATGGCTGGTCAGTATTCAAGTCAGGCTTACACTGGGTTTCGACCATAGTGAGTGGGGGCTTGTTGAATTTGCAGCCCCGATCACTGCTGGATAACGAGCCGCTGCGGAAGTTCCTTGAGGCTACTCTCCAATTACAAGGCATAAAAACTGCGATCGATCAACAGGCTTTGCGAGGTGTCGCAGTGACAGCTTCTGGTTACAGTCGGGCCACTGCAGTGAGTTTTTACCAGGGTGCAGACGACATTTCCGCCTGGCAGCGGACAAGGCGCCTTGGACAGGCATCCGAAATTACTGTTCCTCACTTACTGGCTTCAGCAGCACTCCCCCTGTTGTTTCCGGCAGAACGGATCAATAACGAATACTACGGTGATGGCGGTATGCGGATGCTTGCCCCCCTAAGTCCGGCAATACACCTTGGTGCTGACCGAATATTGATTATTGGAACCCGCGATGAAAAGCCGGATCCGGAGCCCGAACAGCCAGGCTCTTATCCATCGGTAGGCGAGATCGGTGGTTACCTGCTTGATACTATTTTTATGGACACTCTGAACGCAGATATCGCCAGGTTGAAACGCATCAATCAAACTTTGAAGCTAGTACCCGAAGAGAGACGATCTGAATCGAATTTAAAAATTATCGATTCACTGCTGATTCGACCCAGTCGCGATCTGAGACACGTCACCATGGAATATGTGGAGGATATTCCGCGTGCGGTACGCATGTTACTCAGAACACTGGGGGGCTGGGGGCGGGACTGGCGCATGGCAAGTTACCTGCTGTTTGAAGCTTCATACTGCCAGCAATTGATAGCACTGGGTTACGACGACGGCATGCATGAGAAAGAGAAAGTCCTGCAGTTTCTCCGTCTGGACTAAACCTCCACTAAATGCTTAGTCCGCCTGTCCGGAGTTGGCCGCAGCAGGCTGAAACATCGCTTCTTTTTCCCCTTCGATTTTGCTTCGTGGAAAATCATCCACGGCGATAACGCGCGCCGTCGCTTCCTGGGCCAGGCGAACACGAGTAGCCTGTTCCTCGGTGATTACCCCACTTTCAACCGCACGTTTCACCAGTTCGACATAGTTATCCACCGTGACAGTCTCCTGCAAGGCGGTACGGATTGCCTGTTCCGCCTTTGCGGAATCAAGCACCAGGTGGAATGCAGTATTGACCTTGCCGGAAGCATCGTTTTCGTCTGAAAAATAAACGCCATCTATGAGCCTGTCCCGCGCGGTGTTTTCACTCATTAGTAACCTGGCGATTTTTTTGCCTACGTGATCCGGAGGCCTCTTGTAGCTGTGCCCAAGAGGGAAGGCGATCAAGTGGATGACACCGCCGAGCAGAGGCGCCGGAAAATTTTCCAGCACACCTCTCAGGCTGGACTGGATGGTGTAAAGGCAGTCATCCATTGCCCATTGAAGTAATGCAAAATCTTGTTCCGGCCGGCCGTCATCTTCAAATTGCTTGAGTACGGCACTGCCCATGTACAGGTGGATCAGTGCATCGGCCAGGCGGCCGGAGAGTGTTTCCTTGAATTTGAACCTGCCGCCGAGAGTCACGAGTACGGAATCCGCGATCAAGGCAAACGCAGCGCTCATGCGGGTCAGCTGTCTGAAATACCGGGCCGTTGGACCGCGTACCGGGCTGCTGGTGGCCAAGCCACCTGAAACCGCCAGCATGAAAGCTCTTACCGCGTTGCTGATTGTGTAACCAATATGTGAAAACAGGGCTTTGTCAAAATCCCTGCGGCCATGGCCGTTGGTTGCGGTGGCAGCGGTCATTTCCTTCAGTATCCACGGGTGCGACCTGATGGCGCCCTGGCCAAAAATTATCAGCGATCGTGTCAGTATATTTGCGCCTTCAACGGTGATTGATACGGGTAATGTTTCATAGGCATGCGACAGGTAATTATTTGGGCCCCTGATAATTCCCTTGCCGCCGTGAACATCCATGGCATCGTTAATGATTTGGCGGTTTCCTTCGGTCAGTTGATACTTGACGATGGCAGACAGGACTGCCGGCTTTTCCCCCTGGTCCAATGCTGCCAGGGTCAGCCTGCGGGCTGCATCCATGCGGTAGGTTTTGCCGCCAATCCTTGCCAGGGGTTCTTCCACGCCCTCGAAGTATCCAATGGGCACATCAAATTGCTTGCGAATGCGTGCATAGGCACCGGTCAATTGAACGGCCATCTTTCCTCCCGCAGTTCCCAGGGCCGGAAGGGATATTGCCCGGCCTGCAGCAAGGCTTTGCATCAGCATCCGCCAGCCTTCACCGATGCGATCCTGACCGCCAATAATCCAGTCCATTGGAATAAACACATCTTCGCCTTTTGTGGGTCCGTTCATAAATACTGCACCCACTGGCAAGTGGCGACTTCCGATTTGCACACCGGGTGTGTCGGTAGGAATTAGCGCACAACTGATGCCCAATTCCTTTTTGTCACCGATCAATCCGTCAGGGTCAAACACTTTGAAGGCCAAACCCAATACGGTTGCCACCGGTGCCAGTGTGATGTAACGCTTGTTCCATGACACTCTCATTCCCAGTACTTCGCGTCCCTGGTGTTCCCCCATACAAATAATTCCCTTATCCGGCATGCCGGCAGCATCAGATCCTGCACTGGGTGCGGTAAGTGCGAAACAGGGAATTTCCTCACCACTTGCCAGGCGCGGCAGGTAATGGTTTTTTTGATCCTTGGTTCCGTAATTCAGAAGCAACTCTGCCGGACCAAGTGAATTGGGAACCATTACTGTGACGGCCGCAGTAATATTGCGGCTGGCGAGTTTGAGCACTACTGCTGAATTAGCTGTGGCAGAGAACTCCAGGCCGCCATACTCGGCCGGGATGATCATGCTGAAAAACCGGTGCTCTTTTAAATAGTCCCAAATGTGTGCCGGTAACCTGCGGTGTATGTCACAGATTTCCCAGTCGTTTAGCATTCTGCACAACTCGTCTACCGGTCCATCGAGAAAAGCCTGTTCACGGTCGCTCAGCCTGGCCCTGGGAGTCTTGAGCAGCTTCTTCCAACGGGGCCTGCCGCTGAACAACTCGCCGTCCCACCACACCGTACCGGCATCCAGTGCTTCCTGTTCCGTGTCAGACACCTTGGGTAACAGTTTGCGAAAAACACCGAAAAAGCGGTCACTGATCAATAGTCGCCTTAAAGGTCTGATTGAAAATCCCGCAAGCGTGACCATGATTACGCCGTAAGACCATCGGAACCAGGTTGGTGTGGGGTAATCCAGTCTGAAGATGGTCAGCAGGGCGGTTATGGATGCCAGGAAAATAACGGTCAATACAAGTGGCACCCTGTTATAGGAAAGGAGCATAAGGGTTACGACGAGCGCTAGCAGAAACAGGATGGTCATGTGTTTCCTCGTTGTCCTGAAAATGAACTACTTTCGTCCCTGGGTTCTCCGGCAGACACTGCATGAAGGACAGGACAGGAACCGTACCTGAATTCCATGATATGTTCGGCCAGAAGAACGGGTCAAGAAGACCGATAAAATCCGTTGTTGGGCGTTGCGGCAAACACGCAGGACACTTAGAATTACTTGGTTTTGTCATGCCCCGATAGGATTGCACCAAGGCTGTATTTAAATTGCATTAAATCCACAATATAGAAGGAATACTTAAAGTGTCCGTTGAGCGAACTTTATCGATAATCAAACCCGATGCAGTGGCCAAAAATGTCATCGGAGAAATTTACTCTCGGTTTGAGAGTGCCAATCTGAAAATTGTCGCTGCCCGAATGGAACACCTCAGCCGCGAACAGGCGGAAGGATTTTACGCGGTTCATCGTGAACGCCCATTCTTTGATTCATTGGTTGAATTCATGACGTCGGGCCCGGTGATGATCCAGGCACTTGAGGGCGAAAACGCCATTGCTCTTAACCGGGACTTGATGGGGGCCACCAATCCCCAGGAGGCGGAGCCCGGTACGATACGTGCAGACTTTGCTGAAAGCATCGAAGCTAACGCGGTACACGGTTCAGACAGTATGGATACCGCAAAAGTCGAAATTGAGTATCTTTTCGGCCGAAGTGTCGCGGACGTTTAGAGATCGAAACACATTCATGTCGGCCACGATCTCAAAAATAAACCTGTTGGACCTGGATGAAGCCGGGTTACAGGAGTTTTTTATATCGATAGGCGAGCAAGCCTGGCGTGCACAGCAAATTCTGAAGTGGGTCTATCACCGGCAGGTTATCGATTTCAGCCAAATGACCAATCTTGGACTGGCACTGCGTCAGAGGCTTTCTGAAATTGCTGAAATCAGAACTCCGGAAATTCTGAAACAGCAGCTTTCATCTGATGGCACGGTAAAGTGGCTGCTTGGCCTGCCAGGAGGAAACGCTGTTGAAACGGTTTATATTCCGGAACCAAACCGGGGAACGCTTTGTGTTTCTTCACAGGTGGGTTGTGCGCTGAATTGCACTTTCTGTTCAACCGGTGCGCAGGGTTACAGTCGCAACCTTACGACCGCGGAAATTATCGGACAAGTCTGGCTGGCTGCTAACGCGCTTGGACACGAGCGAAACGGCACAAGGAAAATTACCAACGTCGTAATGATGGGCATGGGCGAGCCTTTGTTGAATTTTGATGCGGTAGTTCCTGCAATGCGCCTGATGCGTGACGACCTCGGATTTGGGTTGGCAGCCAGGCGGGTCACACTCAGCACCGCCGGACTGGTCCCGGGTATCCACAAATTAAGGGATACAATTGACGTGGCGTTGGCTGTCTCACTGCATGCGCCGGTTGACGAACTCAGGACCAGCCTGGTCCCCTTGAATCGAAAATATCCCATTGCGGAACTTATGCAAGCCTGTCGTGACTATGTTTCCGAAAAACACAAGCGTTCGGTAACCTTCGAATATACCCTCATGAATGGAATCAATGATCATCCGGAACACGCACAGCAACTGGTTAAAATCCTGCGAACAGTTCCCAGTAAGCTGAATCTAATCCCATTTAACCCGTTCCCCGGTACAAGGTACAAATGTTCATCGGCTGATAAAATCAGGAAGTTCCAGAAAATCGTAATGGCCGGAGGTTTGATTGCCACGGTCAGAAAAACAAGGGGAGAGGATATCGATGCTGCCTGTGGCCAACTGGTAGGCAGGGTGAGAGACCGCACCAAGCGCAGCAAACAGCATCGTGCACGTATGGCGGAGTTGCAAAATGAACTATAGATCCATTACTTACATTACCGGATTCATTTTCCTCAGTGCCTGCGCCGGTTCAGGCTCACTGAAAAACAGGGGGGGCTCAACTGCCCGGGAAACATCCGAGATCAATACTTCACTTGGCCAGGAGTACTTAAGTCGCGGGCAATATGAAATTGCACTGGAAAAATTAAAAAAAGCAACCAATGCGGATTCTTCGTACGCACCCGCACACACGGTACTCGCGGTTCTCTACGAGCAAATTGGTGAACAGGCATCGGCAGAAAAACATTACCTCCGGGCAGTAAAACTTGCGCCAGACAATGGCGACGTCAATAACAATTATGGTGCTTTCCTGTGCCAGTCAGGAAGGGGCGGAAGCGCAGAAAAATATTTTTTAACGGCAATAGATGATCCGTTTCATCGTACTCCGGCTGTTGCATTCACCAACGCTGGGTCATGTGAGTTGCAGTCCGGGAATCTGGACAAAGCAGAGAGATATCTGCGACAATCCCTTGAATATGATGCCGAATTTGCTGATGCGCTGTTGGCAATGGCGCATGTAAGCGTTTTGAAAGGGGAGAACCTTAGCGCCAGAGCGTTTTTGCAGAGGTATGAAAGTGCAGGACCCGGAACCGCTGAAAGCCTCAGCCTGGGAATCCGCATAGAGTCCCGTTTGCAAAACGAACAAGGCGCAAATGAATACTTAGATCAATTACTCGTGCGTTTTCCGAGATCAAAACAAGCCGAGGAGATCAGGGGCGAGCTTCGATAATGACAAAACAACAACAACTTATTCCACTGTACGCGGGGAAAAGGCTACGCCAGGAACGCAAAAAACGTGGCCTTGAACTGGTCGAGGTGGCTTCCTATCTTCGTATAGATCTTCCAGTACTGCAGGCATTGGAACAGGACAAATTGAATCACCTGGCTTCAGTATACCAACGTGCCTACATTACTGCCTATGCTCGCTACCTGGAATTTGAAGAATCAGAAGTCAAGCAAATGCTAGGGTCGGTCGGTGATGAACACCCTGAAATACATACAGTTTTTCCCGAAGCAGGTAAGCCCAACCAGGCAGATCGTTGGCTGAAAGCAACCAGCTATGTGCTGGCATCACTGCTGGTCGGCACCCTTGCATGGCAGTTTACACACGAAGCCGCACGGCTGTCGCAGGATGGTATTGAGCTGACAACAGGTGATGAAGTTGCCACTTCAGGACAATCGCGGCCAACGCTTGATTCATCAACCCAGCAAATCGACGGAGCCACTCATGATAACGCTTCTATTGCTGCCGTCGAAATTCTCCAACAACAGCGGGCTGCCAGAAGAAACGTCGGTGAAGAAGCCTGGGCAGCCTTGCAGCAAGGCAGTGCTGAATCCGAGGCCGGATCGTCCCTGGCTGATGGAGAATTCACCCTTGACCTGACTGCGTCGGGAGATAGCTGGGTCGAAATCAGTGATGCAAATGGCAAGCAACTGGAATTGGATTTAGTCAGGGGTGGCAGCACGAAACATTACACGGGTGTGGCACCCTTTAACATTCAATTTGGCAGGGCATCGGCACTCAGTCTTTACCTTGACGGGCAAGCTGTAGATCTCGCGCCTTTTACCAGCGGCGACGTGACCCAGATGATTTTGGATGGCGCCAACAATGCTATCGGGCCCGACGAAAAAGACTCCGGCGAGGGCTAAGCCCGTCTTTATTTGCCTGGGCCGGTAATGGCCTTTGCTTTTAGCACACGGCAGGAATAGCATTGCCTTTTTCCAATCGGAGTTTTGCGCACCAGTGAATCCTGGTTTCAGATCAATAAGGGGAATGCATGACATTCTGCCCGCGGATATAGCTGCCTGGCATTTATTGGAATCACGAGCCAGGTCTGTATTCGCGTCATATGGTTTTGAGGAAATCCGAATTCCGTTGTTGGAAAAAACCGAGGTTTTCACGCGCGCCATTGGTAACGCCACCGATGTGGTTGAAAAGGAAATGTATTCGTTCGACGACCGCAACGGAGATTCCCTTAGCCTGAGACCGGAAGGGACTGCCGGGATCGTGCGGGCGGTACTTCAAAACGGATTGTTGTACGGGAACCCGTTGCGATTATGGTATGCCGGGCCCATGTTCAGGCATGAGCGACCCCAGAAGGGAAGGACCCGCCAATTTCACCAGATAGGGGCCGAGGTGTTCGGTGCGGCCGGGCCAGACGTGGACGCGGAATTAATCGTAATGGCGGAGCGCCTGTGGCGCGAACTTGGGCTAAATGAACTGAGGCTGGAAATTAATTCTCTGGGTAACAGCACTGAGCGTGCCACTTATCGCGATGAGTTGCTAAGGTATCTGGTTTCAGTTTCTGCGGAGTTGGATGAAGAAACCCGGAAGCGGGTAGAAAGAAACCCGCTTCGCGTACTTGACAGCAAAGACCAACACGTTTTGTCCTTATTGGAAGATGCCCCGGTTTTGGCTGAGTTCCTGGGCGAGGAGTCGATCGCTCATTTTGAGGGCCTTCGCTATTTGCTTGATCGCCTTGCTGTCGAATACCAGGTGAACAACCGCCTGGTACGTGGTCTGGATTATTACAGTCAATGTGTATTTGAGTGGGTCAGTAATGACCTGGGCGCACAGGGAACAGTCTGTGCCGGCGGTCGCTATGACAGCCTGGTTGAGTTGCAGGGCGGTAAGCCCTGGTCGGGTGTCGGTTTCGCCATGGGCCAGGAGCGATTGGTGGAGTTGATTCGAAACCAGGGTCAAACCTCAAGGGCGGAGCCGCATGTCTACATGGTTCTTGCCGGAACCAGGGCAAATGCCAGTGGAATTGAACTGGCGGAAAAATTAAGAAACCAAATCACGGGACTGTCGATAATCTGCAACCCGGGTGATGGCAGTTTCAAATCGCAATTCAAGAGGGCAGACCGGAGTGGAGCAGGACTGGCCTTTGTGATTGGAGAAGAGGAGCTTGAAAACGCTACCGTTACTATCAAGCGATTGCGGGAAGATGAGCCGCAGGAAAAAATTGAGTTGCCCAGGCTGGTTGGCTGGTTGAACGAGTGGCTGGAACGTCAATAGCAACAGCTGGTCAGAACCAGGGCCAGCCATGCAGCAATGTGGAAACAGCATACAAACATTAAAAGAAATCAGGACACACGAGAATTCAAATGGTAGAAATTCACGACACACATGAGCAAGGTGAAATCGTTAAAAGCTGGCTTCGGGAAAATGGCGGGGCCATCGTCCTTGGGCTGGTGCTGGCATTCGGGAGTCTTTTTGGGCTCAAGCAATGGCAGAGATGGGAAACAAACCAGCATCAGCAGGCCTCGTCCGAGTACGAGGTGATGATCGCCCTGCTGTCCGAGGGTAATCTCGACGCAGCAGTTGCGAATTATGAAACATTAAAGGCAGATTTTTCCAGGTCGGCCTACACCTCACTGGCGTCATTGCACATGGCAAAAGCCCGGCTTGAGGCTGGCCAGGTTGACCTTTCGGCCCAATTGCTTGAACACGCAATGAACAACGCCAAACCCGCGGCAGTGCAGGTGGTTGCGCGAGAACGCCTTGCTCGGGTGCGTTTGGATCAGGGCGATCACGAAGCTGCCCTGGCACTGCTGAATGGCGTACCGTCTGATTCCGGATTCGAAGCGCAATTCGCCGAGATAAGAGGTGATATTCACAGGCTCAAAGGCGACATGGCCGAAGCAGCACGTTACTACAGCGAAGCGCTTGATGCCCTGGAGGCGGGCACGGGTAACCGGGCGTTCCTGGAGATCAAACTGGAATCCAGCGGTGGTGCTGTAGAAGAAGAGGGTGAAGCATCATGAAATGGCGCTTGCTGCTGGTATTGGCATTTGCTCTTACACTTCAGAATTGCAGCTGGATTAAAAGCTGGGGTGATGATGAAGTGGAGCCGGGTGAACCCGTTGCTCTGGTTGAGTTCTCGCCCAGCCTGGGCACACAAAAGAAGTGGTCGGTAAGAATTGGAGACGGGGTAGGCCGCAAACGCACACAACTCAGGCCGGTGTTTTCCGGCGGCAACATATTTGCCGCGGATTACAAGGGCCTTCTGGTTTCACTGAACGCCGCATCGGGTCGCAAGCGATGGGAAGTCAAAACAAAACTGCCGTTTTCGGGTGGCCCGGGCGTACAGGGTTCGACAGTTTATATTGGTACGGAGAATGGCACTGTGCATGCCTTTGATTCTTCAAACGGCGCCTCGAAATGGGTAGCGGAGGTCAGCTCTGAAGTCCTCGCTGCTCCCAAGGCAGAAGATGGCATAGTCGTGGTTCGAAGCATTGACGGAAGAATCTTTGGCCTGGAAGAGGATACCGGGCGGAGGCTATGGATTTACGACCACAGTGTGCCTTTATTGACCCTGCGTGGAAATTCTGAACCCCTGGTAAGGGCTGGAACTATCTATATCGGATACGACGGTGGTGAAGTGGTTGCTTTGCGTCTTCAGGATGGCTCGCTGATTTGGGAACAGGCAGTGATTTCTACCGAGGGCAGATCCGAATTGGAGCGCCTTGCTGATATTGACGGTCAGTTGGTGTACGTGGCGTCCGACCTGCTGGTTTCCAGCTACAAGACACGACTGGCTTCACTGGCGGCGGATTCAGGAAGATTGCTGTGGTTCAAAGACATCGCCTCAGCGACAGGCGTGGTAGTTGAGCGGATCAACCTGGCCATTAGTGACCGGGAAGATAATGTCTGGCTGCTGGATCGGAGAAACGGCTCTACCAACTGGAAACAGGATCAGCTTGGAAACCGCGGTTTAACACGGCCGGTCTTTTTCGGTAGTTTTGTTGTGGTTGGAGATTTTGAGGGGTACCTCCACTGGCTGAAAGTCTCGGACGGAACATTTGCAGCACGTACCAAGGTCGGCGGTGATGGTTTTGTATCCGCACCACTGGTCTCGGGAGACACCTTGTACGTACTCACCAACGGCGGGGAATTGAGCGCATTCGGTGCGGGTGGCAAATTGTAGGCACCCGGCAATTGTGGCATTTCAATACTGAAGGGCGCAAAATGCGCCCTTTTTATTTGGGAGCCACAGTAGCTCCATAGTTTAAGATTACACACCATTCATTTCAGAGATCAATAATTCCATGCTGCCTGTAGTCGCCATCGTCGGACGCCCTAATGTTGGGAAGTCGACCCTGTTCAATGCACTGACCCGTACACGGGACGCACTGGTTGCGGATATGCCCGGGGTGACACGTGACCGGCAATATGGCATTTCGCGGGTCGGAAGCACGGCCTGCGTATTGGTAGACACGGGGGGGCTTATCAGCCAGGCGGAAGGCATCGAATATTTAACGGCACAACAGGTCCACCAGGCCATTGACGAGGCCAGCCTGGTTGTTTTCCTGGTAAGCGCAAGAGACGGCCTGCTGCCCGAGGATCAGGAAATAGTAAAAAGTCTGCGCCAAAAAGGAAGCAAAATATTGCTGGTAGCGAACAAGATCGATGGAACAGAGGAGGAGATTGCGCTGGCAGACTTCGCTGCATTGGGTCTGGGTGAAACCGTTGGTGTTTCGGCAGCCCACCGGCGTGGCATGGAAGCATTGATGCAGGCAGTGAATCGGGATTTGCCTGACTACAAGGAAGAACCGGAAGAAAATGATGATTCCCTTCGCTTGTCTATCATCGGCCGTCCAAATGTTGGTAAATCCACACTGGTTAACCGTCTTCTCGGTGAAGAGCGGGTCATGGCATATGACTTGCCCGGCACCACCCGTGACTCCATCAGCATGAAAATGGAACGGGATGGCACCCGGTATGAGCTGATCGATACAGCGGGCGTCAGGCGGCGGTCCAGGGTATCCAATGCCCTGGAAAAATTTAGCGTGATCAAAGCCCTGCAGGCCATTGAGCGTTCTCACATCGTGATTCTGATGCTGGATGCCAGCGAGGGACTCACGGATCAGGATACGACCCTGCTTGGACATATTCTGCAGCAGGGAAAAGGTCTTGTTCTTGCGCTTAATAAGTGGGACGGACTGGACGGGGATTTCCGTGAACGGGTGCTTTCCGATATGGAACGAAAATTGAGATATGTAACCTGGGCACGGACTATACGGTTATCGGCATTGCATGGCTCCGGCATTCAGGAATTAATGGCCGCGGCAGTTGAAGCCTGGAAGAGCGCCACGCGTGAGTTTTCAACCAATGAATTGACCCGGGTATTGCAAAAAGCTTTTGAAGCGCATCAACCGCCAATGAGCAGGGGCCGTACCGCTCGTTTACGTTATGCGCATTCCGGCGGCAAACTTCCACCGAGGATCATTATCCACGGAAACAGGACTGACACCGTTCCGGATTCCTACCGCCGCTATTTGGAAAACACGTTTATCAAGCACTTCAAACTGAAGGGTACGCCCCTGGTAATCAATTTTCGTGGCGGTGACAACCCGTTCAAAGATCGCAAAAATATCCTGAGTGAGCGTCAAAAAGCGAAGCGACGTCGCTTGAAGAAATTCACCAAAAAATCAAAAAACAGATGACGGGGATTCAGAAAATTCAGGTATGCAGGTTTTTTTTCGATCTGATGGGTGATTTCCGGATCATCGGGCTCTATGGCCGAGGGCCAGAATTCCAGCAATTGCCCCTGGCGACTGAACAGGTATTTCCAAAAATTCCACCTTGGGAGAGCATCTTCACCAATTTCTTCACCCAGGTCGACAAACAATGGGTGGGGGCCTCGTCCCATGACATGTTGCTTGGTGGTCATCGGGAATGTGACCTTGTAATTAGTGGCGCAGAATTCACCGATAACTTCTTCATCGTCCGGTTCCTGCTCACCGAAATCGTTACTCGGAATGCCGACTATCACCAGTCCGCTTTGCCTGTAATTCTCCCAAATAAATTGCAGTTTCTTGTACTGCGGCGTGTAGCCGCATCTGGAAGCCGTATTCACAATCAGAATGGCTTGTCCCCGGTAATTGGATAATGGCAGACTTGCGCCGCGTAGAGATGTAAAAACATATTCGTGTATGTTCATGGTTCCCCTCCAAACATTGGTAGCGGCTAGTTTAAGTCAAGCCCGGTAAAGTACCAATCCGTTACAATAAGAGCGGGCTAACCGAGCGATAGCCGAATCATAGAAAACCAGGCCTGAAAATATTTAAAACAGCCAAAATCAGGAGAAATCAATGCCAGCTGAAATTATTGACGGCAAGGCCATTGCGGCCACCATACGTGCAGAAATTGCAGTTGAAGTTGCCGCGCTCAAAACGGAGCCAGGCCGTGTACCCGGCCTGGCTACGGTTCTTGTCGGACAAAGAAAAGACTCCCAGGCCTATGTGCGCATGAAAAAGAAAGCCTGCGCAGAAGTGGGAATCAAATCCTTTGGCCATGATTTACCCGAAGACATCAGTCAGCAGGAACTACTAGAAGTCGTCCGTGGCCTCAATTCGGACCCGGACGTTCATGGCATACTCGTTCAGTTGCCTCTTCCCGGGCATATCGACGACGAGGAAATTCTGGGTGCAGTCAGTCTGGAAAAAGACGTGGATGGGTTTCACCCGTTGAATATTGGCCGGCTTTCCATGAAACGCCGCGAACCCCTGTTTGTTCCCTGCACGCCCAAGGGCTGTATTGAATTGCTTGATCGAAGCGGGGTTCAGATAGAGGGTAGCCACGCTGTGGTTCTGGGCAGAAGTAATATCGTGGGCTTGCCGGTTTCCATGCTGTTACTGCATCGCAACGCTACGCTTACGATTTGCCATTCGCGCACTCAAAATCTGCCAGATGTGGTGCGCGGTGCCGACATTCTTATTGCCGCAGTCGGGCATGCGGAAATGGTGCGTGGCGACTGGATCAAACCAGGCGCGGTGGTCGTCGACGTGGGGGTTAATGCCATTGACGACACCAGTGTCGAAAAAGGATACCGGCTGGTGGGTGATGTTGCATTTGAAGAAGCAAGCCAGCATGCGTCTGCCATTACCCCGGTACCGGGCGGTGTCGGCCCCATGACAATTGCCATGTTGCTGCGTAATACGATGGATAGTGCGCAGCGTCACACCACACTTGCG
Source organism: Lysobacterales bacterium (assembly GCA_963664065.1). Classification (GTDB taxonomy): domain Bacteria; phylum Pseudomonadota; class Gammaproteobacteria; order Xanthomonadales; family SZUA-36; genus JABDJL01. The sequence goes on from OY760942.1 coordinate 2,258,361, forward strand.
TCATGAGCCTGTAATTCGATCCTCGAGAACCCCGGCAATTCTCTGCATTTCTGAGTCATCCTCAATGTCAGGCTGAGGAAACGCCAGCGGCAGGTCGCTTAGCGCGTGATGGATGACTTCTGCGACCTGGTACCTCATATAAGGTTTATGATCTGCAGGAATGACAAACCACGGGGCCCAGGGCCTTGAAGTTTCATTCAACATATCAATCACCGCTTCATTATATTTTTCTCTGAATCCCGCCTCGACCACATCGTGAGATGAAAACTTCCAGCGCTTGTCTGCTTGCCTGATTCGGTCCAGGAATCGTCTTGCCTGTTCTTCGGGTGAGACATGCAGCCAGAATTTCAATATGACTGTATTGGCAATGGCGAGGTGACGTTCATGTTCCCTGATCGCCTGGTAGCGTACAGGCCACAGCTTTTCAATGTCAGGTACACCGCCCGGATACTGTACCCCGAGAAATTCAGGATGCACACGAACCGTGAGGACTTCTTCGTAATAACTGCGGTTAAATATCCCGATTTCACCGCGAGCGGGTAGTTTTAGAGTTGTACGCCATAGGAAATCATGGGCCAGTTCATGCGGGGCAGGGCGTTTGAAAGCCACCACCCTGACCCCGGCAGGATCCAGGTTTGAAAAAACCTCCCTAATCGTACCGTCTTTTCCCGCGGCATCCATGGCCTGGAAAACACACAGCACCGAATACTGCTTGCCAGCATACAAAAGCTCTTGTAACGGCTCGAGTTGTTTACGTATTTTCTTGAGCCTTGCGCTGCTGCCCACATTCCTCCTGGCAGAAGCACTTTTCAGATCAGTTGCCTTTAAATTACCGTCAAATGGAGTTATCCACTGGCTGTCTGCGGCAACGGTGCGTGGTGCCTGGCTTTCAAAAATATTCATTCCACACGTTCAAGAATTGCGGCAACACCCATCCCACCAGCTGTACAAATTGAGATCAGCCCCCGGGCCGGGCCATTATGGCTGGCAAGAAGCTGGCCAAGAGTGCTTAAAATTCTTGCACCGGTTGCAGCAAAAGGGTGGCCGACAGCAAGACTGCTTCCTTTTACATTGAGCCGCTCCCGGTCAATTGAGCCAAGCGCAGCATCGAGGTTAAGCCGGTCCTTGCAATAGCTGTCCGACTCCCAGGCAGCCAGTGTACAAAGTACCTGGGCCGCGAACGCCTCGTGTATTTCGTAATAGTCAAAATCCTGCAAGCTATATCCACTGCGGTTTAGCAATTCAGAAACAGCAACCGTTGGTGCCATCAACAACCCTTCGTCATTAACAAAGTCGACAGCTGCGGATTGGCCTGCAGTCAGGTATGCCTGCACCGGCAGACCCCGCAGTGCAGCCCATTCTTCGGATGCGAGTAAAACCCCGGCCGCGCCGTCCGTTAGCGGCGTGCTGTTGCCAGCGGTCAAGGTCGCGTCTTGGCCTTTGCCGAAAACAGTTCTCAACGTGCTGAGTTTTTCCGTGCTGGTGTCCGGGCGCAGATTGTTGTCCCGTGCCACACCGCCCCATGGCTGAATCAACTCATCAAAAAAACCCTCGCCATAAGCCGCGGCTGCCCGGTGATGGCTGGTTACCGATAATTGATCCTGGTCTTCGCGGCTTATCTGCCATTCCCGGGCCATTCGTTCACAGTGCTGCCCCATGGACAACCGGGTGCGCGGCTCGCCACTGCCTGGAACCTGTGGTGTGAGCTCTGAAAAACGGAAACCCCTAAGTATCTTCATTTTCTGCGCCATCGAGCGCGCGCCGCCAAACCGGATCAGTCTTCGTGCAAACTTGCGGCCGAATACAATCGGTGCATCGGAAGTGGTATCAGATCCTGCCGCAATTCCACATTCAATTTGCCCGCTTGCAATCTTGGCGCTGATGCCAAGTGCTGCCTGCAGGCTGGTTCCACATGCCTGCTGGAGGGTAATGCCTGGTGTCAGGGGGCTCAAGGTGGTGGATAGCACAGCTTCCCTGGCCAGGTTCCAGTCCCGCAAATGCGTTGTTACGGCACCAGCAACAACTTCATCAATTTGTTCGCCATCCAGTTCGAAACGATTCACAAGGCCCTGGATCGCGGCGGAAAGCATATCCATGTTGGTCTTTTCGGCGTAAATCGAATTTGAGCGGCAAAAAGGCAAGCGGCTTCCGCCAATAACGGCAACACGGCGTAAATGGTCACTCATCGGCACTCTCCTCAATACCGGTCTCCCGGGGAGCCTTGTCTTCTGTTCCGTCTCCCCCGGCTTCCTCATCCAACACTTCTGCCGGTACCTGGGGCTCTTCGAGTGGCCTGGTCTTTCCCTCTGATTCGAGTTGCCTGAGGTAGTGCAGGGGCCCTCCCCGGAACGGGGCAAAACCTGTTCCAAAAATCATCCCGGCATCGAGGGCATCTGCGTCGTCAACGATCTGGTCGCCCAGACACGCCCGGCATTCCTCGAAATAGGCTTCCATGAGTTCTGTTCCTATTGCATCGAGGTCGTGGCCTTCGATGGCACTGTGATTTTTTTGCGGTTTGCCTTTTTTCCATTCGTAAAAGCCCTGGCCCGACTTCTTGCCCAGTTTGCCAGCGTCGACATACTTTTTGAGCTCCGCCCTTTCGTTTTCGGCGGCTTCACCGCCGAGTGACCCAACGACGCTCAAGGCAATACCAAGCCCGACCACATCCGCGAGTTCTACAGGCCCCATCGGCATGCCGAAATCTGTTGCCGCCTTATCGATGGCTTCTGCTGGAATACCCCGCTGCATATTTAGGTGGAACGCTTTGAGCATATAAGGCGACAACACCCGGTTGACAAGGAAGCCTGGACTGCTCTTGACAGGTAATGGAAATCGATTAATTTGATTACAAAACGCCGCAGCTTTCTTCACCTGGGTAGCAGCCGTCTTTTCGCCATAGACGACTTCAACCAGCGGCATCTTCGCCACCGGATTAAAAAAGTGCAATCCGATCAAACGGGAAGGGGTTTTGAGGAAACCTGATAGTTTGTCCAGCGGTATCGCCGAAGTATTGGTCGCTAAAACTGCATGCGCCTGCAGATTGGGTTCTACCTGGGCGAACAAGGCCTGCTTGGCCTCGGCGTTCTCGAAAATTGCTTCGATGACTACATCTGCGCGAGCCACACCGGTACCTTCAACGTCGGGGGTCAGCCTGGAAACCGCTCCTGCCACCTTGTCGGGTGTTCGCAGTCTTTTCCTGAACAATTTCCTGGCTCGTTTCAGAGCCGGCTCGATATACTTCATCTCGCGGTCCTGCAGTGTGACATCAAGTCCCTGTACCACGCACCAGGCCGCAATATCCCCACCCATCACGCCGGCGCCAATTACGTGTACGCGCCTGGCTTGAAATGTGCTCAGTTTTCCGTAACTTTTTAACACTTCAGACAAGCCGAAAACACGTTGCAGGTTGCGGGATGTATCTGTCGTAATCAGGCGGCCTACGTGCTTCGCCTCCGCCGCCATCAATTTCTGCATATTACCGCCATGTGCTTCCCAACTATCGATCAGTTCAAAAGGCGCGGGATAGTGATCCGGGTTAGCCTTGGCAGCGGTTTGCTTGCGCATCTGACCAGCCAGAAATTTTCTGAACGGAGCTAGGTTCTGCAGCCGGGAAAACCAGGCTGGACCGCGGGATTTGCGACCTTTCAGCACTGCCCTTCGTGCGGCCCATCTCATTTCACCATGTTGGCCGACGACTTCGTCAATAAGTCCTACAGCTTTGGCCGCCCTGGGTCTTAACATGCGCGCGGACAACATGACCGGCATGGCCTTTAGCGGCCCGCATTGCCTGATGCTGCGTGCACTGCCACCAAAGCCAGGGAAAATTCCCAGTTTCACTTCGGGGAACCCGAGACGGGTTCCTTCTGTATCCCGGGCAATGCGATAGTCGAAGGCCAGTGATAATTCGAGACCACCGCCCAGGCAATAGCCTTCAATTACGACTGCTGTGGGAAAAGGCAGAGACTCAATGCGATTGAATAGCTTGTGAACTTCACCGATGGAGTCTGCTGCAGACTTGGGGTCGGTAAAATCTGCGAATTCCCTGATATCTGCGCCAACAATAAAGCTTCCCGGTTTACCGGATTGCATAACCAATGCCGTTGGATGGTCGGATTCCAATTGGCTTACGACCTGGCCAAGTTCGGCAAGGACCTCGCGAGACAGGCTGTTGATTTGCTCACCGGCGCGATCCAGGGTGAGCCAGCAGACCTTATCGATGTCAAAATCCAGGCGCCAGTGCCTGAAAGCAGCTTCATTCATTCGTCGGCTCCGAAAATGATTTTCCGGCTCGAAGATTGGGTCCGGATAGTTGATTATAGCAATGCTCCTGGCTTTGCGAGTGAAGTATCTGGCCTATTGATACCCACAGTTGCGTTTTGAAAATCAACAATGAAAACAGTGACACTTCAATCGTTTGTGGTGTAAAATTGCGCGCCTTCGCGGGCCGGGTAAACATAAGGCCGGTTATTTCCAGCCGGGATGTTCGATTCATGTCACGGGAATTTCCAGATTGGGTTAATCCATGGAAGGCTGCGGAAGGAAATCGTATTTATCGCGGTACTATCGCATTGGGTAAAATGGACAGGCTGGTGCCGTTACTAGCAGAGCAATCTGGCCAGGCGACCTTCGAAGCAGGTTTTACGCAGGACGGGCTGGGCTTTGCAACCATCAGGCTCCAGGTCAGTGCCAAATTGTCGCTGCTTTGCCAGGCCAGCCTCGAACGCTACCTGCAGTCGGTCGAGCGACAAAGCCTGCTGGCGGTAATTGAGAATATCGAACAGCAGGACAGGGTGCCTGGCCATTACGAAACGGTATGGATTGATTCTGGGCGACTGGAGTTCTTAAGTCTCGTTCAGGATGAATTGATCCTGGAAGTCCCGCAGGTGCCGCGCAAGCCTGGCGTTGGAGACATAAGATATTCGACCGGCCCGGATGACGGTTTTAAAGATCTCCGGAAAGAGCGAAATAAGCCGTTCGCTGCACTGGAAACTCTGTTGCAGAATGAACAGGAATTTAGTGAAGAAGATCAGGATTAGAATCAGGAGTTGCCATCATGGCTGTACAAAAAAGTCGCAAGACACCATCAAGACGCGGAATGCGCCGGTCGCACGATTCATTGCAAGCGCCGACGCTTTCTATCGACCCAACGACCGGGGAGACACACCTTCGTCATAACGTTACCCCCGAGGGTTACTACAGGGGACGCAAGGTAATTGATACACCAGTAGTTGAGTTCGAAGACGAAAAATAATACTGCTTCAAGGTGATATTGCCATGTTCATAGCTGAGCAGATGATCAATAGCCGCCGGCAGAATGCCGGCGGTTTTGGTTTTCACAGATCAGACTGAAAAAGCAACGCTGGCGGGCCGCTTGCAAAACTCATGAATGCAACCAACACCATCAAGCTGGCTCTTGACACAAACGGAGGAGATTTTGGTCCCGACGTTACGATAGCGGCAGCCTGTGATGCAGTTAAGGCGCGAAATGATATAGAGATCATCCTGGTTGGTACACAGCTTGATCAATCAGCTGTATTGTCCATCCTGGAAGAATCGCAAAGATCAAGAATTCATTTTGAACGGGCATCCTCTGTACTGAAAAGTGGTGTCGGCCCTGTCACTGCAATACGCTTGGGAAGTGAAAGCAGCATGGGGCGCGCTCTTGAACTGGTGGCGGATGGTAAAGCCGACGCCTGTGTAAGCGCTGGTAGCACGACTGCGCTGATGGCACTGAGTATTCGTATGCTCGGAATGCTTCGTGGACTCAAGCGGCCCGCACTGATGACCAGCATTCCCTCGGCAACTGGATTTACCGATTTGCTGGACCTGGGAGCAAACCTGAGTGTTGACGCCACGCAATTGGTCCAATTCGCAATTATGGGCGCGGTGGCACGCGCCGGGAACGGGCGTCTTGATGCTAGCGTCGGTTTGTTAAACGTAGGTCATGAGGACAGTAAAGGGCACTCCGTCGTCAAGGAGGCACACAACCGTCTCAAGAAGTTGCCACTGAATTATCAGGGTTTTATAGAGGGCAATGATATTTTTTCAGGCCAGGTAGACGTGGCGGTTTGTGATGGATTTACGGGAAACCTGATACTTAAATCCAGCGAAGGGTTGGCAAGCATGTTGTTTGCTGAAATCAGGAAAGGCTTCAGGAGCAACTGGCGTTCAAGGCTGGGCGCTGCTTTTGCCGGACCGGCATTGAGTGACACGCTGGCACGATTTGAGCCCGCACAGCATAATGGAGCACCTTTACTGGGCCTGAGTCGTGTGGTTATCAAAAGCCATGGCGCGGCAAATCGCGCGGCAACGCTGCAGGCGATTTTCGAGGCCAGGGACGAGACGGGCAGACAGGTCCCGGAGCGGATACAAACACTGATCGCAGAATACAAGGCAGAAACGGAATCGTGAAATATTCAAAAATAGCCGGTACCGGCAGTTATTTGCCCGAAAAAGTTTTAACTAATGCTGATCTTGAGAAAATAGTCGATACCACGGACCAATGGATCCGGGAGCGAACCGGGATCAAACAACGTCACGCCGCTGCAGATGGCGAGACCACCGGGGACATGGCATTTATCGCTGCTCAGCGCGCCATGGAAGCCGCGGGCGTAGAACCCGGCGAGATCGATTTCCTGGCGCTGGGCACCACGACGCCGGACCTGGTATTCCCCAGCACGGCGGCATTACTTCAAAAGCGCCTGGGACTCAAGGAATGCGGCGCAATGGACATCAATGCCGCCTGCACCGGATTTCTCTATTCCCTGAGTGTGGCTGACAAGTTTGTAAAACTTGGCGATGCCGAGAAAGCGCTGGTTATTGGTTCTGAGACCCTGACCCGCCTGGTTGACTGGAATGACCGCGGCACCTGCGTGCTTTTCGGAGACGGTGCAGGGGCGGTTGTCCTGGAAGCCAGCGATGAACCGGGAATCCTTTCCACCCATATTCACGCCAACGGTGAATACGCCGGTTTACTGGGCACCGAGGCTGGAATCTCGGTCGGGTTCGATATGGAAGCGGAGCGGGGCGGCATCACCATCAAGATGAAAGGCAACGAGGTATTCAAAGTAGCGGTCAGGACCCTGAGCCGGATTGTGGATGAAACACTTGAAGCCAACCAGATGGATAAAAGCGACATCGACTGGCTGATTCCACACCAGGCCAACCTGAGAATTATTTTAGCCACAGCACGAAAACTGGGCATGACCACCGAAAAGGTCATTATCACCGTTGACCGTCATGGCAATACTTCCGCAGCTTCAGTACCCCTGGCGCTAGACGAAGCCGTACGATCCGGCCGAATCAAACGTGGTGAAACACTTTTGCTCGAGGCTTTCGGTGGCGGGTTCACCTGGGGTTCCGCCCTGGTCCGTTATTAGGGCCTGGTAAGTGTTAACAGGCCCTAATAGGGAAGCTCTGATCTGTTCATGAGCAAGACTGCATTTCTATTCCCGGGGCAGGGCTCACAATCACTGGGTATGCTGTCGGCCATGGCAGAAGAATACACCGCGGTCATGGAAACTTTTGCACAGGCTTCCACCGTATTGGGCTACGACCTGTGGGAAGTATGCCAGAACGGACCGGAAGAACGGCTTAACCATACCGAAACCACCCAGCCTGCCATGCTGGCAGGCGGTATTGCCATCTGGAGGGTATGGAAAGAACTCGGCGGAGCAGATCCCGATATCATGGCCGGCCACAGTCTGGGTGAATACAGTGCGTTGGTGGCGGCCGGGGTTATGGATTACAAAGATGCCATCGGTATTGTGGCACAACGCGGCAGACTGATGCAGGATGCCACGCCAGAAGGTGTCGGTGCTATGGCCGCCATTCTGGGCCTTGATGACGAGGTCCTTGCCGGTGTATGCACGGAACAGGCCGGAGATGAGATCGTGTCCTGTGCAAACTTCAATTCGCCGGGCCAGGTAGTTATTGCCGGGCATCGCCAGGCAGTTGAACGTGCTTGCCAGGCCGCCACAGCAGCCGGGGCAAGACGCGCAATCATGTTACCTGTCAGTGTCCCTTCTCACTGTGTGTTGATGAAGTGTGCGGGTGAACAACTCAGTGCAGAACTGGAGCAGATATGCCTGAATGATGCTGACATACCCGTGGTGCAGAATGCGGATGTAAAAGCTTATCAAAGCACAGCCGATATCATTGATGCGCTGGCCCGCCAATTGTGGCAACCGGTGCAATGGGCAGCTACTATCCTGTATCTGAAAGGGCAGGGTGTCGAGCGGTTTATTGAGTGTGGACCCGGCAAAGTACTTGCGGGCCTGAACCGCAGAACCAGCAGCGAGTCAGAAACCACGGCGCTGACCGGCACATCGGCAATTAACGACGCCCTTAACTGGAGTCAAACATGAGCCATGCATTGGAAGGACAAGTGGCGCTGGTCACCGGGGCAAGCCGCGGTATCGGCGCATCGATTGCTGATACACTTGCCGAGCGCGGTGCCCGGGTTTTTGGCACCGCCACCACTCAGGCCGGTGCAGATTCTATTTCGGTCCGCTTATCAGGGATAGCTCCTGGATCGGTGGGCCGGGTTCTCAATGTCAATGATTCCGAGGCGATTAAAGGCCTGGTGGCAGAAATTACAGCCACCGCGGCTGCGCCTTCAATCCTGGTCAATAATGCGGGTGTTACCCGTGACCAATTGTTGATGCGTATGAAAGAAGAAGATTGGGACACAGTATTGGAAACCAACCTGCGTTCGGTTTATCGTATGAGCAAGGCCTGTCTTCGAGGCATGATGAAAGCCCGCTATGGTCGAATCATCAGTATTGCTTCGGTTGTCGGCTCTACAGGAAATGCGGGTCAAACCAACTATGCGGCAGCCAAGGCTGGCATGATGGGATTCAGCCGTTCGCTGGCAAAGGAAGTTGGATCGAGAGGAATTACGGTGAATGTGGTGGCTCCGGGCTTTATTGACACCGACATGACCCGGGCTCTTGATGAGAATCAGCGGGAAGTGCTTTTACGTGAAATACCGCTGGCCCGATTGGGAGACGCGCAGGATATAGCTGAAGCAGTTGTATTCCTGGCACAGGCGAAAGCAGCATATATTACCGGCCAGACACTACATGTGAATGGCGGTATGTTCATGGCCTGACAGGGTCCTGAACAGCCTGGTTTGGGTTTGCATTTATAATCCCGTCATGGTCCGCCACCGGAACACATATTGTGGCGAATGATTTTTTACTGGAACACAGGGCCGGGTTTCTCTAAAATTGCGGCCCTCTTTCCTCAGTAATGGAATTTATTAAATATGAGCAGCATTGAAGAACGTGTCCAGAAGATCGTAGTTGAGCAACTGGGTGTCAAAGAAGATGAAGTTACACCTAACGCTTCTTTCGTAGATGACCTGGGAGCGGATTCCCTGGATACCGTCGAACTGGTTATGGCACTCGAAGAAGAGTTCGAATGCGAAATCCCTGACGAGGACGCTGAGAAGATCACAAACGTCACGCAGGCCATTGATTATGTCAATGCCAACAGCGACTAGAGTGATTCAGGCATAATTTTCACACGGCCGGCATTATGCCGGCCGTTATTCGTTCCGCCTTCTGCAATTCATCATGTGATGGAGCCGCAAAGGTACAAGAGAGGTTTGTTCATTGTCTAAACGACGGGTTGTTGTCACTGGTATGGGAATCATTTCCCCGGTGGGCAATACAATAGATGCAGCCTGGGACTCGATCTGCAATGGTCAAAGCGGAATTGGTCCTATTACCGCGTTTGATGTTGAGGATTTCAAAACGCGGATCGCGGGTGAAATCAGGAATTTCGATGTGGAAGACTACATTCCGCGCAAGAATGCACGCAAATCGGATACCTTTATTCACTATGGATTGGCTGCATCAATCCAGGCATTACATGATGCAGGATTGGATGATGAAAACCATGGGGTAAATACTGAGCGGGTCGGATGCGCGCTGGGCGCCGGCATTGGCGGGATTGCCACTATTGAAAAGACCACTGAAGCGTTCATGGCGGGCGGCCCCCGGAAAGTCAGCCCTTTTTTCATTCCGGGAACCATAGCCAACATGATCGCCGGAAACCTGTCTATTCGCTATGGATTCAAGGGTCCCAATATTGCGATTGTGACCGCGTGTTCCACGGCGACGCACAACATGGGTTCTGCAATGCGCATGATCCAGTATGGCGAAGCTGATGTCATGGTTGCCGGTGGTGCTGAATATTCAACTTCCCCGACGGCGATGAGCGGTTTTATTTCCGCTCGCGCCATGAGCACCAGAAATGACGAACCAGAATTGGCCAGCAGACCCTGGGACGTCGACCGTGATGGTTTTGTACTGTCCAATGGAGCAGGTGTAATGGTTCTCGAAGAACTGCAGCACGCAAAAGCCAGGGGCGCGAAAATTTACGGTGAAATTACCGGTTTTGGCATGAGTGGTGATGCACACCATATGACCGCTCCTCCGGCAGACGGGGAAGGCGCGGCGCGGTGCATGAAGATTGCGGTGGCCGACGCCGGGCTTAATCCTTCGGATATCGAGTACATTAATGCCCACGGGACTTCAACCCCGCTGGGTGACCGTGCAGAATCCGATGCGATAAAGACTGCATTTGGCGAACACGCCTACAAAGTCATTATCAGTTCAACCAAGTCGATGACCGGGCATCTACTGGGTGCTGCAGGCGGCGTTGAAGCCATATTCAGCCTGCTATCCATTCGCGATAATGTCATCCCTCCCACCATAAACCTGGACCAGCCAGGTGAGGGCTGTGACCTGGATTACACGCCAAATACAGCGCGTCAGGCCGTCATTCGAAATGCAATTTCCAATTCATTCGGGTTTGGCGGAACCAATGGCACGTTGGTGTTTGAACAACTAGTGTAGTGTAACGAATAAGGTGTGCATATCAGAGACCCACAAATGACTCAAGACAAGGCACAGTCCGTAGTTAATGGTTGTTCCCTTAACAAGGGCTGTAACACAGGATTGAGTCATTTGTGGGTCTCCCTTCGGGCGCGGCGAGAAGCCGTCATCTGTGGCGTTGCGCCTCTTGGAAAGGACATACCATTCCCAACGAGACGCGCCTTGCAGCTAACGGCTTCTCGTCACGCTGATTTGTACACCTTATTCGTTACACCACACTAGACTCCTGAGGATATTGGTGCAGGAAACTCCCAGTTCCGAGCTTGAATATGTTCCTGACCTGCCAGATATAGTCGCGGCTTATCCGCAACAGTATCCTTTTCTCCTTGATTCCGCCTCGACCGGCCCTTTGGGCCGCTACAGCATGTTGTTGCGGACAGGAGATGAGTTCCTGAGCCTGTCCGCAGATGGCACATTACATGGCCCTGGTGATCAGCAAGGTTTTCTCGATCGACTCAAGCAATGGTATGAAGAGGAGTCAATTTCGCCGTCCGGCGCCCCGCAGTGGCCGTTTTGCGGTGGGTGGTTCGTTTACCTGTCATACGAGTTGGCCGGTGAAATTGAGCCGGTGCTGGATTTGCCCAGTGCCGATAGCGGATTGCCGTTGGCACTGGCTGTGCGCTGTGACGCTGCCATTATTATTCAACATGGCGAAAAGGATATTGCACATATTGTTGCTGAGCGCCCGGAGACTCTGAATCAAATGTTGAAAGAGCTGCAGGATTTACCCGCAGTTTCTGAACAATCGCTGCCACAGGTGAGCAGGCTTAGCCCCGACCCGGATGACGAATTTACCGCGTCGGTGGAGAAAATTCAGTGCTATCTGGAAGAGGGAGATGTGTTCCAGGTAAACCTGTCCAGGGCCTGGAGTGGTTCATTTGACCGCCCTGTAGATGCTGTTGAACTGTACCGCAGACTGCGCCTTGGAAATCCTGCGCCATTTGGAGGATTGATGATCTGGGACAGGTCGACTTTGCTGAGTTCCTCGCCTGAACGTCTGGTCGAATTACGTGATCGGCTGGTCCAGACCCGGCCTATTGCGGGGACTTATCCACGTGGTCACGATATTGAATCTGATGTGGCCTTGTCGCGTGACATGCTGGCGCACCCGAAAGAACGCGCCGAACACATCATGTTGATTGACCTTGAAAGAAACGATCTTGGCAGGGTTTGTGAAACGGGCTCAGTTGAAGTGAGCGAATTAATGGTGCTTGAGTCATATTCACACGTCCACCATATTGTGTCTAATGTGAAAGGAAGATTGTGCGACAAGGTGACGCCACCGGACGTGATACGCGCCGTGTTCCCGGGCGGCACTATCACCGGTTGCCCGAAAGTGCGATGTATGCAGATTATTGCAGAGCTTGAACAGACAGGCAGGGGTTTTTACACCGGCTCAATGGGTTATATCAGCCTGGATGGTCAAATGGATCTGAACATCCTGATCCGCAGCATGTTGTTGGAAAACCGCCACGTCAGTCTTCGCACGGGCGCCGGGATTGTTGCAGATTCTGTACCGGAACGTGAATTGGCAGAGACCGTGGCCAAGGCAAAAGGTGTGCTGTTGGCACTGGGGCAACTTCATGTTTGAATGCCTGGTCAACGGTGAAATAGCCGAACATATATCTGTCACAGACCGTGGGCTGAATTACGGTGATGGACTGTTCGAGACAATGGCGGTAGTCAGGGGGCGGCCGCGATGGTGGCAGGAGCATATGGACCGGCTTTGCGCAGGCTGTGAAAGGCTGGGCATGAAAGCCCCCCCGCAAGCAGTATTATTGCGTGAAATACAGACCGTGAGCGCGGGTCAGCCGCGTTGCGTGGTGAAAATTATATTAAGCAGGGCAGCAAACGGAAGAGGATATCATCCCAGTGTCGGGGCGCCGCCTGTCAGGGTGGTTTCATCCCACCCGTGGCTGCAGGAAATAGAGCGTGAAGCGAGCACCGGCGTGATGGCGCATATCTGTGACCTGAAGCTTTCAATTCAACCCCGCCTTGGAGGTATGAAACACCTCAACAGGCTGGAGCAAGTGCTGGCAAGTAGTGAACTGGATGGCCTGGAAGCAACTGAAGGAATCCTCATGGATATCGAAGGCCACGTAATCAGCGCAATTTCTGCCAATATTTTCCTGGTTTTCCGGCAACAGTTTTTAACCCCCAGATTGGATCGCAGCGGTGTGCGCGGTGTATTGCGGGCCAGGATTTTGAAATTCTTTAAGGCCAGGTGCGAACTTCGCCGTGTTTCCCCGGAAATGCTTGAACAGGCGAGCGAGATTTTTCTGTGTAATTCCGTCCGTGGCATTATCCCCGTTTGCCACGTTGATGAACGCACTTACCCCATAGGTCCGGTCACCAGGGAACTGCAAAGTTGGTTGACAGAGTCACAAGGAGTGTGATGAAACGTACTTCTGCGATTTTACTCATTGGCCTGGCGCTGACGGCCGTGATCACGCTTGCGGGCTGGTATCAATACCGCTCATTTTTACTTGAGCCGCTCCAAATCAAGCCAGCAGGAATTGTTTGGCAAGTCACAAGGGGCGCAACTGTTCGTTCAGTGATTTCTGATCTGCACCAGCAGGGCATAACGGTATCTGACTGGCGCTGGCGTCTCTTGAACCGCTTGCAACCGGCCACGACCAGGGCGGGTGAATACGCACTCAAGTCCGGCCTGACTCCCTTCGGCCTGTTAGACCTGCTATCGAGCGGTGAAGTGATCGGGTATCGTTTTACCGTCATTGAAGGCTGGACCTTTCATCAATTAAAAACCGCCCTGGAGCAGGACCCAGTCCTGGTGCATGAAGTCCCTGGACTGGACGGTGACGCGCGTGTACTGCAGGCCATTGGATCAAATATCAGCCATCCGGAAGGTTGGTTTCTTCCCGAAACCTACCGGTTTGTCCGGGGAGATTCTGATCTCGATCTGTTGCGCCGCTCATACCAGGCGATGCTTGCCGAACTTGAAGCTGCATGGAAGGATCGGGAGCAAAACCTTCCTCTTGATACGCCCTATGAACTCCTGATCCTGGCCTCGATTATAGAGAAAGAAACAGCAATGGACTCGGAAAGGGCTGACATTGCGGGGGTGTTTGTCCGGAGACTGAAGATGGGCTGGCGCCTGGAAACAGATCCAAGTGTAATCTATGGGCTGGGAGAGACTTTCGACGGAGATATTCGAAGACGTGACCTTGATACGGACACCGCGTACAACACCTATACACGGTTCGGACTCCCGCCCACACCGATTGCTTTGCCGGGGAAATCTGCACTTGTTGCCGCTGCAGCCCCCAGTGAAGGCACAGCGATGTTCTTTGTTGCCAGCGGTTCAGGTGGCCATGTATTTTCCGATACACTCGATGAACACAATGCCGCGGTGCGGAAAATGCTGAGAAAGCAACCATGACTATAAATTTTATCTCCCTGGAAGGCGGTGAGGGTGCAGGTAAAAGCACCCAAATGGCCTACATCCGGGAGTGGCTGGAGGACCGGGGCCACCAGGTAATCGAGACTCGCGAGCCCGGTGGAACCCCTTTGGCGGAGATAATCCGGGATGTGGTACTACACGGCGAACACCCCGAGATGTCCGTTTATACGGAACTGTTATTGATTTTCGCAGCCCGCGCGCAGCATGTAAACGAACTCATCAGGCCTGCGATTGAAAACGGGCACACAGTGCTTTGCGACCGTTTTACCGATGCAAGTTTCGCATACCAGGGTGGTGGGAGAGGATTGCCACGATCCGATATCGAAGCGCTGGAGAACATGGTGATGGGTGAGCTCAGGCCCGATCTTACACTGCTGCTGGACCTGCCGGTTGAGCTTGGCCTGAGCAGGGCATCCAAACGTGGCTCTGAAGACCGCTTCGAGTCAGAGACTATGGGTTTCCTCATGCGTGCACGCGATGTTTATCTCAAGAGAGCGAAGGGATTTCCCGGTCGATATGTCGTTATTGATGCCACCCGGTCTGCGGAACAGGTGTGGGAGGATATAAGGCAAACCCTGGAAGAAAGGCTGCTTTGAAGGTGTATCCCTGGCTGAAGCAGGCGTGGTCGCTATTCCAGGCAAGACTGGACGCAGACAAGCTTGCGCACGCCCTGCTGATACATGGTCCGCAGGGAACTGGGAAAAGGGAACTGGCAAGACACATGCTGGCCCGGCTGGCATGTATTGAGCCAGGTGAATTTGGCTGTGGTAAATGCCGTTCCTGTACGCTATTCAACAGCGGCGCACATCCTGACTGGTTTCAGCTTGAGCCGGAAGAAGGTAAACACCAGATCGTGATCGAGCAGGTCCGTACCACCATCGCTGCCCTGACTTTGACCAGCAGTTTCAGCCCGTACAAGCTTGCATTGATTTGCCCCGCCGAGGCAATGAACAGGCATTCGGCTAATGCATTGTTAAAAAGCCTGGAAGAGCCACCGGGCGATACCGTGATGATCCTCGTTGCACATGACGCCTCGCGCCTCGCGGTAACAATCAGGAGCCGTTGCCAGTCTGTGGCCGTCGCGCTTCCGGGCAGGGAACAAGCGATTGCATGGCTGGGCGAGAAAGCCGGTATGGATTCGATCGCGGCTGGCGCCGCGCTGGACGCGGGAGGTGGAAGCCCGCTTCACGCCGTCGAACTGGCTGAATCGGGGCAGGTGGTATTGCACGGGAAATTGCTGCAGCAGTTGTCCGTTTTGCTCGGAAGCCCCGGCCTGGTTTCCCGCGTTGCCAGCGAATTGTCAGATATTGAAGCCAACGCCATGTGGAGGTGGCTTTCAAACGGCAGCGCAGACGTATTGCGTTCAGTACTGGCAGGAAAGCTACCGGACTGGCTTGAAACCGGGGCTGGAATTGACAAAAAAGACCTGTCGGTTCTGCAACAATGTGCTGACCGGAACCGGTTGCTGGGCGTAACACCGGTCAGGCAGGACTTACTTCTGCAGGATTGGCTGATAAAATGGTCTCAACTCGCTGCCTAGTGTAGTGCATCGCAATATCTGGAACTTATAACGGCCACATTTCCCGCCATTCTGCGTTGCTCGTTGTCGCCATAGTCCCACTATGAATCCGCCTCGCGCCTTGACTGACGAAAAATAGGACTCGTTCTAATGTCCCATTAATTACGATGCACTACACTAGGGTGTGGCAACATGGGCTACGGCAACACAGGCATTTTTGTTTAGGCACCAGGGAAACCCAATATGGCTCAACAAGGAATTCTCTCGCTCTCGATCAAAGACAGGCTGGCGCTCTTTAGCGCCTATATGCCGTTTGTTCAGGGCGGGGGGTTATTTGTTCAAAGTACCAAGCGATTCATGCTGGGCGCCGAGGTGTTTCTGTTGCTGACCCTGATGGAGTTGGAGGAACGCCTGCCGATACCGGGAAAGGTGGTATGGATTACCCCGCAGGGATCACAGGGCAACCGCAAAGCCGGTATAGGTGTTCAATTTGCCGATACAGCGGACGGAGCACATGCCCGCACCGTGATTGAATCACATCTTGCAAATCTTCTGAAAAGCGAAAAACGCACTCATACAATGTAGTAAATACAACTAGATATATAATATATGTAATCTTATTTATTACTTTTTATTTCATCCTCCAGGGTATTCAAAAGCCGATCCAATGGCCGTCCCGCCTGGTAAAAGTGAGGTGATAGCCGGACCGCAGATTCCCGAACTGCAACATAAATTTTTTGTTTGCCCAGGTTCCGCCGCAGAACATCCGGTTTAATATTATCCGCTGTGAAACTGATGATTCCGGAACGTCGCAAAGGTTCGCTTCGGCTTTGCAGCCTGATTCCAGTTATCTGAGACAATGCCGAGATGATTTCCGCGGAATTGCCCAGGATCCTCTGCTCAACCTCATGCAGTCCGACATCGCACAAGAGCCCAAGAGAAGCGAAAAGCGCAGCCTGGCCAAGGGTGTTGGGGCTGCCGGCCTCAAAGCGCTTGGCTGTCCCGGATGGCGGTCTGTCGGGACGTGCGAAGCGGTAGGGATTGTCCAGCATCCTCCAGCCAAACTGGCTCAGGTTCAAAAAACGCCGGCTATCCTCGCGACAATAAAAAACAGCGATACCTTCCGGCCCCATCTGCCATTTGTGTGCACCGGCAGCCAACGCGTCGATATAACAGGCCTGTACGTCGATCCGCAAGGCGCCGAATTGCTGAATGGCGTCAACAAAAAACAACACTTCTGAGTTATTGCAAGCACGGCCCAGCTTTTGCAGGTCAAGCCGAAAGCCGCTATCCCACGCGACTGCGCTCACTGTCAATACCCGGGTACGATCATCCATGGCGTTCAAAAGCGCGGTTTCGGGATCCTCACAGTCAAAAACCGCAACCTTACGGATCTCCACGCCTTGTTGTGCCAGCGCTTCCCAGGCCAACAGGTTGGTGAGAAATTCACCTTCGGGCGTGACCAGGTTGTCACCTTTGCGCCAGTCGATACCATTGGCAACAATGCAAATACCCTCGGTGGTATTTTTAAGCAACGCAATGTCATCACCGCTGGCGGCGTTGAGCATATTCGCCAGCCGTTTTCTTAAACGGGATTCCCGCTCCAGCCACTCACCTGTGTGCAAAGGACCTGACTCTGAGTTCTCGATAGCGAAGCTGGCGACTGCCTCGGTGGTCACTCGCGGCCAGGGAGAAATGGCCGCATGGTTTGCATATACCATGTTTCCCAGGGTCGGAAACTGGCGCTCAAGCAATTCGTCAATGCTGCGCTCGTTCATGCGGATATAATGCGGCCTCAAGCAGACCAACAGCAACCGCCGGGTATCGATAACTTGAGCAAAAGATCAATTCTTCACGTGGACATGGATGCATTCTATGCCTCGGTCCAAGTGCTGGATAATCCGGAACTGGCTGGAAAACCGGTTATCGTTGGTGGTCTCGGTCCGCGCGGGGTCGTGGCAGCCGCGTCTTATGCCGCCAGGAAGTTCGGGGTATTTTCCGCCATGCCCATGCAACGGGCGAGGTTATTATGCCCGTCCGGGGAATACACCAGGCCGCGTTTAAGCCGTTACCGTTCGGTGTCCGCAGAAATTTTTTCCCTATTCAGAGATTTCACCCCGATGGTCGAGGGCCTGTCCCTCGACGAGGCTTTCCTGGACGTGAGCGGCAGCCTGAAGGCCTTTGGCGATATCGAGGATATTGGTCATGCGGTCCAGGATAGCATTCACCGGAACACCGGCCTGCAGGCTTCAATAGGCATGGCTCACAATAAATTCCTGGCTAAACTTGCCTCTGACTTTAAGAAACCGGCGGGTTTCTACCACGTTGATGCAGATCGAGTTCATGCATTTCTGAATCCACTGCCAATCGGTCGTCTGTGGGGAATCGGCAAAAAGACTGAACCGCGGCTCAGGGCAATCGGAGTGTTGACCATTGGCCAACTCAGAAATTGCGAGGACGAAATGTTACGCGCTGTGCTTGGAAACAGGACGGGTCACTTTCAGCGACTGGCACGGGGTGAAGATGACCGTGAAGTCACCGCTGACAGGGAAGATCTTTCTATCAGCCATGAAATAACCTTTGACGTCGACCTGCTGGAACCCAGGGAATTGTTTTCCGAGCTTCAGCGACAGGCAGAAACAGTGATGCGAAGGGTTCGCCGCCAGCACCTGGCCGCCCGCACCATACACGTCAAGATCCGTGATCACCGGTTTCGTACTGCGACCCGCAGTCGAAGTCTGCGCATGGCAACCAGTTCCACCCGAGACTGTTTTGAGGTGGCGAGCTTACTTCTCAGGACCTGGCTGGAAAGTCATGCCAACACGCCGGTGCGGCTGTTGGGAGTAGGAGTCTCGGGACTGGAGGAATCCTCCGGTGAAGCTGGTCAGATCGACCAGACGATGGACAAAATCAGTGAAAGATATGGAGACGACGTGATAACGCGAGGATTGGCCCTGGAAAGAAAAAGGAAAGGTTGAAAAAAGGCATTTACAATTTGATTTGTTCTTATCTGACCCCAATTATTTCCGCTCACGTTGAGACCGGATCCAACCCAAGTTTTTGGCGTTCGCTATTCAGGTGCTTGATCATGCGTTCCTGAATTGCCTCAAATTTTGGGGTCACCCTCCAGCGGCGACAGTGCCGGCCACCACCGCGTTATTTTCGTGGTGGTTATCAGGCCCTGTGAAATGGCACGGTTTAGATAATCCAGGCTGACCTCAAGGTCTCCTGCCAGGGCCTGGTGGGCAGCCTCATTCATGAGGAAAATTGATCTTTTTACGCCCTGGGCTTTGAGGCTCTCGTGTACCGTGCGAACCTGTTCAAGAGCATCGTCAAAGCGTTGTTGATTGCCGGCACGCGAGTAGGCCAGTGCAACATTAAGCATCAAAGAGTCACCTAATGCAGCAAAAGGCAGAAAATCTGCCCGTACTGCGTCAAGGTTTGGCCAGCGTTCTTCCAGGTAGTCCATCAATTCGTCTGAGCGGCCAGCATTATTCAGGAAACTGAACAATGTGGCCACATCCGCCTGTTCATCCGCCCGCTTAAAAGCCAGTATCGACGCTTCCTCGTTTCGCCCCAGATAGGTCAGGGCGAACACCGGGACAAACCCTTCATCCTCGGCTGCAACGCGTTCATACTGGTGCGAACCCATCCAGGCGAAACTGCGCTGCAGGCGGGCGACAGAGTTGGAGGGACTCAGGGCAACCGCAGATTCGATCAGCGTCACGCCCTCTGCTAACTGCCCCAGTGACCGGCGGATGCTCGATTCGCTGGACAGCAACGCGGCCTCATTGGGGATCAGCGGCCGGATTCTATCGAGAAAAGCAAATGCCTGCTCCTGCTGGCCGAAATCGAGAAAGCTATTTACCGCGTTACCGATTCCCGGGCGGTATAGCGGGTCACGTTCTATCATGCCCATCACGATGTCATAGGCTTCAGCCGGTCGGCCCAGGTTAATCAAGGTGTTACGCAGCCAATTGCTGGCATCGATCATGCCAGGATTGATCGCCAGGGCTTTTTGCAGTACCCCTGTTGCCTGCTGTTTCTCCGCCCCGGTGGGTTGTACGTAGTAGTAAAGGCCGAGTCCGGCCCAGGCTTCTGCCAGATTGGGATCCAATTGCAATGCTTTATCCAGGTAGAGTTTCCCCTGGGCGCCTGCCTGTTCACGGGGGATGTTGCCATAGGAGCCACTACCTTCTGACAGCAGCAAGTTTGCGATTCCGCGCTGGGTGTAGGCGGGGGCATATCCGGGGTCGATTGCAATGGCACGGTCGAGCAATTCGGCCGCGTCCTCTATGGTGGGGCCGGTGCGCTCGTACATGCGCTGCTTGGCCAGCAGGTACAGATTGTAGGCTTGCGCGTCCGTGCGTGCAGCCGTGACCGATGCCTCCTCTCCTTCCAGTAACGTTGCTTTTAGCTGTTGCAGAATGTTGCTTGCGATCTCGTCTTGTATCGCAAAGATATTGTCCAGTTCACGGTCGTAGGTTTCTGACCAGAGATGAAAGCCGTTATCAACCCGCACCAACTGCGCGGTGATGCGTACGGTGTTGCCGGATTTTCGCACCGAGCCTTCCAGGATATTCTCCACGCCCAGGGCTTTGCCGATCATTCGCAGGTCCTGGTTCTGGCCTTTGAATGCAAACGAAGAGGTCCGGCCAGTTACTTGCAGTCCTTTTACCTTGGCCAGGGCATTGAGAATTTCCTCTGAAATGCCGTCCGAGAAGTACTCCTGCTCTGCATCCGAACTCATGTTGACGAACGGTAGTACCGCGATGGATTTGTCGGATTGGGCAGATGCTACTTCAGTAGCAGTCTGTTCCGTCATAGCCTGCGTGGTGGCCTCGACAAGGGCAGCATCACGCGCAATGGAAAGCACCAACTTGTCGTAGACAAAATATCCCAGCGCCACCGCCATCACCCCAATGATGATGAAATCCAGTTTGCGGCTGGTTTCATGGGTAATAGACTGACTGCGATCCACTTCGTACTCGCGCTTGAGACCTTCCGGGGTGAGTTCAAAAGCCCAGGCAAAGAACAGCGCAAATGGCAGCCCGGCTGCAAACAGCACCAAAACGGTTTTCATCACCCAATCCGGCGTTCCGAAAGCTTTCAAACACCAGTTGCAGCACCTGAGCAACCAGCCAGGCGATTATCACGTAGGCAATCGCTACTTTAAAAACGTTACGGCGTTTGAGTTCTGCAAAAAAAGACAAGAGTTGGCTTCTGTATGACCGCAATTGCCCGATAGTGTACCTGCCTGATCAGGAAATACTAAGTGAAGCATTATTTACTGAAGTTTTAAGATGGCTTCAGCCTGCATATTACATCAGTATCCCGGATGATGGCGCAGGACAGGTGCGGCTGGTCCAATATGCGGGTTAGTGTCCGCTTTCGGCGGTGTCTTTGGCCGGGCGTAAATCCTTGCGCAGAATTTTCCCGACGTTGCTTTTGGGTAAATCCTCGAAAAACTCGATGTGTTTTGGGCGTTTGTATCCGGTCAGGTTTTTTTTCGCAAAAGCCGACAGTGCTTCAGCAGTCAGGCTGAGATCCCGTTTTACCACGCAAATCTTGACGGCTTCACCGGATTTCTCGTCCGGCACGCCTATTGCTGCGACTTCCAGCACTTTGGGGTGAGCAGCGATCACGTCTTCGATTTCGTTCGGGTAAACATTGAAACCGGATACCAGGATCATGTCCTTTTTACGATCGACAATTTTGAAATACCCGGAACTGGTCATCACGGCGACGTCACCTGTCTTCAACCAGCCGTCCTCGGAAAGCACTTCCCTGGTAGCATTCGGGCGCTGCCAATAACCTTTCATGACCTGCGGACCGCGTACACAAAGCTCGCCGGCTTCCCCGGCCGGCAGGGGCTGGTTGTTTTCATCGATTACCATGCATTCGGTGGACGATATCGGTAAACCGATACAACCGTTATAGTCTTCAAGGTCCATAGGGTTAATACAGGCTGCAGGAGAGGTCTCGGTAAGCCCGTAGGCTTCAACCAGGGTCACACCGGTAAGCTGTTTCCATTCCTCTGCTACTGATCGTTGAACCGCCATGCCACCGCCAAGGGTACAATTCAGGCCGGTGAAGTCCAGGTCTTTGAAACCCTCGGTATTCAGCAGGCCGTTGAACAGCGTATTGACGCCGGTAATGGCGGTAAAGGGGTAGCGGCTTATCTCTTTGACAAATCCTTTCATGTTTCGCGGATCGGTAATCAATAAATTCGTAGCGCCAAGGCACATGAATGTCAGGCAGTTCGCCGTTAATGCAAAGATGTGATAGAGCGGTAAAGCGGTGATAATGAGTTCTTCCCCAATTGTCAAGTGTCCAAGCCAGGCGACTGATTGCAGCATGTTGGCAACCATGTTGCGGTGGGTGAGCATGGCACCCTTGGCCACCCCGGTAGTGCCGCCCGTATATTGCAAAAAAGCGATATCTTCAAAGCCGATACTGACGGACTGCAATGGCAGTTTCTTACCCTCTGACAAGGCGTCACTGAATGATGATGAGCCTGGCAGATTTGTTTTTGGAATTTTCCTTTTTATATATTTCAGTACGAAATTGACCATGAGCCCCTTGGGGTAGTCCAACATGTCTCCGATGCGGGTTGTGAATATATGTTCTATCGGCACATCGTCAATGACCGCTGCGAGTACCGGCGCAAAATTTTCAACTACGACGATAGCCCTGACACCTGAATCCACCAGTTGATGATGTAATTCGCGGGAGGTATACAAGGGGTTGGTATTCACCACGGTTAGCCCGGCGCGCAGAACACCGAACAATGCAACCGGATATTGCAGAATATTCGGCATCATCAAGGCGACCCGGTTTCCGGGTTTCAGGCCCCGTGATTGCAGAAGTGCGGCAAAGCTTCGGCTTAGTTGATCGAGCTCCGCAAAACTGATTTCAGTACCCATGCAAATAAAAGCGGTTTTATGGCGGTATTTTTCACAACAATGCTCCAGCACGTCCACGATCGAGGAATACACCGACAGGTCTATCTGTGCGGGAACCCCCTTGGGATAACTGTTAAGCCAGGGCTTGTTGAGCATGCAAACTTACCTTGAAAGCTGTCCGGAAAGACTTCCGCATCATTGCATCACAGCATCTGTCCGCTGACAAGCGTATCCGTTCGGGACTTGTTTTTGGGCAGGATATTTCATTGACGGCATTGCTGGTGTGCTGGCCACTGTTTATGATCGTCAGGTCACTTTGTACAGAGACAGGATAAATGGGCGAACAAAACGTCGAACAAAACAGTAATGAGGCCACACGCCAGGCTTTTATGAAGTCCCTGCTTGATGAGCTTCAGGCGCTTGAGGCAATGCTGGAAAAGGGAATGATTGAGTCTGGTAAACGCCGTATCGGTGCAGAACAGGAAATGTTCATAATCAATCGTGCCCACAAACCTGCCTTGATGGCATTGGACATTCTGGAACGTATTGAAGACGGGCGGTTTACACACGAAATAGGCCTGTTCAATCTCGAGGCAAATCTTTCTGTGCAGGCCATGGCCGGAGATTCTTTGCGGCGAATGGAGGATGAGGCACAGGAAATTTACCGTATTGCCCGTGAAACCGCAGCAGAAGTTGACTGTGACATTGCATTGGTCGGCATATTGCCTACGCTTAGCCGCGAAAACCTGGGTCTTGATTCAATGGTACCCACGGTCAGGTACAAGGCCTTGAATGATGCACTGATCGGTCTTCGGGGTGACGATTTTCAGTTCACCATCAATGGAATTGACCAACTGAACGTAAAGCACGGCAACGTAATGCTGGAAGCCTGCAATACCAGTTTCCAGATCCATTTCCAGACCGGCCCGGACGAGTTTGTGCAGTTATACAACATTGCCCAGGCCGTGACCGGACCATTAATGGCAGCGGCGGTCAACTCACCAATTTTGCTGGGCAGGCGTTTGTGGCATGAAAGCCGGATCGCGGTATTCGAGCATTCAATTGATGCCCGCTCCGAAGCTCACCAGGCACGCGGCCTGAAGCCGAGGGTTCATTTTGGCGACCGCTGGCTTGATGAGTCGGTGGTTGAAATATTCAAAGAAGATATCGCCCGTTTCCGCGTGCTCCTCACCACTGAAACCGAGGATGACCCGTTGGGCATGGTAGAAGCAGGTGAGGCGCCTAAGCTCAATGCCCTGCGTTTACACAACGGCACGGTGTATCGCTGGAACCGGCCTTGCTATGGCGTACACAACGGAATCCCGCATTTGCGAATTGAAAACCGGGTCATTCCTGCCGGTCCCACCGTGATTGATGAAATGGCTAACGCGGCGTTTTTCTTTGGAATGATGAGTGGCATGGCGGCCAAATATGAGGATATACGTGAAGTTTTAAATTTCGATGATGTAAAGGCCAACTTCCTGGATGCTGCCAGGGACGGGATTCGGGCACAGATGAACTGGATGGATGACAGTCAGGTGACAGCCCAGGAATTGATACTTGAGGAATTGCTGCCGCTGGCCGCCGACGGCCTGCAACAATCCGGAATCGACCAGGACGATATAGACCGCTACCTGGGGGTCATCGAAGAGCGCGTTAGTTTGCGCCGCACCGGGTCTCGCTGGCTGCTTGAATCAATGCAAAATATGAATGAGCAGGGAACACTGGATCAGAGGCTTCGTTGCCTGGTCAGTAACATGGTTGACCAGCAATCCACTGGCCAGCCTATCAGTAGCTGGGAACTTGCAGACTTTTGTGAGGAACTGGACTGGCGCGAGAGTTATCGGCAAGTATCACAGTTTATGGCCACCGACCTGTTTACCGTGCGCCCGTCAGACATTGTGGACTTCGCTGCTTCGTTGATGGATTGGCGGCACGTACGGCACGTTCCGGTCGAAGACGATGAGGGTTGCCTGGTTGGTTTGCTGTCCCATCGCGCTTTGCTGAGGCTGGTTGCAACCGGTAAGGCAGGCGGGGCAGACAAGGTCACAGTCAGTGAAATAATGAATCATAATCCAATTACCGTGGAACCTGAAACCAACACCGTTGATGCCATCCGCCTCATGCGCGAGGCGCAGCTGTCCTGCCTGCCAGTGGTCGAAAAAGGCAAGCTGGTGGGCCTGGTTACCGAACACGATCTGATCGTGGTTTCCTCTCACCTGCTGGAACGCTACCTGGCTTCTGAATGATCCGAAAAGTTTTCATCGTCTGCCTGGTGGCTTCATTACAAGTCTCCTGCGGTGAAGAGCCAACCCTCGAGCAGCAGATAATTGGCACCATCAATGAAATGGAGGGGTTGGCTGAAGAAGGTAAACGCCGCCCGTTCATGGCCATGGTGGCTGCTGACTTCAGTGGACAATCCGGCATCATGACGAAGGATGAATTTCAACGTTTCATGATTCTGCAATGGAGTGTGAACCAGCGACTGCATTTCCAGTTGGGTCCTATACATGTATATTCTGCCGGCCCCGGAACGGCTACCGCAGAGTTTCTGGGGCTGATTACCGGTGGCAGAGGCCTGATTCCTGAAAGGGGCCAGTTTTACGAGTTTCATACAAGCTGGCTGCAAGATGACGATGAATGGCTGCTGCTCTCGGCAAGCTGGGTACCTGTTCGCTTTGACGAGAAGGGATTCCCGGGTTTTGAGAATCACTGAAGTACAATCAGTTGATGAAGACTGAAAGCTTGAAAACCGGATTCCAGCCGGTTGTTCAGCAATGGTTCGATTCCAGCTTTGACAAACCAACCCCGGTTCAACTGGAAGCATGGAAAGCCATTGCAAAGCGGCAAAACGTGCTGGTTGCAGCTCCGACAGGCAGTGGCAAAACGCTCGCTGCGTTCCTGGGTGCCATCAGTGACCTGGTAAAGCAGGGCAGGCAGCACGGTCTCGAAGACAAGGTCTACGTACTCTATGTTTCTCCTCTGAAAGCGCTTTCCAACGATATCGAACGCAACCTGCAGCAGCCATTGCAGGGCATTGATATTTTGCTGGTCGAGCAATCACAGGCGCCAAGTGGAATTCGTGCCCTGGTGCGCACGGGGGATACCACCCAGGGTGAGCGCGAAAAAATGCGGCGCAAACCTCCGCAGATCCTGGTTACCACACCGGAATCCCTTTACCTGCTGCTCACATCTGTTTCCGGCAGAAACATGCTAAGAGACACCGGCACCCTGATCGTCGATGAGATTCATGCGGTGGCAGCCAACAAGCGTGGCAGCCACCTGGCGCTTTCCATGGCCAGGCTCGATGCCCTGTGTCAGAAACCGCCGGTCAGGATTGGCTTGTCTGCGACCCAAAAGCCGATCGGGCGGATAGCGGATTTCCTGTGCGGGGGAAAGCCCTGTGCAATTGTTGACACAGGGCACAAGCGACAATGGGATTTGCAACTTGAAATGCCGGCATCACCCCTGTCAGCCGTTTTGGCGAACGAAATATGGGAAGAAGTTTACGATCGCCTCGAGGGCCTGGTAAGCGAACACATAACCACCCTGATATTTGTTAATACCCGCCGGCTGGCAGAGCGACTGACACGCCATCTTGCGGAACGTATCGGAGAACAGGCCGTAACCGCTCATCACGGCAGCCTGTCCAGGGAACACCGGCTTGAAGCCGAACACGCACTTAAAACTGGCCAGCTGAAAGCGCTGGTTGCAACCGCTTCCCTGGAGCTGGGTATTGATATTGGCCATGTAGACCTGGTCTGCCAACTGGGTTCACCGGGCAGTATCTCCGGATTTCTGCAACGCATAGGGCGTTCCGGCCACACGGTAGGAGAAATTCCGAAGGGACGTCTGTTTCCATTAAGCCGTGATGACCTGGTGGAATGTGTGGCCCTGATGCAGGCGGTAGAGAAAGGGGAGTTGGATACGATCTGCATTCCATCAGCACCCCTTGATGTGCTGTCCCAGCAACTTGTGGCTGAAATCAGTGCCCGCGACTGGGGCTGTGATGAACTGTATGCACTGTGCCGTTCTGCCTGGCCCTACCGGGATCTCAGCGAGGAATCGTTTAACGATGTTATAGAGATGCTTTCCAGCGGTTTTTCCACCCGCAGGGGAAGGCGATCTACCTACCTGTTCCACGATGCAATCAATCGAAAACTGAAAGCCAGGCCGGCTGCAAGACTCACTGCCTTGCAGAACGGCGGTGCCATTCCCGATCATTTTGACTACGAGGTGCTGATGTTGCCCCAGGGGCACAGGGTAGGATCATTGAATGAGGATTTTGCCTTCGAAAGCATTCCCGGCGATATATTCCAATTAGGCAATACCAGTTACCGGATTTTGAAGATTGAACAGGGCAGGGTGCTGGTAGAAGACGCCCGGAGATTGCCACCCACTATTCCCTTCTGGTTTGGTGATGCGCCAGGGCGTAGTGACGAACTCAGCCATGCCGTATCCAGTCTCCGGCAGGAAATGCAGACCAGGCTTGAAAAATCGGGTGCCCTGGTAACAAGCAAGGAACTGCAGGATAAGGGTTTGTGTCAATCAGCTGCGGAGCAGTTGGTGGATTATCTTCATGCCTCCCTGGAAGCGCTGGGGCAACTGCCAACCGCGGAACATTTCGTCCTGGAGAGGTTTTTCGACGATACCGGGGATATGCACCTGGTCGTACACGCACCCCTGGGGTCGCGCCTGATGCGTGCGTGGGGCCTGGCACTACGCAAACGCTTTTGCCGTCAGTTTAATTTTGAACTGCAGGCCTCGGCGCTGGATGATTCACTGATTCTTTCCCTGGGAGAAACCCACAGTTTTGAATTGTCCGATGTTCCTGCCTACCTGAAATCCGCTTCGGTCCGTCAGGTTTTGATCCAGGCCTTGCTGGATGCCCCGATGTTTGAGGTTCGATGGCGTTGGAATGCAACCATTTCGCTGGCCATACAGCGAATGCGAAACGGCCAGCGCTTGCCTCCCCAGTGGCAACGCAAC
The DNA here is from genome assembly GCA_963664065.1 of Lysobacterales bacterium. Lineage (GTDB taxonomy): Bacteria > Pseudomonadota > Gammaproteobacteria > Xanthomonadales > SZUA-36 > JABDJL01. The sequence continues at coordinate 2,286,099 of OY760942.1, forward strand.
CAGGCCGAGGACCTCGTCGCCGTTGTATTTCCGGACCAGATTGCCTGCCTGGAAAATATTCGCGGCGCCAGGGAGATACCTGATCATCCCCTGATCAAGCAAACCATAGACGATTGCCTGCATGACACCATGGACATTGAAGGCCTGGAGCACCTGCTGGCAGAGATAGAAGACGGGAATATCAGCATCAGTTGCGTTGACCTGACCGGCCCCTCACCACTAGCCCGGGAAATTATTAACGCCCGTCCATACGCCTTTCTGGATGACGGCGATGCTGAGAACCGACGAACACGTGCCATCAGCCAGGACCCGGACGATCTTGGCCACGCAACAACCCTGCGAATCATTTCAGTCGCCGCCATCGACCAGGTCAGGAACGAAGCCTGGATCAGCCCTCGCAGTGCCGATGAGCTTCATGATGGCCTGTTGCAACTTGGCTTTATTACGGCCTGTGAATTTTCGACAGGTAATTCAAACACGGGTGCGAATGGTGATGCCACACGCTGGCCGGACTGGTTTGCAGCGTTGGCAGAAGAGAACAGGGTTTGCAGTATTCATCTCAAAGATGGACAAATAATATGGCTGGCTTCAGAGCGATTGGTGGAATGGCAGTCCTTGCACCCGAATTGTACCGTTCACCCCGATCCTGCAAGCGTGTTGCCAGAGCAAATTGCCCCCGGTTTTGATGATGCACTGGTTACATTACTGCGCGACCGGCTTGCTGGACTCGGGCCGGTGTCATTGAAGGTTTTGGCCAAAGATTTTGTGCTGGAAACGAAACAGCTGGAACAGGCAATGGCCAGTCTCCAGAACCAGGGTTTCGCGGTTGCGATGCCGGCAGAAGAAGGTGAAACGCTTTGGTGTGAGCGACGTTTGCTGGCCCGTATTCATCGTTACAGCAGGGCGCAAAGACGCCACGCGGTAAAACCGGTTCCCCCGGCAGCGTATGCACGGTTCCTCTTACAGTGGCACGGACTGGATCAGCCTGAGGCTGGTCTGGACCAGGCATTATCCCAGTTGGAAGGATGGGCTGCACCGGTGCCATTATGGGAACAGGCGATATTGGGTGTGCGCTGTCGCGGCTATACACCACAAGACCTGGACCAGCGTTTCCTGAGTGGTGAGCTCAGCTGGTTCCGGCCTTCCCGCGGGGAAGCTGTTGCACGCCAGGTGGTAAATGCAACTCCGGTTGCCATTGTTCCTCGTGAATTCCTGAACAATTGGCATGAAGATTCCTCGGCAGAACACCGGGAATTGAGTGCTTATGCAAGGCAGGTCAGGTCGGTGCTGGAGAAGCAGGGCGCCATGTTTACCCGGGATATCGAAGACAGTACCGGCTTACTGCGGCCTCACATGGAGGAGGGACTGAAAACCCTGGTCTACGAGGGCAGCATTACCGCTGATGCATTCTCTCCTTTGCGGTGGCTGTTACGTCCGGAAAAAGTAAAAGCCCGGCAGGAGAAACGTGGTTCGGCGGCATTACCGGTAGGTCGCTGGAGCCTGGTTGGGCAAAGTTCAGTGCTTGAACAGCAGGATCGTCCCTCAGAGTTTCGGCAGCAGCAGCTCGCTGTGATTTGCAAAGCGCTGTTACGCCGGTATGGGGTAGTGTTTCGGGCTGCTATCCAAAGAGAGAGCCTGTTACCGTCCTGGCGTTATTTGTTGGCCTATTTAAGGCGAATGGAGGACCGGGGCGAGGTTCGTGGCGGACGATTTGTTGACGGGTTTTCCGGTGAGCAATTTGCATTACCCGAAGCGGTGGGTCTGTTACGTCAATGCCGCGAGGAAGATTCTGCTTCTTCTCTGGTGGTCATCAGTGCAGCCGACCCGTTGAATCTTGGAGGCTGGCTATTGGCAGGTCAGCGCACACCTGCTGCCATGAATAACCGGATTTTGTTGGAAAACGGCTTGCCTGTTGCCCGAATTCTGGCCGATGAAGTGGAAGAATTTCCGGGCATCAGTAGCGCAGCCAAATCCCGGGCAAGGGACATGCTGACAATTGTGCGTCCCTGGCGACGGCGCCAGGGAAAGGTCTAAGCAGCCGCTGCCGTGTTAACAGGTGCATTCTCTGAGGCAAGTTGTCGCAGAACGTAGTGCAGAATGCCGCCGTGACGGTAATACTCAATTTCCTTGGGTGTATCCAGCCGGACGACTGCCTGGAAGGAAACTAGCCGTCCATCTCCGGACTCTGCGACGACATCTACCGTATCAACCGTACCATCGCCAAGGCCGGTAATTGAATAGGTCTCGGTACCATCCAATCCCAGGCTTTCCACCGACTCCCCGTCCTGAAAATTCAGCGGTAATACGCCCATGCCAATCAGGTTGGAACGATGGATTCTCTCGAAACTGGAACAAATAACCGCTTTTACGCCCAGTAACTGGGTCCCCTTTGCTGCCCAGTCCCTCGATGAACCCGTTCCATACTCGGTGCCGGCCAGTACCACCAGCGGGGTACCTTCATCGCGGTAGCGCATGGCGGCATCAAAGATGCTCATCTGCTCGCCGCCCGGCTGAAATTGTGTCCAGCCACCCTCGGTTCCAGGGGCCAGCAGGTTGCGCAAGCGAACATTGGCAAACGTGCCGCGCATCATCACCTGGTGGTTACCGCGGCGTGAGCCATAGGAATTAAAATCTCCACGGCTGATGCCCAGGGACTTGAGGTACTCACCTGCAGGTGAATCTTCCATGATGGCACCTGCAGGCGAAATATGATCGGTGGTGGTTGAATCACCCAGTAGCGCCAGGCAACGGGCACCGTGGACGTCGGAAATCCCCGGTGGTTCCATGTTCATGCCTTCAAAATATGGCGGGCTTTGGATATAGGTTGAATCTTCTTGCCAGTCAAACATTTCACCGTGCGGTGAATCGATCTTCTTCCAGCGCTCATCACCTTCGAATACACTGCTGTAGCTTTTGCGGAACATATCTGCGGAAACGGTTTTGGCTACCAGTTCGTGAATTTCGAGGCTGGAGGGCCAGATATCCCGTAAATAGACTTCCTCGCCTTCCTTGTTCCGCCCCAGGGACTGTGTGGTCAAATCGAAGTCCACGCTTCCGGCCAGTGCGTAGGCGACAACCAGGGGTGGAGATGCGAGGTAATTCATTTTAACTTCGGAATGAATTCGTCCCTCAAAGTTTCGATTTCCGGACAAGACTGAACACACAACCAGGTCATTGGTTCGCACCGCAGTTCCGACCGCTTCCGGCAATGGGCCGGAATTTCCAATACAAGTGGTACAACCGTAACCAACGACATGGAAACCCAGCGCCTCCAGATCGTCCATCAGGCCGGCCTTGTGTAGATAATCTGTGACCACACGGGAGCCCGGACCCATTGAAGTCTTAACCCACGGCTTAACCTTCAGGCCGTGTGCGTTGGCATTACGGGCCAATAAACCGGCACCCAGCATGACGGCGGGGTTGGAGGTATTGGTGCAGGAAGTGATCGCTGCGATGACCACAGATCCGTCTTTCAATTCATACTGTCGCTGGCCATCGTCCACATGGCCTGACGCGCCGGTATCGGCCTCGCCAGTCAAGGATCCATGATTGTCCCTGTAGTTTTGCCGCGCCTGTGTCAACAGGACCCGGTCCTGGGGACGTTTGGGGCCAGCCAGGCTGGGCACAACAGATGACATATCCAGTTCCATGGTTTCACTGTACTCGGCATCAGCGGCATCTTCGGTCTGGAACATGCCCTGGGCCTTTGCATAGGCCTCAACCAGTGCCACCTGCTCATCAGAGCGGGCGGAAAGCGTGAGGTATCGCAGGCTTTCCTCATCGATCGGGAAAATTCCGCATGTGGCGCCGTATTCGGGCGCCATGTTGGCGATGGTGGCACGGTCGGCCAACGGGAGTTGCGCAAGACCCGGACCGTAAAACTCCACAAATTTGCCGACCACGCCCAGTTCACGCAGCATTTGTACCACAGTCAGTACCAGGTCCGTTGCGTTTGCTCCTTCGGGCAATTTTCCCGTCAGGCGGAACCCAACCACCTGCGGTATCAGCATGGTGATAGCCTGCCCTAGCATGGCGGCCTCTGCTTCGATTCCACCCACTCCCCATCCCAGTACACCAATTCCGTTGATCATGGTGGTATGCGAATCGGTGCCAACCACGGTATCCGGATAGGCAAGCAATTCACCGTCTTTCTCAACACCAAAAACTACCCGCGCCAGATGCTCGAGATTGACCTGGTGAACGATGCCGGTGTTGGGTGGAACGACACGGAAATTGCTGAATGCACCCTGACCCCATTTCAAAAAGCTGTAGCGCTCCTGGTTACGTTGAAACTCAATCACGTTGTTAAGATCGAGCGCATCATCCGTACCAAAACGGTCCACCTGGACAGAGTGATCGATAACCAGTTCCGCTGGTGAAAGTGGATTGATAAGGTTCGGGTCCCCGCCCAATGCAGTCATGGCGTCACGCATGGCTGCAAGGTCGACCACTGCTGGTACGCCGGTAAAATCCTGCAAAACAACCCGTGAAGGCGTAAATGCAATTTCTGTTGCCGGATCAGCCTTTGCATCCCATTGACACAAAGCCTCAATGTCATCCGGAGTTACATCGATCCCGTTTTCATTACGCAGGAGGTTTTCAAGCAGGATTTTAAGCGAGAAGGGCAGGCGATCTATTTCAAATTTCCGGCCAAGTTCCGGCAGGCTGTAATACTGGTACTCGCGACCGTTTACCTTAAGGCTCCGGCGGCAGGAAAAAGAATCAACCATGATGGTCTCCGATAAATATTATGTAGAAACTGACCCCTGATTATCGCCGATCGGGTCATTTATGCCCAGTTTCACAAGGGCAATATTCCAGTCCGAATCAGCCCCTGAACAAGGACTCAGCTTCCCCAAGGATTTGTTTGCGGCCAAACATCAGGCTCCATCGTCCTCCTCCGAGTTGATGCCAGAGTACGGCTGAGCGCAAGCCTGAAAACAAAAGTGTACGAATCCAGTTTACCGTGCGTTCTGAATTCAAATACTGCGGCCTTCCATTAACCACTATCCGAGGGGAAATTGAGCTGATGGTCTCACTGTAAAGGGACGCAATCTCCCGCGCCTGTAGATTCTGTTTTTCGTGCAGCTCCAGGTCGTCAAATTGTTGAGACAAGGCCACGAGTGAGGCTCCGACCTTGTCCTGCATTCTTCCTTTTTTACGAAATTTACGTTCGATCTGAAGCAGTCCAACAGCGTAACGAAGACTGTCGAGGTGCTGGCTCTCTCCCTTGAGCACCGCCATCAGGGTTTCCATCCCGAGGCGCATCTGACTATTGCTGCCATAAATATCCTCGACGGATTCTGATTGCACCGCGAACAGGCTGTCCAGGCAGGTGCTGGCCGCATAGCCTGACCACGCGCCGTGATTGGCAGCCTGGCGTACCAGTTCAGTGGCCTGGAACAGGCCTGCCAGTGCCAGTGTCCTTTGTTTCACGAGTTTGCTGCCCTCATGACAATAAATCCCCGGTAAACGGTTCCGCATTCATACTGTTGATGATACCCCCACCAAGACACTCATCACCGGAATAAATCACCACCGACTGTCCTGGAGTGACCGCCCTTTGTGGCTTGCTAAACCTGATGCACATGCTGTCTTGATCGATATCGGTAAGCTCGCATTCCTGATCTGTCTGCCGATAGCGAACCTTGGCGGTAAGCTGGTTTCCGGCGGAGGGCGCCAATTCACTCACCCAGTTCAGATTATTGGCCTCGAGTTTTGAACAATAAAGCCAGGGGTGTTCGTGACCCTGGCCGACGTACAGTACATTTTTAACCAGGTCTTTGTGGACTACGTACCAGGGCTCATCGGCGTAACCTTTGACGCCGCCAATACCCAGGCCTTGGCGTTGCCCCAGGGTATGAAACATCAGTCCGCTATGTTCACCCAGGACATCACCCTCGGGCGTCATCATCACACCGGGCTGGTCAGGTATGTACTCACCAAGGAACTCGCGAAAATTGCGCTCCCCGATAAAGCAGATTCCGGTGCTGTCTTTTTTATCGTGCACCCTGAGATCTGCGTTCAGTGCCAGATCCCGGACTGCGGGTTTTTCCATGTCACCGATTGGAAACAGGGTGTGAGCCAGTTGCTGATGTCCGATCGCATACAGGAAATAACTCTGATCCTTATTCGCGTCTTTGCCGCGTAACAGACGGTAAATATCGTCCCGTTTTTCGGTACGCACATAGTGGCCGGTTGCAATCCGGTCAGCACCCAGATCCAGCGCGTGTTCGAGAAAGGTTTTAAATTTGATCTCACGGTTGCACAGAATGTCGGGGTTGGGTGTACGCCCGGCGCGATATTCAGAAAGAAAATCCTCGAAGACATGGTCCCAGTATTCGACCGCAAAATTTCGGGTATGAAAAGGAATGCCCAGTTGATCAGATACCGCAGCAGCATCTGCTGCATCTTCCTGTGCAGGGCAGGTGCCAAACCGATCGTCTTCTTCCCAATTCTTCATGAACATGCCGTTTACGTCGTGCCCGGCCTGTTTCAACAACAGGGCCGATACCGACGAATCCACGCCTCCCGACATGGCCACCATGATTTTTCCGGTATTTGCAGACATGTCCATCAAGTGGGGGCAACCGCTTTTGCGCTCAAGGCTATGAGTAGGTGAGCGGGTATAATAGAATTACTGTCATGAGCCAGGAACTTGAATCACAGCAAGATCGCGGTGTCGCGCTCGAAGAAGTACGGCCCGAGATTAAACGGCCACCTATGTACAAAGTGGTACTGCTGAATGACGATTTTACGCCGATGGATTTCGTGGTTGAAGTCCTGAAAATATTTTTTGGAATGGGTCATGATCGCGCGACCCAGATCATGTTAAATGTACACACACGCGGTAAAGGAATATGCGGGGTATATACTTTTGAAATTGCCGAAACCAAGGTTGTCCAGGTGAATGAATTTGCCAGGCAAAACGAGCATCCGCTCAAATGCGCCATGGAAAAAGCCTGAAACCAAGCGCTGGGAATTTGGTCATAATTGCAGGGAACACCAAGTTATTTAGGACGAGTTAAAAATAGCTTAGAGTTCCCCCAGGATCAGGAAGTAAATCAATGTTCAGCAAAGAACTTGAAGTCACCATCAGCCAGGCTTACCAGGAGTCGCGGACCAAGCGGCATGAATTCCTGACTGTCGAGCACCTGTTACTGGCCCTGCTGGACAATGCTTCTGCACTGAGCATACTGAGCGCCTGTAATACCGACGTCGAGTCGCTGAACCGGGAGATACGCCAGGTACTGGATGAAACCGTTCCCGTGATGGACGACGATGATAATCGTGACACTCAGCCAACGATTGGTTTTCAGCGTGTTTTACAGCGGGCCCTTTACCACGTGCAATCTGCTGGCAAGCAGGAAGTTACAGGTTCCAATGTGCTGGTCGCTATTTTCAGCGAAAAAGATTCCTATGCCACTTACATGCTGAACAAGCATGAAATCACGCGTCTCGATGTCGTCAATTACATTTCTCACGGTATTTCCAAGATCGGCAGCGAAGCAGATGAGAATGATAGATCTCAAGTAGCGGAAACGGTGGAAGAGGGCGAAGCCCAATCGGCCAGTGCTCTGGAGAGTTTCGCAACCAATCTCAATGAACGGGCCAGCCAGGGCCATATCGACCCCTTGATCGGTCGCGACAAGGAGGTAGAGCGCACCATTCAGGTGTTGTGTCGCCGGCGTAAGAACAACCCCTTATTTGTTGGAGAGGCCGGTGTTGGCAAAACTGCCATGGCCGAGGGCCTTGCGCTGCGAATCGTAGAATCAGAAGTACCGGAGGTACTGGATGACGCCACCATATTTGCCCTGGATCTGGGTGCTTTGCTGGCCGGTACAAAATACAGAGGTGATTTCGAGAAACGCTTAAAAGCAGTACTGGCAGAACTGAAGGATATGGAAGGCGCGATTTTGTTTATTGATGAGATTCACACCATTATCGGTGCCGGTGCCGCCTCTGGCGGGGTGATGGATGCCTCTAACCTGATCAAGCCTGTACTGGCCTCGGACGACTTACGCTGTATCGGATCTACCACGTTCCAGGAATTTCGCGGTGTGTTTGAAAAGGACCGGGCACTGGCGAGGCGATTCCAGAAGATCGACATCGTCGAGCCAAGCGTTCCGGAAACCATTGAAATACTTCGCGGACTGAAAGACCGGTTTGAAGAACACCATCACGTTGAATATACGGATGCCGCACTGATCGCAGCAACAGAACTCGCCGCAAGGCATATTAACGACCGTCATTTGCCGGACAAGGCCATCGATGTCATAGATGAAGCCGGAGCCAGGCAGCGCTTGTTACCAGAAAACGAACGTAAGAAACTTCTCGACGAACACGATATTGAAGAAATCATTGCCGGAATGGCGCGTATACCACCCAAGCATGTATCACGATCAGATAAGGACGCGCTGCGTACCCTGGGTCGTGATCTCAAGCTCGTGGTATTTGGCCAGGATGAAGCGATCGAAGCACTGGCTTCAGCCATCAAAATGTCCCGTTCCGGGCTTGGCGAAGAGGAACATCCAATCGGTTCATTCATGTTTGCCGGTCCCACGGGTGTCGGCAAGACCGAAGTCAGCCGCCAGCTGTCCCTGACAATGGGCATCGAGTTGGTCCGCTTCGATATGTCGGAATATATGGAAGCACATTCGGTTTCCCGCCTGGTCGGTGCACCTCCGGGATACGTCGGCTACGACCAGGGTGGTTTATTGACCGAGGCTGTGACCCGCAATCCGCACGCCGTTTTGTTACTGGATGAGATTGAAAAAGCGCATCCGGATATTTACAACGTACTGTTGCAGATCATGGACCACGGAAAGCTGACCGACGCCAACGGACGCGAAGCGGATTTCCGTAATGTGATCCTGATCATGACCACCAACGCGGGTGCCAGGGACAGCGCCCGGCGCTCCATGGGCTTCACCGAGCAGGATCACAGCAGCGACTCCATGGAAGTGATAAAGCGGGCATTTTCACCCGAGTTCAGGAACCGGCTCGACGCGGTGATTCAGTTCAAGGCACTGGACTTCAAGGTCGTATTGATGGTCGTGGACAAGTTCTTACTGGAACTTGAAGCTCAACTTGAACAAAAAGATGTGGGCCTTACGGTCAGCACTGCAGCAAAGGAATGGCTGGCAGAGAAAGGCTTTGATTCCAAGATGGGTGCACGCCCGATGAAAAGAGTGATCCAGGAACAGATTAAGCGGCAACTGGCCGATGACTTGCTGTTTGGAGATCTTGCAGAGGGAGGTGAAGTGTCTGTAACTGTATCAGCCGATGAAGATGGTCTTGAAATTTCGGCCCGGCCGAGAGAGGAAGGTCAGAAAGCCCTTCCGGCGTCCACTAGCTGAGTGACGTGGTCCAATAGATTGTACAACCCAGTTAAGAGATAATTTATTTAACTGGGAGAAGTAAATTGAGTAGCAGAAAAAAGTATTCAAAGGAGTTCAAACTGGATGCAGTCAGTTTGGTACTCGATCAAGGTTATAGCCGTGCAGAAGCGGCCAGAAGCCTTGGGCTTAATAGCAATATGCTTGGTCGGTGGGTTTCAGAACAGCGGTCCGATGGCGGTCAGGCTTTCCGCGGGAACGGCAAACTAACACCGGAACAGGAGGAAATCCGGAAGTTAAGATCGCAGGTCAAAAACCTGAGAATGGAGAAAGAAATCCTAAAAAAAGCGACGGTCTTCTTTGCCAAAGAAATGAAATGAGATATTTGTTTGTCACCCAACATAAGAAGACCTGGCCAATCGACCTGATGTGTCGAGTACTGGGCGTCAGCCGACAGGGTTATTACCACTATCGGCGAAATACAGAAGCCAGACTGGCTGATCCAGAGCACCAGGAGATGCTGGACTGGATGAAGGATATAGCCATTGCCAGCAAGTACACCTATGGCCGGCGGCGCATGAAAAGAGCAATGAATGCATTCCCGATTATCCCTTTGACTAACGTATTCAAATCGTGTACGATCTCCCTACATTAGGAGGACACGATGAGCAAGCCACTGAGCATTCAGCAATTTTTTAAGCATTTCCCGAACGACGACACCTGCCTGCACCATCTGATGCTGAGCAAGTACGGCGAAACCCTTGATTGCCCGAAATGCGGCAAGCACGGCAAGGTTCACCGCATGAAGAAGGAGCCTGCTTACGAATGCCAGTGGTGCGGGTATCACCTTCACCCGATGGCGGGCACGATCTTCCACCGCTCTCACACGTCGTTGCAGAAGTGGTTCTACGCGATCTACCTCTTCACCACGACCCGGCATGGCGTGGCCGCCAAGGAATTGCAGCGCCAGTTGAGCGTGACCTACAAAACGGCGTGGCGCATGGCCCACCAGATCCGCAAGCTCATGGCGAAAGCCGACGGCGAGTGGCCGCTGGGCGGGACCGTCGAAGTGGACGAAACCTACGTGGGCGGTAAGGTCAAGGGTAAGGGGCGGGGCTACCGGGGGAACAAGGCCGTGGTATTCGGCATGATGGAGCGGGACGGCGACGTGATGACCAAGGTCGTCCCAAACGTCCGCAAAAAGACGCTCCAGCCGATCATCAAGGCGAATGTCGAAAAAGGTAGCACCGTGCATACCGACGAGCTTAAGTCTTACAACGGGCTTGAGAAGGCCGGATACGAGCATGAGACGGTCAATCACGGCGCTGGCGAATATGCGAAGAACGGTTGCCATGTCAACACGATGGAAGGCTATTGGGCGCGGCTCAAGCTTTCGATTCGCGGGACGCACGTGCACGTTTCCCGGAAGCACCTTGAGAAGTACGTGAAGGAGTTCGAGTACCGCTACAACCGCCGCGAGAATCCCGAGCGGATGTTTGATCATCTGCTGGCAAGTCTTTAGCGGCAAGATCCAGCACCTCCCAAAAGCGCGTATTCGGCGGGCACGGATGCTCCTTGGCGAACTGATCTAGCTTGCCCGTATTCCTGGCTTCTTCTAGGGAGAGATGCTTCCCGCGTGACATCAGACAACCTCTCGCCTAAACGGCCATTGCAACTTAACGCGTTTCTTTTGTGGCCAACATAGAAAAACCTGAGAGCTATCTGCCTTTAGGTTGTAGTAAATTCTCCCTCCTCCTGTGGTTAGCATTCGTTTTGCCTTGTCGTTAGGGCTTAGTTTGATATAAAGAATTTCATTGTAGGTAAATGAGTGTCCCCGCCAATATTCGCTATCTATAGGCTCTATCACTCCGTCTCCTTCATCTGGGTTTTTCCTGGTTCCAAATATCTGGAGTTCCTCGCCCACGGCCTTTTCAATAATCCAATTCGTCGTAGCCTCAAGGGGGTGCGATAAATTCGGGTCTTTGGTTGCTATCTTAAAAACATAATCAAAAATCGCGCAGAGCGAAGAATTTGGCTTTGGTCTGTCTCGATAGACTTTCACCTCTTTATGAAGGGTGGCAAACGACATGTACTGAGCCAAGACAAAGGCTCCGACCGCCAACAGGTACCAAACCCATGAAGGCACCGGCGCTTCCATCAACTCCATGTCCTTAGCCGCGCCCATGACACCGAAACATCCCCCGATAAGGAGTTGCCACCAGTACCGACACATGAGTTGTGCGTACTCGCGCAGCGCCGATCGCACAGAATTCCCCCGTTTGCATCTTTTGAGCTGCGCATCATGCCCGCCTCGAATACGTTAGTCAAGGGGATAATCGGGAATGCATTGGGTTTTCCGATCAGCAGAACGAAGACTGTGAAGCTGATGAAAGAAGCGGGTATTCAAGTTCGGCATAAGAAGAAATTCAAAGTGACCACCAACAGCAATCACAAATTGCCGTTATTTGAGAATTTGTTGGAACGACAATTTGATGTTGAGCAACCCAACCAGGTATTTGCTTCAGACATCAGCTATGTCTGGACCCGGGAAGGCTGGCTGTACCTGGCTGTGGTTATTGATTTATATTCCAGAAAAGTTGTTGGCTGGAGTATGAGCAGCCAAATGACAGCACAGTTGGTGTGTGATGCTTTGACGATGGCGATCTGGTTGCGTAGGCCAACGGCGGGGTTGATCCATCATTCTGACCGCGGATCGCAGTATGCCAGTAAGGCTTTCAGGAAATTATTGAAAGCACATGGCTTCAAAGGCAGCATGAGCCGAAAAGGTGATTGCTGGGACAACGCCGTTGTGGAGAGCTTCTTCGGCAGCTTGAAACAAGAACGGGTGCATTGGTGGCACTACCAGACTCGATATGAAGCACAGCAGGATATTCTGGATTACATATCGATGTTTTATAACAGTTACAGACTGCATTCGTACCTCGATTACAGAAGCCCGAATCAGTATGAAATGGAAATGACGGAATTAAGAAAAGCTGCTTAACTGGGTTGTATCAAATAGGTTGACCACGTCAGAGTATCTATTTCATTCGGTAGGTGATACGACCTTTGCTCAGGTCATAAGGGGTTAATTCGACTTTAACCATATCTCCGGTGAGAATACGAATATAGTGCTTTCGCATGCGCCCCGATATATGTGCGGTCACCACATGACCGTTTTCCAGTTCGACTTTAAACAGTGTATTCGGCAGGGTTTCGAGCACCTTGCCCTCCATTTCAATTACATCTTCTTTTGCCATACTGGCCTCTTGGATTTAAAACAGGCGGTATTGTGCCACATGAAGGAGTAAGAAGGGCCTTGCCGTGTTTCGCACTCTAAGGTGAGCCGCTTCACGGCTGAATTAATTGCGAGGATACTGCCTCGCAACACCACTTGCATGTCGCTACGCAGAGGCGTGACCCTGCTTCGCTTCTACACTCGCTGTCGCCCGTGTTCGCACATCCTTATACCAAAGTAATAATGTGCTATTTATGTGTGTTGACAGTCGTGACTATTGCCTTACAATACGCCCCCTTGAAGCGGGAATAGCTCAGTTGGTAGAGCACAACCTTGCCAAGGTTGGGGTCGCGAGTTCGAGTCTCGTTTCCCGCTCCAATATTATCTATCGCCTGGCCAGGTGGCAGAGTGGTTATGCAGCGGCCTGCAAAGCCGTCAACGCCGGTTCGATTCCGACTCTGGCCTCCATTCCTAAGGACCCTTCGGGCCCTTTGGAATGAAACAAGGTGGAGCACCGGCACGACCCCTTTGCTGCTGATTCTGCTTCGTGGAACGATTTAGCCAGTTCATTCCAATTCAAGGTTTCTCGAGCTGCATCTGGAGTAAGCCGGCATTCGGACGAGAAAAGAAATCGGGAAAATGCATCAGGTTCCTGTTTCAATACCCACACCATGATCAGAAAAGGACTTCGGCCTCGCATCAAGCCCGCATTGGACCTGACCGGCGATGGAAGCGGCTTTCGCAGGGTATTGCCATTCAGGCGTTCCTGGATTGCCATCGCTATCCTGGCAGTCTTTGATTTGATATTCCTGTATCCGGCCATCACTACTTTTCTACAGGCGTCTGCCGAGTGGGGCAAGTTTGATGACTTGTTCGATCTGGTATCAGCGCTGTTTCTCACAGCCTGGTTGCTGGGCTGGTCTATCGCACCCCTGTTGATGACCACGATACTCACTGTGATGCTGTTTGGCCGTGAGGTAATCAAAGTCAGCCCCGGAAAACTCGAAATTTTCCTGGGCCTGCCCGTTGTAGGGATGGCTGCCCAGTACGATGTATCCCGGATGCGCAACCTGCGCATTGAACATCCGCCCATGAAATCGGGGAAATCATGGCGCGGGTCACATATTGCCTTCGACTATGGTGCATACACGGGAGCCTTCGGTTCAAATATCAGGGAAAACAAACTTGCTGAAATAGCCAGCAGCATAGAGATGATAAGCGGCAATACCATTCGGAACGGTGACGCTACAGCAGAAGAGTTGCAGGGAAAGTGGGAGCCAGGGTTCCTGGCTAAAGAGATGAAAGCTCCTGAATTGTTATCAACCGATACCCTGGGTGTTAATGACCCGGTCACTCTGGGTTCTCCGTCAACGCTGGCGCTGATCTTTGCAAACATGTTCCCGCTGATCGGCGCAGTCTTTATGGGTTGGTAACTGAGCGACGTGATGGTGTTGTACTGGGCCGAAAGCGCCGTGATCGGTTTTTTCAATGTATGCAAGATGCTTGTCATTGGCCGTTGGTTAGGACTGCTGGCCGGGCTGTTTTTCGTGGGTCACTTCGGTGCTTTTATGTTCGTCCATTTCCTTTTCATTTACGGAATTTTTGTGCAAGGACTACAGGACAACACAGGCGGCGACCTGACCGAAGTTGCGCAACTTTTCATCGACCTGTGGCCTGCTCTGGTGGCGTTGTTTGCCAGCCATGCATTTTCCTTTTACAAGAACTTCCTGGGCCGGCGTGAGTACCGCGGAAAAACCATGCAAAACCAGATGTCAGAGCCCTACGGCCGCATCGTCTTCATGCACCTGGTGCTGATTCTCGGAGGAGGTGTGTCACTGGTCCTGGGAGAGACAGCGCCGGTACTGATGACCGTTATTGTGCTGAAGGTCTGGTTCGACGTGAAAGCACACTTGAAACAAAGAACCAGAAAACCGTCACCGGGAGATGTTTAGACGGCAAAGCCCTCTTAGGGGGCTCCTATGGCAATACCCAGGGCAATACCCAGTCCGACATTATCCATTGCCGCACCAATGGCAACGCCAAGCGCAATTCCGATTCCGATATATTGTGAGAGAGGATCAATTTTCTTGTCTTGATTGGACATTTATATCTCCTGAATGATCCAGGCTGCTTGTGGTCACTAAATCACACGATAAACTTCTTTGCCCACTGTTCCGCCATTTCACCGATTACGGGCAACATGAATTTCTCCCCCTGGTAGGCCTTGACCATGAGTAATATCCACAAAACAATGGCCGCAATATTGATCAATGAACCCATCATCGCCATAAACATGAACATTGATCCAAAGACGATACTCAATAGTGTCAGCGCGCCAAAGGTCAGGATCGATAGCATTGCATGAAATCTCACGTGGTCATCTTCTTTCTCGATCAGGATAACGGCCAGACCGCTCACCCTTCCCAATACGTACGCGAGTAGCGCAGAAACATTCCTGACTAAACCCAATTCTGTTTTTGTCATTGCCTGAATACCTGGTTTGGTTGTTCGCCAGACTTCACTGAAAATCGTATAACAATTGCCCCGGAAAACCCAAACGGAGTTTAGCGTGCGGGTCAAAGATGAATTGAGGCTGCTTTGCCAGAATTGCCAGGCTCATTGAATTGAGATCTTGCGACATCTAACGCGGCTTCATGATCCAACCTGGCCTCAATTCAAGCTGGTGTTTAGCATCGACATTGAGGCGAGTCCGGATTGTGGAGGCAAGCTGTGGCTGATTGCCAAAATTCTGGGGCATGTATAAGAATTGAATGATACCTTGTGCTCAATGACAAAAACCCCACAGAACATCACAGTCATCGGCGCTGGTATCAACGGCCTGGTCGCGGCCAATTACCTGGCGCGTGCTGGGCATCGGATCACACTACTCGAGCGTAGCGATCGGGTTGGCGGTGCTTGTGTATCTGAAACTGCTGAGGTCAATGGCATTCGGCAGGATTACGCCCTCGGCGCTACCACGCTGGGGCTGATGCAGGATTTTGTCTGGCGGGAGACCGGTCTGGCCGATTGCTTGCAGGGCAGGGCGGTTACACACCCGAATCTGGTGTTCTTCCCTGGCATCGAGCAGCCCACACGGATCTACAGTGATGCGTCTCAGGCAGCCCGGGAGTTCGCAGAAAAGTGGGGAGAACAAGGGGATCTCATGGCTTACCGGGCCGATGAAGACCGGGTGGTGCGCTTTCTGCAGGCGGGTGTGTGACGTCAGCCCATATGGGGCCAATCAACTGCTTTAACTAAGAGACACTTCTGCTATTTTTAACCTGAAGCAGAGGAGTCTCAATATGAGCATGTCAAACACCACCAAACGGGTCAAGGAGATCCGCCGCAATACCCGTCGCAAGTTCTCGTCAGAGGAAAAGATCCGTATCGTACTGGATGGATTGCGCGGTGAAAGCTCGATCGCTGAACTGTGTCGCCAGGAAGGTATTAACAACAATCTGTATTACCGCTGGAGCAAGGATTTTCTGGAGGCCGGTAAAAAGCGCCTGTCAGGAGATACCGTCAGAGAAGCCAACAGCGATGAAGTGGTTGGTCTCAGAAAAGAAAATACCACCCTCAAGCAAGCGGTTGCCGAACTGTACCTGCGCAATGACTGGCTTAAAAAAAGTCTCACTGGGCAGGGTGTGACATTGGACGAAGACTGATGTACAGCGCATCTGAAAAGCTGGCCATTATCCGCCTGGTGGAAGACTCGGAGTTATCCGTGCGCAGGACTCTGGTCGAGATCAACGTCAGTCGCAGCAGTTTCTACCGTTGGTATCAGGCTTATGAACGCGATGGCCCTGATGGCTTGCAGAACCACAGCAGGGCATCACGTCAGCACTGGAACAAGATCCCCGAGTCGGTACGGGAACTGGTTGTTGATGTGGCCCTGGAACAACCGGAGCTGACACCCCGGGAACTGGCCTGGCATCTTACTGATACCCATGAGTACTTTATCTCGGAGTCCAGTGTCTATCGCATCCTCAAGGCCCATGACCTGGTTACCAGCCCACAGTTCATAGTGATGAGCGCAGCCGATGCGTTCCAGCATCCGACACGGCGTGTACATGAACTGTGGCAGACAGACTTTACCTACTTCCGGGTGGTGGGCTGGGGCTGGTACTTCCTGTCGACGATCCTGGATGACTATTCCCGTTACATCATCAGCTGGCGGTTGACGACCACGATGGCGGCGCATGATGTCACCGATACTCTGGAAGATGCTCTGAAAGCCACAGGGCTCACCGAAGTCAGGGTGCATCACAAGCCCAGGTTACTGTCTGACAACGGCCCCTGCTATATCTCAAAAGAACTCAGGGAATGGTTGCAGGATCAAGACATGAAGCACACCCGGGGAGCACCGTACCACCCGATGACCCAGGGCAAGATCGAACGCTACCACCGTTCGATGAAAAACGTGGTCAAGCTGGAGAATTATTACTTCCCGTGGGAACTGGAAAGTGCCATTGCTCAGTGGGTGGCTCATTACAACCATGAGCGGTATCACGAATCACTGGATAACGTGACGCCGGCTGATGTGTATAACGGAAGAAGAAACGACATCCTGGACCGACGGTCAATGATCAAAGCCAGGACGTTAACGCAAAGGAAAATACAAAACCTGCGGTTAGCAGGCTAGACTGGAGAAAGTACGGGCAGAAAAGTGTCTCTTAGAAAAAGGCTCAAGTGGTCCCATATGCTCTGACGACGTACAGCACCAAATCTTTACTAAAACCTTTACTAAATAATTTTCACAGAGTAAGGGAGACCGGTCAGAATTGATTAATGCTTCCATAACTATATGAAATATAATATATATACTGGTGCCCGGGGCCGGATTCGAACCGGCAAGGAGGTTACTCCGAGGGATTTTAAGTCCCTTGCGTCTACCAATTTCGCCACCCGGGCTTAAAAAGAATTGTACCGTTTAAAGCGGGGCAGGGGAGTGCTCAGAGTATGCTTTTACCCAGGGCACTGAGAATTAACTGCACGGTGCGTTCTGCGCTCACATTCCCCTGGTCCAGGAAAGGGTTCAGTTCAACAATTTCCAGTGAACACATCTGTCCGCTATCCGCGCAGTACTCCATCAGCAAGTGTGCTTCGCGAAACCGTACGCCACCGGGCACCAGCGTACCCGAACCGGGTATTACTGAAGGATCGCAGCCATCCACGTCAAAACTGACATGAAAGCCCGTGGTGCCGTTATTAACAGCCTGCAACGCTTCTGCAGAAATACTGGCCATGCCGCGTTCGTCGATATCGCGCATGGTGTAAGTGTTGATACCTGATTCACGGATGATCTTGCGTTCACCCTCATCGATGCTGCGAAGGCCAATAATGGCGACATTTTCGGGTTTTACTTTGGGTGTGAACCCCAGAATGCCCGCCAGGTCGGGATCACCACGTCCCAAAAGATGAGCCAGCGGCATGCCATGGATGTTTCCGCTGGGAGACACGCCGGGGATGTTCATGTCTCCATGCGCATCAAACCAAAGCAGTCCGATTGATTCGGACTTTTCTCGAAAATGGGAAGAAACACCGGAAAACGTGCCCATGGCAATTGAGTGGTCACCACCGAGTACCAGGGGGAAATCACCTGTATCCAGTATTTCTCGTGTCCGGTGTGCCAATTGTGTACAAACATCGAGAATCTGCGGCTTGTAACGGGCTTTTGCATCCTGCACCGGTCGGGTTTCCATGGCAGGCACAGCGATGTCTTCCTCGCGGTCGACGTTTAGGCCTAATTCACGAAGTTTGTTACCCAATCCGGCAATTCGCAGCGCTGACGGCCCCATATCCGTACCACGCCTGCTGGCACCCAAATCCATCGGTACACCAATGATTTTAATAGTTTTATTTGAAATTGTGCTCATCATTTTTCCGAGTAGTCAGCATGTTAACTTAATTACACTGTCCATCCAGCCGCGATTTTAAACCATTCATCACATATTTAGGGCAGATTGCTCTTCCAACTGCTATATTTAAGACAAGGGGAGCCTGGATGGAGTCAGGTTCTTTTTTTGTTTCTGAAAGCCATCAAAACCTGTAATAACTACAAGGATGTAATTATGGCTCGCGGTAAATGTCCCAAATGTGACCAGTTGGTTACGGAACTGGTTATAGACGCACATATTCACGGCAAGGTTCACCCAGGGCGAACCTTTACCTGTTTCAATTTCCTGTGTCCGAACTGTAATACGGTCGTTGGCTCCCAGATGGACCCGACAGCGGTGAAAAATGAGACCATCAGCCAATTGGTACAAAAACTCAGACCGGCAGGATAGCCCAAGCGTCCGGATTTATTCCTGCTTGGAATTTCCCTTTTTTAGTCGCACTTAGTGTTTGCAGTCGTAAGCTTTCCCTCCAAAGTTGACAGGTAATAACTAGAGCTTTCTGGCAGGATAGCCACCAGGAGGCCAAGATGAAACGAAGTCGATTTACCGAAACCCAGATCATTTCGATCCTCAAAGAAGCCGATGCCGGCGCCAAAGTGAAAGATATTTGTCGGCGTCACGGCATCAGCGATGCGACCTACTACAACTGGAAATCCAGGTACGGTGGTATGTCTGCCTCCGATCTGAAGCGCATGAAGGAAATGGAACGGGACCTGGGCCAGTACAAGCGCATGTATGTAGAACTGGCGCCCGAAAACTTTGCCTTGAAGGACGTCATTGAGCGAAAGCTCTGAGGCCATCGGAGAAGCGCGAGATCGCGAGTTATCTGGTGGCCAAACACCAACTTCCAGTAAAGCGGGCGGTGGCAGCGGTGAAGCTGTCACGAACGGCTTACTACCGAAAGTTGAAAGGAAGACGAGTCCTGAATGATCGGCCGGTCATTGATGCACTGAACAAACCGGTCGAGGCCAACACTCGTTGGGGCTTCTGGATGTGTTTTGATCGTCTGCGCCTGGATGGTCATGCCTGGAACCACAAGCGGGTATGGCGCGTGTACTGCGAGATGAAGCTGAATCTGCCACGACGGAAGAAGAAACGCCTGCCACAGCGAGAACGACAGAGCATGGAAGTAGTCCCACTGCCCAACCAGGTGTGGTCGATGGATTTTATGAGCGATGCGTTATATCGGGGTCGGCGCTTCAGGACGCTGAACATCCTGGATGAAGGGGTCAGGGAGTTACTGGCCATCGTGATCGATACCTCGATTCCTTCCGGGCGTGTCATCCGCACTCTGGAGCAGCTGGTTGAGCTGCGCGGCAAGCCAACGGCGATCCGGGTGGACAACGCTCCCGAGTTCTGTGCCCAGGCGTTTATCGACTGGTGCAAGGAACACGGCATTGAGATCCGTTACATCCAGCCTGGCAAGCCCAACCAGAATGCGTTTATTGAACGATTTAACAAAAGCTATCGAGAAGAAGTGCTCAGTGCGCACTTGTTTTCGACTCTGGAACAGGTGCGAGAAATCACCGAAAAATGGATGAAAATCTATAATGAATACCGACCGCACAGGGCATTGGGGCGCATACCGCCAGCGATGTATGTGCGCAATTTAATGCTGGAAAACTCTAGTTTAGAACTGTAACCCTTGTGGGAAAGCTTACGGAAATAGCTAAGTATACGAAATATATTAATAAAATTAATAAAACACATTTAGATCATAGAAATGTGCCTTACAGAGCCGATATGTTAGATATAAGGAATGAGTTATCAGACAAAGAAAGCAAGGTATATTTATCTCTATCTAAGTTTTACTCAGAACTGTAATTCGATTCACTGAATTGAGTCGGGCCAATAATTGACCAAATGCCTGGCTTTTCCCATTTGTCGTAGGAAAACTGTCGCGATAATTGATGTGGGTGTGAATCTGTCACCAGCCGGTGAGCATAAGTAACCTTCATAAAAATACCAGCCTTGCCATTCCTTTGGCACATTCCCCATGTGATAGCCCCTTGAATTAACCTGTGTTGTTGGATTCAGGCCGGGCATTGTCTCGTACGAACATACAAAGATATATAGGACTGGTGGGACTTGTGTTCAGGTCGTAAATATTGGTTTTTCATAAACTTTCCCCTTATTTACATTAAGTTTATGGGGTAAGTCATGAATATTGCGAAGTTTATATAATTATGTATGTAGGAGATCTTCTCAACTTTTCCATATACGATAAATACTGTATTTTACATAATATGCATTATACGCATAAGAGAAGAAATCGTATCACAGCCCTTCTGCGCGGGGTTTTCCTACAAATACGAGAATTAATCGCCTCGAAGCTTTCACTTATCTAGCCGGTAGGCTTAACGGCCCCGGCTTTCTAAGCGCTCCCCTTAAGTCTCCAGGCGAACAAATCAATCGAATCTGATCCTTTTAGTTTTTTTTAGTAACCATGGTACTCGGAGCGCCGATTTCTGTGTGGAAACGGAATGTCAGGTACAGGAAGATTCAGAGCATCACAAATTGGCTTCCAGCCATCGCGTGCGCGCTAGACCAAAAGTCGTTGTTTAAAATCCTCGTTTTGTTCAGAGAACGCCATTACTTTTCGATTATGGTATTCAAAAAATGTGATGTCTTCTTCCTGTGACAAATGCTCTATATTTGGATATTGCGCGTACAGAAATTCAAGAAATTCCCGGAGCTCCTCAGTCATCCGTTCAGGTTGACTCTTTTCTTCCTAGATTTGCCGGGCGACACTCCTGACAGACTCCCACCAGGATGTGGAGTCTCTGATAGATAGAATCACCAGTGCGTCTGGGAACAACTCCCAGAGTTGCTTCCAGTAATAGCTGGCCGGTTCATCGACACAAGCGACATAGGCTGGCAACAAACTTTGCTATTGCGAAATCGACACAGACCCGGACAAATCAGCAGCATTCCATTTTGGCAATTTTTCAGTAAATGCCAGCCATGTGGACATCAGTTCCGGCCGGGTTTTGTACTCGAAAAATGGAAACAGGGTCTGACCAATAATATTGTTAATGCTTCTTTGAGCGATGTTGTTCCAGTCCGACCCAGGCCAGTACCTATTACTTTCAGGTTCAAGCTCATTTCAGAATAAGCAAAGTCAACACAAGCTCATTAATTTTCTGATCTTGCTTAGGAAAGACCTTCTACGTACCTCGACAATTGGCAGGCAGGAATTTCACATTGGCAGCATCTGTACCACCAAAGCTGCATGCCCAGTCAACATTACCGGAGGTAGCGTTAATGGTAGCTGTCATGAGGGGTGCTATTTCTCCCGAGATTGCGGAATCAACCGCGGCCTCATCGACCTCAACACGGAAAACATTGGGACCACCAGCAGGGAATGTAAAAGCTAAACAGTAGTTACTGACGCCTGCGGTGACGGTGGTGCCACCTCCTATACCCGTAAGCTTTCCCACAAGGGTTACAGTTCTAAACTAGAGTTTTCCAGCATTAAATTGCGCACATACATCGCTGGCGGTATGCGCCCCAATGCCCTGTGCGGTCGGTATTCATTATAGATTTTCATCCATTTTTCGGTGATTTCTCGCACCTGTTCCAGAGTCGAAAACAAGTGCGCACTGAGCACTTCTTCTCGATAGCTTTTGTTAAATCGTTCAATACACGCATTCTGGTTGGGCTTGCCAGGCTGGATGTAACGGATCTCAATGCCGTGTTCCTTGCACCAGTCGATAAACGCCTGGGCACAGAACTCGGGAGCGTTGTCCACCCGGATCGCCGTTGGCTTGCCGCGCAGCTCAACCAGCTGCTCCAGAGTGCGGATGACACGCCCGGAAGGAATCGAGGTATCGATCACGATGGCCAGTAACTCCCTGACCCCTTCATCCAGGATGTTCAGCGTCCTGAAGCGCCGACCCCGATATAACGCATCGCTCATAAAATCCATCGACCACACCTGGTTGGGCAGTGGGACTACTTCCATGCTCTGTCGTTCTCGCTGTGGCAGGCGTTTCTTCTTCCGTCGTGGCAGATTCAGCTTCATCTCGCAGTACACGCGCCATACCCGCTTGTGGTTCCAGGCATGACCATCCAGGCGCAGACGATCAAAACACATCCAGAAGCCCCAACGAGTGTTGGCCTCGACCGGTTTGTTCAGTGCATCAATGACCGGCCGATCATTCAGGACTCGTCTTCCTTTCAACTTTCGGTAGTAAGCCGTTCGTGACAGCTTCACCGCTGCCACCGCCCGCTTTACTGGAAGTTGGTGTTTGGCCACCAGATAACTCGCGATCTCGCGCTTCTCCGATGGCCTCAGAGCTTTCGCTCAATGACGTCCTTCAAGGCAAAGTTTTCGGGCGCCAGTTCTACATACATGCGCTTGTACTGGCCCAGGTCCCGTTCCATTTCCTTCATGCGCTTCAGATCGGAGGCAGACATACCACCGTACCTGGATTTCCAGTTGTAGTAGGTCGCATCGCTGATGCCGTGACGCCGACAAATATCTTTCACTTTGGCGCCGGCATCGGCTTCTTTGAGGATCGAAATGATCGGGGTTTCGGTAAATCGACTTCGTTTCATCTTGGCCTCCTGGTGGCTATCCTGCCAGAAAGCTCTAGTTATTACCTGTCAACTTTGGAGGGAAAGCTTACGGCCGTTGTTCGAAACAAAGTCCTTTTGTCGAGTATAGGCCATCAGGTAAAAAAACGGGCTTGTATAGAAAAAAACCATGACAAACGGTATGAAATATCTTACATAAGGTACATTTATTGTCCAAAATATTGGTTTAGACTAATATTCGCGACAATTAGCAGGGATTGTTTATGCAAAAAATCACATCAATATCTGTTGGGTATAAAAACGTGGACGGTGTCCACGTTTTTTCGTCTATGGACTTACCTGGGCTTTGCGTAGCCAGCAAAAACGCCAGCGCAGCGTAACCTCAATTGATCGATTATCCATGTCTTGTGGGCAATCGCGATTCTGCTGATATTCCAATCTTCAGGCATTAGACGATGTTTCCTGTATACACGGATTGAATCCTTGAAAATTTAAGCACTTTGTTTTTACGTGTTATCTTTAGAGGCATCGGATTGAACTTGAAGCTCTCTGTGGTGTTCTGAAAACTACTGCCCTGCTCATTAACCGTGGCACGAAAACCAATGACGCGAAAAATTGGCAAAACAGCAACACTTCTGGTGACCGCCATGCTGGTCCTGTCACCTCTTCGTGTAAGCTGGGCACAGCAGACTGAATTGAATCCTCACGCTGCCCATCAAGGCCTGGTTGTGACCACACAGTTGGAACAGTTCACCAAGACTGAGTCCTGCTGCGCAGATGATGGCTGCATGCTCGAAAGTTGTGAATCGTGCAATTTGATCAACCCGGTGCTCTTTGTGGGCGATTCCGATCTAATGCTGCCGGGTCTCCCTGCTTACAACCTGTCCTTGGCCGTTGGTTTTTCCAAACCTTTAACTAAACCATTACTCCATCCTCCTAAAGTCTGACCACCCTCGAGTTTTAGATTTACGGAACTGGCTGCTTTTCAGTCAGTTCAGGTAATGGTCCAGTGTTGGAGTTGTTAAAACATGAACAGAATGAAGCCCTGCCCTTTACAGGGTGACTTCAGTTTTTCACGGCGCAAGTTTGTGCAGGGCCTGGCAATGGGCGGCGCCATGGCCGGCCTTGGGCTCAATGCTACCTACGCTGGCTTTCAAGAAAGAAATTCAGGAAATCCGGAGATTCTGACAGCGAACAGTTTTCGCCTGACGGTCGGGCATTTGCCTGTTAATTTCACAGGAAAAGAACGGATTGCAACTGTTGTCAATGGCTCAATACCTGCGCCGATACTACGCTGGCAAGAAGGGCAAAATATCACCCTCTCGGTGACCAACCAGCTCGACCATGACACTTCAATTCACTGGCACGGCATCGTTTTGCCCAGTGGTATGGATGGTGTGCCCAATGTCAGCGATAACTTTCCCGGAATTCCTCCAGGTGAAACATTTGTTTATAGATTCGCCTTGAACCAGAGCGGCACCTATTGGTTTCACAGTCATTCCGGTTTCCAGGAACAGATCGGTTTGTATGGCGCAATCATCGTGGATCCGGCAGAAGCTGATCCGGTCAGTTTTGACCGTGAGTACGTCATTGTTTTGTCCGACTGGACTGATGAGGAACCGGATAATCTCTATGGAAAACTAAAAAAGCGAAGTGATTACTACAATTTTAGCGGGCGCACCGTCAGTGACCTGCACAATGACATCAGGCACAAGGGCACTGCCCAAACGTGGGCTGATCAAAAAATGTGGAACATGATGCGCATGAGTGATCGCGATATCTCCGATGTAAGCGGTTATACCTATACCTTTCTCATGAACGGCCAGACACCTGCCGAAGGCTGGAAGGGCCTGTTCAGAACAGGTGAAAAGGTCCGGTTGAGGATCATAAATGCTGCGGCGATGACTCTTTTCGATGTCCGTATACCCGGACTGGACCTGAAAGTCGTCGCGACGGACGGTCAAAACATCGAGCCTGTCTCTGTTGAAGAGTTGCGTATCGGGGTTGCCGAAACCTTTGACGTTGTTGTGGAACCGCATGGTGATACGGCGTATTCCATATTTGCCCAGGCCATTGATCGTACCGGATATGCGCGCGGCACCCTGACCCCCGACCTGGCGTTGAGTGCGCCGGTTCCGGAACTGGATGCCCAGCCAATACTTGAGCATGGAGACATGGGTATGGATATGGGAGGCATGGGTCATGACATGTCAGCCATGGATCACAGCAAAATGTCCATGCCAGACGACACCGGATTAGCGGTGATGGGTAGTGGATTGGCTGGTTTTGGCAGTAAATTGCCCCAACCTCATGTCGCAACCGAATTTGGTCCTAACACGGATATGCGCGCCGATGACGCACGGTACCGTCTTGATGACCCGGGTGTTGGCCTGCGCAACAACGGGCGCAAGGTTCTGACCTATTCTCGGATTCGTAATTTATATCCCACTCCGGATCCGCGAGAACCCGGCAGGGAAATCAGTCTGCACCTGACCGGCAATATGAACCGTTATATGTGGTCACTGAATGGCATTCGATTTGCCGATGCTGAACCACTGATCCTGAAGTATGGCGAGCGGGTGCGAATCAATCTGATTAACGACACCATGATGAATCACCCGATACATCTGCATGGTATGTGGAGTGATATGGAATCCGGTGATCCGGAACGAATTCCGCGAAAGCATACTATTGTCGTTCAGCCAGGCGCGAAAATCAGCTACCTGGTTACGGCAGACGCCATGGGCGGCTGGGCTTACCATTGTCACCTGCTCTACCACATGGCCGGCATGTTTCGCAAAGTGGTGGTGGTGTCATGATGCGCCGCGCTGTCATAATGGTCTTCCTGCTGCAACTTTTGTTGCCAGGCCCGGTTTTTGCCGGCATGGAGGATGATCCGCTGCTTTTCGCGGGGTTCGCCGATGAATTTGAATGGCGTGATGCCAATGAAGGAGATTTGCTGGTATGGGATTTTGAGGGATGGATTGGAAAAGACCTGGACAAATTCCGGTGGAAGACCGAGGGAGAAACAATTAACGGACAAGTCGAGGTTGCTGAACTGCAATTACTTTACTCGCGCGCCATTTCCACTTACTGGGATTTCAATATTGGCTGGCGCACAGATTTTGAGCCTGCCTCTGGCCGCGATTGGGCAGTGCTCGGTCTCCAGGGTCTTGCCCCGTACTTTTTCAAGCTTGATGGAGCGCTCTTTTTCGGAAACTCCGGGCAAGTGGCCGTGAGGCTGCAGGCAGAATATGATTTCATGTTCACACAGAAGCTGATTCTGTCACCGGAACTGGAGATCAACGCATACAGCAAGCACGATGCGACTAATGGTATTGGATCAGGCTTTTCAAATCTGGAACTGGCACTGCGTCTTCGATATGAAATTCGCCGCGAGTTTGCACCTTACGTTGGAATTAACTGGGAGAAAAAGTTTGGAAATACGGCAGACTTCTCGAGAAACAGGGGTAAGCAGACTACGGATACCCAACTCGTCATTGGAATTCGCGCCTGGTTTTAAATTCTTTATCTAGTGTGGTGTAACGAATAAGGTGTGCATACCACAACCAAGATCCAGAGGCATGTTGCAGATCTTAACTATTTGCGACCCATGCATTACACCAGCCCCGTCCTGCTACCAGCTTGTTTTGAAAAATATTGCATGCTGACCAGGCGTCATCTGTTCCGCCCTGGTAAAGCGCACAGTTGAAACAGGTTTGTGTTTCGCCCGCCTCTCCGGACCGTTTGGGAAAGTTTTTGGTGTCGACTTCACCGGCATCATGCTTGTAACCCAATGACACGGCCAATGGGTTGCTTTCGTCCACTTTTTCCAGCTCAGCCGATATTACCCGGCCAGGAAGGATTGAGGCGGCAGCCGTTGCTGCCAGGCACTTGTTCAGGAACAATCTTCGATCAATTGTGTTTGACATGATGCTGTGCTCACCAGAGCCCTCTAACACTTACCAGGTTTTCAGTCTAAGCCAGCTCATCAGTATGCGATAGCTCTCATTTTGCTGGCGGCTGCGGCTGATCAGGAACTTCCTGGTGCCTGAACATGATGCTCCCCTTACAACTGCATACTGACTGATTGACCAGGCGCTCGCGCTGATTTCACCGTCCTGCCATTTCCGGGCCCGGTCGACCCACTTTGCACGACCATCGGGAAATATCAACAACCGACCTTGATGTGATCTTTGATTGCAGCGATGTATATACCGGGCGGCCAGAAAACAAAGGCCAGTTCCCAAAAACTTAATCCAGATATAGGCAGGGCTAATCAGAAATGCGGTAATAGCTGCGACCGTTACAAGCGCGCCAAGAAGCTCCAGGAACCGGTCTGTGCCGGTTTCCAGGATCAGATTTGATTCATGAACCACGGCGTATTGCATCCACAAGGAGCAGAAACTTTCCAGATGCAGGCTTCTTCAGTTTCTGCAACCAGGCCCAGATCAGGTCGTCTTCCTGATCCAGGAATTCCTCGAAATTCTCCCATGAACCGGATTTTAAAATTTCAAGATTTTCTTGAAGAAATGACTCAAGCAAAACATCCAGTTCCTTCATACCCCGACGGCAATGCCAGCGAAGTCTGCGGATTCTATCTTCGCTCTGCATACCGCAGTGGTTAAGTCCCCTTTCTCGCCAGCAACATTTTCTTGGTTTCCGCTATCGCCAGGGCCGGATTGAGGCCTTTTGGGCAGGTTGCCGTGCAGTTGAGAATGGTATGGCATCGGTAAAGCTTGAATGGATCGTCAAGTTCCTGCAGTCGCTCCTGTGTGGCTTCATCCCGGCTATCCACAATCCAGCGGTAGGCCTGCAGGAGAATGGCCGGCCCCAGGTAACGGTCTCCGTTCCACCAGTAACTCGGGCACGCAGTGGAGCAACAGGCACACAGGATACATTCGTATAGCCCGTCCAGCTTTTCGCGGTCCTCCGGGCTTTGCAAGCGTTCCTTGTCAGGGGCCTGGTCATCATTTGCCCTGATCCACGGACGGATAGTGGAATACTGTGCATAGAAATGCGACATGTCCGGCACAAGATCCTTGACCACCGAAAGATGTGGCAAAGGATAGACTTTGATCGTGCCGCTGATATCTTCGATTGGTTTAGTGCAAGCCAGGGTATTGGTACCATCGATGTTCATTGAGCATGATCCGCAAATGCCTTCCCTGCATGAACGGCGGAAAGTAAGGGTCGGATCAATTTCGTCCTTTATTTTGATAATGGCGTCGAGCACCATCGGTCCACAATCGTCCAGATCAATTTCGTAGCTGTCCATCCGCGGGGTATCACCAGCGTCCGGGTCCCAACGATAGACCTCCAATTTCCTGGGTCTTCCGGCTTTTTCCGGAGAAGGAAAATGCTTTCCTTTTCCGATTCTCGAGTTTTTTGGCAGTCGAAGTTGCAACATATCAATAAACCCTGGCTACCGGTGGTACCACTTCCACGTCATCGCTCATGGTGTATAGATGAACCGGTCGGTAGTCAAATTCTACTGTTCCATCCGGCCTTAATGATTGAAGTGAATGTTTCATCCAATTCACATCGTCACGGTCGGGATAATCTTCACGGGCGTGCGCACCACGACTTTCCTTTCTGTTTTCAGCACCAAACATTGTCACCACAGAACAAGCCAGCAAATTCTGTAATTCCAGCGTTTCAGCAAGGTCGGAATTCCAAATCAGTGAGCGGTCATTGACTGCAATATCATCAAAAGATCCATACACGTCAGAAATCAATTTACATCCTTCTTCGAGTATTTCCCCGGTTCGAAATACAGCTGCATTGTCTTGCATGACATTCTGCATCCGCTTGCGGATCTCGGCGGTTGAAGATGAGCCCCTGGAATACCGCAAAGCATCGAAGCCAGCAACAAGGCTGTCGATTTTTCTGGCTGCCACATCCGGATGTAGCGTGCCGGGCTTGATGACTTCTGAACATCGTTGAGCAACGGCACGGCCGAATACAATAATATCCAACAGGGAATTTGAACCCAGCCGGTTCGCACCATGCACAGACACGCAGGCAGCCTCACCAATGGCAAACAGGCCCGCAACTACGGTATCAGGGTCGCCATCCCTGTTACAGACAACTTCTCCGTGATAATTGGTAGGAATTCCGCCCATGTTGTAATGCACAGTTGGCAATACGGGAATCGGATCCCGTGTCACATCAACTCCGGCAAAAATGCTTGCACTTTCGGAGATTCCTGGCAGCCTCCCCTCGATCACCTCAGCTCCCAGGTGCTGCAGGTTGAGGAAGATATGATCCTTTTTCGGTCCAACTCCCCTGCCCTCCCTAATTTCCATGGTCATCGAACGGCTGACCACATCCCTGGAGGCCAGGTCTTTGGCATTAGGCGCATAGCGCTCCATGAACCGTTCACCTGCGGAGTTGGTCAGGAACCCACCTTCACCACGCACACCTTCTGTAATCAGAACGCCCGCACCATAAACACCGGTAGGATGAAATTGCACAAACTCCATGTCCTGCAACGGCAATCCCGCACGTAAAACCATGCCGT
Source organism: Lysobacterales bacterium (assembly GCA_963664065.1). Classification (GTDB taxonomy): domain Bacteria; phylum Pseudomonadota; class Gammaproteobacteria; order Xanthomonadales; family SZUA-36; genus JABDJL01. The sequence goes on from OY760942.1 coordinate 2,315,634, forward strand.
TGCCATCTCCGGTACAGGTGTGCGCCGATGTACAGGAGAAATAACTTCTCCCATACCCACCGGTGGCCAGGATGACCGCATGTGCGCGAAACAAGTGCAGGCTGCCGTCGGATAAATCCCACGCCAATATGCCGCGGCAAACACCTTCATCATCCGTCAAAAGGTCAATAGCAAAATACTCGATGAAGAATTTTGCCTCGTGTGCCAGTGATTGCTGATAAAGCGTGTGCAATATGGCGTGCCCGGTACGGTCAGCGGCGGCTGCAGTGCGTTGGGCAATACCCTTGCCATAATGAGTGGTCATGCCACCAAAAGGACGCTGGTAAATCCTGCCGTCGTCGGTTCGTGAAAACGGTACACCAAAGTGCTCGAGTTCAATCACCGAAGGAACAGCTTCACGGCACATGTATTCGATGGCGTCCTGATCCCCGAGCCAGTCTGAGCCCTTGATGGTGTCATACATATGCCAGCGCCAGTCGTCCTCTCCCATATTTCCCAGGGCTGCGGACATACCGCCCTGGGCGGCAACCGTATGGCTGCGGGTCGGGAACAGCTTGGTGACGCATGCGGTGGACAGCCCGGTGGCCGCCAGGCCCATGGTGGCCCGTAATCCAGCACCACCCGCGCCAACCACAACAACATCATATTCGTGTTCGATAATGTTATAGGCCTGATTCATGGCTCAAGCTGCTGCCGGTAGATTGAGCAAGGCAAAGACCGAAAGCCCGAATCCGGCAAAGCACGCTACCCGTGTCAGCCAGATCAGAGTGGTTTGGAGCCACTGGGGCTGAATGTAATCCTCGCAAATAACCTGGATGCCAGTTTGGGCATGAAAAGCAATGATGGCAATCAGGGCCATTGCCATTCCCTTTTGAAAGGGATGATTAAAGAATTCGAGTGCCAGATTGTATTCAGCGCCGGCAAGCCGGGTAGCGGCCCATAGCAGCCAGGCGGTTAAGGGAATTAACAACAGGGCACTAAGCCTCTGCTGCCACCAGTGGCCTACCCCGCCTTGAGACGCCTCTGTTTGAATATTGTTGCTCATGAGGTGAGCCAAAGGATAGAAACAAACAGTACCACTGAAGCCATCAGCATGATCCAACCGGTTCTGTACACTTGATCAATCTCCAGTAAACTTCCGGTATCCCATACCAGGTGTCGAATTCCGTTCATCAGGTGAAAGCACAGACTGAGCAGGCTGAACAGCACCAGGGCGCGGCCAATGAAACCAGCCAGGAACGCAGTGATGACGGAAAAGGCTTGCGGCCCGGCCATCAGCGCAAGAACCCACCACAGCAGCAATGGCATGCTGACCACGGTCAGGAATACGCCGGTCAGCCTGTTGGTAATGGATAAGACAGAAGTCAGTTGGGCTTTGTAATAGGGCCCGATCATGAACGGAGACATGGGCCTTTCTTCGGGTTTACTGCTCACTGGTCTGGTGTCTTCTTCTCTAATTGGCGGTAGTTTGTGATCAAGGATTGCGGTGATCTGAAAGGACCGCTGGCGAGCCTTAAAGCCTACTGACTCGACCCTCTTTAATCAAGGAATCATGCCCATTGTGCATCATATTTGGTTACAATTCGCATTGACTACTGCCATGCCTTGCTGGCGCCGAAGTTCAATCAGATATGTTCCCTTTAAGCACTCTTTCAGTTCTCGAATTTTCAGGCCATGATGCGGGTCAGTTTTTGCAAAATCAACTGAGTGCAGATATCAATAATATTGGTCCCGGTGAAGCCGGGTATGCCTGTTGCTGCAATCCTGCGGGGCGGGTGCTGGGCTTATTACTGGTTTGTCTGCATAAAGATTCATTACTTGCCGTTTGCGCAAGTGAACTTGCCGAACCTCTAAAGACCTGGTTATCGAGATTTGTTATCCGCGCGGATGTGGCCATTCAATTGCGTGATGACCTGACCGTCGCGGCCTGTAATCAGGATGACCCCGAGGGAGCAGAACTGGTTCTGAAAACGGGCCCTGGGCTTAATTACGCGGTTTTGCCGTCAAGGCATTTTTCTGAACCATGTGACGAGGACCAGGCGCAAACCTGGAAAGTTGATGAGCTCAAGAAAGGTATCGTTTGGCTCGATGGTGAGACCAGCGCAAAGTTTTTGCCGCAAATGCTCGGTTTTGAACAAATTGGTGCGCTCAGTTTCCAGAAGGGCTGCTATCCGGGTCAGGAAATCATCGCCCGCACCCGTTATCTTGGCAAACTGAAACGACGTCCCTTACTCGTGCGTGCCGCCAATGCCACGCAAATCGGTATCAATGAAAAGATCTCATTGAATCGTGGGGATACTGCGTGTACTGCGGTTGTTGTTGCCCAGGCCAAAGATCAGAACAATGGTCAATATTTGTTCGTGGTGGCGCGCATGAACGAAACTTTCAGGCCGGAAACGATCAAGGTAAGGGATCTTGAAATTGAGGTTTTGCCTGCCTGAGAAGCCGCAGAGTCCTCAATTCTCTGCAACGATATAACAGACCCACCCGGGATCGGCGTCTCCGATTTCTGCCGGTTCATAGATTCCATCCCCTTCACCACTTTCTTCATCCGTGCCTTCCCAGTAAATGGTGACACGCTCAAAGCCAACCTCTTCCAGTAGTTCCCTGATTTCGGGTAATGTCCAAAGACGCCAGTCGTACTGGAACGCGTTTTCGAGGCGGGACTTGTCCGGGAACTCAAAATGAATCAGGCACTTCATACGGGAGTTAATCGGATTAAAGGATGCCTGTTCCCAGATATAGGTAAACCCGTCGCATTTTCTTGGCTCCTTTATCTCCATTGGCGCCTCATACCCACCGTAGGCATCGAGGAAGAAAATACCGTCATCGACCAGGCCTGCCCGGACATTGCGGAAATACTCTCGCAAATCGAATCGTTCCAGGAGCAGGTAGTAACTGAAATTCATCGCCAGGATAATGTCGGCAGGTTCCGGGCGGGTATTGAGTACGTTGTCCTGCAACAGATGGATACGCTGCTGTTGCTCCGGATTGAGCTCGGCGAGATTGTGGGTTTTGCCCCAGTCCAAAACTTCTTCATCCAGGTCGACACCCATTGCTGCGTGTTGTATATCGCGTCTCACCCATTCACACGAGGTGGCAGCAGTACCGCAAAAATCTTCGCGCAGCAGTTGCGCAGGCCGCTGTCTTAGTGTTGTCCAGGTTTGGCAGACGAAGTCAATTTCTGCTTCAACTTCCTGAACGGATTGTTGATACAGGAGATGGCGGTCGGCCTGGCCCGCCATTGTGGGTTTATTATCCCAGGCCATGCTTAGCTTGAATTGAAGTGTCGACGGGTAGTTATCCTGGCAGAGCGGGATAGTTCTTCCCAACATATTCCTCGATGAGATCGAGAAATTCACTTGCCAGCTTTTCTCCCCGCAAAGTGACAGCCTTCTTGCCGTCGATAAATACGGGTGCAACCGGTGCTTCCCCGGTGCCGGGAAGGCTGATGCCGATATTTGCATGACGGCTCTCTCCGGGACCGTTTACAACGCAGCCCATTACGGCCAGGTTGAGATTTTCCACCCCTTCATATTGCAATCGCCAATGCGGCATCCGCTCACGAACAAAAGTCGTGACGTCGCTGGCCAGTGACTGAAAGAACGTACTGGTGGTTCTGCCGCATCCCGGGCAGGCGGTCACCATTGGACTGAAAGCCCTCAGGCCCATCGTTTGCAGCACTTCCTGGGCCACGATGACTTCATCAGTGCGTGCCTGGTCAGGTTCGGGCGTCAGCGAGATCCTGATCGTGTCTCCGATACCTTCCTGAAGCAATATTGCCAGTGCGGCGGTTGATGAAACAATTCCTTTGCTGCCCATTCCGGCCTCGGTCAGACCAAGATGAAGTGCATAATCGCAACGTCCCGCCAGGGTGCGGTATACGCTGATCAGATCCTGAACGGCACTGACCTTGCACGACAGAATGATTTGTTCGTGTTTCATCCCCAGGTTTTCAGCTTGCCTGGCACTATCCAGTGCCGAAGTTACCAGTGCTTCGCGCATCACGGCATCTGCAGCAAGTGGCTCGGATTTTTCGGCGTTCTCATCCATTAACCGTGACAACAGGGCCTTGTCCAAGCTGCCCCAGTTCACGCCTATTCTGACTGGCTTGTTGTTCTCCAGGGCCTGTTCAATAACTGTGGCGAACTGCCGGTCACGTTTTTTACCAAAGCCCACGTTTCCCGGGTTGATCCGGTACTTGGCCAGCAATCGCCCGCACTCGGGGTGTTTTTCTAACAATAAGTGGCCGTTATAGTGAAAATCTCCGACCAGGGGCACATCACAAGCCATCATTGCCAACCGCTCACATATCTCCGGTACCGCCGATGCAGCCTTTTCTGTATTCACCGTGATACGTACCAGTTCGGAACCGGCCCGCGCCAGTTCAGCAACCTGGGTTGCCGTGGATTTCGCGTCTTCGGTATCGGTATTGGTCATTGACTGGACCACGATGGCGTGGCAGCTGCCAATCTTCACATTGCCGACGGTCACAGTCGGGGTCTCCCTGCGAGCCCCAGGCTGGCGATTGCTACCCATGATCAGGGGTCTTCCGTCTCCTGGTCTCTGCTCATGACCGGCCACGCCGAGTGCAGGTAAACCCACATCGACCACAAGGTCAGGACAGCAGCTACATAGAGCAGCATTTCGCCGATGAGTGCAATTGGGACAGTACCGATATCCTCATGCAACAACAACAAGGATATGGCCGTCATCTGAAAAATGGTTTTCAATTTGCCAATACCGGACACCTTTACGCGGCCACTCTCACCCATTTCCGCCATCCATTCACGAAGCGCGGAGATGACAATTTCCCGACCGATAATAATGGCTGAAGCAAGTGCAAATAAGGCCTTGGGGTTTTGTTGAATCAACAGTACCAATGCTGTTGCAACCATCAGCTTGTCGGCTACAGGATCCAGGAAAGCGCCAAAACTGGTGAGTTGTCCGGTTTTTCTCGCGATATAACCATCGAGCCAATCGGTAATGGCAGCAGACACAAAAACCACCGCAGTCGCCAGGTTAGCCCACGGATATGGCAGGTAGAAAAACACCACCAAAACTGGTATCAGCGCAATACGCATGAGCGTCAGAATGATCGGGGTGGTCATTGGCATTAGGCGCGTATCCGGATTCGCAGTCGCTATTATTGCAGATGCTTAATCATACCCGCCAGCCCTAAGGCACCCGTTTCGGGCTCAAATGTCAATGCAGAGCCTGAAAAACCCGTTTTGCCAGTTGCAGGCTGATCCCGGGAACACTTAAAAGTTCTTCCACACCGGCTTTCCTGACACCTTTCATGCCTCCGAAATGGGTCAATAGTGCCCGGCGGCGTCCGGAACCTACGCCGGGAATTTCTTCCAATCCAGACTTGATGGCAACTTTTAGTCGCCTGGCACGATGGCCCGTTATTGCAAACCGGTGAGCCTCATCTCTTACCTGTTGTACGAGGTGAGAAGCCGGTGATTCGGGCCCGGGAAAAATACCTGATGCCGGGCCACTGAATGCTGATCCTGGAAAAATCCATTCCTCGTAACCTGCCTTTCGCGCACTACCCTTTGCGACACCCATAACCGGTATGGTTTGCAAGCCATATTCGGTAAGTACTTCAATGGCTCTGTTCAGTTGGCCTACACCACCGTCGATCAGAATCAGCCCTGGAATGACTCCTTCGCCTTCGGCAAGTTTGCGATAACGGCGTTTGAGCACCTGCTCCATCGCCGCATAGTCATCACCGGGAGTAATGCCTTTCAGGTTGTACCTGCGATAACGGGATTTTACCGGCCCATTGACATCGAAAACAATGCAGGAACCCACTGTCTCACCACCTGACATGTGAGAAATGTCAAAACATTCAATAGATTCCGGTTCGGTGTCCAGTGACAACAATTTTCTCAATACCTTGAATTGGCCTGCGATCCTTGATCCGCCCGAAAGGCTTATCTGCAGGGAACTCATGGCATTGTGGCTGGCCTGATCCCTCCATTGTCTGCGACGCCCTCGAGGCTGCGCCTGGATTGAGACCCGCCTGCCCGATTGTTCCGAAAAAACGGCCTCGAACAACTCCCGGTTTTCAACCGGATGAGACAAAACCAGTTGGCCAGGTGGCTGCCGGCTACGGTAGTACTGGCCCAAAAATGCACTCAGAACACCCGGTTCATCGTGCCCTTCCGCCTGGGTGGGAAAAAAACTCTTTTGGCCAATGTTGCGCCCACCCCTGAAGGAGACGACCTGTACACAGGCCCTGCCTTCAGACAGCGCCGCGGCGATGATATCGATGTCACCGCTGCCCCCGGAGACAAACTGTTGCGCCTGCATACCCTTGAGTGCATTGATCTGGTCACGTATGCCTGCTGCCAGTTCGTAGTCCTGGGCTGCGGAAGCTTTATCCATTCTTGTTATCAGGCGGCGAATGACCATTAGACTCTCACCTTTCAGAAACAGCATGGCGTCTTTGACCTGGCTGGCATAGATATTTGCATCGACCAATCCGACGCATGGTGCAGTGCAGCGCTTGATCTGGTATTGAAGGCAGGGCCTGGAGCGGTGTGTGTAATAACTGTCTTCGCAATTTCTGATCTGGAACAACTTCTGAATCAGGTTAATGCTTTCCCGCACAGAGCCAGCGGATGGATATGGTCCAAAATAAGCGGGGCCCTTGTCGCGTGCGCCACGATGAAACGCAATGCGTGGAATTTCATGATCCATGGTCATCATCACCCATGGGTAGCTCTTATCATCTCTCAGCAGGATGTTATAACGGGGCCGGTAAGACTTGATCCATTCATTTTCCAGTAACAGTGCCTCTCCTTCACTGCGGGTCAGGCTGATCTCGATACTGGCTATACGCGAAACCATGCGCATGATCCGGTCAATCTTCGGACGCGCGTCAAAATAACTGGCAACCCGTTTGCGCAGGTTCGCGGCCTTGCCCACGTAAAGTACATCTTCGGCCGCAGTACGCATGACATAGACACCCGGCCCGGTCGGCAGGCGCCGGGCAAATGACTTTCCGTCAAATGTCACGGCTTCGGACATCACCCCTGGACCAGGCGGGTTTCAAGCTCGACCAGCAAATTCCTGGTGGCCCGGTCCAGTAATTTACACATCAATGTAAAATCCTGTTGCGATCCGTAATATGGATCCGGCACCTCGTTCACTCCTTCAGTTGGCGCATATTCCATCATCAAAGCCGTTCTTGCCTTTGCAGTACCGGGCCGCAATTGCTCAATCAGGCTTAGGTTGTGGTGATCCATGGCCAGGATGAGATCGAATTCTTCAAAATCGTCAATACGGATCTTCCTGGCCCTGAGTGTGCTGATATCGACACCTGAGCGGCCGGCCTCGGCTATTGCCCTTGAATCGGGCGGGTAGCCTATGTGATAGCTATGCGTTCCGGCAGAGTCTGCTGTGACAAGCTCCGATATCCTGGAATTTCCAAGGTGATGGCGGAAGAAGCCCTCAGCAGAGGGCGAACGACAAATGTTACCCATACAAATAAAAAGTACTTTATACATATAGTTATAAGATATTTCAAGAATTAAGGTGATATAATATTTCGTATGCGATCCAGATCTTCCGAGGTGTCAACACCGGCAGGAATTGGACTGCAAGCCTGTTCCAGGACAATGCTTCCGCCGGACTCAAGGTATCTGAGTTGCTCCAGGTGTTCCGCACGTTCCAGGGGCGTTGGCCCTGTCTCGGTAAATTCTCTCAGACTGCTTGAGCGATATGCATAAAGACCAAGGTGCCGCAACCACCGTACCTCGCGATGCACTGCGTCTGAAAATGAAGAAAAATCCCGTGGAAATGGTATCGGGGAACGACTGAACATCAGTGCACGGCCGGTTTGATCAATGACGACCTTGACCACGTTCGGATCTCTAAGCTCTTCTTCCTCATAGATAGGCCAGTAAAGGCTGGCTGCATCGGCGGAACCCTCAGACTGAAGCAAGCATGCAACCTGATCCAGGCACTCTGGTGGCATAAGAGGCTCGTCGCCCTGCAAATTCACAATCAACTGTGAATCCGGCCAACCGAGTGTCTTCACACATTCTGCGATCCGGTCACTACCACTGGAATGTTTACTTGATGTCATAACTGCCTTCGCACCAAAACTCTTTGCCGCCACCATGATCCGGTCATGGTCGGTGGCAATTACCACCTGCCTGGCTGAGGATTGAACCGCTCTCTCCCACGCGTGCTGAAGCAATGGCTTGCCGGAAATTTCCAACAGGGCTTTACCTGGCAGGCGTTGTGATTCAAAGCGTGCGGGGATTACCACGCAATAATCAGTGACTGAACTCATTGCTCACCGCTCATATGGGTTTAGCCCTTGATGACTTTTTCAAAGCATCCAATTTATTAATCAAAGCGGTTTCCAGGGCTTCGGAAAGTACCGCTTCAACTGGAATGTACCATGCATTAAGCAGGGGTAACTTTTGGCATTTCACTGCATCTTTCTCTGTCATAAGGATCATGCTTCCATCAGGAATGCTGTCGAAGTCGGATTTTCGGTATCGATGATGGTCCTTAAAGGGGTGACAACTAGCCTGTAGGCCTTCGTGTTGTAACATTTCAAAAAACCGGTCAGGACGTGCGATACCGGCTATCGCATGAATTTCAGACTCAAACGAATTGGCATCAGCAAAAGTTAATGTCTCTCCACCATGTAGCTTTACCAGCCTGCCTGGTTTCAATCGCATGCTGTGCCCCTCAGCGAACATGGTATTGCTTCCTGCAGACATGTGTTCGATGACAAAGTCGACTGATTCGAGACGTGAGACAGATTCACGCAATGGCCCTGCTGGCAACTGCCTGCCGTTCCCAAAACCGCGTTGTTGGTCTACAACGCAAATTTCCAGCCACCTTGGTAGCTGATTGCGCTGCAGGCCATCATCGGAAATTACCAGGTCAAGCTCATCCTCAAACAATTCCCTTGCGGCCCGTTCCCTGTCCGAATCCACCTGGACAGGAACTTTACAACGCCTGGATATCAGGAATGGTTCATCCCCGGTATCCCTGGGATCCATATCTGTGGAAATACGCATCGCTTGCTTGCTACGCCTGCCATAGCCCCTGCTGATGACGCCTGCATTCAAACCACAAGACCGGGCCAATTCACAAAGCCGGATCACCAATGGTGTTTTACCTGCACCGCCGGCATTCAGGTTGCCGATGACGATTATAGGTTTGCCTTGCAGGTCCCTGGCCCTTCGAAACCTGTTAAAAAGCTGGTTCAGGAAAAACAGGGCACGGTAAGCACGCTCTAGTGACGACAAAATGACGCCCGGGTGCCGATCGCCGTACCAAATCCTGTTGAGGGACTGTTCCAGTGCCTTACGCATAAGGGCTACGATTCGGCTCCAAACTGGATCTGGTAGAGCCCTGCGTAGGCTCCGCCCTTGTCCAGCAACGATTGGTGTGTACCTGATTCCAGCACCCTGCCCTCTTCGAGCACCACAAGTTGGTCTGCGTTTTCAATGGTTGATAGCCGGTGCGCGATAACGATCGTTGTCCGGTGTTTCATCACTTCGCTTAACGCGTCCTGTATGGCCCGCTCAGACGCAGTGTCCAACGCCGATGTGGCTTCGTCCAATATGAGAACCGGCGCGTCCTTCAACAACGCCCGTGCAATCGCCAGGCGCTGCCTTTGTCCGCCCGAGAGCAACATTCCATTCTCACCCACCAGCGTATCCAAACCGTCACTCAGTTTTGATATGAAGTCCATCGCGTGGGCGGATTCTGCAGCACGTAGTATGTCCTCACGGGAAGCGTTCACCAGTCCGCCGTAGGCAATATTGCCGGCGATTGTATCGTTGAAAAGAACTACGTCCTGGCTGACCAGGGCGATCTGTTGCCTGAGGTTCTGCAAGTGATAGTCAGCCAACTCATGTCCGTCCAGCAGGATGTGGCCGTTACCGTAGGCATAAAACCGGGGAATCAGTCCTGCCAAGGTGGTTTTACCGCTGCCGGATCGGCCCACCAGTGCCGTGATGCTGCCGGCAGGAACATGGAAGCTGACATCATCCAGCACGGGCCGGTCGCTGGATTCATAACCAAAACTGACGTTGCGAAACTCGATTTCGCCCTTAACCCGGCCCACAGTAAGGTTTCCGGTGTCTACTTCCTTTTCAGAATCAATGACGTTGAACACGCTTTCTGCCGCTGCAATGCCCTTTTGTAACTGGGTCTGAACCGCGGTCAAACGTTTTAAAGGAGGAATGGTGGCAACCATTGCAAAAAACATGGAGGTGAAGGTCCCTGCGGTAATCACACTCAACATATCCGGACGTGTGGCAACCACCATCAAGGTCACTAAAGCAAGGCCGGCAGCCACCTGTACCATGGAGGAACTGAAAAGGTGGGTGGTAATCATGCGCATATGCAGGCGTCGCGTCGTTTCATTGGCTATATCGAATCGTTTGTTTTCTGCTTGCTGGCCATGAAATACCTTGACCACCCGGTGACCGGCGACTGCCTCTTCGGTAACGTGGGAAACGTCTCCCATGGAGTCCTGGATACGGTGGCTGATTTTTCTGAATCTCCTGCTGACCACCGTGACCACCAGTGCAACTGCGGGTACCAACATCAACATAATTGCGGTTAACTTTGAATTGAGGCTTAACATGACAGCCAAAAGGTAAATCACCAGCATGACGTCCCGGACAGCTGAAACAACGGCATTGGTGACAGCCTGGGCAACCTGTTCGCTGTTATAGGCGAGCTTGGAAATCAATTGGCCGGCGCTATGCCGATCGAAGAATGTTGCCGGAAGGTGGAGATAGCTGTCGAACAACTCGCGCCTGAGGTCTGCGACTACTCTGCGCCCGGTCCATTCCATACCATAAATGCCACAGAAATGACCTGTTACGCGAAGAGCGATAACCACCAGTACCCCGCCCGCCAAAAACAGGCCGTACTCCGCATCCTTTTCAACGAAAACGCGATCGATCAGCGGTTCAATAAACTTGATAAAAACAGCCTGCATGGCTGCATCCAGGCTTACACCAACCAGTCCTATCAGGAACATCCACCAGTATTTCCTGGTATAGCCCCACAGACGCCTGTAGACCGCGCCAGGTGTGTAAGCACTGGCAGACATCACTGGTCTCCGGCTTCTTCGACCTGTTCAGTGGCTATGGATAATCGGGTGAAACCGAGTTGGCCGGTTACATCCATTGCAGTGACAACAAAATGATGTGGCGTAAGAGAATCAGCACGCAACAGCACCGGTTGATTTCGCGCATCTCCAACAGCTTCACGAAACGCCGCTTTTATGGTGGCGGGTCGCGAGTCGATCAGTTGCCTGTCATTCAGGAACATATTTCCCTGGCGGTCAATAATGAGCTCGAGCTTTTCCACTTCATCAGCCTGGTCTTCCGCTGCCACACTTGCTTCGGGCAAGTCTATTTTTAAAGCGGCCTGTCGTTCAAATGTGGTGCTGACCATGAAAAATATCAGCAGCAGAAACACAACGTCTATCAAAGAGGTCATATTAACTTCCGGTTCCTCGCCTCTTTGCGACTGGAGCTTCATTCCCGGCCCTGCTAAGTACGCAACTGCACTACGTTGCCTCGTTCTATGACTTCAATCAGGCTAATTGCCTGTTCCTCCATGGAGATAACGTACTCGGCAACCACACCGCGAAAATAACGATAGAAAAAGTAACTGGGTATGGCAACGGTCAAACCCGCAGCGGTTGTAATCAGTGCTTCTGAAATCCCGCCGGCCAGTTCATTGGCATTACCCACCCCGTGCAGCATGATGGCCGAGAATACCTTGATCATTCCGATAACCGTACCCAGCAGACCTAGAAGCGGCGCAATACCGGCAATCGTGCCCAGGGTGTTCAGAAATCTTTCCAATTCATGAACCACGTGTCTGCCGGTATCTTCCACGGCTTCCTTGATCAGGTCACGTGGTCGGTCCCGGTTGGAAATAGCGGCAGCCAACACCCGTCCTAGCGCTGAGGCGGACCGTAGCTGGTTCAAGTGCCTTAAATCGAGTTCCTGGCGTGCTGCCCACCCCTCGACCATCTCGCCGACGCCATCAGGGACAACATTGATCCGTCTTAACGACCAGAATCTTTCGATGATGATCGCGACCGACAAGGTTGAGCAAAGCAGGATTGGCGCCATCAGCCAGCCACCTGCAAGAATAATTTCTAGCATGTGTGTTCAACTCCTTTGACCGCACAGATGCACGAATGATACCCCAAGCATACAAGTGATATCAGGGGCAATCAGCTTCCGGCTGCCAGCGCCAGATGGCAGGTCTGCTGCGCCTGGCAGACGTTGCGACTGCTTCCTTGCCCCGCTGCAGGGTGATCCTGATGGCGCCGCAATCAGCGGTATTCCACAAGGGAGTCTGCTGATCCCTGAATCGTTTCTTTACATCCGGATCCGGAAAATTGAATTGGTTCTGATAACCAGCCGATACCAGGGCAAACTCAGGCTTTACAGTTTTGATAAAAACTTTGCTGGAAGAGCTTTTACTACCGTGGTGCGGCGCAAACAGAAACTCGTGTTCTCCAACTTCGGACGCCACCAGCCTTTTTTCTACTGCGGCGCCAATATCGCCTGTCATCAGAATCGATTGGCTCTCAAATGAGATTGCCAATACGCATGAGCTGTCGTTGCCCAGGTATGGAAGCCCTATGGATGGATGTAATACTGTAAAAATGGCGCCATCCCAAATCCACTCCTCGGGTACCGCACAATGGCTCACATCAGAACCGGGATTCCTCAAATTCGCCGTTAGCTGTGAATCCCGGTATCGAAGCCGTATTTCATACAATCCCCCGGCATGGTCAAGATCACCATGACTGACATTCACCCTGTGTGGCGACGTCACTGCCTTATTTGCGATTGCAGGGGCAATGGCGGATCGAACCAGGCTCCAGTCTCTGCCGTCTCCCGGCCCTGTGTCGTATAACAACAGGTGATTTTCGGTTTCCACCAATACTGCCAGACCCTGGCCGACATCGAGCACTTCCATTCGAAGCATTTCCTTGTTGTTCCGCAGCGGCAGGAAAAGCGGCAGTAATAGCAGTAATCCAGGTAACCAGACAGGAACTGCTGTTGGTAACAGCAGTAATAATCCACCAGCAACCGCCAACACCGTTGACAGCATGCCGGGCCTTAGGGTCATCATCCAGCCGTTCTGTCCGGCCTGTTCTATCCACTGAAGAAAGGATTCCAGCAAGCTGATCGACTCTGCGGCGGAAAAGAGTAAAAACGGCGTCAGAAACGAGTCCAGTGGCATAGTCAGAACCGCGAGCAGGATTGCCGGCACCACAGCGAAGCTGATCCAGGGAATTGCCACCAGATTACTGGCCAGTCCCAACAGTGTGACTTGTTGAAACCAAAACATACTCAAGGGCAACATGACGATGGTCAGGCCGGCCTGGGCAATCACCATTTTCGTCAGCCAGTGACCGGGCCCATGACGGCTGGTGAAAACGACCAGCAAAACGGCAACTGCAAGGAAGGAAAACCAGAAACCAGCTCCCAGCGGCGCAAGTGGGTCCAGCAGTAGAACCAGTGCCAGCGCCAGTACCAGGCCCTGCCAGGCGGCGACATTTCTTTTAAGCAGGCTGACGATGCAAAACGTCAATAACATGATCAAAGCGCGCCTGGTCGACGTACCCAGTCCTGCCATCATCGAATAGTAAACAGCAAACCCGATGCTGCAGCCCCAGGCAATCCGCAGTCCATGTACAAGCGCCAATTTGGCGGGCGCCAAGGCCATCAGTACCCTGCCAATCCAAAACCCCATCATTGCGGCCAAACCTATATGCATTCCGGAAATGGCAAGCAAATGGCTGGTGCCGGTCAGTCTGTATCTTGTCCATGCCGCAGGAGAAATTTCGCTTCGGTCTGCCAGGGCCAATGCCAACAACAAGGGCCTTGTCCTGTGTTCAACGAGAATTTCTTTCATTAACTCGCGTGTACTTTGCCGCCAGGCCAATAGGTTTCTTGTGCCGGCCGGGCCAAGGCGGCGACTATTCGCCGGGTCAACAATCCCCAGTGCCGATATACCTTCAGCGAAATACCATCGCTCACGATCAGGCCCGTAAAAATTAGCCCTCGACCGGGCCGGCTTCAAGCGCAGCCCGAGTTGCCAGAACTCACCAGCATGGATTGGTGGAAAGTCGCGGTACCAACGCAACAGTAACTCAGTACCTTCCAGCAGCTTGTCTGTACCGGGTTCGCCAAGCCGGAAGCGAAACTCCTGCATATCGTTGCGCGTCACGGGCAAATCCGAAACATAGCCGCTCACGATCACTTTTTCGTCAGGGCCTGGTAGCAGCCTCCGATCAAGCCGGTCATGCAGGTGAATCAAAGTCCAGGCAACACCCGCCAGGAGAAACATCAACGCAGGACACTTCCGATACAGAGCAGCCAGGAACAATAGGACTAAAAACAGAATCGAAATCAATTTTCCGGGTAAGGCCGGAAATAGTAATGGTACTAACAAGCCCGGAATTATCCAGGCCACAAACCTCATCCCCTTCCCCTTGTTTCCCCACTAGTACTCCTTCAAGGTGATATTAAGGAATACTAGCTCATTATTGAAAGATGCCCTTTGCTGAGTTCAAGGCAGCGATCCATGCGGCCCGCCATATTTTGATCATGGGTAACCAGCACCAGGCTGGTGCCAAGCTCCCGGTTCAATTCCAGAATTTGTTCATACACAGACTCAGCCGTTGCCTCATCCAGGTTGCCGGTGGGTTCGTCACCCAAAATCAACGCAGGTGACCCTACCAGCGCCCGGGCGACGGCAGCGCGTTGCCGCTCGCCACCTGACATTTCACCCGGTTTGTGATCCAGGCGGTGTTCTAATCCCACTTTGCCCAGGATTGTTCTGGCCATTTCCGCTGCAACTGTTGTCGGCTCATCCCGTATCAGCAGGGGCATTGCAACGTTTTCCAGCGCGGAAAATTCGGGTAAGAGATGATGAAACTGGTAAACAAAGCCCATGCTTTCATTGCGCAGCTTGCCCCGTTCCCTTTCACTCATGCTCCAAATCGACCGGCCATTGACCAGTACTTCACCCGAATCGGGTTTGTCCAGCCCTCCCAGTATGTGCAGCAGAGTGCTCTTCCCGGCGCCTGATGCACCCACAACCGCCAGCGACTGCCCTGCTTCGAGCTCCAGGTTGATATCTTTCAGAACCTCAATTCGCTTTGGACCCTGCCGGAAGCCCTTATCCAGATTTCGGACCTCGAGAACATGGCGAACCTGTTCATTCATAACTCAATGCCTCCGCCGGATTCGTCTTCGCTGCCCGCCAGGCAGGATAAATCGTGCACAGCAAAGACATTGCCAGCGACATGGACGCAAACTTGATCACGTCCGATCTCTGCAGGTCGGACGGCAGTTCGGTGATGTAATATATATCTGCAGGAAACAGGCTGAATCCAAAGAAACCTTCCAGCACCGGGACCACCAGGCTGATGTTCCGGGCAAGCATAATGCCGCCCACGACCCCCAGCACAGTACCGATAATTCCGATCAGGCTTCCCTGCACGATAAAAATCCGCATAATCACGCCACCCCGGGCCCCCATGGTCTTGAGGATGGCAATATCAGCCTGCTTGTCGGTCACTACCATCACCAGCATGGAAATAATATTGAATGCTGCAACGGCAATAATTAGAGACAGGATGACCCACATCACGGTTTTCTCGGTTTTGACTGCCTGGAATAGGTTTCCCCTTTCCTGCGTCCAATCCCGCACCCGGTAGCGTCCCTGTAATTGCTCACTTACGGACTGTGCCACCATCCAGGCCCTGTCCATGTCCTCAAGCTTCAACCTGATTCCACCCGCTGAACCTTTCTTCATTCTCAACAGGCGGGCCGCGTCTTCAATATGAATAAATGCGAGTCCTGAATCGGTTTCAAATTCTCCAAACTCGAATGCACCTACAACGGTAAAACGCCGCATCAACGGATTAGCCCCGAATGGACTTGCCTTCAGGCGAGGGGCGATTACCGTCACTTTGTCACCCAGGCCGACCCGTAATCTGGAAGCCAGACCAACGCCCAGCACGATACCGTATTCACCCGCCTTCAGATTTTCCAGTTCACCAGCCAGCATACTGGTGGCAACCTCTGAAACTGAAGCTTCATAGGACGGCTCCACCCCACGCAATATTGCACCGGTTGAACCCGTTGCATGTAGCCAAACACCTTCCTCTGTGAATGGCGCGGCAGACAGCACTTCATCGCCTTGTTCTACCATGCTGATCACATCAGCCCACTCTGTCATGGGTGCGTCAATCGCCTCAATGGTGGCGTGCGAGATTGCACCAAGAATCCTGGCACGAAGTTCTTTTTCGAAACCGTTCATGACAGAAATAACGGTGATCAGGGTTGTAATTCCCAGCGCAATACCGAGCATCGATATTAAGGAGATGAAAGAAATAAAATGGTTCTGCCGCTTGGCGCGAAGATACCTGAGTCCGACGAAAGCTTCGAGAGGCTTGTACATGATTGAATTAGATCATACGCAACCGCCGCCAACCACATACATCTCGGCGTACAGATGTAGGAATTCAGGCAGGGAGAATGGATGGTATTCAGATTGCATCGAGTATGGAACGTAAATCGTCCGGTAAGGTGATATTGAATTGCTGAAACTCTCCGTCCGGAAATTCAAAAGCGAGCCCATGCGCGTGCAGAAACAGCCGGTTCAAGCCTTTGGACTGCCAATAGTTCACACTTCGCTCACTGCTGTATTTGATGTCCCCTGCCAGCGGGATACCAAGAAAGGCCGCGTGGACCCGAATCTGGTGGGTGCGACCGGTTAATGGAATCGCCTCCACATAACTTTGCCGGCCATAATGCTCAAGCAAGCGGAATTCGGTTACCGAGCGTTTTCCCTTTTCGGAAATCTCCATAGTTCGTTCACCGCCACGATCCACCTTTAACAAGGGCTCATCAATGACCTGGCGATCTTCCCTGAAACGACCCTGGGTCAGGCAGAGGTAGCGTTTCTTTGTTGACCGTAACTCAAACTGCTTTCTCAGTTTTCGCAAGGCTATTGCATTTCTTGCCAGCAACAGGCAACCGCTGGTATCACGGTCCAGGCGGTGTACCAGCTCGATGCTTTCATCCGGAAATAGCTGCCGCAAGGCATCGATGATGCCCCACTTGATACCGCTGCCACCATGCACTGCCAGGCCAGCGGGTTTGTCTAATACGATGAATTCCGGCTCTTCATGGTGAATAGCCGATTTGACCATGTGCAATACACTTTTTGGCACATTGGCAGGGCCACCGGTCGAGATGTGTGCAGGCGGAATGCGAACCTTGTCACCTGCAGCCAGCCTCGTATATGGCTTTGCACGTCCGCCATTGATGCGTACCTGGCCTTTTCTTATGACGCGATAAACAGCAGATCGCGGAAGGCCGGGTAGCTGTGACGAAATAAAATTATCCAGCCGCTGTCCCTCCCTGTCTTCCGGGACTTCTGCAATTCGTACTTTTTGATTTGTCTTTACACCAGTTACCATCTGCCAACTCATTGATAGAAAATGGAAAGAATGCTATTCTCTTGCCGCTCGGATCTTACCGTTCCGGATGATATTTTTCCGGACACCTGATCGGCCTTACAAGCCGTCTCCCGACACTACAACAGACCTTTCCTGACGAAAAGTCCCGCGGTAAAAATCCGATCCGATATTGCCAATAAAAGGCAGCATGAACTCGGCCAGGTTCCGGTATTGTACCGGCAGCGACGCGCTATTTTGACAAAAAATAAACGTTGCGAACCCGGCTTATGAAATGAAATTTCGCTGGCAGGAAGGTTTCCTGGCAGCAAGGTCCGGTTGAAAAACAACCGGCAAAAAACAGACATGGTAACCCCGGCGACAGAACTCTAAGTAATGCCGGGAGCGTGAGAAACAGCAGCGGCTGCCTGATACACAGGGGCCCTGCTTCGAATACGCCCGGGTTACCCGAGGAATTTACAATGCAAAGAATGCTGATCAACGCGACTCAGCCAGAAGAGCTGCGTGTCGCGATCGCAGACGGGCAACATTTGCTCGATCTGGATATCGAAGTTCCATCACAGGAACAAAAAAAGTCAAACGTTTACAAAGGCCGCATAACCCGTGTGGAGCCTTCTCTTGAAGCCTGCTTCGTGGATTTTGGTTCCACCCGCCACGGTTTTCTGCCGCTTAAGGAAATCAGTCGTGAGACCTTTGTTCCGGATGCTCGAAAGATCGAAGGAAAGGGTTCCATCAAGGAGGCAGTGCGCGAGGGCCAGGAAATTATTGTTCAGGTCGATAAAGAGGAACGCGGGAACAAGGGCGCTGCTCTCACTACCTATGTATCTTTAGCCGGACGTTACCTGGTGTTAATGCCAACCAACCCCACCGCTGGTGGCGTATCACGTCGCATCATTGGAGAGGACCGCCAGGAACTCTGGGAGCAACTGAAACATGTAACCTCGCCGGATAATGTGGGCATCATCGTACGCACGGCCGGAATCGGACGTGAAGCAGAAGAACTTCAATGGGATCTTGATTACCTGCTGCAGTTATGGACGGCAATTGAAAAGGCTGCTACCACCCGCAAGGCACCATTCCTGATTTACCAGGAAAGTAACCTTTTCATCCGGGCATTGCGTGATCATCTGCGCAATGACATCAGTGAGATATTGATTGACGATGAAAAGGTATTCAACGACGCACAGGAGTTTATGCAGGAGTTTATGCAGCACAACCTGCGCAAACTGAAACTATATTCCGACCAGGTTCCATTATTTAACAGGTACCAGATCGAAAGCCAGATCGAATCGGCTTTTGCCCGCGTCGTACACTTGCCCTCAGGGGGATCTGTTGTAATCGACCATACAGAAGCAATGTTGGCTATTGATATCAATTCGGCCAGGGCTACCAAGGGCTCCGATATCGAAGAAACAGCGTTCAACACCAATCTCGAAGCCGCCGATGAAATCGGCCGGCAGTTGAGGTTGCGCGATCTGGGTGGACTGATAGTGATCGATTTCATAGACATGATGAGCCGCAGGCATCAGCGCGAGGTTGAAGAGCGACTGAGACACGCCATGCAGATGGACAAAGCAAGGGTGCAAACCGGACGTATTTCACGTTTTGGCTTGCTGGAAATGTCCCGCCAGCGATTGCGGCCTTCCCTGGGCGAGTCCAGCCAGGAAACCTGTCCCCGATGCGAGGGCCAGGGTCAGATTCGAAGTGTTGAATCATTGGCGCTTTCCATCCTTAGGTTGGTTGAAGAAGAAAGCATGAAAGAGTTCACCGGCCAAATCGTCGTACAGGTACCCCCCGAGGTAGCAAATTTCCTTCTCAACGAAAAGCGAAGCATGTTGAGCGAGATCGAAGGACGGCATGGTGTTCCCATCATGTTGCTGGGTAATGAGCACATGGATACCCCTCGTTTCGAGATTCATCGTGTGCGTAAAACAGAAATCAGCGATCAGCCGAGCTACACACGTATACTGTCTCCGGATACTGAATTGGTAGCCAGCGAACGCACCCAGGCAGCCGGTGTGGCCTCTGTAGTTCCAGCTGTGCACGCAATTTCGCCGTCCACACCCGCGCCAGGCCCTTCAGGCAAAAAGAGTCAGGGATTATTCTCCCGGCTCGGAAAAATGTTGTTTTCCGGCGGTGATGAAGAACAGAAAAAGTCGGTAGCCGATAGGAAAAAAACCACCAGAAAGACCGCTGGGAAAACCCAGGGAAAATCCCAGCGATCAGGGCGTGGCCGATCGAGCCAGGACAGTTCACAGGACTCACGTTCTCGACGGAGAACGCGTCCCAGTGGTGGAAGTAGTACCGTTAAGAAACGTGGTAAGAAAGTCAGCAAGAAAACCCGTCAAAGCCGTGCACCCGGTGGTCAGGTTACGGATAAAACGACTAAGAAAACCGCTAAGAAAACACGTTCACGTCGTGGCCGAAGGCCGCCAAGGTCTACCAGCCAGCATCCAATCAAAGATCTGGTAAAACAGGAAGGAGCACCCGGTAATCAGTCGGAGGCAGCGAGCAAGCCTGTAGACGGCAACCAGGCGGGTGATGCCGCTCGCAAGGGCGGGCGCAGACGCAGGTCTCCATACAAAACCGTGGGGGGCGGTACACGCGGAGAAAACAAAGAAGTCAGGGAATCAATTCCTGAGATCAGGGACAGCTCCGGGCATGCTGGCCCTGCTCCCGTAGCAGCCAAAGCTGCTGAAACAAAGTCAGCAGGAACAGGAAAAGCACCACGCAAGTCCGACAGGCCTGCAAAAGCAGACAAACCTGTAAAGGCAGAAGCGGCGAAGCCTGAAACGAACAAGCCAGAACCGGACAAGGCGAAGGCAGTCAAAATGGAATCGACAGCACCAAAGCCTGGATCTGCATCAGCGAACAGAAGGAAACGTGCTGCGGTTAAATCTTCAACATTGAAGGATCAGGCGCCGGAATCCGGGAACCTTGCACCCAAGGCAAAGGAAACTCCTGCACGGAAGAAATCTGCAGCTAGGAAACCGGCCAGAAAAACCTCCGCAAGTGGTGATGGACAAAAGCCTGCGGGCAAAAAGACTGCTACAGGAAAAGCCAGCGGGGGAAAAGACAGTCAAGCAGCGCCTGGTTCAGCGAACCCAAAAATACAGAAACTGCCTGAAAATGTAAAGCAGACCGGACAGACCAAAGGCCTGTACACACTTTCGCCAAAGAAAGCTGTAAAAAGCGTTGGGGGCGGCGACAAGGACTAAGTACCGGGATGGAGGACAGCCGGTTTCGGCTGCCCCCATTATTTACACAACGTGTTACCCGGCGTGCTTTCTCAGGTAGCTTCCAATAATCCGTAACGCATGGCCATGCGCATCAGGTCAACTTCGCTTCTGGTTCCGAGTTTGTCGTAAATACGGTTGACGTGGTCAACCTATTTGATACAACCCAGTTAAGCAGCTTTTCTTAATTCCGTCATTTCCATTTCATACTGATTCGGGCTTCTGTAATCGAGGTACGAATGCAGTCTGTAACTGTTATAAAACATCGATATGTAATCCAGAATATCCTGCTGTGCTTCATATCGAGTCTGGTAGTGCCACCAATGCACCCGTTCTTGTTTCAAGCTGCCGAAGAAGCTCTCCACAACGGCGTTGTCCCAGCAATCACCTTTTCGGCTCATGCTGCCTTTGAAGCCATGTGCTTTCAATAATTTCCTGAAAGCCTTACTGGCATACTGCGATCCGCGGTCAGAATGATGGATCAACCCCGCCGTTGGCCTACGCAACCAGATCGCCATCGTCAAAGCATCACACACCAACTGTGCTGTCATTTGGCTGCTCATACTCCAGCCAACAACTTTTCTGGAATATAAATCAATAACCACAGCCAGGTACAGCCAGCCTTCCCGGGTCCAGACATAGCTGATGTCTGAAGCAAATACCTGGTTGGGTTGCTCAACATCAAATTGTCGTTCCAACAAATTCTCAAATAACGGCAATTTGTGATTGCTGTTGGTGGTCACTTTGAATTTCTTCTTATGCCGAACTTGAATACCCGCTTCTTTCATCAGCTTCACAGTCTTCGTTCTGCTGATCGGAAAACCCAATGCATTCATTGCTCTTTTCATGCGCCGCCGGCCATAGGTGTACTTGCTGGCAATGGCTATATCCTTCATCCAGTCCAGCATCTCCTGGTGCTCTGGATCAGCCAGTCTGGCTTCTGTATTTCGCCGATAGTGGTAATAACCCTGTCGGCTGACGCCCAGTACTCGACACATCAGGTCGATTGGCCAGGTCTTCTTATGTTGGGTGACAAACAAATATCTCATTTCATTTCTTTGGCAAAGAAGACCGTCGCTTTTTTTAGGATTTCTTTCTCCATTCTCAGGTTTTTGACCTGCGATCTTAACTTCCGGATTTCCTCCTGTTCCGGTGTTAGTTTGCCGTTCCCGCGGAAAGCCTGACCGCCATCGGACCGCTGTTCTGAAACCCACCGACCAAGCATATTGCTATTAAGCCCAAGGCTTCTGGCCGCTTCTGCACGGCATCTTCCCCCGTAGACGCTTCCGTAATGGATGTGATTTTCCCGTAGTCCCGCAAAATCAGACACAGGCCCGTGCGGACGATCTCCTGATCGTCCACGATTAAAACATTAATCATGACTCTCCCCTTTATTCGATCAAAGCGCCGTTTCTCAAATTTCCCCTTTGGAAAACGACTCGGCTTCACTATAGACCTGTGCTTCAATCAAGTCGAGTAAAGAACTATGAAGACAGAGGAAAACCGGAATTATGAGATGTTTCCACTTATCTGGAAGGAGGTTTTCCTACACGCCAGATGGGATTGTCTGAATTCATCCCGGCGCGCACACAAAGTGCGACCGTGCCGTGAGGCAATACCTAACCATACTTAGAGATAGGGTGTTGCATCGACCGGTTGAAATCGCAGCCCAAAAGCAGACCTTAAAGGGCTATTTGTTCAAACTATGCCTTGCGGATCTTCCTTAAACTGCACCGATTGCATTCAACCGTCTCGATACCTCCTCCGCTAAAGCTGAATGATTCCCTAATAATGTGGAAATCATGGAATCCCAACCAACATAGAATTTTTCCTAATAGTGGATTTGGCATTTTCCTTCCTTCCAGCTTAGGTGGAATTCTACATTGTTCTGATTGATATTCGTTCTTCTTCCCAACCTGAGCAGGCAAGAAATACCAGCGTCCGCTTTCGGCCAGAGAATATTTGGCGTCAGAGTAAAAACATTCAGCACCCGACTGCAAAACATATGACTCTGTCCCCAATATTTTTAACTAAAAGCCCCCAACGCCGGCCGGGTACGCTACCGCATCGCCTTCTGTATGCCCGTGCTCTTCAACGTGCTGGATGGCGTCTTCCATAATCTGCAATCCTTCGCGAAGCACGGATTCGTCCATATTAAGCGCGGGATACATGCGAATCGTGTACTGGCGATCGCAGAGCGCCCATACGCCGTTCTCGAGCATCTTGCCGCGAACGGCCCTCGCCGTCCACCAGTCTTTTTCTTCGGCCTCAGCCGATTCAGGCTTGCCGAAACTCAAACCGAGCAGTAAGCCGTTGCCACGCGCCTGGCGCACAATACTGTACGTCTCCCATTCGCGCATGATTCCGGCAGAGATATTACCGAGCCGTTTTGCATGCGCCACGATATGGTCCCGTTCGAAGATTTGCAGCGTCCTGATCGCGGCCGCACACCCCGCGGGCGTGCCGGCAAATGTCGAGCCGGATGCGAATTCGGTGTTGTCGCCCATGATTTCGTCGCGCGCAGAGATTCCGCACAGTGGCGCAATGCCACCGGACAGGTTTTTTCCGTACACGAGGATATCCGGTACGACGTCATAGTGTTCGATGCCCCACATCCGGCCCGTACGACCCAGCCCCGTCAGCACTTCGTCAGAGATCATCAACCAGTCGTTTTTGTCACAGATGTCGCGAATACCACCCAGGAAGCGCGTTGACGGAATCCAGTTGCCGCCTTCGGCGAGCCCCGGCTCGACGAGGATACCCGCGATGTTGTCACGTGCTGCGATACAGGAAGGAATGTGCTTATCGAGGTACCACAGGCAATACTCCGTGTATTGTTCCTCGCTCATCCCGACCGGTATTCGTTCACTGTACGGGTATGGCGCCTTGATAACGCCGCCGCCCCAGCCTTCGAGGTAGTTGTTCCTGCTGGCGGTGAGCCCGCTCAGAATCTTGGAGGCGAGCCCCATACCGTGGTAGGAAGAACTGAACGTGATGATGTAGCGCCGCTTTGTGTGCGTAAGCGCCAGGTGGACCGCGGCTTCGGCCGCCTCAGTACCTGACACCTCATAATTTGTTCGTGGCAGCTCCTTGCCCGGCATAATGCCGGCGAGCATTTCGGCCAGGTCGTAGCGCAAAGGGTGGTCATAATGAAAGCCAAACCGCCGGTTGGCCGACTCTACAGCCTCAAGAATCTCGGGATGGCAGTTGCCGAGCGGGTTTGTCGCCCAACCATTCTGAAAATCGATTCAGCGTTTGCCGTCCAGGTCCCAGACGAAGTCGCCCTCCGCTTTGTCGATAACGATCTGCCGTACCGGACGAAAACCGCGTTGCCCGGCTCGCTCCATTTCGGCATCGAACCTCAAGCCATTCTTGAATAGCGGAATGCCGCGTTCAAGTGCCGCGTGTGTTTTGGGGTCCGGAAAACTATCAACCACAATGTGAATCCTCGAAGATAATGCCGTCACAGTTTGGCACAAGAGCGATGATTATCTCGATTAATACAACAAACCCAAATCGAATTTCGAAGCTGGTGGCAGGCTTACTGCTGGTTTGTTTAAGGATCAGGAAGTTTGGCTTCCGTCGTGTCCATGCAAGAAGAGGATTGAAAATGCGCTCGTTGCCTGTGGTTCGTCTGCTGACGCTCGGCCTCACCCTAGGCCTTTATGCTACACCCAACGCCGTGCTCGGCCAGACCCTTTCGCCAGTACCAACAATGGGGAGCTCGTATGCATCGACATCGGGGCGGGAACGGCTACGCTCCTTGGCACCGCGGCAGACCCCGGGGGTTGGTCAGACCTTGTGGTCGATCCTGCCGGCGGGCTGTGGGCGTTGAGCCGACATAGGGCGGAGTCCTCAGGCACCGCTCATCTCTATTCCATCAGCCCCACTACCGGGGCGGTTCTGAGCGAGATCGGCGACGTCGGGCATGACTTCGTGTCGGATATCGAGTTCGGCGCCGACGGAACGCTTTACGTGAACTGGTGGACGAGCTCCAGCAACGGCGGTTTGGCTACTCTGAGCACGTCCACCGCGGTGCTGACTCCCGCTACGAATCTCAAGTTCGGAAGCAATCCATTCGATTCGGTTCTTTTGGCGAACGGCGGCCTGGCCGAGGATCCGTCGGGCGACCTCAGGGCGGTTGAGAGCGCTGACTCGGCGGCCGAAACGATCTTCCCCGTCGCCGCCAACGGGCTCGCCTCTGATGTGGTCAGGATCGGGCTCAGTGGCGTGGCAACCGACTTCGGAGCAGACGCCATGGAGATTCTCGCCGACGGCAGGTTCGTCGTGTTGGGAAACAGGTTTAGTACGCCCTTGGGCCTCTTCTTCATCGATCCTGTAGCGGACACCTCGAGCGGTCTTGCAGAGCTGACCGCGATTCCTATCAACATCTCGTCGGCAATCCAGGGCAAGCTGAACGGCCTGACAAGTGGCGCGATTCCTGATTGCAAGGCTCAAGAGGACATAGCGGTCACATCGGTCCCAACGCTTGGTGGCACCGGGCTGGTGATTTTGTCGCTGTCTCTGTTCTTGCTTGGCTACTTTCTGATGGGTCGGAGAGCGAAAACAAGGAACGAAGGAGTCTAAGTCAAATAAAGGCCCTTTTTCCAGAAGCCCGTGTTTATTGAGTAGCTTTCGTGACGGGGTTTCCTTGCGCCAGGAAGGTCCGCTCCTGGGCCCTGCCCCGGTTTGGTGGACACCTTAGAAAAGCCGCGATAATGCGCTGGGAGGTGTGTAATGAGAACGAGGAGAAAGCGGACCTTTTTAATATCGAAATTTTGAAGAAATTACTCGCCGGTGTGCTGATACCTCGTACCTCTTATACAACGGGGTATCGAATGCTGTTCTTCAATATCTTACGATGATATTTGGCGGAGAGGGTGGGATTCGAACCCACGAAGGGCTATTAACCCTTGCTGGTTTTCAAGACCAGTGCATTCAACCGCTCTGCCACCTCTCCAAATTTTAGACTGAAACACACAGGGGTTGATTCAAGGCGCGCAAGAATACCTAAAAATCACCTTACAAACTAGTGTTCTCTTGCTATCTGCTGTATCCCCTGTCAATCAGCATATGACATCGTAAGGCAAATTGAATTAGAGTATCGACCTTGAGAGAATGGAATGCTTATGGCCTAAAGAACCTTAAGCTAAATATTCGGTCTTAATCATTGAGTTTCTATTCACCCGGAGCCATATCCTGACCATGAATCAGACAATTTACAGAACCACAACGAGACCGGTTGTAACTGCCGAATCAATGAACCGTGTGTTGCGCAACACTTATGCGTTGCTCTCCATGACGCTTTTGTTTTCTGCAGCCATGGCCGGCATTTCCATAGCCCTTAACTGGCCATATCCGGGCGTGCTTGTGACACTGGCTGGATATTTTGGCCTGCTTTTCCTGACCACAAAGCTTCGCAACAGTGCCTGGGGAATACTCTCCGTATTCGCATTGACGGGCTTTATGGGCGTCACGCTGGGCCCAATCATCAATATGTACCTCTACGCCTATGCCAATGGCACTGAACTGGTGATCATGGCCCTGGGCGGAACCGGGATTATTTTTCTTGCCATGTCCGGGCTCGCCCTGACCAGTAAACGGGATTTCTCCTTTATGGGTAAATTCCTGATGATCGGCATATTGGTGGCTTTTGTTGCAGCACTGGGAAACCTGTTTTTCCAGTTCCAGCCGTTGGCACTGGCAGTGTCCAGCATGTTTGTGATGTTGATGGCAGGGCTTATCCTGTACCAGACACAACAGATCGTGCGCGGTGGAGAGACCAATTACATCATGGCTACTGTGACGCTTTTCGTCAGCCTGTTTAACCTTTTTACCAGCTTATTGCATCTGCTGGGTTTCGGTTTTGGCAGTGACTGAACCACTTCAAAAAATGTGACTGAAAAGGCCCGCAGATGCGGGCCTTTTCTTATGCGTTGATGACTTTGCTTCCGCCCATGTAAGGCCGCAAAATCTCGGGAACCTTGATACTGCCATCCCGCTGCTGATAATTCTCCATCACGGCAATCAGGGTCCTGCCAACGGCCAACCCGGAACCATTGATCGTGTGAACCAGTTGCGGTTTTCCGGTCTCCGGATTTCGCCACCTGGCTAGCATACGCCGGGCCTGGAAATCTCCGAAGTTGCTGCAGGAAGATATTTCCCGGTAGGCCCCCTGCCCCGGTAGCCAGACTTCTATATCATGGGTCTTGCTGGCAGCGAAACCCATATCGCCGGTGCAAAGCATCATCACCCGATAGTGGAGTTCAAGTTTCTGCAGAATGGTCTCTGCATGGCCCGTGAGTTGATCCAGTACTTCCATTGATGATTCCGGCTTTACAATCTGGACCAGCTCGACTTTTTCGAACTGATGCTGCCGTATCATTCCCCGGGTGTCCTTGCCTGCCGAACCAGCTTCCCGCCGGAAGCACGGTGTCTGTGAGGTGTACATAAGCGGCAAGGCCTCGGCATCATATATATTTCCCGCCGCAAGGTTTGTCATCGGTACTTCGGCGGTTGGAATCAGGTAACGTGGTGGTTCGTCCGTGGTGGCGAAGGCATCGTCTTCGAACTTGGGCAATTGTCCCGTGCCTCTCATTGCATCCGGATTAACCAGGTATGGCAGGTAAACCTCGGTATAACCGTGATCTTCCGTGTGCACATCCAGCATGAACTGGGCCAAGACCCGGTGCAGGCGCGCTATACCCGATTTGAGCACGGTAAATCGTGCACCTGAGAGTTTCGCGGCAGCTTCAGGATCCAGCAATCCACGTCGCTCACCCAGCTCCACGTGATCACGCGGCTCGAACTCAAACTCCGGTGGACTTCCCCATTGTCGCAGCTCCACGTTATCCGCCTCATCGGCACCGATGGGTACTTCGTCAGCGGCAATATTGGGCATTTCTAGTTGCCAGGCCGATTGCCTGTCCCTGACAATACGAAAATCAGATTCGACCTGGTTCAGTTCATCACCCAGTTGTCTGACCTGGTCTAAAAGTGGCTGGATATCTTCGCCTTTCACTTTCGCATGACCAATGGATTTTGCGCTGCTGTTGCGTTTGCTCTGCAGGTCTTCCAGACGCCGTTGAAGGTCCTTTCTCTGTGCTTCCAGTTCCAGGTAGGCAGGAATATCGAGCTCGTAACCACGATGACTGAGCGCAGTGGCTGCCGATGCAATATCAGAACGAAGAAATTGTGGATCAAGCATGGTTGTTCAATGGTTCAGGAGACGGTGCATTGTACCGTCACCATCTAATGGTGAATACCACGCCCACCGGCAAGCTTAATAGCGGCAACTTTCACTCGCTATCGGCCGCATTGAAATCACCAACCACATCCGTATTTTCAGGCGGATCAAAGCGAAACAAATCCGGGTCGAGTTCCGGGTTACGATCAATATTTGAAAAACGAATCTGGGTACGCAGGCCAAAAGCGTCTTCCAGGCTCATCAGGGCCAACTGGTGTCCATCGAAGCCAAGCAGCACCCGGTCAAATTCCGACTCCGGGTTGTTCGAAATCAGTTCCAGCAAGTCAAGACCCTCAAAATCTCCCACCTCTTTTATGGTGAACTGCTCATCAATTGAATCCAGGTTAGTGAGCAGCATTAAGGGTGAATTTTCTGCCAGCCCTGATTGGGCTTTGACTGTTACCTGCTCAAGCATCTGGTCATACATCCAGAGTTTCTCACCATCGGCAACGATCAGTTCGGGGAAGTCTCCGCCATAAGACCACCTGAAAAGGCCCGGGCGCTTTAACCAGACCTCACCGCTGCTTTCGCTTTCAAGACGCCCATCGGGGGCGACGATTGTTTGTGTAAATGAAGCTTTGAGTGAATCCAGACCGTGGCTGAATGCCTCCAGTCCACTGCGTGCCGGACCCGATGGGCCCGCCCAGAGCGGCAGGCAGAACAGGCCAGCCAGGACAAATCCGGCCTGGTAACATCTGGCCATACGAAAGCCGCTTAAAAATGTATTGTTGATGTTCATACTGATGTTCGATCTGCAAAACCAAAGTTAGTTTAGTGCATCGTGATTATTAGTTCATTCAGAGGCAGGCTGTGGCTTCAATGTAAGGTGGGGTTCGCAGGGAATGGCCAGTCCTTTCCAAGAGACCCAACGCAGCAGTGCAGCCACAGGATGCCTCCCTTCGGGCCAGTCGCAAAGTGGCCATCCACTGTGTTACGCCCCCTTGAGGCAGACTGGCCACCCCGGCGGGAGCATGCCTTGTGGCTAACCGCTTTGAATCTGCCTGAATGGGCCAATAATCACGATGCACTAAACTAGTTCCTCGGTGGCCGGGGCGCCAGCACCTCGCGCATGCCATTGTGTTCCGGTGGGCTTACAATACCTGCGGCTTCCATATCTTCGATCAGCCTGGCCGCCCTGTTGTAACCCACACGCAATTTACGTTGCACACTGGATATCGATGCTTTTCTCGATTCGGTAACCCAGGCCACCGCCTGGTCATAGAGCGGATCCAGCTCACTTCCAACCTCTTCCATGAACCCCATCGCGTTGATGGATTTACCATCCACTGTGAGTTGTGTATCTCCAATTACATCTTGCAGGTACTCAGGTTCGCCGGTTCTTTTCAGATATTGAACCACGGTATGCACCTCGTGATCGTCGACGAAGGCACCGTGCACACGTTCTGGCAGCGCGGTTCCGGGCGGCAGAAACAGCATGTCACCATGTCCGAGCAGCTGTTCTGCACCCATTTGATCGAGAATGGTGCGGGAATCGACCCTGGAAGAGACCTGGAACGCCATGCGGGTTGGAATATTGGCCTTGATCAGGCCGGTAATCACATCCACAGACGGGCGTTGCGTGGCCAGGATCAGGTGTATGCCCGAGGCCCGTGCTTTCTGTGCGAGGCGCGCAATGAGTTCGTCCACTTTCTTGCCGACGATCATCATCATGTCGGCCAGTTCATCGATAATGACAACAATATAGGGAAACGGCTCGAGCTCAGGTGCTACCAGGTCTCCGGTTTCCTCGTTGGCCTGGAACAAAGGATCCAATATCGGTTTGCCTTTCTTCATAGCATCCCGAAGCTTGCGGTTGAATCCCGACAGATTCCGTACACCTACTGCTGCCATCATGCGATAGCGCCGCTCCATTTCAGCTACACACCAGCGCAATGCGTTGGCCGCCTCTTTCATATCAGTGACAACGGGTGTCAACAGGTGCGGTATGCCTTCATAAACCGAGAGTTCGAGCATCTTTGGGTCGACAAGGACAAGGCGGACCTCGTCGGGCGTTGACTTGTAGAGCAAGCTAAGGATCATTGCATTCAGCGCCACCGACTTGCCGGAGCCGGTAGTGCCGGCGACCAGTAAATGCGGCATGCGCGCCAGGTCGGCTACCTGCGGTTTGCCCTGGATAGACTTGCCCAGCGCGAGGGTTAAGGGAGATTTGGACTTGTCATAAACCTCAGAGCGCAATATTTCTGAAAGAAATACTGTCTGCCGGATGGTATTGGGTATCTCGAGACCAATGGTGGGTTTACCGGGAATAACCTCTACCACGCGTACTGAAACGATGCTCAGGCCGCGGGCAAGATCCTTGGCAAGATTTGATATTTGCGCTGACTTGATGCCTGGCTCCGGTTGCAATTCGAAACGGGTAATGACCGGTCCGGGATGTACGGCAACAACATCCACCTGAACTCCGAAATCCGCAAGTTTCAGTTCAACCTGGCGGGACAGGGCTTCCAGTGCCTTATTGCTGTATCCGGCCTGCTGATCACCTGGTTCATCGAGCAATCTGAGTGGCGGCAATGCGTCAACCGGCAAGTCGGCAAACAGATTCTGTTGTTTTTCTTTGGCTACCCGTTTACTTTGCCTGGCTTTCGCACTGGAAAGTTGTGGTTCTATTCTCGTCCTTGGTTTGGTTTTTCTTCTGGCTGAATCGGCCTTGCGCACCTCTTCCCGTTTCGCCTTTGCACGCCTGCCGGCAAACCAGTCCCGGAGATCGGAAACACTCTTGCCAATCCACGCGAAAGCGGCCAGCGTACCCTGCCCCACCAGGTCTGTTACATAGAACCAGGACAAACCAGTGAACAGCGTTATACCCACCAACATCAGCGCCAGCAGAAACAATGTCGAACCGAGTGCACCGGTCTGGAGCAATAATGGATCAGCTGCCAGGCGGCCGAATATACCCCCGCCCCCTGCAGGCATACTGCCCGTAGTTGGTTGAATATGCAGATGTGCCAGCCCGGTTGATGAAAGCACGAACAGCACCAGGCCGCTGATTCTTGCGAACCACTCAATGACGTGCCTGCTGCGCTCAATCACGGGCTGCGCAGGTTTGACCTCCGTATAAGCGCTCCAGCCAGCAAAAACAACAATCAGCGGCACAAGGTAGGCGACGTAACCGCTCAAAAACAGGAAAAAATCAGCCAGCCAGGCGCCCAAGACCCGGCCAGTATTATTAACCTCTTCGGCAGCTGTCCTGTTGAAGTAACCCGGATCAAGCGGGTCATAACTGGCAATACAGGCGAGAAGATAGACTGCTACGAGGATGGACAACAGGAAAATACTTTCCTGGATGCGCCGGGACATCTGATTTTGAAGCTTGGGGGTCTTTCTGGCTTTTTTTCGTGCTTGAGGCAAAGTGTATAAACCTTTTTAAGTTATTCTTATATATTATTGATTAATTTCACTATTAACAACTGTTTCCACATTTGTTCGATCTCGATATGTGGCTGGACTTCAAATTTTCGCACCAATTCAACGATGAATTTGGTTGTGCATGAGTATCGGTTAGAATGCCTGACTTGAATCTCTTTTTCCTGCCTCAAAATATTAGAAATCCGGTAGCCTGAATTGTGGCTGAAAATGTTCCCGGACGAACGGAGCAATTATACATGAGCGATGTTAAACACAGCGGGCTTTTAATACTTGGATCGGGCCCTTCCGGCTATACGGCCGCCATATATGCCGCCCGCGCCAATCTTGCGCCGGTGGTGATCACAGGGATCCAGCAGGGAGGCCAGTTGACCATCACGACCGACGTGGATAACTGGCCGGGGGATGTTGAGGGGCTACAAGGGCCGGATTTAATGGTGCGGATGCAAAAACATGCTGAACGGTTCGATACCGATGTTATTTTCGATCACATACATACATCGGACCTTTCAAAGAAGCCTTTCATCCTTGAAGGGGATTCCGCCACTTACAGCTGTGATGCCTTGATTATCGCAACCGGTGCAAGTGCCAAGTACCTCGGCCTGCCGTCCGAGGAGGCTTTCATGGGTAAGGGTGTTTCCGCTTGTGCCACCTGTGACGGCTTCTTTTATCGTGACAGGGTTGTTGCTGTTGTTGGCGGCGGTAACACCGCTGTTGAAGAGGCCCTGTATCTATCCAATATCGCCTCCGAGGTGATCCTGGTGCATCGTCGGAAAGAGATGCGCGCTGAAAAAATCATGCAGGACCGCCTTTTTGACCGCGCAAAGAAGGGCAATATATGTCTCATGTGGGATCACGTTGTAGACGAAGTGCTGGGTGACGAAACAGGCGTCACGGGCTTGCGGGTATACAATGTCCTGAACGGTGAGCAAACCGACCTTGAGCTCAGTGGTGTTTTCATGGCGATTGGCCATACACCCAATACCGGAATTTTCGATGGCCAACTGGATATGAAGGACGGGTACATCAGAATTTTAAGTGGAACCGGAGGTATGGCCACTGCGACCAGTGTGGAAGGTGTTTTCGCGGCGGGTGACGTGGCGGATCACGTATATCGCCAAGCCGTGACTTCTGCCGGCTTTGGCTGCATGGCTGCACTGGACGCCGAGCGCTGGCTGGACGAACAAAACAACTGAGCCCGAATTTTGCAAAACCGACCGTCATTGATGATCCCGCAACTCGGTGCAGATCCGGCAGCTGAGTTTCCCGACCCTTCACTGGCCATGGAATCGCCCGACGGCCTTCTTGCCTGGGGTGGCGATCTTGACCCGGTGCGACTGGGAAATGCATACCACAATGGAATTTTTCCCTGGTATTCAGATGATCAGCCTATCCTGTGGTGGAGCCCATCCGCCCGTTGTGTGCTTTTCCCGCAAGATGTTCACGTTTCAAGACGCCTGCAAAGGCAGGTTACGCAGCGGAAATTCCGGCTCAGTGCAGACTGCGCCTTTGAAGAGGTGATTGAGGGCTGTGCCCTGCCCCGTGAGACCCAGGACTCCACCTGGATTACACTAGGCATGATTGAAGCGTATTGCCGTATGTACAGGATGGGCATTGCTCATTCAATCGAGGTCTGGGAAGACGATGAACTGGCCGGTGGCATTTATGGGTTGTCATTTGGCAAGGTTTTTTTCGGCGAATCCATGTTTAGCCGTGCACGGGATGCAAGTAAAGTTGCCCTGGCCTGCCTGTGCAGGCAACTCGAAAACTGGGGGTTCGCAATGCTGGACTGCCAGGTCAGTAATCCCCACCTTCAAAGCATGGGCGCCATCGATATCCCACGCGAGACTTTTCTTTCAATACTGGCTGCTAATGTAGACCTGCCTGCAGGGCACATTCCGTTCAGCAAAGCGTTCGAAAAATACGCTTGCAGCAGCAAGACCACTCAGTAACACAGGATCCCGTCAAGGCCATTATCCTGATGACGGTGGCAGTATTCATGATGTCCACGATGGATCTGGCCATGAAACAGCTGGTAGCGCACTATTCCAGTATCCAGGTGGTCTTTTTGCGCTGTGCCTTTTCGGCGCCGTTGTTTGCAATTTGGATACTGTCCAGTAATCCTTCGCTTTTCCGGCCCAGGCGTTTCAGGGACCATTTTCTAAGGGCAATTGTCGGTCTGGTGATGTTGTATGTGATCGGAGAATGTTTTCGAGAAATGCCACTGGCCGATGCCTACGCGATATTTTTCGCTGCACCATTGCTAATTACCGTGTTATCGGGCCTGGTCATGAAGGAGCCGGCCGGTCCGTTGCGCCTAAGCGCCTCCGTTATTGGTTTTGCCGGCGTGATCGTCGTACTCAAACCAGGAGCTGTGGCAGTAATTTCCTATGGTTCGATAATGGGCCTGGTGGCTGTTGTTGCATATGCAGTAGTGGTACTTCTTTTACGCAGCCTGGGCCGTCAGGAACACAGCATCACGATCGCCTTCTGGTTCACTGCACTGGTAGGTGCCGGGGCTGCAATATTCGCTGTTGATAACTGGCAAGCTGTTAAGTACGAACACTGGCCGTGGCTAGTGACACTTGGCATCAGCGGCACCGTGGGGCAGGTTTTACTGACAGCGGCATTCAGACGTGCCTCGGCAGCTGTAATTGCACCCTATGACTACCTTCACATGTTGTGGGCGGTGCTGTTTGGCTGGTGGTTTTGGGGCGATCTCCCCGGCGGGAGGGTCTGGATCGAGTCGGCCATTATTGTCGGATCAGGGCTTTACATCTTTTTTCGGGAACAACAACTCAAAAGGCGTTGTGCTGCGCCGTTGTCGAAACCCGATCTGCCGGTGGTTTGAACTCAATCCAGGATCAGAAAATAAATGTGGGTGATAATTTCATCCTCGGGTGTATTTCCCGGGTCAGAAATGTAATGCTCCCATGAAACCGGCCCCTCCTGCAATCCATTTGCAGCCATGAAACTGGCCAGTTCGTTGTATGCGTGCAACATCTGGTCATAAGGTCCATGGTGTGTATACCTGACCGACCTTCCTGCCGGTGAAAGCCCCATTTGAACATTGCCGCTGAGTGTCCCGGGCATTTTATCTACAGGTAGGGCTGCATCGAATTGGAACCCGTTCTCGTCCCAGGACCGGGTGATTGCCATAGGCTGGCCTGCCATCTTAATATCGTTGCCCGCTATGAAGTCGCTGATTTCCGTAAACGCAACCGCCAGTGCCTGGGCCACATCGCTCGCTTCCTGGCTACTTGCTCCTGAAACATAAAGTATATTCAGGGCTTCCACCCCGACAATTTCAATTGTTGCATCGCCAAAATCTGTCGCCGGTAATGTCTCGGCAAATTCCTTGAAGCCCGTCAGGCCCTGTTCATAATCTGCGCCAATCCACTTGTCGAGAAAGAGACCAAAATATTTTCCTGCCAAGGTAGCCAGCACGCCCTTG
Organism: Lysobacterales bacterium; assembly: GCA_963664065.1. Classification (GTDB taxonomy): domain Bacteria; phylum Pseudomonadota; class Gammaproteobacteria; order Xanthomonadales; family SZUA-36; genus JABDJL01. The sequence goes on from OY760942.1 coordinate 2,350,472, forward strand.
CCTTTAGAAATATCGGTATCAAGTGCCCAGGTTACCCGTGTACCAGCGTCGGTCTCGATCAGGTCAAAATAGCTTTGAGCAGTTCCCTGGTCACCAAAATCCAGGTACATCTCGACCCGTTTGTAGGGCTGGCTTTCGATAATCTGTTGCCAGCCTTCGCCCACGGTCCTGGGATCACCTCTCCAGCTTAGTTTCGCGCCTGGCCCGGACCCGGGTCCTGAAAATCTGAACTCGGCATCGGGGTCACGGGCCGCCCAGGGCGACCAGTTATTGAAAGTTCTATAACTATTGAGCAAGGTGAAAAGAACGGATGCAGGCTGATCAACGACAATGCTGCGTTCTACATGATATTCGCGAGGTAGAAAAATACCGCCGCCGACAAATGCTGTCAAAATAATAAGTACTACAAGAATCAGTTTCTTCAACATCAATGCTTTCCTGCCTTGCAGCTAACGGCTTCTCGTCACGCTGATTTGTACACCTTATTCGTTACACCACACTAGTGGAGAGTAGGTGGCCGGGGCTCCTCATCATCCCTGTTTGCTTCCAGCCGACGGTCATTGTCTTTTTCAATTTCCCGGTCGGGATCCGGATACCAGTCCGGTACACTGTCATCCTCCTCCCATTCATAACGCTTGATCGGAACCCTGTCCCAGTTATGATAAAGCAGTGCCATGACCACGCCGAGTATTGCACCCGACAGATGAAGTTCCCACGACATCTTCGGGCGAATCGGCAGAATACCCCACACCATGGATCCATAAAGAAACCAAACCAGCATGGAAACGGCGATGGATCTCATGTCGCGGCGCAGCATACCGCTGACAAAAACAAAGGCAAGCACCCCGTAAATGAATCCGCTGGCGCCAATATGCAGGCTGGGCCGTCCTATCAGCCAGGCAAGTAATCCGGAACCCAGCCAGATCATCGGCAGGGCCCGCAGCGAAGAATTGGGATACAGGTAGAACACCGTGGTCAGGCTGACAATCAGCGGTAATGAATTTGAAAACAGGTGTTCAACTCCACCATGGAGTAGTGGTGCGGTCAAAATTCCGAGCAAGCCCTGCGCATCACGTGGTCTCAGGCCAAACCTGCCCAGGTGCAGGTCCAGGTATTGATCAGTAATCAGGATAAACCACAATAAAGCTGTGACTGACAATGCAATTTGCAGTGCCAGCGCAAAGTTTTTTTGTGCCTTTTTTGAATTGGTAAACCGGGGGTCTGGTTTCTGTAATTGCATGTTATACCGCACTAGCTCCTGAATTCTTCCGGTAGTGCCGAAGCTATGGTGTCGCGGGTACGATTCATCAAGTCCCGCACGTTATTGGCGCCTTCTCCTCCGACTTCTATTGCCGGATGAATAACGATCCGTGCACGCCCGGGGAACAGGCGCATGGTCTTGGAAGGCAACACATCGCCGGTGCCCAGCAAGGTTATTGGCAGTACCGGAAGTTGTTCAGATATTGAAATTCTGAATGCCCCTTTCTTGAACGGTAGTAGCCGCCCATCCAGGCTTCGTGTTCCTTCCGCGAAAAACAGGATACCTACCCCTCCGTGAAGCCCTCCGTAGGCGCTGCTTACCGCCTTTCTTGCCTGGGCCGGGTTTTTTCGATCAACGAAGATGTGCCCTGCTTTTTCACATCCGATGCCAACACCCGGTAGTTTCCGCAATTCCATCTTGATGACCCATTTCAAATCCAGGTCCAGCCAGCCATAAAGGCAGAGAATATCGAATTGGCTGACGTGGTTGGCTACCACCACATAGGAGCGTCCGGGATCAGCATTCTCCGCTCCTTCCACGGTTACTGGCATCGGCGTCAGCCCTGCCACCAATTTCGCCCAGTAGCGAGCGATATACCGGTTGGCGAATCGCGGGTTGACCAGCCAGGAGCCGATCACAATAGCCCATCCCGTCATCATGGTCAGGATCAAGGCCAGTGGGATAAAAAATAGCCAGGCATAGATTTGGTACAACCAGAACAGGATAGCTTTCAAATTTACCGGCCATTAATTCAGTAGTTCACAGCCTAACCTTCGCTTGCCTCAGGCGCAAGCACACTTCAATCGTCTTCTGAATCCGGGCCGTTGAACCCTTCCAGTTGGCGGTAAATGACCAGTGAATACACGGTAGGAATCAGAGCAACAGCAATGACAACCGTGAAGAAAAGACCTCTACCAATGCCATGAACCCGACACAAACGAATACAACAATGTCATAAGCTTTTCGAGAAGGTTCCAGGGCGAACATCATCAGGGCAATACCAACACTTACCCAGTTCATGGGTGTAATTGTCATTTCTTGTTTCCCTCGTTACTGCCAATCAATTGAGCGATTAACACCATTGCTTCTTCAACTACCGAAACATTCAATGCATATATCCTTTGTTGACCTTCACGGCGAATTCGAACCAGTTCTGCAGATCTCAACTTCGCCAGATGATGGGAAACCGTTGCGGGAGTAATAGTCCAGTAAAAAGGCGCCCGAAGGCGCCCTTTCGTCTAATTGAGAAAAATCAGGCAGCCTTGCTTTTGGCTTCCAACAATTGCGAGGCACCGCTGATTTTGATCTTCCGCGGCTTCATGGCCTTGGGAAGTTCCCGCTCCAGGTAAATATGCAAGAGGCCGTTTTCCAATTGTGCACCGGTAACGCGAACGTGATCAGCGAGGTTGAATTTACGCTGGAATGAACGACTCGCTATTCCCCGGTACAGGTACTCGGTTTCATCGGCCGTGTCAGCCTCACGGTTTCCGCTGATGGTCAAAACATTTTGCTCTGAGCTGATGTCAAGATCAGCTTCCGCAAAACCAGCGACCGCCATGGTGATCTGGTAGGCGTTTTCTTCGGTGGACTTGATGTTATAAGGCGGGTAACTATTGCCCTGCTCAAGCCTTTTGGCTGACGCCAGCAGTGATGCCAAGCGGTCGAAACCAACCGTGGTTCTGTATAAGGGTGAAAAATCAAATGTAGTCATTACCGTATTCTCCTTTGAAGCAATTCGGTGATTAATGTTTACCTCCTCCAGATGGCAAGAGGCGTTCTGCAGCCCCTTAAGGCGGCTGCAATCATAAAATGGGGTCTGGATTGCTTATCTCAAGAGCGGTTTCAGGATTCTCGATACCCGATTTTTAGTATGGTAAAAATTTGTGTTTCCTCAGGCAGTTTGACCTGCACTTTAGAGCCCACTTTCTTGCCCAGTAATTCGCGCGAAACAGGTGAATCAATAGAAATCCATTGTTTTTTTGCATCAGTCTCATCAGCACCCACTATTCGATAGCGCAATACATTGCCTTTGCGATCCTTCAGGTTCACAAACGAACCAAAACGGACTGTTGACCTGTCGTCCGGTAATCGGTCCACAATCTGGATCACATCCAGGCGCTTGCTGATATAACGGATTCGACGGTCTATTTCCCCAAGTTGTTTTTTACGATAGATGTACTCCGCGTTTTCGGAGCGATCGCCCTCGGCTGCGGCAGCAGAAAGTGCACGTACCACTTCAGGGCGCCTTTTCCCCCAAAGCTCCTTTAGCTCGGTTTTAAGGGACTTTGCACCTTCGGGAGTGATGTAAGGACTGGAAGGCTTTTGCGGTGGCCTCCATCTACCCAAGCTTATGTCTCCAACGATCCGGTTTCATACCCAACTATAGACACCTGTACGCCTGCAATCTATCCGGTATAGTAGCGCGCTAAATTTCATCACATTCGAGGAATTCCGAGTGAACCACTCACCAATCAGATTTTCATTGGGCGTTGCACTGGCGGTAACGCTGATAGGTACCGGTTGTCAGCAGCAATCTGAAGAGGCTGCAGTAGCCGCCCCAGGCAAGGAAACTGCTGTAGAGGTAGCCGAAAAAAAGCCATTGGGTTCAGGCATCGATTTTGACGGGTTTAACATGGAAGTGCGTCCGCAGGACGATTTCTTTGATTATGTAAATGGTACCTGGGTCGCCAATACGGAAATGCCAGCCGACAAGGCTCGCTGGGGTACTTTCGATAAATTGCGCGAAGAGTCTGAAAACGACATTCGGGCCCTGGTTGAGGAAGTCAGCGCGGCAGAGAATGTTCAAGCCGGCAGCCCGACCCAGAAAATTCGCGATTTCTACAATTCTTACATGAATATGGATGCGGCAACACAATTGGGGGTAGAGGCAATCCGGGCTGAACTTGATGAGATCGCATCCATATCCAGTCTTGATGAACTGTACCGCTCATTCAGTACGCTGGGTATTTACGGCGTGAATTCACCCATAGGTGGCGGCATCATCGCGGATATGAAGAATCCCGACGAATATGCTGTATACCTTGTCCAGGCTGGCCTTACCCTGCCCGACCGCGACTACTATCTGCTTGATGACGAACAGTTCGTCAGCGGACGGCAGCTATATCTTGAGTATGTTGCGGGCATTCTCGGAAAGGCCGGTTATAACAATGGCGCAGACCGTGCAAAACAACTACTGGCGCTCGAAACTGCCATCGCACAGGTGCAATGGACCGAGGAAAGGAACAGGGACTGGACCCAGCGATACAACCCCAGGAGCATGGAAGAATTGAACGAAATGGCTCCTGCCATTGGCTGGCAGACCATGCTTGACGCAGCCGGACTCGAAGGCCGTGAACATTACGTCGTTTCTCAGCCAGACTTTTTTACTGCTCTTGGCAGCATTTTTACCGATACCAGCCTGGATACCTGGAAAGACTACCTTGCATTCCAGACGCTAAGTTCATTCGCGCCGGTGCTCGGCGATGAGTTTTTCACACTTAACTTCAATTTTTTCAGTAAGGGCCTGTCCGGAATCGACGAGCCACGGCCGCTATGGAAGCGGGCTGTCGGATCCGTCAATGGCAACATGGGTGAACTTTTGGGACAACTGTATGTTGACAAAGATTTCCAGGAAGAGTCCAAGGTCCGCATGGATGTTTTGATCCAGAATCTGCTCAAGGCATACGAAGTTTCAATCACTGAACTTGAATGGGTGGGCGATGACACGCGGCAGCAAGCGCTGGACAAATTATCCAAGTTCAACCCGATGGTCGGTTACCCTGACAAGTGGATTGATTACGGTACCCTTGAGGTTGTTGGCGGAGATCTTATAGCCAACATCAAGAATGGTGCGCACTTTGCTTATAACTATCAACTAGACAAGCTGGACAAGCCTGTTGACAAGACCGAATGGGGTATGACCCCGCAAACGGTTAATGCCTATTACCACCCGGTATTGAACGTGATCGTGTTCCCGGCTTCTATCCTGCAGCCCCCGTTCTTCAATGCAGGAGCAGATGATGCAGTGAACTACGGCGGCATTGGTGCGGTCATTGGCCACGAGATCGGGCACGGTTTCGACGATTCAGGCAGCCGCTTTGACGGCGATGGCGTGCTGCGTAACTGGTGGACCGACGAAGACCGTCGTGCGTTCGATTTACGTAAGAACGCACTGGCGGCTCAATATGACGGTTATCAGATCATCGATGGTTTAACCATAAACGGTCAATTTACTTCCGGTGAAAACATCGGTGCCCTCGGAGGTCTCAGCATTGCATACAAGGCCTACAAAATGTCCTTGAATGGCGAAGAGGCGCCCGTCATCGATGGACTGACAGGCGATCAACGTTTCTTCCTGGGTTATGCCCAGGTCTGGCGCTCGAAATCCCGCGATGAAGAAACCAAACGCCGCCTGACGACCGACACCCATTCGCCGCCCAAATTCCGTGCCAATGGTGCTGCAGTAAACGTAGCTGAATTTTACGAGGCGTTTGACGTGAAAAAAGGCGATGGCATGTATCTTCCGCCTGAAGAACGCGTCAAGATCTGGTAATTACAATTGGTACCCGAAACGGCTACAACAGTGGCCGTTTTCTTTTCTGATCGCTTAAAATACATGTACATTTTGTTGCGACCTTTTTCCTATAGACACCGTCTTACTTGCTGATGGCTCATTCCGGATTCGACATAGAGATCGATGACTTCACGCTCGCTGGCGCGAAGCGTGGAGACATGGGCGCTTGTGAAAGAATTTATCGCCTGTACCAGGCCCCCGCGTTTACGGTAGCCGTTCGCGTATGCCGCTGCCGGGAACTTGCTCAGGAAGTCACGCAAGAGGCGTTTATCACGGCGTTTCGCAGAATTGGCCAGTTCAGGGGAGACGCCCCGTTTTGGGGTTGGCTGCGGCGGGTTGTTATCAACCACGCCATTAGCGCACTTCGCAGACAGCCCAAGGCCGAAATTGTTGAATTCGAGGAATACCAGGCCTGGGATCCGGGTGAACATGATCAAATCGGGATGGCCATGGGCCTGGAAAGTGCACTACAGGAATTGAGCGACGAAGACCGGACCATTGTCTGGCTGCATGATGTAGAAGGCTACAAACACCAGGAAATTGCAAAATTTTTTGGTAAAACAGAAAGTTTTTCCAAGACCCGCCTGGCACGGGCGAGAAAACGGCTGCGGGGGCTGATTGAGTCGGCCATCAGCGATCCAATTGCAAACGCCATTGCGTAACGAGAGAAAATATGAACATTTCACTCAGCACAATCACCATTCACCAGGACCCACTTGGGCTTCGTGACCTGCCCCTTTTGAAACCCGATACAGATGGGTGGACGACCATCAGGCAGGCGCTGGAAGAGCAACAGGCCAGGCAGCGTAAGCAACGGTCCGCCATTACCTGGCTGGCTGTTGCAGCAAGCATGGTGTTGGCAGTGATAGTAACCACCCGCCAATCCGGCATTGAACAACCGCTTGCAAAACCGGTTGCGACCCAAAGCACGGATCTGGCGTCAGTGGATAACATGGATAAGGTGCATTCCCTGATTTCGCTTTCGCAAACACTGGAATCACAATTACGAAATATTCGGGAAGAAACCGGTTCCATACCGGCTAATTCGGCCGTTTATATTGCTGAACTCGAAGACCTGGTAGCACAGGTAGACACTGAGCTCAGTTATTCGCCCGATTCGGTCAGTTTATGGGGACAGCGTGTCAATCTCCTGCTGGACCTTGCACAGATTTACCAGCATCACTGGGAAACAGAATACGGACAGATGGCATCACTATGATTTTTCGGAGGCAACAGGCCATGAAACTTGAATTTGGTAAAACGAAACTGGGCACGATACTGGCACTATCGGTCTTGCTCACCAGCACGGCCATATCGGCCGAAGACACCCGGTCTGAAGAGAAACAGCCCGTTCAGGCCCGTGAGGCACTCGAGCAGGCAGAGCTTCAGGCTGCCTATGAAGAAGCAGTTGGAGAGGCCAGGCAGGAACAGCGTGCAGCCCGTGAAGCGGTGGAAAGAGCCCGCACCGAGATGTTACATGCTGCCGAAGAACAAGCCCGGCAGGCAGAAATACAAGCGAGCTCGCGTGCGGAGCGCGCTGAAGAATTTGAAAGGACGCGTGAACTTCACGAGGCGGAATCTGCCGCCATGCGCGAAGAGCTGAGCCGTGTCCACGATAGCCTGCGCCACGCTTCCCGCGAAGTTGCGCGTGTTCATCGTGATTTAGACCGCTCGCATTATCGCGTCGCGCCCCTGGACTCATTTGTCAACCTGGGTGACAGGGCTATTATCGGTGTCGTGCTTGGTGATTCCACCAAGAACGGCGTACTCGTGCTTGGCGTATCACCGGATGGGCCATCTGAACGGGCCGGCTTGTTACAGGGTGATGTCATTGTTTCAATGATGGGGCAAGCGCTGGTTGACAACGAGGACGATAACGCGAGAGCGGTACTTGGCCAGGTCATGGAACACGTGGAGGTCGGCGACGGACTGGAGATTACAGTTGACCGGGACGGCAAGCGGATCGAATACGTTGTTGTAGCCGATAAGCGGGAGCCATTTGCCTGGCAGAGCATCCTGCGTTTGCCTTCCGTTTCGGCAATAGCTTCAGCGGTAGCGCAAGCAGTGCCAGGGACTCCCATGGCGCCAGTCATTGTTGAACGTATCAGCATTCCGGAAATTGATGAAGTGGAATTGCGCGCCCAGGTAGAGAGAATTCGCGAGGGCATCGATCGGGCTCGCGTCGTTATCGAGACCAACCGGTTTTCACATTTCGGCGACGCGCCTTCGGCCTGGGAATATGAATTTGAAACCCTGTCTGAATTGGGTGACGGTGCACTGAGAGAAGCTAATGTATGGTTTGGTTTGCCTGTAACCCGAGGCCTGAAGCTTGCCGAGATTGATGAGGGCCTGGGGGAGTACTTTAAAACCGATCGCGGCGTTCTGGTATTGAAGGCACGCGAAGACAATGACCTTCAACTGCAATCAGGTGACGTAATTCTCGAGGTTGGTGGAAAGGCCGTTGATAAGCCGTCTGATGTAATGAGGGCGCTGCGAGATTGGGAACCCGGAGCTGCCATCGAAATTGATGTCAAGCGCAACCGCAAAAACCAGACTCTTGAAATCGTATTACCCGAAAGATCTTTTGGATTTAATTTCGTGCCATCATCCGATGATGTTCATTTAAAGATTCATACATCCAAAGACTGACCAAAAAACTCCCGGCGGGGCCTTTCCGGGCCCCGCTTTTTTTGTGCCTGTTACGCGGACCTGAACGGCCTGCCTTGAGTGCTTGCACTTCTGCATCCATAATCTGATCTGCTTCACAAAATTCATATCAATTATGTCCGCTTCACCCGACTCCCTGAAATCGATCCTGTTTGCCCTCGGCGCAAACTCTTCCATCGCAATTGCCAAGGGTTTTGCAGCGGCATGGACCGGGTCCGGAGCCATGTTGGCCGAGGCGATCCATTCGCTGGCTGATTCAGGTAATCAGTTGTTACTTTTGCTGGGGCTGAAGCAGTCCAAGAGACCGGCAAACATGGAATATCCGCTGGGATTTGGAAAAAGTATCTATTTCTGGTCATTCCTGGTTGCCTTGGTGCTGTTCAGTCTTGGTGGTGTATTTTCTGTTTACGAAGGCTGGCACAAAGTTAATCATCCCGAGGAAATATCCAATCCGATGCTCGCAGTCGGGGTGCTGTTGTTCGCCATGGTTGCAGAGGCCATTTCCCTTTGGGGATGCATACGGGAAATAAACAAGGAGCGGCGTGGGCGTAATTATTTTAAGTGGTTCAGAGAAAGCAGGAGCAGTGAACTGGTGGTGGTATTTGGAGAGGATATCGCCGCACTGCTTGGCCTTGGTTTGGCCCTGATCGCGATACTCATGGCCACCCTGACTGGCGATCCGGTCTACGACGCCATCGGTTCTGCATCGATTGGCGTTCTGCTGTTGGTGATTGCATTTTACATTGCTGTGGAAGTCAAAGCCCTGTTAATCGGCCAGAGTGTGGAACCGTATGTACTGGAGGAAATGCGCCAGTTCCTGCAAAACAGACCGGAAATCGACAAGCTGTTTAACCTGCTCACCATGCAGATGGGCCATGACGCGATGGTTGCGGTAAAAGCGCAAATGGCCTTGACCGGCTCTGAACGAGGCATGCTGGAAGCGATCAACAAGGTCGAGTCTGATTTCAAGGCCCAGTTCCCGGTTACTGCCTGGCTATTCTTCGAACCTGACTATACCGACGATGATTAATTTTCCGAATCATTAAACATGAACGAAACCGTTTCTGCCCCCAAAATCGGATTTGTCAGCCTGGGTTGTCCCAAGGCACTGGTTGATTCTGAACGCATCATTACCCAGCTGCGCATGGATGGTTACCAGATTGCTCCAAGCTATGAAGGCGCAGACATTGTGGTGGTTAACACCTGCGGATTTATCGACAGCGCAAAAGCTGAGTCGCTGGAGGCAATCGGTGAAGCCATTGAGTCTAACGGCCGGGTGATCGTCACGGGCTGCCTGGGAACGCATGAATCTGAAATTCGCGATTTTCACCCGTCTGTACTGTCTGTTACCGGACCACAACAGTATGAGCAGGTACTGAATGCTGTACATCTGCATGTTCCGTTCGAGGCAAACCACGATCCGTTTATGGACCTGGTGCCACCCCAGGGAATCAGGCTTACACCGCGACATTACGCCTATCTGAAGATTTCAGAGGGCTGCAACCACAAGTGTAGTTTCTGCATCATTCCATCCATGAGAGGGCGTTTACAAAGCCGGCCGGCAGGCGATGTCATGGCCGAAGCCGAGCAACTGGTTCGGTCCGGTGTGCGCGAATTACTGGTGATCTCCCAGGATACATCGGCATACGGGGTTGATCTGAAGTACAGGACAGATTTTTGGGGTGGCCGGCCTGTTAAAACCAGGATGACCGAACTCTGCCAGGCCCTTGCGAGTCTGGGGGTTTGGGTCAGGTTGCATTACGTCTACCCTTACCCGCACGTGGACGAGATCGTTCCACTCATGGCGGATGGTGGAATCCTCCCCTATCTTGATATCCCGTTTCAGCACGGCAGTCCAAAAATACTGAAGTTAATGAAACGCCCGGCAGCCTCGGAAAACAACCTTGAACGAATCTTGAAGTGGCGGAAAATTTGCCCCGATCTCACCATCAGGAGTACTTTTATCGTGGGCTTTCCCGGCGAAACTGATGAAGATTTCGAAGTATTACTTGAATTTATCCGCGAAGCTCAACTCGACCGCGTCGGATGCTTTAAATACTCCCCCGTCAAGGGTGCAGCAGCAAACACGCTGGACGGGGAGGTGCCGGAGACCACCAAGATCGAACGTGAGCAGGTGTTCATGGAATTGCAGGCAGAGATCAGCCGCCGCAAGCTGAAAAGCAAGCGGGGAAGCGTTCAGGAAGTACTCGTTGATGAGGTCAGTGCGCAAGGAGCAATTGCCCGTAGCCACGCAGACGCACCGGAGATTGATGGATTGGTCCATATCCGGGACGGGGCGGGATTAGAGGCAGGAGCAATCACAAGGGTATTGATTGAAGGTTCCGACGATCACGATCTGTTCGGAACATTACATTCCTGAAGAATGACTCCACTTGGCCAGCTTTTACGCAGAAACCTGTCTGGCATCGAGTCGGCAGACAGGCTGCTTTGGATCAATCCGCCCGCCGATGAGAGCTGGCGGGCAATCCTGGACATTACAGGCAAATTAACAATGCTGAGTCAGGACTACTCGCATTGGAGATTTCTTGCCGGTATCGGAGCGAAGACCGAGTTTCGTGATTTTCCAGAACCCGAAGAAGCATATGATCATGTAATACTCACCCTGCCCCGCAGCAAACCAAGACTGGAAATGATGCTGGACTGTATCCGCTCAATATTGTCCGATGCTGGAAAAATCTGGTTGCTCGGAGAAAACAATGCTGGCATCCGATCATCCGCAGCCAGGCTTGAAAACGGTTTCGGAAAAGCCAGAAAGTTCGATAGTGCCAGGCACAGCTGTCTGTTCGAAGCGACAAACCCGAAACCTCTGCCTGCTTTCAATGCAGGCAATTACAAGCGGTTGTGGAGCCTGGACGAAGGCTCGGGCGGTTTGAGACTGTGCTCCTGGCCGGGGGTATTCGCACACGGCAGGCTTGATGGGGGAACCCAAATGCTGATGGAAGTGTTGCCGTCGCTGGCCCCGTTTGGCTCGGTCCTTGATTTTGGATGCGGGTGTGGCGTTATTTCGGCCTGGTTGAACAAAATTGATCCGGCCGCCAGTATTACCATGACCGACGTGGATGCGCTGGCTCTGCGCTCAGCAGCAGAAACCATGAAGTTGAATCAGTGCAAAGCGAAAATCAGGCCGGGTGACGGGTTACAGAAACTGGAGCAAGTTTTTGATCTGATTGTCACCAACCCCCCCATTTCACCAGGGACATCAAACCGATACCGGCCTGAGCATGAAATTATTGAAGCGGGTTCGGAACTTTTTGCACCCCCGTGGTTCTGTGGTGATGGTAGTTAATCGTCACATCCCTTACCGTAAGTGGCTGGACAGGAAATTTGCCAAGCATCAAGTCCTGGCAGCAGACTCGAATTACCAGGTGTTGCATGCAGTTCATGCAGCATAGAAAATCAGATTATTGAACCCGCTAACAATTTCGGAAACCATAATGAAAGTTTTGAAAATCACCTTTGTACTGATATTGCTCATCACTGGCATGGTTGCCCTGTACGCCTCTGAGACTGAGGCTGAAAGCGCAGCAGACCAGCCTGAAGCTGGAGTCGCAAACGAGCTCACTTCATCAACTGAGGCCGAGGTGACTGCAGCAGCAGAACCACCGGATAGCCCCGTATCAATAATGGACCAGCCGCTGGATGGCAGCAGTTTTGAGGCCTTTACTGCCGGCCTGGCGAAAGTAGACGAGGAAGCCACTGAAAAGGAATACCGGAGCGTGATGTCTTCTCTTGATTACCTGCTTTTTTACGACCTGGGCGCGAAACGTGACAAAGCGACTCTTTACTCGAGACTTGATGGACAATCACCCAACCAGATCCGGGACAAAGTGGCCAAATCCAGGGGTAGAAAAAGATAAGAATCTTTAAAACGCGTTACGCCCGATCATGGTGAATGGAGTCCTCATCAGGATTTGAAGGTCCAGCCACAGGGACCAGTTTCGGATGTACCACAGGTCGTGCTCGATTCTCAGGGCCATTTTCTCTTCAGTATCGGTCATCCCCCTCAAGCCGTTCACCTGCGCCCAGCCGGTAATACCAGGCTTCGCTTTGTGCCGGAACATGTACCTGGGAATCCGGCTCAGGTAATAATCATTAAGCTCCAACGGATGGGGTCTTGGGCCAACCAATGACATTTCACCTTTCAAGACATTAATCAACTGCGGTAATTCATCAAGACTGGTGCGTCTGAGAAATGCACCAAGGCGGGTAACACGGTCATCTCCAGGTGTTGCCTGGACAAATTGACCCTCGGGCTCGGAATCTATTTTCATGGTCCGGAATTTCAAGATATTAATCGGCTCACCACCGATACCGTGCCGCATTTGGCGAAAAATAGCCGGACCGGGACTTGTGGCTTTTACAGAAAGTGCGATCAGCAACAACAAGGGTGACGCTGCAGTGAGTAAGACTGCCGCGCCAAGTCGGTCCACTGCCGCTTTCAAGCGCCATTCTGTGCCCGTCATGGGGGTGCCGCTAAGCGAAATTACCGGCAGCCCCTGCCATTCGGTTACATTCTGGTTTAACAGGCGGTACTGGTAGAGATCCGGTACCACATGGACATCAACCACACTGTTTTTCAGCGCATCCAGGCCGGACTCGAGTAGTAACTTGTCTTCCAGTTCTGTCGCAATCCAGACGTCATCAATAGGATTTTCCGCGATGAATTCCCTTAACTCTGAAACCGGCCTCACCGAAATGCCGGACCAGTCACTACCGAACCTCTCAACCACCTCAACATGCATGGTCTTGTCACTGGCAAGCCTCCTTTCGACCCTGGCAGCGGCGTCACCACTGCCTATGAGGATCATTCGCTTGCAATGACGTTTTGAATCGCGGGAATATCGTAAGAAGGCATACTGCAACATCGTCAGAATGATAAGCCCCGCACTGCTGAACACCACCCATAGACCAAACCAGATACGGGAGTAATCAGCCGTTACTTTCAAAAGTGTCGCCGTAGTGAGCAGTGTCATCACCACCAGGGCCCAGCCGGCGATCAGGCGGCGCATTTTGCGCATAAACTCCCACCGGAATTCCTGCCTGAAAGCGCCCGTAGAAGGAAACACCACTGATGCCACCAATAAACCCAGAAGCAAAACTACAAGATAGCCTGAAGTGAGCGGCAGCCAACCGAAACGAATGACATATGCCAAAAGGAAACTGACCAACAAGATGCCAAGGTAGGCAATTGTGTTCATGATTCAGAGTTATTCATGGACTTTGCATTGACTCTTCGCCGCTGCACAAGGGCAATAGCAGCCGCCCAGATGAATTTCGAATTATAGATCAGATACCGGCGCCACATCCGTCGGGGATGGTGTGCCATCCTGTGAAACCAGGCCAGGCCAGTCCTTTCCATCCACCTGGGGGTACAGGGTCCAGACCTGCCAGCCATTCAAAGGCTGCGCCGACGGCCAGCAAAGAGCAATTCAATTTATCTGCATACCTGGAAATCCACTTTTCCTGTTTTGGGCATCCCAGACCGACAAATAAATATTCCAACCCAGCAGCATTGATGGCCCCGATTTCCTCCGGGGTGCTGATTAACTCACCTTCAACAAATTGTGGAGAATCAAGATAAGCAATCTTTAATGAAGTGAATTTTTGTACCAGTTCTGCACTTAACTCTGTTAACACTTGCTCGGTAGAGCCCAGAAACCCCACCTTATGGCCCGAGTAACTGCACTGATCGCATAAGTACAGAATTGCTTCGTACCCGCGTATGACTTTGGCAGGCATGTTCGAGAGACGAGCTTGTAGCCAGGCTACGGGTACACCATCTGCAAGTACGTAATCAGCTTTTTGCATGGCTTCAGCCAGGACCTCATCATCATGTGATGCCATCAAGATGTGTACATTGCAGAAAAATGCGCTGTGACGGCCGTCAACCCCAAACTCGTTCAATACAATTGCCGGGTTTTCGCTTAAAGACAGAGTAATATTGCGCGACAGGATGCTGATTTTCTCAGGAACGCTCATATGCCAAAATTCTACGTGAATTATCAGTCAGTTAATATTCTCATTTTTTTTCAATATTCTTTGGCCTCGGGCACCATCAGATAAATGTCCAAAAACAATAAATCAGACTTTTCGCAACTGGTTCAATCCGGTTTTGCGCGCATGGCCGAAAGTCGGGTATCGATATGCGGTTTGGCCAGGGACTGCCAGCGCAAACTGACAAACATTGCCCCACAAATTGTGGAGTTAGGTGAATGTTTCCGTTCTTATTCCATCAACATTGTAGAGAACGACAGCAAGGACGGAACTTCAGAATTCCTTTCTTGCTGGAGTGCCAACAACCCTAACGTTTGTCTTATCCAGTTCAGCTCTTGCCCGTGGATCGCAGATTTGCGGAGCGCATATGCAGGACCCAACTGGTGGTTTTCCAAAACGCGCATGCAAAGGATGAATTTTGCCAGGAACCTGTACCTGGGCGCATTGCAAGACGAAGATTTCATTGATTTCGTTATCGTGATAGACCTTGACATCCAATCCTTCAGTCTGGCCGGGATCGCCCATTCGTTCGGCCTGAAGGAGCAATGGGACTTCGTTGCTGGAAATGGGCGCCGCTACTCGATCCGTCATCCTTTCAGAAAGCAAGTGTACTGGGATACCTATGTTTATGAGCCGAAGCATGGATTTCTAGGCGGTATTCTAAATAAAACCCAGATTTCGAAGGCACAAGTACAAATAGCAAAGATGCTTGGAAATCGAAATTTATTAGCGGTCAAATCTGCCTTCGGGGGCTTGTGCATTTACCGCAGAGAGGCGATTGGAAATCATCGTTATATTGTGGTTAAGAATGATGATTATGAAGTAGAGGTTTTATGTGACCACACCACTTTACATAGGGAAATGGCAAAAGCAGGTTGCCAACAAGGATATATCAACCCATTACAAACGGTCAGCTATGAAACGGCTACGATTATGCTACGTCGCTTTCTGGCAAGATCATGAGCGGCTGTCCAGGGCTGCGCGGTAAGCCGCCACGGTTTGATTTGCACATCTCTTCCAGCTAAATGCCTTCGCCCTTGATATGCCCCGGACACTCAGTGTGTTTCTCATTTCCGTATCCTGGCGTAAGCTTCCCCACAAGGGTTACAGTTCTAAACTAGAGTTTTCCAGCATTAAATTGCGCACATACATCGCTGGCGGTATGCGCCCCAATGCCCTGTGCGGTCGGTATTCATTATAGATTTTCATCCATTTTTCGGTGATTTCTCGCACCTGTTCCAGAGTCGAAAACAAGTGCGCACTGAGCACTTCTTCTCGATAGCTTTTGTTAAATCGTTCAATACACGCATTCTGGTTGGGCTTGCCAGGCTGGATGTAACGGATCTCAATGCCGTGTTCCTTGCACCAGTCGATAAACGCCTGGGCACAGAACTCGGGAGCGTTGTCCACCCGGATCGCCGTTGGCTTGCCGCGCAGCTCAACCAGCTGCTCCAGAGTGCGGATGACACGCCCGGAAGGAATCGAGGTATCGATCACGATGGCCAGTAACTCCCTGACCCCTTCATCCAGGATGTTCAGCGTCCTGAAGCGCCGACCCCGATATAACGCATCGCTCATAAAATCCATCGACCACACCTGGTTGGGCAGTGGGATTACTTCCATGCTCTGTCGTTCTCGCTGTGGCAGGCGTTTCTTCTTCCGTCGTGGCAGATTCAGCTTCATCTCGCAGTACACGCGCCATACCCGCTTGTGGTTCCAGGCATGACCATCCAGGCGCAGACGATCAAAACACATCCAGAAGCCCCAACGAGTGTTGGCCTCGACCGGTTTGTTCAGTGCATCAATGACCGGCCGATCATTCAGGACTCGTCTTCCTTTCAACTTTCGGTAGTAAGCCGTTCGTGACAGCTTCACCGCTGCCACCGCCCGCTTTACTGGAAGTTGGTGTTTGGCCACCAGATAACTCGCGATCTCGCGCTTCTCCGATGGCCTCAGAGCTTTCGCTCAATGACGTCCTTCAAGGCAAAGTTTTCGGGCGCCAGTTCTACATACATGCGCTTGTACTGGCCCAGGTCCCGTTCCATTTCCTTCATGCGCTTCAGATCGGAGGCAGACATACCACCGTACCTGGATTTCCAGTTGTAGTAGGTCGCATCGCTGATGCCGTGACGCCGACAAATATCTTTTACTTTGGCGCCGGCATCGGCTTCTTTGAGGATCGAAATGATCGGGGTTTCGGTAAATCGACTTCGTTTCATCTTGGCCTCCTGGTGGCTATCCTGCCAGAAAGCTCTAGTTATTACCTGTCAACTTTGGAGGGAAAGCTTACGTATTCACCCGCCAACGTGCTAATTGTGGTGTACCGAGAGGCCTCCATTATCCTCAAAACCAGTATGACATGCCAATTGGCTTTAGCTACTGGTATAAGCGACTATAGCTCCACTCTCGGAAGATGGAAAAACGGTTGAACGGGAACAGACAATGAAAAAGGCCTTGATTTGTGGAATATCCGGTCAGGATGGTGCCTATCTGGCGCAATTGTTGCTAAATAAGGGTTACCAGGTTTTTGGTGCATCGAGAGATTCCCAAATAAACACATTCGACAATTTGAAAGCGCTGGGTATAAGGGGAAAAACTCAATTACTTTCCATTAATCTCGGGGACTTTAGAAGTGTCTGGCAAACCTTGAATAAAACCGAACCCGACGAAATCTACAACCTGGCTGGCATGACATCAGTAGGTCTATCTTTTGAACAGCCCGTTGAGGCCATTGAAAGCATCAGTGTAGGAACTTTAAACCTGCTGGAGGGAATCCGTATATCCGGCAAGTCAACGCGCCTGTATTGTGCGGGTTCCGGAGAGTGTTTTGGCAATACAGGTGATGTAGCTGCTTCCGAAGAAACACCTTTTCGTCCTCGCAGTCCGTATGCGGTAGCAAAATCTGCCGCCTACTGGCAAACGGCTAATTATCGTGAAGCTTATGGAATTCATGCCTGTACAGGTATTTTGTTTAACCACGAGTCGCCTTTACGGCCAGAACGATTTGTTACAAAGAAAATCGTAAAGTCAGCTTGCAGAATTGCGGCAGGCGGGCAGGAAAAACTGCACCTGGGTAATATCGAAGTCAAACGTGACTGGGGGTGGGCGCCTGAGTATGTGCAGGCAATGTGGTTAATGCTTCAACAAGACAAGCCTGATGATTTCGTTATCGCAACGGGAAAAAACAATTCGGTCAAGCAATTCGTGAGCACGGTTTTCGAATTATTGGATTTGGATCTTGAACAACACATTGTGAGTGATCCTGAACTTTTCCGTCCCGCAGATATAAGTTCAAACAGGGGAAATCCTGGTAAAGCAGCCGAAAAATTGCATTGGCAGCCGCAGACCTTCATGCAAGGCGTGGCTTCAAAAATGCTTGCTGCTGAATTAGGACAAGCAGAACAATAAGGAATTCAGGTTGAGCATTGCACTTTAGACTGGTAAATTCTTGCCAGTTTCACCTCGCCACCAGTACATAGTTTTACAATCTCCGTATATCTATCCAATTGCGTTTGCCAGTCCCCCTCCGAACCAGGAGAGCCCGCGCCGGTTTTGTAATCAACTATGGAAAACTCGCCTGATTGATCCAGGAATAGTCTGTCCAGGATATGACGTTGCAAACCTGCCCCTTCCCTGCTGACAAAGGCCAATTCTGCCCAGGAACCGGCCTTAGCTTCCGGACTGACAATATCCTGGCTTTCCCGGTCCTGCAGGACGTTGCCAATCATGAATACCAGCTTATCGAGAAGCAATTCAAGGTTTTGTTCCCAAGCACCTGCAGCCAGTAAAGTTGAGGCGAACGAGCGCCTGTTTTGAATCACCCACTCCGAACTCCAGCCAGCATCCCAATGATCATGAATGAGTTCCATCCATGTGTGGAATGCCTGTCCAAGAGCAACGCTATCCGGGTCTGGAATTCTCAGTTCCGGAAAATCGTGCATTGGCGCCTGCTCTTCGGCATCAATTGCGAGTGCGGGCTCATTCTGCAGGAATAACTGAGGCAACAATGGCGGCGCTTTATCAGACCCCGGCGCAACGGTTTCAGGCTCGTCTCCAATATCTATTTGCTGTTCAAAAAATGGCCACAACATCGACATGAACGTGCCTTTGCCACAATAAGCCCTTTGCTCTTTCTTATTCCACTTCCAGCCGCCAAACACATGTAGTTCAGACCTTGCCCTGGTGGCAGCAACGTAGAACACGCGGCAGGCCTCGAATGCCTCCTGCTCAGACTCAAGCAGCCCCAAGTAGTCATAAAGCCCCGGGTCAGCAGCGTCTTTTCGTTTTCTGGGCGCCATCAGCACGCCTTGCTTCTCCCCGAGTTGAAGCTCTTGTATTCTTAGCAAAGGAATGTCCGTTCGGTGTCTGCCTTTTTGCAATCCGGGCAGTATGACCACGTCAAATTCCAGGCCCTTGGCTTTGTGTATCGTCATCAACTTTAAGTTGGCGCGTTTCGACTCTGAGTAAAAGTTCTCCATTCTGTCCAGAACGGCGGTCAAAAGATCTTCCGGGTGTTCATCTTCGATACTGGATAGCAGTTTGAAAAATAGCGCGGCGTTGTCCAACTCAGCCCTGGACCCCACAACAAAGGGCCCCTTTAGACGAAGCCACGCGACTTCGACCAACCGGCTGATTTGTACGCGATCGCGGGCTTCGATGGCTGCACTCATGATTTCGTAAAGGGCCAGCAGTCGCGCCTTCCTGTCTTTTGAAATACCGCTTAGCAATTCAACATCCGATATGCGGCTCAAGATCTCATCTTCCGCAGATGATCCTGCTACCAGCAGCAATTCTTGAGGGTTCAGTGCGCACCAGGGCGCGCGCAACAGCGAAAGCCAGGCTATCCTGTCTGCCGGATGAAGAATGGCGCGCAGGATCGTCAGCAGGTCGGCAATGACCGGCCTTGAGCTCAGGTCCTCCACCTGCACCGCTTCAAAACTTAGCTTGCGACGGTGTAAAGCCAAGGCAATGGTTTCAAGCTGGACCCGTGCTTTGGCCAGAATTGCTATCGAAATATCTGCTTGCGATTCCAGGGTTTCAATCACCAGGTCTGTTATCAGTTCTGCCTCCCCTTCGGGCCCGATACTCTCTGCATAGTGATGAGCAAGCACCTGACCACTTTCACTTCGCTCTGTCTGCACGGCTGTGTAGCCAACAAAGTTACTTGATTGATTTACAGGCTGAGTAAAAATTTGCGGGAACTGTGCATTAACCCAGTCAATTATTGCCGGCGCTGAGCGGAAGTTGGAGGACAATCGTAATGGTTCTATCGGAATACTGCCGAGAAATCCGCTCTCAAAGACCCTGTTAAAAATCCCCACATCGGCCTTCCTGAACCGGTAAATCGATTGCATGGGATCACCAACCAGAAACAGGCTACGCCCGTCACCCAGCTGCCAGCCCGACACCAGTTTCTTGACCAATTCATATTGTGTGTGACTGGTATCCTGAAATTCATCCAGCAAAATATGCTGCAGAGAACCATCTTCAAACAGCAATGCATCGCCGGGAAACAATTCGTCCCCAAGCGCCTGCAACGCCATCTCAGAGACATAGATGAAATCGGCTTTGCCTTCCTCTGTGAACAGGACACGCAATTCTGCGGTTGCAAACTTAAGCAGCAATTGAAAATCACCCAGCACCGACCAGGCATCATCCGATGGCGCCAGGGGCGGTGTGCTGACAAAACGCCTAAAAGCCAAACTGGCAGACTCACTATCATTCCAGGTCGCCAATATTTTTTTGATCGAATCGAGCTGCTGAACGTTCGAATTCCCATCAGTTGGCAGTACTCTGCTTTTGACGCTTGTTGGTGAAAACGGCTTATTGGCGTTGTTTGCAACCAGCTTGAGCAGTCGAAATGCAGCACGTGCTGCAAGGTTCGGGTTGGTGGGATCAGCTTTTGCCTCGTGCATGGCTGAAAGGAGCAACTGCGCATTCACCGTGTCACCGGAAATAGCTGCCATTAATTCCAGGCTCTCGGCAAGCAGGTCCAGCAGATCCTGGCCAAGTGCATCCCGGAGCGACTGCAATTCGACAATTTGCCGGCTGGCCAATAAAACTGCCATGTCCTCCGATCTGACACCCAGTCGATTCAACCATTGCTCCCTGCGTCCAAGCATTGAGCACACCATGTCCTGCAACGCCGAGGCGCTGCCCTGCAAATAAACCAGCACCCCGCTCAGGGCATCAAATAAATCCGGATCTGCATTTTCCCTACCTGTGTCTTCAATCAGCCGGCGTGCCGCTTTCAGGTAAAGCGGTCTTGCATCATCCAGAACCGTCAGGCCGGCAACGCCGTCACCCGGTTGTGGGGCACGCCCGCTGATGCGTGCACACAAGCCATCAATCGTGTGAATCTGCAGACGACCCGGATTTTCGAGCAGATTCCAGCCCTGTTCAAGGCTTTTTGCCAGGACTTTGGAGGCAAAACCAACTGCCAGCATTTCGTGCTCATCCTCAACCGGCTTGCCATCCCCGGCCTGGCGAAGGCGCAACATGATGCGCTCGCGCATTTCCTGCGTTGCCTTGCGTGTAAAAGTAATCGCCAGTACACGTTCAGGTTTCTCGACAGTGGAAAGCAGCCTAAGGAAGCGTTGTGTCAACAGTTCAGTTTTACCGGAACCGGCGGGGGCCTGTACGATGAACGAAGCATCATCCCTAACTGCCCGCTCACGAAACTTACGCTCAGCAGTTTTCATTTACGGTGCTTTCCTGATTCCATCGGCGAGTCTCTGAACTGCGCATCAAACCCTCGAGACCTGCATATTTCAGAGTCCGACTATGGAAGACCTGGTTCCGGGCATCACCAGAGACAAATTCTTCCATCAGGATGGAAATTTGCTCATCCCGGGTATCCAAAGCATGCCTCCAGGAACCCAGTTGCCTGGCCAGCTTAGCCGGCCGGTTTTCAAATCCAGACAATTGGTAATCCCGGGCGCAAGGATCGTCTCCGAGACCCCGGGTTTCTGCTTCTGACAGATTCACATTGCCAAATAAAACTCCGGCTGGTTCCATCAAACCGGAACGGCGCAATAAGGTCGCGTACAGGGGTAATTGAAGGTTGTGAAGTCGCTCTTGCCCCCAGTCTGACAAGTTACTCCCGGCGCCGGTTTTGTAATCGATCAGTACGATTCGTCCATCCGAGAGACGATCGATTCGGTCTATTTGAACCACGATATCGAAGCCCGCCAGCTTCATGGCAGCACGCCATTCCAGTTCTTCAATTTGACCAATTTTTATAGATTGTTCGTGCTTCAGCCAATCGCGGAGCATGCATTCAATCAGTTGTCTTTCCGCCCTTAACACTGCCGGGAGCAGGCGCTGTTCAGCATGCCGGGAACAGAATGCGCGACGCACAGCGGATGGAACTTCGTGGGCACCGGGGCTGCCGTGGTTTCCCCGATAATTCCGGTACAAATATTCAAGTGAGGCGTGTACCAGGATGCCCCGGTAGGAGGAGTCAGTAAAAGGGCCGGGCGGCGATTCCATCTTGGCGTGCAGCCGGTATACCAGGTATGGCGCCAATGGGCAGGCGGACTGGAAATTGAGCATGGATACAAGGCCTGGCATGTTCGGATTTTTACGAACAGAAACAGGCTTACCACTGGCTTCCATTGTCACCTGCAACCAGGGATGATCGCGATAGGAATTGATCACTGATGCTTCCGGACATGAACGGGACCACAATTCCGGCCCAGCCAGGGAGTCCGGTTGGAAATGCGCAATACCCGAAATCAAAGGGCTGGCTGACACGGGAAGGTCATTGAGACGATTACACCATGACAAGCGAATATCAGCCGCACAGCCAAGCAGGTCGCGGGTAAGACATTTTGTATACGCAAGCATCCCCTCTTCCGTCGCTCGAGGAATTTGCCGATTGAAACTGGCGGACAAGAACGGATTCGATACGGGACGTGGTGGCCAGTTCTCCAAGCTCAGATTGGCTATCCATGCAGCATCAAAACGCCGGTCATAGGCTTGCCCCGGCGTGAGCACCTGCACTGGCGATAAGGCGCCGCCCCGCCCGGGCATCCGTTCTTCAGCACATAGGTGCCTCAATTGCCTGTAGCATGCAGTGGTTTTTGAATGCTTTCCGGAGACGAGTTTCTCGATCATTTGCAAGAAGCGTTTGTAAAAAGCCACGGAATCCCGATCGGATTGCGCCCTGCCCGGCCATCCCCAATGCTTAAGCCAATCAATCATTCGACCAACTGGTTCTGAGCCGCTCTTGTTTTGCAGGACCGCATTAATGCATTCACGCAGCAACCGTAATGATTGCGGATCCTTTTGATTCGCAGCAAGGTCTGCCAGTAGCGGAAGCGAGCAAGTGAAATAGCCGACTTCACGCAAATGTTGTTCAAGCCTTGCACGTGCAAATCGTTCTGAGCAGGCACCACGCCAACGGCCGGACAAAAGCAACCTGCTGATATCCGCGAACTCGTGACGCTTGTATCGGCCCCCTTGGCTAATCTGAGCAACAGGAGTGCGTCAGAGACCAGTGGATGTGTAGACAATGGTGACCCTGATGGCACACAAAACCGGCTGTCTCCAAGCCGTGAATGTCCAATCAAACCCTGCGGATCGAATGTATTTTCCAGAATCCTCAGTACAGGATTGGTCATAGCATCGAGGCCATTGATGATGAGGGCGACATTTTGACAACCCCTGGTGACTTGCTGCTTAGACCATTCCGCTGCTGCCGCAATTTCGCTATCAACATCTGGAAAGCCTGCCTTTAGACAGGAGAACGACGCTGTCACCGGTATTGACGTTACCGACACTTCCACCCCATGCCTGCGGAGTGCGCTGATAAAGGTGTTTTCCAAATTGGAAATCTCGACAAAGCCGCGCATCGTGATCGCTTCCGGGAGAACCCGGGGCGGTACGTTCCCATTTGCGAGTTGCTGTGCAAAATGCACCATCCAGTCACTGTTGGTGAACCACTTTCTGTGATTCATCGTGGCTTTCACTGACTGCTGCCAGCATGTGAATCCCCGCACGCCACTGGAAACGGATTCCTGGCCTGACAGGTCGATCCACTGGTTCAATAAAAGGTCTGCACTGGCAGCCTGTCCTGCCAATGCGTAACTTTCCTCGGGTGAAATGCCTTGAATGCTCTTGCGGATAATGGAATCCCACAGGGATCTGACTGCAAATCGATCCGGCGTTATGGCGGTTGCTTTTCCATTTAACAGGTCAATACGGCTTGACCGTTCTTTCACCCACTGTGTCAGCGCATACACCGGCGGCGCCTGGATAACGGTCCAGGCTGGATGTTCCCGAAACCGTCGGGCAATCCTTGCCTCAAGGTGGTGCTGCCCTGGTACAAGGAAAACATGTTCCAATAGTTCGTGATGGGGTTTTAAAGTACTGATAGGGAAGGTCCTGTTAATTTTTTCCCATGTTAGAACCGGACCGTCTCATTTCCTGATAAACACCTTTTCACCACGCTGCTGATATCATTCAGCTATGTGCGGCAAAGCATCGGTTTCCCATCTTTCCTGGAAAGACATCTACGCCTGGGCGACAAGCCTCACACCGCCCCCTGTCCTACCTTCCGACCCCCAGTCACGGATTAACGTTTCCCCCTCGCGATTGAGACGTAAATCAGAGCCGGATTCCATGGTATGGGAAACACTACCGGTGATACACGCTGCAGGAGCAATCGATCAGGCCGGCGAGGCGATCTGGCCATTTCTTCCTTCATGGTCACAGGGACACTTGCCCAACAACAAGTCCGGTAAGTTAATTTCAACGGCCAACGCCAGGCTACGCCGCGACGACACTCCGTTTGCACCCACATTCATGACTTCCTGGCGTCGTGACATGCGGGTACTGGTTATTGTCTCGTGGTTTTATGAGTTTGATAGCCGTGTAAGGCCGCAGATTCCCTATGCGGTTTTCCCACTCAATCAGCCTTTCTGGGTCATGGCGGGTCTGGCCAGCCTGACCCGCCTGCCGGATCGTAGCGAACACTTGAGCGTTGCCATTATCACGGTGGAACCAAATAAAGTTCTTGAATCAGTGGGACATTATCGCAGCCCCGCTTTGTTACAAAACGCCAACGAGGCTGAACAATGGCTAAGGTGCGAACCAGCCGATGCATTACGCCTGCTCCGGCCTTATCCTGATGAGTTAATGGGTGTGGAAATGGTTCCGATGGGCATAAAAATACCCGGCAATCAAAATGTTCAATTGCCGGGTATTCCCGGGTACAGAGACGAATCTAAAGCTTAGGGCCTGCTAACACTTACCAGAAACTGTTGGTTTACCAGCCCCAGGGCTTTGAAATACCGCCTATATTCGTTTTTCTGCTTCTCTTTTTATGTGCCACTTTATACTCGCTCCCCGCGAACTCAAATTTTTCCTCGCGGTATGGCCAGCCAACGACAGGCCTGTCCTCATCCTCCTTTCGCCGGCTATTGACCATGCCGCGTGAGGAATCGGTAATATTTGTGACCTTTGCCGGAGCTCGATTTGAAATCTTTTCTGTATTGGTATCGCTGCCCCGCCAACCCCAGGGAGCCGGAACTGCTTCTCTTTTTACCGTCGGTGGAACAGGAATTGCGCGGTGGTGACCCGTGCTTGAGGACCAACCCCATGGCGCTAGTGTGTCATTCAAAGCAGGGTTAAGAGAAACCTGTCTTTCCTCGCGATACCGTTCTCTGGCACTCGGAAAGATGGCCTGATAAGTGGCCTTTCCGATCTTGTAAATTGAGCGATAAAAAACAGTGCAATTGCAGAAAGTGCAACGCACAACAAAAATAGCGAAGCGTAAAATAACATCTGACTAGCCCCAAATTCAGCTGGCTTGACTTCAACCCCGATTCGTTCGTGGTTGTCCAGCTTGCCCCTAAACCGTATGACCTGTGATTTGTTCAGGCTACTACGGCATTCCAGACGCAAGAAGGCTAACAAATCAGCCCTTTTCCTTAGCCTTGCGTCTGTATATTTCCGCAGGGCGGTAATGCAAGGCCAATCTTTGGCCCGCACCTGCTCATCCAGCAGCCATGCCTGATGAACATGTAAATCAAGTCTAGCCGGGCAAGCGACTTTGCATCCATGCTAAACCGTACTTACAAACCGTTAGACTACGTAACTAAATATAGCACAAATTCCTTTTTTTGGATTCTTTCTTATAATTTTTCGAGATATGCCATATATCTCTTTGTTTCAATAGATGATAAATAAATCAAAAAAATGATCTATGTTTAATTCTTGAGTTGATTTCCTCAACCAGGGAACGTAGATTTTCAATGAGTTCCAGGTCAATTGCACGGCCGAAATTAGTATTTATGCTAATGTCCCATGCCGCTCCATCCGGTGGCCCACGCGGATATTTATTGGCTGGAAACGTATCGCCATCCCAGTGCGACCCACTTCTGATTCCCACCAGGTAATGATGGCCGGTGTAGGTGGCTACCAGGCCGCCACCGGACGCTCCACCCTCTGAATCGCAATCGTCCAGTAATTGTCCCCGCCAGCCGCCTCCACCAATGTCGTTACCAGCGCTTTCCCTGACCTGGCAAACCGTGCTGATCGTGATCGCATTCGCTGACTGGCTATAGGCAATAAACTGGTATTCAACGGCTCCTTTTTGCGGCGGCAAACCGTGATTGAAGGCACGCAATTGCAGACTGCCGGATGGGGGCATCCCCGGCGCCAAATCATCTATATACAGGAATGCCCAGTCTTCCTTTCCAAAATTACTGCTATCTCTGGGGCTGTATGGATCGAAGCCTCCTATCCGGGACATTGCAAACTCGATATCTGCCTTATAACCAGGTAAATGATCCATCGCCATGAAATCAAATTGACAGGAAGAGAATAAACGCTTTTTCCCAAGATCAAATAACACGTGTGCTGATGTCGCTACGATCAAGCCCCGCTTAAGGCTCCCAAGCCCGCTTGTATCAACGATTACAGCCGAACCGCGGTTTTTACCATCACAGTGAATGGTTCCTGCGCCCATGTTCCAGCCGCGCCGATTTTCACTGTTCCATTGCGGAGAGGACATATCAATCCGGTTATCTTCAACACCGTTTGATGGATCTCCATCACCGAAGATATTCACCTGTTGCATCTCCAGGGTCTCACCAAAGCCCTGGTTGGCCAGCCATTCTTCGATTTTCTGCTTATAGTTGCCCTGTGCAAACAGCGGCCCGGAAAATATCAGCATCATCAGCATAGCTGCTGCGTGTATAGCCCTGAGTTTCATTTTAAGGCGTGGTCTCCTCGAGCTTGCGCTCCAAATTACTTGCACTTGTGTCCATACTGTCCCAGGTGCCAGATTTGTTGCTCTTGCCATTGGCGTGAAGGCATTGCGGCCCCATACTGTTCACAATCTCATCTGAAAATCATGACGGAATGCATCAGTTAAATATTACCAAGAACCATGGCCGGCAGAGCGAAATTCTCACTACCGAAGCACTGGAATTTCTTTCTGACATGGTTGGTCAATTTAGTTCTCAACGAAACCGCTTGCTTGCACTAAGGACGCAACGACAGCAAAAACTCAATGCTGGAGACGTCCCAGGGTTTTGTGCCGAAACCCGGCAAGTAAGGGAATCAGAATGGAAAGTCGCTGCGATTCCACCGGAAGCCGCGGACAGGCGTACAGAAATCACCGGGCCGGTCAGCCGGAAAATGGTCATCAATGCCCTGAACTCGGGTGCCCGGGTATTCATGGCGGATTTTGAAGATTCAACTGCACCGACATGGGAAAATGTCATTGATGGGCAAATTAACCTGAGGGATGCGGTTAACGGCAGCATCGAGTTTGATAACGCTGCCGGAAAGCATTATCGGCTGAACGATCAGACCGCCCTGCTCATGGTGCGCCCACGTGGGTGGCACTTGCCAGAGAGTCACGTTTTATCCGGAGATGCTCCTGTTCCTGCTTCGCTGTTCGATTTTGCCCTTTTTCTTTTTCACAACCATGCGCAACTGGCCCGCCAGGGTCTGCATCCTTACTTTTACCTTCCCAAACTCGAGCATTACCTCGAGGCGCGCTTATGGAATGATGTCATCAACTGGGCGGAAACCAGGTTGGACCTGCAGGCCGGCAGTGTAAAAGTAACAGTCCTGATTGAAACGCTACCCGCAGCCTTCCAGATGGATGAGATCCTTTACGAACTAAAATCCCGTATCCAGGGCCTCAATTGCGGACGCTGGGACTACATTTTCAGTTATATCAAGTGCCTTAGAAACCATCCTGAATACCTGCTGCCAGACCGGGACTTGATAACCATGGACAAGGGTTTCCTGAAGGCCTATTCGCGCTTGTTGATCCAAACCTGTCACCGGCGAGGGGCAATGGCCATGGGTGGCATGGCAGCTCAAATCCCGATCAGGGGTGACGAAACTGCAAATCGGGCTGCCCTTGAGAAAGTCCGGGCAGACAAACATCGTGAAGCAACTGCCGGACACGACGGCACCTGGGTTGCACATCCTGGATTGGAAGCCATTGCACGTTCGGAATTCGATGCAGTAATGCCAACACCAAACCAGATTCACCGGAAACTGGAGGAAACCAGTATTTCTGCTGATCAAATGCTAAAACCGGTTACCGGCACCATTTCCGAACAAGGAATGCGGGCCAACATCAGGGTGGCATTGCTTTACCTTTCGGCGTGGCTGGGAGGTAACGGCTGCGTTCCAATCGACCACCTGATGGAAGACGCAGCAACTGCAGAGATATCACGTGCGCAACTTTGGCAGTGGATCAGGCACCCTGACGCCAGGCTTGAAGATGGCGTTGACATAAATCAACAGCTCTACAGCACCATGAGAGACGAAATACTAGAGGAATTGCTGATCAATGCACCCGGGGATGTTCGGAGTTTTTTGCATTCTGCCGCCGGCCTGCTTGACGAACTTACCCTGAATGACAAATTCGCCACTTTTCTCACGCTAAAAGCATATGAACTGATCTGTTAACAGGCCCTAATCATGTCCGGTCAAATCCTCGACGCCAGGGGCCTGATGTGCCCCGAACCCATCCTGAAGGCTGAAATTGCAGTCAGAGAGCTTAGATCAGGCTCAGAACTGCTGGTACTGGCCACGGACCAGGCATCTCCTATCGACTTTGAGGTCTGGTGCCTGCACAAGGGGCATTGTTACCTCGGGTGCAAAGATTCAGGCCAATGGCTCGAAATTCGAATCAGAAAGAACTAGTGCAGCTCTGATCTATTCATGAATAGATCAGAGCTGCACTAAATTTGTAAAACTACTGGTTCGACCAGTCTGATTTCTTCAAAATTACCGTTCCCCGCCCGTTCGATCACCAGGTAATCCGAGTCCTGCTCAAGGCTGATCTGGTAGTGATGCCAGACACCGGGGTGCAGATTAACGCCTTGCAACCCGTTGCTGAGGAACGCCCGCAAGTCTGAAGGACCTGGTGCAGATCCCGGCAGTGCCACAACCACTGGAAACGGACGGTTATGCAGAGGGATAAAAGCCTGGCTGCCATGCGGGTGGCGCTCGAGAATATCCAGCTTGATGGGTGTTTCTACAGCACGGCTTCGATAAATAGCCAGGGCCAGATGCCCATCTTCGCCAGCCTCCAGCCTGGCCAGGTCAGCGAATTTCCGGGTATTTCCCTCGTTAATCAACTCAGCATGGCGCCCGCTTATCTCGATAACGTCACCGAATGGCATAAAGGCTTCCCGGGTCAATGGCTCAGGCCTGATTACCATGTCAGCTATCATCCTCCGGTTCACCCAGCAGCCTGAGGCGCGCCACGCCACCGTCGGGGAAAATGTCCAGGCGCACGTGGTCTACCGGTCCGATATCGGATAACTCACGTTGAAACACCTGCAACTGATCAGGTCCCAGGGCCAAGCGTGGAAGAATGATGGGCCATGAGGAGGAATGCCTTACCGGGGCGTCGTCACCAAGCAGGCAGCCGCGCAGGGAACAGCTGGCCGGGTTATTGCCTTTGAAGAAATCTGTATCCACTTCAATTCTGCGAATACGGCCGGCGCGGCCCAGCTTCAGAATAACCCAGTCATTCCCTGGTTTGCGGCGCCGGCGTGTCTCCCAGCCATCTCCCATGTTGGCCGCATTGCCAGGCTTGATCAGATTTGACATGTCACCAAAATGCATATCATTGCAGGCCACCGCCTGGCCGCCATTCTCATTACTGACCAGGTCAATCCATTGCCCTGTTGCCCCTGATTCCTCAGCCGTAACTGGAACCCCGAAAACCCGAAGTCGGGCAACTCCGCCGTCCGGAAAAATGTTCAGGCATAAATGGGTCCAGGTCTGCCGGTTGCCAACCCGGAAGAAATGATGACTGTCTCCTTGCAATTCTGTTCTGGGGAGTAATTCGTGCCATTCGGTGTGAATATCCGGATCACCTTCAAGGCAGGCGGCATCCAATGATGCCGCTGGAGCAAAATTACCGGTAAAGTTTGATGTGTCGATATCCAGTCCATAAATCACACCGGGACAGATTCTGAGCACGCAGAAATCGTGGCCCTCACTGCGCTTGCGCCGGCTTTCCCAACCATCCATCCATTTACCGTGCTCATCAAAACGGCCTTCGTGAAATTCAGGCTCATGGGCAGCCAGCATGCGTTTCGCGGCCGCGAAAAAATCGTCACTGACCTGAATGACTGCCGCACCCAGTTTCGGCTCGCCAAGATTTCGGTAACAGCGCATATTTTTCCCCGGTTCATTCATGAAAATGAGTTTCGAGGCGGAACCGCCCAATCCGGCAAACCTGTCTGACTGCTTCTGCAAATTCGATTTCAGGGTCCTGATCAAGGCGCTGCCGGAATATTTTCAGAATTTCCTGCCTGTTCAGCCCCCTGACCGCGAGGATAAATGGAAACCCAAACTTGTTACGGTAGCGACAGTTCAGCTGCCCGAATTCCACGAATTCCTCCTGTGTGCACTGGTCAAGCCCGGCCGCTGATTGCTCGGTTTTTGAATCAGCAGTCAGGTTCACCTGCGCCACGGCTGTGCAGGCCAACTCGGGATGCGCATTCAACAATTCAAGTTGCCTTTCCCGGTTCGCGTCCGATACGACGGAGTGAAAATACCGATCCAGTACTTCCAGCCCTGCCTCACCGGTTTGCCGGATTTCCCCGTCACTCAGATCAAACACTTTTTCGGCAATCCATGGAGAGTGTTCGTACAGTCCGCCAAAACGAGCCATGAATTCGTCATGTCTGCATTGTTTTTCGACTGCATTTCCAGACATTTCAGCTCTGAGACACCGGGTGATGTTGACGCCAATGATTGGCGATGTCCACGCGGCGGCAGGTCCAGATATCCTCGTGTGTACGCACATATCGTAAAAACCTTTCCAGGGCGGCAATACGACCCGGACGTCCGGCAATCCGGCAATGCAGCCCTACAGACATCATGCGCGGGGTTTCAGCACCTTCTGCATACAGGACATCAAAACTGTCTTTCAGGTATTGGTAAAACTGGTCACCGCAGTTAAAACCCTGGTTGGTGGTGAAACGCATATCGTTGGTGTCGAGCGTATAAGGAATCACCAGTTGTGGCTTTTCCTGCTGTTCATCCCAGAAGGGCAGATCGTCACTGTAGTCATCAGAGTGATAGAGGAAACCGTCCTCTTCGGCCACCAGTTTATGGGTATTTGGGCTGGTTCTACCCGTGTACCAACCCAACGGCCTTTCTCCGATCGCCGCCTCGATCGCTGCTATGGCCTTTTGCATGTGCCGGCGTTCGGTATCTATATCAATATCCTGGTAATCAATCCAACGGTAGCCGTGACTGCAAATTTCATGGCCGTCATCGAACAAAGCACGGATCGGTTCGGGGTTGCGTTCTACCGCCATACCCACAGCAAAAACGGTTACTGGCACCCTGTAGCGCCGAAACAACTTTTTCAGGCGCCAAACGCCGACCCGGCTGCCATATTCGTACAGTGATTCCATGCTCATGTGCCGCACGCCTTCGCGGGCTTCGGCGGCAACGATTTCAGACAGAAAACATTCGGACGCATCATCACCATGTAACACACAGTTTTCCCCGCCTTCCTCGTAATTTAGTACGAACTGGAGCGCAAGGCGCGCGCCCTCCGGCCATTCGGGGTTTGGTGGAGTGGCGCCATAGCCGCACAAATCGCGTGGGTAGCCGCTATCCACGGCAGTAACTCATTTCAGGTGTATAAAACAGTTTGGCCATACGAGTTGATATACTCTGAACTAGTGGATTCAGGCACAACGATAATCTATCGCTGTCCGTTTCTACAAGGCACAAATGATATTGGAAGGAT
This sequence comes from Lysobacterales bacterium, assembly GCA_963664065.1. Taxonomy (GTDB): domain Bacteria; phylum Pseudomonadota; class Gammaproteobacteria; order Xanthomonadales; family SZUA-36; genus JABDJL01. The sequence goes on from OY760942.1 coordinate 2,382,245, forward strand.
CAGGAATCATGGGGCAGCTGACAACACACGTTCTGGACACCTCGGCTGGACGCCCGGCCGAAGGGATGCTGATAGAGCTTTATCGCGCTGGCCCGGAACGGAGCTTGTTGCAGGAAGGTCTAACCAATCACGACGGGCGCCTGGATTCGCCGTTGCTGGATGGCGATGATTTTACTGCCGGAGAGTACGAACTCGAGTTCCATGCCGGTGAGTACTTCACCCGCAACGGCCAAGGCGATTCGAACAGATTTCTTGACCAGGTGGTGATTCGATTTTGCGTGTCTGATCCTGCCGCCCATTATCACGTTCCGCTACTGCTTTCGCCCTTTGGTTATACAACCTACCGGGGAAGCTAAGCTTTTGCCATGCGAGATAAACTGCGTTTTATACTGAATGGAAGACTGGAGGAAATCGAAGAGTGTCCTCCAACCGAAACCGTTCTGGATTTTCTCCGTGACCGCAAAAAACTTGTAGGCACCAAGGAGGGTTGTGCTGAAGGTGATTGCGGCGCCTGTACCGTTGTAATCGCAGAGTCCATAAACGGCTGCTTGCGTTATAGCGCGGTCAATTCATGCATCCTGTTCCTGCCGACCCTGGACGGGAAACAGCTAACCACGGTAGAAGACTTACAGCAAGCTGAAGGTGAGCTCCACCCCGTACAACAGGCGATGGTCGAGCAACACGGATCCCAATGCGGTTTTTGTACGCCCGGATTCGTCATGTCATTGTTTGGGATGTTTCATGACCGGTATGACCACAAAACCTCGCGCGCTTATATTGACGCCAACCTCGCTGGCAATCTTTGCCGTTGTACAGGTTATGCGCCGATCGTGCGGGCCGCCCGGCAATCATTGAATGACCCGGATGCAGACCGGTTCAAACAGGACGAGACCGAAGTGCAGAATCAACTGTCTGGTCTGCAGTCAGATGAAATGCTCAACATTGGCAGCGAGGGCATGCAGTTTTTCGCGCCCACAAGCGTCGCTCAACTCTGCTCGACCCTGGAAGCCAACCCTGGAGCCACCATCGTAGCCGGTGCGACAGACGTTGGATTGTGGGTAACCAAGCAGCTTCAACAACTCAATACCTTGATTTACACCGGAAAAGTGTTGGAATTACTGGCCATCGAACAGGATGATAATACCTCACAGCTTTCAATAGGAGCTGCTGTCACCTACACAGAAGCATTGCCCTTCATGCTGGAGGCTTATCCGGACTTCGAAGAAGTACTGACCAGGTTGGGTGCTGTACAGGTCAGAAATGCCGGCACTATCGGCGGAAATATTGCCAACGGTTCACCCATCGCCGATATGCCACCAGCCCTGATAGCACTGGGTGCTCAACTCGTGCTCGCCAGTTCAGCGGGCGAACGGGCCATCGATCTCGAAAAGTTTTTCGTTGCTTATGGTCAACAGGATCTTCGGCACGGTGAATGTGTTGCCAGGGTGCTAGTGCCACTGCCGGAAAAAGGCCAGCACTTTCGGACCTACAAAGTCTCAAAACGAATCGAGCAGGATATCTCGGCAGTGTGTGGCGCATTTTCAATAAGCTTGCGCGATGGAAAGGTGACCACAGCCAGGGTCTGTTACGGCGGTATGGCCGCAACCCCGAAGAGAGCGACTCGCTGCGAAAATTTACTGTTACACAATGCATGGAATGAGCAGACTATTGAGAAAGCCATGAATGCAATGGATGAAGACTTTTCGCCCATCACAGACATGCGTGCCAGTGCAGGCTACCGAATGTCAGTGGCCAGGAATCTGCTCAAGCGCTTTTACCTTGAAACTTCAGAGCAGGACTTTTCGGTTCGGCTGTCGCGCAGCCATGAAGACCCAGAACAGGCTTCCCGGCCATGAGCACAGAACATACAAAACCTAGCGATATGTCAGCGATTCGCAAGCCAACGCCGCATGAAAGTGCGCACAAGCACGTAGCGGGTAGTGCCCCATACGTGGACGACCTGCCTCAGCCCGATCAGCTTTTGCACGCCTATGTGGGTTTCAGCAGCATTGCGCATGGCAGGCTTACCCGTCTTGGCCTGGACAAAGTTCGCGCTTTTCCCGGGGTCCGGGCGCTGATCTGTGCCGCCGATATTCCAGGACCCAATGAGATCAGCCCGATTCAGGCTGGAGACGAAAGAATCTTAGTCACCGACACAGTGGAATTTCTGGGTCAGCCTTTGTTCGCCGTCGCTGCGGATAATCGCGACATTGCCCGCCGGGCGGCGAGGCTGGCCGATGTAAGCTACGAGGCCTTACCTGCGATACTGGACATAGAGGCGGCCCTTGCCGAGGAGTCCTATGTTCTTGAACCCCATACCATGTGTCGCGGAGACTCTGCCCGGGCGTTGACGGATGCGCCGCATAGGGTCAGAGGAGAACTGCGCCTCGGCGGCCAGGATCATTTTTACCTGGAAGGACAGGTTTCTTTGGCCATTCCCCAGGAAGACGGCGATTTACTGATCTGCACGTCGTCACAGCACCCTACCGAGATCCAGGAAGCAATTGCGCATGCACTGGACCGGCCATCGAACGCTGTCACTGTCGAAGTCAGACGTATGGGCGGTGCGTTTGGCGGCAAAGAAACCCAGGCAGCACAGTGGGCAGTGATCGCTGCCTTACTGGCTGAAAAAATCGGCCGCCCGGTAAAGATCCGGCTGGATCGCGATGACGATATGATCAGCACCGGTAAGCGTCATGATTTCCTCATTCGTTATGACGTCGGATTTAATGATACCGGCTTGATTGAAGGCATTGAGTTCATGCAGGCGGCCCGCTGTGGTATGTCAGCGGACCTTTCCGGGCCCATTGCCGACCGGGCGATGTTCCACTGTGACAATGCCTATTATCTGCCCAACGTGAAAGTTGAATCCTTCCGTTGTAAAACAAACACAGTCTCCAATACTGCTTTCAGGGGATTTGGCGGGCCACAGGGCATGATGGGCATTGAACGGGTCATGGACGCTATTGCAGCACACCTGAAATTTGACCCGCTACAGGTCAGGAAAACCAATTTCTATGGCCGGAAAGAACGCAACATTACCCATTACCACATGACGGTAGAGGACAATGTCATCCATGAACTGGTCAGCGAACTGGAGCGGTCCTCGGAATATGAACTGCGTCGTAACCAGGCCCGTGATTTTAACCGGCAAAGCCCCGTCATCAAGCGGGGCATTGCGCTGACACCGGTCAAGTTCGGCATTTCTTTCACCACCACTTTCCTGAACCAGGCTGGCGCCCTGGTTCATATATACAGGGATGGCAGCATTCACCTGAACCATGGCGGCACCGAGATGGGCCAGGGCCTGATGACCAAGGTCGCCCAAGTTGTGGCAGATGAATTCCAGGTTAACCTTGATCGGGTAAAAGTTACTGCAACCAATACCGGCAAAGTCCCCAACACCACGGCCACGGCAGCATCTGCCGGCTCCGATATGAATGGGATGGCCGCACGGGCAGCCTGTACCACGCTCAGGGAACGCTTGACAACTTTCGCTGCTGAACATTACGAAGTTGTAGCAGAAGAGATCCGGTTTTTTGACAACCGGGTCAAGTTGGGGCCGAATGAATTATCGTTTGCCGGCTTGGTCATGCAGGCATGGCTGGGCCGGGTTTCGCTATCAGCTACGGGCTATTACAAGACACCCAAGATTTTTTACGATCGCGAGCGGGCCCGGGGCCGGCCTTTTTTATATTTTGCATATGGGGCCGCCGTGTCCGAGGTGGAACTGGATACCCTGACAGGCGAATCCAGGATTATGCGGGTCGACCTCCTGCACGACGTTGGCCGGTCCTTGAACCCAGCAGTTGATATGGGCCAGATCGAAGGAGGTTTTATCCAGGGCGCCGGATGGCTGACCACCGAGGAACTATGGTGGAACGAGGACGGGCGACTGGATACCCACGCGCCTTCTACTTATAAGATTCCCACCTGTGGAGATGTTCCCGAAATATTCAACGCCTTGATCTGGAACAAAGGCCGTAATGCAGAAGCCACCATACATCGCTCAAAGGCGGTAGGTGAGCCGCCATTGATGCTGGCAATCTCAGTTCACAGTGCGCTGTTGCAAGCGGTCGCTGCGGCCAGGGAGTCTGCAGTGTTGCCCGCTCTGGATTCGCCCGCTACTGCCGAAACACTCCTGAACTGTATTCAAGAATCCCGTTGAGAATCAATAGTGTCAGACACAGATTGGCCTCAGCAGCTACAGGAAATACTCGACCACCAGGCCTGCGTGCTGGTAACCGTTGTAACTGTCAAAGGTTCCGCGCCACGGGCGGTGGGAAGCAGGATGATGGTGACAGCGAATGGGCTGCAAGGCAGCATCGGTGGAGGAAACCTCGAATACGAAGCTACCAGAACAGCTCGAACGATGCTCGAGGGTGCAACAAAACCCCTGCAGCAAGCCCTGTTATACGGTCTGGGACCAGCCCTCAATCAGTGTTGTGGCGGCGCTGTTACGCTGTTATTTGAAACCCTGTTGTCTGAAACCAACCCGGCCAAAGAGTATGCGTGGCTGTCCGATTTACTGGCTTGCCGGGATTCCCAGGCGTCGCCGTTGCTCATAACTGCCATAGATCACGAACTGGTTTCGAAATGGACGATTACGCCAGGAAAATCTCCACCGGAAGATCTTCCGAAAGACGTGGCTGCTTCCATTTCTGCCTACCGGGATGACGAAGAAAATCCCCAGTTGTTGGGCGATTCGGAAACCGACCGGTTCCTGATTGAACGCGTGGAGAGTCGCAGACTGTCGCTACTTTTGTTCGGTGCCGGTCACGTTGCAAAGGCAGTGGTAGATGAACTGGCCCGCCAGCCTTTCAATATCCGCTGGATTGACAGCCGCGCGGCGCAGTTTCCCGAACAAAAGCCCGACGGCGTGGCCGTGATAGTTAACCCGGACCCGGTCTCAGAAGTTGATAAGGCTGCACGGGACAGCATTTACCTGGTCATGACCCACAGCCACGAGTTGGATGAAAACATCTGTTTCGAGGTATTAGGCCGGCAAGATGCAGCATGGCTGGGGCTGATCGGTTCGATAAGCAAACGGCGCCGGTTCGTACATCGCTTATCAAAACGAGGGGTCAGCGAAGAACGCCTGGAAAAGCTGGTTTGCCCGGTCGGATTGGCTGGTATCCTTGGAAAGCGCCCTGCTACCATAGCCGTTTCCATTGCCGCCCAGCTGCTACGCGATGTGGTACCGGAAAACTGGCGGTAAACGACCGGGATCGAAACCAACGATGAGCCCAGAAAACCTGATTAAAATCATTCCAAAGGCCGAACTTCACATTCATATCGAGGGTAGCCTGGAACCGGAAATGATGTTTTCACTGGCACAAAGAAATCAGGTTGAACTACCCTACCCTGACGTAGAAGCTATATCTAATGCATATAATTTCAATTGTTTACAAGACTTTCTTGATCTTTATTATCAAGGAATGTCCGTATTGCAGACCGAACAGGACTTTTTTGACCTGACATGGGCTTACCTGCAACGCTGCAAGTCCCAGAATGTCGTTCACACTGAAATCTTTTTTGACCCCCAGGGACACACCGAAAGGGGAATTGCATTTTCAACAGTGATCAACGGAATTTGGAGCGCGCTGGAAAAGGCCCGCCTGGAATTGAATATCAGTAGCAGGCTGATCATGTGTTTCCTGCGTCATCTTGACCAGGAAAGCGCTTTTGCAACGCTTGAAGACGCGCTGCCCTGGCTGGACCGGATTACTGGCGTTGGACTGGATTCCTCGGAACTGGGCCATCCACCCGCCAAATTCCAGGCGGTGTTCGAACGGGCGGCAACACTCGGACTAAAATGCGTTGCGCATGCAGGCGAAGAAGGACCCCCGGAGTATATCCGGGAGGCCGTTGAACTGTTAAAGGTAGATCGAATTGACCATGGGAACCGTTGCCTTGAGGATTCGGACCTGGTGAAGGAACTGGCACATGCGCAAACACCACTCACGGTCTGTCCTCAATCCAATCTCAGACTCGCAGTGATCAGCGAAATGAAGGATCATCCAATCCGGACCATGCTGGAATCCGGTCTGAAGCCCTGCGTCAACTCCGATGATCCGGCGTATTTTGGCGGCTATGTCAATGAAAATTTTGAGATGCTGCATGAGGCGATTGAACTGAGTACCAAGGAGATCACTCAACTGGTCATCAACAGTTTCGAATCGTCTTTTCTTTCTGCGGACGAAATCCACATGCACGTAGAAAGCGTCCGCGCACTGGTCTGATGGAAGCGCATATACATGCCTGGCTGGGTCTGTTACTTCGATGGGCACATTTCATCACCGGCATTGCTTGGATCGGCGCTTCTTTTTATTTCAACTGGCTGGAAAACCACCTGGAACGCTCGCAAAAGCCAGCCGGAATCGAAGGAGACTTGTGGGCTGTACATGGTGGCGGTTTTTATTATCTGAAGAAATTCAAGCTTGCCCCCGGTGAATTGCCACAGACACTGCACTGGTTCAAATGGGAAGCATATGCCACCTGGCTAACAGGGTTCGCTTTGCTGTGCGTCATGTATTACCTCAACGCACGGGTATATCTTCTCGATACCGGTGGAACCGTGATTACTGAACCACTGGCCATCTCCGCCGGCCTGGGTTCAATGTTATTCAGTTGGGTGGTCTATGACCTCTTGTGTCGTTCCCGTGTATCTCAAAGCAAAGGCTGGCTAAGCGCGCTTGTGCTCGGCTGGTTTATTCTGCTGGCCTGGGGTCTGGGCGAACTGTTCAGCGGCCGTGCCGCTTTTATCCACGTTGGTGCAGCGATCGGCACGATCATGGTCGCCAACGTGTTTCGAGTAATCATTCCGTCACAGAAGGAACTGGTAAACGCGGTTAAAGAAAACCGGGTACCCGAGGCGAGCAAAGGGATAGAGGCTCTGCAACGATCCCGGCACAACAATTATTTTACCCTGCCGGTTTTATTCATCATGATCAGCAGCCACTATCCGGCCACTTACGGGCATGAATTGAACTGGCTGATCCTGCTGTTGATATCCCTTGCGGGCTTGCTGGTCCGGCATTTTTTCAATGTGCGTCACTTGCCGGGCTTAAAAGCCTGGCCCCTGGCAGTGGCAGCATTATTGCTTATTGGCCTGGTGGCGGTCACCGCTCCCAAGACTGTTACATCTGTTTCAATTGCGGGACCGGAGGTAGGAACGATGGAAGCGTGGGCTATCGTGCAGCAACGATGCACGACCTGTCATGCCGCGACACCGGGGAACACCGGATTTACCAGTGCCCCGCTCGGCATCGAACTGGACACCATTGACGGTTTGAGACTCAATGCGGAGCGGGTTTACCTGGCAACCGTAGCAAATCAAACCATGCCGCTGGCAAACCTTACCCAGATGACAGACGCTGAACGCTATACCATTGCCAACTGGTTCGAAAACAGGGACCGGAAACGGGACCAGTCTGTGGAAGGCAAAAAAGATGTCGAATAAAAACCTGAAAAACATTCATGCCAGTTCGATGGCCGATGTTTCCGGTAAGCCGGTAAGTTCCCGCCGGGCGCTGGCCAGCGGAAAAATAATCCTCGGCAAAGAAGCTTTTGAGCTCGTTCGCAGCAACAACCTGCCAAAAGGTGATGCTTTGTCGCTGGCTGAATATGCGGGTATACAGGGCGCTAAAATGACGCCTCATTTAATACCTTTATGCCACCCTGTCTCCTTGAGCCGTGCATCGGTGTTTACCGTCCCCAGGCCTGAAGATCATTCAATTGAGGTATTTTGCCTGGCAGAAATTAACGAGCGTACCGGAGTGGAAATGGAAGCACTTTGCGGACTTTCCATTGCTCTTTTGACAATCTGGGATCTAGCCAAGCCGATCAACCCTGCCTTGCAAATCAGTGAATCCTGTCTGCTTTACAAGTCTGGCGGTAAAAACGGTACCTGGAGAAACCCTGCTGGCCTGAGTGCAGAGGCCGAATCCATATTGAGAGACGCCTGATCTTCAAATGACGCCAGTCACGCGATATGCCCCCCATATCTCGCTAAATGCGGTAGGGCCAGAAGGGCAAGAAAGGATACAGGCAGCCAGGGTTTTACTGGTTGGACTGGGTGGCCTGGGTTGCCCGGTTGCCCAGTATCTTGCCGGATCGGGTATCGGTGAACTTTTGCTATGTGATTTCGATACTGTCTCTGAAAGCAACCTTGCCAGGCAACTGCTTTACCCAGCAGCAGACGTGAACCGGCCAAAGGCAGATGTTGCCCGGGAACGCCTGTTGCAACAGAACCCGCAGTTAACGGTTCGCACACATAAGGAGCGGGTTGATCAGGCGTTTCTTCAGTCTGTGCTTGCCGGGTTTGACCTCCTGATTGATGCCAGTGACAACTACGGGACACGCCTGGCAATTAACCGTGTATGCCTGGATACGCAGATCCCCTGGGTGATGGGCTCGTGCATCAGGTTCGAGGGCCAGCTTATGTTGTTTGACCCAACCCGTGCTGATAGCCCCTGCTATCGCTGCACCTATGGTGTGGCGCCTGAAACCCTTGAAGATTGTCCCGGGGCCGGCATATTCGCGCCGGTTGCCGGCATGGTAGGGACCACGATGGCGCAGTTGGCGCTGGCCAGGCTGGCTGGACTAGAGACGCCGCTGTGCCTGAACTTGCTGGATGCAGAAAAACTGATCTGGCGACAGTTGGACGTGGCCCGGGATCCAGGCTGCCCGCAATGTGGTAATGGGTAAATAATTCGCTGCCAGGGCCTATTCGGTGGTTGCTACCTGCTGTGCGCCCTTAAGGGCATTTTTCAGGACATGCCAGGCCAGGGTTGCGCATTTTACCCTGGCAGGATATCGCCGGATCAGGGCCAGGGCCTCCAATTCACCCAGGTCCTGCTGGTCAGCCCCCTCATTGCCGGTCAGCAAATCATGAACACCGGCAAACAGGTGCGTTGCTGCAACCGTGTGCTTACCAGCCAGGTTTGTTGTTAATAAAGAGGCAGAAGAAAGAGAAATTGCACATCCCGTTGCTTCGAACCCTATGTCTGAAATTATTCCCTGTTCATCTACCTGAAGCTGCAGGCAAACACGGTCCCCACAGAACGGATTTTCACCGTGGCCTTCATGGCTGGGGTTTTCAATGCGCCTGTGGCGGCGGGGGAACTGGTTATGATCGATGATCACTTCCTTCCACCCCTGCTCCCTATTTGCATGATCCAGGGTTTCATCCATCGGCTGCAGCCCCCGGTAAGGCCTTGCTGGTACCAGCATGGTTTGCACAGCGCTGGCAATTGACCCAGTGGGCATCACCATTCACATAGTGCTCTTTCTTCCAGATGGGCAGGCGATGTTTTACTTCGTCAATAATATATTTGCATGCATTGAAAGCCTCGTCACGGTGCACCGCCACAGCAGCCGCCATCACTGCTGTCTCACTCAACTCCAGAAGTCCTTCACGGTGTATGCAGCCCGCATCCTGGATATCAAAATTTCCCATTGCCTCGCGCAGAATTCGTTTTCCTTCACTGCTGGCCAGTGGCCGGTACACTTCATATTCAAGGCGGAGCACCTCCTGACCATCGTTATGATTCCGAATCCAGCCCTCGAACATCACACAGGCGCCACTGGCAGGATTGAGGAGGCTGGCTCGCAGCCCATCCCTGTCAATCTTGGTATCCGTAATGGTAAAGATCATCCACCGGCTACCGGTGGAAAAAACAGCACTTCATCACCATCACTAAGCTGCTGTTCCCAACCAGCCATGGTGTCGTTGATTGCAACCAGCGCAGCGGTTTCAATGCTCAGGCCTGGAAAAATCCCGGTCATTTCTTTAAAAAGTTCCATCGTGGTTTCGGACCTGGTTTGATGCTGGTACGTCTCTACCCCGGCATTTTCTCTGAATATCGCAAAAAAACGAACCCTGATGTTTTTCATCCACCCATCCTGAACATTTCAACCTTTGAAGCCACCCCGCCGGAACCGTTGCGGTCTTCACTGTACCGGTCATCGCGCTTTCTCCAGACACTTGCAAGCAATTCATGTAACGCCTGTTCATCCATTCCGTTTCTCAGCAATGGCCTGAGTTCAGTGCCGTTTGACGCAAACAGGCAACTGTAAAAAACACCATCTGCAGTGACTCTGGCTCTTGTGCAGTCGCCGCAGAACGGTTCGGTTATCGAGCTGATAAATCCTATTTCTCCGGCGCCGTCGAGAAACTCGTAACGCCTGGCGGTTTCGCCTGCCAATTGGCTTGCCATCGGTCTTAACGGCCAATGATCGTGAATTTTCTTGAGCAATTCCGAACTGGCGACCACCTGCGACCGGGACCAGTGATTGAGGTTTCCAACATCCATAAATTCGATGAACCGAAGAATATGTCCGCTGCCCCGGAAGTGCTCGACCAGGTCCAGAACATTGTGGTCATTGATACCTTTTTGGATCACCGAGTTGATTTTTATTTGATCGAAGCCCGCTTGTTCTGCTGCGCTTATCCCATCCAATACCTCGGCAACACTTCCACGCCCGCCGGACATTGATTTGAATACGGTTTCATCCAGGCTATCGAGGCTCACCGTAATGCGTCCAAGACCAGCCTGTTTCAGCTGACTTGCCAGCCTCGGTAACAAAATCGCATTGGTCGTTATCGCCAGGTCATCAAGTCCCTCGATTACAGACACGCGCCTGACGAGGTCCGGCAAATGCGGACGCAACAACGGTTCGCCACCGGTTAGACGTAACTTGTGAACGCCGAGGCGGACAAAGACACGCACCACGGTTTCCAGTTCCAGATCGGTGAGTAATCGCGAAGCCGGAAGAAATATTCCCTGGCCGTTGAGTGAGTCTGCCGGCATGCAGTAGCTACAGCGCAGATTACAACGATCCAGAACCGATAGCCGAAGATCCTTCAGCGGTCTCGAATACCTGTCAATCACAGATGGCGAAGGTGTTTTCAATTAAATAGTTACCTTGATAAGTATAGTGTAAGTGTAAAGGTGAATTTTAACTCTTTATTTGCACTCATCCACTAAAAACTGAGCCCTTACATCGCAAACCATTGCCACAGTAATCTTGCACCTACGTATATAACCAGCAGGCCCGTTAGACGCCTAATCCATTCATCCGGCAATATCCGGGTTCCCAGGCAGCTGCCCACCTGTCCGCCAACCAGCACAGCCAGTAACAATGGCCAGGAAGCCAGCCACTCATCGGCAGGCGACCAATCTCCTTGTTTCATCAGTTGTCCGGACAAGCCTGCAAGTGAATTAACCAGGATAAATCCACTGGCCATCGCCGCTATCTTTCGAGGCTCAGCCCAGGTCATCAAATTAAGCAATGGCGAAAGAAAAATACCGCCACCAATACCCACCATGCCCGACAGTAAGCCGATCATGCCTCCAACAGGAACACTTATTGCCCAGTGGTCGAGATTGTGAATTTTCCTTCGCATGCCTGGACGGAGACTGGTCCAGATCATCTGACCACCGGTTGTCAACAGAACCAGTCCCAATAGTCCGATGAAAGTTGTTTCCTGTATCTGCACGTGCCCGCCAACCCAGGACATGGGAATGGACAAGGCTACAAAAGGCAAAAGAGCTTTGAATTCGAGCAGGCCGGCTTTGTGGAAGTGATATACACCACCGCTCACCACAACTATATTGCAACTCAGGGATATTGCCGGGATTGAACGAAAATCAGTGCCGGATAAGACCAGTAATGCGTTATAGCTTGAGCCGCCACCAAAGCCTACTGAAGAATAAAGGACCGCGACCACGAGAAACACGGCTGCAAGAGCAATCATCGGCATGCGGATATTTACCTTTTATCACTAATCACTTTGATCGGGTATTTGAATAACAGGAATCTGCCAAAAACACAATCAAGGCAGAATTGCCTTGATTGTCTGGCTCACTTTGGTGTTTGTTTCCGGCCTGGCCGGAAATCAGACAGGCGTATACATGGCAAAAAATGCCCAGAATGCACTTATCGTCAAAAACGTTCTGAATAAAGTCCTATTGCTTGTGTGCATATCAACCTCCTTGTCGATGCAGCTTGTGCCTGTAGCCCCTGCTCAAAATCCCCTGGAGTGACCACAACGGAGTTCAAATCCTTTGAACTCCGTTGTGGACCCTTGACCATACCGGAATTCTCAAAAATTTCAACTTATCGGTCTGATAGCCATGACCATTCGCCCATGCCTTGTGCCACTGGTCGAGGTAGGATGCAGCAGCTTTTTATCGAGGATTGACCATGAATTTTCGTTCCAAACCCGCAAAATTCTTTTTCAGTGCCGTTACTTCACTGGTATTGATAATTCCATCGGCAGCGATGGCTCAGGGCGCTTCAAACTTTGTACCGGAGTGGGTGCAAAAATCGAATGACATTGCCTACAAAATACTCGAGTCCGGCGCAAAATTTGCACCCGAATTTTCCGGCCAGACAGGAGTAAGTGGCTACGATGAAGAAATCTTTGACCTAGGCCCGAATCTTTTCGAACGCCAGATTCAAAATTCCAGGGATAACCTCGCAATGCTGAATGAACTCCTCGCAACAAAGGAAGACGCCCGCATCCGTCAGGACATCCAGATCATGATCAAATCGGCCGAAGACAATATCGAGTCGGCCACGATTAATTATGAAAGAGTACTGCCTTACGGCAATTTATCAGGCTTGGTTTTTGCCGGATTCAGGGGCTTGCTGGACAAACAGGTGCCGCTGGATCGTCAACAGGCTGCACTGGTTCGCTTGCGCAAATACACAGGCCGCGAGGATGGCTACGAACCACTTACCGATTTGGCCAAGATTCGTCTGACCGAACGCATGCAGGTGCCCGGCCTGATCAAACCATTCGTGGGGGAAGTGCAGCAGGATCTCGAAAGGGCTCCTGTCATGGTTGCGGGGCTTGCACAGATTTTCGGCGCCACGGAACTGGAAGGCTATGAAGAGGACCTTGAAGTCCTGACAACGCAGTTGACGGAGTTTAACGAGTGGGTGAAAGACACCATTCTTCCCCATACCAGGGAAAGCGCCGCCCTGCCCCGTGAGCTGTATGAATTACAACTCAAGAATTACGGCGTAGACGCCAGTCCGGAAGAACTCATGAAGATCGGGCAGGTTGCATTCATGAATATTCGCAACGAAATGATTGCACTGGCGCCGCTGGTTGCTGCCGAGCACGGATTTGATACTTCAGATTATCGCGAGGTACTTCGTTTATTGAAAAAGGAGCAGCTACACGGTGATGAACTGATGGCGGCTTATCACGAAGTGATGGCGGAACTCGATGCCATCATCGAACGCGAGGGCCTGGCGACACTTCCCGATGAACCGGCACGGGTAAGAATGGCGACTGCAGCAGAGACAGCACAGCAACCGGCCGCACATCTGGACGTACCGCGCCTGGTGGGAAATACCGGTGAGTTTCCTGAGTTCATCGTCCCAAAAATCGAGCAAAACGAAGATGGCAGCTGGCCTTCAAGCGATTATGCCTATCCGGCGATGATGTGGTCCTTGTCCGCGCATGAAGCACGCCCGGGACACGAAATGCAATTTACCACCATGCTCCGCAGCGGGGTTTCCACCGCCAGGGCGCTGTTTGCATTCAATTCGGCCAACGTCGAGGGCTGGGCCCTGTACGCCGAGGCGATTTCCAAGCCCTATATGCCTCTGGCCGGGCAATTAAACTCGCTTCAATACCGTATGCTTCGCGCCGCACGGATCTGGCTCGACCCGATGCTGAATCTTGGCCTGACCACTGCCGAGGAAGCAAAACGTGTGCTAATGGAAGAGGTAGTCGAGGACGACCACAATGCGCAAACCGAAATTGATCGTTACACATTCCGGTCACCTGCGCAGGCGACAGCCTACTACTACGGTTATGAAAACCTCCTGGCACTCAGGGCCATCACCGAAATGCGCCTTAAGGACCGATTCGATGCACGCGAGTTTCATGACTTCATCCTTGCCCAGGGTCTTTTGCCACCCGAGGTGCTATGGGATTCAGTAATGGATGAGTATGTAGGTCCCAGGCTGGACCCGGATCAGTAAAACGGTTGCTCAAAAAGAAAACCCCCGTCACCGCAAGCATCGGGGGTTTTCTTATTCAGCGTTTTAACTGTCTAATTTGTAATGTTTCACTAATCGCTCAACACGCTTCCACATATCACCGGTCAGGTTATTTGAAGTGAGATTAAAGATAATGTCCTTAAGGACTTTTCGCTCCTCTTCATCAACCACTCCGTCCCGCAGCGCAATTTCAACAATCTGGTCCAGTTCGTTAACATCGAGCTTCCCATCGTTACTGAAACACTGGACGGATCTGAAAATCATTTCTGTTGAATCTGTCATGCTTCCCTGGACCCTGATTGGCAGTCCCGCTTAGATGAAATAAATATAGGTAATTATGCCCTTGACGAAATGACAGGGATCCGCTAAGATCCCTTCATGCCCTTAAATAATCCCGTCTTTTCAATGCCTTTGTTGTTTTCGGCAACCGCTTTATCGATAGCCTTCATGGTGCGTTTCCCGACGATTTTCTCCATGAAGTCATGGTCGGGGAGATTGTGGGTGCTCTTGGGCAACCGTCGTTTCTTCTTGGGAGCTTGAGTCATGACTGATGTAAACCTTTTTTCGTTAATGGATCGGTTCAATTGCGATGAGAATTGCCGCGAGATCCTAGAAGATATCCGCTGGCCCGATGGCCCTTTCTGCTCTCGGTGCGGCGCGATTGACTCCCGTGAACTTCCCGATGGGGGCAAGTACTACTGCCGTTCATGCGGCTACCAGTTCACGGTGACGAGCGGGACCATCATGCACGATTCGCACCTGCCGTTGCGCAAGTGGTTCGCCGCCATCTATCTGATGTGCGAGTCCAAGAAGGGCATGTCCGCCAACCAACTCAAGCGCACACTCGGGGTGACCTACCGTACAGCTTGGCACCTCTGCCACCGCATCCGTGAGGCTATGGGTAACGACCCGCTCACCGGCCCGGTGCTGGTTGGCGTCGTTGAGGTCGATGAAACGCTTGTGGGCGGCAAGGTGAAGGGCAAGGGACGCCGCTACACGGGCAACAAGACCATCGTCGCCGGCGCCATCCAGCGCGAGGGTGAGGTCCGCTTGGAACAGATCCCGGACGTGAAGAAGAAAACCCTGCATGACTTCATCGGGCGCACCGTCAAGGACGAAGCCGAAGCCATCTATACCGACGAACTCAAGTCCTACCTCGGCATCGCCGACGCCGACACCCGCCACGAAACGGTCAACCACTCGATCGAGGAGTGGGTCGTAGGCGATGTCCACACCAACGGTATCGAGGGCGTGTGGAGTCTTTTCAAGCGTTCGATCGTCGGGACCTTCCATAAGATGAGCCGCAAGCATATGGACCGCTACCTTGAAGAACTGGAGTGGCGATTCAACAATCGTGACAACCGCCACATCTTCCACGATACGTTGGAGCGGATTATGAACACTGGAAACCTCACCTATCGTGAATTGGTGGCATAGCATATTGGTTCATTTTGCTACCCATCACCCGCAATCCGCCTAATAGCTTCATCACACCCAAATTCTTCCAAGTAGGTCTCTGCTTGGCAGGCTCGTTTATACACTGTGTCAAGGAGGTCGCCTCCCTTTAGGTCTCCTCCGAGGAGCCCCATTTCCTTAAGCTCCCGGAAAACAATATTAAACTTCTCTCTTTTGGCGGTGGTGCCTTCCCCTGGGCTCCTAAGAAACTTTTTAACATAATCAAGTCTGCGCAGTGCCTCGTCCCGCCGTCGCAGTTCGTCTGCCTGTCGCTGCCGCAGTGCTTCTTGTTGCTGCGCGGTCTGTTCTCTCCGCCATTTTTTGTAATCGGCCATCCACCGGTCGAAAAACATTGACAGAGCAGCCAGCCCGGACCCAAACCCAAGAATGGTAAGAAACGGCGCCACCGCCGGCCAGAACTGCGTCATCATGTCACGAGTCCCGAGAAAGCCAACAAGTGCTTCCTCCACAAAAACAAGCAAGCACCATCGGAGCCACCGCGGAAAATCCATCCGGGCACACTAGCCCCCTCAGTATATTTCGTCAAGGGCATAATTACCTAAATATATCCCAGTTTGCACAGGATGTGCAGGCTCTGATCCACGTGAATGTTAATCCAGCGTTCGCACTTGCAATAATCAATCACGGAGTGCAAAGCCGTTTCGATCAATCCAAGCATGAGGCTGCCTGTGATGAGGTAAACCATGCCGCCATGAACCAGAGAATGGGCCAGTAACCAGTAATACCACGGTGGGAAACGGGAGCTTGCGGTTTTGAATATTTCCGCGTGCCGGCTCTTGGACTTGGCCATGATCGAACTCTGGAGCACGTAGTCTCCCACCACGTGCCCAACAAGCAATTGGAAAAACAAATCCACTAAACGCTTACCTTCTACCGGAAAGAAACCTCATCATATATAGAATGACCACTGTTTCCCAGCAGCTTGATTTGTGGGCAAACGCTGGCAATTGACTGATTCCGTGTTGGCCAGCGCAACACTGGTCGGTGACCTGTTGGGCTAATCTGCAACCGAATTAGAATTAAAAAAAGGGAGGCCGAAGCCTCTCTTTTTATCATAATAATCGACTAACCAATAACCACTGGTCGCCACACCGTGCCTATATATAGACCTTCCTGAATGGGATTTGAGGCCACCTGAAATTATAGGCATTAACAGGCAGATATACTTTCTTGAATAAGGACCATGCCCGAGAAAGTACGAAATAGCCTGAATACGGAAAAATGACCCACATAAACACATTCAAGGCACGTAGCGTGCGTATTTACTAAGGATCAATGACTTTCGTGAGTTTTTTTACCCTTGCAAGTTGTTGATTTATAGGGGTGTTTTTTTGGTCTGTTTTGCGTCTGATCAAAAGATAAATATCTGTGTTTAAGTTCCTGAGACTTACCCAAAAGTTACCTAAATGCTATTTATCAATAAAAAAGGCCACCCAAAGGTAACCTGATTTACGCAATTTCTTATTTTATTTCAATGCTTTGAAGGTGGCGTCCCCTACCGGGTTCGAACCGGTGTTGCCGCCGTGAAAGGGCGGTGTCCTAGGCCTCTAGACGAAGGGGACGTTGGTGGAGCTAGGCGGGATCGAACCGCCGACCTCTACACTGCCAGTGTAGCGCTCTCCCAGCTGAGCTATAGCCCCCGGAAGGCGCGCCATAGTACTCAGTTCAAGGTGCCCTGTCAATCCGGTTTTCAAGCAACCGGGACGGCTATTTTAACTGGCTGTTTACTGTGAATACAATCACTTGCCGGCCGCATGGTCGCAACGCTGTGCCCTTGTTGTAAAAGATATCCAAGCCACTTGTCCAGCACCAGGTTCTGGCGCCAGATTCTTTGGAACAGCTGGCGGTGTGGATACCAGGGACTGGCCGTCCTCCTGCAGCCCTGGTCCGGGTCAAAAGAAGTTAACTCGGCCATACGCGCGTCCTTGTACAACCTGATATGCGCATCCGGGGCCAGCTCCGGCTCTTCGCCATTGTCAAATGAATAGGTTAAACGCAGATATTGTGTATATGGATGCCGTTCCAGAATATCCATGCGCAGTAGCGGTGAACCACTCACTCTTGATTGGAACGAATCAAAGTGAATGACCTGTTCCGGTATCAGCAATTGTAATTGGCGAAAGATCTCCTCCTGCACATCGTGCAGCCGCCCCAGGCGCGGTTTGAGGAAAAGTCCGTTGTGTTGCTTGAAGGAAACCATGAAAAAAGCATACACATCTCAGGCAACTGGCATCAAGTGGGCTCTTTCCTGAATGATTTTCCGGATACCCCTCCTTTTTTAGAACATTTCTCTTTGCAAGCCTAGCTGTACCAACACCCTGCTTGAAATTTCCTCGATTGAACTGTGCGTGGTTTGGAATACCGGTATACCTTCCATTCTGAACAGGCTTTCTGCGGCATCAACTTCACGCCGGCATTGCCGGATGGAGGCATACCGGCTTCCCGGTTTCCGGGTTTCCCGGATTTGAACCAGGCGTTCAGGTTCAATCATCAATCCAATAATTTTACGCTTGTGACGTCGCAGGAATGGGGGCAAACGCATTTCATCGAGATCCTCAGGCGTCAGAGGATAATTTGCGGCTTTGACGCCAAAATGTAACGCCATGTAGAGGCAGGTGGGCGTCTTGCCTGATCGCGATACTCCAACAAGGATCAGGTCTGAATCGGCGAAGTCAATGCTGATACCATCATCGTGCGTCATTGCGTAGTTGGTCGCAGCCATGCGGTCTTCGTATTTCTCAAAATCATTGACGCCATGGGCCCGCCCGACGATTGGCAGGTGATTCACACCAAGCGCTTTTTCCAGTGGCTTGAGAAAGGCAGCGAACAAATCCAGTATGACTCCATCGCTGGTTCGCAACACTGCACACAGGTCCTCATTAACGATGGTATTGAAGACAATTGCCGGGGCGCCATCCTTAAGTGTCGCCTCATTAATCTTAGCCACTGTTTCTGCAGCGCTGGGCATATCATCAATGAAAGGCAGTCTTTCCTGGGCGAAATCAACATCAGGGAATTGCGTCAGCAAACTGTGGCCGAGCGTCTCGGTGGTGATCGCTGTTCCGTCTGAAACAAAAAACACGGTGCGTTTCATTGAATACCCTTGTTAGAATTCCGGTTCCGTCTATCTATTGTGCTCAAAAGGAACCACATTGAACCAATATATCGCATGGTTGCATGAACTGGGAATGCTGGACATAGAACGCGTAGGAGGAAAAAATGCCTCGCTGGGAGAAATGATCAGTCATCTTACCGCTTTGGGTGTGGATGTCCCGGGTGGATTTGCAACAACCGCATTTGCTTTTCAGGAGTTCCTGTCGCAATCAGGGCTGAAAGAGAAAATCACTACCTGTCTTACCGCACTGGATGTCGATGACGTCAGTGCGCTTGCCAGGAGTGGTGGGCAAATACGCCGGTGGGTAATGGAAACGTCATTCCAAGCCGCTCTCACGCAGGCTGTTTCAGAGGCGTGGCAGGAACTGTCGGAGATGACAGATGGTGAACCGGCAGTTGCCGTGCGCTCTTCCGCGACCGCCGAAGACCTGCCTGATGCATCGTTCGCCGGCCAACAGGAGACTTTCCTGAATGTACGCGGCCTGGACCAGGTCCTGGTATGCATCCACGAAGTATTTGCATCGCTCTACAACGACCGCGCAATTGCTTACCGCGTACACCAGGGTTTTGAGCATTCCGACGTTTCCCTTTCTGCCGGTGTGCAGATCATGGTCCGCTCAGATCTCGCCAGCAGTGGTGTCATGTTCACACTGGATACCGAGTCGGGTTTTGATGAAGTGGTGTTCATAACCGCTTCTTGGGGACTGGGAGAAATGGTGGTACAGGGCGCTGTCAACCCTGATGAGTTTTACGTTTACAAGCCGGCGCTCAGAGCTGGTAAGCAGTCTGTGTTGCGGCGTAACCGCGGCAGCAAAGACATAAAGATGATCTATGGTTCCAAAGGAGCCGGCGGCGTTGAGACAGTGGACGTGACTGAAAGTGACCGGATGCGTTTCTGCCTTGACGATACCGACCTCGAGGCGCTGGCCAGGCAAGCCCTGCTTATCGAAGAGCATTATGGGCGTCCGATGGATATTGAATGGGCGAAAGACGGGCAAAGCGGAAAACTGTATATCGTGCAGGCCCGGCCGGAGACCGTCAAAAGCAGGGCCGGAAAAAGCGTAGAGCGTTATCTGTTGAAAACGCGCGGCGAGGTCATCTGTGAGGGCAGAAGTATTGGCCACCGGATCGGGTCAGGTCCTGCAAAAGTTATCCGCTCGATTGCAGATATGGACCTGGTGGAGGCGGGCGATGTCCTGGTCACCGATATGACAGACCCCAACTGGGAGCCCATCATGAAGCGTACAGCAGCGATCGTTACCAACCGTGGTGGCCGGACCTGTCACGCGGCGATCATCGCCCGTGAACTTGGAATTCCGGCAGTGGTTGGATGCCAGGATGCCACCAGTTCCATTCCGGATGGCGGCGCCGTCACGGTCTCCTGCGCTGAAGGCGATACCGGCTTCGTATATGCCGGTGAACAGTCTTATACCGTTCAACTTGACGATGTCGAGGAAATGCCTGAGCTGGACCTGAAGATCATGATGAATGTGGCCAACCCTGATCGCGCTTTTGATTTCAGTGCAATCCCCAATGCCGGTGTCGGTCTGGCACGCCTGGAGTTCATCATCAATCGCATGATTGGCATCCATCCCAAGGCGCTGCTCGATTTCGATGGTCAGGATTCCGACACCAGGGCCGATATCGAAAAACGCATGGCTGGCTACGCCGGACCGATAGACTTTTACATCGACCGCCTGGCCGAAGGTATCGCAACCATCGCTGCTGCATTTGCACCCAAGCCGGTTATTGTTCGCCTTTCAGACTTCAAGTCAAATGAATATGCCAACCTTGTCGGAGGCAGGCGATACGAGCCGCAAGAGGAAAATCCCATGCTCGGCTTCAGGGGAGCCTCCCGGTATGTGGCTGAAGAGTTTCGCGATTGTTTTGAGCTCGAATGCCTCGCGATGCGCAAGGTACGTGAACAAATGGGGCTGGTTAACGTTTGGGCGATGGTTCCTTTTGTCCGGACCGTCGCAGAAGCCGAGGCCGTCATCAGGCTTATGGAAGATTTCGGCCTGCGGCGCGGCGAAAACTGTTTACAAATTATCATGATGTGCGAGTTGCCTTCGAACGCGTTACTGGCAGATGAATTCCTGCAGTTATTCGATGGCTTTTCCATAGGCTCCAATGACCTGACCCAACTAACGCTTGGCCTGGACCGTGATTCGGCTGAAATTGCTGATCTTTTCGATGAACGAAATCCGGCAGTTCTGAAACTGTTATCCATGGCGATACAAGCTTGCCGGAAGCGGGGGAAGTATGTTGGCATCTGCGGCCAGGGGCCTTCGGATCATCCGGATCTTGCCGAATGGCTTTTGCAGGAAGGCATTGAGAGCATTTCCCTTAATCCCGATACAGTAATCAAAACCTGGCTTCACCTGGCAGGCGGCTTAGTCCAACCCTGAGAACTCGCCCATGAATTGGCGGTAATGACGCAACTCTGCCACCGACTCACGTATATCTGCCAATGCCTGGTGAAGGTTTTGTTTTTCCAGGCTTTCAACTGCTTGTGGCATCCAGCGCGTTGCCAGTTCTTTCAGGGTGCTGACATCCAGGTTTCGGTAATGAAACCACGCCTCGAGTTCAGGCATCAGGCGATGCATGAATCTACGGTCCTGGCAAATACTGTTACCACACATCGGGGAGGACCCGGATTCAGTCCACCCGGCAAGAAAATCCAGAGTCCCCTGCTCTGCCTCTCGCATCGAAACCCCACCATCCAGCACCCGCTGCCATAGCCCGGTTTCGCGGTGGTGGCGTGTATTCCAAGAATCCATCGCCTCCAGGGTTTCCAGATCGTGGGTAATGGCATACACCGGACCTTCTGCCAGTTCGTTCAATTCGTTATCGGTAATGATGGTCGCGACTTCAAGAATGGAATCGTGAACCGTATCAAGCCCGGTCATTTCCAGGTCTATCCAGATCAGTCGTTGCATGTTCAGTTCATCCATAGCGGGGGAATGATACCGGCCTGCCCTGCCCGTTACCATGCCCGCCGGAATGTATGAGCTAGCGTTACCTGACCTGAGAGCACAGGTACAATATGGCCATGCAGTACAACAGCAGATCACAAACGATCCTCGACATGGCTTGCGTATGAAGTCAGCGGCACGGGCTCTGGTGCTGGTTTCCTATGGCAGCCATGGAGTTGTTCGCCTTGAGGATGGCTCAAGATTACCGGTGAAATACCGGCGCCAGGTTGGCCGTCCATTTTGCGGTGATCTGGTGCTTATTGCCATGACTGAGCAAGATTCTGGCGTCGTTGAAACCATTCTTCCACGCAAAAATCATTTCGTCAGGGCCGACCAGCAACAGCGTGAACACATTGTCGCTGCCAACTTGGACCAGGTGGTGATCGTTATCGCCCGCCGCCCACTGCCATCGCGAGACCTGGTTGAACGCTACCTGTTAGCGGTACACAGCCTGGGCATAGAGCCGCTTATCGTGTTGAACAAGGTGGACCTTGAAATTTCAGATAAGCCATCAGCAGGTGCTGAGGTTCTGGCCCACATTAACGATTACCGGTCCCTGGGCTATTCCCTGTTGGAAACTTCCTGTAAGGCTGAACCAGGTATCGGTGCTCTCGAGCCATTGCTTAAAGACCGGATTTCGATCCTGGCAGGACAATCCGGTGTGGGCAAATCTTCCCTGGTACGGCAGCTATTACCAGACCTCGACATCCAGGTTGGTGAACTCTCCCGTGTCACCGGAAAAGGCACCCATACCACGACAACCACAAGCTTGCACCCGCTCCCCGGGGGCGGTTTCCTGATGGATTCTCCCGGTGTTTGGGAATATGGCCTTTGGAAACTGCATAACAGCGCCATCGCTGCAGGCTTTGTTGAATTCAGCCCTCATTCCGAGTCCTGCCGCTTCAACGATTGCGCGCATGCCAGCGAACCCGGTTGCGGCGTCAAGCTGGCCCTTGAGAACGGGGATATTCTCGATTGGCGCTATCGCTCCTACCTGAGATTGCTCGAACAAAATAATCAGGCTTTCTAGTAAGAAGCCATCTCAATAATAGCCATGTTTGACTTGCGGTCATTATTGAGATGGCTTCTAAATATGATATGCTTTCTGCCAGTCGATAAACGACTGGAGGTAAGTCATGACACGGATTGTTTTCATAGCCTTTTTACTACTGATGTCAGGCGCGGTTTTCGCTGACGTCCTGATTATTGATGAAGTTCGCCAGGTAGCAAAGATGGCCCTGCCGGAAACCGGCCAGACCAAGTCCAGTATTGAATCAACATTCGGTACACCGGACCAGCGCCACCAGGCGGTGGGAATTCCGCCTATTAGCCGTTGGGATTACGATAACTACAGTGTTTACTTTGAATACGATCTCGTGCTGTTTAGCGTGCTGCACCCGGGAAACGTTATAGAATCTTCCTGAACCGCATGTTAAGGATTTAGAATCCTGTCGTCATCAACAGGCGACAGTTTTTTTGTGCCCGAAAGCAGATCCTTTTTACTGCCCCTTTTGACCAATCTGCGTTATCCTTGCGCCCATTCTGGCGGATACAACAAAGAGTATTTATGACCGACGTGTCTGTCACCGATAGCACCAGCCTGGATTCGCAACCCATACGCGAGATTGACCGCGATGGTGTGCATTACACCCTGCTTGGAACGGCCCATGTGTCCAAAAAAAGTGCTGATGTTGTGACCGAGATGGCCGGTAGCGGAAATTACGATTCAATAGCGGTTGAATTGTGCAGCGCGCGACTGGAAGCCCTGAGCGGAAAGAAAGACTGGAAGGACCTGGACCTTTATCAAATTATCCGGCAAAGAAAAGCCGGCCTGGTGATGGCCAACCTGGCTCTGAGCGGATACCAGAAACGCATTGCCGAGCAATTCGGCATAGAACCGGGTGCTGAACTCAAGGCAGCGGCGGAAGCAGCAGCACTACGTGACTTGCCACTGCAGTTAATCGATCGCGATCTTTCAACGACACTTAAACGTTGCTATCGCAGCATTCCCTGGTACAAGCGTCTGTACATGAGCATGGGTTTGATATTGAGTTCAGTTTCTTCCGAGGAGATTGACGAGGATGCAATTGAAAAGCTGAAAGAAGGCGATATCCTGGAATCAACCTTTACTGAATTTGCTGAACAATCACCTGAGCTGTTTGAATCACTGATCGCTGAACGCGACCGCTACATGGCGGCCAGCCTGCGTGAACAAAATAAAGGCAAAGAGGGCAATCGCGTTTTGGCCGTAGTTGGCGCCGGACATTTGGACGGTTTGGCGCGGCTTCTGTCCGACGGCCGTCAAGAACCTTCTTCCGAACTACAAGAGTTGAACCACATTCCCCCGCGGTCCCGGTGGCCCCGCCTGATTCCATGGTTGATTGCGGTACTCATTATTTCAGGTTTTATAATCGGGTTTTCACGCAGTCCGGAATTGGGTTGGAATCTGGTGGTGACCTGGGTTGTCATCAACGGTGGCCTGGCCGGGCTCGGGGCCCTCATAGCCCGTGCCCACCCGATAACCATTCTCAGTGCGGTTCTGGCAGCGCCGCTAACTTCATTGAACCCGACCATTGCCGCAGGTATGGTGACCGGCCTGGTGGAATCCTGGATCAGAAAGCCATTGGTTTCTGATCTTGAGCGGCTCCGCCTGGACGTCACAACAGTCAAAGGCTGGTTCACGAATCCGGCCACTCGTATCCTGCTGGTGTTTTTCTTTTCGAACCTGGGTAGCGCAATGGGTACCTGGATTGCAGGGTTTAGAATTTTCGACGCACTGAACTAGGGCCGATAACGTGGCGTATGGGTATTATTGAGATGGCTTCTAGCATTGAAACCGCTAAAATCAAATTTATTTTTCAATGACAAGAACACCCATGAGCTGGAAGCAACACCTTTTTAAACCCCCGTGGGAGCATAAGGATCCCGAAATCCGCCGTGATGCGGTGGCAGGCTTGCAGGATGCCGCCCTACTGCAGGCGCTGCCCTCCATCATTGTTGCTGATGAAAAGGCGGAGGTTCGGGCAGCAGCAGCCCGGAGAATCGATGACCTCGGCTTGTTATCCAGTGCACTTCAATCTGAGAAGAACGCGAAAACCAGCGACATCATAGCGCAAAGAATCCTGTCACTTTGTACTTCAACAGCCAAGGACAGGCCAGACCTTGAATCGAGGCAAATGATCGTTTCGAATTCCACCGACCGGCAATTACTGGAACTGGTAGCCAGCCTCGCCCCTGAGTCAGAACTCAGAAAACTGGCCCTGGGTAAAGTCAGCCGCCAGGGTTTTCTGGGGGACCGGGCTGTGCAGGACCCCGAATCGGATCTGCGCCGTTACGCTGCCACCCGCATCACCCGGCTTTCAACGCTGCGCCGCGTCATTGATGAAACCCGGAAGTCTGACAAATCCCTGCACCAGGACTTGCTTTCCCGCTTGCATGAGGAATTGCTAGATGCGAAGGACCCGGCAGCCATTCAGGAGGAAGCTCTCACCCAATGCATAGCTTTGGAATCATTTACATTAAAACACCCTGACGGCGTCGAAAATGTTCCTGCTGGCATATCCACCCGCTGGGCGAAGATCGAAGGTCACGTGTCCTCGAACCTGCTGGATAGGTACCGTCGTATTGTCGCAAGGCTTGAACAGGATGCCCCGCTGATCGAGACAGCACAAGCAGACAAGGAAGACCTGAACGGGCCGCAGGCCGATTCCGCACCTGAAGAAATCAAGAGGCCTGATACGGCCAAACCAGCGCCACCACGGACAAGTAAATTGCCGAAACTAATGCAGGATCTGGAGAAATTTGCGGCAATCCCGGGCGCTAACCCGGCGGCTGACAGGCTGCGAAAAATGCAGGAAAATTGGCAACAAGCCTGGTCTTCCATATCGGCTCCTGATGTTTTGGAGCTGGCCTTGAACGAAAAGGCAAAAAATATTTTTGATGAACTGCAGATAATCATCGAGTCCGCGCTCCAAAAAAGAGAAGAAGTCCTGGAACAGGCGGAAACCCTGCTGGCACAACTTGGACAGGAACTCGAAGATGGCAGCCTGCACAAGGCACTGGAAACCCGGCATCAACTCACCGAGCTGGGCAAGACATTAAGAAATGAACGCCGATGGAAAGCCATTAGCAGGAACATGTCTTCCTTGCATGGCAGGCTCCAGGAGCTGCGCGACTGGCACCATTGGTCGAATGACAAAATTCGCAAGCAACTGATTCGGGAGATGGAAATTCTGCCGGCAACAGACCTGCATCCTGATGCGGTTCTGGATCGCGTCAAGTCCTTGCAGTCTCAATGGAAAGAACTCGAAGTAAGTGAACAAATCCCCGGTGATTCGCACTACCATGCCGCACCATGGATGTGGCGTAAATTCAGAGCAGCCGGCAACAAGGCATTCGAGGCCGCAAAACCGTTTTTGGAAAAGCGGGACGAGATAAGGGACAAGCACCTGCAATCCCAAAAGCAATTGTGCGAACAGCTAATTGCCGCAGCCGCCTCGGAAAACCCAGACTGGACGGGAATTGACAAACTGCTCAAGCGCACCAGGAAGGAAATGCGTGATCTCGACAACTTGCCGCATAAGGCCCGCAAGAGCGCTGCATCACGATTGCGCAAAGCTCTGGAGAAAGGTAATGCTGCCATGCAGACGCATTACGTTGATGTTGAGAAGCAAAAGCTCAAGCTCGTCAGAGCAGCGACACAACTGTCCTACCTCGAAGACATGGACCAGGCAATCAGGGAGGCCAAGAGGCTACAGGCGGACTGGAAGTCTGCTGGCCGACTGTGGCGAAGCCGGGAAAACGAGCTCTGGAAAGCGTTTCGTAAACCGCTCGACCCATTGTTCGGTAAGCTGAAAGCCAGCCAGGAAAGCGACCGCGAGCAAAACCGTATACGCCTGAATTCGCAGGAAAATCTGTGCAAGAGCCTGAAAGAACTGTTGACCGGAGATGACGATAGTTTGTTAGAAGCACGGGGCAAAGTTCAGGGTCTCAAGGACAGTTGGCGGGATATTGAAAATCCGAATCGTCGCTTGCAAAAACAATTCCAGGATCACGCTGAAAAGTTCGATAAACGGGTTGCTGATTACCTGCACAAAGAGGCCAGTCAGATCCACCAGAACTGGTGGCGCAAATCGCGCCTGCTTCACAGGCTCGAATCAGCATTGCTGGAGGGTGTAATTGAAGATTCCTTGCTGGAAGATACAAGGTCCAAGTGGCCGGACAGCACAGAGGAAGAGATTGACCACTTACTCGATGACCGCTTCAAAATCATTACGGAAGGCAATTTCGTAGCCAAAACTGATAAACAAACGGGCAAGCAGGCAACTCAATTGTGCATTCAATTGGAATTTCTTGCCGGGTTGCCATCTCCCAAGAAGGAAAAAGATCAACGCATGAAATACCAGGTTGACCGCTTGTCCAGGTCTCTTTCCGGAGACGTTGAGCGAATGTCTGCCGCGGCTGAAGCGCAGTTGGCCGAACAGGAATGGCTTACACTTCCCTTATTGCCCATTAAGGCATATGCGACATTCGAACGCCGCGTAAAGGCTGCTATTAAAGAAATAAATAGGAATAATAGTGTTTAAATACATACATATAAAAAATATATTTAATGTATTAGTTTTGCTTATTTTCAGCACCGGTGTTCACGCCAGTGAAAGTTCTCCTGCAGCCGCTGGCAGCTGGTTGTCCATATTGCCCCCGGTATTGGCTATCGTGTTCGCGCTCACTCTGAAACGGGTCATTCCAGCCTTGTTTCTCGGTATCTGGCTGGGAGTCTGGATAATTCACGGGTTCAGTTTTTTCGGTTTGTGGCAGGGCCTGTTGGAGACCTTTCAGGTTTATGTACTGCAGGCCCTGGCCAATCCCGACCGCGCAGCAATTATTTTGTTTTCACTGATGATCGGCGGGATGGTTGGCATTATCTCCAGGAATGGCGGCATGCAGGGAATTGTTAACCTGATTGTGAAATGGGCTGATTCTGTGCGCCACGCCAGCCTGGCCACCGCATGGATGGGCCTGGCGATATTCTTTGATGATTACGCCAATACCCTGGTAGTTGGCAATACCATGCGTCCGGTAACCGACGCCAAGCGTATTTCCAGGGCAAAGCTGGCCTATATCGTCGATTCAACAGCTGCTCCAGTGGCTTGTATCGCACTGGTCACCACGTGGATCGGATACGAAGTCGGTCTGATCGGGGATTCCATTGACAAGATTGCCAGTCTCGATGCCGAGGCTTACCTGGTCTTTTTGAATACCATTCCGTACAGCTTCTATCCCCTCCTTGCGATTATTTTTGTATTCATGATTGCTGGTAGCGGGCGCGATTTCGGGCCCATGCTGGCAGCAGAAAGGCATGCGCGTGAACATGGTGTGTTTGTGGATGAACACCTGGCTGATGAGACTGATAACGATTCCAAGCCCATTCAACCTGTTCGGGATAAGCCGCAACGGGCCATCAATGCTGTCATACCGGTGATGGTGCTGGTATTTTCGGTGGTCGGGGGTCTGTATATCACCGGCAAGGCCAGTGTAGAAGTTGCTAACCCCAGCATCCAGGACATCATTGGCGCCGCGGATTCCTACAAGGCCCTCATGTGGGCTTCATTCCTGGGTATGTTGAGCGCGACCTTTCTGACCCTGGCCCAGCGAATCATGGACCTGGAAGAGACCATCAATGCCTGGTACCAGGGCCTGAGATCCATGCTGATGGCCATCATCATCCTGCTGCTGGCCTGGTCGCTGGGTGATGTTGCTGAAATCCTCAGGACCGCAGATTTTCTGATCTCTGTGCTCGGTGACAGTCTTCCACCCTATGCAGTGCCTGTACTGGTATTCGTTCTGGCGGCTGCGACGGCGTTTGCGACAGGCTCCAGCTGGGGTGCCATGGGCATCCTGGTTCCTCTGGTCATTCCGCTTACCTGGGCGGTACTCGAAGCGCGCGATATGGCGACTCCCGAGCATATGCACATACTGTACTCATCGATTTCAGCGGTGTTGGCTGGCAGCGTCTGGGGGGATCACTGCTCTCCTATCTCTGATACCACCATTCTGTCCTCGCTGGCTTCAGGCTGTGACCATATCGAACATGTACGCACTCAGTTGCCTTATGCCCTGGTGGTCGGCCTCGCCGCAATTCTCACCGGTACCCTGCCGGTAGCCATGGGTATGCCCTGGTGGCTTGGATTGATAGCAGGAATTGTGTTGCTTTGGATACTGCTGCGTTCTCTTGGCAAACACAGTGACCCCCCCGCGAGCTGAGACCAGCCCCCCGGCGCAGGGCAATCAAGTTCTCAACAATTCTCATCCCGGCTTGTGATGACGAGCCCATTTAAGGCAGAGTTCGACCCGGTAGGCGACGATCCGGTCACCTGGACCGGCTTGCATGGAAGCAGCCTTGCGCTGGCTTTGCACAGCGCAGCGCGTAAAAGCGATGAACTGGTCATGGTGCTTACCCGAACCAGTCACCAGGCGAGGATTCTAGAGCGGGATCTGGAACTTTTTAATGCCGGACATTTGCAGGTATTGCACTTCCCGGACCGCGAAACCCTGCCCTACGACCCGTTTTCTGCACATCCCGATATTGTCTCCGAGCGCCTTTCGGCACTCGCTGGTCTGGCAGGAATGAACAACGGGGTTCTGATTCTGCCCGCAACAACCCTGATGCAAAGACTGGCACCTCGAAATCACGTACTCGGCAATAGTTTTGAACTGTCACCAGGAAACGTTCTTGAGATTGCTGCTTTCCGGAACCGCCTGACCCAGGCGGGATATGTGCCTTCCGAGCAGGTCTACCAGGCAGGTCAATACGCAGTCAG
Organism: Lysobacterales bacterium; assembly: GCA_963664065.1. Taxonomy (GTDB): domain Bacteria; phylum Pseudomonadota; class Gammaproteobacteria; order Xanthomonadales; family SZUA-36; genus JABDJL01. The sequence continues at coordinate 2,411,655 of OY760942.1, forward strand.
AGGATCGGTGATTGACCTGTTTCCAAGCGGCTCAAAAACACCCTTGAGAATCGACCTTTTCGATGACGAGATTGAGTCCATTCGGCCATTTGATCCGGAAACCCAGCGCTCCGAGGGAAAAGTTGAGCACTTGAGTATGTTTCCGGCCCGCGAGTACCCCTGTGATCTCGATGCATTCGAGGAGTTTCGAAAGGCATTCAGGTTTCGTTTTGCGGTTGATACACGCAAAGTCACGTTCTATCAGGACTTGCGCAAGGGTATGCATCCCCAGGGGCTGGAGCAATATCTTCCCCTGTTCTATGAAAAAACCGAGAGTTTGCTTGACTATTTACCGTTCAAACCCCGGTTGGTCGTTCAGGATGGCGTTGAGCAGGCCCTGTCGTCATTCTGGGAGCAGATACAGGATCGCTGGGATCAGCGCAGACATGACAGTGAGCGACCGGTACTCGATCCGGACGAGCTCTATTACAGCCATGCCAAGGCGATGGATTTTTGCGCTGACCTGAGGCAGGTCAGGCTGTCTGATGAGCCGGCCAAAGACACCAGATCATTATGCTTTGACACTGACGCCGCACCCGTTCTGCATATCCATGAGCGCGGCTCAGAACCCGCCGGGGCACTAAGCAGGTTTTCCGAATCCTTCCCGGGCAAGATCCTGTTTGCCGCGGACACTCCCGGCAGACGAGAAATGCTGGCTGATACGCTTTCTGCATTCGGTATCCGGACCGACAGGTTCGAGCACTGGTCCGGATTTATCGCTTCAGATTCCAACAGTGGCCTGCTGGTCATGCCGGTCGAAGAGGGTTTTGTCGCTGGCAATGAGATTGCGGTACTGACCGAATCCCAGATATTTGGTGGCCGTGCACGACCGCACGCCACGCGGAAGGCTGCAGAACGCGACCCCGAGGCAATTATCCGCAATCTGACGGACCTTGATGAGGGTGCCCCCGTTGTTCATGAAGATCACGGCATAGGGCGTTACATGGGATTGAAGGCACTGGAAATTGACGACCGCCCCGCTGAATTCCTGATGCTGGAATATGCGGGCGAGGACAAGCTCTATGTTCCGGTCGCCTTCCTGAATCTGATCAGCCGCTATACCGGCAGTGACCCGGACAACGCACCACTGCACAGGCTGGGCAGCGGGCAATGGGCCAAAGCCCGGAAACGCGCCGCGAAGAAGGTACGGGATGTGGCTGCCGAATTGCTGGATCTGTATTCCCGGCGTAAATCACGCAAAGGATTCGGTTTCGAAGTAGACCAGAAGATGTATGCCGAATTCAGCTCCGGGTTTCCTTTCGAAGAAACCGCCGATCAGCAACTTAGCATCGAGTCGGTCATGGCCGACATGGTGTCGCCCCTTCCAATGGACAGAGTGATTTGCGGCGACGTCGGTTTTGGCAAAACCGAGGTGGCACTGCGCGCAGCCTTCCTGGCCGTGCAGGGCGGCAAGCAGGTAGCGCTGCTGGTACCCACCACCCTGCTGGCACAACAACATTTCTCAAGCTTTACTGACCGCTTTGCAGACTGGCCGGTGCGCATTGAATTGCTGTCCCGCTTCCGTACTGCCAGGGAATCAAACACCGTGCTGGGCGATCTGCACTCCGGAAAGGTCGATATTGTCATTGGTACCCATCGACTGATTCAGAAAGACATCCGCTTCAAGCGCCTCGGCCTGGTCATCATTGATGAAGAGCAGCGTTTTGGAGTCAGGCAGAAAGAACGCCTCAAGCAATTGCGGGCCGAAGTTGACCTGCTTACGCTCACTGCAACACCCATACCGCGAACGCTAAATATGGCCATGTCGGGTATCCGGGACCTTTCCATTATCGCAACGCCGCCTGAAAGGCGTATGGCGGTTAAAACACTGGTTCTGGAATGGGATAACAGCATGATCCGGGAAGCCATGCAAAGGGAATTACAACGTGGCGGGCAGGTGTTTTTCCTGCACAACGAGGTTCGAAATATCGAGCGCATGGCCAGCCAGGTCTCTGAATTAGCACCGGACGCCCGCATTGGCGTTGCGCACGGCCAAATGAAAGAAAGACAACTCGAACAGGTCATGCTGGATTTTTATCGCCAGCGAATTAACGTGCTGGTGTGCACGACCATCATAGAAAACGGTATCGACGTACCGACAGCGAACACCATCATAGTCAACCGCGCAGACAAGTTCGGACTGGCGCAATTACACCAGTTACGGGGTCGTGTTGGCCGTTCCCATCACAAGGCTTACGCTTACCTGGTGGTACCCGACCGCCGTTCAATGACCCGGGACGCAAGAAAGCGTCTTGAAGCAATCGCTGTACTGGAGGAACTGGGCGCGGGTTTTACGCTATCCACGCATGATATGGAAATACGGGGCGCGGGTGAACTGCTGGGTGAGAACCAGAGTGGCCAAATTCAACAGATCGGTTTCAGCCTGTACAGCGAACTGCTCAACCGGGCTGTAGCTGCACTGAAAGAAGGCCGGGAACCCGAGTTGGAAATATCCGATGATAAGGCCCCGGACATCGAGCTGCACGTTGCTGCACTGATTCCGGAAACCTACCTGGGAGATGTACACAGCCGCCTGACACTGTACAAACGAATCGCCAGTGCCGCAGACGAAAACGCCTTGCGGGACCTGCAGGTGGAAATGATTGATCGTTTCGGCCTGCTCCCGGAGGCCACCCGGATGCTGTTCCAGATCTCCCTTGTCCGCCAGTGCGCGCTTGCCATAGGAATCAGGCGAGTCGACCTGGGCGAGCATGGTGGCCGAATTGAATTCCATGATGACGCAAGTGCTGATTCACTTGCCCTGCTCAAATTGATCCAGAATCACCCGTCCGAGTATCAATTATCAGGTCCTGGCAGGCTGCTTATCAGGACTGAACTGGAAACAGGCTTGGATCGTGGAGATTTGGCCATGAAACTGTTATCTGAACTCACGCCGTCCGCGCAGGCTTAACACCATTTATTGAGAACTTAGCTTGGGCACAATACACTCGTGAAAACCCCGCCATCTTAGCTGGCCCTTAGTTCTATGACTGAAGCATTATCGCCACCCGAAATCCGTGCAATTCATAAAGGCTGCAGGAATTCTTTCGCGCTTGGCAAAAGCAAGCCGATGGAATGGCGGTCGGGGCAGCTCAATGCCCTGGAGTGCATGCTTGCAGAAAATGAAACCACGTTTTGTGAGGCACTTGCAAAAGACCTGGGAAAGTCGGTCACCGAAGCCTTTGTGTACGAAATCTCTTTTGTCATCTCGGCTTCCAGCCACGCACGTAAAAACCTTGCGAACTGGATGCGGGACCGGCGGGTTTCAACACCCCTGTTGGTCAAGCCGGGCCGCAGCTGGGTGCGCCCGGAACCTCTTGGAACAGTGTTGATCATCAGCCCCTGGAACTATCCGCTGCAGCTTTGCCTGGCGCCGCTGATTACCGCCATCAGTGCCGGCAACTGTGCAGTTATCAAGCCTTCTGAATTGGCACCCGCGACCTCGGCTGCGCTGGCAAAAATTACGCCTCGATACCTGGACAGTAATTGCATCCGGGTAATCGAAGGTGGTGTAGAGGCCTCTACGGAATTATTGGAGCTTGACTGGGACCATATCGTTTTTACCGGCGGGGAGAAAGTCGCCAGGATAGTGATGACGGCCGCAGCCCGGCACCTAACTCCAGTGACCCTGGAGTTAGGTGGAAAAAGCCCCTGCATCGTCCTGCCGGACGCCGATCTTGATATTGCGGCGAGGCGGATAGCGTGGGGAAGATTTACCAATTGTGGCCAGACTTGTATTGCTCCCGACTACATACTGACTGATCAGCGGACTGCCGGACTATTGATTCCAAAGTTACAGAAGGAAATCACGGAAATGTTCGGTGAAGATCCAAAGCAGTCGAAAGATTATGGGCGGATCGTTAACCAGGTACACTTTGACCGTCTGACTGAACTGATCTATGACAACGAGGTGTCGATTGGCGGCCAATCCGACCGCAACAGTTGCTATATCGCGCCGACCGTACTTCACCCGGTAAACAGGCACAGCCTGAGCATGCAGGGAGAAATATTTGGTCCCGTGCTGCCCATCATGGAAGTGGCTGGGCTTGAACAGGCCATAGATTACATATGCTCCGGTGCCCGGCCGCTGGCGGCCTACCTGTTTAGCAAAAATGAGGCCGCCTTGAAACAAATGGTGGACCAGGTCAGCGCCGGCAGTATCGGCCTGAATGATGTGATGATGTTCATGGCGGTTGCAGAATTGCCATTTGGCGGTGTCGGTGCCAGTGGTATGGGCACGTATGCAGGCGAATCGGGTTTCAGGCAACTCAGTCATGAAAAAGCGGTACTTAAGAGATCCTGGTGGCCTGACTGGCGCTTGCGATACGCGCCATCCAGCAGCCGGAAACTTAAATGGTTAAGGAAATTGCGATGATTATTTCCGGCAAATGCCGCCGTGCCTGCAGAGCTTTGCTGACAGCAGCCCTTATAGTCATTTCTGCAAATGCGGCAATGGCGGAAAGCGGAAGTTATCGTATTGAAGTACTGATTTTCAGCCACCTTGATTCCACTTCTGAGCCACAGAAAATGGAAGAAATCAGATCTTTTACCGAATTCCCGGAACTCGGCGAATCATTGGTGCCAGAGGCCCCGATAGCGCTGGATGTAACGAGTTCCATGATGCAGGACACCTGGCGACGCCTTCGTTTAAGTGCCTCATACCTCCCGCTGCTGTTTGCTTCCTGGGAACAATCCAGGATTGACTACCACCCACCGGTACGTCTGCACGATGAAGAGTTGATTGCTGAGCAAATCCATTTTCCCTACGAGGTGGCCTTTATAGATCTGCGGTCCATGAACATGTTCGAGCACTACCTGGCGCCCTACTACCGCTTGGATGGAACGGTACAACTCAGGCGTACCCGGTTCCTGCACCTGAACCTTGACCTGGAGTACCGGCAGGACTTGCTGCCTCGTACCCGGTCCCCGGAGGTAAACGGCGCTCACGGCTTGGCTGAAATCGTAGTAAACAGTGCCCGCTTAACCAACACCAGTGACCCCGAATACAGTGATTCGGAACTGGTGGAAGACATACTTGATCCCAGCCCAGGACCAGCGCTGGTGCATACAATAGAACAATCGCGGCAAATTCGAACCGGACAGATGCAATACTTTGATACACCCTACCTGGGCGTGTTGGTCAGGGTTACAGCAACCCCTGGTCGATAGAATCGATTCCCTTGTGCCTGCTGTCCCGCCGCGCCATTTGGCGTTGATTATGGAACCGGTGCCAGAAATCCGGCGACTAACTACGGCTCTAACTCAAACCGGTCTGCTTCAAGGCTGAACGGCAGTTTTTCCCGAGCCGATTTGACTTCTGACAGCTTGATCGACGCGCTTGCGCATTCTTCCGCGTCCCCGAGTTTTACCAATGGTTCCCCCGAAGGGTCATATACAACACTGGCACCCGGGTATACGAAATCATTGCCATCTTTGCCAACCCGGTTAACCGCTGCCACGTAGCACTGATTCTCGATTGCGCGCGCTTTTAACAGGCTTGACCAGGCGGTGATACGCGCACCGGGCCAGTTGGCAACCACCAGCATCAGGTCATAGTCATTCCTGTTCCGGCACCAGACCGGAAAACGGATGTCGTAGCAAATCTGCGGGCAAATGCGCCATCCACGGTATTCAACTACAAGCCGTGCACTACCGGCCACATAGCGCTGGTCCTCACCGACATAGGCGAACAGGTGACGCTTGTCATAAAAACGCACCTGGCCACCGGGTTCGACCCACAAAAAGCGGTTTCTGCGGCCCCGGTCGTCGATCGCCGCACTGCCTGCCAGCACCGTGTTCAGGTCTGCGGCCATTTCCTGCATCCAGCCAACGGTTTTCCCGTCCATACCCTCATCGTTTTCGGCAGTTTCCCCGAGAAAACCGGTGGTGAATGTCTCAGGAAAAATAACGATATCTGCCTCTGCCGCGTGATTCTCGATTAAAGACTGGAGATGTGCACGGTTATCTGCCGGCTTGCGCCAGCGCAGCCTGGATTGTACGAGCAGCAGGTTTAATTCATCCATTGCGTTCCGAATGCCTGTTTTTCATTGCGGGTAACTTCATTATCGTTTTATCTTGAGGAATTCAACCGGCAGGTTCAAGCGACAAACAGGTAGTCCCGGTCTTCGCACAGGCCGAGGCTCAACAGGAAAGTGGATATTTTCACCCTGGCGCCCCTGGAACCGACTGCCGCCAGGATAAAGCCATCCAACCACTGTTCCCTTGTATCCGCACTCCAGACCGGCTTACCCCGCTTCCGGCCACCGACGCGCCTGGGATGTACGTTAATAAACCCGGCAACTTCGCAGCCCTGCGCTTCCAGCAGGTCATGAAATTTCTTTCCTGTCGGCCCGGCTCCCCAGATTATCACCGGGGCATTGGGAATCCGCCCGTCTGCCAGGTAGTAAGCCTTGGCCTGTTGAAAGTGCGCACGTGAATATCGATCATCAGTGCGGGTTAGCCTCAGGGGGTGTTCCCGCCATTTCAACAGGGTGGCTTCCGGTTTACCCACCCGGATACCAAGCCGATCAGCGCGCAGAAACAGATCGTAATCCTCCGGCCATTGCACGTCCTCGTAGCCGTCCAACCGAAACAGGGTTTCGCGTCTGAGCATGGCAGTGGGATTCGGAACCGGACTTTCAACAAACATCTGACAATGGATCTGCTCCGGCGTGCGTTGGGAATTCAGCCACTGCTGGTAATGAATATTTCCACCGCGCAGCGGCTGATTGGAAATGATTTCTACGCAGGCGCCGGCAATTTCAATATCCGGATTGTTTTGTAAGAAACCGAGTTGAGTTTCAAGCCGGCGCGGCAGTGAAATATCGTCGGCATCCATCCGCGCGATAATCCTGCCTTGTGACAGTTTCATGCCATGATTGAAAGCTGCGACTACTCCATTTCCCGGGCTTCGCAGAATGGACAGTCTCGGATCAGATTGATCAAGCTGATCGATCGTACCGTCCTCACTGTGATCGTCCACCAGCAATAACTCTATTGCGGTCAGTGACTGCTCGAGAATGCTGTCAACTGCATCACCCAGGTATTCACCGCCATTTTTTACCGGCAATACTACTGAAACTTCAGGACTGGACACCTTGCCCCGGGTCGTCCGCTTATTGCTGTTCGGGTCGCATATAGGGAAACAGCAGTACGTCCCTGATAGATGCCGAGTCGGTCAATATCATCACCAGCCGGTCGATGCCTACGCCCTCCCCCGCGGTCGGTGGCATTCCATATTCAAGCGCGCGGATATAGTCTTCATCAAAATGCATCGCTTCCTGATCGCCGGCTTCCTTTTGTGCTGCCTGTTGCCTAAATCGGTCCGCCTGGTCTTCCGGGTCATTCAGTTCTGAGAAACCATTGGCAATTTCGCTGCCACAAACGATCAGTTCGAAACGATCGGTGATGCGTGGATCTTCATCATTTCGTCTAGATAGCGGAGAAACCTCGGTCGGATAGGCGGTCATAAAAGTTGGTTGCATCAACTGCCGTTCGATCGTTGCTTCATAAATACCGGTCAAAAGCTTGCCGGCGCCCCAGCTATCCCCGATATGGATTTCGAGTTCGCTACAGGCTTTGCTCAGTACATCCCGGTTCCACAGGTCGGCATCAGCAAGATCGGGATTAAATTTCCTGACCGCTTCTTCAACCGTATAACGCTGAAAATCCGCGCCCAGATCAATGCTATTGCCCTGGTACTCCACCACCTGTTTACCGGTCACCTCGATCGCCAGGCCTCTTAGCATCGCCTCGGTGAGGTCCATCAGGTCGTTGTAGTCTGCATAGGCCCAGTAGAACTCAAGCATGGTGAATTCAGGGTTATGCCGGGTGGAAACACCTTCGTTTCGAAAATTCCGGTTAATTTCGTACACCCGTTCAAGTCCACCGACTATCAGTCTCTTGAGATAAAGCTCAGGTGCTACGCGAAGGAACATTTCAAGATCCAGCGCGTTATGGTGGGTAACAAACGGCCGGGCAGTTGCACCGCCCGGTATCGGGTGCATCATGGGTGTTTCCACCTCCAGAAATTCCCTGCCCGGAGCTTCCATGAATTGCCGAATGTAGCTGATAACCTTTGAACGAATACGAAATATATTTCGCGTATCGTCGTTCATAATAAGGTCTACGTAACGGCGACGGTATCGCGTTTCTGTATGGATCAATCCATGCCACTTTTCAGGCAATGGACGCAGTGATTTGCTGAGCAGTCGAAGTTGATCGACCTTGACCGATAATTCGCCCTTCTGGGTGCGGAACATGACGCCTTCAGCACCGATCAGATCGCCAATGTCCCACTGTTTGAACTGCTGGTAGACACCTTCAGCCAGGTTGTCGCGTTGCACAACCAACTGCATAGACCCGGAAGCATCCTTCAGGCTTACGAAGGCAATTTTTCCCATGACGCGCTTGGCCATCATGCGTCCAGCTATGGAAAAACGATCCTCGACAGCCTGCAAAGCGTCGTGATCTAACTCGCCAAATTGCCCCTGCAGTCCCTCTGCACAGGCATTGGGCCGGAAATCATTGGGAAAGGCCTGGCCGCTTTCTTTTAACGCATGCAATTTTTCACGGCGTTCGGCGATCAACCGGTTTTCATCGGCTGTTGCCGCCTGATGGTCTTCTTTTCTGTCTTGTGTCACTTAAAGTTGCACCAGTTACAAACCCTGCCCCTACAGCCCTTGCTTCAGAGAGGCTTCCACAAATTGGTCCAGAGCCCCGTCCAGCACCGCCTGCGTGTTACCGGTTTCAACACCGGTCCGAAGATCCTTGATCCTGGACTGATCCAGCACATAGGACCTGATCTGGCTTCCCCAGCCAATATCCGACTTGGAATCTTCCAGCTTTTGCTGTTCTGTATTTCTCTTTTGGACCTCCAGCTCATAAAGCTTGGCACGAAGCTGCTTCATGGCGTGATCCTTGTTCTTATGTTGCGATCTGTCGTTTTGACATTGAACCACAACCCCGCTGGGTAAATGCGTAATTCGAACTGCTGATTCAGTCCGGTTCACGTGCTGCCCACCAGCACCGGAAGCACGATACACGTCAATGCGCAGCTCTGCAGGATTGATTTCAATGTTGATGTTGTCATCAACTTCCGGTGAGGTAAACACGGCTGCAAACGAGGTATGCCGCCGGTTTCCCGAATCAAAAGGGGATTTGCGAACCAACCTGTGAACACCGGTTTCCGTTCGGCACCAGCCAAATGCATGGTCGCCGGACAAGTGTATTGTTGCGCTTTTTATTCCGGCAACATCACCGGCTGAGACTTCGATCAAATCCGCTTTCCAACCCCGTCTTTCCGCCCAGCGCAAATACATGCGTAACAGCATTTCCGCCCAGTCCTGAGCTTCCGTTCCACCGGAACCGGACTGAATATCGAGGTAGCAGGGACGATCATCCATTTCCCCTGAAAACATGCGCTGAAATTCCATTCGCTCAACATCAATGCGAATTCTGTCCAGGTCGCGAATGACGGAGTCCAGGGTTTCCTCATCGTCTTCTTCAACCACCATTTCGAGCATCCCGGCATTATCCTGCAGGTTGCTTTTAACTTCGTCCAGGGTGCTCACTATGCCTTCCAGGGAGGAACGCTCACGGCCCAGAGCTTGCGCTATTTCGGGGTTACTCCAGATATCAGGGTTTTCCAACTCGCGGTTTACTTCCTCGAGCCTGTCCTTTTTGCCGGCATAGTCAAAGGTACCCCCTGAGCTCAGTTGAGCGCTTTTTCAGGTCTTCGATCAATTGGGTGTACTGATTGATTTCCACTTTTTTTCCGCTTCTTTTGTTGGGAACAAAGACTGACTCCAAGAACGATACTTTACACCAAGCGTCAATTTAGAAGGTGGTCTACGATCAACTGGCAGGTCTGTTGTCCACGGAAATGATTCACGTCCAGGCAGTATAAAAGCCGCACTGCTCCGGAAGCCGGAAGCTGCTCCGGCAGGCGGCCAAATGCAATGGCATCAACCGGTTCGTGAGCGTCAAGTGGCCGCAAAACCATTTTCAGGTGAGCGCCGCCCACCACCCTGTGACTGATGACTTCAAAAGTGCCTTCGAACAGTGGCTCAGGGAATTGTTGCCCCCAGGGTCCCAAGTTCCGTAATTCCCGGGCAAAACCAAGGTTGATATCCGCTCCAGTTAACTCACCGTCCGTGATGATCTTGGCTGACGGCACTTTACCCCCAAGGAATAAATTGACACTGTGCTCCAGGGCTTCAGTGAATTCGGAAAGGTTTTCAGCCTGCATGGTGAGCCCTGCTGCCATGGCATGCCCTCCAAACGCGCTGAGCATGGATGGGTGACCTGCATCAACATGTGCCAGTACGTCCCGGATATGCAGACCCGGCACCGAACGAGCTGAGCCTTTCAACACCGTGGAACCGTCGTGCTCCGGAGCGAAGACCACGACCGGGCGATGAATGCGATCCTTGATTCGTGAGGCGACCAGGCCAACGATGCCCTGGTGCCAACTGGGATCATGCAGACAAAGACTGAAAGGCAGATGACTATCTTTGAGTTCATCCAGGACAGCACTGAGTTTATCGCTGGCCTCATTCTGCATCTGCTGTTGCATGCTGCGCCTGTTGCGATTCAGTTCATCCAGCTCGGCGGCCAGGTCAGCCGTTTCCACAGGATCGTCACTGAGCAGGCACCTGATACCGACACTCATGTCTTGCAGCCGGCCTGCCGCATTCAGCCTGGGTGCAACGGCAAACCCAAGGTCGGATGCAACCAAATGGCGGTAATCCCGCTTTCCCAGCTTTAACAACGCCATCAAACCGCGGCACGCGTGTCCGGACCGGATTCGCGCCATCCCCTGGCTGATTAACACCCGATTATTGTGATCCAGTGGTACCAGGTCGGCCACCGTACCGAGGGCGACCAGGTCCAGGTAATGAGCAAGATTTGGCTCCTGCCTGCCTGCATTGAACCAACCGTTTTTTCTGAGTTCAGAACGGACCGCAATAAGCAAATAAAACATCACACCGACACCGGCCAGTGCTTTGCTTGGAAATGTATCACCGGGGACATTGGGATTTACGATGGCGTCGGCATCCGGCAATTGTTCGCCGGGGAGGTGGTGATCAGTGACGACAACCTGACAACCAAGGCCCCTGGCCCGGGCAACACCCGCGATGCAGGATATCCCTGAATCCACCGTAACCAGCACATCCGGAGGATCCGGGACGAATGTCTCGACCAGGGATTCGGTCAAGCCATAACCGAATTCAAACCGATTTGGTACTTTGAAGCCGACCTGTTGCGCACCCATGGCAGTCAGGGCCCTGACTGCCAGTGCAGTGCCGGTTGCACCATCCGTATCGAAATCGCCGACAATCAATATTTTGCGGTTGGTTTTGATTGCTTCACAGAGTATAGCTGCTGCCGATTCAATACCGAGCAGCTTGGCGGGTGACTGGAGCCGGCCAAGACCGAGGTCGATGCCGTCGGCATTATGTATACCACGGGACAGCAATATTTTACGGATTACCGGATGCAGATCACCAGGCAGACAATCTTTGCCCGCCACGGTTTCGCGGGTTCTGATTTTTAAGCCTGTACTCACAGGCTCCTATATATACTCGACGGCCACGATCTCCAGTTCCCGTTCTCCACGGGGCGTAATAACCGCGACCACATCGCCTTCAAACTTGCCTATCAATGCGCGGGCAATCGGAGATGAAACCGCGATACGTTTCTGTTTTAAATCGGACTCCAGGTCACCAACGATCTGGTAGCGGGTTTCCTTAGCGGTTTCCTCATCAGAAACAGTTACCGTCGCGCCGAACACTACCTTGCCGCCCGGACTCAGTTTCGTCACATCGATAATCTGGCCCAGGGACAAAGTGGACTCCAGTCGTTGAATTCTGCCCTCGGTGAAGCCCTGTTGTTCGCGCGCTGCATGGTACTCAGCGTTTTCCTTGAGATCTCCATGAGCGCGGGCTTCTGCGATTGCCGCAATAATCTGTGGTCGAACGGTTTTTTTTAGATGAGCCAATTCTTCCCTGAGACGGTCAGCGCCGGCTCGTGTCAGCGGAGGGCGACTCATGATGCCAGTTCTTTGTGTAAATCCTGCAAGCAATGCACCTCGAATTCATGTTCATGGTCAATAGCCTGCAAGGTAGCCCAGCCACGGGCTATGGTAGTGGTATAGGCAACTTTTCTCTGCAAGGCCTCTCTCCTGATAGAAAATGAATCCGAAATCGCCTGGCGACCCTCGGTGGTGTTGATGATGAAATGAATCTCGTCATTTTTCATGGCGTCAACGATATGCGGTCGACCTTCCATCACTTTGTTGACATGCTCGCAGTAAAAGCCCTGCTCACGCAGGTATTTACAGGTTCCTGCCGTGGCCACCAGGGAATACCCGCGCTGGGTCAAATCAACTGCTATGGGCGGCAGTGACTGCTTGTCCGCGTCCCGTACACTCAAAAATGCCTTTCCAGGCGTAGGAATACCGTATTGCGAAGCGCGCATGGCCCTCGCCATGGCTCCGCCAAAGCTACGGCTCACACCCATGACTTCACCCGTTGAACGCATTTCAGGCCCCAGGATTGGATCGACACCATGAAATTTCAAAAACGGAAAGACGACTTCCTTTACCGAATAGTATTCCGGAATAACTTCGGTAGTCATTCCTTGTTTCTCAAGGCTGATACCAGCCATACACCGGGCTGCAACAGCCGCCAGGGGAACGCCGGTGGCCTTGGAAACAAACGGCACCGTTCTTGACGCTCGCGGGTTGACTTCCAGCACATAAATATCATCACCCCTGATCGCAAACTGCGCATTCATCAAACCGATAACGCCCAGTTCCATGCCCATTTTCTTCATCTGCTCTCGAAGCCGGTCCTGGACTTCCCCGGACAGGGAAAACGGAGGTATGGAACAAGCCGAGTCACCCGAATGTACACCAGCCTGCTCAATATGTTCCATGATGCCGCCGATCAGTAAATCCTTGCCGTCACAGACCGCGTCTACATCCACTTCGATGGCATGGTCAAGAAAGCGATCCAGCAATACCGGTGAATCATTGGAAACTTTGACCGCGTCGCGCATATAGCGACGCAATTCATCTTCAGCGTGCACCACATCCATCGCGCGGCCACCAAGTACATAGGACGGCCGGACCACCAGCGGATAGCCGATTTCCGAGGCCAGTACCACCGCCTGGTCGATGTTGGTCGCTGTGCGATTGGGTGGCTGCTTCAAGTTCAGTCTTTGTAACAACTGCTGAAAGCGCTCACGATCCTCCGCCAGGTCAATGGAATCCGGCGATGTGCCAATAATCGGTACGCCGGCGGCTTCAAGCGGGCGCGCGAGTTTGAGGGGCGTTTGTCCCCCGTATTGAACCACTACCCCTTCCGGCTGCTCGCGATGTACGATCTCGAGCACGTCTTCCAGGGTCAGGGGCTCAAAATACAGGCGATCCGATGTATCGTAATCCGTAGACACAGTCTCCGGATTACAATTCACCATGATGGTTTCAAACCCGTCTTTCCTCAATGACAAGGCAGCATGAACACAGCAGTAATCGAATTCAATGCCCTGCCCGATTCGGTTTGGTCCGCCGCCCAGCACAATAATTTTCCGGCGCGTGGAAGGATCAGCCTCACATTCCTCTTCATAGGTTGAGTACATGTACGCTGTGCTGGTAGCAAATTCTGCAGCACAGGTATCTACTCTTTTGAATACCGGGCGTATACCCATTGCATAGCGTTTTTCACGGATACTGTGTTCCGGCACATTGCACAATTTGGCCAGCCTGGCATCCGAAAATCCCTTGCGCTTGAGTTCCGTCATGCGCGCGGCATCAAGCTCCTCAGGACCACAGTCCTGAAGCTCTTGTTCGCACTTTACCAGGTCCTCTATCTGTGCCAGGAACCAGGGGTCCACGTGAGTCAGAGCGTTGATTTCGGCAATATCCATGCCCTCGCGGAAGGCATCGGCAATAAACAGGATTCGCTCAGCACCGGCTTCACGTAATTCACGTCGAAGATCGGTACCGCGCTCGACCGGGTCTTCAGTCAACAACACAGGGTCAAGCCCGTCCCGGCCGGTTTCCAGGCTACGCAGAGCCTTTTGCAGGGATTCCTGGAATGTTCGGCCAATGGCCATTGCCTCACCCACTGATTTCATCTGGATAGTCAGACGAGGGTTGGCTGCGGGAAACTTTTCAAAGGCAAATCGCGGAATTTTGGTGACCACGTAATCTATTGTGGGTTCAAAAGAAGCCGGGGTAGCTCCGCCGGTAATCTCGTTTCTGAGTTCATCGAGGGTAAAACCAACCGCCAGTTTGGCGGCAACTTTGGCAATGGGAAAGCCAGTAGCCTTGGAGGCTAATGCGGATGACCTGGATACGCGCGGATTCATCTCGATAATGACAACGCGCCCATTTTCCGGATTCACACCAAACTGTACGTTTGATCCACCGGTGTCCACGCCAATTTTCCGCAAAACGGCAATCGAGGCGTCGCGTAAGCGCTGGTACTCTTTATCGGTCAGGGTCAGTGCCGGCGCTATCGTGATTGAGTCGCCGGTATGAATGCCCATTGCATCAAAATTTTCTATCGAACAAATAATAATGCAGTTGTCAACGTGGTCCCGCACCACTTCCATTTCGAACTCTTTCCAACCCAATACCGACTCTTCGAGCAGGACTTCGGTGGTGGGAGAAAGCTCCAGGCCTCGCGAGACAATGTCTACGAACTCTTCCCGGTTATAGGCAATGCCACCTCCGGAACCACCCATGGTGAAAGACGGACGGATAATGGTCGGAAAACCGATTTCTTCCTGCACGCCCAGTGCATCCTCCAGGCTATGTGCGATTTTTGCTGCAGGCACATCCAAGCCGATTTCCAGCATTGCTTCACGGAACTGCTCGCGATCTTCGGCCATGTCGATGGCTTCACGCGAAGCGCCGATCATTTCCACGCCATGCTTGATCAACACCCCTTCGCGCGCCAGGTCCAGTGCGCAATTTAAGGCTGTCTGACCGCCCATGGTCGGTAACAGCGCATCGGGCTGTTCCTTCTCAATGATGCGGCCAATCGTGCGCCACTCTATAGGCTCAATGTAAACAGCGTCAGCAGTCTCCGGGTCGGTCATGATGGTGGCCGGATTTGAATTCACCAGCACGACCCGGTAGCCCTCTTCCCGCAGCGCTTTGCAGGCCTGAGCGCCCGAATAATCAAATTCGCAGGCCTGGCCAATCACAATCGGGCCGGCGCCGATGATCAGGATGCTGCTGATGTCGGTTCTTCCTGGCATTTCAGGCTTCTGCGGCCATATTTGGCTTTCCCTGGCTTGATTCACCGCGAATCAGGTCAATAAATTGATCGAACAGCCTGTCTATGTCGTGTGGTCCAGGACTGGCTTCGGGGTGACCCTGGAAACCGAAG
Source organism: Lysobacterales bacterium (assembly GCA_963664065.1). GTDB lineage: Bacteria > Pseudomonadota > Gammaproteobacteria > Xanthomonadales > SZUA-36 > JABDJL01. Next base: position 2,427,098 of record OY760942.1, read on the forward strand.
GCCCGGGCATTGCAAAATTCAATGCCTTGCAGGCTGTCGTCAAACAGGGACCGATGAGTTGCTTTTACATCATCGGGGAGGCTTTGCTCATCAACTGCAAAGCCATGGTTTTGGCTGGTGATGAATACCTGCCCGCTTTTCAGATCCTGAACAGGATGGTTGGCGCCGTGGTGGCCAAACTTCATTTTCATGGTCCTGGCGCCCGCAGCCAGTGCCAGTAGCTGATATCCCAGGCAGATGCCAAACACCGGCAGGCCCGTTGTCAGCAATTCGGTGATTGCAGCAATTGCGTAAGAACATGGCTCCGGGTCACCCGGACCGTTGGAAAGAAATACTCCGTCCGGCATCATCGCCACTACTTCAGCTGCCTGTGTTTCTGCAGGGACTACGGTAACGCGACAGCCCCGGTCACTGAGCATTCTGAGGATATTTCTTTTTATTCCAAAATCGTAGGCGACAACATGAAACTTCGTTTCTGTCACCTGCCATTGAGCCTGATCGAGATCCCAGCTTCCTTCTGTCCATTCGTAGGCCTTGGTGGTGGAAACCACTTTGGCCAGGTCCATCCCGGCCATACCGGGGAATGCCCTGGCATTTGCAAGCGCCGCGTTTTCGTCAACCGAAGCGCCGGACAGCAGGCAGCCGTCCTGGGCGCCTTTTTCTCTCAGGATCCGGGTTAATTTTCGCGTATCAATGTCGGAAATGGCGACAATGCCGAAACGTCGCAGATATGCCTGGAGGTCTTCCTCCTTGCGCCAACTGCTGGCCAGCAGAGGCAGGTCACGGATAATGAGCCCTGCGGCCATTGGCTTTGAGGCTTCCTCGTCTACGGAGTTACAACCGGTATTACCGATATGTGGAAAAGTCAGCGTAACCAGTTGTTGTGCATAAGAAGGATCGGTGAGAATTTCCTGGTAACCCGTCATGGCGGTGTTGAAAACCACCTCACCACTGGATTCACCCTCGGCTCCGATGCCCCGGCCATGAAAGACAGTGCCGTCTTCCAGTGCCAGTACCGCCTGTTGCGTCAAAGCCCTTCCTCCAGATATGCAAAACGGGAAAGCTGAAAGCAGCATTTCCCGCTTAGATTCGATTCAATTTTGCCCCGCTCTGGTGTAATTTCTCAAAACCAGGCGCGGATCATGTTCTAAGCGTTAGGATTTTAGCGGAGGCTGTTGGGTGTGTCTAACGCCAAATCGATTTCAATTAAATATATTGACAAAACCAGACACATATCTGGTGGTTTCATTTTTCCAAAAATGGTCTGCTTTCGGTTAAACGCGAACCTTCGTTGCCTGCACAAGCAAGGAGTTCTACCTATACTGTAATGTAGGAAAATGAAGGAATACTCTAAACAAATTTGGTAACAAGTGATTGCAACCATGATCTTTCGACAACTATTTGATAGTGATTCCTGGACTTATACGTATCTGTTAGCAGACCAGTCCACGCGCGAGGCGCTGCTCATTGATACGGTTTTCGAACAGCACCTGAGAGATCTCGCATTGCTGCGCGAGCTTGGCTTGAAACTTCGGTATATCGTTGACACGCATGTGCACGCCGACCACGTGACCGGAGCCTGGTTGATGCGACAGGCATCCGGCTGTCAAATTGCGGTCGCAAGGGCATCGAATGTTGTGGGCTCCGATCTTTACCTTGAGCACGGCAGTATGCTGGCAGCGGGCTCGGTAAAGCTTTTAATTCGGTCCACGCCGGGTCATACGGATGGGTGCATGACCTTGGTACTGTCGGACCTGTCGATGGGATTCACCGGCGACGCTTTGCTAATCAGGGGGGCGGGTCGCACTGACTTTCAGATGGGCGATGCGCGAAACCTCTTCAAGTCCGTGCGAGAACAAATACTTAGCCTGCCCGGTGAATGCACACTCTATCCGGGTCACGACTATAGTGGCCGCACCTCAACAACTGTTGAGGAGGAACGTGCCCATAATCCGCGTCTCGGCGATGGCAAGCGTGAGCAAGACTTTGTCGGTTACATGGAGAACCTGGGCTTGCCTCATCCCAAGAAGATGAAGGATGCGGGTCCTGCTAATCTGAATTGCGGCCGCCCATGCGGTGGAAATACTGCACCGGCGGTGCCCGATTGGGGTCCAGTGATCCGAACCTTTGCGGGAGTTTTGGAAATCGATCCGGAATGGGTACACAACAACCGCGATGAGCTAGTGTTGGTCGATGTCCGCGAACGAGAAGAACTCATCGCCAGCCCATTGGGGATCATCGATGGCTCCATCGAAATTCCCCTTAGCATACTGCGTGATCGGTTGCCGGATGTGCCCAAGACCCGGCCTGTTATAACCGTATGTCCGGCCGGTGCGCGTTCAGCGCAAGCGGCTTTGATATTGGAAAGAGCCGGATTTACCCAGGTAGCCAACCTGACGGGGGGCTCTTTCGCTGGCAAGCGCTGGGTTTCCCGATTCAAACAGGGTGATGAAAAAGGGGTCTGACCAGGTTCACGGTAAAAACGACATTATCACCGACATCAAGAGACAGCAGTCAATTTCCCTCTTTTGATGTGATGTCCGCTTGCATTTCCTGCAAGTGTTCTATGGCGATATCCATCGGCAGCACTATCCAAAAGAAACGAAATACCTCTTCTTCAGGAATGACATAGAACAATCCTTCACTTTTTCCGGCTTCCTGCCGTTTCCACAAACGCCTTCTGCCATCAAGCAAGCGGAAAGGCTTGTTTTTCGGGTTTTTGATTGGAGCAAGTATGCCCGGGATGTTGATATCGACTTGTTGGTAGCGGGCATCGATTTGAATAATGTTTTCTCTTTCGCCCGGTCGGTGGATCTGGTGCCAGATATCAGAAAACGGAACAGTTTCAGGCTCCATTTCTGTCACCTCTATATGTTCGATTATATCCCCTTGTTTGAAAAACCCATCAAATTCCCGGACCCGGTTTTCGCCCAGGCACTGATGTCCCCTTACCCGGCCACCCTTGGGGATCACGCAAACCCGCCGGAAGTAGGTGTTACTTGTCGAATCCATCTCCATGTGAAATCCCGGTCGAGCGGGGAACTTTGAAAACATGATGATTTGCTCGCTACCAGTGAGCTTTGAAAACATGATGATTTGCTCGCTTTTTTCGCCTGAAGAACAGGAAAGATATCGTAGAGATATCGCTCTTGTCCAAGTGAACAGCAATCCAGTCAGTTTCTGGATCAAATTATTCGATGAAACTGCCTGGATTTACCAACGCCAAGTCTTTGGTTGCTAACCAGGTGGTCCCAAAAACCAGGGCAAGACCACGAGAGCCGGCATTTTCAAACAGCGCGGAATTCACTCATATTGCCAAGATCGACGAATGGATCCTCGAACAAGGGGTCTCGCATGACTTCCTTGAATTCATCTCTGAGCGGATGTCCGTGTTCCCACACGCACTGGTCCATAAACGTATCTTTCGGCCATGTGCCCCAGTCGATCAGCCTGGAGAAATACGCGCAATCTGCCCCAAGTGATTTTGACAGGTGCACAAAAGCATTCATTTCACGGAAATTGGCTTTTTGTACCACGCAATCAAACCTGAGCTTCCTGACCTCGTCCCTGGCCCTCAACTCTCCCATCCTTGCTGCGTTATCAAGCAGTGTTTGCCAGTGGCCGCCAAGTCGGGTGATGTTGTAGGTCTCCTCGGTGGCGGCATCAAAGGAAATAATGATGGAAGAAATATTTCCGTGAATCCCTTTCATTCGCTGCCAGTTTCGAGGTGTGAGTAAAACACCATTGGTTTGCAGGGCGATTTCCATATTAGGGAAATCGGAGCCGTCCAGTGAATACAGCAGATCACGGTAAACGCGGCTCGCAAACGGGTCACCGGAACCGGTAATCGAGAGTATGAAATGCTGATCGTTGGGCGCGGACAAATATGGCTCTAGCAGGCGATCCTGAATCTTCGCAATTTCACCGGATTTCGCCTGGTCGTTGTGATTGATTCGTTCTGTACGGCAACTGGGGCAGTACAAATTACAGGAACGGTCGTTGACCAGGTTCAGAAAAACCGGCGGACGTTCAACCACCGTGCTCTTTTGCTCAATAATTTTCGTATATAAAGGGTCTTTTGCGGACTCCTCAAGGGTTGGAAGTGTCCCGTTCTGGATCACGGGACAGCGGTCATGCCGGCAATAACGGAAACTGCCGTCAAAAATGCTTTCCCGGATACGTTTCATGGTTTCCCCGTTCCACATCTCCATCACAGTATTGTGTTTCAGGTTTCCCATCGGGGTCGGTAACCAGGATGAGCAACAGGTGTAAGCCACCCCCGACTCCTCCAGGTCAATCTGCTTGAACGGATTGGGACAAAATCTTCCATTGAGTGGCGGCTCATCGGGAAATTCGCTGGCTATCGTGTCGGGATTGCTCCGAAATCGAGCCGTGCGAAACTTAATACTCGCCTGCAGGCGTTCCCGTCTAATGCGTAAACCCCAACGGGCTTTATTTAGTAGGTGGTAAAACCTTTGAATGCCGTTTCTACTTTTCACATGGCGAGTATACCGAGTGCGGCTGCAAATGAATCGAAATAAGGGTCAGACGGATAACCAGTCGCTCGAGGAATACAAGCCCGCTGGTTGTCTCACAAGCCACAAAGCGGCGTCCAGGCATCCTTGCGCGTAGACATTACGATCACTGGCTGAGTGCCGGTATTCCAATTCTTCAGACCCTGCAAGAAATAGAACCCGGTGTTCGCCAATAATCTCACCCTGCCGCCGGCTGATGCAATTGATCGAGCTGGGCTTGTACTGCCGGTTGCCTTCGCCGGTGACCACGTTCAGGCAATCTTCCAGGTCCTGGTTTCTTGCGCTGGCAATCGCCCTCGCCAAAAGCAGGGCGGTTCCCGAAGGCGCATCAATCTTCTGCGCATGGTGTACGTCGAGTATTTCGACAGGCGTATCTGCTGGTAAAGCCTTGGCCACCTCTACCACCGATCTCATTAACAGGTTCAGGCCTTTACTCAGGTTTGGCGCCCACATCACCGGAACCAATTCAGCTGCCTCCATTAATGCGGAACGGTCTTTTTCGCTGAGAGCGGTCGTGCCGCTTACGAGGGGAACCAGTCTTGCCCTGCACCAGTTTGCGGCGTCACAGGTGCCTCCCGACAAGGTGAAATCAATCAGCAGGTCCGGCAAAGCAGAGAGTTGATCCAACGACGAAAAATATTCTGTTTTCTGCAACCAGTCAGGCCGATTCCTGGAAACCAGGGCAGAAAGTCGGACGTCTGCGGAATCTGCGGCAGCGATTACAATTTCGAACGCCATTTTCCCGCCACCAAAAACCGCAAACTTTTTCACGAGGTCATCCGATCAAAAAATTCCTTTACCCCATTCATCCAGGAACTGGATCGTGGGTTGTGTTCGGTATTATCCGCCTGGTAGGAAGTCTCAAATTGCCTGAGCAGTTCTTTTTGCTCCTTCGATAACTTGACCGGCGTTTCGATCACGACCCGGCACATGAGGTCACCCTGGCGATGACTGCGAACCGATTTCACACCCTTGCCGCGCAGACGGAACATTTTTCCGGTCTGCGTTTCGGTGGGAATTTTCAGCTTTACCTGTCCGTTGAGTGTAGGAATTTCCAAATCACCACCCAAAGCCGCAGTGGAAAAGTGGATAGGAACTTCGCAGAAGAGATCATCCCCATCACGTTCGAACAGACGATGCGGCCGGACCCTGACTTCGACATAGAGATCGCCCGCAGGCGCACTGTTCATCCCCGCCTCACCCTCACCCGCGAGCCGGATCCGGTCTCCGTTATCGACACCCGGTGGGATTTTCACCGACAGGGTACGTGTTTCACGTACGCGGCCCTGGCCTTTGCAGGAGTTACAGGGATTGGCGATTCGCTGACCTCTGCCCTGGCATGCGGGACAGGTCTGCTGAACCGAGAAAATACCCTGCTGCATGCGTACCTGTCCGGCACCGCCGCAAGTCGAGCAGGTCTCCTTACGGCCATCCTGGGCACCGGAGCCGTTGCAGGTCTTGCATTGACCCAGGGTTGGGACACGGATTTCGCGGGTAATGCCAGCTACCGCGTCTTCCAGATCCAGCTCCATTGAAAACCTGAGGTCGGAGCCTCGTTGCTGTTGGCCGCCTCTTCTGCCTCCGCCAAAAATATCACCAAAGATATCACCGAAAATGTCACCGACATCACCCTGGAATCCACCGGCGCCGCGACCGCCGCCCATAGAACCATCAACTGCTGAATGGCCAAACTGGTCATACGCCTGTCGCTTCTTTGGATCCTTGAGTATTTCATAGGCTTCCTTGGTCTCTTTGAAGTGATCCTGGGCGGATTCGTCATCCGGATTACGGTCAGGGTGAAACTTCATCGCCAACTTTCGATAAGCCTTTTTCAGGTCATCGTCAGCGGCGCTGCGTTGCACACCCAGCACTTCATAGTAATCGCGTTTAGCCATTGTTGATTCCCGGAAAATCTCTCCAATATTTGAGGCTGATGACAGCGAAATTCAAGACCGTACTGCGAGGCAGTATCCTCGCAAATGATCAAGTCGCGACGCGACACCTCAAAGAGCGCGAAGCGCGGCATTGCCCATCTATCTCATAAAAAACCCCGGACATGGCCGGGGCTTCCTGTCTCGAAATGAAAGTATGATTACTTGTCGGCATCCTCTTCCGGGTCTACTTCCTCAAACTCGGCATCAACCACGTCTTCGCCATCAGTCTCACCGTCCCCAGGGCTGTTCGCCTGGTCAGCCTGCGCCTCGGCGGCAGCTTGCTCGTAAATGACCTGGGCCGCTTCCGTCAATTTTTGCACGGCTGCTTCAATCGCATCCTTTTCGTCACCCTTCATAGCTTCTTCCACGCCTTCAATTGCCGCATCAATATTCTTGCGATCATCGTCCGACAATTTCTCACCCAACTCTTTCAAGCTGGAGCGCGTGGCGTGAACGATGGCATCTGCGTTGTTACGGGCGGTTACGGTTTCGTGGAATTTCCGGTCTTCCTCGGCGTGCGCCTCAGCATCCTGGATCATTCTCTCGATCTCTTCATCAGAGAGACCCGAACCGGATTTGATCTCGATCCGTTGCTCTTTACCGGTGGCATTGTCCTTGGCGCTGACGTGCATGATGCCGTTTGCGTCAATATCAAAGGTCACCTCGATCTGTGGCATTCCGCGCATGGCCGCCGCAATTCCTGCCAGGTCGAAACGCGCCAGGGATTTATTGGCGGCAGCCATATCACGCTCGCCCTGCAACACATGCACGGTCACCGCAGTCTGGTTGTCTTCAGCGGTCGAGAAAACCTGCGATGCCTTGGTCGGAATGGTGGTGTTCTTCTCGATCAACTTGGTCATAACCCCACCGAGGGTTTCGATTCCCAGTGACAATGGCGTTACGTCAAGCAACAGTACGTCTTTCACGTCACCGGACAACACGCCACCCTGGATCGCCGCACCTACCGCAACCGCTTCATCGGGGTTTACATCTTTACGTGGCTCCTGGCCGAAAAACTCGGTAACGGCTTTCTGAACCATCGGCATGCGGGTCTGGCCCCCGACCAGGATTACATCAGCAATATCGCTGATCTTGAGGTTTGCGTCGTCCAGCGCAGTGCGGCAAGGAGCAATGCTTTTCTTCACCAGGTCTTCAACCAGCGCTTCGAGCTTGGCCCGGGTCAGCTTGATGTTGAGGTGCTTGGGACCGCTGGCATCCGCAGTGATATAAGGCAGGTTCACTTCAGTCTGCTGACTGGAAGACAGTTCTATCTTCGCTCGCTCAGCGGCTTCCCGCAGACGTTGCAAAGCCAGTGGATCATTCTTAAGGTCAAATCCCTGGTCTTTTTTAAATTCAGCCACAATATATTCCATTACCCGGTTATCAAAATCTTCACCGCCGAGGAACGTATCGCCCGAAGTTGAAAGCACTTCAATCTGGTGCTCACCATCCACTTCTGCGATTTCAATGATGGAAATATCAAAAGTTCCGCCACCCAGGTCGTAGACCGCTACTTTGCGCTCACCGCCCTTCTTGTCCAGTCCGAAAGCCAATGCTGCCGCGGTTGGCTCGGAGATGACGCGCCGCACCTTGAGACCGGCGATCTTGCCCGCGTCTTCGGTCGCCTGGCGTTGCGGGTTATTGAAATAAGCCGGCACCGTGATGACCGCTTCTGTTACTTCCTCACCCAGGTAGTCTTCGGCTGTCTTTTTCATCTTCATCAACACACGTGCTGAAATCTCCGGAGGTGCAATTTTCTTGCCGTTAACCTCCACCCATGCGTCACCATTCTCTGCCTTTACAACCTTGTAAGACACGAGGTCGAGGTCCTTCTGGACGACTTTTTCGTTGAATTTGCGGCCAATCAACCGCTTTACCGCGTGTAGCGTGTTGTGCGGATTGGTCACCGACTGGCGCTTGGCCGCTTGTCCAACCAGCGCTTCGTCATCCTTGGTGAAGGCGACGATAGAGGGTGTGGTTCGATCACCCTCCGAATTTTCAATGACCTTGGGCTGCCCGCCTTCCATTACGGCTACGCATGAATTGGTGGTGCCCAGATCGATGCCTATGATCTTGCCCATTGTGTAATCTCCAAAAAAAAACTGTTAAAAAATCAGATGTTCCATATGTGGGGTTTGCCTCGCCGATTTCAATCGGCTTCGGGCACCTTTGATACCACCACCATGGCCGGCCTGACCAGGCGATCATGTAACTGAAAACCTTTTTGCAGGACTTCAAGCACCGTGTCGGGGTCGTGGTCGCCCGATTCCTGCATCGTCATGGCCTGGTGTAACTCCGGGTTAAATACTTCGCCTGCCGGATCAATGAGCTTCAAACCGTGATCTTCCATGACCTTGGCCAGCATCCTGATGATCAGGGCCTTGCCTTCCTTCATGTTCTCGACCGTGGTTGTGCTGTCATCGGTATCCAGCCCGAGCTCGAGGCTGTCCCTGACCGGCAATAAATCAGTCATAAAACTTTCCAGAGACCGTAATCTTGAACGTTCGAGATCCTTGATCAGGCGCTTTCGCAGGTTTTCCATTCCCGCCTGCATCCGCAGCATGGCTTCCCGGTACCCGGCCAGCTCTTTTTCTGATTCACCCAGGGCAAACTGAAGATCCATCAACTCGCTATCAACCCCTGCTTCGATCTCTTCAACCGTGTTGTCACCGGATTCACCACTCTTCGATTCACCAGCATGTGTCACTTCTTCTGTGGCCTCGTCCTGCCCGTTCGTGGTTTCAGGTTTGTCTGTCACGCTTAAGTACTCCTGTATCGCAAGGACGTAAAAACGTCTTTGTTTCACTCTGGCCTGATATGGGGATGCGGACATAGGTTTCAAGAAGGCAGTAGCGAAGAAATCTGCCATTGCCGCCGGTCAATCAGCGTGCTAGCTTGAGGCTTCGAATTAAAATTTTGTTTTGCACACCATGTTGAACCACCTCCATATCAAAGATTTCGCGATTATTCCTTTGTTGGAACTGGAGTTTCAGGCAGGTTTTACCACCATTACCGGTGAAACCGGCGCCGGTAAATCCATTCTTGTTGATGCCCTTGGTTTGCTACTTGGGAAACGTTCCGACAGCGGCTGGATTTGCCAGGGTGCCCCAAAAGCGGAGCTTACGGCTGAATTTTCATTGGAAGATAACCCCGTTGCGTATGAGTGGCTGTTACAAGCCGGTCTTGACTCGGATGATCAGTGCCTGTTGCGCAGGACGATTGCCGAAAACGGGCGTTCACGTGCCTGGATCAACGGCAGTCCGGTAACCGTCCAGCAACTTGGGGAATTGGGCAATCTTCTGGTTGAGATTCATGGCCAGAATGAACACGTCAGACTCACCAGTCCTGCTCAACAGTTTCAATTACTGGATGCAAGTGGCGACTACCCCGCAGCTTTAGCCGCAGTTAAAACCAGTTTTGAGAACTGGAAGGAATTGCAACTGGAATTTAAGAATCTTAAGCAGCAATCCGCACTTTCGCCTGCGGAACTGGATTATCTTGTTTTCCAGCTCAAAGAACTCGAGACTCACAGCATTTCAGGGCCGGATGTTATTGGCCTTGAGCAGGAGCACCGCAAACTTGCCCAGGGTGGAGAATTGGTCGAAGCGCTGAATTTCAGTGCCAACGCGCTTGATGCTGAAGACCAAGGTGTTCACATGCTCTTACAAAGTATTATCGGCCGGCTTCAGCCCTATCTTGAGCTGGATCCGGCGATAAACGAGGTATTCGGGATGTTGGGCGAGGCGGCCATTAATTGCCAGGAAGCAGCGACCAGCATACGGCAGGTAAACGAGCGAATTGATTTAAGTCCTGAGCGCCTGGAGCAGGTTTCCGGGCAGCTGGGTGTACTGGCGGATCTCGCGCGCAAACACCAGGTTGCGATGGAAGAACTCGAGCAGGTCCGGGATCTATTTTCCGAGCGCCTGGTCAACTCAGAAAATTTCGAGTCTCTCAGGGAAGCAATGGAAAAACGCTGTAGCGAGGCCATGAATACTTACCGTCAGGACGCTCTGAAGTTGTCAAAATACCGCAAAAAACAAGCCGGGATTCTATCGGGTGCAGTTTCAGAACTGATGTCTGGCCTCGGTATGCCGGGCGGCATTATTGAGATTCGCATCAAACACGATAAGGAAACTGTGCCTTCTCACAATGGAGATGACGCGATTGAATTGCTGGTCAGCGCCAACCCGGGAATTACCCCCGCCCCGCTTGCAAAGATTGCCTCGGGCGGCGAGCTGTCTAGAATCAGTCTTGCGATCAAGGTCGCGTCCAGCGTTACACGTTCAAGCCGTACCCAGGTCTTTGACGAGGTCGATGCCGGTATCGGTGGGGATACCGCTAATGCCGTGGGTGTATTGATGCAAAAGCTGGCGCAGGGATCACAAACGCTTTGTGTCACTCACCTGGCACAGGTTGCGGTGTGTGCTGACCACCAGGTTCAGGTCCGGAAAGAGGCGCTGGAAAACCAGACAGCGGTGGATACATCAATTTTGGACGAGGATGAGAGGATCGACGAAATTGCGCGTATGCTCGGCGGGCGTGTTTCTGATCAGAGCCGGCGCCACGCGGCGGAAATGCTCAGTGCGGCCCGTGTGCACTAAAAAGAAAAGCTGGCGGTATCGATTACTGGTATTTCTCAGCTTTTGGTTTTTATCGGACGTACATACATCACCAGGCTGTGATCCTCGATCTCGTAGCCATGTTCTGCAGCAATTTCTGTTTGCAGCCTTTCAATATCGTCACTGAGGAATTCAGTAACTTTTCCGGTTTCAATACAAACCATATGATCGTGGTGTTCGCCTGAATCCAATTCGTAAAAGTGCTGTCCGCCTTCGAAATTATGTTTTACCACCAGGCCAGCCGCTTCAAACTGGCTTAATACGCGGTACACCGTGGCCAGGCCGATATCTTCTTCGGCTTGTACCAGCTCACGGTAAATATCATCCGCAGTCATATGCTTATGGCTCTGGTCTTCCAGCAAGTCCAGGATGCGCATCCTCGGCTGGGTGACTTTTAAGCCGACTTTTCTGAGATATTTGCGTTCCACCTGGAGAACTCCGGTAATTTTAAGTGTTCATAAACCTGTTGGTCAGGGATGAGTATATTGTATCATTCACGGCCCCGAATCCTGTCTCCAAACCATTCATAGGATACATATGTCCAAGAAACTTCTTATCATCCTCGCCTGCTGCCTTCTCGCAACCGGCGGCTGCAATATCTTTTACAAGCAGAATATCCAGCAAGGTAATGCCATAGAGCAGGAAAAACTGGATCAACTGAAACTGGGTATGACAATGAATCAGGTGGCTTTTTTGATGGGTACACCGGCTGTGCGGGACCCCTTCCACCAGAACCGGTGGGATTACTATTACTCGTTTGCTGTTCGCGGTGGCGACCCCCTTACGAGGTTGGTCACTTTGAGGTTTGAGAATGCGATCCTGACAGTAATGAAGGGAATCGATTTTGACGATCAGGACGCCGTGGTGAGCAAGGACACAGATAAGTCTTCCGAACTCGGTGTAGAAGAAACCACGGAGGGACCCGTAGTAGCGTTGGCAGAAAGTGTCATGGAACCGGGGCCGCAGACCCCCGATACAGTTTCAGAAGCAGGGCCAGAACCAGTCACTCCAGAACCCCTTATCACTGCGATCGAATCACCGGTGTCAAAAATCAGACAGGTCGCTACAGGCACGGCTGAAGACAACGCACATCGAGTCCAGGCAGAAGTTGTTTTGCCTGAGGAAGTTGATCAGGATGCTCCTGAAGATGAGCCAGTGACTCCTGCAGCCGAAGAAAGCCCGGCAGTATGGGCCATCCAGCTTGGTGCTTTTGATTCTTTTCAGAATGCTCAAAACCTGGTCGAAAGAATGCAGCTTGAAGGCTTTCAGGGATCAATTACACAGCAGGAAATTGCTCATCTCGAAACCCGGTACCTGGTGAGAACGCAGGGCTACGAGTCTCGCGACGATGCTGAACAACAACTGGAAAAGATCAATTCAGCGCTTGAGATGGATGCCTTCCTGGTTCCACCTTCGAAGTAAATATCCCCCGTCAAAGCCAGGGGATACTTACTTATTTCGAAGATTTCCCCGCTTTCTCAAGCTCAGCTCGTTTACGCCGCGCTTCCTTTGGATCGGCGATCAGGGGCCGATAAATCTCTACCCGGTCACCCGGCCGTAAAACATCCTCGAGCCTAGCCTTTACCGAAAATATTCCTAATCGTGCCGGATCGACTTTCATGTCGGGAAAATCGTTTCTGATTCCCGACAATTCAATCGCCTCACCAAGCGTGGTGCCGGAAGGCACATCCAGCACCATCAGGACCTGCTTTTCAGCCAATGCATGCACAAGTTCAATGTGAATGGTTTCAGGTTCCAATGTATGAATCCTCCCTGGTGCTTTCGGAAAATTCGTCGGCCCTTTTGCAAAATTCCTGTACCAGGTGATCTGCAATATTTCTGAACCCGCGCTGAAATGCTGTGGAAACAAATCCTGGCTTAAAATCAAAATTCAGACTCAGGCTCACTTTACTGCCCTGCTCACCCAGTGTCTTGAAGCGCCATTCGCCGGTCATCGAGCGGAAAGGTCCCTCAACCAGGGAAAGCCCCAGGCGCTCATTGGGCACCAGGGTGTTGAGGGTCATGAATCGTTGCTCTATTCCGGCAACCGTCACCCCCAGGATGGCCAACTGATGTTCATTGCTCTGCTCGTGAAGTTCCGCATGGCTGCACCAACGAAGAAACTCCGGGTAGGCAGCCACATCATGTACCAGGCCATACATGTGACTTGCGGGATGCATTACGAGCGCTGTTCGTTCAATTTTCACGACATATACCGTCTCCGGGGGCGGAAATATAGCACGACAGCACCTCGCAGTTGGTGCAGAACAGATAGTAAATCAGGACAGCTTAGATAGTAGAATACGCTCCCTATGAATCAGCCCTCTTCCAATAAAGGCAAGACCATCGCGGTCAACAAGCGCGCCCGTTTTGAATACTACATCGAAGAGCGCCTGGAGGCCGGTATTTCCCTGGAAGGCTGGGAAGTTAAGTCGCTGAGGGAAGGCCGTGTGCAGTTTGCCGACAGTTACGTATTACTTAAAGACAAGGAAGCGTTTCTGTTCGGTTGCCTGGTTAACCCTTTGCCCACCGTTTCGACCCACAGCAAGCCCGACCCGACCCGCACTCGAAAATTGCTGCTGCACCGCAAGGAAATAGATCGCCTGAAAGGCTCAGTGGATCGAAAAGGTAAAACCGTGATTCCCACCGCCATGTACTGGTCACGGGGAAGGGTAAAGGTGGAAATCGGAATCGCAACCGGCAAACGCCAGCACGATAAGCGCAAGGTTCAGAAGGACCGTGACTGGGAACGGCAAAAGTCGCGCATCATGAAGCACGGCTGATTATTCACGCAGTTCTTTCAGTGACCTGGGCACCTTATGGGTACCCGTCAAGGACTAATCCAGCGGAATTCCCGCTTGCTCCAGCACGGCGATCAGAGGTGCTAGCTGTGTTTCATATTGCCGCCACTTGTCGACGGAACTCATGTATACCGGTTTTCTGACCTGAACTGCGCTTGCGGTGATGGAAGCGTCTTCACTCTCGTAATACTTCAGGCATTGCTCCTGCCACCCGAGTCCGCAAAAATCTATTAACCGGCGTGACTCACCTTCAATATCTGCCACCAGGTCCTCGTAGACCACCGTGTAGATAATTTCAGGCATGACTCCGTGCCAATGCTCCATCAGGCAATGGTAGGCAGCAAAATAGTGTCCCAGCTCTTCAAGCTCATACGAAAATGGATAACCGTCTACGAACAACTGCTTGTACATTGCGTAGCAGGTATCGATGGGATGACGCTTCAGGTTGATAATCTTTGCATTGGGCAGGGCCAGGTGAATCAGACCTGTGTACAGGTAATTCAGGGGTAGTTTGTCAATAAACTTCGGGGTGTGTCCCGTAAATGGCCGAGTACTGTTGATATAATCTTCACCCAGTTGCCTGAAGTCCAGGCCGGCGGTCAAGGCTACCAATTCGTCGCGGGAAGAACTCTGATAGTTACCCTGGGCCTTTACCTGTCCCATCATCTGCACTGCAAAATTACCCAGTTCACCCGCCGAAAAGACCTCCGAGTGACTGGACAGTATCCTTTCAACCAGGGTTGTACCGGTCCGTGGCATACCCAGGATAAATATGGCTTCGTCGTTGTCATCTCCCTGAGTGCGGCCGTCAAACAGCCCGGAGGTGTAGGTATTCCTGATAGTCGCAATCATAACCAGGTCGCGCTGCGGGTTGTACTGCATATAACTGCGCCGGGTATCTGCACCCAGCTTCAGATAATCAAATGCCTGCTTCCAATCGCCCAGGTCTTCCAGTTCCTTAGCCAACGCATAGCAAATTTGGGCTTTGCCCTTTTGATCCCCGATCCCTTTTTTCAGCAGCTTCTCAAGCGCCTTGACATGATTCTTTTCCGGGGTCTGTGTCCTGAGTTCAGAGCGCACTTTGTAAGCTTCGTAATTCTTTGGGCTCAGTCTGATGGCCTTGTCAAAATTACGCCCGGCCGCATCGGTTTCGCCCAGGGAGCGCTGGAGAACGGCAATATTGTAATGGTGTTGCGATTCACCGGGCTTAAGCTTTGCCGCGCGCTGGTAGAACTGAATCGCCTGCTCCCGCTTTTCCAGGTGGGTTAACAGCAATGCCAGGCTTGAACAGTGGTAGGCGTTTAGACTCTTGCGGGTTAACAGTGTCTGTAAGAGGGAATCGAGCTGTTCCGTTTGCCCCAATTGTCGAAAGCACAATGCTTTTTGCAACAGCCAATCCGTGTGATCGGGATCGAGGCTGATTGCCCGTTCGATGGCACGAAGAGCCACATTGGGGCGATTGGTTTTCAAGGCCAAATGGCTGGCGGCATGCCACCCGGAGGCAAGATCCGGGTGCTGGCGGTTCAATTGGTGGCAGGTCGCGATCGCTTGCTTGATCTTGTTTTCTTTCAGCAACTGCCACACCCGCGCTTCCTGCTCATTCGCCTTGGTCATCTGCGCTGGGTCCGGCTTGTTCATGGCATTATTATTGTTCGGAATAGTCGAAGATCATAGGGGTACAGCGGAACCACCCGGACTGAATGTCAGAGGCTCTTCAGGCGCAGATTCCACAAATCGAGAAGGATGGCGTAGAACTCGCAGTGCAGCCACAAGCGCGCAAGCTCAGCTTCGCTGGGCTTGCGCTGCAGGTAGGCATTGAGAAACTGTTTTCCCAGCTTTTGTTTGAGACCGTGATGCTGCACAACCACGGCAAGGTCGAACCACGGGTCACCCATGCCGGCAAATTCCCAGTCAATCAACATCACATGATCTGACTCCAGAATATTGTGGTTGAGCAGGTCGTTGTGGCACAGGCAGGTTTTGTCCTGGAACTGTTGCGTTTTCGCCAGCAATTGTAAAGCCTTATCCGCCAGTTGCTGGGCCTCAATCGTAGCCAGATGCTCCGCATACCTTTTTACAGCCTTTGCCGGGTCAAACTCTGCCCTTACTGCCGGCATTCCATGCAATTTCCTGAGCAATGCTGCCAGTCGTTTAAGCCAGCTTGTATTGCGAAGATCGGATTCCAGCCAATTCGTTCCTGGCACAAAACAACGCAGGGAAATCCCCCTGTCGTGATCAATATAAACGAGTTCAGGGGCTAATCCTGCGGCGGCCACCATGCGGCAGATTTCCTCTTCGGCGAGCCGATCCAGGCCGAGTTCATCGACGGTGGGCTTGTCGACACGCAAAACGTACTTTGCTTCGAAATGTTCGAGCAGCACCGTTTGGCTGGAAGGCCCGTCTGCGAGCATGATCCTGATTCGGGCGTTTGAGAATCCAGGAATCGTCGCGAGTGCTGACTCGGGTGTCATGTTGTTTATCACCTCATGCTGGCGCGCCAGCTGCGGTAACCAATCACTATCATTACCAGGTAAGCGGTGAATAACAATGCGGTCAGAAATAAGCCGCGGCTAGTATAGAGCCCAACTGACACTGCATCAATCACGAACCAGTAAACCCAGTTTTCGAGAATCTTCCGAGTCACCATGAAGGTCGCAACTACCGCACCCCAGGTCGTAAACGAATCAACATAGGGCAATGCAGCATTACTGTGAACGGTCAACAAATTGCCACTTATTGCTACCAGCAAAAGTACTCCAACTATCGCTATCAAGTGGTAGCGCACCGGCCAGGTACTGACCCGTAAATCGTCCTTGCTGTCGCTGTGTTTACGCCATTGGAACCAACCATATGCTGCCATGGCCAGGTAAAATACCTGCAGGGCAGATTCCATATAAAGACTGGCCCGGTACATGATAAAGAGGTAAATCAGGGTGCTGACGGCGGCGGCGGCCCAGCACCAGATGTTCTGCTTGATCGCCAATACCAGGTATGCGATTGCCAGCAGGACTGCGAGTAATTCCCAGCTGACCAGTTCAGTCAACGGGAAGCTCGCTGGCGATGAGCATGAGCGTATTCATAGGGCGTACTAACTGAACCTAATAACGGTAATTGACGGTTATACCATAGTGCCTGGGGTCGCCAAGCCGGGTAAAACGGGTTCTTTCGAACCAGGGTGGCGACAGCCCGAATGAAAAGCCACGCGAGTGGTAATTCTCGTCAAGAAGATTGCGAGCCCAGCCGTAAACCTCCCAGTGCTGCCATTGCCTTCCCAGTTTGAAATTGACGATCTGACGTGCGCCGGCTTTTTCATCGTGGCTGTAATCAAAAAAGAAAGAACCCAGCGCGTTGAAATCCAGCTGCCCCACCCATCTGCCAGGCCTGTTTCCGGCGCTTTGAAAACTGACGCCAAGATTGAGGGTGTAGGGAGGTGCATGCGCAAACTCGCGCCCGCTCAACTCACCGGAAATATCGGCTTCACGTTCCAGTGCATATGCATCCACTTCTGAGCCGAGCACACCGAGGTTTCCGTGCACTGTCCAGGTCGGGGAAAGCCGCCAATCCACGCTGGCTTCCAAGCCCCAGGAATGACCCTCAGCATTGCTCGTGATAAAGATGAAGTCGTTCGGATTATCCGTGTATTGAGCAGAGCTGCGTAACTGCATGTTATTCCGATTCATGAAAAACACGCTGAATGCGCCACTGAGGCGACTATCCAGCCACAGCCCTTTGAGACCAGCCTCGTAGTTCCACAGCTCCTCAGGATCAAAACTAATGGCTGCAGGCCCGTCTACAGGACTTGCACCCTGTGCCCTGGCGAGGCTGGGGTTAAACCCCCCGGCTTTATAACCCCGCGAGACCAGGCCATAGATAATGGACTGATCTGTCAGTTCGTAATTCAGACTGACATTACCTCCCCACAAGCTGTCTGCCGGTGAAAAAGCATGGCGAACCGGCTGATTCGGGTCTGCGTAAATTTCATCAACAAAGGAGTCAGTGTAATCGGCGGCCCAATGTTCTACGCGCAGGCCGACGGATAAGGACATGCGCTCAGAGATTGCAGTATCCAATTTACCGAACAAGGCATAGTTGGTCGACGCATAGGCGCTGTTGAGAATGTTTTTATCCAGGCATGGAGCACAGTAACTGTAAGGCACATCGGCGCTGTCGTCGTAAATACCGGCAGACAAGATATGGTTGGACTCATCCAGCCGTTGAGCATAGATGCCGACCAGCCAGTCAGTTTTTCCGCCAAACAGGCGGCCGTTTGGTGACGACAGGATGCGAAATTCCTGGCTCAGGGTCTTGCGTTCACGATTGTCCTGGTAAACGTAGTCATAAACATAAGGACTCCAGAAATCGGCATCACCCCATTCCCCGTCGTATGAAAACAGTATGTCTGAGTTGGCATAAGCCGTGATACTTACAAAATCGGCGTCACTGCTCAGTGGACCCGAAATCCTGGTCGAGATACCGGAGGTTTGCTGCTCATCACGCCCGGGATGATCAGACCAGGTCGTGCGGCCGTTTTGTGGTGACCAGGCATCGTAACCGTTGTCAAAATCCGCCAACAGCATGCTGAGCTTTGCAGTCCAGCCATTCTCCAGCGTCCATTGCAGTTTTCCGTGACTGAGCAGTTCATTCCGTCCGTTGCTGTTCTCACGGCCAAGTGCTGCATTGTCATAAAAGCCATTACTGTCAAGTTGGTGTATGGAAAACCGCCCATTCAGCCGCTCTCCCATCGCGCCGCCCAGGGCAAAGCCGACCGCCCTGCTATCATCATTTCCCGACATGAGTCGTGCATTCAGCTCCGTTTCGTCGTTCGCATCAGCCGATTGCATATAAATGAGGCCGGCAATGGCATTGGCGCCGAATCGGGTAGCCTGCGGACCACGCAGCACTTCGATCCGTTGAATGTCAAACAGAGCACTGATCCCGCCAACACCCGATAGGTCAATATCGTCAATTATGAAGCCCACTGACGGATTGGGTGCGCCCTCGTACTGCTCCAGTTCACCTATTCCACGCAGCTGAAAATAGCGGGCCCTGGAGCCCTCACCGGAAAGATTTAGATTCGGGACCTGTTGAAATAATTCCTGGAAATGCTGTGCCGGCGAGGCCTCGATGTTTGCACGATCCAGCACGCTGATACTGGCATCAATATCCTGGACATGCGTTTCCCGCAGCGCGGAAACCACCACCTCCTCCAATGACCGGTCAGGTGATCCGGTTTCTGCATGGGCCAACTCAGTCCAGCCGACCAGTGCCGGAATGACGGTCAGAATTACTCTTTTTTCAAACATGCTCAGGATCTCAATCACTGTTGAGATCCAGTTACAGCCTTTAGCGGGAATGATCAGGAAAATCCTATTCCTACGCCGGCATTAACCGGATCAGGTTCAAAGGGTTCCTGCATTAGCAAATCTCAGGCCCAAGCCAGGCCTCCCCTGAGGAATCGGATATAGTCTACTCTCAAAACAGGACACCGGGTACACCAGCCTGATAAAATAGAGACTCACTGACGTTTAAACGTCATGGGGGCGACCTGGATTCGACGTGGGTCGTGAAACCCGAGGTGCATGCCGAGCTGCAATCAACTCGTAAAACTGTTTGCAAACTTTTAGTTGCCAATGATGACAACTACGCACTAGCAGCTTAATAACCTGCATAGCGCCCTCCGCCCGATGCGTGCCTGTGCGCGCCGGAGCCCGGGGGTCACCCGACACAGGACCGCGAAGAAGCACGCCTGGTGTGGACTCGTTAAAACTTATCCAGGCTCGTTGCTGGCCTTCCCTGCCGATCGGGTAGCCATCAATTAAATTAAATGACCGGATAAGCATGTAGAGCCGAAGGCGAATCACTTGCGGACGCGGGTTCGATCAATATGGGTCGCCTTTACCTGCAAAGGTAAAGTGAAAACGGAGCTCACATCGGTGAAACCTAAAGCAGCGAAAGCTGCCAGGGCAATACCGAGGGGTAGGAAGGAGGCTAACTCCAGGCCTGCCCTGTAGAGACTCATAGACTGGCTGATCTTTTGAATTAGTTACGGGGAACGAGCCAGCACTAGGATTTGAGGCGAGTACAGCCTCGGATAACACGCTCCGCATCCTGGTAACAGGATGAAGGTATAGTCCAGCCCCTATCGAAAGATAGGGAAAAGCTGTCCCGCCGCCTCCACCATTTCCTATACCCCGGCGACCTGCCGGGGTATAGGATTTGTTCATGTCATCAAAGCGCTTCAGGAAATGTCAGCGTGCTGAACTTATCCTGGAAAACTACCTGGTACTAACACCGAGAAACGGTAAGTACAATATAGAATTGCTTGCGAAGAAAGAACAATTTGAGAATCTGGTGCTCTCTTTGAAAGCAAATAGTTAGGCAGGCACTATAAGAGAAAGTAACAATATTTTCACCCGGGTTCGATTCCCGCCGCCTCCACCAATCAAGAGACTGCTCTAGACCACTATAGACCCTTTAAAACCAGTGGCTTAGAGCGGTTTTCGTTTTTTCAGAATTCACTTCAATTTGTCTCAAATGGTCTGTTTTGGTCTCCAAAATGGCACAGATTCGGCACATGTGTTTTTAAGGTATTTCAACCGTGACAGTCATGATCGATTGGATCACGGTAAAGGTGCCACTTCAGCACTCAGGGCAGATTCATGGAGGGCGCAAAATAGAAGTTACACCCGATGGCGAAGTTAAATACGACTCGCCCATGTGGAAACCAATAGAAGGGTCATATTCTCAAAACTTGTCAATAAAAACAGCAGAGACTGATGATCAAGGCAATGGCAAAATTTTGTCGATTAGCGGGAATCCTACCAAGTGGTTCCAGGGACACAACATCTTTGGAACAGATGATATTTGCGGCCTGATTTATGAAACCATGCTTCGCCTTTGCAATATCCTTGAAATATCACCCTCACCCGAGGATGTAAGAGCATGGCAAAAAGGCGAGTACTCATTATCACGAATTGATATCAATGCAATGTACTCTTTGGGGTGTAGAAGTGATGTCCATGCTTGGCTGAACGCTGCACACAAAACAGCGAGGACACGTATGGGCGTTGGTATTCTGAAAGGCGGCACGGTTTATTGGGGAAAGCATAGTAGTCGGTGGGCAATAAAGGCGTACTCCAAAGGGGAAGAGATCAACAGAAAAGGACACATGCTCCCACCTGAATTGTCACTTACGAGCCTTTCGGATTTTGCGGATGATAAACTCAGGTTAGAAATTACCCTCAGACAGAAAGAGTTAAAAAAACTAGGTATAGAAAGAGGGTCTGCTTGGAATGATTTTGAAGTTCAAAGTCTTTACGAAAAGTACAGGGGTAGGCTGCAAATGAGCGATCAAAAACTGACAAGTAACAGCATTGTTGATTTGCCCAGTTGTATTCGTGGTACCTATCAGCTTTGGTCAGACGGACATGACTGTAGGCAAATACTGTCTGATAGAACTTTTTATAGACATCGAAATGAACTGCGTAAACACGGCATAGATATTTCCATTCCCAAAAGCAACGCCACGACAAATGTAGTTCCCCTCATAAGAGTTCTTGAAGCTGTTCCGGTTGGAGTTCCAGATTGGGCTGAAGGTACAAATTTGTACTTTGAACCCAGAAGGCATTTTGAACCAAAAGCAGTTGCTAGCAATAGAGATTGCTGACTTAATTTGTAGTAGTCCAGATTTGTTCTTGTAGGTAGCGTCCAATGGGATCAGGCTTCTTCCGCTTTCCTCATGAAAGCCGACCTTCGCCAGATGTGAATTTCAGCGATGTGAATAGCCGGAACCGGCCAGAAGCGGAGATTTAAGCTGCGCTGATTTGAGCCGGCCGACGCGACAGCTACGGCTCAGACACCATCCACGGTGGCAAAGCCAATTCGCCCCTGAGTTCCATTTCCTGTACTCGCCTGAGTTGCTCCGCCAAACCGGCCTTCACTTCCGCAACCATGGCTTGATACTCGGGATCTGGATGTAGCGAAAACAGGCTGGGTTCGAATTCGAGGATGTATCTGGCGTTAAATTGCCAACCCTCATCTATGGCTTCGCGCAGCGCCGCCAGGATTTTCTCCCTTTCCCCTTGTATGGCGTAAATCAGCACATCCGTAATTTGGAAACCATATCTTCCCAGTCGGGGCATAGATTTAATTACTCGCAGGCTATCGGCAAGTATCTGTTTCGCCCGATCCTCTTCACCAGTTCCTGCCAGCACCAAGGCGAGATTGATTGTTGCCGCGTAGTTTTGCCTTTTTACTTCAGGGGGGCTTGCTTGCAGCAATTCCGGATAATTCTGGGCATAACGTTCGCGAGCTTGTGCATACTGACCCGCTCGCAGGTCGTGATATAGAACAAGTCTCTCTACATCCCTTAATTGTAGGAAGTAATACCCCTTCAAGCCACGGTGTACTTGCAGAGGTTCCCGGGGATAGTTCGTCCATTCAAACTCCTCACCCCGGAGCAGTCGCAGCTCCAGCATCGTGATACTTGCACCAATATGATTAGGTACCAGGTCCAGAGCCTTATCGATCCAGAATTCCGCCTTGTCATCGGCCCCGATTTGCAGATAAAGCTGTGCAATGTTGACGCAGACCCATGCCACGTTCAACGGCTTTGCCAGAACGCTTGTGCCCAATATGGAAATCTCTTTGTGCAAATGGGCCAAAGCTTCGTCAATACGCCTATAGGCAGTGTCAACCAACACTGCAAGATCTCTATAGATCTCACCGAAGCCCGGATCGATTCTGAGCACCTTATCAAGTTGCGCCCGAGCCTCGTCAAAATGACCAAGCTCTTCAAGGTAAGTGCCGATTTCTGCATTGATGATCGCTGACAAGGGATCCAGCTCACGGGCCTTCTCAAACTAAATCCCGGCCTCTTCGAGCCGACCGTTTACCCGAAGCGTGGTGCCATACCAGTGGTAGGCTGTCGCATAGTTTGGGCTCAATTCGATGCTACGCTGGTACGCGTTTTCGGCCTGCGCGAGGTCTTTCAATTCCAGATGGGCGCCCAGCGAAGCATAGGCCTCTCCCAGACTGTCATCCAACTCCAGAGCACGGTCGAGCGCATCCCTGGACTTTGCCAGCAGTTTTTCTGAAGGCTTGTCACCCATCCATTCCAGCACATAGAACGCGTCCGCCAGGCCCACGTAGGCGATTGCGTAATCAGGATCAAGTGTGATTGTTTGCTGGAAAAACTCGGCGGATTCTGCCATCGCCGGTGTTGTCCGTTTCGCCAACAGATGCTTGCCCATCAAATAGGCTTCGTAGGCGGCCATATTTTCCGTCGGTAGGCTTGAAATTTGTCGTTGCTCATCCACAGACAATTCAATTCCAAACGCCTTCGCCACCGCGCTGGCAATTTCACTTTGAATGGCGAACATATTTGACGCGCTCAATTCACGATCATAGGTCTCGGCCCACAGATGCTCGTCGGTGGTAACATCAATCAACTGAATATTAACGCGCAAGCGGTCGTCCTTGCGTTGGATACGGCCTTTTATGATCGTGCTAACGCCCAGCTCCTCGCCGATCGTGCGCAGGTCCTTGCTGGCGCTCCGGTAGCCCAGTACCGAATTTCGTGAAATGACTTTGACCCCCGCAAGCTTTCCCAACTTCGTCAACACTTCTGCATGCATGCCGTCGCTAAATCGCACATCCCCCTCATCAGCCGAAAGATCAACAAACGGCAGCACAGCAACGGAAAACTGGGAGACAGGGAGTGGCGCGCCAATGCGGCCCATCTGCTCCCCCGCAAACCAGATTCCGGCTAGCAGCACGATCACGGCTGCGGCAACTGCTGCCAGGCGAAAACGCCTCGGCACCAGGGTCTCGGCCCTGAGCGCCAGCATCTTGAACAGCGGGATGGCCCGGGCCGAGTAGACCGGTACCGTTCCGGCCACATTTTTCAGTTCATGGTCGCCCAGGAACTGCAAATCCAGTTGCTCACTATTCTCCAGGGCATCGCGAACCACTCCGGAAATCGCAATCCACCCGGCCCCGGAAAGCTGGGTCAGGCGGATGGCAGTGTTGACCGCTGCCCCGTAAAACCGGTGATTGTCTGCCAGTACCTCGCCATGGTGGACGCCGATACGGAATAGTGAATCCTGCTTGTTCTTGACCGCGCGCCTGCCCGGGGTGACCTTCTCCTGGATGGCCAACGCGGCCTGCATGGCCAGTTGCCCATCAGGGAATTCCGCCAGCACCCGATCACCGGTGTGCCACACGGTGTGTCCCTGGTGTTGCTTAATGGCCCGATCAACCGCATCGAGACCGGCTTTGAGTTGCTTTAGTGTCCTGGCCGCATCGGTCATCAAGGCGTGGGAGTATTCCGCTGCATCGACCGCCAAAATCCCTGCTGAACGACTTTCTGGCTGCACTGCTGTGTCGTCGCGGGGCTTGCCGAAGGTAAATGCTTGGGGTTCCAGTACGGGCAGGTTTTCAGTTGCCCATGCGGCGTGATTGCCGTTTTGCCCTGGCGTGGCAAGATCGGCAAGCGCTTGCGGATCCACGATCTCGATTTTATTTCGCCTGAGCGCGATCAGTCCATCTTTCTCGAACTCCCTGAGATGCCGGTTAACCGTTTCACGGTGAACACCAAGCATGCTGGCCACGTCAGACTGGGTGATATGCAGAATTACTTCATCGTCGGCCGCAAAATCAGCAGCCAATAGGGTGAGTCTTTTTGCCAACCGGTTGGGCAGTTTATAGAGAGCAGTTTCTTCGAGATTTGCAGTGGTTTCCCTCAGATGAGAGCAGACCAGTGAGAGCATACGAAAACCTAGTTCAGGGCTGGCTTGTAGCTGGTACAGGAAGTGTTTGCGCTCGAGCCTGAACAGTTCGCTTGACTCAACTGCCCTCGCTTCTATCCTGCGGGGGCCAAAGTCAAGTACACCCACTTCGCCAAAAACATCTCCTTTGACGAATGAATCCAGTACAAACTCTTTGCCATCATCGGACCTTGACTCAAGCACAACGCGGCCCGATAAAACACCCCACAGAGCTTCCGCAGGGTCGCCTTTCTGGAACAGGGTTTGACCAGCCCCCAGTGTCCTAAGAGTTGCGGTGGATGCAATCTCATTGATCAAGTCCGGCCGCAGTCCCTTAAAAAGGTGACTGTTTTCTATGATTCGATGTATTTCTTTACGCATTGAACGCTATGGGCGAATTTGCAAATGGGTCACCTGCAGCCTATTTCCAGGGTCTGAAATTTCTTGTTTCACAGAATAAAGCATATTTTCTTTCCGTTGTGTGATTACGCTCACAGACAGCAAAGATATGCGGGGATTAGAGTGATTGCCAAATAAACATAACTGGGCATCCATTAACGTTATCGCGGAGAGAGCAATGATCATTTCAATTCGCCCTTCCAATCCAAATCAAATTTTAAGGGGTGCGACAGGATTGCTGTTCATTATGAGGCGAAGTTCGTCCCTGATCGCACCGGCTCTGGCAATCGCTGCAGCTTTAATGATCGGGAACCAGAGCTTTGCAGACGAGTCTCGCTATCGAGTGGTGCTTGAGAATGTGCCTGGCGCAGACGAAATCGAAGGCGGTACCATCCAGGCCGGAATCAAAATGCTTGAGGATCAGTTAAACCAGATCGAGCAAGTAAACAGTGGCGACATTTGGTCGACTCTTTGTGCCGCATACATCGCCAATATTTCCCTGAATCAAGCAGAACATGCTTGTACCAAAGCCGTTGAAATAGATCCGACCTACCACGCTTTAAACAATCGAGGCGTATTTCGCGTATACAAAGGCGATTTATCCGGGGCTCGCGAAGACTTTGAACGCGTTCGTCCGCCCGACGTGGAAGGCTACCTGGACAAACTAAAGACGACGAACGTCCGACTGGTAGCCGCCGGCAACTTTGATCTGGTTAACCAATTGTTGGCAAAGGTCAAAACCTCGGACGTAATGAGCACCGCTGCAATGGAGGACATCAAGATCCCCAGGCTGTCGATTCCCGCAAAGACCGAATAGGTCGCAAGAGGCACCAAGAATATCTCATGTTTATCAATTCTTTCACTGTCCTTAACAATAGCTGTCGTTACGCTCGGATACGCATCACCCTTGCAAGCGCAAAGCCTCTGTGATGCAGGGGCGTTCTGCGATCGCGACACGGACGGTTATTTTAAAGATCATAAGAGATGCGACATGTGCGGAGGTGAGACGGACTGTGATGACTCAGTCTATTCCCTGACAAACGAATGCGCGGACACCAGTGGCTCCCAAACGACATACAGTATCGAAATGGTAATTGGTAATGACGTCACGGAGGAGACGAACACCTGCTACGGATTCAACACGGTGAAACTGAATGCACGTTTCCCTGTAGATGACTGCCCAATCTGGCTCGATGATGTGCTGCAGGCGTAAGCTTCCCCACAAGGGTTACAGTTCTAAACTAGAGTTTTCCAGCATTAAATTGCGCACATACATCGCTGGCGGTATGCGCCCCAATGCCCTGTGCGGTCGGTATTCATTATAGATTTTCATCCATTTTTCGGTGATTTCTCGCACCTGTTCCAGAGTCGAAAACAAGTGCGCACTGAGCACTTCTTCTCGATAGCTTTTGTTAAATCGTTCAATACACGCATTCTGGTTGGGCTTGCCAGGCTGGATGTAACGGATCTCAATGCCGTGTTCCTTGCACCAGTCGATAAACGCCTGGGCACAGAACTCGGGAGCGTTGTCCACCCGGATCGCCGTTGGCTTGCCGCGCAGCTCAACCAGCTGCTCCAGAGTGCGGATGACACGCCCGGAAGGAATCGAGGTATCGATCACGATGGCCAGTAACTCCCTGACCCCTTCATCCAGGATGTTCAGCGTCCTGAAGCGCCGACCCCGATATAACGCATCGCTCATAAAATCCATCGACCACACCTGGTTGGGCAGTGGGATTACTTCCATGCTCTGTCGTTCTCGCTGTGGCAGGCGTTTCTTCTTCCGTCGTGGCAGATTCAGCTTCATCTCGCAGTACACGCGCCATACCCGCTTGTGGTTCCAGGCATGACCATCCAGGCGCAGACGATCAAAACACATCCAGAAGCCCCAACGAGTGTTGGCCTCGACCGGTTTGTTCAGTGCATCAATGACCGGCCGATCATTCAGGACTCGTCTTCCTTTCAACTTTCGGTAGTAAGCCGTTCGTGACAGCTTCACCGCTGCCACCGCCCGCTTTACTGGAAGTTGGTGTTTGGCCACCAGATAACTCGCGATCTCGCGCTTCTCCGATGGCCTCAGAGCTTTCGCTCAATGACGTCCTTCAAGGCAAAGTTTTCGGGCGCCAGTTCTACATACATGCGCTTGTACTGGCCCAGGTCCCGTTCCATTTCCTTCATGCGCTTCAGATCGGAGGCAGACATACCACCGTACCTGGATTTCCAGTTGTAGTAGGTCGCATCGCTGATGCCGTGACGCCGACAAAAATCTTTCACTTTGGCGCCGGCATCGGCTTCTTTGAGGATCGAAATGATCGGGGTTTCGGTAAATCGACTTCGTTTCATCTTGGCCTCCTGGTGGCTATCCTGCCAGAAAGCTCTAGTTATTACCTGTCAACTTTGGAGGGAAAGCTTACGTATTGATATCACGTGCCAATTGAAACAAAACCCTTCAATTGCTTGACCCCGCATTTCTGTCAGAATAGCGCGATGAGAAATTCGGTAAAGCTCGCCTTGTCCCTTCTTTGGCTTCTGTCAGTGACGTCATGTGATCTGGAGGAGTCCGAAACTGCCGGGATTCTCCGCACCGGAACGATTCAGAACATCAAACTTGATGAAGCCAGTGGCATACAGGCAGGACGACTCAATGAAGGCGTCTTTTTCCTCCATAACGACGATGGAAAACCTGAAATTTTCGCCATTGACCAGCAGGGATCCAATCTTGGCTCATTTTTGATCAACGGTGCTATTAACCGGGACTGGGAAGACATTAGCATGGTGCCTTCAGAATCCGGTCCCTTACTTGTTGTTGCCGACAGCGGGGACAATTTCGCCAGGTTCAAAAGCATCAGATTAAATTTTTTCCATGAGCCACCAGCGGATGCTAACGGCAGGTTTTCCGGTGCCTACCCACTCATGCACTCAATCAATCTTCAATATCCCGATGGTCCCCGGGACTGCGAGTCCATCGCCTTCGATCCTTCGGACGGGCGGATCTACGTGCTGAGTAAACGTGATAAACCAGCCAGGATCTACACAATTTCCTTACATGGTGCACTCGCACTCGATTCGGCAGTTTTGCAATACGAAGGCGACGTAGCCGTCCTTCGTCGACCGACTTCTGCGGACATGAGACGCTTTGGGCCGCGGGAAGTAAAGTGGATATCACAGCCTACCGGAATGGACATCAGCCCGGACGGGAAACAGGCGGCGATTATTACCTACCGCAGCCTGTATCTGTTCCGGCGACAGGATAACGAGAACTGGGTAAGCGCCCTGGCTCGCAAGCCTGTGGAATTCTTCGTTCCATCAAGCCGGACGACGGAAGCAGTAAGTTTTACCTCTGATGGGGCAGCTATCATGGCGACTGCCGAAGGCGTCCAGGCACCCGTATACAGGTTCAGGCTGCTGGCTGAAACAGACTAGGGCCTTCAGGTACACGCTACGAATTATCGAGTCCGTGCTTCTTGAGCAAAGTGTGAAAATCCTCCTCGTCGATCACATCGACCTTGAGTTTTACCGCCTTCGCCAACTTGGAGCCCGCCGATTCACCCGCCAGTACCACCGAGGTTTTTGCCGACACGCTCCCCACCACTTTTGCGCCCAGCGACTCGAGCAGGTTCTTTGCCCTGATCCGGGGCATACCCAATGATCCTGTCAGTACCCAGGTCTGGCCCGCAAGAGGTTGTGAGCCTTCTGTTTCTACCGGCGCCTTCCACTGCACACCCGCATCGCGCAAGGCCCGGATTACTTCACGGTTGTGCTGTTCGCCAAAAAAGGACTGCACATGGCTTGCAACTACAGCCCCCACGTCATCTACTTCGACAAGCGCAGCTTCATCTGCAGCCTGCAATTTCTGCATCGATTTAAAGTGCCTGGCCAGCGAATTGGCGGTCACCTCTCCGACCTCGCGGATACCAAGTGCGTACAACAAACGGTCCAGGTCCGGTTGCTTGCTCTTTTCAAGTTCTTCCAACAGGTTCTCTGCCGATTTCTCACCCATACGCTCAAGAAGGACTATCTGATCCTTTTCGAGCGTGTACAGGTCAGCTACCGAAGACACCAGCCCTGCATCGACCATCTGCTCAACCAACTTGTCGCCCAGACCTTCAATGTCCATTGCACGCCGGGATGCAAAATGCTGAATACTTTGTTTTCTTTGCGCCGGGCAAAATAAGCCACCGGTACACCTTGCCACCGCCTCGTCATCCGATCTCTCAATGGCAGAACCGCATTCCGGACAGCTAAGCGGCATAATGAATTCCGGCAATTCAACTGTGCGGCGATCTTTAATGGCGCTCGCCACCTCCGGAATCACATCCCCTGCCCTCCTCACGACCACCCAGTCACCCGCGCGCACATCCTTTCGTCTGATTTCGTCTTCATTGTGAAGCGTTGCATTTGTCACGGTTACGCCACCAACAAATACTGGCTCAAGCCTCGCCACAGGCGTAATTGCACCTGTCCTGCCCACCTGTACGTCAATGCTAATCAGGCGCGTGACTTCTTCCTGTGCCGGGAATTTGTGCGCCAACGCCCATCGCGGAGCCCGGCTGACAAACCCAAGCATCTCCTGAGACTTCAGGCTGTCCACCTTGTACACCACACCATCGATGTCGTAAGAAAGTGAATCGCGCTTTTCCGTCATGGACTGATAATAGTCAAGGCACCCGGTAGCGCCATTGACTCTTCGGATTTCCGGGTTAGCCGGAAACCCCCAACTCTTCAATTGCATAAGAATGTCGACCTGATTGTCCGGCAGCCCATCGGCCCTTGCTACGCTGTATGCATAAAATGCCAGCGGCCGCGCCGCTGTCATTGCCGGGTCCAATTGCCGCAGACTCCCGGCCGCGGCATTTCTGGGATTGACCAGGGGTTTTTCGCCTGATTTTCGCGCCTTGGTATTAAATGCCTCGAAACCGGCAAGCGGCATATAAATCTCGCCTCTCACTTCCAGCGCCTGCGGCCAGTCACTACCCCTTAATCGCAATGGAATCGCCGTGATGGTACGCACGTTTGCGGTGACATTTTCTCCCCGGCTTCCGTCACCGCGCGTTGCCGCCCGGACCAGTTGACCGGCTTCGTAGCTCAAGGCTATGGCGACTCCGTCAAGCTTGGGCTCTGCTGCATACGCCACTTCCCCTGTTTCCAGACCTTTTAAAACGCGTCCGTCGAAATCCCGTACCTCCTGCTTATCAAAGGCGTTTGCCAAGGAAAGCATCGGGACACTGTGGATGACTTCTTCGAAACCCTCAGATGGTGAACCGCTCACCCGCTGACTGGGAGAGTCGGTGGTTACCAGATCGGGGAACTGATTTTCCAGCGCCAGCAGTTCGCGCATCAGGCGGTCATATTCTGCGTCCGGAATTGAGGGCTCGTCCTGAACATAATATCGATAATCGTGTAGCTCGATACGTTGACGCAGTAACTCAAGCTGCTGTTGAGCTTGCAGCTTGCCAAGATGCTCCGGATTCATGACTCCGGTTGAATAGAGCGTTCGTATTCCCGCAATTCTTCCCTGATCTGGCCTTCGCGCTGGCGTGTAAATACGGACTGCGAATCATCCAGTAAATCCGCATGCAGGAGTTCCGCGATTCGGCGACTGGTGGCCAGCATGGCGTCCCAGGCATCCAGAGCATTGATGGGTCCGGGAAGGGTCATGAACATCGTCACACCATTGGTTTCCAGGGTATTCCAGCCGGTCTTGTCGAAACCGCCGGGCTTGGTGAGGTTTGCCATGCTGAACAGGATATCCTCGCTGTCGTCCATCACCCGGTGGAAAATATCCCTTTCACCAAACACCATGCCGGATTTAAGCACCGCATCCAACAGGTCAACTCCGGAAATCCGGTGGTTATCCCGCGCCTGCAGGAACAAGGGAATAATTTTGTCAGGCGATGGTTCCGGAGGAGGCAGATCCTCTTCGACTTCTTCTGATCCTTCGTCCATTTCAAGTTCGGTCTGGCTGGCTTCGCCGTCCCCTTGTTCAGATACCTGGTCTGCTGCACCCACTGACATTGTGGGTTCATGCCTTTTGCGGGTCATCCGGTTTTGTTTACGGGAAGCGCGGGTTTTAAGTTTACGTTCGGGGTTTCCGAAAAGAAAAATGGTTGCAATGATGGCAATGCCAACGATGATCAGGATCCAGCGAAAAGTTGAAATGTCCATTAGAAATCAGCTGGCTGCGAGCCGGGCTGCCTCTTCTATGTCCACTTGCACCAGTCGTGACACACCTGGTTCGCGCATAGTCACGCCACTGAGCTGGTGAACCATTTCCATCGTGATCTTGTTATGCGTCACGATGATAAACTGGACGGCTTCAGACATTTCCCTGACCAGTGTTGAGAACCGCCCCACGTTGGCATCATCCAACGGTGCATCCACTTCGTCAAGCAAACAGAACGGCGCCGGGTTGAGATGGAAGATCGCAAACACAAATGCGACCGCGGTTAGCGCTTTTTCTCCCCCGGAAAGAAGGTGGATACTGCTTACACGTTTTCCTGGCGGTCTGGCCATTATGCTGACACCGGTCGTCAACAGATCATTGCCGGTGAGCTCCAAGTAGGCATGGCCGCCACCGAACAGGCGTGGAAATAACTCTTGAATTCCTTTATTGACCTGCTCAAAAGTGTCCTTGAACCTGGTGCGGGTTTTCCGGTCAATTTTTGCAATCGCGGCTTCCAGGGTTTCAAGGGCTATTGTCAGATCATCATTCTGCGCATCCATGTAGTCTTTGCGTTTTAACTCTTCCTCGTATTCCTGGATGGCGGCGAGGTTGACCGGTTCCAACCTCGTTATACGGACACCCAGGCGCTCAATGTCCGCTGTCCAGGTCTCGACATCTGCGGTCTCTGAAAGCGAGTCAGCAATGGCTTCGACCTCTTCGCCCAATTCTTCAACACGCCGCTGCAGGTTCCGGGCCGTGAGTTCAACTTCCTGTTGCAGCAGGCGCGCGCGCTCCAGTGAAGCGCGAATTTCATCAAGCTTGAGCGTCGCCCGTTGACGATTGGCGTCCTGTTGACGAAACTCTTCTTCAAGATTACTCAGTGCCCCTCTTGCACTACCGAGACGTGCTTCAACTTCAACCCGTTTTTGCAGTAATGCGTCCATTTCCGGTTTGAATTCTTTTTCAGGATCCCTGGCCTGCGCGATAAGTTCACTTAGCGTAAGAAATCTTTGTTGAAGCTGACTTACCTGGGTATCCATCCTGGCCAGTGATTGCTGTAATGATTCCAGGCTGGCCCTTTGTGATCCTGCTTTCAAAGCAAGCTCATGCCTCACGTCCCGGACCTTGAGTGCTGAACTCCGGGCGCTATCCCTGCGCTCCAATAAAGATTGACGCTGCGATTCCAGTTTCTGCCGCGTGTCTTCCTCTTTCGCCATCCGGTCGAGCACAGCCTCAAGCGATATTCTTGCTGCTTTTATTTCAGCTTTATCGGAATTTTGTTGCATCTTTAGCCGCTTTGTCTCGTCTTCGATCTGAGACCCGCGAGATTGCAGATCTGTGAATCTTGACCGCTCGGCGCCGAGTTGGCTTTCCAGGTCCGAGCACCGGCGATGAGCAAGATTCAGCTCATCCTGCAGGGCTTCCATTGATTCTTCTTCTAAGCCAATGGTTTCGCCCAGGCATTCATTGTCAGCTTGCTGCTTTTTCAAGTTTGATTCCAGGCCCTCCAATTGATTTTCCAGCCGCTTGATTTCTTTTTCCCGGGCCAGGATACCTGCCTGCCCTTTTTCGCTCCGGGACACTTTCAACCACCCCGGTCCGACCCATTCACCCGCCTGTGTGATGGCTGATTCCTCTTCGCCGACAACATCCAGGTACCTGGTTGCGGACTGCAAATCCTTTTCGATCCGCACATGATTCAGCATCGCAATCACCGCGTCAGGTGCCGTTACTTTTTCTGCCAGCGTACCCGAACGGGCCCGCACCTGGCCCTGGCTGTCCTTGATGATACTGAGTTCCGCGTTTTTCAGTTCGTCCAGGTAGCGGATTGAAGACACGGGGTTACTCACCAGCAAAGATGCCAGCCAGGATCCCAGGACAGTCTCAACAGCAAGCTCCCAACCTTTTTGGGTCAGGATTCGCGAAGCCAACAGAGGCGCGTCTGACAACTCATGTTTACTCAACCACTCCTGTCCCTGTCGTGATTCAATCGACGCACTCTGAATCGCCCTGAGCGCTTCCAGGCGGCCTTTCACCGCGTTCAGCTGAAGCTGGAGCTCATTTTCACCGGTCCTGGCATCGTTCAATTCTGATCTTGTTTCCAACAGTCGTTGTTTCGCTTTATCAAAGGCAATCTTTTGCGCTTTTTCACCGGCCGCGGCCTGGCCGATTTTCTGATTAAGTTCTTCTATCGCGTCATCAAGGGGTCCGGTGGCCACGGATTCGGTTTCTCCGCCAAGATCTTCAAGCCGTGCTGAAGTGGCTGACATTCGCTGATCGAGGATTTCCACACGCGCTCGAAGCCCATCCGCTTCACGGTTCATTTCTGCACTGGAGCGGTGGTGTACTTCAAATTTTTCCTGCCAGGACTGTACCTCGGTTTCCGCATCCAATAATTCCTGATCAGCCAGTGACTCACTGGACTCGGCACGGCTTAACTTTGGTTCTGCCACGGCCAGGCTGTTGGTCAGGTGCTCAAGCTGCGTTTTGTCCAAAATCATGTGTTGCTCGATGTCCTTTAATGACAAGGAAACGTCTTTATGTTCTTTTTGCTGCTGGGCCTGCATTTCGCGTTTGTGCTGCATGTCCTGTTCCAGGCGGGCGATATCGCTGGCCACGGAATACAGTTCACCCTGCACTTCATTGAAGGCCTCGCTGGCCCCAAGCTGTTGCTGATGCAGGTCCTCAAGGTGGGTCTCAGTAGATCGCTGCTCGGCCAGACCCTCCTGCATGGCCGTTTCCTGGATTTGCAAACCGGATTTTCCCTGTATGGCCATGTTTTGTTGTTCACGCCATTGCAAGGCCAGTAATTTCGATTCCAACTCACGCTGCTGTTGCTTGAGTTTGCGATAACGCTCAGCAGCCCTCGCCTGCCTTTTGAGCCGCGCCAATTGGTTGCTCACTTCTTCCCGCAGATCTGAAAGGCGGTCCAGGTTTTCCCGGGTGTGCTGGATCCGGCGTTCCGTTTCCCGGCGCCTTTCTTTGTATTTTGAAATTCCTGCCGCTTCTTCCAGGTGTTCGCGAATTTCTTCAGGCCGGGCATCAACCACCTGGGTAATCATTCCCTGCTCAATAATTGAATAACTCTTTGAGCCCAGGCCGGTACCCAGGAACAGGTCCCTGATATCTTTTCTCCTGCAGCGACTTCCATTTAGCGTGTATAAAGAAATCCCGTCGCGACCCACCCGGCGTTTGACTGAGATTTCGTTATAGGCGGCATACTCACCGCCAATTTTTGCCTCGCTATTATCGAATATCAGTTCAACTGTTGCGGTCCCAACCGGTTTCCGTGACGAGGAGCCGGAAAAAATGACATCCGACATCAATTCGCCGCGCAGGACACGGGCTGAACCTTCACCCATCACCCAACGCACGGCATCAATGATGTTTGACTTCCCGCAGCCATTCGGACCGACGATGGCGGTCAGGTTTGACGGCGCGTAAAATGTTGTCGAATCAACAAAAGATTTAAAGCCCGAAAGCTTGACGGAGGTTAGTCGCATAGATTGAATCTGCTATCGGGGATGTTAAAGTTCCCGCTCTCTTGTTTTTTTCCGGAGTATTGAAAGTGACGACCCAGCCCAGCACGGAACTGGAAGTGTTCCCCAATCCCAAACCTGAGCGTGATTATACCATCCGTATCCGCATTCCGGAGTTCACTTGTTTGTGTCCGAAAACCGGTCAACCGGACTTTGGAACCCTGCTGCTCGAATACATTCCTGAAGACAAATGCATCGAACTTAAATCGCTGAAACTGTACGTCTGGAGCTTTCGGGACAAGGGTGCTTTTCATGAAACAGTGACCAATGAAATCCTGGAAGACCTGGTCCGGGCAACGCAACCCCGATTCATGCGGCTCAGTGCAATTTTCAATGTCCGTGGTGGTATCGACACCACGGTAATTGCCGAACATAAAGCTGAAGATTGGTTCCCTCCGGCGATTGTCGAACTACCCTGAAGCTTCCTGTATCGTTTAAATCTCGTCACTGGCGAATACCTCGATCGACAAGGCGTGAATATCGCTATCCATCAACGATCCCATCTGTGCATAAATCGCGCGGTGCCTGGCAATCATATTCAAGCCATTGAAGGCCGCAGAGACAATCTGTATTCGAAAATGACCGCGCCCGTCTTTGGCGCCTTCGTGACCCGCATGCAAGTGTCCCTCGTCTTCCACCACCAGCGACTCCGGTTTGAAAGCCTTTTCCAGCCGTGCACGAATCTCTTCCAGCCTTTCAGCAGTATTCACAGTGGCAACACTCTTTTGAATGGATACACGTCTACTTCCTGGTATACGCCCGCTTCGAAATATGGGTCATCTGCTGCCCAGGTCTTTGCCGCAGAAATATCGGGAAAATCTGCGATGACCAGTGAACCCAGGAATCCAGCAGGTCCCGGATCTTCCGAATCAATAGCCGGAATGGGCCCGGCTGTCAAAAGACGCCCCAGGCGGTTCAATTCTTTCAGACGCTCAAAGTGTGCCGGCCTGGAAGCCAGCCGTTTTTCCAGGCTTCCCTGCCGGTCTTTCGCGTGAATTGCATACCACATTTTTTCAACTGTCCTGATTGTTGTCGCAGCCTTCAGCTTACGTTGACAGTTGCCCGCTCTCAAGCTCCTTTTTGCAGTCCGGCTTTCAGGCAACTTAAGCCTGTCAGCAAACTACTTGCAGCGGTAGAATGCGATCTTGCACAGCGCGGTTGTAAAGTAATCAAAACCCATGAGTGAACGGATAGAAATTCGAACAAAGGGTGCGAAACCCCGACAGATCGACCACATCGTCGGAGTTCTGGTTCGTGGTGGCCTGATCGCCTATCCCACCGATTCCGGTTACGCACTGGGCTGGCGTTCAAATAACAGAAAAGCACGCGACCGGGTCATTCGCTTACGGCAATTAAACAGGCGACATCATTTTACTTACTGTTGTCGAAGCCTGTCGGACGTTGGCCACCTTTCCAAGGTTGGAAGCCAGAGGCACCGGCTCATTCGCCACTTAACGCCTGGACCCTATACTTTTATCCTGCCAGCCACCAGTAAAGTGCCGCGCACTGCACGCAGGCAAAAGCTGCACACCATCGGCGTTCGCATCCCGGATCATCCCTTTGTACAAGCCTTGTTGTCCTCACTGGATGAGCCACTGCTGAGTTCATCATTGATTCTGCCTGATCCCCGGGAAGAAATTCTGGATAGCGAAGACCTTTACGATGAAGTCTATGGGCAAATTGACCTGTTTGTAGACGCAGGATATTGCCCCCTGGAACCGACTACCCTGCTTGACCTGACGGAGGCACAACCACGGGTCCTTCGACGTGGCCGTGGCGTGATAGACTTTCTTTGAGCGCCAGCCCAGTGCGTAATCGGAATTATGGAAACCAACTCCAAGAACAATCAAGAATCAGATAAACAGACGCATGGGACTGAAATCCACCAGGGCGAAATGCCTTTTGCCGTGGTGCAGGGACAGCCGTTTACCGAACTGCCAAAAGACCTTTACATTCCACCCGACGCACTGGAAGTCATTCTTGAAGCATTTGAAGGGCCGCTTGACCTGTTACTGTATCTGATTCGGCGCCGGAATCTGGATATTCTTGACATCCCGATCGCTGAAATCACCAGGCAATACATCGAATACATCGAAATGTTGCATGACCTGCAATTTGAGTTGGCAGCTGAATACCTGGTTATGGCAGCCATCCTGGCTGAGATCAAATCGCGACTGCTGTTACCGAAACCGTCTGGCGGCGAGTCAGAAGAGGAAGACCCGAGGGCAGATCTGATCCGGCGGTTACAGGAATACGAGAGATTCAAACAAGCCGCAGAGGATATGGATGAATTGCCACGCGCCGGGCGTGATTTTGCCCTTGCAGAAGCCTGGGTGGAAGACAGGGCAGCGGTGAAAACCCCGCCTGAGGTAGACCTAAGGAAATTACTGCTGGCGCTCAAGGATGTGATGAGCAGGGCAGAACTGTTCAGCCACCACCACATTCAAAGGGAAGCCCTGTCGGTTCGCGAACGCATGTCCATGATCATGCAGGCGCTGGGTGGTGATTCCTACATGAAATTTCAGAACCTGTTTACTGCCGAAGAAGGCCGCCGTGGTGTCGTGGTCAGCTTTCTTGCCTTGATGGAACTGACTCGAGAGCAATTGGTAGACCTGGTCCAGAATGAACCCATAGGTCAGATTTATGTAAGAACTCCGGGCGCTGGCTCCGGCGATCAAATGGAATAATGTCACGATGTCTGAATTTGCAGAAAGTACGCAGCCCCAGCTCAAGCAAATCATTGAAGCCGCACTGCTGGCTTCTGACGAGCCGCTTAATCACGCCCGGATCGCATCGTTATTTGATGAGACCAGCCAACCGGCAAACGCGGACATCAGTAAGGCACTGGAAGAGTTGGGGCTTGATTGTGCTGAACGGGGGATTGAACTAAAGCAGGTGGCCAGTGGGTTCCGGTTGCAGGTCAAACAATCCATGCAGGATTGGGTCAAGAGATTGTGGACCGAAAGGCCACAACGTTATTCACGGGCTATGCTGGAAACACTGTCACTTATCGCCTATCGACAACCCATCACTCGCGGTGAAATTGAGTCTGTACGAGGGGTGTCTTTGAGCTCGAACATCGTCCGTACCCTTCAGGAGCGGGACTGGATTCGGGTTGTCGGCCATCGAGATGTTCCGGGAAAACCCGCGTTGTTTGGAACCACCCGGGCATTCCTTGATCATTTCGATCTTACCAGCCTGGAGGATTTGCCGACACTTTCTGAAATACGTGATCTGGACAGCCTGGAGCCCGAACTGGACTTCAGGGGCCCAGATAATTCCGTGAAGCCTACCGGCGATACTATCGAAAATGAAAATTTCTCCAGTGACGATTCAGGTGACAGTGACGACCCCGGGCAATGAGCCCGAAATCAACCAAAAAGCCCAATCAACTGCGACGCGAACGGCTTCAGAAAATTATGGCCGCGGCTGGCCTGGGTTCGCGGCGTGCGCTTGAAAAGCGCATAGCGGCGGGCGAAGTTTGCCTTAACGGCGACATCGCGATCCTTGGCGGTACCGCTATCGTCGGTGATGTCATCACTATGGATCGCATGATGTGGAAAGTTACCACCTCGACGCCCGCTCATCGGTGTATTGTTTACAACAAGCCGGATGGCGAAGTCACCACGCGTTCCGACCCGCAACAGCGGCCGACGGTATTCGATCGTATGCCCCGGCTAAAAAACGCGCGCTGGATTGCAGTAGGCCGGCTGGATATCAACACGACCGGCCTGTTATTAATGACTACCGATGGCGAACTCGCACACGCACTGATGCACCCGTCAAACCAGGTGGACCGGGAGTATGCGATCAGGGTCAGGGGCCCGGTCGAGCCGGGCGTACTTGAACGGCTGAAAAAAGGTGTCGAACTGGACGACGGCCCGGCTAATTTCAGCGATATCGTGGCTTCCGGCGGCAGCGAGGGAAACCTGTGGTTTCACGTCACAATCCTGGAAGGCAGGAACCGTGAAGTCCGCCGGCTCTGGGCATCCCAGGGTATCAGGGTTTCACGGCTGAAGCGGGTTCGTTACGGCGCGGTATTCCTGCCCAAACGGCTGCTCATGGGTAAGTTTCATGAACTCTCAATCGAAGACTGCCAGGTATTACGGGAGGATGTCGGATTAAAGA
The DNA here is from genome assembly GCA_963664065.1 of Lysobacterales bacterium. Classification (GTDB taxonomy): domain Bacteria; phylum Pseudomonadota; class Gammaproteobacteria; order Xanthomonadales; family SZUA-36; genus JABDJL01. The sequence continues at coordinate 2,465,982 of OY760942.1, forward strand.
CCACACAGGTCGAATTGGCATTGCGACAACATAAGAACCGCAAGTCGAAAAGATGAACCTGCAAGAACTACACAATAGCTGCGAGAAATTCGTCCGGAATCGCATGAGCGGTGACCCGGCACACGACATATCCCATGTTAGAAGAGTTGTTAAGAATACTTTATATCTTACTGATATTGAACAATCTAATCCAATAATAACGGTTGCTGCAGCCTGGCTGCATGACTGCGTCTCGGTAGCCAAGGATTCAGACTTGAGAGCAGAGGCATCGCAGCTCGCTGCCCATGATGCCGTGGAGTTTCTATCTGGCACCAGGTACCCGCGCGAATGGCTGGAAGACGTGTATCACGCGATCGAAGCACACAGTTTCTCAGCAAATATCCAGGCGCAAACGCTGGAAGCAAAAATTGTGCAGGATGCTGACCGGCTCGAAGCATTGGGCGCGATTGGAATTGCGCGCTGCCTGCTTACCGGTGGAAGTATGGGAACCTCTCTGTACGAGCCTGGTGATCCCTTTTGCAATGAACGTGAACCTGACGATCGGCAATATACCCTCGATCATTTTTATAAGAAGCTGTTTACACTGCCTGAAACCATGCAAACCCGGGCGGGACGTGCTGAAGCCAACCGGCGGGCAGCGTACATGAGGGAATTTCTGGATCAGCTCAAAGCTGAGATCGATGGTAACTTTTAGCGGGCCACTCAGTCTTTAAACTCTGCTGTCGTTTGCCTCGTTCGGTCTACCACCAGGCGAGTCACATCCGGCCTGGAATAGTGTCCTGCAGCGTCGAAATTTTGCCGTTCCCGGTAAATTTCATTCAGGTCAAGGTCGGCGTATCGTAAAGTTTCAAGCTCTGTCTGCGGCTCGATAATCCACTGGCCATCAGGCCCGGCGATGCAGGAACCTCCGTCAGCCAGCCACGGGGAATCACTTTGCCGGCACCCGGCTAAAATCTTCCCGGCGTGTGGCAGGTCAGCAGAAATCCAATCGCGGTGCATCAGGCCACTGGCCGAAATTACAAAGGAGCGCCCTTCCCTGGCCATGAAGCGGGTAATGTCATGGGTATTTCTGCGGCTGCCAGGCCAGGCTGCAACGTGAATATTCTCACCCTGGGCGTAAAGGCTGGATCGCGGCAATGGCATCCAGTTTTCCCAGCAATTCAGTCCTCCCACGCGAAAGCCGTGAAGGTTATGGACCCTGAGTCCATGCCCGTCGCCCGGAGACCAGACCAGCCGCTCCTCATGCGTCGGACAAAGTTTGCGATGCACCGAGCCTATTTCCCCGGCTGGACTGATATAAACGAGGCTTGCGTACAAACTGTGTGCACTTCGATCCGTGGCACGTTCGATACAGCCGAGGTAGATTGCTATTTTTCTTTCAAGGGCGAGCGCACTTAAGTCGTCAAGACGCCCGCCGCTGACATCAACAGCCTGCTCGGCGTAATACGCAAACAGGTCTTTCTGCACGCCAGATTCGAATTCCGCACCGCCGGTTAACTCCGGCCAGAATGGATACCCGGGTACCAGCGCTTCGCCGAACACCAGCAAACTGACTGACTCATCTGCGGCTTTAGTAACGAACTCCTGTACTTTTTGCAGTGATTTTCTACGGTCCAGCCAGACCGGGGCGATCTGGGCGAATCCCGCTCTTATTTCCATCAGGAGCTTCCATGACCGGAGTTATAAATCACACCGTTGGCGGCAAGGTAAAGCTTGAAAATTTCAGCCGCCTCCGAGCGCAATACGTCCAGCTCTACCTCAATGCTCCTGTCCCGCAGGGACTGAACCCAATTGCCGGGCTTTTCACCCTCGTCAAATCCCGCAGCTTCAGCGTCAGATTTGCGGGCACCACACACCAGCTTTCGGACTCCCGACCATGGCACCGCACCAAAACACATTGCGCAGGGTTCGCAAGTGGTAACGAGGCTCAGACGGCCCTTTTGCGACAGGTCCCAATCCCCCAGCCTGTGCTGGGCCAGGCTCAGGGCCACCATTTCAGCATGCGCGATTGAAAGCCCGGATTCCGTGACCAGGTTGACGCCCACCGAAATCACTGCTCCGCTGAAAGGATCAATGACGGCTGCTCCAAATGGACCACCCGAACCCTGGTGTACGTTTTCCGTGGCAAGCGAGATGGCGAACGCCATGCCTTCTTCATCACCAAAGATATCTGAAGACCGGCTCGCGGCCCAGTTTTCCACCCACGACGGCAGCTCGAATTTGCATTGTTGGCTGAGACCCACAGCTAAAGCTTAACCTTATTGCGCTGACGTTGTATCTCGTAAAGGCAAACACCCGTTGCCACTGAAACATTCAGGCTTTCAATCATTCCCGCCATCGGAATTTGCAGGTGAAAATCACACAATTCACCGGTCAGGCGACGCATTCCCTGGCCCTCGCTGCCCACGACCAGGGCCATCGGTCCGGTCAGGTCCTGGTCGTATATCGTTTTTGGCGACTCTTCAGAGGTTCCGGCAATCCATATTCCGGCTTTCTTCAGTGCTCGAAGCGTGCGGGCCAGATTAGTGACCTGGAACAAGGGAACAATTTCGCTGGCACCGGCGGATGTTTTTCTGACCACCGGTGTCATACCTGCCGACCGGTCTTTTGGAATAACCACGGCATTGACTCCGGCAGCTTCGGCTGTGCGCAGGCATGCTCCGAGGTTGTGGGGATCCTGCACACCGTCGAGAACCAAAACCAATGCATCATCTGCTGCATTCTCCAACAGTGGAAGCAATTCCGACTCGGCCGGCGGCGTGAAATCATGTAATAAGGCAATCACATCCTGGTGCCGCGTGAATCCGGACATCTGGTCCAATTGTTCACGAGGCCGCTGTTTGACTTCAATTCCGGCGTCCTCGGCCAGCAGCACGAGGTCGCCGACCCGCTGATTACTTGAGCCTGCGGCAACCTGGAGCATTCGAATTCCGGCTGGATTATTCTTTATGGCTGCGGCAACGGGCTGAATACCAGCCAGTACCTGTTGTGCTTTTACTTTGCCGGATGCAGGAGAATTCATTCATTCCACCAATTCAAAATCAATTTTTCGCTCAGAGATATTCACCGATACAACACGTACCCTGAGTTGATCTGCCAACTGGAACACCCTGCCGCGGCGCTCACCCTTTAAACTGTGCGAGACCGGGTCAAAATGATAATAGTCATTGGGCAGTCCGGTTACGTGTACCAGGCCGTTGACGTTTCCATGATCGAGTTCAATGAACAGGCCAAACGAAGTGACGCCTGAAACCAGTCCGTCGAATTCATCACCAAGGTGACGCTCCATGTAAATGCACTTTAAGCGGTCGTGTACATCCCGCTCTGCTTCCTCTGCCCTTCGAGCGCGCTGGGAGCTTAATTCGCAGAGCCTTTCCATATCCTTTTGTGTATAACGATAGTTTTTCTCATTTCCCCGCTGCAAATAGTGGTGAATTGCCCGATGCATCAACAAGTCCGGATAGCGGCGAATGGGTGAAGTGAAATGCGAATAGGCCTCCAGTGCCAGCCCGAAATGTCCCTGGTTTTCAGTCTTATACTCTGCAAGGCTCTGCGACCGGAGCAGTACCGCCATGATCAGCTTTTCATCCGGCCTGCCACGCGCCTGCTCTACAACTTGTTCAAAATCTGCTGGTTCTGGCTGATCTCTCCAGGTCACTTTCATACCCTGGCCTCGCAGGAATTCCGCCAATGACTGCAGCTTCATATCCGGTGGACTTGCATGAACCCTGAATGGCGCCGGAATTGCTTGTTTCATCATCAGGCGCGCAGCTTCAACGTTGGCCAGGATCATACTTTCTTCAATCAACTTGTGCGCATCATTTCTTTGCACAGGAACGAGGTCTGAAACCACGCCGTGTTCGTCAAACCGAAATGCCACCTGCTGGGTTTCGAAATCTATGGCGCCGCGTTTCAGCCGCGCTTTTTTCAATACTTTGTAGAGATCATGCAAATCGTCAAGGTTTGCACGTATTTCCTGAGAGCGGTTTTGGTGCCGAAGTTTTCCGGATTCGATGTATTGCCAAACCTGTTGGTAGGTCAGGCGTGCGTGTGAACGCATGATGCCCGCTACAAACTTTGAATGGCTTACCTTCCCGTGTTCGTCAATCGACATGTCACAGGCGAGGCACAGCCGGTCTTCAGCCGGTTTCAGAGAACACAGGCCATTCGACAGCGCCTCGGGTAGCATCGGGATCACACGGTTGGGGAAATAGCTCGAAGTAGCGCGATTGACAGCCTCCGCATCGAGTACGCTGCCGGCTTGAACGTATGCAGATACATCCGCGATCGCTACCAATAATCGCCAGCCTTTTGATGTCCTTTTGGCATACACGGCATCATCGAAGTCGCGCGCATCTGCCCCGTCAATCGTTACCAGCGGTAATTTCCGCAAGTCCTTGCGGCCCATGGCCATGTTTTCCGGGACGCTGCCTCCGAATCCTTCAGCCTCGGCTTCTACTCCTTCTGGCCACTCATGTGGCAGATTGAAGTCGCGAATCGCGATCTCGGTGGCCATTCCCGGCGTGCCGGCCTGCCCCAGCACTTCGAGTATCCGCCCGACAGGCGGTTTGTTGGCGGTTGGCTGGGAAACAATGCTGGCCAATACGATCTGGCCAGGTTTGGCGTCGAGTGTATCTGAAAGCGGAATGAGTACATCGTGATTGATACGGGGATTGTCGGGAACAACCAGGGCGATACCGCTCTCTTCGATGTATCGTCCAACGATGGCCTCATTGGCCCGCTCAAGTACCTCTCTGATAACACCTTCTTTGCGTCCACGCCTGTCAACGCCCACCGCGCTGGCCAATACCCGGTCGCCGTTCATCACCGAACGCATCTGGCGCGGTGAAAGGTAAAGGTCATCCCGGCCCTGGTCGGGAATGACGAATCCAAAGCCGTCCTTATGCGCGCTGATACGGCCACTGATCAAATCCATTTTTGCAGACAGCCCATAGGCATTGCGCCTGTTCTTGATGAGCTGACCGTCGCGCACCATTGCAATCAGGCGGCGGCGCAGAATTTCACGCGGGCCGTCGTCCCAAATCTCAAGCGCTTCGAAAATCTCCCTTCTTTTCAAGGGCCGGCCGTGCGCTTCCATCAAGGCGATCACAGCATCCCGATCGGGTGCTTTAGCCTTGATGTTTCTCTTGTTCGAGGCAGATTGGTATTTTTTATCTTTTTTGGTCATTTGGATCATTATCAGGGTTTCAAGAGACAATTGGCACAAGGAAGTGCCAACATGAGCGACAGCGAGTGAAGGAGCGTAGCAGACCCACGCGTCTGCGCAGCGACATGCAATTCGACCATCGATGGTCGATATTGCTCATTGACGAAGGCACCATTTTTTCTCCGAAAAAATGGTGCCGAGAAGAGGACTTGAACCTCCACGAGCAAAAAGCTCACTGGCACCTGAAGCCAGCGCGTCTACCAATTCCGCCACCTCGGCATCAGGCCATAAAAACATTGATTCAGGCCGCTTTGCGTTCAGGGGAAGTGGGGAACCCCGGAACCGGAGCGCACTCTACCGATTTGGCTTTTGAGTGTCAATAGAACCAGAAGCTAACAGGTCTTCCGGCGAACCGGCAACCGGTTTTCAAGACACGCCCATGAATACATCCATGTAGGGATCTGGCGCAACATCCATGTTGCTCAAGGTCTTGAAAACGGTCACCTGCTTCACCGAAAGACAAAGTGTTCAAATTGAACTCAATGGGTGCTTCAGGATGATATTTTCACTTCGATCGGGGCCGGTTGAAATCATGTGTATGGGCGCACCGGTCAAATTCTCGACTTCCCTCAGGTATGATTGTGCTGTCGCCGGTAGCGCGTCAAAGTCTGTAACGCCACGGGTAACTTGCTTCCAACCGGGAAAAGATTGGTAAACCGGCTCAAGATTTTCCCAGTCTTCAGGGTTGGCTGGTGGGGTACTGATTTCTTCACCATCCAGCAGGTATGCCGTACAGATTTTCAACTCATCCATGCCATCCAGAACATCAAGCTTGGTGACGCAGAATCCGGTCAATCCATTTAGCCTGACCGAGCGCCTTAGCGCCACGGCATCCAACCAACCACATCGGCGGGGGCGGCCGGTAGTTGCGCCAAATTCGACACCGCGCTCGGCAATCCCTGCACCCACATTGTCAAATAATTCGGAGGGAAACGGCCCTGCTCCCACCCTGGTGGTATAGGCCTTGACAACGCCCAAAACATAATCAATGGAGTCCGGCCCCACACCTGCACCGGTGCAAACGCCTCCAACTGTGGTATTGGATGAAGTGACATAAGGATAAGTGCCGTGATCAATATCCAGCAGAGTTCCCTGTGCGCCCTCGAAAAGGATCTTCTTACCCTGCTCTCTTAAGTCATGCAATGTGCCACTGACGTCTCCGGCCAGCGCTTCAAATTCAGCACCAAGCTGTAGCGTGTCATCCAGCGTTTTTTGCACATCCAGCCTTTGTTTTCCGAAACGGTTCACCAGCACAAAGTTGTGGTAATCCATTACGGCAGCCAGTTTTTCCGATAGAGCACTCGCATTGCGCAGGTCGGAAATACGAATTCCCCGCCGCGAAGCCTTGTCTTCGTAGGCCGGACCGATTCCACGGCAGGTGGTGCCAATGGCTTTATGACCACGTGCTTCCTCGCGTGCCCGGTCCAGTGCCTCGTGATACGGCATGATCACCGGGCAGGAGGGAGAAATCGTCAACCGGGAGCGCACATCGACGCCCTGGGCTTCCAGCCGGTCAGTCTCGATCTTGAGCGCAGCTAAGGAAAGCACCACACCATTCCCGATCAGGCATTGCACACCCGGTTGCATGATACCGGCGGGGATAAGGTGAAGAACGGTCTTGTCACCGTCGATAACGAGGGTGTGCCCGGCATTGTGTCCACCCTGGAATCGGACCACTGCGTCCATTTCACGGCTCAAAAGGTCAACAATTTTGCCCTTGCCTTCGTCACCCCACTGGGTACCCAGTACCACGATGCTGGTGGTCATTCTTGTATATTCCGTGTTGTGAACCCCAATAAGGGCATTGCGTTTATCCGGCCCGCAGAAAGCCGCTTCGCTCTTACACAACGATCAATTGAAACCATGTGAATCTGTTCAGTTAAGCAGTTGTAGCAGTAGTGCCCCGGAAAGCATACTGGTGATACCCGCAATCCGAATGCCGCGGGTACCCAATTTTGACGCGTCTCTCATGACCTTTAACCAGGTCGATGGCGCAATTCCCGGCAGCAGGCCTTCCAGGATTAATAGCAGCCCAACCGCAGTCAAAAGATCCTGTGTCATGAATTGAAACAGTCGTTTTGTTCAGCGACAGCGGCTTCAGTTGCCGCTGTCCTTTCCAAAGTACTCAAAAAACTCTGAACCCGGGTCGAGAACCATTACATCCTGTTGACCGCCGAAGGCATTACTGTAAGCCTGCAGACTCCGGTAAAAGGCATAAAATTCTTCGTCCGCGCCATAAGCTTGAGCATATATTCCGGTCGCTTTGGCGTCTCCGACACCACGGGTTTTCTGGCCATCACGTTCTGCTTCAGCAAGTATGACCTGGACCTGACGATCGGCGTCGGAACGAATCCGCTCAGCCTGTTCACGGCCTTCGAAACGATAGAGGTTGGCCTCTTTCTGGCGATCGGCGGACATGCGCCGGTAAATGGATACGCGCACATCATCGGGCAGCTCGATACTCTTGATGCGAACATCAACAACTTCAACACCAAAGTCACCGGCAGCCTCGTTGGCATTCTGCTGGATATCCCGCATGGTGCTCACACGCTGCTCGGAAATAACCTCGACCAGGGTGCGGCTGGCGATCTGGTTGCGAATTCGCTCACGGACAATTCCGTCCAGGCGTTGACGCGCTATTTGCTCATCACCACCATTGGTCGCGGTGTAATACTTCGACACGTCGGTGATTCGCCATTTCACAAAGGAATCAACTTCTACGAACTTTTGTTCAGATGTAATCATCGCCTCCGGAGAGGTATCCAGGGTGAGCAAGCGGTTTTCAAATGTGCGAACGTTGTTGACAAACGGCAATTTAAAATGAATGCCGGGCTGATAATCGGACTTCACGATCCGGCCCAACTGGAAGCGGATGGCGTACTCGGTCTCCTTGACCGTAAACAGGCTTGAAAGCAGAACACCGCCCAGAACGACAAGCAAAATCGTTATTAAATTCCTGTTCATCGTCTGCTCTCCCTGTTCGCTGACCGGCCCTGGCCCGAAGGACTGTCAGTACCCTGCGGATTTCCTGAATTGGTGCCCAAAATGGGTGGAATTCGGCCAGCACTCTGGCTGCCACCCAATGAATCCAGAGGCAGGTACAGGATATTAGCGTTCGATTCAACATCGAGCAGCACCTTCCTGGAACGTGAGAAAACACTTTCCATGGTTCGCAGGTACAAACGCTTGCGCGTCACATCCGGAGCCTGCCGGTATTCCGCCAGCACCTGCGTAAAGCGATCTGCCTCACCGTCGGCAAGTGCAATAGTTGCTGCACGATAGCCCTCGGCTTCCTGTTCAATTCGAGCGGCTGCACCTCGCGCCTCGGGCACAACGCTATTGGCATGCACCCTCGCTTCTTCGATAAACCGCTCGCGATCCTCACGGGCCCGGATAACATCGGAATAGGCCTCCTGGACCTGTGAGGGTACGGTCACATCGGTGAGGTTAAACTGTGTAATCAGGATACCTGCCTGGTAACTGTCGAGGGTATCCTGCAGGACCTTGCGGGATTCCTGTCGCACCTTCTCACGTGTTGAACCTTCGAGAATGTCATCCAGGCCGGTGGTACCCACAGACTCGCGCAAGGCGCTTTCAGCTGCCTGCTTGAGCGTGACTTCCGGGCTGCGAACCTTGAAAAGAAAGTCCTGCGCGCTCGAGATCCGGTACTGGACCTGGTAACTGAATTCGACCAGGTTTTCATCCTCGGTAAGCATATGACCCTGATCGTCTACCGAACGCACACTACTCACATTGACATTGAATAATGTTTCTATCGGACGGGGCAAAGTCAGGTTGATACCGGGTTGAAGTTCCCGCGAAAACTTGCCAAAGCGAAGTACTACACCGCGCTCGGCTGCATCGATGATATGAACAGCGTCCCAGCCGGCCCAAAACACAAGCAGCAGCAGGACCAGGGAAAACATTCCACCGCCTCCGGAACTGGAATCACTGCGCCCGTACCCGCCTCCAAAAATCGACCGCACACGCGATTTGACATTTTTGAACACATCGTCCAGGTCAGGGGGTTGCTGGTTACCGGAATTCCAGGGATCTTTGTTTCCCTTGCCGGGTTCTTTCCAGGGCATATGACTCTCCTGTAAAGGGGTATTTGTCGGGTCCAGCTTACAGGCTCGCACCATCAGCGGACAATTGTTTGATTGATAAGTGCAAACTTGGGTTGACGGGCAGTTGTTTCAAGCCCAAGTGCGTTCTGGCTGCAATTTTCAGCAGGATTTAACGGGAAACGGCCCTTGCTGTGACGTTTGCCCTGTCAACCGTGAGAACCTGGTCTCTGATCAATGCACCCATTGCCCCGGTTTGACCGGCCAGTCGTTCAGCCAGGTTCAAAGGCAAATCAAGAAACAGAATCCAGCAACCATCATCGGCGAACTTTTCTTCCATCACCACGCCCATCTCGAATAATTGTGCACGCAAGCGGGCATTGCCACTGTCCAGACGAACATGACTTCTGATCCGGTCGCCGGCCAGGTGCTGGCAAATTGCTTCCTGCAATTCATCCACACCCAACCCATCCCGGGCGGATATGGATACTTGCGTAATTACCCCGTTCCCGTCCTGTTGAACGTCCGCTTGCCGGCCAAGCCGGTCAATTTTATTGTAAACGCGAATCACCGGAATCTGATCTGCAGAAATTGAGGTCAACACATCTTCAACTTCTTCCCTGCGCTCAGCACAAAATGGATCTGAGGCATCAATGACGTGCAGCAATAAATCCGCCTCACGTGTCTCCAGAAGTGTTGCCCGGAAGGCAGCTATGAGTTCGGTTGGCAATTGTCCGACAAAACCGACCGTATCTGCAATCAGTACCCTGTTCCCCTGTTGATTGGTGAGTTGCCGAACCGTGGGGTCCAGGGTCGCAAACTGCATATCACGGGTATCAACGTCCGACTCGGTCAGCCGGTTGAACAGGGTTGACTTTCCGGCATTGGTATAGCCGACCAATGCTACGGTTTGTACCTCAAGCCGCTGTCTCTGGCGCCTGCTCTGCTCACGCTGTCGATTGACCTTTTCCAGTTTTGCACGCAATGACCGGATTCGGTGACCGATCAGTCGTCTATCTGTTTCGAGTTGTGTTTCACCAGGTCCGCGGAGTCCGATACCCCCTTTTTGCCGTTCGAGGTGAGTCCATCCCCGGACCAGTCGGGTAGAGAGGTGCCTGAGTTGTGCCAGTTCCACCTGCAGCTTGCCTTCGTAGGAACGTGCACGCTGAGCGAATATATCCAGGATCAGGGTAGTGCGGTCAAGCACACGGCACTTGCAGCGCGTTTCAATATTGCGTTCCTGAACAGCGCTCAATGGCCTGCTGACCAGGACGAGATCCGCTTCGTAATCATCAACCTGGCTGGCCAGTTCGTCGATTTTCCCACGGCCCACGAAATAACGCGCGTCCGGCTTCTTACGTGGCGCATGAAGCACCGCTACAAGTTCCACACCTGCAGAAAGGGCTAATTCATGGAATTCATCTATCGCGTCCGGACCGGTTCCGGCAAAACAGGGATGCAGGATGATCGCACGGTTACCGCGCTCCGCCCTGTCAAACAAGGAATCCCCTACTCTTCATCCTCTTCGAAACCCTTGACGTTTCGCGCCGGTACCACGGTTGATATAGCATGCTTGTATATCATCTGGCTGACTGAGTTTTTGAGCATAACCACAAACTGGTCGAATGATTCAACCTGTCCCTGTAGCTTGATTCCATTAACAAGATAAATTGAAACCGGAATCCGTTCACGCCTGAGCGCATTCAGAAATGGCTCCTGTAATGATTGACCCTTTGCCATGGTCTTTCTCCTTTTATAATTTTTTCCGCTTGTAGCGGCACCAGAAGAAAGCGGTGTCTAGCGATGCAGCGATAGAAATTCCCTTACTGTACCAAACACCTTATCACTGCTTCCTTCCTTGCTTAAATCATACCACAGCGCCTGCTTCTCTCGGCGAAGCCATGTCAATTGTCGCTTGGCCAACCGACGGGTTGCGACAATCGCCTTTTCCGGCCATTCCTCCTCGCTCAACCGGCCGTCCAGCCATTCCCAGCACTGCCGGTAACCGACCGTACGCATAGCCGGCAGATTGCTGTTCAATTCAGGTCTGCCATGCAGTTCCCTGAGTTCTGCTTCAAACCCGCCTTCAATCATCTGTCTGAAGCGCTGTTCAATTCGTTGGTGTAAAACCTGCCTTTCATCCGGGCAAACTACAATTTTCAAGGACTCGAAAGCGCGTGTTTCACCAACTGGACCCGATTGCAGTCTACTGATGGGCTCGCCGCTGATCCGAAACACTTCAAGCGCTCTTTGAATGCGTTGTGCATCATTGGGGTTAATCCGACCGGCCGCTACGGGATCCAGGCCTTGCAGTTGCTGGTGCAAGGCAGGCCAACCATGTTTATCTGCTGCCTGCTCCAGTTCGGCACGGACCATGGGGTCAGCTGGGGGAAGCTCTGACAATCCATCAAGCAAAGCGTGGAAATACAACATCGTTCCACCCACCAGCAACGGCACGCGGCCCGCCCGGAGAATGATGTCGATTTCACGAACGGCATCTTCGCAAAACCTCGCAGCGGAATACGCTTCTTCGGGATTACAGATATTGATCAGTCTGTGAGGCGCCCGTTGCAGGGTTTCAGCATCCGGCTTGGCTGTTCCGATGTTCATTCCCCGGTACACCAGTGCCGAGTCTACGCTGATGATATCGAGTGGAAATTTCTCTGCCAGTTCCACGGCCAGCCCGGTCTTCCCGGACGCCGTGGGACCCATGACACAAATCAATGGCGGGAGATCTGGAGTTTTATGCGGGCTCAATTCAGCGGCCGCGGAGAAACAGTTGATCCAGTTTTTGCAAATCCAGCTGAATCCAGGTTGGGCGACCATGATTACACTGGGCTGACCGCTCAGTGCGTTCCATGTCCCGCAACAATGCATTCATTTCAGGAAGGCTTAACTGGCGATTGGCACGCACTGACCCATGACAGGCCATGCTGGACAAAACCTCGTCCATTTCAGATTCAATCCGGCTGCTCTCCCCATCCACCGTTAACTCGGACAGAACATCCATTAACAAGCCCTTCAGGTCGGCCTTTTGCAGCAATGTGGGCACTTTCCTGATCAGAATTTCTTCAGGCCCGATCCGGTCACACTCAATACCCAGCCCGGCAAGTTGAGTGCCGTGTTTCTCCGCCTGGTCAGCCTCACGTTCTGACACCAGGACTTTGACCGGCACTAACAGGACCTGGCTGCGAATACCTTCTTCAGCAAATCCAGCTTTCAACCTTTCATAGGTAATGCGTTCGTGCGCTGCATGCATGTCAACCAGCACCAGCCCGTCGCGGTTCTGCGCCAGGATGTAGACACCGTGCAATAGTGCCAGGGCGAAACCCAGCGGTGGAATTTCCTCGCCTTCCGGCGCTTCAGCCAGGGATTGTGCTGGTGACGAGAGTGCCTGGGCATAATGGGCAATCTGATCGCTGACCCTCATAGCAATCCCGGCCTGCCGTGGAAAAGCCGCCACAATGGTTTGTCCGGATTCAATTCCCATACCGGCTCCTGGGCGCATGGCGCCGGCGCCGACACCAGAGTCCGCCAGTCTCCTGTGCAAACTGGAATAGAGGAAGTCATGCACCATGCGCGAGTCGCGGAAGCGCACTTCGTGTTTCTGCGGATGAACATTGACGTCCACCAGCCGCGCGGGCATCTGCAGGAATAGCACGAATGCCGGGTGGCGACCGTGAAAAAGCACATCCCGGAAAGCCTGCCGGACAGCGTGGGCGATGACACGATCACGCACGATGCGTCCGTTAACAAAGAAAAACTGGCGATCCGCCTGTGCACGGTTATAACGTGGCTCTGCTACCCAGCCAGTAAGACTCAGATCTGCTCTTTCCTCGTCGATCAGCATTGCATGATCCAGGAATTCCTTGCCGCAGAGTTTTGCAACCCGTGCAGCCTGCTGTTCCGGTTCCGGTGCAGGGGGTAATTTTCTGACCACCTTCGAGTTGTGGATCAGTTCGAAACCGACATCGAATCGCGCCAGCGCCATTTTCTTGACCAGTTCATCAATATGTGAAAACTCGGTTCGATCCGTACGCAGGAATTTCCGGCGGGCCGGTACGTTGTAAAACAGGTCACGCAATTCGACCCGGGTCCCGGTCTCACCCGCAGCAGGTACGGCATCACCCGCTATACCCGTTGTGGCAGTGAGTTGCCAGGCGTGAACCCCTTCCGCAGTCCTTGATATCAGTTTCATGCGTGACACAGATGCAATACTGGACAGCGCCTCTCCCCTGAACCCCAAAGATGCTACCGCTTCCAAATCTTCGAGACTTGAAATTTTGCTGGTTGCATGCCTTTGCAAAGCGAGATCAAGATCTTTTCTGGAAATACCAAAACCATTATCGCTTACCTGTATCAGCCGCTTGCCACCCTGCTCAATCACCACGCTGATAGAACCTGCACCGGCATCAAGGCTGTTTTCGAGCAACTCCTTGACCACCGATGCTGGCCGTTCGACAACCTCGCCGGCAGCGATCTGGTTAATCAGGAACTCGGGTAATACGTGTATGGGCATGGGTAGCTATCGGACAAACACAGAATGAAGATCATAAACGATGTTTGACCAGTCCCGAAACCCGGCCCGGTGCAAAGTCCTTATGAAAAGAACCGCAGGCCTAACTTGTTGGAATAATCAGTTCCTTTCCGACCAAAATCTTGTCGCCCCTTCCGTTAATTTTGTTGGCGCTGCGAAGACGGTTCAGGCTGACTTGGTAGCGACTGGCAATACCGCCCAGCGTATCACCACGGGCCACGACATAGCGTTCTGCCGTACGGTTTGCAGCAATCCAGGTTCCGGGCGGCGGGCGGCGGTAGAAGTAGTCACGTACCCCCTGGGAAATGGCTCGGCCCATACGCTGTTGAAATTTCTTTTGGGTCAACTTCTTTTCTTCGCCTGGATTGCTGATAAACGCAGTTTCCACCAGCACCGAGGGCACATCGGGTGATTTCAACACCAGAAAGTTTGCACGGCCTGTTTTATTTTTGTGTGTTTTCCCGGCGTGCTTCAAAGAGCCAAGTATGCTGTCTGCCACCTGGTTGCTGGCTTCCATGGTTGCGCTTTGTGAAAGGTCAAGCAACACTGAGGCGAGCATGTCGTCTTTTTGGTCCAGTTTCACCCCGCCTATCAGGTCGGACCGGTTCTCGCCGGCTGCCAGCAGTCGGGCATATTCGCTGCTGGCGCCACGCCGGGACAAAACAAACACCGAACTGCCACTGACTTTGGCATCCTTGAAAGCGTCGGCATGTATGGAAACAAAAAGGTCTGCACGAGCCTTACGGGCCTTTTCATATCTCTGCCGGTGCGCGATGTAGTAGTCACCGTCGCGGATCAGCATGCCCTGCATTCCGGGTTCAGCATCAATCTGTTTCTTCAATTCCCGGGCGATCGCCAGCACGACATTCTTCTCGCGTATTCTCTTTGGCCCTGAAGCACCCGGGTCTTCACCACCATGACCTGCATCGATGGCAATGATCACATCGCGGTTTGGTTTTTGTACGTCTGAAACGCGTTTGACGGTCGCCGACTGCTGCCCGGAGCCACTGAAAAGGTCTACCACCAGCCTGTGGCCATACTGGCCGGTGGGGGCAAGGATGAAACTTTTCATCTGGGCATGCTCGCTCAGATCAAGCACGATTCGAAGCGTATCGCCGGCAGGTTTTCCGTGTCGGACAGCAATAATGACTCCCGATTGCACAGATTCAGGATTAAATGATTTCTTGAGTTTTGAGGACAGCAGGTCAATCACGACACGATGCGGGTTTTGCAGCGTGAACAACTTGTATTCAGCGGGCTCGCTGAGATCAAGAACTGCCCTGGTTTTGTCGGGATCGGTCCACACCCGAAGATTGCTCACCTCGGTGGCCATTGCCTGAAGCGAACCGGTTAGAAGCAGAACAAATAAGATGCGGCGCAATACCATATTTGGCTTCAACCTCCTTGTCGACAATTTAATGATGAATTGCTTTTCCGGAAAAAGCAAGAGTTTTTCTTTAAAAACCGTTAGATATACGGACTAACTAGAAAGGTTATCGCAAATATTGAACCAGCTTGTTATAAAGAGTTCCGGTCGCTGGATTGTGACAGATGAACACAAGTTCACGTGATGCATCCGCATGGGAAAACCGTATTGTAAGGTCGGCAGCGCGGAGCCAGGCAGCGCCACGTTCCGGCCATTCAATCATGAATACCGTTTGTGGATTGTACAAATCCTCAAGGCCCAGGAACTCCAGTTCACCTGCCTGGACAATGCGGTAGAGATCAACATGGACCAGTTCAATCTGTTCCAGGGTATATCGCTCCAAAAGCCCGTAGGTCGGGCTTTTAACCCTTTTTTTGTATCCCAGTTGCCTTAATACAGAGCGGGTAAAGGTGGTTTTGCCGGCACCAAGATCACCCTGCAGGTATATGATCAATGGCGGCTCCAGGCCATCAGCCACCACTGATGCAAGCCGGCTCATGGCTGCTTCATCCAGAAGTCCGGTTTCCAATGACATGCTTGCTGCCTGGCCTTTCACGGGCAGCTCATCGCAGAACCTGCGGGAGACTTTCGATAATGTCACCTGCCAGCATACCCCGTTCACCCAGAATGGCCGCCGCATGATCACCGGCTGCGGCATGCGCAACTACGCCCGCTTGTGCTGCGTTCCATGGGTCGTCACACTGTCCGAGCAAAGAAGCAATGATGCCAGTCAGTACGTCCCCGCTACCTGCGGTGGCCATGCCCGGATTACCCAGGGGACAAATAGCGAATCCACCATTGGGTTCAGCAAGCACCGTACCGCAACCTTTCAGCACGACAATGCCACCATATTTCGCCGCCAGTTTGCGAGCGCTATCAACGCGATTCGCCTGAATCTCTTCAGTGCTGATTCCAAGTAGTCTGCCTGCTTCTGCCGGATGCGGTGTCAGTATCCATTTTTCCCTGCTGCAGGGTTTTTCGGCCAGCAGGTTCAGACCGTCAGCATCCACCAGCAGCGGCCTTTCAGAGCCCAGGCAGTTTAGAAAAAGTTCGCGCGACCAGTCATTCAAACCGAGTCCGGGACCAACAGCCACCACCGTGGCCTTTTTTAGCAAGGCTGTCATGTCGCCCGTTTCCGAAACTCCATTGACCATCAACTCAGGCCTCGCCAGGTTCAAAACTGCCGAGTGAACCGGATGGGTGGCTATGGTGACCAGCCCGGAGCCGCACCTCAAGGCCGCCTCGCCGGCTAGCCTTACTGCACCGGCCATTCCGGCATTGCCGCCGGCAACCAGTACATGACCATACTGTCCCTTGTGTGAATTGCGCTTACGGTGCTTTGCTATTTGTGTCAATAGGTTTTCGCGAATTATAAATCCACTGTCGCTTATTGATTCATAAACAGTGCAAGGGATGTCCAGTGAATCAAATACCAGCTCGCCGGTGTAATCCGGACCGTCACAGGTGATCAGGCCTTGCTTGATTCCAATGAAACTGATGGTGAAATCAGAACGGAAAGCTATCCCCATCACCTGCCCCGTGTCAGCGTTCAGCCCCGAGGGGATATCCACAGCGAACCCGGGGCAGCGCTGAATATTCATCCAGTCAATCGCTTTCCGGTACTCACCTTTGACCGGCCGGTCCAGGCCGGTACCCAACAAGGCGTCAATAACGAGTTCCGGTGCTTCATGATCACTGACCGGTGGCCAGCGGTGCACCACACTATTGCCCTTGAGGAAGTCCTGCGCCGCAGTTCGAGCGTCTCCTTTGAGCTCCTCCGGAGGGCCTAGCGTGTAAAGGCAGACGGACTTGCCTGCATCCAGGGCCAACCTGGCGATGACGTAACCGTCGCCTGCGTTATTTCCGGCCCCACAGACCACGGCCCAGTTAACTGCAGCAGGAAAACGGCTCTCGGCGGCATCAAAAACCGCCCTCCCCGCCCTTTTCATCAGTTCATACCCCGGAATTCCATGTTCATTGATCGCACAAGCATCCAGACACCTGACCTGCTCGGCGGTATACAATTTTGAGGCGAACTCTGACATGGATTCATTATAACGGTGAACCAGCGATCTAAAACCAGTAGCCATCTTGATCCGGACAAGATCCACAGTCTTGCCGCCGACATCCGGCGCTGGGGTGCAGAGCTGGGTTTTCAACAACTGGGTTTCGCAGATACCGAGCTCAGTGATCATGAGTCTCACCTGGATAATTGGCTGAACAACAACTACCACGGCGAAATGGAATACATGTCCCGCCACGGTACGCGCCGAAGCAGACCCGGCGAACTGGTCCCCGGTACCGTCAGGGTTATCTCGGTACGCATGGATTATTTACCGTCCGGCGCCACCGGTATTGAAGAGTTACTTGAAGAACGCGACAAGGGGTTTGTCTCGCGTTACGCCCTGGGCAGGGATTACCACAAACTGATGCGTCAAAGGCTTCAGAAACTGTCTTCCAGGATTGAACAGCAGGTCGGGCCATTCGGATACCGCGTGTTTGTTGATTCCGCACCGGTGCTGGAAAAAGCGCTGGCAGAAAAAGCCGGCCTGGGATGGATAGGCAAACACAGCAACCTTTTGAACCGGGAAGCCGGCAGCTGGTTTTTCCTGGGCGAGATTTATACCGATCTGCCCCTGCCTGTTGACGAACCGGTAGCGGAACACTGCGGGAGCTGTACCAAGTGTATCGATATATGTCCGACCCAAGCGATCGTCGCACCATTCCAGCTTGATGCCAGGAGGTGCATTTCTTATCTGACGATTGAGCTGCACGGTTCAATTCCTGAGGAATTCAGACCACTGATCGGAAACCGGATTTACGGTTGCGATGACTGCCAGGCAGTTTGCCCCTGGAATCGATTTGCACAGTTCACAAACGAAGATGATTTCAATCCAAGGCAGGGACTGGATGGCGCGCAACTGGTGGAACTGTTTGCCTGGGAGGAGGAAGAGTTTCTAAAACGCACGCAAGGAAGTGCCATCAGGAGAATTGGCCATTTGTGCTGGCTGCGGAACATCGCGGTGGCACTCGGTAATGCAGTCAGTAGCGAAAAAGTGATCAGCAGCCTTCGCGGCCGGGCTGATCATCCCTCTGAGATGGTACGCGAACATGTCGAGTGGGCCCTGTTGCAACACACTAGCCCGGGGTTCTCTGATCATTGAAGGCTATGCTATTCTGCCTGCCTTTGAAAACACCCGTAACGGGCTCGGTGGAATCCGGACAATGACCCTCATTGAAAAACTGAATCAATTGCGCAAACACGGCGGTTCGGTCCGCACTCCCGGCCTGCCGGACGAAATCATAATCCGATTCGCAGACCACGACCAGCAACTGGCGCAGGCCATAGACATGGCCTGCGAATCTTTCCAGTCCGTGCTTGACGAGATGCCGGAAATCCTGCAGATGGACGAATATCAGCAGGCACAAGCCGTGCAGGAAGGGTTTATCAATTTTTATCCGGAAGATGCCGTCAACCCCTATGTCAGCCTGGCCGGTGCAGGCCCTTGGCTAGTGACGCTCAAGGGTGCAGTGCTCTACGACTGTGGCGGCTACGGCATGTTGGGCTTCGGTCACGCTCCGGATGAAATCCTGGCAGCAATGAACGAGCCTCACGTGATGGCCAACATCATGACGCCCAGCATCAGTCAGAAAAGATTTATTGATGCACTTCGTCGTGAAATCGGTCACACGCGTGGGTCTCAGCCTTTCAGCCGTTTCGTGTGCCTGAACAGTGGCTCTGAATCCGTCACGATGGCTGCACGTATATCTGATATCAACGCCAAGTTGATGACCGACCCTGGTGGTGAACACGCCAACCAGCCCATTCGTATCCTGGGCCTGAAAGGCGCGTTTCACGGTCGCACCGACCGACCTGCCCGTTTTTCTGATTCGACGCGCAAAAACTACTGCCGGCACCTGGCGAGTTTCCGGGACCAGGACAGCCTGATTACGGTAGAGCCCAATAATCTCGAACAACTGCAGCAAGTGTTCAATTATGCCAACAGCAACGGTATCTTCATCGAGGCTTTCTTCCTGGAACCCGTGATGGGTGAAGGCAACCCGGGCAAGGCCATTAATGCTGAATTCTATTTACTGGCACGAAAACTTACCCGCGAGCACGGCGCGATGTTGCTGGTAGATTCAATCCAGGCCGGCCTTCGTGCTCATGGGGTGCTTTCTATCTGTGACTACCCTGGTTTTGAAGACCTCGAGCCACCCGATATGGAAACCTATTCCAAGGCACTAAATGGCGGCCAATATCCCCTTTCGGTACTGGCCTTGAGCAAAATGGCGGCGGCATTGTATCGCAAAGGTGTGTATGGCAATACCATGACCTCCAACCCCAGGGCGATGGATGTGGCGGTCTCGGTGCTTGAATCTGTGACACCGGAAATGCGGGAAAATATTTGTGCCAGGGGCCAGGAACTGCTTGAGAAGCTTGGGGCGTTACAAAGCCAGCTGGAGGGCAGAATCATTAATGTTCAGGGAACCGGTTTGCTGTTGAGTGCCGAACTCGATGCCCGAAGATTCAAAAGCCACGGTACTGGCTCCACAGAGGAGTACATGCGCCTCAACGGTATCAACGTGATACACGGCGGTGAAAATTCTCTCCGTTATACCCCACATTTTTGCATGAACAGCGAGGAAGTGGATCTGTTGATCAAGGCCACCCGCACTGCGTTATTGCATGGACCCATGAAGGCAACTGCAAGCGAAGCAGCTTGAACTCGCGAAACCCGCCGCCGATTATTTCGGAAATTATTCCGGATGTGCATTAATCCTGACCAGGGACCGCCATGATAAATCCCGACTGGAACTCGGGCTGGAACAATGTGCCATTCAGATCTCGCCGTGCTCTACCTTCAAAATCCTCAACGCGCTGATTGGCTTGCAGCAGGGGGTAGTTGGCGGACCCGGGCATTTGAAAAAACGGGATGGCATACCGCACAGCAGAAATGCCAACAGCAGGTTCAGGAAATGCTGGTTCAGACCTCAGAGCTCCCCGGAACCATGCACGCCAAGACCGGCAGTTGTCTCAGGGCCGAAGATTCTGACCCTGATCACGGGTGGTTTATCGGCTGGATCGATTGGGACAAAAACCGGAATCGAAATCTTGCTACCACCTGGTTCGTGATAAGCATCATTGGCGAGGAAGCGCGGGGCTGGAACGCACAAGCCATAGCCCTTGAACTCCTGAAGGAACTACAACCCTGAATAGAAGAGTTAAAGGAGAGAATGCAGTGGCACATCTAAGACCCTTGTCAAAAGAACACAGCCCGGAACTGGCTGAAGACTTTGAAATCTTCGAGCGCACCCTCGGTTTCGTCCCGAATAGTCTGCTGACCATGCAGAGGCGGCCCAAAATGGTTTCAGGTTTTGGCGTCCTGACCAAAGCAGTCATGGACCCTGCAGGTCCGGTTGATCTTGGATTTATGCGCCTGATTGCACATTTTTCAAGCCGTGCAGCCGGCTGCCAGTACTGCGAAGCGCATTCTCTGGTCGCAGCGAAAATTCATGGAATTTCCCAACACAAACTTGATGACATATGGAATTATCAAACCAGTCCTCACTATTCGACGGCGGAGAGGGTCGCACTGGACTACGCACTGGCGGCCGGATCGGTTCCCAATTCGGTGGATCATGAACTGGTATCTCAAATGAAGGAGCACTGGAGCGAAGAACAGATCGTGCAGATCCTCGGTGCTGTTTGTCTGTATGGTTTCCTTAACCGTTGGAATGACTCGATGGCCACGGATCTGGAAGATTCCCCAAGGGCAATGGGTGAGCGTGTGCTGAGCGAGGGTGGCTGGACGGGCGGCAAGCATATTGATGGCGATCGTTAATAGCGTAGGAGCGATGACCACATCGCGAATGGACGCACGGTGAGTGCTGACTGACACAATTCGCGAGCAGGTGCTCGCTCCCACAACTAGATCCAGGCAGCTAGGGTGGCGAATTTTTCAGAAAAAAGTCAGGAGGTTAAAAAACCAGACAGGTGCGAACATAAGCCCGCCCAGTAGTAAAATACCGACCACCACATTGCCCAATACCTGCGGGGCCAGCGTCTTTTCAGTGGTGATCAATTCAGGTGGCATCACCTGGACCGGCTCCGGGCAGGACTCCAGTGCCAGATTCTCTTTCTCAAGCTCGAATTCATGGTTTTTTTTCTGCACGACAACCACCTCTGTATTTCCACTTGCCCAATCAAGGATTTATTGGCACGGACTTAATGGAAACACAGGGTTTTCTCAAACCATGAGAAAACGAAACCTCAGATTTGGATCAGGAATAAATTTTGACGGTATCGCTGGCCGAGGCCGCCACAGAATCGCGCAGGGAATCCGGTGATAGCACTTCGACCTCGGCACCATAGCGTAATATATCCATTTTCAATTCACGCGGGTCACTGAACGGGACCTTCAGTGTCCAGGCACCGTCCGAATCCATGCAACCCTGCTGATCCGGATGCCATTGCTCTTCTGCTACCCAGCGGGACATTTCCGGGGTAAATCTCAGTTCTGCCGTATGCTTTGCCGGACCGGAGAATATTCCGTAGGATTGGTCAAAGTGCGCCGCGAGAATATCCGGTTCCACATCCAGTGACTCTTCATCTACCAGCGTATGTTCCTTTATTCTTTCCAATGCAAAGCTGCGCAGTCCTTTTGCAGAATGACACCAGGCGTCCAGGTACCATGAATTCCGGTACTGGGTCAGTCTTTGTGGCGACACATCACGTTCACTGACCTCGTCCCTTCTGCGGCCATGATAGTGAATATGCAGCCGCTGTCGTTTGATCAGCGTCGCAAGCACATCCTGGAACAGGTGCCCGGGCACCGCACGGCCGGCTACAGCCTGTATATGGATCCGCGAGTCGCCCTGTTCAGTCTCCACGCCTTTTTGCCTCAGCAGTGAACTGATACGGCCCTGCAGTGACTCAAGCTCACCTTCCAGCAGACCGGGTTGTACATTACCCAGCACCTGCCTGGCTGTCAGCAGGGCCTGTAACTCTTGCGGGCTTATCCAGATACCCGGAAGCTCGAAGGGCTGTTCATAGCTGCGGTCGTAATAAAAGCCCCGCGTATCCGGATCCTGTTCCAGTGGAGCACCCAGAAAGTCTCTTAATTCCGCCACCAGGCGGTAAAACGTTGCCTGTGAACATTCCAGGCGGTCTATCAAGTCGTGGCGTGAAATAGGCGTACGCCTCTGGTTGAGAATATTGTGCAGGTGATAAAGACGCTCGACCTTTGACATCAGGATTGAGAGGCCCTGTACATGACGTATTCAAGTGCACGTGAAATTCGCCGCAGGCTGCGTTGCTTGCCACATAACCACAAGGTTTTATCAATGGCTGGTGAAACCGAAGTTCCACTTAAGGCTACTCGCAGGGGTTGAGCCACCTTGCCCATTCCCACTTCGAGTTCCTCAGCGACCAGTCGCACAAGCTGGTTCAATCCCTCGGGTTTCCAGGAATCCATATCAGCGAGGCGGCTCATAACAGCGCGCAATGCATGCTCGGCCACGGGGCGCAGGTGTTTTTTCGCAGCGCCGGCATCAAATTCGTTGAAATCCTCATAGAACACGCGGCTTTGTTCTGCCATTTCCAGCAAGGTGTTGCAACGCTCAGCCTGCACCATCACGATGTCGCTCAATAGCGGCCCCTCGTCGGTGTTGATCGAAAGTGCCTCGAATTGCCAGGCCAGGTGTTCAGCAACCTCCTGCGGCGGCAGGTTTCGCATGTGGTGCTGATTCAGCCAGTCCAGTTTGCCGTAATCGAAGGCGGCCGCCTTTCGATTGACATTTTCGATATCAAAAGCGGCCAGCATTTCTTCGACACTGAATATCTCCTGGTCGCCATGCGACCAGCCCAGGCGCACCAGGTAGTTCAGCAAGGCCTGGGGCAGGTAACCCAATTGGCGGTACTTCAGCACGCTGACCGCGCCATGGCGTTTTGACAGGCGGGCACCATCTTCACCCAGGATCATGGGCACATGCGCGAATACCGGCGGATCGGCGCCGAGTGCCCGGTATATATTGATCTGTCGCGGCGTGTTGTTGATGTGGTCATCACCCCGGATAACATGAGTAATTTGCATGTCCATGTCATCGACCACAACGGTGAAATTGTAGGTCGGTGAGCCATCCGGGCGGGCGATCACCAGGTCGTCCAGTTCACCGTTGGAAATGGTGATCTGGCCACGAACCTGGTCGTCGAAAATCACGCTGCCGGATTGCGGATTGCGAAACCGCACCACCGGTTTTATCCCCGATGGTACTTCTTCCAGACGCCTGCAGTGCCCGTCATAGCGCGGCTTGATACCATCGCGCATCTGCTGCTCACGCAGTGCTTCGAGGCGTTTCTTGCTGCAGGTGCAATAATAGGCCTGGTCTTCGTTCAATAGCTGCTGAACCACTTCAGCGTAGCGGTCAAATCGTTCTGTTTGAAAGAAAGGGCCTTCATCATAATCCAGCCCCAGCCACCCAATGCCGTCGAGGATGGCCTGCACAGATTCTTCAGTGGAGCGTTCAAGATCGGTGTCTTCGATACGCAGGATAAACACACCGTCATTGGCGCGGGCCTGCAGCCAGCAAAACAATGCTGTCCGGGCGCCACCCACGTGCAGAAAACCGGTTGGACTTGGCGCGAATCGGGTTCTGATTTTCATTTTATAGGGTCAAAAAAAACCGTCTCGGTGTGAGGCGGCATTTTAACAGAGAGCGGTGTTTCAGGCTCACCATTGGAGAATTGTTAAAGGGTGCAGGGTGTATCCTGTATGTTGATACTGTATCCGGAACCATTCGGTGCGGCAGTGCCATATAACTCGAATATCGCATAAGCATCTTTACCCAGAGTGACTTCGCTCTGGCGACCCAGCGGGTTACCGGTCAGGCAGGCGTTGAGATTAACGTCCTTTATTCCATAACCAAAGACCTTGACGATGCCGTCAGTGCTGGCATGCGACGGGACAGTGCACACAAATCCTCCCGGAGTGCGGTCACACAGCGGACCTAGGAGTCCAACCACCTCGATATCCGTGGCTTCGACACCGGCCGCCGTCTCGGTCAGATTTCCACTGATGACCGGATCGGTACCCGGAAGGGGAGTCCCGCCGCCGCCACCACCGTCATTCAGGGACTGGACGTTGATGGTTGCCGTCGAGAAATTTGCGAGGTATAAATTGTCGGTGGCGGCCGTATCCGTGAATACCAGGTTGCCCTTGTGACCCGTCGAATCCACGTAGGAACCGCCGAAGGCATCCCTTGAAGCTAATCCGCGGGAGTGCTCATTGTTATCCTCCAGTCCCTCGTTGGTGGTCTCCACCGGTGTATTGATGGGAATTTCGTTCCAGCGGTTCAGCAGGGTCAGTTGCACATCGAAAAACGGGAGTAGCTCCAGGATGTTGGTACTGTCGTTCAGGTCCAGTTCCACATCGCCGGTTTGGCAACTTTCTGCAGGCCCTCCCAAACGCAGACAATCAATGACCGTACGTAAATCATAGCTCACGTAGTCAATATAAATTCCGCGGGGTCTCAACTGTTGTGTTTCTTCAAGACCCAGCGGTAATTGCGTCCAGGTGGGAAACTCACCAGCCAACAATTCCGGCGGCCACGCACCACCATAAACGGGTTCTTCCACGCAGGGTAAGGGCCCGCCAATACACGGTGGCGCGGTCTCGTAATCCGGATACGTGGCATTTTCAAAGTCATCAGCAGCAGCAGTCACATAACTTGAGTAGGTGATAACTTCCGCTTCATCATCCAGGAAATCTCCGGGGAATACATGCAGATCCTCCTGGCGGAAGTCCTGCGAGATTTTGAAGAAGCCATCCACGCGCGTCAGCCGGCAGGCTTCAACATACACATCATTATTTGCATCCGCCAGTGTCAGGATACCCAGGTCATCGCGATTGTAATGTTTATGGTCGCCATTGAATGCGCCCGAGGTGAAATATTCCGAAGTGGGGCGGAACGGCGACAGCTGGTTGACTGCGGTATCCGTATGGTCTTCCGCACTGGAGCCGCCGTCATGGTGATCGCGGCAACAGGGGTCGCACAGGATCGACTGCGTGGAATTGGTCCCCACACCATAGGGCTTGTCCACCCAGTGCCCCGGTGCGTACTCATCACCGGCCCACACGACCGGCCGCCTGCCCGATGTCTCGGGCGTGCCCGAGGGTGTCTTCAGCGCGCATTCGCAGGATACCGTGGCAAACTCCTCGTGCCTGACAAACAAGGCACCGGCGGTGGTCTGCGAGTATGTGATCACGTCGAAGCGCGTTTCCACAAATTCGCCTACACGAAACACCTTCGGTTCCGGCGTCAGCGATTCCTTGAACTTGGTGTTGCCCAGTGACAGGGAAACGATGTCCGGCCTTGCCCCCGGGGTGTAGGTGATGGAAATAGGAACCAGATCGTCATTCTTCTGTGTTACAACCCTGGAGGATGAAGCCGTGGTGACCGAGGAAATGGATTCGCTGATCGTTATGCTTCCGGTACCCAGGCTGACCCCCGTGACTTCGACGCCGTCTTCGAGACGCATATTCGGGGAGACCCAGCTGACCGTAACCTGCATCAGCTTGTAGTCAGATACCAAAACTCCGGCAGGTGCGGTTGTGCTGAAGTTGTCATTGGCCAGATCGTAATAAAAATCAGTCACCGTCGAAGAGACCGTGTAGACCATGCCGCTGGGATCAGGATAAGGAGGAATGATAATGTTAAATGACTCAGTGACGATATCGTCATATGCAGGCCAGTCGTTATTTGGGTCGGTATCGGTAATCCTTGCAAACCCCCGCCTGCGCTCAATCAGCCCCTCGGCCAGGTTGGTCGCAACCATTCGTGTGTTGGCATCCGAAGCCGAGCGTGTCAGGTTACCCTGTAAAGAGGCCAGGGCCAACATGCCAATGGCGAAGATCGCGATAGCGACCAGCACCTCCAGCAGGTTATACCCCCGTTGATTTGCCCGCCGATATACGTATTGGTGTGATGTCTTCATAATCATGTTCCGTTTCATTTTCCTGCCCCTACTCCCAGGCTGGAAGGCCGAAGTCGCGCCAGCCGCCGCTGACCGACCCCACGCCGTTCAGGCCGTGAGCGTTGGCCAGCACGCCATCGGCATACACAACCTGGAATGTGCCCTGGTATTTTTCAAGTGTTGCATCTATGACTGCAGCGCCGTAGACGGTGGCGTGGCCGTTTGAGACTACGCTGGCATTGATATCTTCACCGTCAAAGGCATAGAACACACCGTAAATTTCCGCTCCGGAGTTAAGGTGGGTTTCGGTCGCAGCCGTGACCAGCATCACCGGGTTTTCCGGTGATCCGATCACCTGCTTAATCTTGCAGATTGGGCCGCTGATCCAAATCAGGCCCGAGTGGTACGGGCCAAGACTGTTGCAGTCGCTCATCACCAGTGCGGCGGACTTGACGATGGTATACATATTTCTCGGCACGTCAAAATAGAATTCGAACAGGTCACAGGGAAATTCATCGTCGACGATGATATCGATGCCGAAATGGGACGTCTGTGACTTCTTCCAACTGAGGAAATACCTGGGATCATTACCTCCAGGGCCACAGCGGCAGGGTTTGGCTGTGCAGGTTACGCCGTCCGGTCGTGAATCCTGCTGGTAGCACTCGTGCATTTCACAGGTCTGCCACGAACCTGAACTGGTCACCTGAATACCGGAACTGCAGGCCGGGTTTTCGTTCAGCCAAGTGGTCAACGACACACCCAAGCCGCCGCCGTTGGGGTTGGCCACGATCTCGGCGGTACCGGTCGGAGGGAAAGTGCCCTTGGCGGTCAAAGGCACGCCGGGCGGGCCGGAAAGGTTCTTGTAATTTGACAATGGCCACGCAACCCGGGCTTCACCGGTACAGGTGGTGATGTCTGTTGTATCCGTGCAATCTGAATAGCCATAGCCCATTAACTGCATGACCGCGACGGTTTCCTGCTCAGCCGTTTCATCCGCAGGTGCACCGATACAACCCCCGGCCGGACTGCCGAAATCGATGATGCACAACAGCGTGGTTAACCTGGCCGTGCTGTTGGCTGGCAATCCGGTCAGGTCGATCGGCATGGAATCCGCACCGGTAACGTCGCCCATGGTTGTGGTCGGATCATCGTAAAAAAACCACAATACAGTGGCCGGAATATCACCACCACAAGGATGGTTGGGCTTGGCGATCATATCTGCCGTGCACTGGTTCCAGCCGGGTGTGGTGCCATCATTCGCAAACCAGCCGGCACGGAATGAAGTATCCCCAAACTGGACGGCCTCCGGGTTGGCAGAAAATATACGACTCATATTGGCCAGCATGTATTCCGCACCCTGATCGGCTACGGATTCTGCTGCATGGAAGGCAATTTTCTGGCGCAGCTCGTTGGATGAAACGCGTTGCTCCAAAACCCCTACTCTTGCCGCGTACATCAACATCATGGTCATCAGAATCAGGACCAATAATCCGGTAAAAATGGTCAGGCCACCAGCCTGCCACTTCAGCGGGGCATCCCGGCCTTTTACCAGTGAAAATCTGTGAGAAAATTTATCGTGTTGATTCATGAATCTGAGTTCCAAAATTTCTTTATTTATCAAGGTGCGTAAATATCATTACGTATACGTACCAGGTCCAATACTGTTTTACTGACCGCGTTGTTCTTGACCAGCACGCCCGAAATACTGACACCTATTTTGCCCACAGATTGTGTGGCACCCGCACTGCTCACGGTGTCCGTAAAACTCAATGCGTCCGAGACAGTCATGTCCGTGATGTCGACAATATTCGGGTTGCTAATTGCGAACCAGTTTCCGCCAGTTGTGCAATTGGCCACCGTTTTTGTTGTAAGGGTCATCTGTATGACCCCGACACCACCAACCAATGCACGGCGGAACGCGCCAACATAATCGGTAGCATCGGTCGTAATATTCCCATCTGAGTCCCGGTCGAACCAGAAGAACAAACAATCGTCGGTGCCGACAGAGTCGCCTACTGTCACGGCCTTGATAAAGGAGCTGGCTCCGGCTTCAAGTGAGCCATCGGATCTGCAATTGACATTGGCGAAACAGGCTATGTAATTGCCATGATAATTGGCCCGGCGTACATCACGGGTCATGATTTGCAACGCGGTACGCAATTCTGCGGTCAGGCGGGACATTTCGATGGTTTGCTTTCCGGTTCCCAGCGTATTCGCCATCAGGGTAATCATGGCCAGTGATACCACCAGGCTGATGGCCATTGCGACCAGCAATTCAATCAGCGAAACCCCGGCCAGGTGATTACCCGGACCAGTTCTGGTAGAAAGTATTCCTGGCTTCAACATATCGGGTAACCTCCAATAATGCTTCGCCGGTCATCATCGGTACATATGGAAGCCTGCCCCAGTGCATTGAGCCAGATTTGCAGTTCGTATAGTCGTTTACTGTCGTGCTTGTTATTGGAATGCAGGTAAAACATGTAGTCGTTGGAATCATCTCCATCAAGCATATCGGCAAGATCAATACTGAAGGGTGAGGCCTGGATTTCAGCCAGGTCCATTATTCCCCGGATGGGGTCAAAGGTGAGGCTGACTTTGTCTTTGTTAAAATCGCCATGGGTGTGAAGAAAATCGTAATCCACATCGACAAAATCTGTCTGTACCAGGCGCTGTGGCATACCATCAATCTGACAAAAGTTTGCCGCTGCAGTGTTGGTTACCGTGCAGTCACAAACGGTGTCCCCCACGGTCAGGCCAATACACCAAGTGTCATTGTGGCCGTCTGCAAACCACGACACGTTGGTGCTTTCATTTCGCTTAACCGCTTCGGAACGGGCAAAGCCGAGGAAAGAAACGATTTCCTCCGCGGCAGCAGTCACCTCTCGTTTTTCAACCAGGGCGCTCCAGGACGGAAGGGCGAGAGCGAGTGCTATGCTTACAATCACCAGGGTGATCATCAGCTCAACAAGTGTGAATCCCCTGTTCCCTCGAGACATATAAATTTTCCTCATACTTGGCAATATTGAATTGTGTTTCTATAGTATAGGTATCCATGGTCGGGTAAGCAGGCTATTGATTACCCACTGGTCTGCATCTTGCTACCGTTTATCCGGATATGGAATCATCCGGACTTGAATACAGGGATTTTGCAATGAAAATGATGAAGAAGTTGTTAAAGAATGGTGTTTCCGGGTTCACTCTTGTTGAACTGATGATCGTGCTCGGAATCATCGGCTTGCTGGTCGCACTGGCGCTTCCGAGTTATGGCCAGTTCATGAGAAAAGCCAACCGCGGTGAAGCTCAACAATTGATGTTGAATTACGCAAACGTCCAGGAAATCTGGAGGTCAAACAACCCGACCTACGGGGATTCAAGCGATATCGCCGTACCAACGCACGACAAGTATACTTTTACGGTATCGGGCACTTCTGCAACGGCCTATCTCATTACCGCGGACCCTACCGGAGATCAGGCCTACGACAAGGACCAGGACAAGTCATGCGATCCGCTCACACTTGACCAATCCGCAACTAAGGGGCCGCAACATGTAGTTAGTGGTGTTAATACAACTTTCTGCTTGGGCAATTAGCCTGAATTTTTAATAATTTAGGGTAAAAATCACGCGCTTCAACGATGTCGGTTACAATATCGTAAATGGCACCGGGGCAATCATGTTGCGTCAGGACAGTAGCAACAGACCAAAACTGTGTTACAAGGCATTGCTGTCGGCGGTGCTATTTGTACCCTTTCTGACCTCCGGAAATGACAACCTCAGCCGCCTGGAACAGGTTATCCAGCGCGGCAGCATCACGATGCTGACGCGAAATGGTGCGAGTACTTATTTCCTCGACGCAGAAGGCGAAACAGGTCCGGAATATGAACTGGTTCGGGAGTTTGCGACTTTTATCGGAGTCGATGTGCAGGTCCACGTCGCCGACGCTTTCAGCCAGCTTACGGAGTTGCTTACTCAGGGTAAAGGCGATCTGATCGCTGCCAATATGACCCGGACTGCATCCCGTGAGACTGAGCTCACATTCGGCCCTGATTACAACGAAACATATACCGAAGTCGTATACCGCCGTGGACAAACCAGGCCAGCCAGCCTGGCAGACCTGGCTGACAAGCGGGTTGCCGTTATCGCGGGTTCAAGTTACGAAGAAATGCTTAACCATGCTGCAGGCGATATTGAAGGACTTTCCTGGGATGCGGTCGAAGAAGCCGGCATGGAAGACCTGTTATTGGCTGTTTCAGAGGGCAATATCGACGCAACGTTGGTGAATTCCAACATCCTGCGCATCAACAAGCAGTTTTATCCCAGTGTCAACCGGGCATTTACACTGGAAGAAACGCAGCCACAGGCCTGGGCTTTCCGGAAAACCGAAGATGACAGCCTGGTGCAGCAGGCACGCCTGTTTATCAACGTGGCCAGAGAAAACGGCACCATAGCGTCATTACACGACCGTTTCTACAACCGGACAAATCAACTGGACCAGGTCGGGATGTTTCACTTCCTGAAACAGGTCAGAAACCGCCTGCCAGTGCTTTTACCGGTATTCCAGGAGGTGGCTGCACAACATCAAGTTGACTGGCGCCTGCTAGCTGCGATGGGCTACCAGGAATCGCATTGGGATCCACAGGCGGAATCAAAAACCGGGGTACGTGGAATCATGATGCTGACCCTGAATACTGCTGCTCAACTGGGATTAAGTGACCGCCTCGACCCGCAACAAAGTATCGATGGCGGTGCCCGTTATTTCCTGCGTTTGTGGCACCGGACACCGGCGCATATCCCGGAACCTGATCGCACATGGATGACCCTGGCTGCTTATAACATGGGCTGGGGGCACCTTGAAGATGCCAGGATAATTACACAGCGCCAGGGCGATGATCCGGACAGCTGGCGGGATGTCAATGAACGTCTGCCCCTGTTGACGCAGGAGAAATGGCATAAGGAAACCCGCCACGGTTACGCGCGCGGCATGGAAGCACAGCGCTATGTGCGCAATATTCGCAACTACTTCGATATCCTCGTATGGATGGAAACGCGTGCACACCCGCTGCTGGTGGCTGACACATGGAAGCCAGCTATTGGCAGCCATGCACCCTGATCAGGCAGCGCCTTTTTCCTGCTTGAGCCACAGGCACTGTCCGGATTGCTGTTTGATTGAAGCCAGCCTTTCTCGGTGCTGAACCAGTTCTTCCTCGCTGGCACACACAACCTTCAATGCCTTGTGAACCGGTTCACCGAAACCGGCAAATGTCTCTTCCATGTCCGCAGATCGCTCAAGACTGAGCCCAAGATCTACCTGGCCGCCGGTCATGGCCAGGTAGACATCGGCAAGAATCTCGGCATCCAGCAGCGCACCGTGCAAGCTACGGCTGCTGTTATCCACCTCGTAGCGCTTGCACAGGGCATCCAGGTTGTTGCGTTGTCCGGGGTGAATATCCCTGGCCAATTCCAGGGTATCCAGGATCTGCGCAGCAGCAGAAAGTGGAGCGTATCCCTGCCCTGTCAGCGACAGTTCATAGTCCAGGAAACCAAGATCAAAAGCTGCGTTATGGATGACCAGTTCCGCGCCCTCGATGAACGCCAGGAAATCAACAGAGATGTCAGAAAACCTGGGCTTATCCTGCAGAAATTCCAGCGTAATCCCGTGCACTTCCATGGCGCCTTCGTCAACCTCCCTTTCGGGATTCAAGTAGCAATGAAATTTTTTTCCGGTTAACTGCCGGTCCTCCATTTCAAGCGCACCGATCTCGATTATCCGGTGCCCTTTTTCAGGCTCCAACCCTGTAGTTTCGGTGTCCAGAATGATTTGTCGCATAGGAAATGTTTACCGTTCACTTCCAGGTATTGCCAGGCGGGCCAGTTCATCCGCGCGTTCATTTTCGACTACGCCGCTATGGCCTTTTACCCAGTGCCATTTGACCCTGTGAGCCTTGAGTACATCGTCTAACTGCTGCCAGAGATCGACATTTTTAACCGGCTTTTTGTTAGAGGTTTTCCAACCTCTTTTCTTCCAGCCGCTAATCCATTCCGTCATACCCTTCATCACGTAGGTTGAATCCGTATGAATATGAACCAGGCAAGTTCGCTTTAAGGCCTCGATACCCTTAATCACGGCCATCATTTCCATGCGGTTATTGGTGGTATCTTTTTCGCCCCCTGATAGCTCACACCTTTTGGAACCCTGTATCAAAATCGCTCCCCAACCACCGGGCCCGGGATTGCCACTACAGGCACCATCGGTATACATTTCAACGGGCATCATCAAACGGCTTCCCGGTTCAAACCATCCAGAGCAGCAGAGCGAACACCGGCAGTTTGCGGTTCGCTGAACCTCAAGGGCGTGACCACATGCGTGTGTTGTTTGTGCTGACCTCGAATGAGAATCAGGTCCGCCATTGGCAAGGCAGCCATCTGCCAGCGTTTTTTCCATCGTACCGGTCTGCCCCGGAAACCAAAGCCTTCGCATTGCCTGATGCGAAAATCCCGCTGTTTCAGGCATCGACAAACAGACCTGACGTCCAAAGCTGGTAATTTCTGTGTCTGGCCGCCTGAGTCAGATACGTAGCGACCCCTGCCTATGACAATCAATTGCCCGCCACCGGTTAAAACCCTTTGAGCTTCATTTAACTCTGTGCTGTCGCCTGAACTGAATAAGCCGTGCACGATGATCATGTTGAATGTGCTGGCTTCGAATGGCAGCGAATCGGTACTGCTTTGTACACTGCAAGCACCCACGGGCCCGGTCGTTCCGATGCTCGTCACCATGACGCCCTCGATGGTCGAAACACCAGGCAGGGATACAGGGTCTGCACTTATCAGCAATAATCGATGAGGAAGCAGGCGCGTGACCAAGCTATTCAGTTCCGATGCCAGCAAATCTCCCGGATTATTTTCGGTCCGGAAATTCGAGGGGATGGTCTGGTTCATATGGTCGGCATTAAGCTGGGTCCAATACTAGGGGCCTTGGCAAATTTGACTTGGCACGAAGCAAACGTAAGCATACGCGCTGAAACAATTATGGTTCAACACTTATGAGCATTAATTGCGCATGAACGCCGATACGGTCAGCATCACGGCGATTCCGGCCTTCTCGGATAATTATATCTGGTTGATCAAGGGCGAAGGACCGGTATGCGCCATTGTTGATCCCGGCGACCATCGGCCTGTACTGCGCAGGCTGATAAAACTCGGGCTCGAACTGAAGTATATTTTGCTAACCCACCACCACGCCGATCATATCGGTGGAGTACCCGGCCTGCTACGGGAGTATCCGGCAAAAGTAATCGGGCCCTCTGATTCGCGCATTCCCGATCTTTCTGCAGTCGTTGGCGAAGGGGATAGCGTTTCACTTCCGGAACTGGGACTGGACTTTGAAGTTATTGAAATTCCCGGCCATACCTCCAGCCATATCGCATTCGCGGGCAGCGGCCTGCTTTTTTGCGGCGATACCCTCTTCAGTATTGGCTGTGGCCGGTTGTTTGAAGGGACGCCGACACAAATGCAGGAATCACTGGATAAAATTGCCGCATTGCCTCCTGAAACCCTGGTTTACTGCGGGCATGAGTACACTTTGTCGAATTGCCGTTTTGCGCTCGAGGTGGAGCCCGAAAATGAAGCGCTCCTGGCGCGTGCACAAGGCGTGAAAAAAGCGAGATCAAGCAATGAAATTACGCTTCCAAGCACGCTAGTCGATGAATTAGCTGCCAACCCTTTTCTCAGGACCCGGGAGGAGTCAGTGGTCAGCGCAGCACGAAATATTCAGCCGGATGTCGGTCCCGGTGCCGGCACCATGGCTGTGATCCGCGCCTGGAAAGACCGTTATTGAGCAAGAGTCGATTGGCTCACGGACTTGACGCTCTGTGCCCATCCCTCATAATACGCGGGTACAATAATCGTTGCGGAGTCAAAGTGTTTCCCCGTTGGAGTTTTCCTTTTTTTGTTTTGTTGCTTACCGGCTGTGCCACCACGGGCACGGAACCGGTCGAAGCACCTGAAATCCAGGTCGCACAACATATAGCTGTAAATTTACCTGCTGGTGCCGGTGAAAGCATTGACAGCCACCTTTTTGTGCCTGAACAACCACCTGAGGATATTGTTGAAATTCCGGCAATAGCCGAATTGCATGTACACCCACATGTCTGGGAACGCCTGGTACACAATTTTGCCCTGCCTGAGTGTTCTGAACAGAAAATCAGCAGAAACTGGGCCCACTGGTACGCAGACCGCCCGGATTACATGGCACGTGTTCTGAAACGCGCACAACCCTGGATCTACTTTATCGCCGGGGAACTGGATAAACGCGGAATGCCGGCAGAACTCGCGCTGCTGCCCATCGTTGAATCGGCATACGATCCATTCGCCTATTCCAGGGGCCGTGCTATGGGCACCTGGCAATTTATTGCCTCAACGGGCCGCCGTTACGGACTGAAGCAAAACTGGTGGTATGACGGCCGCAGAGACGTCTGGGCTGCCACTCATGCTGCTTTGGACTATCTGACTCATTTGCACGAAAAGTTTGAAGGTGACTGGCTACTGGCCCTGGCCGGATATAACTCCGGTGAAAATCGCGTAGCGCGCGAGGTGAGAAAAAACCTCGCAAAGGGGAGGCCTGGTGATTTTTGGAACCTTTCTCTGCCCCGTGAAACGCGGGGATATGTACCCAAGCTGCTGGGGCTGACCTGCCTTTTCCGCGACCCGGAAAAATATGATTTCCAGTTCCCCTCAACCATGGATGCTCCTGTCATTGCTGCAGTTGACCTTGATTTGCAGGCAGATTTGGTGTTGATCTCGCAATTCAGTGGTGTGGCCATTGATGTCATTTTTTCACTGAACCCGGGATATAACCGCTGGGCAACATCGCCGGATGGTCCTAATCGCGTCATTCTTCCTATCGAGGGTGCAGAAAAACTGCAGCAGCAGCTGGCACAGATTGGCACTTTCAACCTGATGAAATGGGACCAGGTCACCGTCAAGAGCGGGGATTCATTGTCAAAACTGGCTCAAGTCCATAAAGTGCCTGTTTCGGTTATCCGGTCCGCCAACGAAATCGATGGGGATTTGATCCGGATCGGGCAAAAAATCAGACTGCCGCGCGACGAGCAACTGCTGATTGATCCGCTATACGCGGTTGCCGCAAATGAACTTCAGCGATTGCAGGCAGGCCTGATTGCAGCAGACCTGGTCTCCCATCTTGTGAAGCCGGGTGAAAGTCTGTCGGTCATTGCACACCGCTACCGGGTAACGGTGAAAAACCTGCAGGACTGGAACAAGATCGGTGATCCCAGGAGCCTGCGCGCAGGGCGGAAAATCACGGTCTTCCACAACCCTGCTCCGGTTGTGAACCGAAGCGCTGCCCTTCAGCACACCGTTCAAAGCGGCGACTCGCTGTGGAGTATTGCGCGTAAGTACAAGGTCAATCTGAACGATTTGATCCGCTGGAATGGCCTGCACCAGGGCACCGTCATCCGTCCGGGACAATCGCTTAAAATCCTCTTCTAGGTAATGAAAAATATAATGGTATATCTGACCGCCTTGTTTTTGGCGGCGCCAGTACATGCCTTTGAACTGGAAGGCAGCCCTGTTCAGGGCGGATTGATGTTCGGTAAGACAACTCCTGGAGCGAGTATTACACTGGATTCCACGCAGGTGCAGGTATCGGGTGAAGGGCATTTCGTGATTGGTTTCGGTCGCGATGAAACCGGCACCAGGCTACTCAGGGTGATCGTGGAAAACGGCTCTGAAGAGACCCGGAAACTGGATATCACAGCCAGGAAGTACGCTATTGAGTACGTTGATGGCCTTCCCCCACAAACCGTAACGCCCGACCCGGAAGACGCCGAACGAATTCGCGAAGAGGGCCGCATGGTGCTTAACGCCCGTGCCCGTCGAGGTGAGCGGGCAGATTACATCGATGGCTTTGCCTGGCCGGCACAGGGGCGTATCAGTGGCGTCTACGGCAGCCAACGGGTGTTGAATGGAGAACTGCGCAGGCCCCATTTCGGCCTTGATGTCGCGGCACCAACCGGAACTGCGGTGTTGGCCCCTGCGGACGGGATCATTACCTTGACGCATCCTGATATGTATTTCTCGGGCGGCACCATCATTCTCGATCATGGTCACGGACTGTCCTCAACTTTTCTCCATCTTAGCGAAATCCTGGTGGAAGCCGGCACTACCGTAAAACAGGGCTATGAAATTGGGCGCATTGGTGCCACCGGACGTGCCAGCGCTCCGCATCTGGACTGGCGAATGAACTGGATGGACCGCAGGGTAGATCCGCGGCCATTGGTGCCGGAAATGGCAGGCGAAACGCCCTAGGGCCTGTTAAGGCTTATCAGGCCCTGATATCTGCCTGGATTACTTGTTACTGGAATGCTCCAGTCGCACCGGAGCACCGGCACCGGCTACGTAACCACCCTCAATACCCTTGGTTATCACGGACACCGCATTGTGCGGATGCAGGCTTTCATAATGAGTGCAACGTGCCCAGAAATCGAGAATTCGTTCATCGGAGTTCAGGGCGGTCTGAATGCGTCTACCCGAATCCTCGCAGAACATCAGGTTCGAGCCGTTCAGAAGCGCGAATTCCTGCTCATCTTCACGTTTGACCGTGGCCTGTACCGGTGTCTTGAGCGCGTTTTCAACGAGGTCAATCAATTCGATAATCGGAAACATCTGGAAGGTCGGCAGCAGCCTGACCCTTAACTCAGCAGCGCTACGCTGGCTGTGAGGCGTGGCCACGATTCCCTGTTCGCTACCCAGCCATTCGTGTATGCGACGGAAACTCAAGGATTCACTTTTTTCAAAGTCCTTCTGGAATTGCTCCTGGATCAACTGCCGGGCCAATGCAGCCGAACAGGGACAAGTGCTGGAATACAGCACTTCCAGGCCCATCTCGATGCTGAAATCCTGCTCATCAAGTATGCCTATCATTGATACCGGATAACGACGCCAGCCCTCGTTGTCACTGGTAAGCGCCTTGCGGCGCACCACGTAGTCGAAGTCCACCCGGACCAGTGCCCGGTCGCTTAATCCTTCGTGAGAGTCAAGAAATGTGCGCAGTATCTGGCGCAGCGTGCACGGACTTATCGCCCGGTCCCGAAATGCCTGATCCAGGTGCAGGTACAGGCGTGACATGTGAATTCCACGAACGTCCGGATCTATCAGGTTGACATAGACGGTGACTATTGCTGTGGACTGAATCAGGTTACCGGCATCATCCTCGATCCGCACCGGAACCTCGATTTCGTTCATGCCCACCCATTCCAGCTTACCGGCCACGGCTGGCTGGGCCTCGTTGGCAATATCCGGCATGGTACGTAACACGTTTTCGATTAGTTTCATTACTTAAATCTCCGCACTGATACTCTCAAATCAGTGCATTCAGACCCGGTTTCAAGGCCAACAATCACATGGTACGTGAATTATCCTTGAAAACCACCTGTGCAGGCAAAGATTTTGTAGTTTTCGGATTTACAGACCAGCCCTGTATTTATGTCCCGAAATCCATTCAGGGTCTTTTACCCGTGGACTCACTGGGTTAATATGCGCGCCTCGGTCGGGGCGTGGCGCAGCCTGGTAGCGCACTACAATGGGGTTGTAGGGGTCGGAGGTTCAAATCCTCTCGCCCCGACCAAACAAATCAATGGCTTGTGAGAGTAATCTCTCAAGCCGTTTTTTTATTCATTTTGATTAAGCCTGTATTAAGGCAAATTTACTTTGAAATGGAACCCAAATGACACTCCCAATAAAGGCACTTAGAAAAACACTATACCTTTGATTTTACAAGGATATTCTGCGTACCCTGTCCTGGCTTATTCCACCAATTACAACACCTAATTGCCTACCCCCCTGCGAATCCTTATCTATCTGATTTTGTTTGGGAAATCCTGCAAGAGGTTGCGATCCAAAACCTTCTATGAGTTTTGCTTGGTCAACCACCAATCATGGTCGGGTCCTCTAAGGCGTTTTTCTAATGTCCGCTTTCGGCCAATAGCGGACCATCCAGTTATAAAGCGCTTTTTGCTGTTTCGACTCAATAAACTGGTTTGTTTCCGTCACTTCGATATCAAGTGTTCCGTAATCGCTGGAATCGGTCGGAGTCGTGTAAATGGCGGCGGAAGTCACCTGCCATGGAGTGTTAAACTGGTCCATCTGGAAAATCTTAGCGGGTTGCGGCCAAAGCTTGACCAGGCTCTATTGAACAGTCCGGGGACTGACCATGAAAAATATCGATCCTGTACTCCTCAACCGGCGCAGAATTCTCGCCGCTGCACTGGCGGGTGGAGGAGCCGCTGCCCTTTCCGCCTGCGCAACTGTCGGCGATGTAAAAGACGTCAATGCAGCCGATTTATGGGCGGGATACGACGAACGTATTACTGAGCGTACGCTTGCTGAGGCAGAGAAACTCTTTGGCCTGAAATTCTCGGAAACAGAACGCCGGCAAATTCTCGGCGGAGCAGTAGAAAAAAACGAAGACGGTTTTTTCGCTCAGCAGATCAAGTCACTAGGCGACCGGCGCAATCAGGACATTCCGATCACGCTGCAACCATCAACGAGTTTTGATCCGCGATTGCCCGGCATCAGTTATGTTGACCAGGACAATTCGCTCACCTTGTACCCGGAGGAATTTGCAGCGATTCCCAGTGACTCAGAAAGCATTGCATTTGCATCCGTCAAGCAGCAGGCCCACTGGATGACGACAGGGCAACTTTCGAGTCGTGAACTGACTGATATCTACCTCGAACGGATTGAACGCTTGTACGTCGTCAGAGCATATGGGACCACTTGAGCCTTTTTCTAAGAGACACTTTTCTGCCCGTGCTTTCTCCAGTCTAGCCTGCTAACCGCAGGTTTTGTATTTTCCTTTGCGTTAACGTTCTGGCTTTGATCATTGACCGTCGGTCCAGGATGTCGTTTCTTCTTCCGTTATACACATCAGCCGGCGTCACGTTATCCAGTGATTCGTGATACCGCTCATGGTTGTAATGAGCCACCCACTGAGCAATGGCACTTTCCAGTTCCCACGGGAAGTAATAATTCTCCAGCTTGACCACGTTTTTCATCGAACGGTGGTAGCGTTCGATCTTGCCCTGGGTCATCGGGTGGTACGGTGCTCCCCGGGTGTGCTTCATGTCTTGATCCTGCAACCATTCCCTGAGTTCTTTTGAGATATAGCAGGGGCCGTTGTCAGACAGTAACCTGGGCTTGTGATGCACCCTGACTTCGGTGAGCCCTGTGGCTTTCAGAGCATCTTCCAGAGTATCGGTGACATCATGCGCCGCCATCGTGGTCGTCAACCGCCAGCTGATGATGTAACGGGAATAGTCATCCAGGATCGTCGACAGGAAGTACCAGCCCCAGCCCACCACCCGGAAGTAGGTAAAGTCTGTCTGCCACAGTTCATGTACACGCCGTGTCGGATGCTGGAACGCATCGGCTGCGCTCATCACTATGAACTGTGGGCTGGTAACCAGGTCATGGGCCTTGAGGATGCGATAGACACTGGACTCCGAGATAAAGTACTCATGGGTATCAGTAAGATGCCAGGCCAGTTCCCGGGGTGTCAGCTCCGGTTGTTCCAGGGCCACATCAACAACCAGTTCCCGTACCGACTCGGGGATCTTGTTCCAGTGCTGACGTGATGCCCTGCTGTGGTTCTGCAAGCCATCAGGGCCATCGCGTTCAT
This sequence comes from Lysobacterales bacterium, assembly GCA_963664065.1. Lineage (GTDB taxonomy): Bacteria > Pseudomonadota > Gammaproteobacteria > Xanthomonadales > SZUA-36 > JABDJL01. Next base: position 2,505,908 of record OY760942.1, read on the forward strand.
AAGCCTGATACCAACGGTAGAAACTGCTGCGACTGACGTTGATCTCGACCAGAGTCCTGCGCACGGATAACTCCGAGTCTTCCACCAGGCGGATAATGGCCAGCTTTTCAGATGCGCTGTACATCAGTCTTCGTCCAATGTCACACCCTACCCAGTGAGACTTTTTTTAAGCCAGTCATTGCGCAGGTACAGTTCGGCAACCGCTTGCTTGAGGGTGGTATTTTCTTTTCTGAGACCAACCACTTCATCGCTGTTGGCTTCTCTGACGGTATCTCCTGACAGGCGCTTTTTACCGGCCTCCAGAAAATCCTTGCTCCAGCGGTAATACAGATTGTTGTTAATACCTTCCTGGCGACACAGTTCAGCGATCGAGCTTTCACCGCGCAATCCATCCAGTACGATACGGATCTTTTCCTCTGACGAGAACTTGCGACGGGTATTGCGGCGGATCTCCTTGACCCGTTTGGTGGTGTTTGACATGCTCATATTGAGACTCCTCTGCTTCAGGTTAAAAATAGCAGAAGTGTCTCTTAGTTAAAGCAGTTGATTGGCCCCATATGGGCTGACGTCACACAAGTGGCACGAAATAGCCCTTCTTTGCCTTATCAAGAGACATGCGAACATGCACACTGTCATTCTGGATGTCCTCCCAAGATAAACCGAGCAGGGCACCTCGGCGTATTCCTGTGTTGAGAGCCAACACCACCAGCGGCGTTAGATGATCTGCAAACGGTCCAGTGATGGTTGGGGGTGGCTCAAGTCCACGTCTTTCGCGATGAATGATCGTTCTGGCGCGCTGTTGACGTAGCCGCGTGTCACGTGCCTCCAGAGTCTTTAATAAGTTCTGCTCTTCGGCTTCATTTAAATACCTTGCACGAGGTTCTGATTTCGGCAGTTTAAGCCCATGCCGTTTGCGCTCGGCAGCCTGTAACGGATGCCGACGAAGGTGGCGCTCAACAACTGCGCGACTCAAGGCACCAGCCAGCAAGGCCAACAGGCGGGCAATGGTAGCGTCTGCCAGTCTCTTGCTGGCATGTTTTTGCCAGTTGCGGATTGTCAGGTGAGTGATGTCTTCCATTCGCATTGGCATCAGGTCGGGAAACGAGTTCTTCAACCAGCGCATCATGTACATAGGTTGTGCATTGCCCTGATCTGCGTAGTGTTGCGCGTAGTGATGATCAATAAATCCGGCAAGCGTAGTTTCCTGGTTACGTTCCTGTGCAAGCCGTGCCGCACGTCTCTCCTCTCGTAGGTCCACCTTGCGAGCCTTCGCACGTAGTTCATCAGCGACATTTCGGACTGAACGGTCTCGTTCGACTGTTTTCCCTGGGGTGGTGCGATACAACTTAAACGTGCTTGCCTCCCCAATCTTCCAACGATAACGCTGCCGTCTGGGCGCGCTGTCAGGCGACCACAAGTTCAGGTAGTAGGTCTTCAATCCAGTAGGCTGCACACGAAGCAATAATCCAGGCCGCAGTTTGTCGGATACCTCAAAAGGCTTGTCCTTCGGCTTCAACCGAGCAACAAAACTGTCGGTGAGTTCAATTTGGTGGTGCATAGAATTTATGTATGTAAACCGTGATGAACCCTCGGCAGGCTCGTTGTTGTCAGAGCGGTTGTTCGCAGCACTCACCGGGCTTGTTTCCGACTGTCCAGAGTATTTAAGTCACTCGTAAGTCACATATTGTTGCTGATACCACGATAACACCGCTTGGTAGGTATATTGTACTAAATGCCCTAAAACACAGCAAATACAAAGGGCAAAGCAAGGTATCAACTGAAAGAATTACAGTTGCATCAGGGTTCGGTCTTGCACTCTAATTTACAATGGGGTTGTAGGGGTCGGAGGTTCAAATCCTCTCGCCCCGACCATTTCAAGTAAAAAAAAAGCAGCCGCCCGGCTGCTTCTTCAGAATTCTTTGGCAATCAGATCTAACGCTTTAACACCTGTAATACCTGTTCCAGTTCCCCGCGGACCTGGCGGATGATTTGCTGGCTACGGTTTACATCATCGTGTGCGCCCTGGCCCTCGAGTTGCTGGCGGGCACCACCGATGGTAAACCCCTGCTCATACAAGAGGCTGCGTATCTGGCGGATCATGATGACGTCACCGCGCTGATAATAGCGCCGGTTGCCCCGCCGTTTTACCGGCTTGAGTTGTTCAAACTCCTGTTCCCAGTAGCGTAGTACGTGAGGCTTTACGCCACAGAGATCGCTGACTTCGCCAATGGTAAAATATCTTTTTGCCGGGATAGGCGGTAGATCTTTCTCAATCCCCGGATCCAACATAAGCTTCAACCCTCGCACGCAGTTTTTGTCCTGGGCGGAAAGTTACGACTCGGCGTGCGGAAATAGGTATTTCCTCGCCGGTCTTTGGGTTTCTCCCTGGGCGTTGATTTTTGTCGCGCAGCTTAAAATTGCCAAAACCTGATAGTTTGACGTTCTCTCCAGACTCCAGTGCAGCCCGGATCTCCTCGAAATATGTGTCAACGAATTCTTTCGCTTCGCGCTTGTTAAGTCCAACCTCGTCGAACAGGCGATTTGCGATTTCTGCCTTGGTCAATGACATGTTTATCCTCGGTGCTGAGCGTTCAGTCCTGATTCCAATGCCCGTATGACTTTCAGCATCAATGAATCAACGACTTCGTCTGTTAGAGTGCATGAAACGTCTTGTAAAATCAAGCCAATAGCCAAACTTTTGTAACCTTTTTCAACATTTTGGCCTGTATACACATCAAATATTAACAAATTTGCCAGAAGTTCGCCTGCAATTTCTGCAACACAGTCCCTCACTTGCTGATAAATCACTCCATCGGGCACTAGAAAAGCAAGGTCCCGCCTCACTGACGGGAATTGCGATATATTTTTCGCGTATAATATTTCACGTTTTAAAAGTCCATATAAATCCAACTCAAAAGCCAGTACCGGCAGCCTGATGTCCAGCTGCGCCAAAATACCCGGATGGATAGCACCCGCCCATCCGATTAGCCCTTGATCAACAGATACCGCGGCTGATTGCCCGGGGTGTAACCACGCGTATTCAGCGTGTGTAAATTCGCTGGACCCGGTATCGCCGCGCAAATCCAGCAACGATTGGATATCTCTTTTGAGGTCAAAAAAATCAAGCGCACGACCGGTAGTTCCCCATTGTTCGGGTTTTGCACTTCCGCAAGCGACCGCAGCGATTCTATCTATCTCATCAAGCTTTTCACCTTGTAAGAAAACCACCCCGGTTTCGAACAAACGGACCCGTTCCTGCTGACGCCTGGTATTACGCGAAAGCGAGCGTAACAAGCCAGGTAACAGCGAGGTACGCATGACATCCATGTCAGTGCTGATGGGATTGGCCAGCGGCAAGACGTATTCGTCCAGTTTCAGGGTCTCAAGCAGGCTTCTGTCAACAAAACTGTAGTTAATGGCTTCGTGATAGCCTGCTGCACACATGGATTCACGCAACCGGGTCAGCTCAATCTGTCCCTCGCTACTCGTGCCCAGGCGTATCTCGCCGGCTGGCAGAGAAGCCGGCAAGGCATCGTAGCCATGAATCCGTGCCACTTCCTCGATCAGGTCTTCTTCTATTTCGATATCAAAACGGCCGCTCGGAGCCTTGACTGACCAGCCGTCACTATTTTCATCTGTTTCCATGCCAAGGCTTTTCAATATCCCGGAAACCTCGTCAGCGCCCAGGCTACTGCCCAGTACTCGGTTGAGCCTTTCCAGCCGGAGGCTGACTGGTTTTTGCTGAGGCAAATTGCCTGGTGATTCAGCAACCGTCACGGGGCCGGGCTCTCCCCCGGCTATGTCCATCAACAGCCCGGTCATGCGCTCGATCGCTTCGACTTGTCGGGCCGGGTCAACGCCGCGTTCAAAACGGTGCGAGGCGTCTGTGTGCAAGCCGAGTGCCCTGGCCCGCCCCGAGATTATCGAGGGCTCAAACCAGGCGCTTTCCAGGAACACATTTTTGCTCAGCTCAGTGACACCAGTAGCCAGCCCACCCATGATTCCGGCAAGTGCGACAGGTCCTTTTGAATCACAAATCGTCAGGAGTTTTTCATTGATATCAATTTCTTTGTCATCCAGCAGCACCAGCTTTTCGTCAGATCGGCCACGCCGAACCACAATGCCGCCTTGCAAAGCATCCAGATCGAATGCGTGCATGGGCTGGCCCAATTCCAGCATGACAAAATTGGAGACGTCCACCACCACGCTGATACTCCGCACACCACAACGCCGAAGAGATTCGACCATCCACAATGGTGTCGCTGCCCCTACATCAACGCCGCGTATCACACGCCCGGCATAACGCGGACAGCCTTCTTCATCCTCCAGGAGGATATCAAGCTGATCATCAATTGCAGGCTTTACAGCTCTGATTTCCAGCGGCGTGAATACAGATTTGCAACTGGCACTTACGTCCTGCGCCAGGCCTCGAATTCCAAGACAATCGCCACGGTTGAGTGTTAACTCCAGGTCAACACTGAAATCGTCCAGACCAAGGTACTCACGAAAGTCCATTCCCAGCGGCGCATCGTCAGCTAAGGCCATCAAGCCGCTGTGGTCGTCTGAAAGACCCAGTTCCTTTGCTGAACAGGCCATGCCAAACGATTCGATGCCCCGCAGCTTTGCTTTTTTTATTTTGAATCCTTCGCCCAGTTCTGCACCGACTTTCGCAAAGGGTATTTTCATGCCAGCCGCAGCATTTGGTGCGCCACACACCACCTGCAAATGATCGCCGTCGCCCGCATCCACCTGGCAGAGTGTCAGTTTATCGGCATCGGGGTGCGCCTCGCAGGATATGATTTCAGCAACACAAATGCCACTGAACGGCGCCGCAACTGGAAGTACCTGGTCTGCCTCGAGTCCGGAAGCGGTCAACTTTTCGGCAAGATCAAAAACATCGATGTCCAGTTGAACCCACTGCTTAAGCCATTGGTATGAGAAGCGCATCGACGATAACCTGTCAGTGGAACTGCCGCAGGAACTGCAGATCGTTATCAAAGAACTGGCGCAGGTCCTTGACCCCGTAACGCAGCATGGCAAGCCGCTCAACGCCCATGCCAAAGGCATAGCCGATATACTTTTCAGGGTCGACATTACAGGCCTTCAGCACATTGGGATGAACCATCCCACAACCCAGAATCTCCAGCCAGCCGGGTTCGCTACCGTCACCTTTATCCCAGCCCACGTCCACTTCGGCAGAGGGTTCCGTGAACGGGAAATAGGAGGGCCGGAACCGCATAGCCATTGAAGTCTCAAAAAACGCGTTGACGAATTCCCGTAATAATCCTTTCAGATCACTCATCGCGACCTGCTCTCCAACCAGCAGGCCTTCAACCTGGTGAAACATCGGGGTGTGTGTCTGGTCATAATCGCTACGATAGACTTTTCCCGGTGCGATGATTCGTATCGGCGCTCCCAACTTGAGCATCTCGCGAATCTGAACCGGGGAAGTGTGGGTTCTCAATAAACGCCCATCACCGAAATAGAAAGTGTCGTGCATGGCACGTGCAGGATGGTGGGCTGGAAAATTCAGCGACTCAAAATTGTAATAGTCATCTTCAACCTCGGGTCCCGTGGCCACATCGAACCCCAGGCGCGCAAACAGGTCGATGATGCGTTGCATGGCAATCGTCACAGGGTGCAGGCCTCCCCGCGCTTCACCACGTCCCGGCAAGCTGACATCTATTTTCTCAGTGGCCAGTTTTTCTTCAAGAAGCAAAGCTTCGAGGTGTGCCTTTTTCAATACGATGAGATTTGCAAGCTCGGTCTTCGCGGCATTGACTGCCTGGCCAATAGCCCGGCGTTTTTCAGCTTCGATGTCACCCAGGGTTTTCAGCAAAGTAGTGACCTTGCCCTTCTTGCCGAGGTAATGGACGCGTAGTTCATCCAAACGCTGCAAGTTGTCGCATTCTGCAACTTCTGTGCGGGCCTGCATCACAATGTTGTCAACTGACTCCACTCACTAAGCTCCTAACAAGCAAAAAAAAGGGAAGAGCATGGGCCCTTCCCTCTTGCAATCATCAGTGGCTGGTTTCTATCTGCCGCCACTTGGAAAGCCCTGGATTAATCAGGGCGTTTCGATTATCCCAGGCTGGCCTTGGCTTTTTCAGCAAGTGCACCGAAAGCCGCAATATCATGCACCGCCAGGTCGGCAAGCACCTTGCGGTCAATTTCGATGTTTGCCTTGTTCAGACCGTCCATAAACCTGCTGTAAGAAAGGTCGAACTGGCGGGCCGCAGCGTTGATACGCACGATCCAAAGACGGCGGAACATGCGCTTACGCGTACGGCGATCACGGTATGAATATTGCCCAGCCTTGATGACCGCCTGCTTGGCAACCCTGAAAACCTTGCGCCTGGCACCATAGTAACCCTTCGCTTGTTTCAGAACCTTTTTGTGCCGGGCACGGACCTGGACACCTCTTTTTACTCTGGCCATTTTACAATCCTCCCTTATGCGTATGGCAACAGGCGTTTTACAGTTTTCTTGTCCGCGGCACTGATCATGTCGGTGCGGCGAAGCCTGCGTATACGCTTTTGCTTCATCTTGGTGAGAATATGGCTCTTGAATGCATGCCCGCGCTTGAAACCACCTGAAGCAGTTTTCTTGAAACGCTTGGCCGCACCCCGATTCGTCTTCATCTTGGGCATGGTATTTCTCCTATTTAGTCCTTTTCAGACCTTCTCTTTTGACGTTGCCTAAGCGGTCTTGAGGCATTGTTTGGGCCTGGTTGACTCTTTGTAGCTCAGCATCGCTTCTTTAAAACTTAAAAAGATCAGACCTTCTTTGGACTGACCAGCATCACCATTTGTCGGGCTTCCATTTTAGGCCATTGTTCAACAACTACTTCCTCTTCCAGCGAATCCCTGATCCGCTGCAGCATTGCAACACCAAATTCCTGGTGCGCCATCTCGCGGCCCCGAAACCGCAAGGTGATTTTTACCTTGTCCCCTTCGCCAATAAAGCGGCGCACATTGCGCATCTTTACCTGGTAGTCCGCTTCCTCGGTACCCGGCCGGAATTTTACTTCCTTGACGTGGGTGATCTTCTGTTTTTTCTTCGCAGCCTGGTTTTTCTTGGCTTGCTCAAACCTGTACTTGCCGAAATCCATGATCCGGCATACTGGAGGTTCGCCATTTGGTGCGATCTCCACCAGATCAAGCCCATCCTCTTCGGCCATCGCAAGCGCTACTTCCACCTGCATGATTCCGGCCTGTTCACCATCTTTTCCTATTACTCTGATTTCCGGCGCAGTAATGTCCCCATTACGCCTGGTTTCTTTTTTTGCTGCGATCTTGGTTTCTCCAGTTACTTATCCAGTTTTCCCGTCCGGGCGATTTCGCCCTCCAGGTGTACGGCGAAGTCTTCAGCCGGCATGTTGCCGAGGTCCTGGCCTTCCCGTGTACGCACGGCAACGGTCCCCTCCTCAACCTCCCGGTCGCCTACAATCAGCAGGAAGGGAACACGCTGCAAAGTGTGCTCGCGGATTTTAAAGCCGATCTTCTCGTTTCTCAAGTCCAAATCGACCCGGAATCCTTTATTTTCAAGGGATTCGGCAATTTTTTTGCAAGTTTCGTCCTGTCGGTCGGTAATATTGAGCACAACGGCCTGTACAGGTGCCAGCCATGGCGGCATCCAGCCGCCGTAATTCTCGATCAAAATACCGATAAATCGTTCCAGTGACCCGAGGATGGCGCGGTGCAACATCGCGGGAGTTTGCTTTGAACTGTCCTCGGCAATATAGCTCGCGCCCAGACGCTCGGGCATGAAGAAATCCAGTTGCAAAGTGCCACATTGCCAGATCCGGCCAATGGTGTCTTTCAGTGAAAAGTCGATCTTGGGACCATAAAACGCGCCGTCACCTGGATTTTCTTTCCAATCTATACCTGTGCCGTCAAGCGCTGCGGCCAGTGCAATTTCTGCCTGTTCCCACTGGGCGTCTTCACCGATTCGCTTTTCCGGCCGGGTGGCAAGTTCAACCAGCACTTCGGTAAACCCGAAATCACTGTAAACGCTGTAGAGCAGATCCAGGAACGATGAAGCTTCGGCCTGCACCTGTTCCGGGGTGCAGAATATATGCGCGTCATCCTGGGTGAAAGCCCGTACACGCATCAATCCGTGCAATGCGCCGGATGCTTCATTCCGGTGGCAGGAGCCAAACTCCGCCATACGCATGGGCAGATCGCGATAACTGTGCAGGCCCTGCTTGTATATCTGTACATGACAGGGACAGTTCATCGGCTTGATCGCATAGCTGCGGTTTTCCGATTCGGTAATGAACATGTTCTCCATGAACTTATCCGCGTGCCCGGATTTCTCCCACAGGCTGATGTCCACAATTTCCGGTGTGTTGACCTCGCTATAGCCGGCCGCGCGCAGGCGATCACGCATGTAGTTCTGGACCTCGGTATAAATGATCCAGCCATGGTCGTGCCAGAACACCATTCCCGGAGCTTCTTCCTGGAAGTGAAACAGGCCAAGCTGCTTGCCAATTTTTCGATGATCGCGCTTCTCTGCTTCCTCGAGCCGGTGCAGGTAGGCTTTGAGGTCCTTCTTGCTGGCCCAGGCGGTGCCATAAATTCTTTGCAGCATCTCGTTGGCGCTGTTCCCCCGCCAGTAGGCGCCGGCCAGCTTGGTCAGTTTGAAAGCACCCAGGTGCGAGGTATTGGGAACATGAGGGCCCCGGCACAGGTCGATCCAGTCGCCTTGTCCGTATAGCGAAAGCTGCTCGTCGCCCGGAATATCCTCGATGATCTGCGCCTTGTATTCCTCATCCATTTCCCTGAAAAAGGCGATGGCCTCGTCCCGTGACTTGACGCTCCGGGAAACAGGCAAGGCCTCCCCTACAATCTTCTCCATTTCGGCTTCGATGGCCGCCAGGTTTTCAGGCGAGAATCCAGGCTCATAGGCAAAGTCATAGAAGAAACCGTCATTGATCACTGGTCCTATGGTGACCTGGGCTTTTGGAAACAATCGTTGTACAGCCTGTGCCAGCAGGTGAGCGGTCGAGTGACGGATGATCTCCAGGCCTTCCTCATCACGCGCAGTGATGATGCGCAGGCTCGCATCGGCGGCTATCTCGTAAGCCGCATCTACCAATACCCCGTCGACCTCACCGGCAAGCGTGGCTTTGGCCAATCCCGGGCCGATATCAGCCGCAACCTCCATCACACTGATGGATGCCTCAAAGCTTCTTTCACTACCGTCTGGCAGGGTAATTACCGGCATTAAATGTCACTCACTAAAAAGGGCGCACAGCGCCCTTCAGGATACGCTATGCAGGGACCTGCTTTCAGGTAAAAGTTCGCGTTGCTTTCATGGCGGCCATTTTACGGGGAATTAGTGCTGGGTGAAAGGCTTGGAGATGGTTTTCAAGCAACAGATTCAAATTTCTCCACGGATTCGAGTTGACTCGACAACTCTTGTGCACGGTTCCACAGATCGAAGGCCGTTTGCATATGCATCCACGTTTCTGCATCACCGCCGATCGCGCGCTCTAGCCTGAGCGCAATAGCCGCGGAGATGGGCGCCTTGCCCATCATGATCTTGTGCAGATACTGGCGTGAAATGCCCAACGTTTGTGCAAAACGTTGCCGGCTCACGTTAATGGCCGGGAATACGATTTCGCCCAGTGCTTCGCCGGGATGTGTGGGTCTCCGCCTGAGTCTTAATTTGGGCATAAGTGATAGTCCTCCAGGTTGACATCTATTGCCCCGTCATCCCATCGAAATGTGATTCTCCAGTTAGCCGTCACACGCACTGAATATCTCGTTGGTTTGCCGCGTAACGTGTGAAATCGGAGCCCAGGCACATCCAGACTTTGAGGCCTGACCGCGGCATGAAGGATATCCAGGATCATCAGGCAACGCTTTTCCCATTAGGGATTAATCAAGCGCGAACTTCCAGCTTTGAACAATTCCTTTAAGCCACGGTGGCGAAAGTTCTTGATCATTGCCTGAAGTGTAAATGTGAAATATACATTATGTCAATTATTTGTTTACACGCTATGACGTAAACGGGAGCACAGATAACCTGATCTAAGCACCAGGCATCTGCATTTTATCTCATGACTTTAGCTTGGCTGGAATTCCCACCAACGTAAATCTTTAATCAACTCCGGCGTATGTAGGCATTTGACCGAATGGTGGGCGCATTAAGCTTACTAAAAAAAGGGCGCACAGCGCCCTTCAGGATACGCTATGCGGCCTGGCGTGTTCAGCTAAAAGTTCGCCTTGCTTTCATGGCGCTTATTGTACGGGGGTTCCAGCTTTCATGAAACCAGAATGAAATTGCGGTCAAAACAAGGGCGTTCCGAAGAACGCCCTGAATGTGGGAGATTTAAAACTAGTTAAAGTACTTCAATACCGCAGGGATCACCTTCTACCGGTGTAAACACAAAACCAGCACAGGCAGCAATAGGGTCCCCCAGGGGCGGGCCGTCGAGTTGGCAGTCATCACCATTGCGTACGAAATCGGAGAAAGTAGGCTCAAAAACATCTATCACCAACACATCACCGGTGAAACAGGAATCAATCGTTCCCGCAAGGTGCCCGTCATGCCCTCTTGATTTTGAACTGATATTGTTCGCGCCATATGCCATGCCGGCGACAGCACCATCCCAGGTGCAGCCACAATGCAAGATCGTGGACTTAGGTTTCTTCTCTGCCTGTACTGTTCCTGCAAAAACGAAGGCCAACAAAGCAATTAGTAGAATCGTGAGATTTTTCATAGAAAAACTCCTCATTAACACTCTCCCTTGAGTGAAAATACAGAAGCCAGGTTTGCGCGCGGGGGTATTGACAGATTCGGCAGAAACGCCAGTCAGACGATATCCGCATCCTTGCGCCAATCAGGTACCGGTCCCTGGTACCGCATCATTTACATTTCACAGCCAAACTATTGACTGCAAATTAAATATAGAAGAAGGACTCAGAAATCACAACCGGATTCAGATTCTTCACAAAAAATTTAATTTCCAAGGAAGCAAGAGGGGAAAAATTGAGGGCGTAGGCAGGATTGAATTGCCGACCCCTACGATGTCAACGTAGTGCTCTCCCGTTGCAACAGTCCATCAACTGCCAGACCATCATCCATTCTCTCGCCCAGCCATCGGCATTCACCACTGCGGGACTTGATGCGGATACCGGAGCGGTGATTTGCGGCCATTAGAGTAAAGACGTTTCCGCGGAAACGTGTATCAGGGCCGGTGGGAATGATTTGGCCGTTGGGACCTGTGCAGCGGATTGAACCGTTGCGACCGGTTTGAATGCCAAAACCGCCTTCATGCACCAGCCGATGATGGTGGCGGCACAGCAACACCAGGTTTTCCAGTTTGGTGTCACCCCCGTCCGCCCAATGTTGGATGTGATGGGCATCGACGAAGCGGGTTGCGGTACAGCCAGGAAAACGGCATCCATCATCACGACGCTGCAACGCCCGGCGCATGGCCGGCGGGATACCGCGGGATTTGCGGCCGATATCCAGGGTTTCGCCGGTTTTATTATCCAGCCAGTGCACCACGCCGGCGTCACAGGCCAGGCGGCGGGACGTTTCCGCGGAAACGTTTCCAGCCCCTTCGATCTCGGCTTGCGCACCCGGACCGTCAGTTTTCAGTGTTTCCATGTTGGTATGCACGTGTACCAGGTAGCGGTCACCACCGCCACGGAGGCCATCCGAACCAGACAGGTAGGCTTCCGCTACCCACAGCAAAGCATCGGCACGCCGGGTTGCAATCGGTTCTGATCTGGTCTTGATTTGGCTTCCAGGTGTTTTTGCGGACGTTTCCGCGGAAACGTTTTTCCTTTCTTCAAATGCTTCGTCCATTACGGATTCCAGTGCCTTCTGGATCAGCGCGCCTTGTTCGGGGGTGAAGCGGCCATGGCATACCCAGCAACCATCGTCATCGAAATACCAGCACAGTTCTCTCAGTGCGAAGCGTTGGTTTTCATGCTTGAGAGCTTCTATGCGTTTCACCTTGCGGTATTGGCGCACCAGGCGTTCAACGTGCGCAGCGGTGCCGTGCTGCGCGATCATCAGCAGGTAGTCTTCATTGTCCGCGCTGGCGACGCGGGTCATGGCCCGCACCTTGGAATAGCTGATCTGGCCTTCCCTGAACCCGGCGCTGATTTTTGGCAGATTCTTTAGCGCATGGGCGACGCGAACTTTCTCCCGTGGTACGCCCAGATCAATACCGCATTTCCAGTTCAGCCAGTGTGCACAGGAGCGCAAGCCGGGTCCCTCCCAGCCACTGCACTCATCATATTCGCGGATCAGTTCCAGCAGGCGGTAGGTGGCCGCTTGAATATGTGCGGCCAGTTCGGTGATCCAGTTTTCCAGTGCATTGATGCGAGATTGCTGGTGGGTTTCGGGACGGGCAAAAGTCTGTCTCTGCGCGTAAGCTTTCCCTCCAAAGTTGACAGGTAATAACTAGAGCTTTCTGGCAGGATAGCCACCAGGAGGCCAAGATGAAACGAAGTCGATTTACCGAAACCCAGATCATTTCGATCCTCAAAGAAGCCGATGCCGGCGCCAAAGTGAAAGATATTTGTCGGCGTCACGGCATCAGCGATGCGACCTACTACAACTGGAAATCCAGGTACGGTGGTATGTCTGCCTCCGATCTGAAGCGCATGAAGGAAATGGAACGGGACCTGGGCCAGTACAAGCGCATGTATGTAGAACTGGCGCCCGAAAACTTTGCCTTGAAGGACGTCATTGAGCGAAAGCTCTGAGGCCATCGGAGAAGCGCGAGATCGCGAGTTATCTGGTGGCCAAACACCAACTTCCAGTAAAGCGGGCGGTGGCAGCGGTGAAGCTGTCACGAACGGCTTACTACCGAAAGTTGAAAGGAAGACGAGTCCTGAATGATCGGCCGGTCATTGATGCACTGAACAAACCGGTCGAGGCCAACACTCGTTGGGGCTTCTGGATGTGTTTTGATCGTCTGCGCCTGGATGGTCATGCCTGGAACCACAAGCGGGTATGGCGCGTGTACTGCGAGATGAAGCTGAATCTGCCACGACGGAAGAAGAAACGCCTGCCACAGCGAGAACGACAGAGCATGGAAGTAATCCCACTGCCCAACCAGGTGTGGTCGATGGATTTTATGAGCGATGCGTTATATCGGGGTCGGCGCTTCAGGACGCTGAACATCCTGGATGAAGGGGTCAGGGAGTTACTGGCCATCGTGATCGATACCTCGATTCCTTCCGGGCGTGTCATCCGCACTCTGGAGCAGCTGGTTGAGCTGCGCGGCAAGCCAACGGCGATCCGGGTGGACAACGCTCCCGAGTTCTGTGCCCAGGCGTTTATCGACTGGTGCAAGGAACACGGCATTGAGATCCGTTACATCCAGCCTGGCAAGCCCAACCAGAATGCGTGTATTGAACGATTTAACAAAAGCTATCGAGAAGAAGTGCTCAGTGCGCACTTGTTTTCGACTCTGGAACAGGTGCGAGAAATCACCGAAAAATGGATGAAAATCTATAATGAATACCGACCGCACAGGGCATTGGGGCGCATACCGCCAGCGATGTATGTGCGCAATTTAATGCTGGAAAACTCTAGTTTAGAACTGTAACCCTTGTGGGGAAGCTTACGCGGTCTGGTTCATGGTAGTTTTTCAATTGATTCAAATACTATAATAATATACAGTATAACCTACTAAAAATCAATAAAAACAGCAGGATATTGACATCTAAAATCGTTAAGCCTCGCAGGTTAGCCGATTCGCCTTGTGCAGCGTTATTGGTATTTACTCTGACCGCATTAATTCTGCGCAAAAAAACCGGGGAATAAATCCCCGGCCTTTTCAATGCTTATTTCAAAGACTACAAACTACTTTTTCTCAAATTGCTGATGGTAATTCATCATTATCATCATAATCATCGCAACCCACATCGGCAGGATCACCGTGGGCGCCACCGAAGTCTCTGGTGAAATCAGAGTCATTGTCGTCATGATCGCTGCACTGTGAGGTATCACAACCCGTGCCATCAAACGTGACCATAAACCACCTTTGCTGTTCATTACGACCAGCATAAGCCAGTGGAGCAAGCGTTATGTTGGAGCCGTCTGCATTAAAAACTGCTGAACAGTATCCGTGCAGCGAATCGTTGATGCATTCCTCCATGGAGTCCGTCAAATCGTCGGAGTCGAAATCATCTACATCCCTGCCGCCCCGATTGACTCCATCGACACCGTTTCGTCCGATCCTGCCGACAAAGTAGTCGTCGGCAATAATCGAAGTTGCGTCCAAGCCTTCTAGCGCAGAACAGCCGACGCCTGTACCCAGGTCATGATCCGTTGGCACTCCAGTGTGTCCTGCCAGCGCCACTTGGCTGAAACCAAACACTCCCATACAACAAATTGCTATTAATGTCATGAATCTTTTCATCTTAAACTCCTCCTTGAGTTTCCCTTGTTCCAAACGGTTCCTGCGAATAACGCGCAAGCCGGACAAGGATGTCTAAATCTATAGGTTGATAAATTCCACCTCCTGGAATTTTTTTGCATGCACTGTATTTTTTGTATGCACTCTAAATTAGAGCCGTGCTTTGTTGCTTGTCTATTGCAAACACAAAGAAGATCAGCAGCTTACAAAGGATATGAAAAACTTTGATAACAACGAGTTATTGACCTGACTTAAGGTATATCAAATAACTGTTGGTTAAATATTGAGTTAAAATCAGGTGAGTCCTGGTCATCTGTCTGCTAATTTGGTGGGCGCGGGCAGGATCGAACTGCCGACCCCTACGATGTCAACGTAGTGCTCTCCCGCTGAGCTACGCGCCCACGATATGAACTTCAGCGGCGCGCAAGATACCATGCCCATCATCACCACTCAAGCACACAGGCAGCTTGCTTGATCGTATAATGCTTGGATAAAACCGGACTGCTCATCAAACGCCATATTCAATGTCTCAGACCTTCGTCCACCTTCACCTGCATTCAGAGTTTTCACTGGTAGACAGTACGCTACGGCTAAAAAGCCTGGTGGAGAGAACCCGCGAGCTTGGAATGCCTGCCGTGGCCGTTACCGACCACGTCAACCTGTTTGCGCTGGTCAAGTTTTACCGTGCGGCGGTGGATCTCGGCATCAAGCCAATCGCCGGCGCTGATGTTCTAATTCAAAGCCTGGACGACCCCGATCATCCCACCCGCCTGTCCCTGCTGTGCCAGGACAGGACCGGCTACCTGAATCTATGCGAGCTGATCAGTCGTTCATATCTCGAGGGCCAGCACCATGGCGTTCCATACCTTCGCAGAGACTGGATTACAGATCATGCAGCCGGCCTGATCGCGATTTCCGGCGGGCGCGAAGGTGATATTGGCCAAGCATTGCTGCATCAACACCCGAATAAAGCCCGGCAACTGGCCGAGCACTGGCTGCGGGAATTTCCGGACAGGTTTTATTGTGAGTTACAACGCACGGGCCGGGAGCAGGAAACACTGTATGAACGCCGCGCCATCCAACTGGCCTCGCTTCTGGACTGCCCGGTAGTGGCTACCAACGATGTGCGCTTCCTGGACAAAACTGATTTCAGGGCCCACGAAGCACGTGTTTGTATCCATGACGGGCGACTGCTTTCAGACAAACGCCGCGAACAACGATATTCGGAACAGCAATACCTGAAAAGTCCGGAGGAAATGCACGAGTTGTTTTCAGACATTCCCGAGGCCCTGGAAAACACGGTGGAGATCGCCAAACGCTGCAATCTTGAACTCGAGTTTGGAAAGTATTATCTACCGGCGTTTCCAACTCCCGAGAACCAGACTGCAGAACAATTTCTGGAAGACGTTTCGATTGAAGGACTGAAGGAACGCCTGGCCGCACATGGGCCTGCGCTCCAGTTTACGGAGCAGAACTACCGGGATCGTCTTGATCTTGAACTTGGCGTCATCAATTCCATGGGATTCCCTGGATACTTCCTGATCGTGGCGGATTTTATCCGCTGGGCCAGGAAACATTCGATCCCGGTTGGACCAGGCCGTGGTTCCGGTGCGGGTTCACTGGTGGCTTATTCACTGGGTATTACCGGTCTCGATCCGCTGCTATACGACCTGCTGTTTGAACGCTTCCTGAACCCGGAGCGCATCTCCATGCCGGATTTCGACATCGATTTCTGCATGGAGGGCCGGGACCGGGTGATTGACTATGTCGCGCGCACTTATGGCCGTGACCAGGTCAGCCAGATCATCACTTACGGCACCATGGCCGCCAAAGCCGTGGTACGGGATTGCGGCCGTGTGCTCGGCCATGGTTATGGATTTGTCGACAGTATTGCAAAGATGATTCCCCTGGAACTGGGCATCACGCTACCCAAAGCACTGGAGCAGGAAAAGGAACTCAGCAAGCGTTACGAGGACGAAGAAGACACTCGCGCAATCCTTGACCTGGCCCTGTCCCTTGAAGGTATTACCCGAAACGCGGGCAAGCACGCCGGCGGTGTTGTCATAGCGCCTTCCAAACTGACTGATTTCGCTCCCTTGTTCTGTGAGTCCATCGGAGGCAGCATCCTCACCCAGTTCGATAAGGACGATGTCGAAACCATCGGCCTGGTGAAGTTCGACTTTCTTGGTCTGCGAACACTGACCATCATTGACTGGACGCTACAGACTGTGAACAAGCAGCGGGCCGAAAACAATGAAGAGCCCATCGTGCTTGAAGATCTGCCGCTGGACGACATGAAAACATTCGAGCTTTTGCGATCCTGCCAGACCACCGCCGTATTTCAGCTGGAATCCCGGGGCATGAAGGACCTGATAAGGCGTCTTCAGCCGGATAGCTTTAACGAGATCGTTGCGCTGGTCGCGCTGTTCAGACCGGGACCACTGGAATCGGGAATGGTCGGCAACTACATCGATTGTAAACATGGCCGGTCGCAGGTCAGCTATCCACACGTCAAGCTGGAACACATTCTCCGTCCCACCTATGGCGTCATCCTTTACCAGGAACAGGTCATGCAAATTGCACAGGAACTGGCTGGATACACGCTGGGTGACGCCGATTTGCTGCGTCGGGCCATGGGCAAGAAAAAGCCGTCTGAGATGGCCAAACAACGCCTGATTTTTGTCCAGGGCGCAGTTGAACGCGACATCACCACAAGCAACGCAAACTTCATTTTTGACCAGATGGAGACTTTTGCCGGCTATGGCTTCAACAAATCACATTCTGCAGCCTATGCCCTGATTGCCTACCAGACTGCCTGGTTGAAAACACATTACACATCGGCCTTCATGGCGGCCGTGCTATCAGCCGATTTGGACAATACCGACAAAATCGACTTCATGATCAACGAATGCAGAAACCTGAAACTGGGTGTAACACCGCCGGACATTAATCTGTCCATACATTCGTTTACTGTCGTAGACAATGAGAATGTTTTGTACGGACTGGGCGCAATAAAAGGAATAGGACGCGCTGCCATAGATTGCATCACTTTCGAGCGGGAAACCGGAGGCAGGTTTGAGAGCCTGGAAGACTTTTGTTGCAGAATGGATCATCAGAAAACCAATCGCCGGGTAATGGAAACCCTGGTTCGATCTGGTGCGATGGACTGTCTCCATGAGAACGCAAACCGCGCACAACTCCTGCATGATCTCCCGGCAGTATTACGGGCAGCGGAGCAGACACAGCGCGACAGGGAATCGGGCCAGAATGACATGTTTGGAATCGTGGAAGCCGTGCCGTCGAGAACTTCCGGCGTACAGCCCGAAGTGCGACAGTGGCCTGAGCTGCAGCGGCTACAGGCTGAGAAAGATTCACTGGGCCTTTACCTGACCGGTCATTCGATCAAGGTCCACCAGCCGGACCTCAGACAGTTTACGACCTGTAGACTTGGGGATATTTCAAAACTCATCCCAGGTTCCGGCGGCGAGAAGAAATCCTACGGTAAAAAGGGTGTCAACATGGTGCTGGCCGGCCTGGTCAGCGCGATGCGGCGCCGCAATCGGCGTGGCCGCTTTATCGCTTTGGCAGATCATACCGGTCGAATCGAGGTGGCTTTGTTTGACGAGGTTTATAGCCTGTACGCCGATCTTCTCGGCAAGGACCAGGTCATTGTCGTTGAAGGTAAAGTCAGCGTTGACGATTTTTCGGGCGGCTATCGGATGACTGCATCCAAGGTCATGTCTCTGTCTTCGGCGAAAGCCAGTTTCGCTCGAGCGGTTCGTATCGCAATCCAGGGGCCGCAGGAAGACCTCTGCCCTGCCCTTGAGTCAACTTTTGCGCCCTACCAGGATGGCAACGCTCCGGTTTATGTTGAATATCGCAACCAGCGTGCGAGGGTCAGCCTGCAACTGGGAGATGACTGGACAGTAAAACCATGTGAAGAATTGGTCGCAGCGCTTAATGAACTCGAATTGGTCAGCGGTGCCCGGTTGATCTACTGAACAGGACTGTCAAGTTCCTGAAAGACGATACCTGCGATAAAGAATCTGCACCCGCCTGACGTACTCCCGGGTTTCGGTATAGGGCGGTACTCCGCCATATTGGGCCACAGCCGCCAGGCCCGCGTTATAGGCGGCGGCAGCCAGTTCCAGGTCACCGTCAAATTTCTGCAGCACGCGGGATAAATGAAACGTTCCGCCGTCAATATTACTTTCTGGATCAAATGGATTCGAAACCTGCAACTCTTTTTGCATCGCCGGCATCAGTTGCATCAGTCCCTGCGCACCTTTAGGCGAAAGTGCATCGGGCTGGAACGCAGATTCCGAATGGATAATCGCCCTGATCAACGCCTCTTCGATCGAATATCGGCGGGCAGCCGTTTTGATTTCGTCCTGAAACACGCTGGTGTTGAGGGGTACCCGCTCCCAGTCAACGTCATGACAGCTGGGATCTGACGCGTAACAGGGAAAAGTAAATGTTGTGTAGTCACGAACACGGTCAGGTTTGAGATTGGTGTAGTGAACGACGCCTTCCGCATCGGTATATTTGTATATCTCTGCAAGCCCGGAAACCGGTAGAAGCAGGCACAGCAACCAGATCCGTGGATTCATACGTGGCAAAACCCACCACCTTTTTTGGCCAGGTATTGTTGGTGATATTCCTCTGCACGCCAGAATGTGCCGGCGGCTGTCACTTCGGTAACCACGGGCTGATTCCAGCGCCTGGATTTTTCAAGGTCTTGAATGGCCGAATGAGCCACTGATTCCTGCCCGGGCCCGCGCACAAATATTACCGAACGGTACTGAGTGCCGACATCCGGGCCCTGACGGTTGCGTGTCGTCGGGTTGTGGCTGTTGAAGAACAGTTCAAGTAAATCTTCGTAACTGACAAGGGTATTGTCGATATCCACCTCCACCACTTCGGCATGCCCGGTTGTCTTTGAACAGACTTCCCTGTAAGTGGGATTGTCGGTATGGCCGCCCATGTAACCGACTGCCGCTTCAACGATACCGGGCAGTTCGCGAAAACGAGCCTCCACCCCCCAGAAACAGCCCGCTCCAAAAGTCGCCTTTTCAATGCTCATGTCAGGATTCCTTTTTCATTTCGGTATTGATCATGCGAATCATTCCTTCCTGCGCGGTACTGGCCACCAGGTCTCCACTACGATCAAAAATCATTCCCCGGGCCAGGCCTCTGCTGCCACTTGCACTGGGGCTGTCGCAATCATACAAAAGCCAGTCATCGACACGGACCGGCCGGTGGAACCACATCGCGTGATCCAGGCTGGCCATTGCCACGTTACCCTTGATAAAAGACATGCCGTGCGGCAGCGTGGCAGTTCCAATCAGGTGAAAATCAGAAGCATACGCCAGTAAGGCACGATGCATCACCTGGTCTTCTTCCATTTCGCCCCTGAGTCGAAACCAGAACTTTTTGAATGGCGGCCTTGGCACCGGTTCAAAGGGATTCTGGTCAACCACCGGCCTGAATTCGAATGGCCCAAAACGCGTAAACCATCGCCGCAGTTTCTGCGGCGCGTTTTTCAATTGTTCTGCTGGGATCACGGGAAAATCGTCCGCTTCATCTGGATTCGGAGCGTCGGGCATTTCAAACTGATGCTCCACTCCTTCCTGCTCCAGTTGGAATGAGGCCGCCAGGGTAAAGATGGGGCGACCGTGTTGTATCGCCACAACCCTGCGGGCGGTGAAACTTCTTCCATCCCTGCTGCGGTCCACGTTGTAGACAATGGGAGCCTCATGATCACCGGAACGAAGAAAATACGCGTGCAGCGAGTGAATCAAGCGGTCATCGACGGTTTGACTGGCTGCCAAAACCGCCTGGGCAAGCACCTGTCCACCAAATACCCTTCTGGTGCCAATATCCCGGCTGGTGCCCCTGAACAGATTGACCTCGAGCTGTTCCAGCCTGATTAGATCCAATAGTTCTGAAATGTTGTGTTCGCCATCAGTCATTCGACCTTAGTCTCCTTAATGCGCGTAAAATTCACTGCCATGTCACAGTTTATCGCAGCCGCGCAAGAATGGTTAAGTACCCATATTTCGGCAGCACCAGACCAATGCAGGGCTTTGGCGAAATTGGTGCCGGTTCTGCTTGAGGACTACTCCGATTCTTCAGCGAATGTCATTTCAATAAGTGGCCCGCCTGGTAGCGGAAAATCAACTTTTGCCGGGGCCTGTGTTGCAGCTTTGGAAAGCGATGGGATCAAGGGAATTGTGATTTCACTCGATGACTATTATTTGCCGGCCGCTGAGCGCGAAAAACTATCCAGAACAGAGCATCCGCTGTTTTCTGTGCGCGGAGTACCGGGCACCCATGACCTGGACCTCCTGGCAGATCATGTGCGAGCCCTTGCAGATCCTGAACACGCCGACATCGAACTGCCGCGTTTCGATAAGTCACTGGATGACAGGCTTGAGGAAACACGGATCATCGAGTCCGGTTTTATTCCCGGTTTTATATTTGTCGAAGGCTGGATTATCGGCGTGCCTCCTCAATCCAGCGCTGCACTGATGAGCCCGGTCAGCCTTTTTGAAGAAGAGCATGATCCGGATGCGGAGTGGCGCTCGCGTGTCAATGCCAATTTGTATGACTACCACAAAGCATTGGAACTGGAATTGAATGCACGTTGGTATCTGCGGGCACCCGATTGGGAGTCAGTGATTGACTGGAGACTGCAGCAGGAACAAGAAAGCCAACAAATGCTTCTTGAGAACCGGGAAGACGTCATGGGATTTCTGGATCACTACCGTCGCCTTTGCCTGCATATGCAAACCAGTTGTGCTGAATGGGCCGATGTCATCATTCAGCTTGATTCTGCGCATCTTCCAGTCATTGTGGACCCAAAGTGAGTAAACCCCTTTCATTTCTGTGGCACGACTACGAGACTTTTGGCACCCACCCGGCACTTGATCGTCCGGCACGGTTTGCCGGAATACGCACAGACGCCGACTTGAACTTTGTAGGCGATCCAGTGGAATGGTATTGCGCACCGGCCAATGACCTGTTGCCCCACCCTGTTGCATGCCTGATTACTGGAATAACGCCCCAGGATGCGAGGGACAAGGGTATCTGTGAAGCTGAGTTTGCGAAATTAATACATGCCGAAATGATGGAACCGGGTACCTGTAGCGCCGGGTACAACAACCTGAAATTTGATGATGAATTTTCCCGACATATTTTCTACTGTAATTTCAAGGATCCCTACGAACGTGAATGGCGTAACGGCAATTCGCGATTTGACCTGATCGGCCTGGCCCGAATGTGCTTTGCGCTGCGCCCCTCAGGTATTGAATGGCCATTAAATAACAAGGGAAAACCGAGTTTCAGGCTGGAGCACCTGACTGCGGCAAACGGAATCGGCCATGAAGGTGCTCATGATGCCCTCGCCGATGTTAAGGCAACCATAGATCTCGCCCGGTTAATCCGCCGGCACCAACCCAGGCTTTTTGACTGGGCATTGGGTATGCGAAATCAAAAAGCAGTCATCAGGATGCTGGATGTACTTAATCCAGAGCCAGTTTTGCATACCAGCGGCCGTATTCCCGCAAATCGCGGATGTACGAGTTTTTACCTACCGCTGGCTGTATATCCCGACCGGCCGAAATCAATTATTGCAATCGACCTGATGACAAACCCGGAATCACTCATTGAAGGAACGGCCGAACAGATTTCCGATCTGGTGTTTACAGGCTCAGAAGATTTACCAGACGGCATGGAGCGAATTCCGCTGAAAGCCATACACAGCAACAAGGTTCCAATGCTCGCCCGGGCTGCTACATTGAAAGGGGTAGATGTCGCAAGAATTTCACTTGACCCGGAACGTTGTTTCAAACACGCAGACCGGATTCTCGTCCATCTTGATCAGATTCGAATGAAGGTCATGGAAGTATTTTCCCGGCCTTATGCTGGAACACCAAAAGATCCTGACCTGATGCTTTATAGCGGTGATTTTTTCAGAAAGCATGACAGGTCACTGATGAACCAGGTTTTACACATAAAAGCTGAAGATTTAGGGGCCTTGAAGCTCCCTTTCAAAGATAAGCGTCTTGCAACCATGTATTTCCGTTTCCGAGCCCGTAATTATCCGGAAACACTTTCGTCACAGGAAGCACAAACATGGCTAGAAGACCGCAGACAACGCGCGTTTCATCCGCCTTTACATAGTCACCCTGGCTTGACTGAATTGCGCGAAGAGGTGAGCCGTTTGAGAGAGCAACCCGGCAACAACGGGCGTGCCAACCGCATACTGGATCAACTTGATGCGTGGTTTCAGGCACTTGCAGAAGAGCTGAAACCATGAACGCTTTCCGAGCCCTTTTTCTGCACTTTATTGAAATCCAAGAAAGACCTGCCTGAGGGACACCGAATCAATCACTTAGCCGTATCATTTACACTCGATTCGAATACATTATGCACAAGTGACTGATTGTCGTACTTACAATCATGTGACACTGGCTACGGTCCAGGCACGTGCACTATTATATTCCTATCTTATTGATTATATTGAACTATAAATATCTGGTCATTTTTTGACCAATCAGTACTCAAGCGCAAGCTCTCTATCGCCCAGCAGTTTTGCTCACAAGGTTATCCACAGCTTTTGTGGATAACCTCCTCAAGCAACATTCAAGCTTAGCTGCGCCTCTGGAACCTGTTTTTTGGAGTGTATTTTTCTACGGTTGGCTGAGACCCGCAGGCGCCGCCTGGCAACCGGTGAAACAAATTCAACATGCGTGCCATCGGTGAATTGCAGCATCCAGATTCCAATCGGATCAGACTCCCGGTCCTGAACTGCGACAATGCCGGAAATCGTTTTCCCCACCAGGTTAATTTTCGAGCTCATTGTGATGCTCCATTAATTTGATGAGCGTATTAAACATCAGCGTATTCTCAAAACATGAGACGTATGCTCCAGACTACAGATTTGAGGATTAACAACCTACAAAAAGACAATAAAGCTGCCATATTTTGTCCAGAACTACTGCAATAGGCTTAACTGGCAATCCCGGTGTTTCCGGGGTCCACATTAGCTGATTAAGGGGATATCAAATGAAGGCTTTTCTTACACTCGTTCTGGCTTCGATTTTTAGCATTGCAAGCTGGGCGGCTGCAACGGTAAACGTGAACACCGCCAGCGTTGAAGAAATCGCAGCCGCGCTCAAAGGCGTGGGCTTGACAAAGGCGGAGGCCATTGTTGAATATCGAAAGGCCAACGGTACATTCATGCACATCGATGAACTCGTCAACGTGAAAGGGATCGGAATACGGACCGTCGATCTGAATCGAGAAGTCATCGCTCTGAAAGATGACACCGTTTTGGCATCCGGCGAAAAATAGAAAGATGCTATCAGTTGTTTTCCGGGCTGTACCTCAGCCCGGAAAACTAAAGTTTCACAGACTACTGCTTATCGGCTGACTTTTCAGCCAGGGGTCGCCTGCTGCCAAAAGCGTGGGCTAAAGTTGTCTGATCGGTATATTCAAGCTCACCACCCAGGGGAACCCCATGGGCGATCATCGAAACTACAATGCCGAGTTGTTGCGCCATGCGTTGAAGGTAAAATGCGGTCGCCTCCCCTTCTACAGTGGGATTGGTAGCAATTATTAATTCGCTGGGCGGGTGCTCCTCCAGTCGTTTGGCGAGGTCATCTAATCCAAGTTCAGAAGGACCAATTCCATCCAGCGGGCTCAACCTTCCGAGCAGTACAAAATAAACACCTCTGAAAGCTGTAGCCTGCTCAAGCGCCAATACATCGACCGGGGACTCCACCACGCATAACAAACCACGATCCCGCGCCGGGTTACTACAGATATTGCACAAATCATCTTCAGTGAGATCACGACATTCCTTGCAACGGCCGATCTTTTCCATGGCCTCACCCATGATTACGGATAATTGCTGCCCACCCTCCCGGTCTCTTTCCAGCAGGTGTAATGCCATTCTCTGGGCGGATTTAGGCCCCACTCCCGGTAAACAGCGAAGCGCATCAATCAGGCGTTCAAGTAGTGGTTGTGCACTCATCGGTGGCTCTTCAAGGGATGCCCCGAGAATCAGAAAGGAAGTTTCATGCCCGGTGGCAATTGAAGTCCCTGCGTCATCTCTGCCATCTGCTCTTGTGCGGTTTCAGCAACCTTGTTCACTGCGTCATTGATGGCTGCGGTCATCAGATCTTCCAACATTTCGAGATCATCAGTTAATGTTGGGTCGATTTTTACATTTCGTACCGCATGCTTACCGTTCATTACAACTTCAACCATGCCTCCCCCAGACTGGCCGGTAACTTCGAGACGGGCCAGTTCTTCCTGTGCCTTTTGCATCTCTTGCTGCATTTTCTGCGCCTGTTGCATCAGGCCGGCAATACTACCTTTCAAACGATATTCTCCTGCATAATTCTGCCGCTGCTACTGCAACGGCTGTATAGAATCTTCAACAATTTCTGCACCAAGACATTCCTTCAGTGATCGCACGGTAGGATCCTGTTCTATGGCAAGTTCGGCCTCATTCATTCGTTGCCGGCTGGCATTCTCGCCAATAACCGCTGGTGTAGCCACAGCTTCACTGGCCGCGTGTAACGCCAGGTTGACGTCGTGCCCCAACTGGGAAGACAGGGCGATTTGTAATTTTTGCAGCAGCTTGTCCGAACCCAGGTGCCGGACAGTATCAGGTATCAGGAATTGCCATCTGTTACCGGTCTTTGACTCCAGTTGAATATTGCGGGCAAGTTCTTTCACCGGCCCTTCGAGATCAAGCCGTGTAAGAAGACCATGCCAGTCTTCGGGGTCTTTTTCCTGCGAGAATATTGATTCCTGTTGCGGCTCTTCGTTTTCCGTGGCTTGCGGTTGTATTTCAGAAGCTGACAAACCACTTGCTGATTCCGGCTCAGTTTCCTTCTGCTCAAACTCGAGATTGCCTGGCTCGCTTTTTTCAGGCACGGCAGCCGAACGGGCTGCAACCGGTTTCGCCACCCTGGGCGAGTCAGTCGCGCCCGCTGCTTTGATAGTGTTCTTTTTAGCTGTTCCCTGGCCACCGCCTTCGTTACCGGAAGAAACACAGGCAGCTGGCCGGAAAGCAAGCATACGCAGCAAAGTCATTTCAAGGCCTGTGCGGGGATTCGGGGCTATGCCAAGATCCCGACCACCCTGGACAGCAATCTGGTAAAACAATTGCGCGTCTTCTGGAGACAACATCTCAGAAAGTTGGTTTATTGAGTCCCAATCACCTCTCTCCGGATCTTTATAGCCAGGTGCAATTTGAACCAGGCAAATCCTGTGTAAAACCTCGGCAATTTCTGTCAACACAGATTCCAAATCACGAGCCTGGGCTGCCAGCTCACCGACAATCTCCAGGATAGTAGCCGAATCTCCTGATGCGGTTGCTTCGAGAATAGCTGCAATATGGGCATGATCAACACTGCCCATCATGTTGGCTACATCTTCGTCCACCAGCTTGCCGCCGCCGTAAGCGATGGCCTGATCCAGCAAGCTCAATCCATCGCGCATGCTGCCATCGGCAGCACGTGAAATTCGGGCCACGGCAGCATCATCTGACTCGATGGATTCAGACTTCAAAATGTTTTTTAAATATCCACCAATCTGATCAGGCAATAGCCGTCGCAAATTGAAACGCAGGCAACGAGAAAGAATGGTAACCGGGATTTTTTGTGCGTCCGTCGTCGCCAAAACAAATTTCACATGCGGCGGAGGTTCTTCCAATGTCTTCAATAATGCGTTGAAGCTGCTGGTCGAAAGCATATGCACTTCGTCGATGATATAAACCTTGTAACGGCCCCGAGCTGGCGCGAACTGAACGGTATCCAGTAACTCGCGGGTATCATCGACCTTGGTACGTGATGCCGCATCAATTTCCAGCATGTCGTGAAAGCGGCCTTCGTCAATATCCACACAGCTACCACATTCACCACAGGGAGTGGACGTCACTCCGGTTTCGCAGTTCAGACATTTGGCCAGGATACGAGCCAGTGTTGTTTTTCCCACGCCACGGGTCCCCGTGAACAGGAATGCATGATGGACCCGATCATTGTCCAGGCCATTAACCAGCGCACGGACCACAGATTCCTGTCCGACCAGTTCCTTAAAAAATTTTGGGCGCCATTTTCGCGCCAATACCTGGTAGCTCATGCAGTTTTGATCAACGGTTTGAGTGCTTCGTTTGAATGCTTTTGGGCAACTAAAAATCCACTATAACAGATGGTGAGTGGCAGCCCCTGCCCGCCGTTCCCCGGCACCCGATTTCACTGCTGCCGCTGCTCCCTTCCGGGCCTGACGGGGTTCACAACTAGTCGCTGCGGGGTGACTGACAGGGGCCACCATAGAACCGCTGCCGGCTGGTGCCGACGAACGGGAAACGCATTGTGCCGCATGCAAGTAGGCGGTTCAACAGTGTACCGATCAAGTCCCTATATTGCCGTCCTCATCGATCGTGATGTAGCCCTGCAAATCACTGAATTTGTCACTATCCATTTGCAAAACCGGAATTGATGCGTAGCCCATTTCGCGTGCAACCACTGCTCCCAGGGTCAGGATCTGGTCAGACTCTCCCAAAACGATTCCGGCCGGTCCAACGCCACGGTGCAATATTTCCAATAAAATCGAACTGCCGGAGCTGGAGCCTATTGAGCGGCGAAGCAACAAGATCCTGCCTGCTATATCTGCCCCGATCTGAGGGTGCCTGCGGTCGATAACGACACCGGTCAATGGATCTATCGCACCCCAGAAGCTCAAGTCCTCCTCTAAATGCAGAATTTCTCCCGCAGCTGATCCTGCGACCAGGACTTTTGCTACAGGAAAATTCATAGTGCACCCCACGCGGAAGGATCCCTGACCACCTGACCTGCTATCGCACTTTCAACACATTCGGAAAGATTTCCAAACACCACTTCATGGCCAATTAACGATGGACTGTAATGTGCGAATTTGCCCGAGTTGGTCATCAGCACACCACCTTTTGCTTCGATCACGGGAGTGACGACCACGCAGGTATCGGCAATCAAGCGTACATTGGCTTTTTCCAACGTCCGGTACCAATCACGTTGTTCAAGTTTTTCCAACACATGGCGGCCTGTGCAGACATAAACCGGGACAACAAATTGACGGCTGTCGAGCAGTGTCACCAGGGTTTCGAATTCGGAAATTGAGAAATGCGGACTGCCCAGGGCAACCACATCCTGTTGGCCATCAATCGCAGAATTCATTCTGCGATTGATGGCCAACAGCATTTCAGGACTGAGTTCGATGAGCTTTTGCGCCTTCACTCCGCCCGTTGCTTCTTTGACCGTGCCCGCCTCAGGTGTTACTCCGGCAACATGAAAAAGGCCAACAGCACCGGTAGAGGCCGCCGCCGCACCCAGTGACCTGAGCTTATCCTCGTCAATCACTGACGGAAGTCCTTTGATTACCGAAATATCCGTACCGATTTCACGCCCGAGCCACGCACCCAGAACCGGGTAAAAATCGTCTCTTTGTTTAAGCGAGTCGGGGATTTTTCCTGTATCAATCAAAATCGTCGCCAGGCGGTTCTCGGTAACATGCAAACCACTGTATGATGCGTACCCAGTCAAGGCACAACAAATATCCAGGAAATCTCCATAGCGGTTGGTTCTGGCACCTAGTACAGAGTTTGCGAATACGACGGCATTGCTTTCTGCCCAGGCCACCTGCTCTCCAAAACCAGGGCGAAATCCCGCCTGGTAGGGCGCGCAAGTCCACGAAGGTGTACAGCCCATAGCAACATAGGCATTCATTTGGCGCACTGCCAGGTCACGCGTTGCCCCCTTTAGCAGTACATTTTCCGGGCGTACCAAGTCCATCGCTCCAACATTCAGCGATGTCGGAACCCTTACCCTGCCGCCTCCGGACTGCAATTTCTCTGCGTAATAACAGCCGGTTGCGCCGTGCATCACACAACCATCTACGTGAACCGAACTTACCGATACAAAATCAGAAGTGCCTTCCACATGCGCCATTTGCACCAGGATGCGCATGGCCATCGAGGCGGCGGTGCCATGCTTGCCGGAAAGAAGTTGTTGTTGGTCTGAGGACAGGTTCATGGAGATACTATTGTCAGGGTGAAACGCCTTTGATCACAAGTGCGAGTAACCATTCGGTAGTCACTTGCCAACCATCCTTATCACTGAGAGACTGAACGAATGAATATCGAACAGTTTGTCGACCTGCTGGGACAGGAAAAAGCCAGCGCAATTTTGCGCACCAACGACCAGCAAAAAGCCGCACTGGCCATGGCGGCAGCGATTCGGGGTGGATTCAAAATAATTGAATTCACCCTTACAGTTCCTGGCGTCTTCGAACTTATCGAGGATTTCTCCAAACGCGGCGATGTGGTCGTGGGGGCAGGTACCGTTCTCAACACCGAAGAGGCACAGAAATCAGTTGATGCTGGCGCGCAGTTCCTGGTTTCACCAGTGGTGGACGAAGCAGTTATTCGCTCTGCCAATGAAATGGGCGTGGCCAGCTTCCCCGGCACACACACGGCAACCGAGATGCTGCATGCTCACCAATTTGGCGCAACTTTTTGTAAGCTCTTCCCTGCCCCCAACGGCGGCCCGGACTATGTCAAAGCCATACTTGGCCCGTTGCCATTCCTGAAAATTGTTCCCACCAATGGTGCGGATCAATACAACGCCGGCGAGTGGATTAAAGCCGGTGCTTTTGCCGTGGGATTTGTTGCACCACTATTCGAGCCGGCATTTATTGCTGATTCAGATTGGGCCGCGATTGAGAATCGAGCCAAAGACTGTCTCTGCGCGTAAGCTTTCCCTCCAAAGTTGACAGGTAATAACTAGAGCTTTCTGGCAGGATAGCCACCAGGAGGCCAAGATGAAACGAAGTCGATTTACCGAAACCCCGATCATTTCGATCCTCAAAGAAGCCGATGCCGGCGCCAAAGTGAAAGATATTTGTCGGCGTCACGGCATCAGCGATGCGACCTACTACAACTGGAAATCCAGGTACGGTGGTATGTCTGCCTCCGATCTGAAGCGCATGAAGGAAATGGAACGGGACCTGGGCCAGTACAAGCGCATGTATGTAGAACTGGCGCCCGAAAACTTTGCCTTGAAGGACGTCATTGAGCGAAAGCTCTGAGGCCATCGGAGAAGCGCGAGATCGCGAGTTATCTGGTGGCCAAACACCAACTTCCAGTAAAGCGGGCGGTGGCAGCGGTGAAGCTGTCACGAACGGCTTACTACCGAAAGTTGAAAGGAAGACGAGTCCTGAATGATCGGCCGGTCATTGATGCACTGAACAAACCGGTCGAGGCCAACACTCGTTGGGGCTTCTGGATGTGTTTTGATCGTCTGCGCCTGGATGGTCATGCCTGGAACCACAAGCGGGTATGGCGCGTGTACTGCGAGATGAAGCTGAATCTGCCACGACGGAAGAAGAAACGCCTGCCACAGCGAGAACGACAGAGCATGGAAGTAATCCCACTGCCCAACCAGGTGTGGTCGATGGATTTTATGAGCGATGCGTTATATCGGGGTCGGCGCTTCAGGACGCTGAACATCCTGGATGAAGGGGTCAGGGAGTTACTGGCCATCGTGATCGATACCTCGATTCCTTCCGGGCGTGTCATCCGCACTCTGGAGCAGCTGGTTGAGCTGCGCGGCAAGCCAACGGCGATCCGGGTGGACAACGCTCCCGAGTTCTGTGCCCAGGCGTTTATCGACTGGTGCAAGGAACACGGCATTGAGATCCGTTACATCCAGCCTGGCAAGCCCAACCAGAATGCGTGTATTGAACGATTTAACAAAAGCTATCGAGAAGAAGTGCTCAGTGCGCACTTGTTTTCGACTCTGGAACAGGTGCGAGAAATCACCGAAAAATGGATGAAAATCTATAATGAATACCGACCGCACAGGGCATTGGGGCGCATACCGCCAGCGATGTATGTGCGCAATTTAATGCTGGAAAACTCTAGTTTAGAACTGTAACCCTTGTGGGGAAGCTTACGGGTCGCGCATTACAATCATGAGCGGTATCACGAATCATTGGATAACGTGACGCCGGCTGATGTGTATAACGGAAGAAGAAACGACATCCTGGACCGACGGTCAATGATCAAAGCCAGAACGTTAACGCAAAGGAAAGTACAAAACCTGCGGTTAGCAGGCTAGACTGGAGAAAGCATGGGCAGAAAAGTGTCTCTTAGAAAAAGGCTCAAGTGGTCCCATATGCTCTGACGACGTACAGTTAGTTTGCGCTAGGCTACGGGCATTTCTCAAATTAAAATATTTTCAAACATTTGGTTCCAATATGATCGGTAACGATACCAGAACCCAAAGTAATTCTAGAGCCTCAATCAAGTAAAGGGTAATTCAGAAAACCGTACCTCTAAATTATTTAAAAGAGACTGGGATAGGTAATCGGACAATTTCGGGAAAAATTCGCAAGATTAGATTCGCCTCGCTCTTTCATATTCGCGCATGCTGCCAGGCGCCATCCTTGCAAATTATTCAGTCGCGCAGCGACTCTGACAAAAGGGCGTAGCGCGTCCTTTTGTCAAACTGTATGGCGGAGAGAGAGGGATTCGAACCCTCGATGGGCTTTTGACCCATACTCCCTTAGCAGGGGAGCGCCTTCAACCACTCGGCCACCTCTCCAAAAAATATTTTAAATTGATATGTCGGAACGGCCTCAGAGGAAATCAAGCCATTCCAGCGGCCGCTAGGATAACGGCTGAAGGTTTAAGGGTAAAGATGCAGATTCAGATTAATCCCGGTCCTGCGCCTGATCCAACAGACCACGCTCCGCCTGAATTCGCTTGAAAATCTCTTCACGGTGAACCTGAATTTCCGATGGCGCATCGATGCCGATACGAATCTGGTTACCTTTAACGCCGAGTACAGTGACTATGACGTTTTCTCCAATGACGAGCTTTTCTCCCACTCGCCTGGTTAATATCAGCATCGCTACCTTCCTTTGGTACCAGGCATTTAAATACCCGAGTTCTCTCTATTGTTATGGCCCCGGTGTCAATTCTTTGGATGCATTCGCCCCATGCTGACACTCATGTTTTATCCTTTACCCAGGCCAACACTGAAGATAACGCAGTATCCAAATTCTCTGGATTACTGCCTCCTGCCTGGGCAAAGTCTGGCCGTCCCCCTCCTTTCCCACCAACTTGCTCGGCCACGAAGTTTACCAGATCACCTGCTTTTATCTGAGCAAGCAAATCTGCTGAAACGCCCGCAGCTACACGAATCTTACCACTTTCAACGCCAGCAAGCACGATAACAGAGGTGCCAAGGCTGTCTTTCAAATGATCAATGCTATCGCGCAAAGCCTTTGCATCTGCACCATCAAGGCGGCTTGCTAACACCTTGATCTCATTTATTTCTTCAGCCTTGGCTACCAGTTCATCACTACCGGAGCTGGCCAAGCTGGATTTCAGCGCATCAACTTCTTTTTCCAATTCACGATAACGCATTAATGTCTGCTTCAATCTGTCGCCGACAGCTTCGGGTGCAACTTTAAGCGTTTGGGCCACCTGCTGAAGGCGTGTCTCCATTTGCTGGATGAATTGCACTGCAGGCTCACCTGCAACCGCGATAACTCTGCGAATTCCGGCACCAATTGCCGATTCCTCGACGATTTTGAACTGGCCAATATCTCCTGTTCGGCTGACGTGAGTGCCACCACATAATTCCGTGGAGATCTCGCCGAAACGTAATACCCGGACCCGGTCGCCGTATTTCTCGCCAAACAAGGCCATGGCTCCTGTTTTAAGAGCATCATCAAAACTCATGATTTCCGAGCTGGTATCCGGGTTCTGGCGGATCGCTTCGTTTACTTGCTGTTCGATAGCACGTAATTCTTCACTCGTAACCTGTCGAGGGTGAGAGAAATCAAAGCGAAGGTGATCAGGTGTCACCAGTGACCCTCTTTGTTCAACATGCTCGCCAAGAATTTCTCGCAGTGCTGTGTGCATCAGGTGCGTGGCTGAGTGATGTAAAACAATGGCATGACGTCGTTCAGCGTCAACACTTGCAGTCAGGCGGTCACCTGCTGACAGATTGCCTTTCCTTAGTTTGCCGGCGTGACCATGGAATGATCCGGCCAGTTTGATCGTATCCTGAACATCGAAACTAAAGTCTTCTCCTGACAGCGATCCCGTGTCACCTACCTGGCCGCCAGCCTCGGCATAGAATGGCGTCCGGTCCAGGATCAGCATGGCAGGTTCGCCAACTGCGAGTTTGTCAACCAGATTTCCGTTCACCACGATGCCAATTACCGTGACTGACTGGGTCTGCGTTTCTTCATAGCCAGTGAATTCCGTCGCTTGTAAGGTCTTGATTGCCTCAGCCCCCAGGCTCTCTGCCTGTTGGAATTTGCCTGCTTTGCGGCCTCTTTCTTTCTGTTTTTCCATTTCAACCCGAAATCCTTCAAGGTCAACGGTAAGCTCGCTTTCTCGAGCAATATACTGCGTCAGATCCAGTGGAAAGCCATAGGTATCATAAAGAAGGAAAGCCGTTTCTCCGTCAATTATGCTGCCTTTTTGCGAGGCATTGTCCATGACTTTCTGAAGAATGCCCAGCCCGGTATCCAGTGTGCGAGCAAAGCGATTTTCCTCATCTTCCAACACCGACTGGATCTGATCTGCCTTAATGAGCAGGTCCGGATAAGCATCGCCCATGATTTCCGCAAGTGGTGCAACCATTGTATTGAAAAACGGTTTCTTACAACCTAACTGGAAACCGTGCCGCACTGCGCGGCGGATAATCCTGCGTAGAACATAACCCCGACCTTCGTTAGACGGAAGTACGCCATCTGAAATTAGAAATGCACAGGCGCGGATATGGTCCGCGATGACACGCAGTGACTTGTTCTTCTGGTCTGAACTGCCGGTTGCTTTAACTGCTGCTTGAATCAATGCCTGGAACAGGTCCGTTTCATAATTGTCATGGGTACCCTGCAATATGGCAGCGATGCGCTCCAGACCCATGCCCGTATCCACACAAGGCTTCGGCAATGGTGTCATTTTGCCATCCGCAGAGCGGTCGTACTGCATAAAAACCAGGTTCCAGATCTCAACAAATCGATCTCCTTCCTGATTTTCAGAACCCGGCGGTCCGCCTTCGATTTCTTCGCCATGGTCGTAAAAAATCTCTGTACACGGCCCGCAAGGACCGGTATCCCCCATGGCCCAGAAATTATCGCTTTCAAATTCCGCCGCGCCCGGTTTATCACCAATACGGATTATCCGCTCAGCCGGAATTCCAATCTGGTCCTTCCAGATTTCATAGGCATCATCATCAGTGTGATAGACGCTGACCCAGAGCCGGTCTTTGTCCAGGCCAAACTTGTCCGTCAGCAATTCCCAGGCGAAGTTGATCGCATGTTTTTTGAAGTAATCACCGAAACTGAAGTTTCCCAGCATTTCAAAAAATGTATGATGCCTGGCGGTATAACCCACCTGGTCAAGGTCATTGTGCTTACCACCCGCACGCACGCATTTCTGCGAAGAAACTGCGCGTGGTGTCTTGCGTTGCGCCGCACCCAGGAAAACGTCCTTAAACTGCACCATTCCTGCATTGGTGAACAACAAGCTTGGATCATCCGCTGGCACCAATGAACTTGAAGCAACAACTTCATGTTCCCGGCTTGCAAAATAGTCAAGAAAGGCCTGTCGAATTTCAGCGGTTGACTTCAATGATCATTGCCTTTTTACAAGGGGTAACGGAAGTATGCAGCAAGCGGTCAAGTGTAAGCAATTAAGAAATGAGGATGAAGAAGGGGAAATCAAATTTTGCGGCGCTGTCAGTGATTAACACGGTGGTTCATCGATCTTGGCGAAGCCGGTCAAAAGCCTTCATCATGTGCTCGTGCGTGAAACCCTTGCTGGTACCACTGCGATACAGGCGGGCTTTTTCTTTTCTGTCCAGGTCTCCTCGACTGCGTTTTAATACCCATTGGCGGGCCATTTCAGACCAACCCTCCTGGTGCTCTGCAAGGGCCTGATCGATCAATCCTGATCCAACCCCACGTTTCAGGAGTTCCGCGCGTATTTTTATAGGGCCGGTTAAGCTGGATATTCGACTGCGGGTAAATGATTCGGCAAAGCGCTGGTCACTGACCAGGCCTTCACTTGCCAGTTCACCGATCGCTACTGAAGTAACATCGGAAGGTATGCCCTTGCGACAAAGCTTGTCCCGCAGCTCTTTTTGGGAATGCTCACGTCGACCGAGGTAGCGGCAGGCAATCTCCCTGGCATCAGTAACCGTCACCTGTTTATCAGGTGCTTCAGTCATCGGTTTCTATTTGCTGACCGTCTCCGGTTCGGCTTCCTTCTTTACAGGCATAAGAGTGGCGCGAAGTTTCTCCTCGATATCAATTGCGGTTTCCGGGTTGTCTTTCAGGAACTGGCGGGAATTTTCCTTCCCCTGGCCTATTCGATCACCCTGGTAGCTGTACCAGGCGCCAGCCTTTTCAACCAGGCCGTTATTGACGCCCAGGTCGAGCAACTCACCTTCACGTGAGATTCCCAGGCCGTAAAGTATTTCAAATTCTGCCTGTTTGAACGGTGGCGCCACCTTGTTTTTCACCACCTTGACACGTGTCTGGTTACCGATGACTTCATCACCCTTCTTGATGGCACCAATCCGGCGTATATCAAGGCGCACTGTTGCGTAAAACTTCAAAGCGTTGCCGCCGGAAGTGGTTTCCGGACTGCCGAACATTACGCCGATCTTCATACGAATCTGGTTGATGAAGAACACCATGCAGTTCGAACGCTTGATATTGGCGGTTAGCTTGCGCAAAGCCTGGGACATCAGCCGTGCCTGCAGACCAACGTGGTGATCACCCATTTCGCCTTCAATTTCCGCCTTGGGCGTAAGTGCGGCGACGGAGTCAATTACCACGATATCAACGGCGCCTGAACGCACCAGCATATCGGTGATTTCCAATGCCTGTTCGCCGGTATCCGGCTGCGATACCAGCAGGTCCTCGACATTTACGCCCAGGCGCTCCGCGTATTGCGGGTCAAGAGCATGTTCAGCATCGACGAACGCCGCGGTACCTCCGGCTTTTTGAATTTCAGCAACAACATGCAGGGTCATCGTGGTTTTACCACTGGCTTCAGGTCCGTAAATTTCAACAACCCGGCCTCTGGGCAATCCGCCGATGCCAAGAGCAAGATCAAGCGTCAAAGAACCGGATGAAACGACATCTACATCCAGGACACCGGTGCCATCACCCATGCGCATGATTGCACCCTTACCAAACTGCCGTTCAATCTGCGTGAGGGCCGCCGAAAGCGCCTGTTTTCTATTGTCGTCCACCTTACTCTCCTGAAATTATCAGCCAGTTCGTTAGCCGCTTTGGCGGCATTATGACATAGCCTGTGCAGTGCACTAAGACAGTATATGACTCTCGCGATTATTTCCTACGCGCAGAGCGAAATTTCTCCAGCGCAGAGTCTCGCAGAAGGTATTCTCAATTTGCGATAACGAGATTTTCAAGCTTCAAGTGTTTTCAAAATACCCTTCAAGGCATGCAGAACCGTTTGCTCGCGAACAGCGTTGCGGTCGCCTTCGAAAACCACGCTGTCTGTCACCAACACCCCTCCACGCATCGACCAGGCAAAGCACACCAGTCCCACCGGCTTATTTGGCATACCACCATCGGGACCAGCTATTCCGGTTGCTGACAAAGTGAACTCAACGCCACTGCGCTGGCGCGCCAGTAAAGCCATTTGTGCAGCGATTTCTTCGCTGACCGCACCGTGTGATTCAAGGTCCGGGCGAATCACCCCAAGCTGTGCTTCTTTCGCCTCGTAGCTGTAGGAAACATAGCCGCGATCAAACCAACGGGAGCTGCCCGGCGGATCAGTACAACACTTTGCAATCCAGCCGCCGGTGCAAGACTCGGCGGTGGCCAGGGACCAGCCCTTTTCTACCAGCGCATCAGCCACATCGAGGGTGGTCTCCCAGATCAACTCGTCGAGTTCTTTTGTCACTCTTTTATTACCTGTTTCCGCTCAGATCACTGTGTGAGTATTCATCAAATATAGTCATTACGTTACACTCTGGGTAATGCCTTCTCCAGCCGCCGCCAGCCTGTCCGGGCACACCCCGATGATGCAGCAGTATCTGCGCATCAAATCCGAGCACCCTGAATCACTGTTACTGTTCCGCATGGGTGACTTTTACGAGTTATTCTACGAAGACGCACGCAGGGCTGCAGAGTTGCTCGATATTACCCTGACCACGCGTGGAGAATCCAATGGTTCGCCGATTCCAATGGCCGGTGTGCCCTATCACGCTATCGAGAATTATCTCGCCCGGCTTTTACGCAGGGGCGTTTCAGCGGCAATTTGTGAACAAATCGGGTATCCTGCAACCAGCGAGGGTCCGGTTGCCAGAGAGGTAGTTCGGGTGGTCACGCCCGGCACCGTGACCGATGAAGCATTGCTTCGGGACCGGCATGACAATCTTCTCGCCGCGGTATATTGCCAGGGTGACGAAATGGCCTTGGCCTGGCTGGACCTTTCTTCTGGCCTGTTCTCGGTCCGGAATATTCACTCAACCGCTGAACTGGATTCCCAACTGGAACGGTTGCAACCCGTTGAAATTCTCGTGGCTGAGGACTCGCCATTGTTGTCTCATTTGGGTGAGCAAAGCAATGCAAGACACAGGGCTCCCTGGCATTTTGACCTGGCGTCTTCACTCCATTTGCTGAACGAACAATTTGATACCCGTAACTTATCAGGTTTCGGAATTGAAGCAGAAAATCCAGTGATTTCAGCCGCCGGTGCCTTATTGCAGTACGTTCAGGAGACCCAGCGCACCTCCCTGCCCCACCTGCTTGGCATCCGCCTGGAGCAGGAGGACGCACACCTGCATATTGACGCACCCACTCGCCGCAACCTTGAACTGTTGACCCACCCCATGGGCGAAAATCAACTCACAGTGGTTGGTGTCATGGACACAACGGTCACACCTATGGGTGGGCGCTTGCTGAGGCGATGGATTGCCAATCCCATTCGGGATCGCGAACAGTTGTCATGGAGGCATCAAACCATCGGCGCCTTGCTGGAATCCAATGCTCTTGACGAACTCCGCGAGCTCTTGCGCGGCGTAGGCGATGTGGAAAGGATTATGTCGAGAGTGGCACTATCCAGCGCCAGGCCCCGGGACCTTTCCACATTGCGCAGCGCCCTGGCCATGGTGCCCCGCTTGCGTGCGCTTATCGACAGCCAGGATCAAACCAGGCTGGTACAACTTGCAGAAAGTCTGCCAGTGTTTCCTGAAATTCATGGCGTTCTTCAAAGCGCACTGGTGGACGAGCCACCCGTGCTGGCCCGTTCCGGCGGCGTCATTCGCAAGGGTTTTGACACGGAACTGGATGATTTACGGGATTTATCGGAAAACGCCAGCGAATTTCTTCAGCAGTATGAGCAGCGCGAGCGAGAGCAGTCCGGAATCCCAACATTGAAGGTGGGTTACAACCGGGTGCATGGTTATTACATCGAGATATCCCGGACCCTGGCAGACCGTGTTCCGACGCATTACACGAGGCGCCAGACACTAAAATCAGTCGAACGCTATATCACCGAGGAGCTGAAG
Organism: Lysobacterales bacterium; assembly: GCA_963664065.1. Taxonomy (GTDB): domain Bacteria; phylum Pseudomonadota; class Gammaproteobacteria; order Xanthomonadales; family SZUA-36; genus JABDJL01. Next base: position 2,543,921 of record OY760942.1, read on the forward strand.
ACCTTCGAAGACCAGGTTCTGTCAAGCAGGGAACGTGCCATGACGAGGGAGCAGCATTGTTATGAGCAACTGATTCAGGAACTGCAGCGGTCATTACAGCCGCTGCAACTACTGGCCCGCTCCCTTGCACAGCTGGATGTCTTGTGTGGATTTTCGGAGCGTGCCGGGCAGCTCGACCTGTGTTGTCCTGAATTTCGTGAAGACTCGGGAATTGATATCACCGCCGGTCGGCACCCGGTGGTAGAAAATGTCCAACCGGAGCCATTCACACCCAACGATACCCTGTTGTCGCCGGAGCGCCGTATGTTGGTGATTACCGGCCCCAATATGGGTGGCAAGTCCACTTACATGAGACAGACCGCGCTGATCGTGCTTCTGGCCCATGCCGGCAGCTGGGTTCCGGCCAAAAGTGCGGTGCTGGGCCCGATTGATCGAATTTTTACCCGCATCGGCGCTGGTGATGATCTTAGCCGGGGCCGATCAACATTCATGGTTGAAATGACCGAAACGGCCAATATTCTCCACAACGCCACAGCAGATAGCCTGGTCCTGATGGATGAAATCGGCCGTGGAACCAGTACCTACGACGGCCTTGCCCTGGCCTGGGCCAGTGCTGATTTCCTGGCTCAAAAAGTTCGGGCTTACACCCTTTTCGCGACCCACTATTTTGAACTTACACGGCTGGCTGAGTTGCTGGATAACGTCAACAATGTCCACCTGCAAGCCGTTGAGCACGGAGATCGAATCGTGTTTCTGCACGCGGTCAGGGAAGGACCTGCCAACCAGAGTTATGGACTGCAGGTTGCGGCGCTGGCCGGAATCCCGGCCCTGGTACTCAAAAACGCCAAAAGGCACTTGCGGGAACTCGAGTCCAGGCCTCCGGATTCACCACAGATGAGTCTCTTTACCACGGTCAACCCGGAGAATGAGGTATTGCAAGAAACAGATGAGTTGCGTGAACGCCTAGACTCTATCAGCCCGGAAGAAATGACCCCACGTCAGGCTTTGGACCTGCTTTTCGAATTGAAGGATACGGCCAAAAAGGCCGACTAATTTTCCTCTCCTTCGCGGCGAAACCGGATGATTTTACGCCGCTGCTTTTTGTCCGGCCTGCGTTCCCTTCCTGCCCTTGAGGCACGTTGTAAAGCGCGCTGCTCAGCCGCAGCTTCACGTTTTTGCTGACTTTCATCATCCTCCTGGTAAAGCTTTTGTGCTTCAAGCGGCGGACCACGGCGGTCGCTTAACATCATCACGGTTATAGAATACTGTTCTACGCCGCGTTGAATCCGCAAATTGTCATCGAGGACAAGCGTTCTGCCCGGTTTGACCCTGGCTCCATTCAGATGAACTTTTCCACCGGTGATCGCTGTACGGGCCTTGGAACGTGTTTTGAAAAACCGTGCAGCCCACAGCCATTTATCTATGCGAACCTTTTCGCTCACCTTTTGTAACCTACCTCAAATTCAGAACCTGAACTTTCGGAATCTTAGTCCACAGACGCCATTTCTAACATCAGACGGTTCATACGCTGAACGAAAGATACCGGATCTTTCAATTGCCCCCCCTCGGACAGCACGGCTTGCTCGTGGAGTAAATGTGTCAAATCGGAGAAACCCGAATCTTCTTCCGACTCGCTTAGGCGTTTATACAAAGGATGATCAAGGTTGACTTCCAAAGTGGGGCGGGATGCAGGAAGATCCTGGCCTGCCTGCTCCAGCATTTGGCGCATGTGCAAGGCCAATTCCTGCTCACCAAACACAAGACAGGATGCGGATTCGGTTAGACGGTTACTGGCGCGCACCTCGCTCACTTCTTCTCCAAGCACCGTTGTCATCTTTGTCAGGGTATCGTTTTCTGTCTTTTCCTTGTCTTTCTGCTCATCCCTGGATTCTGTCTCGCCGCCCAGGTCCACAACGCCCTTGGCTACAGAACGGAAGGGCTTGCCCTGAAACTCCGTGAAATAACCCATCATCCACTCATCGATCCGGTCAGACATCAGCAGTACCTCAACGCCCTTTTTACGGAAAATTTCAAGATGAGGGCTGTTACTAGCTGAGCGATGATTCTCAGAAGTTACATACCAAATGGTGTCCTGATCCTTCGGCATCCGTTCAAGGTACTGCTCAAGACTGGTGCGTTGATCGGTATTGCCGTCGTGCGTAGATGCAAACCTCAAAAGACCGGCAATCTTTTCACGGTTGGACATATCTTCTACGACACCTTCTTTGAGCACCGCACCAAACTCTTCCCAGAACCTGGTGTATTGATCACCGCCTCTGCCCGCCATCCTTTCAAGCAGGTCAAGGCTGCGTTTGACCACCGCTGCGCGCATTTTCCGGATCCCTTCGTTTTCCTGCAACAATTCACGCGATACGTTAAGCGGCAGGTCGTCGGAATCGACTACTCCACGCACGAACCTGAGGTAATGTGGCAACAACTGTTCTGCGGCATCCATGATGAAAACACGGCGAACGTACAGCCGTAATCCGCTGCGCTCATCGCGCTGTAACATTATATCCAACGGCGCACGCGATGGAATGTACAAAAGGTTGGTGTAGTTATGGTTTCCCTCAACCTGGTTGTGTGTCCAGTCCAGCGCATCTTCGAGGTCATGACTCAGGTGCTTATAGAAAGACTGGTAATCATCGTCGCTAATCTCGGATTTTGACAAAGTCCATAGTGCCGAAGCCTGGTTAATGGATGTCCAGCCAGGTTCGCCATCTTCCTTCTCTTCCCTGAGACGTATCGGGAACCCGATATGATCGGAATATCGCGTCACCAGTGAACGCAATGTCCATGACTGAAGAAACTCAGACTCTGCCTCTTTCAAGTGCAGAATAATCTCGGTGCCATGATGTTCACGATCTTCATTGCTGATTTCGTATTCGCCAGCGCCGTCTGATGACCAGCGTACTCCCTGACCGGGTTCATCCCCGGCCCGACGGGTCAGGACTGTTACCTGGTCAGCGACAATAAAAGACGAATAGAAACCAACACCGAATCGACCGATCAATTTTTGATCCAGGTCTGAATCACCTGATACCTGCTTGAGAAACTGGCGCGTACCCGATTTTGCAATGGTGCCTATATTCTCGGTTACTTCTTCAAAGTTCATACCTATGCCGTTGTCACGGATTATGAGTTCGTGCTTTTCGCTGTCAATTTCGATATCAATATTAAACTCGGAATCACCTGACAACAGGGCCTCGTCCTGCAAGGCTTCAAATCGCAATTTGTCACAGGCATCCGAAGCATTTGAAATCAATTCACGAAGAAAAATTTCTTTATTTGAATAGAGCGAATTAACCACCAGCTTAAGTACTTCACGCACCTCAGCCTGGAATGAATGTTTTTGTGCTTTATTTTTGTTGCTCATGTCTGCCTGCGTGTGTGCTGCCTGGTGAAATTGAATTACTGTTTGCCAGAACATAAGGCCGGCAGCCCCGTATTCAACTGCAAATGCGTTTTTTCAGGCAAAAAGAAGCCCGCTGGATGCGGGCTGCTTTGGTATGTCCAGTCAATATCAGCCTTTGGGAAATCCCAAAACCGGTGAATCCCTACTTGAGCTTCTCGCGAATACGGGCAGCTTTGCCTTCCCGCCCTCTCAGGTAATAAAGTTTGGCACGGCGGACATCACCTCTGCGCTTCACTTTGACCGAGTCTATGAGCGGGCTGTAAGTCTGAAAAACCCGTTCGACTCCCGTGCCGTGTGACATCTTGCGCACTGTGAAAGCAGAATTAAGCCCTCGGTTGCGGATCGCAATGACCACACCCTCAAAAGCCTGTAGTCGCTCGCGGTTGCCCTCCTTGACTTTCACGCTAACGATAACTGTATCGCCCGGCGCAAACTCGGGGAGTTCGCGGGTCATTTGCTCTTTGTTAATTTCGTCAATGATCCTGTTCATTGCTCTTTCCTTCTCAAGCCGGCTTTATTTGCCGGTTTCGTCGTGTTCCAATTCCACTTCCCGCCTGAATTCCTTCAGCAACAGCCGGGCCTCTTCATCCAATTCGGCTATATTGAGCAAGTCGGGCCTTCGCAGCCAGGTCCTGCCCAGTGCCTGTTTTCTTCGCCAGCGCCGGATCGCTTCGTGATCGCCTGACATCAAAACCCGCGGCACTTCCAGATTCTCCACACTTTCCGGCCTGGAATAGTGCGGATGATCAAGCAAGCCATCCATAAATGAATCCTGTTTAGCAGACTCATCGTCTCCCAGGACCCCTGGAATCAAGCGTACCACTGCATCTATCACAACTGCCGCAGCCAACTCCCCGCCGCTGATAACGTAGTCTCCTATGGACCACTCTTCATCCACTTCGAGATCGATTAACCTTTCATCGATCCCTTCATAACGGCCGCACACTAGTATTAACCCCGGTCGTATAGCCAGATCTTTTATGGCTCCCTGGTTCAGTTTGCGGCCCTGGGGGCTTAGCAAGCTGACTTTGCACTCTTTGGACTGGTCTTCTTTTGCTGCGTTAATGGTACTGCGCAAAGGCTCAACCGTCATCACCATCCCCGGCCCACCACCGTAAGGGCGGTCGTCAACCGAGCGATGTCTGTCACGGGTAAAATCTCTTGGATTCCTTACCCTGACATGGACCTTGCCATGCTGGATGGCACGTCCGGTTACCCCCAGGCCACTCATTGCCCGGAATGCATCCGGAAACAGCGTGATGACTTCAATTTTCACGCGGCCTACGCCAGGTAGTCCGCTTCCCAGTCCACGATCAGCCGGCCCGCTTGCAGGTCTACGCTGATAACAAAGTGGCCCGGAACAAACGGAATCATCCGTTCACGATCACCATCCACAACCATTACGTCGTGAGCGCCCGTTTCCATCATTTTGACGATGTGCCCCAGCTCAACACCATCCTTCGTTTCCACGACCAGTCCTTCAAGGTCTGACCAATAGTATTCGTTTTCAACAGGGTTCGGCATCTGATCCCGGAATACCGCGATTCCCAAACCGGTCAGTTTACTTGCCTGTTCCCGATTTTCTACACCTGGCAGGGACGCGACAATTGTCTTGCCCTGGGGTCTGCCTTCGATGATTTTGACCGGGTTCCTGTCATCTCCGAGCAACCATGGCTGATATGCCAATATTGCTTCGCGCGGACTGGTCCAGGAATGAATCTTGAGCCAGCCCTTGATACCGGAAACCCCGGTAATAACTCCCAGCGGTACCAGCTTCCGATCCCGCTGATCTCTTCCGCTCACACCAATCCTCTAAGAACCAGCTCCCCGGGCTTCAGTCACAAGGTGCTTCACACGCTCACTTAGTTGTGCTCCAACACTGGTCCAGTATTCAACACGTTCGAGGTTAACCCTGAGCCGTTCTTCCTGGCCGCGGGCGATCGGATTGAAAAACCCAATACGCTCAATCCTTCTTCCATCTCGTTTGTTGCGACTGTCCGTTACCACGATGTGGTAGAAGGGCCGCTTCTTTGCACCACCTCGTGCCAATCTGATTTTTACCATTCCAAAAAACCTTTTAATCAATGGCCCTGCGAGCTACGCAATGGCCCGGTCCATGCCTCATGGTCACGGACCATGTTCGCTTTGTTTGTCGTGGCGCTGTCTGCCACAACTGTCTAATTTACAGTTGAATGCAGCAGGGCCCAGGAAACCGCGCATTTTAACCCCATTTCGTGCAAAAGAAAACTATAGCGCACTGGTTTATGGCACTTCTCTGGCCAGCGGATCAATCCTTAATTTTTTCTTACTTGCCGGCGTGCTCATTGATGGCTAATCTCAATGAGAATTGTAGAGCAATTAGCGAAACCTTTGGCGAAGAAATCTTTCAAAATCAGCACTTCCCGGCTCATTCTACGCGAATTCAATGCGCAGGATGCCGAAGCTCTGTTCCACTTGAACAGTAATCCAGATGTGTTGCGCTATACCGGCGATGAGCCGTTTCAGGACGTTGAAGCCGCTGATGACTTCATAGCCAACTACACCCATTACCACCAACACGGCTTTGGGCGGTGGGCTGTGACCAGCCTGGAAACCGGTGATTTCATGGGATTTTGTGGACTACGAAGGTCTGGATCCACTGGTGATGTAGACCTTGGATTCCGCTTGTTTCAGAGATACTGGGCGCAAGGTTACGCGACTGAAGCCGCACAGGCTGCAATGTCTGCCGGATTCGACCAGTTTGGGCTTGATTTCATCACAGGTCGTGTCATGCGCGAAAACCTGCCTTCGATCACTGTTCTGCAAAAAACTCGGTATGCAGTTTCGCGAGTTGAGCGAAGAAAACGAGTTGATCTGGTTGATCTATGCAATTACAGCCGATGAATTCAGGTGCAGGGATAACGCTCAGGGATAACACTGACGGACATCGATTAAATCAAGCCCTCTACCCAAGGCCCCGTGATGGCGCATGTAAATCCCGGATTGTAAACATTGGCAAACATCCATTGACCGTCCGGTGAGAAACACGCCCCGGCCCACTCGGCCTGTAAAGCCGTGTCCTCCAGCACAAACCCGAATTGTGAACCGCTCATCATCGGGTTGAGACGAGCAAACGCGAACAAATCACCAGATGCCGGGAGACCTGCAAGATACTGACCAATCTTGTTCCCTTCTTCCCGGTCTTCACAGATCACCAGGCTACCCCGAGGGCTGATAACGATGCTGTCCGGGCCTGAGAACCCACCCCGGCCAGGCGCCTCGTAGACGAGTTCCAGCGTTGATTTTGCCAGGTCCAGCCGGAACACGTAGCCGCTTTTCGCGACACCGCTATTTTTTGACGTGAAAAAAACTTCTTCATCACCACAAATTACCCCTTCAAGGGCGCGAAATGCTGAACCACCGGCATCAAGTCCCTGCGACACAACGCCCTTTCCGTCATGAGAATTCGGTGAATTGCCTCTTCCTGGCTCGTCTATGTCTACCCAGCTTACGGCCATCGGGCTAAACAGGCTGATAGCTTCAATCAATTCGGGATAACCATCCACCTTCAGCATTTGAAGCTTTCCACCAGCGCTGAGTTGGCCCGGAACATGAGGAATATATTGATAAAAACCAGCCTTGGGTTTTCTGTCTTCGGTCATGTAGACAATGCCAGTAACAGGATCAACAGCGGCTGCTTCGTGCCAGAATTGGCCCATTTCCCAAATGGGTTCGGGGTCTCTGACAGCTTCAGCACCGACTTCAAAGACATAGCCATGGCGGCGTTGGGCGTCTTTGATGGCCCAGTTCCTCTGTTGGGTCTCTATACCAAAATGTGCCTGATCCGGCGTAAAAACTGCTTCTTCGCAGCTTAACCAAGTGCCCCAGGGCGTAACCCCACCCCCACAATTGTTGAGAGTGCCATTCAGGCTGACGAATGCCCGTTCCATTTTTTCATCCGAAGTATCAAAGACCAGGTTCGTCGTGCCACCGCCGGTAACGTCCCAGGCGCTCTCAGTATCGCCGAACGGGCCGCTTGAACCGCGTAATTCGTGGTTACAAACCAGTGTAACGAGCTTTCCGTTTCCCGCGATAACACCCATACCATCACAACGCCCCGGGCCCGGAAATCCGTCACTCATCTCCTGCTCTGCCCAGGCAAAGGTGTGATATCTAAAGCCCTCAGGAAGCATCAGTAAAGCCTGTCCGGTGGTTTCATCGCGCACCGGTCGAAGCGGACCAAGGGCTTCGTGAACGCCAGGTGCTTCACCCCGATTTCTGAAATTCTGTAACCCTGCCAGGCCCAGGCCAATACCGCCCGCAGCCAGCAGGCCTGTCTTGATGAATTTACGTCTGGACCCTGCTGCCCCCATCATCTGGTTGCCTAATGCCCGAATCCGCGCGGCGGAACCTGGCTTTGCAGATGCCCCATCTTTTTCATCATTTTGCTCATTCCGCCCTTTCCAAACTTCTTCATCATCTTCTGCATTTGGCCAAATTGCTTGAGCATGCGGTTGACCGACTGAATATCAGTGCCTGATCCAGCCGCAATCCGCTTCTTTCGGGACCCCCTTATAACATCCGGAAAACACCTTTCCTGTAAGGTCTATGGAATTAATGATCGCGATCATGTGCCGGGTATGCCGGTCATCGACCTTATTACGAACATGGTCCGGAACATCGTTCATTCCCGGTAGTTTTTCCATCATGCTACCGATGCCACCCATGGTTTGCATTTGTACCAACTGGCTTTGAAAATCTTCAAGACTGAATCCTTTGCCTTTCTTGATCTTACGTACGAGTTTTTCTGCTTTTTCCTGATCAACATTACGCTGTACTTCTGACGTGGTCAACCTATTTGATACAACCCAGTTAAGCAGCTTTTCTTAATTCCGTCATTTCCATTTCATACTGATTCGGGCTTCTGTAATCGAGGTACGAATGCAGTCTGTAACTGTTATAAAACATCGATATGTAATCCAGAATATCCTGCTGTGCTTCATATCGAGTCTGGTAGTGCCACCAATGCACCCGTTCTTGTTTCAAGCTGCCGAAGAAGCTCTCCACAACGGCGTTGTCCCAGCAATCACCTTTTCGGCTCATGCTGCCTTTGAAGCCATGTGCTTTCAATAATTTCCTGAAAGCCTTACTGGCATACTGCGATCCGCGGTCAGAATGATGGATCAACCCCGCCGTTGGCCTACGCAACCAGATCGCCATCGTCAAAGCATCACACACCAGCTGTGCTGTCATTTGGCTGCTCATACTCCAGCCAACAACTTTTCTGGAATATAAATCAATAACCACAGCCAGGTACAGCCAGCCTTCCCGGGTCCAGACATAGCTGATGTCTGAAGCAAATACCTGGTTGGGTTGCTCAACATCAAATTGTCGTTCCAACAAATTCTCAAATAACGGCAATTTGTGATTGCTGTTGGTGGTCACTTTGAATTTCTTCTTATGCCGAACTTGAATACCCGCTTCTTTCATCAGCTTCACAGTCTTCGTTCTGCTGATCGGAAAACCCAATGCATTCATTGCTCTTTTCATGCGCCGCCGGCCATAGGTGTACTTGCTGGCAATGGCTATATCCTTCATCCAGTCCAGCATCTCCTGGTGCTCTGGATCAGCCAGTCTGGCTTCTGTATTTCGCCGATAGTGGTAATAACCCTGTCGGCTGACGCCCAGTACTCGACACATCAGGTCGATTGGCCAGGTCTTCTTATGTTGGGTGACAAACAAATATCTCATTTCATTTCTTTGGCAAAGAAGACCGTCGCTTTTTTTAGGATTTCTTTCTCCATTCTCAGGTTTTTGACCTGCGATCTTAACTTCCGGATTTCCTCCTGTTCCGGTGTTAGTTTGCCGTTCCCGCGGAAAGCCTGACCGCCATCGGACCGCTGTTCTGAAACCCACCGACCAAGCATATTGCTATTAAGCCCAAGGCTTCTGGCCGCTTCTGCACGGCTATAACCTTGATCGAGTACCAAACTGACTGCATCCAGTTTGAACTCCTTTGAATACTTTTTTCTTCTACTCAATTTACTTCTCCCAGTTAAATAAATTATCTCTTAACTGGGTTGTACAATCTATTGGACCACGTCATGACGGTTTGCGCCCAGCACTGGTTGCCTACAGAATGTGGGTGCCGCGCCCTCGCGGCGATGCTCTTTGTGAAAGGCCCTTTATCTTGTGGGAGGCGCGACCCCGCGGCGATTACTCTTATGGGAGCAAGGTCCACTGTGGGAGCGATTTTCAATCGCGAATTCTTCCGTATAAGTTCAGCGGCATCAATAGCAAGCCTTGTTAGCCATTTTTTTCTACCAACTGCCCATCTACATACTTATGCAGAATACTCGAAACCAGCGTTTGATAGGGGATGCCTTCTTTCAGGGCACGGCTTTGAATGGCCCGGAGATCTCTCGATGACAGCCGTATGTTTATACGAGTATCTTTCTTGAATGTTGCCTCAGCGATGGTCCTGTGCTGTTTGATTTACTCGACCACCTTTCTGGATCGTTTTAACTCACCCTTCTCAAAGGCTTCGAGAATCTCTCATTCTTCCCTATCCAATTTACTCATCTTTACCACCTAAATACTGTTTCATTGCCTTCAAATCCAAACCTATTTCCCAAAGTGTTTTTCCAGAAAAGTCATCGCCAATTTCAACACCCGGAAAAGCCAGGCACAATCACAGTCGCTGGCAAGCCCCGTACGGAAGTGCCTCCGGGCACACTACAAAGTATCCTCAAACAAGCTGGATTGAAGTAGGATTAATTTATGAAATATGCCGTTGTTATTGAAAAAGGGCCTGAGAGTTTTGGTGCTTATGTGCCTGACCTTCCGGGTTGTGTTGCTGTTGGCGAAACGCGATCAGCCGTTGTCCGGCTGATTCAGGAAGCTGTTGAAGTGCATCTACAGGGCCTTCAGGAGCAAGGTGATGAAATCCCGCTTCCTACGTCGTCCGTTGAGTTTGTTGATGTTGCTGCGTAGTCATTATTCCTGGCTCCTGCATTTTGGGATTCGCGATTAAAAATCGCTCCTGCAGACATTAGATTGCTCTATGCAGGTCTGAGAGGATTCGCGATTAAAAATCGCTCCCACAATTGTCCTCGCTCCCACAATGGTCATCGCTGCTACAAATCATGGTTGCCGGTGTTTGCCACTTCACGTTGCAGTTCCTGGATTTCGGTTTCCAGTTCTTCGTATTCCTGCCTTTTTCGCTGCAGAAAGCTGACCGTGATGCGGGTCTTGGTCTCGATTCCCTTGGGCGTGAGGATGTAAAGGTAAGCGCGCTTGTTATCGCTGTTTTTGAAATTGCGTGCTTTCACCAGGCCTTTTTCAATCAAGGCCTTCATGCAGTAATTAGCTTTGCCCAGGCTGATGCCAAGGTGTTCGGCCAGTTCGCGCTGGCTGACCTGGGGGTGGTCTTCCAGGTAGCGGAGAAGTTTTAGGTTGGTGTCCTGGTCCATTTGAGAGCAGTGAGTAGTGAGTAGTGAGTAGAAAGAACAAGATCAAGAGCTTCGCGATCAATGATCGCTCCCACAACAGTTACATGCGTAGTGGCAGATTTGTTGTTGGGCACGCTACCGCCCTGCAGAGGGGGCTCCGCATGGGTATTTTGGGGTGTGGCGTCGTTAGCTGACGCGTTGTAACAGCAGGCTGTCCACCTCCACGGTGGACCGTGTGCCCAGCATCTCCATGAAAATGAGTGCGCGTTGTTCGCCGGTATGTGCCTTCAGGATTCATTCGATGCCGGCGAAGGGGCCGTCAAATATGCGTACCCAGTCGCCAGGGATTACCGGTGCCGGTTCAAGTTCGATCAGTCCGGATTCCGGTTGCACGCGGGCCTTGATCAAACGGATGATGGTCTCCGGCACAGTGATCAACTTCATGCCGAAACGAACCAGGGTACAAACCCCTTTTGTTGAACGCACCGGGCCCAGGCTTTGCTGGTCGGCGATGGCGTTCAGGAACAGGTAACGGGGGAAAAGCGGTTCGATGCGTTGCTGTTTTAGTGTACGGCGCTGGTAAGGGTTGATGGCCATGGGCAAGAAGCAGTTGAAATCCTGCCTTTGCAGGTTTTCTGCCGCAAGTTGTTCCTGGCGTGGCTTGGTGTAAACGGCATACCATTTGGCTTTCGATGCCTGCATTCCCTCTCCCCTCACTCTTGCCTTTTACCAATACTAGCCATGTTCAATGGTTGAACACACTGTCAAAAGATACAGTTTTTGCGAATGGTGGAAAGTCGTTTTGTTGTCCGCGTTCAGCGGTTGAACAGATATTGTTCAGTTAATGAACATAGAAAAGGTCGCGGCGCGGGCGCCGCTCTTGTAAAGAGTGACTTTCCGACACGGTTTTCGGATTTTTGCCATTCCCTTTTCATTATTCTTTATGTACGGTAAAATACCGTACGTTAACGAAACAGCTTGTTGAGTGTTAAATCATGGATGCCAGGATAGATCTCAGATTGAAAGCAGAGGACAAGGCTCTGATCGAGCGTGCCGCTTCACCATTGGGTATCAAGGCGGCCACATTCACGCGGTCTGTGCTGATCAAGGAAGCCGGTGAAATCATTCAAAGCGCCCATGTTGTCAAGTTTGATGAAGTGGCCGCACGGGAATGCCTTGCCACCTTGAGCCTGCCATTTACGCCCAATGAGGCTCTTGGAAGGGCCTTGGAGCGCGGTACAGATTTGGGCTTGTAAATGCCCCTGAATATCCTGGAGTTGGATTCACGACTTCATGACCGGAAGGCATTTGATTGCGGTAACCTGGATCGCAACCGTTACATCTGGCAACTCGCCCGGCAGCACCGCAAACTCGGGTTTTCAACCACATACGTTCTAATCCATTCAGATCATCCTGCTCAAATCATTGACTTTTACAGTCTCAGCGCGGCGCAGGTTGATTTTGGCGACATCCCCGAACAAGAATCAAGAAAATTACCCAGGGTTCCCGTGCCGGCCGCGCGCGTTGGACAGCTCGCCGTCAGCCTGGACCACCAGGGCCAGGGATATGGGTCCTTATTGCTGCAACATGCTGTAAAAAGGGCATTGGCCACAAGAGACCAAGCGATGGGCGTGCATATGGTCTTTGTGGATCCAGATTCCGCATCCGCGGCGGATTTTTATCGCAAATTCGGTTTCAAGGATTGCAATGCTGAGGGCCGGTCACTGTATTTGTGCCTCGGCACGGATTGAGAACAAAAATGGGTGTGCCAAACCAGAAAGGGGCCTTTTTTACTCGCTTAACTTCAATTCCTCCCACATCCAATGGCTGTCGTAAGGCTTGTGTCCCTGATCAGCGGCGCGGCGTAGCTCCATATTTTCCAGGTACTTCAGCCATTCGATGACTTTGTCCCGATCCTTTTTGCTGTTGGCGCACTGGCGCGGTGTTTTGTTATCCAGCATGGGGGCGGGTTCATCCAGGCATCGGCGGTAATGTTCATCCTGGTACTCGTGGATTAGCTCGGCCGCAATGTCCGGATCGATGGCATTGGCCGCATCTTCCCTCTCCTTATCGCGCGGTTGGCGGGCTTCGTGCTCCGCCATCATTTGCTCTGGCGTCTGCAGCTTGCTTAGTGGCGCACCGATGAGGCCGTGCAGCAGCGCTTGCAACACCTTCTTTCCCTTTTCTGTCCGCCCCGTAGAGTTGGTGTGGAGTACGAGTGCGGCTGACTTTAGATCAAGCCAGCCATGAATCAGGCTCCGGACGGGTTCTGCAGATTGCACAGAACTCGATGTTGCTGTCTCTTCAGTCTCGCTGTCGGGCGGTATCCAGGTCCAGCTTGGCTCATCGGGATCATCGCGCTCCCAATCAGTTTCCGCGTCCAGGCGCTGAGCGATTTCCTCCGGGTTTTCAGTAAGCAGTGGGAAATGGGTCTCAGTAAATACCAGCGACTCGCCGTCATAGTTGACCATTTCAGGCAGAGGAGTGCGCAATTGCCCCAGGACGTGCACAAGCCAGATGGTGGTGAAGGCAGGACAGGATTGCTGCAGCAGTTCCTTGTCGAATTCGCCTGACGCCAGCATCTCGTCCACAACTTTCTTGTCAGTTGCCTTCGACAGTTCCTTTCTGAGCCTGTTGCGGGAATCATCCAACCCCCCTGAGCAGGCTTTGCGCCGCCGGCTGGGGAAACGGCAGAATGCCACCGGAAAAGATATACTTGCCATTCAGTTTCAACACCCGCGCCGCTATCCGGTCCCACTTGACCATGCTTTGCGTACCCGCCTTCTCAAAGACCCGAAGGGTTTTTCCGCCGCGCACCAGGTCACGCAAGTCGCAATGGCGCCCGGGCGCGGTTTCGACGACTTCGTAAAGTGAAAGCACAGAGTCCTTTAACGCCCGCAGATAGCTTCGGCCCGGCGCGCTTTCGCGCCAACCACGGTGTTGCAGGTAGTCATCGACGATATTCCTGCCGTCCGGTGGAAAGTGGCGGCAGAGTGTATCCTCGAACATGATGCCGAACAGCATGCCGTCATACTCATACTCCGTCAGCTCCTCTTTAAGTTCTTCCAGGGTGATGTCCATTCGATCGCAAACCGGGCCAAGATGAGCATCGATGATATCGGCATGGACATCCACCCATTCGGGGCGATCAGCCCATTGCATAATATTGCGTATGGCTTTATCAATACTGCTGCGTTTTCCCATCTTATCTTTGACCCCTGGTTACTCAGGCCCTGACTGCCTGTTCAATACGCTCAAACACTGGTTCACCAACAGCGCGGCGATATAATGTTTGATAATCTTGATATTATCTGATTTTCTTTCACCTAAAAGCCATTGGAATTTTTGAATGTGATGAAGAAGTAAAGAGCAAATTGTACGTGCCGATACCGAGGATGGGCAGCGCGCGGGCGAAGCAATCGTGGAAGCGGTTGAAAACCAAATTAGTGAAAATGATCCCCCTGAGACGAAACAAGCACTCAAACGGTTAATGGCCCTGGGGAATTCAAGAGAAAATGCCATTCGATATATCGCAAGCGCGTTTTCGGTGGAAATGTTTGAGATCCTGAAAAATCGGTCTCCCTATAACGAAGCGCGCTATATCAAGAACTTGAAAGCACTGCCAGAACTGCCGTTCGACGATGAGGGGGAAATTTAGCAAATATCCTACAAAACCAAGCAGGCATTTTTGATGCCGTTTGTTCTGAATGTGCTTATAGGCCTGGAGCAGCAAGACCGGTTTAAGCCGACAAACTCGTATTTATGTTGCAATAAGACTGTTTGATAATGTATCCCATTTGGGACACATTGTTATTATTTGATTATGAGGCCAGGTCAATGAGCAAAAGCGCAATGGTACGTGCAAGAATAGAACCTGAATTAAAAGAACACGCAGAAGAGGTTTTTCATCACCTTGGTTTAAGCGTAACCCAGGCCATTACCATGTTTTATAAGCAGGTAGAAATCCGAAATGGTCTGCCATTTAATATGGTTATTCCAAGCTTGGAAACAAGTAAAACTTTTGCGGCCACAGACTCTGAAAAAGACTTGGTTATTTGCAACGATGCCGACGATATGTTCAATAAGCTTGGCATTTAGTGTTTTCATATGTTTTATGGAAAACCATCCGGGTTTTGCAACTGCCACCGCCAGGCGTCTGCGCACATGGTGTCGAGATCGCGCCCGGCTGCCCAGTTCAGTTCATCCTTTGCCTTTTGCGGGTCGGCCCAGGTCTCGGCGATGTCGCCGGGGCGGCGGGCCAGGACCCGGTAGGGGATTTCCAGTCCGGTGGCCCTTTCGAAGGCCTTGACCACATCCAGCACAGAGCAGCCCTGCCCGGTGCCCAGGTTATGGGTGATCAGACCGGGGGATTCTTCCAGCTTGGCCAGCGCACAAAGGTGGCCGATGGCCAGGTCGGTCACGTGGATGTAATCGCGCACGCCCGTGCCGTCATGGGTCGGGTAGTCGTCACCCCACACCCTGAGCCAGTCGCGACGCCCGACCGCCACCTGCTGGATGTACGGCATCAGGTTTTCCGGTACGCCATTGGGGTCTTCACCAATCAGACCGCTTTCATGTGCCCCAACCGGGTTGAAATAGCGCAGTAGCGAAATGTTCCAGCTGGGCGTATTGGCGTGCAGGTCGCGCAGGATGTCCTCGATCATCAGCTTGGTGGCGCCGTAGGGGTTGAAGGTGGACAACGGGGCGTCTTCTGTGATCGGCAATGATTCCGGCACACCGTAAACCGTGCATGAAGAACTGAAAACGATGTCCTTCACATCTGCTTGTTCCATCGCTGCAAGCAGGTTGAGCGTGCCACCGACGTTATTGCGGTAGTAGAGCAGCGGTTTTTCAGTGGATTCGCCGACTGCTTTCAGGCCGGCGAAGTGAATCACGCTGTCGGGCTGATATTCTTTGAACGCTGCATTGAGCGCTGGCTGGTCCAGAAGATCTGCCGTAACGAAATTCAGCGTTTTACCGGTGATTTCGCGGACCCGGTCAAGGGCCGAGACTTTGCTGGTGCAAAGGTTATCCACCACCACTTTGTAACCGGCATTGAGCAGTTCAACACAGGTGTGGGTGCCGATGTAGCCGGCGCCGCCGGTTATTAATATTCTGTTGGTCATTTTTTAGTTAACCCAAAGGTCAAAAACTTCGCGAGATAGTCCTTGCTCCCACAATTGGTATTAAGTCTCGATGCTCAGTAATTGGCGGAAATATTCGATGGTGGCATCCAGGCCCGCATCCAGGGGCACTGTCGGTTCCCAGCCAAGCTTTTCTATGGCCTGCGAGATATCGGGCTGGCGCTGGGTGGGGTCATCACTGGGCAGTGGCTTTTCGACCAGTTTTGAGGTTGAGCCTGTCTTGGCCAGTACCTGCTCCGCCAGTTCCCGGATGGTAAATTCAACTGGATTACCGAGATTGATGGGGCCGGTAATCGCCTTCGGGGAGTTCATCAAACGGATCAGGCCGTCTACCAGTTCCTCCACGTAGCAGAAAGAACGCGACTGGCTGCCGTCGCCGTAGATGGTCAGGTCCTCTCCATTCAATGCCTGCACAATGAAATTGGAAACCACCCTTCCGTCATCCGGCAGCATGCGCGGGCCGTAGGTGTTGAAGATGCGCGCCACCTTGATAGGCATGTCGTGCTGGCGCAGGTAATCGAAAAACAGCGTTTCGGCGCAGCGTTTGCCTTCGTCATAGCACGAGCGCACGCCGATTGGATTGACGTTTCCCCAGTAGGACTCCGGCTGGGGGTGCAGTTCCGGATCGCCGTATACCTCGCTGGTGGATGCCTGCAGGATACTCGCGCCGGTACGCTTGGCCAGGCCGAGCATGTTGATGGCGCCGTGCACCGAGGTCTTGGTGGTCTGCACCGGGTCGCGCTGGTAGTGAATGGGCGATGCCGGACAGGCCATGTTGTAGATCTGGTCGACTTCCACGTATAGCGGGAAGGTTACGTCGTGGCGCATCAGTTCAAAATTGGAGTCGTCTAACAGGTGCACGATGTTGCGGCGGGTTGAAGTGTAGAAGTTATCCACACACAGGACGTCGTTGCCTTCTTTGAGCAGGCGTTCGCACAGGTGCGAGCCGAGGAAGCCGGCGCCGCCGGTGATTAATATTCTGTTGGTCATATCAATATTTCTTGTTTGTCGAGTCTATTCTAATCGTAGGTGCGATTTGTAATCGCGAATTTTCAACCCTTGCACCCTCTCTAACAACAGCTTCGCGATTACAAATCGCTCCTACAGATATCGGTTATGGCCTTCCGATCGAATAATAGGTGAAGCCTCGGTTGCGTACGACCTCCGGTGACCAGATGTTGCGGCCGTCTACCAGCACATGTTCGTTCATGTCGTCGAGCAAACGTTCGAAATCAGGGGCCCAGTACTGGCGCCATTCCGTAACCAGTACCAGGGCGTCTGCGTTTTCTGCGGCTGCATAGGGGTCGTCGAAAAAGGCGATGCCCTCTTCATCCAGGTATAGCTGCTCTGCCTCGTCCATGGCCCGGGGATCATGCGCGTTGACCCGGGCGCCTTCGTCCAGCAGGGCATCGATCAACACGCGGCTGGGTGCATCGCGCAGATCATCGGTATTGGGTTTGAAGGCCAGACCCCACACTGCAAATGTTCTGTTTTCGAGATCACCACCAAAATGGGCATCCAGTTTTTCAAATAGCTTGGTTTTCTGGCGGTTGTTGACCGCTTCCACCGCCTGCAGAATTTCAGCTTCATATCCAAATTCCGCAGCCGTGTTATGAAGTGCGCGCACATCCTTGGGAAAACAGGACCCGCCATAACCTGCGCCGGCATAAATAAATGAATAGCCGATGCGCGGATCAGATCCAATGCCCAGGCGTACCTTCTCGATATCCGCACCGACTCTTTCGGCGACATTGGATAACTCATTCATAAAGCTGATCTTGGTTGCCAACATGGCATTAGCGGCATACTTGGTCAGTTCCGAGGAATGAATATCCATGCATATCAGTTTTTCATGGTGGCGATTGAAGGGCGCGTACAGTTCACGCAGCAAGGTTTCGGACGCCTCATCCTCGACACCGGCAATAATGCGGTCAGGTTTCATAAAGTTATTGATGGCCACGCCTTCGGCCAGGAATTCCGGGTTGGAAGCAATACTGAAGGATAGGTCCACGCCGTGATTATCCAGCTCGTTTTGAATCGCCTCGCGCACCCGGTCGCAAGTCCCGACTGGCACCGTTGATTTCACTACCACCAGCAAATGCTCGCTCAATATCCGGCCAATATCTGCAGCCACGGCCAGAACATGGCTTAAATCGGCCGAACCGTCCTCTTCCGGAGGCGTGCCAACCGCGATCATCAGCACTTCTGCATGATCCACTGCCTCTTGAATTGAGGTGGTATAGATAAGACGGCCTTGTTCGGCGTTATCAACCAGCATTTCTTCCAGGCCGGGCTCATAGATGGGAACCTGGCCATTGCCAAGTTCGCTGATGCGCTGCGTATCAATATCCATGCACAGCACATGGTGGCCAACTTCGGAAAAGCCGGCGCCGCTGACCAGGCCTACATAGCCGCTGCCTATGATGGATATACGCATAAAATTCGGAACCTATAACAATTATTGAATGTTTATTCTAACGTAAGTGCCAGGCAAATTCGCGATCAAAGATCGCTCCCACAAATGTCCCATGTACCATGCAAACTGAAAACATTCGAGATCGCGTAGCGATTCAATGGTCACTTCGCTCCCACAAAAGAAAATGGGGTCAGAGTACAATTATAATAAGGTATTTATTTGTACTCTGACCCCATTTTTATAACGGCCCAGATGATGAGAGAGGATTAGTTGGGTGATGCGAGGTCGTCGCTGCTGCAGTTGGTCATACCGCCACACATGGGACTGGCCAGAGCGCTCAAACTGCATGAATCTGGATCATCCAGGCTGGCTTTTGCGGCTTCCAGGATATCCTCTTCCTGGTCGGGGGCTTGTTCCTTAGCCTCACCGACGGCGTCCTGGACATCAGAACATTCTCCGCAAATTTTGAGGACTGCTGTCAGGATATCAACGATGTAGGCTTCCGGTTCAGATTCAGACATTTGTTTCACGGCGCCACCTGCTGTCGGGTTTATGCAACCGTCATCCAATATTTCGGCAGCCAGATCGGCAAGGTTTGTATCCTCTTCGTCTTGTGCTGCATCAGTTACCGGAAAAGCGAGGAAACCAGCCAGGAGGGCAATGGTGAATGAAATTCTCATAGCTCAGACTACCTTGTGCGGGTATGGCTTCATTCTAGTGGAGACATGCGGCAATTTCTATTGCATAAATTGACAGGTTTGAAAAATTATCGCAGTTAAGACATTACTCCGTTTAGGAATGCAGAAGCGATCGGTGATCGCTCCCACAAAAATTCAAATCGCTCCTGCGATATTCAGTCGGCGCTTTCGATGCTCAGTAGTTCAACCTCAAAAACAAGGGTTGAATTTGGCGGTATCGAGCCGCCGCCACCGGAGCCATAGGCCAGCTCGGGCTTGATGTAAAACTCGAACTTGCTGCCCACCGGCATCAGCTGTAACCCTTCGGTCCAGCCCACGATTACACGGTCCAGCTGAAAGGACATTGACTGATTACGCGAGTAGGAACTGTCGAACTCGGTACCATCCAGCAGGGTGCCACGATAATGCACTTCCACATTGTCGGTAGCGGCCGGCCGGGCACCGCCACCCAGGGTAATCACCTTGTACTGCAATCCGGAGCTTGTCACCCGTACACCTTCCTTGCCAATATTTCCGGCCAGGAACGCCTCGCCTTTGGTACGGTTAATTTCGCTCATGGCATCTGCTTCTGCCTTGGCAACAGCCTTGCGCTTGGCGATAAAGCCCTCGCGAATGGTTTGAGCTTCCTGGGTGGTCAGGCGGGGTACGCCACCGGTATAGGTGGTGCGCAAGGCGTCAAACAAAGCGTCCAGGTCGACATCGGTACCTTGATTGCGCAGGGAATTTCCAATATCCATGCCAATGATGTAGCCGAGCTGCTGCTGATCGGTTTCAAGTTCCTGGGCCAGGACGTTGCCGGCCAGTAATACCGCGGCCATCATGGTGCCGAGGCGTAGCTTGGAATTCATGGGTGAAACACTCCTTTTTCAACAAGGGCCGAATTGTCCACGGAACGGACAGTTCTGGCAACAGGATTTGTGACAATCTAGATGCGGGTGAGTTCGTTCCAAGATGGTAGGAGCGAGGGCTATGTTGTGGGAGCGATCTCCGATCGCGAATTCATAAATTTGCCTTGGTGCCTACAGAGGCCATTCGCGATCAAAGATCGCTCCTACAGCCAGAAGTAAGAGCAATGCATACCTTCAGCCATTCGCGATCAAAGATCGCTCCCACAGAAAATCAAATCACTCCTACATGAATAATAAAATTTCATACAAATATGCTTGCTTTTATCTTAGTTGGTGTTATACTTAACTACAACACCTATAAAGTAACATGTAAAAACCGTACGAATTTGGACAATGCAATGATCAGATTGACACCACAAAGCAGATTTCACGTATCAAACCGGGCAGCGTTCCTTGCTGCACTGGTTTTGGTTTTTTCGTCATTCACCGGGTTCTCAAGTAACCAGGACTTTGACCAGCAATATCTGGACAACCCCGAAGCCGTGGTTGCACAGTCCGGTGAAAACGCAGATGAGAGTGTTTCCAAGAGTCGAAAGAAGAACATCAGCTTGCTGCTGTTTGGCCGCGGCTGATCCCCGTGACTACCCACTGGAACGACAGCCAGCCCATCTACTGGCAGCTGAAAGAGCGCACGATCGCCATGATCCTTGACCGGACCCTGGAAGAGGGCGACCCGCTGCCGTCGGTCAGAACCGTGGCTTCTGAGTTTCAGTTGAATCCCATTACTGTCTCCAAGTCATACCAGGCGCTGGTAGACGAAGGATTGGTGGAAAAACGGCGCGGCCTCGGCATGTTCGTATTAGAGGGCGCGCGTAGACAGCTGGTCGACAGCGAGCGGGACAAGTTCGTCAATGAAGAATGGCCTGCCATGCTCAAGCGCATTAAGCAACTCGGCCTGGATATTGAAGAACTGCCGCGTAGCGTGAAAGACAAACAAGAGGATGATTCCTGATGACCAACGTTATTGAAGCGCGTGGCCTGACCAAGCGCTATGGCCGGTTTACAGCGGTAGATGCCATTGACCTGGAAGTGCCGGCCGGACGTATTGTGGGGCTTATTGGACCAAACGGCGCAGGCAAAACTTCGGCGCTCAAAGCCATTCTGGGGCTGACTAATTTTGAAGGCAGCCTCAAGGTGCTGGGTAAAGATCCTTCCAGGGATCGTGCGTCATTAATGGAGGATGTCTGCTTTATTGCCGATGTCGCCGTTTTGCCGCGCTGGGCCAGAGTATGGCAACTGATCGAGTTCACTGAAAAAATTCATTCGAAATTTTCGCGTGAGAAATGCGAGAAATACCTGACCAGCACCAAGATCACCATGCAACACAAGGTCAAGCAGCTATCCAAGGGCATGGTTGCCCAGTTGCATCTGGCCATCGTGATGGCAATTGATGTGAAACTTCTGATTCTGGACGAACCTACCCTGGGTCTCGATATCCTTTATCGCAAGCAGTTCTACACCAACCTGCTGAATGACTACTTTGATGAGGATCGCAGCATCCTGATCACGACTCACCAGGTCGAGGAAGTGGAACACATCCTCAGTGACCTGATATTCATCCAGGATGGAAAAATTGCACTGGATTGCACCATGGAAGTAGTGCAGGAACGTTACGTGGAACTGGTGACTTCACCGGACCAGGTTGATGCAGCCAGGGCGATGAATCCGCTGTTCGAGCGCGTGTTATTTGGTCGCCATATTTTCCTCTACAAGAACGTCAACCGGGCCGGGCTGAAAGAACTGGGTGAATTGCACACCCCGAGTGTCGCCGACCTGTTCGTGGCGACCATGACCGGGAGTGAGTCATGAACCGCTTAATGACCCTGATCAAGCGCGAGTACTGGGAAAACAAAGGCGCTTTCCACACCACTCCGCTGGTGATCGGCGGAATTTACATCATCGGCATGTTGATGGCGATCTGGACCACGGTGCATTTCGACAACGAACTGTATACCTTCAAGGAAGCGGTGCGCCTGGCGGCAAGCCAATCAGATGAACTTCGTTCAGCCATAGCGTACAGCGGCATCCTGGTAAGTTCTGAATTGTTCACCACCGTGCTTGCTTTCGTTGTATTTTTCTACCTGCTTGGCTCTTTATACGATGACCGAAAAGACCGCAGCATATTGTTCTGGAAGTCATTACCCGCTTCAGACACACTGACACTGGCATCCAAATTACTTGCTGCCATGTTCCTGGTGCCGATCATATTCTGGGTGATCTTTGTTTTGACCCAGGTCGCCATGGCCCTGATTGGTTCGATCATGGTGCTGTCGGTGGGTGAAAATCCGTGGACCCTGTTCCTCAGCGTGACCAACCCGTTTAAGCCCTGGGGATTTGTCCTGCTCACCTATCTGGCACAGGCAATCTGGGCACTGCCGGTGTATGCCTGGCTGATGTTCGTATCTTCTTTTGCACCCCGCGTACCGCTATTGTTTGCGATATTACCGCCGGTGGTATTTGCGGTCCTGCAAATCTGGCTGAAGTTCCTGCAGACTTTTACCTTCAAGGACAACCTGTTTGGCGTGATCGGAGAGTGGTTCTCAAACAGCCCGCTAATTATGTCGGTAGATGAAAACCGGGGCGAAATCGCAGCCGGGCTTGGCATTCCGATTAGCGACACCTTTGATCACGCGGTAACTGTAGCCAATATATTCGACCGCCTTTTCTCACAGCAGATGGCCATTGGCCTGGTGGTCGCGGCGGTATTACTGGCCGGCTCCTTATGGATGCGTCACCGGGCAACTGACAGCTAATAATTTCAGGTTGGCGCTGTGCTACCTACGCTTGTAGGAGCGATCATTGATCGCGAATGTTTTCAGGATAGCTCGGTGCCAGATTTTAGAATTCGCGATCAAAGATCGCTCCCACTACAAATAAAATTGCTCCTACTCTTTGATACCACCTTTGGTCAGATCCAACGGATCAAGCAGGCGATCCAGTTCCTGGTCCGAAAGACCGGTGGTGTCGCGGGCAACATCCTTGATCGGCCGGCCTTCCTTGTAGGCCTGCTTGGCAGTTGCTGCACCCTTGTCGTAGCCGATCACAGAATTTAGCGCAGTCACCAGGATCGGGTTGCGTGCCAGCGCTTCATTGATACGGTCCGTGTTGACCTTGAATCCGGCAATCGCGGAATCCGCCAGCAGACGGCTGGCATTACTCATCAATTCGAGGCTTTGCAGAAGGTTATAGACGATCATCGGCAGCATGACATTGAGCTGGAAGTTTCCGGACATCCCGCCCATCGTTATGGCAGCATCGTTACCGATCACTTGCGCACTCACCATGCACACGGCCTCCGGTATCACCGGGTTGACCTTGCCGGGCATGATGGATGAACCGGGCTGCAGGGCCGGCAACTCGATTTCGGCAAAACCCGCGAGCGGGCCGGAATTCATCAGGCGCAGATCGTTGGCTATTTTCATCAGGCTGCAGGCCAGCGTTTTCAGCTGCCCGGAAAGCTCGACCGCGGCATCCTGGGAACCAATGCCTTCAAAGTAGTCGTCGGCAGATCTGAATTTGAAACCGGTGGCCTCTTGCAATGCCGCACACACGCCGGGACCGAAATCCTCGTGCGCATTAATGCCGGTTCCAACCGCCGTGCCGCCCTGTGGCAGTTGCCGCAGTCGCTTCAGGGCTCTCTTGATGCGCCTGATATTCGAAGATACCTGCGAGGACCAGGAACCCAGCTCCTGGCCGAAGGTAACCGGCATGGCGTCCATCAGGTGGGTACGGCCGGTTTTAACCGTTTCACTCAAGGTCTCGGCTTTTTGATCCAGCACATCGCGAAGATGCTTCAACGCGGGTAACAGCTCTCCGGCTGCCACCAGGCAGGCGCTGACCTGAATAGATGTGGGGATGACATCGTTGCTGCTTTGGCACATGTTGACGTGATCATTAGGGTGTATCTGCACCCCGCCCTCGTTGTTCACCAGGTGGGCGATCACCTCGTTGGCATTCATGTTGGAACTGGTACCTGAACCGGTCTGGAAAACGTCGATCGGGAAGTGCTCATCCACCTCACCGGCTGCAACCTTCCCGGCTGCAGCGATGATGGCTTCTGCCTTGTCATTGTCCAGCAGGCCGAGATCGCGATTGACAGCTGCTGCTGCGCCCTTGATCAGGCCCAACGCGCGTATGAAAGCACGCGGCATTACCAGGCCACTGATGGGGAAATTATTAACTGCCCGCTGGGTTTGCGCACCCCATAGCGCGTTGGCGGGCACTTGTAATTCGCCCATGCTGTCGCGCTCCGTGCGGGTTTCGGAATCACCGGTGGCTTGCTTGGATTCAGTGCTCATATTTGGTTCCAGTAAAAGCCGGTTTTCAGATGCTTGATTATACTCTCATGAAGATATACAGATATGTGAAAACATGATTGTAGGAGCGAAAACAAAGTGGCATCGCTATGCGATTTCATAGGTGCGTATTTAGCGACACGCAACGCGCTCGCGAATAAACGCGTGGACATGAACGTCCACCCTACGATACTTGTAGGAGCGATGACCACATCGCGAATTCTTTGGGATTGCACCGAACCAGAATTTGAATTTCGAGATCCCGTCATCGCTTTCCTGCGTATCATTTACAATAATGCGTTCCCGGCAGTAGCCAGGGAATCAGCTCCGCGGAAAAGCCGAATGTCATCAACTGAAATCTATTACTCGAGCGAGCGGCGTGAACTGGTTGCCCAGGTCGACCTGGACGCGCCAAGCGTGCTGGAGATCGGCTGCGGCTACGGCAATACTTTAGCTGCCATCAAGAGGGACCGGCGTGCAAAGGAAGTATGGGGTGTGGAAGTGGTTCGCGAGGTGGCGCAAAAAGCCATGGATAACCCGGCTCTTGACCGGGTCTTGTGCGGTGACATTGCGGTGGTGGTTGATGAGTTACCCGAAGGCGGGTTCAGCCATATTATCGCCGGCGATGTGCTGGAACACCTGGTTGACCCATGGACCAGCCTTGAACGATTGCACTCCTGTCTGAAACCAGGGGGCAAGTTCATTTGCAGTATTCCCAATATTCGCACCCTGTCTTTCCTTGCCAAGTTGCTTTTTACCAGGCGGTTTGAATACAAGGATTCGGGCGTGCTTGATCGCACACATTTGCGGTTTTTCGCACGCAGGGACATTGAGTTAATGTTTCAGGGCGCAGGCTTCATCGATATAGAAATCACCGCCCTGGTGCCTGGCAGAAATGCCATCAAGCGATTCGGGCGTTTCTTGTTCGGAGACCTGGTGCTGAAAAGATTCCTGATTACAGCACGCAAAAACCCGCAAGGCGAAACACTCAGCGTGCGTACAAGCGAGACAATCGGGTGAGCAGGAAACCGCGGCTCTTGATATCATGGCCTGCGGCTGATTTAGCCCAACTAATGTAGCGCTCATCAACAGGTTCAGAAGCATGGAATTCTCACCCCTGACTGCCATTTCCGCTGTCGATGGAAGATACGCAGCCCGAACAGAATCATTAAGGGAATTTTTCTCTGAATACGGTCTGATCCGCTACCGGGTTATGGTCGAATTACGCTGGTTTCAGGCTTTGGCCGGCCAGGCTCAAATGCCTGAATTTCCCGCCCTCAGCCGACAGGCCGATGCCTTTATCGAAGGACTGCTCAATCAATTCGGCACTGCAGACGCACGACGTGTCAAGGAAATTGAAGCCGTCACCAAGCATGACGTGAAGGCGGTTGAATATTACCTGAAAGAGCAGTTTGAAGAACTGGAAGAGCTGGAAACCCTCAGCGGTTTTTTGCATTTTGCCTGCACTTCAGAAGACATCAATAACCTTGCCTATGCCATGCTGATTCGCGATGCGAGGGACAGCATAATGAATCCCCTTTATGCGCAAATTGACAATGCATTGAATGCACTGGCCACTGCACACGCCGATCTCGCCATGCTTTCGCGTACACACGGCCAAACAGCCTCACCTACAACACTGGGCAAGGAATTGGCCAATTTTGCCGTGCGCCTTCGCCGCCAGTCGGAGCAGATCGCTGCACAGGTGGCGCTGGGCAAGTTCAATGGCGCTGTCGGAAATTTCAACGCACATATCAGTGCCAACCCTGATATCGACTGGCCGGCGATTTCCGGCAGTTTTATCCGTTCACTGGACCTGGAAGTTAACGCTTATACAACCCAGATTGAGTCGCACGACTGGTTGGCAGAACTGTTCCATGCCATGAGCCGCTATCACAACATCTTGCTGGATCTGTGCCGGGATACCTGGAGCTATATCTCACTCGGTTATTTCGGACAGAAAACAGTCGAAAGTGAAGTAGGCTCCTCGACCATGCCGCACAAGGTCAATCCTATCGATTTTGAAAATGCCGAAGGCAACCTGGGCACGGCCAATGCCCTGTTGCAGCAACTGGCAGAAAAACTGGCCGTTTCACGCTGGCAGAGGGATCTCAGTGACTCAACAGCGCTGCGCACCACCGGTACCGCTTTTGGACACGCCCTTATTGCCGGTCATTCCCTGCTCCAGGGCCTGGACAGGCTCGAGGCCAACCCCGAGCGCATCGCGCAAGACCTGGAACATGCCTGGGAAGTGCTCGCAGAACCGGTACAGACAGTGATGCGCCGATATGGCATCGAAAACCCCTACGAGCAACTCAAAGCCCTCACCAGGGGAAAGTCCATCACCCGTGAAGCCCTGCTGGAATTTATTGCCGGCCTTGATATTCCAGAGGCAGTAAAAACACAACTGCTGGAACTCACACCAGCCGCCTATACCGGCAATGCAGCAGAAATGGCCCGCCGAAGCGGCGATTAAAGAATGGGGTCAGAGAACCATTTTCTGACACACAGGCTTCGAAAATATTAAATGGCGACTAAAGAAAATGGTTCTCTGACCCCATTCCCCTCTTTAGGCGATTTATCGCCGCAGCAATTTCTCCGCGACTACTGGCAGAAAAAACCCTGCCTGATCCGCGATGCCCTGCCCGGCTTTGAGCCCCCACTTGATGGTGACGATCTTGCCGGCCTTGCCTGCGAGGAGATGGCCGAATCCCGACTGGTCACAGGCAACCACCTGGATCAAAACTGGCAATTGCATCACGGCCCGTTTGACGAGGAAATGTTCGGCGAATTGCCCGAGACAAACTGGACGCTGCTGGTTCAGGATGTTGAAAAACACTATCCGCCTCTGCAGGATCTATTGAAACGATTCGAATTCCTGCCGTCCTGGCGATTCGACGACCTGATGCTTAGTTACGCGGTTACCGGTGGTTCGGTAGGCCCCCACGTTGATCAATACGATGTGTTTCTTTACCAGGCGCAAGGCAGCCGGCTTTGGCAGATCGCTGAGCAGTTCGACCCGGCGTTGCTGGAAGACTGCGCTTTGAATGTGCTCAAGGAGTTTGAACCCGGGAAGGAATGGATATTGAAACCCGGTGATATGCTTTACCTGCCTCCCAATATTGCCCACCATGGGATCGCTCTTGAAGAAGGCATGACATGTTCTATTGGTATGCGTGCACCTTCTGCTGCTGACCTGTTCCTGTCGCTGGGTGAAACCCTGGTCAGCCAGGTAGAGGGCGGCGTACGTTACTCCGACCCGGACCTGCAGGCATCCGAAAGACCAGGCGAGATTGACAGCCTGGCCATCGAACGAATACAAAACCTTTTGTCCGATTCGTTACAGGATCCGGCAGCGTTCAGAGAATTCCTGGGCGCCTTCATCACGCGTTTCAGGCTGGCCCACGAACCGGTCTCTCACGACCCTGGTTTGGATGCTGCCGAACTATTCGAAAAATTACAGACGGGCTCCCGGCTTTCACGAAACCCCTGGACCCGGCTGGCCTGGATCGAAACGTCCGATGGAACGCTTCTTTTTGCAGCCGGTTCCGCCCTGTCGTGTTCAATATCCATTGCACAGGAAATATGTGCCAACACTGAGCCTGAACTGTTTTCCAGTGCCCTGGACAAACGTGATTTGTCTGCTGTTGTGGCACTGGTCAACGGCGGCCACCTGGTGTTGTACTCAGAAAAAGATTCACAGCTAGTGTAGTGTCCAATATTATGTGACGTTTAAGCGACACATAATATTGGACACTACACTAGCTGTGAATTAAACAAAAAAAGGTCCGGTCCTACCTGGACCGGACCTGGATACGTAATGGATGCTCGTAGAATGTGGCTACACAACTCCTGTTTCCCTGCCTTAGGCTTCCTGCATATCGCTTATCGCTATCGTCCCTGTCCTTGCTCCTTGCTTTTTTCTCGCAGGTTGTTTGGGGGCAACAACCTTGACAAGGCGGGAATTCATATATATCGCGACAGCGAACTCGCACCTTGCAGTTTAATTTTAGTACAAGTGTTCATGTACGTCGTCAGAGCATATGGGACCACTTGAGCCTTTTTCTAAGAGACACTTTTCTGCCCGTACTTTCTCCAGTCTAGCCTGCTAACCGCAGGTTTTGTATTTTCCTTTGCGTTAACGTTCTGGCTTTGATCATTGACCGTCGGTCCAGGATGTCGTTTCTTCTTCCGTTATACACATCAGCCGGCGTCACGTTATCCAGTGATTCGTGATACCGCTCATGGTTGTAATGAGCCACCCACTGAGCAATGGCACTTTCCAGTTCCCACGGGAAGTAATAATTCTCCAGCTTGACCACGTTTTTCATCGAACGGTGGTAGCGTTCGATCTTGCCCTGGGTCATCGGGTGGTACGGTGCTCCCCGGGTGTGCTTCATGTCTTGATCCTGCAACCATTCCCTGAGTTCTTTTGAGATATAGCAGGGGCCGTTGTCAGACAGTAACCTGGGCTTGTGATGCACCCTGACTTCGGTGAGCCCTGTGGCTTTCAGAGCATCTTCCAGAGTATCGGTGACATCATGCGCCGCCATCGTGGTCGTCAACCGCCAGCTGATGATGTAACGGGAATAGTCATCCAGGATCGTCGACAGGAAGTACCAGCCCCAGCCCACCACCCGGAAGTAGGTAAAGTCTGTCTGCCACAGTTCATGTACACGCCGTGTCGGATGCTGGAACGCATCGGCTGCGCTCATCACTATGAACTGTGGGCTGGTAACCAGGTCATGGGCCTTGAGGATGCGATAGACACTGGACTCCGAGATAAAGTACTCATGGGTATCAGTAAGATGCCAGGCCAGTTCCCGGGGTGTCAGCTCCGGTTGTTCCAGGGCCACATCAACAACCAGTTCCCGTACCGACTCGGGGATCTTGTTCCAGTGCTGACGTGATGCCCTGCTGTGGTTCTGCAAGCCATCAGGGCCATCGCGTTCATAAGCCTGATACCAACGGTAGAAACTGCTGCGACTGACGTTGATCTCGACCAGAGTCCTGCGCACGGATAACTCCGAGTCTTCCACCAGGCGGATAATGGCCAGCTTTTCAGATGCGCTGTACATCAGTCTTCGTCCAATGTCACACCCTACCCAGTGAGACTTTTTTTAAGCCAGTCATTGCGCAGGTACAGTTCGGCAACCGCTTGCTTGAGGGTGGTATTTTCTTTTCTGAGACCAACCACTTCATCGCTGTTGGCTTCTCTGACGGTATCTCCTGACAGGCGCTTTTTACCGGCCTCCAGAAAATCCTTGCTCCAGCGGTAATACAGATTGTTGTTAATACCTTCCTGGCGACACAGTTCAGCGATCGAGCTTTCACCGCGCAATCCATCCAGTACGATACGGATCTTTTCCTCTGACGAGAACTTGCGACGGGTATTGCGGCGGATCTCCTTGACCCGTTTGGTGGTGTTTGACATGCTCATATTGAGACTCCTCTGCTTCAGGTTAAAAATAGCAGAAGTGTCTCTTAGTTAAAGCAGTTGATTGGCCCCATATGGGCTGACGTCACACACTCGCACCTTGCAGTTTAATTTTAGTACAAGTGTTCAATTTATTCAATATCATTGAACAAGTCATTTGTGACGATTTGAAATAACATTTTGAAAAACAACGCTTATAATGCGAGTGACTTTCGTATCATTCACCCGGTCACGCCGCAGAGACCCTGTAACATGCCAATATCAAGAAAAACATCAATACTGAATGCAGCCGAAGAACTGTTTGCTTTGCATGGGCTCAATGGCGCATCGATGCGCAATATCGCCGCCAGGGCTGCGGTTGACGTATCCCTGATCACTTATCACTTCAAAACCAAGGACCGGCTTTTTTCCGCCGTTATCGAGCGGCGCACCAGCGTATTCAATCGTGAGCAGATTTTTTACCTGGAGGAATGCGAACGACGGGCAGCGCCCGCCTCACCCAGCGTGGAGGACGTTGTGGATGCCTTTTGTTACGTATTCCTTAAAAGGGCCATTGCCGGTGACAGGCACTGGCGAAACTTTTTTCACCTCTTTACCCGTTTGAGTAATGATCCGGGCCGTGGTGCTGAGATCATGGCGCAATACTTTGACCCCATTGCCACGCGCACTATTGATTCATTGCAACAGGCAATGCCGGATTGCGATGAACAGGACATCCAATGGGGATTTCAATTCCTCTCCGGCGCCCTATCCGGTTGCCTGGTCAATACCGGCAGTGTCAACCGGCTCTCTGATGGTTCTGTAGACTCGGAAGACTTCAAGAAAATTCATGAAAACCTGGTCCCCTTCGCGTGCGCTGGATTGCGTGAACTTTGCAGCGGGAAATCCTGAAATACCCCTCAAATTGATTATTGAGAAAACGAGGGACTGGACACTAGACAGGCCTTAGTAAAATGGCTCTCTGCCCCCATTTGAACGGTATAATGCGCGATTCAATTTTCATGGAATTACTTTGAGTTCCAGCCTCGAAAATCTATACAAGTCCTCGCACCTTTACGGTGGTAATGCGCCGTTCATCGAGGCCTATTACGAAGCATGGCTCGCAGATCCCGCCAGCGTGCCGGGGCAGTGGCGGGAAGTATTTGATTCCATGCCCGGAGCCAACGGCGCCGAGCCCGAAGTGTTGGAAAAAGGGCACCTCGATGTCCAGGAACGCTTTCGCAACCTGCGCATCGATAACGGTCATGCCGCCGGAATGCAAGTCGATGGATCAACCGCATTCACCGAACACAAACAAGCTGGTGTACTAAAACTGATTAACGCCTACCGCCAGCGCGGCCACGAAAACGCTAAACTCGACCCGTTGGGTATTCCACATCACCCACCCGTGCAGGACCTTGCACTGGAATTTCACGACCTGGTAACCGGTGACCTGGATCACGAATTCGACACCGGCACCCTGTTCGCAGCAGAGCGCCTGACGCTGCGGGAAATCCGGGAACTTTGTGAACGCGTGTACTGCGAAAGTATCGGCGTTGAGTATATGCATATCGTGGACACCGACAAGCGCCGCTGGCTCGAGGAGCGCCTCGAAGGCTCGCGCGGCATTCACGCCGTCACCGATGAAGAACGCTTGCGTATATTACGAATGCTGACAGCAGCAGAAGGCCTGGAAAAATTTCTGCATACAAAATACGTGGGCCAGAAGCGCTTTTCCCTGGAAGGCGGCGACAGCCTGATCCCCCTGTTGCACGAAACCATGCTGCATGCGGGTTCACAGGGTATTGAGGAAGTTGTTTTCGGGATGGCCCACCGGGGCCGGCTAAATGTACTGGTCAACATATTGGGCAAGTCCCCTGCAATGTTGATTGCAGAGTTTGAAGGTAAGTCCGGTGTTGAGAAAAAACAGGAAACGGGTCCGCTTCATTCAGGTGATGTTAAATATCACATGGGATTTTCCTCGGATATCCGAACACCCGGCGGGCCCGTTCACATGGCGCTGGCATTCAATCCTTCCCATCTCGAAATTGTAAATCCGGTCGTGGTGGGTTCAGTTAAGGCCAGGCAGATTCGCCGCAATGACCTTTCTCAACACAAGGTGATGCCGATCCTGATCCACGGCGACGCTGCGTTTGCGGGCCAGGGCGTGGTGATGGAATTATTCCAGATGTCAGAAACCCGCGGATTTGCGGTCGGTGGAACGCTGCACGTCATCATTAACAACCAGATTGGCTTTACCATCAGCGAACGCCACGATGCCCGTTCCACCCTCTACTGCACGACCATTGCCAAGATGGTACATGCGCCCATTTTCCACGTGAATGCGGATGACCCGGAAGCGGTACATCACGTGATGAAAATCGCCTGCGACTTTCTCGCCAGATTCAAACGCGACGTAGTGATTGACCTCGTTTGTTATCGCCGTCACGGGCATAACGAGGCAGACGAGCCAGCGGCAACTCAACCGATCATGTACCAGGCAATTCGCAAGCTCAAAACCACCAGGGCCATGTATGCCGAAGCGCTCGAATCCAGTGGCATTCTTGAGGCCGGGCAAGCGCAAAAAATGATGGAGGACTACCGGGCAAAGCTGGATGAAGGACTGCAGGTTGCCGACGTGTTCGACGAACCGCTTGAAAATGAACACGCGGCTGCCTGGAGTTGCTATTCCGGAGACGAAGCGACCGGAGAGCCAGAAACGACCATCCGCGTTGACCAGGCCGTCGATTTAGCCAACAGGCTGCTTGATTTACCTGATGGCTTCAAACTTCATCCGCGCGTACAACGGATTGTCGACAATCGCCGAAAAATGGCGGCCGGAGAAATGCCAATGGACTGGGGTTTCGCGGAAACCCTGGCCTATGCCAGCCTTGCCGCCGACGGTTACAGTTTGCGCCTGGTTGGCCAGGATTCAGCACGCGGCACGTTTTTCCACCGCCATGCCGTATTGCATAACCAGCTTGACGGATCCTCATACCTGTCGCTGGAGCACATCAACCCGGAGGTCGACGTCAGGGTTATCGATTCGCTGCTGTCTGAAGAAGCCGTGATGGGATTCGAATATGGCTATGCCGCGGCCGCACCCGAAACACTGGTGATATGGGAAGGCCAGTTTGGTGATTTCGCCAATGGAGCACAGGTGGTTATCGACCAGTTCCTGAGTTCGGGCGAAGCCAAGTGGGGCAGAATGTCCGGGCTGGTGTTGTTCCTGCCACATGGGTATGAAGGCCAGGGGCCGGAACATTCCAGTGCGCGGCTCGAGCGGTTCCTGCAACTGTGTTCGCACGGAAACATCCAGGTATGTATTCCCTCTACCCCTGCGCAAATGTTCCACATGCTGCGTAGGCAAATGTTACGAAGCACGCGCAAGCCGCTGATCGTCATGATGCCCAAGAGCCTGCTCAGGAATGCGGCTTCCACCTCTGAGCTTGATTTATTGCAGGAAGGATCCTTCCGGCAGGTGATTGATGACCGCAGGGTGGAAAACAGGGCGCGTGTGAAGCGTATCGTCCTGTGTTCGGGTAAAGTCTGGTATGACCTGCACGAAGAGCGCAGCGGGTCGGACAACCGGGCGGTTGCCCTGGTGCGCATTGAGCAACTTCACCCGTTCCCGGAAAAACTTCTGCTTGAGACATTTGAGCGATACCCCGAAGCCAGTGAAATCGTCTGGTGTCAGGAAGAACCCAAGAACCAGGGAGCCTGGTACCAGATCCGCCATCATATACAGGCCTGCCTGAGCGATGAGCAGCAACTTTTGTATGCCGGCAGAAGCCGCTCGGCGCCTCCAGCAGTAGGAAAGATTGTGGTTCACCAAAAACAGCAACAGGAATTGGTACGCCTGGCAATGACCGAGGGTAAGGGCGACAAGTCATGAAAAATACAGAATTAAAGATCAGAGGATCACTATGAGTATTGAAGTCAAAGTACCGGTACTGCCGGAATCCGTTGCCGACGCCACTGTCGCCGCCTGGCATAAGAAAGTCGGCGAAACCGTTTACCGCGATGAAAACCTGGTGGACCTTGAAACCGACAAGGTAGTGCTTGAAGTACCTGCCCCGGTGGATGGCGTCCTTAAAAAAGTCTCGAGAGACACGGGTGAAACCGTAATCAGCGAAGAAGTACTGGCGGTAATAGAAGAAGGCACCGTTGAGCGGCCAGCTGCCAAAGAGTCCAAAAATGCAGAATCCGCGGGGGAGGCCAGCCAGCAAGCAGGCAAAGAGGACGGCGCAGATCGCAAAAGCGCGGACACCGCAGGGCTAAGCCCGGCCACCCGGCGCGTGGTAGAGGAAGAAAACGTTGACCCTTCAGCCGTACCGGCCACCGGTCGCGGCAGACGCCTGACCAAGGGCGATGTGGTGAATTTCATCAAGGGCGGCGGGGCGCGTCCCGAGGAACGCGTCAAGATGACCCGGCTGCGTTCGCGCATTGCCGAGCGCATGAAAGAAGCGCAAAACACGGCAGCTATCCTGACCAGTTTCAACGAGGTCGACCTCAAAGCGGTGATGGATCTGCGCAGGAAATACAAGGAGACTTTCGCCGAAACTCACGGTGTGAAACTGGGCCTGATGTCCTTTTTCGTGAAAGCGGTGTGTGACGCGCTGCGCAAACACCCGGTGGTGAACGCATCCATGGAAGGCGACGAGATTGTTTATCACGGTTACCAGGATATTGGCATCGCGGTTTCTACCGATCGCGGCCTGATGGTGCCGGTGTTGAAAAATGCCGAAAATATGACCCTGGCTGAAATTGAACGAGGTATTCGAGGATATGCCGCCAAGGCCCGCGACGGAAGTATTTCACTGGAAGACCTGCAGGGAGGGACTTTCTCCATCACCAATGGCGGCACTTTTGGATCATTGTTGTCCACTCCGTTGTTGAATCCACCACAGAGCGCCATCCTTGGCATGCACAACATCAGGGAACGCCCTGTGGTCGAAGAAGGACAGGTCGTGGTAAGGCCGATGATGTATATCGCACTCAGTTACGATCACCGGATTATTGACGGCAAGGACGCTGTGTTGTTCCTGGTGGCGGTCAAAGACGCACTGGAAGACCCGGCGCGATTACTTTTAAACCTCTAAAGAACGGGGTTAGAGAACCATTAATTAATGGTTCTCTAACCCCGTTTGTATGAACAGTTAAAGAGAGAGGAAGGAATGGCAGAACAATTTGATGTAGTCGTGATTGGCGGTGGCCCCGGTGGCTACGTGGCGGCAATACGCGCCGCGCAATTCGGCCTGAAAACCGCCTGTGTTGATAATTTCACCGGCAAAGACGGCAAGGCGGCACTGGGTGGCACTTGCCTGAATGTTGGTTGCATTCCGTCCAAGGCTTTGCTGGATTCCAGCAAACACTATTACCATTTAAAACACGATTATTCAGACCACGGCATCAAGGCAGGAAAAGTCAGTTTTGATGTAGAGAAATGATCGGCCGCAAGGAAGGAATCGTTAAAAAACTCACCGCTGGCGTGGCCGGCCTGTTCAAGGCTAACAAGGTCAGGTCTTATCACGGACACGGCAAATTGCTGGCGGGTAAAAAAGTGGAAATCACGCTTCATGACTCGAATGAGAGCGAAATACTGGAAGCAAAATACGTGATTTTAGCTTCTGGTTCTTTACCCATCGCCATTCCCAATGTTGAATACGATGGTGAGTACATAGTTGATAGTGCAGGTGCGCTGGAATTTGATGAAGCCCCTGCCCGTCTCGGCGTCATCGGCGCAGGTGTGATCGGACTTGAATTGGGTTCCGTTTGGCAAAGACTGGGTTCGGATGTCACCTTGCTTGAAGCATTACCGGATTTCTTACCTGTTGCTGACAAGGACATCGCCCGGGCTGCTGCACGTGAATTCAAAAAGCAGGGCCTGACCCCGAGACTGGGGACACTGGTCAAAAGCGCTGAAGTGGGCGATGGAAAGGCCAAAAAAAGAGAGGTTTTGGTCACGGTTGAAGACAAAGACGGCGAAAGCCAGCTTACTTTTGACCGGCTGCTGGTTGCGGTAGGCAGGTATGCCAGCACCGGGGGTTTACTGGCCGATGATTCCGGGGTTGCATTGACTGACAGGGGCCAGATCCAGGTCGATGACAATTCACACACCACCGCGGACGGCGTATGGGCGATAGGCGATTGCGTCAGGGGTCCGATGCTGGCCCACAAGGCCTCAGAGGAAGGCATCGCGGTGGCGGAGATTATTGCCGGGCTAGCTGCTCACATTCATTTCGATACGGTTCCCTGGGTAATCTATACCGACCCGGAAATTGCCTGGGTGGGCAAGACAGAGCAGGAACTGACAGCCGAAGGCGTTGATTTTAAAGCAGGTTCTTTTCCGTTCGCAGCTACCGGCCGTGGTTTGGCCCTGGGCAATGCCAACGGCATGGTCAAGGTGCTCGCTGACGCCGAAACCGACAAAATCCTGGGCGTGCACATCGTCGGCCCGTCGGCATCCGAGTTAATCGCAGAATGTGTTGTTGCGATGGAATTCCATGGTTCCGCCGAGGACCTGGCGCGAATCGTTCACGCCCACCCCACACTCTCGGAAGCCGTGCACGAAGCAGCTCTCAACCTGGACGGCAGAGCTATCCACAGGGTGAACTAACATGATCAAGGTCCCAGACACTTTTTCCGCCTTCCGCATCCACAACGACTCCGACGGTTATCGTGCAGCGGTTGAATCCATTTCAATGAGTGACCTGAGCGAGGGAGAGGTCACCATCCAGGTGGCTTATTCCAGCGTCAATTACAAGGATGCCCTGGCTGGCACAGGCAAGGGCAAGATACTGAAGACTTATCCACTAACCGGCGGTATCGACGTGGCCGGCGTGGTAACCGAATCATCCGACGACAGATTCAATGAAGGCGACGAAGTACTGGTCACAGGTTGCGAATTATCCGAGTCACGTGACGGCGGATACGCCGAATTCCTGCGCCTCGACGCTGATAGCGTTGTGCCGCTGCCTGTCGGGCTGAGCAAGCGCGAAGCCATGGCCCTGGGGACTGCGGGGTTTACCGCAGCGCTATGCCTGTACCGCATGGAAACCAACGGACAGAAACCGAAGGACGGACCGATCGTTGTCACCGGCGCCAGCGGTGGTGTGGGTAGCATCGCGATCAATATTCTGTCTGCTGCGGGGTACGATCCACATGCCATCACCGGCAAGGTGGCACAGTTCGACTACCTTGAAGAACTCGGCGCAACCCAATGCATTTCCCGACACGAATTGTACTGGGGGCAAAGGCCTTTGGAAAAAGCACGCTGGGCCGGCTGTATCGATAATGTAGGCGGTGACATGCTCAGCGGCATCAGCCGCGTGATCAAACTGTGGGGCAACATCGCAAGTTGCGGTATGGCCGGTGGAATCGGGCTGCAAACCACCACCATGCCATTCATTCTCAGGGGCGTCAGCCTGCTGGGAATTTCCTCCAACAATTGCCCATATGACATCAGGGTTAGTCTATGGGACCGGTTGGCCAATCAGTGGAAGCCACCAAACCTGGATATGATCTGTAACAGGGAAATTGGCATGGACAGCCTGATGGAAACATTCAATTCCATGCTCGCCGGGAATTCCCTGGGCAGAACGATCGTTAATATTAAGGCCAGTTAAGAGTTGACAGGTCCTAAAGTGATTCTGATGTTAAAGGGATTAAAAAGAGGCATAATCCTGATAACACGGTGTAATCAAGTACGGCTACGGACGGAGCTATGGCTAAAGTACTGATTGTTAACGATTCGAGACTGTATCGATTCAGCGTTCGAAGGCTGATGAAAGAGTGGGGTCACGAGATGATTGTCGCGAAGAATGGCCAGCAAGCTATTGTGGTCGCGCGCGAACAACTACCCGAACTGATACTGATGGATATCATTATGCCAGGCATGAGCGGGTTCGAGGCTAAACGCATACTGGCCAGTGATGAACTTACTTCACACATTCCCGTTATTTTTGTCAGCACCCAGGACGAAGAAACGGACAAGGCCTGGAGACTGCGCCAGGGCGCACACGCCTATGTCACCAAGCCTATTGAGCCCGAAGCGCTTCAAGCCGCAATTGCCAACGCAATGGCTACCTAGAATCCCACCAATTGTGCATCACCTATGAGCATCCAGGCCGGAAACCGTATCCCCTCTGCAGTGCTCAAGCTTATGGTTGGGGACGCTCCAGGAGAAATCTCCACTGAAGCGTATTTTGCTGGCCGGAAAGTCGTGATGTTTTCCGTGCCAGGCGCATTTACACCCACCTGCTCGATCAGTCACCTGCCCGGCTTTGTTGATAACGCCGATAGGTTTTTTGCACTCGGCGTTGACGCTATCGGCTGCATGTCAGTCAATGATGTATTCGTGATGAACGCCTGGGGCAAGAGTGCCAATGTCGGCCGGATAGATATGCTGGCGGACGGCAACGGCGAGTTCACCGCCGCACTTGGCCTGGAACTGGACGCCTCGGCTTTCGGCATGGGCATACGTTCGCAAAGATTTGCCCTGGTGGCAGTCGATGGAATGGTTACTGACCTGTTTGTAGAAGCCCCCGGTGAATTCCGGGTCAGTGCGGCCGAACATGTACTTGCCAATCTGTAAACAATGTGGCGGAAGAAACTGGTGGTCCCTGAAAAACCACTACGAAACATAATGCTCACCGAATGCTTATTCGCGATTGATAATCGCTCCTACAAGAGCCATTCGCGAGCAGGTGCTCGCTCCTACGCCACTACGAAGCTTAAATCTCCACTCATGTTTCATCTCCCTCTTCGGTCACTTCGGCACCTGCTTCGTTGCCATCTTCACCTTCGCTCAAGGCTTCGTCGCTTTCAGAGTCTTCTTCTTTTTCAACCCGCGCCAGGCCAACCAGGTTTTCCTCTTTGCCCAGGCGGATCAGGGTCACGCCCTGGGTATTGCGTCCCAGGGTGGAAATCTCTTCTGTGCGGGTACGAACCAGGGTGCCACCATCGGAAATTAACATGATGTCGTCTTCGTTGGTGACCTGGATTGCAGAAACCAACGCACCGTTGCGCTTTGAGGTCTGTATACCGATGACACCCTGTCCACCGCGTCCCTGGGGATTGTGCTCGCCGGTGCGGGTCCTTTTGCCGTAACCACGTTCTGTTGCCGTCAGGATATCTCCTTCACCAAGCACCAGCATGGACACAACACTTTGATCCTTCTTCAGCCGGATTCCGATTACACCGCGTGACACCCGCCCCATGGAACGTACATTGCTCTCGCTAAATCGAATGCATTTTCCGGAACTCGCGAACAACATGATGTCCTGCCTGCCATCGGTAATTTCAACATTCACCAGCTCATCGTCTTCAGGCAAGGTAATTGCCCAGATGCCATTAGCCCTTTGATTGGAATAAGCAGGCAGCGGCGTTTTCTTCACAATGCCTTTACGCGTGGCAAAGAAAACGAACTTATCCTCACTGTATTCCCGAACCGGCAGGACAGCGTTAACGCGTTCGTCTTTTTCCAGTGGCAGCAGATTAACGATCGGTTTGCCGCGGCTCACGTGACTAGCTTGCGGCAATTCATATACCTTCATCCAGTGAATCTTTCCGCGACTGGTGAAACACAGCAGCGTATCGTGAGTATTGGCAATGAATAGCGTGTCGATAAAATCTTCTTCTTTAACCTTGGTCGCGGATTTGCCCCGCCCGCCTCTGCGCTGGGCCCGGTAACGATCCAGGGTCTGCGACTTGGCATAACCGGCATGGGACAGGGTTACCACCACGTCTTCTTCCGTTATCAAGTCTTCGAGGCTTAAATCCAGCCGTTTTTCCAGAATTTTGGTACGCCGCTCATCCAGGTATTTATCCCTGATGAGTTCCAGTTCCTCGCGAATGACCTCCATCAGGCGTTCCGGCTCTGACAGCACACTCAACAACCCGCGTACGGTCTCGAGAATCTGCTCGTACTCTTTGGTCAATTTTTCCTGCTCAAGCCCGGTAATCCGGTGCAGGCGCATGTTCAGAATTTCCTGAGTCTGTACAGGAGACAACTGGTAGCCGTCATGCTGGAGGCCGTACCTGGAATGCAGGTCTTCAGGGCGGGATGTCTCTGCACCACCCTGCCCCAACAAGCTCTCAATCAGGCCCGGTGCCCAACGTTTGACCAGCATTCTTTCCTTGGCATCAGCCGGAGTTGGGGAGCTTTTGATCAATTCAATCAGCTCATCAAGGTTGGCCAGCGCGACGGTAAGACCTTCGAGAATATGGGCCCGGCTGCGGGCTTTGCGAAGGTCGAACAAGGTGCGCCGGGTGACCACTTCGCGACGGTGAGCTATAAATGCATCCAGCACCTGCCGGATATTCAGCAACTTCGGCTGGCCATCCACTATGGCGACCATGTTGATACCAAACACGTTCTGCATCACGGTCTGCTGGTAAAGGTTATTCAATACAACTTCAGGTACTTCGCCCCTGCGTAACTCGATGACCACGCGCATGCCGTCCTTGTCAGACTCATCGCGCAACTCTGTAATGCCTTCCAGGCGTTTTTCCTTGACCAGTTCGGCAATTTTTTCCAGCAAGCGAGCCTTGTTAACCTGGTAAGGGAGTTCGGTGACAATGATGGAATCCTTGCCATTGCGATCATCGGTTTCCACGTGTGAACGCGCGCGCATATAAATGCGCCCCCGTCCGGTGTGGTAGGCATCATGGATACCCTGCGCACCATTGATAAAACCCGCAGTGGGGAAATCCGGCCCTGGCAGGTGTTGCATGATGCCTTCGATATCGAGATCCGGGTTTTCGATGATCGCTATAGTGGCGTCGATAACCTCGCCAATGTTATGCGGTGGAATATTGGTCGCCATGCCCACTGCAATACCCGATGACCCGTTGACCAGCAGTGTCGGCACCCGTGTGGGCATAACCAGGGGCTCGTATTCGGACTCGTCGTAATTGGGACCAAAATCTACCGTTTCACGATCCAGGTCGGCCAGCACATCGTGAGCCAGCTTCGACATGCGAACCTCGGTGTAACGCATGGCGGCCGGCGCGTCTCCGTCAACCGAGCCGAAGTTACCCTGGCCATCGACCATCAGGTAACGCATGGCAAACGGCTGAGCCATTCTGACGATGGTGTCGTACACCGCAGAATCACCGTGAGGGTGGTACTTGCCGATCACATCACCCACCACCCGCGCGGATTTTTTATAAGGCTTGTTCCAGTCGTTCCCCAGCTCACTCATGGCAAAAAGAA
Source organism: Lysobacterales bacterium (assembly GCA_963664065.1). Taxonomy (GTDB): domain Bacteria; phylum Pseudomonadota; class Gammaproteobacteria; order Xanthomonadales; family SZUA-36; genus JABDJL01. The sequence continues at coordinate 2,584,861 of OY760942.1, forward strand.
CACGCCGGTGAACCGGTTTCAGGCCGTCTCTGACGTCAGGCAGAGCCCTGCCGACAATAACGCTCATGGCATAGTCCAGATAGGACTTGCGCATTTCGTCTTCGAGGTTTACCTGCAGGACTTCTTTGGCGAGTTCAGCCATTCGAGTATTGCACTCCGAAAAATGTTATAACTTATTATATATAAAAGATAATTAGAAATTTACTTGGGTAGGTTTTTTGACCGTTTTCAGGCCCAAATTCAAGTGTAAAATTGTACCATATTCAGGCCCTGATTACCCCGTTTTTTAAGTCGTTTTCACAGGCAGAAAAACGGCTTGAAAACGCGACTTTTGTTGACCCTGTCTGCTGGACAAGTATGATTGGAACCTGAATCAATTCTGTGGACATTCATTCATGAACAAACCCATTAATATCCTGTGTTGCCTGATGTTGATCAGCGGCGTAGGCCAGGCGCAAAACACTCCTGAAAACCCGCAGGTTACCCTGCATACCAGCAAAGGTGATATTCGTATCGAGCTGTTCCAGGACAAGGCTCCGCTGAGCGTAGAAAATTTTTTGCAGTACGCCCGTGACGGATTCTACGATGGCACCATATTCCACCGTGTGATCAGCCACTTCATGATCCAAGGCGGTGGATTTGTAATGGATGCCCAGTCAAAAAGCATGCAGGAAAAGGCCACTCGCGAGCCCATTCAAAATGAAGCCACTAATGGCCTGTCCAATCGGCGCGGCACCATTGCAATGGCACGTACTACCGACCCGCATTCGGCCACAGCGCAGTTTTTCCTGAATGTGGAGATCAATACAAATCTCGATCACACCGCCCCTGCCGATTCACGTGCCTGGGGATATGCCGTATTCGGTAAGGTCACCAGCGGTATCGAAGTCATGGACGACATTCGCTTTGTGCCAACCGATTCACGTGACACGCCGCTGGAAACGGTCACCATCAATTCGGTGGAAATTCATTAGGAGGAATGAAAACGCTGTTTATTTCCGACCTGCACCTGGACGACGCCCGTCCGGAATCTACCCGGTTGTTTGAGCAATTCGTGCATGAGGAAGCCACGCAGGCGGAAGCCCTTTATATCCTCGGAGATCTTTTCGAATACTGGATAGGGGATGATATGCCCACCGCTACTTCAAGGCGTGTCGTTGCGGCGCTTTCCACTCTGCACGAAGCCGGGATACCGTGTTATTTCATGCACGGCAACCGCGATTTTCTTCTCGGTGAAGCTTTCGCCGGCGAATCCGGCCTGAAATTGTTGCCAGAAGCGCTGGTGATAGATCTTTATGGAACCCAAACACTGCTATTACACGGCGATACCCTTTGCACAGATGATCTTGCCTACCAGGAAATACGCCTCAAATTTCGCAGCCGGGAATGGCAGAAATGGTTCTTATCGCAATCGCCCGATGACCGGGTGGCCTTTGTGCTCGATGCAAGAGAGGAAAGTCGTGAGCACCAATCCAGCCTGAGCATGGAAATTATGGATGTGAACCAGGACGCTGTGTGCCTGGCCTTTGAAAGCCATGGGGTCCTGGAGATGATCCACGGTCATACGCACCGACCGGATACACATCGTCACGCACCTGCAAACGGCGCTGCCCGGAGAATCGTACTCGGTGACTGGTACCAGCAGGGAAGTATGGTGCGCGCCGGACCGGAAGGCCTTAGCCTGGAGACCTATCCATACAGTTAAATAACGGGGTCAGAGAACCATGTAATTAAATGGTTCTCTGACCCCGTTATTTTGACAGCGCATCCATTTCCTGTTGCGTAAATCCGGCCTTGAATCGTGCCGGCAGGTTAAACGGGCCGCGGATACTGCCGGTAAAAAATTCGGAAAGCAGGTCGATAAATACTGTGTCCGGTTCCAGCTCCTCCTCATTGCAACAATATCGGAACCAATGGGTTCCTACCCTCACGTGACGCACCTCTTCATCCAGGATGGTTTCCAGGATCCGGATGGTTCCGTCGTCGCCAAACTGCCGGAGGCGTTCGATCATACCCGGGGTGACATCCAGACCTCGCGCCTCCAGTACACGGGGTACCAGCGCCATGCGTTTGAGACAGGATTCTGCAGTGCGTTCCGCCATTTCCCACAAACCGTTATGGGCCGGAAAATCACCGTATTCATGACCCAGTTCGCGCAGGCGCCCGGTCAGCAACTGAAAATGCCGCGCCTCATCTGCAGCCACTGAAACCCAATCCGAATAGGAGGGCTCAGGCATTGATCTGAAGCGGTACGCCGCATCCAGTGCCAGGTTGATGGCGTTGAACTCGATGTGCGCGATAGCGTGCACCAGCGCTGCCCGTCCCTGCGGGCTGCCCAGGCGGCGGCGCGGAACCTTGCCAGGATCGACCAGCTCAGGATTTACCGGCCGGCCTGCAGCTGTGATCGGCAATACAGCCGTCTCCTGGTCAATCTGAATTTTACCCGCCTGCATTTGCTGCCAGAGCCGGGATGTTGCAACGCACTTTTCTTCCGGATCGCAAATCACAAGACAGCGTGCCGTTTCCGAAAACAGCCCTGTTAGCCCTGACTCCTTGCGAACGGGAATGACGCTCACACTACAGGTTGCCAATCAGCGCATCGGCAAAGCCGGACGTCGAAACCTGGGTTGCGCCTTCCATCTGGCGGGCAAAATCATAGGTCACCACTTTTTGCGCGATGGTTTTTTGAAATGCCTGGCCGATCAGCGTTGAAACCTCTCCCCAGCCAATGTAATCAAACATCATGCAGCCGGAAAACATCAACGAACTGGGGTTTACCTTGTCCAGGTTGGCATATTTGGGTGCGGTGCCATGGGTCGCTTCAAATACGGCAATGTGGTCCGCCATGTTGGCGCCGGGCGCGATACCCATACCACCCACTTCCGCAGCCATGGCATCGGACAGGTAATCTCCGTTCAGGTTTGAAGTTGCAATAACGCTGAATTCGGCCGGACGCAATAGCATTAGCTGGAACATGATGTCTGCAATCCGGTCCTTGATGACCACCTTGCCCTCCGGTGCCTTGCCGTCATGGTCCTCCCACATGTCGGCCTCAGTGATGGTCTGATCAGCAAACTCTTCAGCGGCCAGTTCATAGCCCCAGTTACGGAACGCACCTTCGGTAAATTTCTGGATATTACCCTTGTGAACAAGCGTGACGCTGTCCTTGCCGTTATCAATCGCGTACTGGATAGCCTTTCGAACCAGGCGCTTGGTACCGAATGCGGAGATGGGCTTGATGCCAATGCCTGCACCCTCAAAGAATTCCGCACCCATTTCCTCACGCAGAAATTTCGCGAGTTTTTCGTTTTCCGGTGTCCCAGAGGCATATTCGATGCCTGCATAAACATCCTCGGTGTTCTCCCGGAATAATATCGCGTCCACCTCCTCAGGATGCTTCACAGGCGAAGGAACGCCAAGGTAGTAGGTGACCGGCCGCACACAGGCATAAAGATCCAGTTCCTGGCGCAGGGAGACGTTTAACGACCTGAATCCTCCACCAACCGGAGTCGTCAGGGGACCCTTGATCGCCACGACCAAATCCTGGATCGCTTGCAGGGTTTCTGCCGGGAAATAATCTCCATCATAGATACCGGCCGCCTTCTCGCCCAGATACAGTTCCGCCCAGTGCACTTTCCGGCGCCCACCATAAGCCAAATCTACCGCAGCCTCCCAGATTCTCAGTGCTGCGCTGGTGATGTCAGGGCCAATACCGTCGCCTTCAACGAAGCCGAGGATGGGCTGATCTGTGACCTGAAGCTGATTGTTACTGATGGTGATTTTGTCTCCGCTTTCCGGGAGACGGATATGGCGATAGCTCATGTTTCGGATTCCTGCCTTATTGGTTTTCTGCACTCGTCATTATACCGGCGATTGTTCCGGTGCCGATGTTCTACCTGTGCGGCGGAGGCCGAAGAAAGCGCTGAATTCCGGTTGTTTCGCACTTGCTTGGCTTTTTTCGCCAATCCCTGGTTTTCGACAGGTCGATGACTGCCTGTATTAACTCTTTCAGTTTCAAAAACTTATAGGTCCGACAAACTCCTGCATACATGGCACGAAATGTGCACCTTAATTAGTGGGTTTCATATTCAGGAGAAAAATATGGGTCGTGGATCCGCGGGAAACATCATTGCAGGATTAGCCAGCTTCTTCATACCCGGCCTTGGGCAGTTGTTGCAGGGTCGCCTCCTGCTGGCCGGATTCATGTTCGTAATGACCTGGATTATGTGGTTATTGCTGCTGGGCTGGGTCATTCACCTTTGGTCCATCATTGACGCAGCAATCTTCGACCCACCGGTGCCGAGGCGTTACCCGCACGATCGCTACAGCCGCTATGCCTGATCCTTGCCCCGGGATTGCGCCCGCCTGATTAAGCGGGCACTCTATTCTCCTGACAGGAGAGGGAAGTGTCCGTAAATCAATTGCTCATCCGGCCGGCCCTCAAATCAGACGCTGAGCTGATCCTGGTTTTTATCAGCGAACTTGCCGAATACGAACACCTTGCCCACGAAGTTGTGGCCACCCCGACCCAACTGGAAGCAAGCCTGTTTGGCCGGAACCCGGTTGCCGAAGTCGTGATCGCCGAATGGGATGGCCTGCCCGCTGGCTTCGCTCTTTTCTTCGCCAATTATTCCACTTTCCTCGCCGCGCCTGGCATTTACCTGGAAGACCTGTTTGTACGACCCGAATTTCGCGGCAAAGGCATCGGCAAAGCCCTGTTGCTTCACCTTGCCGGTATCGTTCTTGAACGTGGCTGGGGGCGCCTGGACTGGTCGGTGCTTGACTGGAATGAGCCAGCAATCGACTTTTACCGTAGCATTGGCGCGAGACCACTGGATGACTGGACCCAGTTCCGGCTCGATGGCGATGCCCTGGCAATGCTGGCCAGGTAGAAGCCGATGATCAAATGAATCCGCTACAGAATCTCGACCGTAAAGCTGAACGGCATCAGGAAGATTCCTGCCAGGTCCCTGCCACCCGGCAGCGTGACGTAGGCACGATTACCTGGCTCGGCAGTTATGCTCCAGCTGGTAGTCGTGTTACGCACGACGGTGACGAAGTTGCTTTTGTTTTTGCAGGGACTACCCCCTCTGACACCGGGGTTAAACTCGATAAAACCCGGGCCCTGGCCATCATCAAACTCGTAATAAATACGCATGGGTGCGGATATGGTGTCACCTACTGCCATGCTCAAGACACCGTCTGATTGCACATCATTGGCATTAAGTTTGATTGCGGTCAGGTCAATGACCCCGTTATCCACCGGTGCGAGTGGCGAGATGCAATTGCCGTCATAACACTCTGCGAAATCCAGGTACAGCCCACGTGCAGATTTCGCAAGCTTCAGCCAGACATTCCCGTAACTGGCCTTGGAGCCAATGAATGCCTCAACACCACTAAGCCCGTACACATATGGCGTGATGATATCGCTGCCCACGCGGTCATAAAATGGGTCATCCCGAAACGTGATGCTGATCGGAACAATGCCGCCGCCATCATCACCTTTTCCACTGCCCCCGCCGCCTTTTCCAGCAGGCGGTTTTGCTGATGCTGTTGACGCAAGAGCCAGCAAAAGCGTTGTGATTAATAGGTATTTTGAAATTCGGACTTTCATCGTATGTTCCTCCAATGGATGTTTTCGATGTGCCGAATTTCGTCTTTTCCGGGCAAATCAGCAAGATGCATAGTCGGCATGGCCGGAAATGTCCCTCTTTGCCCTGCCATGCCCCCTGTTTGTAGCTGGAACGATGGCGTAATAGAATCATCGGGCTCCGCTGGACATAACATGAACGACAACCAGGACCACATACCCAATAAGGCTTCTGACCAGGCTCAGGATGACCGCCTCGAGTCCTGGAAGCGGATTTCGAACTACCTGAACCGTGATATCCGCACGCTGCGCCGTTGGGAAAAAAGCGAAGACCTGCCGATACACCGGCACATGCACGAAGCACAGGCCACTGTGTATGCCTACAAATCTGAGCTGAATGCATGGCTGGCAAGCCGTAGCGCCGCATCCGGGACGGCCAGTAAAACCAGGCAAGCTACTCCTATCAGCAAACCACAGTGGCGGGCCACAATCTATCTTGTATTCGCTGCAATTGCGGTCTTGCTGTTACTCAAAATGCCACCCTTCACACCGGAATTACCCTTCGAGGCACGTGACTGGATCCTGATTACGCAATTTGAAAACCGAACTGGCGAAGATGTATTTAAAGGGACGCTGGAGTACGCCCTGCAACGTGAGCTCAGCAACTCGCAATATGTCAACGTGGTGTCCCGTGAACGCATCAGCGATTCGCTCGCCATGATGAAGCTACCCGCCGATTCCGCGATAAACAAGGAGATTGGCAGAGAAATCAGCCTCCGGGACGGTGGCATCAAAGCCCTGATGACCGGGCGCCTCGAAAAACTGGGTGAAAACTACCTTCTTGGCACCGAACTGGTAGAGCCTTCCAGTGGCGTAACAGTAGCCAGTTTCAGCGAAACGGCTGCAGGTGAAGCACAGCTGGTGACCGCGATCCACAGTCTGGCGAACGAGGTTCGCAAGACCCTTGGGGAATCCCTGGCTGATATTGAAACAGAATCGGCGGAACTGGAAAAAGTAACCACACCATCCCTTCGTGCATTGCAACTATATTCACAGGCAGATGCACTTTTTATTGAGAACAAGAGCCAAGCACATCAACTTCTGTTGCAAGCCCTGGAGATGGGTCTTGATTTTGCTTCAGCCCACGTCCTGCTGGGGTATCTATTCAAGGATTGGGGCGATAGGGAGCGATCCGACTTTCATTTTCAACGGGCCATGGACCTGGCTGAAACCACCACCGAAAGGGAACGGTATTTCATCCTCTCCAGTTTTTACAGCTACCAGGAATTTAACCGGGCAAAAGCCGTCAATGTACTGGAATTGCTGGTGCGTCGATACCCCGATCATTACTGGGCCAACAGCCGCCTAGAATGGATACATCGCCAGCTGGGCCAACCGCTGCGTGCCCTGCCTTACGCAATGCGCAGAGCCGATCTGCGGCCGAATAATTTCTATCATCAAATTTTTACCGTTCAGAAAATTCTGGAAACAGGCAATACACAGGATCATTTGCCGTACCTGGGGCGGGCAAAAGGTCTTGCAAACAAAGATTTTCAACAGGCGTGGTTACACTCTTTGGATGTCAGCAAGAATTGGCTGGAAGGCGATATTGCCAAAGCACACGCCTTGGTAATGAAGTTCCACCACGAAGCGGTGGCTGATCCTGGGAATTACAATTACTCCCTTGCCTGGCGGGCTGCTATGTACTACCTCGCTCTGGGTCGACTTCAGGAAGCGAAAGCCCTGCTGTCAGAATGGACAACACCACCCGAGATGCTCGCGCTTTTTCATCTTGCTACAGGAGATATTCCGGCCCTGGAGGCAAATTTGGCAGATGCTGAGGCTACGTACCACACCGCGATCCTGCTTGCACGCGCCGGGAAACCAGCAGAAGCGGAAATCGTTCTGGCAGACCCTGCGATCAGGGATCGATTGAATTCGCCCCTCATTGTGAGTTTCTGGGAAGGACTGACACGCGGTGAATTGGCCTTGGCACGGGGGGCATATAAAGAAGCAGTCATTCAGTTCGAAACCAACTCCGATATCCCCCCTATGTGGCCAAACGCTTTCTTCTTCCTCGGCGCTGATGGTATGGCCAGTGCCCTGGATAAACTCGGAGATACTGAAGCGGCAATTGAAGTGCTCGAGCGCGCCAGCCGTGAGCGAGCTGGATCGATATTCGGGCCCGCAGCTACCTTGTTTTGGATGAAAAACCAGTTAGCTCTGATGAATCTCTACGATCAAACCGGGCAGCCTGATAAAGCCTGGCAAATCGAAATTGAGCTCAGAAAACTGCTTTCGGTCGCCGATGCTGATCATCCCGTCCTGATGGACCTGGACACGCTTTCTGCAATGGAATGACCTTACGTAACAGGAGGGCGGATTCAACTATTTGGAACCTTGCTTTTACTTCCTCTTTTGGCCTGTGATCTCAACCGGTCGATGCAACACAAGCGGTAAATTTCTGTGCCAGGATATCCGGTTCAGGCCTCCAATGAACCAAATATCCGTGATTCTACCGCCGCCGGCCTGGCCCTCAAGCGATCCATGTACCCAGCCAAACTGCCCTCACAGGGCAACAATTCTGCTTGTATCGCGATACGAAGCACGTAGCCGGCGCAGATATCTGCTATTGAAAACTGGTCGCACAGGTAGCCATCTCCAGGTAGAGCAGCGGTAAAGGATTCCAGCCTGCCGCGCACTTCATCGCCAACGATGTCTCGCCACCCTCCGTTCACAATCCCGCGGCTGGCCAGGAAGTAATTCACGGTTGGCAATTCCAGTGTAGAGGAGGTGAGGTGAAGTAATTGCCAGAATTTCGCCCGCTGCTTCGAATCGGCGGGAATCAACCCGGCTTCCGGGCGCTTTTCTGCCAGCGAGATACAAATGGCGGAAGACTCTATCATGGCTTCATCATCAATGACGGCAGACGGCACCTGGGCATAGGGATTCAGCGCCAGGTATTCCTCGCCATGGTGGTCGCCCAGCTTGAGCCGTGATTCTTCGATTTCATAGCCAAGCTCGCAGGCCGTCCAGCGTACCTTTCCGCTGCGATCCACATCGGCGAAAGAATAAAGCTTTATGGAATTGCTCATGGCACTGCTCCTGAAACGATTTCATTATAACCAGTGATTCACGACTCAAAACGCAGTTTTGCTAAGATGGCCTCTTTTCAAGACCAGCGGAGTGTTTGATGTACTACAAACCCCTTTTAATCCCCCTGCTGATACAAGTGTTGCTGACATTTTCCGTGTGGCTTCGAATGTATGCGCAGCGTATCCATGAAATGCGAAGCAAAGGAATTGCAGCACAACAGGTTTCTACCAGGGCTAAAGGGCGGGAGCAATTGCTGGACTCTACCGCTTCTGCTGACAATCTCATGAACCAGTTCGAAATGCCGGTACTTTTCTATACGGTGATACTGCTGGCGCTCATCCTGATGTGGCAGGACCCGTTGCTGGTCGCATTTTCCTGGGTGTTTGTGGCTTTACGCATTGTGCATAGCATCATTCATACGACTTACAACAAGGTTTTGCACCGGTTCTGGGTTTACATCTTCAGTTGCGGCGCCCTGCTTTGTATGTGGATCAGGCTCGGTTCGTATATGATTTTCGCATAAAATTATGGAGTTTCGATCATGACTGATGCTTCAAGTGTTTCCGGCAGTTGTTTTTGCGGCGCCGTCCGATTCCATTTCGAGTTGCCCAGCAAATGGTGTGCTCATTGTCATTGCAGTATGTGCCGCAAAGTACACGGTGCCGGTTATGTCACCTGGGTGGGGTTTGAGAATTCGCGTTTTCATCTTGACCAGGGTGAGGAGGAACTGAACTGGTTCGAATCTTCGAAAGGCGCCAGCCGGGGTTTTTGCAGCAACTGCAGCAGCAGTATGTTTTTCAGATCCGAGCGCTGGGCTGGTGAGTTACATGTTGCCCTGGCCTGTCTTGACGACCCTATCGACCGCGATCCCCAGGCCCATGCTTTTCATGACAGCCACGTGGACTGGATGCCAATTGACGATGCCCTGAAAATGTATAAGGGGTAAGCGTTCTTTATGCTCAAGTTGAAAAGCTCCTGCGAACGTTGCGCACGGCCACTGCCACCATCTTCTGCGCAGGCCTGTATATGCAGTTTTGAATGCACTTTTTGCTTGGACTGCGTTGACAATGAGCTGGAAGGCGTATGCCCGAACTGTGGTGGCAATTTGGAAAAGCGGCCGATCAGGCCGGTGACGATGTTGGTAAAGTACCCGCCGGAGACATAGTGTCCTCAATGATCGTGAACATCCGTCGCATCCGGTAAGGTCCAGTCAAGCTGCTCCAGGTCCTGCTGCTGAAAATATTCGTTCGCTTTCGAAAAATGCCGGCACCCGAAAAATCCACGGTGCGCAGACAGTGGCGAGGGGTGCGGGGCAATCAGAACACAATGCCGTTCACGATCGATGACAGCGCCTTTTTTCAAGGCATAACTACCCCACAACATAAACACCAGGCCATCACGCCCGGCATTCAGAAGACGTACGATATGGTCAGTAAACTGCTCCCAGCCCTTGCCCTGATGAGCACCCGCATTGCCTCTTTCAACCGTCAACACGGAATTCAGCAATAAAACGCCCTGGCTTGCCCAGGATTGCAGGTTGCCGTGATCCGGCGTGGATACTCCCAGGTCCGATTCGAGTTCCTTGAAAATATTGATGAGAGAAGGCGGGGTTGGCACCCCAAGCCGAACCGAAAAGCACAACCCATGCGCCTGACCCGGGCCGTGATAGGGATCCTGGCCCAGGATAACGACTTTGACCTGTTCAAACGCGGTGGAGTTAAGTGCATTAAAGATCTTGTTCCCCGGCGGATAAATCACTACGCCAGCCCGCTTGCGGGAAAGCAGGAACTCACGTAATTCCGACATGTAAGATTGCTGGAATTCAGGTTCCAGCCGGGACTTCCAGGAGTCCTCCAACTGGATTTGACGATTGCTTGAAGCTTGACTTTCAGACATAGACTGCTTCATTTCTTCCTGCTGCTTACCTTGAATTTACCGGGGCCTGAAATCACTTATCAGGACACCGCAACGAGAACCCATTTCGTTCAGTTCAAGGAACGACAAGCGTAATGTACTATAGGCACTTTAGCGAGGAGCAGCGCTGATCAGCGTGAAGGTTTTCGCACATTTCTAACAGGAATCTTTATGCCAATCACCACAGATGTAGTCATTATCGGTGCAGGTCCGACCGGGCTTTTCCAGGTTTTCGAACTGGGACTGCTGGATATCAAGGGCCATGTCGTTGATTCGTTGCCCCAGGTTGGCGGGCAGTGTGCGGAGTTGTATCCGGACAAGCCAATCTACGATATTCCTGCATTCCCGATCGTAGGCGCACAGGAGCTGGTGGACCGTTTGCTTGAGCAGATCAAGCCTTTTAATCCACAATTTCACCTGAAACAAACCGTCACAGGTCTTACTCAGCACGAAGACGGACGCTTTACCCTGGTTACCTCGGCCGGCACCGAGTTTGACACTGCCGCCGTCATTATTGCTGCAGGACTCGGAGCTTTTCAGCCGAGGAAGCTGCGAACCGCTGGCGCCGATGCATGGGATGGAACGCATATTCATTACCAGGTGCGGAACCCCGAACGACTGGCCGGCAAGAACATCATCATCCTGGGTGGAGGCGATTCTGCGCTGGACTGGACTCTTGAATTGAACGAGCGGGTCGAAAAAATGACCCTGGTCCATCGCCGGGCAGAATACAGGGCACAACCCGCATCTGTTAAGCTGATGAAAGAAATTGCTGAAAATGGCGGTTTACAGGAATTTCACGGAATGGTTCGCGAGATCCTTGTTGAAAACGATAAGTTCCATGGACTTAAAGTAGCTGATTCCGAGGGAGAAATGCACGAACTGGAGGCTGATGAAGTCTTCGTTTTCTGGGGTCTGTCACCCAACCTGGGGCCGATTGCCGACTGGGGTCTTGAAATAGATAAACGTCAAATCCCGGTCAATACGGAGCAGTTCCAGACCAGCATAACCGGCATTTTTGCGGTGGGTGATATCAATACCTACACTGGCAAAAAGAAGTTGATACTGAGTGGTTTCCACGAAGCAGCGTTGGCCGCCTTCGGGGTACAAAAGTTACTTCACCCGGAAAAGAAAGTACACCTTCAGTACACCACCACCAGCCCGATTTTACATAAACGATTGGGCGTGGATTAAACCATAAATTTGTTCCCAAATCACTGCCGAGAGAAATTGATCCAATATGGGACATGTGCAGACAGTTCGCGGGTACTACGCCGCCATTGACAAGTGTCACCGGATTTATCATCGCCGTTTGTGTTTGATCCCTGAAGGAGAGGTAATACCGGGACACCCCTGCATTGCTGAAAACCGGATCGTGGAGTTCGACGGTTTTCTCGATGTTTCGGATATGATTAATTTCTTCAAGAAAAATCCCCCGGAACCGGAAACCGTGGCCTTTGATGATATATGGCATCAGACCTATCGAGAGAATGACAAGGAATTTGTTCAAGAGACTGATGATCGTTATAAAACCGCCGACGTCACGTTTCCCGGCATAATATCGGCGATAAGAAACCCCGATAACAAACCCTTCCGTATGGTGGACGGACGCAGGCGCATGTGGAAACAGCAGGAAGCCGGGGGCAGTGAGGGTTTATTTTACGTAATTCCCGAGCCCGAAATATACCGATATTTTTGGATGATTGTACCGATGGCCGCGTTTCAGAATGAACTCAATCGAATTAATAAGCTTCAGAAGGCTTAACTCTAACTTGCAAATCGGCCAAGCTGTCCTATGCTCAGAATGAGTGGTTCACACATAGCCACCCCCTTCGGCTGTGCAACGGGTATGACGCCCCATGTGAATTTTCTCATATTGACAAGCGGTCAACAGGCCGCTTGTCATTTTATTGGAAACTGGCCAATGCTTCTTCGACGGCTTGACCGTTTTGCTTGTAAACAACCCCACCTTTCATCACAAAATCAACGTCCTGCAGAAGGTTTATGTATTTCAATACATCACCCTTTACAGCGATAATGTCTGCGTAACGTCCTGCAACCACCGTACCCCATTCAGTTTCAACGCCCATGAATTTGGACGGCCATAAAGTAGCCGCCTGGATGGTTTCCATGGCCGGAATGCCCATGCCGCGCACCCAGACATCCAATTCGTTCCAGGTCGATTGGCAATGAAATTTCATCGGGATACCGCTGTCGGTACCGGCCATCAACACCACGCCTGCCTCCCTGAGCTGGGTGAATTTGCGTTTCAAGGTCGGTTTCCGCTTGGGGGTCAGTTGCGTGTAGAGCAATTGTCCCGGTTCCAGGATGGAGGATTTGATGTCTTCGATGGTGCTTTGCTCAAGTCCACGGTGCCAGCAAGTACTGTCCAGTTTTTCCGGATTATCGCGGGTATCGGTGTAATTCCACAGGCCTTCTACCGTTGGCGTCCAGAATAAGGGCCCACCGCGCACCCGTCCGGTGGCCGTGCGTTCTTTCAACAAGCGCATGACATCCGGCGGGTACTCCGGAGCTGTCGCCAGGCCGGTATGTTCGAAATTGTCTATGCCGATTTCCAGGCCACGACGGATCTCGTCAGGCCGGTGGGCGTGCGCCACTACTTTCAATCCGTGCTTGTGCGCTTCATCCACCACCGCCTGCGCTTCCTCGAGCGTCATATCGTCCTGGTCGACCAGTTTGATGACGTCTACCCCGGCATCTGCCAGGCGCTTTACTTTCTCCCGCGCATCACGCGCGCCGTCCACTCCCCAGCGGTAGAGTTCAGTCCCTGGATAGGGTGCTTTCTGGATAAACGGCCCGGACATGAACATACGCGGCCCGGGAATCTCACCGGCATTGATCCTGTCGCGCACATCGATGGAGTCTTTCAATGGCGCCCCCAGGTCGCGGGCAGTGGTAACACCAGCCAGCAATAATTGTACGGCAGAGGCCGGCATGATTTCGCTGGCAAACCTGTCCTGGTATGCAGGGTGCCAATACGCGTAATCGGAATGACCGGTGATCATCAGGTGTACATGCATGTCCCACAGACCGGGCAGTACGGACATCGCATCGGTGGATATGACTTCATAATCATCCGGCACGGGCAAACTGGCAACGGTTCCTACTTTCTCAATTCTGTCACCGGAAATCAGTATCACACTGTCCTGGATAGGCGTAGATCCAAAACCGTCGATCAATGTACCTCCAACAAGGGCTTTCTTAGCCTGCGCAAATCCGCTTGCAGACATCAATATGGCCATCGCCATAAGCGTCATGTACCTTAGTGCCTTCATCGTTTTCTCCCTCAAGCTGTCACGCTATGTCCGTGTGCCACACTGATCTGTAATCAACATTATGACAAACCTGCAAAGTTCTATGCATTTCTTCCACACCGACAACAGCATACTGTGGGGGCGTATCCGGTTTACCTGCCGGAAATAAACCTATTTACAGGCTACCCAGCCGGCAAAATTCATCCACCGCCAGAAACAGTCGGCCTGGGTAAAACCGGCGCTGAGCATAAATTCTTCGTTCTGCCGTGAAGTAACGGGAACCAAGACACCTTCCAGGGACAGGCGTTTGCGTTCAACCTCTTCCTTGCTATATCCGTGACCGCTCTTGAGTTCGTGGTAAACCTCCGTCATCAATGCGGTCAAATCTTCCGTTGCCCCCAGGACTTTCTCAACCAGGATCAGAACACCGCCCGGTGCTGTGTGCACGTAAACCTTGTGAAGAATTCGTTGTCGTTGATCAACAGGCGTGAACTGCAAGGAAAGCACGCAAAGCGTAACACTGGCCTGTACATCGGGATAAGGCCCGCGCAGGTCACGCCGCTCGATGTTCACGAATCCCGACTCAATTTCAGACCTGAATCTCTTGCGGGCAGATTTCAGCATTGGCTCTGATATCTCCAGCCCGAGATAATTGCACTGCGAGTTGAATTTTTCCACAAACGGGGCAAGTGCATCACCGCGTGAGCATCCAAGATCCACAATATGGGTTCCTGGCTGTGCAAACCTGCAGCCGATATCGAACACCGCCTTTCGCATGACATCGTATTGAGGGATGGAACGACGCAACATATCGGTAAAGACCGAGGTTACAGACTGGTCGAACTCCCAGCGGTCCGAAGGCTTGTGCCCGAGGGATGATGACTTGTCTTCATTGTGATCAGGATCTTTCATTGGAAAAGACAGGGTTCTCACACCCCTATATCTTCATTCCAGAGTTGGGGTTTTTCCCTGATGAAATCGCTCATCATGCTGATGCATTCACGGTTTTGCTGGACTTCAACATCGACACCGCGTGATCGCAGCAACGCCTCCTCGCCCATGAATGTCTTGTTTTCCCCTACAACGACAGATGGAATTCCATAAAGCAAAATGGCTCCGGAGCACATGGAGCAGGGCGAAAGCGTGGTGTAAATCGTGCTTTCACGGTACACAGAGGCAAGCTGTCTGCCGGCATTTTCCAGGGCGTCCATTTCTCCATGCAAAACGCAACTGCCCTGCTGCACCCTGCGGTTGTGCCCCTTACCAATAATACGGCCGTTGTGCACGATCACAGAGCCTATCGGTATACCGCCTTCAGCCATGCTCTGGCGGGCTTCTTCAATAGCGGCCTGCATGAATTGATCCATTGATCGTTCCTTTGGGTTGTTCCTTATTAAACAAGGCTTTCTATACCTTTTGTAGATACTATTCTATTTGCGGCTTATTTGGGGTCAGAGTACTATTTCTTTTTCATGTTGTTGAATCTGCGCCAGGATCCGTCATATGAGCTCATTGTTGATCAAAAACGGCACCATCGTTACCTCCGGCGATCATTATGCCGGAGATGTTTTTATTGAAGATGAAACTGTAGCAACCATAGGGGCCAGTCTCGATTTGACGGCTGACCGGGTCATCGATGCTAACGGCTGTTACCTGTTCCCCGGAGGAATTGACGCGCATACCCACATGGAACTGCCTTTCATGGGCACCTTCGCCAGCGATACCTTTGAATCCGGCACGCTGGCCGGGCTGCATGGCGGCACCACTTCGATTATTGATTTTGCCATCCAAACGCAGGGTGATTCGCTGGCAGCTGCACTGGAATCCTGGCATGAGAAAGCCGATGGCCACGCGGTTGGCGACTACGCATTCCATTGCGCTGTAACCGATTTCAACGACGATACACGCAAAGAGGTCCCTGCCGTCATCAATGAGCACGGGATCAATTCCTTCAAGGTCTTCATGGCCTACAAGGGATTCCTGATGGTGGACGACCGCCAGATATATGAGCTGATGCAGGAATTGGTGAAACACGGCGGCATCATCACCTCGCATTGCGAGAATGGCGATATGATCGACCGCACCATCCAGGAGTTCCTGGCCGAGGGCAAGACCGAGCCGAAATACCACGTGCTGTCCCGCCCGGCAATCTGTGAAGCAGAAGCCAGCGGACGGGTGATCGACCTGGCCTGGCAGTCCGGCTGTCCCAATTACATCGTGCACATGACCTGCGAGGAAGCACTGGAACGGGTGCGCATGGCCACTACCCGAAACCAGCGCGTATTTGTCGAAACCTGTATCCAGTACCTGCTGCTGGATGATTCCTACTATTACAAAGACGGATTCGAGGGCGCCAAGGTGGTCATGAGCCCGCCATTGCGCAAGAAGAAAGACCAGGAAGCCCTATGGGCTGCCATTAACCAGAACCTGATCCACCACGTGGCTACCGATCACTGTCCCTTCTGCATGGAACAAAAGGAAATGGGCAAAGATAATTTCTCCAAGATTCCCAACGGAGCTCCGGGTATCGAAAACAGAATGGAACTGTTGTATTCCGAGGGGGTGGACAAGGGCAGGATCTCGCTGAACAAATTTGTGGAAATGAGTTCAACCGGGGCTGCCAAGATTTTCGGCCTGTTCCCACGCAAGGGCACTATCGCAGTAGGCTCTGATGCCGATATTGTGGTGTTTGACCCCGGGCATAAACACACCATATCGGCTGACACACACCATATGAACGTGGATTACAATGCCTACGAGGGCTGGGAAGTTCAAGGCAAGGCGCGTACCACCATCCTGCGTGGCAAGGTTGCGGTTGACGAGGGCGTCGCTCACGTCGGTGAAGGCTTTGGCCAATACCTCAAGCGTCCGCCTTTTACACCGCATTTCTGAGGAGCGAGCAAGCATGTCAAGAATGGTCAAAGCCGGCATCGTCCAGATGGCCAACCAGTTGGATACCAATGCTTCTTGCGAAGACCATCGAAAAGCGATGATCGAGGCGCACATCCCCTACATCGCCGAGGCGGGTGACCAGGGCGTGCAGATGCTCTGCTTCCAGGAGATTTTTACCGGCCCCTATTTCTGCCCCTCCCAGGACACGAAATGGTATGACGCTGCTGAGCCGATCCCCGATGGCCCAACCACGCAATTGATGTGCGAGTACGCAAAGAAATACAACATGGTCATCGTGGTTCCGATCTACGAGGAACATATGACGGGTGTTTATTACAACACCGCAGCCGTCATTGATGCGGACGGCACTTATCTCGGCAAGTACCGCAAGAACCATATTCCACAGGTCGCGGGTTTCTGGGAAAAATATTTTTTCAAACCCGGCAACCTGGGCTACCCGGTGTTTGACACTGCTTACGGTAAAGTCGGCGTCTATATCTGTTACGACCGCCATTTTCCGGATGGCGCAAGATGCCTGGGTCTGGGCGGAGCAGAAATCGTGTTCAACCCTTCGGCCACCGTTGCGGGCCTGTCCCAGTACCTTTGGGAACTGGAGCAAACCGCACATGCGGCCGCCAACGGTTATTACATTGCTGCGATCAACCGTATCGGCGAAGAGGCGCCCTGGAATATCGGGCGCTTTTATGGCTCATCCTATTTCGCGGATCCGCGCGGGCAAATCGTCGCCCAGGCCAGCGAAGACCAGGATGAACTGCTGGTTGCTGATCTCGATTTCGATATGATTCGTGAAGTGCGCAATACCTGGCAGTTTTACCGCGACCGCAGGCCTGAAACCTACGGACAAATTACAGAGATCTGATCAAATCAGGTCAGCAGGACTATGACAATATGAAAATTCTGGATCGTTTTAAATCAAGCAGTTCCAAAGCCGAAACGAATACATCAGGTGATGAGGCCCTGTTGGCATCGCGCAATAAACATTTTTTGCCGCTGGCGCTGTACCACGACAAGCCCCTGCACCTGAAAAAAGCGCAAGGCATGTACGTCTGGGACGCGGAAGGGAAAAAATACCTTGATTGCATCGGCGGGATCATCTGTATATCTGCCGGACACAACCATCCGAAGATCAAGCAGAAGCTTACCCAGATGCTGGACGATGATGAAATCCAGCACACCAGTACGCTGTACCTGAGCGAGCACAACGTAACACTGGCAGAAACCCTGGTTGCGCAGGCACCGGATGGCCTGGATCGTGTTTCATTTACCAATTCAGGCTCCGAAGCCAACGAAATGGCCTTTATGACCGCACGCCAGTCCACCGGCGAAACCATCATCGTCAACCTGCGCCACAGCTACCACGGTGGTACGGCCGCTACCCTGGCGCAATGCGGACATTCCAGTTGGCGTTTTCGCGCGCAACCCAACGCCCAGGCAACCAGTGCTCTGGAGCCATATTGCTACCGCTGCCCATTTAACAAGAAACCGGAAAGCTGTGATTTTGAATGCGCCGAGAATGTTGAAACCACTATCCAGACGTCCACCCACGGCAAGATTGCCGCAATGATCATCGAACCGGTGATGGGTGTAGGCGGTTTTATCACTCCGCCCAAGGAATACTTCGACCGGGTAACAAAAATCGTTCACGAGTACGGCGGCAAGTACATTTCAGACGAGGTACAGACCGGTGCAGGCCGCTGCGGGCAGGAATTCCTGCTGACCAAGGAACTGGAAATCGACGCGGACATGATCACCATGGCCAAGGGCTTCGGTAACGGCGCAGCCATAGGCGCCGTGCTGATGAAGTCGGAAGACGCGGACTCGCTGAAAGGCAAGATGTATTTCAACACCTTTGGCGGTGACCCGATGCAGACTGCCCAGGCCAAGGCCACCATGGACATCATCGCCGAGGAAAAACTGATAGATAACGCGCGTGAAATGGGCGCCAGGATCGTGGATGGCCTCAATGAAATGGCCAAAACCCACGAGCTGATCGGTGATGTCCGCGGACGCGGTCTCTTGCTGGGCATAGAGATGGTCAAGGATCGCAAGTCCAAGGAATTTGCAACGGATGAAGCCGCACGCTTTATGGACATGTGCAAAGACCGGGGTGTATTGCTGGGTAAAGGCGGCTTACGCGGTAACGTGATCCGGATAGCACCACCAATGACGATCAATGCTGAAGAAGTCGATCACCTGCTGGAGGTTATGGACCAGTCACTGGCTGCATTGGGGTCAGAGTAAAAACTCATCAAAACGGGATCTGAGTCGAAACGCCGAAGGGAGTTTTTGCTCTGACCCCAAATTTCCCAATCCTTTTCAGGGAGTAACATGTCAGTTACAACAGGTTCAAGATATTCGGGCGCGGACACCAGCCTGATCAACGTGGACATTGCTCCTGTTCCAGCGGAAAAAAGAGACTGGAAAGCGATCAGCTTCTTCTCGCTGTGGGTCGGCATGGCGGTCAACATCCCGGCCTACATGATCGCCGCTTCGCTGGTCGAAGGTGGCATGAGCTGGCAGCAGGCCATGTGGACCGTGCTGCTCGGCAATCTGATCGTGCTGGTGCCGATGGCATTGTCCGGTCATGCCGGCACCAAGTACGGTATACCCTTCCCGGTGTTCGCACGGGCCTCATTCGGTATCAAGGGCGCTCATATTCCGTCCTTCCTGAGAGCCATCGTGGCTTGCGGCTGGTTTGGTATCCAGACATGGATTGGTGGCGCGGCCATTTACACCATACTGATAATCTTTTGGCCCGGAGTGGCTGACGCGCCTGCAATGATGCCGGACTGGGTGGGTGTCAGCCTGGCGCAGTTCACCTGTTTCATGGTGTTCTGGACCATGAATATCTGGTTGATCTGGAAAGGCATTAATTCCATCCGCATTTTGGAGCACATCGCTGCGCCTTTCCTGATACTGGTCGGCCTGGCCCTGCTGGCCTGGGCTTATCAGCGCGCAGACGGTTTCGGCCCCATGTTGCTGGCCAAATCGAAGTTTTTAAGCTCTGGTGAATTTTTCAACCTGTTCTGGCCCAGTTTGACCGCGATGGTTGGATTCTGGTCAACCCTGACTTTGAATATTTCCGACTTTACGCGATATGCAAAAAATCAGCGTGCACAAGTTGTCGGCCAGTTATCCGGACTGCCCACCACCATGACACTTTTCGCATTTATTGGCGTGGCCGTGACCTCCGCTACCATTGTGATTTTTGGCGAAGCTATCTGGGATCCCGTGGTGCTGGTCCGGCGTTTTGAATCACACTGGGTGGTGTTCTTCTCAATGGTTGCTGTCATTATCGCTACGATCTCGACCAATGCTGCGGCTAATGTTGTTGGGCCTGCCAACGCTTTTTCCAACATGATGCCTTCGAAAATAGACTTCAAGCGTGGCGGCTATATCACCGGGGGGATCGGCATCCTGATGATGCCATGGAAACTGCTGGCCGACCCCAGCGGTTATATTTTCACCTGGCTGATCGGTTACTCGGCGTTGCTGGGGCCGGTAATCGGTATTATTCTGGTCGACTATTACCTGGTGCGCGGCACGGAACTGGACCTGTCCGACCTTTATCGCCATGAAGGGCGTTATGCCGGTGTCAATCCGAAAGCCGTGATTGCGCTTTTAATTGGCGTGGCGCCCAACCTGCCCGGCTTCCTTGCCCAGATTGGTGTGATTGAATCGGGTGGATTTGCCGTAGGACTTTATAATTACGCATGGTTTATTGGCCTTGGCATTGCCTCGCTTGCCTACTACCTGATGATGGGTCGCGAAAGGGCAAAAACATGAGTATTAGCCAGGATGTAAAGGCCGGGCGTCTGAACGAACAGCAAATTACTGAGAACTACAGTGATCTGCACCCGCCGTTGACCGAATTACAGGCCATCGAGGAATCCGCGCGCTGCCTGTTCTGCTTCGACGCACCCTGCATTGAGGCCTGCCCCACCGGCATCGATATCCCGGGATTTATCCGTAAGATTGCCACCGGCAATGTCAGGGGTTCCGCAGTGACCATACTCAGTGAAAACATCATGGGCGGAACCTGTGCCAATGTCTGTCCGGTCGAAGAATTGTGTGAGCAGGTTTGCGTCAAGAACACATCGGAAGAAAAACCGGTGGTAATCGGTATGTTGCAACGTTACGCCACCGACCACCTTTTTGAAAAAGGCATCCAGCCATTTACCCGTGCTGTTGAGTCGGGCAAACGTGTTGCCGTGGTTGGAGCAGGACCTGCGGGGCTTTCCTGTGCCCACCGCCTGGCAATGCTGGGTCACAGTGTCAGCGTTTTAGATGCAAAACCCAAAGCGGGTGGACTGAATGAATATGGCCTCGCGGCTTATAAAATGCTGGGCGATCGGGCTGCGAAAGAAGTGGAATTTATACTCGGCATTGGGGGAATCAAGATTGAAAGCGGTATCACGCTGGGTGACGGACACACACTGGATCAATTGCGTGAATCGTTTGACGCAGTCTTTATCGGGCTCGGACACAACGCTGTTAATTCACTGGGCCTGGAAAATGAAACCGCTCATGGTGTTCACAATGCGGTCGATTTCATCGAACAGATCCGCCAGGACGACCTGACCACCCTGCCCGTTGGTCGCCATGTTGTCGTCATTGGTGGTGGTAATACGGCAATTGATATCGCGGTACAGGTCAAAAAACTGGGCGCCGAATACGTCACCATGGCCTACCGCCGCGGTGAAGAAGAGATGGGTGCCACAGATTTTGAACAGGAAGTAGCGCAGACCAACGGCGTTTTAATCAAGACCTGGGCTCAACCATCCCGAATTCTGGCGAACGGTAAAGGCATAACAGGTGTAGAGTTCGAGTACACACAAAATGACGCCGAAGGCAGACTCCAGGGGACCGGTGAGAATTTTGTGCTACCTGCAGACCAGATGTTCAAGGCCATTGGTCAGCATTTTGTACCGGCGCCGTTTGAGGGATCAGCCGCACCCGATATGGAACACGGTCGAATTCAGGTCAATGAGCAGCGACGGACCAGCCTTTCCGACGTATGGGCAGGCGGAGATTGCGTGGCAGGCCCTGACCTGACCGTGGTCGCCGTTCAGGATGGAAAAATTGCGGCACATTCCATTGACGAGGCACTAAAAAATGGCTGATCTCAGTTGCAACATCGCCGGTGTCACCTCACCCAACCCTTTCTGGCTGGCTTCCGCACCGCCCACGGATAAACAATTCAACGTGGAACGGGCCTTCGAAGCCGGCTGGGGCGGCGTGGTCTGGAAGACACTGGGCGAGGAAGGCCCGCCTGTCGTCAACGTCTGTTCGCGCTACGGGGCGCTGGACTACAACGGCCAACGCATGATCGGGCTGAACAATATCGAATTGATCACTGACCGGCCACTGGACATTAATTTGCGCGAAATCAAGGCGGTCAAAAAAGCCTGGCCGGATCGCGCCATGGTGGTATCGCTGATGGTGCCCTGCACCGAGGAAGCCTGGAAAAAAATTCTGCACCAGGTGGAAGATACCGGTTGTGATGGCGTTGAACTCAACTTCGGCTGCCCTCACGGTATGAGCGAGCGCGGTATGGGCGCAGCAGTCGGCCAGGTACCGGAATATATCCAGGAAGTCACTGAGTGGTGTAAGAAACACTCTGATTTGCCGGTATTCGTCAAGCTGACGCCAAACATATCCAACATCCTTTACCCGGCACGTGCTGCCAAGAATGGTGGAGCGGATGCGGTATCCCTGATTAACACCATCAATTCCATCGTTTCAATTGACCTGGACGACATGGCACCCACCCCGATTGTTGGTGGTAAAGGTGTGCACGGGGGCTACTGCGGCCCCGCCGTGCGGCCAATTGCATTGAGCATGGTTTCCGAGATTGCACGAGATGAGGAAATTCAGGGTTTGCCCATATCCGGTATCGGCGGCATCGGTACCTGGCGCGATGCGGCCGAATTCATTGCCCTGGGCTGCGGCAGCGTCCAGGTTTGTACCGCCGCTATGCGCTTCGGTTTCAAGATCATCGACGACATGGTCGACGGCCTGGGAAACTGGATGGATGACAAGGCTTACTCGACTATCGAGGATTTCCGCGGTAAAGCGGTACCCAATGTGACCGACTGGCAATACCTGGATCTCAATTACAAGACCATCGCCTCGATTGACCAGGATGCTTGCATTGAATGCGGCCTGTGCCATATTACCTGCGAGGATGCTTCCCACCAGGCCGTCTCGCGCACCAAGGATGAGAACGGCAAGCGCACCTACACCGTGATTGATGACGAATGCGTAGGCTGTAACCTCTGCTACCTGGTCTGTCCGGTTCCGGACTGCATCACCATGGTCGAGGTCGATACCGGTAAGCCTTACATGAACTGGGGTGACCATCCGAATAACCCCATGCGGAGCGGCTGATGGCTCACAAAAGCCAGCTCGCGGGTTTCATAATTGACTGTCTGACAGACGATCTTGATTCTGCCGCACAGTTCTGGTCAAAAGCGCTTGGAATGCCTGCAGAGATTGACCCGGACCCGGAGGAATCTGCCTATCGCTGGCTGGAAAACCGGCCGGAGGATGTGCATATCGAGGTCCAGAAGGTAGATCACCCGTCACGCTTGCACCTCGACATTGAAACAGATGATATTGAAGCCGAAGTGGCGCGCCTCGAAAAACTCGGTGCAAAACGCATCGGCGATATCCGCCGCTGGGTCGTAATGGAAGCGCCAACCGGTCAGCGCTTTTGCGTGGTCAGCCCACAACGGGCAAATTTCGAGGCAACCGCCAATCGCTGGGTCTGACCGGCGTAACGGGTTTATCACTTTTGTAAACCAGGATAAGCCGGTTGTAGTCACGAAGTAGTTTGAGTCATAAAATCGCCTAAAAAATCCGCTGCCCCAGGTCAGTGGATGGGCAGCGGATTAAACGACCGCTCAGAGGGTTGAACGGAGGAGGGTTTAAGTGGCCTAGTCTGGTATCCAGGTCGAGGAACCTTTGCTTGCATGCTCATGGCAGGGTTTGGCAAGTACCTTGCGATCAAACCAGTAGTGTTTCGTTTCCGCCAGCCATTGTTGCAACTCGGAGCCCTGCTTCCAAAAGCCGAGGATGATAACGTTGCCGGACAGAACCAACAGGATGCCAATGACGATGTTGGTATTGAGTTGCAGACCTTCAAAAAGGACACTCATCAGTACCGCAACCACCGGGAACATGACCACTGCGTAGCCCGCTTTGTGCGGTCCGATCCGCCCTACCAGTTTCAGGTAGGCACCGAAAGCAACAATGGATCCAAACACTGCGAGGTAAAGCAGCGAACTGATATAAGTGGTAGTGAATTCAAAGTTAAAGGGAATATCACTACGCCACGCGACCGCTGCCGTAATCAGAGTACCGTAGAACATACCCCAGGCGTTGGATTGCAAAATCGGCAGGCCTTCCGTTTGCGAACTTTTTGATGCGATATTACCCAGCGAGGCCAGGAATGCGCCCGTCAGGCTGAGGCTGGCGCCCAGGAACACTCGGTCACTCAGGCTAATGTCTGAAATTTCCGGCCAAAAGAGCGTCACGATGCCAACCAGGCCAAACGCCGCGCCCAGCCAAAGCTTGGGTTCGATACGTGTACCCAGGAATATGCGGGAATTCACTACGTTCATCCACATCATGGTGGAGAACGCTACCGCGTTCAATGCGGAACTGATGTACTGCTGCGCGGAGTAGGTGGCTATGTAATTAAAGCTGAACAGCAATAATCCGAGTGAAAAGAACCGCAGGTGCGCATGCAGGTTATATTTCAGCCGTAGACCCCGAAACACGCTCCAGCCGAACAATAATCCGGCAGCGATTGCGTAGCGGTATACAACGGATACCTCGGGGGCTACCTCGCCCAGCTGGTAATTGATCAACAGCCAGGTTGAGCCCCAAACGATCACCGCTGTGGAATAAAGTGCCAGGTTGCTCATTCATGCCTCCCGGACCGGCAGTAATCAATTCCCGCTGCCTTGTCCTGTCAAATTTGCCAATATCTGCAAACTAATATATGATTCTTTTTGACTACTTAACAGATATACATTATTATAAATGTAACATATACAGATTAGAGGCAAATTCATGCTGGTGATCGACCGGAAACAAGATAACTTTCTCTACGCCCAGGTGGTTGACCTGATCAATGGCCAGGTCGTGTCCGGAGCTTTGCGCCCGGGCGATCGACTACCTTCACTGCGGCGCCTCAGCGATAAGCTCGACGTCAGCATCCCGACGGTACGACAGGCATACCTGGAACTTGAGCGTAGGGGACGGATTGAGGCGCGGCCCAAATCCGGCTATTTCATCCAGGCACAAAGGCAAAACCGGCTGGTCAAGGTGGGTTGCAAGACCTGCAAGCCGATGGAAGTTAGTTGCCGGCATCTGATCGACCGTGTGTATGACGGGATTCACACCCCGGGCGTGTTGCCGTTGGGGATCGCCAACCCCTGCATGGCCTCCCCGGCTACCAAGACACTGCATCGCTCCATGAAACGGGTCATGTCACGTGCCGAGGACCGGTCACTGGGATATGCACCGACCGACGGTGAACCAAGCCTGAAACGGCAGATTGCCTACCGTTACCTGAATCAGGGCGATTCGGTTGATCCTGTGGAAATCATTATCACCAATGGCGGCCAGGAGGCACTGGCGATTGCGTTGCAATCGGTCGCCTCCAAGGGTGACATCATCGCCATAGAAAGCCCGGCCTACCTGGGTATGCTGGAATTAATCGAGAGCATGGGGATGCTGGCGCTTGAAATAGAAACCTGCCCGCTTGACGGCGTTAACCTGGCAGCACTTGAACGTGCACTGCGAACCCACAGAGTGCAAGCCTGCATGTTTTCCTCGTCGGTAAACAACCCGCTGGGTTGCGTAAGCACCGACGAGCACCGGAAACAATTGCTTACACTGCTTGAATCACATGATGTGCCTCTTATCGAGGACGATGTCTACGGTGAACTCGTTTTCGATGGACCAAGGCCAAAACCGGCCCAGTTCTTCTCACGCAAGGGCCAGGTTTTGACCTGTTCCTCATTCTCCAAGACCGCGGCACCGGGGTACCGGGTGGGATGGTTATTGCCCGGAAAATATCTGGACACAGCGCGTAAATTGAAAAGAGCCATTTCCTGTTCCTCCGGCCTGCTCACCCAGATGACGCTTTCTGAACACCTCGCTACAGGAGAATATGACAGGCACCTGAAAAGACTGTTGCCGGTACTCAAACAAAACGCCGAACGCATGACAGCCGCAGTTGAACTGAGCTTCCCGGCCAACACGGGAATATCCGCGCCCAAGGGTGGATCGGTCTTATGGCTGGAACTGCCCCGAAAAGTTGATTCGGAGAAATTGTTCGATGCAGCCATTGCAGAGAATATTTCCATCATGCCCGGCGATGTTTTTGCCGCAGGCAGACGCTATCGAAACTTTATCCGCCTGAGCTTTGGCCATCCCTGGAGCGATGCAATGGATAAAGGCATAGAGACACTGGGCCGGCTGGTCCACGAAATGGCGGCCTGACCCCATCTCTTACCTTTATTCAGGCTTCCGGAATCGTAATGTCATGCGGTCGCTTTCACCGATAGCAGCATACTTTTCCCGATCCACATCATCCAGGCGAAAACTCGGCGGCAGGGTCCACACGCCCTGTTCATAATCCTTGCTGTCATTGGGGTTTGAATTGACCTCAGACCGGGCTTCAAGCACCAGGCCGGCCGCTTTCGCCATGGTAATCACCGCATCTTCGGATACATAACCCATGGGGGCGGTCTGTTCCGGGTCGGTACCCGATTCTGCCCGGTGCTGCACCACGCACAGCACTCCGCCCGGTTTCAATACGCGGGCAAACTCATCAAAAAATTGCTGGGCAATGCCGTTGCCCACCCAGCCATGAACGTTTCGGAAGGTGAGCACCATATCGTAGGAATCGGCCACGCCCAGAGATGCCGATTCAGGCGGTGAGTAATCAACCACAGCCACCTTGTCATAAATCTCCGGGTTCGCGGAGAACTTGGCATGCATTTCCTTCGGCAGTTCGTAGCGATAACCGGGCTGACCTTCAACGTCCTGATCCCAGGTTGCAACTGCAAAATTCCCGTTGCCTCTCAACACCGGTGCCAGAATCTCGGTATACCACCCGGACCCGGGCCAGATTTCCAGCACCGACATTTCATCATCAAGTCCGAAGAATTCCAGTGTGTCCACCGGGTGCCGGTAGCGATTCCTTGCTACCTGTGAATCCGAACGAAAATCGCCATTCATAGCCCGTTCAACCTTGGCATTGACGGTCAAATCACATGCTGATGAGGAAGTGGCAAACAAGGTAATCAAAAAGAGAAATATGAATCTTCGCATTGAAGTGCTCCGTTGATCAGACTGCCGAGGATAATACCCAAATTCAGCACGCCAGGAAACGAGGCGGCTTGGCCGGCGCTCAGGCCAGCCACGCCTGTGTGAACGAGGCGGACCGATTTATGCCTGTCTGGAAGTCCTGAATCGCCGAACCGCCACCAGTGCAATCAGCATTAAAATCAAAAACATATCCAATGGAGCTAGCGCCGGTATCGCGACTTCTGAACGCTCGGCGACTGAAACCGGGCCGATTTGAACCAGCCATTCGTTTGGATTGTTATCCGGCGCATCTAAATTGATCAGCCAGATGTTGTCGGTAACGGTATCCGTTGCTACACCCCATGCACCGCCACCACCACTGGCAAAAGTCCGCAATTTACCGCCAGCATGAAACACCAATATGCAATACGTCAGCCAATTATCTGTTCTAATTAATTTCAATCCGCCTTATTAATCTGGAGTGATACGGGAATGATCGATCAACTACTGCCATTCCTGATGTTCGGTATATTCCTGGCGGCCGTGCTGGCAAAGCCCCTGGGCAGGCAAAAACTGGTTTCGTTGCCAGCGGCCCTGGTTGTGCTGGGTTTTGTCAGCTCTGAGATATGGGTCGGCATGGGTCAGGACACCGGTCTGCGCTGGAAGATACTCAGTGACCTGGTGTTCTACCTGCTGCTGCCGATCCTGATCTTCGAGTCGGCGATCAATATAAACATTCGCCACATGCGCCACGAAGGCCTGATTATCGGCGCTCTGTCCGTTCCCTTAATGCTGATTGCCGCCACTATTGGCGCTGGCGTGATTCATTTCTTTATCGGCGTGTCACTGGGCGGTTCATTCGCCTTGGCACTTCTGATCGGCTCGATGGTTTGCGCAACCGATCCAACGGCCCTTCCCGGCACCGCGAACACCAACGGTTCGGGAAACAGGCTGTTTCGAATTCTTGAGGGTGAAGGCCTGATTAATGACGCTACCGCGATCACCCTTTTTGTGATGTTGTCAGCCATGTTGATTGATCCAGGAACGGAAATTTCTCCAGCAGCCGTGGTGGGGCGATTCGCCACTACCTTGCTGGGGGCAGCAGTTGTTGGCGTATTCCTTGGCTGGCTTTTCGACCGGATTATCCGGCCACTGAACGACATGGTATTGACCTCATCAGCAACACTGGTTCTGGCCTTCCTGAGTTTCTGGGTCAGCGAACATTTGCTGGGGCTTTCCGGTGTAGTGGCAACGCTTTTCGCCGGTTTGACAATCGCTATTTTTCAGAAACAGCAACGTTCGGAAGAGGATATAAGTTTCACCCGTCGTTCATGGCGCTTGCTGGGTTTTTGTGCTGATGCAATGCTGTTCTTTCTGGTCGGAATGAGCATCACGATCGACATGTTCCGGGACCATTGGCTGGCCATGCTGGTGGGCATCCTGGCGGCGCTGGTTTCGCGCGCAGTCATTGTATTTCTAGGCGCCGGACCGCTGTCCCGTATTCCCGGGCAAAAAGCTCTGTCGCTGACCGATCAAAACGTCATCATGTGGGGCGGGATTCGTGGTGCGGTTGCGATTGCGCTGGCGCTTTCACTCAGTCTCGATATTCCCCGTTGGTACACCATTCAAAGCGCTGTCTATGGAGTTGCCTTGTTCAGCCTGTTGATACAAACACCCCTGCTGGTGAAACTCGCTCCCTCGGGACACGCTCAGTCCAATACGGGCTCGAGCAAGGACCAGACCGAATCCAGCAATACGGGCTGACCATCGGCATTCGGGTGGATGCCATCAGCCTGCATTAGCCCGGAATCGAAGGCGACCCCTTCCATTAAAAATGGCACCAGCAGCAGGCCGTACTTCTGTTCCAGCTCCTTGTACATGGCATGGAACCCTTCGGTATAAACAGATCCATAATTTGGTGGCAACCTGATACCGGTCAGGATCACCCTGGCGTTTTGTGCCTGGCTCAGCTCAATCATGTTTGACAGGTTTTGCCGGGTCACCCCGATTCCGATACCGCGAAGGCCGTCGTTGCCTCCCAATTCGACAATCACAAGTTCTGGTTGAAACTTTTCCAGTAGCCTGGGCAGGCGCGTCAGCCCACCTTGCGTGGTGTCGCCCGAAATGCTGGAATTGACCACCCGGTACTGATGGCCATTGTCATCCAGACGTTTTTGAAGCAATCTCGGCCATGATTCGCTCAGTTCCATGCCGTATCCGGCACTTAAACTGTCGCCAATCACCAGAATTACCGGGGTATTTGCGCTGAGCGCAGCTGTGCCAAACACAAAAATACCGAGTAATAACAAGAGAATATGATGTATGGAACGCATTGAATCCCTAAAAACAGTCCTTGAAGCCAGGCAACTCAGTAAAGAGGTTACCAGCCCTGAAGGCCTGCTCACCATACTTGATAGCGTTGACCTGTCGGTCAGCATCGGTGAAAGCATTGCCGTGGTTGGCGTCTCGGGTGCCGGTAAATCAACCCTTCTGGGACTACTGGCCGGCCTCGATGTTCCCTCGAAAGGCCACGTACGGCTCAATGGCCAGGACCTGTCAGAGCTTGATGAAGACGGTAGGGCCGCATTGAGGGCCGGTCACGTTGGCTTCGTGTTCCAGTCTTTTCACCTGATTCCTTCCTTAACCGCTCTGGAAAACGTGATGTTACCGCTGGAACTGGGCGGACATGCCTCCCCGCGGGCGACCGCCATGGAAACCCTGGATAAAGTGGGCTTGACGCCTCGTGCCGGTCACTACCCCCGCCAGCTTTCCGGGGGTGAAAAACAACGCGTGGCGATCGCCCGGGCCTTCGTGGTGTCACCCGAGGTTCTGTTTGCCGATGAACCCACCGGAAACCTGGACCACCGCACCGCAAAAACCATCATGGACCTGCTGTTTCGTCTGAACCGCGAAACAGGGACCACCCTGGTATTGGTGACCCATGATCTGAAACTCGCACAACGATGTGATCACATTTTTCACATGGATGAAGGCCGAATTACCGGCGTAGAGACGCCAGAACACGAGTCATCTTTGGGGGTCGACGGCGCTTGAACACCCTACGCTTGTCGTTGAAATTACTCGCCCGGGACTGGAAATCGGGCGAATTGGTGGTGTTGGTCACAGCACTGGTGGTGGCTGTTACTGCCCTGACAGCAGTGGCCTTCCTGACCAATCGCGTAGGCCACGCCGTGGAGTTACGGGCGGCAGAATCCCTGGCAGCAGACCTTCGATTGTCCTCTCCGCGCCCGTTTGCAAATGACTATAGAGACCAGGCACATGAAGCCGGTCTCAACTCGGCAAGCATTACCTCCATGCCCAGCGTGGTTTTTTCAGGGCAGGGAAACACGCTCGCTGCGGTTCGCGCGGTAAGCGCCGGATACCCGTTGCGGGGCCGGCTGAAGACCTCTGACCGCTTGTTGGGCTTGGCAACAGAAACCGGAGAAATTCCTGCACTGGGAGAAGCCTGGGCCGCAACCCGTTTACTGGCCCGTTTGGGAGTAGATGCCGGATCTGAAGTGGATGTGGGGCGTGCAAAACTACGCATTACCAGGGTTCTCGATTTCAGGCCCAACCAGGGTTTCGGCTTTATTGATCTTGCGCCTACTATTCTCATCAATGAACAGAATCTTGATTCAACAAGCCTGATACAACCGGGAAGCCGAGTTGGATACCGCCTGTTGTTTGCAGGGGAGCGAAAGGATGTCAGCCAGTTCAAGACTTTACTGGAAACGCAGTTAACTGATAGCGAAAACCTGCAGGATATCCAGGACACCAACCCACAGATACGTTCGGCCATGGATCGGTCCGGACGTTTTCTGAACCTTGCCTCGCTGGTCAGTGTTCTACTGGCTGCTGTGGCAGTCGCCATGGCAGCACGACGTTATTCTCACCGTCACCGCGACAGGATCGCCCTGTTCAAATGCCTTGGTTCGTCTCAATCTTTCATCTTGCAATCCAGCCTGATCCAACTATTTCTGTTGGCTTTGGCCGGCGGAGTGATCGGAGTTCTGTTGGGGTACGGATCACACGCTGTACTGGCCTGGTTGTTACGCGATTTGATCAGCGGGCCGTTACCGGCAACCAGTTGGTCACCTGCCGTGCTAGGACTGGTCACATCTTTAAGTATTCTTAGCGGTTTTGCGATGCCTGACCTGCTGCAAATGGGTAAAACACCGCCATTGCGGATCCTCAGGCACGACATAGGGCCGCCTCCACTGCGTTACGGAATCAGCTGGATCGCAGCAGTGGCATCGGTGCTTGCATTGTTGTTATGGATGATCCGCGACCCAAAGCTGGTGGTGTTTATCTCTATCGGCGCAGCCGGCACCTTCATCGCTCTCGGTATCGCTGGTTGGTTCCTGGTCAAGGGCTTGCAAGGATTCAGGGGAGCAGCAGGCGTCGCCTGGCGTTACGGCCTGGCCAATATCGCCAGGCGCGGACGTGAGAGCGTGGTGCAGGTGGTCGCATTCGGGCTTGGCCTGATGGTCCTGTTGTTGTTGACCCAGGTACGCGATGACTTGATGACTACCTGGCGGGCCAGCCTGCCCGATAATGCACCGAATCAGTTCCTGATCAATATTCAGCCGCATGAAGTGGAAGGCATTGGAAATTTTCTGCGCGACCGGGGTATCGACGCGCCACCGTTCACACCGATGGTCAGAGCCCGAATGACCCAGTTGAATGGTCTGGACATCGACCAGATCGATTTCGAAGACCCGCAGGGCGAATCCTGGGCCCGTCGGGAAGCCAACCTGACCTTCTCCGACAACATGCAGACCGGGAATAAACTGATTGATGGCGAATGGTGGCAGAAGGGCACCGGAACCAGTGAAGTCTCGGTGGAGCAGGATTTTGGCCGTGAAATGGGATTAAAACTGGGAGATGAGGTCACTTTTGACGTTGCGGGAGAACCGGTATCAGCCAGGGTTACAAGTTTCCGCAGCGTTGAGTGGGATAGCTTTCAGCCCAATTTCTTTATGGTTTTCAGTCCATCCACATTGCAAGAATTTCCTGCTACTTACATTACCAGCTTCTATGTGGATGATTCTTCAGCAGCCGTGACGATTGACCTGATGCGTGAATACCCCAGCGTCACCGCCATTGATCTGGACGCCGTTCTGAGCCAGGTCAGAGACGTCATGGACAAAGCTGCCCTGGCGGTACAATCGGTATTCCTTTTCACGCTGCTGGCAGGTCTGACCGTGCTTTGGGCTGCGGTTCAATCTACCCACGACGAACGCCAGTACGAAAGCGCCATGTTGCGGACCCTGGGAGCATCAAGGAAAAGGGTTCTGGCCGGTGTCGCTGCCGAATTCCTGGCCATTGGATTGCTGGCGGGTCTGCTCGCAACAGCCGGTGCCACGCTGGCAGGCTACTTTTTGGCAACCCGGCTTTACGAACTCGAATATCAGTTCAACCTGTTTTTGACTCTTACAGGACCACTAGCCGGTATGTTATTCGTTGGCATCAGTGGCCTGCTGGCCACCCGGAAAGTGATCTCAACTGCCCCTGTCAGTGTGCTTCGAGCAGCCGGATAGGCCAGTGCCCCTTCAATGCTGCCTTTGTCCAGGCCGGTGGAAGCACGATCAGGCTGATAAAAAAGTACTCGTTACCGGGAACTGAGGACAGTGCCGGCATGTAGCCAATCGCTGCCGGCAGGAATCCGGTCAGCGACCCCAGCAACATCAATCGCATGCCACTGGACCCCCGGTCTTCCACGGGGGTTCGGATATATCGGCGCAGGAATACGATAAGCCCGGCAAGGAAATAACCGGCTATCACCAGGCCCGTGAGCATATAAGTGAATGCATTCAGTGCGCTGCTGATATTCGGGCCAGGCAAGGCCCGGAAGCTGACTAGTAACCAGAACAGGAACGCCGGGGCGTAAAGAAACCTGATATTTCCGGGTTGCGCGACAAATGGGCCCGGCTTCGGAAAAAGTAACAGAAAATGCAGCATGGCAGCAATGCCCGCCAGTACCAGCCCGCTGCGTATAATGCTGAAAACTGTACCTGCGGCCTGCGACTCAAATCCGGGGCCGGACAGGAATATCAGGCTGCAGCCCAGCCCAACGACTGCAAGTACCCGCGTGCCACGCTGTGGGTTCTGCAACATGGCAGCCATACAAAAACCCAGAAACGAAAATCCACACAGCAGGCCTAACCAGGCAATAGTTTTTTGCGCTGGGGACATGGAAACAATATCAAAAGCAGTCAACAGGCCCCAGATCGTGACCGCGACACCCAGATTTTTTAATAACTTGTCCTGTGAGCTTGCTTCCACCGGTGCTTAACGCGACAACAGGAACTGGTGCACGGCTTGCATTTCTTCTTCGGTCATTTTGCTGAATCTGAATTTTGCCACCACACTCATCAAGCCAAGATCCCGATCGCCAATACCCACGCCGGTCGACAACAGTTTTCGGAATTCTGCCCCTCCATAGCCTTTGGCAATTTCCAATGAAGGAGAGAACCCCTCCTGTCCCTTGAAGTCCATACCGTGGCATTCGGTGCAGACATTCATGGCCAGATATTCCCCGAGTTTCACAGGGTCCTGAAGCACATCAGATTGCACAGGCTCACCCTTTTCAATCGCTGCTTCCGGTTCAAACTCACCGATGATCAGGAAAAACCGGGGTAATATACCGTAGCTGGAACGGCCCAGATCCAGTTCCTGTTTGGGGTAACTATCGATAAAAGCCAGTATTGCCGACAGATCACGGTCGGTCATGGTTGCGAAACTGGCTGACGGCATACCCATTACACTCTTAACGTTGGGTCGTACACCCTGGCGGATGATGGCTTCGAGTTCCGGGCGGGAAAATTCATCAATGGCAACGGTCAGGTTTGGCGCAATGATCTGACCGACTGCCCAGCCTTCAAAAAAGACCTCACCCTCCATGTCTTCCCCATGGCAACCATAAAAGCAGCCGAACAGCTGGGCCAGGCGCTTTCCCCTGGAGATTATTTCAGGCCTTGAAGACGGTAGGATATTTCGTGGCTCAGCGGTGTATTCCCTGTTGATAATAATGCTGCTCCAGGCGTAAATCACTCCGGTTGACAGTAATAAAATCAACACCAGGGCCAACAGGATTCTTTTGAACCCCTTCATGGAATTTTCTCGCTTTGTACCTATCATTCATCATAGCAAATTAATATGTCGGTTCTGGGGCACAGGTTGATCGCTTGGCGGGCATTGAGAAATGTGTCCGGGTAAAGTAGCTTTACCCTATCCCGGAAAAAAGGTATCAACGATGGACCAGAAAATTATTGACCTCTACAACGACTATATCCACGGTGAAATGCCGCGACGTTCTTTCCTCAAGCGCCTTGCAGAAATTACAGGTGGCGCTGCCGCTGCCAGTGCAATACTCCCGCTAATTGAGACCAACTATGCCTGGGGACGGCAGGTTGACCCAAAAGATGAACGGCTGAAAACCGGTTACCAGACCTATCAGGGTAGCCAATCCACCGTTAAAGCATACGTCGCACGACCGGCCAGGTCGAAAATTCCCCTGCCCGGCATCCTGGTCATTCATGAAAATCGTGGACTTAATGCGCACATTGAAGACGTGGCACGCAGGGCAGCGCTTGAAGGCTTTGTGGCTGTCGCACCGGACGGTGTGAGTTACAACGGCGGCTCACCTTTTGACCAGGAGGAGGCACGGGATCATTTTCGCAATTCCGATGTTGAAATCATTACCGCCGACGTAATCAAGGGAGTCGGCTACCTTAAGTCCCGGGATGATTGCAGCGGAAAGGTCGGCTCAGTGGGCTTTTGTTATGGCGGGGGTGTTTCTCTGCAATGCGCGGTATCTGACCCGGCTGCGGATGCCTGCGTTCTGTTTTACGGACGGGCATTAAACGCAGAGCAAGTGGCACAGGTCAAAGTACCCCTGATGATGAACTATGCCGGTAATGACCCCCGAATAAATACCATGATTCCCGATTTTCGCAGTGCCTTGGATGAAAATGGCGTGGCATACAGCCTGCATATGTATCCGGGCACCGGGCACGGCTTCCATAACGACACCAGCAAGGCACGCTACAACGAAGACGCCGCAAAGCTGGCCTGGCAGAGGACCATAAATTTCTTCAGCCATTATCTGCTCTGAACCTGGGCATAAAATTCTGGAAGCCCTGAACTGCATTGGCGGAGAATTTCATGATCGACTGGTACATGGAAAGCACTAATTTCGGTTCCTGCAATTGCGACTACAGTTGTCCCTGTCAATTTGAAGCCTTGCCAACCCAGGGCGATTGCCGGGGATTCGGCGTGGTACGCGTCGACAAAGGCCATTTTGGAGATGTTGATCTGACCGGCCTTTGTCTCGCTGTCTTTTACGCCTGGCCCGGACCCATATTTGAGGGCAAGGGCGAACTGCAGGTGGTCATAGACGAACGCGCCGATGAACAGCAAAGGGCCGCCTTGCTGGCTATCGCGACCGGCGAGGAAACCGAAGAGGCTGCGACCCACTTTTGGGTTTTTCACGCAATGTCCGATACTTTTCACGAAACACTGTACAAGCCAATTGAATTCGAGATGGATCTTGAAGGAAGAACCGCCAGGGTTTCTATCCCCGGTGTGCTCGAGAGCATTGGCGAACCCATCCGCAATGCCTGGGACGGTGGAGAACACCGGGTGCGAATTCAGATTCCGGAAGGCATTGAGTTCGAAGAATGTGAAGTCGGTAGTGCCGATAGCAGGGCGACCGCGGCGATTTCGCTGGACCTTGAAAAGACATTTGGCCAATTCAATCTTGGATTCCACACGGGAACCGGCCCGCTCAGGGATCGCTGAACCAGGCTCAGAAAACAACCGCTCATAACATGAATCTGCTACTGGAACGGCTCTTACGGCATGACCGCAGGCTAGTCGCTATCAGCCTGATTCTCGTCAGCGTTTTGTGCTGGGGCTGGATACTGAATGGCGCCGGAATGGCTATGGACGGTTTGGAGTTGACTCGCCACACCGCCACGGGCATGGACACCATGCCCGCTCCCGCCTGGAATATTACCCACGTTGCGCTGATGTTTTTCATGTGGTGGATCATGATGATCGCGATGATGCTGCCCAGTGCAACGCCCGTCATCCTGCTGGCCACGGCATTGAACCGCCGTTCGGAGTCTTCCATAAAGCCTTATGGCAGCGCCGCGGCATTTACTTCAGCTTATCTCCTGACCTGGGCGGGTTTCAGCGTACTTGCAGTGGCTGCACAATGGGCCTTGCAGATAACCGGGCTCATGTCAGGAATGCTGCGAAACACAAGTCCGGGGCTGAACGCAGTTTTACTAATAGCGGCCGGCGCCTGGCAATTTACAGCTTTGAAACACGCCTGCCTTCGTCACTGCCGGGGGCCGATAGATTTTCTCACCCGTCATCGGCGTGGAGGTAATGCCGGAGCGATGCTGATGGGTACCCGCCATGGCCTCTATTGCCTGGGATGCTGCTGGTTCCTGATGGCACTGTTGTTCGTGGGGGGTGTGATGAACCTGTTCTGGATTGCCGGCCTGGCCATTTATGTATGGATTGAAAAAGTGCTGCCTTCCGGCGAAGCCATCAGCCGTGTCATGGGGGGCTTGCTGATTGCCTGGGGCATTGGGATACTGGTAACCAGTCTCACCCTGTAAAAGAACATGCTGAGTTCCGAACAAATTAATCATTTTCACGAACAGGGCTACCTGGTAGTCGAAAACGCGTTTTCACTTAAGGAAATTGCCTCCCTTAAACAAGCAGCATTGGATATAGTTGCGGATTTTGACATTGAAAAAAATCGGACCGTGTTCGGTACCGGGGACAGGGATGCCGGTCGGGATGATTACTTTTTCGACTCGGCAGAGTCGGTCCATTGCTTCCTTGAAGAAGGTGCGCTTGATAAGGAGGGCAATTTGATCAGGCCCAAGGAACTGGCCATCAACAAGATCGGCCACGCCATGCATGACCTGATACCTGCTTTCACTGAGTTCTGTCGGCTGCCGGTGATAAGCGAGGCCATGAGAGATATTGGTTATCGAACGCCGGAGCTGTTCCAGACCATGTATATCTTCAAGCAACCCGGTATAGGAGGTGAAGTCCGCTGGCACCAGGATGGCAGCTACCTGATTGCTGATGAACATGGCGTTACCGGCATCTGGATTACGATTGAGGACGCCACTCGCGAAAACGGCTGCTTGTGGATGCAACCGGGCCAGCACTGCTCACCGCTGCGGGAGATTTACGAGGTTGATTGGCAAAGACGTGCGGGGAAGCTACGGGGTCTGGACGACACCCCATGGACACAGAGCGAAGCAGTTGCCCTGGAAGTTCCCGCAGGCAGTATGGTTCTGTTTGACGATCACATGCC
This sequence comes from Lysobacterales bacterium, assembly GCA_963664065.1. GTDB lineage: Bacteria > Pseudomonadota > Gammaproteobacteria > Xanthomonadales > SZUA-36 > JABDJL01. Next base: position 2,622,320 of record OY760942.1, read on the forward strand.
ACATTACAGTTCTCAGAATACTTCTGACCGGTCCCGGCACGCCTTCACCCTGCATGTAATGGAAAAAGGAACGAATTGGCATGAGAAAAACTGGCTACAACGGCCAAAATTGGGTGCGTTTGAACTCTGAATTTTTCTAAATCTTCGAGCTTAGGGATTTTTTTTCATCAACGCTCAGAAATGCCATATCGAGTCCGTCGCGTTGTGATTGATGCACCTGTTGAAACGTTAATCCGGTAGCCGGCGCGGCAATTTCATATTCGTGTCCGATCGTAATGTTGCTGATTCCCGGGTCATCGGTATTCAGGCAGAACTTCACACCGCGATCGGCTAATTGTTTCACCGGGTGCAATTCGTAGGACTCCACCGTGGTGGTGTGCAGATTCGAGGTAGGACAGATTTCAAGTCCTATGTCCTGCCCGGCCAGGTAATCTACCAGCGCCGGATCTTCGATCGCGCGAAATCCATGCCCTATGCGTTCTGCCCCCAGGTTCTTGATCGCTGACCAGACCCCTTGCGGGCCATCGGCCTCGCCCGCGTGAATGGTCACGTGCAGGCCGGCATCACGAACTTTCCTGAAGTGATCAATGAATAGCTGAGGCGGGAAACCAGCCTCATCGCCTGCAAGATCAACGGCGATCACATCGCTTTTGCAGGCCAGGATGGCTTCCAGCTCTTTATGGCAGGTTTCAACCCCGTTGGTGCGGCTTAATATACCAATGACATTGGCTCGCGTTCCCGTATCTCGCTCACCAGCCCGGACTCCATCTATACAGGCTTCCATCACTTCCTGAGGGTTCAGACCATGTCTTTCTGCCATAAACAAGGGGCTGAACCTTAACTCGACATAGTCGACACCTTCGTTTTTGGCGTCCTCAACATTCTCGTAAGCGACGCGGCGGCAAGCATCGGCATCGACCAGAACTTCCACCAGGTATTTGAATCGTGCCAGAAAGGCCAACAGGCTTGGTTCCACCTCATCAATGTGTACGAATGGTGCCAATCCTTTCACATCGTGGGACGGTAGTACGATGCCGTGCTGATCCGCAAGGTCGATGATGGTTTCGAGCCGGATTGCACCGTCCAGGTGACGGTGCAACTCGCACAGAGATAGTGACTTATCGATCATTCTGCCTGCTTTCTGGCCACCCAGGCCCTGATGTTGGCATCCAGCATACTCAATGGCATTGAACCGTTACCAAGCGCTTCATCGTGGAATTCACGGATATCAAAATCTTCACCGAGTTCATTGGAAGCGAATGCCCGCAATTCCTTGAATTTCAATTCACCGAGCTTGTAGGCCAGCGCCTGGCCGGGCCAGACAATGTAGCGGTCAATTTCAACGATGACGTCATGTTCCTGCTTGGGGGCGTTTTCCATGAAGTAATCGATGGCCTGCTGGCGGGTCCAGCCCAGCTGGTGCATGCCGGTATCGACCACCAGGCGCACGGCACGCCACATTTCGTAGGTCAACTGGCCGAATTTTGAATACGGGTCCTGGTAGAAACCCATTTCCTCTCCCAGGCTTTCCGAATACAAGCCCCAGCCTTCGGTATAACCGGTATAGCCACCGGTTTTGCGGAACCAGGGCACGTCTTCGAGTTCGGCCTGGATGGATAATTGCAGGTGATGTCCCGGCACGGCTTCGTGCAGCGTCAAGGCTTCCATCTCCCATCGTGGACGCGTGTCCAGTGCATAGGTATTGGCGTAAAAATATCCAGGCCGGCCGGCTTCAACTGACCCGCGCTGATAATAGGCCGTTGTCTGCGATTTCTCAGCATAGGAAGGTATCGGAATTACCCCGTAAGGCGTACGCGGCAGGTGGCCGAATACTTTCATCAATTCCGGGTCTGCACGCTTGGCGATATCGCGGTATTCCTGTAACAGGTCTTCTTTTGTGGTGTGGTAGAACTGCGGATCGGTGCGCAGGAAATGCATGAATTCCTCGAAGTTGCCTTCGAAGCCGCTGGATTCGATCACCTTGTCCATTTCAGCGCGTATCCGTGCAACCTCGGACAGGCCAATCTGGTGAATGGCGTCAGGTGTCAGGTCCGTTGTGGTTTGTTGCTTCACCCTGTAGGCGTACCACGCTTCACCGTCAGGTAACTCAATCATGGCGATGCTGTCACGTGACCCCGGAATGTACTCTTCCTCCATGAACGCCAATAAGCGTTCATATGCCGGCGCAATTTTTTCACTGAATGCCGCATGGGCCTGGCTGCGCAAGCTTTCCTGCTGTAATGAGTCCACGCTGGCAGACATCTGCTTGAATGCACCCAATAACGGACTTTCAGCCGGATCGTCCACCAGTTGGTTTCGAACCTGCTGCGGTACGTCCCGCAGCGTGATCTTCGGCGGTGTAATGCCCGCCTCAAGTCCTTTTCGCATCCATGAAATCGCCGTGTCGATGATTTCGGGCGCTTTTTCCAGGCGGGAGATCATATTCTGGTAGTCTTCAAGCTTACGCGGGCGGGTAATTGTCATTATCCTGGCAATGTTCTGTTGTGGCCCGCCCATCTGGTTAATTGGCATAAATTCAGCGGGAAAACGAAACCCGTCCATGCGCATCTCGACCTGGCTGCGCATCATGTCCAGGTTGACCTTGTCTGCTTGGCCAAGTGCTTCCCTGTCGATGCTCTGCAGGGCCTCAAGCTGTATTTTTGAGTGCGCGCGTCTCTCATTCATCGCGGTTTGTGACTGATCGGTCCAGCGGTCCTGGCCCCGGGGATCACCCCTGAACGTGGCAAACTCGGGAAAATTCAGCATCGAGTAATCATAGGTGATGCCAAATAACTCATTCAGTCGTTCAGAATCGCTTAAGCCGGTTTCTTCACCACTCAGCTCTAAGACACGATCCATCAGTTTGCGGGTTTCTTCTTTGTAGTCCGAATAGCAAGCAAATGAAATAAACAAGGTAGTGAAGGCCAAAAACAGGAGAATTTTTTTCATGTTTGATCCTGAAGGAAAGTCAAATTAATTCGGTCGGGCGATTGTAATCATCCGTACATCACAATACCAATCTGTCAGATGATTAAAGGCACATTTAGGTTATGATTAAATCAATTAATATTCGGATGAAATCGTGACTTTTCCTTACCAACATATTCTCGAAACCATTGGCCGGACACCGGTTATCCGCATTAACAAGCTGGCGCCGGAAGGCGTTAACCTGTTCGTCAAAGTCGAGGCATTCAACCCAATGGGCTCGGTCAAGGACCGGATGGCATTGAGCACCATCGAAGCCGCCGAAGCCAGCGGCGAACTCAAACCGGGACAAACCGTGGTTGAGGCCACCAGCGGCAATACCGGGATTGGACTGGCCATGGTGTGCGCGGTCAAAGGCTATCCGCTGGTGTTGACCATGGCGGAAAGCTTCAGTGTCGAGCGACGTAAGATTCTTCGTTTCCTGGGTGCAAAAGTGGTTCTGACACCGGCGGAAGACAAAGGCTCCGGTATGCTGGCCAAGGCGGTTGAACTGGCGAAGACACACGATTGGTTCCTGGTGCGCCAGTTTGAAAACGAAGCCAACGCGGACGCACACACACGGACCACTGCGGTGGAGATCCTGGAAACTTTCAGTGACTCAAAACTGGATTATTTTGTCACGGGATTTGGCACCGGGGGTACTTTGAAGGGCACCAGCAGGGTATTGCGTGAACAAAGTCCGGACACGAAAATAGTCTGCTGCGAACCCGATAATTCAGCCTTGCTGGCCAGCGGTATCCCGCAGGCACGCGATGCCGACGGCAGTCCAACTGCCAGCCATCCGAATTTCCGGCCGCACCTGATGCAGGGCTGGTCACCGGATTTCATTCCCAAGCTAACCGAAGATGCCGTAAATTCCGGTGTTATTGATGAGATTATCCCGGTCGATGGAAATGAGGCATTAACGCTTACCCGTGAACTTGCCTGTAAAGAGGGGATTTTTTGTGGCACGTCTTCTGGAGCGACCTTTGCCGGTGCAATCACAGTGGCAAAAAAAGCTGCGCCGGGAAGCAATATTCTGTGCATGTTGCCGGACACAGGTGAACGCTACCTGTCGACACCTTTGTTCGACGACATCAGTGAGGAAATGAGCCAGGAAGAACTGGATATTTCCTGCTCGACACCGGGTCACAGGTTTGATGTACGCGGTGGTGCAGCACCTGCAACTGACGAAAAGCCGCCGGAAATCGATGCGGAAGCCGCAGAATTTGTCGCCAGGGCCATCGATGACGCAGCCAATCCGGTCGCGTTTTTCGCTCTTGAGTGGTGTGAGTTCTGTTGGTCGGTACGTAAGTTGTTTGCCAAGATGGATATCCCCTACCAGGCATTTGATCTTGACTCGGTTGCGTACCAGGAAGGAGATCGTGGTGGAAAAATTAGAACCGTGTTGAAAGACCGGCTGGGGACGCCCACCATCCCGCAGATTTTTGTAGGCGGGAAGCATTTGGGGGGCGCCACCGACCTGTTCGCTGCCCTGAAGAACGGCACCCTGGCTGAACTGCTGAAGGACAGTGGTATCTCTATGGCAGAGACCGAAGACGGATTTGATCCGGTATCCATGCTGCCTGGCTGGCTGCATAAGCGATAAAGCGGATACAAAAAAAGGCCCGATAAAGCGGCCTTTTCTTCGATCTTATTTCTCAAAGCTCAGTGATGTACCGGAACCACCTCGAATACGTGTTGGGTGAATGACGCCAGGCGGGTCAGCATCGTGTATTCACCTTCCCATGCCATCAGGCCGATGAACACCAGCAGGCAGAGCGGCGGCAACAATATGGCAAATTTCAATGCCAGTCGCTCCCAGGCCATATGCATGAAGATGGCAACGATAAACCCTGCTTTCAGGAACATGAATAAAAGGATCAGCGACCAGCGCAGCATTCCTTGAAACTGGTAGTAGTCAACCAGGTAGGAAAATGTGCTGAGGACGAACAGCAATATCCATATCCACAGATAAATCGCCAGAGGATGTTGCTGGTGGCCGCCTTCGTGAGTTGTTTCCGTCATATCAATATCCTGTTGATGGATTTACCTCGGACTACCAAAGATAGAAGAATGCGAAAATAAATACCCAGACGAGATCAACAAAGTGCCAGTACAGCCCCGCTATCTCGACAATTTCATAGTTACCACCCCTGTGCTGGTCGTAGTAGCCCTTTTTGACCCGAAACGCCACAAAACTAAGATAAATCACGCCCGCACTTACATGAAGGCCGTGGAAACCGGTAATCATGAAGAAAGTTGATCCGAATTGTGGCGCACCCATAGGATTTGCCCAGGGCCGAACACCCTCTTCCACGATCAACTTGGTCCACTCGAATGCCTGCATTCCGACGAAGGTCGCACCCAAAGCCGCGGTCGCAAACATCAGCCACATGGTCTTGTTCTTATCTTTGCGATAACCGTAATTCACCGCCAGTGCCATGGTGCCACTGGATGTGATCAGCACGAAGGTCATAATCGCAATCAGGATCAGCGGGATTGGCTCGCCGCCAAAAGACAAAGCAAATACTTCGCTGGGGTTCGGCCACTGAACCGTGGCTGAAGCCCTGGCTTTCATGTAACCAATCAGGAAACAACTGAAGATAAAGGTATCACTCAGGAGGAAGATCCACATCATGGCCTTGCCCCAGGGAACCTCGAATGACTGCTTGTCCCGCGACCAGTCATTGACCAGGGATTTCAGGGCAGTGTCTGAATCCGTGACATGGTCAGCAGTCGTTGTTGTCGCACCATGTGCCATTTAAATCATCCTTCTCAGGTATTCAACATCAGCGCAAAAAGCACCAGCCAGAGCACTAGCAGGTAATGCCAGTAAACGCTGCAAAGTTCCACGCTCTGGCTGATTTCTTGCCGATTTACACCATTCTTGCTGCTCCAGGCGGTACGCGCCCAGACATACAGGCCACCCAGCAGGTGAATGCCATGCATTGCCGTCAACAGGTAGAAAAAAGCATTGGCAGGGTTACTGGCGGCATAGAAACCACCGGCCCTGAGTTCCTCCCAGGCAAAATATTGCCCGGCCAAAAAAGCCACGGCGAAGATGCCACCGGCCATCAGGGCAACACCGAAAGAGCCTTCATCGAGGGCAACGATGCGGCTCGCACGTTGCATCGCAATGCTGGCCAGCACCAGGAACGCCGTGTTAATCCACAACAGGAAGGGTTCTTCAAGCGGGTACCAGTCAAACAGCTTCATTCGCTGGATGTATGCCATGAAAAACAGGAAGAATATGCTCGTGACTACGGCCAGGAACATGATCAGGGCTACTTTCTTGGCAGAAGAGGAAAACTCGCCGGTCTGCGCTCCTTCTTCAGGCAGTCCTGGCTGCTGCCAGGGCATTTCGGTGACTTTGCTAAAGAATCCCAAGGTGCTTACTCATCTTCGCCAAAAAGTTCATCACCGACTGCGGATTCGGCGTGTTCATCTGCCTGGTCCCGGGCTCGCGCATGATCATCCACCGTGGTGTGGGTGGCATCGGGTGGCATGTTTTGCGGGATAAAATCTTCAGCCGCGCCAGGAACGCTGTAGTCATAGGCCCATCTGTGCACTTCGGGCAAATTCGGGCCCCAGTTACCATGCCCCGGAGGGGTCTGCGGGGTTTGCCACTCAAGCGTGGTAGCTCTCCAGGGATTGCTATCGGCTTTCTTACCGGCCCTGAGACTCCAGATCATATTGAAGAAAAACAGAATTTGCACGACTGCCACAATCAGGGCAGAAATCGTAATACCGGCGTTCATGACCTGTGCCGACTCGGGAATAAAATCTGTGCTGCCCATGGCGAAGTAACGCCTGGGGACACCCAGTATTCCAAGATAGTGCATTGGCAGGTAAATGGAATAGGTGCCAAGGAATGTTAACCCGAAATGCCATTTACCCAGGGTGTTGTTAAACATACGACCGGTGATCTTCGGGTACCAGTGATAAATAGCGGCGAACACCACCAGTACCGGAGAAACGCCCATCACCATATGGAAATGGCCGACCACGAAATAGGTATCTGAAAGCGGCAAATCAACAACCACATTGCCCAGGAAAAGTCCGGTTAATCCACCGTGTACAAAGGTAAAAATGAACCCGATAGCGAACAACATAGGCACCGTGAGGTGAATATTGCCTCGCCATAAGGTCAGAACCCAGTTATAGACCTTGATGGCCGTTGGCACCGCGATGATCAGCGTGGTTGTTGCAAAGAAAAATCCAAAATATGGATTCATACCGCTGACGTACATATGGTGTGCCCATACGACAAAACTCAAACCGCCAATGGCCAGAATGGCCCACACCATCATGCGATAACCAAAGATATTTTTCCGCGCATGGGTAGCCAGAACATCCGAGACAATACCGAAAGCCGGCAGGGCAACGATATAAACTTCGGGGTGGCCGAAGAACCAGAATAAATGCTGGAACAGAACAGGACTACCACCTTCAGTCTTCGAGACCTCACCCATCGAAAGTATCGCAGGCATGAAGAAGCTGGTCCCAAGTGTACTGTCAAGTGTCATCATGATTCCGCTGACCAGCAGGGCCGGGAACGCTAGCAGGCCAAGGACGGTGGCGGTAAAAATGCCCCACACTGACAAGGGCATGCGCATCAGGGTCATACCGCGGCAACGAGCCTGCAACACGGTTGTGACATAGTTCAAGCCGCCCATGGTGAAAGCCACGATGAATACCACCAGCGATAACAGCATCAACAGGATGCCCCAGGTAGCACCTGGCGTACCTGGCAGGATGGCCTGCGGCGGATACAGTGTCCAGCCGGCCCCGGTCGGGCCTCCAGGCACAAAGAAACTGGCCAGCAGGATGATGACCGCCAATAAATACACCCAGTAACTGAGCATATTCAGGAACGGGAACACCATATCCCTTGCGCCACACATCAACGGGATCAGGTAGTTTCCAAAACCGCCAAGAAATAATGCAGTGAGCAAATAAATCACCATGATCATGCCGTGCATGGTGATGAACTGGTAATAATCCTCGGGAGCGATGAAAGAGAAGGATTCCGGGAAACCCAGTTGCAAGCGCATCATGCCGGAATGCAGCAGTGCAATGACCCCGACAAATATGGCCGTCATCGCATATTGAATCGCAATAACCTTGTGATCCTGGCTCCAGATATAGGTCGTGAACCAGCTTTTTGGATGATGCATGTCCTCTTCGCGGTCACGATCAGCAATGGCGATATACGACATCAGAATTTTCTCCGGGCCATGGAATCATCCAGCCCTTCCATCGTGCAATACAGGTAAGTTTTCACTTTTCCGCCGCCTGCAGGGTATTCAAGTAAGCCACTACGTCATCTATCGCGGAATCGTCTATCAGGGTTCGCGCCATAAAAGCCATTTGCTCACCATAAAAATCCTGCCGGTGGCTACCGCGGATTCCCTTCTTGAGGTTTTCCAGCTGCGCCGCGACATACCAGTCATTCATGCCAGTGATCCGGGGCGCATTCAGGGACCAGATGCCCTGTCCTTGTTCGCCGTGACAGGAAACACAGGTGTTAAACAGGTCTTGCCCGCGTGAGGCATCACCGGAAATGGTCACTGGCGTCGGATTGTCGGGGAAGGTATCCATGTAGGCGATGACATTATTCATAGCCACCTCATCTGGCAGCATTGCCGCCATGGGCGCCATCTGCTGGCCGTATGTATCATCGGCATGACTGCCCCGTATTCCGAGTTGGAAATTGCGTAACTGCTTCTTGACATACCAGCCTTCCTGGCCGGCCAGCTTGGGCGCGTGCATGGCGGGATTTCCTTCACCCTGGGCTCCGTGGCATGCACTGCAAACGGCATATTGCGCCTGCCCGGTAGTGGCATCACCGGCCTGGACGGCCAAACGGTCAGCAAATGTGCGCTGTGCAGTCAGCCAGCTGTCAAAATCTTCCTGGGTATCAACCACCACCCTGCCGCGCATCGTGAAATGTGCAACTCCACATAATTCTTCGCACAAAACAACGAATTCTCCGGTGCGGATCGGTGTCAGCCACATGTAGGTCACCATACCCGGCACCAGGTCCATTTTGACCCGGAATTCTGCAACTGCGAAATCATGTAATACATCTTTGGAGCGCAGAAGCAGTTTTACCGGTTGGTCCAGTGGGATATGTAACTCGGGGTTCGATATCAGCCGGTCATCCATGCCGAAGGGGTCTTCGGGACCCATTCCAAATGGATTGTCGACATTCATTTGCGCAATATCGGTCCTGCCCAGTACGCCGTCCTCGCCCGGAAAACGGTAACTCCAGTGCCACTGCTGGCCTACTACTTCTACTTCGGCGGCATCTTCCGGAACATCAACAAACCTGGCCCAGACAAACAGGCCAGGCGCCAGCATTGCGGCAACGCCTACGGCAGTGATCAGGGGCAGCCAGAATTCAAGCCGTGAGTTTTCCGGTTCGTAGTGAGCAGCCTGGCCTTTGTGGTGATTAAACTTGAATATGGCATAGGCCATGAAAAGGTTTACAGGGATAAAGACGGTGCCGGTGACCCAGAAGGTGATATTAACCGTGGTATCAATCATGCCCCAATTCGAGGCAATCTCGGTAAATCACCAGGGGCTGGCGAAGTGAAAAATAATGGTGGCGATAACCAGCAGAACTAAAACAATTGCAAATCCCATACCTTATTCCCGTCAGCGCCGTCAATTTAGTGACGGCTGAGTGTTTACCCCTCGACCCGGCGTCGTTTTCTTCGCTTCAACCCGCTGAAGGGATCGAGAATATGCCGGTCGATTGCCACCAGCCTCGCTTCGGTATGTTTTTCCCGCATCATCTCGCGAATGACATCCTCCTGCTCTTTTCCCGCATATATCAGGACTAGGTATTTACCGTCCGCGATGTCGTCATGAAACCTCTTCAGTTTCCTGTTTTCTTTATCAATTCCGGTCAGTCCGCCCACCCAGGCGCCAAAAAGTGTAAAAACCACAAGTAGCGCAAAATACACCATCCTTGGCGTTTCAGGCCCGAAGGGTTCTAGAAACATCACCAGTCCTGCAGCGAATACGGCAATGATGAATCCCAGGATCAGGCCGATCAGACCATCCCGGATGATATCCGTGGTTTCCAGGTAATTACTTGAGTGCAAATGCTCCCGCTTGAGGCCGGCTTCGTCTTCTGTAATGACATGAAGGAACCAATCCAATACACCCACTTCATGCAGGTCATCAGATATCTGGTGCGTGCTGTCCAGGCTGGGCGCCAGGTAGTAATAACACTTCATCATTTTTCCCCGGATTGGGTGTTTGTCTCCTTTAAATATCTCTTTATTTGATTTGCAACATATCCGTCCGCTGATTTCTCAAGGTGGCTGCAGCGAATTACTTTTCGATAAAGTGGAAACTTCCAAGGCGCGCAGTTTCTCATATTTGAAGGGTCTTTAAAAGTTGATGCCTGGGGTTTGTCGCCACACGCTGGAAAGGCCGCCAATATCGCACATCAGGCCTGCTTGAATTTCACGACTTTTTTCTTCGCTCAGCATTTGACTTTCGGCCTTACAAGGTTGAATCTGTGCCGCTAATCAAACGCTCGGTATTCCAAACATGTCTATTACAAATTCCGCTTTAAAAAGCCCCTTTTTCTTCTTGCTCTTAAGCCTGACCGTTGGTCCCGGCACCACATTGGCAGCCCTGGACGGTGACCTGTTGGAGGGATTGAAGGCCCGCGCCATTGGGCCGGCAGCCATTGGTGGCCGGATCGCTGCAATCGATGTGGTGCAGAGTGATCCCAACCAGATTGTTGTCGGCGTGGGTACCGGTGGGGTATGGATTTCGAAAAGCGGCGGCCTCACCTGGGAGCCGGTATTTGATGACCAGGCAGTCGCCTCAATAGGCGCGATTGCCATTAACCAGGCAAATCCGGACATCATCTAGGTAGGAACCGGAGAGGGAAATACGCGTAATTCCACGTCCATAGGCGGCGGCATTTACAAGTCCATAGACGGTGGAAAAAACTGGCAGCTGATGGGCCTGGAAAGCAGTGAGCGGATCAACCGCATCGCCTTACACCCTACGAATTCAGACATTGCATATGTCGCGGCTCTCGGCAGCTTGTGGAGCCCCAATTCCGAGCGCGGTGTGTTTCGCACGCGAGACGGCGGGCTGTCCTGGCAGCGTGTGCTTTTTGTCGATGAGACCACCGGCGCGACTGACATCAAGATGGATCCTTCAAACCCGGATAAATTGTTCGCAGGTATGTGGCAATTCCGCCGCTGGCACTATAATTTCAAATCCGGCGGCCCGGGATCCGGAATGTATGTGACGCTGGACGGGGGTAAGACCTGGACCGAAAGAACCGAAGAAGATGGCCTGCCAAAGGGTGAACTGGGGCGCATGGCATTCAGTATTCCTGTTGCCAACCCGGATCGGGTATATGCACTGGTAGAGGCAAAGAAAAGCGCCCTGCTGCGCTCCGATGACGGCGGCCTGCAGGACAATGGATCATGGCGTGGTCCGACCGAGGTTTGGGTACCTGCTGGAATTCGTAATCTGCATTGGCAGGAAGTCGGCTTTGGCGACGGTTTCGACACCATTCCGGACCCGGAAAATGCCCGCGCGGGTTACGTCATGTCCCAGGGCGGTTTCCTGTTGCGATATGACCTTGATAAAGGCCTCCAGAAGATGATTCGTCCGGCGCCCCATGACCCGGAGATCGACCTTCGGTTTAACTGGAATGCCGGATTCGAGCAAGATCCGTTCGAGCCTGCGACCATTTACTACGGCAGCCAGTTCATGCACAAATCTACCGATCGTGGCCTGAGCTGGTCGGTTCTCAGCGATGATCTGACCAGCAACGATCCTGAAATGTAGACCTATCGCAACAGTGGCGGACTGACTTCGGATGTCACTGCGGCAGAAAATTACACCAGCATCGTGGCGGTTGCAGCCAGCAAATTGCAGGAGGGTGTGATCTGGGTTGGCACCGATGACGGCCGTATTCACGTCACCCGGGACGGGGGCAGCAGCTGGTCGCGAATTGATGAACGGTCACGCGGTGTACCCGCAGGAGCCTGGGTGCCGATGATCGCGCCTTCACCGCATGAAGCGGGTACGGCATTCGTCGTTTTTGATGATCACCGTCGCGGCAATATGTCCACCTACCTCTACCGGGTTGAGGATTTTGGGCGCCGCTGGGTTCGCTTGTCAGCGGAAGACATGGCCGGCTACACCCTTTCAGTACTGCAGGATTCGGTTAACCCTGAACTGCTGTTTGCCGGTACGGAATTCGGTTTATTCTTTTCAATCGACGGCGGCGACACCTGGACCAAATTTACCGCCGGCGTGCCAACCGTTTCGGTAATGGACATGGCCATACAGGAGCGTGAAAACGACCTGGTTCTGGGCACGCACGGTCGTTCCGTATTCGTCATAGACAATTACAGTGCATTACGAAGTGTATCTGAAGACGATTTTGATGACCGCCTGAAAAACCTGTCAGCGTCACCCGGTCAGCAATATGCGACCACCCCGACCAGTTCAACTCGATTCACCGGCAACGGGGAGTTCCGCGGCCCCAATGAACCCTACGGTGTGATGCTTACTTTCATAGCCAGTGGCGATGATTTGCCGCACCAGGATGAGGACAAGGAGCGGGCAAGGAAAATCGCCAAACGACAGGCTGCGGATGCCGAAGAAGGATCCGATCACGAGGCGGGGGAAAATTCTGACGAGGGAAAAGACAAACCGCCCAAGGTCACCATCAAGGTCAGTAATTCAGCCGGTGAACTCATTCGCACCTTCAAGCAGGCTGTTCACCAGGGCATTAACCGGGTGACCTGGGGGATGCAAGGTGATGGAATTCGCCGTGCGCCGGGTTCCGAAGAGCCTGATCCCGACAATGGTCTTCCACCAGGACCCGAAGTGGTGCCGGGTAATTACAGTTTCGAACTGTCGCTGGGCGACGTTAGCGGTTCGATTGATGCGGCCGTGATTGCAGATCCGCGCTATCACATCAGCCAGGAGGAACTTCAGGTCAACTACCAGGCCCGCAAGGACCTGCTGCAATTAAGTGAAGCCTCCGTGACTGCACTGGAGCGAATTGACCGTGCCCGCAATGATGTAGCAACGATTACCACCCTGATCGGCAATCAACCAGATGCTGAGGAAGATGATTCACTCAAAGACCTCAAAAAACAGGCAGCTGAGGTCAAGAAAGGCCTGGACGATCTGGAAAAACGATTCAGAACACCGGAACAGACCAAGGGAATTATCTTTGACGATGACCAGGTTTCAAGTCACATCAACATGGCACGATTTTATGTTGGCTCTGCCAGCCATGCTCCAAGTCCGACCGCAGAGGTGTATGTCACCAGGGCGCGCTCAGCGCTTGAGGAAGCACTGCTGTTGGTGAATGACTACATGAGTAATGAGGTGGCGGCTTTGAGCACATCGATAAATGAGGCCGGAATCAGCTTGCTTCAGGCTTCCGATCCGGTCTATATGCCGGAATAAATGAGCAAAATGGGCCAACCTTGGCCCATTTGCATGTCGCTTCGCAAAGACGTGGCTTTGCTCCACTCCTGCGCTGCGCTGTCGCTTGCGTTGGCGCATCCGTGCGCTAAACATTCATTTCATACCGAGTTTGCGGCCTTGTTCCAGCAGCGATATGGATTCCCGAATCCGGCGCCGCCGGGTGAATTCCTGCTTTGCTTCATTGATCCACAGGATAAACTGCTTTTTTTGCGCTTCGGTCAGCTTTTCAAAATACACCCTGGCTGCATGGCTTTTTGCCAATGACTGTGCAAATTCGGGTGAAAGGTCCTCACTTAGCTGCGGACAATCATCCGCATCCCACAAGCTGGATGCTTTAGCTGCTTCCACACAGGCCATTCCCGGTTCCGCCATCAGGCCACGCTTGAGCAAGTCGGCCACCCGCTTCCGGTTGGATTCCGACCAGCGGCTTCGGGTTTTCCGGGGTGTAAACTTGCGTGCGAATTTTTCTTCATCCAGTTTTTTGATCAGGCTGTCCACCCAGCCAAAACACAAGGCCTCTTCGACTGATTCGTTGTATTCAAGCGTTGGCTTTCCGGTGTGCTGCTTGTAGTAGACCAGCCAGACGCCGTCAGCTTCAACATCGTAATTTTTGGCCAGCCATTGCCGCCAGGCTTTGCGATCCTTTACGTTTAGCGTATTGACTTCCAGAAAACTGCTCACTGGATATCCTCTTCCAGAATTGTGCGTTTTTTGCCATGAATCATAGACATGAGAAGGTTTTCCCGTTCCTGCAGGGAGGTCAAAATGACACCCGCGATATGCAGGCCGACACAAACCAACAGGATATTGGTCAGGATCCTGTGCACGGTTTCAACCCATTCAACACCCCAATAATAATCGGTTGTGTATAGCCAGCCGGATGCACAGACCAGGAATACCAGGCTTAATAAAATCAGGGTCATCCATCCGCCCAGTGGATTGTGACCAAGATACTTTTTGCGGCTCCCGGAGATCAGTGAGCGGACATAGTCCAGTGTATCCGCCGGGGAACTCGCAAATTGCCTGAACCGTGCGTAACGGCTCCCGACAAACCCCCATAAAACCCTGAATAACACCACCACAAGTGCGCCATATCCCAGCCAGCCATGCGTGGCGCCAAATCCATGACGCGTAAACCAGGCCGCAGCAACAGAGCCCAGTAACAGCCAGTGTCCAATTCGTACCGGGATATCCCAAACCCTGGTCCGTGACGCACCGGGTTTAAATTGTTGATGAGTGCTCTTCAGTAGCTCAATGTTCTTCGGTGGCTACGGGTTCAAGGCTGACAGGATGGAAATAAGCCTCTACCCGTTCTTCGTTCTCGTTTAAGGCATAGACCTCGTAACATCCGCCATCAACCTTGATTCTACGGATGGTCCAGCCTTTCTCTTCCAATTGTGCCTGGAGCGATTCTTTGGGCTGCCAGCTTTCTTCGGGCCCCGAATCACAGGTAGCCAGCCCGGTAGCCAGGGCCAGTCCGGAAAACATCATTCCGGCACTCAATGCCAGCAAGCCAGGTAACTTTTTCATTTTTTCTCCTTCAATTATTTTTCCAGTACATACAGTTGCCAAAGATCTTTTCGGGTCATGTGCAGAAACGGCTTCATGGCCAACAACCCTGTTTTGCCAATACTGCCCTCAAGAAAGCTGAGTTCTTCGAACTTATTCTTTGGTGCGCTCACCAATGGGCGTATCCAGGCCGTTTTCACGCATCATCAGAACGCCCTTGGCACGCAGCGCCAGTTCCGTGTAAAGCCTGAGATAACAAAGCATATCAACGACAACCGGGCCTTCAAACTTCTGACGAAGATCGTGCAGGAAACGGCCGATCTTGTACTCTGCAAATTCCCCTGAACCAATCTGCTCAAGCAGCAATGCATCTTCATCAAAGTCCAGTTCCAGCCATTCGTGCATATGACCAGCGCTTTGGCGGAACACCAGGAACAGGATCGGTGGCCATATGAAAAGGATTATGAGGGTCTGTTCAATGGGGTTGACTGGAAAATGATTATAAAGGGAATGTAGTGACATGGCAGCCACCAGCCCAGGTACATAAAGCAGCGGATTGATCTTCATATTCCGTTCGGTGAGCGTCTGGGAAAGTATTCCGAATATCGCCGTCACACCACCGTGCATGATGGCCGTGCCAAAACCACGCACAATCCATACCGCCATATTTGCGTCCGGAATTTTGGAAAGGTAGTAGAAGTTTTCTGCCACAGCAAAGCCTGCACCCACAGCAAAACCCATAATCGCGCTATCCACCAGGAATCCAATTCGGTTGGTGCGAAAAAGAAAAATTAAGACGATTGCTTTTAAGCTTTCCTCGACTATGGGTGCCACGTAGCGGGAGTAATAACCGAAATTTATATCCAGCATGCCTGCAACAAATCCATTGGCAAAGTAACTGGCTATCAGCATCGAGGCACCGACAAGGATTACTGCCAGAACCGTTTTTAAACCGACCAGTGTGTGACGTCAGCCCATATGGGGCCAATCAACTGCTTTAACTAAGAGACACTTCTGCTATTTTTAACCTGAAGCAGAGGAGTCTCAATATGAGCATGTCAAACACCACCAAACGGGTCAAGGAGATCCGCCGCAATACCCGTCGCAAGTTCTCGTCAGAGGAAAAGATCCGTATCGTACTGGATGGATTGCGCGGTGAAAGCTCGATCGCTGAACTGTGTCGCCAGGAAGGTATTAACAACAATCTGTATTACCGCTGGAGCAAGGATTTTCTGGAGGCCGGTAAAAAGCGCCTGTCAGGAGATACCGTCAGAGAAGCCAACAGCGATGAAGTGGTTGGTCTCAGAAAAGAAAATACCACCCTCAAGCAAGCGGTTGCCGAACTGTACCTGCGCAATGACTGGCTTAAAAAAAGTCTCACTGGGTAGGGTGTGACATTGGACGAAGACTGATGTACAGCGCATCTGAAAAGCTGGCCATTATCCGCCTGGTGGAAGACTCGGAGTTATCCGTGCGCAGGACTCTGGTCGAGATCAACGTCAGTCGCAGCAGTTTCTACCGTTGGTATCAGGCTTATGAACGCGATGGCCCTGATGGCTTGCAGAACCACAGCAGGGCATCACGTCAGCACTGGAACAAGATCCCCGAGTCGGTACGGGAACTGGTTGTTGATGTGGCCCTGGAACAACCGGAGCTGACACCCCGGGAACTGGCCTGGCATCTTACTGATACCCATGAGTACTTTATCTCGGAGTCCAGTGTCTATCGCATCCTCAAGGCCCATGACCTGGTTACCAGCCCACAGTTCATAGTGATGAGCGCAGCCGATGCGTTCCAGCATCCGACACGGCGTGTACATGAACTGTGGCAGACAGACTTTACCTACTTCCGGGTGGTGGGCTGGGGCTGGTACTTCCTGTCGACGATCCTGGATGACTATTCCCGTTACATCATCAGCTGGCGGTTGACGACCACGATGGCGGCGCATGATGTCACCGATACTCTGGAAGATGCTCTGAAAGCCACAGGGCTCACCGAAGTCAGGGTGCATCACAAGCCCAGGTTACTGTCTGACAACGGCCCCTGCTATATCTCAAAAGAACTCAGGGAATGGTTGCAGGATCAAGACATGAAGCACACCCGGGGAGCACCGTACCACCCGATGACCCAGGGCAAGATCGAACGCTACCACCGTTCGATGAAAAACGTGGTCAAGCTGGAGAATTATTACTTCCCGTGGGAACTGGAAAGTGCCATTGCTCAGTGGGTGGCTCATTACAACCATGAGCGGTATCACGAATCACTGGATAACGTGACGCCGGCTGATGTGTATAACGGAAGAAGAAACGACATCCTGGACCGACGGTCAATGATCAAAGCCAGAACGTTAACGCAAAGGAAAATACAAAACCTGCGGTTAGCAGGCTAGACTGGAGAAAGTACGGGCAGAAAAGTGTCTCTTAGAAAAAGGCTCAAGTGGTCCCATATGCTCTGACGACGTACACTCATGTGGCGACATTTGAATCAGGATGTCCTGGTTCGACTCAACATTATAGGTCACCATGTTGACGAACAACTCTTCAGCGGCAAGATCGACCACGTATCTTAAGGACGGGTCGATATCGTTCTCGTTGAAAAACCGATTTGTCAGCGCAACAATTTCCTTCAGTTCATCAAAACTTCTTTTGAATTTCCTGTCCATTTCCTCAACCGTGAAAAAAGATCAGCACATCAACGACCTGCCGCGATAGGCTAGTTTAAATCAGATAGCCCTGATTTTGGGATTTTCGAAATATCAAGATACCTACGCTAAGGCAGACGGCGCAACAGCACCAACGTGACATCATCGGCCTGCGGTGCTTCGCCACCGAAATCAAATGCTGCATCGACCAGTTTCTTCGCGAGGTCGGCCATGGAAAGCTGGTGATGCTGACGCATGATTTCCGCCACCCGGTCCTCACCAAATTGAGAGCCGTCCAGTGCCGTGTACTCATATATGCCGTCAGAAATCAAAGCCAGCACATCACCTGACTCAAGTTTGAGGGAGATGGCCTTGTCCGTTCCATCCAACGGCATTACACCAACCGGAAAGTTGGTCGGCGCGTACCACTCGCATTCATTGCTGGCCGCCCGGTAGTGAAGTATCGGTCCCTGCCCTCCCGAGTGGTAACGAACTTCATGTGTTGCAGGATCAAGAAATCCCATGAATGCGGTGATGAACCGGTAGTCAGGCAGGTCTTCTTCCAACTGGTTGTTGACCTGCATATAGGCCTCGTCCAGGTCCGCACCCAGGCGGAATGAAACCCTCAACATGGCTTGCATCTGGGTGGCGGACAAAGCCGGTCCGAAACCGTGCCCGGTCGCGTCACCCAGCAACATGAACAATTTCCCGTCCAGTACCACGAGATCATAGAGATCGCCGCCCGTTTGATCTGTGGGCAGGAACTGGCCATGCAGATCGTAACCTTCCACATCAGGCATCGAATCCGGCAACGTACTCATCTGGATTTCCCTGGCCACCGTCACTTCCCGGTGCAGGATGGCATTGGCCAGTAATTCATCTGTCATTCGTGAATGCTGGATGGCCACCGCGCATTGGGCAGCGAGCGCCGGGCCAACCCATTCATCGTGCTCATCAAACTGGCCGACATGTTCACCGAGCCATTGCATCACACCGAGAATGGAATCATCTTGGCCAACAATCGGGACATTGAGCAAAGAATGGGGTTCAAAGCCGTCTACCTGCACCGGAAACTGCTGGAACAATTCATCGACCCGGCAATCATGAATATTGGTAATTTCGTGGCTGGTGGCGCATGCCCCAGCGTGTCCCTGGTCAATCTGCAAACGATTGGCCTTTTCTTTGGGCGGCGTGACCTGCACCAGTTCATTGCTTGAGCGATCAAGCAACCACATCACACCTGCTTCTGCGACGATTGCAGCCTTTCCGACTTCAATAATTTCGCGCAATAACTCAGGCATCGCTGCCGGTGCGGCCAGCCGGTGCATGATTTCGAGAATCTTGACCAGGGATTCACGGGTGATTTCAGTCGGGTTAACCAGGTGTCACATTCTATTGCCCTGCTAATTCGCGCCAATGCGCTAATTTAGCAGAGTTCTATGCCAAGCTCCGGAATTGATTCGAAAGGCGGCAAAGCCGTATGCTTGTCAACTTCAAATCAAGAGCGGCTAAATCAGGAGCGGGAAATGAGCGCTAGCATACTCAATATAGATAATCTGGAATACATGGACTGGGGGCACGGTGACAATTTTGCGGCTAAATTCGGCCTGATCAGCCGGCTGATCGGTGCAAATGGGCTCGGCTACAACCTAACCGTTGTACCCGTTGGAAAACGAGCATTCCCATTCCACAGTCATCGCGTCAATGACGAGATGTTTTTCGTCATCGAGGGCACTGGCGAAATTCGGATCGGTGATGATATATCTCCGATAAGGCAGGGCGACGTTATCGCCTGCCCTCCCGGAGGTCCGGAGACTGCCCACCAGATCATCAATAACTCGGATGCTGAGCTTCGCTACCTTGCCGTCAGCACCACGATGTCACCAGAGGTCGCCGAATATCCTGATTCGGACAAATACGGTGTCATCATCGAATTGGACGGAAATGAAGGCGGCATGCCGGAAATGTGGCGCTTGATGATGAAAGCAGAATCCACCCAGGTCGATTACTGGGAAGACGAAGACTAGCACGCGCTGTCCTTTAATTCTGCTGCAGTCCTGATGAGGAAATCCAACAGGTAATCAATCTCAGCCCGGTGCGTTCTCAAATGTAAAATGGCCGCCCGCAATGTGAACCGGCCATCCAGCATTGTTGATGAAATAAAGATTCTGCCATCATCGTGCACTCCCTTGAGAAGGCGGCGGTTAAACTTTTCTGCGTCACCTTGAGCAGGAACGTATCTGAACGTGACCACTGAAAGGTCAGGGTATGACCCGACTTCAAACCCACCTGCTTCTGATAGTGTTTTGTGAAAATAGCGTGCCAGCCAGATCTTTTCTGACAACGCAGACCGGAATGCAGCAAGCCCAAATAGCTTTAACGGCAGCCACAAGCGCAGACCCCGAAACGGCCGGCTTAATTCCACAGAAAGATTTGCGGGTGAATAGCCATATCCCTTGTCGCTGGCATCCTGCATATAATTTGCCTGGTAACTGTGTGCCCTGGCGAGTAAATCAATGTCTTTGACCAGCACTGCCCCGGTTCCATATGGCAGAAAAAGTCCCTTGTGCGGGTCCATCACAATTGAATCTGCCTGGCTCAGGCCCCGCAATGCTTCCCTGCCTTCCTCGCAAAGAACGAAAAATCCACCGTAGGCCGCGTCCACGTGTAGCCATAGTTTATGTTCTTTTGCAATTGAACCGATTTTCAGCAGGGGGTCAACGGCTCCTGTGTCCGTGGTACCGGCAGATGCAACGATCATCCAGGGTTTTAATCCCTGCGAATGGTCTGCGACAAGTATTTCCTCCAGCGCGGCATCATCCATGCGATGACGGGAATCCATTGGCACAAATCGAAGCTGGCATTCTTCGAGCCCGGCGACCCGTAGTGCCTTGTCTACACAATGATGAACCTGGCGCGTCATGTAAATGCAGGATCGCTTGACCTCGGAAACGCTGACACCCATCGCGTCACGCGCCGTCACGATACAACTCAGATTCGCCGTACTGCCGCCGGATGTGAGGTCACCACCGGCGGTGTCCGGATATCCGATCAGGTCGGACATCCACCTGACCAGCTGCTTTTCCATGAGTGCGGCACCAGGGGAGGCAAAATGAACACCTGAATACCGGTTAGTCACATCGGCCAGAAAATCCCCAATGGCCGATGGATAAATTCCACCGCCGGGGATGTACCCCAGATGACCACCCGAGGCCGGGTTGATACTTGTCTGGTCTACTGCAGTTCCCAAAATCTGCAGTAATTCGTCCATGCCCGTAGACTGCTCTCCAATTTCTCCGTCCAGCGTTTCACTCTGGCCCTGATCCAAAAGAAATGTACGGCCATTTACCAGGCGCTCAAGAAATGATTCCGAATAGTCAGCCGCCTTTTCAAGCAATTCGGACCTGCGGGAACTGTCCGGTTCCAATTGCCGGGAGATCTTCTCCAATGCTTCCAATTTCTCTTGCCAGTTCATATACATTCCCATGCGACGATTTCGCACTGTCCAGGCGTCATTAGAACTGTGATTGGAGTAATCAGCAATACCAAAGCTGCGGCTACACATCACTTTCCACAGTGTGTCGGCATAAAACCGGTTTCCCGGGCTTTGTTATGTCGATCCAGGGGCCGGATACAGCCATCTCCGGCCCCTGGACTTAGAATGAGCAGAATGGGGCATCCTGCCCCATTTGCATGACGCAACCGCAAAACGTGGTTTTGACGGTTGCTCACGCTTCACTGCCGTTCACGTTTGTACATCCGTGTACAAAATCATAGTTTACCAAAAGGAATTATTTAAGCGGGTGACTTTGCATCAATGATCGGGCAGGCTTTGCTTTCTTTAACTTGTGAGAAAGACGGCATGGACTCGTGGGTAAGGGATGAACTTCGAAAAGAAGCCGAATCCCTGGTTGGTGATTTGGCAGGAGCACTCAATGAGGCCGTTGCAAATGTGGACCAGCGTGTCCCGATGCCACCTGATCCTGACCATGCACTGGCAGCGCTGCAAGAACCTCTGCCGGAATCAGGCATCGGCGCCAGGCCAACCCTGGAAAAACTACTGCGTTTACAGGAGATATCGGGCACAAATACTGCTGGACCACGCTGTTATCATTTTGTCATCGGCGGCAACACACCCGCCGCACATGGTGCAGAGTTGGTGGCTGCTGCTTTTGATGTCATCACCTATTCCTGGATCGTGTCGCCGCTAGGAGTGCGGATGGAAATCCAGGCGCTGAACTGGCTCAAGGACCTGTTGGGATTACCCGCTTCAATGAGCGGCGTGATGGTGACCGGCGCCACCATGGCGAATTTCGTCGGGCTGGCTGCGGCACGCCAGTGGTGGGGTGAACAGCTGGGCTTTGATGTTTCTGAAACCGGCCTGTCGGGCAAACCGCAAATGCCCGTACTGACATCCGGCTATGTTCATGCTGCTACAAAGAAAGTGCTGGCCACCCAGGGTGTTGGTCGTGGAAACCTGCAGGAGTTCAGCGCCGATAATACCGGTCGAATAGACCTGCAAGCATTCGATAAAGCAATTGAGAAACTCGAAGGTTCACCCGCTGTGGTTATCATTAATGCAGGCGAAGTAAATGCCGGAGCTTTTGACCCGGTCGAACAGATGATGTCCATCGCCAGGAACCACAATTGCTGGGTGCACGTGGACGGTGCATTCGGACTGTTTGCCGCCGTATCACCTCGTACCGCTCATCTGGTCTCTGGTGTTGAGCAAGCTGATTCTGTCACAGTGGACGGGCACAAGTGGCTCAACGTACCCTATGATTCCGGTTATGCATTTGTTCGTGACTACGGTTTGATGGCGCGCGCTTTCCGCTATTCCGCCGATTACCTGCCTTCCGAAGACGATCTCTACCCAACGCCTGGTGCGATTGGGCCGGAAAGTTCCCGGCGGGGCCGCAGTTTTGCTGTCTGGGCAACCTTGAAAGCTTATGGACGGGACGGTCACCGCCGTATTGTTGAACATTGCCTTGATATTGCTCAGCATTTCACCTCGGTAGTCGACGGTAATCCCCAGCTCGAGTTGATGGCTGAAGTGCCACTGAATATTGTCGCTTTTCGGTACAACCCGGGGGGCATCAGTGACGAAGCATTGGATAGCCTTAATCAGCGACTCGGTGAACGTGTGTTGATTGACGGTCGTTTCATGGTGGGAACTTCGAAGCTGGGAGCGCGCACCATATTCCGGCCCGCTTTTTCCAACTGGCGGACACGCAATGAAGATGTCGAAGCGATGGCAGACGTCATTTGCGAATTGGGCGCAAACCTTTTATAAGCAGTCTTGATAACAACAAGGGAAGATACCTGTGAAGCAACCGTCTGTAAGTCAAAATCTAGACGTCATTTGCGAATTGGGCGCAAACCTTTTATAAGCAGTCTTGATAACAACAAGGGAAGATACCTGTGAAGCAACCGTCTGTAAGTCAAAATCTAGCCTATTGGAAGGCAAACCTGCGACTGGTCGGGGTATGCCTGGCCATCTGGTTCACGGTCTCCTTCGGCTTCGGGATTCTGTTGGTGGATTTCCTCAACCAGTATTCGCTGTTTGGATTCAAATTGGGATTCTGGTTTGCACAACAGGGTTCTATTTTCGTGTTCCTGGTATTGATCTTTATCTACGCGAAGAAGATGAACAAACTGGACCGTAAATACGGGGTTCACGAGGATGACGGGCGTGACCGCTGATGGACCTGAAGACGCTGACATTTATCGTCGTAGGCTTGAGCTTCCTGTTGTATATCGGCATCGCTTTCTTCTCACGTGCCCGCAACACCGGAGATTTCTATGTCGCAGGCAAACACGTGCACCCGATTGCCAACGGAATGGCAACCGCGGCAGACTGGATGTCCGCAGCATCATTCATATCAATGGCTGGCCTTATCGCCTTTCTGGGCTATGGCGGATCTGTCTACCTGATGGGCTGGACAGGCGGCTATGTGCTCCTGGCCTTGCTACTGGCCCCCTATTTGCGCAAATACGGACGTTTCACAGTGCCGGAATTCATTGGCGACCGGTATTACTCCAATGCCGCACGCTCCGTTGCCGTCATTTGCCTGATATTCATTTCTTTCACCTACGTTGCCGGGCAGATGCGCGGTGTGGGCATTGTCTTTTCCCGTTTCCTTGAAGTCCCGATCCATATCGGTCTGATCATCGGTATGAGCATCGTATTTATCTACGCTGTGCTGGGCGGCATGAAAGGCATTACCTACACGCAAGTCGCGCAATACTGCGTGCTCATTTTTGCCTACACGGTTCCGGCCGTTTTCATTGCCTTCCAGCTGACCGGAAACCCGGTTCCTCAACTGGCACTGGGTAGCACGGTCACCGGTGAGGGTGTTTACCTGCTGGACAAACTGGACGCCATCGTTACCGACCTGGGATTCCGAGCGTATACCCAGGGCAATAAGAGCAAGATCGATGTCTTTGCGATCACCATGGCGCTGATGGTCGGAACCGCCGGACTACCGCATGTCATCGTGCGCTTTTTTACGGTTCCCAGGGTTTCGGACGCCCGCCGCTCTGCCGGCTGGGCACTTTTGTTCATCGCTGTCCTTTACACCACGGCGCCGGCAGTGGGCGCCATGGCACGCTACAACCTGATCAATACACTGCAACCCGGGAGCATAGGATCTGTTGACGGAAACCTGGCCTATGCGGAAAGACCACAATGGTTTAAAACCTGGGAAGACACGGGTTTGCTTAGCTTCGAAGACAAGAACGGTGATGGTCGCATCCAGTATTTTGACGACAGCAATGCGGAATTTCTGCCAACAGCCCGCTCCTATGGCTGGCAGGGTAATGAACTGGTTGTTGATCGTGACATCATGGTGCTTGCCAACCCCGAAATTGCCCAACTGCCCAACTGGGTGATCGCCCTGGTTGCAGCCGGCGGTATCGCAGCAGCGCTCTCGACTGCTGCAGGATTGTTGCTGGTAATTTCCGCCTCGTTTTCACACGATATTTTGAAAAGCATCATTGCCCCCGGCATCACTGACAAGCAGGAACTGGCGGCAGGGCGAATCGCCGCAGCCTTTACGATTGTTATCGCAGGCTACCTGGGCTGGAACCCACCGGGTTTTGTGGCCCAGGTGGTGGCTTTTGCATTCGGCCTGGCCGCCGCATCCCTTTTCCCGGCCATCCTGTTGGGTATATTCAGCAAGCGCATCAACAAGCAGGGCGCCATTGCCGGTATGCTGACCGGATTAATCTTCACCTTTGGATATATCATTGTTTACAAAGGGGTGTTTTTTGAACCCTTAATGGAAAACATTGCTTCCAACTGGTTGTTGGGGATTTCTCCGGAAGGAATCGGGGTCGTGGGAATGGCGCTGAATTTCATGGTGGCATTTGCAGTCAGCCATGTAACCGACGAACCACCGATTGAAGTGCAGGAACTGGTGGAATTCATACGGGTGCCAGGCGGTTCGGGAGCCTGATGGCTAGAGTCGAGGCAATTGCACAAACCATACTTGATGGCTTTGACAAGCATTACCGGCTGTTCAGGAAAATCAGTGCGAGTGCAAAAGGGCACTTTGAGTCCTCCGACTGGGAGAAGGCCCGTCATGAAAGCCAGGACCGCATCCGCATGTATGAACAACGGGTTGTTGAATCGGTCCGGGTGATTGAAAAACGTTTCCCCGAAACCAGTCACGATATTGAATTGTGGCCGCACATCAAGAGCGCTTATATTGGATTGCTGCTGGATCATCTGCAGATGGAATGCGCCGAGACCTTTTACAACTCGGTGGCCTGCCGGGTGCTGCACCGGCGTTACTATCGCAACGATTACATTTTTTGGCGCCCGGCGTTAAATACCGACAACCTCGAAGGCTCGCAGGAAACCTATCGATGTTATTACCCTGAAATGGATGGCTTACGGCGTTGCCTGTTACGGATACTCAGCGATACATCCCTGCATACCGCATTTGAAGACCTGCGCAGGGATGCGAGGTACCTGAAATTAGCGCTAAAGGAACAACAGCCGAATCACTGGAGGCAACAGCCGAACTACCAGTTGCAAATACTCAGTTCACCGCTCTTCAGGAACAAGGCCGCCTACATCGTGGGCCGCCAGGTGAATGGCGACCAGGTTCAGCCCTTTATCATTCCGCTGCTGAAAAACAGTGATGGAAAACTCTTTGCCGACACGGTTTTAACCCGCAGTAAAGACGCTTCGAACCTGTTCAGTTTTACGCGTGCCTACTTTATGGCTGACATGGAAATTCCCTCAGCCTATATCTCTTTCCTGGCCAGCATCATGCCGACCAAGTCAAAGATCGACCTGTACGCCATCTTGGGCCTGCAAAAACATGCGAAAACGCTTTTCTACCGCGAGATGCAACATCACCTGAAACACTCGACCGACAACTTCAAGATCGCCCCGGGAATACCTGGCACCGTGATGCTGGTATTCACACTGGCCTCGTTTCCATTCGTGTTGAAAATCATCAAGGACAAGTTCGACCCGCCCAAGGTTTCCAACCGCGAGCACGTCAAAGCCTGTTACACACTGGTCAAATTCCACGACCGTGTCGGTCGTCTTGCGGACACACTCGAGTATTCGAACGTTGGGATTCCATTGAATCGTATAGATCCGGAGCTGCTCAGCGAACTGAATAGCAAGGTCGCGGGATCCATCGAAATTGACGGCGACAGGCTGGTTATCAGGCATTGTTATATCGAGCGCCGCATGATTCCGCTGAATGAATACCTGGTCAATGCCGCTCCCAAGTTGGTAAAAAGAGTGATCGACGATTACGGCAGGGCCATACGTGACCTCGCGGGAGCCAATATTTTCCCGGGTGACATGATGCAAAAGAACTTCGGCGTTACCCGTCTGAACAGGGTCGTATTTTATGATTACGATGAAATCTGCTACATGACCGATTGTAATTTTCGCTCAGTGCCGGCCTCCTCGGATTATTTTGATGACATGTCAGCAGTACCCTGGTTCTCGGTTAGGGAAAACGATGTATTTCCCGAGAACTTTGGTTCGTTTTTCTTCCCCAATACCCGATTGCGAAAGATTTTCCTGAGCAAGCATTCTGAGCTGGTGGATCCTGGTTTCTGGAAGGAGACCCAGCAGGTCATCAAGACCGGAGGCCAATCAGATGTATTTCCCTATTCGAAGAAACACCGCTTCAAAGTCCGTTTTGCGCATCAAACCAAGCTTGCGCGCCGGGATGCTGCCTAAGATTTCGACTGCGTGAGCAACGTGCTGGTACCGCAACATAGGGTGCCGGATGTCAGAATCCTGGCTCTCAAACCGCCCCTTCCTTTCAGAAATTCGCGAGCACCCGGACCGATGGAACGATCCATCCAGCGACAGGGGGCGCACTCCTCGGTACCGTAAAACCACACGCCATCTATTTCGAACTCACAACCAATGCGTTCATTCAGATCGATACCGGAAACCATGGTGTTTCGACGCATTGCCCAGGGCGGGCATGAATATGCCCCGGTATGCTCAATGACGCCCTCTAATACTTCACTGGAAAAAAACGTGGCCTGGCCAATGTAATTGTTCTTATGCGCAAAATAGCGGTCGCCCCTGGGACCAGATCCAGCCACACACTCAACACTGGAGACGGAGTCCATCTTCTGCAATTTTACTTTTTCGGGGTCCTGCCCGACGTAACCATGTTCAGGTGAAATGAATATTTTTCGGACATTGATATTTTGCATGAGAGCGATCTTGAAGCCATGTGCGTGAAAATTCAACCAGGCCGGTTGGAAGAGAATGTTTCTTCTGTGATACTGGCCCAATGACGGAACGTAAAGCCATCGCCATAGCGGGAAATATTGGTTCCGGAAAGTCCTCGCTGGTTGAATTTCTGACACGCACCTATGGTATTCAGCCGTTTTACGAACCCAACGATGAAAACCCATACCTGCCTGACTTTTACAAGGACATGAAAAAGTGGGCTTTCCATTCCCAACTCTATTTTCTATCCAACAAGTTCCGAATCCACCAGGAACTGGATCGCATGCCCGGTGTTGTGGTCCTGGACAGAACCATATTTGAAGACGCCGAGATTTTTGCCACGGCTTTGCACCGGATGCGAAAGTTCAACGGCCGTGACTGGGATACCTACTGGAGTTTCTACCAGATCATCCTGGGTGCAATCCGTCCACCTGACCTGATGATTTACCTGCACTGTTCGATGCGCACCATCCGCAAGCGCATTCGCATGCGTGGCAGGCCCATGGAACAGGACATCCCGCTTTCCTATCTGAAACACCTGGAGAGGCTCTATGAAGAATGGGTCGCCGGCTACTCAATGGGCGAGGTGCTGATCCTCCACTCCGGCAAGCTGGACATCAACGACATGGTCGATTGCCTGGACGTAATGGAACGGGTCGAAGCCTTACTGCCTTCTGCCTTGCACAGGCCCTGACGCACACGCCATTACAAGTAATCCGGTCTGGTGAAATCAGTTTTGATCTTCAGCCTTTCGCGCCTTGTAGGCCCTGACCGCAACATTGAACTGCTCGGCGATACGCTCTTCCATTTCTACCGAATAATTGTGTGCATTTGTGACAGCCAACTTGTTTCCATCAGTCATGTTTTCATATTGAACCGAAGCATCCAGGCATTCCCGGTAGCTCAACATTTCAGCCTGGAAAGCGCTTACGTTTCCCTTGGCTTTCGTGAGCGCTTCAATATCAGCCTGTTCGGGAATTCGTGCAGGCGCTACCGGCAAATTGCAGGTCTGGGCTTCCAGCGGCAGCAGCACGGCAGACTCATCGTTGGTCTGAGCTGTAGCTATGCCTGCCATCAAAACAACCACCGCGACTATCAATTTCACAAATTTCACATCAAGCTCCAAAAATCACATATTTGACGGGACTAATCACCAGAGTTGCAAAATACATTCAGCTTGTTGCCGTCCAGGTCTCGAAAATAACCCGCATAAAACCCGTCCATGCGCGGTCCGGCAGGTCCTTCGCATTTTCCACCCAGTTCAATTGCCTTGTTGTATAGCAGGTCGACCTTGTCGTTTGAATCCACTGCCAGCACCACCATGGTTCCATTACCTGCGGTGGCCGGGTTTCCGTCAAACGGAGCGGTCACCGACAGCGCAGGTTTACCCATACCGGTTCCCCATGCAACGAAGGTCTCGTTTTCCATGATTCGACCTATGCCGATTTCAGCTAACAAGGCATCATAAAATGCAAATGCCTTGTCGCGATCATTGCTGCCCAGTGTTACATATCCAATCATTATTGATCCCTGTTTGATTCATAAAATGAAGTGCAAACAGAATACCATGACTTTATTCGACGGCTAACAACGTGCAGGTCTCCTCGGCATGTTCCGTAACACTCTCCGGCAATATCGGACGCCGGTAACCCGGCCGTTTCCTCAGGACAGTTCCATCATTGCTATCATCGCTTCTTCGGCCATTGCAGAAGGTACAAAAAGATGATCATGAAAGTATGCAGCCACGATATTGGCGCTGATTCCCCTTTCGGCGAGCTTATTCGATATTGCAGCGGTCAGCCCCACAGCCTCCAGACTTGAGTGAACACCCAGGCTGATTTTTCTGAAAACAGGCTCGCATGGAATACCTGCCGCTTGCGCCACGGATCGTTCAATCACCAGGGTGAGGCCTTCTTTTTCCTGAAATGAGGTAATGGGCGAAAGCGATGCCAGATCTGCATATTCAGCACCGGGAAAAGTGGCAAAAACATACTCCTCCGCTCCCAATTCAGGGGACATTTCAGCCAATAACCGATCCAGCTCTTTTACGCCAGCCATAAATTCTTATTTACAAAAAAGTCACCTTAAAGTTGTATCTAATTGATATATAGCGTTATTTTTTATGCATTTTTGGCTATAGCCATTTTGCCATTTTGGCTATAGACAATTTGCCAAATTGGCTAAAGCCATTATTGTGCAATCTGAGCTGGAAACCGGATTACCGGCATCGCGTGCTTCAATCAATGTCACTCCTACGCCGGAACGCAACAGGCTCAAAGCCGACCAGCCAACAAATTTGCAAGCTTCTGTTGCGATGATATGCTGTTTGCCGCCCCTGTTCACATCAGCTTCCCAAATTGGCGATGAATATCGATGCGATGGCCAGGGGCACGACGTAGCGCACCAGGAAACGCCAAATGGTGTACAGCCTGCCGTCAATGACACCCAGCTCCGCACGGCTGGAGTCCCGGCTCAGCGCCCAACCAGCCAGTACCGCCACCGCCACACCGCCCAGTGGCATCATCAGGTTTGAGACGATGTAGTCCAGCACTCCGAAAATCGTTTTTCCTGATAAGGCAGGAATCCAGGCAGCCGGCCGGATATCTGCCCAAATGTTGAAGGAGAATACGGTAGCAAGACCCACTACCCACAACAGGGTCCCGGTAAACATGGAAATTGTCCTGCGGCTAAATCGCGTGTAGTCCTCACCCCAGGCCACGATGGTTCCAAGGATGGTAATAGCCGAGGTCAATGCCGCAAACGCCATTAACAGGAAAAACAGTGGGCCAACCAATGCTCCGCCCGGTATCTGGCCGAAAGCGACAGGAAGCGTGGCGAAGATCAGGCCGGGCCCTTCTGCCGGCGAGAGATTATTGGCGAAAACAATGGGGAAAATCGCCAGGCCGGCAAGCAGGGCAACAAAGCCATCTGCAAACGCCACTACCGCTGCGGCCTTGAGGATCGAAGTCTTTTGATCCATATATGCTGCAATCGTCATCAACACGCCGAGCCCGATCCCCAGGGAGAAGAAAGCCTGGCCGACCGCCATTAGCAGGGTGTTAGCGTTCAGTTGCGTAAAATCGGGCACAAAAAGAAAAGTCAGTGCTGCGCTGAAATCACCTGCGATGATCGCGTAAATCAAAAGGATCAGCAGAATGACGAACAAAGCCGGAGTCATCCATTTGAGGGCACGCTCCAGACCTCCCTGGATTCCGGCAGCGACCACTGCCACGGTCAGTGCCACAAAAGTGAACTGCGAGGCCATCATACGAAGTGGGTTAGCGTACAGGCCGGCCAGGGCATCGGATGCGCCCTTCACGGTCTCGCCGCCAAATCCCTTCACCGCCAGAAAGAAATAATCAATGGTCCATCCCGCCACAACGGAATAAAAACTCAGCGCGAGAAATGCCCCGGTAACCGCCATCAGGCCGTAATAGCGCCACGCGCGGATGATTCCGTCCCTTTTCGCCAGGTTTTCCATGGTCTTTTCAACACTGGCGCCACCCCGCCGGCCAATCAGGAATTCTGCCGTGAGCGCCGGCAGGGCTACAAAAACGATCGCAAGTACATAGATCAAAACGAAGGCGCCACCGCCGTTTTCGCCCGCAACGTAGGTAAATTTCCAGATATTCGAAATGCCAACGGCGCTGCCAATGGCAGCTGCGAAGAACATCAGGCTGGAAGACCACTTACGCCTGTTTGGGCTCATAAATTCGCTCATCCAGCCTGATCCGCATTGAGGTTCATTTTTATATTGGCGGCATGCGGCCCGTCCATCATGCGTTCCAAGGCGAAGACATCTCCCCTTGGACTCTTCATCCGGGCCAGCGCCTGGTCGATTGCTGCGGTGCTCTGAGTTGAAAGACGGGAATTGAGCATGTGCCTGTTCGCCTGCAGGTGCCTTTCGCTGCCGATGCCGAGAATCACAGCATCGACACCCGCTTGCTCAAGTACCCAACGGGCTGCAACAGACGCGATCCCGGTCTGCATACGGTCTGCTATTTTTTTGAGCGTTTGCAGCAGATATTGAAATGCCTGCCATCCTCCCGCCTCGTCAATGATCAACCGGTACTTGGCAAGCGACCGGTTTTTTGCGCCGGGCCGGGCTCCGGCAAGATACCTGTCCGAAAGCAATCCTCCTGCCATTGCACCGTAGCAGAGCATTGAAATTCCATGCGATTGACAGAATTCAGCCATACCATTCAGTGGCCTTCGATCCACCAGGGAATACTGCAATTGCAGGCTGGCGACCGGAATTGCGGTATCTGCGATTTCTACCATGCGTTTTACATCGAAGTTTGTCAGGCCCAACAAGCGGATTTTTCCAGACCGCCTTAAATCATCGAGTACACCCAGGGCTTCGAGATATCCCGGCACAGCGTAATCCCACCAGTGAAATTGCACGAGGTCGAGCCGCTCAAGGTCAAGGCGGCTGAGCGAGCGATGAATGCCATTCTCAATGTCCGCCCTCTTAAGCCCGGGAAGTAAAGACAGATCCGGTACAAACTTGGTTTGAACCTGGACATGGTTTTTCATGCCCGATTGCCGGAAAAATCTCCCCAGCAGTTCTTCCACGCCGGTATAAATATCTGCTCAGTCAAAACTTGTAAACCCGGCCGCAACCCGCTCCGACAGTCGGCGGAACAGAACTGTTTTCGAATCTGAGTTGCCGCCATGACCGGCCGCCAACTGCCAGCAACCATTGATGATTTTCGCGACAGAATACCCCGGTGCGATTTCCACGCGGGGAATGTCAGGGTTTAACCGGCTTGGACTACTCGGCGTCACCGGGAAACAAGGGTACAACCGTGGTTTCGCTGTGGCGAAACGTGGTTTTCCCGGTACGATGAATCCTGAATCTTGCACCGCAATGAGGATCCGGGCAGGCAATATCCGTGTCGGTACTCATCCAGTCATTTTCATGGGTAACCCGTTGCTTGGCTGGCAACAGCGGAAGGATCGCCGCCAGCGCATACATAGAGAAACTTTGTCCCTCAGGCATCGACAGGTCTTCGCCGCTCAGTTCAAAATATTCCCCCACCGTGTGATTACAGACCATTTCACCCGGCTTGCCGATTACTTCAATGCGAAGATCCCAAAGCTCAAATTCATCGTTTTTCATGATCATCAACCCTGAAGTGTTTCTGGTGAATCAAAATTGTTGGAAAAACTGAACGCATGAGCACTAGGCCCGTGTTCCCTGAGATGCTCATGACGATCCATGGCTTCACCGAATCCGGGTTGGTGTCCTTCGGCAACCCACCACAAAACCATGGTTGGCTTGCTGTCCTTGTTGAACCATTCAGATCGGCGGCGCAGAACATAAAGATGCAATGGTGACGAGACAAAGGCTTTCAGGTCAGCCAGCGATTGCCAAACAGACATATTGACCAGCCAGCCCTGGTTTTCAAACTTTTCCAATTCCTCCGAGTTGCTTTCATCGGAAATCATCCGCCAGACAAATCCGGGGCTTTTATCCGCCGTCGCATTAACCGGGTCCAGTGCATCATCAAAACCCTGCATTGCAGAATCACCCTGGGTGAATTTCATCCGGGCGATGTTAAGTTGTGCCAAGTGAAACACCTTGCTGAATTTCCGGTCAGCGCAGAAAAAGGGCCAGCATGATCAGACCGATAGCAAGGCCTTGCAAGCCCACCCTGGCCCACATGAATTTGGTGCCAAAATCCTTGTCGAAACTACCCCCCTGCCCCAGTGACATCAATCCGAATAGCAGTGCGAGCACGGTGGCGAGGAGCGCCAGTATCATCACAACGGTCAATAAGTCCATGGATCAGTCCTTGCAGAATATGTTTTGGAATTCAAGACTATAGCAAATACAGGCCTGGTTCAGACAAGGCGCATTCTGATCACGCCCTCGGCCTGCTCAATCCGGTCAAGTACGCCCTGGCCGGGTTCGGTTTCAATATCAATAATGTTATATGCAATATTACCCCGGCTCCGGTTGACCATATCTATGACGTTAATATCGTGGTCGGCCAAAGCTGAAAGCACGGTACCCAAAACACGGGGAACGTTTTCATTGCAAAACGTAATGCGGTAACCGCCGTTTCTAACCATACGGGTACCTGGAAAATTTACCGAATTGACGATATTACCGTTACACAGGAAGTCCATCAGCTGGTCAGCCGCCATCACGGCACAGTTTTCCTCGGCCTCACGAGTGCTGGCGCCAATATGTGGCAACAACAGGGTATCTTCCCGCCCTAACAATTCAGGGCGCGGAAAATCGGTGATGTAACGGCTTAAACGGCCGGATTCCAAAGCTGAGACTATTGCGTGGATATCCACCACCTCATCGCGGGCGAAATTAAGCAACTTTGCGCCCGGCTTTAACTTCGATAAAGCCTCGTCATTTAAAAGGCCGACCGTGTGTTCGTTGGCCGGTACATGCAGGGTGATGTAATCCACCTCGGCAAGCAAGGCCTCGAGACTGTCCACCTTCTCCACCCGGCTTGACAGTTGCCATGCCGCTTCCACTGAAATAACCGGATCAAATCCCACAACGCGCATACCCAGCTCAAGTGCCAGGTTTGCGACCATTGAACCAATGGCTCCAAGCCCGATAATTCCGAGGGTTTTTCCACGGATTTCCGTACCGATGAACCGCTTTTTCTCTTTTTCCAGCTGCCGGGAAAGTTCCGTTGCGTCTGTGATGTCGGTCAGGGACTGGACATAACTGATGCCCCCGAAAATTCCCCGCGAACCCAGGATCAAGCCAGCTGCAACCAACTCTTTGACCGCATTTGCGTTAGCGCCAGGTGTATTGAAAACAACGACACCCCGTGTGGAAAAATCTTCAACCGGAATATTGTTGTAGCCGGCACCGGCACGGGCCACCGCCAACAGTGATCCTGGAACAGGCTCATCATGCAATTTCTTGCTTCGCAGGATGAAAGCATGCGGGTCTGTGACATCCGGGCCGAGCAAATATTGGCTGGTGTCAAAGCGGTCCAGCCCTTTTGGAGAAATCGCATTGTAGGTTCGTATTTTATACATCATTCAGCTTTGTTCCTGTACTTGCTGGTAAGCCCATTCCAGCCAGGGCATCAATAACTCCAGGTCTGATCTTTCAATGCTGGCGCCACACCAGATTCGCAGGCCCGCCGGGGCGTCCCTGTATGCTCCGATATCGTGTGCGACGTTTTCTTCGTCCAGTATGCTCACCATGGTTTTGACACCCTCAGCCTCAAGGTCTAAAACCAGGCAGACACTGGTATTGGAGCGGTTGGCAGATTCGTTCGCGAGAAAGTGAATCCAGTCGTGAGCTTCAACAAATGATTCGATGACACCCAGGTTTTCCGTGCATCGTTGAATGGTTGCCGGAACGCCCCCCAAAGATTTCACCCACGCCAGGGCGTCCAGGTAATCAGCAACACACAACATGGACGGTGTGTTTATGGTTGAACCACTGAATATGCCTTCGATCAACTTTCCGTTCTTTGTCAGCCTGAAGATTTTCGGCATCGGCCACGGCGGCGTCCATGTTTCCAGGCGTTCTACAGCGCGGGGACTTAAAATCAGGATCCCATGTGCAGCTTCACCGCCGAGCACTTTCTGCCAACTGTAAGTCACAACATCCAGTTTTTCCCATGGTAGCGACATGGCGAATACGGCCGAAGTAGCATCACAAAGCGTCAGGCCTTCGCGTTCGTTGCTGATCCAGTCGCCGTCGGGTACACACACGCCGGAAGTCGTGCCATTCCAGGTGAATATAATGTCATGATCAGCATTGGCCTCTTCCAGTCGGGGCAGATCACCATAGTCAGCATCGAAAGACCGGACATCTTGCAGTTTCAGTTGCCGGGTGATATCGAAAAACCAACCCTTACCGAAAGATTCCCAGGAAAATATGTCCACCGGGCGCGCCCCAAGCAAAGACCACATGGCCATTTCCATTGCACCTGTATCCGAAGCAGGGACGATTCCTGCACGATAGCCGTTGGGTAAGCCGAGGGTCTCTGAAGTTTGAATACAGGCTTGTTCCAGTATTTTTTTACCAAGCGCAGAGCGATGCGAACGGCCCAGTGCGGAAATATCCAGGCAGGAAACGTCGTAGCCCGGCCTCTTGCTACAAGGTCCGGATGAAAAATTTGGGTTAGCAGGTTTAGTCGGCGGTTTCACTACTCGCCCATTGTTCGCCTATGATGTTTAAGCCGGAAGATGAATGCAAGGGCAGGAACCCACGCCAGATATGCACGATATTGTAGCGCGGCTTTGAGCAGGATTGTGCAAGTCCAGACCAATAAATTGCATCTTTATTCCTGCTTTCTTCAAAGCCCAAGCGGGAGCGCCGTGGTGTTCTTGTTGGTTCTGAGGACAAAGCTGGTATTGACAGTGTGTACTGCTTTTACCCTGAGTATGTGCTGGCTCAGTAAATGATCGTAAGCACCAATGCTTTCGCAAATCACTTTGAGCTGGTAGTCGTGTTGCCCACTCATTGCGTGGCATTCCAGGATTTCGGGAAGGTCTTCCACCATTCGATCAAATTCGGCCACCGAATCCGGGTGATGGTCTTCAAGTGATACCTGGGCAAATGCTTTTACATTCAGACCCACGCTTTCAGGGTTAAGGATTGCGACATTTGCCGCGATCACACCTGCCTTTTCCATGCGCCTGATCCGGCGCCAGCAAGGAGAAGTAGAAAGGCCTACTTTTGCCGCCAGTGCCTGGCTCGACAGACGGCCGTTTTTCTGCAGCTCCGCAAGAATTTTGCGATCAGTTTTATCCATTTGATCTATTTATTTCTCAGTTTGTACTATAATTAAAATAAATATACCATTTATCTCAAATAATGAGCAATATTTAATAAACTTACCCTCTCTTATTGATATAAAATTTCTCTCATGGAAAAACTAAGTCGCTACGCTTCAAGAATGCCTGATGCCAATGGGATCATTCATTATACGGATGAAGAAAATTGTGTCTGGCACGAGCTGATCACCACCCAGTTTCCGATGCTGCCTAACTACGCCTGTGACGAATATGTGCAGGCACTGCATCTAATGGATTTCCCGCACGACCGGATCCCTCAGTTACACGAAGTGAACGAAGTCCTTATGGATTACACCGGTTGGTCAGTAGCGCCGGTATCGGCATTGATTGATTTCACCAGTTTTTTCAAATTGCTCGCCTCCCGCCGGTTTCCTGCTGCCACGTTTATTCGAAAACGCGAGGATATGGCGTACCTGCAGGAACCCGACGTTTTTCATGAAATTTTTGGCCACACGCCGCTACTGACCGATTATCGCTTTGCTGCATTCAGTGAAGCTTATGGAAAAGCCGGATTGGCAGCCAACAGACGTGACCATGCCATGCTCGCCAGGTTGT
Organism: Lysobacterales bacterium; assembly: GCA_963664065.1. Classification (GTDB taxonomy): domain Bacteria; phylum Pseudomonadota; class Gammaproteobacteria; order Xanthomonadales; family SZUA-36; genus JABDJL01. Next base: position 2,659,003 of record OY760942.1, read on the forward strand.
TCTGGTTCACCGTTGAGTTTGGCCTGCTTCAAACGCCTGAAGGACTGCGTTCCTACGGCGCCGGCATAGTTTCCTCTCCCGGCGAACTGATATACGCCCTGGAAAGTGACTTACCCGTTCGAAAACAGCTTGAGCCGATTGACGTTTTGAGAACCCCTTACCGGATTGATATATACCAGACGGTATACTTCATCATTAACAGTTTTGACGAGCTTTTCGAGTTGGCCCAGCAGGATCTCATCGAATTGATCGCACGTGCGCGAAAGCTGGGCATGCATGCGCCGACATTTCCATTAAAAGAGATTGCCTGAAACCCGATGTCTACAGTATGCGATCTGGCCAACCGGCACTGTGTACCTTGCGAGGGCGGGATACCACCCATGGAAAAGGCGGATGCCGAAGCCTTGCTGAAAGACCTCGATGGCTGGACACTTTCCGAAGACGGCAAGATGATCAGCAGAAGATTTGAATTCAGGGGTTTCTTCCGAACCATGTCATTCATCAACGCCATGGCCTGGGTGGTCAATGAACAAGGGCACCACCCTGATTTCTCAGTGGGTTATAGCTATTGTGAAGTCGGTTTTACCACGCACGCGATTGATGGCCTGTCAGACAACGATTTTATTTGCGCTGCGCGCGTTAGTGCGCTGCTAACATCCTAGTGCTCCTTCAATTATCACATTGAAGGAGCACTAGCCACATTGTACGTCGTCAGAGCATATGGGACCACTTGAGCCTTTTTCTAAGAGACACTTTTCTGCCCATGCTTTCTCCAGTCTAGCCTGCTAACCGCAGGTTTTGTATTTTCCTTTGCGTTAACGTTCTGGCTTTGATCATTGACCGTCGGTCCAGGATGTCGTTTCTTCTTCCGTTATACACATCAGCCGGCGTCACGTTATCCAGTGATTCGTGATACCGCTCATGGTTGTAATGAGCCACCCACTGAGCAATGGCACTTTCCAGTTCCCACGGGAAGTAATAATTCTCCAGCTTGACCACGTTTTTCATCGAACGGTGGTAGCGTTCGATCTTGCCCTGGGTCATCGGGTGGTACGGTGCTCCCCGGGTGTGCTTCATGTCTTGATCCTGCAACCATTCCCTGAGTTCTTTTGAGATATAGCAGGGGCCGTTGTCAGACAGTAACCTGGGCTTGTGATGCACCCTGACTTCGGTGAGCCCTGTGGCTTTCAGAGCATCTTCCAGAGTATCGGTGACATCATGCGCCGCCATCGTGGTCGTCAACCGCCAGCTGATGATGTAACGGGAATAGTCATCCAGGATCGTCGACAGGAAGTACCAGCCCCAGCCCACCACCCGGAAGTAGGTAAAGTCTGTCTGCCACAGTTCATGTACACGCCGTGTCGGATGCTGGAACGCATCGGCTGCGCTCATCACTATGAACTGTGGGCTGGTAACCAGGTCATGGGCCTTGAGGATGCGATAGACACTGGACTCCGAGATAAAGTACTCATGGGTATCAGTAAGATGCCAGGCCAGTTCCCGGGGTGTCAGCTCCGGTTGTTCCAGGGCCACATCAACAACCAGTTCCCGTACCGACTCGGGGATCTTGTTCCAGTGCTGACGTGATGCCCTGCTGTGGTTCTGCAAGCCATCAGGGCCATCGCGTTCATAAGCCTGATACCAACGGTAGAAACTGCTGCGACTGACGTTGATCTCGACCAGAGTCCTGCGCACGGATAACTCCGAGTCTTCCACCAGGCGGATAATGGCCAGCTTTTCAGATGCGCTGTACATCAGTCTTCGTCCAATGTCACACCCTACCCAGTGAGACTTTTTTTAAGCCAGTCATTGCGCAGGTACAGTTCGGCAACCGCTTGCTTGAGGGTGGTATTTTCTTTTCTGAGACCAACCACTTCATCGCTGTTGGCTTCTCTGACGGTATCTCCTGACAGGCGCTTTTTACCGGCCTCCAGAAAATCCTTGCTCCAGCGGTAATACAGATTGTTGTTAATACCTTCCTGGCGACATAGTTCAGCGATCGAGCTTTCACCGCGCAATCCATCCAGTACGATACGGATCTTTTCCTCTGACGAGAACTTGCGACGGGTATTGCGGCGGATCTCCTTGACCCGTTTGGTGGTGTTTGACATGCTCATATTGAGACTCCTCTGCTTCAGGTTAAAAATAGCAGAAGTGTCTCTTAGTTAAAGCAGTTGATTGGCCCCATATGGGCTGACGTCACACAGCCACATATTGCACCAGTCTTAGGTCTACCAGCCCCAGGGTTTCCTTAGCGGCCCCTTGCCAGCGCTCTTCGAGTCCCGTGAAGCTGCACGAGCCGGAGTTGAATCGCCCTGGTTGCTTTGTACAAAACCCTGTTGATGCCTTGCTTGCCACTGACCACTGCCATTGGAAAGGGACACCATGCTCCCCGCAGGCTGGTAGTCCATTTTTGCACGAGACTTCCTCCACCCGGATATCAACCGATGGAGCCAGACGGTCAACAAAGAAGCGCTGATGGATACCAGTATCAGTAAAACATATGCAGTCATGTTCATCTCCAGGATATGCAAACACCAAGCCGATGTCATACAGGAGTGAAATATATGGTCCAACTCCATCCGAAAAAGGTTTATTGCTAATACAAAGTGATTCTAAACTTCTGTGAATTAATTGCCTGTGCAATTAACCATGAAACCGGTAGTCCCGGATCGTCGCTACTTGTAAGCAATAAATTTTCGCACTGGGAATTGAACAAATACCAGCAGGTCAGCTTACGGCTTCGACCTGAATATCACCGATGCCAATTGCTTTTCAAACACTAGCGCCAGAATCGTAACGGCAATGGCATACACCGCATCTGCAAACGCGCCGACCGTTTCCTTGGACATTTTCATCGCATCTATTCCTTCAAGACGGCAAGGCTACCAGGGGAGCAATTCACCTTCTGCGTGCCAGAATGAGCCGGTATTTTCCAGGTTCAATTGATCCATGCGTAGTATCAAGCCTGCTGCTGCCTGGCTTACCGGTACACCGTTATTGCCGGTCATTTCTGTTGCTACCATCCCCGGGTGCAAGAGACCAACCGCGATTCCCCGATCTTCAAGATCGCGAGCGAGACTGACTCCAGCCATATTGGCTGCCGCCTTGGACATTCTGTAACCGTAATAACCACCCGAGGAATTATCGTCAATCGAACCCATTCGACTGGTCACAATCCCGACTTTTGAGCCCTGTGAGAGATTGGCGATGAGCGCGTGAGTGACCCGCAGCGGACCCATGGAGTTGACCCTGAATTGACGCTCTATGGCATCAAAATCAAGCCCATTTAGTCCTTCCCTGCTGAGTATGCCGGCATTATTGATCAGCCAATCAAATGGTAATTATGCCCTTGACGAAATGACAGGGATCCGCTAAGATCCCTTCATGCCCTTAAATAATCCTGTCTTTTCAATGCCTTTGTTGTTTTCGGCAACCGCTTTATCGATAGCCTTCATGGTGCGTTTCCCGACGATTTTCTCCATGAAGTCATGGTCGGGGAGATTGTGGGTGCTCTTGGGCAACCGTCGTTTCTTCTTGGGAGCTTGAGTCATGACTGATGTAAACCTTTTTTCGTTAATGGATCGGTTCAATTGCGATGAGAATTGCCGCGAGATCCTAGAAGATATCCGCTGGCCCGATGGCCCTTTCTGCTCTCGGTGCGGCGCGATTGACTCCCGTGAACTTCCCGATGGGGGCAAGTACTACTGCCGTTCATGCGGCTACCAGTTCACGGTGACGAGCGGGACCATCATGCACGATTCGCACCTGCCGTTGCGCAAGTGGTTCGCCGCCATCTATCTGATGTGCGAGTCCAAGAAGGGCATGTCCGCCAACCAACTCAAGCGCACACTCGGGGTGACCTACCGTACAGCTTGGCACCTCTGCCACCGCATCCGTGAGGCTATGGGTAACGACCCGCTCACCGGCCCGGTGCTGGTTGGCGTCGTTGAGGTCGATGAAACGCTTGTGGGCGGCAAGGTGAAGGGCAAGGGACGCCGCTACACGGGCAACAAGACCATCGTCGCCGGCGCCATCCAGCGCGAGGGTGAGGTCCGCTTGGAACAGATCCCGGACGTGAAGAAGAAAACCCTGCATGACTTCATCGGGCGCACCGTCAAGGACGAAGCCGAAGCCATCTATACCGACGAACTCAAGTCCTACCTCGGCATCGCCGACGCCGACACCCGCCACGAAACGGTCAACCACTCGATCGAGGAGTGGGTCGTAGGCGATGTCCACACCAACGGTATCGAGGGCGTGTGGAGTCTTTTCAAGCGTTCGATCGTCGGGACCTTCCATAAGATGAGCCGCAAGCATATGGACCGCTACCTTGAAGAACTGGAGTGGCGATTCAACAATCGTGACAACCGCCACATCTTCCACGATACGTTGGAGCGGATTATGAACACTGGAAACCTCACCTATCGTGAATTGGTGGCATAGCATATTGGTTCATTTTGCTACCCATCACCCGCAATCCGCCTAATAGCTTCATCACACCCAAATTCTTCCAAGTAGGTCTCTGCTTGGCAGGCTCGTTTATACACTGTGTCAAGGAGGTCGCCTCCCTTTAGGTCTCCTCCGAGGAGCCCCATTTCCTTAAGCTCCCGGAAAACAATATTAAACTTCTCTCTTTTGGCGGTGGTGCCTTCCCCTGGGCTCCTAAGAAACTTTTTAACATAATCAAGTCTGCGCAGTGCCTCGTCCCGCCGTCGCAGTTCGTCTGCCTGTCGCTGCCGCAGTGCTTCTTGTTGCTGCGCGGTCTGTTCTCTCCGCCATTTTTTGTAATCGGCCATCCACCGGTCGAAAAACATTGACAGAGCAGCCAGCCCGGACCCAAACCCAAGAATGGTAAGAAACGGCGCCACCGCCGGCCAGAACTGCGTCATCATGTCACGAGTCCCGAGAAAGCCAACAAGTGCTTCCTCCACAAAAACAAGCAAGCACCATCGGAGCCACCGCGGAAAATCCATCCGGGCACACTAGCCCCCTCAGTATATTTCGTCAAGGGCATAATTACCAATCAAATTGCCTGCCAGCTACGGCTTTGGACAAGTCGGCTACAGAATCTCCATCGGAAACATTAACGCCGTCGATCACCTCCAGGCCCAGTTGATTGAGCCCCTCGCTTACAGACCTGCATACCGCGGTAACATCATCACCCCGGTCATTCAACTGGCGACAAAGTTCCAGCCCGATTCCCCGGTTTGCGCCGGTTATCAATATCCTGTTCATTCAATTTCCCCCGTCACACGGTTCAGGAAAGAATTATCGGCCAACAAATGGCTGACAGGAAGTATTCTTTCCTATAATTTAGGATCAAGAAATTCCGGCAAAGAAATGAATCGCAAATTTTCCATTGTTGTTGATGAAATCGAATCCGCACTTCGAAAGCATACCGGGTGCAATTCCGTAGCCCGACCACTGGGAGAGCCCGCTGGCGGCCAGATTAACCAAACCCTCAAGCTGGAATTCGCTGACTCCTGTTACTTCGTAAAGCTGAATTCTGCCCGCAGGCGGAAAATGTTTGAAGCCGAGATGGCCGGTCTCGACGAAATTATCAGCTCGGGTTCAATTCGCGTCCCCGTGCCAATCTGTGCCGGTGATGATGGCAACACGGCTTTCCTGATTATGGAAAACCTGGAACTCCGGAATTCAGGCGATTCAGTTGAGCTGGGAGCAAAACTCGCGGCAATGCACCTGAGCAGGCAGGAGTATTTTGGCTGGCAATATGACAACACCATAGGAACGACACAGCAGATCAATACCCGCTCAAATGACTGGATCAAATTCTTTCAGGCTTGCCGGCTTGGCTTTCAACTTGAATTGGCCGCCAGAAACGGCTATGCAGGACAATTGCAGCGTGAAGGCGAACAGTTAGTGGCCGATATGGATGGGTTCTTCACCAGCTATCGTCCACAACCGGCGTTACTTCATGGAGATCTCTGGTCCGGCAATCACGGGTATCTGCCCGATGGCGAGCCGGTAATTTATGATCCGGCGGTATACTACGGAGACCGTGAGGCCGATGTGGCAATGACAGAGTTGTTCGGAGGATTTGGCCCGGATTTCTACGCGGCTTACAGTGCGCGTTACCCACTGGATGAGGGCTATCCGGTCCGGAAGCATCTGTACAATCTCTATCATGTCCTCAACCACCTGAATCTATTTGGCAGCGGGTATTTGAGACAGGCCGAAGCCATGGTCCGGAAACTTCGCAGCGAATTGCGCTAAATCCCGTGCTGCATTCCGGGACTGGAAGCGTTTATTATGCAGTGACTCTGCCGATCAGATCAGGACAGGATTGACCATTGAATCTTCAAACGCTTGCTAACATAGCTGAAATTTTCGGCGCACTGATGGTGATTACCGGCGTCTTATTCGGCCTTTTGGAAATTCGGCACTATCGTCAACAACGGCAGGATACAGCCTCGATGGAAATCATGCGGGCTTTCCAGAGTCATGACTTCACCAGTGCCTTGCGACTGGTCATGGATTATGAACAGGAGTGTCAGCAATGCAGGGAGGAATCCATGCCGAAGGAATTGCAGGATGCAGCGATGCTGGTCAGCACGACACTGGAATCGGTGGGGTTGATGGTTTACCAAAGGACTGTTCCTTTCCGACTTGTTCAGCTACTGATGGGCGGCACCATCCAGGCCAGCTGGCGGGTGCTACAGCCGCACACCGAGTGGAAGCGGGAAAAACTCCGTCGCCCTTCCATTCACGAGTGGTTCCAGTGGCTGGCAGAGCGGCTGGATAAACATCCTGAGTACCGGGACGAAGAAGGGGCCTATTCAAAATACCGGGATTGGAAACCGGAAGCTGACTCGAGAAAGAATGAAGGCGTATGACGGTCTTGAGGCCGGTCACCCCCGGGAAACCAGGGATTCTGTGTCAGAAGGTATAAAAACCCGGCAGGCCGAATGACTTGCCGGGTTTCTGTTAGTTGTCCTTCCTTATAAGGGGACTACGTTCTCCGCCTGTGGACCTTTCTGGCCTTCACCGATGGTGAATTCGACCTGCTGGCCTTCTCTCAGGGTTTTACGACCTTCACCTACGATATTGCGAAAGTGAACGAAGACATCACGTTCGTCACCACGTGCAATGAAACCATAACCTTTTTCGTCATTGAACCACTTAACGGTCCCGACTGTAGTATCCGACATTTTATTAACTCACTCTATATTAGAAAATTTCCATCCTTATGGACGGCCTTGCTGTAACAGAACGGGAACGGAGCTGGAGGAATCCTGAAGGAAGATCAACAACCTGTACTGGCATAACACTCAATCTCTCGCCGCAACTGGCAGCGGGCACATCATACAGTGACCGTCCCGATCTTGCCAGAACGAATGTTTCTTTCGAAAAAGCATGCACTTGATCAGTTCCTGCGAAGGAAAATATCTATAGATGTCCATTACAGGCTTCAATGCGAACAGGCAAAGAAAGTATCATTGGCATTCACAGGAATAATCCGGCTTCATTACCGCCAGCGGCCGGCTGCAGGGATACATCAATGCCGGAAGCAATCAGCACCAGCAACACTGCATCTTCCCATCGCAGAATCTGGGCGATTGCGGGCCCGGCAATCCTGGCCAATTCTTCAGCACCCATGGTTGGGCTGGTGGACACCTGGGCGGTTGGCCATTTGCCCAGTGCAGTTCACCTGGCCTCCGTCGGCCTGGGCAGCGTCATATTCAACTATGTTTTCTGGGCCTTCGGATTCCTGCGCATGGGCACCACCGGACTGGTGGCCCAGGCCTGGGGTGCAGGCGACACCCGGAAATTGACCGCAGAAGTGCTGCGCAGCAGTGCAATGGCATTATTTTTCGGCATCGCGCTGCTGTTGTTTCAGCAAGGAATTCTGGCACTTTCCCTACACGCCATGGCGCCACCCGAAGCAGTCCGAACTATCACCAGCGCGTATTTCAATATTCGCATTTGGGCGGCACCTGCCAGCCTGCTGGTATTTGCCATTTCCGGTGTTTTGTTCGGCCTTGGTAAAACACGCACAATCCTGGCTCTCCAGCTGGTTCTCAATATCACCAACGGCGCGCTAAACCTGTTTTTCGTTGTCGGACTGGACATGGGCGTTCCCGGCGTAGCACTGGGCACCCTGATCGCACAATTGTTGACAGCGGTACTTGGCGTCTGGCTTATCGTCAGAATAATCGGATACCAACCATTGCTGGTTGCAATACGCAGCAGTCAAACCTGGCTGCTGTCACGCATAAAGCGGGTGATGGTGATTAACGGGTTCATATTTGTCCGCACAGTTTTTCTGATGACAGCATTGGCCCTTGTCATGCGCATGGCGGGAAGCATGGGGGAAGTCGACATGGCAGCCAGCCACGTTGTCACTCAATTCATGTTGTTGATGGCCCTGGGCCTGGACGGTTTTGCTCACGCGGCTGAGTCCCTGGCAGGAAACGCATGGGGAAAAGGACTGAGATCAAATTTCCGGCGCTGGGTACGGCTGACCCTGGTATGGGGTGCGGTGGCCAGCTTGGCTTATGCCCTGCTCTTCTGGATAGCCGGGAATGCCATTACCGGACTGCTGACGGACATCGAAGCAGTCAGGCTGACGGTGAGCCAACTGATGCCCTTGGTTATCGCGCTGCCGCTTATTTCTGTGTGGTGCTACCAGTTCGACGGTATCTACATTGGCGCAACAGCGGCCTCGGCAATGATGGTTACCATGGGCCTAGCTTTCGCGGTTTACCTGGCTGTATTGATGCCCATGACAAACGCCTGGGGCTTGCGGGGCTTATGGGGTGCTGTGCTGGTTTTCCTGGGAATGCGAGGGCTGTTCCAGGCGCTCTGGTATCCGCGCCTCGAAAAAAAACTGTCTTCCGATCAGTAAATCACTCATCCCAGACACCGGCAGTCCCTCAAGCCGGGGTCCACGTGCTTAAGTTCGATCCTCCTCAATGTGCTGTCTGACCAGTTCCTCCAGGATGTTAAGCGGCAACGACCCGCTTCCGAGCACCACATTGTGAAAGGCGCGCATATCGAAATCCTCACCCATCTCTGATTGGGCCAGGTCACGCAACTCCAGAATCTTTGTCATTCCTATCTTGTAAGCCAGGGCCTGTCCGGCCATGACAAAATATCGTTCAATCTCGGCGGTCACATCGCTTTGGGCCATGCCGGTATTGATTATCATGTATTCAATAGCGCGTTCACGGCTCCATCGCTGTGCGTGAATTCCGGTATCCACAACGAGCCTGACCGCGCGGAACAGTTCCGCCTGCAACCTGCCGATGTTGTCGTAGGGGTCATCCTGGAAACCCAGTTCCCAGGCCAATCGCTCTGCATACAGCGCCCATCCTTCCGTATAGGCAGTAAACGGGATCATGCGGCGAAAAAACGGTAGTCCTTCGAGCTGTTGCTGGACGGCTATTTGAAAATGATGACCCGGTACCGCTTCGTGATAAGCAAGGGTTCGCATGCCATATTTGGGTGTTGCCTTGATGTCATAGAGGTTGGCGTAAAACACCCCGGGCCGTGAACCGTCGAAGGCCGGTTGCTGATAGTAGGCACCTGGCGCGGTTTTTTCCTTGAACTCGGGGATTCTTTGAACCTCGACCGCTGACTCGTGTTTCAAGTCAAAAAACGGATCGAGGCCCCCGGAAATTTCATCAATGATGGTTTGGTAATCCGCCAGTATCGACTCGCGGCCTTCCGCGCTGTCTGAATAGTAGAAATCTTCGCGTTCCGCCATTTCACCGATCGCTACGCTGAATCCTTGCGAAACATCCCAGCCTTCGGTGTCAAGAATGCGAAGGATTTCAGCCTGGATACGATCCGCTTCGGTCAGGCCGAAATTATGAATAAATTCAGGTGAGTAGTCCGTAGTCGTGAACAGCTTGATGGCAAGCGCATATAACTCGTCCCCATCGGGCAGGTTCCAGATGCCGAAATTGTTCTCGACCTTGCCGTCCAGAGTTTCGAAGTAAGCGATCAAGCTCCCATAAGCCGGATAGACTGTATTCTCAATTTCCACCCTGGCCTCCAGTGCAATACGTTCCTGCTCCCCGGCCGGTAACTCTGCTTCTTTCATCTTTTCTACCAGCGACACCATCAGGATTCCTTCTTCAGCCGGCGTGGCGATGAAATTGCGCATTTCCTCAAGTACTTTTGTCACTACGAACTGTGGTGGAAGAATGTCCAGACTCTCGCGGTGCCGCAAGCCTTCCAGCACCTGGTCGAATTTGATTCCGACCTTCGACAGACGGGTGACGTAATCTTCGGCGTCACTCACATTATTAACCTGGTGGGTGGATTCCATGAACGAAGGAAAACCATTCTGCACACCAAACAGCTGGTTGACCGGGTAGTTATGGAAACGAAATTTCTGGCCATCGACGATGAGGTCCATCAGGCTGAGCGCAACCCGCTTGGACATCAGATCGGCTTCACTCAAATCCTGGTCTTCATAGGACTTCAGCACCTTGTGCGCATGCACCATCTGTTCCATGAACCGGTCTCCGGCCGCTATTGAATCATCGTCGAGCTCAGAGTTATGGCCGTTGATACCAAATTGCTCTAAAACTCTGATTGAACTCAACATTTCTGGGCTTTCAAGCCCGATTTGGAGAAATGTCCGGGCGAAAAACAAATTGATGGTCAGAGGCTTGTAATTCCAGGTATGGAACACGAACAAACCAGCAAGCAGGACCACCACACCAAGCAGGGCAGCGGCAATCTTCAGTATTTTCTTAAACCGTGTCATCTCGAATTCTTCCTGTTGTTTAACTGTCGGGGTTCAGACGCATTCGGCAAACACCTTGCCAAGTATTTCAAGTCCTTCGTCCAGGTGATCAAAAGGTATGGTCAATGGCGCGAGGATGCGGATCACATTGCTGCGGACACCGCAGGAAATAATCAGCAGGCCGGATTCACACGCTTTGCTCACCAGGTCACTGGTCAGGCCGGCGTCCGGCTGTGCGGGATCGCCATCGATGACCAATTCCATTGCAACCATCGCACCCTTGCCGCGAATATCTCCAATTCGCCCGGGGTAATCACTGGACAGCGCCTCCAGGCCCGCTTTCAACCGCCCGCCGATCTCATTAGCACGCTCACACAGCGCTTCTTTATCAATGATATTCAATACCGTCAGCGCGGCTGCGCATGCAGGTGGTGAAGCCGCATAAGTCCCTCCCAGGCCACCGGGGTCGGGCGCATCCATGATTTCATGCTTACCTACTACCGCTGCCAGCGGATAGCCTCCGGCGATACCCTTGGCCAGCGTGATGATATCCGGTTCCACGTTTTCATACTGGGTGGCAAACATTTTTCCGGTTCGGCCGAAACCGGTCTGAATTTCATCCACCACAAATACGATGCCATGCCGGTCACAGACTTCCCTGAGTCGGGTAAGAAATCCATCCGGTACCGGATAAAATCCGGCTTCGCCCTGGATTGGCTCGACAATGATGGCCGCAACCCTGGAAGGCTCAATATCGTTCTTGAACAGGTGTTCCAGTGCCAGCAGAGAATCATCGGCAGAAATTCCCAGGTACCGGGCAGGAAACGGTGCATGATAAATTTCTGGTGTAAAAGGTCCGAAACCTTTCTTGTACGGCACGACTTTGCCGGTGAGTCCCATGCACAGGTTTGTCCTGCCATGGAATCCCCCGCTAAAAGCGATTACACCGGGACGGCCGGTCTTTGCCCGTGCAATCTTGATGGCGTTCTCCACCGCCTCGGCGCCGGTCGAAACGAAAATGGTACGGGCATTATCGATCGGAACGGCGTCGTTCAGACGCCCGGCCAGTTCCACCGCGCTGCTGTACGGGGTCACCATGACGCAGGTATGGCTGAATGCCTCAACCTGCGACTTGACTGCCTCGACAATCTCGGGATGACTGTGGCCGGTGTTGACCACGGCAATGCCGCTGCCAAAATCAATGTAACGATTACCGTCCACATCCCAAATTTCAGCGTTACGGGCTTTATCCACGAAAACCGGGAAAATATTTCCCATACCCCTGGCGAAGGCTTTCAGCTTGCGCTCCTGCCAATGCATATTGTCCATTGTTTGTGTTCTTTCGGCCTGGTACAGCCCGTTGAAAACCGAAAGGCGAATTTTAGAGCAAAACACCTTGCTTCGCTTAACCTGCATATTTCATCAAGGATCAGGAGAATTTATTTATTCTGTGGCTTTTCCCAGTTGCCCAGGCACAGATCGGAATATCTGGTCCATAGCCCTTTGATGGGCGGAGACTATGTCCGTCAACTGCTGTCCGCTCACCGCCGCGCTTGCTGCAAGCTTCACCGGCTTACTCAGGCCCTGGCAGTCAAAGTGGCCCGACATGTAGATTTGCACGGAAGTGGCCATGCCACTTCGGTCAATTTGCGTGTAAAACCGCTTTATCTCGAGATCCAGTTGGCAATCCTGACTGCCAGAATTCCGCCCATCGGATACCCGGGCGAAGCGGCCGGACTCCTGCAACGAACGCCGCAGCAAGGAACCTGCAAATTCGGGTAAATGATCAGGCCAGCGTGCGCCCTCATAGTGATTTAATTCCGCATCCGGACTCATGGTAAGCAAATGATCTGAATCCAGACCCGGAACAACTTTGACAGACAAAGCCAGGTCCGGGGCATCCGCAGACAGCCCGGAAGAATGCGATGTGCTGTATGGGCTGAGCCAAAATGTTTTATCCGCCGGCTTATCGCTGTTTAGCAGCCCGCCACATGAGGCAAGCACAACAGCGACCGAAAGCAAGAGCAGCGTAGTTTTGAAGTCTTGTCTCACTTACTATTCCTTTGCTTTGACCGGCTCATCTTCGGACTTGTATACCAGGCTGGAAGGATTATCACGAATTTCCTGAAGCAGCTTCTCCATTTCGCGTAACGCATCCCTGGCATCCGACACCAGTTCCGGAACCTGCCCCAGGCCATTGTTCAGAAACTCATTCATGTCAGTGCTGTTGCTGCCCGCCCAGTCATCGAGGCGTGTAATCAGACTGGCCAGTCTTTTACTCATTTCCTCAATGTTGATCATGGTTTCATTCAGGCCCGGCCTCAGGTCACTGGCCACGCTTTTCAACTCTACCAGTGTGGCCTGGACATCCTGAAGCGTTGCGGTCAGTCTCTCGGGCAAAGACGCGAATGCTTGCTCCTCGTCTTTGATTGCCCTGGTCAAAGATTCAATATTCTGCAAGGTTCCCGCAACCAGTTCCGGGTTGTCCCCGCCGATCAACCTGCCGGCCTGGTCCAGCAAAGCATTTACTTTTTCCATGATCTGTGGCGCACCGGATAACAGGGCGGCCAATCCGGAATCCCTGACTTTGATCACCGGGAAGTCCAGACCAGGTGGGGTTTTCAAAGGCAGGTTCATGCCAGGGTCGCCAACCAGGTTGATCACAGCTACGCCGGTGATTCCCTGGAAAGCAAGACTGGCTGAAGTACCGGTGTCAATCGGGGTGGATTCCAGCACTTCAATGTCAATCCTCACGCTCATCGGATCTCCGGGGATGATTTCCATGCGGGTGACATTGCCGACTTCTACACCTAGGTAAAAACTGGCCCGCCCAGCATTAATCCGCTGACATCCTTGTAAAAAAACATACTGTAATTTGCCGTGGGTTCACCACCCTGCTTTCCGCTAAGCCATATTGTGAACACAATAAAGAAAGCCAGCGCGGCACTGACCACGATTCCAACTTTCAGATGATTGCTAATCACGCCTGCCGCTCCTGCTTGCCCAGTTCGCCCTTTGTGACCTGGGCACGCCAAAATAGCTTTTTATCCACGGATGATCCGACTCCAGGATTTCATCCACAGTCCCTACTATAGCGCCTCGATCGACCAATACCGCAATCCGGTCGCAGGTACCGAACAGGGTGTCCATGTCGTGGGTAATCATCAGGCTAGTCAGATTCAGGTTATCGTGCAGATAAGTGATCAGCTTGTCGAATTCTGTCGCAGCGATAGGGTCCAGACCTGCAGTTGGTTCGTCCAGAAACAGAATTTTCGGTTCCAGGGCCAATGCGCGGGCCAGCGAAACACGTTTGCGCATACCCCCGGACAGTTCAGAAGGGTACTTATCGGCCACCGACAAAGACAGTCCGGCCATCAATAACTTGAGGCTGGCCAGTTCATGCCTCGTTTCCAGTGGCATGTCGGAGTGCAGGGCAATCGGCAACTCAACGTTTTCCTGTACGGTTAAGCCGGATAATAGAGCGCCTCCCTGGAACAGCACGCCCCAGTGGCGGTTAGGTCCGGGTTTTAGATATTCGATTTCCTGACCGAGTACCGTGATTGTCCCACCCGTTGGCTTCTGCAAACCGAGGATACTGCGCATCAATACCGATTTTCCTGTACCGGAGCCACCAACCAGCCCCAGGATTTCATCCCTTCTGACATCAAGTGACAGTTTGTCGTGAACCAGCTGGTTTCCAAAGCGGTTTACAAGGTCTGTTACGGAAATTACGATTTCCATCAGATACCCAGCCGTGTGAACACCATGGTGAAATAAGCATCGGCCAGTAGTATCAGGAAGATGGACTGAACCACCGCCACCGTTGTTTTCTGGCCCAATTCTTCAGCCGAATGCTCGACCTGCATGCCACGTAATGTGCTGGTCACCGCTATCAGGAACGCGAAAAACGGCGCCTTGACCAATCCGACCATCAGGTCATTCATATCTGAACTGAAAGCCACCCGTTCCACGAACTGAACAGCGCCGATGTCCAGTGTGCCAATCGCGATCAGCGCGCCCCCTGCAAGACCGGCGATATCTGCAAATATCGTCACCATGGGTAATGCAATAACCATCCCCAGTACCCTTGGGACTACCAGGATCTGGTTGGGGTTAAGGCCGAGCACCCGCAATGCGTCAATTCCCTCGTTGAGCTTCATCGTGCCCAGTGCTGCTGCAAAAGCGCTGCCCGACCTTCCGGCTATCATGACTGATGCCAGCAAAACACCCATTTCCCGCATGATGGATATGCTGACCAGGTCAACCACGAAAATCTTTGCACCGAATTGTTCCAGTTGACCGGATGCCTGGTAGGCCAAAACGATTCCGATCAGGAAGGTGATCACCATGACGATGGGAATCGCCTTTACACCGGTCTCGTAAACCTGCTTGATGGTCTCACCGAATATCAGCCTAAAAGGACGCCGCACACCGTCCATGATCGAGTTGCTTATGAATCCGACTTCCTCAAAGCTGGTGGTGGTCGACTTCCCCAGTTGTTCAAGGCCGGTCTTGAGCCAGGGATGGGATTCCGGTTCGCCACCTTCCTCCTCGAACTCCCGGATCGCGGCCATGTCGATATTATTCTGGAGAAATTTGAAGTGCGCGGCCTTGAAACCGACAAAATCAGATTTGATACCCAACTCTGCAAGTTGTTGTGAACGGTCGTACAGTACCCAGGCGCCGGCAATATCGATATCCTGCAAACCCCCACAGTGGAATATTACCGGCTTCCCGTCGGAGGAAATCACCGAAGCCGTAGCATCCTCCAGTTCCGTTACATTATCGAACACCCAGTCGCTTTTCAGGCCGACCTTGAGGACATCAGCCTGCTTTTCAATGCTCAAATAAGCACTCATCATGGCAAGGCAACCTGTCTATTCACCGGGGGATTAACTGTCGGGAACGCGGGCCACCGGATAACCCAGGTATTGCTGGTCGTAAAATGGCGTTTTTTCATAAAACCACATCAGGCGCTGTTGTGGACTGGCCGCAAAATCCGGATCAGCAGCCAGTTTAGCTTCAAAAGCTGCCTTGAGTTCAGCGTCACCGGCCAGCATTTTTTGAGCGAGCGGTTCCATGACGTAAGGCTCGGCATACTCCGTGCGGGTAAAGATTTCCAGGGAAAAGCCCCACTGGAAGAATGAGTCTGCAGCCTGTGGTTCAAGTAACAGGACCAGCAACTCGGCCAAATCGTGATCGGTCGAAATCCTGAAACTACCTGCCGGAAAAGTAAGCTTGTTTTTTCTTATTTCGGGTACGCCCGGTGCAATTCTGACCCGCCCTTCAAAAGGATTTGGTGTCCAGCCCGAGGGAGCTGCGATTTTGGCCTGGGGCAAGCGGTAAGTCTCCACCTCGGCACTCAAAGGTTCGGAAAGTACCTCTACCTCTATTCCGTGCATCTCGACCCGCCTGGCAACATCAGCCCATTCAGGTGGTATCAGGTATGCGGCCGGCATTTTGACTTCACTCACCGGCTGGTTGATCGGTACCTGCTTTACCAGCCTGTCGTCGGCCTCTCCCTTCCACCTGGCAACAGGACCTCCGGACACTTCGCCTTCATAGCGCTCTGAAGCAATACCACGAAAAATATCAGTGCCCATTTTGCTATCGCCCGGTACGAATCCCAAAACCACGGATTCCGGACGCCGGCCACGATCGGCACTTGTGGCCATTCGCAACGACTGGTATTCACGTGCCAGCATTTCCATACTTTCTGCCAGCAATATGTATGTTCCAAGGACCCTCTGGCAATAGGGTTTGAGGGAATGGTTTTCAACCAGTATGGTGGCCAGGTGACGGGCATCACCGTAGCCATTGGAATACCTGGGGTCACCGTTCCAGACATAAAATCCGTCCTGCAAATCCATGTTGTTGACGGCCAAAATCAATGGCCCTGGAATATGGCCCGCCTCGTCCAATGCGCTTGCGACAGCCGGTTGATAGGTTTCATCGATCCATTTCCCAATGGCAGGCGACCAGCCACCGGAGCCGTTACCACCGAAGGTTATGTCGTACTGATAATCAGCGCCGTCTGTTACATGCAGGTCCAGGTAAAGATCAGGCTTCCATTCGTTGATCACCTGGACAATCGCGCGCACGCCGGGGGTGTCGAGCTTGGCGTAATCGCGATTAAAGTTTTGGTTGCGGGCATTGGTGCGCCAACCCATTTCTACCGGCCCACGCTGGTTAATTCGATTGAATGGGGAAATTCGCTCGTGGGCATCCACGTTAAAAATGGGCACGAAAAGGAGGTTGGTGTTTTCCAGCAGCTCAGACCGCCGGTCAGAGACAGTCATGTCCCTGAGCAGCATCAGCCCTGCGTCCTTGCCATCGATCTCACCTGAATGAATACCGGCCTGGGCCAGCAACAGGGGTTTGCCCGAATCAATCATCGCCTGTGCGGAAAAATCACCGTCGGAACTGGCTACCACCATCCAGAAGTCCCTGCCCTGCAGGCTTTTGCCGATTGAGATCATTTCCAGTTCAGGTGCCGCATTCACCAATTTTTTTAACCACACAAAGGTCTCATCGTATGATGATGTGGACACCAGTCCGGTCTTTTCAGACGGTGTAATCCAGGGGTCATCGGCTGAAGCGATCAGCGACTCGCTTTTACCCGCCCAGTCCATTAGTGGCGGTAAAAATGCCTCGACATCGCTGTAGATATCATCAGATGCGAAGGCGCAACCGCCGAAAATGGCGAATGCAAGCAATTGCGAAATCACGATGCCCCGTATGTGACTGGAATGTGGCATCAACTCCTCTTGAAGAACGGTCAATCCGGAGCCAGAACCGTTTTTGGGGAACAGGTTTTAGGGGTTCCGGAAAATCGAACAGGACTACTTATTTATCCTCTGCTTCTTCCGGAACCGACTTGGCTGCCGGCTCAGTCTCTGATTTGCGTGCGGAAATCTGGGCCGGGATTGAAATAATCATTTGCGGCCTGCTCCTGCGAACCGTTACCTGGCCGTAACGCAGGCCTGTTGACCTTCCAGGGATTCAGGTTTGTAGTCGAAATTTTTACGGTCATTTTTCCAGACGATGACGGTGAAATTGTGGCGTGGGTGGGGATTTGTAAAGTTCAGGTAAGTGGGACCCCCTCTCGACCCGCGAGCGTAGTTGGTTTCTGCAATGATGCCGCAAACCATGACATATTCACCATCATGGTGTATCGCATCCTTGGCCATAACGACTTCATCATCCTGGGCAAATACAGTGAAAGGGAAGATCAGTAAGAGCAGGCACAAAAGAGAAATCTTGACCTCGGAGTTCATCGGCAATCCATGTATTGGGTGTAGTACGCATTTTACGACACGCTTGCCTGAAAATGTATCCCGGATTCCGGCAAGATGATTTCGGGGAGTGTATTTTCGCGAGTGGTCGGAGGCTCAGACAGTCTCACCGGCAGTATTTCGGTGTGTCCGCCTGGATTTCGTCTTCGCGAACCATATCCTGGCACCCAACAGACCCGTGAGCATGGCCGCGTACAGGGTGGGTTCCAGTGTATCCAGCTTTACCTGCCAGTAAAAATGCCAGACCCCCAGTATTGCAATGGCATACACCAGCTTGTGTAACTTTTTCCAACGACGCCCCAGTCGTCTCATCATGCCGCGGGTGGACGTGACAGCAAGCGGCAACATGAGTGTCAACGCCGTCATTCCAAGTGTGATGTACGGGCGCTCAACGATATCTTCAATCACTGCAGCAATTTCCAGTGACTGATCGAGTATGAAGTAGGTCAGGAAGTGCAGCAGGATGTAGAAAAAAGCAAACAGTCCAAACATCCTTCGAAAACTGATAAGCCAGTTTTGCCCGGTCCAGCGGCGCAAAGGGGTGATCGCAAGGGTGATCAAAAGAAACTTCAGTCCCCACTTCCCCAGCGTATGCAAAATTTCCTCTATCGGATTGGCACCGAGTTCAAAGCCGTAGAGTTGAAAAGCGGCAAGCAGCAAGACCACAAACGGCGCCAGGCAAAGAGGCCAAAGCACAAGCTTGACCAGGCGCACAAAAGTCCGCGAGCCGATTGTCATGAACAGGGAACCTCTGACCCCTAGAAATGTCTGCGCAGGTCCAGGCTATCATACAGATGCGCAACATGCTCGCCGTAACCATTGAACATCAGGGTTTCCTTCTTGGGTGTAAACAAACCGGCTCCGATAGCCCGCTCTCGCGCTTGGCTCCAACGCGGATGATCGACCTGAGGGTTTACGTTCGCATAGAACCCGTACTCAGATGGCGCTGAAATTGCCCAACTGGTCCTGGGTTGGCGTTTGACGAACTCAATAGAAACAATAGACTTGATACTCTTGAAACCATACTTCCATGGAACCACCAGGCGAATTGGCGCCCCATTCTGATTGGGCAACTCCCGGCCGTACAGGCCAACGGCCATCAGCGCCAGCGGATTCATGGCCTCGGCAATCGACAATCCTTCAACATAAGGCCAGTTCAGAATGCGCCGCCTTTGGCCGGGCATTTGCACCGGATCATAAATTGTTTTAAACCTGACATACCTAGCGTCTGCCGTTGGCTCGAAACGCTTGAGAATATTAGCCAGTGGAATTCCTGTCCAGGGGATGACCATCGACCAGGCCTCGACACACCTCAAACGGTAAATACGCTCCTCAAGAGCGTGCGGGGCAAGGATGTCTTCAAGATGATAATCACCCGGCTTTTCGCAGGAACCGGAAACTTTCACTTTCCAGGGCGTACTGACAAAATCTCCGACATTTTTCGAAGGATCCGTCTTTTCAATGCCGTATTCATAAAAATTGTTATACGAGGTGATGTCCTGCCACGAATTTGGCTTCTGGCTGGTGCTGAACACACTTTCTGTCATATTCTCCAGCACCCGGCCCGAGGCATCCGGCTCTTGCACAAGTGCTGCCATGGCAGGGGAAGCACCCAGCAACCCCGCAGTTGTAATGCCTGCAGCGGCCAAAAATTGGCGACGGTTGACATATATCGCCTCATCGGTGATTTCTGATTGCCTGATATCGGGGGCTTTTTTAATCAGCATTTTCGTATTCCTGGTGGTCGTCCAGATGGTATAGGCTAAAATTCACAACAAGTGACCGGCTTAGCCACCAATATATTTCTACAATAACTGCATCGATGCAAAAGACAAATATAAAACCATGATCCTGTATTACATCCACGACCCGATGTGCAGCTGGTGCTGGGCCTATCGGCCAACACTGGAGAGA
This sequence comes from Lysobacterales bacterium, assembly GCA_963664065.1. Taxonomy (GTDB): domain Bacteria; phylum Pseudomonadota; class Gammaproteobacteria; order Xanthomonadales; family SZUA-36; genus JABDJL01. The sequence continues at coordinate 2,678,932 of OY760942.1, forward strand.
TTACGTCAGCAACTACCCGGGGCCGTCGAGTGGCGTAACCTGCTGGGCGGACTGGCGCCGGACAGTGCCGAGCCGATGCCCGAGAAAACCAGGAAAATGGTGCAGGCTCACTGGCAGCGAATGAAGTTGGAGTTGGGCACCGAGTTCAATTTTGATTTCTGGACGGTTTGCAAACCGCGCCGCTCCACTTACATTTCCTGCCGCGCCGCACTGGCAGCGGCTGAGCAGGGCATGGAAGAAGAAATGATCTTAGCAATCCAGGAGGCGTACTACCTGCGAGCCATGAACCCCTCGAATGAGGAAACTCTGCTTACTCTGGCTGCAGAACTGGGCATGGATGCTGAAGCTTTCCGGATGTCACTGCTCAGCGCTGAAACCGAGCAGGAATTACAGGCCCAAATCTCCCAGGCGCGTGCCTGGCCGATCGACGGCCTGCCCTCCCTGGTATTGCAAACAGGCCAGGACATCAGGCTTCTGCCGCTTGATTGCCGGAGCTGTGAAGTCACCATGAAGGCGATCCGGGACGGCTCCTCAATTACTGGTAACCGATCATGACCGCAATGGTAATGGTCAGGCTGGCGGCTACCAGGAATTGCACGATGAGCGGCCAGATGAATTGGAACCAGCGCCCATAGGGAATGCCGCAAATTCCGAGGATTCCCATCAGCACCGCGTTGGTAGGTACGATCATATTCATAAAGCCATCGCCCATCTGGTAGGCCAGCACCGCAACCTGCCTGGAAACCCCCACAATGTCAGATATCGGCGCCATCAACGGCATCGTGACGTAAGCCTGGCCCGAGCCGGATGGAATGAAGAAGTTCAACACACTCTGGATGAGCACCATGCCGATCGCGGACAATTCACCTCCTAAAACCGTCAGAGGAGTTGCCAGTCTGTTCACAATGGTGTGCAGCACCTGGCCGTCGGAAAGCATCAGCTCGATAGCGCGTGCGAATCCGATCAATAAGGCCGTACCGGTCAGTTCCGCTGCACCGACCGTAAACTGCCGGGCCATATTGTCGAAAGACATGCGGGACAGCAGTCCGACCACTACCGCCAGAGCGACAAAAACACCGCCAAGTTCCACCAGGTACCAGCCCTGCTTCATGATGCCCCACACCACCAGTGCCAGGGCGGCAAAAGTGGCGGTTAAAACCAGCCTGTGCTGTCCGGTAATCTCATCGGGCGCACTCACTTCGGGTGGCTGAGCCTCGGGAATATCAGCAACCAGTGATGCCGAGGGATCAGCGCGCACCTTGCTCGCGTAGCGCCATACATGTAAGAAACCTATGGCCAGAAAGGGGAAAAAAATTACAATGCGCAGGCCGATCCCGGAGACCGGGGTCAATCCGGCCACTTCCTGGGCGACCAGCACCGTGAACGGATTGATCGCGGCAGTTCCAAAACCAACACCATAACCGACCACCATGATGCCGACTGCAGAAACGGTATCCATACGCATCGCCACGCACAGCGTTATCAGAATCGCGACCAGGGGTATATATTCCTCAGCCATACCGATGGTGGATGAACCTGTAGCAAAAGCCAGCATACCCATCAGGATCAATAGTGCGGGTTGGCCACCAAAGCGGTTCAAAATCTTCGCCAGTGCCGCGTCCAGTGCCCCTGTGGAACGGATCACTGCCAGCGCACCGCCGATGATGAAAACAAAGAAAATAATACCTTGTGCGGCCGCCAGACCACGGGGAATTACCGTAAATAAAGACCATATCGGCGGACTTTGGGCGTCAGGGATTTGTGTAAAAGTGCCAGGGACGACCACCTCCCTGCCATGATCATTGACCAGGGTTTCGAAGCTGCCGGCCGGCAAAACAAGCGTCAGGATGTAGGCCAGTACGATCATGCCGTACAAAAGAACCAGTGTGTGGGGAACTTTGAATCTATCGCTCATATTATTGTCGTCCTTTATTACTGGAAGCGATATCAATAATATCCATTGGCGGGAATTGTTGCATGATCATTCTTGCTCCCGTGATTGGTGTTTCAGTGGAGATATCAATCAGCTGCCGATGCTGACAATAGCATCGCTGAAATGTTGGTTAAAGCGGGTACGGCCTGCAAGGCTGTATGCGCCGATATTGGAGAATTCCAGGTAGTCACCGGCCTGGATGTCTTCCGGTAGTTCAACGGTTCCCGGCAGCACATCGTAGGCATCGCAGGTGGGACCGAACAGCATGAAAGAGTGGCCGGTTCCTTCAAGAACTGCAGCATTACGGTACACCGTTACCGGGTATTGATCATGTCCATCGAAACGTAATTCCCAGAAAATTCCATAGGTGCCATCATTAATATACAATCGGTCACCCTTGCGCTGTAATACTTCAACAACCGCGGACAGACCGTACGCTGCAAGCGCCCTGCCCGGCTCAGACAGCACCTCACCGCCTGCCGCGAGCGGTATTTCCGGGATACTCTCCTGCACTGCCTGCCAGTAATGTTGAATAGCAGGTACCTTAAAGCCCGGATAGCTAACCGGGTAGCCGCCGCCGATATCCAGTAACCTGATTTTGAAAGGCAACTTCTCAAGCACCTGGCATGCCGTATCAATTGCATAGCGATATGCCTCGGGGTCGGTAACCGCCGATCCGACATTGAAAGCCAGCGCTGTTTCAGCCCCGGATTCCGCAACGGCCTGCATCAGGCCCGGCATTTCACCTGGTGGCGCACCAAATTTAGTGGATAAATCGTTCAGGGCGGATCTATGGTGAACGGCCATACGCACAAAGACCACGCATTTCTCAATCGGAATTTCAGTTTTCAGGGTTTCCAGTCCATCCACATGATCAACCACGAAATGACGCACACCCGCTTCAAACAGCAATTTCAATACTCGCGGGTCATCATTGACCTTGACTGCATAGAGCACCCGGCCTGGAAAGCCCTCGAGAAATTCCCGGGCAGTATTCCGGTATTTTTCAGGGAAAATGCAGTAGACCGGCTGCCTGGGGCGCAAGGATGCAAGCATTTCTGGCACCGAAGGAAATGCCGGACAATCCAATTTACTCATGTTTTGATTGCCAATACAGTGCTGGCTAATTTGCTTTGATCCGGCGAACAAACCAGGCCGCGAATACCAGGAAGAAGCCAAAACTGACCAGGTTTGCCACCCAGTCCGGCCCCAGCCACCCCATGCCGAATCCTTCCGGTCTTGCACCCTGCCAAAAAGCCACTCCTGCAATGGCAACGCCCAAAAGGCCTTCTCCACCCACGAATCCGGATCCCAGCAATACACCTTTATCCCGGCGATCTACAGCTTGGCCCTCATCCTGGGATGATTTTTCCAGCCACAACTTGAGCATTCCGCCGAAGAAAATCGGCGTCATGGTGGATACCGGCAAATAGACACCCACTGCGAATGGCAGAGATGGGATTTTGAACAGCTCGGCTACGATGGCAATACCGGCTCCGATCGCCACCAGACCCCAGGGCAGGTTTTGTTCAAGCACTCCATCTATGACCAGTTTCATCAGTGTTGCCTGCGGTGCTGGCAATTCTTCACTGCCAAAGCCAAACGTCTCTGCCAGTAACAATACCGACAGGCAGACAAACGTGGCCGAAGTCAGTACACCGATCAATTCACCCATCTGCTGGTAGCGGGGCGTGGCGCCGAGCAGGTAACCGGTTTTCAGATCCTGCGAGGTATCACCTGCAATGCTGGCAGCAATAGCAACCACGCATCCAACGGTCAATGCTGCAGCCTTGCCATTCATATCGGTCCATCCCATTACCAGGAATATACCGGCGGTTCCCAGCAATGCTGCAATCGTCATACCGCTGGTTGGATTACTGGTAACGCCCACCAGGCCAACAATTCGTGAAGCGACCGTCACGAAGAAAAACGCAAAAACGATGACGCAAACCGCAGCCACAATTCGTTCGACCGGCATGTCGAGCGTGCCAAATGGCGCTTCGACCAGGCTTAGCATAATTCCAACCATCAGCGCCCCCACAACTACCACTTTCAAGGACAAGTCCCTGGACGTACGGGGCACTGACTGGGATGCCGGTCTCAATTTTTCACTGACGGATTCGACCCGCTCGCGCAGTTCCTGGGCCCCAATGCGGAACGACTCGATCATCACCGGCAGGCTTTTGACCAGGGTCATGATGCCGGCCGCAGCGACCGCACCCGCGCCGATATAGCGCACGTAGCGAGTCCATATCTGCGAGGCTGACATTTCATTGATGGTCATGACCAGTTCAGGGTACAGAGGCGGTCTTCCCTCACCCCAGTAGGCGATGGCGGGAATGATGATTATCGAAGACAGCAATCCACCACCCACCATCACCGTGGCGATACGCGGCCCGAGTATATAGCCCACACCAAACAACGCCGGTGAAAGATCCATGCCCAATTCACCCTTGCGCAGGAAAGGGATTTTCATATGCGCTTCAGAACCCAGTACTTTGACCCAGCCGGTCAACGCTTTGTACAAGGCGCCCGCACCCAGGCCGATGAAAACATTTTTTGCGTGCCCGCCACCTGCCTCGTTGGCTACCAGCACATGGGCACAGGCCGTGCCTTCGGGGTATGGAAGCTTGCCGTGCTCGCGCTCAATCAGGAAACGTCGAAGCGGAATCATGAACAGCACACCCAGCAGTCCGCCGGCCATGGCCAGTAAAGTCATCTGTAACAGGGAAGGATACAAACCCCAGAGAAATAATGCCGGCAAGGTAAATATGACACCGCTGGCTACCGAACTGGATGACGACCCCACGGTTTGTGCCATGTTGGCTTCGAGAATATTGGCGGTGCCCCCCATTTTGCGCAAGGCATGAAAAGCAGCAACCGTCATGACGGCGACAGGAATGGAGGTACTGATCGTCAATCCGGCACGAAGGCCCAGGTAGGCATTGGCCGCACCGAATAAAACCCCAAATAAAACACCAAAAAACAATGCCTTAATGGTGAATTCATTTTGTACAACGCTGGCCGGTACATAGGGCTGGTAAGCCTCACCCTCTTTCAATGGGCGATGTGCGCTTTCCGGTAATCGGCGGATTTGCTCCACTTTGGGTACTCCTTCGTTGTTGAATTTATGCCCTGTGGGTATTCTATCCACGTTTGCCGATAAATGGGTGGTGGCGGCAAACAAACAAATTTTTTGACCTTGTTTCGATTTTAACCATAAAATACCGCTCAACTGTTAATCAGGAATTCAATCCATGCATTGCCCAAAATGTTCTGCCGAAATGGAAATCGCATCTTACGACGAAATCAAAGTTGATCGCTGCACCGGTTGCAAAGGACTGTGGTTTCAGCCCGAAGAACTGGCCGCTTTACGAAACGACATATGGATGGCGGACTATATCCTTGACCAGGGGACGCCAAGGTCGGCAGGAAATTCAACCACATCGGCGCGATTCATTGTCCACAATGTGATACCGACATGAGGCAGGAATTCGATTCAGAGCAGCCACATATCATTTATGAGAGTTGCCCGAAGGGACACGGCACTTTTCTGGATGCAGGTGAGTTCACTGACCTGGTTCACAAAACGTTCTGGGATAAATTCAAGCGGTCCTGATCTGATCCGATCACGTTAACAAGCAAAACCCTGCAGATGCGGGGTTTTTGTTTAATTACTTCGCCTATCGCCCGAGCAGCACCGGTGCCAGCTCATCCACCAATAGTTGGGCAAAAGGGAGATCTCCGGTGTAACGGCCCAGGTGGGTGGTGTCGCCATACATGTCCGGGGTGATTTCCGGTGCATCCTGCAAATTCCTGATCTTAATTCCGGTTTCTCTTTCGATGCGTTCAAGTACAACCGCCAGCCGTTGGCTGGCCTCCGGCGGGTTTACAATCCAGTCACGGTTAGCCGGTAGCAGGATTATCTCCACCTGATTGGAAATTTGCTGAAAATTCCTGACGAACTGGATAAATGACTCGACCAGTAGTTCTTCGAACCGCAATTGAATAATGTCAGCAGTCAGGATCCGGTCCAGGGGTATGGTGCCACCTCCCTGCCAGGGCAGGTACCAGTCCGAACCGTCGTAGTCCGGGTAATCTTTTCCCAATTGGCCATCCAGCAGTTCCAGAATTTCCTCACGGCGTTCCGAAACCGCTTCGTCCTCCGGAAGTTCACTTTCCTGCGGCATTGTTTGCAGGGATTCACCAAAAAATGCAGTGATCATCTCGGCGGAAATATCATTTCTGAAATACCTGATGGTGAATAGCCGGATTCCACGACTTAAATCATTTTTTGCAATTTCGAACAGTTCCCTGTCGGTGGCCAACATGGTAAGGAAAGAGTCAACGATGGGTTTCGCCCTGTTCCAGCGTATCTGGGTGGTCTGGAACGGGTTAAATTCAATCATTAACAATTCTATCTTCCGGTTCTCAGCATCAAATGCTTCGACAATTCTGCGTGACAAAATTTCCTGAAAATAGGGATTCAAACCGCCAAATCCGAAATTGAAAGACTTTATCCCGACGCCCTTTTCTGCCATCCACCGGTCAAACATTCGGGGGGAAAAGCCGGCATGCGTCATGGAGGAACTAAAAAATATAGCCAGGTTCTGCTCTTCAGCCATGATGGCCGGCAAGGCTGAACGGGCCTCGACAACTCTTCCCAGGATGGTTTCAGCACTGGCATCATTGAGGTCGGTAAAAAACCGCAATATCACCAGGGCTGTAATCATGCCCGCTATGATCGTCAGCAGAATTCTGCCGAAGATTCGCCGGTTAGCGGCTTCGCTAGAACTGGAAGTAGATGAACTCACTACTGGGTTCTCCAATCATCAGACAAATCGCCTGGCCAATGACAAGCAGGGGCCAGAACAACCAGGGTCTGTTTTCAGGTTTTTAGGCACTGTGGAGCACATAGCGGTCCATCAGATGCATCAACACAAGTCCTGCAACCGTCAGGCCAAAAATGATGCCAGCAACTTCACCAGGAGTAGGCAAGCCGCTTAGGGTATGCATATCCATAATCAGCGATAGTGCTCCATCAATACTGGTGGCCCGGAACAATACCCAGCCGATCATTACCAGGTAGAACGTGATGCCCCATTTCAGCAGTTTCGTCCACCGCGATGAGGATGCATTGAATCCGGCCAGGGGCTTGAGGCCCGACAGGTAATGTGTACCTGTAATGATTGCGCCATGAAATGCACCCCATGCAATAAATGTCCAGGCTGCACCGTGCCAGAGGCCACCCAGGAGCATGGTGACAAAAATATTTCTCAGGCGATGGTTGTTCCGATTACCACCAAGCGGGATATAAAGATAGTCACGCAACCAGGTAGAAAGTGAAATATGCCATCGGCGCCAGAAATCCACCGGTGAAGACGCAAAATACGGCAAGCGGAAGTTCAGGGGAATCTGAAATCCTATTATCAGGGCGAGGCCAATGGCCATATCACTGTAGCCGGAAAAATCACCGTAGATTTGACCTGCAAAGGCCAACACGCCGGTCCAGGACTCAATCAGGCTGACAGACCCTTCAGAATCGAAAGCCCTGGCGGCCGGTGCTGCCAGCAAATCCGCGCCGGTCTTTTTTATCAATCCGACCGTAACCAGCAGAAAACCGTGTTTTACATTGGTCCAGCTTGGCGCTTGAATAGCGTGGAATTGCGGCAGAATCTGCCGGGCGCGAAGTATGGGGCCCGCCACCAACTGCGGGAAAAAGGATAAAGCAGCGGTGAAGTGCAGCAGGCCTTTTCTCGGCTCCATGTCTCCGCGGTACACATCAATGGTATAGCTGAGGCTTTGAAAGGTATAGAAAGATATTCCGACCGGTAACACCCACGACAGGGTTGGAAGTGCCGGATTATAGCCAAACAAGCCCATGAAATCGGCAACCGAAGAAAGCGCAAAATCTGCGTACTTGAACAGGGCCAGGATACCCAGGTTCATGACGATAGATGGGCTCAACCACAACTTTTCCCTTTGTATCGTGTTAGCGGCCGCTATCGCCTGGGCAAGGAAATAATCTCCGACCGCGCTACCGACGAGCAAAGGAATAAATTTATAGTTCCATGCTCCATAGAACACCAGGCTGGCGACCAGGACAAAGTAGACTTTCGGGGTCTGGCGAAGGAAAACAAAACCATAGAAGAATATAAAGACAACAAAGAAAAAGAAGAAGATGGGTGTGTTGAATAACATCGCTGCTTATCTCATTTCTTATTTTTGGTTTTGCCTTCGGCTTGAGAGGGTAACCACGCTACCCTGACCTGTCATTTGACGAGCGAGAGTGGCAATAGGTTACAAATGCCTCATCAATTTGCGTCACCCTAAGGACATACCAAAGGAACCTCTGATTTATTTTCTTCCCGATTCCTTTAAAATTGGGAGCAATGAACACATATCAGCGGTCAGGTGAATGAATTGCCGCTGCTGGCTGCAAGGTATCTTGTGATCGCGATTTGCAGATTGCCCTTTTGAAATATTCCAGGCATTTATAAAATGCAGGTTTCCAGCAAGCATCCAGGTGAATGAATTGCCGCTGCTGGCTGCAAGGTATCTTGTGATCGCGATTTGCAGATTGCCCTTTTGAAATATTCCAGGCATTTATAAAATGCAGGTTTCCAGCAAGCATCCAGGTTTGACCCCGTGGCAGATATTTAACATGCAAATACCAGAAGACAGAAAAAGTGCATACGACGAGGCAGAGTTGAATCTTTGCGCCAGAGGTGATCTGTTTGGTCACGATGGCGGAAAATTGCCGACCGGCAACATGCTGATGATGAACCGTATCTCTGTAATCAACGATAATGGCGGAACATTTGGCAGGGGAGAGATTCAGGCAGAGCTCGACATCAGGCCGGACCTTTGGTTTTTTGCCTGTCATTTTGTTGATGACCCGGTGATGCCGGGTTGCCTCGGCCTGGATGCTCTGTGGCAGCTGGCCGGTTTTTACCTCACCTGGGCCGGTCTAAAAGGAAAGGGCCGGGCACTCGGCGTGGGGAAAGTGCGCTTCAGCGGCCAGGTGCTGCCAAGTGACGGCCTGGTCAGCTATTCTTTAAATGTAAAACGAATCATCAGCCGAAAATTAAACCTGATCATTGCTAACGGTACAATGTCAGTAGATGGCCGGGAAATATATTCGGCAGAGGATTTGCGTGTCGGCCTGTTCGTTTCAACCGACAACTTTTGAGGAAATAGACATGAAACGCGTAGCAGTGACCGGAATGGGTGTTGTTTCCTGCCTGGGCAATGATCCGGAATCAGTACTTGATTCCCTGCAAAACCTGAAGTCCGGCATCAGTTTCAGCGAAGCGTTCCGGGATATTGGCATGCGCAGCCACGTCAGCGGCTCCGTGGACATCGATAAAAAGGAACTGATCGGGCGCAAGGATTTGCGTTTCATGGGTGATGCCGCAGCCTACGCTTACATTGCCATGCAGAGAGCCATTGACGATTCCGGGCTTTCCGGTGAACAGGTTTCCAACCCCCGCACTGGACTGATTGCCGGATCAGGTGGTGCATCGAGCGCCAATATTGTCTGGGGATCAGACACTTTGAGAAACAGGGGCCTGCGCAGGGTTGGCCCCTACCAGGTGCCACGCACCATGAGCAGCACCGTTTCCGCCTGCCTGTCGACACCTTTTGGTATCAAGGGTCTTAACTATTCGATCACTTCAGCTTGCGCCACCAGCACCCATTGCATCGGTGCGGCAATGGAACAAATCCAGTTCGGCAAGCAGGACATAATTTTTGCAGGTGGCGGCGAAGAGGAAGACTGGAGCCTGGGTATGATGTTCGATGCCATGGGCGCGCTGTCCACAAAGTACAACGAAACCCCTGAAACGGCATCCCGCGCCTACGACGGCGGCCGTGATGGCTTTGTCATCGCTGCCGGCGGCGGCATGCTGGTGCTGGAGGAGATGGAACATGCCAGGGCGCGCAGTGCCAAAATCTACGCGGAACTGATCGGCTATGGAGCCACTTCCGACGGTGACAATATGGTCGCACCTTCCGGAGAAGGTGCCGTTCGCTGCATGCGCCAGGCGATAGCAACGATAAACGCTCCGATTGATTACATCAATACACACGGCACCAGTACGCCGGTTGGTGATATTGCCGAATTGAACGCCATTCGCGAAGTTTTCGGAGATGAAACTCCGCCGCTCAGTTCCAGCAAATCATTGTGCGGGCACTCGCTTGGTGCCGCCGGTGTGCAGGAAGCCATACATTGCCTGTTGATGCTGGAGCACAATTTCCTGGCCGGTTCTGCGAATATTGAAGATCTGGATCCGGCAGCAGAAGCGATGCCGGTTTTGACCGAAAGTAGGGACAAGTCTGATCTGAGAACAGTAATGTCCAATAATTTCGGATTCGGCGGGACCAATGCTTCGATCGTAATGCAGAAATTATCCTGAACCCCGCTTCATCTTTAAAGTGCGAATTCGCATTTTCCCGCACTGACCACAGGAATCTACAGCATTTTTCGTGTATCCTTTTCCCCGCATTTTCTCTTGACAAGGAAGTTCGTTATGAATTTTCGCTTGAACATTTGCCTGGCCCTGGCATTGGCAGTGCTGGGTACTTCCTGCTCCAAGCCGGGGTCTGATGTGACAACCAGTGCTGAATCCCCAAGCGCTGACAGCAACCCGTTTTTCAGCGAGAGCAGCCTGTATTTCAAATACCCTGAATTCGACCGGATCAGAACCGAACACTACCTGCCGGCTTTTGAAAAAGGAATGGCGGACGAACTGGCCGAAATAGAAGCCATTGTCAACCAGGACGAGTCTGCGAACTTTGACAACACGCTGGTAGCGCTGGAAAAGTCGGGCCAGTTACTGGACCGGGTGGAAACAGTTTTTGAAGCCATGATATTGGCTGACACCAGCGACATCCTGGACAAGATCAACAGTGATATGGCGCCAAGGCTGTCGGCCCATTCTGACAAGATCCTGCTCAATGACAAACTTTTTCAGCGAGTCCAGTTTCTTTATGACCTGCGTGACAGCATGGAACTGGATCCCGAGCCCTACCGGTTGATTGGCGAGTACTATTCCGACTTTGTCCGTGCCGGTGCACGCCTGTCCGCCGAAAACAAAGAAGTCCTGAAAGCCATGAATGCAGAATTGGCCTCCCTGGAGACTTCGTTCAGCCAGAACGTATTAAACGAGGTGAACAACTCGGCCATTGTCGTGGACACCGTCGAGGAACTTGCAGGAATGTCCGAGGATGCTATTGCGGCAGCAGCTGTTGCGGCGAGTGAACGTGAACTGGAGGACAAATATGTTATCCCGCTGCTCAATACCAGCGGGCAGCCAGTAATGTCTTCGCTTGAAGATCGCGCACTGCGTGAGCGTATTCACAAGGCCTCGCTGGCGCGTGGCAGCAGTGGTGGCGCGTATGACAACCGCGAAGTCGTGACACGGGTTGCAAAGATCCGGGCACAGCGGGCCGAGCTTCTTGGATATGAAAACCACGCAGCCTATGAACTGGAAAGGAGAACCGCCCGGACCACTGATACAGTGAACGAGCACCTGTCCGGCCTGGCCCCGGCAGCAGTTGCCAATGCTGAACGTGAAGCGGTGGATCTGCAGGCGATGATTGACGCCGAAGGCGGAAATTTTAGGCTGGCCTCCTGGGACTGGAATTTTTACACCGAAAAGGTCAGAAAAGAACGATACGACTTTGATGAGTCTCAGTTAAAGCCCTACCTCGAACTTGACAGTGTTTTGATTAATGGTGTTTTCTACGCCGCAACACAGGTCTTCGGTATCAGTTTCAAGGAACGTACCGATTTACCCGTCTACCATGATGATGTACGCGTCTGGGAAATATTTGACACCGACGGCTCAACACTGGGCCTTTTCATCGGGGATTTCTATGCACGCTCATCGAAGCGCGGCGGTGCCTGGATGAACGCCTACGTAAACCAGTCAAATCTAATGGGAACCCAACCGGTTATTGCCAATCATTCGAATATCACTAAACCACCGGACGGTGAAGCAACGCTATTGACCTGGGACGATGTGAACACCATGTTTCACGAATTTGGTCATGCATTGCACGGCATGTTCTCAAACGTGAACTACCCTTATTTCGCCGGAACTGCGGTTCCGCGCGATTTCGTAGAGTTTCCCTCGCAAGTCAACGAAATGTGGTCTGTCTGGCCGGATATACTGGAAAACTATGCGGTTCATTACGAAACCGGCGAAGCCATGCCTGCGGAATTGCTGGACAAAGTTCTCGCTACGCAGAAATTTAACCAGGGCTTTGCCACCACCGAAAAAATCGCAGCATCTATCCTCGACCAGGCCTGGCACCAGTTGAAGCCCGAAGAAGTTCCCGACGCTGAAGGGTTGCTGGAATTCGAAGCGAAAACACTGGCCGATGCCGGTGTTGCCATGACGGCCATTCCACCGCGTTATCGCAGCACCTACTTCTCCCATATCATGGGCGGCTACTCGGCCGGATACTACTCCTATATGTGGAGCGAGGTGCTGGATGCGGATACCGTAGAATGGTTCAAGGAAAACGGCGGCATGAGACGGGAAAATGGCGACCACTTCCGACGCACCCTGTTGTCGCGCGGTGGTGCTGAAGATGCCATGGTAATCTTCAGGGAATTTCGTGGGGCCGAACCCAACATCCAGCCATTACTGGAACGCCGCGGCCTCAATTAGATTCTTTGCAGCATTGTGAAAAGGCCGGTTCTGATGAACCGGCCTTTTGCTTTTATTCCATTGGAATTTACGGTTTTTAGAATAACCAATCTGTCAACATACTTAATAATAACTTAATAATAATTCTTCATCTTATTGTTTTGTTTCAATATCTTATCTAAACCGCCCATTGAATGGAATGTGTTATGCTTGTACTGTTGTAAATCAAATAAAAATTCAACCAGAGTGAGGGAGAATTATGAGTGTAGTAAGTATCATTCGTTGGGTAGCCTTGGCAGTTGCCGTCGTAGCGGCATTTGTCGCAATTCCATATAGTGCTCTTGCCATGGCCCTTCTCGGCGCCGCTTTAGGCTTCATGGGTGTCAGCAGTGATGACCGTGTTATGTACCTGGTAGGCGCGGTTGCGTTGGCCCAGGTCGCCGGAGCCCTTGGCGCTATTCCTGAAGTCGGTGGATACATCACCGATATCATGACCAACTTCAGCTCCATCTGGAATGCAGGCGCTGCAGCGGTCATTCTGACCATTATCAAAGAACGGGTTATGGATTAGTCAGAAACTATATTGGAAAAAAAGCCCGCATGAAGCGGGCTTTTTTTCGCACTTTCTTCAACAGCCGTTGCCTGGCGACTCAGTCTTCAGACCAGCGCATTCAGAAGAATCTCCAGCCTGCCGTCGGGCAATAGCCAGCCACGGCCGATTTCGAAACAATTAAATGAAGCATTCAATTCTTCATGAGAGTGCGGATAGTAGTCCAGTTGGGACTCACTCCCTGGCCGGACACAAAGTGCATCTGGGGTTCCAATGCCATATTGCTGGTTTCGAAGAGGTGTTTCAATATTTAAAACTGTAAAACCATGCCCCCGCGTACCTTTATGAATATAGGGTCTCAGGGCGCTGCTGAAAGCACTTAACGCCGGACGATTCAAATAGTTCAGAAAGTCCCAAAACAGGCATACATCAATAAGGGTGCCAACTTTAAAATTCAGGAGATTCTGAAATTCCAGTTTCATCTCATTTTCGGTAAGTTCCTCTTGTTTCTCACGCACCAGCGCTTCCGAGTAGAGGTTTGTGACATGAATCCTTGATTTGAACTGGCCAAGGAACTGGATCGTTTCCGGCGTTGCCGGGCCTGCCTCAAATATCGTCAATTTCCGCTGGGGATCAAGCCGTTGAAACAGGGACGGAAACAGCCTGCTGGATTGATAGGAAACGCCGGCTTTGACCACATCATGCAAGGACGGGCCTGCCGACGGCACTGTTGCAGTCGGGTTCAAGTACGTATATCCGGGTTAATGAATTTTGGGGAGGCTTGGGATATCAGCCGCCTTTCACTGTGTAGCCTGTCTCTTTCTTGGCCACTTCACCACCCGGGGGCTTGACATTGCCGGTCGTTTTTTGCGGAGAAAGCGGAAGTTTAACCGGCGCAGATTCAGAAGGGTCAATATCGATGCTTCCTTTAAAAATTGCGCCATCTTCCAGCATGACCCGAGGGGCGGCAATATTTCCGCGGACATTTCCGGATTTGGCTATGACGACTTTTTCCTTCCCTTCGATATTGCCTTTCAATTCACCACCAACTCTAACGAATTTGGCAATGATATCGGCGTTGACCCTGCCTGTCTTTCCAACTTCGACCTGGTGACCCGGCAGGTTTATCTTTCCTTCGACCTTACCTTCGATGATCAGGCCTTCGGTACCCGAGATATCACCATTAATGCTGATTCCCGGGCCGATCACGGCGGGTTTGCTCATGACGGGTGAGGCAGAATTCGAAGGTGCCGCCGCATTTCGCTGCACATTCTCTTTGCTATCGTTTCGTTTATCAAACATTTTAAAATTCCATTCACACATAACTGTGGACCGATCATCTTATCAAGAAATGAGAGCAATAGCCTAATATTTAGCGTTTGGGGAAGCGGACAAGAAGTGGTAAATCGTTCAACTAGGAATTTTAGCAGTATATTGTGCAGCTTGCTTTTGTTTGTCGGCTGCAGTGAATCACCGGCGTGGAATGGTACCGATGTCAGCGGCGTATTTCCCGACCTGGAGTTCAGCCTGTTGAACAGCGATGGCGAAACCGTGGATGCGGATTCATTCCGGGGCAGGACCACTCTGCTTTATTTTGGCTTTACCAACTGCCCCGGGGCATGTCCCGCAACGCTGGGACAGATTTCCGTTACCTTGACTGAACTTGGGCAAGCTGCTGAAAATGTGCAGGTCCTGTTCGTGTCAGTTGATCCGAAACGTGACACGCCACAGGCGATGAAGGCTTATACCAGCCGGTTTGGTCCCTGGTTGCATGGTCTGACCGGGTCTGAATCTGTCCTGCGGGCTCTGAACCAGTCCTACAAAGTGGATTTTATGGCACAGGCCGGTAATGAAAACGGCGATTATGACGTGGTGCACAGCAACCGGGTGTTTGTATTCGATTCGAAAGGCCGGTGCAGGTTGCTGCTGGCAGATACTGCGGATACCGCGTCTGTGGTATCCGACTTGAAGAAACTACTGAGTGAATAAGCTTCGAATTGATCTGTTCAAAAGGGGATTCTCCCTGTCTGGTTCTCACAATGTCCTCTGTCAAATTTCTTTGACAGATAAATTTTGAAGCCTGCGATGGATTTTTGTTTATCATGGGCGTATTCCAAGAATCGTACGGAGCACGAGACATGACCGGCAAAATAATCTTTTCAGTACTATCCGAGCGTCAGGATGGCGATATTGGTGATGACTGGAAATATAATGTTGAAGCCAAGATTTTTAATGAAGGCCTCAAAGGCAAAGGCACGATTTCAGTCAAAAAACACAACCTGGATTCCGGCATCACCATGGAGCCACATGGCTCACCAGGCGCCCTGGAACTGGGTGCAGGTGATGGTGGATCTGAATTAAAAATATGGCTGAAGTTGATCGCCACAGAAGTCGACCTGTTCCGGAACGATGACGGCGAAAGAGAACTCAACTTTACGATGAAATGCCCGCGGCCCGGTGAAAACCCGATCGTGTTGGAAAAAGAAATTTCCTGCGGCGTCACCGAAAAGCCGGTGGTGGCTGACAATACCTCGATTTTTACCGTAAAGGTGAGGCTGGTAGCCAGCGCTGACTAGTCAAACCGGTAAATTCAATGATCCAGGGCCGTGATTCCCGGCCCTTTTTATTTTATGCCTGTCTTGCTGCCAGCTGACGGCCGCTCCTGATAGCCAGGTATAACAGCAAACCGGCGGGGCCTGCCATCAGGCAAAAAAACAGGCAGGGCAATACCAAAACAGCGTGGCATTGTGGCGCTGGCTGTCCCTGGCAATCCATGCCCCGACGAAGTAGTCAAAAACCAGGTAATGCACCCATCCTGCCAGCAATATCCAGTCCGAACTGAATAGCATACGCACATCGGCGAGGCTGCCGAAGCCTCCTTGCGGGGCAGGATAATCCAGTGATATCGCCACCAGGTAGGTAATTCCGATCATCAAAGGCAGCCCGAAAGTCCCAAGCCACTGGGCGCCGGGCCTGAGTCTGGCCCAGAACAAGCTGGCCGCCAAAAGCAGCCAACACACCATTGCCACTTGACCAGCGACCCCGAAAACCTGTTCAGCGTTCATGAATTACTCCTTTATCAAGATAGAAGCCATCTCAATAATACCCATGGGTATTATTGAGATGGCTTCTAATATTGCTATAGCCTGAAGTCAGACGCCTGGATCTCATCGCCATAATCGCCGTAATCACCGTGTTGTCTTTCCCGCCTGAAGTTCCCCCAGTTTATCTGACCATAATGTGCAGTTTCCCCGTTCTGGATGGCTTCTGGCAATGGTCCGTAATTGGCTTCATAAACCGGGTTGAAGAAAAATGGAACGCTGAACCGGTCTTTACGCGAGCTCGCGATAACCCGGTGCAACGGCGCAATGTACTGGTCATTGGACCAGACCTGAACGATATCGCCGATATTGACCACCAGTGTTCCCGGCAATGGATCTACAGGTATCCACGCATCTTCGAAAAATATTTCCAGGCCACCTACATCATCCTGCAGCAACAGTGTCAGTGCGCCTGCGTCGGCATGATGATGCACGCCCAGGTGGCCCGTTTCTGCAGCCACTCCTGTTGCGGAAGATCCCTGGCCAAGCGGGTCATTCACCGGGTAGTAATTGAGTCTCAGAAAACTGCTGTGATCAGGATGGAAGTCACCGGTCAAAGTGTTTACTGCGGCGCCAAGATTGGAAGTCAATGCCCTGAGCAATTCAATCGCAATCTGCCCGCAGGCCCGGTAGTAGTCATTCAAAATATCTTTGAATTCCTGATGGCCAGCGATTACCGGCCACTGGTTCCAACCATCAGGGGTCCGATTGCCTGGGTGGGCATCGGGCAGACCCGGAAAAGGAAGGTGACCAAAGTCGAACACTTCTTTCATATCCCGGACATTCTTGGTCAGTTCCTGGTTGTAATAACCACGGCTGTTGGACTCGCTGCGGGCAGTAGATTGTTTTTCATGCAGGGGCAACCGAAAAAACCAGTCTGCCTGCTGCCAGACCCTGGCGATCGAAGTTTGAAAAATGCCATGATTGGCAAGGTAGAAAAATCCGGTTTTGCGGCACGCTGTATCCAGAATAGCCAATGCCTGGTGTTTTCCATCCCCGTTTACCAGCGCGGAATAGTCAACTACCGGTACGCTCGTTTTGATCTGACTGGTCATTGCATAATCATTTTCCCGGAGCTCAGGATTCCGGTTCAACAGGCGGCACCGGCAAACGAAACTGTCTGGCTGGAATGTCCATCCAATGCCACCGGATCTGACCTGGTGTCACCCATTGCAATGAAGGCGCGGGAGGCTGGTCAGCTGCAGGTTCGCCCTTCACCAGGAATCGCAGATCCATGGCGTGCAATCCCGCTTCCAATTCAATGGACCCCTGGGTTCCGGGTCCCGGCATGAGTTGGTCCAAAACCAAAGTTTGATCAATTCCCATGCAGGCCCGGTTAGCCGGTGCCGTTCGGAACCAGTAAAGACCCGCATTCTCAGCAAGCAGGTATGTCCTGAACCCTAACACCAGGTCCACGCCATTGGCTGCAGATGACGGGAATGCGATCTCATCCATCACATGGAAGTTTTTATCGTCGAATTCACGGTCAGGGACTACATCGAAGTTTCCTCCCTGAACCACGGACAATTGCAGACCCGGCTGAACGGAAGGCTGAAGGGGCCAGCGACTGAAGTCAGGTGCACAACCGGGCTTACCACCAGTTCGAATGAACTGGTGACGGCTGCGTTGAGCATGCGCGGATGCCTCGATCTTCCTGGAGAATGAAGGCCTTTTGCCGATCCAGGATATTTCGATACCTGACATTAGAACCGGCATTTCGTGCTTTCCCTGGTCTGTGCTATCGAAGACACTGAAACGGTTGATGCTGTCCACCTTTCCATAAACGCGGTTATAACGCTCAACCCACACCGGTTGAGGTGATAGTTCCAAATCCGGCTGGCCGACACGTTTTAGCAGACGCAGGAGGTCTGATTGCTGAAAAAAACGGTTGTCGATAACACCGGCAGGCAAACCCTCTCCAATAACAAGCAGGGGAATACGGGCTTTTGCACTGTCTCCGTAACGTTTTGTTTCCTGGTTGGTCAATGGTCGCATCTGCCGGTGATCACCGCTGATCAACAGAATCCCGTTTTTGAAAAAACCCTGATCCTGCAGCCCCCGATAAAATGATTCGAGCTGCTCCAGGCTCCATGCCCAAACAGCGCCTGGCGTATCTTCACCGCCTTCAGGGTGCGTGTAGGGCAGGTGCGTGCTTACCGTTGCAATTGCCATGAACCAGGGACGGCCGGATTCGTCACGTTTTGCATTCAGTTGTTCAGCCCTGTCCAGGGCTTCAGCATAGAGATAGCGGTCCGAAGGTGCGTGTTGAACAATCTTCGGGGCCTGCTCCATTGCGGGCACCTCATCCCACCCTCGCGCACGATCGAAATTCAAGCCGGAAATATACCGGTCCATACCAATAAACCCCAGGTCGGCATTGGTCAGAAATTCTGTGAAATACCCCCTCTGCCGATATTCACCGATTACCGAGGGCTGCATGGCGAATTCATCGAACATCAATGGCGTGGCACCCGGGTAATGCAGTGGGGGCACCCCGCTCAATAAGGAAATAATGCCACCTTCAGAAGCTGCGTGGTTGGCAAAGAAATTACGGAACAACACGCCTTCTTCTGACAGGGTGTCAAATCGCCTGAGCAGGTCGCGTTCACCCGAAACCTTGAATGAATTAATCGAGCTGAGCGATTCCACGATCAACAGGATAATATTTGGATCCTGATCCATGAATTCTACCGGACCAGGCCCGGCCGCAGAGTAAAACGCCAATTGTTCTTGCGTATAGGAAGAGACACCTCTTTCACTGGTGGCCTGCGCAACGATGCTGTTCAGCTGTAATACAGCGTATTTTTGTAATTGAAAAGGTGCTTTCGCAACAAGCGCAAACCCTGCCAGTAAAGCCAGTAAGGACAAGACAAAAAGTCCTGTGGAAAAGCGTTTGCTGAGAGAACCGTTGAAAAACACAGCCAGCACGAAAACCACGGTCGCGCTGATAGTCAGAGCATTGAAGAAACTCAGGACGACCTGCCATTCCTGGAAATACCTGCCCAGGTCAAACAGGTTCATATATTCATCCAGTGCCAGCAGCACAAAACTGTGAATGGTATAAAAAGCGACCAGCGCGGCGAGCAGAATCTTGACGGATATTCGAATCCATTGCGCACCGGCGCGACCATGTAGCACAGCAAGCAAACCAAGCAGGCCGAGAAATCCCAGGTCCAGTGAAATCAGCCTGGCCAACACATCAAGTGTGCCGGTCATCTCCAGCGAGAGACTGGATGCCTTGTACACAGCAACGCCCACGCTGAATACGATCAATCCGAGGGGAAAACTTTTGCGGCTGCTCAAAGTCTGCACATGCATAACAGCTGGGTGATTTACTGCGGTTTCCCGCTTAGCAACTCATTGCGCACCAGCGCCGGGGGAATAGAACCTATGCTCAGTAAACGGTCGTAAAAAACACTGGGGGGCCGGGGATCACCGTGTAGCCGTATGTAATCGTCACGAATGGCCATCAAATCCTGCATGCCAATCAGGTAGCCCAGCACATAGGTAGGTCTGCGAATATACATTCCCACTTCAAGTTCGGCTGCGTAACGCTCAAAGCGCACTTTCTCGACCAGGAAATCCACAGCCTGATCGAAGCTCATTTTGCCGGTATGCAGGCTGGAGTCCAATATGACCCTGGCTGCCCGCCACAGGCGGTTTCTCAGTTGCGTCAGGCGCACATCGTCACCTTTAAGAAACCCAAGTTCATACATCAATTCTTCGGTGAATAATCCCCAGCCTTCGGAAAAAATGGGCTCGCGAACTATTTTCCTGAGAATTCTCGGGTTTTCCCGTGTTTTCAGCGCGTGGACATGGTGACCGGGGTAGGCCTCGTGCACGGCGATGATGGGAATCCAGGCCCTGTGGTGGGAACGTAAACGCGCAGATTGCTGTTCCGGCGTCATCCACTCTTCTATCGGTGTCAGCATCAGGCGACCCTCCAGCCCACCGTCAAAAGGAGAAACTGACTGGAAGGTCCCGAACGGGGAAGAGCGCCGCATCGCGGGCGGCGTATCGAGAGTAATGACACGTTCACCGTCCGGCAGCGTGACGATCTGCTGATCCCGAACGAACTTGCCGGCCTCATCCATCTGCTGCTGGTAAGCCTGCTTGATAGCATCCACCGCCGGGTGATCATCTTTCAGGCCTTCATACACCTCGGTCCAGTGCGCGCCAGGCACCATGCGGCCGGCCACTTCCTGGGCCAGTGCCTCGGTTTCCAAAAAAGCCTCGTGTCCTCGCGCCAGTATGTCATCGGCATCGGACTGCATGAACCAGCGGTGCCTGAGAATATAGTCATACTCTTCCCTGCCTATCGCCCATTGGCCGGTGGAGCGCGGTATCAGTTCTTTCTGCAGAAATTCCAGGTAGGCCTCCAGCAGCCCCTGTGCCTTCGAAAATTCATCAGCTATTTCCGGGCCAACAAATGCGCTTGCCCCCTCTTGCATACTTTCGAGCGTGCTTTTCACCTGGAAGATTGCGGACTGTGTAAATCTGGCTGGTGGATACCGAAGGTTGGTTCGCGCCTGTTGCAACTGGCCTGGCAGGCTGGCAAATCGTTCAGCAAGCTTTTCAGTCCTTTGTTCTAAAGTCTCAGGGGCGTCAGGATCCATCAACAAGCCAATCTGGCGCGAAGGAACATACATGGCCGGGTCGTTTTCCCAGCGTCGTTGAACCTGGGCACTGCGTATGTCGGTTTCCAGCAATCCGATCAGCAATTGCCGGTCGGTGTCCTGTTCGAGCGTCAGGCCCCGTGTACCGACCAGTTGCACCTTGTTGAGCAGCGCGCGCTGAGATTCAATATCCGCCTCAAATGACCCGGCGGTAAAAATGGGATCGCGGCCATCCGTCCGTTCCTGTTCATCTACGTATTGCTGTATCAGGTTTTCGAGCATTTCAGACGAATCCAAACCCGGCTTACCGGGGGCATCATCGCAGGCAATCAAACTCAGGCCTGATATCAATACCAGCAACACAGGACCAGAGAAATTCCGCTGTCTCCTTATCGCAATCATTGTGCGGACATCAAATCCCTGATTTCGTCATCTTTACCGGTCAGTTGCCATCGAATCAAAGACACCGGGATCACACCGGTTTTATCCAGTTCTTCAAAGAACCGCATTAAGCTGAAATCGTCTTTCAATTGCTTTCCGCGTTCAACGACCAGGCGTTCGAGCAGGTACTTGCCAGTCACGTACGAGGTCCCGTACCCGGGCTGGCGCAGATACAGATGTTGCTCGAATCCCAGCAGGTCCAGGTCTTCACGCATCCACCCCCTTGGGGTCCATTCAACATGGAAATCGCGTGCTTCTTTCATGGTGAAAATATTGGCCTGTGCGTATAAAGAGCCCAGGCCACGGGCGGCGCGTTGGGCAAGCATGATATAGACCACCTCCCGCGCACGCGGATTATCATCAAACAGGCCGGCGTGCATCATTATTTCCTCAAAACCGGTGGCCATCCCTTCCGCCCGGCTGTCCCAGATGTTGTACAGCAAGGGACCCCTGCGAATGGGGCTGGGATGAGGGTCAGACGCAATGCGTGCCAGGTCAACCCAGTGATACCAGTGAGTCCACAGTGTCAACTGGTCGTGATGCGCGGCCGTGGCAAAGAAATTGCGTGACTCCAGTGGGACAAATTCGCCCATCTGGGCGCGCAAGGCGGGCTCAATATAATCATAAGGCGGCAGGATTTCTTCTTTTAAAAAATCTGTGAATTTTCTGACCGCTTGTCCGGCCCTTTGATCGTATTCTTCAGCGCTGGAGATCGGTGTTATGGGCGGAAGATCACGGTTGTGGTGTTCCTCGAGCCGCAAGCGCGCGTGGGCGCGGTCCAGCTCGCGTTTTAACAGTGACACTTCCTCCTCCCAGGACAATGGCACCAGGTGCACATTACGCAGGTACCAGCTGTAATTCTCCTTGCCTACACCGGAGGGGCCGGTTTTTGAAGAAGACCGTTCTTCCAGCCATGTTGCAAACGAGTGAGTGGCCTGGATTGCCTGCTTTAAGGAGTCCCTGAATGTTGAACCGGCTCCGTGAGTCTTCTCAGAAAGAGCCTCCAGATCTGCGCCCTGATCAACGATGTTTTTTATGCCGGCGATCCACAGATCGCGCGCATTGCCGGTCAGGTTACCGCGAGCCTGGCCCAGCAACGGCGGGATGGTGCCTAATTCGGCTGCCAGCTTCTCTTCTTCGGCCTGCGACAAAGGAAATGTATAGGTCCATAGCTCGACCAGCGCATGATGAGTTCCACCTTCATGGGCCGGTATATCGCTCTGGAATGACCAAACCGAAGTGTAGTAAGCAGGGTCGCGTTGCCACGGCTTGAGGACACGAATATTGAAATCCATGCCGTTCATCTCGGCGCGCACCAGATGCCAGTCCACCTGTTGTTCAACCGGCCAGGTGGAGGTCTCGAACGCATTCAGACGATCCTGGTAGGATTTCAGTTCCAGGTGCATTTCTGCCATCTTAGGCGCGGTGTAATCCGGGGCACCGTTTAACAGCTCCGGACTTTTAAAATCACGCCAGTCCCTGAATAGCGTTACCAGATCCGCGTAGCTGCCACCTGAACCTGTATGTACGGCTTCATCTGCAGCGCCGGAAACAGCTGGCATCAGCAGGAATAGTGAAAGCACAATGGACTTGATTCTCTCAAAAGACATATGAATCCCCGGATGATTTCGTCGATTTAATATACCTTCATCTTCACCCAGCACCTTACCGAATGCAAAGCATGATAAAGCGCCAATCCCACCGGGTATTTCGGGTACGATCACATTCGTCATGATTGCAGTTCTGAAAATCTGAACAAACATGCCGGCTCAGCATTTGCTTCTGGCGATTCTGGTCTGCCTGGTCTGGTCATTCAATTTCACGGCCGGGGCAGCAGGCATGCAGCATTTTTCTCCCTTGCTGTACATGATCCTCAGGTTCGCATTGATATTGTTACTGGTTTTCCCGTTTTTGAAGTGGCCACCGCGTGACCAATGGATTCGCCTGGTCAAGGTTTGCCTGCTGATTGGCGCATTGCACTTTACCGTGATGTTCTGGGCACTGGCACGCTCCAGCGATGTTTCATCAGTCGCCATTGTCCAGCAGATCTATATCCCGATGGCTGTGGTGTTGGCGATGCTAATTCTCGGCGAGCGCATAGGCTGGCGATCCCTGCTGGCCACGGGCCTTGCCTTCTTCGGGGTGCTGGTTATCGGATTGGATCCCCTGGTCCTGGCTCAACTGGATGTGCTTGCGCTGGTCTTGATTTCCGCTTTGTTCCAGGCTTTAGGTTCGATCTACATGAGAGGGATCCGTGGCGTACCGGTCATCAATTTCCAGG
Organism: Lysobacterales bacterium; assembly: GCA_963664065.1. Classification (GTDB taxonomy): domain Bacteria; phylum Pseudomonadota; class Gammaproteobacteria; order Xanthomonadales; family SZUA-36; genus JABDJL01. The sequence goes on from OY760942.1 coordinate 2,702,512, forward strand.
CCTGGACCGCGATCATATCCCTCCCGTTCCTGTTACTTTTATCCCTGTTACTGGAGCAAGATCAACTAATGCAGATTCAAACAGCAAATTGGGTTCATTGGGGTAGCGTTGCCTATTCAGCTCTGATTGCATCGCTGGTCGGACACGGCTTTTTTTATTTTCTGATCCAGCGGCACCCGGTCACCACAGTGATGCCTTACATGCTGCTTACACCGGTGTTTGCAGTCATGTTCGGTGTTGTGGTTTGGGGTGACAGGCCCGGGTGGAGGTTGTTCCTTGGCGGGTTCATGGTGCTACTGGGCATACTTGTGATCACCATCCGCGCCAGGCGGAAATCACGATTGCAGCACAAACTCGATCCGCTTAGTGTCGGACCGTAATGGCTGTTGCAGCCCGCAATCAATCCTGACCCGCATGGTCAGGCGCCTTTACGAGAGGCATATGAAGAACTTCGCACTGAATTTGAGAGAAGAGTCAGCGGGCTCTCCATTCTGAACAAACGGCCAGACATCGCATTAACGGCGATCAGATCTTCCAGGCCGAACCTGAGTTATCTGCCGCATATTTAAAATACGACGTAATAAATTGACCGATCCAGCCCGGTTCCAGAGGCAAATGGACAAACAAGGGATGGTGCAATATGCGGGCTGGAAGTGTCACTGCCCCAATTTCCCTGTGAAGCAGTGACGATACTTTTTGGCCAGTCCGGTTGGCTTGATCTCACCCGGCTTCCCAATCCGTTGAAAACCATTGATAAGACCTACAGCCGATCCGTGGCCTGCTGATCACCATTTATGTATTTTTCGCCACCCGAAGAATGCACAGTGCTGGTGTCAGGTCACCGGTCACCTGAATTCCAATGGGCCTTTTGGGGGGGCCGGCCGCATCGGGAATGACCGAGTAAAAAGGATAATCCATGTATCGTAAAGTTATCCTGAAATAATCATGAAAATTGATTAAATATTCTATGAACAAGGGGAAATCTGTCGACCGGACAAGATTGTAGATCCCTCTTTTCCTTCAGCTTGCCTGATTTCCATGGCCGGCAGGCAAAAGAAGCCGATAGCCAAGACCCCTGACTGTTTCAATCAATGAATCACCGTCCTGGTGATCGATTTTTTTTCGTAACTTGCCGATGTAAACGTCAACGACATTCGTCAAAGGGTCCATATTCAGTCCCCAGACGTTGCTGAGAATGCGTTCGCGGCTGAATAATTTGCCGGGGTTGCTCATCAGCAATTCAAGAATGGCTAATTCTTTCGCGGTCAAATGAACATCCTGATCATCAACCGTCACACGCAGGGCGTCACGATCGAACACAACTGGCCCAACCCTCAGGCAAGGGTCTTCTTTCTGCCGGTGGGAGCTTCGGCGTTTGACAGATTCAATACGGGCCAGCAACTCTTCGAATGAAAATGGTTTGGTCATGTAGTCATCAGCACCGAGCCGAAGACCTGCCACAATATCATCGATACTGTCCATGGCCGTGAGGATCATCAGGGGCGTGTTAACCTTGTTCATCCCCAATCGTTGGCACACCTCGTGGCCATGCATTTTTGGCAGCATCAGGTCCAAAAGGACAAGATCAAAATCACCATCGCTGGCCAGGGACAGACCCTCTTCACCGTCATGTGCAATCACACAGAAATGACCCTCTGCCCTCAATCCACGATCTAGAAAATCCGATATACAGACCTCGTCTTCAACAATCAGAATCCTCATGCCACTACTCTCAACCGGTTTTCGGCCGGCAAGGATACTCGCGCGATTGCCCCTGTTCCCAACTCACCTTCAAGCGAGATTTTACCTTTATGTGCTTCAACAATTGCCTTTGCAACAGGCAAGCCCAGCCCGGTGCCACGGGCGTGTTCTACCGACTTGTTGCCGCGGTAAAATCTTTCAAATGCCTGCTCTGCTTCTTCTTCAGTCAGACCGATATCTTGACCCCTGAAGCTGATATGAACATCTGTCTCACCCCAGGTCAGTTCAATTTCGATACTGCCGCCTTCTTTTGAATAACGCATTACATTGTCTATCAAAATCGCGAACACCTGCCGCAGCCGCGAAATTGCCTGTCTTAAAGTTTCAGCACCAAGCCCGCGATCTGAAATTTTATCAGCATCTCCCCGTACTACCATTTCACCCAAAGCATTGAGTTCACGGAAAGTAAGAATGGAAACTTCCTGGTAGCCCTGCAGGACATCGTTGGCCATTGCGATACGCTGCACATCGTGCTCATACCACTTCATGCTGTCATAGAAATACCAGGCGAGCTCAAGAATGATGAACTGCAAGAAGGCGAATGCCACGTGCAGTTTTCTACTGAATCTTGTTTTCAGTAATTCCATTGTTTAAAAGGATACTACAAGTATATGTAAATATGGACAAATCGATGGGTTGCTGAATTTTTAATCTACCGCTACTGATGGCAGAATTAACTTAATCCTTGGCACCGTATGCAAGGTCGCCTGCATCTCCCAGACCGGGAACGATGTACTTGCGACTGGTCATTTCAGAGTCAATGGCTCCGATCCAAAAATGTGTACCGGCAGGCAAATTCGCCGTGGCAAACTCCATCCCTTCTTCGCTGGCGATCACCACCACCACGTGAAGATTTGCCGGCGTTCCCCTGGCCAGCAAAGCCTTGTACGCAAGCACCATGGAAGAACCGGAAGCCAGCATGGGATCACAAAGGATTACCGTTTTCCCTTCCAGCGCAGGGCTGGAAAGGTATTCGATCTCCACCTCAAAGCTTTCTTCTTCGCCTTCATGCTTTCGGTATGCAGAAATGAAGGTATTTTCAGCCCGGTCAAAATAGTTCAGCAGCCCCTGGTGCAGCGGCAGGCCAGCCCGGAGTATGGTGGCCAATACTGGCTGCTCGTCCAGCACCCGGCAACTGGAAACACCCAGTGGGGTTTGAACTTCCTTTTCAGCGTGGGGTAAAACCTTGCTGATCTCATAGGCGAAAATCTCTCCTATACGTTCAATATTTCGCCGGAAGCGCATGCTGTCCTGCTGGACTTTGATGTCCCTTATTTCCGCAATATATTGATTAAAAAGGGATTCACCCTCCCCCAGATTGTGAAACTCAGTATTCATGGATTACCATCCTGACTTTATGATCCTTATCAATTACGGGCTACCAGACTTTTTTCATTACCCGGTAGAAATTTTTGCCAATCACTTTTTCGATCACTCCGTTGCTGTGGCCACGGGCAGCCATCAAGCGGGCGATCTCCAGTAAACGGTTGCTGCGATTGAGTGCAGGAATAAATGGTGGCCGGTCTGCGCTTTCGCCCGGTGCGGATATTCCTGCGGCTCTTCTACTTTTGACTTCGGCCTTAAGCCGGGCCCTGTAATCAGGACCGTCTTCAATCTTCCGCACGCCCTGGTCACTTCCAATACCCACATGGTCTTCACCGCAAACATTGAGCGCATGCTCGATATGCCTGAACAGCATCTCCGTGGTTAATTCACCTGTTCCACCATCCAGAAACGGCATCAGGTAGATCCCAGCGACCCCACCTTTATCGGCCAGTGCCCGCAATTCCGCATCATCGTTGCTTCTCGGATGCCTGTATATCTCGTTGCAACCAGTGTGCGAAATCACGACAGGCTCACAGGACATCGCAATGGTTTCGGCCGTTGTAGCCTGGTTGGCATGAGAGGTATCAATCAACACACGCTGCTCATTCAGTCGCTCCACAGCTTCGAGACCTGCCAGCGTCAGACCACTGTTGTCCTCGCTGAGGCAGCCATGGCCAAAAATGCCCGGGCCGTTGTAGCTCATCTGCATAATACGTGCCCCCAGGCCATGAAATATGGAAATAGCTGACAAAGATGCATCAAACATCTCTGTGCTTTGAAATCCAATGATAATGCCAAGCCGTCCGGTTACCCGGCAGTGGTCAATATCACCGGCTGTGCGAACAATTTGCATGATTTCAGGGTGCAGTGACACGATATGTTGAAGCCGGCTGATCTTGTCGACTGCCACCTTGAAATCGTCACCCGGATAGGGTGTTGTCATGTTGATTGCGCTCAATCCCGAGGCATGGATTGCTGAAAGTGTTTCTGCCTCCAGGGTATCATCATCCATCACGTCGAAAGCAATGCTGAGCCCGTCTATGGCTAATAAGCGTTGTGCCTTAGCCCCGCCGTCGTCTGGGGAACCTGCCCAGGCCGCCGGGGTAACCAACAAGCCCAGCAATTGGCTTGCTGAATGAATGAATTCACGTCGCTTGATAAGTAATCTCCGTTTTTAGATATATTCTAATGTAATGCCTGAATCATCAAATAGACCATAGTGGTTAATCATTCAATCACTTGCATTCACCTGCCTTGATGTCTTTATCCAGGCACGCACGGGAAACGGCAAATACGGCAAGAAGATCATGAATATGATCAGCGCCATGTACTCCACGCCCATCCAGTCCATACCTGCTCCCACGATCATTGGCCCAAGTACCGAACCGGTGCCCCAACATGCCGTGTATGCAGTGGTTGCGGTGGCGAGCATTGCGCCTTTGAACTGTTCACCAATAAGGATGACGCCGATTACGTAGATCATCGCCGAGACGCCACCAAAAACAAAAACGAATACTACCGAGACCACTGGCACAGTCGCCAGGTAAGGCATCGCCAATAAACCAGCCATGGTCAATACAACACAGCAGACCAGCATTCCCATCCGGTTAACATGATCCGTCAGCCAGCTAAAGGGTAAGACCAGCACCATGCCGCCCACACCGATGATGGTCATCATACCCAGAGCAAGGTGACTGCTCAGGCCCAGGTGTAAGCCGAAAAGAGGAAAAAACGTGCTGATTGTTTCAATTGCAGCCGCATAAGCGACGTTGCCCAACATGACTGCCGGCACAAGCAGAATGACTTTAGTCAGGCCTGAGCGGCCGGACTGTGATTGCATCGGTTTTTGCCGGACAGACCAAAAAAGCGGCAGCGCGGCAAGTAAGGTAATCACACTGGTGCTGACAAAGGGCAACATACCGCTTGTTCCTGTCGCAATCAGCAATAACGGGGCTAGTGCAAATCCGGCGGCGCCAACAGAGGAATAAATACCGATAATTCTCCCGCGCCAGTTCTCCTGCGCCAGGGTATTGATCATTGATTCGCTGGCTATCCACAACATCGCCGTGGCCGCGCCAATCACAAAACGCAGCGGAAACCAGAACCAGACATTGGGAAACCAGCCGGCATGGATAAATAGTATTGCCAACACAATCACCGTAGCCTGCATGATTTTCGCAGGCTGAATCCGTTCCATCAGGCGGGGAGCCACCGGTGCCAAAATGACCACTGCAAGTGCCTGCACCATTGTGTTCAGACCGATCATTGTTTTAGAAACACCCTGGGCATCAAGCACCAGGGCAAAAAGCGGAAACGTAATGCCGTAAACGAGATTTACCACCGCCATTGCAGCGATGACTCCCATCAGGCTGCGATTGCGTTCTGAGCGGCTCAAAGACAATAAAGAGACCCTGATTTATTCTTCATCGGGCGAACGGTTTTCCTGGAAAAACCGGACAATCAGGTCGCTTGCGCCATACGGCCATATATGACCACCGCGATGCAGGTTAAAAACAAAAGCTGCACCTCCCTCCTCAGGCTCGAATAAGATGTAATTTTCCGCCCATGCATACTGTTCACTGGAGGACCGGTTTGCTCTTGAAATTGCTTCGACCGTCAACTGTGCCGCTTTGAGTATTCCGGGACCTTCGTCTTTTCCGATAACATAAATGACAGGCTGTGGATCGGTCATTTTATCCAATACCGCACCGGTCACGGCAGAACCTACAGGGGCGAATGCGGAAAATATATTTTGCCGTTGACCCATTAAAAGGAAAACAAACCAGGCGCCGTTTGAAAACCCGGTGGCATAAATTCGACGCCGGTCGATTGAATAGCGCCTTCCCAGTTCTTCCAGCAGGAAATCAACATAATCCAGGTCACGGTCATTAAGCGATCCAATCCTGGTCTGCCAGCCCCTGGATCTCAGCTTCCCTTCAGCGTCCGGTAGTTTCAATCCTTCCGGATAAACAATGATGGCTTCCGGCCAGGACTTATGCAGGTCTACGAAACGTGAGAAATCGATCCTGTTGTCGCCATATCCATGGAATGCGAATACCATTGGACGACCCTCAGTTTGCCGGAACCCACCCTCGAATACCTTTGCTACTCGTCTCTCGCCATTTATCTCCGACTTCAGATCGTAACTTCGCGCAGCCAGCGCGGAGGAAAATAACAAGAGTTGTCCAAGCAGGACGAGGCCGGCGATCGCCCCGCGTCCGATAGGCATATTTCGGTTTTTAAACGTAATTAATGTAAAAATAATATTCCCCGGGCCCGACATGACAAGCTATGCATTGCAGATTATGTACCAATCCTGATGTCCGGGTCATCGACAGGATTAAAACGCCTAACTGTGAGCAGGCGGTTCCCGTCTGTTACTGCAAGTCCTGTGGACACTACAGCCTCTTCCCCATTCAGTACCAGCGCCAAAAAGCATTTGAATGGGATGGTGTAAATTACTACCTGCGTGATGCAGGGCGCCGCAAGCAGGCGGCCACCCAGATCATTGAAAGACTCCTTGCAGCTTACCGGAAGGCCAATGGGAAACTGCCCAGGAACTTCCTTGATGCAGGTTGTGCCATTGGGCTGTCCCTTCCGCTGGCTGAGGCAAGAGGCATGCAGTCAGTCGGAGTCGAACCGGAGGCCAGGCTGGCAAAATATGGACGGGAACAGCTTGGCGTGGATATCCGCCACGGAATGCTTGGCAAAATGGACCTGGGTTCGCGTTGTTTTGACCTGATTTATTGTGAACAGGTGCTGGAACATGTCGGAGATCCGCCGCAATTTCTGCAAACATTGAAGGGACTGCTGGCACCAGGCGGACAGCTCTACATTGGTGTGCCGCCGGTATTCCCGCTGAATCGATTCACAACTTTCCTGATCAGAAAACTTGGACAGCGCCCGTCGGGTTCAGTATTGACCAACATCTTCTACGACCCGGACGAGCATATAAACACTTTCAGCCGACGATCAATGCGGAAACTTGCCCATGGCTGTGAAATGGATCTGCAGATTTTGCCGCTGGACCTTTCAAGCCTGAAGCCCAGAAGAGTGCTGAAGCATCTGCTGGCCCTTGGCTCAAACCCTGGCACTTTCCTTTTGTCGCGATCAAAAAATGACTGAATTTCTCAAACTCTTCGTTCAAAGAATCAGCTAAAATAGCCGCCCTCATTGATCATGCAGTGACAACCGGACCATCATGCAACAAGTATTCAGCAAGACCATTTTCTGCATTATCTTGATGTGCAGTTTCCAGGCCGCATGGGCACAGAAAGCAGCGAGCTTTGAAGATCGGGTGAAGGACCTGGAGCATTTTGACGGTTTCTTTGATCTTTACTGGGACCAGAAAAGTGGCCAGTTGTTACTGCAGATCGATCGTTTTGGCGACGCATTCATTTATCAGTCCTCCATGCCGCGCGGTTTGGGTTCCAACGACCTCGGACTCGATCGAGGTCAACTCGGTGCCACACGGCTGGTCGAGTTTTTTCGCTCCGGCCCAAAGATACTAATGATAGAGAACAACACCTTCTACCGGGCAACTTCCCAAAACCCCGCCGAGTTGGCAGCAGTTGAAGGTTCTTTTGCTCGATCAGTAATTTGGGGATTTGAAGTTTTGCATGAAACAGAAAGCTCGGTGCTGGTGGATGCGACGGGGTTTTTCCTGCGCGACGCACATGGAATCGCTACATGGCTAAGCCGTGCCCAGCAGGGAACCTATTTGGTGGATCTGACTCGTTCGGCAATATTTACCCCGAGCACAAAGGCGTTTGCGGATAACACGGAGATAGAAGCCGTGATCACTTTCACTGGCAACCCGAAGTACGGTGAAGATGGTTCATTGGTCAACGACAGTCTTTCAACCGTGGCTCCGGACCCGACAGCAATAACCGTACATCTGCACCACTCCCTGGTGCGCCTGCCCGACAGCCAATACACGCCCCTGCCGTACGACCCAAGGGCCGGCCTGATGGGGTCACCGCGGGATAATGGTTTTGTCGATTATGGTACTGCCGTTGGCGACCCCGTCAACGTACTTTATGCCCGCCGCCACCGCCTGCAGAAAACTCATCCCGAAGCAATTTTCAGTGAGGCCGTGGAACCCATAATTTACTATGTCGATTCAGGAGCGCCGGAACCCATCCGCTCTGCATTGATCGAGGGCGCCAGTTGGTGGAACCAGGCTTTTGAAGCCGCCGGTTATCGAGATGCTTTCCAGGTCCGGATACTACCGGATGACGCCGACCCGATGGATGTCCGTTACAACGTAATCCAGTGGGTGCATCGCTCGACACGTGGCTGGTCCTACGGCGCCTCAGTGGTGGACCCGCGTACAGGTGAGATCATCAAAGGGCATGTAACGCTTGGGTCACTGCGAGTACGGCAAGACTACCTTATTGCTGAAGGCCTGATTGCCCCATATGAAGACGAGCGGGTGCCGGATGCTTTGCTGAAAATGTCGCTGGCGCGTATCCGCCAACTGTCTGCCCACGAGGTCGGACATACGCTGGGGATGGAACATAATTTTGCTGCCAGCGTGAATGAACGCGCATCGGTCATGGACTATCCGTTCCCATTGATTCGCTTTGATGATAACGGTGAAATTGATCTTTCCGATGCCTATGGCGTGGGTATCGGAGACTGGGACAAACGTGTGGTCATGTATGGCTACCAGGATTTTCCTGACACCGCGGACGCGAATGCGGAAAGGCGGGAAATCCTGCGCAAAACACGGGATTCAGGTCTGTTGTACGTCGCGGACAGCGATTCCCGCGACCCTGGCACCGCCCATCCATCGGGCAACCTGTGGGATAACGGTAATGATGCCATTACAGAGCTTGAACACCTGATGAAGGTGCGCGCATACGCGCTGGAAAACTTTGGCGCCAGGAATATCCGCCCCGGAAGACCCATGGCCGTAATCGAAGAGGTACTGGTGCCCTTGTACCTGTTACATCGTTTCCAGGTTCAGGCAGTGGGCAAACTGATCGGCGGTCAATATTTCACCTACGCAATGCGCGGTGACGAACAGGCCATGCCGGTAACAGTAGAAGCTCAGAAACAACAGGCAGCCATCGCAGCATTGCTTGATACCCTGGATCCGGATCTGTTGTCATTGCCTCAGTCCTTGCTGGATGTGATACCTGCGCGGCCGCCCGGCCATGATCTGTCACGAGAGTCCTTTTCCAGGACTACCGGTGTGCTTTTTGATCCGCTGGCGCCTGCCGCCAGCGCTTTCAGCCTGACGCTCGATGTTTTGCTCCACCGCGACCGGGCCGCACGCATGAACGCGTTTCACGCCGCCGATGAAAGGCTTCCTGCTTTCAATAGCCTGTTGGATTCACTGATTGGCACAAGCTGGCAAAGCCGGCGCCGAAGCGGCATGGAAGGAGCCATTCAACGCGTCGGCAGTTACCAGGTTCTACAGAGGCTCATGGGTATCTCGATTGACGCAGCTTCCACACCGCAGGTACGAGCGCAAGCGCTGATGAGCATCAGGGAACTGGACGACTGGCTTTCAAAGCAGTCCAGCAAACGGCTGGAGCCGGAATGGGAAGCACACTATGGACTGGTGCGCCATGAAATTGCCTTGATGCTGGAAAATCCTCGTGCGTGGGCTCCCGACCAGCGGCAGGCACCGCCCCCGGGGTCCCCAATTGGAAACTAGCCCTGCTGTGTTTCGAATGGAATGCGGATATGAATCGACAGACCACTCGGTTCTGCGTGTTCGAGATGGAATGAGTGATGCTTTCCGTACAAGGCCTGCAGACGTTCACGAGTATTGCGCAAGCCGACACCAGTAGCGCCTGGAATGTCGCCATTCACCAGTTCCACACCCGGGCCATTGTCGCTGACTTCCAGCAACAGATCACCAGCGAACACACGGGCGGCAATAAAAAGTGTGCCGCCATCTTCTGACCTGGCGATGGCGTACTTGATGGCATTCTCTACCAGCGGTTGTAACAGGCGGCTGGGAATCAAGGCCCGTTCGGCATCTTTCTCGATATCCAGTTTCAATCCTAGCCTTTCTTCAAACCGTACTTTTTCGATATCCAGGTATAGTTTCAGTGTCTTGAGTTCTTGCGCCAGGGTGATTTTCAACATCGGATCATTATCCAGCGAATAGCGCAGGAAGCTCGACAGCTTGGTCACCATGCGGTTTGCCAGTTCGATTTGCTGCTCAAGAATCAGGGTTGAAATAGCGTTCAGGGTATTAAATAGGAAATGCGGGTTCAGCTGGTAACGCAGCATTTTCAGTTGGGCCTCGTGCGCCATCGCATCGGATTTGAGCGCACTCTCCCGGTATTCCTGGAAAACCCGGTGATACTTGAGCGAAAAATAGGCCACGCTCCAGGCCAGCATGACAGTCAAAGAAGAACTGAAAGTCTGCGCGTAGGCAACATCCCCCGAAAGCTCGGCCAGTTCGCCGATTTTCTCCATCCAGTCCTCATTGTAATCGGCAGTCTTGATCCAGTTGGAATAGATATAAACCCTGCTCTGCAGCCACGCATATCCGGCGGCGCTGCTGCCACCGATAAATGCAAGCGCGCGGATTTGTACCGACTTTTCCCACAGGGCGTGGTATATCTGCCTTAACACCAGGCTGATGGTCATGGCAACGAGTGTTATGACCGCCACATAAAAGAAGTATTTCGGGGGCAAGTCTTTCAAAACAGCCTGCGTATACAAAAATTTGAAAGCGCCCCAGGCAAACCAACCGCTCAGGTGCAAGACCCAAAATTGGCGTTTCTGACTGATGCTTGGAAACAGGCTGCTCATCCGGGTCATTTTAGTGGCTCACACGATGCAATGTTGCATCTTGTCCGGTCAAAACTGTTATTCGTCTCAATCCGGGACCATTTCAACCCGCATCCTGCAAGGCGCTGGTATTTTGCAACGCAGAACGCGCACTTATGTCAGCCTCAACTTGTGTGTACGCACGACTGCGCCAGGCCAGTATCGCAAATGCCAACACCAGCGGAACCACCGCGTAGAGCAGGCCATCCCACTGGAAGTGATAAAGAAACCAGCCGGAGCTGATCGATACCACTGCCTGCACGGAGAACACCAGGAAATCATTCATGGACTGAACCCGGAATCGTTCGGATCTCCGGCATCCGAATGCCAGCACGTTGGTGCCGCCGAGGAACAGGAAATTCCAGCCGACACCGAGCAGGATCAGCGACCACCAGTAGTTCATTACCGCCGTACCTTGCAGTGCGACAAGCACGCAGATCAACAGGAAAAACACCCCGGCTGACATCATCAACCTGTGTCCGAACCTGGCAAGCAGTGCCGGATAAACCAACGAGGGTAAATACATGGCGATGATATGAGCCTGTATGACCAGCTTGGTGGACTCCAGGCTGTGTCCTGCTTCGTGGTGCATGCTGATCGGCGTTGCGGTCATCAGGAAACTCATCACCCCGTACCCCAGGGCTGCGGCACAAATTGCCAGGAACACAACCGGTGAACGCACAATGGTCGACAGACGCCGGCCTTCCATGGAATGCTCTTCTTCCATGACCGTGGAATCGCGGTTCATGCTGACCAGTAACACACCGAAGACATATGCCACTGCGAGCAACAGGTAGGATCCGGCAAAAGGCGTCTCCACCAGGTCCTTGCCGCGCACCGCCATTTCAGGACCGACAAATGCGGCCAGAATGCCACCGAGCAGAAGCACAGACGTTGCTTTCGGAGCCAGCTCCACCGATGCCTGTTCGAGCGCCGCAAACCGGTACTGATGAACCGCCGACGCAGCCCAGCCGGTCAGAAAAGCCGCCAGACAAAAAGACGGGAACGACCAGATTACCAGGCTATAGGCGGCAAACAGAGCTGCCACTATCGAAAGCAGGCCGTAGGCAATGAAGATCCGCCGCCTGCCCCAGCGATTAAATAACTTTCCGGTAGGCAGGGTAGCTGTGGCGACGCCAACAATGACGCAGGCAATAGGTAAAGTTGCGAGACCCTGGCTGGGTGCGAATTCGAGACCAATAATGCCGGCGATCAATACATTCAGCGAGGTACCGGCCATCATGAATGAGTAGGCCAGCATCAGGCGCCAAACCGGCAGAGGAACGGTTCTCATAAAGTTTCAGAACTGGATAACATGGCTCGCCACTGCGATGGGTTTGACCATAGCGTCTCATAACACATGCCAGTTTTCCTGTATGCCATCAGGAGCCTTTCTTAAAAGGCAGAAATTCCGCCGCGTGCTCTCCATACGCACGTGTGCTTTGCTTCTCAGATTCAAGGAAGCCTTCAATGGCTGCACGAAATCTGGGGTCCTGTATCCAGTGATACGAACAGGTCATATCAGGCTCAAACCCACGTAACAACTTGTGTTCACCCTGTGTGCCAGGGTCAAATTCAGCAATGCCGTTTTCAATGCAGAATTCAATGCCCTGGTAAAAGCAGGCCTCGAAATGAAGATAGTGAATATTTGCCAATGAGCCCCAGTACCGACCGTAAAGACGCCGGGAGTCAAAGAAAAACAGGGAGCTGGCAATGATCTCTTCTTCCTGCCGGGCCACAACCAGCATCAATGACTGGCTCATTCGCTCAAGCAAAAGGTCGAAAAAACTGCGGTTAAGGTATCCGGGATGGCCACTGCGCTTTAAATAAGTGCTGCAGTAACACCGGTAAAAGGCAGACCAGTCCTGCGTGGTAATTTCTTTGCCGGTCTTCCTCTCCAGCGTAACACCCTGTGCCTTGACCGCCTTGCGTTCCCGCTTGAGGTTCTTTCTCCTGGATGAACGCAAGGCTGACAGGTAATCGTCAAAGCAGCTATAGCCATGATTGAACCAATGAAACTGGATATCCTGGCGGCGAAGCAGGTCGGCCTCGCGAAAATGAGATTTCCGGCCTTCCAGGTCAGCGTCAGGAAACAATAAGTGCCAACTGGAACAACCCAGTTCGCTGGCCCTTAGCCTGATTTGTTCAAACACCAATGGCAGTATTACAGCCCGGTTCTGTCCATCAGCGATTCCAATACGTGGCCCGGTCGAAGGTGTAAAAGGAATGGCTGTCAGCAATTTTGGATAGTAGTCGAGCCCGTGTCGCTGGTATGCCTCTGCCCAGCCCCAGTCAAATACGAATTCACCGTAGGAATGAGACTTAAGATACAAGGGCATTGCGGCCACTGCCCGTTCCTGCTCGTAGAGCAGCAAGTGTTGCGGCGACCAGCCGGTTTCATCACATACGCATTTACTTTCTTCCAGTGCCAATAAAAATTCATGCCGGATGAAGGGATTGTCACTGGCAAACAGGATGTTCCAGAGTTCCGGTTCGATTGCAGCGACCGATGAATGAAATTCAGCACTAAACATGCCGAAAGTGTAAATGCAATTGGTTCAGGAAGCTCAGTAAGCTTTATCTGGCGAATCCCTGTTGATCTTTTTCAGGTGGGTAATCGACTGTATGTAACATTGATCGATCAAATTCCCGGGTCCGTTTACGAGCAGCTTGTCAAATGTTGTCAACCGGCCGGAAGTATTGGTAAAGGCGACATTAACTGCAGACCTGGTTTCGATGCATTTGTTTTTGAATCCTACGAGATATTGCCTCGATGGTCCTGTGTTGATGATGATGTGCCTGTCATTTACATAACTCCAACCACTCATGCGGTAATTTCGGACCATGTTCGCAGGTGCACCAATTCTGTAGTGTTTTAACTCAAGTTCTTCTTCCAGTGTCAAAGGCCTCTCGTGACTGATGGCGCATGCGCAAAGGCCGGAAGCCAGTAAGCTTAGGATCAAAATGCGGGCAGGATATTTCATGGGTAACTCCTGTATCTGTTGATGCAGGCCAATACACGAAGCCGGTTCTTCATGTGGGTTTGATTGCAGAATGGCGCCTTGGTTCCCCCGAGCCAACCTAAGCGGGTCTCGCAGGTATTTAGATTAGAAAATCAGAAAACCAATAAAACTGGAGAGAGATCATGGGTGGTAAGATTCAATCACTGCTGCTAAGCACTAGCAGCGCGCTAATCGCGGCGTTCCTGCTGTTCGCGGCAGCTTACGAATTTTCCCGTGGAGAAACCGCGATGGCGGTATTCGTTTCGCTGGCAATGATCTGCGCCATAGCTATGTGCTGGTACACCCGAAAACCCTATCATCCGAGAATCAGGTTCAAACCTGAACACCGCAAATATCGCTATCCCGGTGACCGTCGCCTTAAAAATCGAATAAGGGACTGATGATCTAAGGAACCTCTGATTTATTCTGGGCGAAGTAGATTGCGATTCAAGATTTTCAGGTTCAAGGCGCAGATCGCACGTAATAGCTGGCTATTGCGATGATTTGCAACACAGAAACTGGGCATTTTGGACGCAAGATACGAGCTCATGAATAGATCAGAGGTTCCCTAAGTAAATTTCCACTCTACGATTCCTGAAAAACATGATCTCCAAACTGCTCACGCAGTGCCATTTTCTGAATTTTACCGGTCGCCGTATGCGGGATTTCATCGATAAAAATGACATCATCCGGCATCCACCACTTGGCAATTTTGCCATCCAGGAAATCCAGCACGGATTGCATGCTGAGGCCTGACCCGGGCTGCTTCACGATCAGTAAAAGTGGCCGTTCGCCCCACCTGGGGTGTGCTATGCCGATCACAGCTGCCTCAATCACACCATCGCAACCGACCGCTGCATTTTCGATTTCAATGGAAGATATCCATTCGCCACCGGATTTGATCACGTCTTTGTCCCGGTCGGTAATCTGCATATAGCCCAGTTCGTCAATGGTGGCGATGTCGCCGGTGTCAAACCAGCCGTGCTCATCGAGGATGCCCTCGTCCTGTTTGAAATAGGCCTTGGCCACCGCCGGGCCCTTGACGACCAGGTGGCCGAAGGTCTTTCCATCGCGCGGCAGTTCCTTGCCATCATCCACGATCTTCATTTCCACCAGGTATGGCGTACGGCCCTGTTTCAGCTTGAGCTGGATGCGCTCATCACCCTGCAGATGTTGGCTTGCATGCTTGATGCAGCCCGTTGTGCCCACGGGTGACATCTCGGTCATCCCCCAGCCGTGTATCACATCGACACCATAGTTGTTTTCGAATTTCTCGAGCATCATGCGCGGCACAGCTGCCCCGCCGATAACCGCCCGATTGAGGTAGGGCAATTGACTGCCGGTTTCTTCGAGGTACTCCAGTAGCCCAAGCCAGACGGTCGGCACCGCCGCGGTAGCGGTAACTTTCTCGTTGTCCAGCAGCTCAAAGATACTGCGGCCATCCATGCCTGCGCCCGGCATCACCATGCAGGCGCCGGCAGCAGGCGCGCCGTAGGTCAGAGCCCAGGCATTGGCGTGGAACATGGGCACGATGGGCAGCACTACGTCGTGGGATGTAAGGCCAAACACGTCCGGCTGGTTTACCATCAGGCCATGCAGGACATTGGACCGGTGGGAGTACAACACGCCTTTAGGTTTACCGGTGGTGCCGGAGGTATAACACAGCGCAGCCGCGGTATTTTCATCAAAACTTGCCCACTGGTAGTCCGGGTCCGAGGCCGCCAGCCAGGACTCGTAATCTATCGCGCCGGTAAGCGTTGTGTCGGGCATATTTGCCCCATCTGTCAGGACAATATATTTTTCGATGCTTTGCAGTTTTGAAGCGATGGCCTCGGCGAGCGGTACAAAAGTGGTATCAAGAAACAGTATCCTGTCTTCTGCGTGGTTGAAAATATAGACCAGTTGCTCGGCAAATAGCCGCGGGTTGATGGTATGGCAGATCGCACCCACGCCCATGATTCCATACCATGTTTCCATGTGCCGTTCCGTGTTCCAGGCCATGGTTGCAACACGGTCTCCCAGGCCGATGCCTTCCCGCTGCAAAGCCTTGGCAGCACTTAAGGAACGGGTCCTGATATCGGCCAGCGTGCAGCGCCGGATCGGTCCTTCGACACCACGGGTAACCAGTTCCCTTTCACCATGGTTGAGCGCCGAGTGATCGAGGATGGTGTGAACCAGCAACGGGTAGTCCTGCATCAGACCTAACATGTTTTTTTACTCCTTCTTTGAGATGGCTACTAGTTTCTGAAGTCCTGTTCGGTAAAAAGACGTGGCAGATTGGGATCAATGTTCTGATCAACCAGTTCACGAATCTCTTTGACCAGTTTATCCCGGCTCTGACGCAGAGAATCAAGCTCAGAACCAAGGCGCGTCAATCTGAGTAATGACACCATTGAGACGAACAGGCTTACCTCTGTCTCTATAACCCGCACGGATGATAAAAAGCTCAATGGCAACACAAGCATGGCCACAAGGGCCCACCAGAGACCGAAATTTATCCCTATCACTAACGCTGTCAATATATAGAGAACCGGTAACAGCAGTACCGTCGCGAATACCTTCAATGTTGCGATGTCGTCCTGTTCATAACTGAAACGCTCACTGACCGTCGCCACCACCCAGCCAACGGGCAGGTGCAAAATGGCACCGGGGATGGCCATCGGCAACAAGATCAACATCCTCAAGCTCCTGAACAACAGTTTGCGAAATGCATAATCGGTATCGATCACATGCCTCAGTTGATAATCCTTGAGCCCGAGCAAGTCGAGCCGGGACTGGTAGTCTTCAACTTCATCACGAAATTTTTCCAGTTCAGGATTGCCCTGTGCCAGCAGATAACCTTCTACAAAACGGCGGTTAAGCTCAATATATTGGCCGGGGCTCAACTCGGCTTTTGCCGGCTTGTACAAACGACGGGTCGTTTGAACAAATCGCAAAGTACGCCAGTCAGGTGCGTTCAGGGTCACGACCGTAATCGCCTCAGCGAGGTGGTCAGTCAGTTTCCTGACAGTAGCCTGCTCATCTTCCTTGAAGTCCCTGACCCACTGATCATCAATCTCGATAGGCTGACCAAACTCAATCATCACCTGGCTTCTGAAACGGTGGCGGTGAATATAATTCAGCCCACAGGGAATGATTTTGACCCCGGTATTGCCACGCGCAGTCACGGCAAGCGCGATACGCGCCGTCCCGGTCTTCAACCGTGTGAGTTGTGATTCAACATGGCTGATGCCCTCCGGAAATATACCCATGCAATCCCCGCCTTCAAGAACTTCGTAAAGTCGATCAAACGCCTTCTGGTTATCGACATCACCGGCATGGTCATCACGGCGGGCAACGGGCACCGCGCCGGTTGCATCCAGCATCTTGCCCAGTAATTTGTATTTCCACAGCTTATCGCTGGCCATAAAATGTAAGGGCCAACGTCCGCAGGTGGCATTCAGCAAAAAGCCATCCATCAGGGCATTGGGGTGGTTGCCTGCAAATATCAGCGGCCCCTCTGAAGACACATTTTCCAGGCCTACGACATCAATCCGGCGAAAAAACGTGTTCGCTATCAAGTGGGCAAAAGCAACAAACATGCGGTGGAGCATCGTTAAACCGACTCCTGCAGGGGCGCTATCCATAAAATCCTGAGGCAATAATACCTCGTCACCCCGGCGCCGCGGGATTTTCACTGGTCGAGCCATCAAGCACACACTAACCCGCACATTGTATGAAGGCGGACCGGCAATTGAAAATTGATTCGACTATTCAAAAAGATATCAGATATTTTGTTGATTTCGTTTTGTTACAATTTGTCCTATCCGGTTGGTCACCGCATCTGGCTTCGCATTTCGGCCGATCCTTCTCAATCCATGGCTACGGCCATGAATTTTCAAACGATCGACCAAACTGTTTCGCCAGCTACAGCCACAAATCCGGATCCTTCATGCAATATGCGGGCTAACGTGATCAGCGAGGTTGTGCTAAATTCTTCCATCCTCGTGCGTATGGCGAAAACAATCAGACATGAATGACCCGCTGCAGAACTTCCGCAAAGAAACGCGTGAGTGGCTCGATGCCAATTGCCCGGAACCGATGCGGCATCCCTACGGTTCTGAAAAAGATGCGTGCTGGGGCGGGCGGAATTTTAAGTTCCAAAGTGAAGATCAGTGCTTATGGCTACAACGCATGGGTGCGCGGGGCTGGACCGCTCCCACCTGGCCAGCCGAATACGGGGGCGGCGGCCTGAATCGCGACCAGGCAAAGATACTCAAGCAGGAAATGGCGCGAATCAACGCACGCCCTGCACTCTACAGCTTTGGCATTAACATGCTTGGGCCCGCCTTGCTGATGTATGGCAACGAAGCGCAAAAAAAGCATTATCTACCGCAAATAATTCGCGGCGAGATTCGCTGGTGCCAGGGCTATAGTGAGCCCAACGCCGGCTCGGACCTGGCAAGCATCCAGTCTCCGCTCGAGGACAAGGGCGATCACTATTTGCTCAATGGGTCCAAGCTCTGGACCTCCTACGGAGATAAAGGCGACTGGATGTTCTGCCTGGTGCGAACGGACAGCAACGCATCGAAACATGATGGCGTCAGCTTCGTCCTTTTTGATATGGAATCTCCGGGCATTACCGTGCGGCCCATCAAGCTGATCAGTGGACGCTCACCATTTTGCGAGGTGTTTTTCAAGGACGTCCAGGTCCCGAAGGATCAGTTGGTCGGGGAACTGAACAAGGGCTGGAGCATTGCCAAGTACCTGCTGACCCATGAGCGGGAAATGATTTCGTGGACTGGCCTGACCCAGGCCGGTGCGAAATCGCTGGGAGAGATTGCGGTACAAAGTGCGCCAATGCGGGATGGCAAGCTTGAGGATGCATTCTTGCGCATTAACCTAACCCGCTGGGAAATGGATGAGATGGCTTTCGCCCTGACCATTGAGCGCGCCCGCGATGAGGCCCGTGCCGGCGCCAGCCTCGGCGCAGTTTCTTCCTGGTTCAAGTACTACGGTACCGAGTTGAACAAGCGCCGCCACGACCTGCTGATGGACATACACGGCAGCGATTCCCTGGAGTGGAAGGGCGCCGCCGGCGATGATGGGAACATAGCCAAAGACTGGTTACGCAGCAAGGGCAATTCAATCGAAGGCGGCACATCTGAAATCCAGCTGAATATCGTCGCAAAACGCATTCTGGGCCTGCCGGGATAGAAATCCCGGGAGAATAAGGAAAATGGGAAGGAAATTGGAATGGCCCTGGTCTTAAACGAAGAACAACTGATGCTGCGGGACTCGGCGCGCGATTTTTTGCAAAGCCGGTCACCCGTTGCCAGCTTGCGGGAACTCAGGGATGGTGATGGAAATACTGGCTTCAGCCGTACTTTATGGACTGAAATCGCCGGCATGGGCTGGCCTGCCATCAACATCCCGGAATCCTATGGCGGGCTGGATTACGGCTGCTCCGGGCTCGGCATTGTACTCGAGGAGGCCGGCAGGGCCCTGGCATCAAGCCCGTTGATCTCTACCGCATTGATGGGCGTGACTGCCTTGCTGGAATCCGCGAACGAGGCGCTTTGCGAAACATGGCTCCCACAGATTGGCAGCGGTGAAAAATTGTTGGCGCTTGCGATCGATGAAAGCAATCACCACCGGCCGGAATCGGTAGCCATGAGCGCAAGAAGTAGCGGTGAAGGATTGATTCTCAATGGCCAAAAACGCCTGGTCCTGGACGGGCACGTGGCCGACGGCCTGATCGTCAGTGCCAGGACATCCGGTAACACGGAAGATAAGTCGGGAATCACATTGTTCCTCGTCAACAGCGATCTGCCCGGAATCGAGATGCAGGATACGACACTCCTTGACAATCACACTGCCGCGCGGATCAGCTTCAAGGATGTTCAAATAAGCGCAGACAATATGCTGGGTCAACGCGATGAGGCTTGGAAAATACTGGAGAAGACACTGGATACGGGACGTATCGGCATTGCCGCAGAGTTGCTGGGCATAGCGCAGGAGGCCTTTGACCGGACCATGGCTTACCTCAAGGAGCGCAAGCAGTTCGGGCTGCCGGTAGGCAGCTTTCAGGCGCTTCAACACCGTGCTGCAATCCTGTTTGGTGAAATTGAATTATGTAAGAGCGCCGTCCTTAAAGCATTGCAGGCAATCGATGAAGGGGACGAAAAACTTCCCATGTACGCCAGCCTGGCCAAGGCCCGGGGTGGCGACACGGCCAAACTCGCCACCGCGGAAGCGATCCAGATGCACGGTGGCATCGGCATGACGGATGACTTTGACATTGGTTTTTTCATCAAGCGATACCAGGCGCTCGAACAGGCATTCGGCAACACCAACTATCACCTGGAACGGTTTGCCTGCCTCAAGGGTTACTAGTGTGGTGTAACGAATAATGGGTATTGAGCACATGCGCGAAGCCGTTATCGTATCCACCGCACGCACGCCGATCGGAAAGGCCAATCGCGGTGCATTCAACAACACCGATGCGCCAAGCCTGGGCGGTCACGCCATCAAACACGCGGTGGCCAAAGCCGGCGTGGATCCTGCAGAGGTCGAGGAAGTGGTGATGGGCTGTGTGCTCCAGGAGGGCTCACAAGGCTCCAATATTGCCCGTTTGTGCGCCCTTTCTGCCGGCCTGCCGGTAAGCACGGCAGCCATGAGTATCAACCGGCAGTGCTCCTCCGGCATGATGGCCATCGCAGCCGCGGCTCACCAGATTATGCTGGATGGTTTCGGGGTCAGCGTCGCAGGCGGGCTGGAGTCCCTCAGCCTGGTGCAGAATGAGCATATGAACCGATACCGGGCTCAGGACCCGCGATTGTTGGCCATGCACAAGGACGTTCATATGCCCATGCTGAACACCGCCGAGGTGGTCGCAAAACGCTATGGCATCAGCCGCGAAGCCCAGGATGAATACGGCCTTCAAAGCCAGCAACGGACCGCCGCCGCAAAGGCCGCTGGCCGGTTCGACGCGGAGATCGTTACCCTGCCCTCCAATAAAGGCGTGATGGACAAGGACTCCGGCGAGATCAGTTTTCACGATGTCGTGCTGGAACACGATGAAGGCATTAGGCCGGACACCAGCCTGGAAGGACTGGCTGGCCTCAAAACGGTCTTCGAAGGCGGTCATATTACGGCCGGAAACGCCAGCCAGTTGTCGGACGGTGCCTCGGCCTGCGTGATGATGGAAGCGAAACTGGCTGAGCGTCGCAACCTGGAACCCCTGGGCACCTATCGCGGCACTGCAGTAGCCGGGCTGGAACCGGATGAAATGGGTATCGGACCGGTCTACGCCGTCCCCAGGCTGCTGGAAAGAAACGGTTTGAAGATGGACGATATTGGTTTGTGGGAGTTGAACGAAGCATTCGCGGTGCAGGTGATCTATTGCCGCGACCGCCTCGAGATCCCGAACGAGCGCCTGAACGTCGATGGTGGCGCAATTTCCGTAGGCCACCCCTATGGCATGAGTGGTGCACGCCTGGTGGGACACGCACTGATTGAAGGACGAAGGCGCGGTGTGAAATTCGTTGTTTGCACGATGTGTATCGGCGGTGGCCAGGGTGCGGCTTCCTTATTTGAATTATGAAAGCCTTGCTGTGCAAGGCATTTGGCCCGGTCGAGAATCTTGCTGTAGAACAGCGACCGGATCCGCAGGCCGGCCCGCTCGAGGTGGTGGTGGATATCAAAGCAGCGGGACTTAATTTCCCCGACTTGCTGATGATCAATGGCCTGTACCAGGTCAAAAACGAACTGCCATTTATCCCCGGCGGCGAAGCGGCGGGTATGGTACGAGAAATTGGTAACGAGGTTCGCCATCTGAATACCGGTGACCGGGTCATCATTCTTCCCACGACCGGCGCATTTGCCGAACAATGCGCGGTACCGGCTGAGCAGGTGGTTCCGCTGCCTGACAGCCTCAGTTTCGAACAGGGTGCGGGATTCACTGTGGCTTACGGGACCAGTTATCACGCCCTCAGGCAATGTGCACAACTCCAGCCAGGTGAAACCCTACTGGTGCTGGGCGCGGCCGGAGGTGTGGGCACGGCTGCGGTTGAAATCGCCGAAGGGATGGGCGCGAAGGTCATTGCAGCAGCCAGTACACAACAAAAGCTGGAATTTGCCCGCACGGTGGGCGCACACGAGACCATTAATTACTCGGAAGTACCACTCAGGGACGCCGTCAGGGAACTTACAGACGGTAAAGGCGTGGATATCGTTTATGACCCGGTCGGTGGTGATATGTCTATCCAGGCGCTGCGGTCGCTGGCATGGCATGGCCGCTATCTGGTGGTTGGATTTGCCAGCGGGGCGATGCCGGCTAATCTCGCCCTGCTCAAGGAAGCCAGCATTATCGGCGTATGGTGGGGCACATGGGCCAAGCGCTCTCCTGACGAATCCCGGGACAACATGAGCGAGCTGTTCAGCCTGGTGGCACAGGGTAAACTCAGGCCACGCGTCACTGAAACTTATGCCCTGGAAGATTTTGTCGATGCTTTCGCCGTCATCAGCAATCGCAAAGTTCTCGCCAAGATCGTATTCACCCTAAATTAGATTCGCGAATAATATTTCTATGGTATAGGTCTGGTGACTGAGCCACACGGCCAAATGTTGAAAAACGTTCGCCCTGGGCCTAACTCTTAATAAATCTATAATAGATTTGATGAATTATCAATGAATTACAGAATATACCGTATGCAAAACCGGAAGTATGCTCCAAGGTGGGCCGTCCTTGTCTTGCAGGGCAGGCCTGGTGCGTATCCCGCACCAGGCCCGGCGCAAAATCCTGCGTAAATCAGTGGTTGTAGGTCACCTCTAAGCCAACCACGCGACCCTTGGCCAATGGCGAGAAAGTACCGCCCAGGGGTAGGGGTCCCAATAGGGTTGGCAGTTGTGTGTCGCCGCCGTGCTTGACCTCGTTAAGCAGGTTTCTTCCGTAAAGCGAGAAGGTCCATTGTCCGCTCAACGTATGATAATCCAGTCCTGCATCGACAATATTCTGTTTCAGGATGAATCCGAGGTTGTTGTCGGTGTAGAAGGAGTCGTCCCTGTGGGCAAAGTTGACTCGTGAAGTCAGGTAGCCACTGTCGCCCATATCGTAGTCCTGTGTAAGGCCGACACTGTAGGTCCATTGCGCTGCGCGCGGTAATTTAAGACCCCTGTCCTTGCCGTCGAGTACGCCGTCAGAATTTATATCAAATTTGACGGTCTTGTATCTGGGGTCGATATAGCCGACAGATGCCAACAGGACGGTGTTATCGCCAAGCGCGAACACGCCATCAAGTTCAACACCGAAAATTTCGGCATCGGCGGTATTCTTGATCACCTGTACAACACCGGCAACGGGATCAGGCAGGTTGATTTCACGTTGCATGTCGTCTATCTGGTTGAAGAATATGGCGAGGTTAAAGCGGCCGCGGCCACCCAGTTCCGACTTGTAGCCAAATTCAAAATTATCGACCGTCTCCTCGTCGAAGGGGCCAGGACCCAGGTTGACGATATCGACCGCCGTGTTGCGCAGGTTATAACCGCCGGAGCGCTGGCTGCGTGACCAGTGCGTGTAAACACGACTGTCATCTGACAGATCGTAAGTTAAACCCAGCTTGCCAGATACCGCGCTCCAGCTATCATCATTGACGAAATCGAATAGGCAGGTGCCGAACGTAACGTTGCAGGGGCTGTTGACGTTGAATATCAGGGAAGCGATCCTGACACTCTTTTCTTCCCTGGTGAAGCGGATTCCTCCGGTAAAGGTCAGCACATCACTGATATCGCGATCGATCGATCCGAACACGGCGACGGAATCAACCTCGTAATCGCCGCCGCCGTCCTGGGTGAGCGCAGGAGCTACCCCGCCGGTTGCGATACCGAGCAGATTACGCCGTTCGTGGTAGTTGATTTCATTTTTGAACCAGAAGACACCGGCGGTCACATGGGAATTGTCAAATCTGCCGTTGTAGCGAAATTCGTTGCTGTACTGCTCTGAATTATTATTGAACGGGGCGTGAAACAGCCACACCGGGCTGGCATCGATATCGCTTTCTCCTGTCGCCGAGTAATCGCGCCACCCGAATATATTGGTGAATGTGCCTTCACCAAAGTCCACGTCCCAGTTGGCTTCAATGGTGAACAGGTCGGTTTCGAAGTCAATAAAACCTTCCTCGTCAATTGAAAGGTCAAAACTGTCCCGATCGAAGTTGGCAAAAAACCCTGGTACGCCCGAGCCGTTGGTATGACTTTGAGAAGGCGGGCCCTCGCCGTCGGATTCGGTGTGCTCCCAGCGGACGAATATTTCTGTTCTGTCGTTGGGACGCCATGCCAGTACAGGCCGGATAATGGTGGTATCCGCTTTTCCGAAGTTTCTGCCAGTAGCTTTATTCACAAACCAGCCATCGTCGCTGTTGTTGTAAAGACTGAGCCTGAATGATGCATTGTCACCGATCGGGCTATTGATGCTTGCCATCGTATAGGTATTGCTGCCGCCATCGCCGCTCGGGTTGGAGTCCACCGCTACCCGGGCAGAGAATTCGAATTCATCACTGGGCCGCTTGGAATTGATCAGCACGGCACCACCGGTTACATTGCGGCCAAACAGGGTTCCCTGCGGGCCGCGCAACACTTCGATGCTTGCAATATCAAACATATCAATGACGACACCCGCGTTTTGCCCCAGGTAAACACCATCGACGAAAACACCAACGGTCGGGTCAATCGACGGGATAGAACTGTTGACCCCTAGTCCGCGAATGGAGAAGTTGGCGGTGGTGCGTAAGGTGCCAATGTCGTCCAGGGCAACGTTGGGCATGCCGACGGAAAGGTTATTCAAGTCACGGATTTTCAGCGCCTCGAGTTGATCCGCTCCATAGGCTGTCACCGATAAGGGTACATCCTGTGCCGATTCCTCGCGCTTACGCGCGGTAACGATAACTTCTTCCAAGAGGGAAGATGCACCACGATCTGCATCATCATCCTGCGCCAATACAGGCAAGTTCATCACAACTGCAATCAGTGCGGCAACCAAAGTGAGTCCGCCTTTTGCACGACGTGTTTCCGCTTTGAAGCCGACCAACCCTTTCGTTAGGTAAGCACTTGTATTAGTGATATTTTGCATGATCTTCTCCCACAAGAATAAGTTTTATTCGCAGCATCGAATTGTTCTAGTCGCACCATATTGCAGCAAGATGATAGGTCAAGACAAATCGGAAGGAAGCCAAATAGAAATTCAGGGTGCACGGCGCGGCGCCAGAACCTGTTATTCCTTGTTCTGGTCAGCTCCGATAATTTCGTAGGGCCCGCCCTTTTCAAGCGCCGACTTGTAGGCTGGCCTTGCCCGCATTTTCTCAAGGAATGCCTGCAGTTTTGGGTACTCATCTGGCAGGATTGAACGAACCATCGCTGCCTCAACTGCAAAGCTCATCTGGATGTCTGCCGCAGTCAGTTGATCACCACAGAACCAGTTGGACTGGCCGAGCGACATTTCCATGAAATCCAGGTTGCGCTTTATGTTTTGATCCAGGTAACCGCCGCGCACCTTGGCGACTATTCCCCTGGCGATTGGCTTGATAAAAAACGGCATGGGCGCTGTTTCGATCCGGTACATGACCAGCGACAGAATCATCAATGGCATGAACGTGCCCTCGGCATAGTGCAGCCAGTAACTGTAGGCCAGGCGCTCCGGCGTGCCCTCGGCGGGTAAAAGCCGCCCATCGTCGTAAGTCGCCACCAGGTACTCGATAATTGTTCCGGATTCGGCAACCGTAGTCCCGTTGTCCGTAATGACCGGAGATTTTCCAAGCGGATGAATCGCGAGCAATTCTGGTGGCGCCAGGCTTGTTTTCCGGTCGCGCTGATAGCGCTCGATTGAATAGTCCACACCCAGTTCTTCGAGTAACCACAATATGCGCTGCGAGCGGGAATTTTCCAAATGATGAACGGTAAGCATGGGCACCTTCCTTTTAAACCGGGTCTATGCGAATTATACGATGGAATAAATCACCTGCGTAGCTAGAAGCCATCTCAATAATATCCATGCCCGGTAATCGCTTCGAAACCTGTACTGCCCGGAAGTGAAATCATATTTTTCTTTTTTACGGATCAAAACCGTACCAATCAGACGCCCACGGCATTAAAATGGCGCGCTGCCTTGAGGACAGACCCAAAGACCTGTCTGCCCGGCACTGATGTTATTTTTCAGGATTTGGATCCATGCTGACCTTGATCAAAAATGCAGAAATCTATGCACCCGAATCCCTCGGTTTGGGTTGTGTGGTGCTGGGCGGTGGAAAAATACTCTTTACCGGTCAGGAGTTTCCTGAGATTGACCCCGCCCTGCTGAGCGAAACACTGGATTTAGGTGGTGGGAAACTGATCCCGGGCCTGATCGACTGTCACGTTCACAGCACCGGTGGCGGCGGCGAGGACGGGTTCTCCAGCCAGGTACCGGCGGTCGATTTAAGCCAGTTCACCCGATTCGGTGTGACCAGCGTGGTCGGCTTGCTCGGTGCAGATGATGAAACACGGTCAACTGCCAACCTGCTGGCCAGGACCCGTGCACTCCGGGAAGAAGGGCTTTCGGCCTGGTGCTGGACAGGGGGCTACCATGTCCCGGTCAGGACTTTGACCGGTTCCGTGCGTAAAGACATTGTGCATATCGATTGTGTTCTGGGCGTTGGGGAACTGGCGATCAGCGATCACCGTTCCAGCCAGCCGAGCTTTGATGAACTTGCACGGGTCGCATCCGATGTTTACACGGCAGGAATGATCAGTGGTAAGGCCGGAATTCTCCATTTGCATCTCGGTGACGGCGAGCGGGGGCTTGAACTGGTGCGAAGGCTGTTGTCCGAAACCGAGTTGCCCGCCCGGGTGTTCCACCCTACCCATGTGAATCGTAAAAAAGCACTGTTTGATGAAGCCTGTGAGCTCAGACGGCAAGGTGTGGCCATAGATCTCACTGCTTTTCCGGTACAAGGCGACGATGAATTGTCGGCAGAAGACGCATGGTCCTTATTCATGGAACGCGACTGCCCACCGGCCCGGATTACGGTGAGTTCGGATAGCGGCGGGTGCCTTCCGCAGTTTGATGAACACAAAAATTTGATTGGAGTGGGGGTTGGAACTTCCGCCTCCCTGATGAAGTGGGTGCTTGAATTGAGTAAACGCGGGCACCCTCTGGAGCAGGTTCTGCCCGCTGTGACCAGCAATGTCTCCAGTTTGTTGAAGTTGCCAGGCAAAGGCAGAATTAGCGCAGGCGCAGATGCCGACCTGGTCTGCCTGGATGAACCACTGCAGATCAGACACGTGATGGCACGCGGCCAATGGATGGTCCGTGACGGTATCCCGGTGGTCAAGGGCAGGTTTGAGGACTGAAGCGATGCCTGCAAAACCATCAAAGAACCAGGGTCGCGGCTACCTGATCCCCATTGGCGGTGCTGAAGGCCGCAAGAAAGACAGCACCATTCTTGAACGTTTTGTGGAATTGTGTGGCGCAGACAAGTCAAGAATCCTGATTATTCCAACCGCATCCCTGCGCGCTGAAACGAGTCCGGAATATTTGAAATTGTTCGAATCGTTTGGTGCAAAGGCAGTGAATATACCCCTGGAAAACCGGGAAGACTGCTTTGAAGACACCCTGCTGGACAAACTTGAAATCGCCACCGGCATATTTATCACCGGAGGAAACCAACTCCGCCTGTCCGCCATCCTGGGCGGTACCCCGGTAGCACGCGCCATCCGGCGCCGCAATGCTGACGGTGTCCACCTGGCAGGTACTTCAGCCGGCGCAGCTATAATGCCTGAACATATGATTGCCGGCGGGCGTAGCGGCCCGTCGCCGCGCGAAAGCGGTGTCGAGCTGGCACCCGGCCTGGGGCTGACCAACCGTGTGATTATTGACCAGCATTTCAGCCAGAGAGGACGAATGGGGCGCCTGCTGTCAGCGCTTTCATTTAATCCGTTTGTTAGCGGGCTCGGTATTGATGAGAATACAGCAGGATTCATAGACCCGGCCGGAGATATGGAAGTGGTGGGAAAAGGAACCATCACGGTCATTGACCCTTCGGACCTGCATCACTCTTCCATGAGTTATGTTCGCAAGGCGCGGGCGGTTACCATGCTAGGTCTGAAACTACACATTCTCGCCGCAGGAGCACATTTCAACCTGGAAACCCGGAAAGCCAGCACATGAAAATTCTATCCACCAACGTCTACATGGGGCCAAGCATTTACGCCCATTTCCCGGTCATTCGCCACCAAGTGGATATCGGCGAACTGGAGCAATGGCCATCCGCACGCCTTGGAGACTCATTTATCGATGCCCTGTTGGAGGCTTTACCGGGCCTGTCCGAGCACGGCTGCTCCTATCGAGAGCCGGGTGGATTTGTACGGCGTTTGCGCGAGGATGAAGGCACATGGATGGCCCATACCTGGGAACACGCCACCCTGGAACTGCAGAACATGGCAGGTTCTCTGGTCACATTCGGACGCACCCGCAGTATCGGCCCGACGGGCCAGTACAACATGGTGTTCCAGTACCATCAAAAAGATGTGGGGCTGGAAGCGGCAAGGATTGCCCGCCAGTTGTTGCTAAGCCTGTTGCCGGCTGAACTGAAAGCATCCTTCGGTCAGGAGATCGACTCCAAATTTGAATTTGTAGAAGAGCGCGACGACTTCATTCGCTTTGCCCAGAAAAAAGAACTGGGGCCAAGCACCGCTTCGCTGGTTCGGGCGGCCGAGGAAAGAGAGATCCCGTTCCAGCGTCTGAACAAGTACTCGCTGGTGCAATTCGGGCATGGTAAATACCAGCAGCGCATCCAGGCGACGATCACAAGCAAGACACCGCATATTGCAGTGGAAATAGCCTGCGACAAGGAAGACACCCACAATTTATTGAAAGACCTTGGATTGCCAGTTCCCAGGCAATACATGGTTCGAAGCGAAAGGGAATGTGTCCGTGCCGCCCGCCGGATCGGCTTTCCGGTGGTGGTCAAACCGCTGGATGCCAACCATGGCAGGGGCGTGTCCATCAACCTGACTGAGGACAGCCAGGTTGCAACAGCACACGGCAAGGCGCTTGAGAATGCAAAAGGACGGAACGTGCTGGTGGAAAGTTATGTCGAGGGTTTCGATCACCGCATGCTTATCGTCAATGGTGAACTGGTCGCCGTGGCCAAGCGTGTGCCGGGTCACGTTGTCGGTGACGGCCGCCAGACCATTGAAAAATTGCTCGAAGAGGTAAACAGTGATCCGCGCAGGGGTATCGGCCATGAAAAAGTCCTGACACGCCTTGAACTTGACCACCAGGCTGAACGGCTGTTGTCAAAGGCAGATCTCAACAAGGACAGCGTTCTGCCCGCAGGCGAAATTTTCTACCTGCGATCAACCGCCAACCTGTCTACCGGCGGTACCGCCATTGATATGACGGATGTGGTACACCCCGATAACAGGGAAATGGCACAACGTGCTGTAGGTGCCGTGGGCCTGGATGTGGGTGGTGTCGATTTCCTGACCCTGGATATTTCAAGTTCCTACAAGGAAATCGGTGGCGCCATCGTTGAGGTCAATGCTGCGCCGGGTTTCCGCATGCATGTGGCGCCTTCACAAGGACAGCCCAGGGACGTATCCGGCAAAGTCATGGATATGCTCTTCCCGCCTGGCACGCCTGCCAGGATTCCGATTGCGAGCATTACCGGCACCAATGGCAAAACGACGACCGCGCGCATGCTCGCGCACATATTGAAAACAGCCGGGCACACGGTCGGCATGACATCCACCGACGGTGTCTACATCGACGGGCGATTATCCGTGAAGGGTGATATGACCGGCCCCACCTCGGCCCGGATCGTGCTGCGCGACCC
This sequence comes from Lysobacterales bacterium, assembly GCA_963664065.1. Classification (GTDB taxonomy): domain Bacteria; phylum Pseudomonadota; class Gammaproteobacteria; order Xanthomonadales; family SZUA-36; genus JABDJL01. Next base: position 2,732,246 of record OY760942.1, read on the forward strand.
CGGTGTGGATGTTGCAGTGATGGAAACCGCCCGTGGAGGACTGCTACGCGCAGGAATGGGCTACCGGAAAAGCGATGTCTCTGCCTGCCTTAATGTGTCTTCCGACCACCTTGGAATGAAAGGCATAGATACACTGGAACAACTCGCTGAAATCAAGCGGGTAGTAGTTGAAATTGCACAGGACACTGCTGTGCTGAACGCCGATGATGAACTTTGCCTGCACATGGCTGACTACACCCAGGCCAAATACGTCTGCTACATCACCATGAACCCGGCCCATTCCCTGGTACGGGAACACGTTCGTGCCGGCGGCCGGGCCCTGGTGCTTGAGAACGGCATTAATGGTGACATGATCACCCTGTATGACAACGGCGCACACTTTCCCGTGCTGTGGACCTACCTGATACCGGCCACCATGGAAGGCAAAGCGACTCACAACGTGCAAAACGCCATGTTTGCAGCGGCCATGGCATTCAGCCTGGGTAAATCACTGGATGACATCTCTCACGGATTACGTACTTTTGATTCGACCTTCTTCCAGGCACCAGGCCGCATGAACGTGTTTGATGAACACCCATTCAAGGTCATCCTGGATTATGGCCACAATCCCGCTGCGATGCGGGCGGTGGGCCAGCTCGTGGACCGGCTGGATGTGGCCGGAAGCAGGATCTGTATCCTCGGAGCGCCCGGTGATCGCCGGGATGAAGATATCTTCGCAATTGCGGAAGAGACCGCCGGCCATTTTGACCATTTTATCTGCCGTGCAGACGATAACCGGCGCGGTCGTGGAGAAGATGAAGTCCCGCGTATGTTGCAGTCAAAACTGGTCGAACTGGGTGTTGAAGAGAAAGCCACTGAAGTCATGAAAGACGAGGTCAGTGCGGTGGCAAAAGCACTGGAAATGGCCAGGGAAGGCGACCTGATCATGATCTTTGGAGACGACATTACCCGCACATGGAAACAGGTCATCAATTTCGAGGCCGAGGCCGCCGATTCCAGTGAAACCGATGAAAGCACTCCGGCGCATGGCTTTGTCGAAGAAGACCCGCTTGCCTTCATACTGGACGAAGGCGACGAACTGATCCGTGATGAGCGTGGAGTACGCATCGCGCGCCACGAAGAAGAAGGTGATTAACCCCGAGTTAATTGACAGCAGGCGTCTGACCGGCGCCAACCTGTTCTGGGATTTCCCGTCCGCCATCACTGATGCAAGCCTTCAGGGCGATCCGCAAGCTTTTATTTCTGCATGGACTGATGCCGCCGGTAAGTTACTGGATGCAACAGGCAGGTCGCAGGAGCACACTTTGTACCGGTGTTTTGACGGCGGTGTCAGCCTGCTGATCAGCTCACCCGTCGATGTGCTGTATTCGATGTGTGAACTCAACGAAGCCGCGTTCGGGATCGCTTTGGCTGAACTGGGATCCGGCGATGCGCCTGTGTTTGAAGACATGGTTTCCCGGCTTGGCCAATTGTTTGAAGAAGAAAAAAATCCCGAACTGCTGGCCCTGCAAAACGCCGCCCGTTTACACGATGTGCCGTTCCTGTGGGACGACGACCATGTTTCGGTCGGTTATGGAAAAACAGCACTGGTCTGGACCCCGGACAAGCTACCAGCAGTTGGTGCCGTGCAATGGGACGACATCGGAAGCATTCCCGTTGCACTGGTCACCGGCACCAACGGAAAATCGACCACAGTCAGGATGTCAGCCGCGATCATGGCGGCCTCGGGAAAACAGGCCGGCTTGACCTCAACCGACTGGATTCGAATCGGCGCAAACGTCCTGGATACCGGTGACTACTCCGGAACCGGAGGTGCGCGAACCCTGATGCGCCACCCCGATACCGAGGTTGCGGTGCTGGAAACCGCGCGTGGCGGGCTGCTCAGGCGGGGGCTGGGCGTAGAAAGGACTGCCGCCGCTTTGATCACCAACGTGGCTGCCGATCACCTCGGCGATTACGGCATCAACACGGTACCCGAGTTAATCGAAGCCAAGTTTATCGTCAGGCGGGCTCTGGAACGCGATGCGCCCCTGATCCTGAATGCCGATGATGAAGGCATCGTTCTGTTCGCATCCGAACTGGACTGCAACATCATCTGGTTCAGTTTCGATCCGGCCAATTCCGTTGTTGAACAACACCTGGCAGCCGGCGGGCGCGCAGCCGTCTTGCACCAGGGATGGCTAGCACTGGCCAGGGGAAACCAGTCACGGAAAATTATTGCAGCTTCTGCCATCCCGGCCACCCTGGGTAGCGTAGCACGGCACAATATTCACAATGCCCTCGGGGCCATGGCCCTGTGCAGCGTGCTGGGAGCCAGGGACGAGGCCATCCATGACGGCCTCGCATCTTTCCGGGGCGACGAGGCGGACAACCCCGGCCGCGGCAACTGGTTTGAGAAAAATGGCGTTCGCATACTGGTTGATTTCGCGCATAACGAGCACGCAATGCGGGCGCTGGCCGAAATGGTTTCAAATGTACCGGCAAAACGGCGCATATTGCTAATGGGACAGGCCGGCGACCGGCTGGATCAGGACATCACGGACATGGCGGCAGCAGCCTGCGGAATCCAGCCCGATGTCATACTCGCCTGCGCCCTGCCCGGCTTCGAGCGCGGGCGGCCACAGTCAGAAGTACAGGACCTGATCCGTGACGCCGCCATCAAGGCTGGTGTCGCCGCAGAAAACATTCGTTATTTCGACTCTCCATCACAAGCCGCTACATTTGCGCTTGGTAAAGCCAGGGATGGTGACCTGCTGGTTTTCCTCGCGCTCACACAGCGCGAGGAAGTGCTGGAAATGGTTCATGAGTTCGTCAATTAATAAGAATCTTGTAAGCCAACTGGCCTCATACGGTGCCATTGGCGTACTCGCAACTGCTGTGCATTACCTGCTGATGGCTTACCTGATAGGAGATGGCTGGGTTCCGGTTTATGCGTCAACCATAGGTGCAAGCGCGGGAGCGCTGGTAGCCTACTTCGCCAATCGCATTTGGACCTTCTCTGTAAGTCACACAAGCACAAGGATGCTACGCTTTATGGCCGTGGCGGCACTCGGCTTGTTGATGAATGCAATCTTTCTGGTCACTATTCAAAGCTGGCTGATAGCATCGATAATAGGCGCTCAACTGGTGACTACCTTGCTGGTATTCGTCGCGACATTTTTCATTAACCTCAAGTGGAGTTTTGCGTGAGCACAGACACGAACCAACGCCCCGCCCCGGCCGTCAGTGTCATCGTGCCCGCATACAACGAAGCCGAGGTCCTTCAGCAGACCTGGGCGCGCTTGAGTGAAGAGCTTCATTCCACCGGATTGAGCTTTGAGATTATTTTCATCAACGACGGGAGCACCGATAATACAGAGTCAATTCTTCAGGATATTCACCTGCAGGATCAATCGGTTACGGTTATCAATTTAAGCCGGAATTTCGGCAAGGAATATGCACTGACAGCAGGCCTGGATTTCGCTGCTGGAGAAGCGGTGATCATGATCGATGCCGACCTGCAGGACCCGCCGGACCTGATTCCGGACATGCTGGCTGAATGGCAGAACGGTTTTGACGTGGTCACGATGCGCCGGGTCAGCCGTGAAGGCGAATCCTTTATCAAACGATCATCGGCCTGGTTATTCTATCGCCTGTTGAACCGGATCAGTGACGTGCCAATACCGCCTGACACCGGTGATTTTGGACTGCTCAGTGCAAGAGCGGTACGGGCCGTGCGAAATCTGCCCGAACGTGTGCGCTATATGAAAGGGATTTTTGCCTGGATCGGCTTCCCGCAAAAAGAAATCACCTATGAACGCTCATCACGGGCTGGCGGCAAGACAAAATGGGGTTATCTGCGCCTGATTCGCCTCGCACTGGACGGAATTACTGCCTTTTCCACCACGCCGCTTCGCCTGGCCACCTACGTCGGATTCATTACCGCCATCGGCGCATTCTTCTTCGGCCTGTGGACCGTCGTCAAAACCCTCATGTTCGGCGACCCGGTAGCAGGTTTTCCGACTTTGCTGACTTCTATGCTTTTCCTGGGTGGTATCCAGTTGATGGCGATTGGTGTGCTCGGCGAGTATCTCGGACGCCTGTTTACCGAGAGCAAGCAAAGGCCGCATTACCTGGTCAAGAATATTCAGCGTCATGACCAGGGCCCGGCGCCAGGCCAGACCGACCGGGACAGCGGCTAGGTGGGAATGAACACCAGGCCACTGTGGATTCTGCTTTTCATTATCCTGTTGGTCCGCTTGCTGACCACGGGCCTGTTCCCGGTCCTGGACACCACCGAAGCCCGTTATGCGGAAATTTCCCGCCTGATGCTTGCTTCCGGAGACTGGGTGGTTCCCCAGGTTCGCGAAGGTGTGCCTTTTTGGGCGAAGCCACCACTTTTTGCCTGGATGACGGCAGGTTCGTTCAAAATACTGGGCATCAGCGATTTTTCTGCAAGGCTGCCCCATTTTCTGCTGGGCCTGGCGACTTTGTGGCTGGTGCTAAGGCTTGCCCGTTTCGAATTGCCGCCCGGGCGCAGCTTGCTCTCATTGGTCATACTCGCCTCGACTCCCCTGTTTTTTGCCAGCGCAGGCACGGTCATGACCGAGTCGGGCCTCATGTTCTCAACCACTCTTTCCATGACCGGATTCTGGTTGTTCACAAGCACCAATGAACAGCGATGGGGCCTGCTGTTTTTCGCCGGCCTGGGGTTAGGAATGCTGGCAAAGGGTCCCATTGCGGTTGTGATGACGCTGCTGCCCCTGGTGCTTTGGGCAAGCACCGGAAAGCACTGGAGAAAACTGCTCGGTCTGCCCTGGCTTGGCGGATTGATCGTGACGGCTGTCATCACGCTACCCTGGTACCTGGCCGCTGAAAGGCAAAGCCCGGGCTTTCTTGAATACTTTATCGTCGGTGAACACCTGCTACGGTTTGTGCAGCCCGGATGGAGGGGCGACCTCTATGGCAATGCCCATATTGAACCGCTTGGCATGATCTGGTTGCTGTGGTTTCAGGCCACCGCTGCGTGGGGAGTTCTCATGGCGCTGGTTGCCGGAAGATATTGCGTGCATCAGTTTCGCAACAGGTCATGGTCCTGGCCACGGTGCAGCGACTGGCAATCCTACCTGGCATGGTGGATGCTTGCCCCGCTTTTGTTTTTTACATTTTCCAGCAACATCCTGTGGACCTATGTGCTTAGCGGGATTCCGGCGTTTGCCCTTTTGCTGGCTACCCAATCGCACACAGATAGTCTTAAGCAGTGAACATTTTCAGCCTGAATTTGCGACCGGCACTGATCATAGCCATGGCGCTGTTGATGCCGGTTGCAAGTGTCAGCTTTCTTGGCCTTGCCAGCATGGGTGAACTGGAAATGCTGTCTGAAAAAGACCTGGTCCATGCCTGGCGATCCATGGAGCCTGAATCTGCCCGACCGCTTTATTATCTGAACTACCTGCCGGTCTCGGCACGGTTTTATACGCAAGGCCAGGTCATCAAAATCGACAGCGCTTTCACAGACCTTCTTGGCCATGGATTCTGGCTTGCCGTGCACAAAACCAAAGGCGATGCATCGCGCTGGAATTGCAGCTTGCAGTTTCAGCCAAGGCGGGGAATATTTGACCTCTATCTTTGCAACGGATGAATCACGTCGATCAATCAGAATCGCCTGGTGATCGTCAGGCCATAGGTTCTCGGCTCGTTTGGATAACCGCTGAAACTGCCAAACTGTGCAACCGAGGGAAATGCACTCAACAGGTAATTGTCATCGCCGAGATTGCGGCCCCAGAGCAGAGCTTCATAGCCATCCCCCCATTCTAGGCCGAAACTCGCATTTAATGTGCTGACCTCTCTCGACGCGATACTTGCAGCCACGTTTTCAACTATCATTACATTGTCATCTGAAATGTACTCGAGGCGAACAAAACCTGAGCCGTTGTCACCAAACTCGAAACTGTAGGTGCCGGATACATTCATACTGAATTCATGCACGCCCGGTACTTTCGTTCCGCTCAAATCTTCGGGCCCGAACACCCCTTCACCCGCAGGGAATGAATCATACACCGGGTCCAGCCAGGTGCCGGCAAATGACACCTGAAATGAATCGGTCGGTGCAAAATTCACTTCCAGCTCCATGCCGGAGGTTGATTGCACACCCGCATTGCCGAGGGCAAACCCGGCGCCCAGGAAGAGATTTGACTGGAAATTTTTGATTTCCTGGTCAAACACTGCAAGGTTTACGGTAGCTCTGTCGAAGCGGGCTTTGAGACCGATTTCGTAGACAGAGGCTTCCTCAGGTTCGGCGAAGCGCGTACCGGCATTCAGGTTGGGCAATCCGAGGCCGCCCGCATTGATGGCGCCGAGGTCGGCTGCAAAAGGACGCGAATCACGCGACAGATTCCACGATGTAGCCTTGAAGCCAGTGGCTGCGCCCATGTATATATTGACCCTATCCGTGGCATCAAATGCCAGGCGGGCGGTCCAGGTGAGATCGTCGTCTTTTGACCGGCCGGGCTCAACCGAGTTTGGGAAGTTCAGGTACGGGGGCATGAACTGCAGGTCCTGCAGCCCGAGCAGTGAATTGCAGGCAGGCCCGGTCTGGGCGGTACACGGCACGGTGCTGAGCGCAAAAGCAGCCCCGGCTGCGGCAGGTACAAGGGCAAAGTTCCCCGGCGTGGGCGCCAATCCGGTCAGGCTGCTGAAAATCAGTCCGGCGCCAATCTGAACGAAATCCAGCGCCGAAAACACATCCGTTACCAGCATGTTGGCCGTGATGTCTTTTTCGTCTTTCGTGTAGTTTGCACCCAGTGTCAGCGTCAGGCGATCATCCATCATGTGAAAGTCAAGCTGCCCGAACAGTGAAATTGCCTGGTTGTCCTGGCTGAAGGTTTCGAACCGACCCTGGCCGGGAGCAAAAAAGGTGCCTGGCGGCAGACCCAGTGCAGGTTCCAGGAGGGCACCGAGCGGTGACGGGTGCACGCCCGGAATCCCACCGCCTAATACGACCGTCAGGACATCGGCGTAATTACGAAAATCCTGCCCATAGGTGAGGATATTGTTCACGTCTGCCTGTTCGTCGAAATAGTATCCACCAATCATCCAGTCAACTGCTCCTCCGCCGGATGATGTGAGACGTATTTCCTGCGTAAAGGTGTCAATATCGGTATCGCCTGAATTAGCAGAGATCAGCCTAGCGCTGGTAAAATCGACATCGGCGTTCTCGAATTTGGTCTGGTTTCGCAGCGACGTAATCGACGTGAAAGTTGCATTATCCATGTCGTAGTCGGCTTGCAGGGAAAAGCCGCTGTTTTCAATCTGGTTGACGGGGGCAAAGTCGAAATACTGTGCCCGTTCAAACGGAGCTTCCGGAAGAATCTGGCCGCCAATCAGTTGTATGATGCCGCCGGTAGGTCCGTTAACGAGATTGGCGACACCACAGCAGGCCTCGTCCATCTCCTCAAAATCGGCGATGAAGCGCAGTTCGAGCTTATCGCTGGGCTGAAACAGCAGTTGCCCGCGAACACCCCAGCGATCACGCTCATTGTATTCTTCACCGTTCGAGAGATTGGTGAAGTAACCATCGCGCTGATTCACGCTGCCGGACAAACTGAATGCAGTTTTGTCTGATAAAGGACCGGTCACATCAGCTTTCAGAATCGTTTGGCTATAATCACCGACCGTCAGGGAGGTAGACCCACTGACTTCATCCATGTCTGGTTTCGCTGTAATCACGCTGATGACACCCGCAGAGGCGTTCTTGCCAAACAAGGTGCTTTGTGGACCGCGCAGAACCTCGATCCGTTCGAGATTCGGCAAATCGGCCAGTGCTGAGGACGACCGGGAGCGATATACCCCGTCTATAAAAACACCGACCGATGGCTCAATGCCCGCGTTATTTGCGCCATTGCCAAAACCGCGAATGACAAAGTTGGTATTGCCCGTCAGTTGCAATTGCGTGACCCGCAGGAAAGGCACGAGTGATTGCAGGTCCTTGATGTCGTGTACCTGGGATTTTTGTAAAACTTCAGCGGTAACAACGGATACGGCAATCGGCACTTGTTGCAGGGTTTGTTCACGTTTCGACGCCGTAACGACGACTTCCTCGAAAACGGTTGCCTCATGCCGGGCACCATCTTGAGCAACAACAGACAGGGTGAATGTAGCGGCAATCATTGCTGATATACCTGTTAACAGTGGTTTCTTTGACATTTGGGTAGCCTCCTGGGCTTAAGTCAAAATTCGGTATGACACTGGGGAATATGCAATCTTCTATGATTAAGCAATAGTATAGTCGCTGTTTGCCGTGCTGAGAAATCGCCCCGTTCATGAATCCACCAAGAAAAATCATTATTGACTGCGATCCCGGCCAGGACGATGCCGTCATGTTGCTGCTGGCCATGGCCTCGCCTGAATTGAACATTCTCGGCGTGACAGCGGTGGCGGGAAACGTGCCGCTGGAACCAACACAGAGGAACGCACGCATAATGTGTGACCTGGCCGGGCGAACCGACATGCCGGTCTATGCGGGTTGCGATCGACCAATGAAACGCAAACTGGTCACAGCGGAACATGTCCACGGCAACACTGGTATTAACGGCATTGATATTTTTGAGCCCAGGACTCCGCTGCAGGAAATGCATGCTGTTGATTTTATTACCAATACACTAAGAGCAGCCGCGGACGACTCGATTACCCTGGTGCCAATCGGCCCGCTCACCAATATCGCCCAGGCGATCAGTCGGGCGCCCGAAATCCTACCGAAAATTCACCAGATCGTGTTAATGGGCGGTGCCATGCGAGAGAGTGGAAATATCTCCGCGTCTGCCGAATTCAATATCTATGTCGATCCGGACGCGGCAGAAATTGTTCTGCATTGCGGCAGGCCCCTGGTCATCGTGCCACTGGACGTAACACACCAGGTACTGGTCACGCCCGAACGCGTGGAGCGGATGAAATCCTTCACATCAAACGCGGGGCGGGCAACGGTTGGCATGCTGGAATTTTTCAACCTGCATGACACCGAAAAGTACAACTGGGTTGGAGCACCGCTGCATGACCCCTGCACCATTGCCTGGTTATTGAAACCGGAACTGTTCAAAGGAAAATTCGTCAATGTTGAGGTCGAAACCGAATCAGATCTCACACATGGGCATACTACGGTGGATTTCTGGGGCGTTACTGGCCGCGAGCCCAATGCAACCTTTCTGTACGAGGCGGATGCGGAAGGTTTTTTTGACCTGTTGAACGAAAGGCTTGCGCGCTATGAAACCTGATTTCAGCAACGTCTCGGTGGCGGTGGTTGGCTCCGTCAACCTGGATATCGTGGCCAGCGTCAAGCATTTTCCTGAGCCCGGCGAAACGGTGACCAACGCCGTTGTGAACAGGCACCCCGGCGGCAAGGGCGGCAACCAGGCGCTGGCCGCACACCGCCTGGGCGCCAAAGTCTTCATGGTGGCCTGCACGGGCGATGACAGTGCTGCCGGCGAGGCTCTCGCCACGCTCAAAGCCGAAGGCGTTAACCTGGATTATTGCCAGACAATTGACGGTGTCAGCACCGGGCTGGCGATGATCGTCGTTTCAGCAGACGGTGAAAACCAGATTGTCGTGGCACCCGGTGCCAACGCTGCCTTCGATGCTGATATGCTTCGCCTTCCGTCAATCGATGCCGTGATTGCCCAACTGGAGGTACCGATGGACACCATTCAGCGTCTCGCTGAGAATCACCAGGGCTTTTTCTGCCTCAATGCTGCTCCGGCCAAGGCTATATCCAAGGCCGTGCTGAAGCGGACAGACCTGCTGGTGGTCAACGAAATAGAAGCCCGGGCGATCGGCGATAATCTTCGTGATTTCAAAGGATTACTGGCAACGACTTACGGCAGCAAAGGTGCGACACTCAGCCGCCAGGGAATCGAAATTGCAAGCGCAACACCACCCAAAATCAACGCCGTTGATACCACCGGTGCCGGTGATGCATTTACCGCTGCGCTGACCGTCAGCCTGGTTAGCGGAATGGCGCCGGAGCAAGCACTGGACATTGCCTGCCGGGCTGGTGCGATTACCGCCACCCGGGCCGGAGCGCAGGGCTCTCCAACTGCTGATGAATTGATTCTGCCTTAGGGCAACCGTGGACAAAAAAGGAATAAAAATGACAAAAATCCCGATCATTGCGCTTGGCGCCCTTTTTCTTACCGCCTGTGCTCCGGAACCTACCCCTGATGATTCAACCTCCATCCAATGGGACAGCTGGGGCGTGCCGCATATATTTGCCCAAAGCGACGAAGAATTTTTCTTTGCAGATGGCTGGGCGCAGATGCATGCGCACGCCAATACATTGCTGCGCCTTTATGGCAGTTCGCGCGGACGGGCAGCGGAATATTGGGGCGAAGAGCACCTTGACAGTGACAAACTGCTTCACACACTGGGCCATCCGGACCAGGCCGCCATCATGTGGGATGGACAGGACCCGGAAACAAGAATGCTGCTTTCTGCGTTTGTAGAGGGTATCAACACATACGCGGCTCAACACCCGGAGGAGATTGATGAGAACAATCGTGTTGTTCTTCCAGTCACGGTCACCGATACCAACCTGCACTCACTGTTCGTGGTCAACACCCGTTTTATCGCCGGGCGAGAACTGCGTATTTCTCAAAACTGGGAAGAAAACGGCTCCAACACGATTGCGGTTGCCCCGGTACGATCGAAAAGCGGGAACGCGATGCTGGTACAAAATCCACACCTGCCCTGGTTTGGCGAATTCCTGTTTTTCGAGAAACACTTGCTTGCACCAGCTAAAAATATATACGGAGCTCAACTGGTTGGATTACCCGGCTTCGGCATGGGATTCAATAACCATCTTGGATGGAGCCATACCAACAACACCATTGATAATGCTGACCTTTATGAATTGACCCTGGTGGATGATGGCTATCGTTTTGACGGCGAAATCAAATCTTTTGATGTGCAGACCGTCAAGCTGAAAGTCAAAAATGGCGATGGCGGTTTCTCGGAGGAGGAAATCGAAGTACGCAGCAGTATCCATGGCCCGCTTATCCGCAAAGGCGAGGATCAGGCGCTGGCCCTGCGCTATGTTGGCAAGGACAGCCACAATGCCCTGCTTCAATGGTGGCGGATGGCGAACGCTACGAATTTCAAGGAGTTTGAGTCGGCGCTCAAGATGGCGCAAATGCCCTTCTGGAACGTGATGTATGCAGATGTAAAAGGCAATATTTTCTACCTCTTCAATGGCCATGTTCCGGTCCGCGCTCATGGCGATTGGGCCTACTGGCAGGACCTGGTGCCGGGTGACGATTCCTCAAACCTGTGGTCAACCGTTCACCCTTATGAAGACCTGCCGAAAACGCTTAACCCCGATACCGGCTGGTTGCAAAACGCCAACGATCCACCATGGACCAGCACGATTCCCCAACAACTGGACGCAGATGACTTTCCACCGTACATGGCGCCCCGCCCAATGGCGTTTCGGCCGCAACGAGCTGCCACCATGATGCTGGAAGACGATTCGATCAGCTTCGATGAACTGGTCCAATACAAGCACGACACGCGCCTGCAGATGGCTGAACGGATCCTGGATGACCTGTACGCCGCGATTGACGAATTTGGCAGCGACATAAGCCGGGAAGCCATGGCCGTTTTACAACAATGGGACCGGAAATCAGGGATCGACAGTCGCGGTACGGTCCTGTTCTACAACTGGGCCATGGAAATGAACCCCTATGACGCCGAAATCTATGCCGTACCATGGAATGAGCAGTCACCGGTATCCACGCCCGACGGCCTGGCCGATCCGGAAGCGGCAGTGAAGCTGCTGGAGGACGTTGCGACCGAAATGAAAGATCAATATGGCCGCCTGGACATCGCCTGGGGGGAAGTCAACCGAATTGACTACAATGGCATCAGCCTTCCAGCCAACGGTGCTGCCAGTGCTGTTGGTGTGTTCCGGGTCGCTGCCGGCGGCGAAGTAGAAAATGGCGTGCAAACCGTCTATCACGGCGATTCCTGGGTAAGTGTCATTGAATTCGGGGACATACCGCGGGCAAAAGTGCTGCTCAGCTATGGCAATTCGACCCAGAAAGACTCTCCACATTTCGGCGATCAGCTGCGATTATTTTCAGAAAAGAAACTGCGGGATGCCTGGCGCACCAAAGAACAACTTGCAGGTCATATCACCAGGACAGAGGTCCTCGTTGACGGTAAATTTTCACCGTCACCTGGCACCCATAACAGGAACTGATCCGGCCGAATGCTGCTTGACATGACAATAACCCCGCTCCGGTTTCTTGTCCTCCTGGCTGCCGTGCTTGGCGTCAACGTGGCCTTCGCACAGGCTCCAGAGGGATATTACGATTCTGCTGATACCTCTTCGCCTCAGTCTTTAAAGGACTCGCTACACGAAATCATCGACGATCACCAGCGTTTTCCCTACACCTCTCCGGAAACAGATACCTGGGACGTGCTGGAACTGGCCGACCAGGACCTCGCTGACAGCAACCGGATTATTACCCTTTACAGGAATTTCAGCCTGGCCAAATGGGACGGCGGCATCAGCGAATACAACCGCGAGCACAGCTGGCCGCGATCATACGGAATTCCGGATAATGATGACAATATGAATTACCCGTTCACCGACATGCACCACCTGTTCCTGGCAGATCCTGATTACAACTTTTTTCGCTCAAATAAGCCTTTCGAGAACTGCGCATCGAACTGCGTAGAACACCCCACCCAGGCAAACAACGGCCGTGGCGGCGAAGGCGGCCCCTACCCGGGGGGTTCAAACTGGACCAGCGGGGAATTTACCTTCGGCCAGTGGGAGGTGTGGAAACACCGGCGTGGCGACATGGCGCGCGCAATGATGTATATGGATGTTCGCTATGCAGGCGGAACACATGGTGTGACGGCAACAGCCGAGCCCGACCTGAGACTGACCGATGACCGCAACCAGATTGAGCAGTTCAGGACCAATCAGAACGAACCCATTGCCTATATGGGCATATTATCGACCCTGCTTGAGTGGCACAGGGAAGACCCGGTCGATGCAACCGAGATTCAGCACCACGAAACCGTCGCCCAGTTTCAGGGCAACCGCAACCCTTTCATCGACAACCCGGACTGGGCGGATTGCATCTACAAGGCACTGTGTTTTGTCATCAACGCGGGTCTGAACGATGCCTGGGTAAGCGCCGGTGCGCCCTTCCAGGGCATGTTTATCACGGTCTTTCCGGAGTTGAAAATCATTTTCCTGGCCTGGTTCACCTTTGACAGCGAAATTCCTGCTGAAGGTGTGGACGCAGTTTTTGGCGCCGCGGACCAGCGCTGGATCACCGCTGCTGGGACCTACCAAGGTTCGCGTGCAGAATTGAGCGCGGAACTCACCACGGGTGGAATTTTCAACGCCTCGGAACCCCTGGCCGACCAGCAAGGGGACTACGGAAGCATCATCCTGAACTTTAGTAACTGCAACGCGGCAACGGTGGAATATGATTTCCCCGGTCCTGGATTGTCCGGATCGATGGATATCACGAGAGTGCTGGAGGACAACGTAGTCGTGTGCGAGGCACTGGTCGGGAATTGAACGCTCAACTTTTCAGTTCTTAATATTTCATTCAGCGTCTATGTGACCAAAGGCTCCTCTTTGCAAACCTCAAAATTGATGTTGTCCAATCGGTAAGCCAGGAAACAGACCACACCCAGTAACTGAAAGTACAGGCTGTGCTTGAACGGTTGGAGATCACGCATTTCCAATGCGGCCAGGACAATATTCATGGATATGAATATGGTCGCTGCAATACTGACAAAAACCAGTATTTTCACCTTAAGCCCGATTTGCCTTGTTCGGTCCTCGTATGCCTGGTGTGGATTCAGTTTTTTCCCAAACATTTGCCAGAGAATCAATCCCGTGAGGAAAAGGTTAAGTACCGTCACGCCAAAAATTTCAGGTATCCGCTAAACCAGGGATAATCGAATTGATTCACATAGATGATGAACAATATAAAAGCGACATAGGTGACGATCGCGATGCCGATCATTGCGTGTGAAACAAAATATGTTCTGGCATGTCTATATCCTTGATTATTAGATGAGTTTTCTTTACGCCTACGTGACCGGCACATCTTCCATGTAAACTTCAAAATCCATATCACCCACCCGGAGAGTTCGAAGCACATGCCCGATGGATAAGAATGCGATGACCTGGAAATACAGGCTCAGCAGGGACGCATCGAGAAAATCCAGGTCCCAAATATCGTCGGCAGCGGTGGTCATGAAGAAAACGCTCATCGCCATGCTGACAAATAGCAAGGATTTAAGGTTGGCCGTTATTTGCTTTGCCCGGTCGCCAAAGGCCTGGTGGGGATCCAGTTTCCGGCCATATAGATGCCAAGCGCCGAATGCCGCCAGGAAAATATTGGTACCGGTCAACACCATTGTCCTTTGTATGGTGTCGTGACCCCATTGAAAGACAAATTCGTGTACATAGAGATCAAAAAGTATCGATCCGAGGTACAGGAAGACAGCCAATCCAAGAATCGTTGGTGAGACGAAGTTAAACAGGCGGCGCCGGCGAATTTCAGCCTTTCGAACTGTGCTTGAATTCACTTTTCTCATCTGCCTGAAATGGCTGAATTCCGAAAATTCCAACACCAATAACGGCAGGAATTGAATCATACCGTAGACCGCCGGAAAGGCTTCCGAGACAAAACCATCGTCGGCGAAAGTGGGCTGGTCGACCACGAACGCAATTATGAACAGGATGACGAAACCCAACAAGAAGATGAATTGATTGACCAGCTTATATCCCCGTTGTCCCATTTTGTAGTACTCGACCGGCTTCGGGTAAAGCTTTGGGTAACTCGATGGTGGATATGTTGTGAGGACAGATCTCATCCGACCAAGCAGTTTTTTGGGGAAATAATAAGAGATCAGAAAAATCTGACCCAGGAATATGAAGTAAAAAAGATTATTTGACCAGTTCGCCACGTTCAGGCTCCTCTGTTGCTGCGTGCATTCATTGAATTGCCATATGCAATCCGGATCTCGGAATCGGTAACACCCGAATCCCTGAATGCCGCTATTGTTTCGTTTAACTTGTCCGTCACCCAGGCGTTCAAATCAACTTTGCTGTTCGCCTTGGCTTCGGGGTGAATAAAAGTACCGCGATATCCCTTGGTCTGAATGACAGAATCCCGCCCCAACAGACTGTAGGCTTTCGCCACCGTCTTGTTATTAAGCTGCAGGTCGTTTGCAAGTTGCCGGATTGAAGGCAATGCATCCCCCGGGGCAATTTTGTCACTCAGCACCGCCTTTTTTATCTGCTCAATCAACTGGGCAAACAAAGGGATCGGATCGTCGATATCGATGATTATTTGCATAATAATTGTTGTACCATATGTACCATACGACATAAGGGTACATATGGAACGACTGAAATGCAAGCAAAAGATGAAATAATCCAAATTCAGGGTAGTTTGTTGCTTCATCAGGTCAGGTGAAGGATTCGCCAACGGGGCGAGATGATCTTGTTTTCAGGAACGAAACAGGCGGCCGTCACACAGCAAATTGAGCGACCGCTTTCGCGGATCTCGTCATCAGGTGATGGGAAAGCCGGTGCGGGTCAGCGCCGCAGGAGCGCCCACCAGCGTGCAATATTGAGCAGGCTCATCAATGACGCGGAAACGTAGGTCAGCGCAGCCGCTTTCAGGAGGCGTCGCGCGTGTGGCAGATCCACTTCGTGCAGGTAATCACCTTTCTCGAGCAGCGGAAGTGCGCGCTTGAAACTTGCGTCCAGTTCTGTTGGCAGCGTCACCAGGTGGACCAGTGTTGCGCTACCCAGGCTCAGGAAACCGCCCAGCATCATCAGTCCGGTAAGCGACGGGGCACGCGTCAAAATCCCGATCACCGGCGCTGCTATCAGTATGCCTGCACCAAAGCGCTGAGCGTGCTGCGTCAGGCCCACCAGTCGGGTACGCGCCTTGAGCGGCCCGTAGCCTTGCGCATCTTGCAGCGCGTGTCCAACCTCGTGGGCTGCAACGGTGATAGCGGTGAGTGAGCGTCCGTGAAACTTGTCCGCCGTCAGGCGTACCACCTTTTCAAGCGGGTCATAGTGATCGCCCTTTTCAGTCTCCTCGACGCGCACCTCATTGAGGTCAGAGCGATTCAGCAGGTGGCGGGCCAGCTCGCCACCCGTGCCCTGGTAACGGTCCTCGGGCTCGCTGTAGCGTGCCATCACTCGTTGTACCCAGAGACCCGGCCCGAATACGACCGCAACAATCATCAATGCCAAAAACACCCAGTGCATGGGTGAAATGATAGCCGCTTGTTCCGGTCTTGGCTCCTCTATTGTTGCAAGAGGCGAATTTCAAATCTGCTTGACGAATAATTCAGACTTATTTGACCTCGCCGGTTGTGGTGCTGCCGCGGACCAGGGGCCAGTCAACCCCATCGTCCGGGCGAAATACTCCCCTAGATTTATCGCGGCCTTTGCCGCCGCCGGCCGGGTTTAACGCAGAAGTCATTAAAGTCCAATCTCCGTCAATCACGTCACCGCCCAACTCTTCGCAATGACCGTTCCAAATACCGCCTATGGACCAAGAATCCGCGTCGATGGTAAGAGAGGAATCCTCACCCGGGGTGACCATGCACCAGGATTGGACAGATGGTTTCTTGCTGTTGAAGAAAATATAACTGCCTACTGCCGGCGTGCCAGAATAGGGAAAGCTCTCAGGATCACCGGTCCCGGTCCACTCGAGCAAACCCAGATTGGCTGCAATAAAAATTGCATCTTCGAACAGCACTGATCCGTCTACTAAGGGATTTGCTACCAGTGGGCCAAAAATAGTGGTGTCCTGGGTACTGTTATCATCGTCGCAGTCCGCGATGGCGACAAACTGTTCGTTGCCGTCACCGTCACCGCTGGATGTGTTACCCCCGGTGCACACGGTCTTACCCGAGGTTTTTCCGAAAGCCGCAACACAATGGGTAAAGCTGTAACTCACGTCATCATGGTAAGCACCAGGCGTCATATCGCTTGCAGGCGCGCCTTTAGCCCCTATCATTAGCTCGGCCTCGTCGGCGTAGGCGGGAATCACTCCGCTGATTCCGGCGCTTCTGAATTTGGGCAGGCCGTTCAGGTGAGGTATCAGGTTGAACGTTGAAGCCAACTCGACGTCACTATCGTCCCAAAAAGTGATACCCATGGTTGCCCGGTCATCTCCATGGGTTTGATATTGGGTTTCAAACCTGAACTCACCAGATAAATCCCCAAGTCCAGGGTCGAAATTGCATCCTGTCGTGTTAACGGTCTGCGAGAGTTGCGCCACGTATTCAGTGCCATTAAAGGTACCGTCGCCACTACCGTCTTCGGCAAAACAATTATCCATGCTAAATGCATCATTGCCGCTCGCCACGAACGTGATGCCGTCAAGCATGCAATTCATATACGAGACCGGCGCGCCGGCAGTTACATCCCAGTGGACAAGGTTGGTCTCTGCACCCGGATTTTTCAACTTGTTGTCATAGGCAAGCACCCCGATGGAGAAACCGGCCAGTGCCAATATAAATGTTGATTTAAGCAGTTTGAAATGTTTCATGACTCATAATCCTTTGAAAAAAACGTTACAGAAAGCTGACCACTTCTTTCAATTCTGAAGTGATCCAACAGACACCGAAAGAAATTCAGCTTTCAACGCAATTTCTTATCCCCTCAACGAATTCGGCTTTTCAAAGGTTTTAAAAAAGCTCAAACAATATGAAGGCCTTAAACTTAGTATAGCCAAAAATCTACAATTATTTGACTGTCAGTAATACCTGTTCCTGGAATCAAACGCTTATTGAACAGATAGTTGCCAGCTGTGTCCCTTATTGCGGAAAGTGGACAGGAATACCCATGTTCGCCCGAAGGCGGACATAAAATTCAAGCAAGCCATTACTTTTTCAGCTTTTTGTAACGAATCCTTTTCGGAATGGCGTCACCGCCAAGCCTTTGTTTACGTTCCGCCTCGTAATCCGTGTAATTGCCTTCGAAGTACGTAACCTGGCTGTTGCCCTCGAATGCCAGGATATGTGTAGCGATACGGTCCAGGAACCAGCGGTCGTGGGATATCACCATCACTGAGCCGGGGAAAGCCAGGATGCCCTCTTCCAGTGCACGAAGGGTCTCCACGTCCAGGTCGTTGGAAGGCTCGTCCAGCAGCAATACGTTGGCGCCCTGCTTCAGGGTGACCGCCAGTTGCAGGCGTCCGCGCTCCCCGCCGGACATGTCCCCCACCCTCTTTTGCTGGTCTGAACCCTTGAAATTGAAGCGCCCGGCATAGCGGCGCGAGGGAATCTGGTAGTTGCCGATCTCAAGGATATCCTGGCCATCGGAGATCGCCTCCCACACGGTCTTGTCGTTATCGAGTTCATCGCGTAACTGATGCACATAGACCAGTTCAACGGTTTCACCGATGTCTACAAAACCCGCATCGGGTGTCTCCGACCCGGCGATCAATTTGAACAAGGTGGTCTTACCCGCGCCATTGCCTCCGATAACACCAACTATGGCGCCTTTGGGCACCATGAAACTCAGGTCCTGGAACAGGTTTTCATCGCCATAGCTCTTACTGACGCCGTTGACTTCAATGACCTTGTCGCCAAGCCTTGGGCCCGGCGGTATGTAGATCTCGTTGGTTTCGCTACGTTTCTGGAATTCACGGTTGCTCAATTCTTCAAATCGCTGCAATCTTGCCTTGCTCTTGGTCTGGCGGGCCTTCACGCCCGAGCGTACCCACTCCAACTCGTGCCGTATCGCTTTTTGGTGTGCAGCTTCCTGTTTTTCCTCGATAGCCAACCGCTGTGACTTCGCTTCCAGCCAGTCCGAGTAATTACCCTCGTAGGGAATACCGTAACCGCGGTCCAGTTCCAGGATCCAACCGGCCGCATTGTCGAGGAAATAGCGGTCATGCGTGATGGCCACCACCGTGCCCGGGAAATCACACAGGTATTGTTCCAGCCAGGCAACGCTTTCCGCATCCAGGTGGTTGGTAGGCTCATCAAGCAGCAGCATATCCGGCCTGGACAGCAACAGGCGGCACAGGGCCACGCGGCGTAACTCGCCGCCTGACAACTGGCCAACTGCCGCGTCCCAGGGTGGCAGCCTTAGTGCGTCTGCAGCAATTTCCAGTTGGTGATCGAGATTGTGCGCATCCCAGGTCTGGATAATATCTTCCAGCTTGGACTGCCTTTTCGCCAGCGCGTCAAAGTCTGCATCGGGCTCTGCGTAAGCCGCGTAGACTTGATCAAGGCCGGCAAGGGCGTCCAGTGCTTCACGCATGCCATCCTCTACGTTTTCCCGAACGTTCCTGCTTACATCCAGTTCAGGCTCCTGCTGCAAGTAGCCGATATTCAGCCCTGGCATCGGTCGCGCCTCGCCTTCGATGTCCTAGTCAAGACCCGCCATGATCCGCAGCAAGGTGGATTTTCCGGAGCCATTCAGACCCAGTACACCGATCTTGGCGCCCGGGAAAAATGACAGGGATATGTCTTTCAGAATCTGACGCTTTGGCGGCACAATCTTGCCAACGCGGTTCATGGTGTATACGAATTGAGCCATGGCGTCGAAAATGGGGTCAGCTACAGGTAAATCAATGCAGGGCGGCTTATACCGGTTTTGGCCAAAGCATCTTTAAAAAAAGATGATGCCTGAATTGCGCCGGAATAGCTTTCTCGCGTATTCTCCCCATTTGAATCAAAAGGAACACCCAAAAATGCGTTCAATTCTTCTGGTATCGGCCTTGTTAATCAGCTCCGCTGTTGCAGCGAAAGAATCTGCCAAGCTCACCGCTGTCGCGCATTTTGAAGATCAGAAAGCCGTGATTCTCAAGGACATCAAAGACGACATCATGTATAACGAAATCGCATATAAAGATGTGAAACTGGTGAAGCAAGCGCTGGTCTTGATGTCGAGCACGCTGGAAGGTATCGACGACGTGAGCGAATTAACAGAAGACCAAAGGGCAGGCCTTTTCAATAACCAGGGCCTGGTCAACACTATTTTGACCATGGCGGAGAACGACAGCCGTATGGTTTGCCGCCGCCGGGGTACCCTGGGTACCCATTTCAAGACCACGACCTGTGAGACCATAAGAGACCGGCGCGAACGCCAGGAAGCTGACCGCCTTATGATTGATGGTTTCCTTCACGGTACGCCGCTGGAATCAAACTGAATCTCAAACAATTTATCGCGGCAACATTTTGCCTGGCCATGACTGCATGCAGCGGGGAATCCGGCGAGCCTCAATCGGCCTCTGAACAGGTCGTCTTTCCAGCACAACGAAGCATTGAGACTGTCGCCGACGAGTTTGTCGATGCCATGCTGGAGCGCTATCCCGGCATGGCCACCAATTACAGCCTTGAAGGTGCCCGCCACGACCGGCTGTTCGATAATTCTCTAGAAGCACTCTCGGCCTGGCATGCCCGTGAAGATGCATGGCTGATTGAGCTGGATGAAATCGGCACACCGAAGAATATTGGCAGCCGCGACTGGGTGACTTTTGGAGTCATGTTCGAGGAGCTGGCCGGTTCAAAAGGGGCGCGTGTTTGTCACAGCGAACTCTGGCGGGCCAGTACGGCCACCGCCTGGTATAACGGCATTCCTTCCCTGTTTGAAATTCAGCCCGTTGATACTCCGGAACTGCAACGCCAAGCCCTGGACCGTCTCGGTGCGCTTGTAGTTTTTATCGACACCGAAATCGGAAATTTACGCGCAGGACTGGCGCAGGGGTACAGCGCTCCACGACTGACTGTCGAAGGGGTTCCAAACGCGGTGCGGGGTCTCAAGGCCGACGACAGCCCGCTTTTAAGCCCGGGTGTGCGGGCTGAAGACCCCGGCTTTGCTGAAAAGCTTCGCGACGTTTTTGATTCCCAGGTCGTTCCCGCAGTTGAGAGATTCGCTGCATTTATCGAGTCAGAGTACCTGTCACAGGCGCGTGAAGAGATCGCACTCGGTTTTAACCCGCCAGGCGCAGACTGCTATCCGCAATTGGTGCGCCTGTTCGCAACGATTGAACCCTCTGCCGACGAGGTCCATCAACTGGGCCTGAAACAGGTTGCGGGTATCCGTGCCGAAATGCAGGCGATTATCGATTATCATTTTCCGGATGAAAGTATCGAATCCCTGATGAAAGACCTGAACCTCAATCCGGAATACACCTTCGGAACCCGGGAAGACGTGTTGAATTACGCCCTCGATTCACTGGACGCATCGAAGGCAGCTATGTCCCGTGCATTCGGCGTACTCCCCAAGGCTGATATGTTGATTAAGCCCTACCCTGCTTATCGCGAGGCCACCGGAACGGGTGAATATCATTCTTCATCCGAAGATGGCAGCCGGCCGGGTATCTACTACATTGCGGTGGTTAAGCCAAAGAACCGTTCAATCGCCGGCCAGCAGTCAGTGCTGTACCACGAGGGTTACCCGGGACATCACCTGCAGGGTGCCATAGCGCTTGAGCTGGGTGACAGCGTTCATCCCCTGGCCCGCTACCTTTGGAATTCAGGCTATGGCGAAGGCTGGGCCCTGTATTCAGAACGTCTGGCTGATGAACTGGGGCTTTACAGTGGGCCGCTGGATAAAATTGGCCTGTTATCCGATCAGGCCGCTCGCGCGGTGCGCCTGGTGGTAGACAGCGGAATGCACACGAAAGGCTGGACCCGGCAGCAGGCTGTTGATTTCATGCTGGCCAACACCGCATGGCCGCCAGGAGACGTGGAAGCAGAAATCAACCGCTATATCTCCTGGCCCGGACAGGCCAATTCCTACATGCTGGGCATGCTGGAAATCCGGCGCTTGCGGGAGCTCGCCGAAACAGAACTTGGGGACGCATTCGATATTCGCAGCTTCCACGACCGCGTACTTGGATTTGGCAGCATTACGCTTCCCATGCTGGAGGAATCGGTTTTAGCTTGGATCTCAAAACAACAGGAGTAGCAGTTGATTTCAAGGCACAAACCAGCCTTGATCATCCTGGTAATACTCTCGAAAAAACGCCCTGACCCCGTTGTCACTCGGTTTATCCGGTCTGATGCCTGAAAACCAGCATCTGGCGGGCCTTTTTCCAGCATCGGGGTTAGAATAAAGTGGAGGAGGCCTGCAAAATGACTTATCGACTGGTGCTCGGCCTGTTGTTCCTGTGTATGCCAGCCCTGGCAGTCAGCCAGGTCAATATTTATGACAATCCCCAAAATCTCGAAGTGCTGCCAGAGGACATTTCTTCCGACGACCTTCGGGACACAATGAAAAGCTTCGCACTTGGCACCGGTTTCCGCTGTTCATCCTGCCACGTGGGAGAGGAATCCCAGCAGCTGACCGAATACGACTTTGCCAGCGACGAGAAAGAACTCAAGGGCAAAGCACGCTTAATGATAAAAATGGTCAATTCCATCAATCTCACCCACCTGGCAGATTTGGGTGAGGACCGTGTTGAGGTTGGCTGCGTCACCTGCCACAGGGGCGTTAACAAGCCGGAACTGACCGGAGTTGTGTTGACGGCAGCCGCAGATGAAGGCGGCGTGGAAGGAATGACCCCCAGTTACCGTGAACTGCGGGAACGTTACCATGGTTCACACAGCTACGATTTCACCGACATGACCCTGAGCGACTTTGCTCGCTCACGAGCGGAAGCCGGCCATCCGGACGAAGCTTTTGCCATGCTGGACCTGGTAATGGAAACCAGCCCGGATTCGTTTATGGCGCATTTTGCCTACGCTGAAATCCACCATCGTGCAGGCGATGCAGAGAACGCGATCAAGCACTACCGGGCGGCCATCGAAGCCAATCCCCGTGCTGCCGGGTTTTTGCAGGCTAGGATCAAACAACTGGAAGACCCGCCCGAATAGATTATTGGGACAACCCGGTAGCTGCTGGTTCTAAACCGCCCTGGCCAGGAATAATTCGCGCTCCATCAGCCTGGGTGCTTCTGGTCCAGTTGGTACCACCATAATCGCAACCAGGTACATACTTTTCGAGTTTACGCATCGCCGGATGCGCATGATGTACATACCGGCTTTCAATGTCCCATTAATTACGATGCACTACATTAGCTCTGCGTCAGATCAGGGCTTGAGCATTCAAATTCGTAGGCGTGCTGGTCCTTGTATTCAGTCACCCATAGAAAGGGTACGCCTACCAGTAGTCCACCTATGATTGCACCACCATCGGGATCTTCGTTACGTCGGAAACTGTAGTTGTTTGGTGCACATCCTTCTTTTTTCAACGTCACCTGGTTGTTGGAAAAAGCAACTTTCCTGTCCGTGTAATGGGCATGTCCGGTACCGACATATTCACCATTTACATAAATTCGTGCGTCGGGATCTGAAGACCGGATGGTCGTTGTACCGCTACAGGCTGAGAGTAAAAGCACCGCAATCAAGACAAGATAAATTTTCATTGAATAACTCCTTCAATCTCTGCAATCATCATCTGAGTTAGTATCATTCGAAGGGCGGTATTCCTGAAGCATCATGAATACCGGCTGAATAAAAAATTTTCAGGGAAACCGTCGATGCTACCGTTGCTCAATCAGGTGATAATAAATTTAGTACTCCTCAACAAGGTCTTAAAACAGACCGGGCACAATGCAGACCGGTAATCATCAAACAGAGTCCCCATCTGAACTGCAGGCCAACGGCAGGGGTCCGCTGCTGTTGCTGAAAAGAACAGGCGAATCCCTGCGCGACAGCACCCTGGCCCTGCTGCCGATTGTGCTTGTTATTGCTTTTTTTCAGCTGCTTGTTCTGCGCCAGCCCATACCCGACCTCGGCAGCATCCTGGCTGGCTCACTGATGGTGTTGGCGGGAATGGCTTTATTCGTCCGGGGCCTGCAAATGGCCTTGTTCCCAATCGGCGAAGAAATGGCCTACAACTTTGTCCGGCGCCGGAACATCTGGTGGTTATTGCTTTTCGCGTTCACCCTGGGTTTTGGCACAATGATCGCGGAACCGGCATTAATTGCGATCTTCGATGAAGCTGCCCGTGTTGCAGCGTCAGGGCTGGTCATTGATGACACGCTTGAAGCCCGCAATTCATATGCCAGTGGCCTGAGGTTGACCGTCGCGCTTGCCGTTGGTGTAGCACTGGTAGCCGGGGTTTTCAGAATCCTCAAGGGCTGGCCGGTTCAGTACCTGATTATCGGCGGTTACCTGGGCGTGGTAGCCATGACATTTTTTGCACCACCGGAAATCATCGGAATTGCCTATGATTCAGGCGGAGTGACCACGTCCACAGTCACTGTTCCACTGGTCGCCGCGCTGGGTATCGGCCTGGCCAGCGCCATCCACGGCCGGGACCCCCCTGATTGATGGCTTCGGTCTGATCGCTTTCGCCTCATTAACACCCATGATTTTTGTCATGGCTTAAGGAATGTTGATTTGATGGATGTGCTCTTCGCATTTGGCAATACCCTGTTGACGATGCTGCGCGATGTGCTGCCGATAGCAGCGATTCTTTTCGGTTTCCAGGTGCTGGTATTACGGCGTCCGATCAACAATCCCAAGCGGGTCATGGTAGGCATGATTTTTGTGCTGGTTGGCTTGACGCTATTCCTGCAAGGATTGCAGTTGGCGCTGTTTCCGCTTGGCCGCCTGATGGCCGGGCAATTGACCGCACCAGAGTTTATTTATGGAACCTCGGGAGTAGCGATTGGAGAGGTTCACTGGCTGGATTACCTGTGGGTGTACGTATTTGCCGGCGCCATTGGCTTCGCCACTACCATTGCCGAGCCGGCGCTGATCGCAGTTGCCGTGAAGGCTAACCAGGTATCCGGCGGTACCATCACCGTCAAAGGACTCAGGGTTGCAGTTGCACTGGGGGTCGCTGTTGGCGTCTCTTTGGGCGTTTTCAGGATCGTCACCGGCACGCCACTGCACTGGTACATCATCAGTGGCTGCCTGTTGGTCATTATTCAGACCGCATTTGCACCCAGACTTATCATTCCGCTGGCCTATGATTCTGGCGGCGTGACGACTTCAACGGTCACCGTACCACTGGTGGCAGCGCTGGGCCTTGGCCTGGCCGAATCAATTCCGGGTCGAAGCCCGATACTGGACGGCTTTGGTCTTATCGCATTCGCCAGCCTGTTCCCCATCATGGCCGTAATGGCTTACGCACAATTGGGTGCGTGGCGAACACGGCGTGGCGAACGCCTGGCAAAACAAGCAGAATTAGCCAGGGACTGTTAACACTTGCCCTAATACAAAGAGGTAAAGACATGCATTTTAAACTCATCATTATCATGGTCGAAGATGAAAGAACCGGCGACATCCTCGATGCCGCGCGCAAAGCAGGTGCAACCGGTTGCACGGTACTCAACCAGGCACGTGGAGAAGGCATTCATCCGGCCAAGACATTTCTTGGCCTCAGCATTGACAGTCAGGTTGACGTGATCATGCTGCTCGCCGAGGAGCATATGAGCCGGGAAATTCTGGAAAAAGTAGCAACTGCCGGAGAGTTTGATGAAATTCCCGGAACCGGTATTGCCTTCCAGATAGACGTCGAAGACGCCATCGGGGTGCGTCACCAGATCGAGGTGTTGGCAGGGACCATTGAAGACAGGTTGTCAAACGGCTGAGCTTCCCTTCCATGCGTTAAGCCAGGTAGTTGGCTGATTTAAACAAGGTTTTTAGTAATTTATGGCTAAATTAGTTAGAAGAATTAAAACGCCGGAACGTTCTCAAGTTTGCCGGAATTTACATCGTATTTGCCTGGGTGCTGTTGCAGGTAGCCGATGCAGTGGTTCCGGCGGCCGGACTGCCTGAATGGATGGTCACATTCGTTCTTTACCTGGAGATGGTCGGCTTTCCGTTTGCCCTGGTTCTGTCATGGATGTTTGACCTGACCAGTAAGGGGGTAAAACAGGATCAAGAGGATGCCGCCAGGCGGCAATACCGCCTGAGATCACCGGCTTTCATGCTCGTCGTGGCCATGTTTGCGGGCTCCTCATTTGTTGCTTACGAAATGTCCCAGCCACCATCAGACCTGACCCCGTCAATCGCGGTTATACCGTTCGTAAACCTCACCGGGGACGAGAATCAGGATTTTCTGTCGGATGGTATTACCGAGGAAATCATGAACAGCCTGTTCCGGCTGAAGAACTTGAAGGTGATAGCCCGCACCTCGGTCTATGCAGTCAAGGAACTGAACCTGGATTTACCGGAAATTGGCTCCAGGCTGGGCGTGGAAAACGTGCTGGAAGGTAATCTACAAATCAATGAAGACGTGGTGCGTCTCGCCATCCGTATGATCAATGTGGTCACAGGCGATCGCCTCTGGGGGGAAACATTCGATGGCAAACTGAGTGATTTCGAATTCCAGGATCACGTCACCCAATCGGTGATCGAGGCGGTCTCCTCCGTTTTTGGACGTGCACCACCTCCGGTTAAAAAAGCCGCAACGCGTGAAGTCTTGGCTCGGGAGCACTTTTTACGCGGGCGTTACTACCTCGAACAACGTGGTAGCGAAAACATGCAACGTGCCGCCGAACTTTTCCAGCAAGCCATAGATGTGGATTCTTTGTATTCGCAAGCGTGGGCTGCACCTTGCACAGACCGTTGCCTATGGCAACTCTCAAGATCAGCTTGGCGTTGACGATCCACGGCTGGATGCCATGATCGCCCGGGCACTCGAAATTGATCCGGAAAGCCCACGAGCCCTGGCTTTACAAGCTTTTGTTACCGGATTTCGTGACTGGGATTTCAAGACAGCAATGAACCTGAGCCAGCAGGTAATTTCCATCGCACCGGGTGACGCCGAGGCACATCATTTTGCCGCCGGTTTGGTAAGCGTGTCGGGCCAGTTCGAATCAGCGCTGGCGGAGTCTCGAATTGCCGCTCCGTTAAACCCCTTGTATCCCCCGCTGCTGGAAGGGATCGGCCACCGCCTGAGACACCTCTGGCGCTTCGAGGAAGCTATTGAAATTTATGAACAGTCCATAAGAAATGGCTTCGACCGGGTCTATGGAAACCTGTATTTCGCCTATGCTGAACAGGGCCGCATTGAAGATGCAGCCAACGCAATCATGCAGCACAACGATCCTCACGAGTTGGATAATCAAGACCATATGTTTCTTGCCTACTTCTCAGGCGACCATGAAGAAGCGGCCCGGATTTACAAGGAATATTTTCTGGATCGTCATCCTCCCGCCTCCGAAGGTAATTTAACGGCAATGCATGAAGCGGCAATTGCGGGCGATCTGGATTATTACTTCGAAGCCATCATGGCTTCTGCAGAAATGAAGAACATCAATTTGATTCGCTCCTTACGCAGTAAGGTCACGGAGGAAGTCTATGCTGATCCTCGCTGGGTTGATTTCATCAACCACCCGAACATGAAGCCCGTATATAACCTTTACCTGGATGCGGGCGACGCACCCTGGATACCAATAATGAACGCGGCCATCGCGGAACGTGAGAAACAGGATTAGGTACCCCGGCTCAAACAAGCAAAGCGTTTATCTGCCCCTTTTGAATGGTAGTATCAGGTGATTCAGGTAACTTTCCTCGAGATGCCTGCCAGCAAGGCCATATCCCTCAGGCCATTTACCCGGCGGACTGTAATAGGTGCCAAACAACAGGTCAAGTGCCGGCAATGAAATCGCAAAGTTCTTATCCACGCGTGCACTATCGCTGGTGTGATGCCAGTGATGATACTTGGGCGTGGTGATGATTTTCTGCAACCGTGGTAATTCAAATTCAAGGTTGCAGTGTATGAATACCGATTGCAGGGCCAGGATCGGCAGGTAAATATTAATCGCCTCGGTGGAAACCCCCAGCAACACCATGGGCATAAGACTGAATGACCGGGTGATCAGAATATCACCCGGGTGCAGCCGGGAGCCTGCCAGCCAGTCCATTTTCTCCACCGAATGATGAACCTGGTGAAAGCGCCATAGAAACGGAACCTGGTGAAAGGCCCGGTGCACCCAGTACTGCACGAAATCCGTAAATAACATGATCAGCAACACCTGAATGACCAGCGCTTGGGTGGAGAAAAAGTGCTGTACCGCCTCGGGAGAGAATTGCCTCTCAAGCAATCGTGACGGCAAAAACATCAGGAATACCAGACCGCCGTTGAAAATGTGGTTCGCCACGTAATGCGTGAGATCCACCTGCCAACCCCTGCGCAGGATTACCTGCTCCTTTTTCAAACGGAAAAACAACTCCAGGTTGATAAACAGCGCGGCGATAATCACCAGATCCAGCAGCACCCAGTCCAGGCTGATGTAAAAATCTGACTCCCGGACGCCTGAACCCAGTGAAACATCCACCCCGCCGGCCATCCAGGCCAGAAGAACACATACCAAGCCCAACACCGCCAGGCGTTTGCTGGTTGACCAAAAAAGAGCAATCAGGGCCAGAATGGTGGCCAGCAGCATTCCGGCAAACAGAAATGTCCGCACATGCTGCTCGTCGTAAACATCACGCAGGACCGGGCTGGTCAGGTACTCGGGAAAATGAAAAGCGGTTACAGCCAAAACGCTCATCACGCCGAGAAAAGCCGAAATGTACGCCATTCCATTGAGGAACGAAGGCCTGATCTTCATCAATGTCCTCTGATTGTCGCGAAAAGACTTTCCATGCTTCGCCAGAATGCCGTGCGGTCTAACAGGGGATTCAGCCAGCCGGTAAAAACACAAAATGAATGAGCATTATCGGTATGGTGTTTGTGATGGGACACGGGGTGAAGCATTACGCGGGATGATTGCAGCACCATTGCCAGGCGTCCACAGTCCGGGCGGTGGGCAAGTTTGTGGGTTTGCGGAACGAACATGCTCAGAAAGCCGATCCATAGCAACACTGCCGAGATCAAAATTCCCCTCTCGAGTAACAAAGCCAGCGTCAACAATGGCAGGCTGACCATCACTGCCGGGCGCCAGGCAGAGACGAAAAAACCAACATCGACGGTTCGCCGGGGACGCAGGTGATGATCAAGGAAATCAATCGCGATTCGTCCAAGGAATTTGCCGGATGGCTGGACCTGGGTATCGAAAAACCAGTGCACAAGGCCGGAAAGAAAATCAATCGCCAGGATCACGGCCGGCAGGATCAGAAACACCAGCAGCTCTGACCTGCCAATTGTATATACAGCGAACAGGCCATAGACCAGGGCAGCAATAACGGTAACTTTCTGCAAGGCACTGCCATCGCTGTTGGCGACAGTTACCCCTTCTTCTTGAAGTTCAAGAATCTGATCTAATCCTGGCCTGGAATGTTGACTCCCGATTGATTGCACTTCCATGATGGCTAGCCTAGCGCATTTCAACAGCCACCCGGTCAGCTTGTTGCATAGATTGCCGCTCAGTCGACTGTCTCAGCGCAGTCCACAAAAGCTTCAATGCGTTGTAGAGTAAAACCCACAGACCCAGCATAAGGAACACGCCCGAGACTGCAAAAACCAACAGGTAAGGCCTGATTTCCAGCATCATTTGCTGGAACGCTCCGCCCTCGAACATACCCTTGGCAATCCCGGCCATTATCAAAGAGCCAAAGAATACGGCCAATGCAATATTGGTCATCCAGAACCCGGTCCTGATCTGTTTTGAGCAGGTCGCGCGAATATCCTGCGGCAGTTCTTCCCTGATCACGTAATAGATTGACCCCAGCAGGATCATCGAATTGATACCGATCGTGGTTCCCATCGAGTGAGCGACCGTGATGTGTGTGCCATGGGTGAACAGGTTGAAAACCGGCACCGATATGATGATGGCCAAAATCACGTTGATGAAGACCCAGAAATCAGCCGCAACGAAAAAGCGGTATGCGTTGCAGTGAACATTCTTCTGGTAGCAGTTCAGGGATGCGCGCCAGTCCCATAATATCTTTCCAAGGATCAACAGTTCACTCATGCTGACAATATATGCAAGGTGCCTGATCCAGGGCTCTGAAGGCACAAGGTAAGTGTGGTGAGCCCAGCCGAACATCAATCCCGACAGACCCAGGAAATACATGGTATAAGCCAGCCTGGAACGCCCGAGTTGCTTATCTCCTGCTATCCTGCCTGCAACGAACAAGGCGGTGCCGTAAACCAGCATGTTCCAGGAACCGGTCAGCGCACCGTAGGACTTCCATTGCACGGTAATTTCCCGAACCATGTTTTCCCGGAAAAATGGCAACAGCCACAAATGCGCCTCCAGGAAAGTGAGCATGAAGAAAATGATCCCGGTACCCCACATCCAGTAATACACGGGCCAACGGCCGGCCTGCCTTAAAGCGGTTTTAAAATAATTCAGTCCAAAAAGGATCCAGGAAGCGACGATCGGAATACTGAGAGCAGCAGGGTATTCGAAGTATTCACGGCCACCAAATTTGCCTGCCAGGTAACTGGCCAGTATGACCAGTCCGGTAACGAGGAATATCCAGAAATGCCAGAGCGGCAATCGTTCGGACCACAGTGGCAGATCACACTTGTTTGGCAGGTAATAGTAAATACCACCTATGGCTGCCAGGAATATCCATGAAACCACCAACGACACGTGCAATGGACGCGTACTGGTGAATGACAATGCGTCCAGGAATTGAGGGAAAAGGAATTGAAAACCGCCGATTACACCGAAAACCAGGCCGGCGGCCAGTGCGGCCGAACCCAGAATTAAAAAACGCAGGCCAACCAGGTTCCGGGTACTACTCATTAAGCGACGCGACCGTGCCGTACCATTTCAATTCATAGGACGGAGCCTGGTAAGTCCCCATCGTATCGACAAACTCCAGAAAACTGACCAGGTCATCCATATCGGAATCGCTGAAACCAAAATCCGGCATCCTTTCGGTGCCCGCAATCAGGAATGCGCGGGCGTAGGCATCCCCCTTGTCTGAAATAACGTTTGTCAGGTCAGGCCCCATATATCCGCCCAATCCGTAAATCTGGTGGCAGGTATGACAGTTATTCTCTTGATACAGTTGCTGTCCACTCTTGACCTGCTCTGTCGCCACGGCGCTTTGCGGAGCAGCAGTGCCAGAGGTCCAGACATAAACCGAATAAAAGCAAAAGACGATGCTTAACGACCAGAATATGACTCGGTTAATGATGACGGCACCTGCTAGTGATTGACTTTCCGGACCATTCAAAACGGAATTAAGACCGGCTTCCTGGATACGTAAAATAGTAAGCTATCTGGACCGGAACAGGGTCTAGACTTGTCGCTTAAATTGCTAAATTTTTAGGATAATATTCCGATTTTTATGTATATTTGGTATATCGTACCGTTAATACATGGATTTCAAGACTATGGCCCCACATCACGAAGTTACCAGGCTGGACCACACTGATCGAAAAATACTGGCAGTACTGCAAAATGATTCCAGCTATTCGGTCAGTCGCCTGGCCGATGAAATCGGCCTTTCCAAGTCCGCTTGCTGGCGCAGAATCCAGACCCTGGAAGACGGGGGTGTTATTACCGCAAGGGTCGCCCTACTTGACCAGCACAAACTGGGTCTTGACCTGACCGTGTTTACCGCGATTCGCACCATTCAACACACCCAGGACTGGTACGACAATTTTTCATCCGTTGTCACCGCCATGCCTAATGTGATGGAAGTGCACAGGATGAGTGGTGATATTGATTACCTGATGCGTGCCGTTGTACCTGACATGCGCAGCTACGATGCCATGTACCGGGACATGATCAAGAACATCGACCTGAGTGATGTGAGCTCCAGCTTCAGCATGGAGACCATCAAGTACTCTACCTCCTTACCTCTGGATTACCTCGGAAAACGTTAATCCTGATCTTTCAGCGTCTTTCAACCAACCTTGACTTCTGGCCTTGTTCAAACAGGATCAAAACAGTGATATTAGGACCCGGTCGATAATCACCTCATTAAGTGGCCCACCGCTGCCTGACTGGATTCGATTGAAGCCTTGCGCTACGAATAAAGACAGTACTTGCCCACGAGATTTTCCGTAATCTGTGAGGTCAATACAGCATGAGCAGCAATCCAGACAACCGCATAAACCAGGCTTCCGGCATCAGCCTGATGGCCGGCGCAATCCTGGCCTGGTCTGTCAGCTTGATATTTCACCCGTCAAAGGTGAGGCTGGCCGGAGTGATCGGTATTCTTGCGGGCCTTCTGCCTGCAATTTTACTGGTCACAGGCCATCTCACTCTCCACCTGACGGGTATGACGCTGGTGGTGATCGCGCAGAGCAGCTGGTACCTGGTGACAGGCGCCATGATGCTCTGGGCCCCCTTAAAGATTAAGGCTTGGGGCTTTTCGCCGGCTCCCATGTTCCGTCTGGGCCGGCTATATACACGTCAGCTATTGCCAGTCCGGTATTCGTCCGGGTGTCCAGGGTGCGCCAGCGGCCTGCATGGCAGTTTCTACCTCGGCAAGGTCAGCAGCAATAGCTTTAAGGTCCGCCAGCGCTTCCCGGAATTGCTGCTCGGCGATTTCGTAGGAATCCCGGTAGTTTCCGGTAACCGCAGACTGGCTGTTCCAGTGTCCATTCACGATGAAACCGATCCGGTCGCTGATTGACATGGGTACTTTTTCCGCCCGCCCTGAAATGCTGGAGTCGCCATTAAGCCTTAGCTGGAAATCCTGCATACGCGAATTCAGCGCACGCAACGCCTGGGCATGTTCCTCGTTCGAAGCGGTGATACCGCTTGCCGCTTGTAGCAGATGGTCAATACGATCCTGGATTTCGTCTGCCGCACGATCTGCACCGGTAACTGCACGGTAGAGTGCCGCCGATTGCATCTCAAAGTCGAGCAAGGCCCGGGGGTCATTGGTGACCAGGCCACCTGCATGCAAGGGTTTCAAGGCAAACGGCATTGCTTCCGAAATCTCTACCAGTTCTCCCTGTACACGTTTGGAGAGCGTCACACTGTAATTACCGGGCACCGCCATTGGCCCCTGGGGCGGGCTTTCCCAGGGTGCATAATCGGTTCTCGGGTTGAGGTTTACGGGATCCGGTGCCGGATAACGCATATCCCAGGCGACACGGTGGAAGCCCTTGTCCGAAGGAGCGCCAATTCGCCTGACGACTTCGCCCTGCTCATCACGAACCGTCATCAGCAACGACGGAGCCTCTTCCCGGTCCTCGAGGCGCAGTTCATTCCAGCTCGGATAAGGGTTGTCCCCGCCTTCTTTCGCGCGTTCCTTTTCTTCTTTGCGGCGCTGTTCTTTCATCGACTGCAGTCCTTCTGGCAGGTAGAAACCAAAAACCGCTCCATAAGGAGGATTATCTGCCGTATAGCGACCGGTTCCCCAGTCACCTTTACCGCCCCAACCACGGCGATCATCGGGAACAAACAGCCAGGCGTCACGAACATTGAACAATGACGCCTCTGCGTCCAGCTCCTCACCACTGGTCCTGAGTGGCGAATAGTCGTCCAGGATATATATACCTCGACCAAACGTTCCGATCACCAAATCTCCTTCACGCCGTTGAATCTCCAGGTCACGCACCGCGACCGTAGGTAATGAGGTGAGTTCAGTCCAGCCTTCACCTCCATTATTGCTGAAGAACAAGCCAAACTCGGTGCCGACAAAGAGCAAATCAGGATCGACATGGTCCTCGATAATCGTGTGGGCCGTACCACGCTCCGGCAGATCATTGCTGATCAATCGCCAGCTTCGGCCGCGGTCGGTGGTTTTGAGAACGTAGGGTTTAAAGTCACCGCGCTTGTGGTTATCTATGGTGGCATAGGCAACATCTGCATCATGATGCGAGGCGATAATGTCCTCGATCAAAGACATATCAGGAACATCGCGGAAGGAATCGACCGTGCTCCAGTTTTCGCCCCCATCCGAGGTCACGTGTATCAAGCCATCATCGGTACCTGCATAAATCAGGCCTTCGGTGACCGGACTTTCATCCACGGCGATCAGCGCGCCATAAGTCGAGGTAGAGGCATTCTTGGAGATTGCATCCACGCTCCAGATGCGTCCCATGACTTCAAGCTGGTTGCGGTCCAGGTCACGGCTCAGGTCTTCACTGACAGCCGTCCAGTTCTCGCCACGATCATCCGACCGGAAAAGCCGTTCCGCGCCGTAGTACAGCCTGCTGGAATTGTGCGGAGAAATGATCAGCGGCGCATTCCAATTCCAGTTGTAGCTTTTCTCATCGGCACCCGGCATGGGCGTGATTGACAGGCGTTCACCGGTAATTCGATCAAAACGTGCCAATCCACCGTACTGGTACTGGGCATAGATCACGTTGGCATCAGTTGGATCGATTTGTGCCTTGAATCCGTCACCATATTGCGCAATCCACCAGTCTGCATT
Organism: Lysobacterales bacterium; assembly: GCA_963664065.1. GTDB lineage: Bacteria > Pseudomonadota > Gammaproteobacteria > Xanthomonadales > SZUA-36 > JABDJL01. The sequence continues at coordinate 2,766,491 of OY760942.1, forward strand.
GCTGATACCGTCGTTATAAGTGTTCCGGCTGGGCCCGCAAAGGGTGAAGTTGTCCTGGGTGCCTGCGCATACGTTGTAAAACGGATAATCATTATCCGGCGTCGATCGATAAAACTGGGTAACCGGTAAATTACGCACATGGCGCCAGACCTGGCCACGGTCCCAGCTTTCGTAAACTCCACCGTCACCGCCGATGTACAGGTGCTTGGTGTTATCCGGGTCAATCCACATGGCATGATCGTCTACGTGCCGGTTTTTGAATGAAATACGTTCCCACGTTTTGCCGCCATCCTCTGACATTTGAGAAAAAGTCTCGACCGAATAAATGCGATCGGAATTGTGCGGGTCTACATATAATTCCTGGTAATACTGTGGACTGCTGGCTATATGGTCAGATCGCTTTTCCCAACTCTGGCCAAAGTCTTCGCTACGGTAGGTCCCACGGTCCTCTTCGTTGGCTTCGATGATGGCGTAGATGACATTGGGTGATGAAGGTGCTGAAGCCAGGCCAATTCGTCCCAGGTCGCCGCCGGGCAGTCCGCCCTTCACCTTTTCCCAGCTTGCGCCTCCATCGGTGGACTTATGAATACCGCTGCCGGGACCGCCGTTAATCAGAGTCCAAACGTGCCGGCGTCGCTGGTAGGTGGAAGCAACGATGACATCCGGGTTGGCCGGGTCGATCACGAATTCATTCACGCCGGTGTGTTCGTCAATTTCCAGGATACGGGTCCAGTCTTCCCCGCCATTGGTAGTTCGATAGAGACCACGATCGCCCCCGGGACTCCAAAGGGGGCCCTGGGCAGCCACGTACATTGTATTGCTGTCATTCGCATGGAATCGAATCATTGAAATATGGCCCGAGTCCTTGAGGCCCATGTGCTTCCAGGAATTTCCACCATCGGTGGACTGATAAATGCCGTCGCCATAACCAACGCTGCGCTGTGAATTGTTTTCGCCCGTACCCACCCAAACCGTGTTGGGGTTGGCAGGATCAAGCACCACGACACCGATGGCGAAAGAACCCTCTTTATCGAAAACCGGCTTCCAAGTGATCCCGCTATTTTCGGTTTTCCAGACGCCGCCACTGGCCATGGAAACATAGAATTTTTGCAATTGACCGGGCACGAATGCAAAATCCGAAACCCTTCCTGAAGTCAGCGCCGGGCCGATTGAGCGCAGTGGAATACCGGATAAGGGATGATCGGCGGCCAATGCAATTGAAGGGAAAGACGCAAGGATTGAAATTAAAATCGTGCAGAGAAATTTTGTTCGCAGCATGACCTGGCCCCATAAACTGAAGGCGCACAGTTTACGATAAATAAACGCTGAAGACGCCACTGCGAATGGCATTTAATATTATCCACAGGGCTAAAGCAGGAGATAATGGATCATTGTCGTTTTTTGAAGAACTAAAACGCCGTAAGGTATTTCGGGTTTCCATAGGCTACCTGGTTATTGCCTGGCTGCTCATGCAGTTGGGAGATACGCTTGGACCGGCGTTACGCCTGCCGGAGTGGATTCCTTCTGCATTGGCCTTTTTTCTGATCCTTGGATTTCCGGTAGCCATTTACCTGGCCTGGGTCTACGAAATGACGCCGGATGGTATCAAGCCTGATTCTACAACCGGCAAAACACCGCAACGACAGCTCGACTCGGGAAAACTGAACCGCGTGATCCTGATAGGGGTTTTGCTGGCGGTTACTTATTTCGCTGTGGACCGTTTTGTACTAAACGGCCAGGATCAGCAAACAAAGCAGGCCGGAATTTCACCCTCTGAAGGGCAAATCGTCGATAGTGCAGCTGACGGCAACCTGGCGCCGGCCAACAGCATTGCGGTTCTGCCTTTTATCAACATGTCCTCAGACCCCGAACAGGAGTACTTTTCCGACGGACTTTCAGAGGAATTGCTTAACCTTCTGGCCAGGATTCCTGAATTACAAGTGACCTCCCGTTCTTCTGCATTTGCATTCAAGGGAAAAGAAATCAACATTCCGGAAGTCGCATCATCATTGGGTGTGGCGCATATACTGGAAGGCAGCGTACGCAAGAGCGGTGACCAGATTCGGGTAACGGTGCAGTTAATTGACGCCGCACGGGATGTCCATCTTTGGTCCGCCACATATGACCATACGCTGGAAAACATTTATTCCATCCAGGACGAAATTTCAGCCGCCGTGGTTAGCGCATTAAAACTAACTTTGCTGGGTGAAACTCCGAAAGCACGCAATATCGACCCGCGGGCCATGGACTTAAATCTACAGGCTCACTATTTCTGGCAGCGCCGAAGCGACGGAGACTTTGAACGTGCCCGCGATTATTATCAAAAGTCCATTGATATCGATGCCAGCAATGCACCTGCATGGGCCGGACTGGCAGTGATTTACAACGAGATGATCAGGTTTGAGCAGATGCCGGAGGAGGAAGCCCAGGCTTTGTTCAAACAGGCAGCATTGAATGCAGTGGAAGCCGATCCTGATTATCCTGAAGGGCATATCAGATTGTCCTGGGCTTATTCGCGCGAGGGGGATGAGGACGCAGCGAGGAATCACTGGAAAATTGCTAACAGACTTGACCCGAACAATCACCTGGTTGTCTTTGATCACGCGGTGACGATTATGAGAAGTGGCAGGCTGTACCTGGCCATTGAACATTTTGAGCGACTGGCAAAGCTGGCTCCGCTATCAGCTATATCACACGGTAACCTAGCGACTTTCTACACCGAACTTGGTCGCCTTGAAGATGCGGATGCAGCAATTACTCGAGCCATTGAATTAAGCCCTGGCAGTTCAAATCAAAAGAATACAAGGGCCACTATTCGTGTCATGCAGGGACGGTATGAGGAAGCGCTTGAATTGATAGCGGATCTCAGTCCAGGTAACGAAACTGCCCTATTGTCAGCCGTGATCCACTTTGCCCTGGGTAACGAGAAAGCTGCGCAGGCTGCCTATGATGAGATTGTCCAGCAGGGTACCCAGCCAGCCGAAGCATGGCAGATGAAAATTCTTGCCTTTAGGGGGGAGCTGGAACCCGCATTTGAAATGCTTGAAAGAGGCGTGAGCGCAGGCATCCGCTTTTACTTTTTCCTTAACGACCCTTACCTGCGTAATATGCACGCTGATCCACGCTGGGAGTTGTTGATGCGAAAAGCTGGCCGGGATCCCGAAGCAAGCTTCGACTGACCGCAACGGGAAAACAGTGGTTAATTGCCTGAAAGCATGTGCTCCGACATTTTTGCAGCAATAACCTGGCCCCGGGCGCAGACTTTGCCAGCAGCGCTCACTGTGATTTCCATAATGACTTTGCGCTCACCCACTTCCAGCACCTCTCCCTGAAGTTCCAGCTCTTCGCCCAACGGTGTCGGCGCCAGGAAGTCAACCTTGATCGACGCGGTCACAAAGCGCATAGGGGGGTCGGTGTCCATGGACCTGCCCTCAGTCTTGTAAGTTGCTGCCGCAGCTGTTCCCGTGCCATGGCAATCAATCAGTGAAGCGATGAGCCCACCGTATACATAGCCGGGTATCGCCATGTGATAAGGCTCCGGGGTGAAGCGGGCAACACTAAACTCGCCATCCCAATAACTCTTTAGCTGGTGGCCGTGTTCATTATTGCTGCCGCAGCCATAGCAATGACTGAGTTCATCGGGATAATAGTCCTGGAAAGCTTTCACGGGATTTATCCCTTTGATTCAAGCATTTCGAACAGGAACTCGTCAGCTTGCTCGGAATCCATTACAGATAGCATTTCCATCATTTCGCGCTTTAATCCGGGATCGTTTTCCTGCCTGATCAGGCTGATCAGTCCCGAGGCATCGTCAAGGATCATCATGGATTCAATAACCGCAGCCCTTTCTTCGCGTGAACCGCTGGCATATAAGCCGGACAGTAATTCAGCTGTCCCGTGCTCACTGGCCATCGCAATAGCATGAATGGCAGATACCTTGAGTTCCGGGTCCTGTTCCGTCTCCAGAGCTTTTCTGATACCTGCTGTGTCGCCGGCTATCGCCATGGCTTCCAGGATCATCCGGCGGGTCGCCACTTCAGTGAATTGAGCGTACATTCCACCCAAAGCCTCAGTGGAGCCCGTAACTGCCAGGGTGTGTATCGCCAACTCCAAAAGTTCGGGATCTACCTCGGTATTGACTATTTGGTGAGCCAGGTCTTCGGCTTCATCCATAATGAGCAGCGCCTCCATCAAGACCCTTTTCTCTTCAATGGTCGAAGCCTGGTCGTACAGTGAACGGATCAGATCAACAGATTCGCCATCATCATGAATCGCAATTCCGTGTATGGCCGCCAGGCGCATTTCCGGATCAGTCTCAGTGGCCAGAACCTGCTTGAGCATGCCGGTATCACCGGCAATGGCAAATGCCTCGATCGCCGCCGTTCTTGATTCGGGATCATTCAGCGTGGTGTAAAGCGCCTGAAGTTCGTTCGTGGCACCCATCGCGCCCAGCGCGTGGATAATATCCCTTTGCACTTCCGGGTTGTTTTCCTTCTGCAGAATATCCCTCAGTTGACCAGGCTGATCGCTGGTGAAATAAGCATGAATGATTGCCAGCTTCACTTCCTGGCTGGCCGATTCGGTATACATGCCTTCGAGCAGGGCGAGCGAACTGTCATTACCAGCCATACCCAGGATACCGACGGCGTGGGCCTGTAAATCGGGATCACTACTGTCGCTGACGGCATCGGCAATGGCGCGTTGTGCATCAGGGTGATCGCTCATTCCCAGCAGAAAAAGCGCGTCCTGCCGGATACTGTCAGACGCGGTGTTGCTCATGATCTCCATCACCAGCGGCAGTGCACGGTCAAAGTCCCGCTCCAGAAGCTGTGAGAGCGCGAAAAGCCGCAACTCATCTTCTGCAACAGCATCATCGATGGAACCCTGGTACTCGATCTGCAAGGCCCTTGCCTCGTTCAGCCAGCGGCTATCCGGATGTTGCCTCTCCAGTTGTTGTACCTGCCGTGCGGCGTCACCTTTGTGGCCTGCCTTGTACAGCGCGTGCGCACGCCAGTACATGGCGGCGTCAATATTGGCAACGTCGGATACCTGTTCGAAGTGATTCGCGGCAGCCATCCAACGCTGTTCGCGAAGGGCTTTTTGCCCTTCATCATAGGGTGTCTGTGCGCTTACGGTTATGGCCACGATGGTAGAGGTCAAAACCAATTTTCTGAGTGTGTTTTTAAGTGACATGTTGTGTTTCCTGAATAAAGTAATACTAGTGTCGTGTAACGAATTAGGTAGAAACCTGTGAGGTTTTCAGTTGGTTGTTCATCACGCGAATTTTGAACAAAAGGTCATCCCGGACCTCCTGCCGCATACGTTCGTGCGCAGTATTGGAAGCCGCATGGGCCTCGTAAGCCAATTCGATCAGTAGCGGTTCAAGTCCGGCCAGGAAGCCAGCCAGGCGACGGTCGCCTCCGGCGGCGGCCGATTGGCGATACAGACGATTGGCCAACAGCATATCCATCGCCCATTCCGCATCTTGCGCAGAGGGAGTGTCGGTATGTGCAAATTCGGTGAGTCCTACGTTGAGCTGCTGCAGGTGCCCGGATACCGATGAAGCAAGCAAACGCTCAGAGTCTATCCCTGCAAACACTGTCTCCGGACCGGATTCGATCCCGGCGGATCCTTGGATATTGCCATTGCGGCCAAGCATGAATGCCAATGCCGCCGCCAGTACCAGGCCCAGCACTCCTGCGGTGCTGAATCGAGGCCGGCTGAAGCCTTTCCACCAGCCACTTAAGAGCTGTCTTGATTGGCGCTGTCTTGTTTTGGTCTGCGTTACGCCCAAATGGGGTGAAATGCGTTGCCAGACTTCGGCGCCGTAATCTTCACCACGCTCAGGAGGCTGGTAGGCATCCACCAGTTCAAGCTCATCGTTCAAAGCCTTGAAACGGGCTGACAATTCCTCCGATTGCGCCACAACAGAGGCAAGATCGGGATCCTTGTGTTCGCCGTAGTAAAGTAAGGTCAGGTCTTGTTCGGAAATTTTGCTCATATCAGTACTCTTCAGGTGCCAAGCAGGGGTTGTAGCGCGATTTGCATCTTCTGCACTGCCCGGAAAACAGTCTGTTTGGCGGCATCGCCGGTCAACTCCAGTATTTGGGCTATTTCATTGATCGAGTGACCCTCGTAATGCCTGAGTAACAGTGCTGTTCGTTCGGTATCACTCAATTTCTGCATGGCAGCGCCAGCTTGTAAGCGAATGTCGATTTGCACATCGTGACGCGGTAGCTCGGCCATCTCTGCGGTCTCAAATTCAGGCGTTTCGGTTTCAAATTGCCTGCGGCGCGATTGTTTGCGGAGATAATCCATAGCCGTATTTACGGTGATGCGGTGCAGCCAGGAACGAAAACTGGACTGCATCCTGAAATCTTCGATCTTGCGCCATGCCTTGATAAACGCTTCCTGCACGATGTCCTCCACGATGCTTTCGTCGTTGCACAAGCGCCAGGCCACCCGAAACATCGCGTGGCTGTGATCCAGCACCAATTGCCGGAAAGCCATGCGGTCGCCGCGCGCGGCAGCGCTTATGGTCTTTTGCTCTGCATCTCCCATTTCGAAAGTATATACATGGCTTGAAGGATTTTGGTTAGCAACAGAAGCGCTTGGTTTTTAAAACGACATGTTTTTTGCCCGGACAATAACTGTCGGCAAACTGAACCACATCAGGATGAATCAGGAAACAAGGTAGTTTAGCTAAGAAACCTCAATCAAAACATCCCCTGCCCTGCACGCCGGCAAGGCGGGTGAAAACCAGTTCCTGGCTGCGGAGTGAACCGAAGTCATAGTCCACGTGGATCTCATTGCAGCCGTGAACATGAATATTGAGATTACCAATATCCTGACGGATAGCTGTTGAATTGTTGGGTATGACAAATCCAAGCCCTGACAAGCGCTGGCTGGGAATTGCTACCCCATCATCACCATATTCAAATGGTGCCGCACCGGTTATCCAGGAAGGATCACCGCCAAGAAAGGCAAACCAGGTATAGAAAATTACCGGCCCCGAAGGATTCTCGCTCACAAAAAGCATGATTCCCTGGTCATTCAGCCCGTCTGCCACCCATGCTCCGCTCAAACTGCCATTAATCGGCGAGTCATCTATCGTATTGTCTTCAAGAGAAGCGCCAAGCACAAACAAGCCATTGTTAATATCGCTGACGAGAATGGTGCCATTATCTAAAAACGGATAGACGTTCCAGGCACCGGAAAAAGCGAGTGAATCACTGGTCGGCTCGGTATCAAAATAAGCGACTTCTGTCAGTTCTACATTTTCACCAACCACAATCTTCAGGATTCTCAAGCCAGCGAGGTAATTTGCCTGGTAGAGGTACCCGTCCTTTACATACATATTGTGATCGATCGCCGATGTCGAATGCAGATGCGCATCTGCAAAAACCGGATTATCCAGGTCACGCACGTCCAATATCAGTGTTCGGGTATTCATCCCGAAATTGCGCTCGTCAAATTCATCACCCATGAAAAACAGGCCATGTTCTTCATCCAGCCAACCCTGGTGGCTGTAGGCCGTTTGCGGATAAAGTGCCTTGCCCAACATGACCGGAGCGGTTTTGTCGCTGACATCCACAACGGTCAGGGAATCTATATTGCTTGCAAAACAAATTTCCGAACCCTGGTGGTCGGGATCATGGCCGGCATATGTGACACATTGGACATCGTGGCTGTGACCGTCACCGGAATAACAACCGGCGAAAACGGGGGACAGGGGAGCCCGGATATCCACCATGTGCAAGCCCCCATCGCATTGCGAACTGCCCACAATATAGGCAAAACCACTTTGTTCATTGATGGCAATATTATGTGCCGAACCAACGCCCAGATATAGCGCGTCGGTGTCAAAAACCCGGGGGGAAGTGATGCCGCGTAAACGGCTCAGGTCAAACACCTGCATACCGTGGCCGATAATTCCATCAGCGACAATAAACGCATGATCGGAATAGACTTTCACGTCCCGCCAGGGCCGGTCACCTGACGGGCTCGGCAGGCGACCGAGAAAAACCGGTGATTCAGGATCGGTAACGTCTACAAAGCTGGTTCCGGTGGAGCGGGCCATCAGGGCGTAGTAACGACCTGTTTGAGGGTCTTTCCAGCCCCAGCTGTCCGCGCCCCTGCCACCTCCCATGTTTTCCAGCGGCACGCGGGACAGGAGTTCAACATTTTTGCAGGCAAACCCGGAAGACACGCCCGACTGGCATACTGCACTTTCCGTGCCCTTGATGATCGACTCCTGTGAGCCGAAATCGTCGTGTTGAAGCAGCATGATGTCATCGACAGGTATCGCCATGACCACGTTCGCGGTGGCAGTAAGTATAAAGGCTGCAAGAATATTCAGAAATTCAGCGCTACCGAAACGTTCTTTCCGTGTAAGTCCTTTGAAATACGACATGTGCTGTAGGTTACCTTTTCCCAGGCCCGCATACAAACCTGGTAGTGCGTGAAGATATCGTCGCGAGGGCTCAGTCAGGTGACGAATTCCCTGGTCTGAAAACGCGGCTCACGCCACTTCCCACTTTGCATGATGCCGGCCAGGGTTTTAACGGTAGACCAGATATCCACATATCTTTGATAGAGCGGAGTCAGGCCGAATCGCAAAATGTCTGGCGCTCGAAAATCTCCAATAAAACCTTCCTCAATCAAGGCCCTCATGATCGCGTAACCCTGTTCATGCGAAATACATACCTGGCTGCCACGATGTACCGCATCCCTCGGGCTCACAAGCTCGAATCCAAAGCCTGCAAGCTGCTGGTCATAAAGCTGCAAAAACAACTCACCCATAGCGTCGCACTTGCGTCGTAGCTGTTGCATGTCGACGTTGTCAAACACATCAAGTGCTGAATCCAGCGAGATCATGCTAAGAATGGGCGGCGTGCCACATAAATTGCTGGCGATACCTTCAGCGGGTTGATAGTGCTCGTCGAATTCGAAAGGATTCGCGTGACCCAGCCAACCGGTAAGCGGCTGTTGCGCCTGGTTCTGCCATTTCTCTGCCACGAACAGGAAAGATGGCGCGCCCGGCCCGCCGTTCAGAAACTTGTATCCACAACCTACCGCCAGGTCTACGCCGATATCGTTCAAAGCCAGCGGCATTGAGACTGCGCTGTGCGCCAGGTCCCACAACATCAGGGCACCTGAATCATGTGCTTTCGCTGTGAGTGCGGCCATGTCGTGCATCCAGCCGTTGCGATAATTAACGTGCGTCACGCTGACTACTGCCACCTCATCGTCGATCACGTCTTGCACACGGCCCGGTTCTGCACGCCTGACCTCAAAGTGTTTTTCCAGCAATTCAGTTAATCCGTCAATGATGTACAGATCCGACGGAAAGTTGCCGGACTCGGTGACGATCACTCGCCGGTCCGGTTTGAGCCTCAAAGCCATGGACAACAGCTTGAACAAATTAACCGATGTTGAGTCAGCCACGACAACCTCACCGGGTTTGGCCCCGATCAAACGGGCAATTTTCTTCCCAGTGGCCAGTGGCAGGTGAATCCATTGCTCGTCATTCCAGGATCGAATCAGGCCCTTGCCCCATTGACGATTTATGGCATCTTCAAGGCTTTCACGAGAACGGTGTGGTAAAGGGCCCAGGGAATTTCCGTCAAGATATACCACGTCGGGCGGCATATCGAATTCGTCCCGGAAAGAGGCTAGAGGATCAGACTCGTCAAGTTCCCGGCAATACGCCTTGTCAATTTTGTTATTGTTCATTTGATGACTGGTTGAAGCCAATTTCGACAGAATTACCTCAACTGGCTGTCCTTGCTGGCCCGCCTGTTGTAACCACTTTGATTTTCAAGAGTTTTGTCCTGTTCCTCCTGACAACTGACACAAAGCCGAACACCACTAATGGCTTTCCGGCGAGCCTCGGGGATCGTTGCATCACACTGTGCACAACGTTCGAGGCTTTCTCCGCTCGGCAAGTTACGGCGCGCGCGTTGTACTGCATCCTCGACGGTTGCGTCGATCTGATCCTGTACCGCACCGTCGCCGGCCCAACCTGTTGCCATCAGAACTCCTTAATGATCACTGGTATGTTCACTTTCTATACGCCTTTATGAGCTGTGTCGCAAGCATAGGGCTTGCCATCAATACAAAATAATTCCGCAATTCAACCAGCAAGGTTAAGATCAACTGACAGTCAAGGGCATAGTGAATGAAAGCTCAAGCTCGATTCTCTTCAATGTTAGTTGTCCTAGTGGCAATTGCGGGTATTACAACAGCTTCTGCCAGGGACACCAGCCTGGTCATTTTTTTACGTGGATGACCTGGGTTACGGAGATTTGGGCACCTACGGACACCCCATCGTGAAAACCCCCAACATTGACAGGCTGGCTTCTGAAGGCATCAGCTACACCCAGTTTTACGCTCCCGCACCCTTGTGTTCGCCTTCACGGGCAGCGATGTTGACCGGACGCTCGCCATACCGCACAGGGATTCGATCCTGGATACCAGATGGCCAGGATGTTCATATTGGTGAAAATGAAATTACCATTGCTCACCTATTGCAGGAAAAGGGCTACAAAACCGCCGTAATGGGCAAGCTGCACCTCAATGGCGGTGCGGGGATGAAAGACCACCCGCAGGCGAATGACCTGGGTTTTGAGCATAGTTTTGTATTTACCGGCGGTTGGGCGAAAAATGCACGCACCGAGTCGCCAGCCGCCGACGGTAGCCCGCGACGCGGAAAAATCTACCCGGATAATTTCCTGCACAACGGTGTGCCGGTGGGGGAGACCGGAAAGTTCAGCGCCGAACTGGTAAGCGACGAGGTTATTGCATGGCTGGACGCGCTGGATGATGATAAGCCGTTTTTTCTGTACATCCCCTATTCCGAGGTGCGCGTGCCGGTTGCTTCTCCTGGAAAATTCCTCGATATGTACTCGGATTTCATCTCCGGCCATGCCAGAGAAAATCCTGACATATTCCATTTCGACTTTAAGAGCCTGCCCTACCGTGGCAGTGGCGAGTACTACGCCAACATCAGCTTTCTTGATGAACAGGTCGGACGTGTTATGGAAAAACTTGGTGAACTGGGCAGAGCGGATGACACCATTATTATCTTTACCAGCGACAACGGGCCGGTAAGCCGTGAATCACGCAAGCCGTGGGAACTGGGCATGGCCGGTGAAACCGGCGGCCTGAGGGGCCGTAAAGACAACCTGTTCGAGGGTGGAATCCGGGTACCCGCCATTTTCAGGTATCCACCACTGATTAGGCCCGGTCAGACATCTAATGAACCGGTTCATGGGGTTGATCTGCTACCTACTCTCGCCGATCTGTTGGAATTCGAACCGCCGCAAGACCGGGTACTGGATGGCCAATCCATCGTGCCAACCCTTACCGGGGAAGTGCTGGAGAGAAAAAAACCGCTTTTCTGGACCATTGACATGCCGGACCAGGACGTCCCGGTGAATGAATGGGCCATTCGAGATGGTGACTGGAAGATGATTCTGGATCGGGACGAAAAACCCAAATACCTGTTCAATATCTCTGAAGACCCCTACGAGATGTACAACATGCTCGATCGGCAAAGCGCGATATCAGATTCTCTTTTCAGCCTGTTTCTTGAATTCAAGAACAGCATTGATTCCGATGTGATCAAGAAAGCACGGGAAGACTAATCACCGCCCGAAGGCGGTACTCAGCTAACTGAACAACTCATATCCGCCCCGCAACACATGGGTGATTTGATTTTTCCATGTCCGTTCGGGCACTTTGAAATTTGCACCTCGGAACCATTGTCCAGTTCCAGTGTGTCGTTTTCCAGAGGCGCATCACAATGGCCGCAAGTGGCGTTAACGCTCATTCCGCATTTGTCACATTCATAAGTTGCCATTTTGTTTTTCTCCTTAGGTATTTCCTGTACCTGTAAATTCATTCAAGACCGAGTTCACCTGCCTAGGTATTGCCCGGTAAAGTATAGCTGTTCATGTACCACCCGGCATCGGTGAAAGGACTCGCCATTCCCTGCGATACTTGCCTGGCACCCATCCGCTTCCCGGTTCGCTGATCCTGTTAAGATTACCTTGAAGGAGTACTGGCATGCCTCAAATAAAACTCAGTTATTTTGACTTTGATGGCGGACGCGGTGAACCCGTCCGGCTTGCAATGGCGCTGGGCAATATTCCCTTCGAAGATCACCGTTTTCCACTCAGTGACTGGCCTTTGCTGCGGGACCAAACCCCTTTTCACCAGGTTCCGGTGATGGAAATCGATGGTGAAACATTCACACAAACCAATACCATGAGCCGCTATGTGGGGAAACTGGCAGGGCTCTACCCACAAGACCCGCTCGAAGCAGCCCGTTGTGACGAGGTGATGAGCGTCATAGAAGATATTCTGGGTAAAGTTATTGTGACTTTCAGGATCGAAGACGAAGATGAAAAACGCCTGGCCAGAATAGCCCTGGCCGAAGGCCCGATCAGCCTGTACCTTAAGCGCCTGGATGAAATGCTTACCGAGCGTGGCGGTCAATATTTTGCCGATAATCGTCTGACCATCACAGACCTTAAAGTCTTCGTGTGGATTCGCGGTCTGCGCTCAGGAATTCTGGACCATGTTCCGGCCGATATCGTTGAAACACAGGCGCCGGGGCTGGTTGAGCACTTTGAGCGCGTCAATGCACACCCCGGCATTGTTGCTTATTACGAATCCCGGAAATCAGCCCAATCCTGAGTGAAAAGGTACCTGTCAGGGGAGGTCAGGCTAGTCGAAGCCAACCGTGGTCCTGATGCCAATGGTTCTTGGGCGCACCACCGTGGGTTCATTAAATATCCGGCAACAGGACGATACAGCAAGCTCTCCGGTCAGGTTGTTGATAAACAACTCTACATACCAGGCGCCGATATCAGCTCCCAGTCTAAAATTCAACAAGGTATAGGCGTCAAGATGTTCAGCCCGTGGAAAGGCGGGTGACTGGTCAAAGATCGTATTACGCGAACCGATATGTTGCACACTGGCATTGAGAAAGACCGGGGTGTTGTTGCGCCATTGAAAATTCCAGGTAGCCGCCAGGTTTGCAGTCCATCGGGGCACATTGGGAATTCGTGTGCCAGCGGGAGTATCGACGGAGGGATCTGTAAATGCCTGGGCCAATTCTGCCTTGTTGTAACCAAAACCACCCTCGAGGCTGAACGCATCATTAACCAGCCAACTGAAGTCCACTTCCAGGCCATCACTGGTGGCTTTACCGACATTGTCCAGGACAACAAATCCGCAGACTTCATCGAGTGCACTGATCTGCATGCTGTTCCAATCGATGTGAAATGCCGTGGCATTGAGTGAAAACCGGCCATCGTCGGAGCGGGTCTTCACACCAGCTTCATAATTGCTCAGGTCGTCCGAGTCGATCAACACACGCGACCCGCACAAAGCAACCGAGGCCGAATTATTTAATTGCCCGGGACGAAATCCTTCGGAATAAAGCCCATACACCATGGTCTCTTCAGAAATGTCCCAGGATAAGGATGCCTTGAATACGTAATCGCTGGTGCCCCCATTCAAGGTACTATCAAGGGAGTTTGTGGCAAAGTATCCAACCGACGAAAAATCGCGGTCATTCTTGTACCAGCGCCCACCGATAGTGGCTGCCAGATCATCCCGTAATTGCCAGCTAACTTCCCCGAAAAGCGCGGTATCTTCTCGCACTGATTTTTCCTGCACATTCAAAATTACGTCAAAGAAACCTGGGACTGTTCCGAAATCAAGTCGATCAGATTCCTGGTTAAGATAGTAGAAACCCGCCAGCCAGTTGATTTCTTCCCTATCAGAACTGATTCGAAACTCCTGCGAAATATCGCGTTGATGTATGTCAGTCGAGAATGGAGCCTCACTATCTATCCCAAAGAAAATATACAGTTCCGGAGACCAGTCCACATTCATTAAGGCGTCTTTTTCATACCAGGAAGTTGCAGAATAAACTTCGCCCCATGCCATTTGCCATTTCAACCGCAGCGAGGCCAGTCTCAAACCCTCATCCCTCGGTTCCGGTGAATACAGAACCCTCTGGTATTCGTCAGTCGTAGGCAGGGCGTTCCAAGGTTTGCCGAAAGGATCGGTATAGTTGTAGCCGCCGCTTTCGATATTTTCTGCATAAATACGCGCCAGGACCTCAAGATTATCTGTGGGGTTCCACAATCCACTCAAACGCAGTGCAGATCGCCTGGTGCTGTTGATGTCATCACGCCCAAGGCCGATATCGTCGATAAAGCCATCATCGTCCTGGTACAGCACTGCCAGGCGAATGGCAGACTGATCACCGGTTGGCTGATTGAGTACATAACTGCCGCCAAAATTCATGCCGCCATGCTCTGTACTGCCCAGGTTCAGGCTCATCTTGCCTGGAAGGATCCGTAGGGTCGGGATCATTGGTGATGACGCGAATAGCCCCGCCCATTGAATTGGCACCGATCAACGTCCCCTGAGGACCACGTAAAACCTCAACCCGTTTCACGTCCAGCACGGCTGCATCACCAGGTGTGGTGAAAAGTCCAGTGACGAAGGTCATCGCCGTGTCGTCCACGTAGTAAGTATTGATGGATTCAGTGGACTGGAAACTGTCGCTGTCAGCCAGGCCCCGAATGATGACCGAGTTGCCACCAAAGGCACCATCACGAACATTAAGATTTGGAATCAAACGCCACCAGTCATCGAGGCTGATTGCTCCCAGGTCTTCCAGTTGCTTGCCGGACAATACACCAACACTCATCGGGAGGTCCTGCAGTCTGACTTCACGCAAAGTGGCCGTGACAATGATTTCTTCCAATACCCGTTCACGACCATCGCCAACTGCTTCTTGGGCAGAGGCCTGTATTGAAATTAGAAACAAAAGAGCTGCGCTTGAACGGATCATGGTTTTCATGGCTAATTTGCCTGTGCAGAAGGCCCCGGCCCACAACTCCGCACACCTTGATCTAGTTGACAAAAAGTCGGCCAGCCATATCTGTCCCAATAATCGGCGATGCCAATATATTCCAGCAACTCAATATAGCGGGGATGGCTTCGCACTTTCTCAACACCCTGAACTTCAACCCATAAGAATACCGGATTGAGCAGTTTCTGGTCATACAACTCAAAGGCCATTTCCACGAACTGATCTTGACGGTCCAAATAGGGCAAATACACCCAATACATGGTAGGGCGCAACTTACCTTCTGATAGCCATTGGTCGAATTGATGAGCTGCCTTATCAACCAAGCTAGGATCGTAAACGGCGGGCACCAGCACATCAGCCAGTTCCGGCATAACGCCGAACATCATGTTAATCATGCGTAAGTCTTCGACAGCCTGCTTCTGCGATATTCTGTGCTTCCTAATCTCCGGGTAACTCGCTGTTATGGAAACAGGCATCAGTTCAACCAGCATTGCATCATAACAATCAGAAAGTTGAGGATCCTTGAGCAAGCTGCTCGCCCATACGGCCAGTGGCCCAACAGAGAAAAAGCTAAGGGGATCGTTTCGATAAAACTCTATACCGGCATCCCAGGCTTGCTGGGCCTGACCCAGATTGACTAAGGCTGATGGCGGGGCCATGGAAATCTTGGAATTGGAAGAATTACTGTTGAAGCGATCAATTGCATCCTGGGACTCCTGCCACTCGTAACGTATGGAGTGCACCATCGCAAGGACGGCCAGTGAATCACTTAAACTGGAGTCAATTTCCAGACCCTGGTTGGCAAAATTAACTGCCATTTCGCAACTTGGACTTTTACGGTCATCCATGCCCCAGCATGCGAGCGCATATTCAAAAGCAATCGCAGCATAAACAGCCGCATAACCAGGATCACGTAACCGCGCGGCTTTCAGGGCTTCCATCCGGGTGTTGCCCTGATCAGGATCATGCCCTGTTACCTGCAGGTATCTGGCCTGTAGATAAAGTCGGTGTGCCTCAGGATCCGAGGTTGGCGCCGATTTACGGATTTGGGCCTGTAAGCCCGGGTCTGATTCCGGCATGCCAAGATTCATCGCCACTGCACGAACCAGGTCGTTTTGGAGGCTGAAAAGATCCCGGCTCGCGCGCTGGTAGCGCTCCGACCAGAGTTCTTCGCCACTGTCATCCAAAAGCGTGACAGCCACCTTAGAACTGGTCCCCGGCCTTTTCCAGCGTACCCTCAAGTACGAACTCAACACCCAGTTTGGCCGCAATGCCCGGTATATCGAGACCGGCGCGCATAATCGCTTCTGACGATGTGTGGGCAGGAACACTGAAAACTGGAATCGCTCTCAGGGAATTGCGCAGAGCATCGGCAATACCGGAACCGTAGGGTTGCGCATCGGCGTCCATTGCATTGGTAATTATGCCCTTGACGAAATATACTGAGGGGGCTAGTGTGCCCGGATGGATTTTCCGCGGTGGCTCCGATGGTGCTTGCTTGTTTTTGTGGAGGAAGCACTTGTTGGCTTTCTCGGGACTCGTGACATGATGACGCAGTTCTGGCCGGCGGTGGCGCCGTTTCTTACCATTCTTGGGTTTGGGTCCGGGCTGGCTGCTCTGTCAATGTTTTTCGACCGGTGGATGGCCGATTACAAAAAATGGCGGAGAGAACAGACCGCGCAGCAACAAGAAGCACTGCGGCAGCGACAGGCAGACGAACTGCGACGGCGGGACGAGGCACTGCGCAGACTTGATTATGTTAAAAAGTTTCTTAGGAGCCCAGGGGAAGGCACCACCGCCAAAAGAGAGAAGTTTAATATTGTTTTCCGGGAGCTTAAGGAAATGGGGCTCCTCGGAGGAGACCTAAAGGGAGGCGACCTCCTTGACACAGTGTATAAACGAGCCTGCCAAGCAGAGACCTACTTGGAAGAATTTGGGTGTGATGAAGCTATTAGGCGGATTGCGGGTGATGGGTAGCAAAATGAACCAATATGCTATGCCACCAATTCACGATAGGTGAGGTTTCCAGTGTTCATAATCCGCTCCAACGTATCGTGGAAGATGTGGCGGTTGTCACGATTGTTGAATCGCCACTCCAGTTCTTCAAGGTAGCGGTCCATATGCTTGCGGCTCATCTTATGGAAGGTCCCGACGATCGAACGCTTGAAAAGACTCCACACGCCCTCGATACCGTTGGTGTGGACATCGCCTACGACCCACTCCTCGATCGAGTGGTTGACCGTTTCGTGGCGGGTGTCGGCGTCGGCGATGCCGAGGTAGGACTTGAGTTCGTCGGTATAGATGGCTTCGGCTTCGTCCTTGACGGTGCGCCCGATGAAGTCATGCAGGGTTTTCTTCTTCACGTCCGGGATCTGTTCCAAGCGGACCTCACCCTCGCGCTGGATGGCGCCGGCGACGATGGTCTTGTTGCCCGTGTAGCGGCGTCCCTTGCCCTTCACCTTGCCGCCCACAAGCGTTTCATCGACCTCAACGACGCCAACCAGCACCGGGCCGGTGAGCGGGTCGTTACCCATAGCCTCACGGATGCGGTGGCAGAGGTGCCAAGCTGTACGGTAGGTCACCCCGAGTGTGCGCTTGAGTTGGTTGGCGGACATGCCCTTCTTGGACTCGCACATCAGATAGATGGCGGCGAACCACTTGCGCAACGGCAGGTGCGAATCGTGCATGATGGTCCCGCTCGTCACCGTGAACTGGTAGCCGCATGAACGGCAGTAGTACTTGCCCCCATCGGGAAGTTCACGGGAGTCAATCGCGCCGCACCGAGAGCAGAAAGGGCCATCGGGCCAGCGGATATCTTCTAGGATCTCGCGGCAATTCTCATCGCAATTGAACCGATCCATTAACGAAAAAAGGTTTACATCAGTCATGACTCAAGCTCCCAAGAAGAAACGACGGTTGCCCAAGAGCACCCACAATCTCCCCGACCATGACTTCATGGAGAAAATCGTCGGGAAACGCACCATGAAGGCTATCGATAAAGCGGTTGCCGAAAACAACAAAGGCATTGAAAAGACGGGATTATTTAAGGGCATGAAGGGATCTTAGCGGATCCCTGTCATTTCGTCAAGGGCATAATTACCAATCCATTAGATGAGATTATGAAAGAAACGGGGCAGCCAGCACCCGGGGACTTCCCGGATGAAGTATTGCAAAAACTAGCCATTGACGGTTTCGGTAACCGTTATGTCGCTGGATTTAGTTATAACGGAAGTGACTACGATATCCGAATCCTCAAATACGACAGCCGTGGCGCCCTGATCTGGGACCAAAGTTACGATTCCGGCAACCATGATTACGCTTACGCAGTTACCGTGAACCCAGACGATGAGAACTTGTACGTTGGTGGATGCCAACTGGATGGGCTGAACTACAAGGCAGTATTGTTGCGCTACGACCTTGCTGGCGTTCGCCAATTTGCGATTCAAAACCCAGGCAATTCGCAAGCCAAGGCCTACTACGACCTGGCAGTTGATGAACGTGGCATCTATGCGGTGGGTGAGAATTATAACGGCAACAATTTTGACGCCATCGTCGCATTACACGGCTTCGACGGATCGCTAATATGGGAGACAAGCCGCGCCGCCACGGATACCGAAGCCGCATATGCGATCAAACTGATGGCCTGCGACAACGAATGCGGGGTAGTGATCGCCGGGGTTACCGGTGTCGATCGAGGCACCGGGTGGGTGGACCTGGTGAATCCAAGCGCGGGTTCATTGAGCCCGCTGGCAACAATATCCGATTTTGGCATCTTCGGCCTGGCGCCCTCCGATAATGGTGTGGTGATAGGTGGCAGTACGCCTGCCAACGACTGGGTGCTCGCAGCTATCGACGCGGAAGGAGATGTGCGTTGGCGTACAACGGTCGTAGAGGGTGAGCGCCTGCGTGGCCTGGCAAGCGACAGAAACGGGTACATTTATGCCGCCGGCAGTTCGCCCGGAAGCGGTGACAATGACGGTTTAATATCCCTCTTATCCCCGGCAGGAGACATGCTCGGCAGCCAGACATACGATCAGGGTGTTTCCGAAACGCTGACTACCCTTGCAATTGGGCCGGAAGGCCTGGTGACAGCCGCCGGGCATAGCGGCGATCCTTTGACCAGAAACCGTGCATTCCTGTTACTGAACTACAACACTGGCAAGTCGTTTTTACCCGGTTTGGCGCAGCGTGGGAGCAGTGAAAAATCCAACGCCAGGTGAGTCATTCATATCTGTTTTTATCGTGTAACTTGACCACCACACACAAACTGTTCCCCCTGGCGGGAATACCAGGCCGGGCGACAATCAGCCAACACATCTTCTTCACCCGTGGCACGTTCCCGCAATCTGTATTAGTGTAGGGTCCCGTTGAATCTGAGCCCATCCAGGAAAGGAATACCGAATGCCCAAGTATCAGACTAAAGACATCCGCAACATTGCCCTTGTTGGCCATACCGGTTGCGGAAAAACAACATTGGTGGAAGCACTGCTGGCAAAAGCCGGCGCCATCGGTGAAGCCGGCTCCGTTGAGCGGGGCAGCACCGTGACCAATCACGACCCGCTGGAGCACAAATACCACCACTCGCTGGATTCAGCCATCGCCAGCCTCGATTTTGAAGGCACACACATTAACCTCATTGATACCGCAGGATTCCCGGATTTTCGCGGACCGACCCTAGCCAGCATGGCAGCGGCGGAAACAAGCGCGCTGGTCATCAACGCACACAATGGAATTGAATTATCCACCCGGCGCCTGATGCGTCGGGCCAAGAACCGCCGCTTGTGCCGTATGATCATCATCAACCGAATAGATACTGAGAACGTGGACCTGACCGGCCTGGTCAAGCAGATTCGAGAGGAGTTTGGACCCGAATGCCTGCCGGTTAACCTGCCGACTGAAAACTACAGCACCGTGCGGGACTGCTTTTCCCATACTGAAGGCGAAACCGATGTTTTCTCCCTGGCCGAAGCACACGAAGCAATCATTGACCAGGTTGTCGAAGTCAATGACGACCTGATGGAAAAATACCTGGAAGGCGAAGAGCTTTCACGCGAGGAACTACACAACGCCTACGAGCAGGCCCTGCGGGAAGGGCACCTGGTTCCAATCTGTTTCACTTCGGCTCAAACGGGCGCCGGCCTGGGCGAGTTTTTAAAATTGTGTCAACGCCTGATGCCAAATCCGGCCGAAGGGAACCCCCCTCCCTTCCTGAAAGGCGAGGCCGGTGAAGAAGTGGAATCGAAACCGGATCCCAAGGCTCATGTCCTCGCCCACGTATTCAAGATCGCGAATGATCCATTCGTAGGCAAACTGGGCATTTTCAGGATCTACCAGGGTACCGTGAGGCCGGACACCCAGTTGTTTATCGGTGATGCCCGTAAGCCATTCAAGGTCGCGCACCTGTTCAAAATCCAGGGCGGCAAACACCAGGAGGTTGATGCGGGTATCCCTGGTGACATCTGCGCGGTGGCCAAGGTGGATGACATCCATTACGACGCGGTACTGCACGATTCCCACAATGAAGATAACTACCACATGAAGCCGCTGGACTTTCCAAAACCCATGTATGGGCTGGCGGTGCAAACCAAGACCCGCGGCCAGGAGCAGAAACTCTCGATGGCATTGCGCCGCCTGACCGAGGAAGACCCCTGTTTTACCGTTGAACACAACCAGGAATTGAATGAAACGGTCATGCGCGGCCTGGGTGAATTACATATGCGCATCCTGCTGGAGCGCATGAAGGAAAAATATAACGTGGATGTCATAACCCGTCCGCCAAGGATTGCCTATCGGGAGACGATTACCCGTAATGCAGATGGTCATTACCGGCATAAGAAACAGACCGGTGGCGCCGGGCAATTTGGTGAAGTGTTTCTTCGAATTTCACCAAACCGTCGAGGGAAAGGCTTTGAATTTATTAATAAAGTAGTGGGTGGAAGTATCCCGACCAACCTGATACCGGCGGTAGAAAAAGGCATCCGGCAAATTGTCGCTGAAGGTGCGGTGGCGGGCTACGGCCTGCAGGATGTAGCGGTGACCGTTTATGACGGCAAATTTCACCCGGTTGATTCAAAGGAAATTGCCTTTGTCATTGCGGGTCGAAATGCATTCCTGGATGCGATCAAGAACGCCGGCCCTCAAATCCTGGAACCCATCGTAACAGTCGATGTAACCGTGCCCGATGCGGTGATGGGCGATATTACCGGTAACCTGGCCGGGCGCCGGGCACGCATCAGCGGAACAGAAAGCCTGCGTGGCGGATTGGTTACGGTCAAAGCTGACATTCCGCTGAGTTCACTTTCGGACTACCACACCGAGCTAAAGAGCCTCTCCCAGGGTGCGGGCAGTTACACCATGGAGTTCAGCCATTACGATCCGGTGCCGCACGATGTGCAGCGCGAACTGGTGGCGGCGCATAAGCCCAAAAACCAGGAATAATAAACGGGGTCAGGGCAAAAACTCTGACCCCAAATTTTGTGGCACAAATGTCAGGCAAACATTTGTCGTGCTTTCAACAGCGCTTCCACCAATATGTCAACATCTTCCCGGGTATTGTAAATACCCAGCGATACCCGCGCCGTGGCGGGCAGGCCAAAGAATCTGATGGCGGGCATCGCGCAGTGATGGCCAGTTCTGATCGCGACGCCATAGTGATCGATGATGGTGCCGATATCGTTGGGGTGAATTTCATCCAGCATGAAAGAGATCACGCCGGCCTTGTTGGCCGCGGTACCGATGATTCTCAGACCATCAATCGCGGTAAGTTTATCTGTGGCGTAAGCCAGTAATTCGGCCTCGTAAGCGGCGATTTGGTCCATCCCCAGACTTTCCAGGTAATCAACCGCTGCCCCAAACCCAACCCCTCCTGCAATATTGGGCGTGCCGGCTTCGAACTTACCGGGTGGATCGTTATATTCCGTGCCTTCAAAAGACACGGTTTTGATCATCTCCCCGCCGCCCTGGTAGGGCTCCATCGCTTCAAGCGTTGCCAAAGGCGCCCACAAGGCACCTATGCCTGTGGGGCCGTACATCTTGTGGCCTGAGAAGCAGTAGAAATCACAAGCCAACGCCTGCACATCCACCGCCTGGTGCGGCATGGCCTGCGCGCCATCCACCAAAACGGGAATGCTGTATTGATGCGCTGCCTGGCAGATCTCCTGAATCGGGTTTACCGTCCCGAGCGCATTGGACACATGCACGATACCCATGATCTTGACCCGATCAGACAACATGGATTGGAATACATCCATCTTTAATTCGCCCCGATCGTTGAACGGGATGACTTTCAGTTCAGCACCGGTTTGTTCACACAAAATCTGCCAGGGAACGATGTTGGAATGGTGTTCCATGTGTGAGATCAGGATTTCATCGCCCGGCTTGAGCATGGGCCGGGCGAAACTCTGCGCCACCAGGTTGATGGATTCCGTAGTGCCTCGTGTGAATACCACCTCGCTTGCAGATGGGGCGTTTATAAACCGCGCTACCCTCTCACGCGCCCCTTCGTAAGCCGCGGTCGCCTCCTGGCTCAGGGTGTGCACACCACGGTGAATATTGGCGTTGTGGTTGCGATAAAAATGGTCGGTTGCCTCGATGACAGCCAGAGGTCTCTGAGCTGAGGCGGCAGTGTCAAAATAGACCAGCGGTTTGCCGTGAATCTTTTTTTGCAAGATCGGGAAGTCAGCGCGCACGCGTTGAATATCGTAGCTGTCTGTTTTCGGCCTGGTGGCTAATTCAGACATGGTCTGCACCCCCTTTGAGGGCGCATGACAATCGTTCATCCAGGCTTTCCCGCAAGGATTCCGACGGTATGTGGTCGATCACGCTGCGGCAGAACGCCATGGTCAATAAATCCCTGGCCTCGTCCTTGCTCAAACCCCGGGTTTGCATGTAGAACAGGGCAGCAGCATCCAGCTGCCCCACGGTGGCACCGTGGCTGGCAATCACTTCATCCGCGTAAATTTCCAGTTCGGGCTTGGTGTCAATTTCAGCCAGCTTCGACAGGAGCAGACCGGCGCTGGACTGTTTGGCTTCGGTCCCATCGGCTCCATCAAATACGTGCACCTTGCTGTTGAATACGATCCTGCTGCGGTCCATTGCTACTGCCCTGAACACCTGTGAGCTTTCACAATCTCCGGCCACGTGGGCAGCATAAAAATGATGATCAACATGGCTTTGTTTACTTCCTACACAGGCGCCATTCAGTCCGCAGCTTGCACCCTTGCCTGCCAGATCCGTTTTCACATCGTGACGAGCAAGGCCTGTACCCAGATCCAGAGCGGTGAAATGGAACCTGCTGTTGCTCGCCTGTGATACATCTGTGCGTATGATAAGCACGGAAGATGAAGATTGTTGTTGTAGCCTGGTGTGTGCCAGTTCTGATTTCTGTCCCAGCTCGATTTGAGTCACAACGTTCAGGATAGAGGAGTCTTCAGGACGATTTTCAAATTGCTCCAGCAGCTGAAGACTGGCGCCTTCTTCTAGCACTATCACTACACGGGAATTGAACAGGGACTCATCTGGAGATTCGCCGCTATTCCATTGCAACAGTAATTCACCGGCGTTTACGTTACGCCTTAGGTAAATGAATACTCCTGGATTCAAAGCCGCGGTATTCAGGGCCGAAAAGCCCTGTCCTCGCTGTTCAAATTCAAGCGACTCAAGCATGTTTTGAACATTGGCAGAGCCTTCCTGCATGGCATTGCGCAGAGACAGGATCCGGACTCCGGCCTTAACTTCACCCACAATCTCCGCCAGTTCCCCGTTTAACATGGAAATCTGAACGGAATTATCAGCCAGGGGTTCAGGCTGGAAAGTGGCTTTGCTGCCGGCTATAGCGGTACCCAGCACCGCTTTACGGCGTTCAAGCGCCAGCAGGGACGTGTATTTCCATTCTTCGACACGCTTGCCGGGCAAGCCAAGAGATTTGAACTGTTTATGGCCCTTTTCCCGCAGGTCCTCAAGCCAGGACTGCGAAGCATTACCGGTCTCAAGCGGCAAGCCTTCAGCCAAATTTCTGGCAAGCTCGCTCACTGGCTGCCGGCCTGCTGCAGAGGGGCGATACCCCCTTCTTCCAGCCAATTATAGCCCTGTTCTTCCAGTTTGAGCGCTAAATCTGGACCGCCATCGGCGACAATTTTCCCGCGTGCGAGTACGTGCACGTGATCCGGCTTAACGTGTTCCAGCAATCGCTGATAATGGGTGATAAGTACGATGGCCCGGTCCGGACTGCGCAGGCGGTTAACGCCTTCGGCGACCGCCTTCAGCGCATCGATATCAAGGCCGGAATCGGTTTCATCCAGTATCGCCAGTTTCGGTTCGAGTACCGCCATCTGGAAAATTTCGTTGCGCTTTTTCTCGCCGCCGGAAAATCCTTCATTTACCGCACGGTGCAGCAATTCATCTCCGATATGCAGGACTTCGAGCTTCTCGCGCACCAGACGCAGGAACCCCACCGAGTCCAGCTCTTCTTCATTGCGATATTTGCGTTGGGCATTCAAAGCGGCGCGCAAGAAGTAGGTGTTGTTCACACCGGGTATTTCGACAGGGTACTGAAAGGCCATAAATACGCCCTCGCAGGCGCGTTGTTCCGGGGAAAGCTCCAGCAGGTCTTTACCCAGGTAGCTCACTGAACCCTGTGTGACCTCGTATCCTTCGCGGCCTGCGATTACATTGCCCAGCGTGCTTTTACCCGAACCGTTCGGGCCCATGATGGCGTGAACCTCCCCTGCGGCGACTTCCAGATCCAGGCCACGCAGGATTTCTTTACCATCAACTTCGGCATGCAGATTATTGATTATTAGCATTCTAGAAACCTCTGATTTATTCCGGGCATGCGGTTTCTCAACCTACTGCTCCTTCAAGGCTCACTTCCAGCAAGGCCTTGGCCTCAACCGCGAATTCCATCGGCAATTCACGAAACACCTGTTTGCAAAAACCGTCCACGATCATGGAAACTGCGTCCTCTTCCGAAATTCCACGCTGCAGGCAGTAAAACAACTGGTCTTCACCGATGCGCGATGTTGTGGCTTCATGCTCCACCTTGGCGCTTGGGTTCAGCACCTCGATATATGGAAAGGTGTGCGCACTGCAGTGCTTGCCGATCAACATGGAATCACACTGGGTGAAGTTCCTTGCGTCGGTCGCAGTCCTGGTCATTTTGACCAGTCCCCGATAAGCGTTTTTCCCCCGACCTGCAGATATGCCCTTGGAAATAATCTTGCTGCGCGTGTTCTTGCCCAGGTGAATCATCTTGGTGCCGGTATCCGCCTGTTGGTAATTGTTGGTCAGGGCAACTGAATAAAACTCACCCACGCTGTTGTCCCCGCGCAATACACAGCTGGGATATTTCCAGGTAATGGCCGAACCGGTTTCAACCTGGGTCCAGGAAATGCGCGAATTATCTTCTTTGCACATACCCCGCTTGGTGACGAAGTTATAGATTCCGCCGACGCCGTTTTCATCACCCGGATACCAGTTTTGCACGGTGGAGTACTTGATATTGGCGCCTTCCATCGCCACCAGTTCAACCACCGCTGCATGCAACTGGTTTTCATCACGCATTGGCGCTGTGCAACCTTCCAGGTAACTGACGTGGCTGCCGGCCTCGGCGATGATCAGAGTGCGCTCAAACTGTCCGGTTTCCGCCGCATTGATACGGAAGTAGGTCGATAATTCCATTGGGCAGCGAACACCCTTGGGGATATAGACAAAACTGCCATCGGTAAAAACAGCGGAATTAAGCGCGGCAAAAAAATTGTCCCTCTGGGGAACCACTGTGCCGAGATAGGCTTTGACCAGCTCAGGGTGATCCTGAACAGCTTCGGAGAATGAACAAAAAATAACGCCCGCCTTCTTGAGTTCCTCTTTGAAGGTCGTACCCACTGAAACCGAATCAAACACCGCATCAACCGCCACCCCGGCGAGCCTCGCACGTTCGTGTAAAGGCACGCCAAGTTTGTCGTAAGTCTCCAGTAGTTTGGGGTCGACCTCGTCAAGGCTTTGCGGCCGGTCCTTGTTGGATATGGGCGCTGAATAATAGGAAATCGCCTGGAAATCAATGGGCGCAATCTTCAGGTGTGCCCAATTCGGTTGCTGCATTTCCTGCCAGTAACGGTAGGATTCCAGCCTCCAATCCAGCAGCCAATCCGGCTCGTCTTTCTTGGCCGATATGAAGCGGATTACATCCTCCGACAAACCGGGCGCGACGGTATCGGCTTCAATATCGGTCACGAAGCCGTGCCGGTATTTTTGTTCCAGGCGCAATTCGATGGATGTGTTTTCGGTATTCATGAGTTTAGCGTGGCAATTTTCAATTCGGGCCCAAGCTGGCGAACGGGCCGGCGCATCGGGCGTGACATCTCGGCCAGGGACACCCCTTCCATTGCACGGGCCACCGCGGAACTGATGCGGCGCCAGTTGCTGCGCAGGTTACAAACTTCCTCCTGGCTGCACAGTCCGACTTCAACACTACATTCTGTCATTGCTATTGGGCCTTCAATGGCCGCTATGATTTCGGCAACACTGATACTGCCAGCCGGCCGGTCCATGCTGTATCCACCGTTAATTCCTCGAAAAGACCGGACCAGCCCGGCCTTGGCCAGCAACTTGAGTACCTTGCTGACCGTGGGCAGTTCCATTTCGGTGTGGGCGGCCAGTGCATGAGCGCTGATCACCTCACCATGGCTATCATTGAGTTCGACCATAACCAGGATGGCATAGTCCGTCAGTTTGCTTATTCGAAGCATGTTTTGTCACCTGGCCAGCATTAATCTCTAATATAGTACCATATCAGTCCTGTTTTAAGCATGATAAAAAATCAGATTTCTGACACCGGGAACAGTCTCGGGACATTTCATGACGGCACCGTTTGCGGCAGAATGCCCTACATAATGGAATCCAGCGGCACTTCACCAAAAATGGATTTGCGCATCATCCAGGCGCATGAATGGCTATCCGAAAAGTATTCCTTTGTTAGCCACGACTGGTGGCCGGTGGCCGGTGATGCAAGTTTTCGGCGCTATTTCAGGGTTCGGGTTGATGATGTTGTCAGGATCGTGATGGATGCCCCGCCTGAAAAGGAAAACTCTGCGAGTTTTGTCGATATCTGCGGACGATTACGAAAAGCAGGACTACACGCACCCAAAATCCTTGAACAGAACCTCCAGGATGGTTTCATCATGCTGGAAGATCTCGGCGATGGACTGTATCGCGACCTGCTGAGCGAAGAAGAGCCCGAAGCCCTGTTTGATCCTGCCTTTGGCTCCCTCGCGGTGATGGCAAACGAAGTCGATTGCAGCGGATTGCCGGAATACGATGAGGAGACACTGCACGACGAACTGGCCCTGTACACCGATCTCTACCTGGTGCGACACCGTGGTTACTCTCTGCGCTATCGCCAACGAAATGCCTGGATGAAGTTTTGCGATGAACTGGTGGCCGCAGCGCTGGAGCAACCCCGGGTATTCGTGCACAAAGACTTCCATTCGTGCAATCTCTTGCAGACAGAAGAAAACAGTCCCGGAATTATTGATTTCCAGGATGCAGTAAGCGGTCCCCTTAGCCATGATTTTGTCTCTTTGATCTGGGACCGCTACATCGCCTGGCCCAGGCCACAACTGGAACTATGGATGGAGCAGTTCCGCCGGATGGTGGCTCCGGGCATTGCTGCTGATAAATGGATCTATTACTGCGACCTGATGGGCTTACAGCGAAATCTCAGAATTGTCGGCCGGTTCGCCCAGTTGCAATATTCCCATGGCAAACCGGGCTATATCGAAATGATTCCGCATTTCTACCAGTACATCCTCGATGCACTGCCCCGGTATCCGCAGTTTGCCGGGGTGGCCGAATGGATCGGGAGCGATGAATGCGCGCCATGATCCTGGCTGCCGGGCGCGGGGAGCGATTGCGACCGCTCACTGACAACACACCCAAACCACTGCTGGAAGTCGCAGGACAACCGCTGATTTATTACCACCTGGAGCGCCTGTCCGAGGCGGGGTTCAGAAACATTGTTATCAGCCTTGGACACCTGGGGGGACCACTGAAGGAAACAGTGGGAGATGGCAGTAAATGGGCAGTGAAGATTCAATACTCGCAGGAACCGGAAAACGCTCTTGAAACCGGCGGCGGCATCAACCAGGCTCTTCCCCTTCTTGGGTCCGCTCCGTTTGCCGTTGTAAACGGCGATATCTATTGTGATTATTCATTCGACAGGCTGCGTTCAATCAAGTGTGATTATGCCCACCTGGTGCTGGTCCCGGTCCCGGACTGGTTAAACAAGGGTGATTTTGCCCTGCGCAGCGGAAGAATCCATAACGAGGGTGATCCCGCATACACATTCAGTGGAATCGGCGTGTACCACCCGCGATTTTTTGCAAACAGCCCCGGCGGACGCTGGTCCGTAGTTCCGCTGCTCAAGGAGACCGTACAAAATCAACTGGTCACCGGAGAACTGTTTAACGGGAACTGGCATGACGCTGGAACCCCGGAAAGGCTGCAAATTCTATGCACTGAATTGTCCTGAAGCGAACAGCACATATAGGTCTTGATTTTATATACCCGTGGGCTTCAATATAGCGCACTGTTTTCGGGCGCATTCAGAAAAAACCTGAAAGCAGTTCAGAGGAGAAACCCGAATGTCATTGACCGTAGCGGTATTGAAAGAAACCGCCGATGGAGAGCGCCGCGTTGCATTGGACCCTGCCAGTGCCAACAAGCTCGCCAAGAGAGGAATCCGTGTGCTGCTGGAAAAGGGTGCTGGTGAAGCCGCCGGGTTTACAGATGAGCAGTATTCAGAAGCCACTGTGCTGGATGATGCCGAAAGTATCCTGGCCATGACGGATGTACTGATGTGGGTGCAGGCACCTGCGGTTGAGACCCTGGGCCTGATGAATAAAAGCAGCGCCGCAATGGGTCTCGCATTTGCTCATCGCAATCCTGAACTCGTGCAGGCCCTGAACGATAAAGAAATCAGCTGCCTGGCAATGGAATTGGTTCCGCGGATTTCCCGCGCTCAAAACATGGATGTGCTGTCATCGCAGGCGACGGTCGCTGGTTACAAGGCCGTGCTTCGCGCCGCCACCCTGGCCCCGCGCCTTTTCCCGATGATGACAACAGCTGCCGGTACGCTAAGGCCTGCCAGCATGGTCATTATCGGCGCCGGTGTAGCTGGTTTGCAGGCCATTGCCACTGCGCGCCGGCTTGGCGCGCGGGTGGAAGCCTATGACATTCGCTCAGCCGCCCGTGAGCAGGTCGAATCACTGGGAGCAAAGATGATTGATACCGGCGTCAATGCTGAAGGTGAAGGTGGTTATGCCCGCGAACTGACGGACGAAGAAAAACAGCAACAGGCTGACAAACTCGCTGAACACCTTGCAAAAAGCGATATCGTCATCTGCACCGCAGCCATTCCCGGCCGCCCTGCCCCGAAAATTATTTCCACCAGCATGGTCGAAGGAATGATGCCGGGTTCGGTGATCGTCGACCTGGCCGCAGAATCCGGTGGCAATTGTGAACTGACTCAACCCGGCAGCAGTATTTCCCACAACGGAGTAATTGTTGACGGGCCACTGGACCTGGCCAGCTCGGCTGCCATTCACGCCAGTGAAATGTATGCACGAAACCTGGTCAACCTGCTAGACCTGATGATCGAAGAAGATTCATTGCACATCGACCTTGAAGACGAAGTAATTGCAGGAACGATGCTGACCCACCAGGGCAAGCTGGTGCACAGCCAGACCGCCCAATTGCTTGGCATCGACGCCCAGGGAGATTGATATGGAAGGATTTGTCGCCCTCTACATTTTTATGCTGGCCGCATTTACCGGCTACGAGGTCATTTCCAAGGTACCGGTTATTTTGCACACGCCCCTGATGTCAGGCTCCAATTTTGTTCACGGCATCGTACTGATCGGTGCCATGGTCGTGTTGGGCAATGCCGATACACTGACCGAGCAGATTATTGGGTTTATTGCGGTGCTGCTCGGAGCCGGCAATGCGGTCGGAGGATACGTGGTCACCGAACGAATGCTGGAGATGTTCAAATCCAGTAAAGGTGGCAAGTAATGGAAGGATTGCTGAATGCAGACCTGGCGCACTGGCTGATTCAAGCCAGCTACCTGCTTGCAGCAGGCCTGTTCATTTTCGGCCTGAAGCAGATGAGTCATCCCACTACTGCGCGGGGCGGTGTGGTGTGGGCAGGTGTGGGCATGCTGGTTGCCACATTGATTACCTATGCCGAGCCGGGCATGAACAACTACCTTTTGATGACTACCGCCATATTTATTGGCGGAATATTGGCATGGTGGTCTGGCAAAAAGGTCGCCATGACCGACATGCCGCAAATGATCGCGCTTTACAACGGTATGGGTGGCGGTGCGGCCGCAGCCATTGCAGCGGTGGAGCTGCTGCGCCTGATGAATGGTTTCGGGCTGACCCACGAAGCAGTAGCCGCCCGGCAACTGGCCGTACTGGGCGCGCTGATCGGAACCATCGCTTTTTCCGGATCTTTAATTGCTTTTGCGAAACTCCAGGGCTGGATGCGGAAAGTTTATCGGTTCAGGGGACAGCAGCTATTCAACGGCTTGATGTTCCTTGTTTTGGCCTACCTGGGTTACCTGTTGGCATTCGGTAATTTCACTGCCCTTGAATTCACCGGCTTTTTTGTCCTTGCTTTGATGATCGGGGTGCTGATGACAGTAGGGATCGGCGGCGCTGACATGCCCGTAGTGATCTCGCTTTACAACGCCCTGACCGGCCTGGCCGTCGGATTTGAAGGCTTTGTACTGCAGAACCCGGCCATGATGATTGCGGGCATCGTAGTGGGTTCAGCCGGTACGCTATTGACCCAGTTGATGGCCAAAGCCATGAATCGTTCCTTGTCGAATGTGTTGTTTTCAAGCTTTGGAACAGGGGACGACGGCGACACTGCCATGGAAGTCTCCGGCGCCATGAAAGCGATTGACGCCAACGATGCAGCCATCACCTTGGCTTACGCGGAAAAAGTTGTCATCGTGCCCGGATATGGCATGGCTGTCGCACAGGCGCAGCACAAGGTCTGGGAATTGACCCAGTTATTGCGCGAAGAAGGCGTCAAGGTCAGTTTCGCCATTCACCCGGTCGCGGGCCGCATGCCGGGACATATGAACGTATTGCTGGCCGAAGCCGGTGTGCCTTATGACCTGATCTATGACCTTGATGACATCAACAGCCAGTTTCCGACCACCGATGTGGCACTGATCATTGGCGCTAATGACGTGGTGAACCCGGCGGCGCGCAAAGACACATCGAGCCCGATTTACGGCATGCCGATACTGGACGCAGACAGGGCAAGGAACGTGTTTGTGATCAAACGGGGCCAGGGTACCGGTTTCTCCGGTATCGAAAACCTGCTGTTTTTCGAAGACAACACCCGCATGTGCTATGGCGACGCACAGGATGTGGCCCAGAAGCTGATCCAGGGCATCAAGGACCTGTAATTTTGATCTGCGAAATTGGACATCCTACGGGCGAGCGGTGGGAATTATGCTTCTTAGAGGCTTAGGAACAACGGCAGCTCCAATGTGCGCCGGAGTGAACCGGGTAGCTGTTTGTGAGAAATCCTTTTTATGAGTCGCGTCTTAACTTGGTGTGTTGTGTTTAGTGATGTACTGTGGTATAACACCTATACATAATCATTTGCAAGGATATATACCGATGAAATTTTTAAGGATACCTGCCCTCGTAGCCATAACCGTACTGGTATTTACCGGCTGCACCCGGGAGGGCGGAAGCGCAAACCAGGCGGTTGCGAATCCATTGCTGGTCCACGTACCGGCAGATACGCCCTACCTGTTTGCGAATATTGAACCGACACCCCCGGAGGTGATCGACGCGTTTATGTTGCGCCTCGCCCCTTCACTTGCCACAGCACAAACCCTGCTGGGCGACTTCAAACTCGAGATCAATACCGATGACCCTGAAGAGCACAAGGAAGCACGTTTGCTGAGCGCAATTCTTGCTGAATTTGACGGCAAGCTGAACCGGGAAGGACTGGAAAGCATTGGCCTTGCGATGGAATCTCACAAAGTCATCTATGGTATGGGTATTTTCCCGGTGGTACGTATAGCGCTAAGAGATCCGTCTGCCTTGCGTTCAGCCATCGGACGTATTGAAACCGCTTCCGGCATGACATTCAGCAGCCAGACATCCGGTGAGACTGAATATTGGAAACTTACCGGCCATGGCGACGGTGATGCCGGCATATACATCGCAATCCTCGATGATCATGTTGCCTTCAGCATGTTCCCCACCGCTGCCGAGCCTGACTGGTTGCACGCGTTCCTGGGACAATCAATGCCTGCCGATTCGATCGCTTCAGCTAATACTCTTGCCAAATTGAACAAAGACAAGGGCTACGCAAATTACGGCTCGGGTTTCCTGGACCTGCAGAAAATTGCAGATGAACTTCTCAATGAAAACAGCAAGACCGTATCGCTGTTCAACAGCATCGGGCACTACAACCCCAGTGAGATGGGCGAGGTTTGCCTGCAAGAGGTCAAGGCTTTGGTCGCCAAGGCGCCACGCATGGTGGCTGGTACGACTGAACTCACGCCTGACACGATCGGTTTCAGCTACCAGTTGGAACTGGAGTCAACCCTGGCTGGCAAACTGGCAGACCTGGTTGCCGAAGTCCCGGTCGCGGATAACAATCCCAACAAGGTTTTCACAGCTTCTCTCGGTTTAAGAATGGGACGGGTACGCGATTTCCTGGTGGAACAGGCCAATGCGATCGCAACCAGCCCCTTCGAATGTGAAAAGCTTCAGCACTTGAATGTGCAGGCAAAAGATGCTCTCGAACAGCTGAACAAGCCCATGCCGCCTTTCATCAATAACCTGAAGGGCTT
Source organism: Lysobacterales bacterium (assembly GCA_963664065.1). GTDB lineage: Bacteria > Pseudomonadota > Gammaproteobacteria > Xanthomonadales > SZUA-36 > JABDJL01. The sequence continues at coordinate 2,799,275 of OY760942.1, forward strand.
TCGCGTCAGTCTAGACGAGGTGGATTTCAAAAACTTCAAGCCAGAAAACACCAAAGGAATGTTTTCACTTGAGGTAGAGAAACCGCAAATGCTGATTGGTATGGCGCAGATGTTTGTGCCTGGCATGGACGGTCTTGAATTGGAGCCCGGTGCTGATCCTGTAGAACTGCCCGAGGAACTGATGTGTTTCTCCTCAAATGGCATGCATGTCTTTGCCGCCATGAGCACTGACTCCATCGGCTTCGCCAGCGGAGAAAACCGCCAGGCCGAGCTCGCGACATTCATGGAAGACGATGCTGATAATGGCAGCACCTTCTTTTCTGTTGAATATGACATGTCTGCTCCAATGGAATTCCAGCGGAAAATGCAGGCCCAGTTTGCTTCGATGGAAGAGGGCGATGATGGTAACGAGAAATTCCAGAACCTCGCCAACAGTATCCAGGCGTCCTATTTGCAGTGGCTTGGCCGAAGCAGGATGGAAATCGGTTTCACCGAAGATGGTTTGCAGATAGATTCCACCATGACTTTTAAGTAAGCATTAATATTAGTAGCCATCAAAAAGGGCCGCAATGCGGCCCTTTTTATTACTGCCAATTTTTTCAGTACCGGAAGTGCTTGATTTTCTCTCCCATTTGTCCGAGTTCCGTCATGGATTCAATGCCGATCTGAAGGTGCAAACCGACCCAGTCCTGGGTCACCTTCCTGTCTGATTCCTCGGTTTTGACCCCATCCGGCGTTACCGGTACATCGGATACCAGCAACAGTGCCCCACGCGAAATCTCGTTGGCGTGGCCGACGATAAATAAAGTCGCCGTTTCCATGTCGATACCGATGCAGGTCATGTCATTCAACTTCTTGTGAAAATTCTGATCATGCTCCCACACGCGGCGATTGGTTGTGTAAACCACGCCCGTACGGTATTCAACATCGTGCGCGAGTATTTTTTCGGAAACGAATTTGTGCAATTTGAACGATGGCAGTGCCGGAACTTCGGGAGGGAAGTAATCATTGCTGGTTCCCTCGCCACGAATGGCTGCAATTGGCAGGATAAAATGCCCAATCTCGCTGGATTTCTTCAAGCCGCCACATTTACCCAGGAACAGGACGCCCTTGGGATTGATCGCACTCAACAGATCCATCACAGTGGCAGCGTTGCTGGACCCCATACCGAAATTGATAATTGTCAGGCCAGCGTCGTTGGTGGCCGCCTGCATGACCCTGTCCCTGCCGTGCACCTCGCAATCAAATTGTTCAGCAAACCAATCGACATAATTGCCGAAATTGGTCAACAGAATGTATTCACCGAACTTGTCCAGTGGCATCCCGGTGTAACGGGGAAGCCAGTTTTGTGCAATTTGTTGTTTTCCGAGCATTTGCAACTCCTGGTATCAGATGTAGATGTGCTGCCGACATGGGAATTATAGCAATCAGTTTTTATCCTTCATGCGCAGGACTTCCCTGGCCAATGGAACCGTGATGCGGCGTTTTGAAATAAATGCAGCCTGTTGTAACTGGCCTGTCATGTGCAACAACTTACCGAGATTACGTGGACTGTGCCTGATCAGGTAACGGCCAACGTCTTCGGGTAATTCGATTCCCAGGGAGGCAGCATGGCGATCCAACACAGAAAGTTTGTCTGCATCTTCCAGTACCATCAACTGCATTCCTAAACCCCCTTGCAAGCGCGATACCAGGTCCGGGAGTTTGAGTGGGAGAGCAGACAATCTGGCCCGACTGGTCAGGACGATGCGGCCCTGCCTGGATCGTATCCTGTTCAGGCAATGAAAAAGCGACTCCTCCCAACTGTCTTCTCCTGCAATGTGATGCAAATCATCGATGCACACCAGCTCGACATTTTCCAGGCCTTCCAGCAATTGCTGGGATCCTTCGGGCATGGAGCGCAAGCCTGCATAAAACGCAGTCAGCCCTTGCTCACGCGCTGCAAGGCAAGCAGCATTTAATAAATGGGTCTTGCCTGTGCCCTCGGGGCCGGAAAGAAACAACAGTTTGTCCGGTTCCTGCAATGCCGCTTTCAAAGAGTCCAGCACCGGCGCATTGGGACCGGCGACATAATCTTCAAAGCGGTTTTCCCTGCTGGGCTCAAGCTTCAGGGGAATCTGGCGTGAAAAAAGCATTCAGGTATCGGTCTCGACCAGGCTTTCCTGCTTGTACAAAGTACTTTTGCGATAGCTGTCTTGCGCATGGCGGACGACCACGTTCAGGGCCGCTGCGGCCGGCAACGCCAGCAGGATACCGAGGAATCCAAACAATTGGCCACCAGCGAGCACTGCAAAGATAACAATCACCGGGTGCAAACCTATCTGGTCGCCTACCAACCTGGGGGTCAGCAACATTCCCTCTATCATCTGGCCACCACCAAACACACCCAGCACCATCAGCAAGTGCATTGCATCGTGAAACTGAAACAGGGCCGCAGCCGCAGCCGCGGCCAGGCCAACAATTGACCCCAGGTATGGAACTATGCTCAGCAGACCGGCGCCCATGCCGATCAGAATTGCCATATCAATGCCAATCAGCCACAGGCCCAGTGTGTAGATTATGCCCAGCGCTGCCATCACCATCAGTTGACCGCGCATGAAAGCGCCCAGCACTTCGTCTATTTCAGACGCCATTTTTGAAACCCGGACAACCAGGTTTCGCGGTAAAAGATCGTGAATTCCGCTGATCATCAAGTCCCAGTCACGCATCATGTAAAAGGCCACGACCGGTATCAAAACCAGGTTGGTTACCCAGCCCAGTATTGCCTGTCCGCCACGGCCGAGCGTCTCGATCACGTTAAATGCAGCACCGCTGATTTCCTTCCAGTAGGACTTGAGCATCTCCGTGATCTGGGCTGCATCAAATGCTGACGCATCGAACCCCAACCGGGTGGCGAGCCACGGTATTGCAGTTGCGGATATCCAGTCAAGATAAGCCGGGAAACGGTCGGCCAGCTGCCGGAACTGATCCACCAACAGGGGAATGATGACCAGCAGCAATACGGTGAATACCGTGATCATTAACAGGAAAACCAGTACAACTGCCAGGGTACGGCCCAAGGACCATTTACGAATGCTGATTTTTTCCAGACGATCCACCAGCGGATCACCAAAATATGCCAGCGCTGCTGCGGTCGCGAATGGCGTAATTACCGGCGAAAGCAGGTATAGCAGCCATCCCGCGAAAACAAGAACTGCGAGCCAGAACCAGTTTTGGGATTCAGTTAACATCAGTTCCGTCCTTCTTCTACTATCGTCGAGGTCGGGTGTACCAGCTTGTAATCGTTTTCGGCCAGGCCTGGCATGAGTACGTCGTCTCTTTCAATTTCACTCTGCAGGTACTCGGGCATGGCGTTCAGGTCCAGAGAAAACTGGATCACGCCCCTGCCCGCTTCCAGGATATTGACCTCGTCAACGACACCAAGACCCTCAAGATAGGCCAGGCAACGAGCGTAGTCTTCGGCGCCCTGAAAGCCACTGACACGTATTTCTGATTGCCATTGGCCTTGCCCCGATAAGGCAATTGCATCTCTGGTCGCCACGAAATCCGTCAGCCGGTGCAAACCATCAACCAACGCAAAGGAAAGATCGGTGTCCCGAATCCGCCATCCTGCAGTCTTATCACCGTCGCCAAAATTCCAACGTACACTCCAGACCGGGCCTTCGCGACGCGCAGCTACTATTACTACATCGCCATCGCCTGCATTCCCGGGTGGAAGTTCTTCAGTAAAGCCACCCCATAGCAACTGCAAATCCACGGCCTGGGTCTGTTCTTCATCAAGATCCGGCCAGGAAAGTGGGAGGCCTCGCAAATTTGCGATATCTTTCAAAGCGTTCCACGCATATTCATATTCAACCGGCATCAGTCGCCTGCCCAGCCCATCGTCTACCACGATCCAGATCTTGACTGGCTTTCGATCAGCACGCCAGCGCGGTAATTCCAATTCCCGCACAATCCGGTCAACCGCATCAGGCAAAAAATTGGTGACCAGGCGCCATTCAGTGGATTGCGTACCATCAGATGCAACCAGCCCATGCTCCTGGTAGTGAAATGAAACCAGTATCCGGTTGGCCGACAGCAGCGCCGAATCCAGTGCCGGATGGATGGGCAACTCCCTTTGGCCGCTGTGTTTTTGTAAAACCTGGATCAGGGCGGAAGGAACCGCCTGCAATCGTTCCGCCGCTCCCTGGTCACGAACCACAACTACGGCGGAATAAAGATTCTGTGCCTGCAAATTTTGGCTTGTTATGGCGATGAAAACCAGTAAGAGCTTTAGTAATCGGATCATGAAAACCTGCTGTGAAAAAAGCGGTGAAGAACCGCTACTGCCGTGTCTAAATACGATACCATATGCCGCTGCTGACACGAACTCCGAGTAGCCCGCCCAGTGGTTCAATCAAACAAGCCGACAGACGAACTCAGTTACAAGGATGCTGGCGTCGATATTGACGCTGGAAAGGATCTTGTAGAAATGATCAAACCGTTGGTAAGCACAACCATGCGCCCGGAAGTATTAACAGGATTGGGTGGATTCGGTGGCTTATTTCAGCTCGAGGCCAACCGTTACCGGCAACCGGTGCTGGTATCCGGAACCGACGGCGTCGGAACCAAGCTGTTGCTCGCAAGGCAACTGGAAATTCACGACAGTATCGGAATAGACCTGGTTGCCATGTGCGTCAATGATATTTTGACTTGCGGCGCTGAACCATTGTTTTTCCTGGATTACTTCGCAACCGGCAAATTGAATCCTGAACAGGCAAAAACCGTCATTGGTGGAATCGCCGAGGGCTGCAGACAGGCCGGTTGTGCGCTGATCGGTGGCGAAACCGCAGAAATGCCAGGCATGTATGAAGGTGGGGATTATGATCTCGCCGGTTTTGCAGTCGGTATCGTGGAACGCGAAAGCCTGATAGACGGTTCACAGATAGAGGCCGGCCACAAAGTGCTGGGCCTGAACTCTTCGGGGCCGCATTCCAACGGTTATTCGCTGATACGCAGGCTTATCGAAGTTTCGGGCGCCGACCCGGATATGCCTTTTGAGATGGCTGATGGTTCTCATGGCAGCCTCGGCCGTGCTCTGCTGGCCCCCACTCGGATTTACGTAAGACTGATTCAGGATTTACTGGAATGCTGCCGGATAGACGGCATGGCGCACATTACAGGTGGCGGCCTGACGGAGAATATCGTTCGAATCCTGCCCGATGGCCTGGGTCTCGACCTCGACCTTTCCGCCTGGTCACCCCCACCCGTTTTCCAGTGGTTACAAAAACAGGGCAATATCAGCGAAGCAGAGATGTTGCGTACTTTTAACCACGGTGTTGGTATGACACTGGTGACCACTCCCACACAGGCTTCCAGGGCAAAAGAAAAACTGGAAGCTGAAGGGGAGTCCGTATTCGAGATCGGCGTGGTCACCAAATACATTGCCGGCCCACGGGTGCGGTATATCAGGTCATGAGCCCCCCACCCCTTGCGGTCGCAGTCCTGATTTCAGGAACCGGAAGCAATCTTAAAGCCCTTATCACAGCAAAGGAAGCCGGCAGGCTTAATTTGGATCTGCGCCTGGTCATCAGCAACCGGAAGAACGCTCCCGGCCTGGATCATGCACGCAATGCAGGAATCCCCTGCTGCGTCATCAATGCTGACAACAGTGAAAATCAAGACCGTGAAATAGCCCGGAATCTGCAGGATTGTGGCGCTGAATTAATTATCCTCGCCGGTTATATGCGCATCATCGGCGATGAACTGGTCGACGCCTTCGCCGGAAAGATGATCAACCTGCATCCGTCACTTTTGCCCCTTTATCCTGGAATCAATACCTATCAACGGGCACTTGATGCCAGGGATTCGGAACACGGAGGAAGCATTCATTTCGTCACTTCTCAACTGGATGGCGGGCCGCTTATCTCGCAGGTGCGAATTGCCGTTTTGAAAGATGATGACCCGGAATCCCTGGCGGCGAGACTCGGTCCGGACGAACACAGACTGCTGCTGTCCACCGTTGAATTATTCGCGGATAGGCGGGTCGAAATGCATTCCGGCGCTGTGCTGTTGGATGGCAGGCCGTTGAATAAAACACTAAGACTGAATTCCGGTGACACTTTTGACTGAATTTCCTGCAACAAAATACCCCAGGATCATTATTTTGCTGTTGGCTGCCTGCTATAGCCAGGCAAGCGCGGCCGATGTGGCCGTACCATTTGAAGCCGTCTACCAGGTTTATATCGACGGTAAACCACGCATGGAATCCAAAATCAGCCTGGTCAGGCAGGGGGATCAGTGGTTGATGAGCAATGATGGAAAGGGAACCAGGGGTTTGGCCAGGATGCTCAAGGCGAAAAGCAGCGAGCGTAGCCGGGGCACATTCAAAGGTGACGTATTTCAACCACTTGAATACAGCCAACAGTCGAAGATTATGGGCAACGAGGATCATTGGACGGCCAGTTTTGACTGGGCAGAAAGCAAAATCGTAACCCATCATGAAAACGGTGAATCGCTGTTGGAGACCGCCCCTGGAACCGTGGACCCGCTTTCATTGACGCTCGCCCTGCGCTACCGCCTGATTCATGGTCTGACTGATTTTTCAATCAATATCGTTGATGAAGAAGAAGTTGATCAACAAAACTTCCTTGCTGGCAAATCTGAAGACCTTGAGACTCCGCTGGGATGCTTCAAGGCTGTTTCCTTGACCCGCATCAGAGAAAACAGCAAGCGCTACTCCAGTGGTTGGTATGCAGAGTCCCTGGATTTCATGCCCGTGAAGTTGTTGCACGGGAAACAAGGCGGGAAAGAGTTTGAGATGAGGATCACCCGCCTGGTCGTTGATGGACAGACAATTTCTGGCTCAGGAACCTGTCTGAATTGACAGATCGTCACGAGAGAATGTCGATTTGAGTCAAATTTATACGTCATTTGTGGCGAATAGCACCGCGATTTAGCAGGAAATAAATAATGCGACGTTTCATTTTCATAGCATTACTGGTGTTTCTGTCAGGCTGCCAGGTGAACCCGGTCACCGGTGAAAGGCACCTGCAGTTCTAAGGCAGTGCCTGGGAGCAGGAAGTAGGCTCCGGACTCTATGCACCCATGCGCCAGTCGCAAGGGGGCGATTTTTTAATAGATCCCGAATTGACCGCATATGTTCAATCCGTCGGCAAGCGGCTCGCCGCACAGGCCAGGCGAAAAGACGAATTACAGTTTGAGTTTAATGTTCTCAACGACTCCACGCCCAATGCCTGGGCGTTGCCGGGAGGGAAAATTGCGATCAACAGGGGCCTTTTAACCGAGTTGCAATCAGAGGCCGAACTGGCGGCAGTACTGAGTCACGAGATCGTACATGCCGACGCGGCCCACGGGGCACGCGCACAATCGAAAGGAATGTTGACACAGATCGGAGCGATCGCAGGCATGGTTCTGATCAATAGCAAGGTGGATTCGAGTGCCGGACAACAGGCAGCCGCCATTATTCCGGCGCTTGGTGCGCAACTCATTTCGATGAAATATGGCCGTGATGCGGAACGTGAATCGGATAGATACGGCATGCAATACATGTCGGAAGCCGGCTACGATCTGCAGGGCGCGATTCAGCTCCAGCAAACTTTCGTCCGCTTGTCTGAAGGCCGGCCCGATAACAGGATGAGCACCTTGTTTGCATCTCACCCCCCCCGTCCCGGGAACGGGTCGAGCTCAATAAACAAACCGCAGCGGCTCTGCCCGCTGGCGGAGAGAGTGGCAAGGATCACTTCGCGCAAAATACGCGCTTTCTGAACCGGGTGAAACCAGCCTATGACGCCTACGATGCAGCTTTAAAAGCGGCGGTAAAGGAAGATTATGACACCGCACGAACCGAACTAGCCAAGGCCATGGAGATCGAGCCCAGGGAGTCCATTTTCCACGCATTGGAGGGCGACCTGTTTGCCGAAGCAGACCGGAATTCTGCCGCATTGAGATCTTTTGACATGGCGGTACAACTGGACGATTCATTTTTCTATCACCCCTTGAGGCGAGGCCAGATTCGCTACGATATGGGCCAGCACCGGGCAGCAAGAACGGACCTGGAACGTAGCCTGGAAATGCTGCCTACAGCACCAGCGCATTACCTGCTGGGCAACATGGACCGTGACTCCGGCGAACTTGATTCTGCCCGCTGGCACTATGAGCAGGCATCACAGTCCGACTCAGAGCTTGGCCAGAAAGCGCAACGGGAACTGGTGCTGATGGACATTGCCACCAGTCCGGGAAAATTCGTTGATACTCTGGAAGCAGCCGATAAACAGGGAAGAATATATTGCCTGATTAAGAACCGCTCACGGCTGGGGTTGACTGCCATCTCCGTGCTGGCCACATTTATCGGCGAGGATGGACGCTCAAGCCAGGCCAGTAAGACATATTCCCCTGTTCTGGAAGGCGGTAAGCAGGACAGCATACGCTTTGACTGAAGTGTTTCAAACGAGGTCGACCTCAGCCGCCGGCTCAAATGCGAAGTTAAGAGCGCCCGGGTCGCGGAATAATGCTGCCCATCAGGTTTCCTGGTGCCCCAGACGCTTGATCCTGGCACCCAATTGGCCGAGTTTTTCCTCGATGTTCTCGTAGCCCCGGTCAATATGATAAACACGGTCCACAATGGTGTCCCCGCTGGCAACCAGCCCGGCCAAAACCAGCCCGGCGGAAGCCCGCAAGTCGGTAGCCATAATCGGAGCACCGGTGAGTCCGGCAACGCCGCGAACAATGGCACTGTTGCCTTTGAGGCGGATATCCGCACCCAGTCTCTGCAGTTCCTGAACGTGCATGAAACGGTTCTCAAATACCGTTTCAGTAATGATGCTTGTGCCGTGGGCAACGGCATTGAGGGCTGTAAACTGGGCTTGCATGTCAGTCGGGAAGGCCGGGTACGGTGAGGTTGTGATATCTATCGCCCGCGGCCGCTGGCCTTTCATATCCAGTTCAATCCAGTCGTCCCCGCAGGTCACATGTGCACCTGTTTCACTCAGCTTGTCAAGTACTGCATCAAGGTCACAGGGTCGGGCTCGGGTGACGCGCACCTTTCCCCGTGTCATCGCACCAGCTACCAGGAAAGTACCGGTTTCAATTCTATCCGGGAGCACGGAATACTCGGCTCCATCAAGCCGTTCAACACCTTTGACCACGATATCCCTGGTGCCTGCACCTTCAATCTGCGCACCCATGGCGATCAAAAAGTTAGCCAGGTCCACGACTTCCGGCTCCTGCGCCGCGTTTTCAATGATGGTGACTCCGTCTGCAAGCGTGGCAGCCATCATGAGGTTTTCGGTTCCCGTGACGGTGACAGTGTCGAGGACGATACGTGCACCTTTAAGGCGTCCTGCAATGGCAATAATGTTGCCGTTTTGAACAGACACACTGGCTCCGAGTTGTTGCAGTCCTTGCAGATGAAGATCTACCGGGCGGGAACCAATGGCGCATCCCCCAGGCAAAGAAACCACTGCTTTACCAAAACGGGACACCAACGGTCCGAGCACAAGTATCGAAGCGCGCATGGTTTTAACCAGGTCATAGGGTGCTTCAAAACGGTCGATACCGGCAGGATCAATTTCGATTCGCATCCGCTCATCAACCGCAAGTTCAGCACCCATCCGGCCGAGCAGTTCCATGATGGTTGTCACATCTTGCAGATGCGGGACATTACTGACAATGGATGGTTTGTCACCAAGCATGCTGGCAACCAGGATGGGAAGTACCGCGTTTTTGGCGCCGGAAATCCAGACCTCTCCATTAAGAGGGACACCACCGGTGATTCGAATTTTGGCCACTATTCGGCTTCCAAAGGCACTTCGGTTCGCAGGCCCAGCGCATGAATTTCATGTCCCATCAATGTGCCCAGCGTTGCATAAACCATGCGATGCCTTTGCAGGGTAGGTTTTCCTGCGAAAGCCGCACTGGTTACCACGGCCTCGAAATGGACCCCGTCTTCTCCACTGACGATCACATCCGCATCCGGCAAGCCGGCACGAATCATTTGCTGTATTCTCTCGCTGTCCATAGACTAGGGTCTGTATCAAGGGGTGGAGTTCAGGCAGAATCTAATGCCCGCGGCAAGTTTGCAAGCCGTCATCATAATGGAATCCAGGCCCTTAAAGAACACACATGACTGAACAACTTCCAGGTAAATGTATCGAATCAGATAAATGCTGATATCACTTCTACAACTCAGCGGTGGGTTCCTGCTCATGGTTTGGGCTGCGGACCGCCTGGTAGCAGGAGCATCGGCGACTGCCCGGAACCTGGGTGTACCGCCACTGATTATCGGCCTTACCATTGTTGGATTCGGTACCTCGGCGCCGGAACTGGTGGTTTCCGCCGTTGCTACCTCTCGTGGTAACCCAGGCCTGGCACTTGGAAATGCACTCGGGTCCAACATCGCAAATCTGGGCTTGGTGCTTGGCATCACTGCCCTGATTTACCCTCTTCGGCTGGAATCTGCAGCACTGAAGCGGGAATACCCGTTGCTGTTACTGATCATGCTGGTTTGCCTGTTCATGCTTCTGGACCTTGAATACAGCCACACAGAAGGCTGGATACTGCTGGGTAGCCTGGCAGTCCTGATTTGGTGGCTGGTACAACTGGGGATGCAAAGACCGGCAACCGATCCTCTGGCGGAAGAATTTGAAGCAGAAATTCCTACAGATGTTCCCACCAAAGTCGCGGTATTCTGGCTGAGTGTCGGGCTTATCGTGCTGCCCATCAGTTCGCAGTTTCTTGTCGAAGGCGCCGTCAGTATTGCGCGCGGAATAGGAGTTACCGATACTGTCATTGGCCTGACCATCGTTGCCCTGGGTACCAGTCTGCCAGAGCTCGCCACCGCGGTGACCAGTGCCTTGCGCCGCGAAGATGACCTGGCAATAGGCAACATCATCGGCTCCAACATGTTCAATATGCTGGGTGTACTCGGAATTGCTGCGGTGATCAGGCCTGTGCAGGCACCGCCCATTTTGCTGGCGCGTGATTTTCCAGTCATGTTCCTGATGACCGGACTGCTATTCCTGATGGCCACCGATTTCCGTGGTCCGGGCAGGATTGGACGCCGTTCAGGGCTGCTGCTTCTGTCGCTCTTTGTCGGTTACCAAACCATGGTTTGGCTACAGGCCGGCGATTCCCTCACATAATTAATGCAGGCTTAAGCTCATCGCCTTGTTGAAATGTTAAAATACACACATGAATGCTGATGCACTAAAGCGCCTTGCTCTCGCCGTGATTGAAACGGAAACCGCTGCCGTGGCAGGTTTGCGCGAACGCATAGACGACGCTTTCGTTTCCGCCTGCCAGGCGATGTTGGAATGTACCGGCCGTGTTGTCCTGTTGGGCGTTGGCAAGTCGGGACATATTGGCGGCAAGATCGCAGCAACGCTGGCAAGCACCGGCACGCCTGCGTTTTTTGTTCATCCCGCTGAGGCCAGCCACGGTGATCTCGGCATGATAACCGGCGATGACGTGGTTCTTTTATTGTCAAACTCGGGCGAAACCGAAGAGGTAAAAAGCCTGCTTCCGGTGCTCAAGCGCCTTGGTGTAGTCATTATTGCCATGACCGGAAACCGGGAATCGACGCTTGGACGCCACGCAGATATCAGCCTGGATGTATCCATAGAACAGGAAGCCTGCCCCTTGGGTCTGGCGCCCACTTCCAGTACCACGGCCGCATTGGTCATGGGTGATGCGCTGGCGGTTTCGCTACTCGAAACGCGCGGATTTACACGCGATGATTTTGCCCAGTCTCATCCAGCCGGCACGCTGGGACGGAAGCTCTTTTTGCATATTCAGGACGTGATGCACACCGGCGATAAGATGCCCCGCGTTGCACCCGGCGCCAGTGTCAGCGAGGCCATCGTGGAAATGACCGGGAAACGGCTTGGTCTGAGTGCCGTAGTCGATGAAACCAACCAGGTGCTGGGCGTGTTCACCGATGGTGATCTGCGCCGGACACTGGATAAGAACCTTGACCCGCATAACACACAGGTAGAGAACGTGATGACCAGTGCGCCGAAGACCATTCGCCCCGACGCGCTCGCAGCCGAGGCGGTTCAACTCATGCAGGCACACAAGATCCAGGCTTTGCTGGTTGTCGGCGATTCCGGAGAACTGGTGGGCGTTTTGAATTTTCATGATTTGCTCAATGCAGGAGTGGTATGAGTGCCACCCATTGACCCCTTGTTGCTGGAGCGTGCCAAAAAGATCCGCCTGCTTGCGCTGGATGTGGACGGCGTACTCACCGACGGCAAACTTTATTTTGACACTGCCGGGAATGAACTAAAGGCTTTCAATACCCGCGACGGACTGGGCTTGAAAGCCCTGCAAAGATGCGGCATCCAGCTGGCTATCATTACCGGAAGAGCATCTCCGATGGTGACCCGCAGAGCCGTACAACTGGACATTGATTTCGTCTACCAGGGAAGTGAAAACAAACTGGTGGCCTACATCGATCTACTGCAAAAAACCGGGTTCGAAGATGGTCAGCTCTGCTATGCAGGCGATGACTGGATCGATTTGCCGGTGTTACTCAGAGCTGGCTTGGCCATCACGGTGCCCGGCGCTGATCGGGAGGTAAAAGACAGGGTACATTGGGTGACAACCCATGCAGGCGGCGATGGCGCAGTACGTGAAATCTGTGACCTCATTCTCAGGTCACAAGGCCATGATCAGCAGTTGTTGAAGGAATTTCTTGACCTGTGATTCAGCGTAAGACACAGATGGGCATGCTGGTACTTGCCGCAATGGTCGCCGCCAGTTTCTGGGCGAACCGTGGCCAGAAAGACGGTGCTACGCAACCCATCAGGGGTCTGGATATCCAACTTGATTACGCACTGCAGGACTTTGAATATCAATTCTTCGACCTCGAAGGTCTTCCTTCTGCCAGCCTGGTAGCCCCGGAACTGTCTAACCACGCGGCAAGCGGCATCAGCCAGGTCAATAATCCTGTTTTTAATGTCATCGATCGTGGAATTTCCTGGGAAATCGTTGCAGAATCTGCCACCGTGGCAGCTGATAAAGAGCACATCGTGTTGAGTGGTGACGTCTGGATACGACGCCCTGCAACTGATTTGGGTGAGCCTTTGAATATCAGCACCTCCGAACTCACCATCGAGGTGAGCCCGAAAATTGCCAGTTCAGACCGTCCGGTAATATTGATGGAAGGCAAAGACATCATGGAAGCTGTCGGATTCAGGGTTAATATGATGAACAACAGGTTCCAATTGCTGGACCAGGTAAAACTCACTTATGCAGTCAATTAGTAAAATCCTGTTTGTTCTGAGCGGTTTCATCCTGATTCCTGCGGCGATGGCGCTCGAGTCTGACCGCCAGCAACCGCTGGAGGTGAATGCAGATTCCACTGATGGAATGCTGGGTGACGGTATCACCACGCTAAGCGGCCACGTTGAAATCAGGCAGGGTACTTTATTGATTCGCGCTGACCGTGCCGAAGTTGATAAGACTGACGGAAAGGTGCATCAGATCACGCTGACTGGTAACACGGCTTCCCTGCAACAGGAAATCGAGGATCAGGGCCTGGTAAGGGCCCGGGCCCGCAGCATTGAATACAAGGTCAGCACTGGCATGGTAATCCTCTCAGGTGAGGCCGAAGTCAAGCACCCCCAGTACGAGGTCAGCGGTGAGCAATTGCGCTATGACCTCAACCTTCAGCACTTCGAAGGAAACGGCAGCAAGGATGGCAATGGACGGGTCCACATACGTCTCGATCCGGAAGTGGCGCCCGAAACACCTGATGAACCACCCGATACCGACCAGGAAACGGACTCCTAGGGCTGTACGGAATGCTGCTTGCTGAAAACCTGCACAAGTCCTACCGAAAAAGGCAGGTGGTGCGCGGCGTCAGTATCCAGGTCGAACCCGGTCAAGTGGTTGGACTTCTGGGCCCGAATGGTGCCGGCAAAACCACATGTTTTTATATGATTGTCGGTTTGATTCCAGCTGCAAAAGGCACCATCACGGTTGATAATATTGACGTGACACATGAGCCGGTCAATGTTCGTGCAAAACTCGGGGTGGGTTATCTTCCACAGGAGGCATCTATATTCCGAAAGCTGTCAGTCAGTGACAATGTGCTTTCCATACTCGAAATGCGCAACGACCTGGACGAAGACGGACGTGCTGAAACACTCCAGTCACTGCTTGAAGAACTTGGCGTTTCACACCTGGCAGACCAGCAGGGAATCAGCCTTTCCGGAGGCGAACGCAGGCGTGTAGAGATTGCGCGCGCATTGGCTGCGAAGCCAAGGTTTATCCTCCTCGACGAACCATTTGCAGGCATTGACCCAATCTCTGTAGTTGAAATTCAACGCATAGTGGAACACCTGATCGATCGCGATATCGGTGTATTGATCACCGATCATAACGTCCGGGAAACGCTGGGCATCTGCCACCACGCCTACATTCTTAACGACGGCACCGTGCTTGCGGAAGGTGAACCGGACACCGTTCTTGCCAACGAGGACGTGCGAAACGTGTACCTTGGCAGGGAATTTCGCCTGTAACAGCCGCTTCAAAGATTCACTATTGATGGCTAATCAGTCCCTTCAACTAAGACTCACACAAAAACTTGCGCTCGCTCCGCAGTTACAACAGGCCATCCGGCTGTTACAACTGAATCGAATCGAGCTGCGCGAGTACATCCAGGAAGCGGTCGATGCCAATCCCTTGCTGGACCATGACGACGGTACCGGTGAAGTTGAAACACAAAACCAGGATTCTGGCGCCGCCGAATCCAGTGATCTTCAGGACAGCCCGGAGCCGGATTACAGTTCCATCGATGATTATGGCTGGCAGGCAGAAACAGGCGGGGGCGAATGGAGGGATCAAAGCCAGTACGGCGGTGACTTTCTTGAGCCGCAGATACCGGACCAATCCACCGGCTCACTGCGTGAACACCTATTATGGCAAATCAACCTGGGGCATTTCAGTGACAGCGATGCAGCCATCGCAGCTGGCATTGTTTATGCGCTGGACGATGACGGTTTTCTGGAAGACAGCATTCATGATATTTGCTCGAGCCTGGCGCCGGACCGGCTGGTCGGGGAAGATGAAGTCCTCGCCGTATTGCACAGAATTCAACGAATGGAGCCCGTTGGTGTTGCCAGCCGTGACCCGGCGGAATGCATCCGCGTTCAGCTTTCATCCCTGCCTTCCGGAACAGCTGGCACAGAATTGGCGCGCCGCCTGGCGCGTGATTTTCTCGACCTGGTCGCCGACGGCGAATTTTCATTATTGCGCAAGGAGACAGGCGCCTCGGATGAAGCACTGCATACTGCGATTGACCTTATTCGCGGGCTTGAACCACGGCCGGGTGCCCGTTTTGATAACCGGCACGACGAATACCTGGTACCGGATGTTTATGTAAGTCAGAACGAGGGTGAATGGGTGACCTCGCTAAGCCCGGATAATGATCCGAAACTGAAGCTGAACAACTATTACATCAAGTTGCTTCGTCAGGCTGGTGGTGAGGACAAGAATTATCTCGATGGCCGCCTGCAGGAGGCCCGCTGGCTGCTTTCCAGCCTGGAACTCAGAAACCGTACCCTGCTGAAAGTTACACAATGCATAGTCGAACAACAGGAAGAATTCCTGGATAAGGGCGACATCGCTATGAAGCCGCTGATTCTCAAGGACGTTGCCGACCTTGTAGGCGTGCATGAATCAACAGTTTCCCGGGCCACAACGCGAAAATACATGCTCACACCCAGGGGTTTATTCGAACTCAAATACTTCTTTTCCAGCCATGTTCGAACCATGAATGGAGCCATTATCAGTGCCACAGCAGTTAAAGCCAGGATACAGATACTGATCGATAACGAACCACAAACAAGCCCACTGAGCGACCAGGAAATTTCCACTTTGCTACGCGAGGCCGGCGTACGTGCGGCCAGGCGTACGATTGCCAAATATCGCGAATCTCTGGGAATTGGCTCTTCAAGCGAACGCAGGCGTGCTTATCGAAGGCTTGCCCGACACTAGGAAACACCCGTGAGGGGGTATAGAATCAGCGTATGGCCCCTAGAAATTCCGATGGTCAGAACAAGGGAATCTTTCCTGACCAGAATCAACAGCCCCATATCCTGGATAATTAAGACTGCTGACAGATAAAGGCATTCTTCGATTGGCATTAGTGAAAGGAGACAGATAATGCAACTCAACATTACTGGCCATCACGTAGAAATTACTCCATCACTACGAGCTTATGTGACAGAAAAAATGCAACGCCTGTCCAGGCACTTCGACCACGTGATCTCTATCAACGTTATCCTAAAGATCGAGAAGCTTGAGCAGTTGGCCGAAGGCACGGTCAATGCCGGTGGTAAAACCCTGTTCGCGACCGATACTGCTATGGATATGTATGCGGCTATTGACGGATTGGTAGACAAACTCGACCGGCAGGTTCGAAGACTCAAGGACCGCCTCAGGGATCATCACCATTCCAAGCCGGAACAACTCGCGTCCGGTCTCTGACCTGACCGTATAACCAGCGTAAACAAAAGCCAAAAAGAAGCCCAAACATGCTAGTCAGTGATTTGCTAAGTCCCGAACGCGTTTTACCCCGGGTTCGCATCAGTAGCAAGAAAAAGCTGCTCGAACTGGTCAGCGAAGCGCTGGTGCAAAATGACGAATCACTGAATTCAAGGGAGGTTTTCAAATCGCTTTGTGCCCGCGAGAACCTTGGAAGTACAGGTCTGGGCAATGGCGTTGCAATTCCCCACGGCAGGGTCAACGGCAGTTCAGCAGTACAAGCTGTATTTGTACGCCTTTCCAAGCCACTGGCCTTTGACGCCATTGATGGCGAGCCCGTCGACCTGTTATTTGCGCTGGCAGTGCCCGAAAATTGCACCAGCGATCACCTGAAACTCCTTGCACAGATTGCCGAGCGATTCACCGATGAGGAATTACTCAAAAAACTGCGTTCCGCTGAGGACGCCAATGAATTAATTGATTTGCTTTCCAGCAAGCAGCACTGAAATACTGGTGCCTGGCTACAAAATTTGCATCTAGTACTCCTTCAAGGTGATAACTGAGGATTCAGAGGCACCAAGTTATCACCTTGAAGGAGTACTAGGTTGCCAGGAGATTTGACGGTTATGCCCGCAGCTGATCAACACGTGATCATCGTCAGCGGACTTTCCGGTGGAGGCAAGTCCACCGCCCTTAATGCCCTGGAAGACCTCGGTTATTATTGCATTGACAACCTGCCCGCGGCCTTACTGAATAAATTTGCACCTCAGATTAAGGCAGATCCGCAGCTGTACGAAAAAGTCGCACTTGGCATCGATGCCAGGGCCCGTGGTTCAGACCTGAAAGAAATTCCGGCGTGGATGGAACAGGTCAATAACGAAGGCCTGAACTGCGAATTGCTGTTTTTGAGCGCCGATCGCAGCACCCTGATCAAGCGATTCAGCGAAACCCGCCGGCGCCACCCCCTGACGAAAGGTGAGCAGGTGCTGCCCGACGCCATCACCAGGGAAATGGAAATGCTTGAGCCTTTGCGGGAGCGGGCCAATTGGGTTATCGACAGTACCGATACCAATATTCACCAACTTCGACGCCAGGTATGGAATTGTGTGGGTCCGGGCATAAAAGGCATGACTATTGTGCTCGAATCTTTTGCTTTTAAGCATGGTGTACCGCCAGACGTTGATTTTGTTTTCGATGCGCGAAATCTCCCCAACCCTTACTGGCAAACAGAACTGAGAGAATTTACCGGACAGGATCCGCGAATCCGGGAATGGTTGGAACAGCACGAGGAGGTCAGCAGGATGGCCGGTGACATACTGACCTTTCTCAAGGACTGGCTGCCCGGATTTGAAGAAGCTCAGCGCAGTTACGTGACCGTCGGAATAGGCTGCACCGGTGGGCGGCATCGTTCGGTTTACCTCGTTGAACGACTGTCAGAATCGCTACGGGATCACTTTCCGGAAGTTCTTGCAGATCACAGGGAGTTAAAAAAGTGAACTTCCACGATATCCGGGCTGCAATTTACAGAATCATATCGGCAGATTCCTGAATGGCCAGCGGACAAGTCACCATCCTGAACGAACTTGGACTGCACGCGCGGGCAGCCACGCGGCTGGTTGAATGCGCCAATGGTTTCAACTGCGAGGTGTGGTTCAAGAACGGGCAACGCCGGGTAGACGGTAAGTCCATCATGGCTCTGCTGACCCTGGCTGCCGGGCCGGGCATGCAACTGGAGATCGAGACTCTGGGCCCTGATGCCAGGCCGGCACTGGTGGCGTTGACAGACTTGATCAAATCTGGTTTTGGAGAGCCCGAACTGTGACTCTTGCACTCTCAGGCCATGTTGTAGTCGGCGGGATTGCAGTCGGCCAGACACACATTATTCAGCGTAACGAGCTGGACATTGGTGAATTCCGCATCGAAGCCGGCCAGGTAGATGTGGAAATCAACAGACTGCGGCAAGCATTGCAATCAGCCGGTAAGCGACTTGAGGGTATTGCAATCCGGATCGGGGCGTCCGCCAGTAAAGCAGCCGAGGAGATCATACGCACACACATCATCATGCTGGCGGATTCAAACCTTGCCGATACAACTACCGGCTTTATCAATGACCAGCACTGCAACGCGGAATGGGCTTTGCAGCTTTACCTGGAGTCCCTGCTGGCAGAGTTTCGCAAAATTGATGACGCCTACATTCGTAGCCGCGGTGATGATGTGGTTCAAGTGGTGAAAATGGTGCAGGAAATCCTCGCAACGGATCAATTGGACAAACCACTAAGCACACTACCAGACCGTCTCGGACAGACCCTGGTAATTGCCACTGAATTGACGCCGGGCGAACTCGCCTCCTTGCACGAAAGAGGCGTCGCTGGTGTCATCACCGAGCATGGCACCCCGCATTCGCATACGGCGATCCTGGCCCGCAGCCTGGGTATACCGACCGTGATGGGTGTACACAGGGCCCAGACGCTGATCCGGGAAAGCGAGCCACTAATACTCGATGGCCATTACGGGGTCGTGTTCGCGGATCCCGAAGAATCCATTCTCAAACATTACCTGCAAAAACAGGCCGAATCAGATCGCTTTATTCAGTCACTGGAGGCGGTACGTAATCTACCGTCGGTAAGCCGTGACCAGCAGCCAATTCGCCTGATGGCCAATGCTGAGCGCCCCGAGGATTTGCAGATGGCCATGGACGCTGGCGCAGAAGGCGTGGGCCTGTTCCGCACAGAGTTCCTGTTTCTCAAAGGGCGCCCGCCGGACGAACAAAGCCAGTACCTGCAATACCGGGCAACGTTGGAAGCCGTAAACGGCGGTCGGCTAACCCTCCGCACCCTTGACCTGGGAGCTGACAAGAGCGCCGAAATGCTGGACTTTGAGGGGCTGCGCAGCAACCCGAATCCTGCACTCGGCCTGCGGGCAGTAAGACTCTGCCTGCGGGAACTGGAGCTGTTTAAAACCCAGTTGCGCGCCATCCTGCGCACCAGTGCCCACGGCCGGGTCAGCTGCCTGATTCCCATGCTGACCAGCGCACATGAAGTGCAGGCTGTACGCTCGCTGCTGGATGAAGCCAAGGAAGAATTGCGCGATGAAGGTACTGACTTCGACGCCAATATGCCATTGGGAGGAATGATTGAAGTACCGGCAGCAGCGCTTGCCTTGCCGGAACTCAGCCGGCAACTGGATTTCTTATCGATTGGTACCAATGACCTGATCCAGTATGCGTTGGCAACAGACCGGGTAGATGAACAGGTCGCCCATCTCTATGATCCGCAGCATCCTGGCGTCGTCCAATTATTGCTGCATATCTTCAGGTCGGCGGAAGACCTGGATATTCCGATATCTGTTTGCGGCGAACTTGCCGGCGACCGGCGTTTCACACGTCTGTTGCTGGCTCTGGGCCTGACCGAATTCAGCATGCAACCACGCAGTCTGTTGGAGGTTAAACAGGTCATCACCGAAACAGACGTTGCGCTGGCCGGTTCCTCACTGAAGGAGTGGCTGGAAAACTCGAACCGGATCGGTGAATCCTCTCTCACCCATTTCCTCGACACCGCCCAGGCGCAAAAATAATTCTTTCCCGGTCGTTCAAAACGACCCTCAGCAAGAGCAAGGAAGCCGGACACATCATATAATAGCCTCACCCCGGCCTGGCCCGGGAATTCGAGCCTGGCTGCATTGCCGGCGCTGACCCCACTGAGAGCTTGTCGAAATCATGCGCGACCATGCCATAGAAGACAAAACAGCACGACACCTCGAGCGATTGTCCGAGGCGCTGGACAGTGGCGTCAAATCCCAGGTCGAACTGCTGATTAACAGCCTGTCCGGCGCCGAAATCGGCGATCTGCTGGAATCCCTGCCCCTGCCCAAGCGCCTGGTTGTCTGGGACCTGGTTGATACCGAACTCGACGGTGAAGTCTTGGTACAGGTTAACGACGAGGTACGCGCCGGCCTGATCCGTGACATGCCGGACGAGGAGTTGATCGAGGCTGTCGGGGACATGGACATCGATGACCTGGCGGACATTCTTGACGACCTGCCGGACGGGGTGACGCGTGAAGTGCTCAGGTCCATGGACAGGCAGGAGCGCGAGCGCCTTGAGCAAGTGCTTTCCTACCCGGAAGATTCAGCCGGCGGCCTGATGGACCCGGACGTGGTGACGGTCAGAGCTGATGTCAGTCTTGATGCGGTCCTGCGTTACCTTAGACTGCGTGGAGAACTGCCGGAAGACCTGGACAAGCTGTTTGTCGTCAACCGCAATGGCGAATACCTCGGCGACCTGAAGTTGTCGGACCTTCTGACCAACGAGCTTTCGCTGAACGTTCTGGAACTGATTGACAATTCAACATCTGCCATCCCGGTAGATATGCATGCCAGCCAGGTTTCCACTGAATTTGAACACCATGATTTGATTTCTGCACCGGTCATTGACACAAAAAACATCCTGGTTGGCCGCATCACCATCGATGACGTGGTGGACGTCATTATTGAAGAAGCCGAGCACACGGTGCTGACCATGGCCGGTCTGGATGAGGAAGACGACATGTTTGCGCCCATCGTCCAATCCGCCAGGCGGCGCTGGGTCTGGCTGGGCGTTAACCTGGTGACCGCGTTGATGGCAGCCATGGTTTTATATGCCTTCGAACCGACGCTGGACCAGGTAGTCGCTACTGCCGTGCTTTTCCCGGTGGTCATG
The DNA here is from genome assembly GCA_963664065.1 of Lysobacterales bacterium. Lineage (GTDB taxonomy): Bacteria > Pseudomonadota > Gammaproteobacteria > Xanthomonadales > SZUA-36 > JABDJL01. The sequence goes on from OY760942.1 coordinate 2,820,459, forward strand.
AGCATGGGCGGAATCGCCGGAACCCAGACTCTGACGCTCATGATCCGCGGTATGTCCACGGGACAGGTCAGTGCGCTGAATACCCCGGCGATGTTGCGCAAAGAACTGGCGGTGGGCGCGCTGAATGGTATTGTGTTTTCCATCATCATTGCGCTGATTGCCTACTACTGGTATGGCGATCTGGCACTCGGACTGGTGATGGCTGTAGCGATTCTGCTCAACCTGTTCGCCGGCGCGTTGGCAGGCGCCCTGATACCCGTGATGCTCAAGCGCATGTCCATAGATCCGGCATTGGCGGGTGGTGTCGTACTGACAACGGTCACCGATGTAATCGGCATCCTCGCGTTCATTGGTCTGGCGACCTATATCCTGGTCGGCAACTGACCTCAGAATGAAGATTCTGCTGATCGCACAGGAGCCGCCCCTGGTTCCGACGGAAATCGTGACCGGCAATGCAGTGCGCAGCGAGCAACTTCGCGAAAGCCTCGAGGCGGGAGCTCATGAGGTAGCGCACGTGTACCAGGGTGAAGAGCGTCATGACATGGCCTTTTCAAACCGCGATTCGCTGCGCAGCCTGATCATCAGGATTCAACCCGATGTAATCGTGGTCAGCTATTGGGAATTGGTCAAACTGCTTCCTTTTGAACTTGAACAGCCGTTGGTGCTTGATTTCATAGCGCCCCGCCCGCTGGAACAACTATTCGAAGACCCGGGCGCACTGCACGGCGAACTGCGTCAACTTAGCCTGGTACTGCGCAAATGCGACCTGTTGCTTGTAGGCAATGACCTGCAAAAACACCTGCTGATTATTCCTTTGATGGAAGCCGGCTTTGATATCCGAAAAAACCTGCCGGTAAAAATTGTTCCATTGGCAGGTCGAACCCAGGAACCGCCCCGCTCTCACCCGGCTCAGGACGGCTGGATCCTGGTATCGGGCGGCATTAGCTGGCCGTGGCGTAAGGGTATTCCTTACTGGCGGGCAATTGCGAGATTTCATCGCACACTGTCGGATCGATCTGCACGGCTGGTACTTTTTGGGGGGCAATACCCGCTACACGATTCATTCGAAGACTCGGAACTGGAGTTCGAGAGTGAAGAGCTGTTGCCTTATAACCAGTTTTCCGAATTCCTCAGCCGTTCAGCACATATCGGACTGGAACTGGCTGAGCAGAATATTGAGCGGTCTTACAGCCAGTCTTTCCGCTCACTGGAATTCCTGCGCCATGGACTGCCGCTGATCTGCAATCATTACCTGCCCATTGCCACAATGGTGAGACACCACGATGCGGGTTGGCTAATCGATAGCCCGGAAGAACTGCCAGCCTTACTTGAGAAAATTTATTCAAACCCTGCCGGCTGGCGAAACAAGTCCGAAAATGCGCTGAAACTGGTCAGGGAAGACATGAATCCGGAAATTGCAGCGAAGCCGTTGCTGGATTGGCTGAATTCTGCGCCGAAAGCTAGCCGGCTTCCCGAAGCTGAAGAAGTTGTCCAAGCTGAACTTGGCGTACCCGCAATTGGACAGCGTCTCAGAATTCAGCTCAGGCTGGCTGTTCGGGCAATCAGGGCACGAGTGTTCGGTGCAGGTGACCGGGATGGTATTGTCATTGTCACCCGCTCTGACCTGGTGCCTACCGACCACGGCGCAGCGGTCAAGATTGTTGAAACGGCGCGTGGGCTGGCCGGGCACCAACGCCGGGTTGCCATTGTCACGGACGAGCGGCACCGCTGGTGGGAAATTGTTGATGGCCGCCTGGCTGAACAAAAACTACCCGGCTGGTTAAGGCTGTTTGGCATGCCGGGCATAGTCAGCAAATTACTGCATTTTTCCAAGGACATCCCCGAAAGCAACTCCTTTCTTTATTTACCTTTAACCGACGGCAGCTTCTTCTGGCGCAGCCTCTTCGTTGCAAGAAAAATAAATGCCGGGATCATGCAGGCGGAATTCCCGGCCTATGCAAAGCCCTGTCTGAAAGCGCGAAATGTGCTCGGCACCCAGGTGGTACTAGTCGAACACAACGTGGAATATTTACGCCTGAAGGCTCAACTGCCCGAATTGACGGGAGCCCAGTATCAGCGCTTTAAGTCCATTGAACTCGCCCTGTGCAACCGGGTAAATGCCGTGGTCTGTGTTTCTGACAACGACCGCCAAACCCTGGCCGAGGACGGTGTCGATCCTAAGCTTCTGCACACCATACCGCATGGCGTAAATCTTGAGTCCTATGCGGTTCTTGCTCGGGGAGATGCGCGCAGGAAGTTCGGCATACCGGATGACGCCACATTGCTGGTGTACCACGGTACATTTTCCTATCCGCCGAATATCGAAGCGCTGGCCGTTTTCGCCGATGAATTGCTGCCCAGGCTTGAGCGGCTAGGAAAAAAATGCCATGTACTGGCGATCGGCCGCAGTCCGCCAGCCACCAGCCCTCATCACAGGGTTCACCTGACTGGCAGCGTTGAAAATATTGCCGAATGGCTCAAAACCGCAGATATCGCAGTTGTTCCGCTTTTGGAAGGCGGTGGCACACGGATGAAGATTATTGATTATTTTGCCGCCAAACTGCCACTCATCAGTACCTCGAAAGGGATTGAAGGTATCCCAATTGAAAACGGCCTGGACGCATTGGTAATTGATGACTGGGATGAAATGGCGGCAGCCATTGTTTCGCTGTCTGAAGATCCCGAATCTGCTGAAAACCTGGCTGAGAATGGGCACATCCTCGCTAAAAAACTCGATTGGCATGTGATTGCGCGGCGCTACCTGGATTTATACCGTCAAATCTGAGTGTGTGTTCGCGACATGTCGGCGATAATAGAAAGGGGCCAGACACATTTCAGGATTTAGATGTATCCGACCCCTATTGACTTGGTGAGTCTTCCTCCGGGTTCCGGTCGGAAGTTTTTACCTTAGCCTTCACCAGGACGTTAGGCGCCAGCCGCCAGCAGTAAAACCAGAGTTCCGGCTGTAGCGGCGTTCGCGGCGAACACTCCGTGCCAGGCTCCTCACTTGATCAAATCGAGCGGCATTTGCGGCCGGCCGTGCTTCGATATTCGCGTCGGTCACTGTCTGATTATCAACGACAATTTCCGGGCTGCTTATCTGGCTTTTATATTCAGTATTGTTTAACATGTCATTTACTCCTTATCTGGTCTATCTATATGTTTCATGGTTGTTTATACGCTTGGTTGGAGTAATATACTAACGGGATATTTTTTGTTTTAGTTAAGTTTTTCTTAATGGTGTATCGATGCGTCCACCCCTAAATGCTTTGCGTACCTTCGAGGCTGTAGCCAGCCGCCTGAGCTTTACTAAAGGCGCTGAGGCGCTGAACGTGAGCCCGGCCGCAGTCAGTTCACAGATTCGTTCCCTTGAAGACCGGCTCGGTCAGCCGCTATTCCATCGCCAGGGCAGGAACGTGACGCTTACCGAGGCCGGGCAGGCACTCCTTCCAGGCGTACAACGCGGGCTTACCGAGCTTAGCCAGGCGGTTCTTTCTCTGGAGGAAGACCGCGCAGGCGGTGTATTGAATGTCAGCATGGTGCCGTCGTTTGTACAAAAATGGCTGACACCCCGGCTGGCTGATTTTTACCACACGCCGAGGGAATTTGATTTACGCATCAATGCCGACACAGCAGTGGTAAGTTTCACCGAGACAGGCTTTCACGCGGGAATCCGTTTTGGGCGGGGAGACTGGCCGGATCTCAAAGTCAGTAAACTCCTGGCTGAATGGACCTTGCCGGTATGCAGCCCCGGGCTACTGGAAAGCATTGGGCCCATTGTGTCCGCCGCCGATCTCACAAAGCATCATTTGCTGCAGGGCGAGGATGAGCTGTGGGAGAATTGGTTCAAAGCTTTGGGCGGCAGCGGCATGCACAGGCGGGGACCAAGATTTGATGATTCGGTATCCATCGCAGTAGCCGCTGAACAAGGGCTCGGTATCGGCCTGGTGCGCTGGTCCCTGGTGGAATCGGAGCTCGCCTCCGGTCGACTCGTGCAGTGCTTTCCGCTTGCGGTAAAGAGTGACTTTGCCTACTACTTCGTGGCGCCACATCACTACTTCAATATGCCGAAAGTCGCTGAATTCCGCACCTGGTTAGAAGCTTGTGCGCGGGCGTTTCCAAAGCCGGAGACAAGGGGAGCCGCTGATCAACTCCTGCATGAATAGAAGACAGATCCAAACCGGCTATGAAGGTTTTTCGGCCACCTTGTCGCGCAGGTAAACGGGCTGTGCCTGTTCGGCGGGTAGCGGCGTATTTTTCTCCAACCAGGCCCCGGCCAACGGGATCATCGCCGCGGCGCAGGGCCAGGTATCGGCATGTACGCTTTCCAGGGATGCTGAAAATTCGGCAAGCTGTGCGTATCTCTCAAATCCAATACCAACTCCAGACCAACCGTCCGCATCCAGTTTGGTCACGACCTCCGGAGGACAAACCATTTCTTCGCTTACCGGCTGCATCAGGCCTTGCTTTCCCAGCTGAAAAGTACCGCAATAGACCTCGCTCATTCTTGCATCGAGTGCAACGATGGCCGACTTGACACCCTTTCCCGCTGCAACCTGTGCAGTGCTGAGTAATGAAGATACCGGCACTACCGGAATATCCGCCCCCCAGGCCAATCCCTGGGTCACGCCGATACCGATCCTCAAGCTGGTGAAGCTGCCTGGTCCGCGGCCAAAAACCAGCGCATCGAGGTCTGACAGGGCTACTCCGCCTGCCGCCAGCAATTCACTGATCCACGGTAGCAAATGGTCCGCATGGCCCCTGGGCGCCAGCGCGGCGCGCTCACGTACTTGTCCATCAATCGCCAGTGCGACCGAACAGGATTCAGTGGCGGTTTCAATGGCGAGTAATTTCAAGCTTGCCTAGCCTCATAAAATTGCAGTACTTCAATAAGGTCCCTGGTTTGCTTCATCGGTGGCAGGCTGTCCAGGAACGCTGCCCCATAAGCCCTGGTTTTCACCCTGGGATCGCATATTACCAACACACCACGGTCGTTGACGTCCCGAATCAACCGGCCGGCACCCTGTTTGAGGGCGATAACCGCCGCGGGCAGGTACAACTGCATAAAGGAATTACCACCTTCCTGGCGCAAAACTTCGCTTCGTGCTTGCATAACCGGGTCGTCCGGTGCGGCGAATGGCAACTTGTCAATGACAACCAGTGAAAGGGCGCCGCCAATCACATCCACGCCTCCCCAAAAACTGGCGGTACCCAGCAATACACCATTACCCGATTCCCGAAATTGTTCCAGTAACAGGCTGCGGGGCGCTTCACCCTGCACAAAAAGTGGAAAATCGGCACGTTTGGCCAGCATTTCCGCTGTTTCGCGTAAAGCCCGGTGCGAGGTAAATAACAAAAATGCCCGGCCCCTGCTCGCTTCCAATACAGGTAAAACCTGTTCCAGGAGTAGAGTCAAAAACTGCGGATCACGGGGTTCAGGCAAGGATTCCGGTAACCACATCAGGGCGTTGTTCGGATAGTCAAAAGGGGATTCCAGCAGCGCACAGTCTGCATCCTCGAGTCCCATCTGGCGGGTGAAATGATCAAACGCGCCATTCACCGACAGGGTCGCTGATGTAAACACCCAGCTCGCGTCCAATTGCTCCCTGAACGAGGTGAACATGGACGAAACATCCAGCGGCGTGATGTGCAGGCCGAAACCCCTGCCGCGCCGTTCAAACCAGCGTACCTCCCCCGCTGAAGAAGACGAATCCAGGCGATCCATCAGCACCTGGAGTTCCGAACGTCGTGCAATGCAGGCATCCATGCCACGACTGCTTCCATTCAGGGCTTCCAATGCTGGGGCGAGGTCAGCAATGGCCTGGTCGAGAGCCTGGAGGCCTTCCCGGATTTCCGACCGTTCCATCATTTGTTGCCATGAGCCGCGATCCGGCAGGTGTTCCGCTACACGAGCCTGCAACTCCTTCAGAGCCTGTTGGCAATTCTGAACCGCCTCCCGGACAGTAGCCAGGCCACCTGAAACTTTACCGGCTTCAGCAAGCACGTCCCGGCACAGCTCATTCACCTGTCGCGCTGACAAGGAGGAACTGAAAAATTGGGATGCAATCTCGGGCGCCTGGTGTGCCTCGTCAACGATAAATACCGACGCTCCTGGCAATACTTCACCGAAACCACTTTGCTTGATTGCCAAATCGGCGAATAACAGGTGATGATTGACCACCACCACGTCGGCATCCCGCGCTTTGTTACGGGCCTTGGCCACGAAACAATCCTCGAACTTCGGACAGGCAGCGCCAAGGCAGTTCTCAGTTGTTGATGTCACAAATGGCCATAAGCCACTGTCGTCACTGATAAGCGGTGATATGGAGAGATCGCCGTCGTCTGTTTGGCCCGACCAGCCATGCACGGCTTCGAGCTCTCTTACCGCAGATTTTGACGGCAATTCACCTGATTCGCGGGCTCGGTCCATTCGATAGAGGCACAGGTAGTTGGTCCGGCCTTTCAAAAGGGCCGACTTTAAACCGCCGCCGATGGCGGCTGCCACCACTGGCAAATCGCGAAAATAAAGCTGGTCCTGTAAGTTCTTGGTGCCGGTAGAAATGATGGTTCTTTGACCGGATAACACAACGGGCACGAGGTAGGAAAATGTTTTACCGAGGCCGGTACCGGCCTCGGCAACCAGCATACCCTGCCGTGCGATGCTCTCCTCAATGGCCTGGGCCAGTTCAAGCTGCTCTTCACGGGGCGCAAACCCGGGCAGGTGTTCTGCCAGCAGCCCTTCGCCACCCAACACTTCGCGCGCGGTATGGTCCGCGGTCTTGCCCGCGGTTTGGCCCCCGGTTTGCTTGTTGGTGTTCAGAACCCCGCGGGCCGGGTGTTCATGCACTGACCCGCCCGTTGCTCCGCTTCCAGCGCGCCGTTCTGATCGTTGAGGTGTGCACGTGCAACGCCGATCGTGCGCCAGTTTCTTGCACAAATCTCGCCGACTCTTGGTCCTGTATCGTATGATCTGACTGCAAAATTTAGGGCTTGCTCATAATCACCTTTCTGCAGCTGAATCTCGGCCATCTGCTGCATAATTTCCGGGTCACGAGGCTGGATTCTCAAAGCCCTTTCGAGGAATACCGCCGCCTGGTCCAGATCGCCTGCATGTTCCGCCCTGCGGGCGTCTTGTGTAAATTGAACCACGGCAGGATTCCGCAGGGGATATACCTGGACGCCGGCGCTGTCCTGACGGGCCGGCGTTCGAACACGCGTATCAATCTCACGATCTTCCACCGGTGCCGGCGCACCCCCGGCACAAGCATTCAGTAAAAGGGCCAGCAGGCTGGCAACCATTAACCTAATTACGTTCAAACCATTTTCTCCAGATTGATTTTCGGTCATCACGATCCAGCCGCGCCAGGCAGGGGGTCACGGACCGGGGTTCCGTACCTTCGATAAACGGCAATTGTTCAGCACCGTCACAAGATTCATCGCTCAGTGCATTAAGCGTTGGGTCGACCCATGTCCAATAAGCCCCTTCCGGCATATCCAGGTCTACAGATTTCAACGGCAAAACCCTGAACAGGCGGGCCCAAAGCTGCATCGCTGCATTGCCACCGGTCACTCCGGCCGGGGTATTATCATCCTGACCCACCCAGGTAACTGCAAGCCGGTCACGAGTATATCCGACAAACCAACTGTCTCTTCGTTCGTTAGTGGTACCGGTTTTACCGGCTATGACGGCATCACTTCCCAGCAGTGCGGGCAAGGCCCTCGCAGTACCCTTTTCTACCACCTGAGTCAGGGCATAGTTGAGTATTGCCACCGCATCCCGGCGTGGTTGGGGCATCAGCCTGAGGGGGTACCGGTTCAGCGTCTCACCTTCGGCGGTCTGGACCGCCGTGACCGCCCTGAGCCGGACGGTATAGCCTCCAGCGGCAATTGACTGATAGATTTGCGCCACCTCGATAGGGGTAAGCTCTACTGCGCCCAGCAGCGTTGATGGCACGGGGTCCACCGGTGCATTGATGCCCAGTTGCTCCAGCCGTGCAATCAACTGGTGCACACCGATGTTCATTCCGAGGCGCACGGTAGCCTGGTTGTAGGACCGGGTAAGTGCCTCAAGCAGGCTCAGCTCACCATGGGAAGTACCATCATAATTGGCCGGTGACCAGATACTGCCGTCAGGCTGCTTCAATGTGATGGGTTCATCCATGATACGGGTCAAAAGGTTGTAGTCGGCATCGTGTTCAAGCGCCAGCAGGTAAACCAGCGGTTTGATCACTGAACCGATCTGGCGGCGGGCATTCAAAGCCCGGTTAAAACCATCGCGTCCCGGGCTGCGGTCGCCTACCACCGCCCGGACTTCGCCGCTGGCCACGTCCGCCAGCACCATTGCACTCTGCAAATCAGCAGGTAATCCACGGTCTGCCAGGGATTTCATTCCGGAAACCACTGCTCTTTCTGCCGCTTCCTGCTCAAAAGGGGCAAGCGTGGTAAAAATCCGCAGACCCTCGTTTCTCAGATCTTCTTCCCGGTAATCACTGCGCAATTGTCTTCGTACCAGTTCAACAAACGCCGGATATCTGCTCCGGCCGGTTCGGGGTTTCTGGCTGACCTCCAGAGGCTTCGATTTGGCAGAATCTGATTCACGTTTGCTGATGAGGCCGGTTAGCGTGAATATATCCAATACCTGGTTTCGCCTGGCCAGCGCCCGGTCCGGGTTACGCCTTGGGTTGTAAAGGGAAGCGCCACGAACCAGCCCAACCAGCAACGCTATTTGTCCTGTCCCCAGCTGATCCAGTGATCCCCCAAAATAAAATTCACTGGCCCGGCTAAAACCATGGATGCCATGACTGCCCTGCTGACCCAGGTGTACTTCGTTTAGATAGGCTTCCAGGATTTCTGCTTTTTCATAGTGCAATTCAAGCAGCAAGGACATAAAGGCTTCATTGATTTTTCGTGGCAGCGTGCGTTCATTGCTGAGGTAATAATTTTTGACCAGTTGCTGGGTTAGAGTACTGCTGCCCTGCACCGCCTTGCCGGCCCTGATGTTGGCCATCAAGGCACGAAATATTCCACGCAGGTGGATACCGGGATGATTTTTAAAATTCCGGTCCTCAACCGCCTGCAATCCGGTCAACAGGAGTTCGGGAACGTCTTCTATTGATACCAGCGTGCGGTCTTCATCGTGCAACGGGAAAATGGAAGCAATCTCTGCCGGGTCAAGGCGCACAAGATCAAGCGCACCGGACTCATCGGACAGGGACCGGACCACACCATTGGACAGATTTGCCCTGAACCGCAACCCGGCCTGAATGCCGTCATCAAACCGGAAAGATCGCCGGTAAACCTGGTATTGCCCGCCGGAAGAGGAAAAGGTACCAGGATCAGAAGCACTGTCGCTATACAGGTAACCGGCTACCATGAGTTCTGATTCAAATGCCTGCGCAGACATTTGAAGACCCGGATACAGGCTTAGAGGCCGGGCAAAAACCCGGCTGGGCAGATCCCATTTGCGACACTCGAACTCACTGGTAACAACATGATTGAGCCAGATAATCCAGGGCAGCAGCGTTCCGACCATAAGGCCGGCCAATAACATCAGCAGTCGAAAAACCCGAGAAGCAGTTCGCCGTCGGGGCCTCCGGCGAAGCGCCTTTTTCTTAACTCTTGTGGACTTTTTTCTTTTTGGACTCATGTTCTGTATTCAATCCGGCTGACAAAGCTGGATGACATCAACCTGCCCTTTGACCATAATGATCGACCCAATTGATTGCGTGAGCCATAAGGCTGCCAGAATACAAGCCATGTCAGAGCGAAATTCGGACAATTTGGAAACGATTGAAAACGACACCGGTCCGGTGATATTTGTTCATGCGGGAGATTCCGGCGCACCCGCAAAAGAGTGGCTGGAAAAGTTGCTGGCGCTCGGCATGCCGGTATTCTCTCACGGTGATTACGACGGTTGCAGTAAAACTAAGAAAAATTATGCACAACTCGGACCATTACTGAGAGAATTGGCAAAGAAAGCACCCTCTAGCCCTGTCCTGATGATCAGTTCCGGCTTCGAAATTAATTCAAGGCTGCTGACAGAGATCGCATCAACGACAGCGTCCGAAAATCGAGCCGTAGCCCGCACCGTATTGTCCAATGCAATTCCGGATTTCAATCCTTTCGCTGGCCTGAAGGGGAACCAAAACCTGGCAGTTGAACATCTGGATGGCCTGTTCGGCCTGCTGGGTCCAGGCATGGAACACGAGCATTTCAATTGGCCCGGACATTTTGTGGCTCTTTCAAGTTCAGCGGTTTCCGCCTTGACCGGCCCCGAAGTAAACAGGGCTAGCGCCCTGGCCTGTTTGCAGGAAGCGGGTGGAAGCCTGAGCTTGTCCGACCTCCAGTTTGCCCACGCACCGGGAAAACCACTTTTCAACGCAATACGGCTCCAGCCCCATGAATCCCGCAGACCACCGTCCTGGGGTGGTCTGAGTGCACGGTTGCAGGATTGGCTCGACTCCGGTTGCCCGGAGATTGGCCGAACCAGTGATCCTGAAAAGCCGGTGACCCTGCACGTGACCCATAGCTGGGGCGGAGGTGTCGCACTATGGACCAGCACGTTTGCCAGCTTCGACCAGGATTCCAATCACTTACAACTACGCTCAGAAGGCGCGCAAAGCGGGCATGGACCAGGTCAGCGGCTTTGCCTTTACGCGTCAAATCAACTGGACTGCCCGATCGGTTCCTGGTGGCTGCAGCCGCCCATACAATCAATACAGAGTGCAAACGCCCATTACCGGCAGGTACTGGATGAAATCTGCCGCCGTTACGGAGTGGGCCGCATCATCATTTCATCGCTGGTGGGACATAGCCTGGACGTTTTGTACACCGGCCTGCCGACCGTCCAGGTTTTGCATGATCATTTCCCGGTCTGGCCCTTACTTAGCGCAAACCCATGTTCATATGTGGATTCAGAAGGAAATCCGGATCTTGCGAAGGCACTGGAAGATCCGCGACTGAAAATAGAGTTTTCAGACCGCAGCACCGGATCATGGTTGTCTCTCAGGGAACAGTACCTGACCGGAATAAAACAAAATAAAATTAAAGTAGCCGCCCCCAGCCAGTCGGTGATTGATTTGCAAAGATCCCTGGACCCGGGCTGGGCTGAGTTGCAGATCGAACTGATCCCACACGGGTTTCCGCCAATGGTCGCAGAAACTCCGGTACCGGTTAAACCGCGCGCTGACGAGCGGCTGCGGCTGGTCATTCTCGGCCGAATCCAGACCGGCAAAGGACAAAAACTGGTTTTGGAAGCCCTGCCCGGGTTGCAGGCGATCGCCCAGGTCTACCTGATCGGTACCGGTAAAAACGGCGAGGCGTTTTTCGGGCTTCCCGGTGTAAACGTCATCCTTGACTATCAACGCGAAGACCTGCCGTCCTTACTGACAGAAATTGGACCGGATGTGGCTGCACTTTTATCGCTGGTGCCCGAGACTTTCAGTTATGCGCTTTCGGAACTTCACTACCTTGGAATACCCGTCATAGCGACGCACGTCGGAAGTTTCCCCGGACGCATCGAGGACGGCAAAAACGGCTGGCTGATTGAGCCGGCAGCACAGGCGTTGTCAGAATTAGTCAGCCGCTTACACAAAGATCGCAGCGGTTTGAAAAAAGTTCGTAAAACCCTTGTAAAACAGGATGTAATTGATCCTGTCGACATGATCAAGGCCTACAGTGTTCTGTGCAAACCCGTTTCAGTGCAAAGCACCCCCGCCAGCACCAAGGCCAGCCTGGCCCAAGTCCAGGCTTCGGCGTTTGCCTACCAGGATACGGGTGAGCGCGTTGCACGATACAAGGCCGAAGAAGAAGCACGGGAATTGGGAAAAGAGATTCGCAAGCGCACGGACTGGGTGCTGGATTCCCAACGTGAACTAAAAGAAGAACAAAAACGCCGCAAGCACTGGGTGGCTTTACTTCAGGAAGAAATCAGGCACCACTTCAGCACCGTGACATCCCTCAGCCAGGAACTGGCATCCCGCAAGCACTGGGTGGCTTTACTTCAGGAAGAAATCAGGCACCACATCAGCACCGTGACATCCCTCAGCCAGGAACTGGCATCCCGCAAGCACTGGGTGGCTTTACTTCAGGAAGAAATCAGGCACCACATCAGCACCGTGACATCCCTCAGCCAGGAACTGGCATCCCGCAAGCACTGGGTGGCTTTACTTCAGGAAGAAATCAGGCACCACATCAGCACCGTGACATCCCGCAGCCAGGAACTGGCAGATACGCGTAATTTACTCGAACAAAGGGACCAGCAGTTACAGCAGACCGTTGAAGACCTGGAGCAGCTTCAACGGGTTCACGAGCAGGTATTGGCCAGCTCCTCATGGAGAATCACCCGGCCCTTCCGCGTGTTACGCAGAACCGGACAGAATTTTATGCTCAACCACGCCTGGAACCCCCTGCGATGGCCCCTGTTGCTTTCCGCCCTGGTCAGAAATCTTTCCACTGTTGATCTGCATGGAACACTGATGCGTCTCCAGTTCGGAGGCTACCAGGAACCCCCCGATTCTTTCCCGGTTGATGCCGTGGAGTCCATCGGTGATCCGAATCCGCCGTCTTCTGTCCCGAATTCAGATAGTCCTGTAATCAGTATTGTGATTCCCGCCTATAACAATTGGCTTTACACCGCGGCCTGTCTGCGCAGCATTGCTGAAACCCACAACACACAGCACATTGAAGTGATACTCGTGGATGATGAGTCCAGTGATGAAACGGAGCTCAAAGCTTCAAAAATCAAGGACTTGAAGTACCTTCGAAACACTGAAAACCTGGGCTTTATCGGAAGCTGCAACCACGGAGCTGAACAGGCCAGCGGGAAATACCTGGTGTTTCTCAATAACGACACCCAGGTCACGGCCGGGTGGCTGGATAATCTACTCGATGTCTTCTTCCAATTTCCGGATACCGGCCTGGTTGGATCCCGTTTGGTGTATCCCGACGGCAGCTTGCAGGAATGCGGCGGTATCATATTCAGTGACGGGTCCGGATGGAATTATGGCCGGGACGATAACCCCGAACGACCGGAATATATGCATATTCGCGAAGTGGATTATTGCTCTGGCGCGTGCATCATGACCGAGTCAGCACTTTTTCGCGAACTCGGCGGATTTTGCGAAGATTACAAGCCGGCCTACTACGAAGATACGGACCTCGCATTTCGCACTCGAGCCAGTGGCCGCAAAGTAATGGTACAGCCGGCGAGTACTGTCATCCATCATGAAGGTATTACTTCCGGAACCGATACCGGTGGCGGTATCAAAAAATACCAACTGGTGAACCAGGAAAAATTTGTCCGTAACTGGGAATCTGAACTGGCAAGCTACCCTGAACGAATCGACGACCCCACCAATCCGGCGGTTATCAGGACCGCCAGGGATCACCGGCTGAGAGGCCGGGTCCTGATTATTGATGCAACAACACCTGAACCGGACCAGGACTCAGGTAGCCTGAGGCTCACGCATGTCATGCGCTGTTTCAGGGGCCTCGGATATGGTGTCACTTTTTTTGCTGATAATCACCAGCACGCAGGCCGTTACACCAGGGAATTACAGCAATGGGGAGTCGAAGTGGTGTATGAGCCGTGGTTGGAATCCAACCAGGCGTTTTTCCGGCAAAGGGGTTCTGAATTCGATTTCGTCATGGTCAGCAGACACTACATTGCGGCGAACTACCTCTCAATGGTGAAACGATTTTGTCCGAACGCAAAATTTATTTTCGACACGGTTGACCTGCATTATTTGCGAGAGCAACGCCTGGCTGAGCTTGAAGACAGTCTTGCGTTGCGGCAGGTGGCCGGTCAGACCAGGCGCTCAGAACTGGCCGTGATTGAACAAGCAGATGCCATTCTGGTTGTCAGTGAAACGGAAGTGGGTGTACTGAAGGAAGACGCACCCGGTGCGATGGTTCACGTACTTTCCAACATTCACGAGGTGCCGGGTCGCAGGCCTGGTTTCGAAGAACGCAGCGACCTGTTCTTTGTAGGTGGCTATCAGCACCCACCCAATGTGGATGCTGCCAGGTGGTTCGTCAACAGCATCTGGCCACTGATCCATGCCCGGCTGCCGGAAGCCCGTTTTCACCTGATCGGCAGCAAGGCTCCGGAGAGTGTCAGCGAGTTAAAAGGCGACGGTGTCATTTTTCACGGCTTTATTGAGGATCTTGAACATTACCTCGACCATTGCCGCCTGGCTGTTGCGCCCCTTCGATACGGTGCGGGCGTCAAGGGCAAGGTTAACTTGAGCATGAGTCATGGCCAGCCCGTGGTCGCTACACCAATGGCAGTAGAAGGAATTCATGCCGAACACGGCCGCGAAGTACTTGTCGCGGAATCAGAGCAGGACTTCGCCAACGAAGTCATTCGCCTCTACCGCGATGAGACACTCTGGAATAAAATCTCAGACGCCGCCATACAGAACGTTGAATCACATTTCTCAGTGAAAGCAGCCAGGGCCAGCCTTGAAAGCCTGGTAGAAAAGTTAAATTCACGCAATCAAGCTTAACTCAGGACTGAGATTTCAGCCTGCGCGATTCGAGTACATTACGAATACCTCCAAGGCGGTTGAGCAATTCGCTGAGGTGCTCATAGTTTTTCACCTTAACCTTCAAACGAATTTCAACTTCATTCGTTGATTCGTCCAACTTGCTGGAAATATCAGTCACGCTGACCTCTGAGGTTGACAGCGTTGCAGAGATATCCCTGATCAGTTCCCGCCGGTCATAAGCCCTGATAAGAACCTCGACCAGGTAATTGGCAACCGGAGCCTGTCCCCAACTGACCTGGAGCAAGCGAGGATTCTCCTCGTTTTGCCAGCGCAAGGCGTTTTTACAGTCTTCGCGGTGGATGCTTACACCGCGCAAGCGGGTAATGTAGCCAATCACCGGGTCACCCGGCACGGGCTGGCAACATTGCGCAATGCTGGACAAGAGCTTGCCAACACCTTCGATTGAAATATCATCGCCTTTAATGTCACTTTGTTTACGCTGCCGCTTCGAAGTTCGGGTAATCAGGTCCTTGGCACTGGGCACAGCCTTTTCTGAATGCAAGCGTTCAACGGCATGAACCACCTGGCTGACGGTGAGGTCACCGTTACCCACCGCAACAAACAGGTCTTCTTTGCTGCCAAGGCTGAACCGGTCGGCAACCCCTGCAAGATCGCCTGGGTTCAGGTCCATTCTCTTCAGTTCAGCCTCCACCAGTTCACGCCCCTGGCGAAGATTGTCGTCGTGGCTTTCACGCTTGAACCATTGCCTGACCTTTGATCTGCTCCTGGCACCCCGGACGAATCCCAGGCGCGGATTTAGCCAGTCGCGGCTGGGCCTGGGATGTTTGCCGGTAAGGATTTCTACCCGCTCACCGGTTTGCACCTGGTAAGTCAGGGGTACTATCCGCCCGTTGACCTTGGCTCCCTGGCAACGATGTCCGACCTCGGTATGGACGTGGTAGGCAAAATCCAGAACCGTCGAACCCGCCGCAAGGTCAATCACCTGTCCGCGGGGTGTGAGCACATAAACCCGGTCTTCGGAGGTTGCCGCCTGAAAACTCTCCAGCAGGCTTTCGTCATCCAGCACTTCATCGCCGGCATCAATTAATTGACGCATGACGGCGATCTTGTGGTCGAACGCAGGGTCGTTTGACCCGCCCTCCTTGTAACGCCAATGTGCTGCTACCCCCAGTTCCGCGTGCTCATGCATTTCCTCGGTACGAATCTGCACTTCCACGGCTTTCCCTTCCGGACCCACAACTGCCGTATGCAGGGATTGGTAGTGATTTCCCTTCGGCGTGGTGATGTAGTCGTCAAATTCCCCTGGTATGGGTTGCCATAGCGTGTGCACCAATCCAAGAACGCTGTAGCAGGTTGGTACATCATCAACCAGTACCCGAACTGCTCTTACATCGAATAACTCGTGGAAATCCAACCCTTTGCGCTGCATTTTTTTCCAGATGCTATAGATGTGCTTGGGCCGGCCCAGCACTTGTCCATTGATGCCGGATTCTTCCAAGGCTACTTCCATCTTGTTTATGAAGGTGCCGATAAATTGTTCCCGGTCCGTGCGCCGCTCTGCAACCAGCCGGGCCACGCGCTGGTAGGCTTCGGGCTCCTGGAAGCGAAAAGCCAGGTCTTCCAACTCCCATTTGAGTTGCCAGACACCGAGCCGGTTGGCCAGCGGCGCGTGAATCAATAAGGCTTCCCGTGCCAGGATTCGGGCATGTTCTTCATTGGTCTTTGCGCGCCGTAACTGAACCAGTTGCCAGGCCAGCTCAATCAGTACCACGCGCACATCATTAACCAGTGCCAATAACAACCTGCGCAATCCTTCTGCACTGCGCTCAGCACCCACGGGAATATTTTCCAGTTCCACTTGTTTCAGCCGAAGTAGTTCTGAGAGTTGCGACCAGACCGCAGGAGGTAAATCATTTTTCCAGGATGGCAGGTCTTCACCGTGTTGCGAGGCAACATATAACAAGGCACAGCAAACGGTTCTCAGATCGGGTGACAGTGATTCCAGTATGCCGAGTAACTCGAATAGTTGTTGCTGTCCCTCAATGTTATTGAGCGAGCTGCCCAACAAGCGTTCAAAAATTGACGGACATATCTCGGCAGATTCACCGACTGACGCTTTGTATCGCGTCATCCAGTCTTGTAGATCCTGCCTGCTATATCCTTGTTTTTTAGATGTTTTCGTGTTCATGTCTATAGATGACAAAAGCCCGGCTAATGCCAGACCCTCTCAATTCAAGCCTAGCCCCTGAATTTATCAATTTCAACCACCGTCGCTCACCTTGCGCCAGGCATCTTCCAGCCTTTTATCAGACGTTTTTTGCGCGGTCCCGAGTTTCTGGGCAAACAGGGAAACCCGGTATTCCTCAAGCAGCCAGCGATAAGCGTCGAGATTTTCATCGTACTCGGCTCCGCTGGCAATGTGGTCCAGGTAGCGCTGCCAGAAATCACCAAGCAGAGACATCAACCTGGCATCACGGGCGGGGTCCTGCTCCATCCTTTCCAGGCGCAATCGCATGGCCTCCAGGTACCTGGGATAGTGCTGGAGGCGTCCGGGTTCCAGCTCCAGAAGAAACCCCTCATAGACAAGATCTTCCAATTGACCGCTCAGGTCTTCATGTGTTTCCGCGTGTGTTTGGCAGAAATCTGCTTGCAGGATATTCATCACCTGCCCAATCTTATTCAGAAGATCTTCAAGCTGTCCGGCCCGTACCTGGAAATCGCGGCCAATCTGCGAGCGGCTGGATTCCAACAGGTTCCTGAAAGACTGTTCATCCCGGACCACGGAAGCCGACGGGTCAGCTAGCTCGAACAAGCTGGCCCAGGCGAGGTCCTTGACCAGTCCGGCCGGACTGCCAAAAACACTCCAGACCATCAAGGCTTGCTGCTTGATGCCGTGATGTTTTTGCAGGAACTGCAGTTTGTCCTTCATCGCGATGCCCAGCAGCCTGCGTACCCCCCCCCCAAGGTGTGCAAGGCCTGCGTCTTGCGCAGTGTCAAAAAGCCGCAAACCGATCGAATCCTGCTGATCAACCAAGGCTGGCCAGGCAGTATTCCCGGTACTGGTCCGCACCGACACCAGCATATCACCGAAAACCCATGTGACTTCACCATCCCGGTTCCAGTCCTCACCTTCGCGATCCATGAAACGGCGTTGTGCTTTTTGGCCGTGATTCGCCTGCAGATCTTCAGGATCACGGCTGACTGCCATCACGGTGCCCTCTTCACTCACGAGCACTATGCGCAATTTTAAATATTCCGGAATCGAAGCCGCAGCCAGCATTTCCGCAGAAATGTCCATTCCCGTCAATTCCCGGAGACTGCCGGCCAATGAACCGAAAAAGGGTCCTGCCCGGTCTGATAGCCGGCCTATTGCTGCATCGGCGAATTGGGGCGCGGGAGTAAGTACCCTGCGTACAGGTTTGGGCAGGTTACGGATAATCTCGATGACCTTTCCCCTGAGCAGGCCAGGCACCAGCCATTGCATTTGTCCCGCGTCCAGTGTGTTGAGCAATTCCAGGGGAACCGTCTTGCTCACACCATCGTCCGGATCGCCCGGTGCGAAGTGATAACTCAGGTGAAAAGACAGGCTGCCCGGCGTCATTGCGCATCAACACAACATGGCTGAACAACAACTGGCTTCGGTCATCTGGAGACGTGCTTTCAAGCCAATTTTCCAGGCTTTTGGCACTGTTCACATGATCAGGAATCCGTGCGTCGAAAAAGGCGAACAACGAAGCTTCATCAACCAGCACATCCCGGTTACGCCGTTTCTGCTCCAGTAAATCGATTTCTTCGCGCAATATTCTGTTATGTTCCTGAAAACCTCTCCGGGTATCCAGCTCACCACGTACCAGCGCATCCAGTATGAACACCCGTCTCGCTTCCTGCGCATCCACCGGGGCGTAGGCAACACGCCGTTTCTCAACCAGCACCAGGCCGAACAATGTGACTTGCTGCCAGGCCATCACGCGGCCGCGGCGCCGGGACCAGTGTGGATTAAGGTAACTGAATTTGAGTAAATGTGCCGCTTGCTGTTCAAGCCACTCCGGCTTGATTACTGCGTTAATTCTGCCATAAGGCTTTGTTGTTTCTACGATTTCAGCGGACATCAACCATTTGGGAGAGCGATTGAAAAGCCCGGATCCGGGAAATATATGGAAATGCCGGTTGCGTGCACCGGTGTAGTACGGTTGTTCCGGGTGCTTTTGACCCACGTGGCTGAGCATCCCGCTCAACAGGGCTTTGTGAACCTGTTCAAAACTGCCACGGCGGCCGTGAAGACCCATGCGTTCTTCGCGCGCCTGGTCCCGCAACTGCTGATATAAATCGAACCACTCCAACACCCTTTGCCAGTTAAGAAATTCTTTTCGGCATAACTTGCGAAACCGGTTGCCACTATGGTCTTTACGTTGCTTTCTGAGATATCCCCAAAGCTTTAACAAGGCAGAGAAGTCAGATTTTTCATCAACAAATCGATCGTGGGCTTCGTCTGCGGCCGCCTGGGCGTCCAGCGGCCGCTCACGTGGGTCCCGGATACTCATTCCCGCTGCCAATACCAGCACATCTTCCAGGCATCCCTGCTTGTCTCCCTCCAAAACCATGCGCGCCAGGCGGACATCCAGTGGCCAACGTGCCTGTCTGTACCCGGCATCAGTCGGTTCGCGGCCTTCATCCACGGCGCCCAGTTCGTACAACAGGTGATATGCGTCGTTGATCATGCGCGGCGCTGGTGGATCAATAAAAGGAAACTCCTCCACCGCACCCAGGCTCATGGTAAGCATTCGCAGAATGACGGAAGCCAGTGATGTTCGCAGGATTTCCGGCTCGGTGAATTCCGGGCGGAGATCAAAATCCTCCTGGCTGTACAGGCGTACACAACTGCCCGGTGCCAGGCGGCCGCAGCGACCCAGACGCTGGTTGGCACTGGCCTGCGAGACCGGCTGCGATGCGAATAGCGGCTGATACGGGCGAATCCGGTATCAATGACAAAGCGGATTCGCGGCACCATCAGGCTGGTTTCTGCAACGTTGGTACTGAGAATAATCCGGCGTTGCGGTCCGGGATGAAATACCCGTCGCTGTTCAGCCGTTGAAAGGCGGGCATAGAGCGGCAATACCTCTGTATTTCGCAGGTTTTTGCGCCCCAGGTAATCGCCAGCCTCGTGGATTTCCCTTTCTCCGCTGAGAAAAACCAGGATATCCCCGCGCGCGTTCTGCCGGCTTAACCGGCCCACCGCGTCTGCAATACCGCGGTACATGTCACGACCCTTTCGTTCGCCATTGGCATCCTGGTCAACATAAGGCTGATAAATCACTTCAACCGGGTAGCCGCGCCCGGAAACTTCGATGATCGGCGCCTCGTCAAAGTGATGTGAAAATTTTTCCGTGTCTATGGTTGCCGATGTGATGATTACCCGCAGATCCGGGCGTTTGGGCAATAACTGCTTCAGGTAACCCAGCAGAAAATCAATGTTCAGGCTGCGCTCATGTGCTTCATCGATGATTATGGTGTCGTAAGCATCCAGGTTGCGGTCATTGATGGTTTCCGCCAAGAGTATGCCGTCGGTCATGAACTTTACCAGGCTGGTATCGCGAATTTTTTCGCGAAATCGAACCTGGAATCCCACCGTCTGGCCCAGTTCGCTGCCCAATTCCTCGGCCACGCGTTCAGCCATGGCCCTGGCTGCGATACGCCTGGGCTGTGTGCAGGCAATCAGGCCTCGCGTGCCTCTGCCGGCTTGCAGGCAAAACTTGGGTAACTGGGTGGTCTTCCCCGATCCGGTTTCACCAGCAACAATGATCACCTGGTTGGTGCACAGGGTATCGATGATATCCGCGCGGTGTTTGATGATCGGCAATGCATCGTCGTATCGGGGTTTGGGTAATGATTCCCTGCGCAGCCGGTAGGTTTTGCCAGAAGTCTCCATTCGCCCGGCCACTAGCTGTACAAGGTCTTCAACCTTTTTGTTTTTCCGCAGCCTTTTACGGACGGAACCCAGAATATTAGCGCACCACGCCGCATCAGCCTGCATAACAAACGGCAACTGGCTCTCAAGCTGATCGATAAGGGCTCGGGTATCCATGGCGGCGCATTATATATTGCCGCAAGTGCAAGGCGTGTCATTTCAGGATAAAGGCCTGCGACTTTCTTATGCTGTGGCCCTATAATCTGGCCTTCGAATTTTAATTGGGCTAACCCAGATGACGGTTAACTTCAGAAGCGACAACGAGACCCCTGTAGCTCCGCAGATATGGCACGCGCTCGAGCGTGCCAACCAGGGCACCGCCTGGGCCTATGCCGAGGATCAGTGGTCGGAGCGCCTGAATGAGGCCTTCTCGGACCTGTTCGAAACTCAAACCACCGTGCTACCCATGGCCACGGGCACGGTGGCCAACGCCATTGCATTGGCTTGCGTGACACCCCCGTGGGGCACCGTTTTCTGTCACAGCGGTGCCCATATTTCCAGCGATGAGAGTGGTGCTCCTGAATTTTTTGGTAACGGTCTGCGGCTGGCACAAATCGACGGTGCCGAAGGAAAAATAAGCCCGGAAGCCCTTGGTCCGGCGATATTACGGACCGAAGGCCATGGAATCCACAGCTATGTGCCCTCAGCCCTCAGCCTGACCCAGAGCACCGAGTCGGGCTCGGTATACCAGCCCGAAGAGTTAACGGCTCTGTACCGCATCGCACTCGACAGGGGTATGAGTACACATATGGACGGGGCACGCTTTGCCAATGCGGTTGCCAGCCTCGGCTGCAGCCCGGCAGAGGGCAGCTGGAAAACCGGCGCTCAACTGATGTCTTTTGGCGCCAGCAAAAACGGCTGCATGGCAGCAGAGGCCCTGCTGATTTTTGGTCGTCCGGAGCTGCATGAAACCGCAGAACGCCTGCGCAAGCGCAGCGGCCACCTGCTCAGTAAAATGCGATACGTTTCGGCGCAGCTGCTCGCTTATATCGAAAACGGCCTGTGGTTAGAGCTTGCCAGGCATGCCAATGCGCAAGCTTCCGAATTTGCCAGGGCCATCGATGCACATCCCGCAGCGAGCCTGGAATTTCCCGTTGCCGCAAACGAAGTATTCGTGCGTTGGACCAGCGATGACTTTGCGCGGCTTGGGTCAAGCGGAATTGAATTTCACCTGTGGCCGGGACGCAACGATCTCGCGAGATTCGTGTTCGGCCATTCAACTACCACACCGGAAACAGAAAGTTTAATCCGGGCATTTGGTGGCAATAATGAGCTCTGAAACCAAACGGGAAAACACCTTAAACCGGGCAATTGGCAAGCTGGCTTTTGGTGCCATCAATATCAACAGCGTAATCGGGGCCGGGATCTTCGGTTTACCTGCACTGGTTGCTGCCCGGGCGGGCTACTTCAGCCCATGGGCGTTCTTAATCGGTGGCCTGCTGATATTCACCGTGGTGTTTTCTTTTGCGCGCGCGTCCAGCATGTTTCGTTCCACCGGGGGTGCCATTGAATATGCCAGTCATGCCTTCGGACCATTTGTGGGGTTCCAGACAGGTTGGCCGGCCTACCTGGCCCGGGTTTCTGCCATGGGTGCCAATACCAATCTGCTGGTGACTTATGCCAGCTGGTTCTGGGCTCCTCTGGACGGTGATCCCTATCGGGCAATTGCCCTGACTGTTCTGATTGCCTCCATGACCTGGCTAAATGTTGCGGGAGTGAAAAACAGCGTAGGGATCACTTGCATTTTCACGGTGTGTGACGTCAGCCCATATGGGGCCAATCAACTGCTTTAACTAAGAGACACTTCTGCTATTTTTAACCTGAAGCAGAGGAGTCTCAATATGAGCATGTCAAACACCACCAAACGGGTCAAGGAGATCCGCCGCAATACCCGTCGCAAGTTCTCGTCAGAGGAAAAGATCCGTATCGTACTGGATGGATTGCGCGGTGAAAGCTCGATCGCTGAACTGTGTCGCCAGGAAGGTATTAACAACAATCTGTATTACCGCTGGAGCAAGGATTTTCTGGAGGCCGGTAAAAAGCGCCTGTCAGGAGATACCGTCAGAGAAGCCAACAGCGATGAAGTGGTTGGTCTCAGAAAAGAAAATACCACCCTCAAGCAAGCGGTTGCCGAACTGTACCTGCGCAATGACTGGCTTAAAAAAAGTCTCACTGGGTAGGGTGTGACATTGGACGAAGACTGATGTACAGCGCATCTGAAAAGCTGGCCATTATCCGCCTGGTGGAAGACTCGGAGTTATCCGTGCGCAGGACTCTGGTCGAGATCAACGTCAGTCGCAGCAGTTTCTACCGTTGGTATCAGGCTTATGAACGCGATGGCCCTGATGGCTTGCAGAACCACAGCAGGGCATCACGTCAGCACTGGAACAAGATCCCCGAGTCGGTACGGGAACTGGTTGTTGATGTGGCCCTGGAACAACCGGAGCTGACACCCCGGGAACTGGCCTGGCATCTTACTGATACCCATGAGTACTTTATCTCGGAGTCCAGTGTCTATCGCATCCTCAAGGCCCATGACCTGGTTACCAGCCCACAGTTCATAGTGATGAGCGCAGCCGATGCGTTCCAGCATCCGACACGGCGTGTACATGAACTGTGGCAGACAGACTTTACCTACTTCCGGGTGGTGGGCTGGGGCTGGTACTTCCTGTCGACGATCCTGGATGACTATTCCCGTTACATCATCAGCTGGCGGTTGACGACCACGATGGCGGCGCATGATGTCACCGATACTCTGGAAGATGCTCTGAAAGCCACAGGGCTCACCGAAGTCAGGGTGCATCACAAGCCCAGGTTACTGTCTGACAACGGCCCCTGCTATATCTCAAAAGAACTCAGGGAATGGTTGCAGGATCAAGACATGAAGCACACCCGGGGAGCACCGTACCACCCGATGACCCAGGGCAAGATCGAACGCTACCACCGTTCGATGAAAAACGTGGTCAAGCTGGAGAATTATTACTTCCCGTGGGAACTGGAAAGTGCCATTGCTCAGTGGGTGGCTCATTACAACCATGAGCGGTATCACGAATCACTGGATAACGTGACGCCGGCTGATGTGTATAACGGAAGAAGAAACGACATCCTGGACCGACGGTCAATGATCAAAGCCAGGACGTTAACGCAAAGGAAAGTACAAAACCTGCGATTAGCAGGCTAGACTGGAGAAAGTACGGGCAGAAAAGTGTCTCTTAGAAAAAGGCTCAAGTGGTCCCATATGCTCTGACGACGTACAACTCACTGATTTAAATGGTGGGCCGTGTAGGAATCGAACCTACACCGAATATTGAACTAACCTTTTGAATTAAAAAAAGAATCGAGAAATTTCAAAAAGGCCGCGTGTTACCCACGTGTCATTTGGTACACTTTTTTGTACCGCTTAATCAACTTTCTTTGCAGCTTGACCGAGCAGTCAAATTGGAACCGAAGAGGGCTTGTTTGTACCCGACATTTCCCAGATAACCTTCAGATCCGTGGCGATGATGGTATTGCATTGATTCTTATAGCAGGATCGACCACGAACGTCATCCAATCAGCAATTCATCTGGGCAATCCGGGATCATAGATACCAACCGGCTGTCTATTACGGTTCAATAGTTTTCAGTTTCTCGATCAATTTTTCATTCAATGCCTTACCGTTTTCACCCAAATGAATTTCCCTGTGAACGGTCGGGCATATGGCAGCCACATATCGAGGGTCATCGGGACCGTCATCTGAAAGTCTCCGAGTATGATGCACTTCAAGGTACGGCTGTCCGGCTTTCGTTCTGAATGGCGCCATAACGCCCGTTAGTTCGCAGTGGCCGTTCGCTCTGGCTAGAGCATAATCGCGAACCGCCTTGCTTCTCTCTTTGTAGGCCACTTTGGCGTCTCGCCATTTTTGGTTTTTCTTGGGCCGTGCAGCCTCAAGAGCTTTTACTCTTAATTGCTCCAAGGGCGCCAAAGACGGCTTGTCGATCTCGTGCTCGGATGGGTCGACAGCATCGACATTTAGCTTAACAAGGTGGAACTGGATGCATTCTCGTTCGGCACCATCTGTGTCAGGAGCACGAAACGTGTCCCATGATTGACAGGCAAACTGGCCCATGAACCTTACAGGCTTGCCATTCCCTAGTGCTTCAAAAAGTAAAAGGTATTTTCCATTTAGATCATGGTCTCTGATCGCTGAATTGCCCCGAATAAACTCCATGTCCCCGCGTTGACCTTCTCCTGTGTAAAGAAAAACCCCTTCACGCTGCCAACCGTCAGTGTATCCGTGTTGTTCGCCAGATTTTCCTGTGAAAATAAAGACGAACGGTTTCCCGGAGGGTGTAGATATTCCACCTTGGCTTTGCCCGCCAAAGCGGTCGTGAATATCTTTTCGCCTGCTGTAATTTTGCCCTTCTATGTACATCGTTGGATTCCTTCCAAACTACATTTTGAAGTCATAGTATCTCAAAAGAAGGCGCATTTCCTTTCGAAATGTCCCACACTCTCGCGCGCGGGCGCGCACGAAAATGGCTCACACAGAAACCAAGCGGGTGATCAGTACCGGCCTGTCCGTTTTTCTCTACCATGACCATTCTGCTTTGTTAAGTATATATATGCCAAGAAAAAGCACTGATACATCGGTATTGAACGACCTATGGGTTTTGGATGAGGAATTCTTACATTTTGATGGATGCTCAGAGCGTCCTTTGAAACAAATCGTGGATAGTCAAGGAAACAAACTTCTTGAAGATATTCCAGATAAACAAATTGACGAATTGGGGCTTAATAATGACAGAAGGCCGGACATTTTTCTTTTTGTAGAAGAAGGGAAGTGTGTGGTGGTGGAGCTAAAAGCGCCAGATGTAGATTTGTCAGACCACTTAAATCAAATGATAAAATACTGCAACCTTATTGCAAATTATAGTAAGCAGAAACTTGATAGATTTTATTGTTTTTTGATTGGCGAAAAAATCAATCCCGCTATTGATCTTCCTGGTGATTACGAAGAAACGGTAAATGGTGATTGGTTAAAGGCAAATACGCCAATTAAATCTTTCGATAGAAACCGCGATACAATTGCAACACTTCAAATGGAAGTAGTTAAGCTGTCGTCACTCCATCTAAGAGCACATAGACGAAATCAAAGTTTTGCAGAAAAGCTGCTTAACTGGGTTGTATCAAATAGGTTGACCACGTCATGATACCTCCTATACTCAATGGGTATTCATCCTTACCATGCTCCCAAATAGACTAATTGCTTGAATGCGGAAACAATTTGGAAAAAGCGATGGCCAAACAATATTGCAAAGCTGAGCAAGCCCTTACACCCAAGCTAGTACCAGCTGTCGCCGTGCTATGCCTCCTGAGTGTGGCGGTACTGACACCGGCGGGCGCCTTATCCGCCACGCAGAAACAGCCACAACTCCAGAACACTGAACTAACCCAGGTGCCTGAACAGCCCATAGAACCCGGTGAGGTGCCTGATGGCTTGTCCAACGGCGACTGGGCCAACATCCAGGGGCAGATTGCAGCGGGTAAGTACCGCGCCTTTCAGCATGAGAACGATGGCTATGTTTCATCCAACCCGGCCCAGGGCTGGCGGATTCGTTATGCTGGGGACGGTACTACTACCCTGAGACCACGCGATCACCAGGCGCAGGCCTGGCATTTGGGTCTCACGCTCAGCGCAATAGGGTTTGCCGAGCTGCAAACCCTGGATCAGCCCGATCAGATTACGGCCAACAATATCACCGTCACCTATCAATGGAACGATTACTTGCGGGAATGGTGGGTGAATACTGCAACCGATCTGGAACAATGGTTTGAGCTAGAACAGCGGCCACCGGGTGCGCAAAGCGGCCAGCCCTTAATCCTCGAAATGACACTGGCAACCGACCTGGCGGCCAGCCAACAGGGTAATGCGCTGAGCTTTGTAAACGATTCCGGCACCGCCATTACCTACAGCAAACTGAAAGCCTGGGATTCCAGCGGCCGTGCACTGCCGGCACGCATGCATCTGGCAGCCAACCAGTTGAGTCTGATCATTGATGATTCCGCAGCCACTTATCCACTCACCATTGATCCTAGCCTCGAGCAGCAGGACTATCTGAAGGCTTCCAATACCGACGCTAGAGACTTTTTTGGCTGGTCCGTGGCCATTTCCGGCGACACGCTGGTAGTTGGTGCGGACGGAGAGGCCAGTAACGCCACCGGCATCAATGGCGATCAGAGTGATAATTCAGTACAAGGTGCCGGGGCGGCGTATGTATTTACCCGCAGCGGCACGGTATGGAGCCAGCAGGCCTATCTCAAGGCTTCCAATACCGATATGGGGGATTGGTTTGGCTATTCCGTGGCCATTTCCGGCGACACGGTGGTGGTCGGTGCTTACAGGGAGGCCAGTTACGCCACCGGCATCAATGACGATCAGAGCGATAATTCAGCGGCCCTTGCCGGGGCGGCGTATGTCTTCACCCGCAGCGGCACGGTATGGAGCCAGCAGGCCTATCTCAAGGCTTCCAATACCGACCCTGTAGACAGATTTGGCTATACCGTGGCCATTTCCGGTGACACACTGGTGGTCGGTGCTTACAGGGAGGCCAGTTACGCCACCGGCATCAATGACGATCAGAGCGATAATTCAGCACTAGATGCCGGGGCGGCGTATGTATTTACCCGCAGCGGCACGGTATGGAGCCAGCAGGCCTATCTCAAGGCTTCCAATACCGATATGGGGGATGAGTTTGGCCTATTCCGTGGCCATTTCCGGCGACACGGTGGTAGTTGGTGCGGGGGGAGAGGGCAGTAACGCCACCGGCATCAATGGCGATCAGAGTGATAATTCAGTACAAGGTGCCGGGGCGGCGTATGTATCTTACCCGCAGCGGCACGGTATGGAGCCAGCAGGCCTATCTCAAGGCTTCTAATTCCGACGCTATAGACTTGTTTGGCAGTTCAGTGGCCATTTCCGGCGACACGGTGGTGGTCGGTGCTTACTGGGAGGCCAGTTACGCCACCGGCATCAATGACGATCAGAGCGATAATTCAGCACCACTTGCCGGGGCGGCGTATGTCTTCACCCGCAGCGGCACGGTATGGAGCCAGCAGGCCTATCTCAAGGCTTCTAATTCCGACGCTATAGACTTGTTTGGCTATTCCGTGGCCATTTCCGGCGACACGCTGGTGGTCGCCTTGCTTACGGGGAGGGCAGTAACGCCACCGGCATCAATGGCGATCAGAGTGATAATTCAGTACAAGGTGCCGGGGCGGCGTATGTATTTACCCGCAGCGGCACGGTATGGAGCCAGCAGGCCTATCTCAAGGCTTCCAATACCGACCCTGTAGACAGATTTGGCTATACCGTGGCCATTTCCGGTGACACGGTGGTAGTTGGTGCGTTTGGAGAGGGCAGTAACGCCACCGGCATCAATGGCGATCAGAGCGATAATTCAGCGGCCCTTGCCGGGGCGGCGTATGTATTTTTTGATTTATTAGGATTCACAATCAACGCCGGCCTGAATGACGCCTGGGTAAGTGCTGATGCCGCTTTACAGGGGTTTTTCTTCACCGTTTACCCAGAGGAGGAATTATTTTTCCTGTCGTGGTTTACCTTTGACTCGGCACTGCCAGATGAAAGTGTTCTGGCTACTTTTGGAGCGCCTGATCAACGCTGGGTCACCGGTGCCGGCTTTTATTCCGGTGACGGCGTGACGCTTAATGTGGAACTGACCAGCGGCGGCATATTCAACGCCTCGGATCCGCTGGCAACCCAGCAAGCGGGCTACGGCACTATCACCATCGTTTTTGTCAGCTGTAATGAGGCAATACTGACTTACGACTTCCCATCCACGGGACTTTCCGGGCAGATGACCCTCACCCGTGCTGTGCCTTATAATGTGGCACTTTGTGAGGCACTCAATACGCAGTAATATTAGTGTTTGCTAAAGGTCTGCTTCTGGCCGTTAGCGGAAGTTTCTAGTAGTGCTAGAATTGCTCGTTTTCTGCAAATTCAAAAGGGTCGCTTTGCGGTCAGTAGCAGACAATCAACAGCTCGCTTCCAGCCTACTGATATTCCAAGTTGTTTTATCAATTACGGCCCGCTACACTAAGTAAGGAGAGGAAGCTGCTGCCTGCAAATCTCGGTACTCTTCCGGGATTGACATTGGAGGAAAGGTCGCCATGAGCTCCAAAAAAAACCTGTTTTTCATTTGCTTACTCATAAACCCCCTGTTGCTTGTAGCAGAAGAACAAAAAGGACATAAGCACACTCCCAGGGGAGAGATAGCTTTTAGGCCCTCTTCCCGGGCTGCTTTTGACCATAGCGGGCAGCTGGTTACACATAGAATCCTGGCAGATGGTTCCATGATGGCTGAGCACAATGGAAGTCTTGGCAATGTCACCGTTGCAAGACTGGGCCCGGATGGGAAGGTAGAGACTTTCTGCACCACCGATGAGGGGGCCGCCAAATCATGGATGGCTGGAGAAATCGGCAGGAGCTCTGTCGCTTCATTGAACACACCTGTCGTGGTGAAGAAGCCATGACTTTAAAATCATTGATAGGACTGGCGTACATCTCCCTGTTTGCCATGCAGGCATCGGCCGCGATAATTGTCATCCAAAACAGTGATGGTGCTGGAGAAGGATTTAACGATCCGAGCCCACCAGCCAATGCCAACCAGAAGGGCAACAATCCGGGTACGACACTGGGAGAGATGCGCCTTAATTTATTCCAGGCAACCGCTGATGTCTGGGGGCGCATTCTGAAAAGCGATGTCACCATCAACGTCGGCGCGCAGTTTGATGAGTTATTTTGCAGCGAGTCCAGGGGCACGCTTGGCAACGCCGGTCCGGCGTTTACACACGCAAATTTTCCCGGTTCTGATCCAAACATTGCCTACCCAAGTGCGCTGTCAGAAAGCCTGTTAGGCGTCAACCGAACTGGCGTATTTGTGGATATCTTTATGACTTTTAACAGCCTGGTAGATTCCGATCCTGATTGTCTCGGCGGTGGAGGATTCTACTACGGCTTGGATGGGGATACGCCGGCCGGGACCAGCAACCTGTTTGTGGTTGTTTTACACGAATTGGCACATGGTCTCGGTTTTACCAGCATATCCGACGTGGATGCTGATGGTAGCGGTGAATTTACAGGGGTTGGCGGCTTCCCCGATGTATTCAGCCGTAATCTGCATGACCTGGACACCGGAAAATCCTGGGATGTTATGACTAATGCCGAGCGAAAAACATCTGCAACAAATGAGCCAGCACTCGTATGGAATGGATCGAATGTAACTGCGGACAGCAGTATGCACCTGGGTGCCGCGCCAGAATTGGAAATTAATGCACCGGGTGGCATTTCTGGCAGCTTTGAGGCGGTCCCCGGTGAAGAACCGACCATTATTGTTCCCGCAGATGGAGTTACCGCAGATGTGGTTGATGGCAATAATTTTGGTGATGGGTGTACTCAAATCAATGAGGCTTCTTTCAGCGGCAGGATTATTCTTTTTGATGAAACACCAGACTGCACGGCGGCATTCCCAGCTTTCTTTTCTGAATTTGCGACTGGTGCTGTGGGGGTCATTATTGCAGCTACATCGGGTAGGGGGCTGCCTGATATGGGTGGGCAAATTACTCAGGAGATTACGATTCCTTATATTGGCGTTGAGAAATCGGTGGCAGATGACTTACGTGCCAACCTAGCCACAGCCAATGTGACGATTAAGCTTAGCGCTACCAAGTTGAATGGTGAGAATCAGGGCAAGGTGAAAATTTATGCGCCGTCCGAATTTGAGGCTCGGTCATCCGTATCTCACTGGAGCAGGACGGCATTACCGGATTTATTGATGGAGCCGTTTATAGGGAATCTTGACCATGCCGAAGTGGACCTTACGCAAGCCGCGTTCAAGGATATAGGATGGTTAATTAATCAACGGGATTTCACAATCAACGCCGGCCTCAATGATGCATGGGTAAGTGCTGATGCCGCTTTACAGGGGTTTTTCTTCACCGTTTACCCAGAGGAGGAATTATTTTTCCTGTCGTGGTTTACCTTTGACTCGGCACTGCCAGATGAAAGTGTTCTGGCTACTTTTGGAGCACCGGATCAACGCTGGGTGACCGGCCTCGGTGCCTATTCCGGTAACAGTGTGACAATCAATGTTGAATTGACCAGCGGCGGTATATTCAAGGCCCTCGAACCACTGGCAAACCAGCAACCGGGCTACGGGACCATCACCATTGTTTTTGTCAGCTGTAATGAGGCAATACTGACTTACGACTTCCCATCCACGGGACTTTCCGGGCAGATGACCCTCACCCGTGCTGTGCCTTATAATGTGGCACTTTGTGAGGCACTCAATACGCAGTAATATTAGTGTTTGCTAAAGGTCTGCTTCTGGCCGTTAGCTGACCCTTTTTATAGAAGTTTTTGGGTGATTTTAAACTTCCGCTAACGGCACAGGCTGTGTGAAAACGTAAAAATGGCAGCTTGAGATCTTCTACAACAGCTCCAGCAAAATTTCATATAATGTCAGTTATCTGCCAAGAGGGCGTTAGTATATTGAAGCAATATTTTGATTGCCCTTCAATTACATCGGACAGCAGCCAGAGTTAAAGGAAAATGAGATGAGCAGAAGCGATGTTAAGTACATTTTCGAAGCCAGTGAAAAACCTTCGTTGCCGCTAATATCGGTACCGCTGATAGAAGCGACCGACGATTCAGTACAAGAGTACGGATGCCTGGTCGATGACCCCGCTGGTTTTGAAATTGAAATTGTCCAGTGGCCTGCGCAAGGTTGGCGGCAAATAGACAATAGTACTGGGGATGAGGGCGGCTACGTGGAAGGCATTTTTCACGGTGACTGGGACGGCGATATTTTAA
The DNA here is from genome assembly GCA_963664065.1 of Lysobacterales bacterium. GTDB lineage: Bacteria > Pseudomonadota > Gammaproteobacteria > Xanthomonadales > SZUA-36 > JABDJL01. The sequence goes on from OY760942.1 coordinate 2,851,804, forward strand.
TGGGGCGCAACGAGGCCGTGGATGGTCACTACGTACTGGGTTGGAGCTGTGATCCGCAGCTGGCTAGAACCGGTACAGCGTCTATGCCGCGCGAACAGATTATATTTTGGCACTTGAACTACCATCCGGACGGTGGGCAGCTTTTTTTTCCATTGGACAAAAAACCGTTTGTTGTACCGGTCGCACTTCCTGGTGACGATATCAAACTGGGTCAGGTAGTAGCATTCTGGTGTGACGGCAGTCGAGGCTTTTACATCCATCCGAATATCTGGCATGAAGGAATTTTCCCGGTCGAGGATTCGCAGCGATTTCTCGACCGCCAAGGCAGGGTTCATGCTCGCGTCAGTTGTGACCTCGCCGCGGAATTTGAGGCTTATTTATCTGTGCCATTGTCACTATAGTAAAATGAGTTTTTATCGGAAGCGATTGTATTTGACGTTGTGGTAACGCATGACCACTTGAAGTAGCTGCTGAAAAAGCAATTGAAGGTGATGTTAGAAATAGTGGCATTCTTGGAAGTTAAATACGACTCAGCACAGCGAATCGTATTCAATATCGAAGCCATGGACGGAGAAAAATCCCCACAAGATGTCTTTAGATTGTTATTGCAATTTGCGGCAGTGGTTCACGAGATGAACATTGAATCACGGGACACTTTACTCTCCAGTCTTGGAGAATCTCGATTCATAATTCCAGCAAGTCATTTCTCATTGATTGGAGAAGAGTACGGAACTCAAAATCCGATGTACACATTACGAACATTTCCTGCAAACCTAAAAACTCTTGATGGAGACCCTGCCTATGAAAACCATCAAGGAGGATTGCTCTACTTAATGAGAGTTCAGATGGACGACTTCACCTGTACTACAAGGCGAGTTATACGAGGCCACCAACCAGTAACAGTCCTAGTACCAGTCCCGCCATATGTCGTCAGAGCGATAGCGACATGACTTCAACATTTTTGCTTTATGGATACTACTTTGCTAAAGCAAAGCATAAAAGGGTGAAGTCATGGGGCGAAGACACATGCGACATTGGCGGAATATGTACCTATCCGGCTCTATGTTATCCCTACGTGGATATACATACTAAAGAAGATAGGAATGTGTGTGTCAGTAAAACAAACCCTCTGACTGCTGTACGTCGTCAGAGGGTCTGATGACAACCCTGGATCATTTGGACAGAAATCTATTTCAATAACTTACTAGTCCTTTTGTCCTTTTGTTCGCCACTAGAATTACAAGAATTAGCATAAAAACATAAAGGCCGTACTTGCCGTTTTTTGCTAGTTGAATCCCAAAATTGGCAGGGTCGTTAATTGTTTCAATATTTGAAAACAAATGATTTGAAATAATTGCAATTACAACAATCTGCCAACCCTTAACCTCCTGTTTTTTGATTACCAGTTCACGGAGTGAAGGTCGAGTCAATGCAAGCAAATAACCCGCGAATATTAATGTTCCTACTAGTGCTACTGTTAATATCATGCTTGTTAATATCATGCTGATGATCCTAGTAAATATATATTATATACAAGATGCGTCCTACTCCTGTTGGTAAAATGCTTGACATACAATAGGGTTGTCGTCAAAACAATCTTGTAATTGACCACCCTTATATACCAAATATAGTAAAGCCAGGGCGCAAGCTCCCCCGGCTGTAGGCGCAGAAGCACCGCCACATAGGACGGTTGGACGGAGCGTCCCGCCGTTATGCGTTTCGAAGATTGACTTCAAAGCGCACAGGTGACCCTATGCCTGTATTCGGCTTCGGGTCAAGATGTATTTAGCTAACTCCTGTTCCCAATGATACACTCTTGGTTATAACGTTTTGGAATAAGCAAGCCGAAGCTAGACCGGCTTCGGTCAGCCTCTTGGGTAGTCAAGTATATAATTCCCCTTCTTTTGCTTTTCCAAGCTCAATTATCAATTGCGGTATTTTCATCCTTACTCCCCGGGTAATACCCGAACGCGACCTCGTGCTCCTCTTTCCAATCGTCAACCCATGCCCCGTAAATGTCGAGCTTTGACGTGTCGCTGTGTCCCATTTGGTAGGCCACGAGGAGCCGGTTGATCCCCGAGCTGAGCTGGTGGCTGGCGAACGTGTGCCGGGTTTGCTTGAAGGGTCGATATCGGACCCCTGCCCGCTTGAGCAGCGTTCTCCATTTGGTGTTGATCTGATCGTAGGTCCTGAAAGGGGCGTTCCGGGTGAACTGTCTCCATACCCATTCCCCATGCCAGCCGGTCTCCTCTCGCTGGCGTTTCAGAGCAGCGAGGGCCCGCGGCAATAGATCCAGATCCCGACGGCCCGAGGGTGTCTTGACGCGCTTTGTATCAGTGCTCCGGGTGTTAATCATAGCCGCCCTTTGAATCCTCACTCTCGCGGTTTTGAGATCAACGTCGGGCCATAGCAGTGCCACGAACTCCTCGATCCGGGGCCCGGAGAAAATCACGAATTCGGCGAGGTTCCACATGAGCGGCTCGAAGTCCTCGGCGGTCGTGAGGATCTGCTCAATCTCAGCCATTGAGAACGGATCCGGGCGCACCTTGTCGCGGATCGGGAATAGATCCTTGACCTCGGCCCTGTCGATCGGGTTCGAGGCGATCTCGCCGTCGCCGACAGCCCGCCGGAGGGCTTTATTGAGCACGATCGTATAGTTCGAGAACGTCTTTTTGGTGATCTGGCGCTCGCGGATAATGTCCCGAATGTGATCGGGCGCGAGATCCACGATCCGGATCTCGCCGATGTGCGAGTTAATGATCTTGACCTCGCGCTCGTACTGCTTGATGGTCTGTTTTTCTTTGGATCCTGAACGCCTCAGATCCTTGAGGATAGACTCCTGAGCTTCTTTGACCGTGACCGTCGAGACGACACGACCGAACAGTCGGAGCTTTTTGGATTCCGGGAAAAACTCCTCGTAAACGAACGATCCGCGGACCTTCCGCGCTTCTACCTCGGCTTTGACGTTGTTTGCGTGGGCCCGATGACTCGATATCTCGGGATCAAATCCGGGCAGGATCTCACGGCAAGTAACGCCGCGATAACTGAATTGAATCTGAATCGCTCGCTTGCCGGATTTGTAAGTCCGAGGCGTTACACCACGGCGGAAAGGATGCCGTTTTCTACCCATTGATCGTATGCCCTGACATTAACGAAAAGCCGACGCCGCCGAATCTGGGTGATCTTCCCGTCGGGCCAAACCCCGCGTTTTCGGTTTGTTCGGATTGCCTCAACAGTATAGCCGGTTAATTCGGAGAACCTCTCGGCGCGGATCCACTCGACGGGATAGGCGTTCACCTTCGCCTCCTGAATCAACCCGGATCGTTCATTTGGTAGTCCCTGATCGCCTCGTAAGCCGCGTCGGGGTCCGGTTCGGTGTCGATCTCCTGCTCAATCGTGAGCTCCTCGTTCTGAAAGATCGTCGCGTCGTGACAATCCGATACGGCCTGATCGTTTTTGTCGGCACCGCATTGTCCGAAGTGCTCGAACGGGCCGACGCCAAAGTCGGCGATGTGCCAATCGCACTCATGACCGCAAGTTCCGCAGAACATTACTTCGCCTCTTTCACGACGATTGTGTAGTCGATGTTTTATTGTCTGTTGCTTCTGTCATGGGGTTAATTCCTTGTTCTAGACGAATAATTCGCCCGAGGATCCGTCACCGGTAAGGTGGCGCTCGAGCTTGAGTGCGCGATCGGCAATACGGCTTGACCGGCTGCGGAGATCTGCGATCGCTCGGCGGATTTCAGCCGTGGTTGCGTGGCTGGCGAGCCGGTAGCCGTTCTGTCCGGAGATCACGTCCCCGGTTTTCTCGGCAACCGCCCGGATGTTGCGATACGGGATTCCGTATCGCTTGGAAATGTCCCGGCCCTTGATCCAGTAACCGCCAGCGAGTGCGAACTTGACTCGCTCGATATCGGTGTCCGATGGCTTACCTTTTGGCATTACGTGTATCCCGGAATAGTTTCAGAATAATTTACGCAATAATTTGCGTTCGATTTACAAAACAAGTGCCCGGCGATCTCCGAGTTCTGAGAGGAACTAGGGATGACAGAGACCGCCGGGGCTTTAATCATTCGCTTTTTTTCTGGTCCTTGATGTCGGTCACGTTGCTATCGCCCTGCTTGATCGCTTGCGAAAGGTTCCGTCCTTGTTGTATGCAATTTCGTCGGTTTCTTTATCGACCGCGTGAAGTGCCGGGTCGAATACGGCCCCCTCGGAGTCACGGAAATAGCCATCGTCCGGCCCCTCGTCGCCCTCCTTGAGCTCTTGTTTAAGGGTGTCGGTTTTCGCCGTCCCTGACCCGTTCGTGGCCCCTGCATCCATGTCGAACCAATCGCCCGGAACGCTCATTTCATCCATTAGCGAACGGTAGATCTGGCGGAAACGAAGTACATCGGCGGCGGTTGCGGCCTTGAGGCTTTTCCCGAGGCGCTTTTGCAACGCAAACTTAGGGACCACAAAGTTCTCACTGAACGCAGTTACGAGCTTCGCGATCTCTTCGTCGGGCGCATCCATTGAATTATTCAGGGTTAAATAAATCTGATCGGTCGCGGCCTCGATAACGTCCCGCGGGATAATCCCGAGGATGCAAGCCCGCACCCTCCGTGCCCCCTGATTCGCTGTATGCTCGTATATGTCGCGCTGAGTCGTGAGAAGGGTTCTCCCGCCGCCTTTCTTGTCTCTCACGTGCTCGGTTACAAATACCCTTTGTTGTCGGACGTTCGTCTCAAGGTCCCAACAATAAGCCATGACTTGAGAGCGTCCGCCCTCGCTCTTGAGTTCAATAATTCCATACTCGATATTCCCCCAATTTTTCGCCAGAACTTCGGCAAGTCTGATTGACGGCCCGGTTACTTGTTGACCGCCCCGGGGAAACTGATAGAGCGCCTCCTGAGCGAGACTCACCCTCGTGCAATCGTCGAGGATCTTGTTCATTGCTCCAGCCTCGTCTCGCGGGAATTTTTTCGCCATGAGGACCATTGCTTGTACAGTCGCCATTGCTTGAGATTCGACCATAACGGCCCCGGCTGGCTGACTTTCGTTCGTGCCGCCGGAGTCGAAGGGGTTGTTCGCCCTGGCGGTCTTTGTGAGTTCTTTCGCTTGATTGTTCATTTCGTGTTCCTATGGTTTTGTCAGTCTGAGCACCCGGTATTTAGATTCCGGGACTGTGTAAGACTTCCGGGTTTGGGTGCGCCATGTTGCTAAGGTCTTTCCGGCGTATGAGATCCCCGCTCCGTCCGGGCCCTCGAGCGAATCCTCGAACTTGATCCCCGCAGCCTCAGCGATCGCCAGCTTGAGCAAAAGCTCGTTATCTTTGATAGCGCTCAGGGTCACTTTCGCGGTGGCCTTGAGCTCATGGAGTTCGTTCCAGCGTTTCACGATCTCCGGGTCAGTGACGGCCTTGATCTCGCCGTTATCCTCGGCATACAGGAACTCGAGATCGCCGAGGGTTGTCGGCGGCGGCGGGCGGCGGTCTATGACGTGTTGCCAGAACTCCGCCTCGCGCTTGATGATGAACTCCTCGAGCTCGGCATCGTGCTGGAATGTGTAGGTCCGGAGATTGTTTCCTCCGATCAAGGCCGCAAGCTCTGCCCCCTCCGCTCCCCACTTCGCCCGGGCGATAACAATTTGGTGGTGTACTTGAATCAGGTAATGAACCGGGACGTCGTCAGATCCCTCCTCGCCGAACGCACTCCGGGCGTAATAAACATTGACGTTTTTACACTCGAGAGGCCGACCGTTGCCGACCTGCCGACGGTCCAGATGCGCGATCATAAAATCATGCTCCGGGTGAGTCAGTTGAGCGTTGACCCGGCGGACCTTGATGCCGGTTTTCTCGGACCATCCCTCGGCAATCATCGTCTCTAATTTCGATCCCCAATACATGAGTTCATTCCCAGCCAGGGGATCCTTTATCGTGTCAAGTTCCTCGGTTTTATCAAGGTATAGCTCAAGCGGTGTTTTCCACTGGCTGAGCCCCATAGCAGCAGCAGCGTCGGAGGCTCCTATTCCGGTCAGTCTCTCGGTGCGTTGTGCTGCGGTTAAGGTCATGACATCACCTCGCTTTGCTCCAGTGTCATTTCAAATTCTTTTTTCATGAGTACATCCTTCGCTTTGAATAACCCGATACGCTCACGGGGGGAAAGCTCCTCGGTCGAAGTAAAAACCTCCCCGAAAAATTCGGGCCGGTGCTCTTGCGGCTGGCGACGGGATCGGTTCACGCCCGTTCCCACAGCTCGTCGGGGACCGGGATGAAGTGGGGAGCGGAGGGGGCGAGAGCTTCGTCCCGGATAAGCTCTATAAGCTTTACGGCGGGCGTTTCTGATTCAATGGACTCGATCCAGACCGCGGCGACATTTGGTAACGTCTCGACGATAGCGAGCGCGAGGCGGTATTTATGATTGTTTTCGAGGAGCATTTTGTTCTGGCGGTTGAATTCGCTCAGCGCTTGCCCCTTGGCGGTGAAGGCGCGGTACGTGGTTCCCGACCCCATCTTGCAGATCCCGCGCTCGTTATAAGCGCCGAAATCGGTAATCGTGAGGCGGTACAACCTCATGACGCCCTCCGAAATAAATGCTGTGATCCCATCGGAATACCGTTCGGGCTGACAATCTCCCGGACCTGCATTTCTACCCGGCCCACATAGGCCAGCGTTTCCAAAGTGACGAAATCGACCGGTATGTCGAGTAACGGCGTCCAGTTGCCCGGAACCTTGTCGACAAAGCGGTCGGTGGGTGAGGTATCGATTGCTTGATTCATGGTTTGTTCCTCTCGGGTTGCGTTTTTATTTTAGGTGTACCTAAGTTATTAGTCAAGCCTAAATTTAGGTATACACAATATTTGTCTGCAAAAACGACCCCATGAATCCCGCCCCATTGCGCGGAGGCGTGTTGAGCGGAGAGCGGTTAAACTATCTGGCGATGAATTACACGGTGAAAATCAGGAGGGATAAATGCTCAGGGATCTGGTACGTCCTCAGCTCAGGCGTACCCGGACTGAATGTCGAGGGTGACACCCGAGAGGAGATTGAGGCGGAGATCCGCGAGCTGGCCCCAGAGTTGCTGCACGCGAACGGATGCGGTTCTGGACGCTATGATTTGCAAATGGAAAGGTGACGCAAAACGAAGCCCTGCATTTTGCTTGTATGTATGTAATGCAATCAGTCACAATGCATGGAGGTTTGACTACTTCAGAAAGAGTACGCTAACCAGACTTTTGGCAGATGTTCGTATCAGATTGCCCATGAAAGGCCATGAAATTGACTATGATTTCATAGAAAAAGAGATGCGCCGAACATCAGGATTCACGCAATTACTAGAGCTGATCAATGAACAAAACGCAACCTGAAACTCAAGTAGATAAGGGCTTGAAACATCAGAAGCAGGATAAGCCAGTACCTGATGGCAACAAAAACGTCTTTACCGCTCTGCTTAAACGGGCTTGCCGTTTGCCAGCATCCGAATCAAAAGGTGAAACATCTGATCGGGCATAGTCCGCAGGTTATGTCTGAAATCAAACTCCGCCAGATACTTTGGCAAGTGCTTCTTTGATACATGGATGTGTGTGCCTCGAATACTCCGCTTGATATGTGACCAGTAGCCTTCAATGCTGTTAGTGTGGCTCGCGCCTTTAACCCACTGCTCTTGCCCGTGATTAACGGATTCGTGCTTGAACCCCTGCTTGCCAAGCCCCTTATATGCCCACCACTCATCCGTATGAACCTTTGATCCCGGCCGGATGTTCTCCTTGATGATCGGCTCTATTGTCTTGCGCTTGGCATCGGGAACTACCTTTGTCTTTACCGGCCCCGACCGCTCTTTCATGCCAAACACGACTGTTTTTCCGTCTGCACCGCGGCCACGTTTCCCCGGACGTCTTCCCCCCACATAGGTTTCGTCTGCTTCCACTTCACCGAACAAACCACCTACATCCAGTTCATCCATAAGTTTTCTGACTTGGTGACCTATCCGCCATGCCGTCTTGTAAGTTACACCTAGTTTTGCTTCCAGTTCTTTTCCTGATACGCCGTGCTTGGATGTGGTAAACAGGTACATAGCAAAGAACCACTTGTGCAGACCGGTTGAAGACTTTTCAAATATGGTTCCGGCGCAAGGATAAATATGCCCCCCGCAGAACTGGCAGGCGTAGGCTCTGCGTTTCGTTATTCGGTGGAATATAGTCTCACGCTTGCAATCTTGGCACACAGGCTTATCTCCATATAATAAAGCCAGCAGTGTATCCAGGCAGGCATCATCGTTTGGATAATCCTTAAGAAATTGGTAATATGTGTACTTGTTCGCCACGCTTGATCTCCTTATAATCGGTCTATGGCCAACAGTATAGCCGGTTATTTACTTGCTGTAAGGGGATAATTACCATATATATTTACTAGGATCATCAGCATGATTTTAACAAGCATGATATTAACAGTAGCACTAGTAGGAACATTAATATTCGCGGGTTATTTGCTTGCATTGACTCGACCTTCACTCCGTGAACTGGTAATCAAAAAAAAGGAGGTTAAGACTTGGTACATTGTTCTAATTGCAGCTGTTTCAAATGAATTGTTTTCAATTTATATTGCAACAATTAACGACCCTGCCAATTTTGGGATTCAACTAGCAAAAAACGGCAAGTACGGCCTTTATGTTTTGATGCTAATTCTTGTAATTCTAGCGGCGAACAAAAGGACTAGTAAGTTATTGGAATAGATTTCTGTCTCAAATGATCCAGGGTTGTCATCTTCAAATGGAAAAAGCCTTTCTCGTGGACGTTTTTGCGAACGAGCTTACGAAGGCCTTCCGGAGTGACGCTGAGTTTGAGGTTGAAGCCGGGGGTCATCAGAGCTTCGATTTAATGCTGGTCAGCATGGATTCCTCAAGTAAGCCGGTAGAATTGCACCAAACCATGTGGCTGAACTTCGGGCCGTACATTATTTCCATGACTGCGGCTGAGTATTCGCTTGCGATTGTCACTTTTTGCGTTTCGTGGTCCAGAGATTTTACGAAAACGTTGAAACTAACCGACCGATCGCCAACCGAAAGGTAAAGTCCCGGCTTCCCGCAATCAGAGTAATTCTCGCTGATACCCCCCGCTTTGGCTGCTACGAGACCCGAGTCTTTCTCAAGCGTCGTAATTGAGAGATTCAGCTCCGCAAAGGTTTCCATCACAGCCGACCAGACATCGTCATAGCTGCCTGTAAGCGTCTCTTTCGATTCAAAATCATACTGAGCTGGCGGAGTCGCGCATCCGCAAAACATAACCACTGATAGCATTAAAAAAATCTTTTTCATTTCAATCCTCCCATTTCCCAATTACCTTACCAAGCACCCGAAACTCCTCGAACATATTAGGATATTGAGGGTTCAGCGGCTTCAAAAACACCCTGCCGTCGTCTCGCGCCAGTGACTTGAATGTTACCTTATCGACGCCACTTATTTTAGCAATGATAGCCTCGCCCGTTTCAACAGACCCTCGCTTCTCTGGATCGACGAAAATAGTCGCCTTGTGCGGATACGATTTACCGTAAGGCGCTGTCATTGAATCCCCATCGACGATGAGCGCGAAGGTTGAGTCCGAGTGTGGTTCGTTGCACCATTTCCAATCTATTGCATCACCTGGGGCGAGGTTGTCAATTGCGAGATCTGCTTGCCCTGCCTTTACCCATGAAATAACAGGAACCTTGCCTTGTTTTCGTGGGTCCTCGGTGATGTCAGGCACTTCATAAACGGCCCGCTCCTCTCCGGTTCGATTCTCCTTTCCCGACATTATCCAATCAACTGGGCGGTGTATTACTCGTGACATTTTGAAAACATTCTCAACCTTGATGGAGGCAATCGTTCCGCTTTCCCAATCAGTAACAGTCGGCGCACTGACTCCGACAGCTCGCGCAAACTGTGATTTATTGAGCCCGATCTCCTCACGGCCCTGTTTGATTCTCTCTGCCAATGTACTCATTAGGTTAGCCTAACACCTAACTATTTAGGTGTGCCTTGACATTATGTTTAGGTGTACCTAAACTCATCACGCATGAAAAGAACAGCCTCAGAAATTATTGACGATCTCGGAGGCACGACCGCCGTCGCCGAGCTTTGTGAAATCAAACCGCCAAGCGTTTCCGAGTGGCGGAAAAATGGAATCCCTAAAGCACAACTCAAATTTTTGGAGCTGGCTCGGCCCGATGTTTTCCCGAGAAGCGACGGCGCAAATTCTCGGCAAGTAAACACAGCACACGCCTAAAAAATTTTACGCGCTGCGCGTGATAACGCGAGAAAAGCCACGACAACAAGTGTTGTCACACATTTTCAGAGAGCATAGATGGAACAATTAAACCTCTCTTTCGAACAGGGTATCTCCCGCAAGCATAGGACTTTGCAACGTTGTTGTTCTGCGTGGGTATACCGCCTCGGTTTCAATGATATTGCGATAGACATCGATGCCTCTCCGGGAAATCTATCCAACAAGCTCAGCGAAGATTCGAACCGCAAATTCGGAGTGGATGACCTTGAGAAAGTTTTGGACGAATACTGTGATTTCGAACCGATCTATTACTTGATCGACAAGTTCCTCAGCAAGCAAACAGACCTCAGCAAACAACAGCTCCTCGCCCGCGCTGACAACCTCATGAGCGAGTTTCGCGGTGTTATCAACGAACTACAACAGGGGGACCAATGACCAACCTCAAACCCTGTCCTTTTTGCGGCACAGAAGCCAGCTTTCAATTAGCCGTCGAGGACGATGATCTGACCTCCGAAAACGAGGAAAAGATCATCGCGGTGATTGGGGAGGAGTGCGACTAATGGCGGGCGATTGGTTCAAACTGGAACACGCAACGGTAGATAAACCGGAAATTTTTCAGATTGCCGAGGCGTTGAATATTGATCCTGAGACCGTGCTGACAAAGATTGTTCGGGTGTGGATTTGGTTCGATCAGCACTCGATTGACGGCACCGCTCCGGTAACGCTGTCAGCGTTACTCAATCGCGCCGCTGGCGTTACCGGATTTACAAAAGCAATGGAAGATGTCGGCTGGCTTGAAAAGATCAAGATCAAGGGCAAGGATTTTCTGTTCCTACCGAATTTCGAACGCCATGTCGGAGAAAGCGCGAAAAAACGGGCACTTACGGCTCGAAGGGTAGCAAAAAGCAAGCGTAAAAACGCCAAAAGTAACGACGAGAACGTTACTAAGGTAACGCCGCCAACGTTACTAAATGCGTTACCTTCTGCGTTACCAAATGCGTTACCTAGAGTTAGAGTTAGAGAAAGACCTTATATTAAACAGGGGGGGAGTACTGATAGTTCGGAGGGGAAAACCGAAAACAACCCCCGCCCCACCAACTTTTCAAAAAGGAAAACCGAAAACAAAAAGCAACCCGCTGCCAAGCCAAAAGACTTTTCAGCCTTTATCCCGTTCGACAAAACCCGTGAACGAATAAAACTCAATTGCCCGAACATCACCGACGCGTTTATCGAAGGATCCTTAGCCGAGTTCATCACCTACGCCGAAGCCCACTACCGACCCGTTCAACTTCAGTCGAAATTTATCAAATCCGTGACTTCAGATTTCAAGTATCGAGAGCTCAACGGGCAATGCAAAAAAGACAATCAAAAATTCAGGGTGCCAAAGGACGCAAACAAGATTGTGGCGTGGGCCAAAGCAGCACGACTACCCGGCCCCGAAACCTGGTGAGGAGCCCTGGCAATACTTGCAGAGAATGGAACCGTACATCGACCAGCGCAGGGCGCAGATATGAATCTTACCGAACGCAATGCGCGGCTAAGGAAAGGGATAATCAGGCCAATGGAACACCCCAAAAACAGCAGTTGCCCCGGACGCTATAAAAGAAGCCACCAGGTTCGAGTCGTACCAGTAACGGATCCCTCGGTCCCGGGAATTGACCCTCCTGGGGATTACACCGGGGGATCCTACATTCTCTCAGGCGACGAGGGCCCGTACCCCAAGCCGCTCGGCGAGACCGACTTTCCAGTTTACCCGCGTTCCCCGGGTAGTGAGAGACTCCTAACTCACGCACATGCATCCGGGGAGCGCGGCCTACCTGATGATGATTGAACGAATGGATACACGAAGCAGGAACTGACCGCCGTGATCTTCGCTTTCGATATTTGGTTCCGGTAGTGAATCCCAAAGACATCAAGCGACGGGCTATTGCGCGGGCTGTGGTGCTAAGAAATGAGATTCAGCAGCGCGGTATAGCCGACGAAACATTTTCGCCCCATGACCCGATAAAGACCGCTCATTTCCGCCGCCTTTTAGAGCTTGGTTACTCAAGTGGCGCGGCATACCGCGAGTGCAATAAGTGGGGCAATGCATGAACACAGGGCCACGTCTGGACGGCACTAAGGCCATTCCGTACAGGACTCAGTGCCTAACCCACGGGTCAAGCCGTTCCGCTGACACGGTGGCACCTGTCGCCTCCTATCCAGTGCAAGTCCGTGAAGGCGCAATCTACTATCCACCGGGCATTTCCAAAGCCCACAAGCTGGCACTACTGGAATTAGAAGCACGGATATCATGAAAGCAATCAGCTATCCAGCCACCTTCATTCGATTAGGTAAGGATAGATCAGCACAAAGGTTCTGTAACCAGATAAAAAGCAGGCACTGGAATTAACCCGTTGACCAATAGTCATTCAATCAAACACGGCCTCACCATCGAGCAAATCTGCCCGGAGATTTCACCCGCACATTTGAAACAGGTCGCCGAGCTGCTAGCTACCCGCGTCATCAAATCCAGTAGCGGGACTGTTGAGGTCCGCAGAATCAAACTCTCAACCTATCCCGCCGGTGACCGAGGCCCGGTCAGGCAATACACGAACGCGGTCATTGCCGCGAGGAGTAATCCATGAATCCGAAAAAGAGAGCGCGTATTTCGGCCATTTCCGTTTTGGTTTCCAGCCTTCTCGATGAGGAAAAACAGGCACTTAGCGATACGCCCGATAGCATCGAAAATTCGCCCGCGTCCGCGAAATTCAGAGCTTCAATAGCCCACCTTGAAGATGCTTACGACAGCCTTGTAAAAGCCAAGCAGCTTCGTACATGACGGATAAAACCATTTGAAAAATCACCGCGAATGGTCAAGGTTGGCACGGGAGCTAGAGAAGGTTCCCAGCAGGCCCGCGCCTGCAATTGAAAAACACACACCCGCCACCAGCAGGGGCCTGGAGTTTAAAACCCAGAGTTCGTTCATCGATTGGGTGCGGATCATGGAACGCCAGCAGGTCCCCGAACTGGTGAATCTATACGCCATTCCAAACGGTGGTCACCGGCACCCGGCGGGCGGCGGCAAGATGAAGCGCGAGGGTGTCCGCAGGGGCGTTCCAGACCTTCATTTGGCTGTTGCGCGAGGCGGATACCACTCGCTATACCTTGAAACCAAAGCACCCGGTGGCTCCCTGAGCAAGTGGCAAGTCGAAATGATTCGCTCATTACGCGAAGCCGGAAACCGGGTTGAAATCTGTTTTTCAGTGGATGAACTCATAACAAAAACAATGAAATACCTCAATAGAGGATATCAGCATGAGCAAGGAAACATTCCCCCTGATCGGTGAGGATATAGCCGGTATCATCGAAGGTTTTTACCGGCTTCAAGGCTTCCCGCCGGAACAGGCATCGAGCCGAGGGCGGAAGTTCGCACGGCTTTTACTCGTGTCGCTCGCCGGGACAAAGGTCTGGTTCCCTGCGGACCCGTTCAAGGCAAGCAAAATAGAAGCCCGCAATGTTGAGATCAGGGCCAAATTTGACGGCAATAATACGGCTCAGTTAGCCGAGGAGTTTGATCTTTCTCGTCAGTGGATTTGGAAAATCGTCAACAAAGCGGCTGGACGCGTTGACGATTTATTTGATATAGCACCCCCATGAGTCCCGAGCACCAAAACACAGCCGACGATCTCGCCCGGGAACTGGCGGGCATTAAGCACATCGATAACCGGCTTGAACGTGTTGAGGATGAAAACCTTGACGCACGGGAACTGGTGTCGACCCTTTCGCAATCCATAAGCTCAATCGAGGCAACGCTTGTGATCTTCGGGGCGCAACTCAAAACCCTCGTTAACAAGCCCTCGCGCTTGGGTTCGATCATCGCCGCGTTCAGTGTTGGTATAACGATTTTTGCCCTCGCCCCTGGGTGGTGGCAGCGGCGCGACTGGCAGTCTGCGCCGCTGCCATTTTCCGGCACCGCCGTTACGGCGTCCAATGCCATTACCAGCGTGCCCGCCACTGCAGCCGAATGTAGTTCTCCATTTGGCAGGACAGGTGCGCACGCCGGCCGATCTCAAGTCCTGCCTCCAGATGGGAACCGGCATTGAGATTGAGGCCGAAACGCAGCGCCTGTGACGACACGCCCCCGCTTTCGGTGGCGACATACGGATACCAGAGCCGTCGCGCGCCGAAGCCATAGCCGAGTTCAGCCGTGTAGCGCTGCCCGTCGGCTGTCCGTGCGCCGTTCGCCAGGCCTCCCGCGTTCTGCAACGACCAAAGCGATTGCACGCCACTCTGGGTCGCGCCCCACTGGGATCCCGCCCGATAGCGCAACCCGCGCCCATCCCTGGCGGGCTGGTACACGAAAGACAGGCTGTATCCCCATTCCTCGTAGTTCCGGTCCCGATGGGTCAGGAGCACGCGCCCGTCGACCTGTACCGTGAGGCGGGCCATGTCATAGGCCAGACCGCCGCCGACTTCCAATCCCGCGCCCGTTTCGGCGTCGCCGCCGTCATAACGCAGCACCGCTTCCACCTTGGGCGCCAGAACGCCGCCGAACGCGGGCAGGGAGCCCGAACCTTCCAGGATGAGCCGGATTCGGCTGGTGGCGCCTTCGCCACCCGACAGCCCGGCCACGGCCATGGAGGCGGTATAGGTGAGCATCGCGTCCGTGCGCAGGGCCAGTTCGAACTGTCCGGTTTCGCCCGCGCGCATCGACAGCACGCCACGGCCCCCGAAGGCCGCCATGGCGTTGGTCATGTCGGTTTCAAGGGCCGACTCCGCCCCGTCCGGGGTCAGGGTCAGTCGCCCGCTGCCGTAGCCCAGCGTAGCCCACAAAGAGGTGCGTTCATCGAGACGGTAGCGGGCGTAGGGGTTGATCCCGCTCAGCGTGCTGCTCACCGCCCCGCCTTTTGCCGAAGCCTGTCGATAGCCGCCCTCGCCCTCGCTGTAGGACAGGGCCAGGCCCGCGAGCCAGCGGCCCCACTCGCCGTCCGCGCCGACGATGGCGGTATTGACCTCGCCATCGAGGGACAGCTTGCCCTCGGCGCCGCTGAAGCGGGTCGAGGCGCTCTCGCCCCAGGCCGTCAACCGGTTCATGCCGCGCAGCAGGCTGGCGTCCGGGGAGTAGCCGTAATAAAAGGAACTGCCCATGACCATGTCCCGCAGCCCGGGCGCGCGAACGTCCCCGCCCGCGCCAACCTTCATCAGCAGCCCCTGCAGCATATCGGCCCAGGGACCGCCCCGACCCCTCGCGCCCGGTGCGTGTCCGGCGGCCGGTGCGTGTACCGCGACGGGTACTACGCCCGGCGCACCTTGCGCCATGAACCCGCCCGGCGCCCCGGGGGTTCCGCCCGCCCGGAGTTCGGCGCCGTCGCGCCCGAAACGCGGCGACTCGAGCGCGGCCTCGTGCCCCGGTTCCTCGCCGCTGACGCGCCCGGCGCGCCGCGAATCGAACGGCGCGTCCACCCGCCAACCCAGGACGGTCACGTGCGATTCGCGCGCCCCGCCCTCCAGCCGCCGTCCGATCGCCTGCGCCACCTGATCGGAGGCCGCGCGCCCGAACCGCGACAGCCAGGCATCGGGCATGAGGTCGCTGTTGAGGATCGTCCCCTCGGCCACGCCGTCCTCGATCACCGCCCCGCGGGCGTTGAAGAGCCTCAGCGTCAGCGTCTCGGCGCCCTCGTCATGGGCGTCGTCGAGCACCGTCACCGACACGGTCCCGGACCTTTCCCCCGCCGTAAAGACCAGGGTGCCGGACACGGCGGTGTAGTCCTCGCCCGCCCTCGCCGTGGCGTCGGAAGTGGCGTAGTCCACCGTCACGTCGCGGTCCCGCGCGCGATCGAGCGTCACGGTGAACACCAGCACCGCCTGCGGGCCCTCGCGAACGCGCGCGTCGCCCACGCGCACCGCCCGCTGCGCCCTGGCGGTCGTGCCGTTGACGCTCATCAGCAGGGAACCGCTCGTCCCGTACGAATAGGGGGAGGAGTTGCCCGCGCCGACGCCGTCGATGGTCCAGCCGGACGCGCCGCCGGCGTCCTGGGCGGAGGAATTGGTGTGCTCGACACGGACGAAACCGGATCCCGCCAGCACCACCAGGTACGTCGCGCCCGCCTCCAGGCGGGTGCCGCCCGGCGCGGTGAAGACAATCGTCTGCGCGCTGGCCGCCGGTCTCGGCGACCCCGGCGCGGCGGTGAGCGTCGCCACCCGTGTGCCCAGGGTCGCCCGGGTGTCCGTCACGCTCCCGCGGTAGAGCGTTGCCGAGGGAACCTGCGCGATGTCGGGAGTTCTCGAATACAGCCGGAATTCGATGCTGTCGAGCGTGGCGCCCAGCGCCCCGGCCGTGAAGGCGCCCACGATATCCTGCGTGACCGAAATCTGCGAAGAACCGTCCACGGGCTGCCCGAAATTGCTGACCGGGAAACCGGTCCGGCGCGCCGCCGCGGGCGTGGCCGTGGCGGTGGCCGCCGCACCGGCACGCACGCCGTTGACCGCGCGCAGCTCGAAGGCGTATTGCCTGCCGTTGTCAAGCTCCGTGACGCTGACCGAGCGCTCGTCGGCCCGGCTCGTGCCGGTATCCGAACCGTCGGGCACGTCGGTCCAGGCCGTATCCGGGTCAACCCTGGAACCGGCCGAGTAGCGGTACTGGTATTTCTCGATGCCCGCCCCGCCGTCGCTCCGCGGCGGTGTCCAGATCAGGTTCACGCGCGCATCGCCCGCCGCCGCGCCCACGCTCGCCGGGGCGTCGGGCGCGGTGGCCACGGGCGCGCCGGCCGCCGTGCCGTTGACGCGCATCAGCAGCGAGGCGGTTGTCTGGTAGGAATAGGGCGAGGAGTTGCCGGCGCCGATACCGTCGATGGCCCAGCCGGGCGCCCCGCCGGCGTCTTCGGCCGGGAAGGTCGTGTTCTCGACACCGACCCAACCGGATGACGCCACCAGCACCACCATGTACGTGGCGCCCGCCTCCAGGCGCGTGCCGGGCGGCGCGGTGAAGGCGACGGTCTGCGCGGTGTCCGTCGGTCGCGGCGACCCCGGCACGGCGGTGAGCGCCGCCACCTCTGCGCCCCGGCTCACCCGGGTGTCGGTCACGCTCGCGCGGTAGAGCGTGGCCGATGGGAGCTGGGCGATGTCGGAAGTTATCGAATTCAGCCGCAATTCGATGTTGTGCCACTCGGCGCCGCGGGCGCCGGTCGTAAACACGCCCACGATATCGTGCGTGACGTAAATCTGCGCGGCGCCGTCCGCGCGCTGCCCGAAGTTACCGACCAGGAAACCGGACCCGGGGGGCAGCGGCGCGCGCACGGGCGTGCCCGTGGCGCTCGCCGCCCGGCCCTCGCCGACGCTGTTCACCGCG
Organism: Lysobacterales bacterium; assembly: GCA_963664065.1. GTDB lineage: Bacteria > Pseudomonadota > Gammaproteobacteria > Xanthomonadales > SZUA-36 > JABDJL01. Next base: position 2,869,375 of record OY760942.1, read on the forward strand.
CGCAGCTGGAAGACGTACTCCGTGCCGTTGCTCAGACCGGACACGGTGAAGGTCGTCTCGTCCGCCGCGCTGCCGCCCGCGTCCGGTCCGTCGGGCACGTCGGTCCAGTCCGGGTCCCAGCTCGAGCCCCCGTCGGCGCTCACCCGGTAGCGGTACTTCTCGATGGCCGCCCCGCCGTCGCTCCCCGGCGCCGTCCAGGCCAGCGTCACCCGCCCGTCGCCCGGGGTGGTGCGAAGATTTCCGGGCGCGCCGGGCGCCGATGTGCTCGGCGCGTTGGTCCGCCCGGACCCGGGCGGGTCGGACCAGCCGGAGTCGCCCTCGGCGTTGGAGGCGCGCACCCGCGCCTCATAGAGCGTGTCCGCGACGAGGCTGGTAATGGTCGTGGACGTGCCCGCGACGTCCACCGGGCCGTCGCTCCAGGTCCCGGAGCTGCCCACGCGGTACTGCACGTCGTAGCTGGCGATGGCGGGCTTGCCGGCGTTGGCCGGGGCGGCCCAGCTGACCGACAGGCTGGTGGTGCTGCCGGACACTGCCGAGACCATGGGCGTCGCCGGCGCGCTGGGCGGCTCGTCCACGTCGGTGACGCTGATGGTGACATCGGCGACGGCGGTGGCGTTGCTGTTGTCGGAGGCCGTGACCGTGACCGTGTAGGAAGACTTGGCCTCGTGGTCGTAGCTGACGCCGGCCTTGGTGCGGATCTGCCCCGTGGTCTCGACAAAGTCGAAGGCGGCCACATCGGCGCCCCCCAGCGTGTAGCTGAGGGTGTCGCCGGCGTCGGCGTCGGTGGCCGTCACCGCGGCGCCGACGTCCTGGCCCGCGGCGGTGTTCTCCGTGATTTCGCGGGACACGCTCGAGGAACTGAACACCGGCGCATTGTTGGTTGGCGCGTTGGTCCGCCCGGACCCGGGCGGGTCGGACCAGCCGGAGTCGCCCTCGGCGTTGGAGGCGCGCACCCGCGCCTCATAGAGCGTGTCCGCGACGAGGCTGCTAATGGTCGTGGACGTGCCCGCGACGTCCACCGGGCCGTCGCTCCAGGTCCCGGAGCTGCCCACGCGGTACTGCACGTCGTAGCTGGCGATGGCGGGCTTGCCGGCGTTGGCCGGGGCGGCCCAGCTGACCGACAGGCTGGTGGTGCTGCCGGACACTGCCGAGACCATGGGCGTCGCCGGCGCGCTGGGCGGCTCGTCCACGTCGGTGACGCTGATGGTGACATCGGCGACGGCGGTGGCGTTGCTGTTGTCGGAGGCCGTGACCGTGACCGTGTAGGAAGACTTGGCCTCGTGGTCGTAGCTGACGCCGGCCTTGGTGCGAATCTGCCCCGTGGTCTCGACGAAGTCGAAGGCGGCCACATCGGCGCCCCCCAGCGTGTAGCTGAGGGTGTCGCCGGCGTCGGCGTCGGTGGCCGTCACCGCGGCGCCGACGTCCTGGCCCGCGGCGGTGTTCTCCGTGATTTCGCGGGACACGCTCGAGGAACTGAACACCGGCGCATTGTTGGTTGGCGCGTTGGTCCGCCCGGACCCGGGCGGGTCGGACCAGCCGGAGTCGCCCTCGGCGTTGGAGGCGCGCACCCGCGCCTCATAGAGCGTGTCCGCGACGAGGCTGGCTAATGGTCGTGGACGTGCCCGCGACGTCCACCGGGCCGTCGCTCCAGGTCCCGGAGCTGCCCACGCGGTACTGCACGTCGTAGCTGGCGATGGCGGGCTTGCCGGCGTTGGCCGGGGCGGCCCAGCTGACCGACAGGCTGGTGGTGCTGCCGGACACTGCCGAGACCATGGGCGTCGCCGGCGCGCTGGGCGGCTCGTCCACGTCGGTGACGCTGATGGTGACATCGGCGACGGCGGTGGCGTTGCTGTTGTCCGTGGCCGTGACCGTGACCGTGTAGGAAGACTTGGCCTCGTGGTCGTAGCTGACGCCGGCCTTGGTGCGGATCTGCCCCGTGGTCTCGACGAAGTCGAAGGCGGCCACATCGGCGCCCCCCAGCGTGTAGCTGAGGGTGTCGCCGGCGTCGGCGTCGGTGGCCGTCACCGCGGCGCCGACGTCCTGGCCCGCGGCGGTGTTCTCCGTGATTTCGCGGGACACGCTCGAGGAACTGAACACCGGCGCATTGTTGGTTGGCGCGTTGGTCCGCCCGGACCCGGGCGGGTCGGACCAGCCGGAGTCGCCCTCGGCGTTGGAGGCGCGCACCCGCGCCTCATAGAGCGTGTCCGCGACGAGGCTGGCTAATGGTCGTGGACGTGCCCGCGACGTCCACCGGGCCGTCGCTCCAGGTCCCGGAGCTGCCCACGCGGTACTGCACGTCGTAGCTGGCGATGGCGGGCTTGCCGGCGTTGGCCGGGGCGGCCCAGCTGACCGACAGGCTGGTGGTGCTGCCGGACACTGCCGAGACCATGGGCGTCGCCGGCGCGCTGGGCGGCTCGTCCACGTCGGTGACGCTGATGGTGACATCGGCGACGGCGGTGGCGTTGCTGTTGTCCGTGGCCGTGACCGTGACCGTGTAGGAAGACTTGGCCTCGTGGTCGTAGCTGACGCCGGCCTTGGTGCGAATCTGCCCCGTGGTCTCGACAAAGTCGAAGGCGGCCACATCGGCGCCCCCCAGCGTGTAGCTGAGGGTGTCGCCGGCGTCGGCGTCGGTGGCCGTCACCGCGGCGCCGACGTCCTGGCCCGCGGCGGTGTTCTCCGTGATTTCGCGGGACACGCTCGAGGAACTGAACACCGGCGCATTGTTGGTTGGCGCGTTGGTCCGCCCGGACCCGGGCGGGTCGGACCAGCCGGAGTCGCCCTCGGCGTTGGAGGCGCGCACCCGCGCCTCATAGAGCGTGTCCGCGACGAGGCTGGTAATGGTCGTGGACGTGCCCGCGACGTCCACCGGGCCGTCGCTCCAGGTCCCGGAGCTGCCCACGCGGTACTGCACGTCGTAGCTGGCGATGGCGGGCTTGCCGGCGTTGGCCGGGGCGGCCCAGCTGACCGACAGGCTGGTGGTGCTGCCGGACACTGCCGAGACCATGGGCGTCGCCGGCGCGCTGGGCGGCTCGTCCACGTCGGTGACGCTGATGGTGACATCGGCGACGGCGGTGGCGTTGCTGTTGTCCGTGGCCGTGACCGTGACCGTGTAGGAAGACTTGGCCTCGTGGTCGTAGCTGACGCCGGCCTTGGTGCGAATCTGCCCCGTGGTCTCGACAAAGTCGAAGGCGGCCACATCGGCGCCCCCCAGCGTGTAGCTGAGGGTGTCGCCGGCGTCGGCGTCGGTGGCCGTCACCGCGGCGCCGACGTCCTGGCCCGCGGCGGTGTTCTCCGTGATTTCGCGGGACACGCTCGAGGAACTGAACACCGGCGCATTGTTGGTTGGCGCGTTGGTCCGCCCGGACCCGGGCGGGTCGGACCAGCCGGAGTCGCCCTCGGCGTTGGAGGCGCGCACCCGCGCCTCATAGAGCGTGTCCGCGACGAGGCTGGCAATGGTCGTGGACGTGCCCGCGACGTCCACCGGGCCGTCGCTCCAGGTCCCGGAGCTGCCCACGCGGTACTGCACGTCGTAGCTGGCGATGGCGGGCTTGCCGGCGTTGGCCGGGGCGGCCCAGCTGACCGACAGGCTGGTGGTGCTGCCGGACACTGCCGAGACCATGGGCGTCGCCGGCGCGCTGGGCGGCTCGTCCACGTCGGTGACGCTGATGGTGACATCGGCGACGGCGGTGGCGTTGCTGTTGTCCGTGGCCGTGACCGTGACCGTGTAGGAAGACTTGGCCTCGTGGTCGTAGCTGACGCCGGCCTTGGTGCGAATCTGCCCCGTGGTCTCGACAAAGTCGAAGGCGGCCACATCGGCGCCCCCCAGCGTGTAGCTGAGGGTGTCGCCGGCGTCGGCGTCGGTGGCCGTCACCGCGGCGCCGACGTCCTGGCCCGCGGCGGTGTTCTCCGTGATTTCGCGGGACACGCTCGAGGAACTGAACACCGGCGCATTGTTGGTTGGCGCGTTGGTCCGCCCGGACCCGGGCGGGTCGGACCAGCCGGAGTCGCCCTCGGCGTTGGAGGCGCGCACCCGCGCCTCATAGAGCGTGTCCGCGACGAGGCTGGCAATGGTCGTGGACGTGCCCGCGACGTCCACCGGGCCGTCGCTCCAGGTCCCGGAGCTGCCCACGCGGTACTGCACGTCGTAGCTGGCGATGGCGGGCTTGCCGGCGTTGGCCGGGGCGGCCCAGCTGACCGACAGGCTGGTGGTGCTGCCGGACACTGCCGAGACCATGGGCGTCGCCGGCGCGCTGGGCGGCTCGTCCACGTCGGTGACGCTGATGGTGACATCGGCGACGGCGGTGGCGTTGCTGTTGTCCGTGGCCGTGACCGTGACCGTGTAGGAAGACTTGGCCTCGTGGTCGTAGCTGACGCCGGCCTTGGTGCGAATCTGCCCCGTGGTCTCGACAAAGTCGAAGGCGGCCACATCGGCGCCCCCCAGCGTGTAGCTGAGGGTGTCGCCGGCGTCGGCGTCGGTGGCCGTCACCGCGGCGCCGACGTCCTGGCCCGCGGCGGTGTTCTCCGTGATTTCGCGGGACACGCTCGAGGAACTGAACACCGGCGCATTGTTGGTTGGCGCGTTGGTCCGCCCGGACCCGGGCGGGTCGGACCAGCCGGAGTCGCCCTCGGCGTTGGAGGCGCGCACCCGCGCCTCATAGAGCGTGTCCGCGACGAGGCTGGCAATGGTCGTGGACGTGCCCGCGACGTCCACCGGGCCGTCGCTCCAGGTCCCGGAGCTGCCCACGCGGTACTGCACGTCGTAGCTGGCGATGGCGGGCTTGCCGGCGTTGGCCGGGGCGGCCCAGCTGACCGACAGGCTGGTGGTGCTGCCGGACACTGCCGAGACCATGGGCGTCGCCGGCGCGCTGGGCGGCTCGTCCACGTCGGTGACGCTGATGGTGACATCGGCGACGGCGGTGGCGTTGCTGTTGTCCGTGGCCGTGACCGTGACCGTGTAGGAAGACTTGGCCTCGTGGTCGTAGCTGACGCCGGCCTTGGTGCGAATCTGCCCCGTGGTCTCGACGAAGTCGAAGGCGGCCACATCGGCGCCCCCCAGCGTGTAGCTGAGGGTGTCGCCGGCGTCGGCGTCGGTGGCCGTCACCGCGGCGCCGACGTCCTGGCCCGCGGCGGTGTTCTCCGTGATTTCGCGGGACACGCTCGAGGAACTGAACACCGGCGCATTGTTGGTTGGCGCGTTGGTCCGCCCGGACCCGGGCGGGTCGGACCAGCCGGAGTCGCCCTCGGCGTTGGAGGCGCGCACCCGCGCCTCATAGAGCGTGTCCGCGACGAGGCTGGCTAATGGTCGTGGACGTGCCCGCGACGTCCACCGGGCCGTCGCTCCAGGTCCCGGAGCTGCCCACGCGGTACTGCACGTCGTAGCTGGCGATGGCGGGCTTGCCGGCGTTGGCCGGGGCGGCCCAGCTGACCGACAGGCTGGTGGTGCTGCCGGACACTGCCGAGACCATGGGCGTCGCCGGCGCGCTGGGCGGCTCGTCCACGTCGGTGACGCTGATGGTGACATCGGCGACGGCGGTGGCGTTGCTGTTGTCCGTGGCCGTGACCGTGACCGTGTAGGAAGACTTGGCCTCGTGGTCGTAGCTGACGCCGGCCTTGGTGCGAATCTGCCCCGTGGTCTCGACAAAGTCGAAGGCGGCCACATCGGCGCCCCCCAGCGTGTAGCTGAGGGTGTCGCCGGCGTCGGCGTCGGTGGCCGTCACCGCGGCGCCGACGTCCTGGCCCGCGGCGGTGTTCTCCGTGATTTCGCGGGACACGCTCGAGGAACTGAACACCGGCGCATTGTTGGTTGGCGCGTTGGTCCGCCCGGACCCGGGCGGGTCGGACCAGCCGGAGTCGCCCTCGGCGTTGGAGGCGCGCACCCGCGCCTCATAGAGCGTGTCCGCGACGAGGCCGCTAACGGTCGTGGACGTGCCCGCGACGTCCACCGGGCCGTCGCTCCAGGTCCCGGAGCTGCCCACGCGGTACTGCACGTCGTAGCTGGCGATGGCGGGCTTGCCGGCGTTGGCCGGGGCGGCCCAGCTGACCGACAGGCTGGTGGTGCTGCCGGACACTGCCGAGACCATGGGCGTCGCCGGCGCGCTGGGCGGCTCGTCCACGTCGGTGACGCTGATGGTGACATCGGCGACGGCGGTGGCGTTGCTGTTGTCCGTGGCCGTGACCGTGACCGTGTAGGAAGACTTGGCCTCGTGGTCGTAGCTGACGCCGGCCTTGGTGCGGATCTGCCCCGTGGTCTCGACAAAGTCGAAGGCGGCCACATCGGCGCCCCCCAGCGTGTAGCTGAGGGTGTCGCCGGCGTCGGCGTCGGTGGCCGTCACCGCGGCGCCGACGTCCTGGCCCGCGGCGGTGTTCTCCGTGATTTCGCGGGACACGCTCGAGGAACTGAACACCGGCGCATTGTTGGTTGGCGCGTTGGTCCGCCCGGACCCGGGCGGGTCGGACCAGCCGGAGTCGCCCTCGGCGTTGGAGGCGCGCACCCGCGCCTCATAGAGCGTGTCCGCGACGAGGCTGGTAATGGTCGTGGACGTGCCCGCGACGTCCACCGGGCCGTCGCTCCAGGTCCCGGAGCTGCCCACGCGGTACTGCACGTCGTAGCTGGCGATGGCGGGCTTGCCGGTCGTTGGCCGGGGCGGCCCAGCTGACCGACAGGCTGGTGGTGCTGCCGGACACTGCCGAGACCATGGGCGTCGCCGGCGCGCTGGGCGGCTCGTCCACGTCGGTGACGCTGATGGTGACATCGGCGACGGCGGTGGCGTTGCTGTTGTCCGTGGCCGTGACCGTGACCGTGTAGGAGGCCTTGGCCTCGTGGTCGTAGCTGACGCCGGCCTTGGTGCGGATCTGCCCCGTGGTCTCGACAAAGTCGAAGGCGGCCACATCGGCGCCCCCCAGCGTGTAGCTGAGGGTGTCGCCGGCGTCGGCGTCGGTGGCCGTCACCGCGGCGCCGACGTCCTGGCCCGCGGCGGTGTTCTCCGTGATTTCGCGGGACACGCTCGAGGAACTGAACACCGGCGCATTGTTGGTTGGCGCGTTGGTCCGCCCGGACCCGGGCGGGTC